>JAIZWK010000001.1:0-4226757 GCA_021498095.1 Candidatus Harpocratesius repetitus | reverse complement strand
AGAAGCAAAAATTTTTTTCTATTCCATCTTTTTTTCACTAGTGTGTGCTTCTATTCAAGATCTCTGGGATTATCATATTCATTCAAAACGTTGTGGACATGCAGTTGGAAAATTGCAAGAATATGTTCAACAAGCCATAAAAATAGGATTGCAAGAAATAGGGTTGTCAGATCATTTTCCGATGTTTTTTTTACCAAAAGAAGCAAATGCAGAACAGTTTGCAATGCCAAGAGATCAATTTGCTGAGTATCTTGAAGAATGTAGAATTCTTCAATCCAAATATTCTGATAAAATTCAAATTAAAATCGCTTCTGAAGTGGATTACTATCCTGATCCGCACGTTCTTTCACAATTATACTCTGAACTAAAAAAATATGAGTCTAAACTTGATTATCTCATCGGATCTATTCATATAATAAAAATTGATGATGAAATTCCTTTTCCAGTTGATTCTCCTGATATTATGGAAAAATTTCAAAAATTTGGAGAAGAAACGATTTTTTCGGAGTATTATAAGAATTTGATTAAAATGGTTAAAACTGGTGTATTTCAAATTGTTGGTCACTGCGATCTTCCTAAAAAATACGGAACATATTTTGGTAGATCGGACGAAATTTGGGATCTTAAAATGAAATTCTTAGATGAAGTGAAAAGAACTGGTGAGATGGCTGTAGAAATAAATCATTCTGGATTATATCGACCAGTTAAGGAGCAGTATCCCCATGATGAAATGATTAAAGCATGTATTGAACGAGAAATTCCACTTGTTTTTGGATCTGATGCTCACCGATCTTCATATGTGGGATATCAATTCGAAGAAACCTTGAAAAAATGTATTAATTTTGCAAATTCTCTTCAAAAACCCTTAACTATGGCAAAATTTTCTCAAAAGGTAATGAAACGTGAATATTTTAATTAAATTTTATTTTATTTTATACGAACTACATTTTTGAGTTATGTATTCATTTATTATTTCCTTTTAATTTTTTAGTTATGCGTTCTTAGCAATTATAATGTTCTTTAACCGAAATCCCACGAAAAAAATAGTTCGTAAAATTGTACCAAATCTATATTATTTTGCTGAATTTCCAATGCTCGATTGTAATATGTACGTTCTGGTAGATGAATCTTCTGGAAAATTTTGTTTGATTGATACAGGTAATGGGAAATCACTTAGTGGGTTTAAAAAGAGCATACATGAAATTGGATTGAATATGGAGAATCTCGCTTCAATAATCATCACTCATGAACATTTAGATCATATTTTAGGGCTTTATTCTATTCTTGAAGAAAATGATATATCTTCGCTAAATATTTATGTTGCTCCTTTTACCAATCAAATTCTTAAACAAGGAAATGAACAAAGGATATGTCCTCGCGAATTGGGAATAAGTGCTGATGTCTTTGGAGTTAAAATAAAACCTCTAACTAATTTAATTGAAGTTCATGAAGGAGAAACAATAAATTTCGGATCATTTACTCTCGATGTGTTAGAAACACCAGGACATAGTAAAGGGTCAATTACGTTATTTGATAAATCACATAAAATTCTATTCCCTGGTGATGTTGTTTTTCCTCAAGGAAGTTTTGGTCGATACGATTTTCCTGGTGGAGACCTCCAAAAATTGAAATTATCTATAAAAAGACTTTCAGATCTTCAAGCAGAAATCCTTTGCTCTGGACATATGTCCCCTGTTCTTCAAAATGCTGCTTTACAAATTCAACTTTCATATCGCAATATTTCATCATTAACATATTAAACTTGATCTTTAACATAATAATAGTGGGAAAAAATAATATACATAAACAATCTATATCAACATAACAAATTAATTCCATTTTACATTGAGAATTTTCTAGTCGGAGATCAGAAATTAACATGGCAATATTAGAATTGGCAATTTCTTACCAAGGTGAACCCTTACTCGAAAAACAATTTTATTCCACATCAAATGTCTTGGATAAAAATATTCGAAATTCTCTTTTACAAACTATTTCTGGAGTAGTTACTGAAGCATTTGGCGAAGAAATTCAAAGTTTTTCACTTGGTAAATATACTATTACAGTTATAACTCATAATATTGCTGATTCTGCGGATTCTGCGGATTCTGAAGCTAATTCAAAGTCTAATTCTGATGTGGATCATTCTTCTTTAGAACCTCTTTTAATGTATTGTATTGTTGATCAAAACAGTGATGATAAGACTGTTTTAAAAACCATGAGAGAAGCACTGTTTCAATTTTCAAACCGTTTTAGTATTTATGATATTACCCATAAAAAAGTAAAAAAATTTAAGAAATTCGATAAACGTTTGGATAAAATTTTTGGGGATCTAATTTTGAAAAGCGAAGACCGCTTCAAATCATTATTTTAATTAAAGAAAGGGGGGCGCTCCCAGTGAGTTCCAATTTAACTGCGGAAGCAAAGCTGGCTTACAGTGAATTTTTAGATGCAAAGACCCTTGATGATAAGATCGAGCGATTAGAACGGTTTCTTTCCCTTGTTCCAAAGCATAAAGCTACTGAACGTATCGTGGCATTGAATAAAACACGACTTTCAAAATTGAAAGCTGAACGAGAAGATAAAATACGGCGACGAAAGGCTTTAGCAGCAGCTGTTGAAGATCCATTTGTAATCAAAAAAGAACCACAGTCTGTTCAAATTATGTTGGTTAGTGATTACTTTGATCAAGATATGGGTGCAGGAAAATCCACTTTTTTAAAAAATATGACTGGAGTGTCTCACCTTGTTCCAGGTGTATTTACTGCCGAACCTGTTGTTGGAATTTACGAATGGAAAAAAATTAAATTTCAAATTGTCGAAGAACCTGCTTTACATGAATCTCAGTATTTATCTCGTGTGATTGCTGGCTTGAAAGTAACTGATATTATTGCTTTAATGATTGATTTATCTCGGGATCCTCTTAAACAAATGGAAAATATAATAAAGCACCTTCATCAACACCATCTTTATTTAAATCGAGAAGCTCCAAAAGTATCAATAGAAAAAACTGGTGCTGGAGGAATACAAATCTTTTTAATGACAAAAGATGCAAAGAAGAACGAAAATAATATTCCTTTTATTAAAGAAATGGTTCAAGCGTCAGGAATCAGCCATGCAACTGTAAAAATTTATCAAGAACTCTCTATTGATGAAATAGAAATGGCTTTTAATCGCTCTTCAAAATATAAACCCGCTATAATAATTGCTAGTAAAGCAGATCTACCAAATACTAAAGAGAATTTTAATAAATTGCAAATTAATTATGGAAAAGGAACAAAATATGAATATTCTATTTATCCAATTGCTTTTATTTATGATAAATCTCGTGATGAAATTGTGAAAAAAGGATTAAACTCTTTTGAAGAAGATATTCTTCGAAAATTGAAATTAATTCGAATATACACAAAATCTAAGAAGGGGATTGCAGATAAACCTTTAATTGTTCCAAAATCAAGCACAGTTGGAGAAGTTGCGCTAAAAATTCATAAAGATCTATATAATGGATTTAAATTTGCTTATATTTACCGAACTCGCTCGGATGGACAAGAAACGCGTATTCGAGCAGGTATGAATTTTGTTTTAAATGAATTTGATATTATCGAAATTTATTCTAAAATTTAAGAGCATCCATGTATAAAGGAATAGTATTGTAAAAATTAATAGGAAAGGATCTGCTTTTTTTAATCAATTAATATTTACAAAATTATATTTCTTTATTATAGTAAACACCAAATTGTGAATTATATGGTGAAATATAAAGCAATGATGGAAAACTTGAATGAGAATATCCGTTACCAATTCAAAATTATTCTTTTGGGTGAAGGTGGTGTGGGCAAAACGTGCATCACTAATCGATTTTGTTATTCGGAGTTTCTAGACACAAAACTTACTATCGGATTAAGTTTTAATAGTTATTCCATCCTTGCAGAAGAAAACGGTGAAAAAATTCGAATTGGGCTCTCAATTTGGGATTTTGGTGGCCAAGAACGTTTTCGCCCACTTCTTCCACAATTTATCTCTGGGGCTAATGGTGTAATATGGGTTTATGATATGACTGCTTTCCATTCTTTAATTCGTTTAGAAGAGAAATGGTTGCCCTTATTACGAGCTAATTCAGATAATATTCCTTCTATTTTAGTAGGTGCAAAATATGATATAATTAATGAAAACAAAAAAATTGATCCTACTATCGTTGAGGACATCCGAAAAAAACTAGGTGCAAGTAGTGCTTTTGAGACATCTTCAAAAACAGGTTATAATACAAGCTTAATTTTTAAAGAGCTAGTAAAACTGCTTCTTTCTAAGCCTCCATATATAAAACGGAATATAAAATTATTGTAAGTGCTTTTTTAGGGTTGTTTTAACCTAGAAGATTACTTATTTTCAGATTTTACTGCCTTTTTACTTGTTCTAGTTGCCTTTTTCTGTGAATTACTCGATGATTTACTTTTTTGTTGAATTTGTTCTTTTTGAATTCCAATTTTCCAAATATTTTCAAAGATTTGTTGGGTGTACATAATATACTTCGTATCAGTGGAACTGAATATAGAATATCCTTTTATTTTTGGGTTTGCAATATCAAAATATCCTTTGGCAGATTGAAATGCAACATTATCATCAGAAATAAAAAGAGTTTGAAAAATGTGATCTACATATTTAATATCACAATGGTTTTCCAAGATTGGAATGAATTCTTCATTTACAAATTCTGTTTCAATAATTATTTGAACTTCTACACCTTTCGTACGAAGAAAATCTAAATTATGTCTGATTAAGGGGTAAACTTCCGCTACATTTCTAATTACTGCTTGTAATTTATGAGACGTTGCATTAATAAGATTTCGGAGATGATCTCGACTGGCTTTATCTCCTTCGAGCAGTGTAAATTGAACCTGTTTTGTTGGTCGTTTTTCACCAAATAATTGTTTAAGAATAGGGAGTGTTGTATTAATATTTTCGCTAAAAATCTGCTCTTGTTGGCGTTTCATGTACATAAATACATCAGTAGGATCATTGGCTATAAATGTACTTGGTCGACCATCTATTTTGGTAATGATTTTTTTGGCTACCATTTCATTGAGAATTTCATAGATACGTGAATAGGGGACATGTGTAATTTCACTTAATTCGTGAGCGTTCATTTCTCCTGAATTCAGAAGTGTAATAAAAAGATTAATAAAATAGTCCGTAAATCCAATCGCTTTCATGGCACTGCGAATTTCCGGTTTTAACTTGGGCATTTTGTACTTTTTCATATTTTTTCCCCCTGATAAATTAAATCAATTTGATGATTAGTTTCTGTAATTGCAAATTCATATATTTTGCGAATATATGCAAAATCACGCAAGTTCCATGTCGGTTTGTAAAAAGGAATGGAGATCAGATCTAAAGATCTTTCAAAACAGTCAATCATTTGATCTATCATAGTTAATATAGCATGTAAAGAAATTTGGCATTGTATTTTGTCTGGATAAACCGTTCGGATGAGATCAGAATAATAACTAATATTTTCATACTTGCATTGAATAATTCGTGTTGTTTGAATGATTGCCACTCTAAAAGTAAGTCGACTGATCGTTTCCAATTCACTTCGATTAGGATGGCTAGGTGAGCTATGAAGAAGAGACATATCATTTTCTGCATATTCGGGATAATATTTTTTCACAATTCTATCTAATTCAGATGCATCGATTTTTTCATCTTTAAAATATTTAGTTGCTTCTACAGATGCTTTTAAAATGACTTTTAATATCCCTTTCAATTTGCGACGAAGATAATCCTTTAGAATATAATCATAATAATTATTTGCGGTAAATTCTTGAAAAGAAGTTTCTGAATTATGGCGAAGATATTCTCTTTTTAGATAATCTAATCCAATATCAACTAGAAACAATAAATAGTGGCGAATTAGATGATAATTTCGTTTTATTAAAGGATGTGGAAATTCGATCAGATTATTGACATTCGACATTCTAAATATATCTCCCCATAAAGGGATAATTTTGCAGTGTATTAATTGTTGATTATTCTTTCAAAAACAATTAATAAAAATTATGGTGTTTCTCAAAATCCAATAAAATAATTCTCTGATAAAAAAGTAAGGAGATGCTTTGTAGAATAAAAAAAAAGAGACATTTCACTTAAAGACAGGAAGATCGGTAATATAATTTAACAAATCGTTAAAAAATTTCATAATTTCTGCCTTCAATCCAGGGTAAACCTTTTGCAGTAAATTATAAATATCATTTTTTAAACTATTAGAATACATTTTTACAAATTCTAACGCGCCTGTTGACTTAAAAATTTCCCGCACCGCTTCTATCTGCTCTTTTGATGCACTGCGATTTCCTAATGTTGAATTTAATATTTCTTTTTGTTCGGATGTTGCTGATTGATATGCAATAATTGTTAAGATTGTACATTGCCCGCTAGTAATATCTGAACTAATCGATTTTTCCTTTGGATCTCCGAAACTACCTTTTACATCATTCATCAATTGATCAATTATACCTATTTTATTCATGGCTTGCATCAAGGGTTCCAACTGAGAAGAGCGCGCATGTCCCAATATTGCGCCGATACCAACTGCTGTCTCCATTGGTTTTCCACGTTTTAAGGCACTTAATATTAGATAATCTTCAAGAGTAATTTGATCTAAATGTTTCAATTTGTAGTGTTCGTCTAACAGATGTCCTCTGATAATTCCTTCAAGTCCGGATAAATAAATCTGAAGGCTTTTCTCTTTTCGTGCATTATCAAAATTTGATTCCAAAATTAAACGACTTCCAATTAAGGAAGTGATATTTCCTCCATATATTGCGGCTGAAGTTTCAAATTCTTGTGATTTTTCCTTATCTTCTTCTGAAATATTTGATGAATTTTCAATTAAATCTGGTAATTTCTCTAATTGTAAAATAGATTTATGGAAAGTTGGTAAACCTCTTCGAATTTCTTCTTTGTCGATTAAATCATCAATTATTAGGCTTGAAATATGTAATAACTCTACTGATATACTGATTTTATAAACTTCATCAATCATCTCTGCAATATCCCGATCGCCAGATAATCCCAAAAAAATATTAACTAAACAAATGGGTAATATCCTTCTACCTGGACCCTTAGTAAAATTATAAGAATATGTATGAAATTTCCGAAGATAGGTTTCTTCTTCTTGTTCAATTAGATTTCGGTAAATTGAATCGATCTTTTTATTGATTTTTTCCCGTTCTTTTTCCAAGATCATTAGAAATTGCTCATTCATTCGTTTATTCCTTCTTTCTTACTCTCTTGTTTAATACATTAACGCGCCTTGAACCTAAAAAGATATCTTTATCATTTTAATAATCTTGATTTCAGTGATAAAGATATTTTTCTAAAGCCCTCTAAAAAATTCCGGTCGGAGCATTGATGGATTTTGAAGTGCTTGATCAATTAGATGCAAGAATTTCTGTTTATCCTTACTTAAAATACCCTTTAATACCAAGTAATTAGATGCATGATTGCTCCGAAAAATGCAATCATGAACATCATCAGAGATATGTTCAATCATTAATCGAAGTTCTTGCAATATCCCTGTTTGAGAAAGTGGAGTGAATTCTCCATTTTGATATTTATTTGCAAGGAGAGTTCCTGGAGGGAGCATTAAGGTTAATGCTGAGATATACCAATCTTGATGCTTTGCAGGGTTCATGGAATTAATTAACTGGGCTGTTCTAATTGCATGTCGCCTACTAAGTTCAATATTATCTCCTGCTAATCCTAAAATAACTGTGCCTGATAGAATTATTCTGGCTTTATGCAATTTCTGTGCAGCTTGTTGCAATTCATTTGCGTTCGTATGTTTGTTAATTTTCTGCAGCAATTCATCATCCCCAGTTTCTATGCCCATATACACCATTGTTATACCTGAATTTTGGATTTCTTTCAATTCTAAGTCGCTTTTACGAAGAATATCTTTTGCATGTGCATATGCGCTAACCCTCTGCAGTTTTGGATGATATTTGTAGCAAGCTTCCGATATTGCAACTAAATCATTTGGTTTCATCACAAAAGCATTGCCGTCCAACAAAAATATTCGTTCAACATTTGGACCTAACATTTTTCGCGCTTTTTTGATATCTTCAATTATCTCATCAACAGCTCTAATACGGAATTTTTTATGTCGGTATGGATAGCAAAATGTACATTTAAAAGAACATCCTACAGTGGCTGTAATTAATAATGATTTTTTTCCTTCAGATGGCGGCCTATATACAGGCTCTTCGTAGAAAAGTTCTGAAATAACCATAGACATCAACATTAAAATAAAGTATCTAAAAATAAAAAAAGCATCTAAATACAAATAAAGCATCTATATGTAAAAAAAGCATCTAAATACAAATAAATCTCTAATAGATAACGAATGTAGTAAAATATGCAATAGAAAATGAAGCATCTATATGAAAATAGTGATTCTAATTAAGTGCTTTTAACAGTTGAAATTAATTAAAACAAAAAATTTTTTTTAAATGAATAATTTACCATCACGTTACTGAAGAATTTTGTTCATTTCTCCTTATTTTTACTTATTAACTAGTGTGCACTATTATGCCAAAAAAATCTTCCAAATCAAAAAAAAATGTTCGTGTCATTGCTTGCGAGCAATTAGTCTCTCTGAATGCCATTTCTAATTCAGGTGCTCCGCTTTGTCGATGTAAAACCCGAAAATTCACTATGAGTCCCTATAATATCGTCTGTCAAGTTTGTGAATTATATCGCGAAAGAAAAGATGAATTAACTCACAGTGAAATGTATATAGCAGATGATGCACCTGATTTTCATTATGATCTTGATGAAATTGACATATCTGATGACGATTTTGGTGATGAATCTTTAGAATTCGATGAAGATCTTGATCTTGATGTAGATGACTTGGAACTTGAAGAAGAAATCGTTAAACCAGTCAAGCGAAAGAAACGATCTGCTCAAAAAGCAATCGAAGAAGATGAAGAAGATGAAGAATTCGAAGATGAAGAAGAATTCGAAGATGATGAAGATGTTGCTTTAGTTATTGGAGTTACTGAAGAAGAACCAGAAGATGAACTGGATTATGAAGATGAACGTGAAGAAGGATTAGGTAAAAAACATGGTAAAATTTTCGAAGAAGACGAAATTGAAGAAGAAGATGAAGAACTTGATGAAGAGTTAGAAGAACTTGAAGACGACATAATTGGAATAGATGATGAAGAAGAAGTTATTGAAGATGAGATTGATGATGATACAAGAAGCACTACATCAGCTAGTACAATTGATTTTGAAAATGATGTTATAAAAAAGATAAAAACTGTAGGAACCGGTGATGCAGTTAAGCAAATTTGTCCGTTCTGTCAAAAAGCAAAAGTTTCAGTTCTCCGCCATTTACCAAAATGTAAACGTGCCCCTCCAGAAATTATCGAAGCTTATAAAATCTATAAGCAGAAGAAGAAATAATAATAAAAAATTACAGTCTTTTTTTATTATTTTTTTTTAGGTGAATTTGGCTCATAACTCGAAAATTTGAACATTATCTTGTGATAAATGTTTGCATGATAAATCTAATACTGCACATGTCGCTTTTCCAGTAAGATAACCGCATGTTTCACCAGGATTTATTAATAATGTTTTCCCAACTTTTTCAATTTTTATTTGATGTGTATGTCCTGTTAATAACACGTCATAAAATTGGGAATGAATTAGATTTTGCAAAATTCGTTCATCTGTTCCATGATAAACCGCTAATTTATAATTATTTTCGGTAAATTCAAAAAATTCCCCTTTAAATTCAATAATTTTTCCTGCAATTTTCTTTAATCCAATTCTTTCCCCATCATTATTTCCAAATACACCGTAAACAGGTATTTTATGTTCAATTAGCTTAGTCATTGCCCGTATAACAAATGGAGCAATATAATCACCACAATGAATAATTTTGCTTACTTTTTCATTTAGGAATAGATCGACTGCTTTAGAGATATTTGCTAAATGATCGTGAGTATCTGATAATATTCCAATTTTCATTTTGTGTATTATAGTGTTTTCATTTATTAAAACTTGGAAATATCATTTATTGTTTCTTCTATGTAAAATATGGTGATTAAGATTTAATTTCCTATATTAGAGAAAAAAAGAAAAATTTTAATCCTAAAATCCGAAATTTCAAAATACTCGTTGCTCTTTTTATATTGTGAACGGAAAAATACGGTATATTTATTCATTGACCATTTCAGAATTGGAAAATTTCATCGAAAACACATTACATTATCCAAAATATCGCACAAAACAAGTATTTCAGTGGTTATATCACGAAATTTCTTCGTTTGATGAAATGCTAAATATTCCAAAAAAGCTCCGTGCTCAACTTGCAGAAAATTTTTACTTTTTTAAACCAGAAATTAAACAAACATTAAAATCTGCTGATCATACTGTAAAATATTTAATTACGCTTCATGATGGTGCTTCAATTGAAACGGTAAAAATGGAATATCATCACGGCATATCCGCTTGTATTTCTACTCAAGTGGGATGTAAAATGCATTGTGCATTCTGTGCCTCTGGGAAAGAAGGCTTTTTTCGAAATTTGACAGCAGGAGAAATGATCCAACAAATTTTAACGATTCAAGAACAAACATGTCAACGTGTCGCTTCTGTAGTTTTAATGGGCTCTGGTGAACCATTAGATAATTTTACTGAAGTTGTTCGTTTTCTTAATTTAGTTCATGAAAAGGATGGTTTAAATTTAGGATATCGGCATATTACACTTTCGACATGCGGAATTATCCCAAAAATTTATGAATTAGCTGATTTGGAGATTCCAATTACCCTCGCAATCTCATTACATGCGCCAATTGATTCAATTCGCAATCAAATTGTACCAATTAGCAAAAAATATCCGATTAATGAATTAATTCAAGCATGTAGAGATTATATTGAACGGACTCATCGAAGAATTACTTTTGAATATTCTCTTATTTCGGGTATTAATGATTCTATCAAAATGGCATATAAATTAAGTAATCTTCTATCTGGAATGCTGTGTCATGTTAATCTAATTCCTGTTAACAGTGCAAGCCCTTTACTTGATTTTCCCTTTAAACCTCCTTCTTTGGAAAAGATTGAAGCGTTTCAACAAATTCTTACAAGAAATCATATTCCAAATACAATTCGACGAACTTTAGGTGATGAAATTCAGGCAGCATGTGGGCAACTGAAATGTCAGTTTCGTAAAAAAAGTTAACTAATTATATGTTATCATGATAAAAAGATGATATATTTTGGGGATAATGCTCCCAAATTAGAAAACCATAAATTTTGGCTTTTGTTATAATCGATTATGGATATAGATTCTGTTGATCTAAAAAAAATGTTGCAGAATTTACCAATTATGATTTACAGAAGTCGAAATGACGAACACTGGACAAAGATATTTGTTAGTGAAGGCAGCTTTTGCTTAACAGGATATAAACCGGGTGAATTAGTTGAGAATGCAACTGTATCCTACGAAGAAATCATTCATCCAGATCACCGTGATTTAGTTAGAAGTCAAGTTCAATTTGCAGTAGAGAATAAAATTGCATATCATCTTAGTTATATGATTAAAACTGCTGGTGATAACGAAAAATGGGTCATGGATGAAGGATATGGAATTTACTCAAAGGAAACACATGAATTGGAATATATCGAAGGTTTTATTGTTGATATTACAAAACAAAAATGTCATGAATTTGAGCTTTTTGACCAAATTCAACAATTAGAGAAACAATTAAAGCTACTTCAAATTAAATAAGTATATGATTTCATCTTCACTTGAAAATCTATCAATCTATCACTTTCTTCTCTATTTTTTTCTATAGAAATAGATTTAAGTATTTTCATTCTTTATTTTTATTGATGCTATTAAGCCCTTATAATAGAGGATATTATCGAAAGAAGAAGATAATAAAAAAGAATTTAATAAAAAAGAAGGTTAAATTGAATTAATTAATTGAAAATCATTTAAGTTCTATAAATTTACCCGTTTTTAACATTTCACAAGGCATTAAATATGGTTTATCGATTTTTCCTGCAATTTCTTCAAGCATCTTCGCCCATTTTTCGTAATTACTTACTGCATCTTTCATGACTCCAGGGCGGTTAAATCCTGCCATCATTGTTTCATCAATTATATGCCAATGTTTAACTACACCCTCTTCTAATAACCGACACCCTTCATTTGCCTCAATTGCATCTAGTAATTCTGCTGACAGCAAATTTGCTTTGGGTTCATTTAGTAACTTTGGACGACCTTGTGACCAATCAAAAAAGCCTTGACCGGTTTTTCTTCCAAGTTTTTTATCTTCCACCATTTTAGTATAAACGGGTCCAGGAGTAAAATCAGGAGAAAGTGTTTTTGAATAATATGTATTGATATGATAATAGGTATCATGCCCAACATAATCACCTAGTTCTAAATATCCCATTGGCAATCCTTCTTTTAGAGTATCTGCATTTAAAGATTCCCAAGATATGCCTTCTTTTACTGCTTGTTCAAAAGCCCAGTTCATAAGAATAAAAGCAGGTGCAATCATTCGATTTGCAATAAATCCGGGTCGATCCTTTAATACTAATGGCACATATCGTGGACTTCTACAAGGAAGACTTTCTGCCCATTTTTGAGCGGTATTTAATGTATCTTCTGAAGTTTTTTCGCCTTTAATTACTTCAACCAATTTCATTAATGGAACTGGATTAAAGAAATGGATTCCCAAACATTTTTCTGGACGTTTTGTTGCTTCTGCAATTTTTGTTATACTCATTGAAGAAGTATTTGAGGCAATTAAACAATCAGCTGGTGCATTTTCATCACAAGTGCGAAATACATCTTGTTTTATTTTAAGATTTTCAATCACAGCTTCGATAATTAAATCTGCATTTTGTACTGCTTGAGGAATATTGGTTGTTTTTTGAATTTTAGAAACTAAACTTTGAGCACTAACTCCTTCACCAAGTTTTCCCTTCTGTTCCAATCTACTTAAGCCTTTTAATATGCTCTTTAACCCTTTTTCAATAAATTCGTCTTTAATATCTACTAAGGTTACATTGTATCCTGCTTGAATTGAGACTTGTGCTATTCCTGAGCCCATTAGCCCCGCTCCAATTACTACAATATTCTTTATTTTCGACATTTTTTATTACCCCTAATAACAGGCGTTTAGCGATACACCTAGTGATCACATGTAAGAAAGCATTATTTATGAACGTAATGACTAAAAATTACCTCCAAAGAAAGAAAAATAAAAATTTGTTTGAATTGCTTCAGACAAATTTGGGCGACATTCGAAAAGTAGTATTTACACAAACGTACAATCTTTCTTGGAATTTTTACAATATAATTGTTATAAATGGAGGCAACATCATCATATACTTAGAAATAATTATCTTGAGTGATTAACTTATGCCCAACATTGAAATTGATTTTGCGAAATTCCTTCCCTCACTTGGAACATTTTACTCATATTTTGAAATTCTAAAAGCACATGATTTTATTCAGGATATTGAAGTTGTTCATCAAGATGGAAATGCAATGTTGCGAGTTATGCGCAAAGAAAATTTCAATTTATTATAATTCAGATTATCCCCCCTATCCTTCATAACCAATCACATAAATGCCCAACCCAGAGGAAGAGGTTTGTTGATTTTCCTCTTCCTCCTCTTTCTCTCACTTTGAAAATTCTTCCCTCATAAGAATATCGAAAAAAATAATTATAATAAAAAAAATTTTAATGAAAGCATCATTATATTTGCTTCTTTTTTAGAATAACCAGAGAACTTGAGAAAGCAATGATTATTGCAAAGATTACTTCAGTTTGATATCCAATAATTCCATAGTTTTGCTTATCATCTGTTGTTGAGTCGTTATCAATACTTGAATGATCATCTGAATCTGTATTTGTATTCGTATCTGTAGTTGTTTCAGTACTTGTATTATTAGTTGAATTATCAATTACTTTGATTCTAATAGTTGCAATAATTTCATTTCCACTTGTATCATTGACATGGATGCCCAAATAATAACAACCTATTATAAGTGTTGAAATGTTAGTAATTATTCCAACGTTATCAATTTGAAAGTTAATTGTATCGTTAATCCAATACTTATCAATTGCAATATTATCGGAAGCATTAACATCAAGGTAGAATTTTTCTCCATAAGTGATAATTTGGTTAGTGGGGGTTTCAAGCCATATTGGATTGACAAGATCTGGATTTTCTTGTGGAATTGGTTCAATTATGATTTGTATAACATTACTCATATTTACACCAGTTTGATTTCGCGCCAGAATAACAAAATAAAATGTTCCATTCGTAAAAGGACTGTATAGAAAGGAAGAATTTCTTATTTCATCAGCAATTAACGTAAGAGATTCATTTATCTCATAAATCATCGAATTGTATTGATAAAGTGTATAATTATCTGTATTTGGATTGGTTGTCCAATTAATCCACACACATTCATTTAAATAGATGCTTGATTTCATTGAAGATAATATTGGTGATTCTGGATTGGTTGGACAAATATTTTTTATTGAATAAGAATGATCAATTAAGGCAGAAGCATTAATTTTTCCCCAACCAAAAGCATAATTTTTGAGATTACCCAAAATTGAAACATTTCCATCAATACGTGCGCTCCTTTTAATTACCTCATAAACTAAATCGATATTATCTTTTAATGATGAATTTGCATTTAAAGCGAGTGCACAGCATCCTGCAATAAATGGAGTAGCCATTGAAGTCCCTGATTTTTGTGTATAATTATTCCCATTTGAATTGGCATGTTTAGATGCTGCCGCCATAATTGCTTCTCCAGGTGCTGTTATCATTTTTGGTAAAACATAATCAATACGAGGTCCCCAAGATGAAAAATCGGATATTTTTCCTATTTTTGATGAAGATGAATGGCTTGTTATATAACTTCCAACAACAATTGCATGATCTGCTGTAGCAGGACTGGAAATTGTCATGTTTCTATTCGGTGTTAAGAAATAAGCGCCAGGATGTCCAACGTATGAAATATATTCTTCATTTGAAACTAAATATGCTTGTACATCTTGAATTTTACTACTTATTGATGGATTCGTTATCTTAATTTTCCAATTACCAACAACGGTGTTATTTAAGGCAAATTGATGGATATTATGATCATTTGATGGTGTACTGATGTTATCAGGAAAAGGATTACATACAATTCTGATGTATGTTTTATTCGTTCCTCTTGAATTTGCATGCAACGCAGAAAACCATTGAACATGATAAAAATTTCCAAAAATTGGAAAAGAATCGCTAACAACATTCCATGATCCATCTGTAGCATTAATATTAATTTTTGGTGAAATTTCGATATTATTTGGATCGATAATTGAGATATCTAGTGCTGAATTTGGTGATTTCCATAATAAAGTTAAATCTAAAGAAGTAATTTTTGGTTGAACAGGTATTACAATATCAGTTGAATCAGAGTTTTGACTTGGAACTTGTAATGTTGCATGTGCATCTTTATCTCCATTATTTCCTGCAGAGATTATGGGAATTACTCCTTGTTGATATACCCACTCGATGGTATCTTCTAATTCTGAACCCCCCTCTGATTTTCCCGCACCATCTAAAGTGAGATTTTTCCAATAATCTCCATAACTTAAGCTTAGTATATCTATTCCATCATTTACTAACCATTTAATTCCTTCACTTATTTTTGTTCTATTATCCCAATCAGGAAGTTTTACTATTTTAAGATTAGCTTTTGGTGCCACACCGACGAATTTTCCCACATTCACCTTACCACCGATAGCAATAGAGGCACAATGAGTACCATGACCATCATAATCCTTTTCTGTATTTAATGAACTACTAAGGTTAACTCCTCTAACATAATAACGTTGAGTGCTCATGTCCCACATTTTAATTATTTTTGATCTTGTTCGATCAATTAAATGAATTTCAAGCCCTTGAACAAGAATTCCTGAAAAATCATTATACAATTTAAATATTGGTTCTTCTGATCCCGGCTCTGAATTATATATGCCGTCATTATTCTGATCTATAAAAAAAAGATCAATTCCGGGATCATAATCCCCCACAGAGCTAATAATTTCTCCGGATTGATTTAATTCTCCATTGTCAAGTAATCGAATAGGACCTTCAGTTGTTTCAAGGGTTGCATCAGTATAAATTCCATCATTATTAAGATCAATATAGAGATTATCTGAAACTCCATTGCTTGATGGCCAAGGTCCTCCTTGGAATACTAGTTTTGGAGCTGTTTCATAAAAATCTGGATGTTGCCAATCAATTCCTGTATCAACAATTCCAATTATTATTCCTTCTCCTTGAATGTTGTCATTTGACCAGACAAGATTAACATTTGTTTCCTTAACTGCTTTATCAAGAGCAGTAGAATATGAAATTATTCCATTCGGCAGAGTTAATAAAAAAATGTTGATAATAACGCACATAAAAATTAATTTATTTTTATAAGACATTTATATCATCAAATTAACAAATACGCTTTTGAGAATAAAAATATATAATACTGAAAAAAAAATTTTTTTTCTAAAGTGATATTTTGGAAATTTGTTCAAAAATATTGCAGTAAAAGAAGAATTAAATGAAAAAATCAAGAAAATTACCAGTAGTATGTGTGAAATTATTTGAAATTAAATAAAAAGTGTTATTTTTGGAGAGGGTTTTCAGCTGAATAATAGGAGCTTGTAAATGGACGCATAAAATCATAAACGATTTCTTCAACAATCATCTCTTTAGGAATACTGCTTGTAATGAAATGATTATAGTACTTTTGCAGATCTGAAGGAGTAATGACTATACCTTTTTTTGCATTACTCTCAAATGCTCGTAAATTGGATAAATAAGCACAACTGATAATTTCTTGCATCTTATGTGCCCAATGATGATCGAGAATTGATTTCTGACCTTTTTGAATTCTATTTAAGAAATCTATAATTTCAATTTGATGGGAATCACGTGCCTGGTTTGGAATTGCAATTTCTTCTTGCTGACCTGTATTATAATAAATTGCAATGATTTCTTGTTTGTGTTCATTTCGATCTAGTCCACAAGTACCTTTTGATCCATGAATTGTTATATCTCTGTACGATTTTGCCCATGAAACTTCAATAATTACTGTAATTTCATTTGTTTCTAAACCATTATCAGTAATATCAGTATTTTGTTTCTCATTATTATTAGATTTTTGTTGCGATAAACCTTCATTGTCGATATTTAGTTTTGTATTCCCTTCTTTCACCTGATTATCAATATAATCTTTCTGTAAATTTTTTGTATCAGGATGTTTGAAAATAATTTTAATTTTTGCTTCATCTTCAACCATGAATGAACTCATATAATATTCGTTTAATCCATCATACTGATGTAGTGTTCGCTCTTTGGTGGTTCCAGCATTCATTCGAATTGTTTGAACTGATTTAACTTCATAATCTTTACCCAAAATACCATAACCTAATCCAATTGCATGTACACCCATATCAGACAGCACTCCACCTCCAGATAATGAAGGATTAAGAAAATGATTCTGCCACCCCCAAGATGGATGTCCATGCCCCAACCGTATTGTAATCTTACTTACATTTCCTATCTTATTTGATTTAACAACATCTCTTAATTTACGTAGTGCGGCGTACCACAGAAAATTTTCATTTAATTGAAAGAATCCAGAAGATTCATCGGCAATTTTGCATAATTCAGCTGTTTCATATGAACATCGACCAGCGGGTTTTTCACTCATTACAGATTTTCCTTTTTTTAATGCCCAAATTGCATAAGGAGTATGGACGTGATTAGGTGCACAAATATCAATAATATCTACTTGATCTAGCATTTCTTGCATTGAATCGTAGATTTTTGCTTCTTTTTCAAAAATAGCACACCGTTGCAGATGGATCTCATCTTCAGGATCAAGTTTCTCTTTTGCGGCATTTTTAACTAAATGCATAAAACGACTAATTTTATCTTTCCAAGTTTCTGCTCGTCCCTTTATACGATCATAAAATCCAACCACAACTGCATTTAAGTTATCTGGATAGGCTTGTACATGACTTTGCCAGATATCTCCAAGACCAACAATCCCCACACGCAGAATTTTTCGAGGTGTATCAGATGTTTGGGATTGATGAGAAGAATTTTCTGAAGAATCGCTCACAATCATATTAAAACTCGATTTTCTTATATTTTTTTTCCCATAATCAATCTATGACAATTTTTTAAAATCTTATAATTTACGTCCCAAATCTCAACATCTTCCCAATACACGACTGGAAACTTTCATTTTTGAAGTAACAAATTTATCAAAATACGTAGAAATCCAAAGAGAGCGTGGATTTAAATTTTTAACCCCCGAAATAATTGATACAGATAATTATTCTTTTATTCAAACTCCGCCTTCTAAATATATAGGTACTTCGTATGGATTTATTCAACCACATAAAGGAATGAATAAGTATGATTATCATCCTAATGAATTCAAAGAAATTGAAATTTTTAATGTTCAAAAACCCGATTATACTCATTTAAAAAATATTTACAAATTAGATCACACTGCAACTCGCGTCCGTGCCCGAGATCGGGATGCTGCTATTATAGAATTCATGAATTTGACTAATTATAATTTTGATTTTGCCATCTATGTAAATAATTTAAATCTTAATTGATCTGGTAGGATCTCCCGATGAAGGGCTGAAGCAAACATTTTCAGTACAATCTCCATATACGTTAATTGTAAATGAATATATTCATCGGTTTGGGGATTTTGATGGATTTTTCACCAAAAGTAATGTTCAAGATTTAACTCGAGTAACAGAAAAGCAATAAAAGAAATGGGAGATATCTTTAATCGATGAAACTTAATAAACTCGGTCAAAATGATTATGCATTAATTACAGGTGCAAGTGCAGGAATCGGGCGCGCATTTGCTGAAAAACTTGCTTCTTTGGGATTAAATATCATTTTAGTTGCTCGTCGTGAAAAGATCTTGAATGATTTACGAATTTCATTAGAAAAGCAGTATGGCATTCATGTTGATGTTATTATGGCTGATTTAACTCAAAAGGATGGAATCATTGCAGTTAAACAAAAAATCATGGAAACAAATTCATTAGCCTTACTAATAAATGCCGCGGGATTTGGAACTTTGGGAAAATTCAACCACCTTGATGAAAAAAAAATGGAAGCACTTCATACAATTCATACTACCACTCCACTAATTCTTACTCATGCAGCACTACAAATTTTACTAAAACGGGAGCAAGGTGCGATTATTAACATAAGTTCTATGGAAATTTTTCGTCCTCCAAAAATAGGGATCGTTTATTCTGCCAGCAAACAGTATATTTCCACACTTACTTTGGGAATTCGTCGTCAACTTCGCAACATGGGAGCATCTAATATTCAAATGCATGTTGTATATCCAGGATATACTCGTACCGAATTCCATCACGTTGGTGATTATATTGGAAAGCGACCTTTCAAAAAGCCTAAATTTCTTTGGACAACTCCTGATCAAGTAGTTTCTGCGACTTTGAAGGCAGTTGAAAAAAATAAAGGAAAAATTATCCCTGGATGGATTAATAAAATGATAAGATTTATTTTTGGAATTCCAGGTGTATGGTGGATATTGAAGATCTTTGGTTAATTAATGTTTATTCAAAGAATTTTCATGTAAAATTCGTGAAATGACATGTCTTTTTGAAAAATCACCTGATGACATGTAATACATATAATTTTCTCTTCCCAATATTTCTTTTTGAATTTTTTTTTCAGAAAAACCTTGTTCTGCCAATACTAAAACTTTTTGTCTTAAATTCTCCATAAATGCAATCTTTTTTCGAATTTTTGGTTTAGGATCGTCAATAATACCCCTAAAAGAACAGAATAAGGTTGTAAAATCATAATTAAGAATTTTTTTAAGCGCATCCAACTGTTCTCCAAAAGTTTCAAAATTTCGTAAATAGGTAATTCGGGTTCCGAAAAAGAGATCTCCCGAAAAAAGAATCTTATTTTCTGGTTCATACAGACATATATGACCGGGAGTATGACCTGGTGTATGGATAATTTCGAATGTATAATTATCTGTTTGGAATTTTGAACTAAGTGGTAGCACTCTCGATCCTTTTGGAATTCCCCATGAAAGTCGTTCGTATAACCAGTATTTTTGATCTTTGGCATTTGTAATCATTGGAATATCTGCTTCATGTGCGTATATTGGAAGATTTCGAGTGTTTTGGAGATAATTGTTGTTTCCAATATGATCTTCATGCCAGTGGGTGTTGATAATGGCATGAATAGAATAATTTTTCCAAATATTTTTGATATGTCGATGTGCAGTTCGAGAACCTGTATCAATCAAGAGTCCATCTATGAAAAAGGCATGAACTGGGTAAAGAATTTTTCCAAAGGCTTGAGGCCCCATTTTAAAAACAGTTACTTCTCCTTTTTGTGTAATTATTACCATTATAATCATTTTTTATCCCGTTCACTTTTTAAGCTTTGATTTGCTTTATTCAGTGGAAGGAATGGGAAATGTTACCGTTGAATAATGTTGATTTATCAAACAAGACTATTTTGGAAATCGGAACAGGAAATGGGGGAACTACACGTGATATTTTGAAATATATTAAAGATTTTCCGACTTCCAGATTAATTACCACAGATATTGTTAATCGTGACCTTTCTGCAATCGTTACACAAAGTGTTGAGTTTGTAAAACAAGAATGGAAAGTTTCATTTATTCAAACAGATGCATGTGAATTAAAATCGATTCTCGCCAATTCAGTTGATATAATTGTTGTGGATTACACAATTTGTGCCATAAATACGATTACCGGAAAAATTCCACTTTGTTTTTCCCGTTGGATTGAAGTAATGAAACCGGGAGGATTACTGTTTATTGAAGAAGAATTTCCTATTACATCTCAATCAGATCTAAAATACATTCATTGGCGTAGATATTGGCGGTTAGTTAAGTCTCTCGTTATTACCGCCGGGGGATCTCCTTATCACGAGATTGATCCTAAGGTTCTAAGCATGTTATTGGAGAATTATGGATTTAAAGTTCAGCAATTTGAAGAGGGAGATACAATTCTTGAATATCAAGAAATTAAGCAAGCTTTACAAAATCATTATTCAGATTGGCTTCCTTTCATCCATAATCGATGGTTACGCTTCACATTTAGAATTTTGAAGAGGCAATTTCTTCGACAGTTGAAAAAAAATGGTGGAGATGGAAGTTTGATCATTCCCTATTATTCTTTAAGTGCATGTTTAAAAGAATAGTGCGGTTATTTATGTATATGGGGGAATCAAATCGCTGGGAAATTCAACCTTCTTCTCTTTTAACAAAGTGGAGTAAATCTGTAGATCCTTCTATGCCGTGGCCATCATATCCACGACCTCAGTTTAAAAGGCAAGATTGGCTTAATCTTAATGGTTTATGGGAGTATTCTATCTCGAATTTTAATACAGAAACCATGCCTACATCTGAAGGATACATTTTAGTTCCTTATCCTGTAGAATCTGCACTTTCTGGAGTTAAACGGAAATTAGAGCCGAAAAATCTACTTTGGTATAGAAGAAAGTTCACACTTCCATCAAAATGGCATGATAAACGGATAATACTACACTTTGAAGCTGTTGATTGGGAAACAACAGTTTATATAAATGATCATTTAGTTGGTGTGCATCGTGGTGGATATACCCCATTTAGTTTTGATATTACTCTCTATCTTTCTAAAAACATGGAAAGTGAAAATACTATAATTATAAAAGTATTCGATCCAACAGAAAAGGGTCATCAACCCAGCGGAAAACAGTGGTTAAAACCTGCTATTGTGTTTTATACTTCCATTTCAGGAATATGGCAAACTGTTTGGTTAGAACCAGTTCCATACTATGCAATTGAGAAAATTGAAATTACTCCTGATATTGATACAGATCAACTTCTTCTTTTATTTACTGCCTCTTTTCATCCAAAAGATCCTGGCGATGAATACATTTCTAATGATAAGTTGAAATCTTCCTTTGAATTAGAAATTACTGTATTTGATAAAGAAAAATCAATTTTATCTATTCGCCAACCATTCCAAAAAGCAATAATTCTTAAATTACCGCCATTAAAAAGGTGGACACCTGAAAATCCTATACTTTATGGTTTAAAAATTAAACTTCTACAGCAAAACACCGTTTTTGATTGTATAGAATCTTATTTTGCAATGCGTAGTTTTTCATTGGAATCAGATTCACAAGGGCGTATGCGATTTCACCTTAATCATAAACCGTATTTTATGATGGGTGTTCTTGATCAAGGTTATTGGCCGGATGGACTCTATACTGCACCAACAGAAGATGCATTACGTTATGATCTTGAAATAATTAAAAAGTGTGGTTATAACATGGTGCGTAAACACATCAAAATTGAACCCTCACTTTGGTATTATTATTGTGATCAAATGGGGCTAATTGTGTGGCAAGATATGCCTAACGGGGGAGGCAAAGGTGTTATTACCCGTCAATTTCTTCTTCATATACTTCATTTAAATCCTAAAGATGATCGAAATTATTGGTTTTCAGGTTACGGAAAACCCGAACACCGCAAAAATTTCCGACAAGAACTTCATGAAATGATTGATCACTTATATAATGTACCATCAATTGCAGTATGGGTACTTTTCAATGAAGCATGGGGTCAATTTGATACTGTTTCATTAACAGAATGGTTGAAAAAAAGAGATCCATCAAGATTAATTGATGCCGCTTCAGGTTGGTTTGATAAAAAAGTAGGTCATTTTGTCAGCGTTCATAATTACAATGATAAGTTTCAAATGCCTTCAACTTTCAATTATCGTGGAGTGGTTTTATCTGAAATTGGAGGATATACTTTACCAATTATTAATCATGAATGGAATCCAAAGAAAAAATTCGGATATAAACGAATAAAATCACGAAATGAATTGGAACAAGCCTATTTTAATCTAATCAATAATATTCTGCTACCGGCTGTTAAGCAAGGTCTTTCAGGTGTTGTATATACTCAGATCACTGATGTAGAAATCGAATATAATGGATTAATGACATATGATCGCAGTGTGCTAAAAATTGTCCCTGAAAAGTTCAAAAAATGGCATGAATTCCTTCTAAATCTGGAATAGTCTTGTATAGTGTTTTCTTGATAGGTAAGCAAAAAAGAAATAATTTAATATTAAAAATCTGTAAAGATACTATTAGGTGTAAGCTAAAATTACAAGCACTAGGCAAAGATTTGGTATTAATTCAAAGATACTAAAATTATATTCAAATGTGTTTAGATGTTCTAATTTCGAATGTAATAAACATTATGCTATGAATTTACCAGATTGTAATAATTGTTGCATACCTCGGGATTTTTTTGGATATTTCCAGAATCCAAAAAAAATTTTAGTAATAGGAATAAATCCCGGTAAAATGCTAAAATCTGAAATTCGTGAGTATAAAAGAATTCATCCACAAGGAATTAAAATTAGTCAAGAAGAAGCAGAACAACTTGTAGAAGTTCATCTGAAATTAGCTGAAGAAACATTCCAAAAAGGAATGCATATTCAAGATAATTCACTTCGATTATCATTTCATAAAGATTTTCCTGAAGCTGTATCTAAAGTATTGGATATAAAACCAGAAGAAATATTTGATTATATCTATTACACAACTATGGTAAAATGCCAAACTAAACGACCTCTTCAAAAACTAAAATTAAAAGATCGGGAATATTTAATCAAAAAATGTTATGAATTACATCTAAAACCAGAAATCAATTTACTTAAACCGGAGCTTATTTTAACATATGGGCAAATCGTTTATGATTCGCTTCCTTGGAGGGATTTAATACCTATCAAAGTCTTTAATTTACCACGAATTTGGGGCGAAGCAAGTTATGGTCAAAGAAAAATTTGGCGGGATCAATTGGATGTTATGAGAAACAACATCTCCCCAATTGTAGAAAAAATTAAGGCAGAAATGAAAAGTGTCTCTTAATTATCAATCGATGTCTCTAAAATTAAAGTAATGTAAGATACTTGAGAATATAGCAAGAAATAGGCCTATAAATTGTCCTAATAATATAAAAATAACATAAATCTCACCAAAATTGGTATTAAGTTCATAAATGTGTTTAATCATCGTAATTACAATTGCTGATATTGCTGTTACAAATCCCCCAAGAATTCCTGTTTCAAAAAAAAGAAGATATCCATTTTGGGTTTCTTTACGATTTTTTGTGATATAGATCATTCCAGTAAGAATACTTAATAAAAAATCTAGATCACCAGTTAAATAAATCATAAATGGGTTTAAAAAGAAAAAAAGAGTAAAGATCACATCTATTAGTAATATTGCAGTTAAAAGATTCTTATCTTGCAATTTATGATATAAATATTCTATCGATTTCATGCTTTCATCATCTGATTTTTGGAAAGAAAAGATCTATTATAATATTTTAGAGAAAAGATCTCTTATTTACATATATGTCGTATATACGACATTACAGATTTGTCAATATCATAACGGATATATCGCAGACAATTGCGTAAGTTTTAAATAAGATAAAGAAAAAGGTAAATATGCATCTTTCTTCAGTGGAAATTTAAGAATTAATTTCAATGAAGAAAAAAAATGCATTCGAAGGAATTATCATGAAAAAAAAAACATTCATTTATAGCACCCTTCTACTCGTTATGATGGTATTACCTATTGGGTTGGTAATGGTTAGTACATCTAAAGCACAAGGCGTTACTTTAAAAATAATCGTTACTGATCAGCAAGCTCCTGGAGTAGAAGCTGTCGTCGATGATTTCCTTGCTGTTACTGATGGGGTTGATGCAGTTGAAGTGGTCGCTTCAGGTACACGTGCTGATGACCAATTAACTTATTTAACGACCTTATTAGCGGCTGGGGATAGTGAATTTGATGTGATTGGGTTAGATACAGTCTGGACTGCACAATTTGCGGAAAACGGATGGATAAAAGATCTCACTGCGGATTTAGAGAGTGGGGAAATGGATAACTACTTTGGTGGTATGGTTCAGAGTTGTACTTATGATGGAAAGATATGGGCATATCCATATTTTATGAACCTTGGAGTATTGTTCTACCGTAATGATATAATAACGCGAAATGGCTTTACAATTGATGATTTTGATACATGGGATGAATTTAAAACGAACACTAATAAGATTTTAGCAAATACAACTGAACAAGAATTGAATCCCGATCTTGTTGGATTTGTAGGCCAATTTGATGCATATGAAGGCGGTGTATGTAATTTTATAGAATGGATTGGTTCCGCTGGTGTCACTTCTATATTTGATGAAAATGGTAATCCAAACTTAAATACCACAGATGTTCAAGGTGCGATGGAATTCCTGAAAGGCCTTGTAGCTCCACGATATACGGGTGTTCAAGGTACTGGATATATTATACCTCGTGCGGGGTTAACTCATGATGAAGGTTCAAGTGTCGGTATGTGGCTCGCAGGAAATGCCATTTTTATGCGGCAATGGCCATTTGCTTATGGTCTTTCAGAGGACACAGATATTTTGAACGCTACTGATGGTTCAGGAAACTACATTCAATTTGGAGTTACTGCTATGCCAACAAAAACTGGTTCTGCAGACGAGAAATCATCTGTTGTGGGAGGTGCGATTTTAGCTATTAATTCCTATAGTACTCATCAAGATTTGGCGCTGAAGCTAATTCGATTTTTAGGGAATACCACCGCTCAAAATGCAGAATTAACTGAATGTTCCAATTTTCCTGCTTTGAAATCGGTCTTTGATGATCTACCTGCTGGATTTGAATGGGTTTCCAAATTTAAAGATGCAGCTGATCGAACTCTTTCGCGCCCAGTTCATCCAAAATATCCTGAAATCAGTACTGAAATTGCAGATAAATTCAATGATATTTTAGGTGGTGTTAAATCAGTTGAAAAAGGTTTAGGAGAAATGGATACAGCAATTTCAGAAATTATTAGTGGAGGACCAACTTCAGATTCTGTTTCTATTCCAGGATATACATGGGTTTTTATGATAGCATTCATGGGCTTAACTGCTGGAACTCTTGTGATTATAAAGAAAAAACACTAATTTCCAGTGTTTTATTTTTTTTAATCTTTTATTAATGTTAAGTTAAAATAATAAAAAAGAAATTGGAGCAAAGATTATGGCAGAAGTTTCTGTAATAAAACCAAAATTAAATTTAACTAAAAAAAAAAAAAGATATGAGAAAGACACTAAATTTGCACTTAAAATTCTAATTCCTGCATTGGTTGTCTTTTTATTTGGGATCTTTTTTCCATTAATCATTGGTATTTTTATCAGCTTCACAGATAGTTCTGCAACTGCAGGATATTTTGGAACTAAAATATCAATTTTAAATTATTATGAACTCCTCTTTTATGGTGGAAGAAACACAAAATACTTTTGGCAGTATACTTATCAAACTCTATTCTTTTCGATAGTTGCAGTATTTTTTGAATTATTTTTAGGAATTGTTTTTGCGCTATTATTAAATAAAAAATTTTGGGGAAGGGGGTTAGCTCGAGCAACCCTTTTAATACCTTGGGCATTACCTACAGTGGCTTCTGCTACTATTTTTCGATATGAATTTTTCGCTCCTCTTAGTGATTACGGTGTATTTAATTCAATTATTCATGCTTTAAGTGGAAGAGAAGTTGCCTTTTATGGTGCAGATGTTCAAACACTGTTTACTCTTATTCTTCCAGTTCCTTATTCTCCTTATCTTTTAGATGTTGATATAACGTTTACTATGATCTGTTGTATATTTATTGATGTCTGGAAAACCACGCCTTATTTTAGTTTACTTATTCTTGCAGCTTTACAAATCGTACCTGATGATCTCTATAAAGCAGCAGATATTGCAGGAGCAAATAATTGGCAGAAATTTTGGAAAATTACTTGGCCAATGATCAGACCAGGAGTGGGAATTGCGCTGGTTTTTAGGATGATGGATGCAATAAGAGTATATGATGCGATTGTAGTTTTTCGTGATACAAGTGTTTATTCGATGACATACCAAGCAGTGAATTTCTGGGCAAAAAGTCAAGAGTTTGGCATGGCTTCAGCAGTAGCGATATTGGAATTCGTCCTAATTGCAACATTTGCTTTGATTATATTTAAATGGGCTTCAAAAGAACGAAAACCTAAAAAACATAAAATTTGGAAAATTTTACGGAAAAAAATAAAGTTACAACTAAATCGTATAAATATTGGTGTTTTCAAAAAGGAAAAAAAAATAACAAAAAAAAAATTGCATCTTATTAATAGGTCAAAATCAGATGATTTAATTCTTACTGAAAAAGAAGAAGCTTTAACATCCAAAATTACACTTAAAAAGGGCGTATTAAAAAGATTTAATCGTCGTCGTGCAATTGAACGTTGGGGATTTAGATTAGCAATAATATTTATGATTTTATTCTGTTCTGCACCATTTATTTGGATTGTTGGACGATCATTTCGAAATCCTTATATTCCTCAAATGTCCTTTGAATTCTTTCCGAAATATTTTTCTATTAAAGCTTTTAAAGTAGTTTTTGAAACATCAGGATTTACAGGAGTCAGCTTTGGTAGAGCATTAGTAAATGGATTTATTCTTTCTAGTACAACAGGCGTAATTGTTTTAATTATTGGATCCCTGACAGGATATGCTTTAGCGAAATTTAAATTTCCCGGAAAAATGCTCTCTACTGGAATTATCTTTACAATGACTTCTTTACCCGCTTTAATAATAATTATACCTTATTTTATTCAAGTTAAAACGATTGCAGAAATATTTCCATTCATGGATTTGACTGATAATCTCTTAGGATTACTTCTACCATATACTGCTTTTAATTTACCGATTGCAACATTTGTGTTAAGATCTTTTTTTCAAGAAATTCCTGAAGATTTATGGAAAGCCGCAAAAGTTGATGGGGCATCAAATTTTCAAATCTTTTACAAGGTAATTGCACCATTAGTGATTCCGGGTCTATTTACTTGCTTTATTTTAGTATTTATTAATGCATGGAATGAGTTATTATTTGCTCAAATATGGTTAGTGAGTGATGTTAATCATACCGTTCCCCGTGCTATTTTGCGTTTTGTTCAAAGTCCTTTAAGTCTTTCTGCGGATTGGGATACTGACATTGCATTAATGGCAGCGACTTCATTAGCGACTGTTCCATTAGTAATTATAGTCTTGATCTTTCAAAAGCAAATAATTAAAGGAATTACAAGTGGTGCAGTTAAAGGATAAAGGTGATTACTACATGGTTAAAATTGAATTAAGAAAAGTGAATAAAATTTTCAAACCAAACGTGCATGTATTGAAAGATATTGATTTAACGATTCGAGACAAAGAATTTATGGTTTTAGTTGGACCATCAGGATGTGGGAAATCTACTTGTTTAAATCTAATTGCAGGATTGGAAATAGTTACATCTGGTGAAATTTACTTTGGTGATCAATGTGTGAATGAGTTGCCTCCCAAAGAGCGCAAATTAGCCATGGTTTTCCAATCTTATGCATTATATCCACATATGGATGTTAGAAAAAACATGAGTTTTGCATTACGATTGGCAAGATTAAAACCTGATGAAATAGAAAAACGGGTTCAAAAAGCTGCGAATATTTTAAACATATCTCATCTTCTTGATCGAAAACCCAAAGAACTTAGTGGAGGTCAAAGACAACGAGTCGCCTTAGGTCGCTGCATTGTCAGAAATCCAACTGTTTTTCTTTTTGATGAACCGTTGAGTAATTTAGATGCAAAATTACGAACTCAAATGCGAGCAGAAATTATTAAATTACAAAAACAACTTCAGACGACTTTAATTTATGTAACGCATGATCAAGTAGAAGCTATGTCTATGGCAGATAGAATTACGATTTTAAATCAAGGACGAATTCAACAAGTTGGGACTCCTCATGAAGTGTACAATTACCCTCGAAACAAATTTGTTGCAGGATTTATAGGTTCTCCTATGATGAATTTTATAGAATGTGATTTAGAATCATCAAATTTAAGATTTGGAGAAAATATAATAAAAATTCCAGAAGAATATGTGAATAAAATTCAACCAAAATTAAATAATGGTCTTATAATGGGAATTCGACCTGAACATATTGAAATTAAGCAAAAACCTTTTCCGGGCTCCATTGAAGTCCAAATTTCCGTTCTTGAATATCTCGGTGCAAATACTGTTGTCTCTTTCGATTTTAAAGGGGGGATTTCTGCAATGGCTGTGACTTCTGGATTTTATTCAGGAAAAATGGGTGATACTGCCTATATTTCTATACCTATTGAAAAAATTCATATATTTGATGCAAAAACTGAAGTAAATTTACTTTATAATATTCCCATTCAAAAATTTGATGATTAAGGAAATGGACTATTAAATCGTTTAAGTCATTAACATTTTAAAAATTTTTTTGATATTACAACGAGGTGAAAAGAATATCTTCTTTAAAAGCGGTGATTTTCGATCTTGATGGAGTAATTACCCAAACAGCCAGTTTACACTGTATGGCATGGAAAAAGATGTTCGATGACTATCTTAAGAGTCGAGAAAAGCGATTTAATGAACCATTTTTTGAGTTTAATCATGAATCTGATTATTTACCTTTCGTGGATGGGAAACCTCGATATAAAGGCGTTCAATCCTTTTTAGAATCGCGAAATATAAAGATTCCTTATGGATGTCCAACAGATTCAGAATCAGAGGAAACGATTTGTGGGTTAGGAAATCGAAAAAACAAGTTAATTAATGAAATTCTATATGAACAAGGAGTTGATCTGTATTCATCCACTCTAAGATTAATTCAAGAACTTCGTTCTCAAGGAGTGAAAATTGGAGTTGCTTCATCAAGTAAAAACTGTAAGCATGTATTAAACGTTGCTCATATTACTCATTTATTTGATACAATCGTAGATGGAACGACAATAAAGCAATATAGTCTGCAAGGAAAACCCGCGCCTGATCTTTTTCTCACTGCTTGTCATAATCTCAAAGTTCCCTATTTTCAATCCGTAATTGTTGAAGATGCTGTATCTGGTGTCCAAGCAGGAACAAAAGGTCATTTTGGATTGGTCATTGGCGTTGCTCGCCATAATAATCATGAAAATTTAAGACAAAATGGTGCAGATATCGTGGTTTCAGATTTGAATGAAATTTCTATTGAAGATATCAAAAATTGGTTTGAAAATGGACTCCCTCAACGATTATGGAAATTTGAAACAAACGAATACCAGAATGATAAAGAAAAAGTGATAGAAACACTTTGTTCAATTGGTAATGGTTATTTCGGTAGTCGAGGCGTTCAAATTGAAAATTCACGCACGAAATTTAATTATCCTGGAACCTATTTGGCAGGAGTATATAATAAATTAAATTCTAAAATTGAAGGAAAAATTCTTTCGATCGAAGATTTAGTAAATGTTCCAAATTGGATTTTATTAACCTTTAAGAATAGTAATAACAACACTTGGTTTGATATAAATAACTATATAGGTAATTCTGAAAGGAAAATTGTTTTGTATAAAAAAGGAATAGACTTGAGAGATGGAATTTCTTATAGGGATTTAATCATTGAGGATTTAAATGGAAAGAGGACTGAAATCCAAACAAAAATTTTTGCTAGCCATGATAATCCTCACATAGGTGTGTTGGATTATAAAGTAAAACCTTTGAACTATTCTGGAAAGTTTATTTTTAAATCAAGTATCGATGGTAATATTCGTAATGAGGGAGTTGACAGATATAGATCATTCCAGAATCAACATCTTAAGTATATTTCCAGTATGTGTGAAAAAAACCTTAGTTATTTAACCATGAAAACTTCAGAATCCAATATTCTCATCACAGAATGGGTAAAGTTGAAAGTGTTAAAAAATTCTGTAAGTATCAAACCTGAATTTATAAATTTTCAAGATCAAGCTCGAATTGATACAACATTTGCGATTAATTTAAAAAAAAACGAAGTTGCTAACATCCAGAAAATTGTTGTTCTCTATACTTCGAATCACTTTGATTCTGCAGATCCAATAAAAATGGCGCGATTAACCCTAAAAAATCTTCCAGATTTTTCCCTGCTCCTTAAAAATCATCGAGAGAAATGGCATTCTTATTGGGAAAGAATGGATATTCAGTTAATAGGAGATCGATTCGTACAGCAAGCGATTCGGTTACATTCTTATCATTTACTGTCAACCGCTTCTTTAGTTAATCAAAATTTTGATTTTGGGATACCTGCTCGTGGGTTAACAGGTGAATCTTATCATGGGCACATTTTTTGGGATGAAGTATTTATTTTTCCCTTTTACAATTTATTTTTTCCTGAAATTACACGAGCATTGCTTCTATATAGATATTATCGTCTTTTATCTGCGAAGATTAATGCAGAGGAAAATAATTTCAAAGGCGCAATGTTTCCATGGCAAAGTGGTCGAAATGGGGAAGAAACTACTCAAAAATACCATTTTAATCCAAAATCAGGTAAATGGGATAATGATTTTAGCTATTTGCAAAAACATGTTTCGCTAGCAATTGCATACAATATCTGGAATTATTTCAAAATAACTCAAGATTTTGAGTTTTTGAAGAATTATGGACTTGAAATTTTTATTGAAATTGTTCATTTTTGGGTTGATAATCTAAAAATTAATACTATCACCAAAAAATATGATTTATCGGAAGTAATGGGACCTGATGAATTTCATGAAAAAATGCCTAATGGGGATCGTTTAGGTTTAATAAATAATGCATATACCAATATCATGGTTTGTTGGTTGTTAGAAAAAGCCGTTCTCCTTCTAAATTTACTTGGTTCAAAAAAAGAAACTCAATTATTAAATAGATTTCAAATTCAATCTGTAGATCTCCAAAAGTGGAATGATATTCGACAAAATCTATCCATTTCGATAGATAAGGACGGAATTATTGAGCAATTTGTCGGATATTTTAATTTAAAAGAATTTAATTGGACGAATTATAAAAAGAAATACGGAAATATTTCTCGCCTTGACCGAATTTTAAAATCTGAGAATTTAAATCCTGATTTTTATAAAGTCTCAAAGCAACCAGATGTATTAATGGCTTTTTACCTTCTTTCTCAAGAAGAAATAATGAATATATTGCAAAGATTTGGAAGTTTTTCTTATAATCAATTGTTGGAAAAGAATTTTGATTATTATCTTCCACGGACTTCTCACGGATCCACATTAAGTAAAATTGTTTTTTCTCATTTGGCTGAAAAACTCAATAATCATTCATTGGGATGGCAATTTTATATTAACGCTTTAGAAAGTGATATATTTGATATACAAGGTGGAACAACTGGAGAAGGTATCCATACCGGAGTAATGGCCTCAAGCATCATTGAATTAATTCGTTCTTATGGAGGTTTCCAAATTGCAGAAAATCAAATATATATTCATCCAAATTTACCCAATCAAATTGAAAGTATAATTATGAACTTCTTTTATCATGGAATTTTGTATATGATTAAAATATCAAATCAAGAAGTAAAAATCCGTTTAAAAGATTCAAGAATCCCTTCTATAACTCTAAAGATCAACCATACGGAAATAGATGTATTACAAGATAAATGGAATGTCATTCCTTTATTGTAATGTTCTTATGTAGATTAAAAATGTGATTATAATGTTAGAAGATATCTTAATTATTCATGAAAAACATCGAATAGCTGCAAAAAAGATAATTGAAATTTTAGATCTTAAATCTCATTCCCAAAGGATTATTCTCGCAATTGGGGGAGAATCTGGTTCAGGTAAAAGTGTTGTCTCTCATATGATTTCGAAATATTTAAAACACGAATATATTTATGCAAAAATTATACATACTGATGATTTTTATCGAGTTCCCCCAAAACAAAGAACTAAATGGCGTCAACAACACTCACTTGAACATATTGGTATTGAAGAATATGATTGGCAAAAAATTACGCAAGTTATTAACGATTTTCATAGCAAAAATATTTCTGAAATGCCATGTGTTGATTTATTGACTGATCAAGTTGATATTCTTCGAACAGATTTTAAAGAAATTGATATTTTAATTTTAGAAGGTCTTTATTCTTTGAAAGCAAATGTAGACGTTAAAATTTTCATTGATATAACATATCAAGAAACTAAGGATGCTCAAATCTTGCGCGAAAAGGAACCCCATGATGAATTTCGGTTAAAAGTCTTGGAACAGGAGCATAAAGCAATTCAAGCTTTGAAACAAGAAGCTTCTATTTTAATAGACAAGAAATTTAATGTAATATCAATTAGATGAATTACTCCAAGAATTCGATTACCACGCTTAGTTTAGTGATTGCACCGAGTGTAAATAAAATTTGATCAAGTACCATATTATCCTATACAATTTTGAATATATAAAAGAGTCCTAAAAAAATAGAAAATCTCTCCGCAAATAGCTTGAAGTTATATTAAATTGCTACACCTACTAATGTCCCTAAAAGATAAGATATTCCGTATGCAAACAACCCCACTGCAAGCATTTCAATTCCAGATTTAAACCAGTTGACACCTGTAACAAATTTCTTTAAAGCGCCAGCTAAAAACAGGCCTCCAAAAGTAATTGCAGTCGCCACCCAAAATATGGATGATGGTGAAAGAAGTGTTTGAAATATCGCATAGGGAAGAACGGGGAAAAGCGCGCCCAAAATAAAAGCAAAAAATATAACAATCGAATTTTTCAAAGGGTTTTCAGGTTCCAAATCAGTAACTCCTAATTCTTCAATTACCATTTCACGAACCCATCGATCTTCATCTTGAATAATCTGATTTACAATTTGATCTAATAAATCTCCCCTAAAACCTTTCCGTTTATAAATTAATCTGATCTCTTCTTTCTCAATTTCTGGAGTTAGGTGAATTTCGAGTCGTTCTTGGGCAATTTCGTGTTTATAATAATCTCTTTCTGATTTTCCACTTATAAATTCTCCCGCTGCCATGCTCAAAGCTCCTGCAATTGTAGCTGCCAAAAGAGTAATTAGAATCGTTTTTGGAGTCTGATCTGCTCCAGCAACACCCGCTAATAAGGCGAAAATGGACACAACGCCATCATTCATGCCGAAAGTAACCTGTCGTATTATTTCTCCCCCAGTTAAATGAAGTTCGTCTTGATATGGTTTACTCATGTTATTAACTCATCCTATTTTGTATTTTGTTTATCATATTCCTAACCTGGATCATTAAATTATTGATCACTGTCAATTAATTGAAAATCTTCCACTTTTTGATAAAAATATGGATCATGGCTGCACACTGGACATAATTCCTTCGGAGGCTCCAGAATTTTACTTAAAACTAGATTTCCGCAGACTTTACATACCCAAATCGTTTTAATATCCAGATCTACTCCACGAATGACATATTTCAAAGCAATTTTTAGGGCTTTTGCGTGAGTTAATTCAACTTCGCGCGCCCATTTCATGGAGAGTATTGTTAAATCTCGTTGTTTACTTTTTTGTGATGTTTTCTTCAAATTTTTTATAAAATTTGGATACATTTTTCGATATTCATACAACTCTGACTCTATTGCATTTTTGACATTCATCCGCGTGTTACCAAAGTTTGTGGGTGCTTGATTTTCAGAGATAGGATTATCTGTTTTATCATTTATGTTTTTTTGAGCATTTTTGTGATTATTAACATGAATTTGCTCAGCTTGAACCAAGGCTTTGAATAATGTCGCAACATGCGGAAATCCCTCTTTATATGCTATTATCGCAAATTTTTCATATTTTTCAATCGCATGTTGCTCTCCCATTATGGCTTCATGTAAATATTCTGCAGTTAGTGCTAGTGTCATTGAACTTCGCTATTTCCCGATAAGATTATCTTCCTTTTAAATTCATATTACTTTTAAATCGATTAATACATGAATAGTTGTAAAAATATTTTATTAAATCAATTTGCCTTCCATAAGAATAAATGGTTATCCCAAGTTAGAGTTGTGTTTGGCTTATTTTCTTCGATTAATTTAAATATTGGTAAAAGCCATTTTTTTATTCTTTCTGATACATCTTCAAATGGGATAATGGTAATATGTTTTTTTCTACAATATTGAATAAATCTTTGATTCCAAATATCATCATCTAAAATATTCTCTAAAGTTCTACTTTGTATTTTAGTATCTCTTTTTTTAAATGTTAATTTTATTGCTTCAAGTAAATCCATCAATTCAAATGTCTTATACTCTGCAATACAATATAAATCATAAAAATCTTTCATTCTTGATGAAAAGGCACCTAAGTAATAGATAGCATGAATTTTTTCTGCAACGAATGATTCTATTGTATATGCTTGTATTATTATTGATTTATTCTCTTTTTTGAACAATATCGGATAATTTAAAGATCTTGGATTTGGATATATAACATCACCAAAACCTATATCAATATTCAGTTTTTCCTTTAAGGTTGAAAGTGAAACAGGAATTGTAATTTTAAATCCATTATATTTGTCATCAATCATATTTTCTTGAATAGAGATATCATCTACATAAAATTGTAGAGGATCATTACAGGGAATTGTGCAAATCTCTTGAATTATTTGAATTATATTAGAGACCTTATTTGAAAGTGAAAGTCCTAAAAAGTCAATATCTGTTGTTTGTCTAAAATTCCAATTTTCGCAATATAGTAAAACACCTCCCTTTAATACCAATTTTGATCTATATTTTGAAATTGCAACCCGATAAAGGAATTTTTCAAAAATATAGGCTAAGTAGATCATTCGAGGTTGAATTTTATTTTCTTTCGCATGGTTCTTTAATCGCGCAAGAATGGAAGCACCTAAATCTTTAACTTTTTTGGATGTAATCTTAACCACCTAATCTATAAAATCATTCCTAAATAATTATTAAGAATTTTAGATATACCGAGTAATTCAGCATAAAGATATAATTTTTGCAAATCTTTCGATTTTTTTTGAAGATATGAAGTAAGAATCTCTTTCAAAGTATTTAAGCCAAGTTCATTCCGATACCGGACACAATCACATATCGTTTTTTCAAGATTATAAATTCTGATTGTATTTTTCCCAACTTTCTGAAGATCTATTCCTAAAGAAAAAGTTCTTCTTATCCACTTTTTTATTATAACAGGATATTGCTCAAGACCTTTTGGGACCCAATCTGTTCTGAGAATTGCCAGGTAATATTTATCTGAGACAAATGTTGATAATTTATAAAAATCCATGGCAGTATAAAGACAAAATACTCCTCTTGGTTCTATAACAGATATATCAATCAGATCTTCATATTCTCCAAAGTTAATATTCTTCCATTTATACAACTTAGATGTAACTTTAGCTATTACTTCATTTCGCACCAATTTCTCAAGATCGTATCTATTTAGACCTGTTTTAAGTAAATTCTTGCGGGTCATGTACCAAGAATTTCTTTGAAAAATTTGCTTTAAAGATTTAAAATCATAATTTTGATACGATTTATTATTCAAAAATTCCACCCCGCAAAATCCTATACATACAATGTTTATTATTCTATTATATTAAGTTTATTTATTTTGTATCATAGATTATTACTATAAGGTTTCACTTTTTGCATCACATTTTCCTATACAATTATTATTTTTGTATATTAAAATGTTAAAACTATATTTTTATTACCTTAAAAAATAGTTGAAATTTACTTCAATTTTTTACCTAATTTTGAGATTTTTTTTGAATTCTGACATTTTTTAATATTATTAAAGAATTTTTACATTTCTTTGTTCAAATTACCCACCAAAAATTTTTAATAGCATCTCGCTTTTACTTTTCTTAGTTGGTTAATCTAATTAATCACAACAACTTTGCCCCGATAGTGTAGGCCTTCTTGGAGAAGAAGGGCAGAACGGTCAGCATGGGGGACTGTCACTCCCTCGACTCGGGTCCGAGCTTTCTGTTATAACAATGGAAACGGAAATCCCGATCGGGGCGCCATCTTTCTTCTCTGTGATTAAATAAGTATTTAATATATTTTGTTTCTTTATTTCCACCTTTAAGATTTTTTATTTATCTTCACTTTCATTCCATCCTTTAAATTCGTTATTAAAAATTATTACTTTCCATTTCTAGTCTTTTAGAATTTTGCAGATCTGGTCTGAAGCATAGTATTTAAATTCATTTAGAGTGCAATTTCTATGATGATATACTTTTTTTATTCTAAAAACCCTCCAAGACTGTCACCAATTATAAAAAATTGCTCTTGCATAAATATCTACGAGTTTTGCTTAAAAAATGCGTGATCTGCTTGAGATATGGATGAAATTTAACATTGAAAATCCAGTTTTGATGTTCCAGCGTCTTTTGTATTCTCGAATCAAGTACCTTACCCAAGTTTTTTGATATTTCCACGGATTATATGTTGTGATAGAACTTGCTAATTTTTTAAGTGCTTCCGATTCTGTCAATAGTTGTTTTTGAAATTTGTCTCTAATATTCCAAGACATTTCATTTTTCTTTTCGATAATTAGAAAGCGCACAAAAGTGCTTGTCTGTTTCAGATAATACTAATTTGACTGAACAAAAACAATTTTTGAGAGAAATCCTTTCTGTCCATGCAAATATTGAGTCATTTTATATTTTACTTGTGTAATTTTTTGGTCGAAAAAATATATTTTTTACCCCTTTTTTTCTAATTCTGAAACCAGTTTGGTGATGTACAACTCTCTATCAAAATAGATCCTGTCAATCGAAGGATGGATAAATTTCCGCCATGCTACAAAGTTATGAATTTTCAAAGCACGATAAATTCCCTTCGTGAGTGAATGAAATTTTAAGGTTTTCTTTTACCGCAATCTGCGTATTTGGTATTATCTACCTTAGAAAGCCATTTTCGGCTCTACTGATGCTTTTTAAAAATAATTTAGCTAAAATGAGCATTTTAAAGAACTTTTATTTACAATTTGATTGAAAAATCCCCATTCTTTATAGGAACTTCTAAATTCACCAAATTCTCAATTAAAAGCTTGCTTAATGAATGTTGTCTTCCAAGTTTTTTAATTAGAAAATGCTGCACTTCAGGAGAAGATTCTTGAACAATTCGCGGATAGTAAAGCGGATCTAATTTATCATGCTGTGCTTTATCGATAAGTTCTGACGTTTTTACATGATAATATGCTGTAAATTTGTCATACTGCTTATTTTTATACCATTGATAAACAGAATCTGGGATATTTTTTAAAAAATCCCATGGTAAATCTAAATTCCAACCTTCTATTACAGAATAATCTTCTCCAAGCGGATCGATATCAATCACTTCACCATGATCTGGTGTTCTATAGATGATTGGCATCTCTGCTAATGTCTGAAGTGGTGTATTCTTTAAAAAAAGATAATTTAATCCTTTGAAATCGTAAAGCGGAGCCAATGATTTAATCTGAGTATGTTCAAGCCAAAGACTATTTAAATGGGGAGGTTTGGGAAAATCTTCAAGGGTCTCAAGCGGAGAATTGCGTAAATCCAAGTCATTAAGACGAGGTGCTTTTTCTTTTAATATTTTTAGAGCAGCACCATTTTTTATCGGGTTGCCGCAGAGTGTTAAACTTCGTAAATTTGGAAGCAGAGGCATCCCATCTAATGTTTTAATTTTATTATTACTCAGATCAATATATTCTAATTCAGGTAGTGAAGGAAGTTCTGCAAAAGAACGAATGGAATTATCCTTCAAATATAACCGTTTGACTTTAGGAAGCTTTGGCATACCGGCAAACGACTCCAAGCCGATACGTTCTGCCCAGATTGTTTCCAAACGAGGAAAAATCGGAAATTCTTCAAAAGAACAAATGTGATTGTTGCGTTGCCGGTAACACTCTTCAAGATAGGAACGTTCATTAGTATCAATATATGGCATGGTCGCACTTACTATTAACTCTTTCAAATTTGGATGGGGTGGCAACTCTTTAAAAGAGGTGAGAAAATTATCACTCACATCGAGCATTTTTAACCGGGGAAGCACAGGCATACCTTCAAATGAAACCAACTTATTTGTACTTACGATAAGTTTTTCTAAAACTGGTTGTAATGGGAAATGGTGAAAATTTTTTAACTCTGTACTGACTGCTAACCGCTTCAATCGAGGAAAAACGGGCATATGTTCAAAAGATTGCATGAATGTATGGATTAATAGCACTTCTACCTTAGGCAATTCTGGAAAATGTTCAAAATTTGGAATACAACTCCAATTCATAAGAAAGTAACGCAGCTCAGGTAAAATAGGCATTCCTTCAAAGCTCGTAAGACATGAATCAGATAATTCAATCCGTTTAAGTTTAGGATAATTATTTAAAAAGCTATAACTATTTATGGGGCCCTTTATCTCTAAATTTTGTCGATACCCTGTCTTTCGCCCACTTGCCTCATAACCCGCTCGAAATAGTTCTTCTTCTTGTTCCACTAATGGATAATCCACTTCAAGATAAGGATTTGGCGCTTCAAGAAGGGGTAAATAATGTCTACTAAAGAAAAATGAATATTTTTTTTTTAATTGTTCATATGAATCATTTGAATCTACCATGTTATTTCTCACTTATAATATTTAATTTCTATTGCTTTATTAACCAATTTCAAAAATATATTAATGAAATTTATTATAAGTATACATATATATACATTAACGATAGAGTTTTCCATTTTAAATTTAACGCTCCTGTGATTTTATGCATAATTATTACCACATTGTTCCAAAAATTGAAAAAATTAAAATAATTTTAAAATTGAAAAAACACAGTAACTCACAGCCGATCTTCAGGAGGATCTAACTGAGCAATTGGATAAAATGGATTTACAGGAATCTTCTTGGAATTTCTTAAGAATAAAGCAAGAAGTTCATTAATTGATGGCTGGAGAATAATATTATTTGGTTTTCCACCATATCCCAAATCAATCGCAAAAAATTTCTTAAGCCAAGCCCTCTTGCTGTTATACTCCTGCGCAAATTCAGGTATCATCGGCAGCTGGAATTCTGCCATTCCCGATTGGAGCAGATTCGCCCACCATTGGCGCATATCATGCAAAATTGGAATTGTTTTTGTTAGCTTTCCATTTGAATCTTTTTTTTCATATAAAATTGTGCGGTGATCAAACGCAACATCATTTATCTCAAACTGCTCTTTCCCATTAACAACCCTTCGAATCACAATAGGTTCGACAAAATTCCCGTTATCCTTATCCACCTTCAGACCAAACGCCTCTTGAAGCGCTATTGCTTGTTCTGGATCATCAAATCCGAAAACCTCCCACCAATTTAATGGATTTCCGTTCTCATCAACCAAAGGGTTTCCATCTTGATCAAGTAGAGCATGTGACTGTCCATCACTACCGACAACAGTTGCTGCATCCGTACGGGACATCCGTTCGAAAATTTCCATATAATTCAAACCATTATGCAATCCAATTGCCAAAGCTCGACTGTACTCATCCACCTGAAATTTTTGCTTTAAATAAGGTGCAATATGACCAATATAGCGAGTACTCGCGAGATCTTCATAATATCCGCCGATTGAACTTGCATCACTGTAAGGTGTGTAAATTATTGGATAACCCAGTGCAGTCATGAGAAGAGCAAATGCATCTTTTTTAGGTGCGTATAAATCGCCAAAAGCTAACTTTCCAAATCCTAAACACTCAAACATAACTGCTAATTTAAGTTGCTTACTGGAACCTGCGATAGTTGCTGCTTTAAACCGAATTAGAATATCTAATGTAGTACGTCGAGGAGGATATCTATAACCACTGCTTGAGATTTGCAAATATTTGAATAAATCTATTGTTTTTCCAAGCACATTCAAATCTCGAAAGGTCTCATCTATAAATAATTGTGCAATTTCTTTATATAAAGGTGCTAAACGGTCAAGAGTACTAATTTCAAATATTGACAATCCAAACATTGTCCGCAAATCATTATCTCCTATCTCCAACTTACGATACAACAAATAACGCTGCTTTAATTCAACAATTAATTTCAAAATATGAAAATAATATGTATTTTTATTATTGTTTAAAATTTATACTTTTGATGAAATTTTTTCCAAATTTGAGATGAAACTGATGAATTTTCAAAGCAAGGGATGAATTAAATCTTTTTGTTTTTTTCTATTACACCCGCAATTTTTCTCCATTCTGCAAAAATCTCAGTGGATAATTACTGATTCGCTGTTATAACAATGGAAACGGAAATCCCGATCGGGCGCCATCTTTCTTTTCTATTATTAATTCTCTTCTTATTTCCAGCAAAGTTAATATATTAATAAAATTAACTTTCTAGTTATTGTGGTGGCAATGATTAAGTGTAAAAAGCATTTTCCCTAAATATCACTACAATATCATTTTAAGTGAATTTTCATGGAAATCACAAGAATACGGGCAGAAATAAGCAAAATTGACCTTCAAATCATTCATTTATTGCAAAAACGCTTTCAGTTAATTCCGCAATTAGTGAAAATTAAACAAAATGACCATCTTCCAATTTTCCAACCAGAAAGAGAGCAAGAAATGTTTGAACATTACAGTAAGTTGGCGCAGGAATATGGTTTGAATCCCGAATTTGTGCATGATCTTTTTGCCTTAATTATAATAGAAATGAAAAACCAACAGAGAATAAAAAGTATCAATCAAGGCAAAAAACATGCTAGCATGCCAGATAGTTCTAAAAAGTAATAAAATCTTGATAGCTTTATAATAGTATAAATGATTTTCTGTGTAATGAAGAAATAAATAAAGAAAGTCGAGAACATGCCAATTCGAGAAATTAAATCTATTGGTTCTTTGAAAAATTTAAATTGTTGTATTAAAATAAATGGTTCAAAAAGCATTAGTCATCGGGCACTTATTTTGGCAGCTTTATCAGAAGGAAGATCTGAACTGTATAATCTTTCTTTATGTGAAGATGTAATTCATACGATTAAAGGATTAGAGTCTTTAGGAATAAAAATTCAAAAAAATGGTGATACTGCATACATTGATGGTTCTAAAGGCTGTTTTTCATTACATTCAGTAAAAAGCGAGATATTTCTTGGGAATTCTGGTACTTCTTATCGCTTTTTTATGTCTTTAGTTTCTCTGTTTTCCGATTCTGTAGTATTGAAATGCGATGAACAGATGAAGCGACGGCCAATACAAGATTTATGCCATATTTTGATGGAAGGTGGTGTGAATATCGAATTTCTCCTTTTTCCTGGCTATCCTCCGATTAAAATACAAGGACCATTTTTCGGTGGTTCTTTCGAAGTTTCAGCAGATAAAACAAGTCAATTTGTAAGTTCTTTACTGTTGATTGGGCCATATCTTCCAGATGGGCTTAAAATTGTTTCAAAAGGCGTTATTCATTCTAAACCGTATATTGATTTAACTGTAGAAATGATGAAGCTTTTTGGTGCAAAAGTCTCTGTAAATTTGTTAAACCAAGAAATTGATATTCGTGTATTGAATCAAAAACCCTACCATGCCCAAAATTTGTGGATTGATGGTGATTTTTCATCTGCTGCTTTTTTCTTTGTTGCAGGAGCAATATGTGGTGGCAGTATTACAATAAAAGGTCTTATTTCACCTTCTCATTCTACTGTTAGTCAATTTCATCCTTTAAATAATCTGAATAATCTGAATCTGAATCTGAATAACCTGAATCACTTGAAACACTTGAAACATTTTAATTATACTTCATTTTTGCAAGGAGATCGCTATATTTTGAATTGTTTGCAGGAAATGGGATGTAAAATCGACATAAAATTTAATGAAATCAGATTATCTCGTTCAAAAATGGAAAGCCTTCATTCATTATCTCTCGATTTAGGTGATTATCCCGATTTGGTAATTCCTTTGGCAATTGCGGCACTCTTCGCTGAAGGAACTTCTCGTTTTATCAATATTGGGCATTTACGTTTTAAGGAAAGCGATCGTCTTCATCTTTTAGAGCAATATCTTACTTCTTTAGGTGCAATTGTAAGCTTAACTGAAACCACTTTAACAATCGAACCACAGAAATTTTACGAAGGAATTTTGATCGATCCTAAAGGCGATCATCGGATTGCCATGGGTTTTGCCATTGCTGGATTAAGAATTAAGGGAATGCGGATAAAAGATCCTGAGTGTGTCAAAAAATCATGTCCGAACTTTTTTCAACTTCTAACTTCATTAAATAAATAGTGGAAATTATAGTATGGCAAAAATTACAGAGATCAAATCGAAATTAGTTGGATGCTTTAAGTTTAATTCTCAAAAAGAATTATTATTACAGATTTCTCAAATAAACGCAGTTACAGAAATTGATGTGATTGAAGTGCGACTGGATTATTTAAAACCTGAAGAATGTAATCCAAAAATACTGCAAATGATAAGAAATCAAAGTAAAAAGCCTTTAATTTTAACTATACGTGATCCAGAAGAAGGTGGTATGTATAATTTTTCGATAAATCAGAGATTAGAATTAATTCAAGCAGCAATGGCTTGTAATTATGATTTTATCGATATAGAATTTAAAAATCTTGCATTATGGCAAAAAATCAGAAATTTACGACAATCAGATCAAAATAAATTGTTCCATTCAACTAGAAATAATACTAAGTTCATTATCTCGCATCATTTATCTATTTCCAAAGAATTCGATCATCTGTTGCATGAAATGAAAGAAATCTTGTCTATTCAAGGTATCTATCCAAAAATTGTGTTGTCAATTAATTCAGAATTAGAAGCTGAACGTTTAGAACAGTTTCAATTTTATTTTTGGAATAGATTTACAGATAAAAATCTAACTATATTTGGAATGGGGGCTCATTCTCAATTTTCCCGCATTTTAGGGGCGAAATTTGGTAATTTTTTCACATATGTCGGGTTAAATCCCCAAATGCTGACTGCAGCAAATCAAATAACCTTGTCCACTTTTCTACTTGATTATTCAATCTTTTATAGTATGACTCTCGGTTCTATCTTTTCAGTTTCAGGCTTTGGAACTTCTCACGGATACAAGATAGGTTGCATCATTAGTGGAGTTCCAAAAGGTTTTTCATTAAATTTTGATCATATTGAAGCGATGTTGCGTCTAAGAAGGCCTGGATTTCACCAATTGGTATCTCCACGTAAGGAACTTGATGAATTCGTAATTACAAATGGTTTAGGTGATTCAGATGGTTTAAGTGATTCAGATGGTTCTGTAATATCTGTTGTATCAAAAAAATACCTGCGCATAATCATTTTAAATAAGGATGTTCGGTCAAAGGATTATAGTTTATTCGATAAGATTCCTAGACCATCTCATGTTGATTATCCTGCACGATTGCGTTTTGGAAAAGATATAAATTTGAATGGCAGCGGATTCTTTTCAGGTAGATTATCTGCGGTTTATGTGATGGGAGGCGCAATTGCATTACAACTGCTTGCAACTCGCAATATTCATATTTATGCCTACATCTCTCAAATTGGAAAAATCAAGGATGATCACAAATATTCCATCAATAAGCTTAAAATTTTAAATAAACAACGTCTGATTTCGCAAAGCACTATGGGAGATTCCTTTAAACAAAAAATCTCCAAAATAAACACTATAGATAATTATCCAAATGATTTTTCTCCAGTAAATAATCATTTTACGAAATCTCAAAGATTTATTGGAAATCCTGATCCAAGTATCGCTTCAGAGATGCTAAGAGAGATTGAACAAGCTTATAACAAGAAAGACTCTGTTGGAGGAATAATAAATGTCATTGTAGATAATTTTCCAGCAGGCATAGGAAATCCATGGTTTCAATCATTAGAAAGTCTTCTGTCTCAAGCCATTTTTGGTATTCCTGGAGTTCGTGGAATTGAGTTTGGTTTAGGATTTAGGGCTGCTGAAATGTATGGAAGTGAGCATAATGATCCATACATTTTGGAGAATGGAAAAATCAAGACAAAATCAAATAATTCGGGGGGTATAATTGGTGGAATCTCCACCGGCATGTCTATTTCCTTTCAAATTGCTATCAAACCGACTGCATCTATTGGAAAGGTGCAAAATACTTTAAATCTTCAGTCTAAAAAGATGGAAAAACTAAAAATTCCCGGTCGTCATGATCCATGTATTGTTCCTAGGATTTTGCCAGTAGTTGAATCTGTAACTGCAATTATTTTACTTGATGTTTTATTCTCAGCAAAAAAAGATTGATTTCTTAATGCTAACATTATCAATAGATGAACGTATTGAAAAGATGATGAAAAAAATGATTTTACTAGTGGGAAATTATACTTACGATTAATTGAGAAAATTTCTTTACTTTCAAGAAGATTTGCAATAAGATAATGGCAATTGATAAAGGAACGCTGTAGATACTGGGACAGAATCGTATTGATTTACCCACTATTTTTATTTTTCGAAGTTAGACTGAGTTGATAATCATAAGGAAAAAAAGCAGTAAGCATCTGATTAAAATCTTGAATTTCAAAAATTCTGGCTACTTTTAATCCAGTATAATTATAAATTGTTGAATCTTGCCAAAATGAAAATGCATTGAATGTATCACCCGTAGAAAGATTATACAAGAGTGCCATTTCTGAGTCGATTAATACTTCATTTGTTCCTAATTCATATGTAAACGAGTTTTGAAAGGAGAAAATATTCTTAAACTCATTATTAGCAAGATTTTATAGGTCAATTCCCATAATTGTAAATTGATCTATTGAATTGTTGATCGTTGAGCTTGACGAATATGTTTCATTTACTTCAATTGCAATTCCTCTTTGATCTCGTATTGATTCGGGAAGAAACGAATTTGTTGGAGGTTCTCTCAAAAAAACTCTAGTAACTGTCGGAATCAATTGATTAAGTACTCCTAGATCATCACTCTCACTCTTTACTGAATTAAACCCGTCTTCTATTTCTGAGATTGAATGTTCTATTTCTGAGATTGAATGTGAAACAAATTTAACTGCAGAATGGATGATTTGATTGATATCATAAATTCGCTTATTTACAGAAGTAGATTTTCCATAAAACATTAAAGAATTAATGGTTTGTTTTGCATTCTCAATAGCACTTTCAATATCGTTCAGCATTTCAAGAATAGGTGGCGAATCAATTTCAGATTTTATAATATTCAAATTTCCACCAATTATCATTAGTGAATTATTTAAATCATGAGCAATTCCACCAGCCATTAATGATAATGCTTCATATTTCTGATTTTGTAATTGAATTTCTTCCATTTTTAATTGGTGTGTAAGATCTCTTGTAATTGCAACAAAACCAATTGGGTTTTTTTTTGAATCATAAATGACACTGGCAGAAATTTCGCCTGGAAAAGTAGTGCCATCGAATCGTCGTAATATGTAAGGAGCATTTTTCAAGTTTCCTGTCTTAAGTGTTTTTTCCATATTATGCAGTGCTAATTCTTGATCTTCTTCAGCTATTAGATCCAAGGAATTCCGACCGATAATATCTCCCTCAGAATCTGCTCGATATAATTCCACTGTTGCTGGATTGCAATTAATAATTATTCCGTTGAGATCAGTCGTTGTAATTGCATTTGGGGATGAATTTAAAGTTATGCGTAGAAATTCACGGCTTTTTTCTAAATTATGTTGAATTTCGAGTAAATTAGTGATATCCATCCCAGAACTTAATGTTCCCATAATTTTTCCTTTAGAATTTCGAATAATAGAATTATGCCATTTGATTGTGCGCACACCTTTATTTTTTGTCAGAATTGAGTTAGTGTGATATTTTACAGGTTCAATTTCATTTTTCATCAAGCGATAAAATACATCCCGAGTGGTAGTTGCTTCATTCTTTGGAAGAAAATGATCAAACCATGATAAACCAATAATTTCGTTTTCACTTACTCCTAAAAGATTTTGACCAAATTTATTCAGTAGTTTTATTCTACCCATAGAATCTAGTTCTAATATAATAACTCCAACAATATCTAAATATTTTAGAACTTCTTTAGTTGTTAGCTCACTTATTTGTTCGTATTTATTAATAAAAGAGTTAAATCTGATGCAAATTAAATAATGTCTTTCCTTTTCCCATAGAATTTCAGATACACATATTTTCACCTTGAGATTAGAGTTTTTTTTATTTATCTTAGTTTTTATGGATATTTCCTTAAATTCTCGTGATTTTTGCATATTTGAAAGATATTGTGATAAAAAATCATGGTCATAGTCAAGGAAAATATCAGCAGCACTCATTTGAAAAAGTTCAAACTTTGAAAATCCTGTTTTTTCTGAAAAGTGAGAATTTGCATAAATAATTTTTCCATTGCTCTCAATTACCAGAAAACCATCAAAAGATGATTCAAAATAGGATCTTAGTGAATCTATTACCATTTTCTTCGTTACCGATAAGAAAGTTAGTTGATACATGCATTTTTACATAAATTTCTATAAGAAGTATAGAATATAAAAATATATATGTTTGTACTTATATCATTCGAGTAACTTTTTTGATTGAGTTATTCGACACTGTTATTTCTTAAAAGCTATAAAAAAAAGGGAAATTACAATGTATTAAATTATCAGATTGCAGCTAGATGTTCAACAACAATCTTTATTCCCAAAATGATTAATACAATACCTCCTGATATTTCGGCTTTACTTTGAAATCTATTCCCTAATTTGCTTCCAAATGAATATCCTCCAAAAGAGAAGATAAAAGTTCCAAAGAAAATAAATGATGATTTTTTATCCCTTCATTAAGCATTTGGCCACCAATAAATCCTAATAATAATAGTCATATTATTACGAAAAATTGAGTTTTTGGAAATAATGGCTTAAATTTTTCCTTTTTCCCGTTTTTCCTGCTATTTGCGATTTTTGATCAATATTTTCTATCTTTTCTAAGCGTGCCTTTAATTTTTCAATCTCCTTTTGTTGTCCAATTAAAATCGAGAGAAATAATACTTCAGAAATCAGTGGACGGGCGGCTAATGATCCTGCATCCGAGCGTTTTCGGGCTTCAAGCATTATTTTATCCATTAGAGGTCTTTCTTCTGGATTTAATCCCCGTCGATAGTCCTTCCAAGATTGGATTTCGTGTTCTAAAGCAGGTCTGAATGGTGGAATTGTACGACCCATATGGACATTAGCACGAAAAGATACTCAAATGGACACACCCAGAAGATTTTTTGAATTGTTAGGAAATGGTGAGCATGAATTATTAAAAAATAAAAAAAGAATTAAACAGATTTTATTAAATGAGCCCAAATTGGGGGAACTTTTGAATTTGATCCATGCAATTTTGCTAAGATATACAGAAAAATGGCTTTTATCGGATTGATTGGAACTAATTTTACTGTATCTACGTGCATTAAGTGCAATAATGCTGCAGTAGTTTCTGCTAAGTTATTGCACCCTCCACTGCAGTATACATTCTTTTTTCCTAATCGGGTAATAAGACGATCTTTGACTTCTTCAAGGGCACAATGTCCAGCAATGAATACTTTTCCCTCAATTTTATCGATTTCCTTTAGATCTAAGCCCTTTCCTGCTACAAAGGTAAATCCCCCCTTTCCTCCATAATCTAGATAGAGAATCTGAAGTAAAGAAAGTGGATTATTTCGGCATCCTTCTTTACACCAGAGTTCTTTACCTGTAATCCATTTTACATCGGGTGGAAATTTTTGGATGAGATCGGTCTCATATTTTGTAGAATAAGGAGATAAATCACCAATGAGTTGGATATCATCTATATCTCTAACGCCATAGCCTAAATTTCTATTGATTGCAATTTTTAAATGTGGAATTTCTTCAGGGGTTAATCCAAAGACCCTTGCTCCAACTAAATCGACGGCAATAATATTATCTCCTCCAATTAGAATTCTAAATGGGATTATCATTTCATCTGCCAATGCTTGTGCAGGATAATGTCCATGAACTGTGCCTTCAATACCTTCAATCAGCGTAAAATCAGGTTGGATGTATTCCAAAACATCAACTAACTTTTCATGTAACCTAAAATTATGATCTGCACTGCGATCTTGATGAACGGGTAATCCCCACTGGTTTTTAATCCCAAGGGTTACTCCAGACATTGAGTGTGTTTTTAACTTTGGGAGATTTATGTAAATTACTTCTTCTCTCCTTTCTATTAATTTTTCGATTAAAAAAGTCGGTAAATGAAATGTTTGAAGATCATACTTGTCTGATGTCTTTGTTTGATTCTCTGTCTTTTCTGCTTTCTCTGTTATTTTAATTCTTTCTGTTTTATTTGCTTTTTTTTTATTATATTCTATTTCTTTGATACTATTGGAACGTTTAAATGGAAGACGAGAAGTAGGAAGTTCATCTAAATATATTGGGATCGCTCCTGTTCTTTTACACACTTTATCATAACCAACAGTTGCAAACACAATCCGCGTGAAATTGCCTTGGGTCGAATTTTCAATCACATATATTTTTTTCTTTCCAAATGTTTGTAAGTATCGAATTGTGGCTTCTAAAACTAAAGGACGCGTATAACAATAGGGGTTTCCATCTATTCCGTTAATTTTAATTAATATTTCACGTCTTTGATTAATCGTTTGGCGAATCTCACTAAAAGGTTTAAATATCTGAACCACATGATCTTGAAGAGTGGATAAAAGTGCTTCGCGCTCAGATTTCGAAAAATGAAGCGGATAAAGATGTTTTTCATCTGGAAGTTCTACTTTTTCAATTATAACTGATGGTTTGGTGTTTAACGTCATTAATCTTATATTGATGGATATTTATTTTAAACTATGCTTTTTTATTTTTTTATAGTCCTCAAAGAGTATAATACATTCTGGCCAAAAATGTTTTAGTTTTGAAATTGTCTGTTCATGTCTTTTGGGAAACATGTCTGTACACCCATCTGCCAGCAGATAAACGCATGAATTTGTAAATTTTCGCAGAGAATTCCATGTTTGATAAACACAAACACCGGTAGAAGTTCCAAATACTCCAATAATATCAAATCGATTTTTCATCAAAAATTTTTGAAATTCAACATTTTGAAGTGCATTATACCCATATTTTTCAAATTCAATATATTTTTCAGGAAGAAAAAGCCATTTCATGAAATCTCGTCCTTGTGTCTCAAATAAAGCGTGTGGAATCTCAATCGAATTATGAAATTGTTCTGGAAAATGGCAATCACGAATGAAAACAATAACAATTTGATTTTCTGAACACCATTGAATAAAATGATTTATTTGAGTTCTTTTTTTCAATGTTAGTTGATTAACAGGTAACGGTGCATTTGGATTTAGTTCTATTGGAGAAAAATCTTGAATTAAATCAATAATAATAATTGCGCTTTTCAAGTTTTCATCTTTATTATCACTTTTCACAAAATTAATCTCATCCATCTTCTATCCATCTTTTTTATTTTAATTGTGGGGTAAATGAGATTGTTCGTGTATCATTGATAAAATGACAAGGTGAATTTTCAAGAATATGAGAAAATGAACATGGCATGGGTGTTCCATCAGTATCAAATGCTAAAAATTCTTGCCCTGCTTTACATTTATTTGATTTTGATTCATAAGAAGCTAAACAGCAATCTCTGGCAACAATGATACCTCTTTCAAATGCTTCAATCAAAAAGTTATGAAGTGTTCTAATAAAATGCAATCTCGGAGGATCGAATGGACGCGCTTTGCGTTTAATAGAAAGTAGATATATTATTTGTAAATCATATTTTTCCAAAAAATCGCATAAATACTCAAGATCTAAATAATTATCTTCAGAGATTACGAAATTAACAATAACTTGAATGGCAGAATCTTGATATAATTTAAGATTATTTAGTATTATTGGTGGAACTCCATGGCTTAACAAGTTTGGATAGCGTAAGGTATCCAATGATAATGATATACCACTAACAAGTTGTTCCACTTGAGAGAAATTCTTGGGCATTTTCACCCCATTAGTTGTGTAATTAACATGTTTTAAGAAGGGTTGATCTTTTGCATATTGGATGAATTCCAAAAATTCAGGATGCAATGTCGGTTCACCGCCACCTAGAGCAATTTGACGAGGACGATATTTCTGTAGAATCGATTTAAATGTATTAAAAGACATCTCTTGATTTTGAAAGAGATTTTGATAACAATAGTCTTTACAACGGGCTTCTGAGATGATATTACAGCGATGATTAATATGGATTTGTCCTAAATAGAGTGATTTCTTAATATTGCATAAATGATTGTTATTCATAGATAGTTATCCTTCAAAATTGGGTGATAAAATAAATAAATATCTTCATAATTACATGATTTATTATATTGGACTTTAATTTTCATGATTGATCATTTTTATTATTCACATTTTGTGTTATTCACATAAAAATATTATCAATATTTAAAATAAACTATAAAAAATACAAATATCAATATTTCATTTCCTATGGATTTTTCATTCTAAAATGCAATTTATCATTAAAATTCGGAATTTACGAAATTAATCTCAAATTATAAATTAATTATTTCAAAAATCATCCTTTTTTTGTATTTTTTCAATTCTTTTTGAAGATCACTCTTTGCTTTATATTTAAATAAAATCTCTTTCTTTTTAAAATAATTAAAAAAAAAATAGAAAAAATCCCTCGATTGTTTTTTTTTCAGGTTTCCAACAATTCCAACAATTCTAACAATTATTCTTGCCTCATATCACAGAATAAATAAACGAAAAGTACGAAATTAATCGTTCTAGCGCCACAAACAAGATAAACTGCAGTTTAAAAACCATATCTGGATCTTTAGGTGCAATTACAATATTTATGGGCTCCTTTCGTATCGTATTAGGAACTTCAATAGTATTCGAACTCATGGTAATTCCTTTTTTTTTAGGTAAGAATTAATTTTAATTCTATGTGAAACAATATTTATACCTTCCGCTAAAACATATAAAATTGGCCCAATCTGGAAGTTCTCGTTCTCAGATTCATCAAGAAAAACAAAATTAATTAAGAGAAAGACTTTTTTTGCATGGCAAAAGATCGAAAATTATTTTCTGATTAATTTTTTAATTTCAGATAAATGATAAGGGATAAATTGAGGGTATTTTAAATTTTAAAGATTCGAAGTTTTTCATTTTATCATCTTAACTTTCCCGACTCAATTCTAAAATATCCTTTCTTATTTTTTGTCGATTTTACCAAGGTGTCAAATTCAAGATATGTAAATCAAGAATTATAATAAAATAGACATTAGATTGAAGAATTTATAAACAGGATGGTAAATTTTTAACAAATTCTTTAAAAAAATCGAGTTCGACAAAAAAAGAATTGCGATATTTCAGATATAAGTCGGATATATATGAATGATATTCAAAAAAGCGTTTAAATTAAAAAAGATAAAATATCCTCAATTACAAATGAAAAAGTATAACAAAAAAAAAGAAAATTAAACCCTCCATCGCATGTAAGCAGGACCTAAGAAGCAAATACAAAGTGCAGGAACAAGAATGAACAGTCCTCCCCATCCTTGGCTGAAAATTTCGATTACAATACCCCAGAAAAGCATCCTTGGAATTCGAAGTTTTCCTAAGATAATTACATCATTCACTAAGAATGTGTAATTTTTGGCTTCAATTTTCTTTGAAAATGGAAGAACGATAAAATACAAGAATACTCCAGTAAGAATTGCTCCGATTATCATCCAAATACCTGTTCCAATTGTAGCACCTCCGGTATTTGTTCCCAATGTTCTATTCACTGCAACACCAGTCACGATTGAGATAATTCCGATGATCAAATATGTTAATACATTCCCTATCAGCACAAGCCATGACCACTTACCCACAAATACTACGTATTTTTCAATAGTATTCCATACATTAACATTTGTATTTTCATAAGGAATTGTTCCTGGTTCATTCATTGTTCTGGTCTTTTGAGATTTATCTAATTCGGCTGTAATATCAAACCCACATTGGGAACAAACTGTATTTCCATTCATCTGTGCCCCACAATTAGGACAAAATTTCTGTTCTGTCGACATTTTATTATCACGCAATTTAACATTAACTCGTTGGTTATTTAATTTAAGAATACTTTTTACTTAATTTAAGATTTCTCCGTTTCTTAATGAAATCATAAATGTTCTACACTTTAGGTATTATTCTACGAATATAGATAAGTAAATCAGTATATGTGTTTTTATTAATTTTTACACCATCTGGAATAATACCTTGTTGCAGAAAGGAAAATTTCTTTAGTAAAGCAATGCTAGGAATGTTATTTTGAAGTACTTCGGCAACTAATATTTCAAGATCAGTATTTTTAGATTTTTCAATTATTTCTTTCATTAAAAGCGTTCCGATACCCTTTTTTTGAAAATTAGGATGAACTTGATAAGAAAGTAAGCCCATATGATGGAGTAATTCTTCATTTCTAGGGATAACATAGATATTTCCAATAATTTGATTGTGATATTTTGCTACTAAAAAAATAGCTTCTGGAGTATTACGAATAAATTGAAAAAAATTTCTCATTTCTTCATGAGATATGGGAGTTGTTCGTGCTAACCAAATTGAACGTTGTATCTCTGCATTCATAAAATCAAGATTGGCGGTGAAATCTGCCAAAGAAAGGGGAATAACATGAATATTCTTCATTATGATCCCAATCTATTAAAAGATAAAAGCTTTAACTAATATATGCATTTTTTCTATAAATTTGAATAGAAAGATTTCTTAAAGCGCTTAATCTCACTTGCAAATATATTACGGAACGGATATTTGATAGAAACGCTACATTTCGATTTTTGAAAACGAATCCGTTGCGCAAGTTCTTCTGCTTTTTGTCGGGAACTAAAATGAAATTGCTCAGTTCCACCTTGTGGATCCGACAAAATTACAATATATTTTGCGGGAGAATTCATGATTAATAACTGAATTTGGAATCTGAAGTATTTAATTTAATTTATCAACAGAGTAACACCAATAAGGAAGGAATTTTTAGATGGTGTTCCTTCTTCTAATATAATTTATGCCTCAATATTTTTCTATACCCAAATATGTTACCATTGATTTGTTTGGAAAGGTAGGTGTTGGCAAAACCACTATCTTTAACCTTTTTGCAGGAGATCGACTTTTAAAGGATGGTGGAAATCTTTCATATGATTATAGAATTTACTATGCGCGATGTTGGATTCTGCAGAGAAGATGGGAACATTCAATGGTTTTTTTAACTGACCCAAAATTAGATATGCGGTGGAAAGATTTACGAGTAAGGCATTTACAACGTCTTTTTGAGCCTACAAATGTACTAATGATCGTGACAGATAGTACTAAAGAAGATGTTATGGCTGTAAAGCAATCTTTTAGTATGTATCCAAAGATCAAACGGAAATTAATTATTTTCATTATTGCTAATCAACAAGATCTCCCTGGGCGCTTGAATCTTGAAGAAATTAAAGAAATTTTGCAGATGGAAGATATTATTGCAATAAGCGCTATTGATCCATCATGTAAAGCAACTATTGAGAAATTTATGGAAAAAGCAGTGCTAAGATATTTTACTATGTTAGCAAAACGAGGTGAAGCATTGATGTTGTTAGATGAAGATGAAATTGGATTTGGCGCTAAATTAAAAAAGAAAGAGCAAGTTCAAGGTAAGTTTTCACATCGAATTAAAAAAATAAAGCGAAAACTTGACCAAAAAACAATAAAAAAAAAATAATAATAATAATTTTTATGATATTGAATTACTTTTAAACTCTAAAATTTCCTGTAATGCTTCTTGATCTGCTTCTTTTTGAGCAAGGCGAGTTCTAAAATAGAATAAAACGCCGAAAACAGTAAAATATCCGACTACTACAAAAATATAATAAAAAGTTTCACCCAATGCAAAAGGGATTAACTGCATTGAAACACCTAAGATAAATCCTGTGAAAAGTCTTGATTGTGTTGTAGCTTTTCTAATTTGAAGTGCTTGTAAACCCCAATCTAACAAAGGAAATATCGGAAGAATCGTACCCAGCCAAAAAGCAAGACTTGTATTTAAATTCATATTAAAATCATGAAAAATGATAAAAGAAAGAAAAAATGTGAATATCACACCAAAAATCATAGCTGTACATCTTGTGCAGAAATAAATTCTTACTTTTCCTAATGCAACAACTATTGTATGGTCATCTTCCTCAATAGAATGATGAGATAGAATTTGAAGATACACTTCTCCTGGTTGGGGAAGATATAAATTATATAAATCCCATATTTTTTTTTCCTCCTTTTCTTGCAGAATCTTCATATCAGAATTTGATAATGGAAAGTAAGGATGTAATGAACGATCTAAAAGCCAAAAAATAAGCCATGCAGGAATTATCAAAATAAGATTGTTAAAAAGAAAAATCAAACTAAGGTAAAATCGAATTTGAAATCCATCAAAAGTAAAGAAACTAATTGGAGTCTGAAAATTAAACCCAAAATAAAGAATTGGCAGATACCCACAAATATAAAATACTTTCCATGCCAACTGTTTCCAAATAAATTTACCTCCTAAATATTCTCCTCCTTCATATGGTTTAATACTTTCAATTACGATTAATATAATAAGGAATCCAATAATAACTAGTTGAAGTTGTTCAGTTTCTATATAATATTCAATATATATTTCACAAAATATTGCCGCGAGTAAAACAATATAACGATTAAATATTTTGGATATTATCATTAAAAATAAAACTGAAATCCAAAAAGAAATAGGAATTGTAAAAACATCAGAAGGATTTATGCTAAATTGATGTAATGATACTGAATTGCCTGCAATGAGAGAAAAAACATAATAACCTTGCCATACAATCATAAATTCAACGGAGAAAATAAGAATTTTGGCGAGAATATTTCTTTTTAGCGGTTCTGAGGGATTGTAGTATCTTACTTTTTGTTCTGATGCCATTAGTTTTCACAATTAAAAATTTCTTCTATCTCTTTGTTGAAATCCTTAATTTTCTTCTCGAATCCTTTTTGTAAAACTCGAAATATAAGTTCTTTTCCTGTCATAATGTTCAAAATAGATAAATCTCTTTTAATAACATTTAAACCCTCTTTCATTGAATCAGTTTGTAAGCGTAAAATATCTTTACAGTGTTTTTCTGTTTTAAATGCAGCTCGGCATAACTCATTATATGAAGAAATATCGTGTATTTGAACTTTTAGCAAAGGTAATATACCGCATATTTGTGCTCGAAAAGTATTTTTCAAAATCGCCTTCAACTGAGGAAAATTCGGATGGTATGGTTTACATTGTCGCCCTGTTTGATCATTTTTCAAATAACTTGGAAATTTTTGAGTCAGACGTCGCTCAAATTCAGGTGTGTTTGGATCAATTCCTTCCATCACTAATTTTTTGGACATCCTAATCATGCCATTTATGCTTTTAATCGTTCCATGCTCTAAATCCTTTTGAACCAAATTAGAATAAAAAGATTTGATAATTGGGCGAAAAATTGCTGCCATCCCATTTAATTCTTCATCGATCAATCGAGAACCGATCTCCAACGATTCTTTCATTTTCGTAATCAAATGATCTCGTACAATCTCTCCATTTCGATCTACTAAATGCTGAATATTGGTAATTTCGGTCGGTCGAAGATCCTCAGTGATCATACCCTTAATAAAGAAAGGCACTTAAAAAAAGATGTGTTTCATTTTACATGAATTAACATTTTAAAATCATTTTCCCAGCAAATGAATTATTTTTTGTTTGGGTTTTCATCAATTACCCAACCTGAGATGTCAATACTTAATTCAATATCATCTTCGTTAGGGCATACAACTCGAATCACAATTCTTTCATTTGTTCGCTCTATAATCTCTGGAAAATGACAATCATCAGCCAATTTAGATATAATAAAGCGAATATATGCTTCTGAAAAGATTATCATTGAACCCTTTAAGATTTCTTTTCCCAATCGCCCAATTTTAAAATGAATCTGCCTACCTACTTTATGTTTTTCGACCATTTCTGAATCAACAAGTTTAGAAACGTGATGACGAACTGTATCATGATGAATATTTAATTCTCGTGCAATTTCGTTTTGAAAACAGCTCTCATGATTTAAAATATAGAGAAATATCTTTCGGGCATTTTCATTTTTTAAGAGCATAAAAGCTCTTTCAGTTTCAAAATCTCTTAAGTTTTTGGGAAAATAGATGCGTTTTCCATCGATTTTTGCAGAATGAATCAATTCATCTTCTTCCAATTTTGACAAATGATAAAGTAAGGTTGCACTACTTATACCTTCTTCCCCATGTTGCATTAAACGGTAAAAGTACGACCCTGGATTTTCACAAATTATTTTATAGATTTTTCTTCGGGTGGGATGCAATAAAAAGATTTTATCTTCTGAATTTCTTCTAAATGACGTATAACCACCTTGTTCAATTTTTATAATTTACTTACAAATCTTTATTTAATTCGATTTTTTCAAATTTTGCTTTATTAACATGAGTTACTTTAGCTAAATTTTCCTTTATTTGTGGAAAATTCGAATCATCATCAAATTCAAAGACACCTTCCCAAACACAGATATCATCTTTAAAACATATACCTGTAGAGAAAAGATTTTCCATACCTAATTTTTGTAGAGTTCTCCTTAAGGATGTAAAGAAACTTTCATTTAAGGAAGATTTATCCAATATCAATTTTATAAAAAGGACTCTAGAGCAATTGGTCAAGAAAAAGGATAACTTTTTTGATTCTCCTGGAATGACAGCGACTAAATTTTTACCCAACGGCTTCAATTGTTCGTGAATTGATGGAGGGATCTTGATTTCAGATGATAATTCTGCAATAAAGCATTGAGCTAATTTCTTACTCTCATAATCAGAATGCATACTTGATCTGATGCAATGAATGTTTATATGCATTTCTCTTAATATAAGATCCCAAAGATCAAGAAATTATTTTAGCAACTTATTTAATGATAGAATACGAATTTCTATAAGAGATATAAGGTTCAATATTAATTGTAAAGGAATATTGAAGAGGTAGAAGAAGAGTTGCAATTTGTATTAACATTTGCTGTGTTGGGTGATATTTTTTCAGCCATGCAAGGATTTAATGAAATTGGATTCCAGAGTAAAGATGAGGGTCAAGATGTTCAGTATACAACAGTTTTTACACTAGAAGATGATGAAATAGAATTATCTCTTCTCATTCCTCATAACGTAGAAGAACAAGGAAAAAATTCAATTAGTATGGCGGATGGAATTTTATTTTATTTGGATCCTAATCAAATAGGAAATATTGAAAAGCTTCAACATGTATTAGATCAAATTGAAAAAATTCGCCCTGATATTCCGATGATAATTGTGATTCAAACTATGGATGCTATTCTTAAAGCAGATATATCGGAAATCATAAAAGATATCTCTTTTCGTTCTTCGGCTTGTATTTTTATTATTCCACGAACAGAAATTGGCATGATACGTGAATATTTAATAACTTTATGTCAATCGGTGATTTCTGGTCAAAGAAACATTAATTCCGATATTGCTTGGATTCAAAAACCCCTTTATTATTCGAAAATAAATGAATTTATATCTCAATCTAAATTTCTGCCGGCAGCGGTTTTGTGTGAACGAGTGATTAATATTCAAAAACGTTCAGATTCTCAAGATTATTATATTCTTGCTGAAAAAACAGCTAATCTCTATGCAAAAAGTGGAAATTATTTAAAAGCAGCTCAAATAATTCGACAAATAAACCCTATTTTCTTTAAGAAGTATCAAAAGGACTATGCAAATACAATAATTGAAGAAGCAAAAGTATTATTATCTCAAAATAAATATGAATCTGCCGCGTTAAAATTTGAAACGGTTGGAAATTGGATAAAAATGGAACTTGATGATATTCCTTTAATGGAAGAGTGCTATAAACTTGCGATTGATGCTTGGATTGCACAACATGAATTGCAAAATGCATTTGCTTTATTAGATAAATTTGATCATTTTAGAATGATCACCATATTAGAAGAGATGACAGAAAAAATTGCTCATCTTGCTGATCAATTAATCGAAAAAAACCAAGATGGGCTTGCAAAAGCACAATTATATCTATGTTTTCAGCGATATCAAAAGTCAGGGTTATTTGAATCATTGCAAGTTCTTGCTCGGAAAGCGGTGAAAATATTAAAGAGAATAATAATTAGAAATTTAAATATAGGTGATGTTGATACTGCACGATTGAGCTATGATGAACTTACTACTATTTGGGAGACCTATAATATTGAAACAGAAAATGTAGATGAAATACTTTATAAAATGGCAAGACTATTCATAGAGCGGCGTGATTTCTTAAAAGCTGAAGGTATAATTCCAAAAATTAATGATACAATATTACAAATCGAATTAACTAAATATCGAATGGAAACTGAAGAGCGCTTTAAAAATTTAGCCCGAAAAGGAGAATTAGAAGAGTTAGGTTTAAAAACTGATTTCTTATTTGAATATATTGAATATGAGAAATCAAAATTTGATCAAATGATGGAAGATCTATATCAAGATTTAGAATTTGAACTTCAGCATAACAATATTCAATTTGTTGAGAATATTTTGCTAAAACAAGCAGATTGGTTTTTACAAATTGGACAAGAATATTATAATCATCAAATTTTACTATATTTTTTAAAGATTAATTTAAATAATGGGAAAATTAAAAAAATAATAAAATATATTTCAAAACTTCCTGAAATCCAAAGAAAGAAATTTTTAAAAAATGAATTTCCACGACTTAAAGAACATTTTGATAGAATGAAGTTTACTGACTCTGATAAGACAAGTGAAGAAACGGAGAAATTATTATTTAATTTTATAAGATTATATCGCAATCATCTACTGTATGAAGAATCTCGTCTTTTAGCTAAATTGTATCTTGAAGAACTTCTCGCTTACGCAGAATTAATTTCTCATAAAATTGAAGTAAAAGGGTTATCAACTTTATTTGAACAGATTAATAAAATAGATTTAACAACAAAAAGCTATTTAGAAAATGAAGAAATAAATTTAGATTCTATTTATGTAACCATTGTAAAATACTATTTAAAAAATCATTTATACAGTGAAGCTAGAACGTATGCAGAAAAGATCTCTAATTTCCAACTGTCTCAATCTTATTGCGAAAAAATCGATGAAATCGAATCAGAGTTAAGTCGATCAAAAGTTGAACAAATCCATCAAAATCAAAAAGCAAAAATATTTGCTGAGAAATTATCACAATTGCAAAATCGCGCTCGAGATCAGCGAATTGCATCTGTCAATTTACTACGAATGCGAACTGGACTAAAACGTCGATATTATCAAGATGCTATCAAATTATTTAGAGAAGGACAATATTATAAATCAATTGAAAAATATCTAAAAACAGCTGAAGATTTAGCCGCAAGTAAAAAATTTGAATTAGCCGGAGTAAATCTCGCTGTGGTCTCTCTACTTTTCCTTACATTAAAGAACATAAATACTTTGAAACATGAAATTCATAAGTTTACGAATAATTCTCGGATCTCATTTGATATTTTTAAAAAAACTTATGCATACCAACTTATCGATTATCTAATTCAGATGATTGAAGCAAATAAACCTAAACAATTAAAATCTGCTCTTCAATTATTTGATGTATTTGCATTTTTCCCTGAAGAACGACTTATTTTAGAAACACTACTTGGAGAAGAAATTGATTTTTCTCGTATCTTATCTGGGCATCAAGAATTATTATCAAAGATTAAATCTACAATTCCATCTAATTACTTAATTTTGATTGAAAAACTTTATCCTGATATTCAATTAAAAAATCGGAGAATTTCCTTTGATTTAAAATATTGGGGTGATTGTCAAGATCATTTTGCACGACAAGAATACGAAGATGCATCTGTATCATATTTTGAACAATCTCTCAATATGTTTAACCATAATTATTTTGAGTTTTCGATTGTCTCAATAATTATGGGATTTATAACAATGCTTAAAGTTAAAACATCTGATGAAGTTTATAATGAGTTTGAGAAATTTGTATTTCAATATGGAAAAAAATATGGAGATTTAATGTCAAGTATTCCGATTCAATTATTAGAACTAGTTTTACACTATTGGGAACACCCTAATTCACAAAAGATGATACTTGATATTTTTAATGCATTTCAGACAAAGCTTCCACTTTTTGACTGGGAAATCTCATTTATAGTTCGATTAACCCAGAAATTTCAGCAAGAGGATAAGAAATCTTCAGATAATAAGTCACAGAGAGTTGAATCTATTAAAGTAGGTGAAACCTTAAAAGAAGATAGTTTATTAGGGCAACAAGCTATTGTTTTAATCCAAGATATTACCAAATTAAGTAATGAGTTTTCTTTATTGCTTAAAAAAAGAGAAAAAATGATTCGAACTTATTATCAGGAAATTTTTAGTGATCTTTCAAAAAATCGATATAAAGAAGCTTTTCAAAAATACATTAAATTATCAAAACGAATGGCGCGACGAAATGATTATACTTCTGCAAGTTTAATGATATTTCTTTCTACTTTATGTTTAATTCATGAGAATAAACCAGTTTCTGAAATTCAAACACAACTTGATGAAGTCTTAAATGGATTAGGATTAGTAAAAAAAATCTTAGAAGACCATTTTGGAGTAAAATTAGCCTTTTTTACATTAGATGTGTTACAGAGCAATAATTCAGAAATAAAATCATATTTACTTAATATTTTTGAAAAACTTCCTATTCTTCCATCAGAAAAACAATTACTTAAAATTTAAGATAACAATATAAAAGAAAGTGGTAAAAATGGCATATCCTTTTAAAAAATCGTTTATCGCATATCGTTTACTAAAAAATGGAAATTTAATTGCTCTAAATACTGAAAATATAATTAAGGATTTTCAAAGTGTACAAATTCTTGCATTTTATTTCTTTCGCGTTAAAAGGCTTTATATTTGGGTAGGTCCTGAAGCACCAAGAGATTTGAAAAACTTAATCCCCTTAATTGAAGATCAAGTACTTGAACGAAATCCAACTATTACCATTTTACGTCACTTTACAATTGAAGGATATACTTACCAGACGCAGGAATTTCTACAATATCTTAATGTATCAGAAGAAGAATATAAAGAACAATTATCCTGGTGGGAACAAAAACAACGTGAAATCAAATCTAATATCTCTAAATTAGAAGAAAACTTGAATAAAGTATCTGATTTTGCAGATATTGGAATGATGAAGCAAATGGTTAAAGATCTTATTTCAGAATCCGAAATAATCAATGATTTGGAAAGAATAAAAAAATATGAAGCACTTCTTTCTTCTTTGATTGATCAAGAAAAAACAAATAAAGAGATCGAAATTCGAAAAAAGGTCGATATCCTTGCTGTAAATTTTCATAGGGCGATGAAGAACCATGAATACAATGATGCCAAAGAATTATTGGACAAAATTAACTTTGAATTGAGTGGTTCTGAAGATCATGGGTTGATTCATAGCTGGCAAGATTATTATTCTATCCTTCAACACAAGCGAGAATTATTTAAAAAGAAATTAGAAGAGGATTTAGCTTTAGAGAAAGCAGAAGAAGCAAAAATTATTGAAGAAGCACAGGAGACTGAAAAAAGCACTAAGATCGAGAAAGTGAAAGATGCTATAGAAGCACGGAAGGCTGAAGAAGCACGAAAGGCTGAGGATGCTCAAAAGGCTGAGGATGCTCAAAAAGCAGATGATGCTCGAAAAGCAGAGGATGCTCGAAAGGCTGAGGAAGCACGAATAGCAGAAGAAGCTCGAAAGGCTGAGGAAGCACGGAAGGCTGAGGAAGCGCGAATAGCAGAAGAAACTCGAAAGGCTGAAGAGGCCCGAAAGGCTGAAGAAGCACGGAAGGCTGAGGAAGCTCGAAAAGCAGAGGATGCTCGAAAGGCTGAAGAAGCACGGAAGGCTGAAGAAAAACGGAAGGCTGAAGAAAAACGGAAGGCTGAAGAAAAACGGAAAGCTGAAGAAAAACGGAAAGCTGAAGAAAAACGGAAAGCTGAAGAAGCTCGAAAAGTAGAGGATGCTCGAATAGCAGAAGAAACTCGAAAGGCTGAAGAGGCCCGAAAGGCTGAAGAGGCCCGAAAGGCTGAAGAAGCACGGAAGACTGAGGAAGCTCGAAAAGCAGAGGATGCTCGAAAGGCTGAAGAAGCACGGAAGGCTGAGGAAGCTCGAAAAGCAGAGGATGCTCGAAAGGCTGAAGAAGCACGGAAGGCTGAAGAAAAACGGAAGGCTGAAGAAAAACGGAAAGCAGAAGAAGCTCGAAAGGCTGAGGAAGCACGGAAGGCTGAGGAAGCGCGAATAGCAGAAGAAGCTCGAAAGGCTGAAGAAGCGCGAATAGCAAAAGAAGCTCGAAAGGCTGAAGAAACACGGAAAGCTGAAACATTAATGATAGAAGAACAAATAAACGGTGAAGAAGAAAGTAAGAAAAGTATGGATCCTGCAGATTATTCTATTGACGATTACCTTAATCTTTTAAGAGAAGCGAATTCAGTTGAATCTATTCAAAAACAACGCGCTTTATTTCTTTTATCAACTTGTTTGGATATAATAGAGCGCGATCAAGATGCATTCTTAGAGAAATATCCTAAAAGAACTAAAGATAAACAAATGCTTCAACAACGAATAAAAAAATTTATTGAAAAGGATTAAGAAAAAGCATAATGATTATTGAAAATTAATTATTTTCTGATATTGGAATTATTGTCGGATTTTAAAATTTCTTTTAATTGTTTCAAAGATTCAGAGTAATGCTCGCAAACTCTACTGAATTTAATCAATTCTGTTAAAGTATCTTTAATTTGATAACATTCGCACTCCATAAATATTTGATCAAGTTGCAAAAATTCAATTTTCTTAAGATGTCTACATCTACTACAAGGGATGATAAGTGTTTTCAATTGAGGAGAAATTTCCCATGTTGTATTTTTTGTTGACATCCTACTTAAATAAAACAAACTTATACTAATTAATCTGATTCCAAGTAAGAATTTTGTGATCCCGTTGCGAATTTTCTGGTTTAAATATAGATAAACTACAAAATTGGAAATAACATGGTGTGTGTTAATAACTTCGCAATATTAAGCAAAAAGGTAAGAAAAATTAGAATTGAATTTATTATTCCAAATAAAAAAAGTCCATTTTTGTTCAATTTTCGATGACAAATCAATTATCGAATATTTTTTGACTTTATAATTTGAAAGGAATTGAAATCTGAATCAAAAAAAATGGATTTTCTTCTTTGAATTTAGCCAAAGTCTTTATATATCTGCATTTACATATTGTAATTATGGATTGTCTATCCTTTTTTTTCCTTTAGCGTGTTATATTGATGGATCATGGATTTTACTTTTATTTTTTTACCTTTTAAAAAAAAAACAAAATGGAGTTGTGAAAAATACCAATAGCTAGCTTTGATAATATTCCTGCCCAACCATGGGGTGTTTTTGATGGAATTGAAATTGAGAATTATATAATAGGTACATTTATTGTTCGCTTGCCTAAAAAGCAAAATGGATTAACTCTAGGGCAATTTGCGGCAATAGAGCAATCAACAGGAACATGGATTAGAGTCCCTGCAGAAACTGAAGCAGTCCGTAAGGATCACATCGCAAAAGTCATTGGATGTTATGAACTACCAAATTATGAATATGAAATTCCAAAATCAATCGGTAATCAAGATATTAATTATCGTGACTATGTTCTTCAAATCGCATGGCCGAAAATTAACCTTTTAAATCGGGAAGGTCAATTGAACTTTGCTTTACTCTTCACGGCTGTAATTGGGAATATTTCTATGGGTGGAAAATTAAAACTCATGGACATCTGGTTTCCTAAAGATGTTCTTGCCACAATGCCAGGACCACGCTTTGGTATTGATGGAATTCGTGAATATTTAGGTGTTAAGAATCGACCTCTATTGAATAATATGATTAAACCCTGTACAGGTCACACGGCTGAAGTTGCAGCTGATTTAACCTATAAAGTGGCACTTGGAGGTGTGGATGTTGTTAAAGATGACGAACTTATCGCAGATCAGCAATTCAACACTCTTGAAGACCGTGTCACCAAATGTATGGAAGCTATTGATCGGGCAAAGGAAGAAACTGGAGAAAAAACAATTTATATGATCAATGTTACAGATAACACTCCACAAATCTTTCATAATATTGAAACTGTTCAGTCTCATGGAGGAAATGGAATGCTTATCAATTATCTTCCGCAAGGGCTGACCATTGTTAAGCAGATTGCTGAAGATCCCAGTGTGAAGATTCCAATTCAAATGCATATGGACTTTGCTGGAGTTTGGTATGAAGATCCTTGGTCTGGAGTAACAAGCAAATTAACTTTGGGAAAACTTCCCCGATTGGTTGGTGGAGATGTTATTGTTCTTCCTGCACCTTATGGAAAAGCACCAGTGGTTCCAGAGAGATTTATTCAAAATGTCATGGAGTGCGTATATCCTCTACCTCATATAAAACCAATGATGCCAATGCCGAGTGGTGGAATCACCCCAGGAATGGTTGAGTATGCTGTTCGTGATATTGGATGGAATTGTATGCTAGGTGCCGGAGGGGGAATTCATGCACATGAGATGGGTCCAACTGCAGGTGCGAAAGCTTTCAGACAGGCGATTGATGCGGTTATGAAGGGTGAACCGGTGAAGAAAGCGGCCAAAGAGCATCAAGAATTGGGTGTTGCGATGGGAATGTGGGGAAGCAAAAAAACTGGCATGTAATTTTTGATGCTTACAGTATTTTTATTTTTTTTAATTTATCAAAATAAGAAATATTACAGTCATTGATATTAGAAAATAAGGTAATGCATATTTATGAAATTTAATAAAAGATTTTTTTTCATTTATTAATCTTAATCCTATTATATTTGCAAAAGATCCTAAATAAAACCCAATACCACCAATATTTACTCCATAGATTAACGGAAGCATATTTGAAGTATATTTTGAAAGAAAAACTGCTGCAGGAACATTACTAATTAATTGTGAAATAAGAACTGCGAGAAAGAATATATTTCTTGATGAATTTAGATTTATTCTTTGCATTAAATCGGTTATAATTGAAATTTGGGAGATAATATGAAAATCAATGAATATTAAAAAGAAAAGAATAAGAATTTCCCAATTCACCTTAAGTAGAATTCTTCTAAAAAAAAGAATAAAGCACGCAAAAATTGCAATGATACAAATTACCAACAAATCAAATTCTAAGAGTATAATATATAAAATTAATAATGAAAGAGATAATCCAAAAAGGGCTCTGTTTTGATTCTTATCTGTCGTATTTTTCTCGTTTTGACTTAAAATTACTAAATGAGTTTTTGGAAATAAAATCCATACAAATAACCCAAGAATAAGAAGAAGAATCAACACAAAAGGTAGAAGTTTGAAAATAAAAATAAAGAACGAATTATCCCAAATATGCCATAAATAAAGATTTTGTGGATTTCCAATAGGTGTCAACGAAGAACCGACATTTACAGATATTACTTCAAAATATAGTATTTTTGAAATATTATTTGATATCAATTTTTGAATACTTATTGTTAAAGGAATCACGATAAAAAGTGCAATATCGTTGGTTAACAATGTTGAAAATAAAGAAGTTAGCATAACCATGAATAATGCAAGCATTTTTTCAGATTTAATCGAATTAATTATCCATTTTGCGATTTTTTCAAAAATTTCGCTTTCTTTTAATCCTGTTGTTATTACAAGTAATCCTGCCAAAGCTAGAATCGTATGCCAATCAACGAAAGAAGGATAATATTTCATTGGAATACGGTATATTAAAGAGAGAATAATAAGGAGAATTAATGAAGAAATTATGATGAATTCTTTTTTCATAAATTGAAAAATAATCTTTTTTTTGTCAATTGAAGTCATAAGAATTCACCAATTAATTACATTCTATTTTTAATAATTGAAAAGCTTTATTGCTTAGCTTTACTGAGCAATATTTATAGCGATGGAACCTTCTAAACTTTCTTCACCTAACTTTCCTTCAGATTTAATTAATGATATATTCCACCCTAAGCGATTAGAATTATTGCACTTTTTGAGTTTTAATGATGAAACTTTTACTTCAATAACGCATTATTTAGGTATATCAAGTTCTGAAACTTCGCGGCATTTAAATTCATCAGTTAAGCTTAATTTGGTCCGAAAAGATGTAGAACATAAAAAATATAGGTTGACACCCTTTGGAAATTTAATAATTCACTTATTTCAACCAACTTTATTTATTTTAAATCATGCTCCTTTTTTTCAAACTCATACTTTGGCAGGATTTCCTACAAGAATGATTCCTAATCTAATTCATTTAAGTAAAGCAGAATTCATTAAAGGAACTGGTAATGTGATGCTAAGATTTTCGCAGGTGTTTGATATAGTTCAAGAAGAAGTTAAATTAATGACTGATCAAGCATTTCCATTCGGGAAAGCAAATTTAAGGGCAAAATATATTGTTCCAAAAGAGATGTTAAAATATAAAGATAACACAAAAAAGAATTTAACTTCAGAAATTCGGTTGTTAGATCCTATTCACTTTTCTTTAGTAATAACCGATATAGCAGGATCTTTTATATTTTTTCCAAATGATAAAGGTCAACCTGATTTCACGGAGGGATTTTATATTTTAAATGAAGATCATGAGGGTATGAAGTTCCTTAATCAATTGTGGGATATTTTTTGGGCGAAAGGAACTGAATTTTCTCTCAATTATTGAAATGAATTTATTAAAATTAAAGTAAGATTTAAATTATAATTTAAAAAAAATACAATTTTTGTTGCTTCAATTTTTCGAAGTAACTTTGAAATCACATACTTTCTTCCCTTTTTTTCCGATTTTCTTTAAATATGTATCAATTTCTTTCTTTCTATGATAGCGGTGGAGCACGGAAAACTAATCTTGATTCTAAATTCATTATCAAGTATTTTAGAATTCTCATGCCAACGAAATTCCTTAGAACAATTAGTAATAGAGATTTCTCTTGAAAATATACCTAAAATATACGTTGAAGAGAATAGTGTTCTAAAAATTGAATTTGGATCGGGTATGGTGCTCTTAGATTTGATCAAATAATTAATAAAAATGTGAACAAGAATGAAAATCAATACAAAAACTGAAACCATGGAAGAATCGAAGTTAGATACCCGATATGAAAGTAAAGATCGGGTTTTAATCTGTTTTGCTGCATTTTCTAGCGGTATTGTCCTGATCCTCTTGGCAGTTTTAGGTCCATTAGGGTTAGAAGTGATTAAATTCAAAACCAGTCAGTCGGGTATTTGGCAAACTCAAGGCCAAGATCTTGCCAATGTTATCCTTATTGCACCAATTTGCATTGCAGCGGGTTATACACAAATCAAAAATCATTCCATTTCCAAATATCTTCTTACATTTGCTTCTTTAACTTTAATCTATACTGGAATATCTTATGGAATTGGTCAAGAATGGAATCATCCAAATTTAACTGGAGATTACAATGTTCAAAAGTATTTTTGGATGTTTCTAATATTGATCATCGATGGATTAATCATGATGATCTTTGGCTTAATGCAATTTACTGAAGATGATGCTCCTGATTTCAATTCAAAGGGATTAAAACGGTATGGATTTGCAGTAATTGGAGTTCTATCGTTATTTGCAATGATGTGGTTGAAAGAAATATTGGAAGTGGTTAAATATGGCGATACTGCAACTGGATCTTATTCTGCGACTCCTGTTGTATTTTGGGTAATTCGATACTTAGATTTAGGTTTATCTATCCCAATTGGCTATATTGCAATGTATTTGTTAATGACGCGACCTAAGCGTGCATTTCCTTTAATGATCTTATTCTTTGGGTTTTTTATAGGTATGATCACAGCAGTTAATGCAATGGCGTGGATTATGTTTCTCCGAAATGATCCAGAATTCCAAACATTTGGACTTTTTCTATTTGGAACTTTAGGGTTTTTGTCATATGGAGGATTTTATTATCTAATCCGAAAGAAAATTCCATTCTTCAAAAGAAGTTGAATTGCAAGCTTTTCATTATGATCTAGTCTTTTTTACATTTGATCAATTTATCTATTTTTTCCTTTTTTAATCATAGAAAAGCTTTATTTTCTTTCAACACCCAGCAATAGTTATAGTGGTGCAACCTCCCGGATTTCGACCTTTGGAAAAGCGATCAGATGAAAATTGTAAAAATTGTGCAAATTTCTCTCAAGCTTACGATGGCTTTTGTATAAAGTATGGAATAAAAATTAAGCAAGAATATATGGTTTGTGAATCATTTCTGCCCAGAGGATATACTTTTTGTCCATTTTGTTCCGCACAAATTGAAGAAAATTTAACCACCTGCCCACACTGTCAATCTGATTTAATTTCAGAAATTTCTAAAGAAGGTAATATTCAAGCTGAAGGGTCAGAAGATCAAGATTCAATTCGAATTCATCAGCTTAAAGTAGAAAAAGTTGACTATACGCCCAAATTTGAGAAAAAATTTCGAATTTGGAAGCAGTACTTATTGGATCTTAGTAAACGTAATTTTCAATTGAATTTTCGACCTCATTCAAAACGTACAATAGAAATTATTTCTCCTCCTTTAACTTCCTTATTCCAGCAGCTTGTAGGTGAAGAAAAACGACTTCATTTTCAGCCAGTATTCCATCCCGATTCTGTGATTAGACGAAAATCGCATTCCCAAGCAAATTTAGATAAAAAGACACAGAATTGGGAAGACAAAAAAAAAGTAGATAAAAAAGAAAGAGAAAATAAAGAAGAAGAAAAGAATGAAAATGAGAGAAATCAAAAAATCAAATTCTTGTACGAGCAAGCTCTATTTAAAATTCTTGAATCACCTCCACCAAATAAAATGGTTGCAAATGTCGATGACAAAGTATTAGAAAAGCGTCTTTCTCGATTTGTGGCTAAAAATCAAAATTTTTTGGAAGAAAAAGGAGTAAATGCACTTTATTTCACTTTTGGTTTGTTTAAATGGCAGGAAAAAAATAGTGATGAAATTAATTACAGCCCAATTCTTTTTGTTCCAATTAAAATAAGTCGTATTTCTGTCAAAACCCTTCATACTGTTCAAATTTTGGATGAAAATCTCATTATCAACCCTTCTTTGATGCACAAGATGAAAATTGATTTTAATTTTCAATTTCCTTCTTATGAAGGCGAATATTCAAAAGAGCAGATATTGAAGTACTTTGAACAACTTTCACAAAAAATCGAACCGTATCCTGCTTGGGAAATAACTTTTCGCACATTTATTAGTTTTTTTGCATTTAATAAAATTCCATTATTTCAAGATCTGTATGATTTCAAGCCATTATTTTTTAAACACCCATTTATTCGCAGCCTGGCTGAACTTTCTCATTATTCTCAAAATATTGATACTTCACAATTAACTGATGAAAGAACCAAAAATGAAGAGGCAATAAATGCATTTTCCATTCTTGATATAGATCATAGTCAATTACAAGCGGTCTCTTACATTGAACAAGGTTATTCATGCGTCATTAGGGGACCACCTGGAACAGGAAAAAGCCAATGTATTGCCAATATTATTGCGGAATGTCTTTCAGATAATGAAAAAGTATTATTTGTTGCTCAAAAATCGGCCGCTTTGGAAGTGGTAAAAGAACGGTTGGATAAGACTGGAATTGGTGAATTTTGTTTAGAATTGCATTCTGATAAGTCCAATAAACGCCAAGTTATGGATCAAATCAGTCATACCTACAACACGGAGCTAAAGCCGTTTGTGGTTCCTAATGAAAAATATCATTCCTTATCACGCTTGAAACAGCATTTAAATTCGTATGTTAGCGAAATTAATAAAACGATTGGCACAACTGAGAGTTTGGTTGAACAAAAACTAGCTGCTTTGGATCAATTGCGCGAAATTAAAGAATTTTCAGGCCGTATTCCAAATATTGATGCATACGATGAGAATGATTTAGATGAAATTGAAGACATTTTATCTACGATTGAAGATTTTTCTGATATCCGAGCGAATTATGATTCTTATTCATGGCGCCTTTGTTCATTTAATCAACCTCCTGAATATTCTTATCTTGAAATCCAAGAAGCATTGCTGAATTTTCAAATTGCTTTAACAGTATTTCAAGAAAAATTAGAATTATTCTATCATCGTTATGGGTTTAAATCGATAGATTCTCCTTCAGATTTTGAAAAATTAGCTGATTTCTTTTCTTTTTATTCATTGGCAAGTTTAAGTGTAGATATTAATGCAATAGAACAAGAGTATATCAATAATTTCGATAATACAAGGCGTTTTTTTTCCATAACATTTTATCAATATCGGAAAAAACTAATTTCAAATCTCTTAAAACGGAAAAATCGATTTGAACTCATCAAAAATCATATACAACGTATAAAATTGGTGCAAAATTCTTATATTAACAAGGAAATATATCAAGCGGGTCACAATTTGGCTAAAAATAATCCTCAATTATTTCAAACTCATTTTAATGAATTAAATAATAAACTAAAATCGTTATTAAAATTACAAAACAATCCAATTCTGGCAAAATTACCTATATCTATTGTAAACATTATAGAATCTGATAATTATTGGACACAATTAGCTGAATGGTGTTCATATTGGCAGGCACAACTCAAATCTTATTCTCAATGGGTTGATTTTTCTAAAAGTTTGCAGCAACTTAAATCGAAACAACTTGATTTTTTAATAAAAGAATTAATGATTTCTGCAATATCCCCCAATTTTGCCGCCAAATTTCGAAAAACTTATTTGATACAATGGTTAGAGCGCGTAATTCAATCAAATCCATCACTTTCTAGATTTCGATTAGAAAAATACTCTAAAAATATTAAAAATTTCAAAGAAATTGATGCCAATCTATTACGTATTAATCGATATCGATTAGCAAAACGATTGTTTGAAAATCGGCCTATCGCTCCATGGCTTTATCAAGATGATGAGATTACTGAAATTGGTTTTTTAAATCGTGAATTAATAAAGCGAAGAAATATTAAGCCGTTGCGAGACATTTTAGATTACAGCAGAGATTATCTTTTAACTCTTAAACCCTGTTTACTAATGAGCCCTCTCTCAGTTGCGACCTATCTACCTTTAGAGAGATTTTATCAATATTTTGATTTGGTAATATTTGATGAAGCGTCTCAAATTTGTACTGAAGATGCAATTGGTGCTATTATTCGAGGAAAACAAGTGGTGGTAGTAGGTGATGAGAAACAATTACCTCCTACTCGATTTTTTACATCACAGTTATTTGATGAATCAGAATTTACTGATCCTGATTTATCATCATACGAAAGCGTGTTAGAAGAAGCTATGGTTATTGGGTTACCCGTTTTTACATTAAAAAATCATTATCGATCAAAACGGGAAAATTTGATTGTTTTTTCCAACTATAATTATTATTCCCACATGCTTAATACATTCCCAGATATATTTAGGGATATTTCAACGAGTGCTATCAATTTTCATTACATTAAAGAAGGAAAATATGATAGAGGAAAATCACGAACTAATAAGGTTGAAGCAGAAGCAGTTGCAAATGCTATCTTAGAACATTATCAAAATAATCAAGTTCAGAAGAGATCCCTTAGTTTAGGGGTAATTGCTTTTAATGAAGCCCAAATGGATGCAATTCAAAAAGCTCTGGCAAAAAAGTTAAAAGCTAATCTTGAAAAGGAAAAATTGGTTGATTATATTGGTCCTGAGCGTCTTTTTATCAAAAATATCGAAAATGTCCAAGGAAATGAACGTGATGTTATATTTTTCTCCATTGGATATGGATACGATTATAATGGAGAATTTAGATTGAATTTTGGAGCTCTAAATCAAATGGGTGGTGAACGTCGTTTAAATGTAGCAATTACACGTGCTCGATATCGCATGGAAATCTTCTGCTCTTTCAATCCGAATGAAATTGATTTTAAGCGCACTCAAAGTAAAGGTTTGCGTGATTTTTTTCAATTCTTGCAATTTGTTTATTCTCAAACAATAAAAAATACAAGCAACAATACAAGTGTATTTTCAAATTCTGGAGCGCTATTACAAGCTTCATTAACTCTTAAAACTGATTTACAGCGTTCTATTGCGAATAAAATAAAGGATCAAGGTTTCAATGTCGACATTGGTGTAGGTAAATCCAAAAACCAAATTGATCTTGCAATTGTGCATCCTTTTGATTCATCCAGATATATTTTAGGTATTATTCTAGATCATGGAAGTTATGCATTTGCTCCTAATGCGACTGAACGATTTCGAATTCGACCTAATGTTCTTCAGAGTTTAGGTTGGAATCTATATCATATTTATTCTGTGGAATGGTTTCAAAATTATGAGAAAATCTTGAAGGAAATATCAGGAATAGTATATAACCTCTGTACACTAGAAAAAGAGAAAGTGAAAAGTTTATCTTCATCAATTTCATCTACAAAGGCACTTCACCAATATAAGCAAAATTCATCTTCTAATCTGACTAATATTTCAGAAATTAAAGATATTACTGAATCAAGCACTTTCTTTGTATTTAATGAGCAAGATCTAGAATCATTGACAAGTCAAAGGCGAAATAGTGTAATTTTCCGGAAAAAATTATTATCTATTCCAGGAGTCAAAGAATATAAAATTGTAAGCTTTGAAGAAGATTTTTCTACTGATGACTTTCATGATCCTGCATATGAAAGAGTAATTGAAGAATATATTCAAGAAATTGTTACAAAAGAAGGGCCAATTCACTTTGATCTTCTCGTTTCACGAATGTCTACTCTTTTTGGATACAAGAAGAAATCTAATTATGTAAAGCAGAAAATATCTGATTTAATTTTCTCTCAAGATATTGTTGATTACCAAAGTGAACCGGGATTTTTACTTCCTAAAGATTATAAATCTCAATTATCATTCAAATGTCGGATAACCTTACATCCTAAAGATGATCCTCGTAAATTTAACATGATTTCACTTTATGAAATATCTAAATGTATTCTTTTTGTTTTAAAAGATGGTGGTAAAATGCCTTTAGAATCTTTACAGCGCGTTGTTATGAATTTCTTCGGAAAACGATCAACTTCTCATACAGCATTGGACCATTTTCTTGAGGCTATAAAGCGATTGAAGAAAAATCACCTAATTAAAGTGCAAATGAAAATTGCATCATTAATTAAAACAGAATAGAATTAAACATATTCTAATTTTCTATTTTTTGAGTTAAAATGGACTTTACTTTTTTAAATTAAGTATTCCCTCTGTTTTTCTTACTTTATGAAATAAATATGTCTTTATTTACATTTTTGTTAAAATGATTATGGTACAACTTTTTTTAATATTCAATCAAAAATACAGTAAATATATGAGGAAATATTTAGAAAAATTGAAAATCAACAATCAAGATATTATATATATTACTGAATCTGAAAAGAAATTTATAAATATGAAATCTGAGATTGCAAAACGCAATCTATTGTTAGTAATCATTAAAAATGTAGATATTATCATCTATTTTGCAGGAGAAGATCCTCCAGAAGACTCATTTGTGGATTTACAAATTAAAATTGGAATGGAAAAAAAAATCCCAATAATTCCAATTAAAATACCTGGAACGATAGGTATCGTGCCAAATATATTAAAAAATCAAACACCGCTTAAAATGGCTTCAAAGATTCTAAAGCAAAAAATTTGGATAGAAATAAAGCAATTTTACGAATAATCTTTTTTATACTTGCTTTCAAAGAGAAAAATGATATGATTCTATTTTTTACACAACATTTAGAAGATAGAATGAAAAAAAAAATAAAAATAATAATAACTATGCATAATATTACATCCTTATGAACTTGATCTCCCAAAAAAAGCAATCTTGGCGTGGTTCACCCACTTTTTCTTATGCACTTGCTTTATTTACTTTCTTAATTTGGGGAACATCTTTTACAGCTGGAAAGTTCATATCTCCAACTCCATTTTCTCCAATCATTGTTACTTTTTATAGAACAGTAATTGGTGCACTAACAATATTTTGTATTTTGGCAATTAAGGGACAACTCACTGATTGGTTTTATTCATTTCGTAAATTTTTCTGGCAAATTTTAGCGATTGGAGTGTTGCTATACGCAATGGCTTTTTTTATGGAATATTGGTCTTTATCGCGTACAGAATCCTCAAATCAAGCCGTCCTTAGTAATACTATGATTTTTTGGGTTGTAATAATAAATACAATATTTTATAAGCAAAAGCCTACTAAAAATTTCCTTGTCGGCTTGATTTTGGCAATAAGCGGGGTAATGTTAATTTTAATTTCTGATGAATTTAATTTTAGCAATGTTACATTACCTGGAGATCTTGGTACTTTGGTGGCTTATTTTATTTGGGGGGCATATAGTGCATTTACTGCAAAAATAAATGAGCAAATGAACCCTCTTTTCACTACTCTTTCTGTTTTTCTTAGTTCTCTTATTCTTCTTCTTCCTATTGCTATTATTAATGGAGGACTTGAAGCAATTTGTGGATTATCTAGTATCAATTGGATTGCTCTCTTATATCTTGGTATCTTCTGTGGAGGTATAGCTTTCTATACATACAATTTAGCATTATCAAATAAACGCATCTCTTCTGAATATATTGTGATTTTTTCGTTAATTAATCCAATTATCGGTACAATTGCCGGGGTTTTTTTACTACATGAAACTCTTTTTCTGCGTGAAGTTATTGGAATCTGTTTAATTTTAGTTGCAATTACTGTTGCAAATAAAAATCCACGTTATCGACATGTTACTGGCAAGGAATTTGATGGGACTAACACGAGTGGAAAAGCGTGACATGCTAAAAAATGGGCTCTTCAACCTTCTTAATTCAATGATTTTTTGATAAAAATATTAAGAATCATATCATAAAAATTGGTGAAAAAATGTCATATATTAATAACAGTGAGTCAAATTTTACTTCTCGACTTCCAAATCGGGGTTATTATAGCCCGAGATCATATGCTAATGCTCGCAGCGGTCTTCGCTCTCATTGGATTACATTCTTAAGTGTAAACTCTTTCCTTTTTATAATAAATTTATTAACAGGATATGAATATCCTTGGCATGTATTTCCGCTGTTTTCGTGGGGTATTGGGATTGGGATTCACACAGCTGTTGTAATTATTCGTTCTAAATATTCAAATCGATCTGATCGCGAATTTTACATCCATTTCGCCGTGTATTTAATTGTAAACGCCTATTTATTAATACTAAACATACTGAGTGCAAGTGGTGTATGGTTTATTTGGCCTGCATTAACTTGGGGTATTGGATTGGGTTGTCATGCTGTAGCATACAACGCCAAACGCCGTAAATTAATGGGTCTTCCTGTTTCAAAATATTATTCACTCTGGTATCCTGGAATTGTTTGTATCTTTTTAGCTTTTGTTGATTTATTTTCAGGTGGAGGTTTTGGATGGTTCTTATGGCCTACAGTTCCAATTATGTTAATTGCATATATTTCTATTGATCATTCAGTTAACAAACACCATTACCGAGAAATGCGCAGGGAATCTTTACCTTTAGTAAGTTCAGCTAATAACTCAAATTATTCACAACAATATTCTCAATCTAATGCAAAAATTAAATACTGTCCGCGGTGCGGTGAAGAGATTGAGCCTAATTTTCTATTTTGTGAATACTGCGGTCAAAAGCTTCATTAATTTAATCGAATAGTTCTGGTTATTCCTTTTTTTTCCTTTTTTTTCCTATTTTTATAGTTAGCGCGAATGTAAATAATTTAAAATAAACCGTTCTTATTTCAATCTTGATTGAAAATGATTATAAAACCACTTAATGATGTTCCCAAAGAGCCAGTAACTGTTTATGGATCAACGAAAACAACAATTCAATGGTTCAGAAAACCTTCAGAATCAACTCATTTTATGCTTCGACGGTTTGAAATTGGACCACATGGTCAAATTGGAATTCACTCACATCCAGAAGAACATCAAATGTTTATATTGAAAGGTCCAATTGAATTATTAAATGAAAAAGGGGAAAAAACAGTAGTAGAATCAAATCAATTTGTTTATATGCCTCCAAATGAACCTCATGGCTATAATAATCCCAATGAATATACAGTTGAATTACTTTGCGGAATCCCGAAATTGAATAGTGATTAGTAAATATTTGGCGTTCTAACTATTTTTTTTCAAGAGTGATCAAAATTATTAATGATTTTTTGTTTTTTGTCAGAATGCGATGAGAGAATAAAAAACGAACGATTAAGATTAAGAACAATCAAGATCAATAAAATTCTAAGTTGAATGCTTGAGCAATAATTCCAGATACCAAGATTCCAATTCCAATTCCAAGTACTGGAAGAATTATTCCAAAAACATATTTCCAATTGGATTCTTTTCTCTCATTTTGCTTATCTTCATCAAAAAATAGAATCTTAGGTACAATCAAATGTACTCCATGAATCATAATTAAAAATGGCCAGAGAAGAAGCATTAGAATATTTAGTGAAGATCCTCCCAAGATTACTTCGTAAAGTCCTAAAGAGAACCCACCTGTTAAAATAGCTTGGAATCGGGTAAATTTATACTTTTTAATCACAACTTTTCAGTTGAGGGTTCTTGAGCTTTATTTTCCTTTTTCTCCAAATCTGCATCTTTTTTCGTTTTTTCTAATTCTATATCTTTTTTAGTTGGTTTATTCTTATCTTGAGATTTCGATTTTGAAGAAGATTTCGATTTCTTGGTGGTTTTTTTCGCCATAAAATAATCACTAAATCAATCAGTAATAAAATATATCTGTGATTTCCCTTTAATTTTTCCATCTATAATAGGTGGGATCAAAATGGGGAATAGATAAAATAAAAGAAAAAATAAGACATGATCAGTTTTCAATTCATCTAAAGATTCATCGAAAAAGTGCTCTCTTAATTCTGTACCGGCGCCTGGAAGGTCTTTATCCAAAGCGTTAAAATCAAAAAAATTTGTAAACCAAATTAGTTTAAAATATAACAATCTTACATGATAATCTCGTAGCCGCTTTTCAATTTAAACTTAGGCCTAAAGTTTTTTGCCCACCTTATATATTCCTCTCGCAGTTCTTTTTCTGGAATTTGCTCCGCAGCAATTAAAGCGTAATCCATAAATTTAATCCGCTCAGCAGTCCACGTAGTTTCAAACCCGTATTCTTCAAAATATAGTTTCTCCCACTCTTTATAGCGCTCGATATTCTTCTGCTTTCGGGGATGGATGAACGAATCAAAAATCAGCATGAAATTTTCGCTGTTTTCAAACTGGGTGCAGTCCCAGAACTCAATCAGCAGAAATGAAATATGAGGAATATGAGGAAGATTTGAAATGTTAATCCATAATTCAGGATTATGGGTAAATTCAATCGGAATTTCCTTTACTTCGCGTAAACTATTTAATTTCAATTTTTCTAATGAAATGCAGAATGCCCAATTGATGGGAACCTGCTTCATGCGGTGCTTTCCATCGTTTTTGGGCGGCAGCGTTATTTTTTCACCATCGAACATATTTGCATACCACTCGCAAAGAAAGTCTTCACCAATTGAAATTTCCCGCAGGCGATAGCAATGGGCGAAATCTATGTTGTAGTCATCTAAAACGGCAGCAATAGTTGTGAATTTCCTTAAATATTGGTATTGGTCGCACTTTAGGGGTATTTTTAGATTTGGAAATTCAAAAATTAGAATTGATTCTATTTTCGGCGGCCATTTAACCACCCGCAGCTGATTTTCTCCAGATATTTCAATTTCTTTACAGTTAATGAAAGCTGAAAAATCTGCTTCATTATTGGGATAAATACAATCGTATGCTTCTAATTTATATACTTTATCAACATCTTTCCAATTTTTAACATCAAAATCCTGCCTAACCAGTGTTAATACTATTTTATCGCTATAAATTTGACTGTATCTCACATATTTTGGATTTTCATTATGCATAATGCTTCATCCATTTTTTTTCCATTTCCATTTATTTTCTTATCCAATGTATATTAAAAAAAAACGATATTAAAAAATTAACCCGCTCTTGGGCAGACCAATCTTCTATCCGACAAATCCCTCAATCGCATCCAAATATGCATCAAAATTATTCATGGCACTTTCATCGGCATATTCTTCGTAGTACAAGCGCATTTCGTTCTTGTATTTCAAATAGTATGCGAAACACTGCTTCAGCATTAACAACTGTGAATTTGAATTGAAGATGCCTACAGGATTTTCAATCTGGGCATACCACCGGTCGAGTCGGGAGTCAAATTGAATGTTGCCGTTCTCATCTAAAGTGGGAACGAAGTATTCAATTGATTTATCTTTACTTATTTTAATTGTTATGGTTTCACCTTTAACGCCGAATGCCTTGATGATTCCTTCGATTCGGTTCCATGTAGCAATGTATGCATTTCCTCCACCACCTCTTGCTTTCATCATCAACTTAATATCGTTGTAAAAACTTTTCATCTTTAAATTTGAATCTTTTAAATCCTGCTCGGATGAATGCAGCGTATACTGCTCATAAACCCACTTTGCAAGCACGGATACAGAGTCTCGAATGCTGGAGCCTTGAAATTCGGCAAGATTGCGTAGGTTGAAAAAGGCTCGACAGTCTTCAAGTTCAATCAGCACCATTTTAGAAGCGTCTCCACCAATTTTGTTTTTCATCATCTTCGTAAATGTATTAATACTTTCTTGATTATTAAATATGTTTATCATGGATAAGCCGTTCTGGAAGGCTGTCCACACCTTGCGCGCTTTTTTAGTATAATATTCAGTATTAGTTTCCTTTTTACCATGCATTCCCACGCCGTAAATACCGGGATAGCGCCAATTAATCGAACTGCCGTCCGCTCCAAGTAAATTCAGCATGTTCTCAAATACCAGAAAATCCATAACGAAGCGCTCAATTCCATTATTTATATCGGGTTCGTTGGTTTTATAATATTCTCTTTTAACCGGGTCCCACAAATCCATCGAAAACTGCGGAATTATCATGGAATAGGGTGAAGGCGTGGTGGGGACAATGTCTTTAGCGGCATCTGAGATGGGGGTGCCGAGTTGGAAGAATTTGATTGTATGAGCCTCATCATTTTGAATTTGACCGACCATACTACCGAAAACCAGCACTTCTCTTCCCGAATCGATTACTTCACTTTTTTGCTTTCCGAATTGTATGAAATTAGCAATAAATGAGGTTTTTTTGGCACCAATTATTATAATTGGGTCGGGAAGGGCGTTGGGGGGCACATAGTAGTGATGATCATCAACTACTTTTTCGCTAATATAGTCTTGAACTCTTTTTTGATCTGGGGTTTCTAATTTATTTTCAACCAGATAGTCAATAGTAGAACGGAGTGCCTCGATATTGGTAAAAAGGGATGCCAAAGAAATCCAAGCTGCGTGCATCAGTTCCCATTCGTGAATTTGTGAAGCAGAACTTAATTTGTTGATATTTTCTAATCTTTTATCTTTAATAAATTGTAAATATTCGCTGTATCCAAGTCTTTTCTGCAAAAATTGGGTCAAATATTTAGCAGCACCTTTTGGATTAACAGCAATATTTTTATAAGAAAAACCTCCTGCATTTTGGGAAATTTCACTGATTTTATATAAAATATGTTCAATTTGATTAATTACTTCTTTTTTCCAAATTAATTTTTTAGTCTTCATATTTTTGCTTACAATTCGCCAGTATTTATGAGTTTCATCCGCTTCATACAATTCCTTTATTTCATTGATATATTTCAATCCATCTATAGATTCATCGAAAAAGTGCTCTCTTAATTCTGTGCCGGCGCCTGGAAGGTCTTTATCCAAAGCATTAAAATCAAAAAATAAGTTTCTTAGCTGTTCTGCGATATCAGGAACATTTTTATAAATATTTTTTAATGTAGTTCTAATTTTTTGTAAGCCTAATTTAAAATTCCATCCATTTGCATTTTTTCTATTTTTATAATATCGCCTTATTCCAGCAATATGATTTTTTGCAATATTTTTAAAAGCAAATGAAAGTAGTCTAATTTCAAACAAGCCTTTCCGCCAATTCATATTTGTATATAAAGGTATTTCTTGATCTTTTTCAGTTTTCACACTTTCTATCTTATCATTTACCAAAATTTTAACAGTTTGACTATCTGGATACGAGAAAATTTGATAGATTTCTTCTCCAATTTTAATCGGTAGAAACAACATTTGAATTTTCGGGTTTTTAATTAATCCGAGCGGGATTTTTCCATCCTCAACACCTTTTACATTTTCAAATCCGAGCTCCTTAAGAATCTGCTCCAAGCTCATATCGATATTTTTATCAACATTGATCTTTATCAGTGTATCATCATTCATTCCTGCTTTTTTATAGTGAAATCCATTTTCGTGTCCGATTAAATTAATATACCTGTAATTAAAGTTGGTGAAAAGTTGTATGTTATCTTTCCAATATTCAGCATTCGGATTGAGAGATTCATCTTCGATAATATTTTCCTGCATTGTCTGATAATCGGGAAGATTTATGCCGAGGATTTTCTTAACTATCGAATTAGAAATTGGGTCAACCACAGAGATTTTTCGGGCATCGGTGAGCCAATTAGTGACGATTATCTGCTCGGTGGATTTGAGGGTGGAAAATTCATTGGTTTCTTTATCGAATTGGTAAACGAAACCGTCTTCTTTGGCTTTGAACGTTTCGCCGCTATCGGTTATTTTTTCAAGGAAGATTTCTTTTCCTTCGGGGACGTTCCATAGATCATGCAGTTCGGTGTTTTTTGTATAATATATGGCAGACACAACGATTTCTGATAAAAAGAAACGATCCTACCGTAAAAGAGTTAGAATTGAATGAATTTCTTGGAATATGCTCAAATCATCGGTATCCATTATATATGTCATCCATGAGGTGAAAAGAATAATATATTCATAGATTAATGAATGAATTAATCTTAAATAGAAGAAAAAAGATCAATTACATAGTGAATGATAAATTAAAAAATATAGTTGCATATTTGATATTTAGTATGGTATCGACAGTAATTCTTCAAGTATATGTGATTTATGGCTTAATTTTAATGCTTTTTATTTATTTGTCAATTAAAGCTTTAGCTCGAAAACGAAATCGTATATCAATTACTCTTGCATTAGTGTTCATCATTCCTGCTATCGGAATTTTAATTAATATTTTATATCGCGCAATAGATTCCTATGAATTTAACATTATTGGAAATAAATTTACTATTACACTTTCTTGTTTAGGTCTAATCAATATCTATTTTTTTGCTCAAATTATCAGAAAATCTCAAGTTGGATTTCCTTTAAAAAGACAGATTCTTTATACTTTCATTTACATCTGCTTATTATCAGTATTATTCTTTATTCCAGATGGTGTTGTGTTTGAATATAAAAATGGGCTTCAAGGTATTGAAGGATACAACCAGAAATCACTTGATCCTTTAGATTTAGGCGTTCCTGTCTGGTCTACTGCATTCTTTTTATATGGAATGGTGATTTCTCAGAGTTTAGTCATTTTAATTATTACGACTGGGATTAAACAATATAAAGAAATTGGGAGATCAGACATTTATGGTAAAAAATATATAATGACTCTTTCAGGAATGATTTTGATGGATTTAGTAATAGTGGGAAGTTTTGTCTTTAATTGGTTAAATTCAGAAATTGGGCGAAAAATCAATTTAATTATAAATATTGGTATAGTTCCTGCAGTAATACTGCTTTACATGGGATTGAAAGAAGAAAAAGAGCACTAAGAATTATTAAAGAAAAATTGAATATTGCATTCAGAGTCATTAAGACTAAAATTGAATATTGAATTCTTTAAATTATTTTAAATCGAATCAGAGAATGCTAAAAGCGAGTATATTGCAGATGCTTTCCACAATATATCTTCATCAATATTAAATTTGGCATGATGATGAGGATAAATAATGTCCTTTTCTTTATTTTGAATTCCCAAAAATAGAAATACACCTTCAGTTTCTTGTTGATAAAAGGCAAAATCTTCTCCTCCCATCGTTGGTTCCACTTCAGTAATAGGTCCAAGATCTTTTAGGATTGGTTTTATTTTCTTAACAAGATGTGTTGAGTTAATTACAGATGGATAAGAAACTCCCAAAAGATTTAGTTCACATTCACATCGCCAAGCTTTTGCATACAGAGTGCAAATTTCCTTTATTCGTTTTAATACATATTTTCGATCATTTTCATCAAACGTACGTAAAGTTCCTGAGAGAATTGCCTTTGACGGGATAATATTACCTGCATTACTCCCTTGAAATTCAGGAGTAGTAATAAGAACAGTATGTAATGGATTAATTTCTCGAGTAATCAACTTTTGAAGTGCATCATATATTTCACTCACTACAACAGTTGGATCGATAGACAATTGGGGAAAAGCAGCGTGTCCGCCTATTCCTGTAACTATAATTTGGAACATATCTGCTGAAGCCATAAGAATTCCTGGATTCAATCCTATTGTACCAGATTGAAGAGGCAACCATACATGAATACCATAAATTTGATCAACATCTTGTAAATGGCCTTCATTCACGATTTTTTGAGCCCCTCCTCCACCTTCTTCAGCTGGTTGAAAAATTAATTTTAATGTTCCATGTAGATGTGAACGATATTGATTAATTATTTTAGCTGCCCCCAGCAAAGAAGCCATATGGGCATCGTGACCACAAGCGTGCATAATTCCAGGTGTTTTACTTCGATATTCTATGGTATTTTCTTCTGAAATCGCCAGAGCGTCCATATCTGCTCTTAAGGCTATGCATGATCCTGGTAATTCTCCTGTGATTTTAGCGATTACTCCTGTCTTTGCCGTTATTTTGCCTTCAATTCCCATTTTTTTTAATTCTTTTAAAATGAAATCTTGAGTATTTTTTTCTTGATACTGTAATTCGGGATGTTGATGAAAATAGCGCCGAATTTTTACCAAATAGTCTTGAATTCCTTTACACGCCTCTAATAATTCATTTTTTATTGAAACGAGGCTTTTTTCCTTTTTTTCAGTCATGGGGCGTTATTGCACATCATTTATTTGAATAATATGAAAAATACGAATATATGTATTAATATTTTTGATACTAATTCAATTCCATTTTTTACATTTAGAATAAAAAAAGTGAAAAAGTCAAATTCTAGCGAATTCTAGAAAAGTTGGAGCAATATTTTTAATAATACGGCTTTCTTATCGAAGATTAATAAATATTTCAAATATATTGTAAATGATGTGAATGGATGAATGTCTAACTCAATTGTTAAAATAGATTGGTCAAATAATTTTCGGCAAGATCATATCAAAAAACTGAAATCTGAAGAATTTGAATTAGTAATAATTGGTGGAGGGATTACTGGAGCAGGAATTGCACGAGAAGCGGCTCTTCGTGGAATAAAGACTGCGTTGATCGACATGAATGATTTTGCTTTTGGGACTTCCTCTCGCTCTTCAAAATTAGCCCATGGGGGATTTCGTTATCTTTCCCAAGCTGAATTTAAACTCGTTCGAGAAGCAACAACTGAACGAAATTGGCTGAGATCTCACTTCTCCCATAATTGTCGACCACTAAAAATGTACATGATTGCGGATAAAAAGATGGGTATTACTCCCAAAGAGGTTAAAATTGGAATTTGCCTATATGATTTTCTCTCTAATTGCTGTTCCAAATTTAAACAGTATGCCGAACACAAATTTTACACAAAAGAAGAAGCAGAAAGAATTCAACCAAATATGCGTTTTGACGATCTTCAGATGATTGGTGAATATTACGATACAAATGTTGATGATGCTCGTTTAACTCTTGAAACTATAAAGGAAGCAGTATTTCTTGGATCAACAATTGCAGTTAATTATGTTAAAGCAGATGGATTTGAACGTAAGAATGGAAAGATTATTTCTCTTAAAGTCCACGATTTAATCTCAAATGAACAATTTCATATTAAAGGGCGACATTTCATTAATGCTACAGGAATTTGGACGGATGATTTGTTACCACCTGGTCATCGAAAGGTAATTCGGCCCACTAAGGGAGTTCATGTGGCTGTGCCTATTGACAAAATTGGGAATCGGGATGGAATTGGCTTAAAATCAATAGATGATGGGCGGGTATTTTTTGTCCTTAATCGAGAAGATATAACCTTAATTGGTACAACTGATACAGATTATATTGATAAGAAAAATGGTCAACCGAATGAAGATCTTGCTCAACCATATTGTACTAAAGAAGATTGTGATTATCTTTTTCATACTGTCAATTATTTGTTTCCTAAGGCAAACTTGACTTATGACGATATTATTTCAACATATGCAGGTATTCGTCCGCTTGTAATGGAAGAAGGCAAATCTGAGAGTGAAGTATCTCGTAAACATGTAATCTTAGATGCCAGTGATGGATTAACCACTTTGTGCGGAGGAAAACTAACAACCTACCGAAAAATGGCTGAAGACTTGCTATTTCACCTTTTTAAAAAGGATCCTAAACTTGCTGCCAGAATTCCTAAGAAAATGAAAAAGAAGAATTTTTCTCGTCGTCCATTCTTGGTTAATCTTTCTAAACAAGAGTGGCGAAAGTTTCTTCAAGAGACTTCAACAACACTATCAGAACAGATTTTAAGTCATCTATATCAACAATATGGCAAAGGCGCAAAGGAAATTGTAATAATGGTAAAAAATAATTCTGATTTAGGTGTTCCGCTTTTATCCGGCCATCCATTCATTCCTGCAGAAATTGAGTACATTATTGAACATGAATATATAGTGCATTTAGTAGACATACTTCGCCGTCGAACTGAAATTTTTATGAAAGTTCGACATGATCAACAAGAAGTAATTGCTGAAAAAGTAGCAAAAATTCTCGCTGTAAAAATGAAATGGGACTCTGAACGAATTCAAAATGAAATCCAAGATTACATTCATCATATTCGCAAAACTATCTGGTTTTAATTGACATTGTTCCTTTTTTTTTTCATTTTCAACCATATTTAAATTTCACAAATTATGAACTAATACAGAATACATATATTTCCAAAGCAGTATTTTTAAATCTCGATATTGATATAAATATGTTAAATTAGAAGAAGGAGAGGGTGTGGTAATCTTTGCATAAAGGGAATTTATTTAAAGCTGATGATTTAATTCGCGCCAGAGAATCTTTAGCACGAGTTACTCTCCTAAAAGAACAAAGAAAAATTGTTGATCAATTAGTTAAAGTTGCTTTAAACTATATCGAAATGGAAGAACTCGCTATGCGCGGTTTCTTTTTGATGGCAATTCAAGAATGGCAAAAAAAACGAATGGTACCAATTGGAGAATTTCGAACAATGATCCCAGAAGCTAGAAAAAAATACGTATCCGAAATGTTTCTTGAATTAGAGCGAATTTTATTACGTACATTAAATAGTAATGAATATATTCCACTTGTTAAACGAGCTGTAAAAGAATCTTTGGATTATTATATTTCACATTTTGCATATCGAGATGTTGCAAAAGATTAATTTTTTCGTATTTTAGTGAAAAATTGCTTGAAAACTTTTTTGGCTTTATTTACTTTTATATCTCATTGAAGAATACGTCTATGACTTCCTTCTTTACAAAAGTGAATCCCCATGTCTAATTTAAAATATTATATTGTTGATGTGTTTGCCCAAGAGCGTTTTACAGGAAATCAAGTTGCGGTCGTAGTAGTAGAGAGTCCTCTTGATGAGGAAATAATGTTGAAAATTGCTCAAGAAATGAATTTTCGAGAGACAAGTTTCATCTCATCTGAACCAAATACTGAAGGTCATTATGATGTGCGAATTTTCACCCCAAAGAAAGAAGTTGCTTTTTCTGGCCATCCCACTTTAGGTACTGCGTTTGTTGTAAATCATTTTCTTTCATTTGGTGCAAAAAAGCAAATTTCACTACAACTCAAATCAGGTGTTACTTTTGTGGAATATATGGAATTGAAAAAAAATGGTTCAAATTTCATATCTAAGCAAAAAACAATTCTTTTATCAGATCAAAAGGAACCAGAATTTGGGCATATTTTCGAACCTGTCTTACTTTCACGTGTATTAGGTCTTGAACCTGCAGAAATAGATAATCGTTTTCCAATTCAAGAAGTTTTCAGTGGTTTAGGTTTTATAATTGTGCCGATTAAAACACTTCAAAGTGTAAAAAATATTCAAATTAATGTAGAACGTTACAATTGGTTAGTACAAAAAGCAAAAGCAAAAGTAATTCTTGCTTTTTGCTCTGATACTGAGCATTCTGAACATGATATTCATTCCAGAGTCTTTGCAAATTATTATAATATCCCCGAAGATGCCGCTTCAGGAAGTGGATCTGGTTGTTTAGGTGCGTATCTTATTAGAAATGATTATTTTCAGAAAAATTCCATTGAATTACATATTGAACAAGGTTATGAAATTGGTCGGCCGTCTCTCATTGTAGTAAGGGCAGAACTTCAAAATGATCAAATTCAAGTGAACATTGGGGGGCGTGTAATTTTAACTGCCCAAGGAGAAATCATTATATAAATAAATTGCTGTAAATTAATCAAAATAAGGTTCAGTTATTTAAACTACGGTGAAAAAAATGATTCTTCCATCTCCGAATTCGGGTAAAATTCCGAAAATATCTAAAGATGCTTTTGTAGCTCCTACTGCTATAATTATTGGTGATGTTACTATCGAAGCTGGTGCAAATATTTGGTACGGTGCAGTGTTACGGGGTGATATTTGTAGTATTTATGTAGGAAAGAATACTTCTATTCAGGATAATGCTGTTTTGCATTCGGATTACGACACTGAATGTTGGGTAGGCGAGAATATTATTGTAGGGCATAAAGCAACTGTTCATGGACCATGCAAGGTTGGAAATAATTGTATGATCGGGATTGATTCAGTTGTGCTACAAGGGACTACAGTTGGTGAAGGAACCATCGTTGCTGCAGGTGCTGTGGCAAGAAAAGAAATACCTTCATTAAGTTTGGTTGCTGGTGTTCCAGCAAAAAAAATCCGCGATTTAGCTCCAGACTTTCCAGAGACTGCAAGAAAAGATGCCTTACATTATGTCGAAACAGGGCGTAAATACATTGAATTGGGATATAATCATCCTGGAATCGAAAAATACTGGTTTGATGCTTAATTGCTTTTTTTCCTAAAATTTTATTAATTTTTATTTTATTTTCAGAGTTAACAAATAAATTATTTGATTTTTATATTTGAACAACAATTTTTCCGAAATGATTTCCCGTTTCCATGTGATGTTCTGCTTCTTTAGCATGTTCTAAAGAATAAATTGAATCAATTTGTGGAATTAACTTTTTTTCAAACAGTAAGTGCATTACGCTTGTAAATTCTTGATGGTTGCTCATTGTCGAGCCAATTAAGGAAATCTGCTTCCAAAACAGATATCTTATATCTATATCTGTTTTTGGGCCTGTAGTTGCACCACAAGTAACCAACTTTCCTCCTTTGCATAAAAGCTTAATACTATTACTGAATGTAGCTTTTCCTACACTATCAACAGCTATATCAATTCCATGTCGATTTGTAATTTCTTTATAAATTTTTTTGACATAATTAGGAGTTTCTCTATAATTTATAACATAATCTGCTCCCAATTTTTTCGTTTTTTCAACTTTTTCAGCAGAACTTGTAGTCGCAATTACCTTTGCTCCAAATAGTTTGGCGATTTGAATTGCTGCTATACTAACACCACCACTTGCTCCTTGAATTAATACAAAATCGTCAGGTTTAATTTTAGCTTTTGATACTAACATACGCCATGCTGTTAAGAATGTAAGCGATGCAGCAGCCGCTTCTTTGAATCCTATATGTTCTGGGATAATCAATGCATTTTGGGCTGGAATTGTGAAAAATTCTGCGAATGTTCCATCTTGATGTTCTCCTTTAATAGAAAAATTGTTACACAAGCTCTGTTGACCTGCTAAGCAATAGCTGCAGTAACCACAGCCAATCCCAGGATTAATAACAATTCGATCTCCCTTTTTGATATTAACTACATTTGATCCGACTTCTTTAACAATTCCAGAACCATCACTCCCCATGATATGAGGTAACTTCAACTGTAAACTAGGCCAACCTCGTAGAACAAACAGATCTAAGTGATTTAATGCAGCATATTTTGTTTGAATTAGTAATTCGGTAGAATTTATTTCCGGTTTGGGAAGATCTCCATACTTTACCTGGGATAAATCTCCATGTTGAAGAAAATAAACCGCTTTCATACTATTGCATTATCTTTTATATTTATAAATATCCGCTTAATTTCTCTTATTAACAAGGAGAGAATTATTAAATGTCTGAATATTAATGCACTTCTAAATCATTACCGTCTTGGTTTTACTCAACTTTAAGAAATTTTTAGATTTTCATTCAAATTTCTCACACTATTTACATTTAGTCACATTTAGTAATTCTTACTAAAATGTGGTATTAATTAGAGCTAGGAAAAAATTTATGAATGCGTATTAGTTAGGGGATCACAATAAAACAATGGAGAGATCTCTTAGTGCTGAATTCTGTTATAAAAATAGCAATTTTGGGCGATGGTGGTGTGGGAAAAACCTCGCTATTAAGGGCTAGAAAAGAATTAACATTTATCGAAGAAAGTCAAATTACAATTGGTGTAGACATAGCTGTTATTCCTTTTGAATTAAATCAAGTTGATCAAGCAAATTCATCGTTTTTAGCTGTGGATCTCGGTGGACAACCTCGTTTTCATTTTATTCATGATGCTTATCTTAAAGGTGTCAAATCTGCAATAATAGTTTATGATCTCACTCGATATCCGTCATTTCTTTCAATTCCTATGTGGTATGAACTTATATATCACGAAAATCCAATGATTCCTGTTTTTATTGTTGGGACTAAAAAAGATTTGGTGGATCCTTCTCTGCTAAATTCATATAATGAAGAGTTCTCTCAATTGAAAGAGTCATTACCCAATAGTAAGAATATTATTGGAAATTATTATATTTCTGCCAAAACGAAAGAAGGTATTGCAGAATTGTTTGAAACGTGTGAAAAAATGATGAAATATTATTATTCTATGGATTAATAATAATAATAATTATAATGATTATTTTCCAATTGGTAACCAAAAGTTACAAATTTCGCATTTTGTTACTGAAACTAATCTTTCCGGACCACATCTAATTCGATGAAATTTCATATCCCCGCCACATCGAGGGCATAAATTATTAGTTTGAGAAGAAATACTAATATTAGAGGTACGAGATGTATGGGATTTAACTGTACTTGCTTTATTTTTGATTGGCACAGTTCTCTGGGTTCGGACTGATTTTGATTTTGCTGATGAACTTTTAATATGCTTTTTTGTTGATTTTTTTTTCTTTCTGGCTTTAGTCCATCTTCCTTTTTTATCCCTTGGGAGAGTTTTCCAATGTTCTGATCGACGGGAGGTTGTTTTAATGTTTTTTCTGGTTTTTGTTGATTTTTTTGCTCCCATCTCGATCGACTCCATACCTCTTTATATTCACTTTATTTTCTCAAATATTAATTCATTTTAATTCCTTAAAAAAAAATGGTAAGATCATTTTTATCACCATCATGATCACCTATAAGTATTAATCAATAAAAAGGAGATATAAACCATATATCGAAAACAATGCCATTAACGAAGAGATTGCAGGAAGAAACAGCGCTTTTAAACTGGATTTATAATCTGTATTGAAATATTTTATCGAATAAGCTAAGCAAGGATGCAATGGTGTGAGTAGATATCCAATAAAAATGGCTGTATATAAAGAAACAAAATCAAATATCGGCATAATACTAATTTGATTTTGAATAAGGTAAATTGGAATTAATAATGAAAAAGGCATTTGATTTCGTCCAGTTGCAAATCCAAGAAAAAATCCTAGAAGCAATAAAAGAATGAAATGCATTTGAAGATTCCCAATTTGAACTGGAACATCAGATGAATTAAATACATTTAAAAAATAAAAGATTGCAAAAATCAATAGTGGAAAGCGCCAGATCTTCATTTTTTTCATTAATTTTGGTATTAATTTAATCTCAAAGGAACTAAAATAAAAAATTAGAATAATACTGATGATTAAACTGAAAATTGTAATTATTTCAGGATATTGCAATTCAAAAAAGAGGCGGGTAAAAAGATCGAGCATTGGTGCAATTAGAATGGGTAATAAATTTCGAAATACTCTTTTTAAATTCCTTGTATTATTTTTAGGTTCTTCTTGAAGTGGACGAATTAAAAAGATATAGCCCGCAATACCCATTGTCAAGAAAGATGGAATAAGAAAGAGAACTGTCTTGTATTGGTTTAATCCTGCAATTACTGTACAGATTAGAATCACTTGAGATAAAGGATAAATGAAAACTAGCAAATGTCGAAACCATACATTGATTGCTACTTTCTGAGCACCCGAAATTTTAGGATCTATTTGATCGACCATTGGCGCTGACATTAAAGCTCCACCAGCAACAGGAAGCAATCCAAATAATGCAGGTGTTACCATTAATGCCACTTTTTTAGAAATATTCATTTTCTCAATAGCTTCCATCATTAAATTGGTTTTTTCCATTAATCCTCCCAATAATGGAATGAACAACATTATAAAAGCCAAAAGAATAGTAGAAATATTTGTTATTGTATAGAAAAAAATTGAAATTATTGGAACTTGAGTTAACATTCCAAAAATTGTTGTTCCAATAAAGAGAACTAAACTTAAATCTTGCTTTGAGAAAATTAAAATCAGTATAATTACTCCAATAAAACTGATCCATGAAGGTGGATATGAAAATACTAGAAGCACAATTTCTCAAATTCTCGTTACTTTAAAAATAAAGGTGTTTTATTTCTAAGATGATATCATGGGTCAACTAACGGTGGTATATGAAAATCATCCACATCCTAATCGAGTTGATTTGGAACCCGCTCATGGATTCAGTGTTTTAATTGAAACTAATGGTATAAAAATTTTGTTTGATACTGGATGGGATGGTGATTTGCTTTTACAAAATCTTAATAAGCTAAACATTTCATTGAATGATTTGGATGCGGTATTTATTTCTCACAGACATTGGGATCATGCAGGTGGGATTCCAAAAGTGCTCACACTATGCCATCCCAAGCATATTTTTCTTCCATCTGATTACAGTTTAGTTCAACCGAAAGAATTTTTACGATATGCTCCTTCGCTTCAGATTCATCGAATGGGCGAAAAAGGTGAACTTGATGGGTTGAATTCTTCTCTTTTTTCATCTGGAACATTAAAATCTGATATAAATATTGGCGAACATGCATTAATCCTACGCTCTGAGCGATTTGGTGGAAATTTATTGATAGTTGGCTGTCTTCATCCTGGTTTGAAATCATTTATAAATGCAACTAGAGACTTTGGTGAAGTTAAAGCTTTTTTAGGAGGAATGCATGGATTTAAAGATGTAAAATATCTTGAAAAATCAGGCATTTCTCATCTATTTGCAGGTCATTGCACCCGAAATCCTGATATTCTCCAGACATGTCAATCAGTAAAATATTTCCCCATTTATGTCGGATTTCAAATGAAGTTTTGATTTGAAAAAACTATCATTCCTTTTTTTATCAGTGCATGCAAGGATTGAATCAAAAGGATTTAATATTCAAGTCACAAATATAAGAATATTACTTAATCAAATATAATAGTCGTTTGTTTAAAATGTCCGGTAGAATATTTAAATGCCCGAAATGTGGTAATGAAGATCGTCGAAAAATACAAGAAAAAGACGACAACAGTCAAAGGCCTCTATATTTCAGCATGCAAGGAAGTCCGGTCTACCCGAAAAAACTTCATTGTGGTGCCTGTGGATATGAATGGCCAAAAAATGGTTAAAATCAACTAATAATTCTTTTTTACTAAAATCTACTTTTTTCTTAAGTTATTCTCACTATATAACTAGAGATAGTGCGCAAGCAGTTCTTTTGGGCTAAATACTCCATCTTCAGTAATAATTGCGGTTACTAATTCCATAGGTGTTGCATCAAATGCAAAGTTTATGCATTCAACCCCATTTGGTGCTATTGGTTTAGTAGCAATCCCCATTATTTTGGCAACTTCAAATTGACCATCTCGTTGTTCAATAATAACGTCTGATTCTTTTTGCTCAAGAGCGAGTGTGCTGCTCGGAGCAGCTACATAAAATGGGATATTATGATATTTGGCAACAATTGCTAACATATATGTTCCAATTTTGTTAAAAACTGCATCTGATACAATCCTATCGGCACCCACAATTATTTTTTGAACTAATCCCTTTCGCATTAATAACCCGGCGGTATTATCTGTTTCAATTTTTACTGGAATTTTATCATAATTGAGTTCCCATGCAGTTAAACGCGCTCCTTGTAATCGGGGTCTGGTTTCATCTGCAATTACTTCGATTTTTTTCTTTTCTTCTTCTATAGCCCATCGAATTGGAGCTAATGCTGTGCCGTACAACACAGTTGCCAGAGATCCTGCATTACAATGAGTAAGAACCACATCATTATCTGATAAAAGCGATGCACCGTGTTTGCCAATTGCTTTATTACAATTTATATCTTCCTGCCACATTTGAAGCGCTTCTTCCAATAATCTTTCAGTTATTTGTTCAATATCTGATTTTTCTGCTGGAATTATTTTTAACATGCGTTTGATTGCCCAAAAAAGATTTATTGCAGTTGGACGGGTATTTTTTAATAGATTAGCTGCTTGATGCATAGATTTTATAAAATGTTCGAAATTCTGATTTTGATTTTCTTGTGCTGCTAATACCATACCAAAAGCAGCTGCCACACCAATTGCAGGCGCCCCTCTAATATTCATATTCTTAATGATGCGCCCAATTTCTGCATGGGTTGATGCGGTAATATATTCCAAGTGTCCGGGTAATTTTGTTTGATCAATTAATTTCACAGTTCGGGTTTTTGCATCCCATTCAATAGTGGGGATCATACCCTTTCTAAAGAAATAAAATCGAAAAAACTTTTTGTTAAAATTGGATTACCTAATATAAAAGTATACACTGATTGAATCAATCAATTAAAATGGAGTTTAATGTGATAAATTATCATCAAGAAGATCTTCAAAAAATTGTAGAAGAATTTCAAATATATGACAAAATTAAGAAAATTGAACCGTTAAAGATAGGCCACATCAACAAGAGTTATCTGGTATTCACAAATAAAAAAAAAAATGCTCAATATTTACTTCAACAGATCAATCATTATGTTTTTCCACGTCCTGATTTATTACAAAAAAATATTCATCAAGTTACTTCACATATAAAAAGAAAAATTGAAGAAGAAAAAAGAAATTATTCATTCAAGGTTGTTCCACAACTTGTTTTAACAAATTCAGGTTCTCATTGGATTCAAATTCCAAAATTACCAAAAAAAGAAAAAAAAGAAGAACAATGGTGGCGCTTATATAAATTTATTCCAAATACATACTCATTTGAGATTCCAAAAAATTTGACGCAAGTCTATCATGCTGGGGAAGTATTTGGTGATTTTGAGCAGGCTCTTTATGATTTTCCTCATAAAAACCTATTTCCTGTTATTTCTCACTTTCATGATTTATCATTCTATTGGCAGCAATTTCAAAATTGTTATTCCAAAGATCCTTTTTCCAGAAAACTTCTTGCTACCTCTGAAGTGGAATTTTTTAAAAAAAATTACCCGAAAATGCATGAAATCGAAAAAAAATTGAAATCAGGGCAAATACCACTTCGGATTACTCATAATGATCCTAAATTTAACAACATTTTGTTTGATAAAAGGGATAGTGTTGTTTCAATTGTGGATTTAGATACAGTAAGCGCAGGATTTGGTTTTTATGATTATGGAGATGCATTAAGATCAATATGCAATACTGCTACAGAAGATGAACAAGATCTTACGCTTGTAGATATCGATTTGGAGCGATTCTATTCCTTTTCTGAAGGTTTCTTGAATAAAACTTCGAATTTATGGACAGCAACAGAGTGGTCGATATTGAAATACGCTCCTGCTTACTTTTCTTTCATGCTGGGTTTACGATTTCTGACAGATTTTTTAAAAAATGATGTTTATTTTCAAATTTCTTATAATAATCAAAATTTATTTCGAGCTCGAGTCCAATTCAAATTATATACTCTCTTCCTTCAAGAAGCTTCTAAATTTCATGATATTATAGATAAAATATTAGAAAAATAATATAAAAAATATAAAAAATGGAATTATTTAAACAGTTTAACACTTTCATCAAATTTGCTTAGTGCAATTTGAAGATCTTTCAATGAAAAGGGTTTCATCAAGATGTGATCTAAAAATTCAGCTTTTTTATGAGAAATGAATGTTCCTGAAGTACCAATGATTTTTGTATCATCTTTTTCTCGCTTAACTTTAGCTAAAAAGCTGTCGACCATTTTCTCTTGCTCGTGATCAGTGAATAAATCCATCAAAATGATATCAATGGGTTTTGTTTGTATGATCTCCTTTGCTTCTTCAATATAGGAAGAAACGAAAATATTTGAATTTGGAATAACAAATTCACATAATCGCTTTTCAGTATAAATCAGGTCTGGCATATCTAAAATTAAGATATTTGGAGATCTTTCTGGTTTCATTATTCTTCAACCTTACAAATGTACAAATCGTACATGTAAAAGAACATCAAACAAACTAATAAATAATTCGATTTTAGGATTTAATTTCTATTATCGAATTTATTTTCATTTTTATTATTATTTGATAACAAAATACCTTTTAAGATATATGTTGGGAAGATTCCAATTTATTTTCTAATTTCTTTGGTTTAAATATTTCAATCTATTAAATAATTTAACCATTTTACTATTATCTTGTTGAATAATGCAATTTCTATCATAAGATGCGTATCTTTTATTACTCTCAATTATAATTGTAGAAGTGTGAACATTGAATTAGAGACATATTCGTGAGCAATCTCTCATATTTATGACAAAAATGGAATAATTTACCATGAACTCAGACATGCTTACAATGCGCCAATTTTTATTTTTAAGATGGTTGGCAAATCGTGTTAGGGGAAAAAAGAGTTGTGACTTAAAGGGAACTGACATTCAGTGTTATAACTGCTTAAATAGAAATAAAGAATGTCAAACAGGAGTTATTCCTGCAAGTTATTTCTCAAAAAAAATCAATCGACAGTATTATGATTGTAAACGAGTATTAGATACTCTCAAAGAAAAGAAATTAATCTCAGAAATTGAGATACCTGGAAAAACATTCCATGTTTTTTATCGTATAGAGCCTAAAGGATTAGCATTTTTAGAGAAATTCGAAAAAAAATTCTGGATAAATTGAATAATTGATTAATGCCATAAATGGGAATTATTTTTTTTTAATAATAATAATAATTGATAAAAAGGATAAATAAAGAAGGAAAAAGGTACAAATTTTAAATATTAAATGAAATTATTGCTTGATTTTACTTTTCTTTCTATTTTTTCTTACTTTTTTATAATACTTTAAATAATATGGCGTATAATACGAAAACCATTCTGAAAAAATTCTAATATAAGGAATCTTTGAATAAACACCGTGATCTGCCACGTATTCCATAAATATATTTCCCTTTTTATCTGTTTTTGCAAATAAAGCATCATTTTTTCCATCAAATTCCACTACAAAATATCCATGTTTTTCGCATAATTTCTTATCATATGCTGGATTTAAAGCAATCCATTTATTGTTGAAATATATTTCAACATATCCATGCCATAAAAGTTCTTCTCCAAATTGTTCAATCCATTTATCACTAAGTTGGTGATTTTTGATATCAACAAAATGCATTCTAGTAGGAATTCCCATCAATCGAGTAAATGCAGCTAATAATATTGCTTTCGCAACGCAATGGCCATAACCTCGCGCAAGAGTGTTTGAAGCACGCAAGAATTTGGGAGTAGTAATTTCGTGGGTTACTTTATATGCAATTTTATCCCTAACAAAAATAAAAATTCTCTGAATTTGTTCAAGTTGCGTTAATTTACTTGGATCTGGGATAATTTCAGTTAATTTATTTTGAATTGTAGGGTGATTATAGTTAAAATAGTAGGATGAACATAGATATTCTGCATATTCTGGGTAATTTTGGAACATTTTACTTCTGAACCTCTGAAGATGAATTAGAAATGTTGTTATTGTTATTATACATGGTATTAAAGATAGAGTGAATTTCTTCTAAAGGAATTTCTTGCTGATACCGACTTAAGCGATGTCGAAATACCAAATCTATTGATATTTCTAAATCTTCTTTTGTTATTTTTTTTCTTCCCATAAATGCTGCATGAGCTCGAGCACACCGGATGAATGTAATATCTGCTCGTTGAGAATATAATCCTGCTTTTAGAACAAGACGGGCTGTCAGATTAAAAATTTCATCAGGAACTTCAATTTCATCAAGAATTTCCTTAGCAAAAATAATTTGATGTCTTAAATCTTGAGTTTCTTTACTAAATTTTGAAATAAACGCCATAGGATCATCATTAAATTCAATAACACGTTGAGTAATTTTTGCACGAATTTGAGGATCTGTTGGAGCTTGAATTGGAACTTCAAGACCAAGTCGATCGGATATTTGAGGGCGAAGATCACCTTCTTCAGGATTCATACTTCCAATTAATACAAATGAAGACTTGTGTTTTAATGAAATTCCTTCCCGTTCAATAATATTTATTCCTGAAGCCGCTACATCTAATAAAATATCAACCAAATGATCTTGGAGTAAATTAATTTCATCTACATATAATATACCTCTATGAGCTTTAGCAAGTAATCCTGGTTGAATGGCTCGCTTTCCTTGCTTTATTATTTTCTGAATATCTAATGTACCAATAATCATCTCTTCAGTTGCACCAAGAGGAAGGTTTACTAAATTGATAGGTTTTTGAATTATTGTGTGATTATTTTTTGTAGTTGTACAGTATTCGCACCAAGTACTCGGATCTGTTTGAGGATCGGTAACGTTGCACTGAAATTGGCAACCTTCATTTACTTCGATTTTTGGTAAAATATCTACTAATGAACGAACTGCAGTGCTTTTTCCAGTTCCTTGTTGTCCAGTTAAAAGGACTCCACCAATTTTTGGGTCAATTACATTTAAGATCAAAGCAGTTTTCATGTTTTTTTGCCCTAAAATCGCTACAAAAGGAAAGTGTAATATTTCCATCTTCTGAGATATTACATGAGCCATCGTTTTTCAGCTTTCACAAAAGCATTATTTATTAATCGTACCTTTATAGGGTGTAGATAAGAATGAAAATTGCTTTAATTGTAGATCCTCATTTGTTAGAATCATATAACAAATATCTTGAGAAATTGAAAAGTCATTCAAAAGACTCATCGAAAGATTCTTCTAAGGATAAAGAAGATGAAAAAGAAGATGTTACCCATCCTTTACAAGAACTTAAAGAAGTTGTTGAAGAATATGGTAATAAAACTGAATTCTTGATTCCTAATGAAGAATTACTTTCTCATCTTTTAACAAGAAAATTCGATTTTATATTAAATACTGCTGATAAAGTAGCGACAAAATTTCAGCCGGCACAGTATGTTGGTTTGTTTGATTTAGCTCAAATTCCATATTTAGGCTCGCGCCTTGATGCAATTGGTATTTGTAAAAATAAAGCATTATTTAAGTCTATTTTACAATTAAATTTCATTGCAACACCAAAATTTCAAATCTTGAAAATACAAAGCGGAATATTTCCTAAAATAAATCCTGGATTTCACTATCCCGTAATAATCAAAATTTTCTCAGAAGGTATCCATGAACCTTCAATTCCAGACCAAATTGCAAATTCAACTGAAGAAATTGATTCAATCCTAAAAAATATTAGCAAAAAGAAAAGATTTACATATGCAATGATTGAAGAATATATTCACTCTCGTAAGTTCTATCTTCCTATATTTGGAAATGACTTAAATGATGATATCCATTTCCTACCTGCTATTGAATATATTTTTCCAGAAAATTGGTCAATAGAGCAACGTATTAAAGCAAAAAGTGAAGATCTTAAGTATACTTTTTTGGAAATTACTAATCCTATTGTTAAAAGAGCAAGAAAAGTTGCTCATAAGGCTTATACTTCTTGTCACTGCAGAGATTTTGCTATGGCTGTCTTTTTAATTGATCAAAAAACTGAAAATTTGCTTTTACATGAAATTAATCCTATAACCAATTTGTTATCTAATGGAAAAATGGCCATTGCTGCCAAACATATAGGTTTATCTTATAGAGAGATGATAAACGATCTTATTCTCACAGCGTTAAAGCGTTATGATCTAAAACTTAGGGGAAAATATGGAAAACGGGAAAAAAAACTGCAAAAAGAGCAAGAACAAATAGAATTGGAAAAATCTAAACTTTGAATTTTTTTATCTAAAATAATTCTTAACTAGTTCTTCAATTACGCATTTATTTTTTATCTGAATAAAATTTTGAGAACTTGCTATTATTTTTTCTTTTTGACATAAGATTTCGAAATGCGTGAGAAATTTCTGCATCAAAATTCTTGCAATTTCATATTCCTTTTTTATAACTAATGCTACGGAATATTCTATACCTTCTTCAATTAAAATTAGTGAATTTTCCTGTTTAATTACTTTAATGGGTTGTTTGTTGTGAACTAAATATTGAATTATCTTGGATATTGCGGTCAATGCTCCGCTCATGAGTGTCTGTTGACTATATTCTTTAGCTTGCATGTCGTTAAATCCAAAAGACGCAATAGGAATACCTGTTTTTGTAAATAAATAAAGAAAAAGTAGATCTGATTTCCATTTTCGTTCATTTAAAGATGGAAGAGATTCTTCTAGCTGAGTGATAACAATTGTTGCAATAACAAAAATAATCGACATTGCTGCTGGTAATACAAAAAAATTCTCTGAAAAGAGTGGTTTTAATATCTCCACAAAAATTACACCAAGATTTAACCCTACTCCCATCAATATATAACTAGTTGCACTTTCTCGATAAGTTGTGTGAGTTTTTGCTAATTCCATACTAACGAGAGTATTAGTCGTAATTGCCATAGTTAAACCGATTCCTAAAATAATAGCTAATAGGTGGCAGTTCCATGTATTTTCAAAATTTAAAAAAGGTAAAAAGAGAAAAGCAAATGATAATATTCCAAATCCTGTTAATACTACACCTTTACGACCAAAATGATCTAGTAGATATCCATTAAAGGGAGAAAAAATTCCTACTGAAATAAAAAAGACCAATATAAAATGAAATATCTCTGCTTCACGTCCCCATAAAATGTAATAAGTCATAATCACATAAGCAGGAGTGGTTAAGAAAAAACCCCATAAAAGATTCAATAATATTTTAAATCCTATTTTGGGCTGGTTAATGTATTCTTTTGGAGTCAATGTGATTTGTTTGAAGATAATTCTTTCAGAACGTGAGAGAATATATATTAAGAAGAAGATAAAATAGATGCTAGCTAAATATATAGAACTCCATATCGGTAGATTTGCTTGAGTAAGCAATATATCAATTATAATTAAAGTTGCAACTCCACAATATGATAATGCATTCATTCGACCACTATAATATGAATCAGAAAACGCAGGAATTAATTGAACATGAAGAAATCCATAAAAAGAACCACTTAAAAGACCAGCTAAGAAGATTGAAATTATTGTAAAGATTTTGTTGTGTATCCATATTTGAAGAATATAATTGCCAATATAACATCCAAACAAGAATAAGTAGGAAAAATCGAAATTTACTCGATTACACATGATAAATGCAAAAATTCCCCCAAAAATACACCCTATATATGGAAAAATTGCAAAGTAAAGCGGTAAATTTGCTTCTAAAATTGCTTTAATTTCCAAAACAAAGTGTGCTAGCCACATTGTGGAACCAACAAAAATACTGGCAAATATTCCCATTGATTGCTTAACAGTATATTTTTCAAGTGGAGGGAAAAATTTAATCATAAATGTATTTAACAATGCATTTTTGAGCATATTAATATTTTCCATTAAAAAATTTTAATCTTTTGACATTTTCGTCAAAAAGAAAAATTAAAGAAAGTTTCAAATATTTAAGTTCTCAAAAATAAATATACCAAATTTATCTCCAATCAAAGTAAAAATGCGAAACATTAGTAGGGATATTAAATTTCTTCAAATTAAAAACATCAATTGACATTTTTTTACTATAAAAAATAAATTTCGCTTTTTTAAACGGTTTTGCTTCAAAATAAGGAATATAAGGTGTTTGTAATCCTGCCCACCCTAATTCTTTCGATGTTATACAAAGGTAATTTGCTAAATCTTTCGTTTCTCTCGTATTTAAGCGATATGTATGCACTAAATCGAGCCATCCGAATGGGATCGAATTACCAAAACCAGCTAAATTCATTTTCCATGCTAAAATAAATCCTTTTATTGTTCCTACTGGATCTTCATAGACAACACAGTTAACTCCCGGTTGGTTTAAATACCATAAGAAATCATCATGATCTCTAACTAATGAAACTTCATTGCGATCGATATGATCATGCATCATAAGAAACATTTGTTCTCCATCAGATGGTCGATAGTTCCGTACATGAGGATTCTTGTTCTTAGGAACTGATTGAAATAATCGAAATGCTAATTTTTCAAACCATTTAAGTTTTATAACACTCGCAACACGCGTAACATCAAAACATCGAACAACAAATTGGTGTATTAATGCAAATTTGATCATTTCTAAATTTGTTTCTCTTGCAACAGCTTTTGAGGTATCAATTCCATGCTGTTCTGGTTCATGAATGCTGAATCCTCCATCTACATTCTTTTCAATACCAATTTCTCGTAGTTTTAGTCCCATTTTAAATGCTAATCCTTTTCTTCTATGTTTATAATGAACTGCTGCCCAAGAAGGAACTGCGTAATTTAAAATTTTACCTTTCATATTCACTGCTCGGGGTATCGCACCTAAAAAGCCAACAACTTCATTTGTAGGTTTATAAATTGTGCGTACAAAGAAATCTCGGGATATTATTGGAGATCCGAACATAATATTAAATGTTTGTTCATCAAATTGAATTGTTCCTCCCATTTCTTCTGTCAATTCTTCATTCAAGAAAGATTCTGCGATTAGTTTTGCTAATACTGGGAAATCTTCAGGTGTAACTGTAAATCGTTCTACTAAATAATCACTATCGTCGTTCACTGTTCTCTAACTCTAATAATAAATTAAAAAATTATTTAAAAACATATTTATTTAATTAAAATTTGCCTGATATAAAATAAAATGTTTCGATTTTTGCCAAAGAAAAAATATAATCCTTTTTCACATTGATGAAATTTTATTTTTTTAGAACAATTTTATGTATTTTGCGAGATAGATTTAAATAATTAAATTATATATATTTTATCTAGATCTTTTTTGTTAGATTAAAAATTTCAAATCGATGAAAGGTAAAAAAGATCTCTTTAAAATATTTTTTTTTAAAAGAAGCATTGATTCACTCTTCTTGTATGAAAAAGAAGTGAGTCTTTGTATTCTACCGCAAAAAAATTCAAATATGAAGGTAAATATCATGAAGAATTCAACTTATATTTTAAAAATTAATACTGCTTTGAGTGATTCTCCATTCTATATCAAAATTGACCAGGAACATATGTCAATAGATAGTATCATTTCAGAAGCTATCGATGAATTAGAAAATGTAGGTAAACCGCTGCAATCAAAGCAGTTGGCTACTCTTTATGAATCACACCAACTCTTTAATCAAGGTAGACAAGTTTCTAAAGGTAATCTTTTTACTGACCTAAAGCGAAATGTGGAACAAATTGAAGGAAGATCAGTTGAAGTAGCAGAAATTGATATGGTCACTCATCATTCTGGTGGATAATTCCAGTTAATGAAATAATAACTATAAGAAAAATAGAAAATTTTTTGTTATATTCTCTTTTATTAATAAAATATGGACATTCCAGTATTACAAGTTATTTATCGTGTTGAAACACCTAGAACAATTATCAGATGCTATGATCCAAAGGATGCACCACTACTTGAACAAGCAATTACAGAAAGTCTTGAGCATTTAAAACCATGGATGCCTTGGGTTCATGTAGAACCTGAACCAATTGAAAAGAAAATTAATCGTCTTCGCAAAATGCGTGCATCTTTCGATCTGAATAAAGAATTTGTATTTGGTATCTTTAATTTAAAAGAAAATCAATTAATTGGAGGTACAGGGCTTCATCCACGTGTGGAACCTAATTCTATCGAAATTGGATATTGGATTCATGCAGATTTCACTAATCAAGGGATAGCTACCGAAATTGCAGCAGCACTTACAAAAATTGCATTTGAAATTTATCAATTTCATTTGGTTGAGATTCATTGTGATCCAAGAAATATAAGAAGTGCTTCAATTCCTCGAAAATTAAATTTTAAGCACGAAGCAACGTTAAGAGATCGAGTCTTAAATGAAAAAGAAGAACCACAAGACAGTATGATCTGGTCTCTAAATTTTGAAGAATATCAACAAAGTTTTGCCAAAGAATTGCCGATTAAAGCTTATAACGTGATGGGAAACCAAATCTTATAATCTTATAATCAAATTATATGAGTGAAAAGTCTAAAAAAGTTTTATTTTTTTTTTGTGCATAAATACCAAGCGGAGTAATCTTCGCTTTCACCTAAAGTCTTTACTTCTTGAAATACTTGAAGAAAATCTTCTGGTATTTTACGAATAAAATTGAAATAATCTCCGTGTTCTATCCATTCTATTAATGTAACAAAAATATTTCGCTTTTTTGAATAATCATGGAAAAGTGCATATTTTTTGCTAATACGGGCAATTTCTTGATAAATTTGCTTTCTTTCACTTACTTGAAATCCATGCATTACATTGGCTGCAATAACTAAATCAAAAGTATCATCTGGAAAGGGCAAAGGTTCTAATAAATTTGTCCGTGTAGCCTCAAGAGAGTTTTTTTTGGCAATTTTAATCATTTTTTCTGAACTATCTATTCCTAAAACACTAAATCCTTTTTCTTGAAAAGCAACACCAAAAGCACCAGTCCCACATCCTACATCAAGAACTTTAGCAGGTGCTTGAACAGGTAAATTTGAATTAAATTTTTCCAGTAATTTACGGTATGAGTTAAGTTGAGAGCGAAAAAACCATTGATAACCAGGAGCAATTATATTAAAAAGCCAAATGTGGAATTTATAGCGCAATTTCATTTTTCATTCAAGAATTATTGTTTTGATTAATTATTTAATAATCTTATTTTAAATTATAATAAAAGTCAAGAGCAATCAAATGAATTCTCCGTAATCAATTAGACAGAATTAATTATTTTCATCATTAAAGAAAAAAAAATTATACGAGGTTCTAGCAACTTCTTTATTTTTGACAGAATTTCCATTTTAATCTTTCATTTTCCGACAATAACCAAACTTATCCAAGAATTATTTCAGTCGGCAAAAATGAACTTTAGAAAATATAATTATGGGTCGATTTTTGACTATTTTTAATCATATTATAGTTGAATTTGATAAAAAAAGTTCTAAATTTCTGATCGACAAATTTCAAATTTGGATGGAATGTTGGTAAATGTGTAAATTATGCAGGATTTTTATTTTTTTATTAATCTATCAAATGTTGATAAAGGCTCATACAAAAAATTTAGAAATAGAAAAAAATATCAAAATAATCTGATTAACCACCAAGAATTTTGAATATGAACTTTCTCTTTGCGCTTGATTTATCATCGATATTTTTTATATGCCGTATTTTAAAGTGTCGTTTTATCTGCTCAATATTAGCTTCGATTAATCGTTTTATATTTGGAGATATGGCAGATATTTCAGCATCAAATACCATATATGGAAAATTGTTTTCATAATATATTGGTTTGAGAATTGCTTGTGAAGCTCGGTAAGGTAGGCAAAATTGTGGACCAATTAAGATTAATCCATCATAAGTTTGATCCTCAAGCACTTCAATTCCTTTTCCTACAGTGAGAATGCCTTCTCCATAAATCTGAGGATTGATTAATGTATCTGCATTTTTTACAATTCGAATAATATCATTTGGAGGAGCAAAAAGCAAATTAGTTTTTTCAAATCGCTTTCGGAGTTTGTGATCTACTTGCTCCATATATTTGTAGATTAATTGGCTTGCATAAAAACCAGCAGAGAAATTCTTCCATATTCTATCTTTTCCTTTAAATTTATCTCTAACTTTACTAAGGTATTTGCTTCTATTTTTTGGATTTACCAGACTACCAAAAGGAATACCATATGCAAATAATTCGAATAAATCAGTCGATTTTACGATAATTCCATGTGAATTGTATATTTTTTTCAATTCTTTCAAGAAAAATGGGCTGAAACGGACAAAGAAATCTCCAGAAAGTAAAACAATTGGTTTTTCTTGAGGTGTACTTTGGATTGGAATTGTTGTAATCTGATTTATTAATTTATCTATCAATCCATCGAGAACAGAAAGAGAGTTAAATTCTTTTAGCAATTCTTTCCAATATACTTGTAATTGATTTATACTTCCTGGTCTACCAACAACTTCAAGTGCGCTGTGAATATCATTAATTATATCACCTAATATCAAGATTCTTGGAGCATATTGTATCACACTCATGATATTTGCTCCCATAAAATTACTTTTTTTATCAAAATCAAAAAAGAATACATCTGAAATATGATTCTTTTCCAAAAAATCTCTGATATATTGACCATAACTAAAAACTACACAAGGTTCTCCTCCACGTAACATAAAATAACCAATCACTTCTCCAGGTTTACGATTTCTAACTAAGTGGAGTATATGACCTAGTACAATTGGAAGAGGAATACATTCTTTTCCTGAGCAATATTTCAAACCTTCTACTGGATATGATAATTGGATATCTCCTGTAGGTTCAACATTATATCCATAACTTGAAAGCATCTTTTCGAATAAATCAGTATGATAAGGTGAAAAAGGGAAGAGATGTATTTTGACTTTGGGATCAAAAATATCTATTTCTTCTCCAGAAGTGCGTATAATCACTGTCTTTCCATTTTTTTGCTCTACTCTTGCGATTCGGAATGAGTTTGAGATAGGATCATAGTGCTGTTGACGGTAATTTTTAATAATTTCTAAAAATGCTTCAATGCGGGTTTGAGTACCAGCATCAGCCATGTGTGCATCTAGTTCCATTAATAAATATGGTTTAGCATCCATTTGAGATCTAACCCAATGTTGAATAAATGCATCGATAGTGCAGCTGAAATTATTGATATAAAGCAAGAAGAGATTATCATGCTGCTTTACTAAATTTACTGCTTCAGTTACATAATTTGCGAAATACCATGGAGTATCTGATTCAGATATTGGCTCCAAAAAATCAAATGGGATAACTTGAACACCCATACTTGTCAATTTTTTAGGAATACTTTGAGATGTCTCTTTAGGATACACATTATAACTTCGACCAACAATTATTATTCCTGTTTGACCTGATTTTATTAGATTTTTAAGAACTTGACGGCCTTTTTCTTTTAGTTTTCTTTCAACCATCTCTTGAGCAAGTACTGCGGTATTATAGGCAGCATTCGCCACATCTTCATCAATGTGGAGTTTTTCAACAGCCATTCTAATGATACTGTCATTTTCAAAGTATCCTTCACTAAAATCCAATTCAGGTATTAAGAATTCAACATGATCAAAGATTTGTGCAACCATATATGGACCAGATTGAGTAATCGGGCAAAAAGTTGAACTATACCATTTTTCAGATTTCTTCATTTTTGTAATATGAGGAGTAAAGATGAAATGAACTCCTTTTTTGACTAAATCAGCTACAGCTCCATGAAATATTTGCATTGGGTAACATAGTGGTGCATTGGGAATTAGTGCAAAATCTGGATCAATATCTGACAAAATAACTTCAAACCCTAATTCCGTAAAGAAGGTTGAAAAAAGGGGATAAAGACTATGAGTTAATAATGCGCGTGGAATACCTATTCTCTGTAATTCTTCCGTTGATGAATTATCAATAACATCTTGTGAAGTTCTTGTATTTGAAGCAGGAAACATGAGGTTTGTTCTATAACTCACCAAATCTTCCTGTTCTTTGATTGATTTTGTTTGTCTCCAAATATGTTCATAGCGAGTACATTTACCTCCAAATGGAAATTTTCGATTTCCTACTGCATACCGTTCGATTTGACAGTAATTTTGACATGATTTACATGTAAAGGAACCTAAATGTTTCAAGGGAGTTGCAATAATATGCTCTAAAGTGGTATTTGGAGGCATTGCTGATACTTCACCTTCTTTATATTTCGCTTGTGCGATTAAAGCAATTCCAAATGCTCCCATTAATTCTGGAAATGGGGGAATAATTATTTCTCTCCCTGTAACTTGGGCAAAAGCATTTCCAACTGCTCGATTTTTTGCAACACCACCTTGTAGGAATATTTTCTTACCAATAGGACGGGTTCCTTTTACTTTATTTAAATAATTATTTACAATAGAATAGACTAAACCAGCTATAATTTCAGGTTTAGAATAACCTTCTTGAAGAGCAGTTCGAATATCAGAATTGATAAAAGCAGCACAATCGGCTTTAAATCTAACTGCGCGGGGTGACTTAATTGCGACATCTCCGATATCATATACAGTTACCCCCAAGTCGCATTTCGCACTTTCTTCTAAAAATGATCCTGTCCCTGCTGAACATGATGCATTCATGGCATAATCTACAGGAACTCCATTTGCTAAAAACATGTATTTTGCATCTTGACCCCCAATTTCAAATATTGTATCAACTTCAGGATCAAAATAAGCCGCTCCTTCTGAATGAGCTGAAATTTCGTTATATACTGCTGAAGTTCCTAAATAAGCGGCCACCATTTGCCTCCCTGAGCCTGTTACTCCAATTAATTTAATATTTACAGAACCTACTTGATTAATTATTTCTTGAATGCATTTCCGGGTGGCTTCAATAGGGTTTCCATTTGTCCTACCATAATGTGATGCAAGAATCTGGCGGTTGTCCGGGTGAAATAGAACTGCTTTTGTCGTGGTCGATCCTACATCGATTCCTAATATATAAGCTTGTAAAGGATCAATTTTGGTTATTTTTTCGATATTTGTAGAATCATTTGTTTGAAAATTTTGCATACTTCTGACTAAATGGCTGTATTTTTCTAATGAAGGCAATATTGTGAAAGTTTGTTGAATTTTTAATGAGGGTTCTCTTTTTGTTGGTACGTCTTGTACCAGTAAAGCGGTTCCATATGCTTCAAATAAAGAAGAAAATGGATGAATAATTACATTTATTTCTGATAAAGTTTGATGAAGTTGTTGAACAACAACTTTGTTTAGTGTGAGCCCTCCAATTACTAATAAATTTTTGATTGAAACGCGCGATTGCTGGATCATTGCTAAACCTTTGTTAATCATATTCGAAATCAAAGAGAATAAGATATCTTCAATGGAAGCCTCGCCACGATTAAGCTTATGTGTTACATCTGACTTACAATGCACAGAACAACGTGAAGCGATTTGAATTTTTTTTCCTTTTTCTGCCAGATCAATAGCTTCTTCTAAGCTTAAATTAAGTCGTTCAATTTGTTGCAGGAAAAATTCTCCAGATCCTGCCGCACATTTGTCTTGGGATAAAATATTAACAATATGTCCTTGTTTATTGAGAATATATAGGACAAATGCTTCTCCCCCTAAAGAAAGAACAGCATCTATTTGTTGCTCAATTTGCTGGACTCCTCTTTCAATAGCTTTAATCTCAGAAATTTCACCAAAAGTACCTGAAACTTCAAAATAAGAATTAGAATTATTATGAATTAGTTGGTTTGAAATTAAAATATCGTTTAAAATCATTTGAGGATTTCCTAAATGGCCTTGTTTCTTACTGAAATATGTTCCATTCTTATCTTTCCATACTACATTGACTGATACTGCACCAATATTAATTCCAACGTATTTGGTATTATTTTCCAAGATTTCAACATTACGGAGAGAATTTGAATTACTTTGCTTCATATAATATCGAAGAAAGAAGCGAAAAATATAAATATAATATGAAGATATTATCTTTTCTACCTAAAGAATAGGAAGAATACACCTCTATTCTGGTATTTGAATATTTTGAAATACTCTTTCGAATCTTGATAAAGCTTCATCTATTATTTTTGATGTATCCGCCATACTGGTATACAACCTACTTCCAGCTAGCGTGATCATTCCTTCTGCCATATAAGCAGCACCGTATTCTTCCATTGCAAATTTACGTTCCTTAATTTCTTTTAAAATCTTAAAGATCTTAAGGTAATTTAAAGTGAGAAACATCGCTCCTACAGTTTCTAAGTGGCATATCGATCCTTGATTGTAGGCAACAAATGGAAGACTATAATTATCAATTATTTTTTGAAGACCTTTAGTTAATTTATCTCCAGCTTGTCCGGCTTTAATTGCTGCATCGGTTCTTTCAATTTCTTTTATAGAATAATAACCTGCGGCTGTACTTAATGGATTAGCAGAAAGAGTTCCTCCAACATATGCTCTTTTTTTACCGCTTTCTACTCCTGCTGCTAAAAAGCTAATCAATTCTGCTTGTCCGCCAACACCGCCTGCACCGGGATATCCTCCTGCAATTATTTTACCAAAAACGGTGAGATCTGGTTTAATATTAAAATAACCTTGAGCACCCCCCATACCTAATCGAAAAGCAGTAACAACTTCATCAAAAATTAATAATGCATCATATTTGTCACACAATTCTCTCGCTCGATGAAGATATTCTTTATCAATTGGTCGTGTTCCACTTTCAGGACCAATTGGTTCTAACAGAACCGCGGCGGTTCCTCCTTGAAATCTGTTCAATCGAAGTTGTCTCTCCAAAGCATGAATATCATTAGGAAATACTTCTTGAGTATGTCGAGAACAAGATGCTGGAATTCCATGAGCTTCAAATCGTTTAGTTCCGGGTAAATGAATTCCATATATTAGTTGATCACTCCAACCATGATATGCACCACCCATCTTTATAATTTTCTTTTTTTTTGTCGCAAGTCGGGCGATTCTAATTGCCGCCATATCTGCTTCTGTACCACTACCTAACATCCGAAACATTTCGATTGTTGGCATATGATGATGGATTTCTTTTGCAAGTTTTAATTCATATTCATGAAATAACCCCGTTACAGGAGCACATTCTTTAATAACATTGATAACTTTTTCGCGCACGGGTGCGTAATTATTTCCTAAAAGAGTTGGGCCTCCCGCTTGTAAAAAATCTATATATTGATTTCCATCTACATCGTACAAATAAGCCCCATCTGCTTTATTAATTACTAGTGGAAAGGGATAATTAAATGCAAGATTGTGTTGAACTCCTCCTGGTATATATTGTTTTGCTTCAGTAATTATTGCTTTTGATTTTGAACATTTTTGTTCAAAAAAATTCAAATACTGTTTCATATTAGCGGTTTTGACCCGGTACAAAGGAAGTTGGAGCAATTGATTCATTTTTGCATAAATTTCCGCTGTATTCGGATATTCTGTAATTGCAAAGCCCGGAACCATTGTTTATCACTCTTTTATTAAGTGAGATGGTTATTTAAATTTATACTTACTTTGATGAGACGTAAAAATTTTTTACGGGGTAGTAATTATACTAAAACACCTTATGGATGCTACTCTCAGTCCGAAAGAAAAACGAAAAATTCTTGATTTTAAACGACGTAGAAGGGATATTTTGGAAGCACTCGAACGTCTAGGTGAAAGGAATCAGTTTAATTCTTTTGATAAGTTAAACTTAGAAGATATTGCTGCTGAAGCAGGATTAACAAAACCAACACTTTATCGTTATTTTTCTTCTAAAGATGACTTACTTACAGGATTTGCAGCATATAGTTATCGAAAGTTAACAAATTTTATGAAAGAACAGCTCGAACTTCATTATCAAGATGATGTGGCAAATAGATTAAATGCAGTAAGCATAGCATACTTTCATTTTGCATCAACTAATCATGGGATTTTTCAAATTCTTAACTTATATGGAAAACAAAATCGATATTTGATAATAAAACAAAAATTGATTCAAGATAAAAATTCTGTAAGTCAAAGTGAGTTGGAATATTTCCAAGCTTGGGAAGAATTTCGTAATGCAATTGCACAAGCATTTGATGAAAATGAATTAGCCTTATCAGAGATTAGTGCATCCATCTTAAAACAAGAAATTTCATCAAATGATTTTGTTGAAATACTTGCATTATTAATTAATGGTATTATTACTGAATTAGGAAATCGTAATCGTGTTCTTCAAGAGCGAGGGTATACAGAAGAAAATATCTTGAACATTATTATGTTCTTGATTGGTAAAGGATTACATCACTTACATAAATAAAATAAAATAAAATTTAGATTTAGAATTTAGTACGAAAATATTTCAAGATTTAACTCTATAATACTGATATGCATCGAAAGAACCAGAAATTAAAGAAATTTTTTTTACCAAGAAGAAAAAAAAAACACTTCATATTTATTCTTATCATTATGTACATCTTATCTATGCCTGTAATTAATCTTTTAATCATAAAGGATAATAAAATAAGCTTTCCTATTTCTTTAACAAATTTTAATTCAAATTCTAGTTATAAGAACTATCCCTACTCATCTACTTCTTTTTACAATTCAGTTTCTATTGGACAAGGAGTAATGCTTCAAGGTTTTTATTGGCTTTGTCCAGAAGGGAATTGGTGGAAAACAATTAATGAATTTATTCCTGAATTTAGTCAAGTTGGAATTGATTCTATCTGGTTACCTGCTCCATATAAAGCTGCTGGAACAAGTGGAGTTTCTGGAATGGGGTATGAACCCTATGATTATTATGATTTGGGAACTTATAATCAAAAAGGAAATGTTCGAACTAGATTTGGCACAGAAACCGAACTTCGGAATTTAATTGCCAATGCACACAGAAATAACATCGCCATGGTTGCAGATATCGTAGTTAACCATAATAATGGCGGTGATTTGGAATATAATCCAAATGTGGGAGATTATTCTTACACAGATTTTAGTAATATTGCCAGTGGTCGATTTCCACGAAATTATACTTGTTTTCATCCATGTGAATATGAAACCGCGGATGAAGGAGTCTTCGCAAATTTTCCTGATCTATGCCATGCAAATCCTTATGTTCATAATGGTTTGATTGAATGGGGTTCATGGATGGCAAACGATGTTGGATTCGATGGATGGCGTTTTGATAATGTGATTAATTTTGATCCAACCTTTGTACGAGATTGGATGAAAAATGTTGGTGGTTGGGGAGTTGCCGAATATTGGCACGGGGATAAAAATCTGATTCAAAATTACATAGAATCTACTGAAAATTCTGTTGGCGCATTTGATTTTGCCTTGATTTACCGATTGGAAGAGATGTGTGATGGAAACGGAAATTTTAACATGATGGAACTTGATTATGTTAATAAATTAATAGATATTAATCCTGATAAAGCGGTTACTTTCGTGATGAATCATGATACAGAACGGGATGAATACAGTCGAGTAGACTACAACCGTCATTTGGCGTATGCATATATTTTAACACATCCTGGATATCCATCTGTTTTTTGGAAAGATTATTTTGATCTTTGGTATCATTCCCATATCACCAATTTAATTCGAATAAGAAATGAGTTAAGTTCAGGTATCATGCAAACACGATGGACGGATTCAGATGTATACATTGCTGAGGATGTGGGTATGAGCAGCTCCGGGACTAATACAGGATTTATCATTGCTTTAAACGATGATCCAATTGAGAATAAAATACGCACAATTTCTACCCAGTGGTCAAATGCTGTGCTCTATGATTTAACTAATCCATATAATTCTCCAATCAACGTTGATTCTTCTGGACAATTAACTTTTGAAATACCTGCAAATGATTACCGTATCTTGTCACCTATAGATCTCCGATCAGAATTAGTATTTGCACCGCGACCAGTCAATCATTTAGATCCTTATACTGAATTGAAGATAGGAGAAGGAATAATTAATTGGGATGCTCAAATTCCACTCCTTTCAGGAGAATGGGGATTTCCTGTTTATTCTGATCCATTTGATGATACAAAAGGGAGAGCGGAAGATTTAACCTATTTATATTTATCGAAAGATCATGAAAATTTATATATCGGCTTTCCGTATCGAGAAAATACTTGGACTTCTGGAGGTGATTTGGAATTTGGAATTGCAATTAGCACCAAAAATGGTGGAACAAATTGGGGACTAAAAAATCATGAACAACTGAATTTTGCTGGTTCTGTTTTACCAGAATTTATCCTCTATTCATCAACAGATGTAGATGAAGAACCAAGTAATGAGATTCAAAAAGCAACCTTATATATATATGATCGTGAATCAACGGATTGGAAAAGTATATGGGATTTAATTCCATCAGAAGATTTTCGTTCTTCATCGATTTACCGCTTTGCAACATTCAAAATACCTTATGAAAAGCTTGATTTATCTGAAGGTGATGAACTTTCTATTATGCTTTTTTCTACACAAGAAGGAAAATCAGGTGCCGCTGATTCGGTACCTAATGATATTACCACAGATGATTATGGAGATGCTGAAACATGGTTATCATTACCAGAACCAATTATTCTTTCGATTCCAGAGATAAGCAATAATTCAAATACTAGCACAAATAACGGCTTAGATGATTCTAGTTCTGATGATTTTCTAAATGGAAACAAGATTTCAATTAATGGTTATTTACAATTATCTTTAGGAATGGCTTCATTTATCGGAATAATTATTATTTTAAAACAGACGGAAATGCGAAAAAGAAAAAGGGATGAAATTTTTCTTTAAATTTATGTTAAAGTTGTATTAAGATTGTACTTTATTTTTTACAATCCATTTAGTGTGTGTTCTATTATTTGTAGGAATTTTTTTACTGTTGGATGTTCTAAATTTAAATTTAGAGTCTTTAAAAATGACATCCATCGCGAAAGATCATCGTTTCCAGATAATAACGCTTTAAAATCTTTTTCTGTCTGAATGAATCGAATAAATCCATCATGAATCTCTTCATTGACAATATTCAAACCTAAAATCTCGTTTACTTTATAAATTAGGTCATAATTCCTTTTTAGAGGTTCTTTATAATTAGTTTTATATCTAAATACAATATAATTATCTGAATATTCCTGTTTTAAAGACGATTCATGACTAAAATCTGCTCGATTTACTTGATTAGATGTTAAATCTTTATTTTTTAATGAATTATGGTTTAAAATTAAATTAGATTTCAATATATTCTCATATAAATACGAGTAAATAAGATAATCTTTTTCGTACAAAGCTTCAAATGCATTTTTCGAATCAAATTCTAGATAAACAGATGGAATTTTGGTAATTTTTGCCCTTTTTGGTGGATAGGGAGCATAATTGCAGATGTTCTCTTTAACTATATTCAATATTTTAAGATCTGACTGTTGTTTGTCAGATTTAGATATTATTGAAATTTCTAAAAAAGCTTCCAAAAGATTTCTCCCTCCAGTTAAAATTGTTTGATTAAATGCTAAATAATTTACGTGATCAATTTAAATTCTGTTTAACACAAAAAATGCTTTAAATCTCATTTTTTTCACTTTTTTATTAATTCGCTTCATAATTTTGATAAACTGATATTTAATCAAGTTGAATGTTAAACAAAAAATTGTATTAAAATAAAAATCTTGAAACCAAAATCTATTTTAATGTTTAACATTATATTTTCTTAGGCACTCAAAAGCCGATAAAATTTTATTTATTTTCTTTTGAAGATCGTCTATTTAGAAACTTCAATCGAATAAAAATCCGCAGAATTTGTAGATCTATGATTTTTTATAAGCTCAATGTCCTCTGCGAAACAATTACACAAGCGATTTTTACGCATTTTTTATAAGCATTTCCTAGCTTGGACTTTTCCCATTTTTGTGGGATCTTTAAATAGGATTTCATATTAATAATAAATGTCAATTTTTTTTTTAACCAGATTTATACCTTTTTCTATTTCTATCAATAGAATTGAAAAATAATGTAAATCAATGGTGACAACTATCATGACGAAAAAATCAACTGGTGTTTTGCTTATGACCCTGTTAGTTGCCATGTCGTTTTCTCCCTTTTTAGCTGGTGCATCTGCAGTTGTAGATACTTCCAGTCACAATAATATTATTATTGATGGTGTTATTGGGAGCGATTGGACTGATGGTAATTATACAGTAAGGTTGGATCCTGATCAATCATCTTGGAATGCTGATTGGGGTCTTGATGGGTTGTATTTTGCTTTAAACGATACCGGAATATTTGTGGGATTGAAAATTACTCTTGCTGGTCCTGCTAATCAATTTAACGTATTTATTGATACAGACGCAGGAAATACTGGAATAACTGATTATAGTACTGTTCCTACTTACGGATATGAAAAATCCTTAAAGTTCACAAGTGATGGATTTGTGCCAAATTTGGTTCTTTTATCAGATCAAGGAAACTGGGCAAGTCCTTGGAGTCTTTTAAACTTTACAGATGAAATTGGGAATTATGCAAATCTTACAACAGGTTTTATTACATCTGCAGTTAATGAAACTGCTTTTGATGGAACTTGGAGTTATGGTATTCCTATGACATTTGAAGCTTTTATTCCATATGATCTTCTTTATCCTGCAGGTATTCCTGCGGATGCCGAATTGCGTTTCTTCGCTGCTATGATTGGTGGAAATCCTGGAGATGTTATTCCTAATCAATATGGTGGTGTTGAAAATGATGAATATCATACCTATGTAGCAGTAAAAATTGCTGATGCTGATGGTGATCCTCAATTAATTCCATATTCAATTGGATGGTCTGGAGAAAATGGCGATGGTTCTTATACAAGCGCAAAGGTTAACGATAAAGATGGAAATGTAACCTTAGGATTAGACATGGAATTCTATTATGAAATGTGGTATAGTGATAGTCATTCTGAATTTATGAATAATTCTCAATGGCCAATTTTGCATATTACATATTATAACTCAACTTCAGATTCAAATAGTACCTATGAAGTAATGATGCATCACGAGACAGGCGATATGGCTGGTGCTAATGAAATTTATCGATACACTATCCCCTTATTAGTAGAAGATGGATATTCAGTGGGTGACAAATTTTACTGGTTTATCTATGCAGGTGATGTAAATGCAACTGCTGCCGAAGAGTATTATTCATTTGAGAATGGTATTTCTCCAATGCCACCAATTGACTTAGGTTTTATTGGTGCAGTGACTCCTGCTGGTGGATTTAAAGATCCAGATGAAGCTTTTGAAGTTGAAGTTCAAATTGAACAATTATGGAATGGAACTGATAAAGTAACCTTCGATGTAATGACAGAAGTTAATATCAACTATACTCTTAATGATACTGGAGTTTGGAATTTATCTCCTATGGCTTATGACTCTGCCTCATCTGATAATGCTATTTTCAAAGGTAGTTTAGGACCTTTTTCAAATGGCACGACAGTCGAATTCTATATTATTGCTGAAAATAACAATACTGTTCAAACTGGAAATTTCCTAGTTCATATTGGTATTGAACCTCCTAAATCTCTCATTTTCAATATGAGCGATCCTCAAGGTGATGAATGGGGCACCTATCCAACTAATGCTGCTTTTGGTCCTGGAGTTGGACTATTCGATTTATTGCAATTCAATGTAAGTGCTAATGCTTATGGTACTTCATTTGATTTCCGATTACTCGATTCTTATGATCCTGGTTGGGGTGCAGGTAACTTCTCGCATCAAATGTTTGTGGTTTTGATTGATATGCAACCTGGTGGTACTACTGAAGGAGTACTAAAATCAAGTATTAAAGTTCAAGATGAATATCCATGGGATATTGGATTCTATGGTGATGGCTGGATGAGCCGATATTTCACTCCTGAAACAATTGCATCACCTCAAACTGCAGGAACAGGTATTACTACAAGTTATCAATTTATCAACGGTCAACACTGGTTTAATCTATATGTTCCAGAAACTCTAATTAATACAGTTGCTAACAGTACATGGAAATATTATGTAATGGTTGCTTCAGCAAACTTTAACGATTTCCGAAATCATCTGGCTGAAAATGGTGAATGGGACTTTGGAGGTGGGGATGATAGCGCTTATGATCCAAACTACTGTGATATTCTGGTTCCTACTGCAGATGATCCCGCTGCTTTACAAGAAACCATTTCAACCAGCTATGATGTAGGTGCTCAACAATATGCTACATTGTTAGCAGTAGGAGAAGGTTTATCTTTTGAAGTGGATACAACTGATCCTGTAGTGAATATTACTTCTCCTGCAGATGGAACTAATCTTACCATAAGTTCAGGAACTACAATTGAACAAGAAATCACATGGACAGTTGAAGATCCAGATCAAGGTACTTTTGCTGGAATTTCAGAAGTGAAAGTATATGTGAATGGTGTGTACATTCCTGAAGCTGGTGAAGGTAATTCTGCAACACTCACCTTATCAGCTGGAGCAAATGTTATTCGTGTTGTTGCTACAGATAAATCAGGAAATGCTGGTTATGATGAAATCACAATCAACGTTGAAGGAGCTGCAACCGACGATACTGCCACAGATGATACTGCCACAGATGATACAGCCACAGACGATGATGGTGGAGGCTTCCAGATTCCAGGTTATAGTGTTGGAATAATGCTTTTGGCATTATTTGGATCGGCAGTAATTTTGCTCCGAAAACGAAAATAATCGCAGATTGTATAAATGTCTCAGTTAGATGAAACCATCAGAATGAGAAGTGTTTCATTTAACCTTTTTTTTATCTTTGTGGCTTTTATTGCCAAAACTTAAGTTTCGATATAGCTAATAATGCATATTTTTTTTATAACAAACAGCGTGAAAAAAAATAAATAAGTATTTAGTAATTTCAATTTAAAGAAAGGTGAATCTATTGCAATATAATTCAAGAAAAATTAATAAATTTTCACAAGGCATTCTTTTTGCCAGTTTACTTATCATGATAATCTTTCCAACATTTTCATCCGAATATAATTCATCAATTGTTTCTTTAACAAAAATGCCTGATATTTCGATAAATTATGAAACGAGTATATCGAATGATACGGTATTAAACTTAGTCATAATTTGGCATCAACATCAACCATCATATCAAGACCCAGAAACAGGAATATATGAACAACCATGGGTTTTTATGCATGGTTCCAACTCATATCCTTACATGGCTGATGTCTTAAATGATTATCCTGATATTAACGTTACAATCAACTTGACACCTTCAATGTTAAAACAACTTGTTGACTATATTAATGGAACTGCTTTTGATCGAAGAATTGAATTAGCTCGAATGGATGAATCTGCAATGTCAGACGAAAATAAAAGTGTGGTAATCCAGTATTTCTTCGATATAAACGGTCAATTTCGTCAAAATGGAACTCGATATTTTGAATTGAGTGAAAAACGTAATAGTTATAATACATTACAAGAAGCGGTAGAAGGTTTTACAGATCAAGACTTTTTAGATTTAAAAACCCTCTTTTTTGCTCATTGGATAAATCCACGATATACTACAGAACAACCTTATCAACCTCCAGTCAATCCATTTGGATATACATTGAAAGTTTTGACTGATGATGCTAATGGAGTGGGAGGTTATAACAGTGCTATGAAAAATGGAGTTTTGGATTATGCTTATTCTATTGTTGAACAAGTTATCTCCCTTCATAAGCAACTTCAAAATGAAGGTCGTTTAGAAATAATCACTACTCCATTTTATCATCCAATATTGCCTTTATTAATTAATTTAACAAATGCCAGAGAAGTGAATGAAGGTGTGGCTGATTTACCTCTACCTGATCAAAATACTCTCTGGACTGAAGATGCTTTGGCACAAATTCAAAAAGGAAAAAATTATACTGCTTCATTATTTGGGAAATATCCTGTCGGAATGTGGCCTTCGGAAGAAGCAGTTAGCGACGAAATTATTCCCTTAGTGAATCAAAGTGGTATTGAATGGTTTGTTACTGATTATACTGTGCTTCAAAATAGTTTGGGTGTAAGTCAACTTACACCTGAGCAATGGTTTCAGCCCTACGTTGTTAAAAAAGATGGATATAGTTCAGTTGTATTTTTCCGACATCAACAGCTTTCAGATGAAATTGGTTTTAATTATGGTGGACTAGATCCAGAAGTAGCTGCAACAAATATGCTCGAAATGTTAAAAACCTATCGAGATAGCTGGACTGATGATAAAGATCCCGTTTTTACTGTAGCTTTAGATGGGGAAAATGCCTGGGAAAATTATCAATATGACTTAGATGGAGATGGTCGTGTTGAATACACTGGTAATCTATTCCGCGAATATATGTATCAGAAATTGGAAGAAGCACAAGATGAAGGTTGGTTGCGAACAATTACTCCCAAACAATATCTTGCTGAACATCCCCCCAGCACTTTACAAGAGATCCAATTAGCAACTGGTTCATGGGCAGGAGATTTGAATACATGGATTGGTGAGGATGATGAAAATGAAGCATGGGATCGTTTAATTACTACTCGACAAGATCTTATTCAGTATATGACCGATCATAGCTTATCTAAAGATGATTTGCCAGATGCATGGGAAGCTTTATATGCTGCTGAAGGAAGTGATTGGTTCTGGTGGTATGGTTCTGATCAAGATTCTGGACATGATGAACTCTTCGATTGGCAGTTTAAAACGATTCTCCGTGGTGTTTATAAAAGCATTAATTGGACCGAGTCAGAAATAATGGAAAATTACCCTTATTTGTACTTAAAAATGCTTCCTCCTGTGTCTGCAAGCATACAAGGAAAATACTTACCAACAATTGATGGTTTTGAAACCAACAGCAATGAATGGACTTTAGCTGCTCATTATTCAAATGCAAATGCTTCCGATCCAACTCGATTGTTTAAAGATCTTTATTTAGGCGTTGATGAAGCTCTTACAGATCTTCATATCAGATTAGATACAACAGATGCATATTCACTTAGTTCAATTACAGGATATTCCGTTGGCTTGTATTTCTCAAATCCAAATGCTCAATATTCCACAATATTTCCAAGATTTGCAGATTCATCCGATCCTTCTGAAATATTAGGTTTTGAAATAACTACTGAAATTCGAATTGATCTAGAAACGGGAGATGTTTCTGTTTTTGAAGTTAATTCTTCTTACAAGTGGGATGAAGTATCTCCGACCCCATCTATATCTCTAGCAATTGATGATTTCTGCGAAATGAGCATTCCATTTTCATTATTAGGAATTGAAAAAGGTGATTTGTTATATCTCCGAGTTTTAGCAACAAATGAGTCCAGTATGCATAATTTTGATATTACTCCTGAAGATGGACCATGGAGTTTAAATATTCCTTTTGGTGGGGTTAATATGGTTGAAGTATTTGCTATGGATGATCCTGCTTATGATGAACATGGAATTTATCCAACCAATCCTCAAATGCATCCAGATTATGATGTAAATAGAACTGGATTAATGGATATTTTAAGATTCAGGGTTGGATATATTGATGATACCGTCTATTTTGAGTTTAAATTCCGCGAATTGTTCAATCCATGGAATGGTCCCGGAGGTTACAGCCATCCACTAATGCAGGTGTATATTGATGAAGATAATGTTCCTGGTTCTGGAAGAACGGATTGTGATCAAAATGGTCATTTTAATATTTCATCAGAACATGCATGGGAATACATGGTTCGTGCCGATGGCTGGCTTCAATATATTTTACTTGAAGATGATACTCAAGTTTCAGGAGTAAGCACTTTTAGTGATTCTGTAGATAAGGTTATCGTCTTTTCAGCACCAGCTTCAGTAATTGGCCTACCTCAAACAGATTGGGCATATACAGTCGTTGTTGGTTCACAAGATTTTCAAAAATTTCGTGAATTTTATGCACAACCCCAAGAATGGAAATTTGGTGGTGGAGACGATTCATCCTATGATCCAAATGTCGTAGATGTTCTCCTTCCTTCATATATGAATCAAACTGAAATCTTAGGAAATTATGATGAATCTTCAGAGACATATTGTACAATTCCAGCTGTATATTTAGGAATGGATAACGTTGAAACTGTAGAACCTACTATTGAAATAACAACAACTAATCAAAACTACACGCTTCCTGAAAATATTAATACAATGAATATTAGCATTAGTTTTTCCGTACCTGCTGATGTTAGCATTGATTACTTTGAAATTTTTATAAATAATACACTAGCAAGCACTTTACCAGCAAATGCAACTGAATACATTCTTTCATTTGAGGAAGGAATATATAATATTACAGTAAAGGTATTTGATACAAATGGAAAATCCGCAAGCGCTTCAATAATCATTACTGTGAATTCTCTCAAAGAACCTGAAGATGAACCAAAAAAGGGGATTGCAGGATTTTCTATTTTATATCTAACTATCTCATTAGTTATAGGAATTATCTATTTACAAAATAAGAAACTAAAAAGTGGTTAATTTTTTATTTTTTTCTTGCTCAACCATTAATTAAAAGAAAAAATAAAGTGGGTAAATATGAAAAAACAACAACAACTATTTGCAACAGCAATATTAACTCTTTTCCTAGCAAGTATCATTGCTTCAGAAATTGCCATTCCTGTGCATGCTGAAACTACTTCTTTAGAGATGTGGTACATGCAAGAAGATTTCTTGGATGATACTATGTTGGATTTAATTGCTCAATACGAAACCGATCATGATGTGAATGTTAATTTAACATATATTCCAAAAGATTCTTTGAGAATGGAATTCAAAAATGCTTATAGTTCAGGTAAAGTTCCTGATTTAATTCAAGGAGATGCTGAATGGATACCTGATTTAGCTCATAGAAATTACATTGCTCCTCTAGCAGTTAATGATTTGCAGTATAACTATATTCCTCAAGCTTTACGCGCAGTTTCTTATTTTTATGTTGAAAATGGGGAATATAATACACAAATGCTTGCTTATTATGGAATCCCTCAAACAGTTGATGTAATGGCTTTTGTGTATAACAAAGATAAAGTAAATACTGCAACAATTCCAGAAATTGGAGGCTCTTGGGATATGGCAGCTTTTCAACAAGCAATTACACGAATGAATGATCAAAGCCTACCCGATAATAAGCAATTTGGGTTTTCATTTTTAAATTTTAAAGATGCCGAATTAACACTCTTTAAAGGTGATGGTGGAATCCTTTTTGAAAATGATTCTGTTGATGCACAACACAACAAAATCTTAGAAAATTACTCTATAGATGCACTTAATTATATTTATAATATAGTGAATTATTATGAGCTGACCCCTTCTTACAAAACAGGGTTCTATGTAAATGTAGACAATAGTTTGAAAACTGATAAAATCTACGATGATTTTGCTATCAACGAAAATGTTAGTTCAACAATGCTTTTTGCTCAAGATATGAAAAAACTGACATCGGATGGAATTTTCTCTGATATTTCAAAACTTGGATTAGCACCAACACCTAAAAATTCTAAAGGAAAATCTCCATTTTTAGAAGTTACCGCAATAATGATCAGTAATTCAACTACAAAACGAGAAGATGCTTTGAATTTAGCAAATTACCTCTGTTCTCCTGATTCGATGAAAGAATATGCAATAAATGAATTTTTATTGCCTGCAATTGATTCAGTGTATTCTGATGAAAGTCTTTCTAATAATTTTATAATTCAATCATACAAACCTTTGGTTGAACAAGCAGAAGGTGTTTATATCTCACGATTTTGGGATTTATACATAAAAGACATCTTTGAGAGCGAAGTAACTGCAATGATTCGTGATGCTCAAAATGGCTCAACTTGTGCAACTTCGTTACAAGTAAGAATTGATGCTAAAGTGCTCAGGCAAGCAGATCATCCAGCCATTGGGCAAGATATCAGTAGTTTCAAATTCTATGGAGAAACATCTGGAGGTATTTCATTTGGAAGTCCCTCATTAGTAATTATAAGCAGCATAATAGGATTAGGACTAGTTTCTTTTTTTACCAAAAAATGGAGGAAATATTATGAAAATTAAAAAGCAAATTGTATTCTTTTTAGTCTTACTTACGATTTCCGGATTTGCATTTGTCCCGAATGTTGTAGGAGTTTCACAAAAACCAAAATCTGCTGTTATAAGCATTAGTTTTTGGTATACTGAAAATATTGCTGAAGAACCAGGAGTTATTCAACTAATTACAGATTTTGAAGCGGAACATCCTGATATTGAAGTTAATGCTTTATATGTCGATTTTTTCGATGCGCGCAATCTTTTTACTAGTTCGTATATTGCTAACACAGAACCCGATGTAATGCGTGCTACTCGGGATTGGATTCCAGAATTTGCTGCATCGGGTATGTTGAATCCATTGACAGATACTTTTTCTCAAGAAGATTTAGATGATTTCATCAATATTTCTATTGAAATGGTCACATATCCTGATTCTGAAGGAAATGATCAAATTTGGGCATATCCTCAATTAGTCGATACACCAGCAATTATGTATAATAAAGAAATCTTTGAATTGGCTGGAATTGATACAAGTACTTTAAGCATTAATACTTCATGGACTTGGGATGAATATTTGGATATTTTGAACCAAGTTAATGGAACTGAATATGAATATGGAGGAGAAACCCATCATGTTTATGCAACAACTTTAGCAGGTATGATGTTTGGTGCACAACCTTACTATTTTGGTCATGGCGCTCAGATGTTCTACAATGATGAAATTTATATAGATTCTGTTGCTATCGATAGCCTTGAATCACGATTAGCTCTTCAATTCTTGAAAAACTTAACTGATAGTTCAGTTACTCCAAATTGGTTAGATCAAGGTTGGGGTCCATTGAATCCAAGTTTTCGTTCTGGAAAGGTAGCGATGATTAATCAAGGGCCTTGGGAATTAAAACAGAACATTGAAATTGAACCCATTTTTCAAGGTGGAGATAATCTTGGAATTGTACAACTACCACATGATGAAGAAGGTCATAGAGGCGCCCCTGTAGGATGTCATGGTTATGTAATATCTAAACATGTAGTTCCAAATTCTGCAGAATACAATGCTTCAGTATTGTTCGCCAAATATATGAGTGGTCAAGAAGCTCAAAAAATTGGTGCAATTGATTATTATCACGTTCCTTCTCGAAAAAGTGTAATGGAAATGTCAGAAGTTAAGGAAGCATTTTCTTATCCTTATGTTAAAGCTTATTGGGATGCAGTTCAATCAGCACTTCGTGTTCCTGTTTCAAAGGATTGGGCTCAAATCGAAACCGATTTTGGGGATCGAATTAATGAATATTTAGCTGGAGAAATTTCACTTGATGAATGTATTGCAAATACTTTGGTAAGGTGGGGAGAATATTTGCCCAAAAAATCAGGAGATTTAACTGATGATGTGATTCAAGGAACAAGTTCAATACCTTCTTATCCTATCAGTTTATTCATTGGAGCGATTGCCATTACTACATTCCTTCTTTTACGGAAACGAAGGATTTAATTTTTTTCTTTTTTATTCGGGGGTAATAACAATGTCAACTATTACAACTGCAACACAAATACAAGCTAAGAGAACAACCAAACGCAAGAAATCAAAAGGAACAATGCGTTCAAATGATCTTGCTACGGCTTATCTCTTTCTTCTTCCTGCTTTACTTTCTATTATTATCTTCATTTTCTTACCTATTTTCTTCGCTTTAATTATGAGTTTATATATAAATCCTACCGCTGGAGATCTAGGAGATCGATTATTTGAATTCTATTTCAATTTTAAAAATTTAAATAATACTTCTTTTTTTGAATTTTTTACATATACAGATACCAGTATTTTTACAGCTAATGGTGATATTAGTTATGGATTATTTTTATTAATTTTAACCATTTTTTATCTTCTATATATTAATTTAGGCTATAAAATATTCAAGAAAAAATCCAAACTTTCCAGTCCAGTAATTTCCTTAATTGTTTTGTTTTCAGGATTATTGGTTGCACCCTCTTTATTATGGCTTTTAAGATTTATATGGAATTACATTCCAATTGTAATTCCACTTGAGAATTATAGAGTTGTATTAACCGCAACAGAACTAGATTTTGTCCAAATATTGTTTAATACTGTTTTTTGGACAGTTGTCTGTGTATGTTTTCATGTTATAATTGGAATTTTATTAGCTGTTTTAATGAACCGGGATTTTGCGGGAAAAGGTTTTTTCCGTAGTATTTTCATCATTCCTTGGGCAATTCCTTCATTTGCATCAACATTAATATGGAAAAATTTCATTTTTAATCCAAATGGATTTTTAGGAAAAAACACAGATAAGATTTTTCCAAAAGGATATTTCACATTTAATGTTGGTAATTTAATTTCAATTATTTTTGGTGCTCTAGTTATTTTTGCAGTTCTTTCAATATCAATTAATTTCTTTGAACTAAAAATTATAAAAGATAAATCTTATCGCGCCTTAATTAGAAGTGTATTTTTAATCATTGGAGTACTTTTAGGATGGATTCTATATTATTATATTAACCCGATTTTAGGTGGAATTGAGAACAATTTATTCAGTTATAAAATAATCAATATAGAAGATACTACAGGTGATTCTTTTTGGATAAATTCTTCAGTTTATATTTTAAATAAAAGGTTTATTATGATTACTTTTTCAGCTATAATTATTAATATCTGGTTAGGAGTGCCTTTCATGATGGTTAGTTTCTTAGCTGCCATGCAAGGTATCCCTCCAGATCTTTATGAAGCTGCAGAAATTGATGGAGCCGATGCATGGACTCAATTTAAATCAATAACTTTTCCCTTAATTAAACCTACTCTTTTTACAGTATCTTTACTGGGATTTGTTTGGACCTTTAATTTATTTAATGTTGTTTACATTCTTGCACAAGGACAAAATCTTCCGAATAGTCGGCTATATTCCATTTTTGTAACGTTTATTTATAGTTTATTCGATGAATCTCGTGATTATGCAAGAGCCGCTGCTTTAAGTTTCATTGTATTCTTATTGTTAACAACTTTCAGTCGTGCTTACAAGAAGATATTTAATCCGGATAAAATCTTTGTAGGCGAAAAAGGAACGTTGGAAGAAAAGATTTACAATCGATATATAGAAATGAGCCAATTAGAAAAAAGCAAACCCAAAGAACTTTTTAAGGAGGTTGAAAATTACAATGACAGAAGAAATTATTAATGATTTAAATTATATCAATGTCTCTGTAAATGACCAGAAATTTAAAACTCGACCAATAAATTTTCTTGTGATTTTAATAGTTATGGGATTAATTCTTATAATTGGAGGATTTTGGCAAACAGAAACAATATTATGGAACCGCATTAAATATGGAACTGGATCTTTATGGAAAAACAACAATCCAATCTATCATAGAGATCAACCTGATGGGGATTTATCTCGTGTATTACGATTATTGCACATGAATTATGGTATTTATTTTGCAACTTTGGTTGTTTTAACCATTGTTTCAATAGCTATAATCGGGTATGTGCTAAAAAATAAAGACTGGGACGACAAAATGCGTATGGTTTCAATTCTTGGTTTAATATATACTGGAATTGCGATCTTTACAAGTTTTTGGATTAATCAATCTATTAAAATAATTGAAACAATTCCAGATACAGTTGATAAAGTTCAAAGCGGTGCAGATTGGATCAGAGGGGATATAGGAAATTATTCAGAATTTATGGAAATATCTACTTTGGTTTTCATGTTCTTATATCTGGCTGTCTTTGTTATGTTTGCTTTTAATATAATTCAAAATAGTCCTAAAAAAGAAAATATTCTTAAAATTATCAGAGTTTTGTTTTTGGTAATATTAGGAGGTTTCTTAATTTATTTTATCAACTTAATTAAACTTTATTTTAAAGAAGAAGCAAATAATAATGTAATATTAATTTGGGACATAATTGGTCTTTCTGTTGTTTTTGGTTTAATTATTGTTAATTTTTATAAATATTTCTTTCACTCTAATGAATCAAAGGAGAATTTTATCCAAAATAGTTCTCAATTAATAAAAATGACTCCGTTTTATGTGGTGTTAATTGCCTATGTTATATTTTCGCTCTTTCCTGTATATCTGGTAATTAAGGTGTCACTTTCTTCATATCAAGAGATTTTAACAGGTGTATCACCTGGTTCACCATTATATAATTTAATTTTAAATTATTCAAGTGTCATGTTTGCAGTTTCTTCTGATGAACCTTCATTTAGTGGTGCGCTCTTAAGAAGTTTTGGTTTAGGTTTGGGAACTGGATTAATTGGAATTATGATTTCAGTCACCTCTGCTTATGCTTTGGCACGTTTTAAGTTTAAAGGGAATAGTTTCTTAACCTATTTAATTCTAACGACACAAATGTTTCCTGGAATCATTCTTTTACTCCCTCAATATGTAATATGGGCTTCTTTAGGTTTTGTAGATACATTTGGTGGAATTTTATTAGCATCTGCCGTTGGGACTACAGCATATTGTACTTGGATGATGAAGGGTTATTTTGAAACCATCCCTGTAGATATTGAAGAAGCAGCTATTATTGATGGTACTGGACGATTTGGTAATTTTGCAAAAATTGCGTTTCCACTTGCTCGATCTGGATTAGTCGCAGTATTAATTTTCACTTTTCTGAGCTCTTGGCAAGATTTTATTTTAGCACGTACATTGTTACGAACACCTCAAAATTATACCCTACCATTATTATCGGATAATTATGAGAATGCTCAAGATCAAGCTCCTTTTTTTGAATTACTTGCTCCATATTCTATTCTGGTTGCATTGCCTGTTGTATTGTTCTTTTTGTTTATGCAAAAAGATTTAGCTAAAGGTGCTGTTGCAGGAAGTGTTAAGTAAGGAGATATTAAAATGGCAAAAATAGAATTTAAGAATATCACTAAAAAATTTGGAACATTTGAAGCAGTTAAGAACTTTAATTTAGAAGTATCTGATGAAGAGTTCGTTTGTTTAGTCGGACCATCCGGATGTGGGAAAACTACTACACTCCGAATGTTGGCAGGATTAGAAACTATAACTAGTGGTACTATTTCCATTGATGGAGAAATAATCAATGATATATCTCCGAAAGATAGGAATATAGCTATGGTTTTTCAGTCCTATGCTTTATATCCCCATTATACAATCTATGAAAACCTTGCATTTGGTATCAGAAATCGAGAGAAAATAAAATGGGCAAACTTGATGATTTCGATGGCTCTTCTTTTATTTTACGGAGGTATTGTTAGTTTATATTATGGATTTTGCCAGCTTTTGGGCCAAATTGTTCCCGAATATATTAATTTAATATTTGTTGCAGGGATTTTGGGGTGGATTTTTATGTTATATTCCTTCCCTGAGACTAGACAAGATATTAAAATGATGAATCTTCGTTTTTGGGCAATGAAGATGAAGATTCCAATATTTCAAGAATATCTTTCCAGAGAAGAGAAAATTCGGCAAAAGGTAAAAGAAACATCTGAGTTATTGGGTATTGAGACTCAACTTTGGAAAAAACCTAAACAATTGAGTGGTGGACAGCGCCAACGAGTTGCATTAGGGCGTGCAATTATTCGAAATCCAAAAGCTTTCTTGATGGATGAACCATTAAGCAATTTAGATGCAAAACTTAGGGTTCAGATGCGGGCTGAATTAGAACGATTAACCAAAAAGCTTAGAGTTACGACCTTATATGTAACTCATGATCAAATAGAAGCAATGACATTAGGAAACCGTATTGTAGTGTTAAATGAAGGCATAGCAAATCAAGTTGGAACTCCAGAAGAAGTGTACCGACAACCAGTGAATAAGTTCGTAGCTGGTTTTATAGGATCTCCTCCTATGAATTTTGTTGAAGGAAGAATCGAAAAAAACAGTGAACAGCTTCAATTTGTATCAGAAGCATTTTCTTATAATATTCCTGATTATTATAAGGTAGGATTGAGTAATTTTATTAATAAAGAAGTAACTTTGGGTATCCGACCTGAACATATTTTATTGAATACCCCTGAAGCAAAACTGGATGCAACAATTGGTGTTCTAGAGCCTATTGGTTCAGATACATTTGTATACATTGATTTTCCCATTAAAAGAAAATCTCGAAATTCAATTTTCGATAATTTAGAAATTATTGTCAAACAAGAAGGAATTACAAAATTGAAGATCGATGAACCAGTAAAAGTGCAATTCATGGATGATCAAATTCATTTCTTTGATAAAGAAACAGATCTTCGAATTCTTCCATCTGGAGGATTGTGTCAAACTCACTACGAAGCTGAACTTGAAAAACAAGGTAATGAAATTAATCCATGATCTAAATCTAAAAAAGATTTTTTTTATTTCACTTTTTTCGATATTAATTACTTTTTACTAATTTGTACAATCAATTCATGTTTATTCCCGAATGAGTGTTGTGGAAGTAATCAAAGTTAAGAAATCTTTTTCTATTCTTATCTAAAACTATATTAGGATGTAGATTATTGTTTTTATTAGAATTCTATTTCGACATTTGTAATTTCGTCTTCATTTTTCGATAATCGAATTTTATAATCTGCATAATCTGCAAAAGTATCATCATGTGAAATTACAAAAATTTGTTCAAATCCTCGAACGTTTTGGATACTTTGAGCTAAATTTCTGCGAGTTGCTTCATCTAAGTTAGTTGTAGGTTCATCAAAGAAAGCAAAATCGATTTGCGTTAATATTTTCAAAATAGAAAGTCGGATTGCTAAAGCTACAGCCATTTGTTCTCCTCCGGAAAGTTGAGAAAAGTTTCTCTTTGGAATTTTTTCACTTTGAAGAATAACATCGTAATCTTTTTGCCATTCAATGTAAAGATTTGAATCTTCTTTAATTTGTCTTAGAATTGCAGTGGCGGTTTGATTTATGTTAGAGATCAAAGCTTCAGTTATTTTTGGGCCTGCTTCTTTAAACCAAGTCCTTAAAAGTTCTGAAAATTCTTTTATTTCTATTAATTTCTCTAAATGATATATTATTTGAGATAATTCTTCTTCTTTATTCTTCAAAACACTTAAGTTTCTCTTTATATCATCCAAATCATTTTTCACGTGTTTGAATTCTTCTTCTTTTTGAATCATTTTTGTTTGAATGTGATTTTGACGCATTTCTAATTCAGAAAATTCTCTTTCGTCAAAGTTCTTCAACAGAGAATTAAGTTTAATCGTGTGATTTTTTAGATCTTTTTTAGAGCTTTCTAACTCGATTCTATTTCCTTCCAATTTTTGTTTGAATTCAGGTAGTCTAATGGCTAATTTTTGATTTTTTTGATATAAATCATAAAAAGATTTATATTTTTCTAAAGAATTTTGAGTTTCCATTTGATTTTTCTCTAAATCTTTACCTTCTTCAACTTTTTGTTCAATGGGTTCCATTTCTTTCTTTATTTTGTTGATTTTTTGTGTGACATTATACGCAGATGCTTGAAAATTAATAAGTTCTTTCTGAACTTTAATTGTCACAAAATTATATCGCTGGTTTTGATCTTTCAATTGTTCGATTTTTTGTTCTAATTCTGATATTTGGTTTAGTATGGATTGTTTTGTTTCAATGATCGGTTTCAATTCATCTAATTCTCTTTGCTTTCTTTTTAATTGTTCCATTTGTTCTCTATATTGACTTATGAGTTCAACACAACGATCTCTACGCTTTTGCAATACTGATTTTTGTTTTAATTTTATATTTTGATTTTTAATTAAGTTGGATAATTCTTTTACCTTTTTTTCATGAATTTCAATTTTCTCTGCAAAATAACTTTTAAGATCTTTATGAGGGTTGTTATATGGTTGATCACAAACAGGACATATTCCATTATTAGCTTGTTTGATATACAATTTTAATTCTTTTATCTGATTTTGGTGTGTTTTCAAATCAATTTGATTTTGTTTTACTTTATTTTCAAGTTTTTCTAATTCCTGTAACTCTTTCTGAATGTTTTCATATTCTGCATTGATTTTTTGCTGTTTTTTTGGTAGAGTATTCAACAATTTTAATTCTTTTTTTAATTGAGTTGAAATTTTCTCTTTTTCAACAATTCTGTCCTTTTGTATTCGAAGTTTTTCGGCATTTTGGTTATATTTTTCGAATTTTTGATGTATTTTTTCTAAATTTGGAAGTTCATCCTTTAATTTTTCAATTTCTGTTATTTCTTTATCAAGTTGCTTTTTTTGAGTCTGAAGTTCAGCCAGTTTTTTTTCAAAATTCGTTAATTTATCTTTGTTTTGTCTCCAAACTCGAATTTTGGAAGAAAGTATTCTATTTTTCTTTTCAAGCTCTTTATATTTTTGATAATTTTCTTCAGATTTCATGCAAATATCTTGAGCCTTTTTTGCTTCCCTAAGATTATTTGCGAGTTCTTTCAACATTTTTTCTTGTCCTGAAACATCTTGCTTTAAAATATCAATGGTTTTTTGAATTGTGGTGATCTCTTCCTTAATTTTTTCAAGTTCAGCAAAGTGTTTATGCACTTTTTTCCATTCTGAATTAAGCATTTGTATGTCTTTTTTTATTTTTTTTATCTTTTTTGAAAATATTTTTTCTCGTTCTTCTAATTCTGGCTTAATTTTCAATTCTCCTTCAAGACCACTTTTCTGAATTCCTTTTTCGTGGATTTCATTCTCAAAATCTTTAATAGTATGTAGAAAATTTTTGAATAGTTTTGAATAAATATCAACATTTAATAATGGTGCAAAAACAAGAGCCCTTCCTGTAGGATTTCGCAAGAATGGTTCTGTAAAAGTTCCCTGTCGAACTCCTATTCCATTTTCAAAAATTGTTTTTAAAGGGAGATCAGACCGAATTCCTAATATTAAATGAACCCATTCTCGGAAATTTTGGAGAGAGTTAATATCCTTAAGGATAATTCCGGTTTGTGTATGAGTAACTGATAATTCATTTTTAGGTTTTCCAATTGTCCGATAAATCATATATTCTTCTCCATCTCTACCTATGATCCATAATTTTACTTCTCCAAAATTTTCTTTAGCACCTATTCGAACATATTGTTTTTGATTTCTTCCAGGTAAAAAATCAAATAATACAAAACCAATCATTTGTAAAACTGTTGATTTTCCTGCCCCATTATCGCCCATGAGTGAATTAATACCGCGTTTAAATTCAATAATGCTATTTTTATGGGTTGTTATATTGATTAATTGGATTCTTTGAATCATTATTATTACCTCCCTTCATAGTTTAATTTTTCATAATTATTATCCAATTCTTCTTCAACTTGTTCTTCATCTATTTCGTCATCATCTATTTCTTCTTCATCTGATTTTTTTCTTTCTATATTTAAATCCTTTAACCTTTCTTTTTCTGTATTTTCTTCACCATATTTATTTTTAGATGGTTTAGAAGATAATGAACTTGGTAAAAAATCCGCTAAAGTTTTTCGGTCCTTATGGAAATTCATTTCTGCTTCTTTCTTTGGAAAAATAGAATTCCACCATGCAATTATTTCTTGAAATACAGAATTTCCAGTTCTTTTCGATAATAATGGTTTCTTTAAATCTTTCATCAACTTTACAATTTCATTAGTATAAAGTTGATATTCTGGATGTAGGGAAATCATTTTTGTTAAGATTTCTGTTTCAATATCATCGACAGTGCGGTTTTCATTCTTAATAATCGAAATATCATCCATTTCTGAAGCTAAACCTTGTGCAAAAATTCGTGTTTCAAAAATTTGAAAAGTATTAAGGATTTTTTTTCGCATTTTGGAGAAATTTAAGTCTAGTTTAGAAAATGGAATTGTTCCAAAGATGGATATGTATAGAAATGGAAGGTTTAAATCTCGAAAATTCAGTTGTTCACGTTTAATTCCTGAAAGAATTGTGAATCCTTGTTTTTTAACTTGTTCTATTACAAAATCTGTTAAATCATCAAAATTGCTTAATGAAATACCTTCTACATCTAATTTAACATTATAAAATGCCCTATTTGGAAGAGTACTGGAATCTTCATTTTCTCCATTTTCAAATTCAATAAGTTGAACTCGTCTTTGTTCTTCTGCCTTTCCGAAAACTTCTACTAAAAAAACGCCTCTTTGGAATGGTTCTCCATTATCTCCATATAATTCTTTTGGAGCATTAATTTCTGTTGAACCCGGATTATAAATCCAAGGATTATTTTCTGGAAGTGAATAATGCTTATGATAGTGTCCTAAAGCCAAATAATCGATTTTTTCATGAATTGCGTTTAAGTCTGGGGTTATTTCCAATCCCAATTTACCTTTTACTTGGCCTTGAATTCCAAAATGCATAATCAAGATATTAAATCTATCATCATCTGAAGGTAAAGAATTATAAATTTTTGGGAGTAACTCTTGTGTAAGTGCGCCATAGGAAGGAATTCCATATATTTTTGCATCCCCAATAGACACTACATTTCCAATTTTCTTTTTTGCTGAATACGGCTTAAAAATTCCAGTACTTTGATTTTCCTGAAAATTTATTGATAATAATGAAATTAGATCTAAATCTGCCAAAAATTTTAACCAAGACCGTTTTGCAAAATAATTCCTTTTATCATGATTTCCTTCAATTACAATAATTGGAATCTTATGTCCAAAAAGTTCTACTGCTTTATCTTGAAATTGTTTTATCATTAAATAACATGCAGATAATGTTTCTGGGTTGATTCGATTTGAATTAAAAAAATCCCCTGCATGTATTATAAAATCAACATTTTCTTCGAGAGCTTTATGCAATACTGCATTAAAAGCACGATTAAAATCACGAAATCGCTCAAAAAGGTGATATTGTACATTTCCTAAGTGAGTATCTGCCATATGAATAAATTTAAATGGTTTCATTCAACTTCCCCATCGTTTTAAATTATTTTGCAAAGTTTTAGATCTACTGAATCGTTTTGAATTAATTTGTTGTTTCTATCTTTAAGATCAAATTTAACTAAAAAAGATCATCGTCAGTATCATGCAATTTTACCGACAATTTCTTTTCTGGTAGTTTTTTTTTACCTTTTCCTGATTTTTTTACATCAGGTTTTGAATTTGAATTATTTTTTGATTTTACTTTCTTCTTCGATAAATTATTTTTATCGATTTTTTTGATATTTGATTTATTTTTTTTTTTTATTAAGTTCGATTTTAACTGTGTAGTATTTTTATACTTTGATTTTGAACCAGAATTAAAAAAAGTATGCTGCAATTTTTGAGGTATAGGTACAATTTTTGCGATTTTCTCTGGATCACTAATAACTACTTCAACCTTTATTTTTTGACCATTATCAAGAAAGGCTTTTGATACTTGATTGGTTGGGATAGATTTAATTATTTCTAAAAAATCTTTTTGTGAAGTAGCAGTAATTGTTAATTTATTCTGATTTGTATATATTATATCATAATTAAATGTTGAAAAAGGAATAACTGCCTTTGGTAAAGAATTTTGATTTTCATGCCATCGGAAATAGAAATAATCTTGATAACCCAAATGATTCTTAAAAAATAATAGTTTTTCCTGATTGCAAAATTCAAATGCATATTTATAAGTTTGAGCGGCGTAATTTATCAGCATTTTATCATGAGGGATGTACTCTAAAAAGGATCGGCTGCAAATGTAGATTAATTTCCGTTTTGCTCTCGATGTTAAAACATTAAATCTATTTAAATCGTAGATAAACTCTTCTTCTTTCTTTAAATGATCTTTATCTGAAATTCCAACTGAAGCAATAATCAAATCTCTGTCTGAACCTTGAAATTTCTCAACAGAATAAATTGTGGCTTGTAAACATTTCATTAATTCTTCATCAGACAAGAGTGTTAAGCGATTTTTTTTATTTGTCATTTCTAGAAAGACTTGTCGGAGAATTTGTCGTCCTTGGGCATTATGAGGGGAAACAACTCCAACTGATTCCAGCCAGAATTTTCTCTCTTCTTCAATTGTCTTGATATTAAGAGATCTCCAATAATATAAAAGTATTTTGCTTATTAGAAATGCTTCAACAGGGCTAATTGCTATTTCAAATTCGTACTCATGAATAATTGTAGAAACTACCCGTTCTGATTTAAATATCTCTTTAATCCATTTTGGAGATGAGGATGGTAGTTTACATGATAAAGATAATTTGATAGCATTGAAATGTGCTTTTAAATTTTGATATAATGACAATTGCCTTGTAAATTCTACAATATCTGGATGAGATCGATAATTAATTCGTAATTGACTTTGTGAAATTCCGTGATAGCGGACATAATATGAATACAAACTTCCTAATATTTGTTCTACTTTCTTTGGAGGTTCTATCGGTTGAACAGGAGGTAATTGGAAATAATCACCAACGATAACTATCTGTGTGATTTCGTCTGAATTAATTTCATGAAATTCATCATCTGAATATTGTAAAGGTACATTTTTTATCGAATTCAAAGAGGAAACTGGTGAAATAGAGAGAACATTGGAATGTACAAATTGTAGAGATGCCAAAAAATGATCCGTTGGCACTTGACTCGCTTCATCGACAATTATTAAATCAAACGAAATTTGTGGGATTGTGCATTTTGGAATATGATATAATTGATGTGCATTTCCAAAAAGGATAAATTGATTTTGGAGAACATTTTGCAACGGTTTCTTCTTAGTTATTATTCTTTTTTGACCATTCCAGAGCCATCCTCCATTTGATTTATGTATTAAATCATCAATGTGTGGTAATCCAGGAACTTCTTCGATTGGTTCTATCATTTCAGAATGTAAATATATTAACTGCATGGAAGCTACTTGGGTTTTATTCCCTTTTGAATCTTGACTCGCGCGAATTTTATCAATTAAAACTCGTATGGCTGCATAAGAAAAGGCAGTAATTAATATTCTTATTTGTGTGTTTTCTCCAAATCTCTGCTTAATTCTACAAATATATTCATCTATCAATGTTGTAATTGTTTGTGATTTTCCTGTTCCAGGAGGACCTTGTATTGCATGAATGTATGAGTTGAGAGCCAAACAAATGGCTTCTTTTTGAGATGGATCAGGTTTTGGAAAAGCTGTAGATAATAAATTTGGAAATTTACCCTTTTTTATTTGTTCAAATGATTTTGGTTCAAATGGTAAAGTTGTAAGAATTTTTGGGTTGAAAAGGTATATTTCTGTCAATTGAAATTCCCATGATAGCGGAACTGAAATTTTTGTTTGTGGATCAATTTCCCATAAGTAGGCAAGAAGTGAACCCAACCAACTGTCTCCGAAGTGATGATTTTCAAGTAATCCGCTTCCGTTACCATTATAGAGTTTATTACTCCAAACATCTAATGGTAATGGAAAAATATACCATTTTGGTTCTCTTTTTGGAATAGAAGTAAATGCTTGATAATTTTTGACCAAATCAACATTATGTGGATAGGTTTTGATAATAAAACCATGAATTTTCGAATTCCAAATTAGATTTTCTATGATTACTATCCATTTATACACCCAAGGTCCTATTTTCTTATCGCGAAATTCATCTGGGATTAATAAAACTCGATCTTTTTCCTTCAATTTCATATTACTGGAAAGATCTCTTATTTCAAAAATATAATATGAATTTTTTTGTGGATTTGTTTGAATAAAACTGAGATTTTGAACTTCAGCTGCATTGAGTTTACCAATACTATACTCTGGGAACATGGTTCTTATTTCTTCTTTTTCAAGTTCATCAACAGCCCCTGTTAATCTAGCAAAAAAGTACCAAAGATGAGCAATTTTGTGAAATGAACGAGGAACCATTACTTGAGAAAAAGAATCTAGAGAAACAGGTTTTGATTCAAGAGGGATTGATTCTGTTGCTTCTACTTGAAACTTTTTTCTGATTAAATTAATATATTTAGTCTTTCTTGATAGTTGATATTGAATTTCTTCTTCAAGTTTTTTTTTCAATACCAGATCTTTCGTTTCTAAAAATTCATACCAAACTTGATAATCCATATAATTAAAGTGAGTTATCCAAAATTTTTGCTTAAATTTTGTGTTAAAAATTGTAGCTCCAATTTCATGCCAAGTATAATTAATTAAGGATGGAAATCCAATTACACATTCAACAAATTTTAGAAGATCATATATTTTATTATGTTGATATGGATGCGAAATTTCTGATTCTGCTGGAGTAAAAAATTGAATGATTTTTAGTAATTTTTGCTGATAACCAGAAGAATTTAGTAAATTATCAAAATTTCTTTCCATTAAATCTCGCATGTTTTGGATTTGATCTTGAGCCCAATAATAGATAGACAGATGTAATCGTAGTTTCCGATAATATTCCTTTTTTTTTATAATGACTCTATATTCATACACCAAATAATTTTCAATAATGGTGCATATTTCAATGATTGCAATGAGTTTGTCAATTATTTTTAACAACATTATTAATTCGTCATTAGAATTTTTCACACTTTGATTCACAATGTTGAATTCATAATTTACTTTAGTTCTCTGGTAAGGTTTTTTATTCGGTCTGGGTTGACCTTCTAAGATTATTTCTAAGGGAATGATATTTTTAATGATATGATATAAGGATTCAATCGCTTTTAGCGGGAAATTATTGTAAAATGGATTATTCTTTTGTAGATCTTGAAGAATCTTACTGGGACTTTTGTTCTGTGAAAGACCTTCTTTCCATATTTTCCACCATTGGTGAAATAAAGGATAATTCTTGGCTTTTTTTGCAATCATCATTTCTAATCGAAGACCAATTCCAAAAACTCGTTCATTCAAAGGATCTGATTCTATTGTAAATATTAAATTCATAGAAGAGTACTTTGGGACTGCATAACTATAAACTCTACCTGTAGATGGATAGATTGGGGTTTGCTGGATTATTGCCTTTGCTCTATTTTGAATTAAAGGCATTTCTGCATAAAGAGGTTGTGGTGTCGTTCCGATTGGAATAGTATGGAGTTTTGATGCCACATCTCCAATCGTTTTTAAACCGTAATCTTTCATTTGTAAAATAACTGAAGGACTTGTATAAGGAATCAATTCCAATGCCCAATTTTGGGGGGGATTTCCTTTATTGACCCCTAAACGCTTTATACAATCATTTAAGAATTGACAACTCCCACAGTGTGGTTGAATATTTATTGGTACAGAATTAATACTGCAAGGTGCTTTTTTCCAAAGATCTTTAAATGTATTAATTGAGTTGCTATATAATCGGGCAACATTTTTCCATTCTATATTTACTAAATTGGAATTGATTTGTTCAATATTATTCATTTGCACTATTAAGTTATCATCTATTAGGTGTAAAATCCCATTATCTTCTAATGAAACAAAAAACATGTTATCCAATGCATGAGAATGAATATACCATGCCATTGCATGCATATAATAAAGAATTTCTATAAAATGGGATTTTCCAATATTGTTTTCTGAGACGTGTTTTATGTCGATGATGGATATTTTGAATAGTGGCGAATTCTGATTAATTGAAATAGTTTTTTGGATACCTAATTCGTTAAGTGCTAAAATCGTTGAAGATTTAGTTTTTTGTGGAGTAATCCGTTGAATTGTAATTATATCCGGACGAAATTTTGAATATTTGATAGGAAGTGGATCTTGAGGATGTTTTGGAGGGAAGATTTTTTCAAAAAATGCTTCACCAGTATCAAATTCACCTTCCAAAATAATGAATTCATCCAAATTATTTTTTTGAGCAAGATAATATAGTTTTTTAAATAACTGTGGTGTAATATTTCGCTTTAAGATCATTTTATTTACTTTACTTTTAATGCATAAACAAAAAGGAAGAGTAGAAAGATGAGAATAAATTTTTTGTTCATATTCATGACCTTGCTTCATGGAAAATTCTGAACCTGCTCGTTTTGGAATTCGAGGTTCTGGTTTTTCCACTGGATTCCTCCATAGTGGTGAATTTGGGAGGTAAAGAAAGGTTTGGCGAAGACAATTGACTTCAATAAGACGTTTTAATGAATTTTTACCAAATGTTTTAGGAATTTTGATAGAATTTTTAATTTCTTTCTCAATTTCACTTTTTGAACGTTTATCAATTATTTGTAAATCGATTACTGATGAAGATGATTGATTTTTAGGGGAGGATGATTTTTTTTCCATTTTCTAGTTTTATCCTTTTGATTTGTTAAAATAATATGTAAATAATAACAATAATAGTGATAATTTTTTCCTGTTCAATTATTATTCATTTATGAGATTTAAATTCCTATGCCCCTACAGATTAATTAAATGATTTGTGAAAAATAGTTACATTGTGAAGTTAATCACATTGATTTTTTCCAACTCGTATTGCAAATAATTATCTTTTAGTGAATATTATCAAAATGTATTGATTTAATGTGGCAAAAACATCATGAAAATAGCAATTTACTTAGGAACATTTAAAAAGAACCATGATGGGGTAGCAAGAGCAACTTATAATCTTGTTGATTCTTTTCTGGCAAATAATAATAAAGTTTTTGTAGCATCTCCTTTAATCACGCCTCAATTACGGAAAAATCTAACCCTTTTTCAATTTCCCTCAATTCCTATCTTTTTTTATCCAGAATATAAATTTGGGATTCCCATTGGAAGGTTTTTCCGAAAATTGAATCAATTCAAACCAGATATCATCCACATTGCCACTCCTGATTTAATTGGTCTTATTTTAAGTTTATATGCCAGAATTCAGAATATTCCACATGTTTTTATTCACCATTCTGATGTTGTTCGAGTATTTCAATATTACAAAATGGGTTTTTTGGAAAGATCAATTAATTGGATGTATCGCACCTTTTACAATAAAGCTTGCGCAGTTTTTACACCTACTTTGAAAATTAAAGATGATTTAGAAAAATTGGGTATTCATCGCGTATTTTTATGGTCTCGAGGAATTGATCGAACACAATTTCATCCTTCATTCAGAAATTGCGCAATTAGAAATTCATGGAAGGTTGGAAAAAGGAAAGTAATTCTATATACAGGTCGATTAGTATGGTATAAAGATTTACTGGTAATTGCGGAGGTATATCGTTTATTTCAATCTAAATTCCCTTCAAAATCTCTTTTTGTTTTAGCTGGTGATGGACCTATTCGCCATGAATTAGAAGAATTGATGCCAGAAGCAATTTTTTTGGGATATATTGAAGATAAAATGTTGAGTCAAGTGTTTGCCAGTGCAGATATCTTCTTATTTCCATCCACAACAGAAACATTTGGGCAAGTTGTTCAAGAAGCTTTGGCTTCAGGAATACCTGCAATTGTATCTGACATTGGAGGTTGTCAAGAAATTATCCAAGAATCCAATGCAGGTTTAGTTGTTCATGCAAAAAAACCAAAGTTATTTTTTCAAGCTTGCTTACAATTAATCAATAATGATGATTTATATAATAAATTCTGCCAAAATGCTTTGAATTTCTCAGAGAATCGATCATGGGAGTATATCAATAAAGAGATTATCAAAAAATATCAAAAAATTGTTAGAATTTGTAAGAATATGTAATGCCTTGAAAAAAAATTAATAAATAAATCACAAATAACAAAATATTATATTTTTTCAAATGTTTCAAGGTTTTCTGATGATTCAATATATTTTCTTTCAATAATTGCACTACTTAATCGGGATGAATGATATTGTGTTATCTTTGCTCGCAATGTAATTAATATCCATTCTAAACTGAATTTATATTGGGATTTTTCCCATGTTATTGATATTCCCCACCATATAAAAATCTGCATTCCAACAAACAAAAATAATTGAATAAATCTATGTCCGGGGAATTCTGGTATTAGATTCCAAAGAGGCACATACCATTTAAGATTTATTACACAGATGATGCTTTCGAAGATATATATTGTCATGGTTATTATTCCAAACCTTCCCAAAAATTTTGTCTTCTTAATTAGCTTTTTTAGATTATTAGAGCCATAAAATTCAAATAATTCTATAAAAATTGCTTGAATGAAAAGAATATATCCAATATCGAGAATTTGAATCTCTAAAGGAACAAAATATCCCAAAGCATCTGGAGTTAAATTTAATCCATAAATAAAAATATAAATTCCTGTACCAAGCATTATTATTGGACCGATTACAAACCCAATAATTCGGAAAAATCTTTTATTTTTCTTTTCAGCCATTGAAATTCCAAAAATCAATCCTAAAAAGCCATAGGCTACATTTGGGAATGTACTATTTGGTGGACCTATGATAAATTTTAAACATAAAGCAATTATATATTTTTTTTCATCCAATGCTGTAAAAAAAAACGAATCTAAATGAGAATGAAGCCAAGGAGAAATACAAAACCACCCAATGGCAATGCATGTAAGAATAATTAAATTACGTTTAGTTTTGAGATATCCTTTATTTCGCCATAATAAGGTGAGAGTAACCAAACAAATTAGACCATTTACTGCAATCAATCCTATTGCATCAGTTTGAAAAAGAACTTGAACATCTGTCAACATAAAATGCTCTGTTTCTAAAGAACCTGTGATTAATGTTCTTTGAATTGAGCCATTCCAATGCATTCCATAATGAAATAATGAAACATGTATAAAGGATATCCCTAATAGAAGTAAATAATTTATTCCAGAAAATAAAAAGGTGTTTTTCAGCGAAATTTGTGAATTAGTTTGCGTAAGATAAGAATTTGAATGATTTTGAGTAGTTTTTAGTGATTTAATTCTATGATTTGAATTCAAAATACTTTTTAATTTATATCCTAAGGCTGTACTTGAAATTAGTGGAAAAACAGGTGCACAAGTTGAAATTAATATTATTGGTGAGAGTATGACAACCATCCAAATAGGAAATTCATTCAACTGAATTATTGAATAATCCCAAAGAATCAAATGAGAAAAAGCATGAGTCACGATAATAAACAAGGCAATAAAACCACGAAATACATCCAAATATAGTAATCTCTTATTAATTATGAACACCACTCTCTAATTATTTTATTATTTTTCTTAATTTTCGATATACTTTTAAATTATTATCATGTTGATGATGAATTTTGATACCAGTGGTTCATTTGTTTTTCATTTTTCCATATGGATACCAGAGAAGATATTGGAGTACAAAAAAAATAACCACATTCGATGTTTAGCTTGGAGAAGAAAAAAAATTTTACCGGATTTTTGAATTCGGATTTTTTCATCAAAATATGATTAATTTGTAAACAATATTATTTTTTCTAAATTGAAAAAAAATAAAAATGGAGGTAAAAATGATGAAAAATGAATCAAGTAAAGTAATAGAATTACCTAAATTGTGTGTGGGTTGTTTAAGAGAAGGGAATGGATTAAATGCTGCTCAATTTGTTCCAATTACTCACAGGAAATTTGAATTTTTAAGAAAATCAAGAAGAAGCAATCTTTTAGAAGTGCGGTTCTATTTGTGTGGAAAATGTTTAAGAAAAGCCAAGAAGAAACATCAATATTTAATTTTCTTATTAGCAATTGCTTCAATATTAGACCTTATCATCCTTTATATAACATTTTTGACCTTAAATAAAAATATAATCATTTTTCTTACATCAATTTCATTTGAGATAACAATTTTAGAAATATTGAGCACTTTATTATTTCTTCAGTGGAGGTTTCTGCGGAATCCTACTGGAGATTATTTGAAAATTGATGTTCCTCATCTTCCCTACTATATTACAAAACGAAAAAGCGTGAAAATCCCAATATATTTGAAAATCAAAGATTTAAGGGTGCTAAAAGTTATGAAAGCACGGTTAAAGGTGAAATCTAAAGAAATATCCCTTATTCCTTTACGTCAAGTGTGGGATCATTACTGAAATTTTTTATTGATTTTTTTTTATAAAATCATTATCAATGTAATTGGTTTTTTATATATTTTCTGAGCTTGAAATGATGCTGAAGTTCAATCTTTTGTTTAAATCATGTAGTACTTTCCAAATTTCTTTTCATTGAAGAAGTGCATAATTATCTCGAAAGATAAAGGGAATAATTTAAAAGCTAAGCTTTCTTACCCGTAAATATGTCGACAAATCTTCAGGAAAATCCATCGGTTGGCGCCGATATCGGACAAATTACTCCCAATCAGATTAATCCACAGTTACTTTTAGATATTACGAAGATAATAAATCCAATTATTTCCCAAAAAATGCCTCAAAAACGGAGTGGGTTTTCCTACACGATCTTCGTTCTGTTTGCCTGCTGTATTCAAATTATCCGACTTTCCCCGCGTCGTACTGCAGAAATAATGCAAGAAAAATGCAAAGACGCTCAAATATCGTTCCAATCATACGAAACTACCACCTTTTCAAATGGAAAGTTAAGAAGGTATTTTCCAGACCAGCCTGCTTTTTCCAGATGCTTGAGGAAACTTTCAAAATTAGATTTAATTGAAGATTTCTGGAATTTTGTTCTTTTAACGCATTTACTAATTCTTAGATCCTTGAAAATTGTCAAAGAGGATTTAAAATTAATTGCAGATTACACCGATACACCCTGTAAAAAAAATATGCAAGGCCCATATTGTTTTGGAAAGAAGGAAGGTAAAACCGTTCATCGTACACTTAGTTTTTCAGTTATTTCAGGTGATTTTCATCAAATGATTGCCAATTTCAAGATTAAAAAGCGTCAAGATAAACTCCCTCTGTTTCACAATGTCCATCAGATTCTAGTTTCTAACGGCTTTTCTAAAAATATGTTATGCTTGACCGAGGGTTTTATCGTAAAAGAATACTAAAGTTCTTTCAGCAGAAGCACGTAACCGTGATTATGCCTGGAAGAAAATGTGCGCAGATAAAACAAAAAATCATGAACTACTTAAATGGAGTAGGTAAAAGATACTGCAAAGGTATGATTAAGGGCAAATACGAAAAAAGAAAGGATTTTCACCTATTAAATTAGATCTTCTGCTTGTTGCTAAACGCAGATTTAATTTAAAAGAAATTATTCAAGATTTTAATCAAAAGAAAATTAGTGAACAAACTGCCAGCAGCCGTATTTTTCTCCTAATTGTTATGTTCTGCTCAAAATCAGGCATAAAAACCCTACACGGCAATGAGAATTATATCCGAGATCTTTATCGCCAAAAATGGTTAATAGAAATCGCATTTCGTGAAATGAATCGGTTAGGCATTGCACAAAAGGTGCAAGATCGCAATAACCGGCTGAATATTATGGGAGTTCGGTGTTTTTTGTATAATATATGGCAGACACAACGATTTCTGATAAAAAGAAACGATCCTACCGCAAAAGAGTTAGAATTGAATGAATTTCTTGGAATATGCTCAAATCATCGGTATCCATTATATATGTCATCCATGAGGTGAAAAGAATAATATATTCATAGATTAATGAATGAATTAATCTTAAATAGAAGAAAAAAGATCAATTACATAGTGAATGTTATAAAATTTTTTACTGAATTTTTTTTTTTAGATTAAAATCAATATCACGAAGATAAATATGATTTCCCTTTTCGTGAATGACATGGCCGATAGGGATATTTCCATAATTAGGTGTTGATGAATATATATAATATAGAAGATTTGGGAAAATTTCTTGAAAAATACCTCTTGGATGTTCGTGTGAGCGGTAAATTCGCTTTAAATGATTCATTTTCAAGAAAGCTTTAAGTTCTGGTTCTGTAAAAAAGAAAAAACCGTGATAAGAGCGCGCATTAGGATGTTCTTGTTCATTTTCGGTTGGATCGTTCCATCGAATTTGTGTAAAAATCTCTTTAAGTTCTTTTTTTAGTTGAAGATCAGTTATTGAATTAAATTCTGAATGAGGTTTGGGCATTTGATTTAAAATATTTAGAGGAAAAGCGATCTTTGGAATACCTGCATGAATACATAACGAATCTAAGGGAGTAATTGCTGCTAAAGACATCAAATCATAAATTGCTTCAATAGTGGATTGCACTGCTTTAAATATATCTGGATTTTCAAAGTATCTTTGTAATTCTTGATAAAATCCAAAAACTAAATTTATTGCCATATCTTCATGATTTCCTCTAAGTAAAATGACCCTATCTGGCCATGCTAGGTTCAATCCTATAAGGTACATTAAATTTAAAAATCCATATTCACCTCTATCAACATAATCGCCCATAAAAACCAATGCATCCACTTTTTTTTCAAAAAAAGCTCGGGTTATTCGTAAAGTAGAAGTAAAATCACCATGAGTATCACCTACAATAAGTACGTTATTGAAATTTTTGCTGATTTCGGTTAAATTTACCATATTTGGAATGGGTTGTGCTACAGATTGGTATTTTAACCAAATCTTACCAATGTTAAAAAGTGAAAGTGGGGATACATTTTTCATTATAGTATAGGCTTCTGGATTTTCAATGATCCGTTGTAATGATTTGGGTATGAAATTTCGATTATAATGACGCATAATGGTAAGCTCGTATCCTATGTATTTGATCAAGGTTGACTAATTATTGAACCACTTTTATTATCCTATTTAGGAGTTTTTTTTATACTACTTTAATGTTTCTTTTTAAACATTGCTGAAATTTTAAAAACAAAGAGAATTAAATAAAAATGATTACTATGAGTGAATCGGAAATTAGAAAAATTGAAGCCACCTTACTGCCATTCGCAAAAAGAAGAACAGATCCGGGTCAAATGGGGATGATAGGAGGCATACTTAAAGGTTTTGCAGGAAATATTTATGAAAATCTCATTAATCGATTAGTTCAAGCTTTCAGCCGGGCAATTCTTAGCGTTCAAGATGATATATATTTAAAAGATTTAGCTACTGCTGTAATTTCTGAAGCAGGGTATATGACAGAAGTTCGGCCGTATACAATAAATGGTCGAATAAGCACTGATGCTGATGTGTTCTATCAATGGCAAACCGAGATCCATGCTTGGTTGATTTATTTAGCATCAGAAGGAATTCTACCTGGTCGTTATGAGCGCTTTATTGGACATTTTATACGTGAATAAGAATAAAAAATTGAATAATATTAACTGAGGATATTTTATCTTTTTTAATTTAAACGCTTTTTTGAATATCATTTATATATATCCGACTTAAATCTGAAATATCGCAATTCTTTTTTTGTCGAACTCGATTTTTTCAAAGAATTTATTAAAAATTTACCATCCTGTTTATAAATTCTTCAATCTGAAGTCGATTTTATTATAATTCTTGATTTACCTATCTTGAATTTGGCCCCTTGGTTAAAACGACAAAAAATAAGGAAGGATATTTTAGATTTGAGTCGGGAGAATTACATATAAAAAAATTTTAATTTTCTTGCCCAAATCCTGTTATAACTCGCTTTATTTTCAAAAACGGGAAAATACTGCCTATTAATTCTTCTGCTTTATTGAAAATTTCCACTCTTTTGATATCTTCTTCCAATTCTTTTTGAAATTTTTTTTCAAATTCAGAAATATAGCGACTTAGGGCGCGATTTAGCACACCAGAGATAGATTCTGTGATAATAAATACCGTAACATATCTGCCTGATTTAAGTAATATACTCACTTCATCACTTTTAATCAAATTCAGAGGTTTTTCCGCTTTTAATTTTATTTTAAAAAGATTATTTATCACACTGATAAGTCCAGCAATTAAATCTTTCTGCAGCGAAATTTGCATATTATTTTCAAATTCGACTGCATGTATTGCGGGCCCATACTTCATAGATACAACAAGAATATAATTCTGTGAAGGTAAGCGATAGAGATAATTAAAATCAGTAAGGTAAAGAATTAAAAATCCAAATAATCCTAAAAGTGGAAATAAATCTCCAATTATTGATATCGCACTGTACCATTCTGGAGTAACACCAAAATAAGATTGTAAATCAAAGAAAAGTAAATAAAAATAACCCAATGATACTACAGTTAATGAAATTGCAAAAAACAACGGCTTTTGCTCATTTGTTTTCTTTCTCATATGTAAATAAATAGGGATTCCATTTAGTGCATATACTAACAGGGCATTAAGACTATAGCCCATATCGGCTAAAAGCCACATATTTTCTTTTACAACAGGATATGCATCGTAAATAACAATAGACCATAATCCAACAACTTGCAAAAGTAAAAATCCAAAGCTCATAATAAGAAACAATAGATGATGGTCGGTTGATTCCAAACTTCTTAGAAACAGAAAAAATAAGAAGATCTGCAATCCGTAACATGAAAGTTGAACTGCTAGAAAAAGATTATCTATTTGACCTGGAGTTGAAAGCCCAAAACCTCGTAATGTTGCAAAAATCGCTCCCATAAATCCAAATGAAAGGCTGCCAATAAAAAAAGGAACCGATCTTTTAAAATGAATTGATTGAATTAAGAAAAGTAATAAAAGAATTCCAAATAAGCATGAGATTATAAAGTAAAGAATTGTATTTGTATCCACCATAATCAGTAAATGGATAAATGCACCTATAAAATTTGGTAAAGTTCATTTTTCAAATTTAGTATTCGTCTATCTCTATACATTATTGTTATCCAGATAAATTAACTAAGACTTTTTGAAAAAGAAAAAAATAAATACAGAAGGGGTTGCGTCACATTATTCTACTCATTTTGGGAATAAATAACTCGCGATTTTAAGTTATTAGCTCGAAAATAAATTAGAATATAGATCGAAAGTGTAGAAATGTCATTAAATTATTAGTATTATATTCAGAAAGATTTATATAGATATGAATAAAATATCAAATAGTGTAACTAAGATTGTTTTATTAATCATCAGTATAAGTATTTTTTTCCTTATGCATATGAATGTTTGATAGATCTTGGTTACATATGAGGTTATGAAGTTATGAAGGGTTATAAAAAAAAAATAATTGGGTTTGGGGTTGGATTTGCAATTGTTTTCTCCCTTTTTCTCGCATTTTCATCAAATATTGTTGCTTCTTCTACACAAAATGTTCGAAGTATACGTGCAACTCAAACCACAGATACCTTTACCGGTGCTGTGGCGAGATATGAGGTAGATTACTTTGAAATTACCAATGTTGAACCTGGATTGATGGAATTGTCTGTTTCGTGGGGAAACAGCTATGATATCGACTGCTATATCTGTGAAACTGCTGATTATACCAATTACTTGGCGCGTGGTTATACTACCAGCAATCCTGAAACATGTTCCTACAATATACAAACTGCAGGAACTTACTATATTGCTGTTCGTATGTATACATGGTATGCATCAAGTACAAGTTATACTGCAACTGTGAAATATTATACTGGTGGAACCGCTGACACCACAGCACCCACAGTTTCAATTACCGCTCCATCTAATGGCGCTACAGTAAGCGAAACAATAGCTGTTACTGCTACCGCCAGCGATAATGTAGGTGTTAGTTACACCCAAATGAAGATTGATAGTGGATCATGGACTACCGATTCAACAAGTCCTTATTCTTGGAGCGTAGATACAACAGCTTTATCTGACGGTGCCCACACCATTACTGTTCAAGCATTTGATGCTGCGGGAAATTATGGTGAAGATAGCATTTCTATTACCGTAGACAATACTCCCAGTCAAACTCAATTGATTACCAGAGAATTTAATGATGCAGTCGCAGGTTATGAAGTCGATTATTTTGAATTAACCGATGTCGAACCTGGAGAGATGACTGTCTCCGTAAGTTGGGGTAATTCTTATGATATCGATTGTTATATCTGCACAACACCTGACTACACCAATTATTTAGCTCGTGGTTATACTACCAACAATCCAGAAACTTGCTCTTATGTAATTCAAACTGCAGGAACTTACTACATTGCAGTAAGAATGTATACTTCTAGTGCCAGTAGCACAGCCTACACTGCTACAGTTTCATATTATACTAATGCTAACGGAGACTACACTGCTCCGACCGTATCGATCACTGCTCCAGCGGACGGTGATACTGTGAGCGGAACAATTACAGTTACTGCCACTGCCAGCGATAATGTAGGAGTTAGTTACACTCAAATGAAAATCGATAGCGGTTCATGGACAGTTGATTCAACCAGTCCATATTCATGGAGTGTTGATACAACCACTCTTAGTGAAGGAAGCCATACAATAACAGTTCAAGCTTATGATGAAGCAGGAAATTATGGTGAAGATTCAATCAGTATTACTGTTGACAATGTTCCAAATACTGGAGGAAAATATGCTTTAATTGTTGGAATTTCCGATTATAAAGCAATCAATGATTTATCTTATTGTGATGAAGACGCTACCGATTGGTATAACTACTTGATTTCAATCGGCTACGAATCCAGCAATATCATCGTATTAGGAGACACCAACACTGCAAACTATCCTAAATATGATGGAATAGCAACCGAGTACAATATCAAATATTATTTGAATTGGTTAGCCGATCAAAGTGGTGAAATCGCTTATATCACTTCAGGACATGGTTCTGGAGACGGTGCAGGTAGTTCATATATTTGTGCATGGGATTGCGCTTCTGGAGAAGATGGTGAAGATGGTGATCTTTACGACACCGAAATTGCTGCGATTTTGCAAACCGCTATCGCTGATGATATTTTCGTGTTTATTGATCACTGCTATTCAGGTGGAATTGGTCCTGATTTAATGGCAATGGGTAACGCTGCAAAAGTATATTGTACTACAACATGCACAGAAAATGGCTATGGTTATGATGACAGCACTCATCAAAATGGAGCATGGACCTATTATTTCTTAGAATATACTTTAATTAATTATTATGGTAGTAGCGCTACAACAGCTATGGAAGATGCCTTTGCTCATGCAGCAGCAGACTATCCACACACTGGTGGCGATGCTCCTATGGAATTTGATGGAAACACCGGCAGTTATTTCACATTATAGGATAAAAGATTATTATTAATTTAATTGCTTATCCTTTTTTCATTTTTTTTTCTTTCAAGTTTTTTTATAATCATTATTCTAATCAAACTTTAATCTTATTTCATAAAAGAAATCAAACAAAACTCGAATAAAAATTGTAATTTCAAGCATTTTAATAAAATAACTTTAATACTATTGGTGAAATAAATAAATATCAAATGTATGAATTAAAAAATAATCAGGATAAAAATATGAATGTTTTTCTCTATAAGGATAATCAATTGAAATATAACCTTTCAAATGTCGAATCATTTGGTATAAATACACAAACTTCGGAAATTACGGTATTTATTTTAGGTATAGGGCTTAAATCGTTTAGAAATGTAGATTCTATATGCATTGATTCAAATTAATCTAAAAGGATTATTCAATTAAAACTTATCAACACCAAAAATCTAGAGATTATAAGAACAAAAATTAAGATTAGAAGTAATAATTCCCGTGATTCCAGATGAGAATAGATGATTGTTCAAATATATGAAAAAAATGGAAAAATATCCATCTTTAACAATGTTAAATCAATTAATTTTGGAAACGAAGAGAAACAAGCAGTTATTTGGTTAGAAAATGGAGAAATGCGTGTATTGGCAAATTTTGAGTCAATACTTTGTAAATGATTGCTTTAAAATGTGATTAAGTAATTTTGTTGTTAGAAAAAATAAAAATAGCTCTTTTCTTTTTCTCTGATGGTTCTCTTTAGGAATAATTAATAAGTTGAAGTTAAAGAACTATTCGTTGGTGCCCAAAAATTTCATAGATTTTTTGTTTTTCTTTATCATGAAAAAAATTATCCATATTTATCTCATCAATAACATTTTCTACCATAAATTTCTCATTTACAATCCAATCTTTTTTACTTTCATCAAATGTTCCTGGATAGAGTTGATAGGCATAAGCACTATTAGAATCTACCATGAAAAAGTGTAAATCCTTTATATAATACAATAAACGAGGTAATAATGGATGGATTTTCGAAGCAGGAAGTTTTACAAACCAATTTATTTCTTCTTCATTAAATTTAAAAACTGAATTAAATGGAATGGATTGTGATCGTATTCTGCGAATGAGTTGTTTTATTTTTGATTGTGTAGCGTGTCCTTGAATTAAGATTGCATTGGTTTGATCACTCTCTAGTGCATGAAAGAAAACTCTATGATATGAAATACATTCATCATTAATACGCTTTAAATGGCGTCCAAAAGTCTGAGGTGTAAATTCGTATTGTGGATTGCGTTTTATTAAAGCTTCCATAATTTCTATATTCTTACGGCGTGTATTTGCAGTTAGTTCAGATAATATGGCAAGATCACTTCGCTTTATCCATTTTTTTGATCTTCCAAGCGTTGGTGGATATTGAGATGAAAGATCGATTTTTTCATTACTGATTTTTGAAATATCTGATTCAAACCATTCTTTCCATGAGAAATCCCATGAATTCGTTTCAGGATTCCAACTTGAAACTTTTGTTGCATTATACAATGCTTTAGGATTATATCTATGATAGGAATAAGATTCAATTATTCTTTCTTTTTCTAATTTATTAAATAATTTCTTGATATAATCATGACTTCCAATCGGAATACGAAATTGATTTAACATTCCATTTGAAGTTCCATAAATTAAAGCTTGATACACTGTATAAGGATGAGCGATTCCTATTTTTATTAAATCAATTAATTGGCGCCGATTACTAATTGTCGCTATAACATCGACTATTTCTAAACCTAAATTGATCAAGTTTGGATGTGCAGTAACTGTAAAATAAGGAGAATTAAGATTTTCTGGATTTTCAAGATTACGTAAAATACCAAATACTACTGATTTTGAAATATTTGAAATCTTCGCCAGTTCTTCATATGTACCTAATGGTTTTTGTTCTAACGCCATTAAAACTTGCATTTCTCTTGTTGATATCTTCTTTTGTAAAATAGTCATATTCAAAGAATTTGCTCCCCCATTACTGCAATCTTTTAATTATTCCCCTTTTTTTCCCTTTTCTGATTGTTAATTACGAATATATCAGGAATTTTTCTAACTTCAACTACTTATTACTTAGTATATCTTTTACCTTTTCCTTATCTCTCTTCGTTTGTTTTTCAAACTTTTTTGTGGTTTACAGAACATTCTTAATAGAAAATTTCATGATTATTATATTTTTATTTTGAATGAAAAGAAAAAAATGAGGATGTTTTTCACCTTCAAACATATTTCAATTTCAACTAATATTCTCCCTTTAATTCCTTCACTCCTTGATCTCAATAGTTTGCAAATATTTCTGTAGAGTTTTTTTAATAGGAAATAACTCCGTAAGGTAATCCCCCATCTTTATATTCACGAGGATCAAAAGTCAATGAATCAGAAACTGTTCCTGAAAAGATTACTCCATTGACATCGTACCCCCATACATCTGCGAATATATCAAGATCATACCAACCAGATTCTGTTGCTGTATTATAGAGTGATAAGGTTACTGGTAATTCAACGAATACTTCTGTAATCCTAAATTGCATCCAGTATGTGTAACCTGATGGAAGGGTTAAAAACATCTCAAACTTTGCATCAAAATAGCAGAGTTCTCCAGTAGGAGATTTTAAAACAAAGTCGACGATTACATCATCGTCTAAACCATCTTGATCTAAATCTGCATAAATTGCATTTGTTATTTCAAGAGGATAAGTAATTTCACCTTCATATTCGGATGAACTTGGATAAGCTGAAGCAAATGTTGCTACATTACCAGCAATCAGCACACCAATGGTGAGAAGAATTGCATAACGAAAGGTTTTTTTCATCACAACACACATTCCATTTTCTATTTCCGAGATCTTATGATCTGAACCACACGAAAAGGTTACTCCTAGTTGCAAAAAATTGTATAAAAATCTTTTGTTTTTATATTTTGAAGAATATTCTACCAAAATAATTTGGAAAAATATCATTTTCTGCAAATTTTTCATTGTTAAATAAAGATCAAAAAAAGCACAAAAAAGTTCAATTATGCATCAATTAGATTGGGAATATCCATTACTTTTTTATTCAATTGAAAAAGAATTTTGGGACACAATCTTTCCAAAATTACCATTAATGAAAGCTAAATTAGTTGATACTCGACTTATGTATGAGTATTCACTTGAATAAATTGATTGAAATGAATTTTTTTCTATTTTTCTAGTTTGTTTTTCTTGTTTGCTTCTCTTATGAAACGATCTGATGGCACTCATTTGAAGAATTTTCCGAAATTCTATGTTTTGGAATTTTATTTAATGGATGGACGCAACGAATCCGTGATATATTTTAACCAACAAATTGATGTGTCTAAAACGCTCGCATATTTAGATAAGATTAATATCGTCGATGCACTCCAAAAGTTCTTTTGGAAACAACTATGTCTTTTCTCACCTGTCTGTGTAAAATGATATGTAGTACAACGATAAATGTTGCAATTTAAGATGTATAAAGTCGTACCGGAGGGGAGGATTGGACTCCCGACCTCAGGATTACAAAACGAGCGCGAAATGCGCGATCTGACCCTATTTTAGGATGGCGATTATGAGTCCTGCGCTCTAACCAACTGAGCTACTCCGGCATGAAAAATGGGATGAATTTTGGGCAGATATTGGTGTAAACCCCACCGTCAATCGATTTAAATTCAAAAAAATAAATCTGCCATATATTAAAAATTTTGTTAGTACGATTTAGATAATACCAATAAACTTCTTATTATTTTTTAAAAAATTTCTGCAATTCGTACTCCAAATCTCCATGAGATTCCAGTCATAGCTGTACCTAGGGTTGATAGAAGTAGATATTCCCATATTGGTGCAGAGTCTGAAAATAGTGTAAAAACGAGTAAACCAATAGAGATTAATGCAAACACTTGGCGTAAAAAAATAAATTGTAGGAAAAAATCTTCCATTTTTGAATCAATACCTTGACGTGGAAAATCTTTAACCCATTTTTTCATTTGCATATAATAAAGAATATGTAGAAAATTAGATATTAATAAAATGAGCGAATTTAATTGAGGTTTGTAAACATCTACTAAAAATAATGCAAATATCCAGTTAATATGAATTGTTATTTGGATCCAAAACATTTTACGCAGAAATATACTTGCAGTAATTCTACTTACTCGTTCTAAAGCAATTATATACTTAATTGAAAGGATGAAGCTGAATATACCTAAAATTCCAATACCCAGAAATAGAATCAAAAGAATAATCATGTAAATCATCAAATTATTAGTTTGAATATATTTCATCATTTCATCTTCAGACATATATGTATATTTTGAAATTTCTTTCCATAGAAATAATGAAATAAGAGTCGTTAGAGTTAAAATTGAGAACATAACAAATTGAGTAAATTGAGCGCTTTGAAAACGTCGACCAAAAGTAGATTTTTCTTGAGAAAAAGATATTGGGCACATAAGATCCGATATTACCTATTCTTTATCATAATTAAAAATCTTTTTATTATTATTTTATTTGAAAAAATTTTAAAGAATTCACGATTTTTTTAGGTTGAAAGTTCTATATTTAATTATTCTAATGGTTACATATAAAATTCTCATCACAGGTGGGGCAGGTTTTATAGGAAGTCATTTAGTTCATGAACTCCTTAACCAAGGGCACTATGTTATTGTTTTTGATAATTTAGATCCTCAAGTTCATTCCTACTCGCCACAGACTCCTCCGTATTTAGATTCACGTGTAGAATTTATACATGGTGATATAACTAACGCTTCTACTCTTCAAAAAGTTTTGAATGATGTTGATATTGTTTATCATTTAGCAGCTAAGGTTGGAGTTGCCCAATCCATGTATAAAATTGCCGATTTCGTTCAAAATAATACGACAGGAACAAGTGTTTTATTGGATAGTTTGGTAAACAAACCAAATAATGTCAGAAAATTAATTATTGCTTCTTCTATGTCAATTTATGGTGAAGGTGCTTATTGGTGTGAGGATCATGGAATAGTATATCCTGAAAATCGATCAAAATCAGAAATTTTCATCAATCAGAAGAACATTTGGGACCCTGTTTGTCCACTATGCCGTAAATCTCTCATTCCTAAACCTACTTCAGAACTGGCTCCCGCAAATCCAAGTACAGTATATGCATATACAAAATTGCAGCAGGAGAATTTATGTATGTTAATTGGAAAAACATACGGTATTCCCGTTTCAATTCTTCGGTTTTTTGGAACATATGGTTCACATCAAGCACTTTCTAATCCTTATACAGGTGTTTGTGCTATTTTTGCTACTTCAATATTAGCAGGAAATTCACCCTTAATTTATGAAGATGGAAATCAATCTCGAGACTTGATTCATGTTTCTGATATTTGTCAAGCATTACAGCTCGTAATGGAAAAACCAGAAGCAAATTATGAAATCTTTAATGTGGGAACTGGCAATCCTGTATCAATTATAGAAGTAGCGAATGCGATAAAAAAAATTTTAAATATTCAAGTTGATAATCAAATTCTTTATAAATTTCGAGCTGGCGATGTTCGACATATATTCGCAGACATTACTAAAATTTCAGAAAAATTAGGATTTAAACCCAAAATGCCATTTAAAGAGGGAATTCGTGAATTTCTTTCATGGATTCAATCTGAAAAATCGCGATTATATTCAAGTATCTCTGATCATGCAAAAGATGCGTTAAACCAACTTCAAAAGAGTAAATTGGTATAAATAATTATGAATTACCAAACGATATTCTTCAACATAAAATTTTTCCCTATTTAACCATCCAAAAACTTTCGTTGCGATATATTAATAAATTTCCTTTAGGACAACGAGAAAAAAGAGAATTATTTCAGATGTATTCCAAATATTTTCAAATAAAATTTAATCCAGAGTTACAAGACTTTGAAATCATGGAATCTCATTTACTTGATTTTCGTGAAATCATTGAAAATAAATATCTTCTAATTACACGGTTAGTGTTTGACCAAAATAAAGCCAATCATCAAGAAAAACCCGATTTTTATTATCTTATTGACCTAAAAGCGGAATATTCTGCTACATTTGATAGTTCCTCAATGATAGAGATACTTCAAGATTTACATAAAATAGAAAAAAAAGCATTTTTCAAATCAATTAAAGAAAAATTGATTACTGAAGTTTTATTGCAGGAGAGCTAATTATGTGTCCCCATTATTCAAATTATGAAGAAATCATTGACTCAAAGTCATCATTTGAAAAGATATTCCAAACTGAATCCGAACCAGATATAATTCTTGAATTTATCGCTGAGTTATTTAAAATTTTAGAATTTAATAATCTCTATTCCGAAACAATTTCAATTTTTAACAAATTTATGAATGCTTTTATAAAAAAGGAATTAAGCGAAAAATTGAAAAAAATATTAAATCAAGATTCGAATAAAAAATCTTTAGATCAATTTTCTTTAGAATATATAAATAAAAAATCTTTAGATCAATTTTCTTTAGAATATATGAGGGTATTTTAAATTTCAAAGATTCGAAGTTTTTCATTTCATCATCTGAATTCTTCCGACTCAAATCCAAAATATCCTTCTTTATTTTTTGTCGATTTTACCAAGGTGCCAAATTCAAGATATGTAAATCAAAAATTATAATAAAATCGACTTCAGATTGAAGAATTTATAAACAAGATGGTATATTTTTAACAATTTCTTTGAAAAAATCGAGTTCGACAAAAAAAGAATTGCTATATTTCAGATATAAGTCGGATATATATGAATGATATTCAAAAAAGCGTTTAAATTAAAAAAGATGAAACATCCTCATATAATGGAGAAAGATAATATTGAAAATTGGGTATCTCCAATCATAGCTACATGCTTAGGAAATAGAAAATATGATCCTTTCATATAATCTGTAATCAATTCTCTTTAGAATTTCTCTTAAATTCAAAAAATATAGTATCTCCATCTTTGACATGGAAAAAATCGCGAAGATATTGCTCCGAGATGAATTCTAATGTAAATGGTTTGTGGGATGTTCGCTGAATTCGTAGCAAGGCGCCTTCCACGCGTTTTTGTGGTTCTTTTTCTGACCATAAATGCACAAGATAGCATTTTACAGTTCCATATGTTCGTGAATTATCTGTAAATCCTTCTATTTGAACGTATTGGAAATGTTCTATACGTTGTTCAATTAATTGTGCATAGACGGGAAGAACTTGAAGGTTTAATGTTCCAAAATATGGAAAAAATCCTACTTTTTGATAAAACTGGGGCAAATATTTTGGATGTTTAATATAATGTGCACCTTCACCCATTCCTGATTGTAATTTTCCAGAAAATCGATCAAATCTTTCTTTTTCTTCAAATATTAAATGGAGATTCAAATATACCGATTCAAGTGCTGAGTAGGCTCTTTGGGTTAAGGAAACAGTTCCACCTTTTGTTCCAAATGAACGTTTGAGATAACCTTGTTGCTCTAATTCTATGATACGGCGAGATACAGTTGTTTGACTAAAAGGAAGATTTTTATATAATATAGGAGTGGGTACATTTTTTTGCTGGGGAGATTCTTGAAGAGCGATCAAATAGAGAAAGAACCATTCTTTTTCTCCTACAAAATCTGTGGGAAATAATGACGAGGCGTTATTTGGGGACGTTTCTTCCATTTTCAAAATATTAAAATCGAGATGGAATAAAAACATAAAGCTTTTATTTTTTTTACATTTTTTAAAAGATTATCCATCTTGTAAATAATCGATTAAAAAGATGGAAGTTTGATAATTCTAAAAAATCTTACAACATTCGTTATTTTAAAATACTTTTAGGAGTTATGTAGTAATATCAAGTAGGAATGAACTTTGGTTCATTTTCATAAAATTCTTAGTGACAAAAATTTGAGGAATAATTTCTATGCCTGCTAAAAAAACTACACAGAAAAAAGTAAAATCAACTAAAAAAAAGAAAACTTCGACTGCAAAACCATCAACAGCAAGATCATCAATAAAATCAACCACGAAATCAAGCGTAAAATCAACCGCAAAATCAACTGCAAAGTCTGATCATAAGAAATCTGCTCCATCATCCGTAGATTTTTATGAGCTGCTCCAATCTTCTTTTATCAGTGATCATAGCCCTGATGTGGAATTGGTTAATAAAGGGCAGTATAAAATTGCTTTTGATTTGTTAGAAGATGCTCAAGCGTGTCAATTAACGCCAATATTAATTGGTCCACCTGGAACGGGAAAGACCTTGCTAGCACGCAGTTTTGCAGCTGCACAAAATCGCGATTTTGAATGGATGACTATGGATGAAGCCACCAAACCGACACATTTTATTGGTTCTTTTGATCCGGGTGAAACTTTAAAGCGTGGATTTGTTAAAGAAGCATTTTTACCTGGACCGTTAACTAAAATGATGGTTGTTGGGGGTATTTTTCTTGCAAACGAATTAAACCGAGCTACTGAATATTGTCAAAACTCCTTTTTAGAACCATTAGAAGAACGCAGTCTTCTTCTTCCTAGATTAGGAAGAATAAAGGCAAAAGATGATTTCTTTCTTATTTGTGCTGCGAACCCAAGCGATATGGCGGGGACTCATCGATTATCTGAAGCTTTAAAAGACCGTATTAAGGTTTGGATAAAATTGGATTATCCTTCAAGGGCTGTTGAGATGGATATTATTCATGCTAATATTCCTCATTCAAAATTAAACAAAGATTATCTGAATCTCACATATGAATTGATTGCAGCAACTAGAAAAAATCGTGATATTGAACGTCCCGCATCAATACGTTCTGCAATTGCTATTGCAAAAATGGCAGGCTTGCATCAGCAAAAAAATAAAAATTTGGAAATGAAAAAATTCAAAGAAATTGCTCAATTAGTTCTTTCTGGCGGAATAAAACCCCGACCGGGTCAAGATGCTGAAAAAATAATAAAAAATATTGTTTCTACTGTAGCAAAATAGAGCAACCTAATTAAATAAGGCAGAGTAACTAACAAGGTTAAATTATCAAGATAGAGTAATGAAAAATGAGCTTGTCGATCGATTTAATTGAATTTGCAGCAGAATTTGTGGAAACTGCCCGTAATTGTATTGATGAAGCCCCGGGAATTAAGCGTGAATTATTTACATCACGAAAATCTCAAGCCATCTGTTCTATGGGAATTGCTTGCATTTTACGACAAGGTAAACCTTTAGAAATAAAAGAATTGGTAAATTTAGCAGTTATAACTACACCCCCTGAAGCTCAATCATATGCTGAAATGATCGCATTGAGAATTTTGCTTGATCAACCTGATCCATCAAAAAAAATCTTTTTTGAACAGTTTGAAACAAATGAAATTAACGATAGTTCTTCGATTTCTAATCAGAACCAAAGTTCCATTCCAGTTCACCTTAGTCAACAAGCGTTATTACTGCAAGAAATCTTGGATTTTCTTCAATTAAATCAATCAGTAGATGTTAGTCAAGATTTGGATTCTATCAAATTTATCGATGAATTTGAAAAATCTATTTTCGATCTAAATGCTCCTTCATCATTTAGATCCTTAAAATCATCTGCACTTTCAGAGCAAGAAGATCAATGGCTCCACCGAATTCAAAAATTTACTTCTTACCAAAGATTAGGTGGACGGTCGGAGATATTAAATCGAAAAATCTCATCTGAAGAATCATTAATGGAACTTGCGCGAAATAGTATTCTTCAATCTGTACCTTACATTGATGATGAAAGCATTATTCAATCTCATATTTTAAACATGAATGATCAAGTTCGGGAACTTTCTCATGAATCAAGAGTTCATAATGCCTTAGATCTTTTATCTCTAACTGAAAAACCTGATTCTTCGCAATCGGTTGCTCTCCATTCACTTCATTCAGAGATTGATACTTTATTAAATAAGATGTCTCATAAAGAAATGTCAGATGATCTTGAACTTCTATACAAATACAAAAATTTCGTGGATCGCTATGATCTTCAAGAACATCCAAAAGCAGGGAATCTTGAAGATGTAATATCTCATGTTGAATCATTTATGCGAGAAAATACTCATACTATTGATGATCTTCTTCGGTTTCCTGAGCTTTTTACTGATTATTTAGATCGGACACTCTTTGATAAAATTCTCGATCAATCAAAAATGCTTTTTGACGCTCAAGAATTTTTACAGAAAGCCAAAGCAGTTGATGATAGATTGCAGACGAATTTTCTGCGTCAAGGTATTGATCGGTTTCCTGAGTTTTTTGAAGAATTAAATTTTGAAGATCTTTTAAACAATCCAATTCCAAGTGCAGAATGGGAAGACTTATTAAGAAATTCACTAAATGTATATTTTCAGCAAACCCTTCCTAAAGATTATGATAAATCTTCATATACTGAGTATATTCAATCAGTCGATCCTACATCAACTGCTTCTACATCATCAGTTCCTTCTAATTCAAACGTTAATTCATCTCTATCCCAAAAACCTGCTTCAACTTCATTGAACAATCAAATTCCTTCCGTGTTAACAAAATCTCCTGATAACTATGCTGAAAACTATTCTGAAAATTCCCCGGATTGGTTAGATCAAATACATTTACGTGATAAATTGTCTATAACACTTGATAAAATTTCCGAACCTATCCTTCAAGATTTGATTCATGAGCTACTCCAAAACCTAAATCATCAAATGGTTGCAAATTCAAAGACACGAGAAGAATTAGAAAACAGTGTCGGATTTGCCCGTGATAATCAGCTTGAATTTGATCCTCAATTTGTACGTTCAAAAGGAAAACAATTCGGGATGACAGCGACTGAGATTGCTCGATTAATTGGCAGTATTTTTGAATACGTTAAATCTCAATTGAAAACATCTGATGTAAATTTCAATGAATTACGAACATATATCGAAAAAGGTGCACTTTCAAATCAAGAACTTCAAGATCTGATCTCAATTGCCATTAAAATGCATCGTACTAATGCTTTAGGAGCGATTGCACACATGAAATTAGAATTGGTTTTAGAACAACTTCCTAACAATTCTGAAGGGGAAGAACTTCTTGACCAAGCATTGGGAGCTGGCACCGGAGAAAATTTACTTTTTAATTGGTTTTTAAGTGGGCGCTATATTCCAAGCCGATTTCGGCAAATAATCAAAGATCACGCTAAACGTATTATGATCGATTTAGCAAAAGCGCGCGCTGCCAGTTTAATAGGATCTTCAGAGGCAGGACCTTTACCTGAAGGAACAACTCGGCCGTATGTATTAGGTGATGAACTTGATTCGATAGATTTGGATGAAACTGTAGAGAATATTCTCGATACAGGAAAAAGTTTAGCAGATATTACCACAGATGATTTCATTGTGCGGCAGGAAGTTTCTGGTCGACGGTGTGTGGTATTCTTAGTTGATATTTCAGGATCAATGTCTGGAGCCCCTTTAGCTAGTGCCGCTTTAGCCACAGCTATGTTACTTTTTGCATTTTCGCGAGACGAACTTGCTGTTGCATTATTTGAAAGTAATACTCACGTTATTTGTAAAATTGGGCAATCTATTGATCTAGATGAAGTAGTGGATGAAATCTTAGATCTTACTGCTCGAGGGGGAACACAAATGAGTCGTGCTTTAGAATGGGCTGAAAAGCAATTTGAACTCTCCAGAAGTCAAGATCGAGTATTTATAATGGTTACAGATGCAATGCTTGGAGATTTTCGACAATCTGAAAAAAGTTTGGAAAAAATATCTGATATGGGTGTTAGCAGCGCTTTAGTTGTGCCTCCTAATATGGGAAGTTTTGGAAATATTCAAGCTTTGGTTGAATCTGCTAATGCTGCTATTATTCCGGTAGAAGATTGGAAGAATTTTCCTAATATTGTCTCAAAAATTTTAAGTAGAGTATGATATAATAAAATTTTCTCACTTAACTTTACATCAAGCAACAAAATAAGGCAATTATTATGGTTAGAAGATTTGTAGACTCAGCAAGATTGTCTCGAGCAAGACGGATAAAATCTCAAGATGTACTCGAATTTCAAGTTGTAAAGGATGATCCTATAATTGCTTACTGCGTTATTCAAGGTAGTGAAAGTAAACCCTATACAATCATTATTAATTGCGAAGAGAAGTATATTGCACATTGGTGTTATGATTTTGCAAAAGGATATGGAAATTGCAAGCATATTGCCAAGTTACTTCTTATGCTATCGCCTGAACAAGTTGATCGAATTTATCAAATTCATAATGAGCTCCAAAAAATTCGCGAATATGATCTTGAAAATTATTTGAATGATATAAAGCAACAGGTTTTACTTGAAAATCCAGATAATGAATCGATTTCACTTAAGGATCGTATCTTACTGCTGTCTCAATATTTTGATTCAGAAAGGCATCGAAATCGAATTATTCCTTCCATAATCTCTCAAATCGAAGAGGAATTGGAGAAATTACCTCCTACTGCTAAATTAATCCGCATATTTGACATAATGTCCCTTGTTTCGAAAGAATTAAAAGAAAAATTCCTTCAAATTGCTGCCAAACCATTTATCTCTGCTTTCCAAGCTAGTCTTGAATATTTTTTAGACACATTTTGGATCTCTCATATCACAAACCGCTTAGAATTATTACATTATCTAGTACGCGCATCAAATCTTCTACAAAAACCTTTCTCTTTTAAATCTCTTAAAATGCCATCATCTGTTAATTCTGTTGAATTGCTCGACATTTTGATTTTGTGCGAGTTAGCATTTGGTTCCAACCAAGAATCAATTTTCGAGAAAGTTAATTCTAATTTTAAAAAACACCTTAAAGAAATTTCTTTAGAATCTCCTATTCTTTATGAGCGGAAGTTAATTCTTCATCGAATGCTGGAATATTATAACACTGAACTTAAAGGTTTATTACATTGGTTAGTTCAATCTTCAACAGAAGCAAGTAAATCCCTTCACAATCAAATACGCTTGGAAAAAATGGATTCTTTTTTTATATACCTTTTAAAATCAACAGGAAATAAAGATCAAATTTATTTAAATTTTGATTACGGTGAAGAGTATTCTCGCTATTCAACCAAAACAGTACAAAGAAATCCTTGTTTGAGTTATATTTTTTCCCATATTAAACAAAGCGGGAGAGAATATATCACATATAAAGAGTATCAAGCGCATTTAAGTCTTTTTAAATATCTAGAAGGCAAATCTAATAAAACTTCTTTACCCAATTGGATTGAAAAACCGCGGGAGCGTTGTTTGGATTCTGTTTTACCGGGAACAGGAGTAATCGTTCAATGGGATGTGAACGCTTCTTTACATCATTCCGAATTTTTAACCGCATTTGAAGATAATATCAGATTGATCGTTGATAGTGAATCACCAATTGCATCATCTCTACAACCCTTTGATATGACTCTTTGCGCGCCCAATTTTGTTGCCTTATCACCTAATAAAAAGAAAACCTATCCCCAATTAATTTTGATGCCTGATCAAGTTGTTTCACTGGTAAAAAAGGGAATTAGAGTCATTTCTAACATTCTTCCATGGAGTGTCCTAACTGAATTTTACTCGGGAATTTATGTTCCTGGTGGACGAATATCCTTAGCCATTAAGCAATGTCTTGATTTCCAGTTTGTTTTCGGTGCGCTTCATCTCAAAGAAGAATTAGAACATATTTATCGCGGAAGTACTTCAGGGATTTCGGAAACGATGTATAAAGAATTAAGAACTAAATTAATTGCCAGCACACATAGACTTAACGATGAAACCCGAGAGATATGTAAGAAAATACTCTTTGCTGAAGGTCCTGAATTATCCTTTTTTCTAAATTTACTTGGGAGCCCAATTGTAGATTTACATTTAAAATTGATTATGAAAGCCGCAATTGCAGAAGAGGATATTGTCGAATTTCGATATTCAATCATCCAAAGCATTTTTAAGGAGCTTGTTGGTTCTAGAGGATTTACATACAACCGATTTAAGCGAATTCAAGAGCACACTTATGGTATTTATGGATTTGTGCCTATTTTGCTTTCTGATTTTTTCAATAAACACATTTCTCGATTAAAAACAATATTAAAAAAGAGTCGTAAACCTACAACCAAACAACTTTATGCAAATTTGTTTGCTCAACTGTATCTTCGTGAACAGAATATCCGATCAAATGTAGAATTAACTGCAGAACAGTTTCAAGCGCTTCAGTTAAAAATGGAATCATATATCCAACAACTGAATTTATTTTGATTATTAATAATAATAAATCAGGAGAAAAAAAAGATACAAAAAATATTAAAAAATATTAAGAAATATTGAATAAATATATAAAATTATGAATCTTTTATATGTAAAATGAGTGTGTTGTTATTGTTTTGCATGATTTTTGATAATGCTAATTAATTTTCCGAAAATGGATTGTCGAGGCTTATTTTCGTTTTCGATGTTTTTAACTTCTTCAATATACGATTGTATTTGATTTTCGATTAAAACCTCGAATTTTTTAAAAATTGACATGTCTACAGCTTCACCATTATCTATTGCCGTTAATTCTTCTTTGTACATCTTCTCAAATAGCTCAAGCATTCGATACATATTCTCCTGTATAGAAGGAAGTTTTTTAAGATCTTCACTAAAAACCCCTATTAACATAATTTTATTCTTTCGATTAATTACTATCTCTAAATCTTTTATAAGAATTCGGGTTTCATTAGAGTCTAATCCTCCTCGATCGGAGTATTGATGAATCGATGAAAAGAACGGTGTTAAGAATTTTTCGTCCAAATTTTTATCTATTTTAACAGATACTAATGGAAGCCCATTTTCGGTTGCAAAGACAATCATTTTGAATTGTAATCGCATATTTTCTTCCATAATTAGATAGAATCAATAAAAACTTATTAAATTTTTTCAAATTGATTAAAAATGATTCGTTTACATTTTTGATTTTAAGCTTTTTCTAAATTTTGCATTAATCTATTTATATTTACTGTATCTTTTTATTTCTCCCCATTTCCCAAAAAATCACTTAGAATTATCCTTATTTTACTGGATGGCTTCCTTTAAACGCAGGATATGTTTAGATCTATGACAAAATCAGAGAAGCTGATTGTTTCTATTATTTAGTTCACTTATATACTATTACAGATCACTTTCAAAAAAATGTAAACGTTTCCAAGCAAATAAAGGTCACTCTCAAAAATGATTGGGAATTTATCGAATATGGGATAGATACCTTAGAAAGGGTTTGAATCCTCGACTTTTACCTCAAAGAGAATAAGAATTTAAAATATTCTTTATCAAGATATCAATATACCACGAAGACATGAAAGCATTTTTTAAGAGGGGAATGAAAATATTTCTCTTAATATTCTTGACGAAAGAAATTGAAAAGGAAATAAAGCCTTCGGAGGGGCTTGAACCCTCGACCTTTGCCTTAAAAGAGAATAAGAATACAGTTTTATTCTTTACCAAGGCAACTCTATACCACTAAGACACGAAGGCTTAATAATAAATGCATTTCTTTATTTTCAAACCTTAACAAGAAATTAAGAAGTAGATTTAATAAAAATTTTGTGAAATTAAGTGCAAGAATTGTACCATTCAACGAGAAATGAATTTGCAAATTTACTCTTCAATTATGAATATGCTTTGATATTTGGTAAAGCTGTGAAATTTGCAGAGACTGAGAAAACCCTCAAAATTCCTTCTAATCATCTCAAAAAGAGCAAAGATCGAAAGAAAAAGGAGAAACTTGGGGCAATATCTGGAAATGAAGCATTGCTGCAGCAATACCTGCAACAATGGATCGATAAATGCCGCACCAATATCACTCGTTCCCTTCCCAAAATGTTTTTGTAATTTTATTCATACTGAAATCAGTTACAAAACGAGAAGTATTTCTTGAAGCAGTATAAAAATACAATATGTAGCAAATTTTTTCTATAATAAATAGCTTTTTATATAATTATTTATATTAGCAAATTGTGGCACAAATTAATTTTCGAATAGATAAGGAAATCAAAGAGATTGTAGATATAATTTCAAAAAACCTCGGAATAAGCGCCGCTGAATTAGCTAAACAGGCAACTTTAAAAGAAATTTCCCGCTTAAGAGTGAATCTAGCGTTTAATTTATTAAAAGCTGGAAAAATTGGCCGTAAACGAGCATGGACAATATCTGGACTTTCAACATTGGAATTTCTCAATGAATGGACAAAACGAGGTGTTGAAGAAGTAATAAGCGATGAAACAAGAGAATCAAGCAAGAACTTAATAGAAAACTTTGATTTGTCAAGCTTTCGACGAAAAAATCGATAAAAGGGTGTAATAGCTTTTGATATTTCTTATTGACACTTGTTTTGCAAGCCATATGCAAGAATTATTTTTATCTAAAATTATTGATTTACGAATCTTGTTACGAGAATATTTTGTTGGAATCACAGAAGCGGTAAAAAAAGAATTTGTTCACTATGAGATTGTTAACTTCTTACCTCTTTCTGACTTAATCATTATTCCAATTGATGAATCAGATTTTGAAAAAAAAATCATCCAGTATCCTGATATATTAGAATTAGATACCGCAGATCAAACTCTATGGTATTTAGGCTATTCTAATAAACAATCAGAATTTCTTATTTTAACCGATGACGGAGAGTTATTTTCCGAATGCTATATTTCTCAAATTCCTGCTTTTCGCTTACCTGATTTTCTTTTAATGCTTTTAAAAAATACAAAAATAAAAAAGAATGTTGTTGCCAAAAGTTTGAAATTTTGGAGTTATCAAAAACGTTATTCCAAAAAAGATTTGAAAAATTGGAAGAAGATACTCCAATCAATCGAATAATAGTTGAAAAGGTGCACCGTACACAGCGTGTGCGGAAAATTATCCGATACGACACACATGTGCATCATTATCTCGAGATTTGATAAAAAAGTGTTAATTTTTCATCACTATTTCTCTTCTTTTTTATTTAAGAAAAAAAACCTCTTGAACCAGCGCAAAAATGCCAATAATCAGAAGAGTTCCACTCACCAGATAACTTAACATGCTCTTTTGTAATTTAATTGTAAATTTTGCACCAATTATAGTTCCAATTGCAGAAAAAGATATGCCAATCACTAAATACTGCCAAATGTTCGAAATAATAACTAATGGATAAAATAACAATGTTGCCAGAGCCATTAAAATCATCATTAAGAAACTTCCTGTCCCTGTGGCTCGAAGATGTTCCATTCCGAGTAATAAAATAAAAAGCAATGTAAAATTCATCCCTGAACCAATTCCAATCGATCCTCCTAATATTCCTGATACAACAACTCCAATAAAAATGATACTATATACTACAGATTCTGGAAGAGATTTAAAATCATTTTCACCTAATTGTTTCTTTAGTTTTTCAAAATACTGATTCTGAAATCGTGCTTGAAAACGTTGTTTCAATTTAGCATGCGAATATTTAGAAAAACACTTTTGAAATCGGTGAAATAAATGAAATTGCATGTGTTTGGAATCCAGTGTTGGTTCAAATGATTCTTTTTGTGCCATGTTCGTCTTTTCTGATTGAGCATTTACTTTAGATTCACGTTTACCCTGATATTTAGTGATTGCCATAACCCTTTTTTATCAATATCTCTAAATAATAATGCACATGTATGCCAACTAGTAAAACTTATGGAAGCTGTTGCAATACCAATTAACATTGCAATAGGAAGAAATAAGAGAATAAATAACCAGAGTTCCATTTGATTTTTGAAATATCCCTTTTTTTTTATTTCTACCCTTTTTTTTACAGAATTGTTGATTTTGAACAATTTAACGAAATTTTCAACTTAAGAAATAAATGATTATAGTATATGTTGATATATCAAAATGAATAAGACAGTCAATAAAAATTAATTTTAACGAAAGACAGAAATATACGAAAAATGATTATGAAATAGAAGTAAAAAATTCAATTTACTTTTTGAGTATAAGCATCGTGAATTCCATTCCCGCAAAAATGGGCTCGTACGAACCGGTACGTACCGAAAATTAAATGGAAGGTAGCGATACATTACTTACCCTTTAGATGGAGGATTTATCATGGAAAAAAAAATGTTTTGCTATCAATGTCAAGAAGCACTTAATAATAAAGGTTGTACCATACGCGGTGTTTGTGGAAAACCATCGGATACGGCAAATTTACAATATGCAGCGATATTTGTCTGCAAGCAAATTGCTTTTTGGAATAAGCTTGCTCGAAGCTTGAAAATTGATACAACTCAAGGTTCACATTATATTATTCAAGTACTATTTGCAACAATTACAAATGCAAATTTTGATGATGCTTGGTTTTCAAGCCAAATTAAGCAAGGGTTTGAACTTCGACGGAAACTTAAGGCAGAGATCGAAGAAAAATCTTCAAATGGTTCTGAACCAAAGTTAAATTTGAAAGATATACCTGAATGGGCCGAATGGGAAACTGAAGTCACTAACTCTGATATTACTGCTTTAGTTTTAAAAGGAAAGATGGAAGATCCTTTATCTGTTAAAGATGTTGATCTTCGCTCATTGAAAGATTTAGCTGTTATTGGATTAAAAGGTTTAGCTGCATACTTAGAACATGCGATGGTGTTAGGCTTTGAAAAAGATGAGATTTACCAATTTCTGGAGCAAATACTGATCGATACACAAAATAGTTCTTTAACTGTTGAAGATTGGATAGGACTCGTAATGAAAGTCGGTGAATTTGGTGTCAAAGGGATGGCTCTTTTAGATGAAGCAAATACGACTACCTATGGTCATCCTGAACCAACTGCTGTAAATTTGGGTGTAAAAGAAGGACCAGCAATATTGGTAAGTGGTCATGATTTACGAGATTTACATGAGTTATTGGAGCAGACTAAAGATAAAGGGATTAATATTTATACCCATGGAGAAATGCTACCTGCTCATGCTTATCCAAAATTGAAAAAATATCCTCATTTGGTGGGAAATTATGGTGGATCTTGGTGGCATCAAACCAAAGAATTTGAATCTTTTAAGGGAGCCATTTTAATGACGACAAATTGTTTGGTACCCCCTAAAAAGAGTTATAAAGATCGAATTTTCGTTACTGGAGCGGTTGGATTTACTGGGATTCCCAGAATTCCTGATAGAGTGGATGACAAACCTAAAGATTTTTCAATGCTGATTAAGCGCGCCTTAGAATTGCCGGGCCCTACTCAGTTGGAAGAAGGAACTGTGATGACTGGATTTGCTCACGAATCAATATTAGGTGTTGCGGATAAAATTGTTGAAGCGATTAAAAGCGGTGCTTTACGTCGATTTATAGTAATGGCTGGTTGTGATGGAAGAATGAAATCAAGACAGTATTATACAGATGTCGCTAAAAATCTTCCAAATGATACCATTATTTTAACCGCAGGATGTGCCAAATATCGCTATAACAAGTTAGATTTAGGTGATATTGATGGAATTCCTCGAGTAATTGATGCAGGTCAATGTAATGATTCATATTCTCTGGCGGTCGTTGCCTTAAAGTTGGCAGAAATTTTCGAGACTGATAGTATTAATGATCTCCCAATTTCATTTGATATTGCATGGTATGAGCAAAAAGCAGTAATCGTTTTACTCGCTTTGCTCTATTTGGGTGTTAAGAATATCCGTTTAGGCCCAACTTTACCTGCATTCTTATCTGAAAATGTGATTAAGGTTTTAGTCGAGAAATTCAATATCATGCCAATTAACTCTGTGCAAGGAGATATTGCTGATATGCTTGCAGGAAAATAAGCTAAAATACTTTTCATGCTTTTATTTAATCGGGGACAATCGTTGAATTTCCATTTCTCTTCTTTTTTTACTTTTTAAATATATTACACCAGAAAAATCTTTAAAATGTTCATCTCCAGAAATCAATTTAGCTTCTTTATGAACTGCTGTTTGGTAAATTATTGCATCAGCTAAACCAAGTTTTTGAGTTCTAGATTGCTGCATTTTGCGCAAATCTATTTTGATTTTTCCTGCTTGGTCGGCAAGTTTTATATCTAAATTAACAATTTCCGTTTTATTATTAATAAATTTCAATAAAATTTTCCATTTCTCTTGTTTATTTTCTCGATTGAATTTATCAGATAATTCAGCAATAACAATTGAAGGTGTAAAACATTGACATTTTTCATGATTCAACAAAAATTGAACTAATTCCCCCATTAATTAGAATGCTAAATTGATTGTAAAAGTAGGAAACTTCATCAAAATTTTTTTATTCCTACTTTTTCATTTTTTGGATAAATTCATGAATTGATTGTATAATTTTTTCAGTTTGTTCCATTGTTTGCCGTTTTGTCATATCATGGATTAATTTTATTCCACGTTTTTGCGTGATCTCCTCTATTTGCTGGGTAATTTCAGTAAAAGCAGTTACATCACCTCTGAAACTTCTTTCAATTTGATCTCGATATTTTCGAATAAATCGTTTTTGGAGACGTTCTAAAATTTTTTCTGCTAAATTAATCGGTCCTGCACGATCCATTAGAAGAACGGTAATTATTTCTTCATCTAGCGAGAAGATTAATCTAAAATTGTCCGTTTCTATTAATCTGATGTCTTCTCTTAATATTTCCTTTGAAAAAAGCATAACTGATGTAATTAATCCAGAAATCAAATTTCCATCTATTAATTCACTTTTTTTAAATTCGTCAATAGTAGCATCCACTAGATTCAGCCCACTTTCTCTCTGGAATATCCATAATTTGTATAATTTTAGCATACTTCAAGAAAAGCACCATTATCTAAAGAATATTTTGAATTACTTAAGTAACTTTAAGAAGCTTGTAATCCTTTCCTCGATGGTAACTAACATTGAGATCAATCCGCTTCTTCTTAAAATCCCCAATTGCCATCAAATCACGATCACAACGGCATATACTTCCTTATAAAGATTGGCCAATTTACCTACTTGCTTTTATAAAGACTTTTTATCAATCACTTTTCTCTTTAGCTCTTCCAAATTATTTAATTTATAATGATCTCATGAGTGCTGATTTAATTGGTGTAGTCTTATCCATGACTGCACTTTTTTATATTGTTACCCCATTTATTGGTCAAGTTATTGCAAATAAAATTGGATATAGAAATACTATTATTATTTCTCTTCTGTTAAGCGTGGTTTCCTATTCTACTCAAGTAATTGTTTTTACTACTCCAATACTAATTTTAATGCAGTTATTAGAAGGATTGGCTTTAGGACTGTTTTGGCCCAATATAATGATGCAGATCAGCCTTTGGCAAGATTTATCATCAGAGACTCAAAATGATTTAAATTTTAAGCGATTTAATAAAAGTTGGAATTTTGGGCTCTTAGGTGGATTTATTAGTGGATACTTGGTTGTGTTACAATTCCACAATGATTTCATTGCCCTAATTGTTTCGGTAATCTTAGCTTTTTTGGTAATTCCTATTGGCTTTTTTGTTGATTCTGCGTCAAAGATTGAAGAACTTAAGATGCGTAGTGCTTCTGCAATAGAAAAAACTGGGGTAAAGATTCACCGCCCTGAAGAATCTTTGGGAAAAGAACTTACTTCTCAAAATTATATACATATTATAATTCCTGCCATGATTGCTTGGATATTAAATTTGGGCTATACTACAGCAAAATCATTAATCAATTTTATTTTTCCATACAATCTTAAAGTAGCGGGTTTTGGGTCTGAATGGAGATATATTTTTATTTTTGGTCAGCAAGCACTTCAAATTATCGCATTAAATCTAATTGGGCCAAAACCATTAAAAATAAAAGTGCGTTGGGTAAAAATGTGTTTAATAGCAGATCTTTTAATGGTTATCAGTTTGATTTTCGTGAAAAATATTTATTTTATTATCTGTGCAACTATATTTTTAGGATTTACTACAGGAATCAAACAAGGATTTGTTATGAAAGTGAATTTTGATCATTCTGCTATGACAGGAAATTCAAAATATATTAATATTGGGGAAATTATGGCTGGAATCGGCTTTGGAATTACTCCATTATGGCTCGGGGCTTTAATTAATTATACTTCATATATTTGGGGTTATGTAATTTATACTGGAATGTTTTTGCCGATTTTTATTTATTACTTTTTAACAATGAAAAAAATAAAAAACAAAATGATGAGCAATGAATCGTAAAAGTACAGAGATATGTGTTGATCTTTCCGAAAGCAGGGCTAAGCTGGAATACTATTCTTAATAAAAGAGAAAATTTCAGAAATGCACTTGATGATTTTGATTATAAAAAAATCGCACAGTATCCAGAATCAAAAATTGATGAACTTATGGACAATCCAGGAATTATCCGAAATAGATTGAAAATCCGATCTTTTATAACAAATGCTCAAGCTTTTTTAAGAATTCAAGAAGAATTTGGTGCCTTTGATAAATATATCTGGCAGTTTGTGAATGGTAATCCAATCCAAAATCATTGGCGATCATGGGATGAAGTGCCTGCAAAAACGCCATTATCTGAAAAAATAAGCAAAAATTTGAAGAAACGCGGGTTTAAATTTGTGGGACCAACAATTGTGTATGCATTCATGCAGGCAATTGGAATGGTGAATGATCATTTAGTAGATTGTTTTCGCCATTCTGAATTATCTAAATAATAATTTTACTCCCAAGTTCTTTAAAAATAATATATCAACAAAAATTCGTAAATATTAAAAATCTTCTTTCATCAAAAAGTTTATCCATGGCGAAAAGTTCTCATTACGAAGAAACAAAAAAATATTGGAATAAAAAAGCCCCATCTGAACTCGCACGAGAAGAATATGATATTAGGAAAAAAATTCATACTGATTTATTATGGCGAGAAATTCGACGTGCCCTAAATGGTAATAAAAATTTGTCAATTTTAGATGCTGGCGCTGGACCGGGAAGATTTTCGATTCCACTGGCACAAGAAGGGCATTCTGTGGTTCATTTGGATATATCCGGCGAAATGATTGAAATTGCAAAAAACCGTTTACCCAAGACTGAAAAATGTGATATTACTTTCGTTCAACAAAGCATTTGTGAACCGCTTCCATTTCCAGATCAGAGTTTTGATCTTGTTTTATGTTTGGATTCTCCTCTTTCTTATTGTGTGAATAATTATGAAAGTGCTTTCGCAGAATTGGTGCGTGTAGCAAAAAAAACTGTTGTATTATGTGTTGTAAACCGATTTGGAGCAATGATGGAAGATGCAGCTGAATTCGATTTTCAATATTTTGGGAAATTGAAAACTCAGTGGGATCTTCTTCATACTGGAAATTTGAACGTAAATGAGGAAATAAAGCAGTTTGAACCGAATTTAATGCCCAGCTGGCATGGTTTTACCCCTAAAGAAGTTAAGGATCTTATTAAAAATCATTCTGGGAAGATTATTCGAATATCTGCGCCAGGTACTTTCACCCGTTGTATGTCTCCTGAAATAATTGAAAAAGTGTATCAAAATGAAGAAGTGTATCAAGATTTTCTCGATTTTTTGGAAGAATTTGATAGCAAAGAGGATGTTTTAGGTGTAGGTGGAATTTACGCAGGTGGGCTATTAGTTCGGTTTGAAATTTAACTGCATTTTTCAAAGCATTCTTCAAATAAAAAAAATTAAAAATTGCGAAGAAAATCAGTGAAATTTTTTCCTAATATTCCATTAACTTCTTTTTCTGAAATTCCCGCTGCAACAAAGTCCTCTTTTAAACTGCTGAAATCAGTGGGATAGTGAAAATTTTCCATGATACCTGGAAGTCCATTAATGTCTGTGCCAATTGCCAAGTGTTTAGAACCTATTAAAGAAGAAATATATTTGGCATGATTGGCTAAATCCTTTCGCTGCTTAGTTCCATAAGAATTAATATAAAAGGGCCAAATACCAATCATTCCTCTTTTTTCCGCAATTTTTTTTATCAATTCATCAGAAATATAGCGGGGAAAATTTGGTTGGAGGGCTAAAGCGCCAGTATGGCTCGCAATTATTGGCTGATTGGAATGTTCTATCGCGTCAAAGGCTGTTTCTTCACAAGAGTGGGCGACATCAACAATAATCTCTTGATGATTCATCTCTTCAATTACTTTTTTTCCAAAATCGGTTAATTTGCCGTATTTCTTAACTGGAAGTGCTCCACTATTTTTAAAAAGTTCAGGTAATGATAACGTTGAATACCCGATACAATTATCAGCAGAATGAACAATAGTAATTGCCCTAACTCCCATATCATGTATTTCACTTATCCGTTCAATTCGTTCATTAAGAAAATCACCTCCTTCTACTGCTAAAAGAATTAGGGGTTGATGATTTTCTTCTGCTTCTTTTATTGAATCAGGATTTTGATAAATAAGTGCTCCGATTTTTTCCGCTTGTTTTCGGATTTTTTTTAATTGAGTCTTTACTGCTTGATAGGCATTAAAGCCATACAATCCTGTTACTATCTTATCACCAACAGCATTAACAACTGTTAAAGATAAATCAGACGTGGGAATTTCTTTTAATGATGAAAGTTTAAACCATGGGGGCATTTCTTTCCTATTAATATATCTATATATTAATCGAAAAGGTTGAGGTATCATATTATGAGGATGAATGTGAATATCTGCAATTTGCACCATAAATCATGTATCGACGTTTTTGTAAATATAATTTGCGGTTTTAATTTTGATATAATAGAACTTTTCTTCCCAATTTTTCTCTTCGAATAAGCTTCAATTCTTCTAATTTATCTAAATGATATTGAACACTCTTTCGATTTAAGTCAAGTCTTTTAGCTATTTTTCCTTGATAAATCCCCGGATTTTCTCCAATGATTTTAAGGATTTCAAGAGTAGTTTTGGATTTTGCAATTGTAGGATCTAAATTAGCGAATGGATTTTTGTCTAAATAAGGATAGAATATTAAAAATTTTCCCAAACGCTGTTTTTGAATAATTTTATATGTTTCTAAGATATCTAAATGCCAAGCTAAATTTGAAGGTGAAGTATCAATTTCACGGAGTAATTCACTGTAATGAATACCAGGGCGTTCAAGAATCAAGGTGATTAAGTTCATTCTGATTTCATTTTCCAGAACTTCTTCCATTGTTAATCGATGTGGGGCTGTATGCATGGGAAGATAGCGATTTAGTAAATATTGTCGAAATTCGGGAACACTCATATATAAAATAAAGAGAACAGTACTGACCAATCCTGTAATCAAAACTATCCATATCCATATTGGGATTGAATTTCTATCCAAATCAGTTCCTGAACTTGGGAAAAAAGTATTTTCTACTCCAATCTTTGGATCATGATTTATGGAATTTCCTTTCGGATAGGCAAAGAATAATTGATATTCTGTGAATTCATCTTCATCTGGATAAAAAATGGACGATTTCATTTCATTTTGCTTTCCATCTACGGATATATCATTTGTCCATGTAAAATATGATGGATAATCCGCTTGAACTGATTTGATTCCTTCTTCATTAGTTGAAACATTTTGACTTTCATCTTCAGTGATTTCCTGTTCTACGATATTATATGTATTTTCTATCGAAATTTGTAGAGCCAGCAAACCGTTTTCTGAAATAAAAGGAAAATTGACAAAATTCAAATCGATTTTTAGTTGGTTTGGTAATATTACCATATTTTGGGAAATCAATGCATCGCTGGATATTATTACAGTAGGTTGAAAGATTTTTGAAGTATCTTCTAATTGAAAGGTATAAAGAGAGATATTTCCTTGTTCTATTATTGATTGATTAATTACATGAATACCTTGAAGTGAAATTTGTTGAATTATTTGATCATTATAAATATCATACTTTCCATCTTTATTTGTATCGTTGAATTCTATTAAGGAATCGAATTGAATTTTGAATTCACTAGATATTTTAGGGAGTAGTGCATTAGCTCGATATTCTAATTTGATTTCCATTCCTTCATTTTGATTAAGAGAAATTTTAAACTCAAAATTATCATTTTTTCCATTTGAATTTTGTTCGCTTTCAATTTTTAAAAGATCTTCTGTAATATCTGTATTGATAGATCTCGCTTTATCTGCTTGTTCTTTTCCAAAATCAGAGTGGCTACTCGCTGATGCAAGATTGATTGTATTTTCCATTATCAGAAAAGAAAGAATGAATGTTATAAAAAGAAGAACATTTAAAATCAATTTTCGCTTCATTATGCACCTATAATTATTATATCATCAATTTGCTTATAAAAGAATAAGAGGGATCTTCTCCGTATACAGATATTTGTATTAACCAAAATCGCGCATCAATTCTTGAATAATTAATTGTCTTAAGTTAGATAGAAATATAGGTGTTATTTCATCAACTTCACGTATAGTTTTTAATTGCATTTCGATCAGTGATTCTAATTTCTGTTGATCATAAAAAATAGGGCTGATTTCATCAGGATAAATAATGCAAATTAAGAAAAATGTAATACCTTTGTTTCGGGTTTTTTTCTGAGTATGATCGAATAATGTCAAACTATACACCAATGCTTTTAAATTTGAAGTTCCAAATGGATATGGGCCAAATAATCCAGTATGATACTCTCTTCCATGACCTAAACTTACTGGATATAGACTTCCAACCAATTTTATCTGTTGAGTGTAACGCTGGTCTGTAATATCGATATTATCTACAGCATGAATCAAAGGTCCAAGATTATCATCTATTTTGTAGGAGACAATGAAAATTTTGTTTCGATCTTCTTCCATTATAGAAGGTTCTGTATATTGAGAGATTATTTGCTGGATTTCTTCGAGAGTAATGCTAAATAGAATTTTATCTGATAATTCTTCTTTTTGAAGATTCTGAACATTATTTAAAATAAAATTTAATCTTTCTCTAGCACGTTGTGCTTGTATTGCCAATCCTCGTGATTCTGCTAATTGCATTGATTCAGAAAGAAGAGATTCTGCTTTATCAAATTGAAATTTAACAGTATAAAGCATAGCATGAACAATACTTGCATTAATATAAAACGGCATTAACCCTTTCTCTAAGGCCAAATTTCTCGCTTGATTAATATATTTAATTGCATCTGAATAACTTGCATCATCATTATTATCTTCTTTATATCGAAGTAACCCCACTTCTGCTAAAAAAATAAGCGTTTGAAATCGTAATTCGATATGTTTTGATTTTTTTGTAAGTTTATATGCTTCTTTGATGAGAAATTCTGCTTCCCATAAATCATACTGTGATACATTTATTCTTGCACGTTCAAGTAAAACTTTAGCACGAGCAATATCTGACTTTAATTTCCAAGCAATTTCATTTGCTTTCTTTAATATTTTATATGCTTCACTGTTATTTTTTTCCCTATGATAAATTTCAGCTAACATTGTGAGAATATTTGTCTCTGGAAGATTTATTCCAGAAAAGAACATTAAATTCTGTGCTTGGTTTAGCAATTCTTTTGCTTTTTTTATTTTTCCTGTTCTTAACCATAATTTTGCATAGTTTTCAAGCATATTAATATGAGAAAATTTATCATCAATTTCTTCATAAAACACTTTTGATTGTTCAAAAAGATACTCTGCTTTTGAAAAATCTCCTGTATCAATACACAAAGTAGCATATTTTTCACAAGTTAATGCAATATTTCGAATATCTCCCATTTTTTCTGCAAACTTTAAGGTTCTTTCATAAATTTTCTTTGCTTGTGAATATTCACCAATTAATCTTAAAGACCCTGCATAATTATTTCCAAAAATCAAAATACCCCTAAGAAATTCGATTTCAGTTGCCCGTTCTGTGCAATATTTATAGATTTCTACCGATTCTTCAATATTGCCTCTATCTTCTTCAATGATTGCAATATTGTTTAGAGCATTTAACGCAATTGTTTCATCGGATTTTTCTGCTAATTTAAGTACTCGTTTAAATAATCTTTTTGCTTCATCTAGTAATCCTTGAGAATATCGAATTATTGCTAATCTATTCAAAGCGAATGCCTCTTTGGATTTATCATTTAATGATCTAAATATTGCAATTGCTTGTTCTAATCGTTGAACTGCAGAATCAAAATTTCCACTATCTTTATCAAGTGTACCTAAACCTACTAATGCTTCAGCATTTTCTTTTTTTAAATTTAGATTTTGACTAGTTTCAAGAATTTCAGAAAAAAGTTTTTCTGCTTCATCTAATTTCGAATTTAACCAGAAACAATTAGCTAATTCTATCTCAAGCTTTAATTTTTGAATTTGAGTGAGTTCATTTCGAAGATACTTTTGGATCTCTTCTTCAGCTTTTAAATAATTCACTTTGGATAAGTGCTGAAGTTCGTTGTATCGTTCTTCAAAATTTTCCATTTGATTCCACCAGAATCTTGCTCACTCTTAAAATTTTTAAGTTTCTATATGAAATAAAAATAATCATGCCTAAATTTGTTTTCAATAAAAGATATAGGGATTTCCTTTAATCAAACTCGGAAAAAAGGAAAAAATAAATTTTCTAAAGAATTATTTCTCAAATTTTTATGTTTGAGTTATTTTCAGTTTTGGTTTAAGAGGAGAGTTTCCTGCCATGTTGTAAATAATCGGGCAGTGAGAAAATACTTTTTCCATCATTTCTTCTACTTTTTCTTTTGGTGCAGGTGATTTAATTCGAATTACAGGTTCTAACTTATCGTAACCAGGTGGTATATTATCATCAATACCAAAAATACCCGCTAAATTAATATGACCACGACTGAATACTTTCATCTCTTCAATAGGAATATCCATAATTTTAGACCAAAATTTAGTTACAGCTATAATACAAGCACCAACACTACCTAAAATTGCTAGTAGAGGACTTGGTCCTTCGTTGGTTCCGTCCAATCCTACTGGTGCATCTATTAAAAAGACAAATGGTTTTGTATCCATTTTAATTTCAACTTGTGCACCTTTAGGGAGCATGGTGCATTCAACATTAAAGTTCTTTTCACCTTTTGATATATCAGATTTTATGGCCTCATATGTTTCTGCAAAGCTTGGCATGATTTTCATATCCTTTTTTTAATTTTTCAAAAATATAATAATAGAATAAATTTCTATTAGAATTTAATAGAATGATTATTCAAATCAACAAAAAGCAGATTATATTTAATTTTTATGCAAATAAATTCTATTTTGATCATAAGTATGGGTTAAAATGAATATTATCGATCATAATTTGAAAAAAAATTAATTTTAATGAGTTGAAATGATTTTATGATTTTTTGAAGAGTAATTTTTCGATTTTCCTCTTTTTCTAACAGAATGATTTTTTTTTGAATTCTTTTGCAAAGATAAACCTTTTCTGTATGTTGTTGATGATTTTGAAGTATTTTGTGAAGAATATTTCTTCCTTTTTTGATTTAAAGATTTCTTAATCATTCTTGGTTCGATTTGGGAGTGAAAATTATTTCTTTTTTTTTCTTTTAAAACTTTTTTAGGTACATTTGGTATTTGTCGTTTTTCAATCTTTCTTTTCAAAAATTTTTCAATATTCTTTAAATACATTCGATTATCTGAAGATACAAGTGAAATTGCTTTACCAGTTGTAACATTTCTCTCAACTCCAGTTATTCTAGCAGTTCGACCAATTCTATGAACGTAATCTTCAGGATCACGAGGAATGTCATAATTAAAAACATGAGATACTTTAGGAAAATCTAAACCACGCGCTAAAACGTTGGTGGCAACTAAACAATTTAATTCTCTTTTTCGGAACATAGACACTGTTTTTTCTCGCTTTGCTTGAGATAAATCACCATGAACAAATCCTACTTTTAATCCAAAATTCAAATTCCGCTCTTGACTTAGTCTCTGTGATATTTTTTCAGCATTTCGCTTGGTTTTCGTGAAGATTATTGAAAAATCAGGGCGTTCTTCATTTAATATTCTAATAAAATTCCAAAATTTATTATTTTCAATATTATATGCATATTGATCACAATTTTCTACAGTTAGGGAATCTTTACTAACATCAATTTCATGTACAATATCGTTTTTTGTGAATTTCCCGATGATATTTTTGATTTCAGCCAATAAAGTTGCAGAAAATAGGAATAAACGGGGTGATATATTTTTCATAGTTTTGAAAAGGATGAATTCAATATCTGGAAGAAAACCCATGTCCAACATGCGGTCTGCTTCATCTAAAGCTACAAATTTTACCTGTCTGAAATTTATCTCTCCGCGTTTTATTAAATCAATTAATCTTCCTGGAGTTGCAATTAATATTTGCCCTCCTTTATGGATTTGCTCTATTTGAACACGAATCGAAGCGCCACCATAAACTTCGACAATTTTTACTTTTTTATATATAGTAATCGATCGGAATACAGAAGCGTTCTGTTTACATAATTCACGAGTCGGAACAATAACAACTGCCTGAATGTGGTGATTTTTAGGATTTATTTTTTCAATTATTGGTATTGCAAAAGCTAATGTTTTTCCGGAACCAGTTTTCGCTTGGCCAATGACATGTGACTTTTGCTTAGATAGACCGTAAGGAATGCATTGTTCTTGAATTTCAGTGGGGGAAGCTATATTATTCTCTTCCAACGCTTTAATTATTCGAGAATCGATATTCATATCTGTAAATAACATAAATTTAACCTACTAAAAAGAGTAAAAAAGCATTTTTTTTGATGATTTTTATTCTTTATCTAACTGGAATAACGAAACATTGCATATTTATTTTATTATCGTTGAATAACTTTTCATCACAGAACTTTAATTAGAATCTCAATTATTATTAAGGAGATAAATAATTTATCGTTTCAGAGTTACAAGAAAAAAGGAAGAACCAGGATTATTTCCACTTAATGCTTTTAAAGAATAACCATCTTTTTTCATATCTTGAAGAAATTTTTTAGAACGTATGTAATTTTTCAAAACTTGGCCTGAATGAAAACCATGAACGATCTCAATAACATGGTCTTTTTTTAAGTCAAGTTCTCGAATTGCATAACTAATTTCTACGATTGCATCTGATAATTCATATCCATGAAGATCAATTTTCATTTTCTTCTTAATAAGCATAGTTATATGATTGTTAAAAATTCTGAGATACAAAAAAGATCAAGAGAAAAAATTTTTTATTTTATATTAACAACAATTTAATAAGAATTTACTCTGGTAAATGATTATAGAAAAATTTTTGTGAATTAAAATGCAATGGAATCGTTTTATTTGGTGTAAAACTAACTTCACTCGTTGGCTCACTGCGTCGGGTAAAAATAACTAAATATTGCCCGTAGTAAGTGAGGTTTCAAATAATTGATTACATTGCTTTATGAACAAATCTCCTTGTATTTTGTTTTCTAAATATAGGAGATATGGCGTTTTGCAGTGTTTTGATTTTACATATCCTTTCTTGCATAGCAGTGAGCGAATTTTTAATTACTTCAAAATAGATCCGGTAGATTTTACCAAGATTAATATGATATGACTCTGGCAGGATTCAATAAAAAAGGAATTATATTTTTCTAATTGGAAAGATCTATAATTTCCAGTTACATAACTGTTTCTGCCTGTCTTCCCTAATTATCTTTAGAATAATAATTTTCTTAGAGAAATATAAAGATTTTTATGTTTGTGTAGATATTTTATATATATTGGATTTTACTTTATTATGAATATCTGATAATGAAATCAATTTCTATAAAATGTGAAAGAAAAATGAAAAAAGCAGGAAGAAATTGCTTTAATATTAAGTTTTATCCATTTCCATTTGGAAGCACTTCCCTCACTAATTGATTTTTATAACTATGATTTCTTTCTTGTAAAAAACCGAGTATTTTATTAAGGGTTTAGAAAGAATTAAGGATCGAATTAAAATAGATACAGATTTGACCATTTTAACTTCAATTGCCACTGTTTTTAACAGAATCTTAAAAATTATTTAAAAAAATCAGAATTTGAATAAAACACTTTAAGTCTTTTTTTTTTGAAAAAATAGAGAAAATATAATAAAAATCAATCAATTAGTGAGAAAAAATGAACGAAAATATGAATAATATTAAAAATCAGAAAATTGGGGCATTAATTGTAATGGAAATTGTAAAAAAGCTCTTTCCCGAAATTATTTTGATTCATGCACATGCCGATAATAATACTTTCTATTATGAATTTGGAGTGAAAAAACCATTATCTAATGAAGATATAGCTGTAATAAAATCTCATGTGAATCTCTATGCGAGTAAAATTTCTTCGATCCAGCAGTATAGAATAAAGAAAGAAGATGCTTTTTGGTTATTCCGCTCAGAACCTGTGAAATTGATACAATTAAGTGAAAATAGATCGAGAGCACCCAAGATTTGTCAAATTAATGAATTTTATGATTTATGCGAAGAATCTCTTGAAATTGATCCATCCAATCGATTTCATATTGTAAATATTCAAGGAAAGATCCCTATGCAGGAAATTGGTAATCTTCCATGGATCAAACAAAGAATTTATGGTTCAGTTCGAATTTAAATCTTTTCTTTAAGATAGATCTATTTTTTCCTTTTTCTTTCTTTTTTTATACACTTCTTTGGTGAATTTCTTGTATTATCTCTGTGTGGGCTCTAAAAGGATTCTTTATCTTTTTATTTGGGAATTGTAATAATGATGCACTAGAATTTTGAGATTGAGTAGCTAAAATGTTAAAACAAAGTCTATTATAACCGTAATAAAGTAAATATTCCAAATTGAGCACATCTTCATTATTGTATGCTAGTAATGTCTCTAAATATCGTTTATCATTATTTTTTCGATATTTCCGCCAAAGAACAACTGCATCATAACCATCTACTCCTTCAGATTCAATTCGAGAAATCCCAACTTGATGTTCAATTCTCTTTAATCCTCCGGTCAATCCTATTTTACGTAATAAGAAACAGAGATCATAATGAATTTGAGGGAAATTAATATTCATTTCATATCGAATAAATGGAAGATCAAAGCATTTCCCATAATATGTAACCAATACAGGAAATTTAGATATAAATTCAGGAAATTCATCCAAATTATCGTACCTTACAAAATCATGAACTTTGATTCCATCATACACTGCAATTGTTGTTATGTGGCTATTGTGCCATGATAAACCTGTTGTTTCAATGTCTAAATATGCAACTTTGGAAAGGACATGGGGAATCAAGTACCAATGGTATTTTTCAGGAAGTAATGTTGCTAATTTTTGATAATTATTACAATTGAGTGCTTTTTGAAAATTTGTAATAAAATCTTGCATCTTATTCCATTTTGATATTGGAATTTTTGAAGGACAAGCCGAATTCAGAACATCATCCCAATTTTTAATATTTGCTTCTCTCAATTTCTGCGATATTTTTTTTCCAATTCCAGGAAAAATTTGAAATTGTTCAAATAACATGATTTGTCATTTCTCTCTGATTAATAATAAATTAATTAGCTAATGTTTTATGTAAGATATGGTTGTTCTATTTTCAATTAGTAATATTTTCGATCTGATTAAAATACCATTCAAGAATGTTAAAAATAAGAGATGCTTGTTCAATTAATAAATTATGACCTGCAATATCTATTATAAAAAAAGAAGCATGGGAGAATTGAGATAAGATTTTCCAATGATCTCTATATCCTACTGTGGAATCTTGCTTTCCAAGTAGAAATAGGGTCGGAAATTGATATTGTTGCTTCAAATCTTGCAGGTTTTTGAGAAATGGGTAATGTTGATGGAATAATTCTGAAATGAATGATTTATCTACAGTTGAAAAAGCCGACCTAATATATTTTGAAAAAATTTTCCAATTTTCTGGTGAAATAATTACAGTATTTTTTAAATAATCTTGTCGCTCTTCTTTAGAAAGACTTGCCAAAAAAACAGAGTTTTTCTTTATAATTTGTCGATCTGGGACGTCTCTTTTCTCAACTTCAGGAATTACCACTGGGCAAATTAGAATTGCAGCGATCAAAGACATAGAGATGTTATACATTATCCCTTGAGCGAGATATCCGCCATAACTCTGTCCTACAAGAATAAATTGGGATTTTCCAATCGTATTTTTAATAAATTTAAGTAAAAGGTTTAATATGTCGTCAGATGTGCGAATATTTGGATTTGTGGGTGTTTTTCCCATTCCTGGTAGATCTAAATAAATTCGTTTGAATAAAAATTTTGGATGATTCTGGAAAAATGATTCAAAAATAAATTGTAAAGTTCGATGATCTACTCCAAGTCCATGTAAAAAAAGAACGGGGATTCCATCTCCAACTACTTGATAAAAAATTCCAGTTGTTTCATCTCGATATTCCATAATATTAATTGATTTTTAACTATATATTTTTCTTGGTGATCATGTATGATTTATTATTTGCGATAATATTAAGCTTAACTCTCCTAAATTGTAAGGTTTTTTAAGAACACCACTATATCCAAATTTTCGATAATTATTAAAAATTGGATCCCCACTATATCCACTGGAAACAATTGCTTTAACTTTAGGATCTACATATTTCCAAATTAATGAGCCAAATTCTCCCACGCCTCCTATTGCAGAAAAGTCTAAAATAACAACATCAAATGGAGTTCCTTGCTTCTGATGTTGAATATAAGTTTCTAAGGCATTTTTTAAATTTTTTGAAGTATTGACTTTGTATCCCAATCTATTGATCATTTTTCTTCCAGTTTCTAAGATCGCTTTATCATCATCCATCAGCAAAATTGATCCTTTGCCCAAAACTAATGATTTTGCTTTATCTTGAATATTATCTGGAAGGTTATAGCTCTTATTATTATCAATTTCTTCCATTTTTTTTCTTGCAATCAATTCAATTTCTTTGGAAGACGTCGCTGAACTGATATTTTTTGATATATTCAATAATTGAAAAATGAGATTTCTAGCACGGATACATGCATATTCGGTTTCATCCAAGTTCTTATAGATTTCACTTTTTTCAGAGACTTCTAATTTAGACAAATTTACATTACCCAAAATAGTTGCCAATATATTATTTAATGTGTGACCTATAGTCCGCCCCAAAATGCTAACAGCACCTAACTTTTGCTCCAATTCTGCTATTTTCTTTGCTTGACGGTGAATTCCATTTTTTCCAATTGTTAAATTTGAAGTTTTTTCAGATTTTATTTGATTTTCACTTGAAAATGGAATAATTACTTGCCTTTTTTTATCTATATTATTATTTTTTATTTTATTCCAATTTTTTTCAATCTCAGATAAAATTTGCATGAATTTTTCTTGAACACTTCCGTAATCTTCTTCAATTTCGTGAATTGAAGTTAAATTACTATCAAAATAATGTTCTAACATTTTTTCTAGAAGTGTTTTGGCTATTTGTTCAGGAGTTTCTTTTTTTGCAATAACAACGAACAGATCATTATTTTTAGTTTTTTCAGTATAAATTTTATATTGGGAAAATTCCAGATATCGGAGTGGATCACCACCAAAAAATACTTCACTTGAAGAAGAAATGGCGCTAAAGAATCCAGAGAAAAATAAATCATTTATTTTCCATGTTTCTTGGGTATTTTCGGGCGAAAACCATTTAAAATAAGGTACTCCTGAAGGACGAATCCATAAAAATCCGCATAAATTCTGATAAATTTTCGAATTAAACAAAATCACATGATCTGCCTCAAAAATGTATTATTCAATCTCACTGGGAAATATAATTTCTGTGCGTATATAATTTAAAGCTTTTCAGAAATTTCCAAAAGAATTATTCAGATATTTCCAAAAGAATTTTTCATATATTTCTAATTAAATAGTATGGAAAAAAAAGCTAAAAAAGGGGATCTACAATACAATTCTGACTATAAACCTAAATCTTTAAGAGCACGCTGAACATCTTCTAAGTACATCAACCCAGGACCACCAGACATTACTACAGCGACTTCACATGCTTCTAAGATTTCTTGTCGTGTTGCTCCTAAATCAATTGCATTTTTAACATGCCACACAATACATCGCTCGCATTGTGCTTTTACAGATAGTGCTACTCCAATAAGTTCTTTGAATTTAGCGCTTAATGCTCCGTCCTTTTTGCTTTGATTCATAAAATTCCCAAAAGATTGCATCCACTTAGGATCTTGTTTGCTAAGATCTTTCATATGGTTATTAATATTATTTAATGTTTGAGAAGTAGAATTTTCTGTTTTTTCACTCATAGCAAAGATATGTATCTTATTTAATTATAATTAATCCCTTTCTTATATAAGTAAAAAATAATTAGAAGTTATTTAAAATAGTATAACTTATGCTTTTATTTATATCAAAATTTATATAGAAAGAAAAATGGGAATATTAAAGATTTTTTTTAGATGCAATCATGAATCTTGAGATCTTTTAACTCTCTGATTAACTCCGTGCGAGTAAATAATAATTTCACTGAATTCAGAAATTTTTACAAAAAATTCAAATATTATCTAAATTGGGAATTTGAAATATTAATTTTTAAATAAAATGTTTGTGAGATCTCGATCAATTTTCTAATATTTTAATAATCATTTTATATAGAAGATCGTTTAATATAACAATTAGTAATTTTTATAAAAATTGTGAAAAAATTATGGAAACTGCACGTCTTACAAATGGTTATACTCGAATTTCAAAATCTAAAACAATAGCTTTTGGGTTAGGTCCTCTTGCAGACCAAATGTCTCATCAAATGTTTACATTTCTCGTTTTTACATTTTATTATGCTGTTGTTCAAATAAATATTAATCATTTGATGATTGGATTTATTGTGTTTGCAATTTGGGATTCAATTAACGACCCATTGCTTGGTCCTATTTCAGATAGGACACAAAGCCGATTTGGCCGAAGGGGTTTTTGGATTTTATTAAGCACAATTCCATTTGGAATTTCTAATGTTGTATTATTTACAGTAGGTGTTCATTGGAGTTATTGGGTAAAATTTGCTTATATGCTATTTATCATTATGATATATGATGCAATATATACCATTTTCTCATGTAATCAATTAGCTTTATTCTCAGATATGTTTGAAACCGAAGAAGAACGCGGATATGCAAATTTATGGAAATCTGTATTGACCATTGTTGGTGTTATTATCGGTTTCGTTTTACCCACCATTTTTATTAAACCAATGACTCCGCAAACTGGAGAAACTGAAGAATTAATTTCTATTACAGATAGTTATATCTTAACAGGGATTGTTGTTGGAATACTAACGATCATAGCAGGATTAACATTTTTCCGTTGGGGGATGCAAGAAAATATTCATCATCAACCTTCAGAATCTGAAGATTCACCTAGTTTTTTCCAAATGATTCGAGATATATTATCTAATCGTGATTTTATGATGTTTACCATTGCCAATCTTGTTAAATGGTTTGTATTTAAACTATTGACTACAATTGTGCCATTATATGCAATTTTTGTTTTAGGAATAGCAGAAGGAGGAATTTTAGTCTCTGCTATTTTATTAGTTGCCTTTTTATCAGCAACAGCCGCATTTCCCTTAATGAAATCAATTGGATTAAGATTTGGATGGCGAAATGGTTTTATTATATCTTCGATTTTTTGGATTTTTGCATTAATTCCTTTTTGGTTCTTGGAAAATCAACCATATTGGGCAATATTTTGCATGATTTTCCTAGGAGTAGGGCTTTCTGGTGCAATGTATTTCGTTGAACCGATCATTGGCAATATTGTTGATGAAGATGAATTACAATCAGGTCAACGACGAACAGGGACATTTTACGGTATAAATGGATTAATTAATAGATATTCAACTATTTTGGTTTTTGTAGTTATTGCAGTTGTTCTTACAGGCTATGGTTGGGAGGATTTCTTAGTAAAACCGACCTTGGAACAACAGCAAAATATGATTTTTGGTTTGAAGTTATTAATGACTCCAATTTCAATGGTAGGATTGTTGTTAGTAATTGTATTTTTGTCTCTATATGGTTTACATGGCGAAAAACTTCGAAATGTTCAAGAACAATTGAAGTTGAAGCGAAAAATTGAACTTCGAAATTCAGAATGAGCTATCTTCAAATTATTTTTTCTAATTTTTCAAATGCGTTTTTTTCATCTGCAAACTAAGGTATTACTCATGAATTCACAAAAAATCTCCGTTCAAACATTAATAGAACCTATAAAACTTGAAGAAATGACTTTAATTTCATCCGAATTAGCAAATAGTCTTGAAAATCTTTTATTATCTACACACCGTGTGAATGTTCCTGATTTTTGGGATCCATCAATTTCAAAACATATCTACATTCCAGTTCCTCATGGAAAAATAAGGGTTTTGCATTATCGTCCTGAAAATCCAACATCTATTCGACCTTTAGTTTTTATTCCTGGATGGGGAGTAATTCCATCTGGATTTCGCGACTTATTTGAAGTTTTATATGAAAAAGTGGAATTTTATTATATCGAAACTCGAGAAAAAAAAAGTAGCCGTATGAATCGTTGGAAAAGCCAATTCACCATGAATCAAAAATCACAAGATATCCAAATTGCGTTAAAATATTTAGGTTTATCCGACACAGATTTTGTTTTAATGGGTCCTTGTTGGGGTGCTACAGTAATAATGCAGGGTCTAATTGACAGATCAATTCAAGCTCCCACAATTATTACTGTAGATCCAATGCATACATTATGGTTTTCTAAATTTGTATTAAAATGGATTGCTCCTATATTACCTACATGGCTATTTTATCTTCTTCGCCCAATAATTCGTTGGTATAAACTAAGAAATATGCATGAGCCTGTACAGAAGCAAAGAGCTATTGATTTTATCAATGGGGCTCAACTATGGAAATGGAAAAGGGCAGGTTATCAAGTCAGAAATTTTGAGCTATATGGAAATTTACATAGAATTTCTCAAGAGGTAATTGTGGTTAATGGAACTCATGATGCAATTCATGATCAAAGTGATTATCCAAAAATTGCATCTCAACTCCCAAATGCGCGTTTTCTCTTTTTAAAAACCGGTGAAGAGAATCGTGAGCGTTTAATGGGATTAGTTGCACTGTTTTATAGTCAAGTGGATGCAAGTGTGAAAATACCGCCGGAATTAAAGCCGTTTGAAAAAGAGATTATAAAAAAATAAATTTATTTTTCTTTAATTATTGTTCCAACAAATGTTACTAAAGCACCTGTAGCAGCAATGAAAAATCCATTTCCTAATCGCCATTTAAGATCTGCAGTTCCAACAATGATGAATATATCTAAATTTTTACCAAAAATTGCAGAAGCAGATTCATCATATAAGAGATCTCTAATTTCAGGAATATTGCCAAGACTATAAACAAAATATGCCAATCCTAAGATAATTACTAATGCTCCCAAGAATGCAATTAAATTTTTATCCATAAAGCCTCCAATAATTGCTATTAATGCTCCAAGAATCGTTCCCGCTGAAGCAATTATTAAAATACTACCCTCAATTTGAGTTGTATCTGTATTTGCATCATTTGAGAGAGTTCCAAAAGGAGAGAGGTATGTCTTCGTAATTGTATCTCCCAAAAATGTTTTTAATATTTGGGTGTGCTCCCACCAACCAAGTGTCATATCAGCGAAAGGTAGAAATATGCTGATTAAAACAATTATACTTCCAATTATTACCACAATTTTCTTCAAGATTTTTTTCACCAATAATTATTTTACATAAAATGCGGTGATTTTTACTAGAAATTGCTGTATTTGAATGTTCGCATCAAAATTATCAAGTATTTTTCAAAAGAATTTAGTAAAAAAAATGTTATATTTTAATCGTATGATCAATCGATTATTTTTATGATTCTATTGTCATTATCGTCTGTGACCAACATTTTTAGCAAATTCTTGCAGTTCTTCATCAGTGAAACCCAGTGATTTAAAGCACCAATCTTGGTCAATGCAGCGGTATTCTATAGTATAGCGAAGATCGTGTAAAAATCTCGTTGCGGGTCCTCCATCAATAATTGCATGGTCCATAGCTAAAGTAATTCCTAAAAATTCACGAATTACTACTTTATCATCCAAAACATAAGTCATTTTTTCAATTCCCCCAACACCCATACTTAGAGTATGTGGTGTAATATGAATCATCTTTCCCATGCCAATTCCGAACATTCCTACAGATGTTACTCCAATTGTTCCAAGAAGTTGCTTTTTTAACATTGGATCGGTGAAAATTTTGTGAATTACCATTCTTCGAATAAATCGGGGCATTTTAATTAATATTTTTAGTAATTTTGCCGTCTTTTTGCCTGAACTTGATAAACCTGCAGACTTTTGATGTTGTGCTGTGCGAATTTCATCATGAATTTCTTTTAATGTTTTGTTTTGAGCCTTCCGGACTGTATAATTTGTTGGTTTTTTAACCCCATCCACAACTCGTTCGATATTAGTCATTACATCAACATCATCGAAAATATAGAATTTTTTACGACCTTTCCTTAGTGTGTTAATCGGAAATTTATGCTGTTCTGCTACATGTGCGATTACAGCGATTAAGAATGCAGTGAAACTAATTTTTTCACCTGTTTTTTTTGTATAAGCTCGCATTATGTCTCGTATAACTGTGATGTCGCACTCTGTAGTTGCCCAGATAAGGTTTTTACTTTTAGCTTCTGTTGTATAATCATCAATTAATTGATGACTGCGTGAAATTGGTTTAATTTTTACTCCAATTGAGCTTGCTTTTTCCATAGTTCCTTTCTTCCTCAAAAATTCAAATTATCAAATACAGTAATAAAAATCATTTATAATTCTGTTAAGCACTTTTATATAAGTAATTATTTAATCAAATAAAAAAAAGCTTAAATTACCATTATTAAAACTTTCCCATACAAATTTTTTTTAATTAACAAGAGTATGAAAAATTTTAAAAATTGTGATACTCATTGTCTTATTACTTATGCATATTGCAGATGGATTATTGGATCTGACAATCCTTATCCCTTTATGGATTGTTGTTTTTGCATATGGTGCGTATTCCTTAATAAAAGTTCGAAAATCTTTACAAGGAGAACTAACACCTATTGCCTCAGTCTTAACTGCGGTAGTATTCGCATTTCAAATGTTGAACTTCCCAATTGCAGCTGGAACCAGCGGGCATTTCTTAGGTTTCATTTTGTTAGCAATATTAATATCACCTTCTGCTGCATTTTGGATGATGACAGTAATATTGACCATTCAAGCTTTTATTTTTGCAGATGGCGGAATTCTTGCCTTAGGTGCAAATATCTTTAATATGGCAATTGCTACATTGCCAGGATATCTCCTATATTGGGTGATTCGAAAACGTATGGTTAAACCTATTCCTCAAGATCATCCTGAGAGTTCTGAAAATTCTGAGTCTTCTTTGCAATCAAAAGTGGTAAAAAAAGGTCTTTATCAAGATAGAGGATTATTAATAGGTGCGTTTATTGGAGCGTACTTTTCTTTGTTAACTGCATCTTTGATCTGTGGGCTTGAAATTGGTATTTCTTCTTCATTTCCTTATCCAATTTCACTTACAGTTCCATTTATGTTGGGATATCATGCTTTAATTGGTTTAGGTGAAGCATTAATAACAACATTTGTTGTGGCGTTTTTCAAAAAATATGCTCCTGAATATATCCCAAACATTCAAAAAATCCCTATTTGGAGCTGATTGAACAAAATGAAACGAGAATACAAAATTGCTTTAATGCTTTTTGGAGGGTCAATGGTCATTTTAGGCGCCTTTTTGTGGATGCCATTATATTTAGCAGGTCCTGATGGATTAGAGCGGGTAATGTTTGATCTGACTAATAATGAAGAATATGAACCAGATTCAAACATAGAATATGAAAGTGCTCCTTTTCCTGATTATAGCTTTAAAATTAGTGAAAATACTTATATACACACTTGGTTAATTGGGCTAATAGGAGCAATTATTGTTGGAGCGGTTATGTTTGGTATCTTCAAGTTGGTTAAAATTAAGCATATAACTGGTGAAAATCAAACAGAATCTACCTCGAATGAAGTTATGACAAATTAAGTTCGAAATACCTTATAATCGCTGTATGCATATATTCAATGCTGAAAAAAAAATGTCCCTAGTTAATCAAATAAATCAAAAATTCCAGAATTACTTGGCGTATGAACTTGATCATACCCGTAATTCTTTTTTTTTTGCTGTATCTCCTGTAATTAAATTAATTGTTACTATTGGTTTTATTATTCTAACTAATAATGTAATCACTAAAGCATGTATTTGGTTAGGGCTTTCTATTATAATTATTCTTTCTAATATAGGATTTCGTAATAATAACCGCCAATTTTTTAAATTTGTGCTTGTTTTAGGGATTATTTATCCATTTTTAATTGCTATTCCTCTTATATTTTTTACTTCAGGAACAGAATGGTGGCGATTTTCTATTGGTTCATTAACTATAACCACTACTATTGAAGGATTACAATTAGCAGTAAATTACTTTTTACGGATATTAACTACAATAATTATCATTTCCTTTCTTATTTGTTCAACTCCTTTCATACAAATCATTCATGCCCTACGCCAAATGCGGATTCCATCTATTGTTAGTTCACTTTTAATTCTAACGTATCGATATTTCTTTTTCTTTTTTGATAATTTGGTCACCTTATTACGAGCTGATGCAACGCGCCATTTACAGAAACTTCCATTTAAGGCGCGTTTTATTCATCTTTCAAATTTATTCGGCCACCTTTTACTTCAGTCTATACATCAAGGTGCATCTATTCACCGCGCTATGATTGCTCGAGGATATCATGGTGAATTTCCCTTATTAGAATTTTCAATAAACCCAAAAAGTACACTGGTTTATCTATTATTAACTGGAAGTGGTTTTACAATCGCAATTCTTGTACAATTCAGTGATTTGCTGCACAATTTTGCGAAATTCTGCAGTTTTTGGTGATATTTATGCCCGAAATAATCTCATTTAGTGATGTTAGTTTTTCTTATCATCCTCATCTCCCTATTCTTAAATCAATTTCCTTTAGTGTTGAAAAAGGTGAAGCAGTTGTTTTATTGGGTGAAAATGGCTCAGGTAAATCCACGTTGTTTTTAAATCTACTTCATTTAGTTTCAGGTCACTCTGGAACAATTACAGCAGAAGGTTTGGAAATAAATCATAAAAATGAAAAAAGAATTAGAAAAAAGATAGGGTTAATATTCCAAAATTCAAATGATCAGTTATTTTTACCTACAGTAAAGGAAGAATTGGCATTTGGTCCTTGGAATTTGGGATTTCGAGGTATCAAACTAGAAAAACAGATTTTCAAAGCAGCTGAAGCAATTGGAATTCAATCTATTATGGAAAAAAAGGTTTTTCATTTATCACAGGGAGAAAAGAAAAAAGTTGCTATCGCAGCAGTTTATGCAATGGACCCAGATATTTATTTGTTTGATGAACCATTTGCAAATTTAGATCCTAAAACACGGCAAGACTTAACTAAAATTTTGTTTGATTTGCATTCTCAAGGAAAAACCATACTTTTGATTAGTCATGAAGTTGATCAAATTCCAGCATTTTTCAAACGGGTAATCGTATTACATGCAGGGGAAATTCTCTTTGATGGAAAATTACGTGGGCTTTTTCAAACCCCTGAAATTCTTTCTAAAGCAAATTTGAGAGTACCAATAGTCGCAACTCTTTATCAAAAAGTAAAAAAACAATTCCCAAATCGAATTAAAAAAAGTTGGCAAAATAGAAAAATTCCAATAAGTGTAAGTGAATTTGAAGAATTTTTAGAATTTCTATTAAAAGATATGTAAATTATAATCTTTTCTTTTTTCAGCTTCATCCTTTTTTTTTAGTGAAAATGAGGTGATCAAGTTTAAATTTACTAAGAGAGATATTTAATTAATTAGATCTATTTTTGTTGAAAATGTCTCTTCTTTCCCAAATTCTTTTATGATATGGAGAAATTTAATTATGACCACTAAAGAAAACACATCGAATGAGCAATATCTCAGCACCTACGAAAACGATTTCAATGAATATACTCATTCGACAACAACTACCATGACTTTCGGTTTTGGTGCTCTGACAGACCAGATGTCCCATCAATTCTTTCAATTTGCTGCGTTTACCTTCTATTATGCAGTGGTGGGGATTGATCTTTTTTGGTTAGCACCTAGCTATATTTTATTTGCAGTATGGGATAGTATTAATGACCCAATTATTGGGGCTTTATCGGATAGAACCCAGTCAAAATTCGGCAGACGACGGTTTTGGGTGCTTTTAAGTCTTATACCTTTCGCTTTGATGAATTTCTTAATATTCTTTCCTCCTCGGTTTTGGCCAATTCCTATTGAATCTGATGGATGGAACACTGCTTATATGGTTCTTATTATCTGTCTTTATGATCTTTTCTATACTATGTTTTCAGCTAATCAAACTGCACTTTTCCCAGAAATGTTCAAATCTGAGCGAGAGCGAGGACGCGCTAATAGAATTAAAAACACAATGACAATTGTTGGTATTTTAATTGGTTTTGCTTTACCATCATTCTTAATTAATCCTATGGCAGCAGATACAAACACTCCACCAGATATCGCTGAACGAATTCCGATAGAATATCGTCAAGTTGCATTATTAATTGCAATTATCACTCTTGTTATGGGTTATCTCTTTTTCCACTTAGGTATGAAAGAAGATCCTGCTGAAATGACAAAACCAGAAGAAATGCCTGGAATGTGGCAATCATTGAAGGAAACTATGAAAAATAAAGCATTTCTTATTTTCATCACTGCCAATATGCTTAATTGGTTTGTATTTAAACTTTTAACTGCTGTAATTTCACTTTATGGAATCTGGGTTTTAGGAATTGAAAAAGGAGATTTTACCCTTACACTCATGCTTCTTGTTGCTTTACTAGTTGCTGCCGCCACTTTTCCTTTGATGGAATGGATGGGAAAGAAATTTGATATGAGGATCGGTTTTATCATTAGTGATTCTATTTGGATTTTATCTCTAATTCCATTTTGGTTTTTCAATAACAATAGTCAAGATTGGGCTATTTTGGCAATGGCATTTGTGGGTATTGGTCTATCTGGGGCAATGTACTATGTTGATATTCTAATTGGACGTGTGATTGATGAAGATGAAGTCAAAACCGGTAAACGACGCCAAGGCAGTTTCTATGGCGTAAATTCGCTAATAAACCGATATTCCACAATATTGGTGGTTTTAGTTATTATGGTTGTGTTATCTGGCTATGGATGGAGTGATTACGTGTTAGGTGTTCAAGAAGGAGAAAATATTGGCAATCTACAATTAGGATTAAGAGTATTAATGAGTATTGCCAATATTGCAGGAATCCTTTTAGTTATTTCACTATTAATTATCTTTCCACTCCATGGTGAACGTTGGCGCAATGTCCAAAAGGCTTTAATAAAGCGACGTCTCGAAGAATCTAAATAATATAAATCTGAATTATTGAAATTTTCTTATTCTTATCTTTTTTTGGCAATGATAAAATAATAATAGATCGTTTACATGATTAGAATGGCGTTCCGACATAATTCTATGTTTCTTCCATTTTTTTCTTGAATTCACAAGGCAATTTCTTTACTTTTAAGCATTAAAGATCACTTCATGTGATCATTCTCCAAGTAGCTGCAAGGATTTTGACCTTTTTAGGTAACTTTATATCACTTGAGTTTCTTAACTAGAATATGGGAAAAGCGTTAAAATCCAAAATTCGGATTGAAACGAGAGAAATTTCAGATGCAGACTACCCTCCTAATCAATGTCCAAGATGTAATTCCCTAGAATTCACACGCGGGAATTAGTATTTTCGTGACCTTCAGGAATTAAGGGAACCTGGGGGGGACAATCCGATAAAAACTAATCAACAGCAAAAAAATTTTTGATCAAACTTGATCACCCATCATTGAATTTATATAGATCTTTCTCAAATTTAATTCTATGCTGACCATCTCCGAAACTTCACGCCTTCTAGGAGTTACTCCCGCAACTCTGCGCAGATGGGATAGAAAAGGATACCTCGTTCCTAAAAGGACATTTGGAAATCACCGACGGTATTCATGGGAACAGTTGGCGGATTTTCTGCCCGAATCGGTTAATCTACCGTGCCAACCAGCAGAAGAAACTGTAAAATCGACCTATATTTATGCCAGAGTCTCATCCGCCAAACAAAAGAAAGATGGAAATCTTGACAGACAGGTCGAACGATTGAAAAAATATCACAAAGAGCATTTTACTGATGAATCACCTGCAAAAATTATTAAAGAATACGGTTCAGGCTTGAATCCGATACGTCGAGGATTGTGGCGGCTGCTGAAGCAAATTGAGCAGAGGAAGGTGGCACGGGTGGTGATTGCCTATAAGGTGGGTGGAGATCAATAATCTATCAAATCAAAATCGTGCAATTCTTAAATAGGTAACAGCTTATCAAATATTTGATTATCATGGCAGATGCACAACCCAAAAAAGAAGAGCGGTTTAATCCTTTCGAATATTTTTCCCGACCTGATGTAAAAAAAGATATAATGAATACTTGAAAAATCTAAAAATCTGAAAAAGAAAAATTGCCCAAAGAAGAGCCGAAAATTAGTTTTGATTATTACTGTTCTTATAATAGACTTTCTTGGTTAGTTGAACGAATGCACTCAATCAGTGGCTATCAAGAATTGAGCATGATGCTCACTGATGAAGAATATAATGATGTTATCGACTTGAATTATATTTTGGAAGATCTTTTTGATAAGGATAAAACCCATAAATATGTACGCTGGATGGATAATTTATCGGGCAAAACAGGAATTGCAAAAAAAATGGTTTATAATGATTTAGTTATTTCCAAAGTAAAAAACCTCGCCGAAAATCTATTAAAATAGAAGCACTCACTACTATTGACAAAAACCATCCAATTTCAGTTATGCAACAAAATGTGTTTACATTTTTGAGCATATTTCTTAATAAAATGAATATTCCTGTTCACAGTTTATTCTTTGCGAGATTGGAAAAAGGAGGAAGTAGAATAGATTATATTACAAATCTGGGAAATTTTAAAGAAACAGATAGACAGTCCTATATATTTGAATGGGAATTGATTCACCTGATGTGGTTGTCATTGGCTTCGATTTATGAGAATATCGATGATTTTCATGAAGACATTGATTATCTATTAGAAAATAAATTATCTTCAAGCGAAAAGCAACAACTAATAAAAGAGCAATACCTTTCCACGAAAGTGGGAGATGAACATTACTATGTGCCCCCAACGAGTTTGCCCGATCCGAAAATCATCATCGGTGCTACTAAAAATAATTTTGCAGCCAAATTTATCCAGTGCGGAAAGCAGGTCTTGGAAGGTCTCGACTCATCAGGTGAAGTTGAAATAACTAAAGTTATGCTGAGTTTAAGGCGTGATGATGGTTCATTCGATATGGCTCAACTGGGAACCTTTGTAAAAGGTCAGATGTCGCCTTACGCTGTTATCAAGCCGCAATTCATGATGGATTTGTGGGATCCGATTAAAAACGAATGGTTAGAATCCGAAAGCGAGAAAGGTAAAGCGTATATTATTCGATATAAAATCGATTGGATAGTTATGGAAAACATGCTGTGGTTGGTAAAGCGGGATGGTGATTCAATTACTTGGCGTGATCCCGGCATTTTTGGTGTCGGATTACATGGAGCAAAACCAAATGATTTTAAATATTGGAAACGTAAAGCATTAAGGGTGTGGACCAGTCATCAAAACGACTTGTCCATCATCAATATTTTTACAGAGGGAACTGAAGCTATTAAAGCATTTCAAAAACAAATTGATGAGATTGCAGGTAATGAAGAAGCTCATAAACAACTGGTTTGCATCATGAAACCCCATGCGGAAGCCTTTTTTGCGCTGCGTAATCTACCCGAAATGCGGGGAATGACCATTAAAGAACTCATCACCGAGATGGCTGAATGGCTTCGGGAAGTAAGATTGCAGAATGATTTCGGGGCCAGATTTTACGGATATACCCAAACCACCATTGAAAATATAGTAAAATCATTTGGAGTCTTGGGAGAAAAATCTGATCAAGCCGTTTCTTACTCTTATATAAATGGTGAAAAAATAGAAGTAAAACATTGGGTTCCCTATCTGGATGATGAAGGCCATATTGCATTCAATAGTGAAATAAAAGATTGGTACGATCAAATTGAACAACCCCATCTCATGTTCCAGGACCCTAATAAGTTGAAAATGCTCCAGCAGGTATACCGCTATTACCTTACTTATATAGAGGAGTTACGCTACTACTACGGACAGGAAGCCGAAGAAGATCCGGCCTATAACGATTTTCTAAGCCATTTTGATAACTACATTGCCGAGGTGACCGCTTTTGTTAGCCGCCTTTAAAGTATGTCTTGTTCCATCAGTTTTTCTCGAATTTATTTTTTAACTTTTTTGAAAAAAGTTAGATTTTTTTTAATATTAGGAGATTAGTAAATCATGAATCAAAATTTCAAAATATCAAGTTTTCACAATAGAAAGAATATCGACCTACAAAATTTTCTATATGCGGATAAATATTTTGAATTAGAATTTAATAAATGTCATTTTCTGCAAAAATCCGCGGATTTTTCCGAATTTGTTAAATGTAAAAAAATATGGATTGAACAATGCGATCTTGAGGAGATCGCGGCTTGGCCCCCTAATATTGAAGTAATTAAATTGCGGAGATGTCCTAATTTGCATGTTATTCCTAACGAGCCTTCGCAGTATCGGTTATTGAAGAAATTCGAGGTTTATGAAGTCGAATTGGATAATTGGGAGATAGATTTTTCGCAGAGCCAAGATGTGGATAGAATTAGCATAATAGGATATTATAAAGAAAAAAATATCGATATTAATAAGATCCCAAATATCGATAAAATTTGTAGTATCAGTTTTTATGAATGCCATTTCATTCAAAAATCGGTGGATTTTTCCAAATTTGTTCACTGCAGGAAAATTAAGTTGATTGAATGCCATGTTCACCGAATTGTGGCTTGGCCTCCGAAAATCGCTAAAATTGATTTGACCAGATGTCCCAATTTGCGCAGTATTCCTACGGAAGCGTCTCAGTATCGATATTTAAAAGAAATTGAATTTTGGACACTTAGTTTGCAGGATTGGGAAATAGATTTTTCGCAGTGTTTTTATCTTAAAGAAATTACGCTTCTTGATTGTCATGTTCGAACTTCTGGTAAAAATAAAGGTAAATATCCTCCGTTCCAAATTCCTCGAAACTGGGCCTATTGTATACCGCTTGAAAAATTAGATCTTGATTCTTTGCCCGAGTTAACCGAATTACCCATTGAATTATCTTATCATGTATTTCTTTCCATTCACATTTTAGATTGTCCAAACATTCCTAATCTCTCTTTCCTCCCCGTAGCATTTTGGGATTGCACAGAAATCAGCGGATACGGAGATTTTCAAGAAAATTACAAAAATACATTTCATCCCCGATATTATGAAAATCAAGAACTTTATAAAAAATATGAAGACGGTCCGCCCATAATATATGAACGTTCATGTAACCGTGGAAGGGTGCAATTTCTGAATTATGTAGAATCGATGATTCCGAAAATGCCAACCGCTGAAATGCAGGAATATTATAAAAAAGAAATCAAGTTCTACCGACCAAGGGTTTTGTTAAAAAATGGATTTCCTTTATATCTTTAATGAGAACAATACGACAAAATTTTGTTTTTTTATCACACTATAAAAACATAGAATCCTATTTTATTTGAATTTATGAATAGATCGGGTTGTTTTGGTGTTTAATTTCCTGAAGATTGCCAAAAAATAATAATCAATGGATTTACTCGATATAGAGGCTGAATAAAAGATGCATTTTTTTTGAAAAATTTACAATTGGACTTTAGTGCATTTTTTTTACTATATTTTGAATAAATGTTTTTATCGAATACCTACCAAATAATCTTTTCAACGGACTACTGGAGGTTTTGGAAACATCATTCGGCAATTATCGCCCTTTTGGATCACAAGAATGGTTAAATTGGCGGGAAATATCTAAAGAAGAGCGAAAATCCGTTTTGGATGCTGTAAAATCAGGTATCATATATAACGCTCCAAAAATTAGAAATATGGAATTAAAAGATATATATAATTATCTAAAGAAAAAGGCAGAAAAAATAAAATTCAATAAACCGATTAGTATGAACTCGCCGTTAGAACCCATTTATCAAACATTTTCGCAAATACATATTTTTTATAGCATTGTTAGAAATGATAAATCCAGCAAAATTAAATTAAGAAAAGCATGTTAGTTGGAAAAATAGAAAAATACCATAGATAATAAAACAAGAAAAGAAAAATCCGAACAAAAATCGGAGTAAAATGAAGATAAACTGTTCGATATTCCACTACCATCCGAAATAGAAGAGGAAATGCCACCTCCATAAATTTAATTCAATAATATATTCTTATCTTTTTTTTCTTTAAAATTTACTTTTTCTTGTAATTAAAATTTTATTTCAATATCCGAATCTTCATCTTTTTCGCTTTCATCTTCATCCATTAAGTCACTAATTGCTTCTTCTTCTGCCTCTATACCAAATTCTTCTTCATCTTCTTCATCTAAGTTAATTTCCATTAATTCAGATTCTTCTTCTTCAATTTTCTTCTTTTTATCCTTTTTATATCGTCTGGTTGCCTTTTTAATCCATTCTTCATTAAAGTTAAAAAGCTTTTGCCCTTTAACAATGTTGCTAATGTATTCAGAATCAACATCTGAAATATAGGGGTTTTCTTTAAGTTTTGACAGAAATTCATTAAGTGCTGCTTCAGAAGAATGAAATGATATCAAATAAATTGCCTGAGAATCTTCTGACAAAGCAATAAATAAGACTTCAGGGAATTCTGTCTTTATAAAATTTGCAAAACTAGAAAGAAACATCCCATCAAGTGAGCTGATATTAAGTGGTTTCATTTTCACCTTATGAATTCCAATTCTATGAATATTGAGATATTCTGGATTAATTACAATAGAGTATCCAAGAATTACATCATTAGATTTTAATCGTTGTAATCGATGATAAATAGTACTTGTTTTTTTCTTTAATTTGTCAGCTAGTTTTTTCAGACTCCTACGGGCATCATTTTGAAGATATTTCAAAATTTGAATATCAAGATCATCGATTTTTTTTTTTGTGGGCATCAAGAAAATAAGTGGACTTTACTGCTAAAAATATTCCGAATTTTATCATAAAATTTCCAAATTTAACCATAAAATTTATGACAACATTTAGTTAACATTTATATATTAAGAAAACCTAATTATTATTAGTAAGTCATTATTTAAAATCAAATTTTAGGACGTGATTAAATGGCTAACTCACACGATGAACCTTTTGATCTATGGCATGTATTTATGCATTTCATTGCATCATTTCCAGAACCAAGCGAGCTAAGTGAAATAAATTATGATAATCACATAGATTTACATGAAAATAACTCTTTACAAGAAGAAAATGAATGGTTTGTCGAAATATTCGATGATAATGATCATATTACTGTTGTAGCTGAAATTCCTTGTATTCGAAAAGATGAAGTGGATCTTTTTGCAATTTCTTCCACCGAATTGGAGATAACTAAAGGAAATCAAAGAAAAACAGTCAATCTTCCTAAACCATGTGAAGTTGATAATGCACATGCATCATTTCGCAATGGGATATTAGAGATAATTATTCCAGTAAAATCATAAAGAATGTAAAAAAATCAAAAAAAAATTTGAAAAAACATAAAAATTCATCGAAACCTTTTTTAAATATTTTTGTTCTTAGAAATATGCACATTCGCTAAGAATTCGATGAAATAGAATGAATGGATTGGAAAAAAATGAGTGAAAACGCCGAAGAAATCAAATCAATAAAAAAAGAACTTTCCCATCGCATTACAAAAAAGCTAAACCGTCTTCTATCAGATGAGGACGTTGTTGATCGTTTTCGGGATTATTATTTTGAACCTGTAAGAGATGAAAATGGTGAAGATTATATTTTCCAATTTACAAATCCATTCAACGGTAAATCTTTTCGTTTTAAATGGGATTCTATAAAAAGTAAACCTATATTACTTGATTCAGATCATGATGAAAATACATTAAAAGAATTTCATAATGCTTTAGCTCATTTTGTTGAAAAACAAAAAGAAATCAAACGAAGACAAATTAAGCAATTTCTCGATTTTTATGAAGATGATTTACATCTTAAAGTGATTTTAGAAATTCCAGAACATGAAAGTGGTGATCAAATTGATCTTAAGGCGACACCTTATGAATTAGAAGTAAGTTCAGGGGATTATCATCGAAAAATAAAATTAAATACAAGTATCAGTCCTAAATCTGGTCGCGCACAATTTCATGCTGATGACAATATTTTGGAAATTACATTTAGAAAATCACTTAGATTACAAAGAAAACGCCGTATCCGAGTAAGAAAGCGCTAAGTAAATCAATTTGAAATTTAAATAGCACGGAACATTGATATAATACAAGGAATATAAAAATCTCTAAAAATACCTTATACATGATTCAAATAGAAAATTGATAGAAAGAACAAAGAATATGCAGAATTCGAAGGAGACACTAAAATGACAAGTGAATCGCATCCAAATACAAATTCACAAGAAAAAATAAAAAAAGAAGGACATATACCTTCCGATAAGCAAGATTCAAATAAAACATTAGAAACAAAAAATATTTCTAATTCTGATTCTAAACCTGGAGTAATTTCCAAGCAAGTACCAAATTCAAAAACTGAATCAAAATCTAAATTAGAAATTGATTCTCAAGTCGAATCAACATCTGAATCAAAACTACAATCCGAATCAGAATCAAATATCGAAAAAAAGGCAAAACCAAATGCAGGTAATAGTAATTATTCAAAGCAAAAAAGTAAACCTAAATCAGAAATTGACAAATTAAAAGAAGAAATCGAAAAATTGAAGAAGCAATTAAAAAAAAAGGATCAACAAATCCAGAATCAATTATCAAAATACCGTTATCTGCAAGCTGAACTTGAAAATACACGTAAACACTATATTAAGCAACAAGATGTGGTACAACTTAAAACAAAAGTTAAAACTATTACTGCTTTTACTCCCTTAATCGATGCTTTTGAAAAAGCTTTTGAAACTGCTCAAAAACAAAAATCGAATGGAAATATTTCACCAAGCAATCAAATGGATAATTTTATGCATGGTTTTCAAAAGTTATATGATATGCTTAAACGGATCTTCAAATCTTATCATGTAGAACCTATTGATAAAACAGGCATTCCATTTGATTTTAATTATCATGAAGTAATGATGAAAGTGATTAATGATGATTTACCCGAAGATACAGTGATCAATGTAATTCAAAAAGGTTATAAGATAAAAGATCAAGTAATTCAACCCGCAAAGGTTATTGTTTCAAAACATTCTCCTCCTCCAGCAAAAAAAGTTGAATCTAAAGAGAAAGAAACTGAAAAAATTGATAATGAGAAAGATGAATCAAATAAGAGTAAATCTGAAAATGGTAGAACCAATAAGAGTCAACTTGAAAAAGATGAGATAAATAAAAAAAATTCTGGATTCAATGGCTCTAATAAATCTGAATCAAAAAAGGAATAAAAAAAATGGCTATAATCTAATATGAATGTTACTTTATGATTTTTTAATTACTTTTTCTTAAACTTTTTGAATTATTTGTCTAGGGCAGACTTGAGCTGCCCGCTCCAAACAAGTAGCTGATTGATCTACTATTTCTGCATATCCATCCACCATTTGGATGCCTGAACATTGCATGGTACAAACCGCGCACCCCATACAGTATTCTTTTGCTATTTTCCACATGATAAATTTCACTTCTCAAAATCTAAGATTATGAATAATTATTCATATCTTATCTATTTTTATCAATATTATTAATTATTAAAAATTGCTTATTTTAAAAATAAAGTGCTATTGTCTGAACAAAAGGAAGTGTATTCACCTAACCATTGAAGAGGGTCCAATAATTCCATTTACCATCAATAGATGAGAAGCAATACGGGAAATTTCGTCCTTCAGTTTATCGATTCCCTCTTGAGTAGGTAAACTTGTACAAATTGTTGTAATTTCTCTGCCAGTACATTTTGAAAGTTCAAAATATTGTTCTATTTGTTCTTTATTTATTGGTTTCTCTAGTAAATCTATCTTATTGATTAAAAAAATTAATGGAAGATATTGTAAATCAAAAAGATTGATCATTTTCCAAAAAGCGGCTTTAGCTTCTGCATATCGATTTCTGTCTGCGACATCAATCACAAAAACAAGGAGATTGCTTGCTTGTGCTCCTCTTAACCAATCTTCTCTATAAATAATTTGTCCTGGCATATCCCAACATGTAAGATTTATACCATTTTCTAATGAAACATTAGTAATACGAAATTTTTTAGTAGGAATAAAGAAGTTTTCATCAAATTTTCCTGTAGAGAGTAAACGCATTAAAGAACTTTTTCCTGCATAATCAATTCCAAATACAAAAAGCTTAATGTATGGTTTATTTCGAAAATAATTAATTTTATTCAGATTATTGTTAAAAAGATGAGATTCATTAGCATAATTTCTAAGATCTACAAATAATGTCAGTAAAAGAGTTTCTTTATAATTACTATTTGGTTTAGAAAAATACTTTTCGAGTGCATAATCAAGCAAAAGTCGAACAATTTCGTTTCTGTAATCGTAGGGGTTTGTTTCTTTATCAAAAACAATGCCTAATACGTGCCTATATGGTAAAGGTACAAGAAGAATGTTCAAGTCTTGAATATTAATTGCTTTAATGTTTGAATAAAGAAAATCATCATTAAAATATTTTTTTTCGTAATGTTGAAGAAGAACTCTTTCTTGATTCAATTTTATTAGCTGCATGAAATTATGCGAAGAATTTAATATAACATCATCAGGATATGCAATGTATGTCTTTTTTTTTTGTATGGATGCAGAAGTTGATGAAAGATTTGGATGGAGATTACCATCTTTAAGTTCAAATGATATTAAAAAGATATTTTCTAACACTCACATTTACTCCTAAACAATTCTTTTTACTTTTTTTTATAAATAGAAAGAAGATTCCTTTATACGAATATGTATTACAAAAAATTGATGCTTCTGCAATATAATAGTAAAAAAGCCGGAACTTTATAAATTTTTAGAACAGCTATGTTAAAGATTTCTTACCTAAAGAGATCTTTTTTTTTAAAAAAAAGGAATTTGATTTTCCATTAAAAGATTTCTCCCACTTATAACCCATGGTTGTGGTTAGATCTCATTCAAAACATGCTCTTTAGTTGGAAAAAATGCATTAAAAAATATGATTTTGAAAAACATTTTTAACTTTCGCGCTCTTTTTTCCTAATACTTATTTATCAAGTGAAGTTAAGATTTAAAAAAAAATAACCTGATTACCGTGAATGAGGAAAAAATAATGCATGAATATGAAATAAGTCCTGAGGATCAAGCTAAACTTGCAGCACTTAATAATCCAAAGGTTGAAAAAGTTGTTAAAGATGCAATTGAATTAATGAAACCTGCAAAAGTGATGGTCTTCACTGATAGTCTTGAAGAGATTCAACGTTTTCGTCAATTAGCTATTGACTACCAAGAAGAAAAACGATTAAAAATTGATGGACACACCATACATTATGATGGTTACCATGATCAAGCCCGTGATAAAGCGCATACTGCTACACTCTTACCTAAAGGGGAGACATTAAGTCGAGGGTTAAATGTGATTGAACGGGAACAAGGGCTTAAAGAAATATTGTCAATAATGGATGGTGCTATGCGAAATAAGGTCATGGTTGTACGATTTTTCTGTCTTGGACCCACTCATTCGCGGTTTGCTATTCCGACTCTCCAAATCACAGACAGCTTTTATGTTGGACATTCTGAAGATTTGCTCTATCGTCCAGGATATGAACAATTTCGACAGCACTTAATAGACAAAAATGATTTCTTTTATTTTTGGCATTCAGCTGGGGAATTGGATGAACGTAATTGTACAAAAAACGTTGACAAACGAAGAATATATATTGATCCTTTAGAATATCGCGTATTTTCCGTAAATAACCAATATGCAGGAAACAGTTTAGCTTGCAAAAAACTTGCTCTGCGTTTGGCAATTTATCGAGCAAATCATTCTGATTGGTTAGCAGAACATATGTTTCTTTCTGCTTTTTATCCATTAGATAGAAGTAGGAAAACCTATTTCACCGGCGCTTATCCATCTGCTTGTGGTAAAACAAGTACTGCAATGATTCCTGGTGCTACAATCGTAGGGGATGATATTGTTTACATTCGAGAAGGAAAAGATGGAGACATGCGGGCTGTCAACATTGAACAAGGTATTTTTGGAATTATTAAAGATGTTAATCCTAAAGATGATCCGGTTATCTATAAAGCAATTACAACTCCGAAAGAAGTTATTTTCTCAAATGTTCTAACCACTGATGAAGGTAAAGTTTATTGGACTGGAATGGGTGTGGATGAATATCCTACTGAAGGTTGGAATCATGCAGGGAAATGGAAAAAGGGAATGAAAGATTCTAATGGAAAAGAAATTCCAATATCCCATCCAAATGCAAGGTTTACTGTAAGAATTGATGAATTAGAAAATATTGATGAAAAATTACATGATCCTGAAGGTGCACCGGTATCAGGGATCCTTTACGGTGGAAGAGATTCGGATACAACAGTCCCGATTGCTGAAAGTCTGAATTGGGAGCATGGTGTGTTTATTGGAGCAACTATTGAATCTGAAACAACATCTGCTACATTAGGACAAGAAGGAGTGCGAAAATCCAGTCCAATGGCAAATATGGATTTTATTATCGTTCCATTAGGAAAATATTTTAAAAATCATTTGAAATTTGGGAAAAAACTGAAAAAATGCCCTAAAGTCTTTTCTACAAACTATTTCTTAAAGGATGCAGATGGAAAATATCTTAACACCAAATTAGATAAGAAAGTATGGTTGCTCTGGGCTGAGGGGCGAGTTCATGGAGATTATGATGGTATTGAAACACCAATAGGTGTTATTCCTAAATATGACGATTTGCGTTCCTTATTTGCTGCTGTATTCGATGGAAGAATTTACAGCAAAGAAGAATACAACGCACAATTTTCCTTGAAAATTGATCGCTATTTGGCAAAATATGATCGTATGGAAGCCTTGTTTAAGGATGAACCAGAAATGCCTGATGAATTCTGGAATGAATTGGAACGTATTCGTTCTCAGCTTCATGCATTAAAAGATAATAAAGGTAAAAGCATAATTCTTCCAGAAGAATTACAAAATAACTGAATTTAGACATTTTTTGAAATTAATTTTGAAATTTTTTTAATATATATTTTTCTATTTTCTTTCTTCTCTATTTACGTGGTATTTACTTCTTTCAGTGAATAGAAGTGATTAAGAAGATGAAAATTTTGGTTTTGGGCAAGCATTGGAGAATTTTACTTCAAGTACTGCCTGGTATTTATTAAAATATACATTGATGATTTTTTTGATTATTTCTATTATCTTTTCACTTTCTCCATAAAGAATTGTAGAAACAGTGGTATATATAATTTGCAGATTATTGTTTGATAAATCTCCAATAACTTGATTTACGATTTCTTTAAAATTTTCCAATCCCAATGGATAAAATGCAAATTCTGCGTTTATATTCATATTTTTCCACCATCCTTAATACTATATTTTAAAAATCGCAGTAATAAAATTACCATTTTTATGATTCATTTTCTTTCTTTCCTTTTCAATTTGATCTGCTTTTCCTTCTTTGATTTCAGAAGGTTTCGCAAATGCACAGTGTTGAATTTTAAATTCATCAATTGTTATTCCAAGATAAGATTCTAGTGCTTCTTTAATTGTAATAAGTTCGCTTTCTGTAAAAAAATGAGCATTTGTATAAATTGAAGGCTCTTTTTTTCTCTGACGCCCAAGATATGAATCCGCATTCAATAATCCAAATAATAGCAGACCGTTTTTTCTTAAATATCCGAGTGTATGTTTAATTATCTTAAATGGGGAATTCATAAATTCTAATGAAGTAATAAAAGCGATTATATCAAATTCTGGAGGAAATGGCGGATTAATAGAAAAATTCTCTGCATTTGCCTTCATATATAAAATTTCTTCATGGCTATTTTTTCGCGCGATTTGAAGCATGGCTTCAGAACTATCTATTCCAAAAGATTGATAACCCAAACTATGAAAAAAAGTGGTCCAATGCCCTGTTCCACATCCAATTTCAAGTAAAGATTGCGTTGAATCACTGGAATATTGTTTTAAAAGAGATATTACTGCTTCTTTTTCCAAACGATCATAGATATGCCCAACAGTAGTTAAATAAAATGATTCATAGTTTTCAGCAATTTTTTGGTCAGAAAAGGGATTGTGTGCATTTTTCTTCTGTTGATGTTCCATTTTTTTAAGAATATTCCTCTTATTGTTAATGTATAGATGTGGATCGGTTCTATATTTAATCTCTTGCTGGGCGTTTTCCCCCAAGTGAAATTCGTTTTTGTAAAGTTATTTGATGGATTTTTTGAGTAACAAAATATAGAACAATAATCCAAACCAGTAGCATACCAAGATCGAACCATATTGAAAAAACATTTTGAGATGTGGTTATGTTCCATAAAATGTCCACAATATAGGTAATTGGGGAAAAATGAACAAATATTCTGCCTACTGGGGTCATATTTGAGATTGAAAAGAAGATACCACTAATAAAAAGCAATGGAAACTTGATTAAATTCATGAGGACCATGACATTTGAGGTCATGTCAGTTGGTAATGCTGAGACTAAAACCCCCATAACAGAACCCAAAATACTCATCAGAAAGATTCCAAGTATAACTTCAAGTGATTCGATAAAGGTAATTGTTCCTGCTGGAAGAAATGGTAGAAATACAACAAATACAAACATTGAAACTAAAAATGCATATATACTTGAACCAATAATGATTCCTAAAATTATATCAGAGATTCTCAAAGGAGATGAAAGGATTCGTTCCAAAGATTTCTCTCTGGTTTCGATTGGAATTACAACAGGGCTGATAGCTGTAGCCGTGAAGAATGATGTCATTGAGAGTATTCCCACAAATACTTGATATACTGATAGATTTCGACCTATAATCCACGAAAGTGCAATAAAAAAGGGGAAAAGTAAGCCAAATACAATTACTGGTCCTTTTTTAATGTAAAGTGTTATATTTTTCTGGGTTAATGCTAAAATTCGTTTAATTCGAATATGTTGAGGTGAAATAATCGATTTTTTTGTTTTTAATGATGTTTTAGTTAATATTTTTGAATTCAATTTCAGTAATCCTCCGATTTTCTTTGACTTATTATAATTTTTCAGATTTTTGTTGATTTTGGATGAGATCTATAAATGCATCTTCCAAAGTTGGTTCAATTACTTTGATTTTTTCCAAGTTTAGATTCTTATTTTGAACAAAATCATACAACGATGCCATATCTTGAAGAACATTTTCGCTTATGATATGAATTATTCCATTTTTCTGCTCTGCTCTAAATTTATCACGTAATTCTTTTAGTATATATTCCCAATTATTAGGTTTGGGATCAAATTCCAAAGTAATTACTGTTTCTGATTTGAATTTCCTTCTTAGATTTTCAGGTGTTTCATCAGCAATTATTTTTCCACGATAAAGAATTAATATTCTATTGCAAACTTTTTCAGCTTCACGTAAATCATGAGTGGTAATTAATATTGTTTTTCCTTCTTTTTGAAGTTCTAAAATTTGGCTTCTTAGTAGACGAACAGAGAGTGGATCTAAACCAGTTGTTGGCTCATCTAGTATTAAAACATTTGGATCATGAATTAACGCCATACAAAAGTTAAGGCGTTGCTTCAATCCTTTCGAGAGAGATTTTGTTATTGCATTTCTTTTTTCTTCAAGGCCATAAAGTTTAAGCAGCCGTGTACCCTGTTTTTCTATTTCTGATTTGCTCATTCCATAAAGTAAACCTGAAAAATTAAGATTTTGCCACACTGTAAAGTCAAGATAAGCATTACTTACTTCAGGAACAATTCCAAAATGGGATTTATACTCCGGTGATTCTAAAATATCTATGCCATTCACTTTTATACAATTTGATTTATTCACATGAAAAACGCCGGTGATCATCCTGATTGTTGTTGTTTTTCCCGCTCCATTTGGGCCAAGGATTCCTAAAATTTCACCTTGATATACATTGAAGGAAATATCATTAACTGCGGTGAAATCTCCAAATTTTTTAGTCAGATGATTAATTTTGATTATGCTACTCTCGGACATGTATTTCAAATAAAGTAGAGTTTGCTCATTATAAGAATTTATCGAAATATTGTGATTCGATTATTATAAAGAGTATTAAAAAGCTTATATAAAAAATATGGAAAAAAAACTTATTAACACTTATCAACACCAATTAAGGTTCAAGATTATAGATTGAAAAAAGGAGAAATGCCTAAATAGAAGCCGTATATGACCATAAATAAACCACAGATTCCTAAAATTGCCAAATATACATTTTTTTTCATTAATTTATGAGCAAATCCAACTGCGGTTGCAATTCCTATATACCAAAGAATAGCGCCTAGTTCTTTTGCAAAAATAAAAATAATCAAAGATATCCAATTCCCCCAGATCACACCATTATCTACCATAATACTAACACCTATAGTTATCCACCATAACCACCAATAAGGATTACTCATCAAAAAGCCCATTGATGCAAGATAGGGTTTGGAATCCTTATTATTTTGAAAGTCCTTGTTCTCAATAGATGTATTTGATTCTAAAAAGGTGGTATCTACTTTATTATTAATTATATTTGCTAAAATTATCATTCCAAAGCAAATTAATAGTATTCCTCCAAAAATTCCTATTACAATAAGAATTATTCTATTATCCATCCAGTTGACAAAACCCACTAAAAGAAGAAGAATGAGAAATATTTCTATTGATGCGTGTCCTAAACTTATTTTGATTCCAACTGAAAATGCTTGTTTTTTTTCCTTAATAGCGCAAAAAATTGTATAAGTTAGTAGAGCACCTGGAGAAATTGCCCCTCCTAATCCTAATAAGAAAGTTACAGTGAATAATTCAAGGTAGCTCACATGAATAAAAGCATTTTGCATGTATTATAAAAGTAATTATTTTGAGTCTGATTACATCTAATTTAAAATTAAAATCAACGAAAATGTTCCGTTTTGAAAGGAAATTTTTATTTAATACCACGACACAATTATTAACCAATGCAAAGTTAATTTTTCAATGGAGAAATAACCATGGCAGATAAATACAATATAAAAAATGTAGGAAAAGTTGTTCTGGATAAAAAAATATTAAAATGTGATTTTTCAGTTACTTCAGATCAATTTTTTGCAATGTTTGGGAATCTTGCATCCTCAAATTTACCAAAAAAGGTGATTGAAGATGCAATTAAGAAAAGTGGAAAAGATGTAAAAATAGGAAAGAAAGATTACAATCCGCTAATGAAATTCTTTGAGCAAGTTCAATCAAGTTCTGAACAAATGGGATCTGGAACTAGAATGGGTTTTGATGCAAGTGAAGAAATGGAACGTGCTGAGGCAGAAAAAATGAAATCTGAAGGCGGAAAACGAGAAATTGAATATCAAAAAGATTCTGGAACTGGAAAAATCTATACTCATGATAAAGCAACAGGAAATAAAGAAGGAGAGATTATTTTAGGACCAAAAGGTGCTGTAGGAGAGTTAGTTCCCTTAGAAATCATTGAAAAAGTTGAGACTCATTTTGAATTTAATGGTGAAACAGATATTGAAGAAGATCGGAAAACAAGCGGATTGTTCAAAGTAATTAATCCGTCTTCGATAAATAAGATTTGGGATATTGATGTTTCCTTTAAAAAAGAGAAATCTGCTTCAATTGATGAAACTGTTTCGATAAAAAGTTTGGAACCAGGAAAAGAATATGAAATTGAATATGAAATCGAAGAATTTGAAGAACCGGCGTTGAAAATTACTGAATTTATTTCAACCCAAAATGACGAATCTGTAGAAACCTATTCTTTAGCACCAGGTGATGCAAACAGAATTCTCTTTAAGATAACGGCTAAAAATACTACTGATTATGATTTAAACGATATTAAAATTAAAAAAGAGATTCCAGAAGGATATATGAATATTGACATTGTAGAAACTTCACATGGTCAAGCAGAAACAGATATTGATAATTTTGTGGTTTGGACAATAGACAGTATTAAAGCTGGTTCTGAAGTAAGTTTGAAATTAAATATGTCAATTGAAGTTCATTCTGCTGAAGAAAAAATAAATACAGGAAAGGTCTTTGTTGAATATTTTGCCACAAAAGCCTTAACTGGTATACAAATTGATAAATTTGATGCATACAGTGATAACTTCGTTGGTATGGAAATTTTTCAACAAGATTCAAATCCTGATAAATACGATTGTAGAGTTATTTTTGAAAACGAATCTGATTTTCAGATGCAATTAGTGAATTTAGACATTGTAAATGTTGCAAATAATGAAAAAGTGCTTGATATTGATCCTGGGGAAATTCCTCCAATTGCTTCTGGTGCGCGATGGGAATCTGTAGAATGGGAAACAGAAACTGAAAATGGAGAAGAACCAAAGTTCTATAAAACGGTTGAATTTTTCCTCGTTAGCGATCATAAAATATCTACCATGGGTTCTATAACTATTGATGATCTTGAATTAGCTGTTGCAATGATGGATGGAAAATTAAGTTATTCGATAAGTTCTATTGCGTCATTCCAGCAAAATACATTTGAAGTTCTTCATCAAGTAAAGAATACCGGTGGTGCCGATTTAAATGAATTATTAATTGAAGACCGCATCCAAAGTGGGTATATTCCTCCAAAACCAGAAGAAATTGAACTTTTTATTGTTAGACCTCCTGAAGATTACAATCACGAGGGATTAGATGAAGAAGAAGAAATTGATTGGGAAGATTTAGGTGAACAAATCACTGTTGATCCATCCTTTATAGAAATAGAACCTGCTACAGAAACTTCTGATTCAGAACACTTGGTAAAAATCTCCTTAACCGAATTACGGGATAGCGCTTTTGGAATGTTCTTACCTGGAATGATAATAAAAGCGAAATATACAATTATCGCTGATAAACCTCCACGTGATACCGAATTCGTTTCTAATGTGAGGTATTTAGGTAATACATATCCTGCAGGAGCTCAAATTGAAATTATTCCTGAAGCTATTACAATTCCAGTAGTTCACGAACGGAAAAAGATTCGCAAAGGCAAGCGTATCTCTGCTTTGGCCAGTGAAGGTGAATACGAAATTGTATTACGCTTAACTAATACCGGTGAAAATGTTTTAACTAATATCGAATTGCGTGATGTTGTTCCGGATAATTTTGAATATGGAGATTATAGTGAAGAACCCGCTGAAGTGAAAAGTTTAGAAAAGAAAGATATGTTGGTTTGGGTAATTGAAGAAATTGCTGCTGGTGATACCGTAGAAATTCGATATAAAATTACTGGAACTGGTGAAGATTACAAAGCCAGCGAAGCCCAATTTTCTCTTTAAACAAATTTCCGTATTTTCAACAGAAATTATTTTTTATTTTTTATTTTTATTCATAAATTTAACTAATCTTTAATATATGGCAATTATTTACTGATCACACTCGTTCAAAAAAAAATTATGTTGAAAGGTCTTCAATCTTAATAAAATTCGGCACTGATATAATTGCTCCCTTATAAATTATTAAACAACTATAAATAAGAGAAATTAAAGATGAAAACAACAACAATCTCAAAAATATTGCTGATATTTCTTCTTTCAGGATTCGTAATAAATCAAAGTTTTAATTTTGGTGCTTCTAGTGAAGAAGATAGAGATTTTAAAAATAAAAAAGCACTTTGGATTGAAGATGCATTTAACACACTTAATAATCAAAGTTATAATCGGATAAAAGCAATTAGTTATTGGCATGAAAATTGGGATAATGGGGGGTTGGTTGGGGAATCTAAAGTCCGACTTGATTCATCTATTGAAGCCACTACTGCTTATAAAATTGGAATTTCTGATGAAAAATTTGGCACTGAAGCAAAGTGGGAAAATACATCAAACGGAGTAAAACTAATTCCAAATTCTGAAGGGATTTATCATAGCGCATATCCTGATTTCAATGATTCAGAAGATAGTATTACCGCAAATGCCATCACTGATTTCCAAGAATTAGTAGGAAAAAAAATAGTATGGGCATATTTTACTAACCCATGGATGGAACATATTGAGTTTCCAGCCGAAGCAGTGGATGTTATTCATAATTTAGGTATTATCCCCTTTATTCGTATGTTTCCAATTAGTTCTTATGATCGTCCAACTCCTGATCCTGTGTATTCTTTGCAGAAAATCGTTGATGGAATGTATGATAGTGATCTGAGAGTTTGGGCTAATGATGCAAAATCTATAGAAAATCCACTAATTATTGAATTTGGCACTGAAGTTAATGGAGACTGGTTTGCATGGAATGCTAAATGGAATGGTGGCTGCAATACTGGACCAGAACTTTTCAAAGCTGCTTATCGGCATATTATTGACTTATTTCGGGAAGAAAACGCCACTGATATTACATGGGTCTTTCATGTTGATGATTATTTTGAAGTTGATGATCCTTGTACAAACATGAGTGTGTATTATCCTGGAGATGATTACATTGATTGGATTGGAATCAGCATTTATGGTGCATTAGATCGCTTTGATCATTGGGAATCTTTTTCAAATTTGATGGCAAAAGCCTATCCATATTTTTCATCAATATCAACAAATAAACCCTTGGCACTTTTGGAATTTGGCGTAATTGAGCCTGATTATTTCTTTATTTCTGTTAGTGTGGGTATTTTCGCCTTATTAATTGGATTTTTAGCTTTAATTGTGATAATTAGAAGGAAAAGAAGAAAGTAAAAAATCTCTACTAAAATTTAAATCATTTTTTTCCACATGTGTTTTTTTTCAACTAAATTATGCCTATTTTATTTGATTTGGCTCATTTTCTGATTCGTCCGCTTTTATAGATTCGTTTTCTGAAAGAAAATTCTTTTTGTATATTGGTTCGACCATTCCGTATTCAGTATCTTGAATTGCGGTAATAGTTTTATTATATCCTCCAAAAATCAGTTCTCTTTTTTGATCTTTGTTAAAATCATTTAATAATAAGCAATTCAATGTATGATGGATTCTGTAGTTCCATTTCATCTCAAAGAAGGCAGGAGATTTTCCCGAAAACTTAAATGCTTTAAGTGCTATATCGCCTTCACCTAAAATCATATCATTATTTTCATCTCCATCAATATCACCAAGGATTAATGCAGTTATCCTGTCTTTAAACTCTTCTTTATGAATTAGATTTCCATTAGGATCTATAATATACAAAACCTTACCATTTCCTCCAGTAACAATATAATTTATTCCTTTCTCATCAAGCGGGCCAACATCAACTGTAAGTAATTCCTTATTTGTCTTAAAGAGCCATAAAGGTTTGCATATATCAAAAGAGAAGACTCCTAAACTCCCTTCTTTGAACAAAACTAAGATTTCATTTTTGCCATCTTTATTAATATCTGCTACTTTAATTATGTTTACTCGTTTTTCTAATTTTCTGACCCATAATATTGATAAACGTTCTGGAAAAAGTTTTAATGCATGAATTGTCTGATCCCATGAACCCACAATAATTTCTAATTCTCCATCTCCAGTAATATCTGCAATTTCGCATGTATTGACAAAATGATCGAATTCATAAGAATATAATTCATGAAATTTCCCATCTGAATCCAAAAATTTGTAAATGTGGAGAGATTTGTCTCCTCCACCTACAACTAATTCATCACATCCATCTCCAAGTAAATCTCCTAAAGCAACGCATCGCACCCATTTATCAAATTTTATTTTTTGAAGTTCTTTCAAATTTTCATTTAGTAGATATAAATATTTATCTTGGGATCCTACTGCAATTATTGGCATTTCTTTAGCCGTTCCCACTGCAAGGCAACGAATTACTTGGGAAAACTTATGTTTGCTAATTAATCGTGTGTCTAATCGAATCATAGGTCTATAGGATCTCCGAATTATAGGATGCTTTATAACTTGAACAGATTCCATAATAAAATATTTTAACAATTTTTAGGTTTTATTTCAGCATGTTATGTCGATCTTCCATGATTTTCAAGTTATGAAGTATTTTTCTCTATTAGTAAAAAGAAGAGACATCCTAAAAATGTACAATAATAGAAAAAAAAGTAAAATAATATTTTTTTATCCAATTTACAAAAAAATTTTCATCCATTAATTTGATTTGTTAGTTGGGTATTATTTGTGCAGAAATCCGAGCAAATCTAGTCGTATACTTCCAAATTTGTTTGGCTCTTGTTCTCAAAGTTACTTCCGTTATTCTTGCAATTGAGGCAATATTCCTCTGTGTTCGTTTTTCTTCAGTATCTTTTGCGGCTAAATAAAGAACCGCAGCCGCAATTCCTTTTGGATCTTTTCCAATACGCGACATTCCTGATCGTTTAGCAATAAAAAGTAATCGAGTTGCTTTCTGCTGAATTGGCATCGATAAATGTAATTCATTACCAAAGCGATAGATTAATCTATTACTGGAAATAGGACTATATCTAAGGCCTAAATCAGGTAAGACTCTTCTCACAATAAGTGCTAAAGCTTTATGAATTGTGCGTAGAGGTAAAATTGAACATTCAACCACTTCTTCCATCAAACGCGGGTATTCATGTACTCTTATTGCTGCGTACATTGACGCTCCAATAAATGCCTCAATACTTCTTCCCATTGTTAGTTTTTTCTTTGCAGATAATTTGTAAATATTCCAAGCGGTCTCTTGAATAAAGTCGGGAATATCTAAGCGTGTAGCAATGTGGTGTAATTTCGGTTTAGCTTCCCAATAGTTTCGCTCTAAAGAATTAATCAACGACCCTTGAATTTTGTTCAACCGAGAGAATAATGCTCTTTTTTCTGGATGGAGATGTCGACCTCTAGAATCTGTGTTATATTGACCAATTACAGTTCTATTACCAAAACATCTCCATAGTGGTTCGGTTCTTCTTCTTGAACTAATTTCATCCGCATTATAAGCGCGTCTTTCAGCATTAATAAGATTGGGTGCAATTACCATCCCACAGTTCATACAGACATACTGGCTCTCACGATTCAAGATTATATGAGGATTACCACAGCATGGTTCTTCATCATACTCTTGGTACTGATATGGTTTAATGATTGGTCTACTCCCCCTGATAGATAGGAATTTCTTGCAAGCATTTCGAATGAAATTACTCGAAATTAATTTAAACGGGCATATTATATCAAGTCAAAAGTGCCTGTGGTGAGAAAATTTGCTTACTTTAATCGTAAATTCCCCCCTTATATAGTTAAGCCACAAACCACTCGAAATTTATTTAAAATCTTTATATTATCAATTCATAACCGCTTTTTAATTTAAACTTAGGCCGAAAGTTTTTTTGCCCACCTTATATATTCCTCTCGCAGTTCTTTTTCTGGAATTTGCTCCGCAGCAATTAAAGCGTAATCCATAAATTTAATCCGCTCTGCGGTCCATGTGGTTTCAAACCCGTATTCTTCAAAAAATAGCTTCTCCCACTCCTTATAACGCTCGATATTCTCCTGCTTTCGGGGATGGATGAACGAATCAAAATCATACATGAATGCTTCGCTGTTTTCAAACTGTGTGCAGTCCCAGAACTCAATCGGTAGAAAGGAAATATGGGGGATGTGAGGAAGATTTGAAATGTTAATCCATAATTCAGGATTATGGGTAAATTCAATCGGAATTTCCTTTACTTCGCGCAAACTCCATAATTCCAATTTTTCTAATGAAATGCTGAATGCCTAATTGATGGGAACCTGCTTCATACGGTGTTTTCCATCATTTTTGGGCGGCAGCGTTATTTTTTCACCATCGAACATATTTTCATAACACTCATTATAAAAATCTTCAACAATTGAAATTTCCCGCAGTCGATAGCAGTGGGCAAAATCTATGTTGTAATCGTCTAAAACGGCAGTTAGAGTTCTGAATTTCCGCAAATATTGATATTGGTCGCACTTTAGGGGGATTTTAATATTCGAAAATCTAGAAATACGAATATATTCTATTTTCGGAGGCCATTTAACCACCCGCAGCTGATTTTCTCCAGATATTTCAATTTCTCGGCAGTTGGTGAAGGTGGAAAAATCTGCTTCATTATTGGGAAAATTACAATAACCAACATGAAGTTTATACACTTTATCTATATCTTTCCATTTTTTAACATCAAAATCCTGCCTTACCAATATCAATTCTAATTTATCGTTATAAATTTGACTGTATCTCACATATTTCGGATTTTCGCCCTGCATTGCATCTCATCCACTTTTTTTTCATTTAGTTTTATTTTTTTACCTAACAAATATTAAAAAAACAATATTAAAAAATTAACCTTCTCTTCGGCGAACTTATTTTTTATCCGACAAATCCCTCAATCGCATCCAAATATGCATCACAATTGTTCATGGCACTTTCATCCGCATACTCTTCGTAGTACAAGCGCATCTCGTTTTTGTACTTCAAAAAGTATGCAAAGCACTGCTGAAGCATCAACAACTGCGAATTTGAATTGAAGATGCTCACGGGATTTTCTATCTGGGCATACCACCGGTCGAGTCGGGAGTCAAATTGAATGTTGCCGTTCTCATCTAAAGTGGGAACGAAGTATTCAATTGATTTCTTCTTACTTATTTTAATTGTTATGGTTTCACCTTTTATGCCGAAGGCCTTGATGATGCCTTCTATTCGGTTCCATGTGGCTATATATGAATTTCTAGTACCACTTTTTGTTTTCATCAATAACTTGATATCGTTGTAAAATCTTTTCTTTTTTAAATTTAAATCTTTCAAATCATGCTCGGATGAATGCAGTGTATACTGCTCATAAACCCACTTTGCCAGCACGGATTCGGAGTCTCGGATGCTGGAGCCTTGAAATTCGGCAAGATTGCGGAGGTTGAAAAAGGCACGGGCATCTTCAAGTTCAATCAGCACCATTTTTTCAGGAAGCCCTTTAATATCATCTCTCATTATATCATTAAATTTATCCATACCTTTTTGATTATTAAATATATTTATCATGGATAAGCCGTTCTGGAATGCAGTCCAAACCTTGCGCGCCTTTTCTGTATAATATTCGATATTAGTATATTCTACTCCGTGCATTCCCACGCCGTAAATACCGGGATACCGCCAATTAACCGCACCGCCGTCCGCTCCAATTAGGTTCAGTATATTCTCAAATACCAGAAAATCCATAACGAAGCGCTCAATTCCATTATTTATATCGGGTCTATTGGTTTTATAATATTCTTCATTCACCGGGTCCCACAAATCCATGGAAAACTGCGGAATTATCATGGAGTAGGGCGAAGGCGTGGTGGGGAGAATGTCTTTAACGGCATCTGAAATCGGGGTGCCGAGTTGAAAGAATTTGATTGTATGAGACTCATCATTTTGAATTTGACCGACCATACTTCCGAAAATCAGCACTTCTCTTCCCGAACCGATCATTTCACTTTTAGCATTTCCGAATTGTATGAAATTTGCAATAAATACGTTTTTTTGGCACCAATTATTATAATTGGGTCGGGTAGAGCGCTTTGATAGATTATTACCTATTTAAGAATTACACGATTTTGATTTGATAGATTATTGATCTCCACCCATCCTATAACATAGAATAGCAAAAAAAGTGAAAATTCACCTAACAGCAAGAAGCGGCTAAATTCCTTGTCAACTTGCTCAAAATTCTTTCCGAATTCCTCCTAACATACCTCTCGATAATGGCATCAATTCTTTCCAACTCTTTCTTCTCATTTTTAATTTTTCATAGAACGTTCCTAAAAAAATTAAAGCATAGTATTTTACTACATAATGAAAATGAATGCATCATCTTGGCATGGATTATTCATAGTCTTAGAAGGAATTGACGGATGTGGCAAAACAACGATTGGTAAAATGCTGTTTTCTTTTTTTCAACAACATGGGTTGCCGTGATTTAATAATAATCAAATATTATAGACAGATCTGTGTGGAAACTTTTTATTTTAATTGAGATTTCACAATTTTTAATAATTTATTGAGATGATAAAAATGAAACAAGAAAATCATAATAACGCTGATGTGAAAAAGATTAAGGGTGGAATGATAATTAGAATTGCCGTTTGGGTTTTAATGATGTTTGGTGGCGCGATTTTAGGAATAATCATAGATCAATCTCTATTTCCTTTTTTGTGGAAAAGTATTCTATTCCATATACTTTCTTTTATTCCAGGTGTTTTTTTAATGTGGGCTGTTTTTCGTATCAGCAAAGTAACAGGGAGATTCTTGGCTCGTTTTGGGCGTGAAGGAGATATTCCACGGATGGAAACAAATAAATTGGTGACAGATGGCATTTATGGTTGTATGCGTCATCCTATGCATTTAGGATTGCTTTTCTTTCCATTTTCATTCGCTTTATTAATTGGATCTCCCACTTTTATAATTATAATTGCACCTTTAGAGATGCTTTTTATCTTAATGTTAATAAAGATCGTGGAAGAACCAGAAGCAATTGCTAAATTTGGAGATGATTATTTAAATTACATGAAAAAGGTGCCAATGTTTAATTTTCGGATAAAATGTTTAAAATACTTGTTCAATTTGGAAAAATCCCAAAAATAGATAATGTTAATTGGTCCTTTTTTTTTTATTTAGATTAATTTGCTTGTTGATTATGTATCAGTTTATCACTTCAAGAATAGGGTTTGAATTATCATTCATCACTAAAATTTCTATTTGTAATCGTTATTGAGATGTTATATTATAAATTCTATAATTTATTATTAAGGAAGCAAAAAAATTTTTAGGGTAAAGAATCAATCGTTTTATATTGATTCTTTTATAAATTTTGAGCGAAAAAACGTGGATGAATAAAATGGAAACTCAAATGTTTTTAATAAATCAAGGCAATCTTACGCCCTTGAAAAAAGCTATTTTTACTTCTGGTGATGCTTATTTAGTTGTAGATCATGAAAATAAAAAGATTTACATTTGGCTGGGAAGTAAATGCAGTGTCGATGAGAAAGGTACCGCAGCAGTGGAAGCTCGACGAATCGATGATGGTGAAGTCTTTAATGGTCAAGCAAAGATTATTACTATCGATGAAGGTGAGGAACCACCTGATTTTATGCGTCTGGTACAGAATTTAAAAGTTTTAGATAAAAATTTAGCCAAAACTATGCTGAAAGACGTGAGTACCGGGGAATTTGCCGGACAAGCAGAACATGTCGATGCATTATATAGAATTTCTTCTGAAGAATTTGACGGAATTAATGCAATTAAATACACTCAAGTTCCTTTTGAACGTGATTCTCTCGATAGTGAAGATTGCTTTATTGCTGATTTAGGTGTCGATATTTGGATCTGGCAGGGAAAGGACAGCAATGTCAAAGAAAAAGTTAAAGCTATGCAGTTTGCTCGTGAATTCGACGCCGATCGAGCAGGTGCTCAACGACCTCGATTATTTATAGATGGTGAAGATGACAGTGAGTTTATGAAATTGTTTGAAGGTTATCGTCCAAAACAAGATCGCGCTACAGTCGATTTACATCCAGAAGCATTTGATTCTTCTGCAAAATCTGAACCAAAACCAGAATCGAAACCAGAACCCGCACCAGAATCGAAACCAGAACCCACACCAGAAGAAAAATCTGAACGAAAAACTAAACCTACTAAAACTCAGAGTTCTACGACATCTTCACGAGCAAATGAAAAAGTATTAATTCAAAAAACAGATGGTAGAATAACCTGTCCAAAATGCGGAAATACAAATCGTAATTTAATTCGAGAAGTCGAAGATCGAAGTAATATCATAATGGACTATCCGGTAATCTATGGCAAAAAATGGGTTTGCGGAAAATGTGGAGCTGAGTGGCGCAAATCTTCGATGTAACAGATAACAGTAGATTTTAAAAAATCATTAAAAATCTTTAAATTATTTAGTTAGTTTATTTTTTTATTATTTTTCAAGAAAAAGGTCAAAAAACTTTTTGCATTAAATAATCTATTGTAAGATTTAAATTGAATAATTGTAAATTTTGATTATTCTTGCTTTTCCCATCTCCATTCTGAACCGCATACACCACAAATGTATTTCTTACCATAAATGACGGGATAGTCATTAATAATATGATCCCTATCATCAACCTCGCGAATCATGTTCTTTTTATAATTTCCACATTTTGGGCATGTTAAGCGCGTGCCCCCATTCTGAATCAAAATTTCTGTCATAAAATACACCATTTGATAAATTTACTAAAATTCAATTTTTGAATCTTTAAAAAGCTTCACTTTCAACATAAATTTCTTTAAGTGAAGATCATATTTGATAAGAATTGGATGCTTGAAACCCTTTATTTTCTATATTTCTATTGAATAGTAACATACTCAATTTAACTTACAAAGGTTGAAAACTATGTCGAAAGTTGAAAATAAAAATAATCAAAAAAGAAATCCACTTTTTACAATATTTATTATTGTAGCAATAATCGGATCAACAGCATTTTGGTATTATACCTTATATTCACCCATTAATTTAACTTCATACGAAGGAACAGGGTATCAAAAAATACCAAAGAGTGCAGATAATATTACAAAAATTAGTATTGAATTGTATGCAGATGTTGGTGAATTCTCCTTTTCACTTTTACCTGAATCGAGTTCTAATGCAATTGAAATTGATTGGGATTATTCGTATTTATTCAAAAGCGAAGATACATCTGAACAACCATTTATCATAAATGCTTTTAATGAGACACGAAATGGTGTGCTTTACTATACGATTATTGTTAATTTTGAAGAAGAACTTAATATATTCAAGTTATCAAATTTAGATTGTCGAATCAAATTAGCTCCTGGATTTTCACTTTATAACATAACAGGAAATGTGAAAGTAGGAGGAATCAACATGGATTTTAGTAATATGCAATTTGGAGATATTGTACTTTCAAGCGATACTTCAAGTTATGACTGTAGTATAATGGATTGTAATTTCACAGGGTATTTGTCATTAAAAATTGATGTTGGCTCTATTATGCTTGATTTGGATAATATCTACTTTTTAAATTCAACATTGATAAGATTAGAATCATCTGTAGGAAGTATTGAAGTAGATTGGGAACAAACTGAACCAATGTTCTCTGATGTTGACTTAGTATGTGTTACAGAAACAGGTAGTATTGATATCAGTATCGAAAGTTTACCAAAAATTACGAGATATGATATAATTGGAGAAACATCCACTGGATCAACAGATATTTATTTGACTTCAGGGAAGAATTTCGAAGAGAACCATTATAAAACTATTGGATTCGATGATCTTTCTTTGCCGGTTACGTGGATATATGCAACCACTTCAGTTGGCTCTATTGAAATTGACGTTGATTTATATTCTTAATTTTTTTCTTACCATTTTTTTATTTTTTTTCTCACAAATTTATTTATTTTTTCCTTACAATTTTATATATTTTTATAATCTCCATTTTCCACGTTCGTAAAGTGCGTAAACAATTTTCGCTTCATGCATTGCGTCATCATAAGCACGGTGTGCTTCCCAATATGCATGCTCTGGATAAAAGAATTCCCATGCTTCTTCAACTGTCGGCCATTTATAATCATTTCGGCCATAGCGGCCATATCTCTTAGAAATCTTCAAAATTGGGGTTGAGACAATCATAGGGCAGGGACCTTCGCGTGGGAATGAAAAACCACGTGCTTTTAAGAAACCCAAATCAAATGCTTTGTTATATGCTGTTATTGGATATGTTGAAAAAATTCTTTGTAATTCTTCTTGGTATGATTCCAGTAAAGGTGAATTCTTCACTTCAGCTAAAGTTAAATTTGAATTTTGAAAAATCCAACTTGAAGAAAGATTTGCAGCTTCAAATTGGGTATAGAGATTATTCTCGTGGAGTACTTGATCAAATAATTTAGAAATGCTACCATCATGTAAATTTAACAGACAAATTCCGATTTCTACAATTGTTCCGGAACTTGGAGTTCGACCTGTAGTTTCAATGTCTAGGATGGCAACATTTGAATTTGAGAAGGTCTTTCTTTTTATATTTTCTTCTTCTTTTTTCCTTTCTTTCTGCTCTTCTTTGTGATTTTCAATCATTATGCTAATTAAATTTATTTATGCATAAAAAGAGCGAAAAAAAGGAGAGAATGGTTATCAATTTATTAATTATTTAGTAATCATTTGAACTAAAATCAAAAAACAGTCTCATATCTTCCGATCTGATAAATCCAAAATTATTTATCAAAATTTCCAGCAATTTCAATAGTTCTTGTCCTCTTTCTAATGTTTTTGGATCTGTTTTCAGATGTTTTGCATGAGAAACTCCTGCTCGTTGCCGTTTGCGTAAAAATAATTCGTTTATTATATCATTTAATGTCAAGCCTTCAACAGTGGATTTAGTATCAAAGAAAAGTGAAAAAATAAGTTCTTTTTCCAAATCATTTTCTACTACACTGTTAATAATTAGCTGGATTCGGTTTAACATTGAAGTTTTTTTCATTAAGATTTCTTTTCTTTTTTTCTCAATTTCACTAATTTCCTGCTCAATTTTATGTAATTCATTTCCCAAATTCTTAAGGGCATAGTTAAGTTGCTCATAATCAATATGTGCTTTTGTAGAAGCGGTTATGGCTGTTTTAGGATCATGTTCTAATTCACTAATACCTTTTGCTAAATCTTTAGGAGTATTTTCCACAGAAATATGAAAATAGTTTGGGGTGAGATCAATTTGAGCAGATAAGGCAATGTCGGGAGAAATGCGATAAAATTGTTTCTTTTGATCATCAGAAGATCCAACCTGTTCTACTAAACCAAATTCTACTAGTTTATCCAAGTGTTTTTTAATTGCTTGTTTTGAAACACCTAGATCAATGGAGAGATCTGAGGCGTATCGTTGGAATTTTGAAAGTTTGGAGAGTATTTTACGTCGAATATCATTTCCTAATAATGTATAAAAGAGATTCTCGTTGAAAGAGCCGTCTTCTCTATACATTTTTGAACGAGATTTCTTGATTAGCATAGGTTTATTTTTTACTGGTGTAATTGCTAGTGCTTTTTTCTCATTTGAAGTTGTTTCTGAATTATTACCTTTTTTTGAGGACATAATTTAACTCTCCAAATAGATAAGTGTTGATAAGTTTAGTAATTTAAGATGGAGAGAAAAAATAAACCTTTCTTCTCTCTACCTTATTACTTATTCTAAGAATATAGATCTTTCGGTAAAGATCCATCTAATTTTTGATAGGCTATTTCAGATCGGTTTGAGGATTTCATCACATCATTCATTGCTTCAGCAAAATGTTCCGTTTTAATGGTAACCATTTTTAATTCTTCTTCATTAAGATCACGAAAATTCACTTTTGTAATATATTCTCTAATTGCATTTTGGGTTGCAGATTTACATAAAGCTTCAATATCAGCCCCTGTTTTTCCTTCCATTGAAGTTGCTAATGATTCCAAATTTATCGATTTGTCTAAAGGTAGATTACGAGTGTGGATCTGAAAAATTTTTATTCGGGTTTCCTTATCTGGGAAAGGAATTTCTATTTGCTTACCGAATCTTCCCGCCCGCATTAATGCAGGATCGAGAATATCTGGTCGATTAGTTGCTGCCACTAAAATAACATCTCTTAATCGATCTAATCCATCAATTTCTGTTAGAAGTTGGGAGACTATTCGTTCAGTGACTTGACTGCTTTCTCCCTTTCCGCGTATTGGGGCAATGGCATCAATTTCATCCATGAAAATTATGCAAGGTGCTGCTGCTCTCGCTTTTCTAAATGTTTCACGAACTGCTTTTTCACTTTCGCCTACCCATTTACTAATAAATTCAGGACCTTTTACAGAGATAAAGTTGGCTTCACTTTCATGAGCTAAGGCGCGTGCTAAAAGAGTTTTTCCTGTTCCAGGAAATCCATATAACAAAATTCCTTTTGGAACTTCCGCGTGTAGATAATTAAAAATATTAGGGAACCTTAAAGGCCATTCAACAGCTTCTTGTAATTCTCTTTTTGCTTCTTCTAATCCTCCAACATCATCCCAAGTTTCACTTGGTGTGCTAATTAAAACTTCTCGCAATGCCGATGGTTCAATTGTATTTAGTGCGGTAAGGAAATCATCTTGACTGATGTGTAATTTTTCCAAGACTTCAGGAGGGATGATTTCTTCATCTAGATTAATTTGGGGTAATATTCTTCTTAAAGCAATCATTCCAGCTTCTTTCGCCAGTGCTTGAATATCTGCTCCAACAAATCCATGTGTTTTCTCAGATAAGTATTTTAAATCAACATTTTCTTCAATAGGCATCCCTCGAGTATGAATTTGGAGTATTTCAAGTCTTCCATCTTTATCCGGAACTCCAATTTCAATTTCTCGATCAAATCTTCCAGGACGTCGCAATGCCTCATCTAAGGAATTTGGACGATTTGTCGCTCCTATAACAACCACATTTCCACGTGCGTCTAATCCATCCATTAAAGCTAAAAGTTGGGCTACTACTCTTCTTTCTACTTCACCTTGAACTTCTTCGCGTTTTGAAGCAATTGAATCAATCTCATCAATAAAAATTATCGAAGGTGCATTTTTCTGAGCTTCGTCAAATACTTTGCGCAAATTTTCTTCAGATTGACCGTAGAATTTGGACATAATTTCTGGGCCAGATAATGTAATAAAATGTGCATCAGTCTCATTTGCTACTGCTCGTGCTAGTAACGTTTTACCAGTTCCTGGCGGTCCATATAGGAGTAAACCTTTTGGTGGTTGAATGCCTAAACGATTGAACAATTCTGGATGCCGCATGGGAAGTTCTACCATTTCTCGCACTTTTTGAATTACTTCTGATAATCCTCCTAAATCTTCATATGTAGTTCTAGGAACACGCCGTTCAAGTTGTTTAGAATCAATTGGTTTACGATCAATAGCAATTTCTGTCCCTCTATGAATTTGAACTGCGCGAGCTTTTGGAGAAATGGATTTTACCATAAAGTGAACTGATCCGCTATATATATCAAAACTTATCATATCTCCTTCCATTACAACACGATTTTCTAATATTTGAGCAAAAACTTCCACATTCCGAACACCAACAGGTCGATCAATAGGAGCAAATATAATTCGATCTGCAGGAACAACCTTTATTTTTCGAATTATGACTCGTTCATCTATAGATGCTTTTAAATTTCGGCGTAAAGAACCATCAATACGGATGATATTTGTTCCGGCATCTTCAGGATATCCTCTCATAACTAAAGCGGCTGTTTTTCTGCCAGTAACGGTGTTTTCTAATTCAATTCCATCGCCTATGTGAAGATTTAAGCGCTTTTGAACTTCAGGATCAATTCGTGCAAACCCGTGACCTGCATCTCGTCGTTTTGAATCAGAAATTCTTACATATGCCTCCTTTTCAGAATTTGGATTTGATTCTCCCATTGTGTGTTCATCTCGACTTATTTATTAAATTGAATTTCAAAATAATATTATATTCTTTATTATTTATAGTAAAACGCTGAAAAAAAGCTTTAGGTTAAGATGAAAATGGCGAATAAATGCAACCATAATTATTTTTTTTGACTTCTCCAAATAAATACAGGTGCTAAAATCCAAAAAATCCTTCCGAAAATTACGGCAACAAATGAATAAAATCCTGGAATTGCCAAAATTACTGCAAAATATACTACACCTGTTGGAATTAAAGAGATTCCGATGATTAAATTAAACATCCTTATTTTTAGGTTTTTATCATCTACATTCTGAGATATCATTTTAAATAATATCCATATTGATTGAGCATACAATAATAATGGAATTGCCATTAAAATCATTGTAATTGAAGAAATATTAGCAGAGACTACAACCAATGGTGCGGAATCCCATTCTGAGGGTGACAAAACATTTCCAGCTTCGTCTTTAATTATTAATTTATCTGTTATTGCTGCAGTAATTGCAATAGCTAAAAAGATTGTTCCAATGATATAAATTTGCTTCCAATTTAAGCCAGAATAACCTTTAACTACTATTTGGGTTGAAAAATAAATTAAAAATGCAAAAACGGCAATTAAAGTTACCTGTAAGTCTCGAATTCTATTATCTATGAAAAACCAAGTTTCACTATTTGCAGCTGTTATCCACATAATTAAATCGGCCATTGTATAGAAACTCCAAACAAAAAAACTAATGGCATATACTAAATTCAACTTTGTTTTCTTTGCTTTGTAAATTTTTATTCCTAATATCCAAAACATTGATATCTCAATCAATTTTGGTATTTCTGTGAAATATTCAATAGATGCATATACAGCTCCTAACATTAATAATTATTTTCCATATATTATCTTAAATTTTTCGTTTTCACATAATAAGGTGATGAAAAAAAACACATCAAAAATGATTTTTTTTTGACAATTCTAATGTACAAATAGTATTTTTTTAAAAAAATTTATTTTAAATTGAATATAAAGGCCATCCATGAATAAGAAGGTGGAGAAGATCTTTTCATATCTGATAAAGCCCTTTCTCTCATTGAATAAGAATCCAATATTGTATAAGGGAAAGAATTTCCAAATAGTGAATTTCGGTTTGATTATGGTTGTAAGTATCTTTTTTTCTAACTCATTATTATTATTCTATTTAAATAGTAAAGGAATTTATTTCAATCATCCAACAATTGTTCCGTTGGGAATCATGCTTTTTTCAATGTTATTTTTCACAAAATTTTTTCAAGTTTTTATAGATGGGCTAAAATATTTTGAAAATTTTCTTTATAATTTAAATCAAACTACCATGTATAATCAAGGGGGTTTGATGGGCATAGGAATTGGGGCAATCATTGTTTGTTGGATGGAGCATATAAATATTATTATATTTTTAGATGCTGTAACATTTGGTGCTACTCTTTCTCTCTTTATAGGAAGAATTGGTTGCTATAATTACGGTTGTTGTTATGGAAAACCAACAAATGGTTCATTTAGCGTTAAATATTCAAATATGAAATCAAAAGTAATTCGAATTAATCCTGAATTGTTGAATGTGCCTTTATATCCTACCCAACTTGTTGCTTCTTTATTTAACTTATTTTTATTTATCTTAGGACTCATCTATGTATCATTTTTTGATATAGATGGTGTTATTCTTGTATCTTTTTTAATTTTATATAATCTTTTTAGATATTTTTCTCAGCAAAAAAGAGCTTCAGCAAAGAATAGAGTATTCTCTCGTACTGCGATTGTATATTTACTATCTGGTATATTATTACTTTTTGTTTCAATTATCTTTAGGAATGATTTTTACACTCAAACACCATTCATAACACGTATTTCATTAGTGAATTATATTAAAGGAATCTTGTTAAATTTTGATTATATGGCGACAATGAGCGCTCTTTCGGTAGTGACATTCCTTTTTTATGGAGTTCATGGAAGAAAGTTGGGTCAATATGTAGGTGGATAATCATTTTTTTATTTTTCATTTTTTATTTTTCCAAATAGAATTAATTTTATTCAATAAAATTGATAAAATACGAAAGAAAAGCTTATCAAGCACTTTGGCTCCAATAGAATATAATGGAATCTATTTCGATCAATGAAAAAAAAAAAAATATTTTAGCTATAGATAGTGGAAGCACTGGAATTCGAGCTTTATTGTTTGACCATAATGGGAAAATTGTAAATCGGGCATATCAAACAACTCCTCCTTCATTTCCTGAAGAAGGTGCAATTGAACATGATCCACAGATTTTGTGGGAAGCATTGTTGAAAGTTGTTAATACTGTTTTTGAATCTTCAGAGTATTCACTTGAGGAAGTAGCTGCACTTGGAATAACTAATCAAAGAGGATCTTTTTGTTTAGTTGAAAAAGAGACAGGGGAACCAATCACTAATTTTATCAGTTGGGCAGATGTAAGAGCTGCTGATATGGCTAAACGATGTGACACTCAATTTTCTTATCGACTTTTACGCGGATTTGCAGGAATCGCTGGACGAATCACGGGTTCTCCTATGCTTTTAACCACTAAAATGGTTCATATGAGTCCAGTATTAGGAATTCCTCGTCTGAAATGGCTGTTTGAACAACGTGAAGTAAAATACCGAGATAGACAACATTCAGGTCATGAATTATATGAGCGCTGTAAAAATAATGAAATTCATTTTTGTACACTGGATACATGGTTTATATACAAATTAACCAATGGAAAGCACCACTATACAGATGTAACGAATGCCAGCGGCACATCTATGTATAATCCATTTGATTTGGAATGGAATAAAACTTATTTCAAGATTTTTGATATTCCACATCCCCCAGCAATGTTTCCTAAGGTGTTAGATACAGCAGATGATTTTGGTTCCACTGATCCTGAAGTTTTCTTTGGACACAGCATACCAATTGGGGCAAGCGTTGGTGATCAAATGGCTGCTCTTTTCGGTCATTGCTGTTTTCATCCTGGTGATACTAAAATTTCGCAAGGGTCGGGTGCTTTTGTTGATATGACTGTCGGACCTAAACCAAAACTCTCGAAACGCGGTTTGTTTCCCCTAATTGCTTGGAGAATCAATGGCCAAATTACTTATATGCTCGAAGGTCAAGTTACTACTGCAGGAACATTAATTGATTGGTTGGGAGAAGGAATTGGGGTTTCAGATACTGCTCAAATGCTGAATGAATTTGCTGCCCAAACAGATGATACGGAAGGTGTAATTTTCATCCCCACACCATCAGGTATCAGTTTTCCATATTTCAGTCCCAAATCCCGTGCAACTATTTTTGGATTATCTTTATCCACTCATCGACGACATGTATGCCGTGCAGTATTAGAAGGATTAGCACTAAGAGCTTATGATATTCTTGAAGGCATGCAGCATGATACGAAAATCCAATTGACTGAAATCAAGGTGGATGGCGGTGTTTCTAAATCTGATATTCAACTGCAGTGTTTAGCTGATTTTACTAATGTTAAAGTTATGAGAGCTCCAGAAAGTGATATGACAGGAACAGGGGCAGCATATTTTGCAGGACTTGCGGTTGGATTTTGGAAGGATTTTAAAGAGCTTCAGGGATTACAGCAAGAATATCGAGAATTTTCACCCAAAATGGAGCCACACATCCGTACGGAAAAAATAAAACGATGGAAAAAGGCAGTTAATGCGGTATTATCTCTTGAAAAATAAGAATAATCTTTTTACAATTTTTTAAAATTTATTCATTTTTTATCCATTGTTCCAAAGTTTGGCGCACTCGATTGTTTATTTCATCCAAAGGAAGTAATGCTATTTCTTTGAATGATAATTTATCTTGGATTTCCCATTCTTTTAAGATTTCATGTCCAAGAAAATATCCTGTTTGTTTATATCCTTGCACTTCAAACCATGATCCGAAAAAACGTCTTATTTTTTCATCATTTCTTAAAGAACGTAAATATTCTTTTGCCAACCAATTTCGATGTGAATAACACCAGGATATCCAATTTTCTTTACCTTCTGCTTCATGAAAAGACTCAGAGTTCATTATTTTATGTTCAGCCCGCATAGCAAAACCTTCTTCATAGAGATTCCAAAATGCATCATCTCCTTGCACTTTATTGGGAAGGTTTACTTGATCGCGCCACTCTTGATGAACTAAATGACCCAATTCATGTGCGATCAATCCTGCTAAAGTTTCATTTGAATGCCAACCGCAGTCAATAATATTCTCCAATCCCATGAGAACTGCTCTTTTCTTATTAAATTTAGTTGCCCATCCCGCACCACACCCAATTCCCACGTAAAGAACGAAATTTACATCAAAAGAAAACTGCATTTTTTGAACTGCTTTGATAAATATCCATGGAATTATATTATTCAATTTCTCAAAAATAGGTCGCATTTTGGGAACTGCGTGTGGAAATTTTGGAAAAACTTGCGTTTCAGCTATTTTTTTCCAATCCCAACCATCCTCCTTATAGCAATCAATTTGCATATGCCACAATTCAGGATTTTTATGTTCAAAGATTTCTGCAAAAGTCGATATTTGCTTCTGAATTGGCAAATCTTTATTTTTTTCCCAAAATTGTTCAAATATTTCAAACGTTGAAATAATTCGATAATTTCCCATGGATAATATAATTCTTTAAGCGTTAAAAATATAATTTCTAAATATTATTTCACAACTGATCAAATCTTCAATGCACTATTTAGACTTTTACACTATATACCGCCAAACATCAATTCATAACCCACATTGGCAATACTAAGAGTTTTATTCAAGATTTTGGGCGAAGTAACCAGTGGTTCTAGTTTTTCCTGAAATTTCTTTAAAATATCTGAAATATTTTCTGAACGCTCCAAATTTCGCATTAAAAAGAGATGCTCCATGTTTTTACCAGTTGTTTGAGACCATTCTTCTAATGCATTAACTCCATATTCCCATAACAATGTCGGACTTACATGTGTTGTAATGCTTATTTTTTCAACCATTTGTTGGAATGTCACATTGTCAAACCGGCGGGATGTTGCGATAAATCGATTAAAGTTCACTTTAAAGCCTTCTGTATCTAAATTCCAATGAAAGATTTCCTAATTGATTGAGAACAACACACCTAAAAAAAAGTTTCTAATTCATACATTTATTAAGTGATCTATATGGACAAAATTCCAAATCATCATAAGAATGGTAAAAAATTGAAATGAATAAGAGAATTAAGAAAAAAAGGAGAAAAATCGCATTTTATAAATAAATTTTAGCGTCTTAAATCAGTTCCACAGTATGGGCAAAAACTTGCGCTTGAATCGGTCTTTTCACCACAAATTGGACAGTAGTGGATAAGGTTTTCTTCATTTGAAGTTGTGAATTTGGTGGGTTTATAGATTTTTTCAGTTGTTTGCGTGTCAACTGATTGAACTGAAGTATATATTGGTTGTTGCACATAAATAGTTGTACTTTGTAATTGTTTCTGGTGATTGCGCTGGGTAAGGGTCACTAAATAAAGCACTGTAATTTCTATCGCTTTAATTCTTAGAACTGCAGGTGCTATTTGAGCGAACCACTGTCCATCAAATAATACTCTCATAATGATGGATACAATAATTAATGCGACCCATATTTGAATAACTTCATTTATTTCTGTGTGGTACTGATAATTCCTTCGGGCTTCTGCATTTTGCAAGTATTCAATAATACATTTAACTAAATGGATGAATAGTATGATTTGAATTATGATACTAAACCACATATGAGTAAATAATGCGTTCATTACAATCGAAACGACTGTTATTGCAATTATTGCACCTACAACAGGTTCGTGAGGTGCTTCCATTTCATTATTTTTAATTGAGTGATGATGATGCATTTGAATTACCAAGATTTTGTTTCTGTGTTACTCAAAGAAAATGCTGATTATGAATAATTGGAAGCCCAATTCTTATCACAGCTTAGGGAAAGAATATTAAATATTCACATACACATCTATCCAGTGAACTCATAGAAATGAAACGATTATAAACGGAAAAATCATCTCTTGCAATGAAAATCATACAATATATGAAAAATCGACTATTTTTAAGAATGAAGGATCAATTAAGAAAAGCCTTATTTTTTAAATTATTTCAAAATTTTAATTCAAAAAAAATTTGTTGGCAATTATTCTGAAATTTTTAAGCAAAGCGTGTACCATTTTAAAGCTTTTGACAATGAAAAGCAGGGATATGCAAAAATAGTCTTTTTTATAAAAATCTCAAACTGGCAAAAAATGTGCTTTCATCAGTTACAGTTATTATTAAGGAAATACAAGACTATTTGTGGCAAAAGTTATATCAAATAATCTGGCGGAGAATATTAATAGTAGGATTAAGACTCGCGTGCATTAAACTGGTCCTAAAACACCTGAGGGTTTAGAACAGCGACTTCAGGCATAAATTACAATCACAAATTAACACGAAATCTTAGGAAATGCCATTGTTCCACACCGATTTAGCCCAAAAATTCTCTTTAATGAGTGGAATAATTCAGAAATTAAACGATTATTTCAATCAAACGAAAAATGGGGGAAAAAAATTCAAACCGAGGTGTTAGTGAATTGATCCTTCGTAATTAAAAATAGCCGAAAAATCAATAATTAGATTTTTAGTAAAGATTGATAAAAGAAAAGAGATGAAAAAAAGTGATAAATTAAATATACTAATTTGTAACTCTATTTTGAGTATTAAATATTACATCATACCTGGAGGCATACCGCCCATGCCACCCATACCACCCATGCCGCCTGGAGCTCCACCTCCACCACTGGAGGCTTTGGCTTTTATCATATCATCAATCCGTAAAATCATCACAGAAAGTTCTGTGGCAGATTTAATAATTTGATCAATGTTGGCGACAGGTTCAATAACTCCGGCTTCCTTATTATTAACTACTTTATTTTGATAAATATCTAAACCCATAAACTCATTTCCAGGTTTGGAATGTGCAGTTCGAAGTTCGGCAATTATATTTATTGGATCTAAACCAGCATTTTCTGCCAAAGTAATTGGAATAATTTCCATAGCTCGAGCAAATGTTTCAATAGCGATCTGTTCTTTACCAGATTGAGTTGCTGCAAATTGGACCAGTCTCTGTGAAATTTCCATTTCTACAGCTCCACCACCACCAACAATTTCAGCACGATCATACGTACTTGCTACTACACAAAGTGCATCATGTAATGTTCGTTCTGCTTCTTCTAATGCGCTGTTAACACCTGCTCGTAGTAATATAGAAATTGCTTTTGGATTTTCACATCCAGAAATGAAGCACAAATCGTCCCCGGCAATTTTCTTAAATTCTACTTTCTTAGCTTTTCCTAAATCATCTGCTGTAATGGATTCGATATTTTCTACAATCTTACCACCGATTGCTTTCTTCAATTTTTCCAAATCACTTTTGGTTACTGATTTTACTGCCACAATTCCATATTTGTTAAGGAAGTGAGAAGCAGTATCTTCAATACCTTTTTGATTAATCACAACAGTAGCGCCTACTTCTTTCAATTTATCTGCGAAGTGGCGTAAAATCTGTTCTTCTTGATCTAAAAATGATTGAATGTCATTTGGATTTGAAATTCGGAGATCGCTAGAAAATTCTGTCTTCTTAATTTCAAAGGCTTGATTTACCAAAGCTATTTTAGCATCATTGATTAATTTTGGCATCATTTGGTGAGTTGGCTCTTTTTCTAAAATAATACCTTCAATAATTTCAGATTCTTGGATAGAACGTCCCTTTTTCTTTACAACGATGATATCTTTGACTCTTGCCATATTGTTTCCATTCTTATCATCTTTAATTTTATTAAAGGCTTCAACAGCTAAATCTGCAAAGAATTCTTTATTACCACTAATTCCTTTTGAATTCATTGTTGTAGTTGCTATTTTCTTTAAAATTTCTTTATCTTTTGCAGGATCAATTTTTTCTGCAATTTCTTTCAAGATTTCTCTTGCTTTTTTACCTGCCAAATTAAATCCACGTGCAACAATGCTGGGGTGAATACCTTGCGACATTAGTTCATTTGCAACTGTCAATAAATGTCCTGCAATTATTACACTGGATGTTGTTCCATCCCCAACATTATCATCTTGTGTCTTTGAGATTGCCACTGCCATTTTTGCCCCGGGGTGTTCCACTTCTAAATTATCTAAAATGGTAGCACCATCATTTGTAACAGTTATATCCCCTAAAGAATCCACAAGCATTTTATCCATTCCTCGAGGTCCTAGGGTGGTTTTAACTGCTTCTGCTACTGCTTGAATGGCGAGAATGTTTTTTTCTCGAGCATCTTGCCCACGAGTGCGTTCTGCACCTTCTTTAAGAATTAAAATTGGGACTCCACCTAATTGTGACATGATTTTTACCTCATCTGTTAAATTTGAGACTTACTGGTCTCTGTAATTTATGAATTTAAAATAGATGATCTGAGGAAGTCTAAGTCATCAAAAATTTTAAACTTTTTCTCTATGATTATCATTATCAACTTATTAAATCAGTATTTTTTTTGATTCTGGTGAGGATAAATAATGAAAGTGACGAAAGTTTCTTTTTCAGGAGTTAAATGTTTTTATATAAGACTCAAATTTAATCATCCATTAGTAAAGAAATATAGGATATTAAAGAAATTAACATAACTAATATATTGAAAGCGGTATTAGAATCAAAAAGAGGAGTCATGTTATCATGAACACTATAGAGAACCTTGAATTTATTGCAGCAAATTTAGATAAAATTAAAATTTCCCCTGGAATCACTTTAGTGGCTGTATCTAAAAGGAAACCCATAGAATATATTGAAGCTGCTTATAAATGGGGTGTACGAGATTTTGGGGAAAATTATGTTCAAGATGCTATTCCAAAAATTCTTTCATTAAAACATTTAAGGGAAATTCGATGGCATTTTATCGGTCACATTCAATCTAATAAAATAAAAGATATCATTGCACATTTTGATGAAGTACAATCTGTAGATCGTATGAAAATTGTTTTAAAAATGCAAAATGCATGTATATCTTTTGATAAAAAGATATCTGTATTAATTCAAGTGAATATAGGAAAGGAGCCTCAAAAAAGTGGAATATTTCCTGAAGAAGTATCAGATTTTCTTAAATATTGCAAAGATTTTTCTAGAATTGAAGTTAAGGGTTTTATGTGTATTCCTCCCGCAGATAAAGATCCTACTTCATATTTTCAACAAATGAGAGAAATTTTTGAAACTTATAAAGAACAATACAAATTGACTACTCTAAGTATGGGGATGAGTCATGATTATCAACAAGCAATCAAAAAGGGAGCAACCATGGTTAGGATTGGAACCGCTATATTTGGTCCTCGTAACTAATCATCTATAATTTTCATTCTATCTGTGGTTGATTATTAATGGTTGATTTCTTTTCATATTTTTATTTTATTAATAACAAAGGCAAAATGATTAAATGTATGAAATAAGATTGTTAAAATATAATTTAAGGTGAGAAACGTAATGGAAGATCCAGAAAAAAAAGAACAACAGAAAAAACTTTTAAAAGAAATTAAAGAAGGTTCACAATTACATAAAATTGATGAGCAAGAGCTTCATTCTGTTGAACAAGCGCGCCAAGCTCGAAAAAATGAAATAAAAAGACTCAAAGGGCTTTTTGATAATGCTCAATCAATAATTAAAGAACTTCAACAATCACAAATCCAGCTATCTCCAATTCCTGAAACAGAGAAAGAAATCTATAATGCAGCTAAGGAAAAACGATTGAAATCTATTGAAAAATTACGTGAAACAATAGATATGACAAAGGAATTAATTAAAGAAATCCAAAATAGCACATCTTTGAAAGTTATTGATGAAAAAGAGCGTGAAAAATATGAACAAGAAAAAAATCGACGTTTAGGAATGATTCGTATTGCAAACAAGCATTTACTGAATTTTTCAAATGTTATAAATGAGATTTCTGAAAATCCATTAAATGCTTTAACACCAATAAATCCTCAAGAACAAGAAGCATATTTACAAGCTAAAAAGAAAAGAATTGAGGATCTTAAAGAAGCTGAAAAACATCTTCAAAATTTTGGCTCACTTTTAAAAGAGATTGAAGCTGCACCTCCAATTTTAAAAAAAGTCGATGAAAATGCAAAAAAAGAATATGAAATCCATCGGCAAGAACGTTTAGATGAAATTTCAAATTTGAAATCTAAGATTGAGATGGCTGATAAATTATTAGATGATATTGTATCAACTCTTGAAGTTTCTCATGAACAGCGGACAGAAATAAGAAATGAATTGTTAGAAAAATTTGAGATTGCTTCAGCTTATTTCGATCGATTAGATCCAGAAAAAGTAAAAAAATTCCAAGAGATTACTGGTTTAAAAGAAAAAATTGAAAAAATACCTCAATTATTTCAAGAAATTCAAGAAAAGCAATTAACTCCACCAGATCCAGCTGAAAAAGAAGCATATGAAAAATATAAAGCCGAGCGTTTACAGGCAATTCAGCGCTTAAAAGGAAATATCCTTGCTAAAATGGATTTAAGCGTAGAATTAATGAAGGAAATTGAATCAATGCCTAAATTACAAAGTATTTCGATAAAAGAGATCCAAGAACATGAATATAATAAATTAGGTCGTCAAGCAGAAATTGCACATTTATCAAGCCATCTTAATGTTTTGGATGAATTAATGAAAAAAGTTAAAGATGGTGCTATGCTGGAGCAAATTGATTCTGAAGAAATGAATCAACTTAAGCAAGAAAAAGAAAAACGAATGAAGGAGATTTCACAATTAAAATATAAGTTAGATGTGATAAGCGAACTAATGGAATCAATAAACCGTGGAATTTCACTCACTAAAATTAAAGCAGAAGATCTTGAAGAATATGAAAAGCGAAAGAGAGAAAGAATTGATGAAATTAAGTTGTTAAAAGAAAAATTACATAAATTAGAGATTCCAATGGATGAGTAAAATTTTTTTTTTTCGCTTTTTCTCATTTTTTTAATCTAACTTTTTTTTACCACTTTTTTATAGAGAAAATTATTGTTTCCGATCTTTTCATTCTATGTTGAAATAATATCTAAATAATTCTTATTGAATGGAAAATAATATTTCATGGAGCTAGATTAATGGAGATAAAAGGATATATTTTTGATATTGATGGAACTCTTTTAGAATCTAATATTGCTCATCTAAGAGCATGGCGAAGAGCATTGCGTGAATATGGTATATTTAAGAGTGATGAAGAAATTACATCCCAGTTTGGTTTGAAAACTGCGCAAATTTGTCGCAATTTAGCAGGTAATAATGTAGACCATTCGACAATACAACATATTACTGAAGTAAAAACTGATTTTTTATTAAATGAAATTGAAAAAATTGCAGTATTTGAAGGTGTAAACGATATTTTAGAAGAAATTTCAAAAAAATATGGGAAAATCATTTTCGTCAGTAACAATTTTAATAGAGTTATTGCTAAAATGATAGAAGTGAATCATTGGAATGATTTATCAATTGGTTATATTGGGATTGATGATATAAAGAAAGCTAAACCTGATCCGGAAATGATTGAAAAAGCACTTTCTTTACTGAATCTGCCAGCTCCACGTTGTGTGATGATTGGCGATTCGCCATATGATATCATAGCTGGAATAGCTGCAGGAACAAGAACTATTGCTGTATGTTCTTCTCGTTCGGTTGAATATTTCTCAAAATTGAAGCCGGATTTAATAATTTCAAGTGTAGCGGATTTAAGAATGCATTTGCCATTAAAAATATTATAATTTTTAAAGATTCCTTCCTACTTCTAGTACCATTTCAACATTTTCAGGTGTTTTTGGTGCACCTTCTTTAATTTCGATTTTATCTAGCACTTTACGTCCAAGTGTTAAAAAACCTTTATTTGAAAGGATATGTGTAGTGGTTTTTTTATCTACTTCATTTATTCTAATTTCTCGTTTGATTATTTCAGATGTTGTGATATCGTAATAGTGAGCTTCAATCATGGCAAGATGGAATTCCTTCGCCTTTTCGATATTTTCATGAATTCCGCAGAATACACCACCATTTTCAAGATATTCTGCCGATTTTTCGAATAATTTTTCAAAATAACAATTATCAATACAGATTACATCAAAAAGTTGTTGAGATTCAATTTCATTTAATTGAGATATTTCATCTGTATCTTGAGATACAAAAATAAAAGTAAAATTCGTAAGATTTTGAAGTGTTTTTTCTAAAATTTTCTTAAATGGAGATTGATTTTGAGTAACAACTAAAATTCTCCGGTTTTGTGTGAATTGTGCGTAAATACAAAGGTTTCCTAAATTTTCAGGTGAGTATAAGTCATTAAAACCTATGTTATGAAGTGAATCGTCCAAAGAATAAAAGGCAGCATATGTAAGATATCCTGTGTGACCAACCATTCGTCCAATTGGTCTTGTGGCATTAGGTTTTACTTGATAAAAGCGTTTTAATAATTCATAAGTGCAATACCATGAAAAATGCTCACTTGAAAGTGCTTTAATATTTTTTTTAACTTGTTCTAATGTTGGGCTGAATAAACACATTCTCCCATTTGTTGGGTGGAGATATTTCTTGACCTTTGGAACTGCCAACCAAGGTGTAGCTAAATCAAGCATAATAAAATTAATATTTTGAAAGTCATAGTCATTTTCAAGAATGTTTCCAAGATCCACTGTAGTTTGGTGAGTCATACCCATAAATTCAATATTTTTTTTTGCCTGATTAAGTGCAGTTTCACGGATATCAAAACTGTAAACATGACCATTAGGTTGACAAAAATGAGCGAGAATACTGGTGACTGTTCCACTTCCAGTACCAGCTTCAAGAATTTTTGATTTAGGGTTAACTCCCCCGTAAATTAAAATAGAACCAATATCTTCTGGATATATAATTTGACTTTGACGTTTCATATGGAAAATAAAATCACTTATTAGTGGACGCAATATTGCAACTTTCCGATGAAAGGGTTTTAGTAAAAATGTTTGTCCAGGTAATTTTCCAATTATTTCTTCATATTCGAGAAATCCTTTATCACTATGAAATTGTTGTGAAGATTTCACAGATCGAATCCATTTTCTTCGAGGATCAAGAATAATATAAACTCTTTCACCTTCTTCTATTGGTTGCATTAAAAAATGAAACTTAAGAAAGGCAAAAAATTTTTCGATAATTACATATAGGGATAGGGGATAACGTGGATTTAGTAAAGTTAATAATAGATCGAAACCTTTGGGAGATTGATCTCATCTCGAATTTTTTTACTTAAATTTATCAGATGAGAGTAAATCTATGTATCACAATAAATATCGTCATACGATATATTTTGGGTGCCAAATAAATGTTTAATCAGAATGAACCGGAAGATGAAGTCCCTCAACCAGAAGAAGAGAAATCTCCTGAAACTGAGAATGAAGAATCAAAGGACTCATCTGATGATGAAGAAGAAGCCGATATTGATCCTGAAAAGGATGAAGAATTACAAGAATCGTTAGATCGTGAAGCTGAAACCTTACTGACTGAAGATGAAGAAGAAGTTGAAGATGAACCTCTAGAAGTTGAAGGTGAAGCTGACGAAAAACCGGAAATCTCTATTGATGAGAAATCGGAACAAGATGAATCTGCTAAAAGTGCTGATGAAAAAGATAAAAAATCTAAAAAACGTCGCCGAAAGCAGAAGCAACCGAAAATAGATCTCAGCAAAAATCCAAAATTAAAGAGAATTGCTCAAGAATCTGAAAGAATTGAAGATGTAAATGAATTAAAAGAATTACGCGATTTACATAATGATGGAACACGCGATTTAATAAATAAAATCAAAAAGATTCAGATTGAGATTTCCAATGTTCGAAATCAAGCATTAGATTATCGAAATAAGCGGGATCAATTGAATAAGAAAGTTCAAGAGATTAAAGAACGAAAGTCAAAAATGGTTGAACTATTAAATGATTCTCGAGCTACGCTTAAAAAAGCTAAAAATGATGCAAAACAAAGCGAAGAAGGCAGAAATTCCAAGAAATTAGGTGCCCAAATAGGGAAAATTCGTAGAAAAATAGAATTTTTAGAAAAGAAAATCGAAACAGAAGATTTAGAACTAAAAGAAGAAAATGCAATTGTTGATGAAATCGATAAATTAGAACGAACTCTTCAAGATTTAACAAAAGAACATCGAAAACCTAAACCATTTAAAGAAGAAATTGATAATATTCGAAATTATCGAAAAGATTTATCAGAAATCAATGAAGAATTAAGGACTTCTGCTGAAGAATCACAAAATTATCACTTGTTATATTTAGATTGTAGTAAAGAAATTGATGAACTTCGTCGTGAAAAGCGCAATCTACAGCGTGAGTTAAATGAAAATCGATTCATAGCAGATATCTACCATCAACGATTAATTGAAGTTTCTCAACGAATTAATCGACGAAAACGAATTTCCCAAAAAGCTCAATATCAAAATAAAAAGAAAATGAAAAAAGAAATTCAACGTTTAACCTTAGAAGATGCTAAAGACAAGCTTAAAAAAGGTGTTAAACTGAATATCTTTGAAGCCCGGGCCTTTTTGGAAGAAAAAGCTAATAAGGCTCAGAAATAAATTACAAATTTCATTATCTCTTGCTTATCCTTTTTTTTCTCATTTAATTGAGGATGTTTCATCTTTTTTAATTTAAACGCTTTTTTGAATATCATTCATATATATCCGACTTATATCTGAAATATCGCAATTCTTTTTTTGTCGAACTCGATTTTTTCAAAGAATTTGTTAAAAATTTACCATCCTGTTTATAAATTCTTCAATCTAATGTCTATTTTATTATAATTCTTGATTTACAAATCTTGAATTTAGCACCTTGGTAAAATCGACAAAAAATTAGGAAGGATATTTTAGATTTGAGTCGGAAAAGGAATTTTTAAGGGAATTCTCTAGAGTTTTCGCATGGAAATCTTAGAAATAATTGGTTCAATTGTTACATTTTTTAATTGATCTTCAAATTCATCTAATTTTTCAAGAAATATTTCTATTGCTTTTGTAAATATTTCTTTTAATGGTAATGAACCTGTTCCTTCAACAGTAAATACGAATTTATTTGGTTCAAAATCAATTGTAACTGCTCCAGGAGGTGCATGATTGGCAATTGAATCCGTAAAATCTGGACCCTTCCAATAATCTTTGATTAGTGTTAATTTTCCATCAACTTTTTTGAATAATTTAGTGTGATCTTTTAACAAGAATTCGTCAATTTCTTCTTCACTACTAAATTTTGAATTATCAATAGTTACTTTGGGAAAATATTTATATCCAATAGAACAAACTGGTTGAAATTTTGCATGATCCTTGCCACGTCCTAATTGGGCGTAAGCTTCAAATACTAATGATGTTCGCTTTCCTAATTCTGCAATTAAGTAATTTTCGTTAACAGGATGAATTTTTGGATCTAAGGACTCTAAATCACGGGAATAAACGTGTTTTTGTTCATTCTCTGCATGAACTTCACACATTAATTGGGCTTGGCATAAAGTACAACCTTGACCACCACATGAACATTCTTCGGGAAGATTATAATTCTTTAAATCCGTTGTTAAGGGAATTAGACCTAATCGATGGGCAATCATTTCATCATATAAAACCGTATCATTTTCGACAAAGAGAACTTCTGTGATTGCCATAGTTGGAACTTCGGTCAAAATTATTCGTCGAAAAGCGTTGGCTAATTCTACACCAACACCATCGAGCACAAATTTGACCATGTCCAAATTTTCATTTTGGATTCTTTCAAAAACTTCAATTTTCAAAATCAATCGACCCGTTATTTTAAATTTTTTGTGATATAATGTTATTCTGAAATAGATTAAAAAAAAAGTATTTTGATATAATTATATTGAGAATAATGCATCTTTAACGATAACTCTTTTGGAATCGTTTTCGTGCTTTTCGTCCACCCCAATGCTTACGTTCTACTTGTCTAGAATCACCAGAAAGCATGGATCGATCATATTCCTTGATAGCCCGAATAACAGATTTTTTCTTTAGGAATTGAGTAATTGCTCGGCTTAGTGCAATGCGAGCTGCATCAATTTGACCTATAACTCCACCACCTTCTACTACAATATCAATATTGATGGTTTTTAGTTTTTCGTCATTTACTATTATTAACAATTCTTCAATTTTCATTCGTGCTAATTCTGGTTGAATTTTCTCAACAGGAATCTTATTAATTCGAATGATTCCAGTTCCAGGACGAACAGTGGCTCGTGCAATTGCATTTTTTCTTTTTCCGCTAGTTTGAATTATTTTCATTTTTCAATCACCTTAATTTTTAAGCAGAAAGTTCATTTCCCCTTTTTCGGGTCCAGCCCATGTTATTACATACATCTTCAATTGTGACATATTTATGGCTCAATCGTTCTTTAGATGCATTACGAACAATAATTGGCTCTGCATTTTCGTATTTAGATGCTTTTATGCTTGGAATTCCTGTGATATAAACATGAACACGCTTAAGTGCTTCTCTTCCTCGGTGATTTTTAGGTAGCATAAATCTAATTTTTTGTCGGAGAAATGTATCTGGTCTGCTATTATGAAAAGGTCCTCTGCGTGGATTACTTAAATTTCGAATATCTCTACGTAGATGGACATATTTCGCTAAAATTTGGTTACGGCGACCACTAATTACAGCATCTTTAGCATTAATAATTACAATATGTTCGCCCAATAATGCAAGTTTAGCCACTTGTGAGCACATTCGACCCATAATCATATCTGCGGCATCCAATATTTTCCATTCGGGTTGTTGCATTTCGATCACCTAAATAATTATTCTTACTCCTTTTCCTGTTGGATTTTTTTCCAACAATTCTTCAATTGTTAATAATTCAGATTTTGAAGCCGCGACTTTATCACGAGCCGATTTTGAAATTGCTTTACAGGCAATTGTCAAGGATTTTTCTAAAGTTCCATTAGCAAGAACTTTCCCTGGAACAATGATCGTTTCTCCTTTTTGGGTTAATCGATTGATTTTCGCCAAATTAATTTCGACTCGGTTTTTCTGCGGGGCCATTAGACGTTTAGAAACATCGCGCCAGATAGGGCGTTTTGTTTTCCATAATTTTCGAGCTAATTTTCTGATATAGAAATTACTCGGACCTGTTGGTGTAGTCATTTGAAAAACCTTAAAAATCAAATTGATTTTCAAATGAAACAATATTGCATATAATTTATTTTTTGTGCTTTAGAGGGGGGAATTCACTGAAAAATAATTTTAATTCCTTTATTTTTATTTAAGACATCAATAACTGAAAAATTTATATGCGATTTCCCAGAAAGTTAATATAGCTAACGAAGAATATGTAGTTTTTTATTAGGTGACTAAAATGAGTGAAGAACCTGAGGAAAATCAAGAAGACTCCGAATCATATGATGAGGAACTTGATGATAAAGATTTTGAAGATGTTGATGAAGTTGTAGACGAAATTCAAGAACTTGAGATAGGATCGGATGAAGAAGAATCTCTTAATATGGATGATTATTCGATAGAGGATATTGATGGTGAGAAAGAAGCAATTCAAATGTCTCGCCAATGGTACAAAAGGATTGAAATTGATACTTGGTTAACTAAAATGCATATGGCTACAACAGGTATTCGTCAAAAAGATCAATATCGCGCCCAAAGTAGACAATTCACCAAAAATATGGAAGTTATCGGTGATATTTCATTCTATGCTTATTCTCCAGAAGATTTGGGGAAACCCTATAAAGAAAGGAGAAAAGAACAAAAAGTTAAAGACTACAAAGAAGTAATTGGTTATAATACTTCTTTTTGGGAGCATTCAGATAAAGAATCTGTGATTTACCAAGAAGCTTTGAAACACAGCCAAGATTATGAGCCTGAAGAATACTCAAAGTTGCTTAAACGATTGGTAGTTAAAACTTTTACTGAATTAAAACGGGATAAAAAGAAAGAGGGGCATGCTGGGCGTTGGCGTGGAACTTTAGAAGAAAGTCTTTTAATGAGTATGAATGGCTTATTTGGAGAAAATCGTGGAAAAGCGCGTCCATTTTATTTCATTAATTTACCTGGATATGAATATCGTGTTGCTTTGATGAAGACTCATTCAATAATTGGCGACAGATATATGTTCACCATTCCTAATCCTAAAACAGGAGAATTGATCACTTTTAGAATTAAAGGGCGTCGCTTTACCCCAGGAAAAGATTTTCGTGTCTTTAATGCAGAAACTCGAGAAAGAGTTGCAGAAATCGATGATCGCATGCTGAATATTGGTGGAAAAACAACTATTCGATTTAGAGGTGAACGAGAATTTGAGTCATTAAATCGGTCCGTTGTTTTTAGACGAGTTTTGATTTTATTTGCTATTATGATTCGATATATGAAAGAAAATGATAAAAAATATAAAAAAATACATAAATCTTTACGGATGAAGAAAAAATACTTAAAAGCAGTTAGAAAAGCAAAGAAAAGTAATGATCCAGCAAAATTACAAAAAGTTACCATGAAATATGAGACTTTACAACGAAAATGCAAAATGATAAAATCAATTGTAGTTACTAATTCAGAGATGACATTACATTATAATCCTCGCCGAATCAGAACGTAATTTATTTGAATAATGATTTTTTTCGTATATCCTTCTTTTTTTAATTTAATTTTGTTGCAACGCTGAATATTAAATGAATGAAAAAACAGAATTTAGAATTAATTCTTATTAATTTTCTGTTGCAATTTTTAAAATCATTTCTGCAGCACGATCATTATATTCTTCCATATTTGGAATATTTTCAGCGCAGACAATATGAAATTCTTTTATTGAGATTTTTCGTTTCATAAAGAAATCAATAATCTCTTCTTTCATTTTCTCTATCGTTGATTCTCTCTCGCCTTCGGGAACAAGATCGTATTTGTTAAAGCAAACATATATCTGTCCAGGGAAAAACCGCACATCTCGGAAGAATTGAAATTGATCCTTTACTGGGCGATCACATGCAAAAACTGCAATAATTTGTTTAGCAATTCTGGAAATTGTAATAACACCCATTCGTACTACTGCACGCCCTCGATCACCCCCTGGTGCAAACAATGTATGGTTTTTATGAGTATCAACTTCTCGAAAAACTACTCGATTAGGGTGAATTGTTTTTGTTTCTTTGACACCTGTCTCAGGATCTAAAACAGCTTCTCCTGAAAAATCCGTTTTTACCACCACACATTCCTTTCCACCCTTAACATCAACAATTTTCTTTGTTTTGAGGTATTTCACAAATAAACGCAAGATTGTAGTTTTTCCGACTGAGACTGCTCCAAGTAAACCTATATTTGCCATTTTTAGCCCTCTCCTTCATCTATTTCTTCAATTTCTAATAATTGATTTAAAAATGTTTCATAATCATCCACGAGGAATTGTTCTAGTAATGAGTTATTATGGGCTTCAATAAGTGCCATCATTAAATCTTTCAAAGTTGTGGAACTTTTAATAAAGTTCACAAAATTTTCTTCTGTAGGATCCATATTAAAGTCTCGTGGAGGTTGATCGAATCCAAAATTATCTGTTTTTGGTAAAGCTGAAAAATAACCAAATGCACTATATCCCCTGTATGAAAAATATACATAATAACGCGATTTCATGTTTTTTACATAATTTGATAAAAATACTGTGCTATATAATTCACCTAAAAACAATTCTTCATCTTGTTTTAACGTATAATATGGTGCAATTGGTGATTTTAAGCCTGGAGGGAACATTTCTGCTGGTGGTAATGAAACAAATGGTAGTTTCTCTTCAATAATTGCCCACAAATCATCACGACCTTTCTCGTTCAAGATTTCTTTAATTTCGTCATATGCAAAAGCAAAATCCGCTTGAAAACTTATTAATGAGGAAAGATATACAGATAAGCATGCAAATGTTGCATCCAATATTGGTCTTTTTTTTGAACTTGAAGGTTTAATTGCACCACGCCAAGAACGTATTGCAGAATATGCCCAACCTCTTGCGTCAAAGAAATTTCCGCTTAAAAAGATAAAATTGATCTCTTCTTCATCCAATTCCAGCAATTCTTTTGCTTTATTTACTAAAGCAGTCTCAATTGCATCACTATTATAAGTGGAGTGAATTTTAGGGTAAATGAGAATAGCTTTTTTCGGTTTTTTTGCCATCATCAATTCTACTCTTCTCTTTCTTATTATAATATGTTATGAATCATGCTTTAAGATTTTGCTTTTTAATTTACGATAAAAAAATATCAAAAGTTGGTATATTAAAGTAATTTTATAGGTAATAATTAAACATTTTTTCGTAATAGATCTATTAGACTTTCATAAATGGAAGAAAAACTATCAAATTGGTTCACATTTTGTAAAATAATTGAAGAAATAAATAATTCATTATCAATTTCCAGTTTGCTTATTTGAGATTGAAGACTCGGCTCTTTTTTTTTTAGAGGGACTAAAATGGGTTTTACAAACTTTGTAATATATAATTCTTGAGAAAAATTTACTTTTTTAGGGTCAGGAAATCGAATTTTTACTGTATAATTTGAATATTTTAAATCAGCTAATAAAGATTTATCACTAGAAAAGATTTTTTTAACCATTTCAGTATTACTGGTAATAGATATTTTTTTTTTTGCAGCAGCTTCTGCATCAATTAAATTTGCAGCTGTAATAAAACTCCCACTTGAAATTAATTGATTTATTTTCTCAACTTGGGAATTAATATTATCGATTTCTTGTTTTATCTTTTCAAGATCTGCTGTTTTTGTTTGAATAATGTGAATAAGATTTTCTTTAATCTCTAAAAGAATTTTAATTTCCGCTTCTTTCATGTATAACATTAATAAAATATAAGAAGATAAAAAATTAGGGGTAGTAAAAATTAATAATTTTATAACAATTTTTGGATCTTAATCAATAAAAAATCATTCTTTTTTTAGTTTATTATCAAAAGTTTGGAATTTCTTCATGAATTTCATTTCATTAATTCAAAGATTCCATAACCCTTGTCAATTTATTCGCTCAAATTTTATTTATAATTTGGATTTTAAGAAGAAAATGATCGTCAAATTAAAATTTTGAAATCACGAAATCGTTCTACATAATCGATCTATAGAATTTATATATTTAGTCTTGATTCCAGCCCTGGTTATAGGTGATTTATCTTGATTTGGGCCGGAATATGGTGGAGAAAGGTTGTGATGCAATCTTAGTATTTCAAATACCGCTTTAGAGTATTTTGTATCTTTCATTTTTCGATATTTTTAAAAAAAAAGTCTATATCTCCCAAAAATTGATTCCATTGTGTTGGTGTTAGCTCGATTGGGTGGAACCATGCTTTGAATTCTTTCAGTTTTATCGTTAAACACCTTTTTCTTATTTGAAATAATTTTGTTAGTTTTTTAGCAATTGGATATGGTGAATCAGAATAAATTTTAAGTAAACGACGCTCCTTTTTCTCAAATTCATTCCATCTGCTGTCTAGCAAATCTTTAAATTCTTTTACAAGTCGTCCACTTTGAAGAGCAATGATTTTAGATTTAATATATTACAATTCCGTCTCTTTCAAATCCTTTTGAAAATACTGGATTTTCTTTTGCCAATGTTTGACCTGTTTTTGATATGATCTTATATATGCTCGAAGATTTTGAAGTTCTTTTTTATATTTTGTCCGCTGTGCTTTAAATTTTTTGTTTTACTGTATTTTTTAATTCCGTGTTTCAAATAGAATTGATTTCGCTCAGATTCAATCGCATTCATGGAATTTATTGCAGCATTGACAGTTTTTTGGTTATTTTTTAAGTATTTTTCTGCATTTTTTAAATTTTCTCGCATTTTCTTCAAGTTTTTATATTTCCAACGCGCTTTCCGATTGTAGACTTCTTGTTCTTTCATTACTTCCCGATAGGTATGCACGTGGCAGATTATATGAGTAATATTAGGATACGTCGAATTTAACACAGGATTATATGTGTGCAGCCCGTCAGTCATCCATACAACCAGGGATGATAAGTTATTCGAAAATTGGCCGAAAAATTTTTGAAAAGATTCCGTATTTTTAGAATTTAACTGAGTTAGAGAAACTAAATAGTTGGAATTTTTATCAGCAATTCCTATGTACATGTTATTATGACCTTGATAAATTTCATCGGCTTCAGCTATTTTAATTTTAGGCAGAACTTTGTTATCGTAAAATCGATTAACAGCTTTAGCTTTTGCACCTAAATCACATAAAATATTTCTAATACTTCTAATAGAGATATTGTAATTATGACATACTCGTAAATGGTCTTGGATCTCGTTTAATGATAAAACTTTAATTTTCAAATCTAGAATATAACGCTGAAAAAAATTCGATTTCTTTTTATTTTGGCGTTTATTTTTATGTGTTTGGGACAACCTTCATGGTTCACCTTTAGAGTGGTTATTTAGTTCGACGATTAAATAATTGTCCCCCTCTTTTGTAAATGTTTTGAAAATAAAATTCCAAAATTTACCCAAAATTCCATTTCGGATTCAAATTTTTAACATAACTCATTTTTTGATTACTTTTAGTCTCAAGCAAAATTGTGATTGAACTTCGTAAAGATTTCTCCCTTTCAATTAATTTCCCCCTTTAGATTGCTTGAGAAATCTATCTTTTATTATATATTTCATCGAGGAAGAATAAATTTCGTCGGAAAAATGAAATAAAAAAATTTTTTGGATTAGATCCCAATTTTTATGGTTTTAGTTTTAATTTTTTTGTCTTTGTAGCAGGTAATGGTGGATTTAATTCTTCTAAAGCTTTAATTAATGCAGGTACTTCATCTTGAAATAAAGCTTCTTGAAATTGAAGGTACATTTCATAATCTGCGATAAATAAACCTTTTCGCTTTTTAGGTTTTCCTGTAGTTTTATCCACAGGATTTATTTCTACCATTAATCTTGCATCTCGGGTTTTTGTTCCTGGAATTTTAACCACAAATACTCCGGGAATATCTGTTTCCATTTTTTCCCAATCTTGACCGGTTTTTAAGAATTCTTGTAAATCTTCAATCACTTTAAATCACTTAATTTTATAATATTTGATTATAGTAGAAATCGATTATTTATATGATTTGTGTTACGCATATATGTAACACAAAAAATAATTTTGAAATAAATAGAAATTAAATAATTTGATTATTGTAGAAATCGATTTGTAACACAAAAAATAATTTTGAAATAAATAGAAATTAAATAATAACATATCGATTATTTTATAAATTCTTAAAGGATTAAAAAAATGAAAATGCTCACAGTTTTTGTTCCAGAAAAATATATCGAATCTTTAGACCTGCTTGTTGTAGAAGAATTTTTTCCAAATAGAAGTGAAGCTATTCGCACAGCAATTCGAGACTTAATACGGAATGAATTAATTCTAAAAGAAGAATTACCAAGAAGAAAAGTAAAAGCAAAAAAAAGTTAAGAATGACGTAATGCTCGTCGAATTTTCTTTCTTAATTCAATGCGCGCTTCTCGTCGTAATTCTGGAGAAGAAATCAAAGAAATTCTTTCTAAGGCTGTTTTTTCATTTTCGTATTTTCGTTTACTTAATTTTATTCTAAGTTTTGTTTGATCACACAATCTTTTTAAGCTGGGCATAGATATTTCTTCAAAGATTTCTGCTGCTTTCTCTGCACTGAGAATTGCATCATCAAAATTTTTCTCTTTTAGTTGTGCATAAGCAGAATTTAATAGTTCAAAACCATCTTCTTTTGTTGGAAGTTGATTTCGATGATCTATCTTTGCTTTCAACGCATATATTTCAATATACAATGTTGAAAGCTTTTCAAGTGAATTTGTCCAATTTAATTTATTAAAGGTTTCTCTTATTCGTTCAAAACTGGATAAAGAATGCTTGATCTCTTCTTTTTCTAAAAATAAATAACATTGAGTTATTTCTTCCATTGCTTCTTTTTCTAACTCAAAATTTGTATTCTGTAGCAATTCTTTTATTTTTATCAAACAATTCGAAATGCCTTCAAAAATTTGATATAATCTTTTTTTTGTTGTATTGGCTTCTAATGTCCATTTGTTTATTGTAAAATTATACATTGCATTATGTAGATAATAAAGACTTAAGTATGGATGATGTTCTTCATATGATTTTTCTGCCAAATCTAAGTATTTATAAGCTAAATCTCCTCTTTCTCTCTCAATTCTTGCTAAGCGTCTTTCTTCCATGGAAATTTCTTCTAAATTCTGTAAAGATTCTCGTCTCTTCATCTCTTGAGATGCCATTTGCTTTTCAAAATTCTTGCGTTGAAGCAATTCTTCTTCTTTTCTCTTCTGAATTTCAGCTAGTTTTAACAAATATGTTTCTTTCTTAGTTTCAGTTTCATTAATTAATTGAATTATTTGTTTCTTTTTCAAAGGCCAATTTATTTCATCAAATAACACTAAAGCTTCCTTATATTTTGAAATAGCGGCATCATATTGATGTTGAAGTGAATAATTGCTTCCCATTTCAAGTAAATCAAAAATTTGATTTTGAATTTGATCTTGCTTACTTTTTATTTCATTTTCTTCTAGTTTTCGTTTCTGTTCTTCTAATAAAATTCGCTCTGATTCTTCTTTAGATCTTTTTATTAATTCTTGAATCTTTTGTATCTCTTTTTTACGGTCTTGTTCTGCTTGTTCCTTTAAGATTATTTGCTCTTGATAAGCATGTAAATCTTGTTTAGTTTTTTCAATTGTTTCTTTAGTAATTCGAATTCCAATCTTATAATTAATTTTCTCATATAAATTTAAAACTTGTTCATAGATTTTCAGGGCATCTTCATAATTTTTATTTTCAACAGAGTTACGAGCGTTATCCAATAAAATAAGACATTGATTATGAATTTCTTCTATTTGTTTTGCTTTTTGTTGTTCTTCTTTTTGTAAAATCTTAAGCTTTTGTTCTTTATCTTCCTTATATTTTTGACTTTCTGCAATTAATCTTTGAATTTCTTCTAAATCTTTCTTTCGTTTTTCTTCTTCACGTTTCTTTCTTATTTTTTCTTGTTCTAATTTTTCTCTTTGTTTAATTTTCCACGAAATTCTTGCTTTTCTTTCTAAATCTTCATATTCTTTAATTGATTTTAGACGTTCTTCTTCTTGTCTTTGAAGTTCTTTTAAATAATTAATTTCTTCCTGTTTGAAAAAATCAATTTGCTTTGCAATTTTATCTGCTTCAAGTTTCCAACCGATTTCTTGGAATAATTTACTTGCTTCTAAATATTTGATTATTGCTTCTTTATATTTATGTTGTTGAGCAAATTTATTACCTCCAGAAATAATATTAAGTGCTTTTTCGGATATTTCCTTTTGTTTTTGCATTTCTTGAAATTCTAGTGCTTTTTCTCTCTCTTCTTTCTTCAATTTTTCTTTTAAAATTTCTTGAGACTGTTCAATTTGCTGTTTCAAAGCAAGTTCATTTAACTTTTGAATTTCTTGTTGTTTTTTGATATGAGTTCTATATTTTTTATCATTTTCTACCCTTTCTTTATAAGATTTTAATCCCTCATACAATTTGGAACTTTCTTCTTTCCATCCTATTTGTTCGAGGGTTTTAGCAGATTCTAAATATACCTGAATTGCTTCTTCATAAGGAGGAGTTAACGGATATCGATTAGAATGTGATTCATATTCCCTTACTTTATTCTCTATTTTATCTATTGATGCAAAGACTTTTTCTGCGATTTTCGATTTTTCTTTTTCTTCTTCTTCTTTTTTCTTTAATTGTTCTTGTAACATTTGTTGATGCTTTATTTGAATTTGTTTTGCAAGTTTTGCTCGTTCTTCCAGCATTTTTTGTTCTTCTTTTGTCTTTGCAACTCTTAATTTTTCTTCTTCACGATAGATTTGGTCCTTTCTTAATTTTTCTTGATAAAGTTGCATACCCTCAAAGATTTTAATACTCTCGTTCGTTTTGCCGATTTCTCTCAATCTATTTGCTGATTTTTGATATACTTCGATTGCTTTCTCATATGGACAAATGTAAGGAATTTTATCTGGAAGACTTTCATATTCTTTCACTTCATGTTCAATTTTTTCAATATCTGCAAAAATATTATTTGCGACTGATTCTTTATACGTATTTTCTTCTTTCTCCTTTTGTAGGCGCTCTTGATTCAGTCGTTGTTTTTCTTTTAAGATCTGCGCTGCTAGTTTTGCTCGTTTTTCTAACATTTCTTGTTCTTCTTTGGTTTTAGCAACTCTAAGTTTTTCTTTTTCACGGAACATTTGATCTTTTCTTAATTTTTCTTGATAAACACGAACACCTTCTAATAAACGAAGACTTTCTTTATTCCACCCGATATCTATTAGTTGCTGTGCACATTCTTTATAAACTTGAATACATTTTTCATATGGAGGTTCAAATGGTATTTTATCAATTTGGGATTCATATTCTTCTACTTCTTTTTCGACAGCATCAATTTTAGTAAAAATTTGATCTGCAATTGCCATTTTATAATTTTTTTCTTGGAGTTCTTGTCGTTTAATTCTTTGAAGTTCTTGTTCTCTTTGTTTTTGCAATTTTTCCGCTAATTTTGCCCTTCTTTCCAGTAATTCTTGTTCTTCTTTTGATTTAGCTATTCGGAGTTTTTCTTCTTCTCGATATTTTTTATCTTTTTCAAGTTTATCTCGATATAATTTTAGACCTTCGAATAATCTAATACTTTCTTCAGTCCAACCTATTTCTTTTAGAGTTTCAACACCTTTTAAATAAATATTAATTGCCTTTTTGTACGGACACTCATAAGGAATTTTATCTATTAAAGATTCATATTCTTTAATTTCTTCTTCAATTTTTTCTATTTGAGCAAAAATTTGATCCGCAATCGCTTGTTTATACTTCATTTCTTGTTGTTCTTTAAGTCTTTTCTCTTCTTGTTCTCGTTTTTGTTTTAATGCGATTTCTTTTACTTTTTGTGCTCTTTTTTCTAGTAATTCTTCTTCTTCTTTATTTTTTGCAACTCTTAATTTTTCTTCTTCCCGATAGATATGGTCTTTTCTTAATTTTTCTTGATACAGTTGCATTCCTTCAAATAACTTAATGCTTTCATAAGTTCTTCCGATTTCTCTTAATCTATTTGCTGATTTTTGATATACTTCGATCGCATTCTCATATGGGCAATTATAGGGAATTTTATCCGGAAGATTTTCATATTCTTTTATTTTACGTTCAATTTGATCAATTTCATTAAAAACTTGATTTGCAATTGCTTGTTTATATGCATTTTCTTCTCTGATTCTTTGTTTCCTTTTTAATCGTTGCATTTCTTTTTTGGCGAGATTTTCACGAGACTTTTTAGCTCTTTGTTCTAATTTACTTTTTTCTTTTAATGTTTTTTCAATTCTTTGTTTTTCTTGCTCCCGATATTCTTGATCTTTTCTTAGTTTATCTTTATATAATTTTACACTTGAAAAAACTCTCAAACTTTCTTTATGCCAACCAATTTTTGCTAGATTTTTTGCAGCTTGATCATAAATTTGTATTGCTTCTTTATATGGAGGGGTAAAAGGTATTTTATCGGGTTTATTTTCATATTCTTTAACATCTGATTCAATTTTTTCAATTTGAGCAAAAATTTGGTTTGCTATTGCTTGTTTATAGGCTTGATCTTGAGCTTCTCGCAGTTTAATTTCTTCTTGTTCTTTTTGACGTTGTTCTTGTAATTTTCTTGTTAATCTTATTCTTCTTTTAAGCATTTCTTCTTCTTCTTTAGATTTAGCGATACGTTCCTTTTCATTTTCTCGATATTTTTGATCTTCTTCTAACTTCTCCTTATATCTTTGAATGGCTTCAATTATCCTATTTCCCTGCTCAGTCCATCCTATTGATTTTAATTCATCTGAAGCTTGTTCATAAATTTTGATTGCATCTTTATAAGGACAAAAATATGGAATTTTATCTGGCTTGTTTTCATAATCTTTAATTTTATTTTCAATAACATCAATTTTTTTGAAAATCTCCTCAGCGATTTTTCTTTTATGCAATTGTTCTTGTAATTCTCTCTTTTTTTGTTCTTCTTGTTCTTTCTGGCGTTCCATAAGAATTTTTTGTGATAATTTTGCCTTTTTTTCTAATTCTTCCTGTTCTTCTTTTAATTTTATTTTTTCAATTTCCTTATTTCTTCGATAAATTTCATCTTCTTTTAGTTTTTTTTGAAGTGTTTGAATGCTTTCAAAAATTCTTTGGCTTTCTTCATTCCATCCAATATTTTTAAGGTGTTTTGCAGAATCCGTGTAAACTTGGATTGCTTCTTTATATGGGCATTCTATTTGAAATCGGTTAGCTGTTGATTCGTATTCTTTTATTTTTTGAGAAATTTTTTCAATTTCTGCAAGGATATTTTCTGCTTGTACCTTATTTGATAATCTTTGTTTATTTTGTTCTTTTTTAGCTTTTTCAATCTCTTCTAATTGTCTTTTTTGCATTATTTGAGAAAGCTTTGCTTTTTTTTCTAACTTTTCTTGTTCTTTCTTTATTTGTTCTTCTTTCTGCTTTATTTTCTCACGTGTTATTGAATCTTTTTTTAGTTTTTCTTGAAGTGTTTGAATACTTTCAAAAATTCTTTGACTTTCTTCATTCCAACCTAGATTGTTAAGATTTTTTGCAGATTCTGTAAATATTTCGATTGCTTCTTCATATGGACATTCTATTTGAAATCGGTTAGCTGTTGATTCGTATTCTTTTATTTTTTGAGAAATTTTTTCAATTTCTGCAAGGATATTTTCTGCTTGTACTTTATTTGATAATCTTTGTTTATTTTGTTCTTTTTTAGCTTTTTCAATCTCTTCTAATTGTCTTTTTTGCATTATTTGAGAAAGCTTTGCTTTTTTTTCTAACTTTTCTTGTTCTTTCTTTATTTGTTCTTCTTTCTGCTTTATTTTCTCACGTGTTATTGAATCTTTTTTTAGTTTTTCTTGAAGTGTTTGAATACTTTCAAAAATTCTTTGACTTTCTTCATTCCAACCTAAATTTTTAAGTTTTTTAACTGAATCTTTGTAAACTTGAATTGCTTCTTCATAGGGGGATTGCATTTGGAATCTATTAGCTATCGATTCATATTCTTTTATTTTCTGTGATATTTTCTCAATATTATTAAATATTTGTTCTGCTTGTGCTTTTGCAGATAATTTTTCTTCTTCTTTTTTCTTTTTGGCTCTCTGAATCTCTTCTAAATGTTTTTTTTGCATTTCATGAGTTAATTTTGCTTTTTGTTCAATTTCTTCTTTCTCTTCTATCATATGTTCTTGCTTAAGTTTGAGTTTCCTGCGCGTTATAATATCTCTTTTTAATTTTTCTTGAAGTGTTTGAATACTTTCAAAAATTCTTTGACTTTCTTCATTCCAACCTAAAATTTTAAGTTTTTTAACTGAATCTTTGTAAACTTGAATTGCTTCTTCATAGGGGGATTGCATTTGGAATCTATTAGCTATCGATTCATATTCTTTTATTTTCTGTGATATTTTCTCAATATTATTAAATATTTGTTCTGCTTGTGCTTTTGCAGATAATTTTTCTTCTTCTTTTTTCTTTTTGGCTCTCTGAATCTCTTCTAAATGTTTTTTTTGCATTTCATGAGTTAATTTTGCTTTTTGTTCAATTTCTTCTTTCTCTTCTATCATATGTTCTTGCTTAAGTTTGAGTTTCCTGCGCGTTATAATATCTCTTTTTAATTTTTCTTGAAGTGTTTGAATACTTTCAAAAATTCTTTGACTTTCTTCATTCCAACCTAAAATTTTAAGTTTTTTAACTGAATCTTTGTAAACTTGAATTGCTTCTTCGTAGGGGCATTGCATTTGGAATCTATTAGCTGTCGATTCATATTCCTTTATTTTCTGTGTTATTTTCTCAATATTATTAAATATTTGTTCTGCTTGTGCTTTTGCAGATAATTTTTCTTCTTCTTTTTTCTTTTTGGCTTTCTGAATCTCTTCTAAATGTTTTTTTTGCATTTCATGAGTTAATTTTGCTTTTTGTTCAATTTCTTCTTTCTCTTCTATCATATGTTCTTGCTTAAGTTTGAGTTTCCTGCGCGTTATAATATCTCTTTTTAATTTTTCTTGAAGTGTTTGAATACTTTCAAAAATTCTTTGACTTTCTTCATTCCAACCTAAATTTTTAAGTTTTTCTACAGAATGCATATAAACTCGGATTGCTATTTCATACGGGCTTTTCTTTTGAAATTTTTTCGTATTTGATTCATAATCCTTAATTTTTTTTGTGATCTCTTCAATTTCATTAAAAATTTTGTCTATTTTTTGTTTATTTTTTGCAGCATCTTTTTTGTTTTGTTGTAAAATCGATTTTTGATTTGAATAATTTTTCTTTTTATCTGAATAATTAAAATTTTTATCTTTATCGTCAACCAGGGCAATATTCTTTATTTTTTTTCTTTCATTTTTTTTTCTTTTTTCAATATTTCGTAATAAATGATCTTTTTGATTTTTTTCTTGATATTGTTTTGCTCCATTAAAAAGAATCTCTGCTTGATTTTTATCTCCGAGTTTTTCGAATTCTTTAGCCATTTTCAAATAAACTTGTTCAGCTTCTTTATAAGGGCACTCTAATTCTAAAATATTCTTTTTTTTTATCAATTTTTTATATTTTTTTACTTTTTGTTCAACAATATCTATTTGTTTCAGTATATCTTCTTGGTTTAGTTTCATATTTTTACTCAAATTCTTAGTTCTCCTGATAAATTTGATAATTTGAATTGTTTTTATTATTCTTCAGAAAGTATTGCTAAGGTTTCATCTGCAAGTTGTTCCCCTTTAGGATTTAATTTCCATCCTTTACTAGCATATTCGCAATATCCTTCTGATTGAGCATTTTTTAATATTTCTAAAACTTGTAAATCTTTCATTTTTTTCTTAAAATCGATCTGTAAACAAAAGGCAATATCGTCCGCAGGAACAGATCTTAACGTTTCGTCTTCCATTACACCTAATGCTGCTAAAACTAAATTTATATTTTCTATTTTTTTAATTTTCTTTGTACCCTTTTTTTTAAACATCTCTATCCACTATTATTCAAATAGATTTTTGGAGCTTAAATTTTTTTATGCAAATTAGTTGATTTGATAAAAATAGAATGATTTTAAAATAATGGATAAGGTATTATTTAGGTGGAACCTTACAGATATATATAAATAATAGGATGAAAAAAAATGGCTCCGAAAAAAAGTTGTGAGCGACATTATCGCTATGTTGCTAGTTGTCCTGATTGCCGTGCTCTAAATGAAGAAGATGATAAAGATCGATCAAAAAGGCTTTATCAAGATGCTCAATTAGATGGAACTGGCTCTTTATATTCAAAAGAAGACCGAGATAAGAAGAAAATTGAGCCTGAAATACCTCATATATCTGATGAAACACCTAAACCTCCAAAACCAAATCGTTTTAAATATCACAATCCTCCAAATCCTGATTTTAAACGTCGCGTTGCAATTATTGGAATTATAATTGTTGTTGCTTTAATTATTGGGATTTTTTATGGTTATCCTTTATGGCATGCAAAAGTATCGCTCCAAAATCAACTATATTCTTTGAAAAGTGATATAAATTATTGGCGAATTTATACTCTAGATTACTGGAGTACGAAGTTCTTCTTTAATAAAATTGGATTAATTGGTGGAATTTTAGGTGCTTTGATTATGAGTATTCCACCAGAAGATTCATTATTGAAATTATTAAGTCTTAAATTTGGCTGGGATAACTTGAAAAAATGGAAATCATTGGTTTTATGGTGGACTATTGGTTTTATATTCTTCTATATTATTGGGCAATCAATAGAAAAGGGATATTTTGCATTAACAATGGAGTTAACACAGCAGAATTATCTTAAACCTGGGTCGGGAGAATTTTTTAATGCATTAAAAGCGTTATCTGATCCTTCCAGAGTTACTGAGATTGATATTTTCTATTATCAAGCAATCACTCATCCAATTTTAATGTATGTTCTAGGTGTAATCATATTTAGACTCATATTACGAATTATTTACTATTTTGTAATGGATCGGAATGAAATAAAAATAACTACTTTATTCAGTTTTTTAATTGGAATCTTTTTTATAATTGCATTATTTAATCGACCTTTAAAAGCACAAGATGGAATCAGTTTAATACGTGTTTGGGGGATTTATCTTGGAATTTTTGTGTTTTTCAGTATTGGAATTGGTTTATTTATTTATGGCAAGAAAGCATATGGATATCATATAGATTTAAATGATTTACGTTTTAAACGTAGAATGGCAATTATTTCTTTAAGTATTCTGGTAATTTTGCTTATTCCGATCTTTGTAAGTATACCTACTACGATAAAGTTAGGTAATCCAGAAGTATGGGATGAAATTGAATGGAATGTTCGGTATTCACAACAAATTGAATGGACACGCACAGCTGCAGGTATAAGTTATGGTAATAATAATTTTTTCCAAGTATTGAATATTGATGATTATACTAGCAATGTCAACAGTTCTGATTCAGAAATTTTAGGTGTAATTAGACAATTTGATAAAGAGTATTCAGGAAAAATTATGGCTAGAGATATTAAGAATAATTACGAAACTATGGCTGATAGTGATATTATTTACATTCCAGGTAATGGAGAATATTGGGTTGCTCCGAAAACTTTATTATTAGACAAATTACTTGAAGATGTAAAATATGAACATACAGAAATTTATGATCATGTTGAAGGATTTTTAGCGCTAGATACTTCAACTGGAGAAATGGTAACAAGTTCTGACTATATGGATGATTTTGGTGTTATAAGCAATTATCCTATATTTTTTGGTGAACGAGAAGATACAAGTTATAGTTCTCAAAATCAGAATAATCTTATTACTTTATCAGATTATTATGCTTATGATAATGATATTTTATTAAATACTGGTTGGTCCAGAACAACAAATTCAACTTCTGTTTATGAAGGTTTACCAGATGGGGAATTACAAGGATTAGAAGCATTTTGGTATATTATGAGTATGGGAACAGGGTTGTCTACTTTTGCATTAAATTCTTCGTTCAAAAAAGAGTTCTTGATAAATAGGAATATTATAAACCGTGTAGAGTCTGTTCTTATGCCAGGAATGATCTTGGATAACGATCCTTATTTAATATTTAATCGAGAAAATAATACTCTTTATTATGGAGTTTCTATTTACACTGAAATTAAATTATCTTCTTATTTTTATTCCCCAATATATCGGTTTTTAGGAACGGTTTTAGTGGATGTAAAAACAGGTGAACTTACATGGTACAAAAATCCTGCAGGTTTTGAGATGATTAATAACGATCCTCTTCAAAATATCTGGAAGATTTATTGGGATAATGATTTCTATCCTTGGAAAAATCCTGCTAACGAGGATTGGTTAATCTCTCAATTACGCTATCCTGAAACATTATGGGAGAAGCAGCTAAGCATAGATTATTATTATCATGTTGAAGACCCACGAACATGGAATTCTCAGAGTGATTTCTTTAAATTACCAGAAGGCTCAGATGTTTTTTACATCGAAACAGATTTAGGAGAAGGTTTAGAATTTGTAGGGGTTCAATTGGTTGAATATAATCGCGCAGATGCTCTGAAACTTACAGGATTATATGTAATACGGCATGGAAAACATTTTGGTGAAACTCTTTTCTTCCGTGCAAAAGATTTAGATAATTTAATTGGCCCAAATACTGCAAAAGATGAATTAAAGACTCAAGCAACTCAAGAAATCTCCTTAATTGCTAATGAACGTTTTGGGAACACACTTCTCTATCCTTTAGCGGGTTCTCTTTATTATTACATTCCAATTTATTCACAAACTGGTGATTATGAGTCTTTTGTTGGTACTGGATTAGTGAATGCGTTTACAAAACAAACTTATTATGGAGATACATTAACAGAAGCATATAATAAACTAGCACTTGATTTATTCTTAAATACAACAACTCCAGAAGAAACTATCGAAGATTTACAATTGACTGTAAATGCTGGTGATCAGATTGAATATTCACCAGATAATTGGGCAGAGTTTGAAGTTTTGGTAAAGTATTTTAATACAAACGATTCTTTGCCACAAAGAAATATAACCTTAAACATGTCTCTTCGTGCTGATGTTCCAATGAATGTAAAATTATTCAATCAAAATTTAGCTGGAGTTGAATATAATTTCAGTTCAAATCTAATTGCTTATAATTATACAATCACAACATGGGATGGGGTAGATGGGTTATATCCCGGACAAGGTCATAGTATGGTCGTAAAAATGAATCCAGTAAATGCAATAAGTAGTGGAATTATAATTTATTATAGTTTTGAGCTTTTCGATTTAGATACAGGAGAGAAAATTTCCACTGGTTGGAAGAGTTTTACCTTTTTAAATTCAAATTTATAATCCTTTTTTTTCTTTATATCAACAATTTTAAATTTATTTAGAGGAAAAATCCATGAAAGTTTCACGCTTTTCACGAGAAAAATACCAAATTGATGATTCATTATTTTCAGATAAGGGAGATCTTTATTTTCAAGGGGATATTCATTTAGTCCGCTTATTTACCCAAAAAATTAATGAAAAACGAGATTTAATTAATTTTCCAGAAATGGCTGCTAAAACATCTGATGTTTATGGTATTTCTTTATTGACTGAAATCAATGAATATATTTATCAATTATATTTGGAGGAAATTAAATCTCCAAAAATCAATCAAGAGCTCTATGATTTCTTAGAAGATGAGATCGGTAAAGAAAACTTGCTAAAAAGTACTAAATTACTTATTGAAGAATTCCCACCTCAGTCTATTTATCGAAACGAAATAACAACGGATGATTTCTTAGAAAAATTAGAATCTGAATCTGGAATAAAAAATCGGGTTAAGTATATTAATGAATTTGTAAATCTTTGGTTAAGTAATATCAACCCTGCATTTTCTCCCTATTTAGAATTTTTTGATGATGAAGATTTAGAAAAACAGGCAAAATACTTGGAAATTATCGAAAAAATAGAAAAATTCTATGATAAAAAGCCTGTCTTTAAATTTACTGGCAAGAATATTATTGAAACTCTACGTGAACCAATTAATAAGAATCCTCATTCTTTGAAAGATCAACTGAAATATATTCAAGAACATTGGTCTGGGTTTTTAGGAAAATGGGCTTATCTTTTATTAATTAGTCTAGATTTAATTCGCGAAGAAGAGAAAATCCGATTTTTGGGACCAGGTAAAATTCAAATCCCTGATTTTTATGGATTAGATAAGGAAAACTACTCTCAAGATAGCGATTGGATGCCAAAAGTTATAATGATTGCAAAAAACTCATATGTTTGGTTGGATCAATTAAGCAAAAAATATAAACGTTCTATAAGACATTTAGATCAGATTCCTGATGAAGAATTAGATGAACTCGCTCGCTGGGGATTTACTGCATTATGGTTAATTGGAATATGGGAGAGAAGCCCCGCTTCAAAAACGATAAAGCAGTGGTGTGGGAATAATGACGCTGTTGCTTCTGCTTATTCATTATATGATTATACAATAGCACAAGATCTTGGAGGGGTTGAAGCTTATAAGAACTTAAAAGATCGCGCATTAGCAAGAGGAATTAGAATTGCGAGTGATATGGTGCCAAATCATACCGGAATTGACTCAAAATGGATACGTGAGCATCCTGATTGGTTCATTCAGCTAGATTATCCTCCATTTCCGTCTTATCAATATTCTGGACATAGTTTATCTGGTGATCCAAATTTTGGTATCTATCTGGAGGATAAATATTTTACTCACCAAGACGCTGCAGTTACTTTCAAACATGTCGACTTTCGTTCAGGAAGAACTCGATATATTTATCATGGAAATGATGGAACAAGTATGCCGTGGAATGATACTGCACAATTAAACTATTTACTTCCTGAAGTTCGTGAAGCTGTTATTCAAAATATTCTGCATGTTGCACGATTATCTCCTATTATTCGATTTGATGCTGCAATGACATTAACACGGTTACATTTTCAAAGATTGTGGTATCCAGAACCAGGTTCAGGGGGAGATATTCCTTCTCGTGCAGGATTAGGTATGACAAAAGAAGAATTTTTAAAACAAATGCCAGAAGAATTTTGGAGGGAAGTTGTTGATAGAATAAAAAAAGAAGTCCCGGATACTCTTTTATTAGCTGAAGCATTTTGGTTATTAGAAGGTTTTTTTGTTAGAACTCTTGGTATGCATCGTGTTTATAATAGTATATTTATGAATGCACTACGTGATGAAGACAATGCGCTTTATCGTTCATCAATAAAAAAAACTTTAGAATTCGATAGAAGAATTTTAAAACGCTTTGTCAATTTCATGAACAATCCAGATGAAGAAACAGCCATTAAGCAGTTTGGAGATGGAGATAAATATTTCGGCATTTGTATGTTACTGGTCACCATGCCTGGTTTACCTATGTTTGGACATGGACAGATTGAAGGATTTAGAGAAAAATATGGGATGGAATTTCGAAGAGCTTATTGGGATGAAAAAGTCAATATTGGGTTATTGCAACATCACAAAAGAACTATCTTTCCAATTATGAAAAAGCGATATCTTTTTGCAGATTCTCAAAATTTCTATCTATATGATTTTTGGACAGGAGGAAATGTAAATGAAGATGTGTTCGTTTACTCAAATATGATAGGAAGTGAACGAGGATTGGTCATATTTAATAACCGTTATAACGAAACCCGGGGTTACATCAAAAAATCTGTTGGATATAATGAAAATGGTTCAATACACCAAAAAGATATTATAGAAGCATTAGAAATTCCTAGTAACAATTATTCTATAGTTAAAGATTATATGTCTGGCTTAGAATTTTTAATTTTAAATCAAGATTTACATGAGAAAGGTTTTTATGTTGAATTACATGGATATCAGAGTATTTGTTTCATGGACTGGCGTTTTCAAAAAGATAATGAATATTTTCATTATGCCCAACTATATAAATATCTAAATGGAAAAGGGGTTCCTTCAATTCAAGAATCTTTGCAAGAATTAATCTATAAACCAATTCTTCAACCTTATCGTGAAATTTATAACAAATCTATTATAAATCGTCTATATTCTCAATATAATCTTGAAAATCCCACTTTTAATATTATGGATGATCCTATTTCTCAACAAATCAACCTTTTTTCGAGCGAAATTGGGAAATTTCTTAGTTCTTCTATAGATAATACTAAACTTTTAGCGCAATTAGAGAAATTTTTACAACATTTGAAATCTGAATTGAATCTTTTTGTCCATTTTAAAGAAGAACTGAAAAGAATTTCCTTAAAATCAGATGATTGGCAGGCTATAGAATCATTTTTACCTAAAAACATAGAAGAATGGGGCTTGTTTTACGCTTGGATTACTCTTCATCGATTAGGAGAAATTCGTTATAATAAAGATTTTGAAAATTTAAGTCGAAGTTGGCTTGAAGAATGGCGCTTGGGGAATGTTGTGGAATGGGTAATGGGAGAAATCTGTGAAAAAGATTCTAATCTTTCTGAACTTCTATATTTACTTAAACTACTTATTGTCCATCAAAATTGGTTTAATAAAGGTGTTATGGATGGAGTATCAAAATCCTATTCTTTATTAGCAAAAATCTTTAACGATCCTGAAATTCAAAATTATCTACAATTCAATCGATATCAAGAAATCCTATGGCTTAATGCAGATCGCTTTAATATATTATGCCATTGGTTATTTTTGATTTCTTTAATTCCTGCCATCTATGATAAAAATGCAGAAATTATCTCCCAAAACCTAAATCTCACTCTAACATGGAGGGACATGGCACAAAAAGCTAAATATCAAGTAAGTCACTTATTAGAATCACTTAAATAGAAATCAATTATCAAGATTAATTATTAAAATCATTTAAGGGACTGAATATCTATTAATAATTATATAGATTGTTACATAAATTATAATCCATCTAGTGCTAAGTGATATCATAATGAGCGAAATTACAAATTTGAAAGACATAATTAATCGGGGACGAATTCAAGCAATTGGTAATGAAATTTTAACTCCAGAACTTGCAGCTAAAATCGGTGCAGCTTTCGGGACATATTTAGGCTCAAAAGGAATTGCGGTAATTGCTCGTGAATATTCAAATAATAATCGAATGCTTAAACGTGCATTTATTGGTGGTTTAATGAGTTCTGGGGTTGATATTTTAAATCTTCATTCAGCACCTGTCTCTGTTCTTCAATTTTCTATCCGAAGATTTGGTGCTTCAGCTGGCGCTTATTTTTCTTCTGTTTCGACAGGAAAAATGCAAAATCAAATTCGTTTTTATGATTCTTCTGGAATAGAATTTGATATTAAAAAACTTGATAGTGTTAATGAATATTTAAGACAAAATAAAATTAATAGAGCAAAACCACTTGATGTTGGTGCTATTACTGATATACCCCATACTCAAGATATTTATCGAAAAGCCATTCCACAACTCGTTGATCAAAACTTATTCAAAAATAAAAAACAAATGCACGTTGTTTGTGATTGTTCTTATGGTCCCGGATCTATTGTCCTTCCTGGAATTTTAACAAGTCTTAAGGTTGATGTTATAGCTATAAATGCCTATGAAAATGATCAGAAATCAGCAGAGATGTATCCTAATCTAAGATCAATTAAAAGTGCAGTAAATATTGTGAAGGCATCTCAAGCAGATTTAGGAGTAATTCTAGATACTGATGGATCCCGTGCACTTTATATCGATGAAACAGGAAAAATACTAACTTTTGAAGAATTAATGATGTTTTTTATGAAATATGACCCCATTATTTCATCTACTAAAGAACAACCAATTATTACAACAAAAACTGCATCTAAAATTATTGGGGAATTTGCTCAAGAATTAGGTGGTTTCACATTACTTAAAACCCGAAATTTTCCTGGTGAAATATCACGTGAGCTAAGAGAACAGCGCGGAATCTTTGGAGGTGCTGATACTATGAAATTCTATTTTCCAAATTATGGACCGTTCAGCGATGGTGTTTATACTACTCTAAAGATCTTAGAAATATTGGCACGTGAAAAAATCCCCCTTTCTGCTTTAATTCGCTCTTTTCCTCGTACAATTCATTCATATAAATCAATAAGTACTAGTTATGAAAATATGTCTACTTGTAAAGAATCTTTACGGGAATTAATTCAGACCCAAGGAAAAGCAAATATTGATTATCAAGATATTATTATTGGCATGAAATTAATTTTTAAAGATTTAGGATGGGTTTCTATTTGTCCTTCTATGCATGCCAATGCTGTAGAACTTGAAGCTGAAGGATTAAATGCAGAAAAATCTGAAATACTTATTGCAAAAGCAGAAGAATTTATACAATCTATTATTTAAGTTGATTTAATTTGATTAAAATAGTCAAGTTATGGAGACACTTGATTATTTTTTGTTAATATGGAGATTAATAATTATGACTAAATCTTGGAGTGCCGTTATCTTAGCTGGTGGGTTGGGTTCACGTTTAAATCCATTAACCGCCAAAATTTGTAAACCAATGGTTCCAGTTGGAAATAAACCAATGGTAGATTATGCCATTGATCATTTGCGATATGCAGGGATAAAGAAAATTATTATTGTTGTTAAGCATTTAGGAGATAAGTTGCGTAACCTCATTCAAACAACGTGGGATTCAAAAAGACTTGCAGAAATTGGTCTTGAAGTACTCGTTCCTCATGTGGATTCTAAAGGAACTGCTGATGCAGTTCGCAAAGTCTCTCATCTTATCGACACGGATAATTTCGTAGTTAGCATGGCAGATATCGTTACAAACTTACCTATACGCGAATTCATGGAATTTCACGAAAAAAAGAATGCTCAAGCCACAGTTAGCATGAAAAGAATTGAAGAAATGGCAACAAAATATGGAAATACTCTTCTTGATTCCGAATCACGTATAATTCGCTTTTTAGAAAAACCAAGCAGTGAAGAAATCTATCTCTCTGCACTTACAGGTGGAGCTTCAGATCCATTACCGATAATCAATACTGGAATTTACTGTTTTAAACATGATATTCTTAAATTAATTAATTCTTCTGATTTTATGGACTTTGGTAAAGAGGTTTTTCCATATTTGCTTGAACATCGTTATTCACTTTATGGTTTCGTAAGAAACTATTATTGGCTTGATGTGGGGAATCCTACTACATATCTTTGGAGTAATTGGGATGTTTTAAGACTCTATGGTTATCCAATCACTCCTTATGGTACTAGACAAGGAAATGAGCATATTTGGTATCTAAATAATGAAAAACCCACTGTTTCTCATGATAACTTTGTGTGTTTCGGTTCTGATAATCATTTTGGTGATAATTCTTATATTCACGAATTATCTGTTATTGGTTCCCATTGTCAAATAGGATCAAATACACATATTTCAAGAAGTGTTATTTGGGATAATTGCAAAATTGGAAATAATGTCCAAATCGAACAATCTGTTATAGCTGATGGTTGCACTATCGGAGATAATTGTGTAATTCGCAGTAATTCGATTATTGGTCCTAATGCAACAATTTCATCTGGTATTACTCTTGATGCACAAACCATTAAGGAAGACTCGACAATTCATTAATTAAGCTTCTCATCGTATCTCTATTTATGAAGTAAAACTAATCTGACCAAAGAATTAATAATTTAACAAGAAATACTCTTCATATCAATATTTAATCTGTGCAAAAGATCTGTATTACGATCATACATTTAGGAACAAAATCCTGTGAAAATGAAAAATGCGCGACGTCCGTGAATACATTTTTAAAGTAAGTGTACTTGGAAATGGTGGAGTCGGTAAAACCTCCATGGTCCTTCAATATACAGAAAACAAGTTCAAAGCTAACTATTTAATGACCATAGGTAGTAATTTTGCTATCAAAATGTTAAGATATGATGAAAACACCGTATGTCGACTACAAATATGGGACTTAGCCGGTCAATCTAGCTTTGCATTTGTCCGTCCTGGATTTTATCAAGGTAGTTTTGCTACAATATACGTGTTTGATATTACAGATCGGGAAAGTTTTATTGATATTGAAAATTGGGTAAAAGAAGCTGATCAATATGTTCCTAACGTGCCACGTGTATTAGTAGGAAATAAACTCGACTTAACTGATGAACGAGTTGTGTCGAGATCAGAAGGATTAGCATTAGCTGAGCAGTTGAACGCTCGCTATTATGAGACATCGGCAAAAACCGGCGTAAATTTAGAGAAACTTTTTACTGATTTGAACAATAAATTAGTTGAATTACACGTTTTAAACAAGAAGTCTTCCTTTCAATAAGCATTTATATGCATTTAAAAGCTGAAAAAGATTTTTGAACTTCGTTTGGTTATGTACAGCAAATATTAAATTAAGTAATATATGTGCCAATTATTGGCATCTTAAACTTTTTCATTCTATTGTTCCTATAATTAATATAATTCTAACTAAATCACAATTATAATAACCAACCTTGGAGATGCATCATGCCTGCACAAAAAACACCGAAATTTTGTTGGGGTTGTGGCAAACCTTTAAAACCTGGCCAGAAGTTTTGCACTTATTGTGGAAAACCAGTTAAATTCGAGAAAGGAACCCCACTACCTAGATCTGCAGTTAATCAGCAAATACCAATTACCCCAAAAACTGCTTCTTTTTCTCCAACTGTAGCAGCTAACCCTTATGGAAGAGCACCAAGTGAAGATTTAAGTACAAAATATCACCAAATTATCCAAAACCCTTCAGTCGCTCCTGTTGCTCCTGTTGTTCCTGCTGCTTCATCACCATCTGATCTAAAGGGACAAAACCTTTCTAGATTATCTGAAAAGTATTCTGATCCTTATTTACGCCAGAAGGTCGATAGTATTGAAAACATACTAACGGGCGTTGATATTAAGAAGAATTTTGAAAATATAGATTACAAATTAAATTCAATGAATGTGGAAAATAAACTTATCGATATAGAGCGAAGTATTACCAATTTGTCCGAAAAATCAAAATCCAATGATAATATTCTTCAACTTCAAGAAAAATTAAATAATGTTGTAGTAAAAGGTGATTTACAGGGAATTTATGATCGAATTGATACTCTTGACATTTCTACTTTAAGCACCATTGATGGTAGATTAGATCAGATTGAGCAAAAATTACAATCTTTACCTACAACATTTGATTCTGAGCAAACAGTGAATTTGGCAAAAAACACAATAACTCGATTGAATTCAATTGAAGAAAAATTAGATACGAATAATTTGGAAACTCGTACACGATTACATCGATTGGATGAGAAAATAACCGAATTTGATCGACGAATTGAACGATTTACGGATAACCTTGAGTTATTAGTGCCTTCATTGGTAAAATTGACTGAGAAAATTAATCAATTACAAGAAAAAGTTACTATATTATCAAAGAGAACTGCTTCCATTGAATTTCGACAAAAAAAATTGGATTTACCTCCATTTCCTCAACATGAATTAGAAGAAAAAAAACGCTTGAAAGAAAAAACTACATTAAAAGAAAAAACTGGATTAAAAGATCAACCTACATTGGAAGATCATTCTTTATCTGAAAAAAATTCTCCATTAGAAGAGAAATCTTCAGAAAATCCTCCAGGAACATCTATTGAAAAAGAAAAAGAGTCTCAGAAGCCTATTGCTGAATAATAATTCTCTTTATTTTTTCATTACTTTTAGCTTAAGAATCAAATCTTTCATCTTTGCCACAAATACATCTTCAAATTGATCACCTTAAAAGCTGCTGAATAATGGAAATCCTTCGAATCAAAAAAATTTTAATCAATGAAACTTTCAATTTCTTATTGTTTAATTGAAAAAAGGATAGCGAATCGAAAATGCCAGTTACTGATCCTTATTTGCGAAAAGTCGCAGACCATTATCATCTATATGTATACATTTGCCGCAAGTGTGGTGCTAAGAATCCATTTAGAGCTAAAAAATGTCGTAAATGTCATTCTCGTGATCTCAGACCTAAGCGTAGAGAGCGATAAGGCAAATAATCTATAGATGGAGAAACCGGAAAATAATAAATCGAGGTAAAAATAATGCCAGAAGAAATTTATGATATAGAAAAATTCTTAGAAATTGCTAAGACTCGGGCGACAGAATGTCGAATCAAAAAATCAGGCGAGCATGTTAAGCTTAAATTACGTACTCCAACTAAATTATATACTTTGAAGACAGATTCTGCCAAAGCTGAAGAAATCTTAAAACAAATTGAAGTTGAACGTATCGAATTATAATCATACTCTGATCATCACATAATACTATGCAAAATCAACCCGAGCATTATTGCTTTAGATATCGTTGCAAGTAATAATTATCATAAAGGTTTGATTTTTCGGCATAGGATTTTTTTCGACTTTTAAGGTTAAAAAATAAAATGAAATATAGTCATTATTATTTTTATTATATCAATTGATGGAGCGTTAATGATACTGATGAATAGTCAAACAAACGGATTACATAAATACAAACAAGCAATAATTCTTCGAACAGATTTGAAAATGTCAACAGGAAAGAAAGTAGCTCAAGGATGTCACGCCTCTGTTGTTGCGGTAGAATCGGCTCAAAAAAATCATCCTAGCATTTATTCAGGTTGGAAGCAGGAAGGACAGAAAAAGGTTGTATTAAAGGTCTCTAGTGAAGAAGAACTGCTTTTACTTTACAATCAAGCAAAAAGGGCATCTTTACCATGCAGTTTAATTCAAGATGCTGGATTAACTCAGATTCCTCCTGGATCGAAAACTGCAGTTGCAATTGGTCCAGCGTTTGCTAGAGAAATTGACAAATTAACTTCTCATTTGAAGCTTCTTTAAATTGTTAGAAGATAAATAAAAATCAATATTTTGATCGATTTTTTTAACTTCTTATTTAGGATAGCAAAGAATATATTATTAGAAAGCTAATCGATCTAGCAGTGAATAAATCATGCCGATGATCTCTCTCCAAGTAAGTGCAGAATTACAGAAAAATCTTGATATTATTCAAGAAAAGTTAGGATTTTCTTCAAGAAGTGAATTGCTTCGAAGTATAATTTTGGAGTTTTTAAGTTCTCACACAAAAGATCTTCCTATTTTAGGGCACCAAATAGCCGTAGTTACCGCACATTATGAAGCACGTGAGGATATAGCGACAAAATTTTCTGCAATCGTTCAGCAGTATGATGAACTGATTAAATCTATTTCTCAGTATCATTTAAGGACTCGAATAATTAAAACTCTATTACTTTCAGGGAATTCTCGAGATATAAATGATTTTTACAGAGAAATTAGCGGTGATAGGTTATATAAATCTACAATAACCTATTTAGTAATTCCTGAAAAATCAGAGTGAAATAATTATACTAAGCGTAATGAAAAATCCATAATTTTATGAGGGTGAAATATTAATGAAGATGTGCTGATAACATCAACTCCAGCTTGTGCATATTCGAGAATATTTTTAGTATTAATATTTCCCGATGCTTCAAATATTATATGTTTTGAAGGAGATAAGTCAGAAAGTGTTTTACGTATTTGATCTGGTGTCATATTATCCAACATAATAATGTCTGCTCCGTGCTGAATGGCTAAGGGAATATTTTTTGGATTTTCAATTTCAATTTCGATTTTTTTGCTAAAACTTGTTTGTTCCTTAGTTTTAGTAAGTAATTTGGCAATATCTCCTTGATAATATTTTAGATGAGTATTTTTTAAAAGAATCATATCGGATAGATTCCATCGATGTACATCGCCACCCCCCAAAAAAACGGCTTTTTTTTCGAAATAGGTAAATCCAGGTGTTGTTTTTCTTGTGGCGGCAATTATAGTTGTAAGATTTTCTTTTCTAAGTTTAGTAATAACATCATTTGTGCTGCTGGCAATGGATGAAAGTTTCATTAAAAAATTCAATGCAGTGCGTTCAACCATCAAGATGGTGCGAAGATTTCCTTGTAATTCCATAATTATCTCATCTTTATTGACTTCATTTCCATCTTGAGTTAGGGAAGTGACTTTAATATTATTATCTTCAAAAAGTAATTGTGCTTCTTCCATTCCAGCAAGAATTCCGGAAGATTTTGCTTTAATTTTTGCAGATCCTTGTTCTTGAACAGGGATCATACTACTGGTAATATCTCCAAATCCGATATCTTCATTAAGAAATCCACGCAATTTTTGTAGAAGTATCGATTTAGGAATTGGAAAAGGAGCGTTTGGATAATTCATGAATTGATCAGTATATCTAAGTGTATTTCATCTCTTTTAATTCTTTTATTTTCATAATTTTTTTTTAATTCTGCTTTTTCTCTTTTTTTTTTCCTTAATTTTAGAATTCAAGTGCTGCTTTATGTTAGAAGATGAACGATCGTTGAATAGAATGTTTTTTTGTTCTTTTTTTTCTCGATATGTATACGGAACATAAATAGATTCTTTTGTATATGGGTTAAGGCCCGTGTAGTACATGCAAGTGGATACCGACATTGGAGTGGGCGTGAAAATTTGGATTGATTCTGTGTTTTTTTCTCCCAAATTACGGATTTTATTTCGTAACAATTGAGCATCTTCCATGGTACTACCTGGATGAGCAGTAATGAAATAATATTTTAATCCCTGCTTTGGATTAGGATTAAGTTGGTGAAATTTCTTGAAAAATTCTGAAAATCGAGAATTATCTTTATTCATTAAGCGATAAACACGAGGTGAGAAATGTTCTGGAGCAATTTTTAAATGCCCAGAAATATGGTAGGTGATTAATTCTTTCATATATTCTTCATGATCCATTATCATATCATAGCGTACACCACTCCGCACAAACACTTTTTTTATTCCAGGTATTTTTCTGGATTCTTTCAACAAATCAAGCGCTTTTTGATGTGTTCGATCCAAAATAGGACAGTTTATACAATGCTGTAAGCAAGAATCTCGGTTTGAACAATCCATTCCATACATATTTGCTGAGGGGCCACCTAAATCGCTGATATATCCGTGAAAATCAGGTAAATGTGTCATTAATTCAATTTCAGATAAGATACTTTCTTTACTACGGGAAATAATCTTGGTACCTTGATGAAGAGCAATCGCACAAAAATTACATTCTCCAATACATCCTCTATGAGTTATAATGGAAAATTTTGCCATTTGCAATTCAGGAAAATCAGAAGGTATGTTATATGTGAAAGGCAGGTTGTATATTCTATCCAGTTCTTCTGTGGTATATTGATGCATGCGAAATTGAATTACTGCCCGATTATCCACTTTTTGAAGAAGATTTTTAGAATTAGAGAACATTAGTTGCATATCACAGAATCGAAATTTATCCGTACAAACTTCTTCATGGGATGGAAGAACCTCCAAGTTTTCTGTTTCTTCTTCAATTATTTTGCTCTCTTTTTGCGAAACTGCTATTAAAGTTCCTTCAATTCCGATTAATGATTGGTTTTTACTAATTCTGTGTGCAATTTGAACAATTTGAAATTCTCCAGGTCCATATACCAAAATATCTGCTTTTGCATCAAAGAGAATGGATCTTCTAATTTTATTGTCCCAATAATCATAATGGGAAAATCTTCTAAGTGATGCCTCTACACCTCCTAAAACAATTGGTATTTTACGCTTACGACCTTCTTCCGTTGATTTTATTGCTTGTTTTAACTTTTGGGCATATACTATTGTTGCACGATCAGGAATGTTTGATTGAAATGGATGATAAGGATCTTCTGCTCTTTTCTTTTTGAGGGGTGTATAGTTTTGAAGCATGCTATCAATACTTCCTGAAGAAATTCCAAAGAAAAGCTTAGGTAAACCCAATTTCAAAAAAGAAGTTGTAGTTCGCCAATCCGGTTTTTCAATAATTCCAACTGTATATCCTTCAATTTCTAAAACTCGTGCAATTATTCCAATCCCTGAATGAGGGTGATCTGCCCATTTTTCTCCCGATATTAAAATTATATCGAAAAACGGCTCTAAAATATTTGTCTGTTGAGGAAATGCTGTAGATATCATTGAATCTCCGTACTATTAATGCTTTATTTGTTAATAGAAATAAGAAATAAAAAATAATTCTGGTTTTCCGTGTAGAAATCTACTAATTTGAATAAATTCTGTTCTTTTTTCAACTTAGTTCTTATTTTTTAAAAAATCATTATGTAATTTGTGGAATTTAACAAATTTTATTCACCGATTTTCTTCTGCACAACTTTACCTCGTGGGGATTCTTCTTCAAAAATAATTGCTGTGAATCTCTCTACTTTAGTTTTTTTGATATCACGCCAAGCTTCGGGTTGTAATCCAGCTTTCATACATGTATGACCCAGAAATGTAAATACATCCCAATTTCTTCCATATTCAATTGGAACTTGAGGTAATAATAATCCTCGACGCCAACCACGAGTTATAATCAAGCCATCTCGTCCAATTTTGATATGCTGTTCGTAATCTTCAGGTTTTTCAACTGATATCTCTTCAGGAACCGTTAAAACAGAAACTTCTACAACCAAATGATCCATTTCTGATAATTTCACAGGAGGAAATCTGGGATCATCTAAAGCTGCAGAGAGAGATACTTTTGAAATGGTTTCCCAAAGTGGATAATAAGGAAGAATATAACCAATACAACCTCGAAGAGCATTGTCTCGTTTTGGATATTTATTTAGGGTGACAAAAGCTCCAGCCTTGTCTGCATATTTATTACGAATATCATTAGGTATATCGATATTTTTCTTAGTTTTGAGGTAATATTCAATATTATTACGTGCAAAAGCTACTAATTTTTGACCATCAGCTAAAGTGATTTCCATTTTTTATCACCTTATAATTCGGAGTCTCGATTTAAAAAAGTACCGAATGGTGTAAAAATACCCGAATTACGCTCAAAAGCAAGTTTACCTCCCAAAAAAACATAGTCAATTTCTGCTGATACTTGATATGATTCCCATGGAGTCCATTTTTGTTTACTTTTCATCCGAGTATGGTTTAATCGATAAGGCTCTGTTTGATGTACCACAATCAAATCTGCATCCATATCGGGGGCAATTTTGCCTTTGTGGGGCAAATTTAGGAGTTTAGCTGGGTGAGTTGAATACATCTCAACTAATTGTGCTAAGGAGATCTCTCCTTGGAACACTTGAGAAAGTAAAATCCGACTTGCAAAATCAATTGAAGGAAATCCTGATGGAATTGAAAAAAAATCTTGTGATTTTTCTTTATATGTATGGGGTGCATGATCGGTTCCTATCACATCTGCTTTTCCGCTTTGCCATTCTTTCTTTAGCTGCTGCTGAATTTCAGGAGATCGAAGTGGAACAAGCACTTTTGCGTAATTTTCGGAGGGAAATTTCATATCATAATTTAAAAGGAGATGATGGGGTGAAACTTCAATTGAACAAGGATATTCCTTCTTTTTCAGCATTTCTTGGATTACCTCGATAACTTCAGCACTTGAGACATGTACAAAATGGACATGGGGTGCATCTTTAGGTTCTGGAAAAAATTGATACAAGAATGCAATAATCATTTCCACAAAACCCAATTCATTTGTATAAACTGGATGTGATACATGATGAGCAAATAAATGTGAATTTGGAGAATTCTCAATCTCTGCGATTTTTAATCCTTGTTCGTAAATTTTCTTCAAAGATTTTTGATCTCGTGGTAATTCTGGATGAAAAAGAATTGGGACATTGTTCTCTTTACATAATTTGAAAAGTTGTCTCCAATAATCATATTTTTGTTGAAAATTATCTAATATTTGAGAAATTTTTTGGGTGAATTCACCTGGATACATATCGCTACGCCAACCATCTTCCCATTTTAAGGGAAGATTATCTGAAAAATCTCCTGGATAAACCTTAACTCCAAAAATCCCTTTTTTTTTCATTACTGGCAGTTCAGAAGGATTGAAATCCTGTTTAATACCCGAATAAATTCCAATATTACAATAGATAGGAGTGTTGTTCAGCTTTTTTTGGAAACTTTCTATGGACTTAAGAGATGACAACGGTGGATTAGTATTTGGCATTGTAATAACGGTAGTTACTCCTCCAAAAAGTGCTCCTTTTGATCCAGTTTCAAGAGTTTCTTTACTTGATTGTTCAAAATCTCTAAAATGGACGTGCATGTCAATAAATCCAGGAAGTACTAAAGCATTTTCTAAATCGAATATTTTAATCTTAATATTATTGCTATTATCTTGATCATTTTGTTCATTACCCAGATTGGAAAATGAACCTTCATGAATGGATTGAATTTTGTTTCCTTCTATAATTAGATGGCCCAAAATGAGTGTGTTATTCGTAAATATTCTGGCATTATTCAAAACAATTCGATTTTGTTGAGCATTCATTTTCATCCCTACTTCAATTCAGTGATCAATATTATGTTACCAGAGATATTTCTTTCGTTTCTTTTTTTGACCCTGCGCCATCATTTGTTGAAGCTGGTTAATATCCATACCTTTTGGAATGCCTCCGGATAAATCACCCAAATCACCCATACCTGGAATATTTTGAGCTGCACCTTTCTTTCCTCTCACTTTCTTTCCAAACATTGTTTTCATAACCCTATTCATTTGCCGCCATTGGTCTAAAAGTTTTTTAACTTCTGTATAAGTGGTTCCACTACCTTTGGAAATACGTGTGATCCGAGTCTTTTTAATAATTATGGGGTCATCTTTTTCTTCTTGTGTCATTGATTGGAGCATAACTTTAATTTTTTCCATATTTGCTGAAGCTGCTATTTTAAACTGATCCGGAAGGTTTTGACCTCCAAGCATTCCGATTATTTTTTTTACGCCGCCCATTTTTTGAATGGATTGCAATTGAACGTACATGTCAGTGAGTGTGAATTTTCCTTTCTTAATCCTTTTAGCCATATCTTCTTGGTCTTCTTCATCCAAACCAAGTTCTTCAATTTTTTCTAATAAACCTTCGATATCAGGAATACCCATTAAAGTTCCGACAAATTTTGTTGGATTAAATGGTTCTAAATCATCAACACGTTCTCCAACACCGATAAATTTAATTGGTGCTTTAGCCGCTGCAGCTGCGGATAATGCACCCCCACCTTTGGCAGAACCATCCAATTTAGTAATTATAATACTTCCTACATGTGTTGTTTCAGCAAATGCTTTGGCTTGAGAATAGGCTTGTTGACCTAAAGTTCCATCTATCACCAGCAGTGTTTCATTTGGTTTAATTACAGACTCTAGTTTTTCCATTTCTCGCATTAAATCTTCTTCTTGCTTATGTCTGCCTGCTGTATCTACAATTATTAAATCCCGTTTATCCTTTCCTTTTGCTTGAAGAAAGTGCTTCATTCCTTTCTTGGCAATTTTTATGGCATTTTTCTCTTTAGGAAGACCATAATGTGGCACTCCAATTGAATTCATAGTCTGAGCTAACTGATCATATGCTCCAGGTCGCCATGTATCAGTACATATTGCTCCGACTTTAAATCCTCTATTTTTATAATAATTTGCTAATTTACCTACTGTAGTAGTTTTTCCGCTTCCTTGAATTCCTACTAACATGATTACGGATTGTTTTCCCGTTTTGATGCGTTTTGGAGCTTCTTTTCCACCAAGGATTTCAATAAGTTGATCATGAAGGAGCTTAATAATGAATTCTTTTCGATCAATTTGCTTATTTATATGCTGATCCATGGCTTGTTTTTTGATTGCATCTGTGACTTGTAAACAGAGTTCTACTTTTACATCTGCCATCAGTAATGCCCTTTGAAGTTCTTGTAAAATGGCATTTATAGTATCTTTGTCAATTTCTGGTAATCGACGAATTTTTCGAATTAAAGTGTCCAGCGACTTTCCCAAGTTATCAAGAACCAATTATTCCACACCCAATTATTTTTCAAAAATTACAAATCTATAAAAGATTTTTTTTATTCTATACCAATACAATAAAAGAAGGTAGTATTCAAATTTTTTTCGTTTTTCATGAATAGGAAAAATTTTATCTTTCTTCTTCAAATATTCTCTTGGTGCAAAATAAATGATTAATGTATCTTCAGATTTTTTCAATAAAATTAGTACTCAATTCCGAAAAAGGAAGGTATATCTTCCACTGCTTTCTATCACTCTTTTAGGAATATTATATGGTGGATCTTACGGAATTATTCAATCAACTATTAATAATCAAATGAATTCTGATAGTAATTCTCCCGATTCCGAATCAGATCCTATGAAGCTAAATTATATTTATTTAATTTCAGCTACTGAAGAATATCTTGATTTAAATTTCTCTTTATTTTTTCCAATTGATAAATCTATGCCAGATATCTCCATAAAACTGATTTATTTCGAAATTTATCATGAAGGTGATCGAATTACTGATCTTTCATTTCCATTGCTTCCATTTGGAAAAATGCATTTAACACCAAGTATCAAAAGTTTTAATTTAACCGTTAGAGTTGGAATTTCTAATCAAATAGGTATAAACAAAATGATTAATCATTTTATGTCACGTGAAAATGTAACTCTACATGTTATTGGAAAATTTAAGTTGCGGGGGTTTGGTGTCATATATCCAGCTTTTCATCTGGATCAAGAATTTGTATTATCTTCAAAGCAACAGTCGAAAAAGCTGTTGAATTTTGAATTTCAAAGTTTCGAGATTGATTTAAATGCATTAACATATAGCATGGAATACACCATTAAGATTTTCAATCCATTAAATTTCTCCTTTAATTTACTATCAGTGCAAGGAGATTTAGATTTTGATGATTTTGATGGAGTTGGGTTATTAGGCCCTAAAAAAAATATTCATCTTTCAACAATTTCGTATAATTGGACAGATAATCCGTTTAGTATTTATGCAAATTCAGAAAATAGTAAATCAGTTTCGTTCACAGACGAGTTACCTGATTTTTTAACTTCTTCTCGACTGATAGATGAATTAGATCAGAATCAACTTGCAATTGATGTTACCAATGGGAAGATCATCATTCAATGGCATGATTTAATATTAAATTGGGATTTTACATTAGAAGATATTGTAGTGAATAATTTATAATTAAGTGATTTTTCTTGAATAATCTCTAAATAATCCATAATTTTGATCTTTTTTTAACTCTCTATTTGAGAAAATAATATTTGAGTAAAATTCGGTAAAATGGGCAATAAATCTGATATTTTTGAAATAATTAAATCAGCTTTCTCTCTCTCCATGATTTCTTTGGTTGCAAACCCAGATAAAACTCCAATTGTTTTACAACCTGCCTGTTTTCCCGCTTGAATATCAATATTCATATCTCCAATCATTACCATATTTTCAATTGGAATATTCCATTTTTTAGCCAATAAAATAATTCCAGCTGGATTTGGTTTCATTTTTGTTACTTTATCTCTTCCTAAAATATTATCTTTAAAAATGGTTAACAAATGTTCCCTGCCGAGAAATCTTTCACTAATTTCTTCCATACTTGATGTTGTCAATATCCCAATTATTCCTCCCAATTCGATAATTTTCTCAAATACTTCCATACTTCCTGGAAAAAGAGGACAAGATGAAATTTCACGCTTATAGACCTTTTGGCACTTCTTAATAAATAATAATCGTTTATACCATGGAATTCCAAATGATTTTGCTGTCTTGAGAAAAATTCGAAGAATAACAAGTTTGGAGCCATCTTCTCCTAGTACATTTAATATTTCTTCTTCCAATTCTTTGTTTACTGATTTTTTATTTTGATAACCCATTTCCTGCATTGCAATAATTGGAATATTTCTCGCTAAATCAATATCATCAAGTATAGTTCCATCAAGATCAAAAACGAAGCCAAAATTCTGTAAATTTCTCATTTCAATCAATGTATTTAGAGAAGGGTGCTTTTCTTAAAAATCACGCTCTTTCTTTTTTTCTATTTTTTTATACACATCTCTTTAATATATTGAACATCCCATTTTCTTGCCACGCTAACAAAAAAGCGCAAACTTCAAAAAATTAGAGATCTTAATAAATCGTATATGGAACTGTGAAGGAGAGTAAATCAGAATTTTTCTCTTATCACATTTTCACTTTTCGATGTGAAATACTATGGCGCGAAAATCAGCAAATAACTTGAAGAAAGGAAATTACTTTATTAATCCAGATGATGGAGAACCTTACTTAGTTTTGAGTAATGATCACTCTAAATCAGGAAAACATGGACATGCAAAGTCTCGAATTGGATGTGTAGGTCTATTCACAGGTAAGAAGAAAAGCCTTACAATGACTGCCGATACGACTCTAGATATTCCAGAAATTCAAAAAAGACAAGGTCAATTAATAGATATCAATGAAAATGACCGTACCGTGCAAGTAATGGATCTTGAAACTTATGAAACATTTGATATTGCTTATCCTCTTGATGAAGAAGACTCTGAAACTAGCAAATTACATGATTTACTTGATGATCGATCGATCTGGGGAGATGTAACCGTTGAATTTTGGACTGTGGTTGGTCGTTCGTTTGTAACCCGGATAGTTTTGCCAAAATAATTGGATTTATTTTTTTTTCCAAATATTTTCTGAGTATTTTTCAATAATTTTTAAAAATAGTGGTGTCTGTTGTGAATGAAGCTCCGCAAATTAAATCCCGAGAAGCTGGAGACCATCGGGCGATAGGGATCGCATGCAGATTAGATTCGCCCGAAGCACTTAAAATTGTTCAGTTTATTACTGATTTTTTACTTAAGAAAAATGAACGAATTTCATATGAAACTCGTATTTCCTCAAAATTTATTCGTCATTTTGCTAAAAACTTAGGTGATATGACAACAGATAATACTAAATTTATCATCTCAGTTGGTGGGGATGGAACTGTATTACGAGTTTGCCAAAATCTACCTAAGAAAAAGCTTCCTCCTATATTAGGCGTTAACTTGGGTTCAGTTGGATTTTTGGATGAATCTATGGGAAATACTGAATCTTTAGCAAAGGATTTAGATAATATTTTAGCAGGTAATTATTCTATTGAACATGCTGCTAGATTAACCACTCAAATTGGAAATCATATTCTTCCAGTTGCTCTGAATGAAGTGTTGATTATTTCTTCCAAGCCATCTAAGGTTCTTTATGCAAATATCACTATTGATGGTCATAATTTTACTTCCAGTTATTTGGATGGATTAATTGTATCTACTCACACTGGTTCTACTGCTTATGCTCTATCAGCAGGAGGTTGCCTGTTAGATCCACGACTAAATGGTTTTGAAATTGTCCCTTTGAACCCTTTTGCGGGGACTGGAGTATTTAGACCATTAATTGTTCCTACATCCGCAAAAATTCAAATTAAATTGCAGCGTCCCAGATTGAATGGATTAGTCATTATTGATGGTCAATCAGAATATAAAGTAAGTCCCCAAGTTAAAATTGTAATTCAACGAGCTCCTACTGATGTAAAATTTATCCGATTTAACAATCAAGTTGGTGGATATTTCGATAAAGTTCGGAATAAAATTCTTTTTTCAAGAAAATTAGCCGATGACAGTCTAGAAAATTAAAAATCACTTTGTCATCAAGATTATTAACTATTACATTGATTATCACAATGATTTACTATATCTTAGATAATACCGCTTTTTCATCAGGATTGAATATCAATATAACAGCCGAAGATTCTGAAATAGAGTTTATTACAACGCCAGAAATTATAGAAGAAGCCAAAAAAAATAGAAATTCTTCCCAAATTATCTCTGTTGCTTTTCTTCAAGAGAGAATATATGTCCAATCTCCTACTCTATCTTCAATTGAATTTATTAAAGAACAAGCGAAATTGAGCGGTGATATTGGTGCGTTATCTGATCCTGATATATCAATTTTAAGTCTTGCTTATGATATTATAAATTTCTCACCGAATGCTTCAGTAATTTTACTATCTGATGATTATTCCATTCAGAATACTGCTTCATTTATAGGAATTACATTTCAACCGCTTCATCAAATGGGAATTAAAGAAAGAATTGTCTGGGAAATCTATTGTCCAAACTGTTTTCGAAGATTTCCCCCTAATAAGTTGAAATCTATCTGTCCTGTTTGTGGAGGTAAATTAAAGCGCCGACGAAAAAGAAAAGGAAAAAGAAAACGAAAATAATATCTATAACAATTGAGGATATTTTATCTTTTTTAATTTAAACGCTTTTTTGAATATCATTCATATATATCCGACTTATATCTGAAATATAGCAATTCTTTTTTTGTCGAACTCGATTTTTTCAAAGAATTTGTTAAAAATTTACCATCCTGTTTATAAATTCTTCAATCTAATGTCTATTTTATTATAATTCTTGATTTACCTATCTTGAATTTGGCACCTTGGTAAAATCGACAAAAAATAAGAAAGGATATTTTAGATTTGAGCCGGGAGAATTAAGATGAAGGAATGAAAAACTTCGAATCTTTAAAATTTAAAATACCCTCAATTATTGATGGAAATATTTTGAAAAATTATTTTAAATTTTAAGGTGCTTTAAGAAATAACATAATATTAAATAGATTATTTTAAAGATATTATCGATAAAGCATTACATACTCACCTAATAATAAGGAGAATAAAAACATATGGGTGTCGATTTAGGTCCTCTGGTCAAGGATGTTAAGAAAATTATTAAATTTGAAGATTTAGTAGGAAAACGCATTGCTATTGATGCATTCAACACACTTTATCAATTTTTGGCAATTATTCGTGGTAGAGATGGCACACCTTTAAAAGATTTCCAAGGAAATGTCACTTCTCATCTTTCAGGTTTATTTTATCGTTCACTTAATCTAATTGAGCATGATATTCGTCCTATCTACGTATTTGATGGTCCACCAAATCCATTTAAACAAGCTGAAATTCAAAGAAGACGAGAAATTAGAAACGAAGCAAGAAAGAAATTTGAGGAAGCTCGAGATCTAGGTGAAACTGAAGATGCAGCTAAATATGCACAAGGTTCTTCTAAATTAACGGGGGCAATGATACAAGAAAGTAAAGAATTTCTTTCAGCATTGGGTATTCCTATTGTAGAGGCAGCACAAGATGGTGAATCTCAAGCAGCCTACTTGGTCTCCACAAATCAAGCATGGGCTGTCGGATCACAAGACTATGATTCATTTTTATTTGGAGCAAAGAAGGTTGTTAGGAATTTATCAATGAATCGAACCAGGAAAATTCGTTCTACTGTAGTTACTGTAGATATTGAATGGTTAAGCTTGGAAAAAATTTTGTTTTCTAATAATCTTAGCAGGGAGCAATTAATTGATATTGGGATTTTAGTTGGTGTAGATTTTTTCCCAGGGATTAAAGGTGTCGGAATAAAAACTGCCTATAAATTAGTTCAGCAGTATGGTTCTTTGGATATAATGCTTGAAAAGGATATTGAAATCAGGAAACAAAAAATCTCTGGTCTTTTAAGTTCAGAAACGGTTCAAGCAGTAAAAAATATTTTTTTAAATCCTGTCATTAATAAAAATATATCTTCTTTAAAATGGAAAACACCTAATTTTGATAAAATTAGAGAAATACTTATTGAAAAACACAATTTCAATAGTGAAAGAGTCGAAACTGGTTTAAGTCGATTGAAAAAACGAGGTTCTGCTCGCCAAAAAACTCTTTCTGATTTTTTATAATATTTTTTTAATTGTATTTTAGAGCCATCAAGAAATTCTTTAAAAAATACATTCAATATATGGCTTGATCAGAATTTTTTTACGATGGGTATCATTTAAAAGAATGAGTAGAAAAAAAATGAGCATGAATGAGGACTCTAGTGGAAATAATTTCAGTAATAAGGAATTAAAACTAAAAGTTCAAGAAGCAAGAAAACGTGATATTGGTCGTTCTATTATTCGATTAGATTCTAAAACTATGAAAGAATTAAATGTGAATACTGGAGATATTATTCAAATTCGCGGAGATGAACAAATAACAGCTGCAATTGCATGGCCTGCATACCCACAAGATCAAGGATTAGAGATAGTTCGAATTGATAGTAGAGTTCGTAACAATGCTAATGTAGGAATAGATGATTACGTTTATATCTCTAAAGTTGATGAAATTCATGCAAAATCTGTTGTATTGGCTCCAATTTCTTTAAAAATCAAACCTAATACCCGATTTGAAAGTTTTGTAAAACGAAAACTCTTAAATTTTCCTGTTGCAAAAGGAGATCTTATTTATATTAATATTGGTATGACAAAAGAAATTGTTTTCCGGATTATATCCATTAAACCAGCTGGAATTTGTTTAGTGAAACAATCTACTACACTTTCTATTAATGAAACTACAATTGATGAAATTTCACCTGGAATTCCTTATATTACTTATGAAGATATAGGTGGTCTTGATCGGGAAATTCAGCAAGTAAGGGAAATGGTTGAACTTCCACTAAAACATCCTGAATTGTTCAATCGTCTAGGTATTGATCCTCCCAAAGGTGTTCTTTTACGTGGTCCTCCTGGATGTGGTAAGACTTTATTAGCAAAAGCAGTAGCGAACGAAAGTCAAGCTCACTTTATTTCCATAAATGGTCCAGAAATTATGAGCAAGTTTTATGGTGAATCTGAAAAAAAATTGCGCGGATTATTCAAAGAAGCAGAGGAAAAATCGCCAAGTATTATTTTTATAGACGAGATTGATGCCATTGCACCAAAACGAGAAAATGTTACTGGTGAAGTAGAACGAAGGGTAGTTGCTCAGTTATTAGCATTAATGGATGGTTTGGAAACACGCGGGCGCGTTATTATTATAGGTGCAACTAATCGACCAAATGCTGTCGATCCTGCTTTACGGCGACCTGGTCGATTTGATAGAGAATTAGAAATAAAGGTTCCAGGGGAAAAAGGACGATTGGAGATCCTTCAGATTCACACAAGAAAAATGCCATTGGATGAAGATGTTCGGTTACATGAAATTGCTCGAATTACGCATGGTTATGTTGGTGCAGATATTGCAAGTTTAGTACGTGAAACAGGGATGTTTGCATTACGTCGTTATCTTCCAGAAATTAATGTTGATGTAGAAGAAATTGATCCAGAATTACTCGAAAAAATGTTTGTAAAAAGCATTGATTTTGAGCATGCTTTTAAAGAAATTATTCCTTCTGGAATTCGAGAAGTTTTTGTTGAAATCCCAAGTGTTCATTGGAATGATGTTGGTGGTTTAGAATATACTAAACAACAATTAATTGAATCTGTAGAGTGGCCAATTAAAAATCCAAAAGCATATGAAAGAATGGGTGTTGCACCTCCTTCTGGTGTTCTATTATATGGACCTCCTGGTTGTGGTAAAACTTTATTAGCGCGTGCTGTTGCTACTGAATCTGAAGCAAATTTTATTTCCATAAAAGGTCCTGAGCTGATCTCTAAATGGGTAGGAGAAAGCGAAAAAGCAGTGCGTGAAGTATTTAGGAAGGCAAAATTGGCCGCGCCATGTATTATATTTTTTGATGAATTAGATTCTATTGCTCCAAGAAGGGGATCAGGTGGTTCAGATGCAGGAGTAACTGAGCGTGTTATTTCTCAACTTCTCACAGAATTAGATGGAATTTCTCAATCTCACGATATAATAATGATTGCAGCGACAAATCGACCAGATATTATGGATCCTGCACTCATTCGACCTGGGCGCATTGATCGGTTGTCTTATGTCCCACCTCCAAATTATCAAGATCGAATCGAAATTTTAAGAATTTTTACCAAATCCATGCCTTTATCCAAATCAGTTAATTTAGAAGAACTTGCTCGAAAAACTGAATTTTTTTCTGGAGCAGATATAGAGTCACTTTGCCGAGAAGCTGCGATTAGGGCTTTACGGGAAGATATTCGAGCTGACAAAATTAAACCACAGCATTTTGATAAGGCTTTGGAAGAAATGCGTCCCAGTGCAACTAAGGAAGTTTGTGAGTCTTATGAAAAATTTGAAGAATCAATTAAGAGTCGCAAAATTGGTTCTTCTGCTAGTCATCGGGGAACAGATCTTTACACTTAAAAGTAAAATCTTGAACGTAAAATTTTTTAATTTTCATTCTTTATCATTTTATTAGTTAATACATGATTTTTTTGATGCCTTTTTTGGAATTAACTTACTAAAAAGCAATTTTTACTCCAAATTAATCGATATATTATAAATTATATTGTCCATGGCATCAATTATGAATACAACTGAATACAAATGATAAACAATGGCAAAACTAAAAAAATGGAATTCAGTTCCAATTGAAAATGAAATAATCTCTATTTTGATAAAAAATCGTGGTGAAATTTTAACTTCAGATCTACTTCGACAGTTAGGAAATAAATATCAAGATTTTACAAAAGCTGATTTGGATGAATTTCTCTTCAAACTTGAAGTTCGATCATTTATCTTTGTGATTGCAATAAAAAAAGAGGTCTCAAAAGTTGAAATAAACCCTAGAGGGAATTTCAGTCAATCAATACTTCAAGAGATCAGGAAATTTACTCATTAGATTTGAAATTTGTCGATCAAAAATTTAGAACTTTTTTTATCAAATCCTACTAAAATTTGATTAAAAATAGTCAAAAACCTACCCATAATTATATTTTCTAAAGTTTATTTTTGCCGACTGAAATAATTCTTGGATAAGTTTGGTTATTGTCGGAAAATGAAAGATTAAAATGGAAATTCTGTCAAAAATAAAGAAGTTGCTAGAACCTCATAAGGAAAAAACAATTGAAAAAAATTTTATTATTTAATGATACTAAATTTAAATTTCATCAATATAAAGATCAAGTGCTTCAAATTGATTGTCTCCTTTTAATTGTTCAGGTTTTTCATCAATTTCATTTAATTGTTCCACTAATTTTTCCGTTTTGTATAATTTATCGCTTTTATTGTTTTTTTTTTCATTTCTATTTATATTCGGCATATAAGCAAAAGATTCACTTTCCAAAGTCGTTTCACTGTAAGCTCGTGAGAGTAATCTAAGACGAACTTTAAAAAAAACAGGGTAATTTGTTGCACCACCGAGAATTACTGCATTTCCAGTAGGTAAACTTGAAATTACTTTTATAGATTCGCTTGTTAATGCTTCAGTTGAACTTTTAATATGGTTAAGGTCATAAGGATTAGTAATTCTCATGATAATATGAGTGTTACATTGTGAAAGTGCTGTTGTACTTAATCTCACAGGGCGTTGAGAAATGAGAACCAACTGGGCAAAGAATTTCCTACCTTCACGCGCTAATGTTTCGAAAATTTGTTTAGCAATTGCATATTTACCTCCCGACTCAGGAAGAAAGTTATGTGCTTCTTCTAAAAATAAAATAAATGGAGCAATCTTTTTCGATCGTCGATAGGAAAAGAATTGATTCGAAAAGAAATCAACTAAGATTTGCTTTTTTCTCATGGAAAGAATCGAAGAAAAATCAAGAATTGTTAGTTTTCCTGGTTGAACCAAGTCAAAGATTGATGGAGATGTTGTTTGTGCGAAGATATTTAAAAGTGACAAATCTTCCAACCAACCAATAAGAGTTTCTTGAACTTTAGGGTTTATATTATGATCTGATTGAATTCTTTCACAAAGAGAATTAAGATTTGATAATGGATTATTGTTTTTTCTATCTTTTAAAATTCGACGTAATTCTCGGATTTGAGGTAATGAGATATTTGGTTGGTATTTTTTAAAATCATAAGCGTTCATATCTTCAATTCCTATCTGCATAAAGGAGGCATTGATAATTTGGATTTTTGATTGGATTTGTTCAATCTTTGATTGAAATTTTCCATTATTTTCCAGTTTTTGTTTTAGAAACCGATATTCTCCATGTAAATCGATTATAATTAATCCTGGAGTTCCAACATCAAAAGGGCGAAGAAGTAATTCTTCCAGCATTATTGAAACTAAATAAGATTTCCCAGCACCACTTTGAGCCAAGATTGCAACATGCTTATTAAAAAGTTTATTCAAATTGAGCGAAACATTCATTGAGTAGTTTTGAAGCGTACCTATATTCAATCCAGAAGAATCAAAACCCAAAAAAGATTGAAGATACTCATTTTTTAGTAAATAAACTTCATTTCCTGGTTTAACCGGGAATCCTGCTGGCTGTATATTTCGAAATTCCAATGGATTATGTATTTCTTGAACCCTTTTTCCTGTAGGTATATATCCAAGCACTTTTACTTCAACAATTTGAATTTCCCATTCATCACTGGGGAAATAATGCTTTAAGTTTAGTTTGGCTAAATTGAAATTTTTTACAGTTTGAAAATCATGAAAATAACTATTTAATATATGAATTTGCTCAATAATTCCGACCACATTACCAAGATATGTATCTACAATACAGTATTGTCCTTGATGCACAACCGTTTCATAATGATTTGGTGAGATCGAAGTTAAAAAAGCAAAATGATGAACTGATGGGGAATTTCCATCCACTTGCGAAATGACAATCCCAACAGAAGTAAAAGTAGATGTTTGTTCAATAGTAATGGACATTTTTCTCCCGTTTCCTTAATTAGATAATAGGAAATTAAAAGCCATCTGGTTGCCAGTTTTTTGATTTTATTGAAAGCTTTTCACTCTTTATAACCAGATTACTTGATTAATTGATCACATTTTATAAGAGTATAAGAGCGATCAAGATTTCATGACAATGGAAAGGATAAGCTATGAAAATTTCTGATTTCTTGTTAGAAAGATATTTCAATCGATATGAATTTAAAGCACCCTATCTTTTAAGTTCCAGCGATTGTGAATCAATAAGCATCAGAGATCTTTTAATTTTGGGTAATTATAAAGAATCTTTAGAAAAATTACAAGATCTCTGGTTAGGATATACTGAATCAGAAGGAAATCCCCAACTTCGCGCAGAAATTGCGAAATTGTATTCTTCTATTTCATCTGAGCAAATTTTATGCTTTTCTGGTGCTGAGGAAGGAATTTTTGTCTTTCTAAATGTGTTATTGAATCCAGATGATCATATTATCGTGCAGTATCCTGCTTATCAATCTTTGTTTGAAATTGCAAATTCCATTGGATGCAATGTTAGCAAATGGATTGTAGAAGAAACAGATACCGAATGGCAGTTTAATATTGAAACTATGAAAGATCTCCTTCAAGTGAATACAAAATTAATAATTATCAATCAACCACATAATCCAACTGGATCCTTAATATCAAAAGATGATTTTCAATCAATAATTGATATTGCTAAAAAACGGAAAATCTATCTATTTTCAGATGAAGTTTACCGACTTTTAGAATACTCACCAAGTTTTAGACTTCCTCCTGCATGTGATCTATATGAGAATGCAATTTCATTAGGTGTTTTATCTAAAGCTTTCGGATTGGCTGGATTGAGAATTGGATGGATTGCCACAAAGAATGCGGAACTTTTAAGGAAAATGAGTGCATTTAAAGACTATACTACTATTTGTAATAGTGCTCCAAGCGAATTTTTAGCCATTCTTGCATTAAGACATAGAAAACATTTAGTTCATCGTAATTTAGAAATAATAAAAAAAAATCTGAAATATTTAGATGAATTCTTTATGGATTATAAAGATCTTTTTGAATGGAAAAAACCTCGCGCTGGCTCTATCACTTTAGTAAAACTCAAGAATGATATTTCCTCCGAAAATTTTTGTAAAAAAGTAGTGGATGAAGCAGGAATTTTATTATTACCAAGTACATTATATGAATATGGTGATTCCCATTTTCGACTTGGATTTGGAAGAAAAAATCTGCCTGAAGCTTTAAGTGCATTTAGAAATTTTGTTAAAGAATATCAAAATGGAAAAGAAAAATGAAAAAATGCTTAAAATTTCTCATTTTGCTTAAGTATTTTTAAAAATTTCATGATAAAAATAAAGAAGAATTACTATATTTATGTTCTTTTTGATATTTTTACTCTTCTTATTAATTTAATTCTTCTTTATCTTGTTTTTCTTATTTTTGTTCTACTTTCATTAGGTTTTCATTTTCTACTTCATTTTCTACTTCATTTTCTCTCTTTTTATTCTTTTTGAAAATAGAATCCCATTTCGCCATTAGAGCAACGATCAACCACATTAAATAGAGCAAAATAATTCCTGCAATACTGCCAGAATCTCCTCCACCTTCACCTAACAAATTCAAAATTGGTTCGATTCCAAGGATTCCTGCCATAACAACCAATAAAAACATACCTACTTTTCCAACATACATCCAAAATAATGTTTTTTTTATTGGATATTTAACTAACCCTAAAGGCACTAATAATAAAGAATCTGGTAAAGGCGTTAAACCAAATGCTACAATTATTCCAGGAATTGCTTTTGGTTTCTTAAGTATTCTTTGACTCCACTTATCTGTTAAATCTGGTTGATCTTTTTCCATTACGTGACCTGCACCATTTCCAATAATATAATCTAAGAAATCTCCAATACTATTTCCTAACGCAGCTAAGAAAATGATTCCAATTATTTTCAAATATGGATAGGAAATTGAATCAGAATTAAAATAAGCACTGGCAAAAAGAGCTGCAGGTATAATATATGGAATTGGGATTGGAATTAATGCACCTAAAAAGCTAACCAAAATAAGAAATCCAATTGCTGCCCAATAATTTAATTGTGCATAGCTTTCTGAACCAAACCAAACAGATATATCAAAATTCTTTGCAAAATCTGGATTAGTTAAGATAATTGGTGTTAATACTATTAAAATAAGTAAAAAAACAATAAGAAACCAATCAATTTTTTTCAATTCATATGTTCCAATGTGCATACATTATCATTAGAAAAATTGAATTTAAATATCTCTGTTCTGTTAATATTGATTATTCTAAATTTGTAATAATTGTTATTTTGCAATGGGAACAGGGATATTATTTCTTTCCTTATATTTTTGGCCACAAATTTCACAGAATGTTTCATTTTTTTTATTTAATAAAGAGATCATTAAAGGTGTAAACGGTTTTCCACATTTGGAACAATAAAACTTCGGTATATTGTATTCTGGTATTCTTGAATTAGAAATTTGTGATTTTACTGATTTATTATTGATAGGTTCATCAATAATACGGCGCGTTTTCGGAGAAATTGCTGGAGCATCATATGGAAGAATGGTTTTTTGTCTTTTTTCTCCTTTTTGATTCTTTATTGTCTTTTTTATTCTTTTTTCTAATTTAGGATAGAAAAGATAAACATTTTTTTCGATATTTTTTGCGTAAATTAAGAAGCTATCCGAAACAGACTTATATGGTGAAATTAAATCAAGTGGAAGTATTAAAAAGATGAATATCAGGGTATATCCCACAATAAATAAGCCAATTCCCATTGCTTTGAACGATTGTATTCCGATCCAATAACCAAATTCAATTAACTCAATTATTATATAAAATGTTAGATATACTGCCAGCACAATAATTATACATGATGCAATAATTCCAATTGGATTATCCCACCAAAAATACGAGAATATATGATACCATTGATTCATTTATATCAACCAACTTTTCTTTCGATATTTTCTAATAACAATAGCAGCTACTTTAAGGATCCAGAAACCAATCATTATCAATTTTCAAAAAGAAGAATTGCTTTATTTTTTCAGAAAAGTATACTTTAAATAAAAGAAATTTCTCTAAAATAATAAGTGTAGATAAGTCGTTATATATTTAAGAAATATGAATCTAAATTAATTAAAAATTGATTACATTTATAATATGTTAATTGGTGAATTATTATCGCTGAATTACCAAATGAATCTATAGAGCCTGAGGGTGAAGATTTTACAGACAATAACGAATTTAGGGAAAAATTAGCTGAAATCAATAAAAATTTACAAAAACTTGGTTCATTTACATTAAATGATTCAAGAATTTATACAACTTTGCTTCTTTTTGGTTTAAGTAGCCCTGCAAAAATATCTGAAAAAAGTCAGGTTGATCGTGCTCGGGTATATGATTCTTTAAAAAGGCTGGTTAAAAGAGGTATTGTTGAAGAAGAACCTGTTCCTCGTGCTCCTCGATACAGGGCAGTGCCTCCCGAGATTGTCTTTGGAAAATTGATATCAAAATTTAAAAATAAAATTGGTTTAGCTGAGCATTTGGTTCAAGATTTAGAAAATCTCACTAAATTTCAACCAATTGAGATAAATTCTGTTTGGACAGTTCAAGGAGAGAAAAAAATCCGGAAATTAATCCGGAAATTCATTGAAGAAGCAGAAGAATATTGTTTCTTAATATTAACTCTTGATTATTCGAATGTCGCTCTACGAGAATTTGAAGCAATTACTCAATGGATTTTGGAGAAATTACAAAAATCTAACGCTGAATTTCGAATTTCAATGAAAATTTCTAAAGATGAAAAGCAATTCACACCACTGATCAATCATTTATATCATGAAGGAGTAAAATTTTATAATTGGAACTCTTCACCTATAATTCCATTTGGTTTGGTGATTACAGAAAAAGCTTATGTTCAAACATATCTTTCAAGTTCTGTTCCTAAACCAACATATGGTTATGGGGTATTCATGGAAAATGCTTCTAAAAGTCAAATTAAAGGTTTATATACTTTAAGTATGTGGGTTTTTACGCATTTATGTCAACAAGTTATTTTTGCCAAGAAAAATCAAACAAAAACAGGAGATTAATATGGAATATAAAGGAAAAGTGTCCGTAATTGGATCTGAAGGCACAGGAAAAACCTCATTAATTCTAAGATATATTAAAAATACATTCACCGAAGAGTACATTACTACTCTAGGGGCAGATTTCATTGAAAGGTCATATACAAATAGAGATTTGTCCCAACTTCGTAATAATGATATAATGACCTTGGTTTACTGGGATATGGCGGGTCAAGATCAATACTTTGAAGTCACTTCTATTTATTGTGAAGGCTCTCTTGGAATTATCATCGTTTTTGATGTTAATGATCGAAGTAGTTATGAAAGCTTACCTGAATGGGCGAAATTTGCAGATCAAATTTGTCCGGATGCCATAAAACTAATTGTAGGAAATAAGACAGATTTAGAGTTTAAAGTAAGTAAAGATGAAATATCTGAAATGGAAAATAGTCTAGGGATACCAATAGAATTAGTTTCTGCAAAAAGGGAGTTGGACCACGAACAATCAAATGTAATTAATGTTTTTACAAAGGTTGCATTTAGTATTTTCGATAGATTTCAAGAAATAATAAAAAAAAATTATTAAAGATTCAAAATTTTTTATTCTTCTTTTTTGCGATCTTTTTAATAAATGCAGAAACCATCTCTTGAGAAATTTCTAATATTGCTAGTGTTGGTTCTGGTGGAGCATCATTTTCAAATCCTTTGATCAAATAAGGAGAATGTCGAGGTTGTGTCAGAGAACCAGGATTAACGATCAAACAGTGTTCATGAGTTTCTTGAATTCTAGGGTAATGTGTATGACCATGGATGAAAACTCTAGGTTTTTCTTTTAATTCAAAATAAACTTGTGGTTCATGAGCCACAACAATTGAAACTCCTTCAAAGGTTAAATGTAGAATTTTTGGCCATTTTGAAATAAAATCCATATTCCCACGAACGACACTAGTTGGTGCAATTTTTTCCAAATCATGGATAAATTCTTCTAGTAGCACATCTCCCGCATGAATAATATGATCTACATCTTGAAAATAGTATTTAATTACTAAAATTAGGTGAGAATATGTTTTTTCTGTTTCAGAATTTAGTGTAAAGTTAATGTGAGTGTCTGATAATATTCCAATTTTCACTTTACTGATTACCTCCAATTTTGAAGAGAAAAAAATGATATAATCCAATCTATTCATCGAATTTTTAAATAAGAGATAATAATAACCAAAGAATTCCTATCATAAAAAAATCTAATGCAAGAGTCTTCCAATTGTTTATTGATTGGACATACTTGACAACATTCTTTTTAATAATCTTGAATAAATGATCAATCTTAAAAATTCTTGTGATATAAAAGATAAGAGCCAAACTTAAAACTGGAATATAAAGGTAAATAAATATATAATTCCAAAAAGAATATCCTAATACATATTGTCGAACAACAATTGCTGAAAATGTATTGTTTATCCAATGTGCGAAAATTAGAGGAAAAATCTTTTGTTTTCCCCAAAAATAAGCTCCAGCAATTAATCCAATAATTAAACCGTTGAAACCCCACCAAATTGGATAAAAAACAGATTTACCAATATTATTTGGAATAAAAATATAATTAAAATGTGCCAATCCGAATAGGATTGCACTATACAAGAATACTTTGGGCGATTGAAGTTCTTCTTTGCCAATCGTTAAGAAAAATTCCCGGTATATGAATTCTTCTCGACTCGCAACTAAGAAATGGATAAAAAGAGTTGTGATTATCATTAAAGGAAAATTATAAAGAAAATAGTTCATAGGATCGTTCAAATCTAATACTTGTAAAGAATTGACTGAATAATCTAAAACTCCTGGAATAAGATAACTGATAAAATCTAAGGGAATGTAAATACAAGTGAAAAGTAAAATACCATCCTTAATTTGAGAAAAAAAGTTTTTTTTTGTAAATCCTTTGAATAGAATTTTTAGATGGGGTTTTTGATCTTTGTTCTTAGGAGGTAAAGATAATGAATTGTTTTTTTTTTTTTTATCTTGTTTTTTTGATTGTTGGATATTTTTAACTTGGTTATTTGGGAAAATTTTGTAAACGATCCAGACTCCAAATGATAAGGAAAAAAAGGTGAAAACCGCTAAACTGATCCAGTAAATATATAGTTTCAATAATCCATCAGAAAGTGATTTATCTAAAATTATTTGAGAAATAAAATAGAAAAAAAAATTTGTTAAGACGCTTGAAAGGAGCAAAAATATAAGCCTTGCATAGTTTTCAGAAGTTGTCATTTTCAAGAATCACCATATTTCTCTTATTTTGAGGAATATTCAAATTTACCATGCAAATTCTCGATAGTCAAATAATTCTTATGTTTTTCTGAAGAACGCTCAACAACTCCAATTATTTTCGATTCAACTCCATATTTGCGAGCAGTTCTAATAACGAAATCTTTTGCAAAATCTTCAGAACATATAATTTCCATTCTATGCCCCATATTAAATACTTGATACATCTCTTTCCATCCTGTTTGAGATGATTCTTGAATTAGTTTAAAAAATGGTGGATCTGCAAACATGTTATTTTTATAGTAATGAAGAGATTCCCCAAATTTTAAACATTTAGTCTGACCTCCACCAGTATTATGGAAAATTGCATGAATTTGTGATCGATCAATTTTAAATAATTCTAAAAGAATTGGGGTATAGGTTCTAGTAGGTGATAAAATAGCTTGGCCAACAGTTAAGTTCGTTTGAGGCACTTTGTCATGCAGACTGTATTTTCCAAAAAATGTCCAATTTTCATCCAATTCTGGGCTGTAACATTCCTGATACTTTTTATAATAGTCATGATGCAATAATCCGTGTCGTGCTAGTGTTAAGCCATTACTACCAATACCACTATTATATTCATCTTCATAATTTGCTTTTCCAAAACTACTTAATCCAACAATTACATCTCCTGGCTGAATTGATTTTGGATGGATGACCTCAGATCTCTTCATTCGTGTAACCAATGTGGAATCAACAATTAAAGTTCTAACCAAATCACCAACATCAGCTGTTTCTCCTCCACATGATGTAATAGGAAGTCCAAATTCTTGTAATCGTTGAATAAATTTATCATAAGCTTCGATTATTGTTTTAATTACAGCACCAGAAATTAGTTTTTTATTTCGACCAATTGTATTGGATAATAAGAAACTCGTTCCGGCACCTACACAAAGGACATCATCTACATTCATTACTATACTATCTTGAACAATTCCCTCAAAATAAGAAAGATCTGCTGTTTCACTGAACATCATATAAGCAAGAGACGATTTTGTTCCTGCGCCATCTGCATGGACTAAAGAACAATAAGCAGGATTATCTGCAATATCTGCTATTATCTTGCAAAAAGCACCTGGAAATATGCCTTGATTAAGGTTTTTGACTGCTGCATGCACTTCTTCTTTCTGTGAAGATACTCCTAACATTTCATATGTTGTTTTTTTTTGATCCATAAGTGTTTCACGTTGAATTGTTCTCAAGTATGTAATTTTGTTTTAAAAAGGTTACAGTGCGTTCCACTTGTGTTATAGCTGTTCCTAAGTATTGATCAGGACATAAAAGATCATCAAGTTCTTTTTCAGTAAATCGGGAAGAGATCTCAGGTTCATTCATAAGTATTGATTTCATGGATAAATTTTGTAATCGTGCTTGAATTGCTGCATTTCTTAGTATTTCGTGTCCTGTTTGACGACCTATGCCTTTTTTTACTAATGCCACCATAATTTTTTCTGCCAAGAATGCTCCATGAGTAAAATTTAGATTGCGGGTTATTGCATCTTCATTGAATTCTACACCATCCAAAATTTGAGCGAGTTGATTGAGCATATAATCTAAAAGTATAAAATTTTCTGCGAAAATTATGCGTTCATTAGCAGAATTTGTTAGATCTCTTTCATCTTCTAATCCAATATTGTCGATACCTACAATAATATTAGATTTCAATAATCTTGTTAAGGAACACAGTCTTTCTGCTTTATGTGGGTTACGTTTATGAGGCATAGTTGAACTTCCAACTTGTTTTTTTGTAAAAGGTTCAAACATTTCTCCAATTTCTGTTCTTTGCAAGATTCTCATTTCTCTGGCAATCTTGTCAATAGTTCCAGCAATTAATGCAGTCAAGTTTAAAATTTCTGCATGTCGATCTCTTTGAATTACTTGATTAGCAACCAAGACTGGTCGAATTGGGATATTATATTCTTTACTAAGAATTTCCATGACTTTATTTTGAATGTGAAATCCTTTTTCACCGAATGATGCCATTGTTCCTACTGCTCCGGACATTTTCCCAACAGCTATGCGTGGCAGGATATTATCAATTCGATCAATATGTCTAGCTATTTCTGATGCCCACACAGAAAAACGCATGCCATAAGTAGTAGGTAATGCTTGTTGTCCATGAGTACGGCCCACACACACGTGGTTTTTATGATTTATTGCAAGATTTGTAAGAAGAATTAAAACTTTTTTAATTGAACTACGTAAAATTTTTAGACCTTGAGATAACTGAATTGCTGTCGCAGTATCTTCAATATCATAAGAAGTTGCGCCTAAATGAATGTAGTTTCCCGCTTGTTCTTCACATTGCTCGGTTAATCCTTTGACCATTGCCATTAAATCATGATGAATCTCATGTTCGATGCTCAAAACTCTGGAAATTTTTACATATTCTAAAGTTGCTTTTTTAGAAATTTCATCTGCAGCTTTTTTGGGAATATTGCCTACAAATGCATGTGCTTGAGCCAAAGCGGATTCAACTCGTAGCCATCGTGCTAGTTTTGCACTTTGTGTAAATATTTTAGCCATTTGCTCGGTTTTGTACCTACCTTCAATTGGATGGATAGAATTTTCATTCATAATGTAGTCATGTACAACAATAAATTCAATAATTTAGAATTTGTGAAATGAAATAAAATTTCTTCGGAATGAAACAATACATCAAAAAAGAAGAAGAAAATATCAATCTACAATAGCTAAATGAAAAGAACCTTCTTTAGGGGTGTTATTTCCTTCTGAAATCTGAACCGTTCCGCTTAATAAAGTTCCTTGTTCATTCATATCACCAATGAATACAATATCAATCGAAGTTGTTTGATCAAAGAAATAGATACTAAATTCAACATGAGTATCTATAATAAAATACTCCATGTTGTCAAAAATTCTGGTATCATTTCCAATTTGAAGAGTTCCATTTAATTTTCCTTCTTCATTAAAGGTAATATTAAGATAATACTGGGGTTCGTTTGGAATTGAAATTGTTCCTGCAAAATCTCCATTCAATTTTTCATTATTGAAGGTATTCAAATTTTTTATCATAGAGCCTAAAATTACGAATAAAATAATGAAAACTATCGCAGAAAGTACATAAAAACCACGCCTGGAATTCTTTGAAGTTAAAAATTTCATTGATATTTTAATAAAATATTGATCCCAAAAAAAAATACTTTTTATGAATACTTACTTTTTAGATATTAAAGTTATTTATAAAAATTATTATTGCAGTGAGTTGATTACCGTTTATTACGTAGTTCGTTGTTCAAATTGTGGAACACCTCAATACATTCGAGAAACTCAAAAAACACGCACATGTCCTAAATGTAGAAAAAGAATCAAATGCCAAACATTGAAGATCTTAGCAAAAGCAGAAAATATTCATGAAGCTTTACAAATTGTTCAAACCATGAAGTCTCCTAATAAGTATGAATTAAAAATTGAAGAATTTAAAGCAAAACTTCAAGGAACTAAAAAAAATCAAGAAATTCTCTTGGGAGATCTTCTCTCGGAATTAATATTACTTTTTCCCAATCAGTTACCTAAATCTTATTTAATCAAAAATGCAAAAAATATTGGGTTAGATTTAAATAAACTTGAAGAAAATCTTTCAAGATTAAGCCAAGCAGGCTTGATGTTGATAAATAAAGATTTTCGCCCTGGTTCCACAGATCAATTACTCAAATTTCCTTCCATTCCATTTACTTTTGGGAAAATTAATGTTAGAAAAAAAACCAAAAAATCATCCAGCGTTAAATAATAATTATAGAAATATTTATAGAAATACAGTTTTTGATAAAAATGAATGAAAATTCAGAGGAAATCAATATAGATCTTGAACCAATTTCAATTGATCGGGAAGATTTAGACTTTTTAAGAGACTTAGCAAAAGAGAGAAAAATCGAATATTTTAATATAAGGTTTGCTAAAGGAAAAATGACTTCATTCTCCCTATTAAAAAAAATAACTAAATCTTCAAGCATTGGAATTGGAAAAGGTTTTTCAATTCAAGCTTTTACTAAGGGAGGATATGGTTTTGCGGTAGGTTATAAATTTAATAAGGAAACAATTACCGAAACTTTTCATAATGCTGCAGATCTTGCACATTGGAGTGCACAATTCGTAAAATCTCCTTTTTCAATTCAACAAACTGATGATCACAAAAAAGAATATGTAATTCCTCAAAAAATTTCTATTGGTAATACTTCCCCGGATAAAAAGATGCAAATGCTTCTTGAAATCGAAAATGAAGCATATTATGATCCTAGAATCAAGTCTACTAATGTTAATTATTCCGATTTAGAAGTTGAAAATATTATATATAATAATTTCAATCGTTTTGTCCGTTTAAAGAATAGTTGGGTCTTTTTCATACTTCAAGCCATTGCAAGTGATGGAAACCGCCAAGAAGGATATCATGTATCTCATGGAAGAATTGGCGGTTTTGAAGCATTATCTGATGCCTTGGGACTGGGTCATAAAGCTGCGGAATCAGCAATTGAATTATTAGATTCAAAAATTGCCCCGGGGGGAAAATTCAATATTATTTTGGATCCAATGCTGTGTGGTACTTTTATTCATGAAGCATTTGGTCATACTGCTGAAGCAGATGGTGTTATTAGCGGAGAAAGCATCCTTTCAGAAAAAATTGGACAAAAAATAGGAAATCCAAATGTAAATATTGTTGATAATCCTTATTTAGAAACCTGGTTTGGATATCTTCCAGTAGATTCTGAAGGAACAGAAACTCAAAAGACTCAAATAGTAAAAAACGGAGAATTGATTAATTTTCTCCATTCCCTTGAAACTTCTTCTCGAATGGGGTGTGAACCAACTGGAAATGGAAGAGCAAGTGGTTTTTCTAGTTTACCACAAGTCCGAATGACTAATACATACTTAGAACCTGGAGATTCTAATCTCGATGAGATGCTCTCTGAACTTAAAAATGGTTTGCTGTGTGTAAATTGGAAATATGGATACGTCGATCCAATTGAAGGCACTCATCAATTCAAAATGGCAAAAGCATATAAAATTGAAAATGGAGAAAAAACACAAATTTACCGAGACGCTGCGATTTCTGGTTTAACCCTTGATGTTCTAAATCGGATTAGCTTAATAGGTAATAAGATTGAATATGATGCAGGGTATTGTTCAAAGGGAGGGCAACACGTTCCTGTCGGAAGTGGAGGGCCATATGTAATGCTGAAAAATATGATAATTGGAGGGCGATGAATATTACCCAAAATACATGTGAAATCATTGAATTGTTCGAGGATGGGTTCTTTGAAGCTCAAGCTCGCAGAATTTTTTCAATATTAAAGCAGAAATCTTCTATAAAGCATATTGAAATTTATGCTACTGCATCAAAATCAACCAATGTTAATTTTGAAGCTGGATTTGTAAAAGATGCGCATCAAAAAACGACTGCAGGTATTGGACTTCGCATCATCGATAGTGAAGGCAGAGAGGGAATGACTTATACTTCAGATTTTTCTGATTATGCATTACAATTAATTGTGAATTATGCAGAAAAAATGATGAAAGCTGCCACACCTAATCCTTACTTTAAAGATTTAGCTTATCCTTCAAAGTCTTATCACTTCGTAGAAGATATTTATGATCCAAATTTAGAATTCATTTGTCCAGAAGATATCAATGATATTCTTCAACCAATTTTTAATTTAAAAGAACGAGATCTTGTCCCAAAGGCATTAAGTGGAGGTTTTTCAAGTTCAGTTGGAGGAACTTTTATTTGGAATAATAATGGGATCTCTATTTGGGAGAAATATTCTACTGCAAATGTAAGTGCTGAAGTAAGTTTAATTCGAGCTAATATGACAAGTTCTGGTTTTCAATGGCAATCATTTTGTAATTTAAAAGAGATTGACACAAACAAAGTTGCAGAAGAAAGTTATCTTATGGCTCTTCGTGGTTTGAAAAAAACTACTGTTGAAACAAAAGAATATCCTGTAGTATTATCTCCCTTAGCAACTGCTTATTTTCTTATTGATCCATTAACAACATGCATTAATGCTGAACGCGTTCAGAACCAAATGTCATTCTTAGGTGAATATTTACATCAAGATTGTTTCTCACATAATCTCTCAATTCGTGATGATCCACATATTCCAGGAAAATTAGGCACTGAATCATTCGATGCAGAGGGAGTGCCAACAAAACCGCTTCTTATTGTAGAAAAAGGTGTGTTGAATACGTTCTATCATAATACTTTTACTGCTGGAAAAGAAAATATCGAATCTAATGGACATGCTAGTAGAAGTGGTTATAACTCTCCTGTTGGAATATCTAGTAATAATATTCTTGTTGATCCTGGAAAACAAGCAAAAGACGATATTATTGCAGAAATAAAAGAAGGTATCTATCTGGAATATTCTGGGGATACGCCAAATTATATTACTGGGGATTTTTCAGGATTAATAATGACCGGATACCTCATAAAGGACGGAGTATTGGGATCTAGTTTGAGCGAAACAATGTTGGGGGTTAATTTATTAGATGCTTTTCGAAATATCGAAGAGTTATCAAGAGAACGAGAGTGGATTGATGAAGCATTAGTTCCATGGACAAAATTGCGAAATATAAAAATTTCCAGTCGTTAATATAGATCAAGTGTATAAATTCATTGATTCAAGGGAAGAACATCAATGCGCAATGTTAATAGATAATTTGGCAAATATTCCCATGAATCACCATTTTTAATCCACAATTCATAAAGAGCTAATTGATTTGTGCCCACTTCTGGAAAAGTTATATTGATTTGATTTGAAATCCATTCTTCTTTATTTCCAAGGCTAATATTCTGACTGGAAATAAAAGTTACATTAGTATTCGTAGCCACTCCTATTTGGGGATTTAAATAGGTTTCTGCTTTTCCGCGGTAGCAACGAATTTGAAAATCATGAGATTCTCCTAATAAATTTTGTATAAAAATAAAAGTTGTTATCTTCTCTTCTTGAGTAACATTAGTTGGATAATCTCGAAGAACTTTGTTTTCATTTAATAAAAAAAAAAGAACATCTTCTTCTTCTGGAATAGTTAATGTATAGATAATAGCACCTGAAACGCAAATGATTCCAACGACTAGCACTATTCTTGTGATTTTCTCTAAGGAAAGTTCTGATGGATTTCGCTTATTCGTTGATTTTTTGCGCATAATTGATTACTACTCTCTATTATTATTTATCAAATGTCTCTTTAAACCACTGGATGGTTTTTGATAATCCATCTCGTAACTCTGTATGTGGCTCCCAATTCAGAATTGTTTTTGCACGAGTTAAGACTGGTTGTCGCAAAATAGGATCATCAATTGGAAGAGGTTTATGAATAATTTTTGAGTTAGAATCAGTTAGTTCTTTGATCAAATGAGCTAAATCTAAAATAGAGATCATTTTATCATTTCCTACATTAATTGGAATGCCTCTAGCTTCTGGAATATATGCATCACGTAGTAATCCCTCAATTTCATCAACAACATAGGTTAAACATCGAATTTGAGTTCCATCTCCAAAAACTGTTATGGGATCATCATTTAAACATTGATGAATAAAATTTGGAACTACACGTCCAAATTCGTGTCCTGAACGAATTCTTGGGCCATAAGTGTTGAAAATTCTAACAAAATGGACATTAATATTATGTTGTAATTCATAGGCTTTACAAAATGCTTCTCCTGCACGTTTTGATTCATCATAACATGACCTTGGACCAATTGGGTTAACATGTCCCCAATAATCTTCTGAAGTTGGAACTTGATCTGGTGGGGGATTTCCATAGCATTCTGATGTTGATGAATAAAATAATATTGCTTGGTGTGCTGTAGCGATACCTAATGCATTCATAGTGCCTAAAGTATTAGATTTGAGAATTGATATCGCAAAATTCTTAAATTCAAATGGAGATGCACGACTAGCAAGATGCATAACATAATCTAACTTTTCTGAAATATTTGGATATGAAACTGCATTAGGCATTGTTCGTCCAAAGTAAATTGGTATTGAAATATCATGGTGAATAAAGGTAAAATTTGGATTTGAATTTAAGTGTTTTACATTGTCCCATTGGCCAGAACTCAAGTTATCTAAGCAGATGATTTTTGCTCCCTGCATAAGAAGAGTTTCGCATATCCAAGACCCTAAAAAGCCAGCACCACCAGTAATCAAAATATTTTTATCTTTAAATGAAATATTATCTTTCTTTAAACGAGTATTAATTTCATTAAGATCTTGTTCATGATCGTACATTTTTTTAAGACTCCCAAAAGATTTAAACCCGAACTCCTTTTAAACTTTAATTATGAGCTCTGTTGAAGTCTCAGATAAAAAATATGCAGAAAGAAAATTATCATTAATTCAAAAGATATCTCCAATGAATAAGATAATTTCAATTCAATTTATTATTTTGTCATTAGCTAGTGTATCTTCTTTTCTTTTAGTTTATTACCTTACTTATCAAGATTATATTACTGATTTAATCAGAAATAACATATTACCTTATAATTTGAAGTGGATGCTATATACAAGTGCTGGAATCTTCATTATTTGTATCGCTCTGAGTATTTTTGGGCCAATTAGCGAAAGATTTTTCATTGTTCAAGAAATTCTCTTAAAGGAACGTGAAATTTTGGATGAAGCTGATAATTTAATAAACAAACTTGATTTTCAACAAGCACGTGAATTAATTGAATCTTATTTAGATGAACGTTATAAATATGGGTTAAAGAAAAATAAAAAAAATATTCTTAATAAATTGAAAATTGCTCAGAGTAATGAAAGTATGAATAAATATATTGATTATCTTTCTAAGCTTTATGAAGAGGAAAGAAAATTTGAATTAAAGAAAGAATATGATATATTATGCAACTATATTATTCACAATCATGATATTATCCCAAAAATGAAGGAAATTCTAGAAGATCTAAAAATAAAAATTGAAGAAATAAGACTTTAATAATAAATAAAAAATAATTTCAAAGTTAAGATACAAAATCTGCAATTTTTTCTAACGATTTTTTGAATAGATTTCTTATTTCAGAAAAAAATTCTATATTTTCAGGAATTTCTGCAATATTTTGAATTGAAAAAAGTAAAATTAATTTAATGCTTTTGGAAATCGATATTGGACTAAGAAATATGAAAAAAGTTTCTCTTTCAGGTCGTTTTGATTTGAATATTTTTGATAAATCTGATCTTGAGTTATTTTTTTAGCAATTTTCATTAATAATTCAGAAGTTTGATAAGATAAAATAACACCTAACCATAAATTTGATTTTGTGAAAAAAAAACACATATTTTTTATTTTCTTTGGATTTAGAAGATATACCCCAGTTATTTTTATTTTTTCACTTTTCACTATGGTAAAAATTTGGTATTTCAATGCAAACACTAATAGTTATCGAATTTTAATAAAAAATTCGGAGGTAACTATTAATCGTGTATTTGCTAGAAATTTAGATCTATGACGACAAAAATCAAAGAATATAAACAAAGACAATAAACCAACCAAAAGAAATAAGTCGGAGATGAAAAAGAATCTTTTGCCTTTAAATATAATAAAAAGTTGTAAAAAATTAATTAACTTGTAAACTTAAGATCAAGTAAAAAAAAATTATTGCTTAAAAATTGCTTGAATTTCCCTAATCGTGTCCTTAAACAAGGTTGAATGATATTCCTCGCCATGAACCTTGTTTTTCGCAAAATCATTAAAAAAAGAATCGAATTTCTTGATTCGAAAAATATTGCGAGAGATATTTTCCAAATCCGGAAGAATCTTTAATTTATGTGTAATATAAACTTTAAAAAGACGCCAAAATGAAATTTTGAACCCAAGATACTTTTCTAGATCATTGAATTTCTTCTGTTTAAACTTGGTTGATTTTAATGATGCATTTGAATTAGGAATAGTAGATTGATAGACTACTAGTATCATTTTTCGATTATAGTTTTGTAGTGAGAAATCACAAGTTTTAAACACACCTTGATTAGTTTTAATTACAATAAGTTCCTTAGATTCTAGATTCAAATTTTTAACTGTCCGATTTATTACTGTATTGATCAAAGAAAACATAGCAGCGATAGATTCCCTTTCCATTGTTATTGTTGTATTATAATCTGAGAGAATCATTCCTCTATCGTCTAATAAAATGGTCAATTCGAAATTTCCTTTTTCATTTAATGTTTTGATTATTTCATCTAAGATTATTTTCCGGCTTTTCTTCTGTATATGAGTTTGCTCATAGCTTATTTTTGATTCATACATCATAATCATATCATCGATCCTATACTTCGCATCAGTTCTTCTTCATTGCCATGTATAACTTCCCGCAAATCTTGAATTGTTTTACTGCGTTCAAAAGATATTAATCCATCAGGAATAGAACTAGGGGAGTTATACGCAAATAAAACGTTGGGGTAGATTTGATATGCAAAAATAATATGCCCTTTTTGCTCTGGAGATTCTAAATCGAGGGTTTCAATCGAAAAATGAGAGAGATTTTGACTTGATTTGTAATGTAGAACTGCTTGTTCAGCAATTGAAAGCATAGTAGCGATAACTGCTCCAAATTCATTATTATTATCATACTGTTCATTTTCTAATTTATTGCTTTCTGCAATGGTTAATCCATCTTCAGTTAATAGACAAGCACTATTTCCTTGAATGTTGGATATAAACTGAGTTAACAAATCCTTTAGTACGAAATCTAAATTGGATTTCAATGTTTTCTCTTTCGAAGACATCTTTTCTCATATTCTCCTTAGCTTAAATATGTGAGTAACTTTTCTTTTAATTGATTAATTTCAAAATTGATTAAGCCTACATTTGCATTAGTAGGAAAAACGACAACCAAATGAAATTCTTCGGTAATAGAGGTAAAGATCATCCCGAAACTCTCTACATCTCTTTCACAACTTGCTTGTATATTGACTTTAGTGACAATAGAGGAAGGATTTGTCATTAAAACTAAACTATTAGCCATAGATATAATTCCAGAGGAGATCGCAGAAAGATCTTGGAAGAATTTATGTCCAAAATTTCCTTGCATATTTGAGTCGGAAAAAGCAATTTCTAATCCGTCATCGTTAAATAAAATTGCATTAAAGATATCGCTATTTTCTCGAAGATGAGATAAAAACTTCTTGAGTTGTCTTTCATCGATTAAAGGATTTCCTAATTCTAGATCTTCGCTAATTATTTCATGACTAAACATTCATACCGTCTCCAACTGAAGTAGTTAGTTGCCCAGATTCGAAAGTTATGTGTTTTTGTTCAATAGTTTTCAATAAATCAATTATAGCATCTTTTATCCCAATGTTTTTCAAAGCAGAAGCTTCATAAATATCAGATTCACCTATCATTGAACTTATAATTTCTGATCCATAAAAATTCGGATGATCATTCTTGTTTGCTACAATCACCATGGGATTAGAATTCATATATGTCCTAGTTTCTTCGAGTATAGCCATCCCATTTCCTATATTTGTCAGATCTACTCCATCAAAGAGAAACACAACACCGTCAGATCCATCACTTAATAGTTTCCTTACAATCTTGAATTGTGATTGACCCGGAACACCCTTAAGTTCGACAAATTTTATTATCCAATCTTTAAATTCATCTTGATCCCGCTCATAATCTTTATTACTCATTAAAACCCCATTTCCTTCTAGGGAATTTCTTACCCAGTATAAACACCCACGATCGAATCCTGTCGTAGTGTGAGTTTTTTGGGAATTAGATTCAAGGTGTAATTTCTGTTTCGTAAACTCTGACAATGGTTTTTCAATGGAAATAGCTTCCGAGTCTAATGAGTGAATCAATGTTGTTTTTCCCGCATTGAAATATCCTGTAATCAAGATATGATAATCAAATTTTATTTTTCTTTTCATATTTTCACCCAAATCATGTTTATATTAAAAAAATTGAGAATTACTAATTATTTCAGTGTTTTTTTGATCTCTTCAACTGCTTGGTCAATTTCAAATTCAATTAATCCGATCTTAGCATCTGTAGGAGCAAGTGCAATTAATACCGACCGATCCAATTGTTTTACTAATATCACAGCATCATTAGCATTTAGAGTAATTGAAAGCATATCGCCCGCCGATAAAGTCTTCGCAACCCGAATTCCTACACTGGTCAATGCAGCAGACATAGCTGCGACTGTATTTTCATCATAATCTCCCATTAAAGCACTTGCCATCATTTGGCCGCGATTATTTACTACAGCACCGCCAAATACATCAGAATTTTGCTCTAATTTTTTAAGAATTGCCTTTAATTTTTCACTTAAAGCAGACATTTTCTTCACTCTTTACTCCTTTTTCCTATAATCAGGACAAGTATCTTTTTCTTTACCTGAAACATATGTATTCTTCTTTTTGCACCAAATCAATCCTTGTGAATTGGTAGCACCAGCATATACACAATCTAACGACATTTTCTCTCACTCCATCCTTACTTTAAAAATACCTGTATTCAATTGTTGTTTCCACTCACATGAATCGATAAAAACATGTTTTCCAAGTTGTTTTTCTAGTTGACCTACTAGAAGTGCCATCATCGGACAAGGAGGGATAATATCCGGATGTGAATTGAGAATATGAAATCTTGCTGGAGCAAGGATACACTCACCTAAATGAATTTCCATATTTTTGTCATCCATACTTTTTATCTCTGCGATTTGGCACGCTCCTACTTCTTTTAGTGAAGAGACAAAGCTTTCAGTCATTAATTTGACGTCGTTGCCTTTAATTTTCAAGCCAGTTTCCGCTAATAAATCGCTTGCTTCTTTATTAAGGGTTAGAGATATTTGATAACCCAATAGAGCCACATCTAAACCCATTTTCTCCATTGCTTCAATTATTGACACTGCATAAGCATTGGAAAAATCTAATAACTGCTTATAATCCATTGTAGATTTCCTTATTTTGTTTTTACACCAAAAATGTGAAATAGAGAACTAAGTATCACAAAATTCAGTTTGAAGAAATCAAGGAAATTGATAATTAAAATATATTGCTTATAATTTATATTCAATTTATATTCAATTTAATCATTATCAATGTAATTGGGACTATTTTTAAGGATAAAGGATCAATTAAGAGAAGCCGTATTTTTTAAATTGTTCCCAAAATATCTTTCAAATATTTATTTTTGGCAATTTAGTTGAAATTTATGTGCAAAGCGTACAATACGTTAAGCATGAAATATTTTTGGTTGAAAGTTCAAAAATTTAGATGCCCACCGTTCCAATTTTTCGGAGGCATGATGAATTGAGACACCACGAATCCAACAATAGCAGAGAACCGTCAAAATTTCATCTAAACTCCATTTGCGCCCAATACGTTGATTTGAAAGGTTCAAAGTATGTCGAATCGATTTCGCAAGATTTTTGAAGAACGAAATCTTATTAAAATATGGATAACGTGTACCGAATCGTGAAATTCGAGGCACGGCTTGAGTTTTTATGCTCATACAATAACTCAAGTATCCATTTAATTTATTCTCGTTGATGCAAACACTAGATAATCATGCCATATCAAATCTTTATTTTTGTCGAATCGTTGAGAACTGTTTTAATTAAAATAGCTCAATTTTTATACTAAAATTTTTTAAATTTAAATATGGATGATTCCGAAATAGAAAAATGGCAAATTCATTCAAAAATACTTGCATCCAAATATATGCAAAAAATTCTAATTTTTTTATATAACGGACCTTCTACTCCCAACAATCTATCAAATTCACTAAATTTATCTGCATCTCATACTAGTACAATCCTAAAGCATCTAATTGAAATGGATTTGCTTCATTGTCTAACACCTAATCGGAGAAAAGGGAAATTATTTGGATTAACAGAAAAAGGAATATACTATCTTGAAAATATATATGATGATCCTTTCTAGAAAGTTAATGTTTGGTACATTTTTGATCAATAGAGTGAATATTAAATGAATGAAACACTGAAATAAGAGATAGTATAAAATTCTTAATATTAAAAAAAAACTTAATCCATTAATGCATAGCTAAGGTTAATCCCTTGAAATTTTAGCCATTTTGCGGCGATTCCGATGTGTTTTGAACGATACTACTTTTATCGAAGCAGAGGGAATTCGGAAAATAAAGTCATCCCACATCCTTGAAGTATCGGGATACAAGTGGAATTTATGGCGGAGAAACCAAATCTCTTTCAAAGTGCGACGTTCTTTGGGAGATAATGAATTAAAATGTAGTGCTGCTTCATTTGAATTTTCATCTATTATCGATTTCCAATTTTGCATTGGGGCAACAATTCGAGATTTGCTGAGATTTTCTCCAAATTTCCGCTTAATCTCCAGAAATACCATCTTATCATTTCCAAAGCTATTTCCATTCATACTACTATTTGGATAATATCTAACTCTCAGTTTTTTGCGAACGTTTAAGCCGTTTATCTTCTCCTGTAATGCTTTACGAACCGGAGAATCGTAATAAGCACTTCTTACTTCATAATTTATCCCATTGGATGTGTGAGAATCTAAATGCATGAAGTTTTTCAAATACTGAATCATTTTGTCACGCTGGGCTAAGCTGATTAGATATTTAATTTCATAGCGGTTAAAATATGTTTGAATCATTGAATCACCTGTTTTCAATGTTTTTTTGATTGAAAGGCCAAAATCGCTAGTTTTTTTTGTTTCTGGCGGTGTCTTTTTTGGAAAATGAAAATAAGACCAATTAAACTGCAAGTACTGAAAAGTATCCCGGCAAATAATGAATCCGTGCTGGAATCTTTGCCTTCATCAACAATTACTATATTTTCAAAACCAGGCGTAGGTATGGGAAGATAATACATCCAAATCTCGGATCCATCAGGAATTCGGCCTTGGGAATAATCCGTAATTGAATCTGCAAAAAATACATTATCAATTAGGGTTCTTCCATCAGATGCTAACAACGCCAGTGCTTCTCCATTTCCGCTGAGTTTAAAGTTTGTTTGGAGGTTCTCAGCTGAATTTAGACCACTGGCCCAGATAATTAGATATTCTCCAGCCAATAAAGATAAATTGTCAGGAAAGCGCCACAAGGTTGGATCTTCTAAATTATTTGTTAGATAAAGCCCATCTAATTCCACAATTGAATTTCCATGGTTATATATTTCAATCCAACCAGCAGTTAATCCACTTGAATAAGGATCTTCTATTGTTTGACTGTTTTCGGCTAAAACTTCATTAATTACCAAAGTGGTGGGATAGTTTATTTTTGGATCATTCATCTGATTGGAACTATTTGGAGAAGGATGATCTGTAAACACATACCACTGACTTGCAGCATCTGGATAACGTCCAAGTGAGTTGTTTAATTTAAGTTGCGAAATATTTATTTGATCTTTTTTCACCTCGTTTTCATTTACATTTTGAAAAAATAGGTATAACATCGATTTTTCTGATTCAATTTCAGAAAGTTTTAAGGGTAATTGGAATGCAAGTGGGGCTCCTGGTTTAAGTTCAAGATTATTTCCTGAACAATTTCCCACACACCATTTTAAAGGCTCTTTTAAATCATCAGTTAGGAAAAAAGAACCGATATTTATTATACCAGGGCTGTTATTATAGAGTTCTACCCAAATTTCTCCATCTGAATCATTGTAATTTTCCTCGATCTTGCTAATTCCTATTTCATTAATAACCACCTCGTTCGGATTAGCATAATCTTGAAGCCAATTCCTTAAGTATGCTTTACGTGTGGTAACATAATTCTTCAAACCGTATCAGCATTCTTTGGCTGGAAAGGTCTTGAATCAAGTTCGAATCTGATTCCTCAATGGTAAACAAAGCATTGGGATCTGCCTTTAAATCTGTTTTGATTAAATCCCAATACTTCTCGACAGAAGATTCCATAATATCCCATGAAAAGTGGTTTGTGAGTATTTCTGCCATGAAAGTCAGATAAGTTCTATTATTTTCAGGAATTGAAAGCAACTTCTCAATCAATGGCCGGGCATTGGAAAGTTGACCAAATGGATTATCCGGGGGATTTATCGGTGGCATGGGGGGTTGATTTTCCCCTGCATTTTCTATTACATCTTCATTTTGTATAAAATCTGTCTCGTTTCCAGCACCTATCGGGAAATCGTTAGATGTCGAGGTAGGGGTCCAAAATGGGTCTAAATTTAATGGTGTTTCGTTTTCATCCAAACCATACGTAAAAGTTCCGAAAGCCATATTTGCATCCCATAGAAGAAAAAGAAATTGACCCGTATCTTGACGATGATAGAGATAATAATTATGGGCTGAACCGATATAGGAATCCAAACTGCTGAAGATGTTTAAAAGTGCCAATGAATAGAGGGTGGAGTTTACATCCAATATTTCTTCAAGATTTTCTTTATAGTCTTTGGTGATATCTTGGTTTAAAGCCTTTGTTAAAGATATAGGTCGGAATAATCGTTGAGTTCTTCGTTATTTTTTAATTCATATTTACTCGAATACTGATCTTGGGAATCTCCGAGATATTCTAAAGTTCCTGCAGTCTCAGCGCGGTAAAGATTTCCATCTTCATGGGATCCGAAGCGACTTTCGAAAAACACATCATCAATTTGCTCCACCACAGTGTAAAATCCATAGTATTCACCATTAATGAAAACTTTGGCAAAACTGCAACGGACGGAGGAAACATACTCATTTACTACATCCCAAAATAATTTTTCTCTCAACATTGTGGGATCTGAGAAGCCATTATTTAGATTTAATTTTTGAAGACCGTAGAAGTTGCAACTTTGATTATATTCATTAAAATCTAATCTAAAAGATTTTTTGTCCCACTTTGTTGAAAACTGGAATGACCTTTCATATTAATTCCTATTTCTGATTCAAAGTCTTGATATTTGAATGTAACGGGAAAATATGGACCCTCCGCATCATTTTGATGGGATTGGTATAGAGTATCGTACCAATCTTCGTCCTCAAATTCCAAGTATATTTCATGAATCTGTTCTGAGGCGAAAAATTCATCACTTGTTTCGTACAAACTGGTTAGGGTGGTGAGATTTTCGAAAACAGTTTGTGTAGCACTTGATTCAGGAGTTTTCATATTCTCATTGAGGATATTACTGTTCCAAAGGGAATTGTTAGACTCAGAATTGATTCCCAAATATTGAATACTATTTAAAAATTGCAGAAAAAACATTAAAATCATAAATATGGATAAATATGCTGCAAATCTCCCTTTTTTCCATTTTTTAAAATTGCTCTTGAAACCATTAGTCATCTACTCTGAATATTTTCTAATTTTCTCGATAATTTAATCGCAGTGATAGGAAATAATTGTCTAATAGTGAAAAGCGGAAAAAAAGATATAAATGGTTTCAGAACTTTGGTATTACCTAATAGAACATTGTTCTGAAAGATTTCTTTAAGAGAAGGGATATTATTACCATGGTGACCTCCAAATATCGCTCATCGAATATGATCATATTATCTATATTAGAAGCGATATTTCGCGCAGAACAAGGCCATTATTTGACTAAAAAAGGGATTGTGAAATCTCATCTCTTGAAGAGGTGCAAATTGAAAGCTAGCACGGCAGAAAAATACTTAACCAAAATGGAACAAGCAGGATATATTATATCCAGCAAAGAACCATGGGGTGAAAGGGAAATTATCATCTATAACTTAACAGAAAAAGGAAAAGAACGCTATAGATGGTTTATGCAAATTAATGCGGAATTAGAATAAATTTCGGAGATTTCTAAGGCTATAAAGAGTAAATGTACTGGTTAAAGGAGAGAAACGATATATGATTCCTAAAAAAAATGAAATCGAAAATGATATTCAGCAGAACAGTTTAAAATATCTGCATAATCAAGAAAGATACCTCTTTATAAGCATTTTATTTCCAATTTATTCCATTATCGTGCAAATAGTAAATATGGTATATATAATTAAAATTTTGAAACGCTCCCCTCCTCCCCAACATCCTCCTTTACCGGTATTTGATATCATTACACCATTTATTGTGTTTTTGATGATCTCATTATTCGCCCTCATGAAATTCATCTTTTTGATGCTATTAAGGAAGAAATCTAAAAACGTTCAAAATTATTTTAATGGGTTGGACAATCAAAATCAAATGAAGGACAATGAAGAACCCCGTGAAATTCCCTCTTTAATCAAAATTTTATATGATTTAATTAAATACATGAATATTGTTAGATTTTTGTTTTTAGTTATCAATATTACATTTGTGTTTTATCTACAATGGTCTATTAGGTTTATTTTGACCTATCTTCACTTAATTCCTCCTGGACCTCTGCCTCCAAATCTGTTATTTCATGTATTTAACAGTATTTCAGAGTTTGGATTATTAATTTACATGTTTTTTGAGTGGCATCATTTCCTAAGGTGGAACAAAAAAATGAGGAAAATTGAAAATTTTGAAAAGCTCGTTTTCGAAGAAATCAATTTAGAAAAAAATAAATGAAATCTTTATTTAAAGATCGTGGACTATTTTTAAGAATAAAGGATCAATTAAGAGAAGTCTTATTTTTTAAATTATTTTAAAATTATCTTTCAAAAAAATCTTATTGACAATTTCATTGAAGTTTTAGAGCAAAACGTACACTTTTTTAATGCTTATGACAATGAAAAGCAGGGATATGCAAAAATTGATATTTTTTATCAGTTCCCAATGAAATAATGTTTTTTACATTTTCTTTCCTTCCTTTTTTGTTTCAGTCGAAATTTGAAGATTTAGAGGTTAATTGTCTAAGAAATTTCATCTACAAGCCAATCTCGAAACTCTTGAAAGGTCAAACGTCTCTCTGGGCGAATTTGATCTCGTTCGAATTGCCACATATTAAAGAGCAGATATTTCCCCATTTCAGCAAAGAGTCGAGTTGCATCGTTGTTTGACCGCCAAATTCCTTTATGCACCTCCACATCGCGAAAAGCGGTTTCGATCTGCCATCTCATTTTGTAATAACGCTTGATCAAATACACGAACGATTTCGAGCGATATTGTGGCGCAATAGTGGTAATTAAACCATAAATTTGCTCGGATGCCTCTGCTAAACTTAGACATCCTTGTCGATAAGCGGTTTTTATTTCACCTAAAGATTGATTACCTTTTGGATATAAATGTACCCAATTGCGCATCAATTTCTTATTTCGATTATTAGTTGATTTAGGTCTTATGAAATATGTCTGAATTCGGCCCTTTTCACCTTTTAAATACTGTTCTTTGGCCAGTTTCAGCTGTTTATAATTTTTAGCAGGAGTGACAACAGAAACATCACGATCTTTAAATGATCTCAAAATATCGTGTCGATAATATTCGCGATCTATGACACAAATCTTTATTTTTAGACCTAAATATTGGAGCCAATCCACAATTTTTAGCATAAAAGGGATTTTCGACTCTCGATTGGCAACATGATGGCAACCAATAAATAATGAAGTAGAATTTTCATGAATGAGCGCACCATGATAATGGCGAATTCGTCTGATACCTTTAACCATTCGACTTTTTTTGATCAGCGCATCCCTCCGTTTTCCTCAATATTCTAAGTATGTAAGGTCAAATTCTAAAACATAACTAGTTCAATCAGGATTTTTTAAAAATACACGCTGAATCATTTTTTCAAACACAATTCGATAGATTTCCTCGATTTTTTCAGATGATTGGGTACGTAACCAATCATTAATTGTTGTTTGGTGCGGAAAAGCGCGTGATTTTCGTCTATCATGAAATATTTTTGGTTGAAAGTTCAAAAATTTAGATGCTTACCGTTCCAATTTTTCGGAGGCATGATGAATTGAGACACCACGAATCCAACAATAGCAGAGAACCGTCAAAATTTCATCTAAACTCCATTTACGCTCAATACGTTGATTTGAAAGGTTTAAAGTATGTCGAATCGATTTCGCAAGATTTTTGAAGAACGAAATCTTATTAAAATATGGATAATGTGTACCGAATCGTGAAATTCGATGCACGGCTTGAGTTTTTATGCTCATACAATAACTCAAGTATCCATTTAATTTATTCTCGTTGATGCAAACACTAGATAATCATGCTATATCAAATATTTATTTTTGTCGAATCGTTGAGAACTGTTTTATAAAACTCTCAAACTGGTAAAAAATGTGTTCTCCGCAGTTACAGTTGCTATAAAGGAAATATAAGACTGTTTATGGCAAAAGTTTTATTAAATAATCTGGTGGAGAATATTAATAGTGGGATTAAGACTCGTGTGCATTAAACTGGTCCTAAAACACCTGAGGGTTTAAAACAGCGACTTCATGCATATATTATGATCAAAAATTAACACGAAATCTTAGGAAAAACCATTGTTCCACTGCGATTTAGCCCAAAAATTCTCTTTTATGAGTGGAATAATTCGAAGATTCAACGATTATTTCAATTAAACGAAAAATGGGGGAAAAAAATTCAAACCGAAGTGTCAGTGAATTGATCCTTCATAATTAAAAATAGCCAGATTGTGTTGGTCAATGATGTATGGTTTACAATTAACAAAAATGGAAAAAAATTGACGGAAGATTATGTTGTCAAATTATGAAAAAAAACAAAAATAAAATATTTATTATAATTCAGTTGAACTGATGGATGCAAGACCACCAAAAAACAAACCATTAAAAAGTCCAATCAGAATTACGTTTAAATACATTGTTGGTATCCAATTAATGGAAATTCCAGCTTCTGTATGGGTTCGTAACCATAAGGGTATGATATTTTGAGTCAATTCATAGATTCCATTAATTTCAATAGCAAACACAATTATTAATGGAAGAATTGTTAAAACAAAAATTGCCCAGAATTCGTTCCAAAAACTTTTAGATGGGCGTTCTTGACAAAATATCTTACCCATGAATATTGCACTTAATAAACCAGGTAACCAAACCCATAAAAATCCAAGAATATTTCCCATAATTGAATTTTCACGAGTACCCCAATAATTAATTAAATCCCCAAGATAATAACTCGTTGATGAAAAAACATATCCTGAATGAAGTCCTCCTCCAGGAATTAATAAGGCCACAACAAATCCGGTAATATCCTTACCAATCATTCCAGTTATATAATATCCTATCGGGATGCCATTAAACAATGGAAAAAGGATAATAAAAACAAAATTTAAAAGGATATATATCCCAACAGCTTTACCGAAATTTTTTAACGATGTAGTGAATTCAGACATGGGAATCTCCAATTTTGGTATTTACTATAAGATAGTATTTCTTCTTAAAATATTTTAAGCTTTTTTTTTTGATTTTTGATCAATATTTTCCAAAATTAATTTTATGAAAAATAATTAACTATTCTTTGTGAATAAAGATATCAAGATACTAAACAAGAAAGAATTTTATGATAGCCATGTTAATTTTTCTGCACGAACACTTGTTGATTATTTTATTTCTCCAGGGACAAAAGCAAAATTCGATATCATCAAGGAACAATTAGGCAATCGTAATTTTATAAATGCGCTTGATTTAGGATGTAGTGGAAATTCAATTCTACCCTTTTTAAAGCATATCCGTAGAAGATTTTATTTTGATATTGCTCGAATCCCTCTCACACAATTTAAGACTAATATTCATCAATTTCCTACAATTGGAATTCTTCAAGATCTTCCATATCAAAATAATACTTTTGATTTTATCTCTGCTTTAGATGTAATTGAACATATAAAAGAAGATCATTTAGCTGTGTCTGAAATTAACCGGATATTAAAACCTGGAGGTATTTTACTTTTAACTGTTCCTCATCGAATGAAATATTACACTTACCAAGATCTTTTAATTGGCCATTATCGAAGGTATGAGATTAATGATATACAATATTTATTTCGAGATTATTCTTTTAAAATTCTTAAGATTTTTGGTGTTTATGGACAAGCAATGAAAGTTCAATTCTTTCAAGCAGCTAAACCTTCAGAAACCGAAGAAGGAATTTTAACACTTAGAGAAAGATACCTTAATAATCCGACATTTAGAAAAATTTGGGATAAAATAGTGGATTTTGGTAAATTTTGGATGATGCTTGATGCAAAATTTCAACCATTATCGAAAATAATGAATATTGGATTTTTATTTAAAAAAATGCCCAAAAAAAGTGATAATTCAATTATTCACTAATAGTAGAGAATTAATACAATTAAAAATACCATGACCAGATTTCCCATTATAATTCCTGTATCTTTTATGGATTTTCTTGATTTTTTTGGGTGTCTGAAAGAATATATCGTTCCAACAGGAATTAATACTAAACCAATTAAAATATAATTTTGCAATAAAATAATTGCGAAAAATCCAAAGATAATTGAAAATAACGCACTAACAATTACTACTTTTTGCTGGGTTTTCAATGAAAATCGACTTATTGCGTCTCCATCGATTATTTCATGAACAGTTTGTCCTGATACAGCAAAAAATAAAAGTGCAATCAAGAAAAAAAACTCCCCCAATGAAAGTAGTGGATGAATGAGATCTGCAATAGTTTTTATTATAAGATAGGGAATGATTATGTGACTCATAGCAAGCAATACTTGATTTAAGATGGGTATTTTTTTTTTCACACAGTAAATTATTACTAAACCAAATGCTAAACCTGAATACAATCCAATTATAGGAAACACAAATATGATTGGGACGAGTAATGTTAATCCAAGTGTTCCACTTACTATTGCAATTGCCCACAATTCTTTATTTTTATACCCTTTTGTCCGATCTTGAGCTTCTAAATCTGTGTCTTCTTTGCGATCAAAAATGTCATTAATAATATTGCCGCTGATTCCAAAAAAACTAAATGCTACAATCAAATTCCAATATTTCTTCAAATCCAATCTATTAAGAAATATAGCCATCAATGTAGGCACGATAACCGCAAATAGATAATCTAAGCGTAATATTTCAATTCTTCGTGAAATCATATTAATAATAATTTAAGTTCTTAATTATTCTTAAATCTTCAATTATAAAAATTATCATATTTATGATGTGAATAAGTTTCTTGCGATGATTGATAAAAGCAATTATTTTTCCCATATCCATCAACCGAAAAGCAAAAGTTTTGTATTCATTTTATATAATGATTTTAGTTTTTGTAAAGTAATTTCTATTTGGCACACATCATCTCCATTCAGTACGGACTTCAGTACTTTAATCAGTACAGGGGAATCTAAGACATATTTTCATAAACCACTGCTTCATTGGGATTCTGTTTTCTCTATATTCCTTTGAATTTTGCCACAAATAAATCACTAGAATAACTTTTTTTTCCTTTGAGAAGAATTATAGGATAAAAATTATATATATTATTCCATGAAAAATCTTGATGTGAAGCATAAAGAAATTTTTCTTATCCCCTATTCACATTTAGACACACAGTGGCGCTGGGAATATCCCACAACCATTAAAAAATATATAAAAAACACCCTTGAAAGAAATATATATCTTTTTAGCAAATATCCTATGTATACCTTTAATTTTACGGGTGCTTTGCGCTACGCCATGATGAAAGAATATTATCCAGAACTATTTGAAGAAATAAAAGAATTAATTAAAGAAGAACGATGGAACATTGCAGGAACATGTTTAGATGAAACAGATGCTTTAATTCCTTCAGTAGAATCGATGATTCGGAATATTCTTTACGGAGATCAATGGTTTAAAGAAGAATTTGGGAAAAGTTCGCGAGATTACATGATTCCTGACTGTTTCGGTTTTCCTGCAAATATGCCGACGGTTTTAACTCATTGTGGAATCCATGGATTTTCCAGCCAAAAACTTACTTGGAATTCAGCTGTAGGGATTCCATTTGAAATTGGAATTTGGAAAGGACCAGACGGTAGTGAACTTATCAGTGCTCTTAATCCTGGCGCGTATATTTCCCGAGTTTTTCCTAAGGTTCAAAGAAGTTGGAGACGTCTTAGAAGACTACGTAAACTGGGAAAGAATAACGGGATTTGGAAATCCTTTCAATATTATGGTGTAGGTGATATTGGAGGTGCTCCCACAGAGGGTTCAGTTAGAAGGGCAATTTCCAGTATCAACCATTCTTTAGAGAAGAAAAGCGAATTAATTGTAAGACAAGGTTCTCCTGATCAATTTTTCCGTGAGATTACTCAAATTGAAAAAAAGAAAATGGATCGGTATGAAGGTGATTTACTCTTGGTAAATCATAGTGCTGGATCTTTGACTTCTGCAGCAATAATGAAACGTTGGAACCGAAAAAATGAACAAATGGCTTTTGCTGCTGAAATGGCCGCTGTAACTGCTTATTGGGCGTTAAACACAAAATATCCAAGCGAAAAAATTCAATCGGCTTGGTTCCGAACAATTGCGAGCCAAATGCATGATATTCTTCCAGGTACCTCCACTCCTACAGCATATGAATTCTCCCAAAATGATGAAGTTGTTGCCCTTTCCACTTGGACCTCAATCTTACATGATTCTGCTGCAAGCATTGCACCATTTATTAAGGGAGAAGGTGAAATTCTTCTTTTCAATCCTCTGCCAGAAAACCGAAAAGATGCAGTTAATATTTCTCTTGTTAAATGGGATGAAAATCAAGATACTAAGATAACAATTACAGATTCAGATGGAAATTCATATCCTGCTCAAATAAAAAATTGTTCAGATGGTAAATACCAATTGACCTTTATTCCTAAGCTAAAACCAGTTAGTTGGACTAAATTTAGTATTTCTCATTCAAATTGGTTGAGTGAAAGAAAATCAAAAACATCTGCTACTGAAAAGCTAAAAATAGAAAATGACTACTATATTATGGAAAATTCATATTTTCAGGTGAAAATTTCAAAAGATGGTAAAATTGGATCGATTTTCCATAAAAAATTGGAAAAAGAACTACTAAAAGCACCTATGGCATATGAATTGCAAAAAGAACATCCTAAACTGTTTCCTGCATGGAATATGGATTGGAAAGATAGAAAAAGGAAGCCATTCGCCCGAATTGAAGGTGGTGGATCTGTTTCTATTATCGAACAAGGCTCTCTACGCTGTATAATTCAGATCATTACCAAATATCAAAGCTCTACTTTGCATCAACCTTCAATTTTTATTAAAGAAATTAGTCTCAGCGAAGAATCCGAAATAGTGGAATTTACAGAAAGAATACATTGGAGGGAGAGCGGTTGCTCCCTAAAGCTTGCACTAACTGTAAATCAAACCAAACCGATTGTTACCTTCAATTGGGAAACATGCAGGATGACTCGTGGAAAAAACCATGCAAAATTATTTGAAATGCCATCCCGTTTATGGGTGGACATGAGTGAAGATAATTGGGGAATCTCCCTAGTTGAAGATTCTAAATATGGTTATGACCATCCTACAGATGAGACTATTCGAATAACTTTGCTCTATACTCCTGGCATCGGCTTAATCCAAGGTTTTCGAGATCAAAAGTTCCAAGATTGGGGAGAACATACTATTAGATATGGAATCTATGCTCATGAAGGAGATTACAAAAAAACTGATTCTATCGCAAGGCGTTTTAATCAACCTATTCGATCATTTTTAATCAGTAACAAACTTCCAAATCTTTCAAAAATAACAGAAGAATTCTCTCTTTTTAAGATTTCAAATGCTCAATTGGGTATTTTAGCAGTAAAGAAGCCAGAAAAGGGTGAAGGTATCTTGATTCGGGTATATGAGCGCTATGGAAAGGATTGCGATGCAGAAATATTATTTTGTGCCCCCATTAGAAGTGTAATGGAAGTAAATGGATTGGAAGAACCTATTGATGACTTATCATTTAATAAAAACAAATTTTCAGTCAAATTTAGGGCAAATGGAATCCGTTCCTTTATCATTATTCTTGAACAATCGGAGAAATCTTTGAAAATTAAGCAAAAACCCCTAAAATTAGATTATAACTGTAAACTGATTGGAAAAAATGGTGATCTAAAAGGCATTTTCCCCGCGGAGTTAACACCACCAAAAATTGGAGCAGGACTTATCTCCTATTCTCTTTCATCAAATAAAGAAAAAAATGCACTCCAATGTAAAGGTCAAACAATTTCAATACCGAATGGCTTCAATACTCTCTCAATTCTATTAGGTTCAACAGAAGAATGTCAGACTTCTTTTAGATGGTATGAAGTAAATGGAGAATCGATAGGATATGAAAATTGCCATATATCTCCCATGACAGGTTTTATAGGTCAGTGGGATACTCGAATATGGTCAAAAACTCCAAAACATCATCTGAAACTTAAACGAGATTATATTTGGTTAAATAAGTGCATAGGGATAAAACCAGGGTTCATTAATCGGGACCGTCTAGAATGGTACTCCCTCCATACTCATAAAAATGGCAACGATCTACCTTATCAATTTGGATATCTGTTTTCTATAACACTTGATATTCCAGAAGGTGCAAAATCACTTCTTCTCCCAGTAGATGAACGGATTTATATCATGGCAATGACAATTTCAGAGCAGTATGCACAGGTTATAAACGCACAAGTTTTAAACGATAAATATGATTTTTGATTGAAGATGGAAAGAAGATTGAAATGAAATACAATTGACTTTATTTCAAAAACTAGCATTTTGAAGAAAATTTCTATGAAATTGCGTGGAATTCTCTTTTTATTCTATCTAATGTTGATTTTGGAAATCTAGATATTTTAGTCCAATGTTTGTTGCATTTATACAACAAATTCTTTTTAATTCTCCCTTGATAAACCATGGCAATTAAAAAATCATAGAGGTAGTAACCATTTAAATGTTGTTGATAACACTGTAAAAAGAGAGGCCGATCATTAGTTATAATTGTAGAATTATCTCTTTTTGCAATAATAAACAAATCTTGATCTGCAAGATCAAATTCTTCTAAGTTATATTTTTTTAAGTAATTTAATCTTTCATTTTTTCTAATATTAACAAAAAAATCAAAATTTAAGGGTATATCGTTATAAATTTTAAAATTTTTATATTCCTTTTCTAATTCTTTTGTAATTCCTAACCGAAATTGAGATAATAAAGGAAAGAAATTCACATTTATATTCTCCCTTAAAGAAATTATATCTCTAAGAGCACAAGTATCTATATAAAGTAGATTCATGAAAATCAAGATGAATTTATTTTAATAAGGATTCCCAATCAAATTTTTTAGATTTTTCTATATTTTTTTCAACAATTTCTTCTGGAATTTCTTCAACTGCACCTCTTTTTGCCCATTCTGTCAAAAACTTATTATATTCCAAGCCAGAGATTTTCCATGCACCTTTAAATCCAACATGACCTTCTATTAATAACCTAAATGCTAAATCTACTCTTTCTGGCTTGACCTTTTCTTCTAATGCCTTTCTTGCATATTCTGCTAAGGATATTCCCTTTTTTTTTGCGAGTTTTTTTACTATAAATAATTCATCTGATTTTAAACGAAAATTTATTTGATTACTCATGATATAATATATAGCAATAACAATTAAAAAAAATAACTTATTTGATATCAAACATTATTTAAATTACCAGATAATCTTTCAATTATTCTTAATAATCTGGTTGAATTCTTTTCAAAGTTTAGATTTTTAAGATTTTTTATCATTAAATTAAATTTTGTTTTCCCATTTTTAATTTTACTTTATCTTAATTAGCTTTTATCCTTCAAGAGCAATAGTACAAAAAAAATTTATCACGCAATTTTCTGAATAAAATCATGTATTCAACAATCTATGAAATCAAATTTCAATAATTTCTATACCAGGAATTATTTTAAAGTGCTTAATATTTGTGGTGAGTATTTTTTTAATCCCAAATGCTTTCATAATTCCAGCAATCATACAGTCAAATATTTCAATCATTGTCCCTCGAAAACGTAAATCATTGAACAACTTAGCACTATTTTCAGCAGATTTTGAATTAAATGGTAAAATATCTAATTTTTCTTCAATTAAATGAATACTTTGTAATTCTTTATCCCATTTCGTTTGATTTAAGGAAATTCTTTTATTAAATTTTAATTGGTATAAACCAAAATATAATTCATAAAGTGAAACCGAAGAGATCACAAAAATTTCTTCTTCGGGAACTTTTCCCTTTAATTTTTCCAAATTTAGCTTATTATGAATTATTTTTATTATAACATTTGTATCTAAAATTATCATGCAATCACAAATCTCTTATTCCAAGTCTATTTTTAAACAATTTTTCTAATTCTTTTCGATTTTCACTAATGATTGTCTCAAAATTGAGTTCATCCGGCCCTGCTATGCCATTTAATTGTTCTAACGCATGCCATGATCCCTTTACTTGCTGTGATAACCGATCAAGTAAATCTGAAAAACTTTCATTTTTCATCTTTAATTTATTTAATTTCTTATAAACATCATCACGAATAGATATTTGATGAGATGCCATATTCAATATATATTCAATATATATATAAAATCTTATCCATTTTAGATATGATATCCATTTTAGTTATTACCCATGATAATCCAAAATATTTAAGAAATTGAGCTTAAATTTATTAAAAGATCAGTGAGGTCTTTTTTTATAATAAAGCCCTAAAAATATTATTAGCGAAATTTTTGAAATTTATTTGAAATTAAAAGGAAAAATTATAATGAACGATCAAATCGAGTTTAATGCGGACTTACCTTGGGTTGAGAAATATAGACCTCGAACATTATCAGAAATCGCTAGTCAATCCATGACTGTTCAAACCTTACAGAAATTTATTGAAAAAGACAGCATTCCTCATCTTATTTTTGCAGGGCCAGCAGGTACAGGAAAAACTTCTACTGCATATGCATTGATTCATGATGTTTTAGGAACTGATAAAATATTGGCTGATACAATTTTAGAACGAAATGCTAGTGATAATGTAAGAATGGATACTAGAGATGAAATTAAAAATTTTGTCAATCATACCGGTATGTTCCAGCCTAAATATAAATTTATAATACTGGATGAAGCAGATTTGATTCCAAAGGCAATGCAAGGTGCATTTCGCCGGATTATAGAAATGGCGCCTTCAAATGTAAAATTCATTTTTATGTGTAATTATATTGAAAATATAATTGATCCTGTTCTATCAAGATGTGCAATATTTCGCTTTTTTCCCCTTCCTTTTCATTTCTTCTCTAAGCAAATTGATAAAATATGTGAAAATGAGCATATTTTTATAAACGATGAAGTAAAAGATGCAATATTTTATATTTCTCAAGGTGATATGCGGCAGGCAATTAATTTACTTCAAATGGCATTATCTTTAGTTTTTGAAGAAAATCAAAGTAAAAAAAGAGTATTTTTACATCCTGATATTGTGTATCAAATTTCTGGATTTCTTCCTCTAAAAACATTTAAAGAATTTTCTACTGCTTTATATCAAGAAGATATTATAAAAGTTAAGAATATTCTAGCAGAGAATCCAAGTTATTCAAGTCGAGGATTATTTCGGCAAACTTTAAGTTGGATCTTAAAACAAAAATTTGATAAATACAAAAAAGAAGAGATTATTTCAAAAATCGGAGAATTTGATTTTCGTTTGACATTATCTGCTGATCCTACAATACAAATTGATGGTTTCATTTCAGAATTAATGATTTTATTGGAGGGAATAAATTGAGTTCATCAAAAATTAATATAATGTCTGAAGAAGATAGTCCAATATGGAGAATTAAATATCGCCCAAAAAAACTAAGTGAAATTAAGAACTTATTCCCAAAATTATATGAACAATTAAAGGGTTTTATCCAATCTAACAATTTTCCTCATTTAATGTTAATTGGTCCTCCAGGAAGTGGAAAAACAATGATTGGAGAGTTAATTGCTCGAGAAATTCTGGGAAAAGAATTTACAATGAACAGCAAAATCTTATATGCAGATGATCCAATTGGGAAAGCAGAACGTAATGAATCAAAACGACAGGGGCGAGTCTCATCAAAAATGCTTGGCTCAGGTGCAGGATCACAAAAAAACTTTCGTCCTTTTATCCAAATTCGCGTTCGACCATTTGTAAGCACAAAAAAATTCGGAAAATCACCCTTTAAGATCTTAATCATTAAAAACTTTCATGATTTAGATGTCGAACAACAAGGATTTAGAAGAATTATGGAAAGATATTCACGTAATTGCCGTATGATCTTAATAACCGATCGGATCTCAAGCATTATTGACCCTATTGTTTCCCGTTGTCAATTGTTGTTAGTTCCATATCTTCCTGATTTTAAATTTAATAAATTGATTAAAACTATTTGTGATCAAGAAAAAATACCGATTAAATTAGATGTGATCGAATATATTCGACATATGAGTGAGAAAAACATTGGGAAAGCACTTGATCTACTTCAAATTACTAAAATTAAATATAATGAACTTTCTCTAGATTCTCTTTCAAAGGTTTATTCTATGATTACAGATAGAGGAATTTTAAATTTGATTTCCTTAACTATGCAAGGTGATGTAAAATCTCTCCGAACTAAAGTGCGTTCTATCTTTCAGAATCAAAATCTTTCTAAAGATGAAATTTTATTTGAGATGAGTAAGAGAATTGCAGATATGCCATTAGAACCGCATGTTCAAGCATTGTATTTAGAATTGATTGCCAATACTGATTTTGGTGCATTAGATTCTCAAAGTGACGAAATCCAATTATTAAATCTATTAATACAAATGAATATGATTGGAAAGATGAATTTTAATTAATAAAAAAAGTGACACAAAAAATGGAAGAAAATAATATCCCTTGGGTTGAAAAGTATCGTCCTCAAACAACTAAAGATATGGTTGGTTTCGAAGATATAATTTCTAAACTGCAAAAATTCTTAGATGATTTTTTAGAATTACAGAAAAAGTATCGTGAAATCAAAAAACAGCTAAGAGCAACTTCTTCTGGTTCAATTGATAGAAAAATAGATTTGAAATTTAAATCAATAAGAAGTAAACTTGCTAATAAAACTGCTGCGATGTTAATTGGACCTCCTGGAGTTGGAAAAACAACCATTGTATATGCTCTCGCTCGTGATTATAATTTAAGCGTTATTGAATTGAATGCATCAGATGTGCGAACAGAAGAAGCAGTTAATGAAAAATTGCGAGAAACTGTAAGAAATACAAATTTATTGACTTTTACATCACAGAAAGTAAAGGGAAAATTGATCTTAATTGATGAAGTAGACGGTATTCATGGAAGAAATGATAGAGGAGGTGCCGCTGCAGTTAAGAAAATTATATCTATTTCCCGTTACCCTGTTATTATGACTTGTAATTTCAAAGATTATCGAAGATTTGGAGATCTTTATAAATTATCTTCTCCCCTTTTAGAACTTACTCCAGCAAAACCTGAGCATATTTCATTAATTTTAAAGAAAATTGTATTAAAGGAACATATAGAAATTTCTTCTGAGCAAATTAAGAAAATTGCAGAAAGATCTCAAGGTGATTATCGATCTGCTATAAATGATTTACAAGCTTTAGTTCAAGGAACACTTAAAATTCAAGATGATCAACTTGATGCAATTAACATGAGACGCGATCATGCAGGTCATATTCAAGAAATGATGGTTAATTTCTTTCAACAAGAGACTATCAAAGATGCAAAACGAACTTTAGATAAAATTGAAAGCAAAGATATCTCGTTTAATAATATTGGTTTATGGTTGAATGAAAATATATTTAATTTTTTAACAAAGAAAGAAGAGCTTTTTTATGGATATCAAAACTTTGCTTTTGCTGATAAAATACTAGGTTATATTGGCAGAACGCAAGATTATGCACATTTAAGTTATTATTATGATATTTTATCAGGAGGTCTTTGTTTTGCTAAACTTTCTTCAAATATCTCATCAAGAACTTCAAAAATAAAAGCAAATAAAACAAAGAAAATTAAACCTCCTAAATATTTTAGAATTCGAGCAATTCCAGATGATGAAATTTCTTTGGTTTTACAAAAATTATACCGGGCACCATTGAATGAAATTATGCGAGAGATTCGTCCACGGATTCCATTATTGACCGCTGTAGATAAAGAAATTCGGCAATATTTTGCAAAAGAATTTAATGTAGATATAAAAAAAATATCAAAGGTAATAAGATCGTAGAATTTTTAAAAGATCAAATCTTTAAATGAGTTTTATGTCAGATAAATCCCAAAATAATTCATCTGGTTATACTTCGGTTAAAAACCTCTATAAAACCTCTATAAAAAACCTCTATAAATGCGAGTTAAAAACCTCTATAAAGAATATAGAACGCTATATAGGGACAAAAATGCGTGTTGTAGGAGTATTGGAAACAATCGATGCATCTTCTCAAAAATATCGCCTTATCAATGTTCAAAAAATTGTGATATTTTTAGAATAGTGAATAATTTTGAATTTAGAAAAAAAGATCGATGAAATACTAAAATTAATGAATTAAAATTAATTGAAACGGTTAAAATTCAAATACTTCAAAAAAATATAGAAATTAAACATGGAGAATAAGAAATTTTCCTTTAAATTCTTTAATTTTTACATTAAAAACACACCAAAACGAATGAAAAACGAATGGATGATTCTGTTATGTTTTAGTCTTTCTCTTTCTTTAATATCTGGTCTTAATTATTTTTTTGAAGCAGCTCAGAAATACCAATTTCAAGATTCATTTTGGCTCTTTTCGGATATTGATTTGGTTCATTATGATTTATTTAATGATGAAGGTGACCCAATTCCTCATATCAATTATAATTATTATTTCAATCACTCTAATGAAGAAGTCGAGAATATATTAAGAACTACAAATTTAGACTTACAAGGATATGCACCTTATGCAATATTTGGGTTAGATTCTGCTTATATTACAATAGAGAATTATTCTTCTGTTTTTCCATCAAATTGTACAAGTGAATTTGATTATTATCATAAATTGAATGCTTCAAGAGTAAAATTTGGAATTTTTAACGATGTTTTTTATCGATCTCAACGATTTAATTCATATTTTAAAATAATAGACGGTCATGTCCCTAAAAATGAAACTGAAATATTAGTAGATTATAATTTTGCATTAAGATATAATTATCATATTAATCAAACTTCAAATATCTCAATAATTATTGGAAACGCTTTTGATTCAAATCCGCCCGTTGTAGATTTTCTTCAAGAAAAAATAGAAAATATTACCATTGTTGGAACTTATCTTTGTACAAATGATTGGTTTCGCATCGTGGATCAACGATATACTTATTCCTATACATATGAAGATTACCTTAATAATAAAACATATATATTTCCTGAACAATTAGAGCAGAATCTGGTATTTTGGTACGGCAATTTCAATTATTTGATAAACCATCCAATTCAACAATGGTATTATCGAGTTGCTCAGTATAATTTATATAGAGGTTATTTAGAAAGTGGAATTATAAAATCTGGTTATCTTTTATTCTATAATCGAGAAAATATTCAATTTGAGAATCTATATTTTTATCGCACTTCACTTACTCAAAAGAGCAGGAATCTTTCGATTTTTCTTCCATTCGAAGTCGGTGTTATCGATAAACTTTCTTATCAACTGAAAATAACTCAAGAAAATATTCGAAGATCCTTTTTAACTATTCAAATTCTCTCAATTCCTGTTATTGTCTTTTCATTACTCGTTAGTCGAAATATTAATGATGCTAGAGGAAAAAAAGCAAATGAAGAATTGATCTTATTAAAATTACGTGGTTTATCCGTTTCGCAAATTCAAAGTCAAATCTTTATTGGAGGAGTCGTTAATGGTGTAATATGTACTGTCCTAGGTTCTATAATTGGATATGGGACATTTTATTTATATCACAGATTATTAGGTGATTTATTCCTAAATACTTCAAAGATTTTTCTAATTCCTGAAATTACATGGAATAATTTTTGGTATACTCTGCTTTTAGGTATTTTGATTAATGCTATTGCTTTAATTCCAAAAATAATAATGGTAGGAAAAATTGAATATTTAGATGTATCTAGTTCAATTCAACAAGTAGAAGAACTTTCATTAAATTATGATGAACAAGTTCTATTTGAAGGAGGAGATAAGAAAAAAACTGCAGATGAACTGTTGATTGAGCAATATATTCGAGATTATAAAAAAATTGAAGAAAAAAAAGTAGAAAATTTATCTAAATTAGGAAAAAAAGGGAAAAGAAAGTTAAAAATTTGGAAAAGAAAAAAGAAATCAGAATTTGTTTATGAAAATCTTTTTGAAATAGAGAAATACTCAATCAAACCAATTACATGGCTTTTTATAATAGTTGGTGTTATTCCAATTTTTCTATATTCTTATCTTTTTATTGCATTCAGATTCAATGTTTCAGATGTCGTTATAGATAATCGTGATAAGATTGTTGAGAATATTTATTACTTTCATTTTTTCTCACTATTTTTCATTGGTTTCTTTGTTACGGGTTTAATACGATTATTTCTTATCGAAAGACCTTCAAGATTTGCGAGATTTGCAAAACGAATTGCACATTTATTTACTAAAAGATTAGATCATATTGTTAGTTTAGAAATTATCAGAAAAAAGAAATGGGCTCGTGTAACAATTTATTTGGCTATTTTTTGTACCATGCTTACAATAACTAATTTTGCATTTAACTCTCAATATCGATATGAAATTTTTGATAACCAATTTCTTTGGGGTTCAGATTTAAATATTCATATGATTAATAGTAATTTTCAAAATCAAGATGAATTTCAAGCTTTTGAGGATAATTTAACCTCTAAATTTTCATCAAATTATAATTTTGAAATTCAAACATATTCTCATATTTTCGTTTCTAATCGATCTTGGGTAGATATTAGGAATCTTAACTTGTCTCAGATGCAAGAAATTCCTATAGAAACATATGCGATTGATCCAATAAATTATCTCTCTGTAATTTCTTCAGATAAAAGACCATTTATTTATCCTTCATATCCTCAGCAAATTCGAAAATTACTACAACAACCTTCAAATAATATTTCTTCCCTATCTGAAATAAACGTAATTACTACTTCACAATTCCTCGCTTTTACAGGCCGAGAGATTGGCGATCTGTTTAATTATTCCTTGCAAATTTATAATTCTAACACAAAACAGTTTATTAATCAGACTTTCTCTTTACGAATTGTGGATTCTCTTGATTATGCTCCTGGAATGTATCAAACTGATGTTTATGGGTTAATTGCAATCATAATCGACATGTCTTCTTTGCAAATTTCAAAGACTAAGTGGTTTGCTTCTGATATAATTGAATTATTGGATATAACACCGAATTCAGAAATAGATTTAGATAATCTTCATCTTAAATTTCAACCTTTTATTACTCAATATTGTGAGAACGTAAAATATCATGTTTTTGATCCTAATTGGAATGATATTGATGTTGCTCGATATTCTTTAATTATTGGATCAAGTGGATTTTATGGTTTGATTAATTTAGACTTTGTTTTAATTGGAATTTTACTTTCAATTGAATTATCTTTAACAATAATTATTATGAATCGTGAAAACGAATATTTTACCAATTTGCTATTATTTAGAGGTGTTGGTCGAAATAGAGTGATTTTTATCAATATTTTGGAACTTTTTATAGTTTTCTTAATATCTGGGATAATCGGGGCTATAATCGGCTACTTTTATTCTTGGTTTATTTGTTATGTTAATCTTCAGATATTGATTAATAATCAACCCAGCAACATTCCAAAAGATGCACTATTTCAAATTTATGGTCATTGGGAAACAATATTTGTTTCATACGGTGTTATTTTCCTAATCGTTCTTTTTATTGACTATTTTAGCCAATGGTTACACTACAAAAGACATGAAGAGTATTTGAACAAGGAAGCATTGTGATTTCATCTGTAAATAATCAACTTCCTCCAAATCTTTCTTTATTATTTAAAAAACCTATTCTTTTTTTTTATTACTTGTATTGTTAACCATTATTAAACCGTACAGACAGATTATACTAATTATTAAACCAACTAGGTGATAAAATTCGAAAGAATCTCCCAAAAACATAGTCGCTAACACTACAGTTATAATGGGAGAAGGGGTCACCAATGCACTTGCATATGAGATTGAAATTGTAGTAATTGAATTATACCAAGAGAAATGCATGAAGAAATATGTTATCCCCATAAATAAGCTAAATTTTAACATTGGAAATTCAATTAATTGATTTAATGTGCTTGAAAATCCATAAATTACTATTGAAAGGAAGAAAAATATAAATACCATAATACCTGTTCTGATTAATATTATTTGAAAAGGTGAAATTGTTTGTGATTCAAGTAATGGCTTAGTTAACGAATGACCGATAATCCATAGTAGTGGTACTAAAAGAAGAACACCAAACCAAATTGAGAATTGGCCAATATTCCATGTCCCCTCTGTTCCTAAGTAATATAAACCTGTTAGCATTAATACTGTAAAGAAAATTTGGGAATATGATATTTTTTCTTGTAGAAAAATAGCACCTATTATTAATGCATAAATTGGAGATGATTTTAAAGCGATTGAACTGGGAATTGCACCCGCTTTTTTCATACCTTCCACATAGAAAAAACCTGCCACCGTAAAAAGAATTCCAATTAGTATCAATCTTAAAATTAATTGAAATTTAATCTTTTTTGATATTTTTTTTATTGAAAAATCTATATTGGGTGTAATTTTTTCATTTTTTCTCTCAAAAATAACGAAAGGTAGGCAAATTAAAAATTCCCATAAAGTCATCATTAATACGAATGGAATTGGTTCTAATGAGGACGGTCGTGAGTTATTAATAATCGGATGTATCCCATTTCCAATTAACACAATTAAAGCATAAAAAATGCCACGAATTTTCTTTGAAAATTTTACTTTTTTCATTATTTTTGCATTTCCAAATGTTATTATTCAATTTATTTAGATAAAATGAATAAGTTACAATAATATGATAATGTTCTCTTTTTAAGGAATAGTGAAAATTGCCTCTTTATATCATTAAAGTTCTTTTATTATGGATCATTTCCACTAGTGCGAACTAATATGAAGGAACGTGAGCAATTATATTTTTTTGATAATAAGTATTCATTCTTTACACAATTTGAAAAAAAAATTGATTCAGTAATTGATGAGAAAGGGAATATAATCTCAGATCTATCCATAATAAAAAATATTGAAAAAAATTCTCTTCCTAAAGATTGGCAATATTATTTAAAATTTCTAAAATCGATTCAAGCATTCATTGAGTTATTAAAAAGGAATTCAGATGAATTTTACTTTATTCCCACTGCACTTTTTGTTGAAATGTATCGAATGCAAGTAATCCTTGCGAATATCTCTCGTAAAATCAAATCTATAAATATTAAATTATCAAAAACTAATCTTTTTGGAAAAATCAGCCAGATCTTGCTTCTATTGACTGAATATTCAACTGAAATAAGAAATGTCTTAAAAAATTCTTGGAATATTGATATTTCTGATGAAAAGTCAAAAAAAGATAATGATTCAAATCTATTTTCATTAAGCAATTTAAAAACAATTTACAATCATCCTGCTTCTATTTGGTTTGATTTTGTCTCTGTTGTAAATCCCTTAATTTCTTTATCTGATAAAAAAAACTCTGTTTTTCTCTTTCTTAATGAATTTCAACTTGTGCAAGAATTAATACACGAATTACAAAATCAAAAAGAATTACCTATTTCATGGAATGATTTTATTAGTTCCTCTTTTCCTGAAGAAATTACCACTTTTCAATATAATTCTCTTTTTTGTGAGTTTTGCTTATTTTTAGTTCAAAATCACATTCTTTTTATTGATGATAATACCAACTCAATCTCATCAAAAGAAAAGAAAAAGCTTCAAAAGAAGATCGAACAAAAAATATCTTCTTATACTTGTCAATATTTTCAAGATTTATGCAAAATCCATGAGATTGGTATTAATTTCGAAAACCCAAAAGAGTTGGGATTAAAAGAAATTCGACATATAATTAATTCCCACCTACAGGCAAAACAAGATGAATTTCTTAAAAAATATGAAGGAGATCTTGTCGCAACAAGCCAAGCACTTCAGACTCTTACTAATTCTATTTTTCTTATTATAAATGAACTAGAAGATTGGATCTCAGATTACAAGAAATATTTTTTTAAAGGTAGCAAGTCTGTAGAATCGATTAAAAAACAAATTGGGCAAATTCGAGGGGAAATTGCTCGTACTATTGAAGATTTCGATCAATATACTCAAACTCTTAGACAAAACAAAAATCAGATGGAATTGGAAAAAAAAATAGAAAATTCTATAATTGAACTAGAATCTTTATTACGTAATTATCAACTTCAAACAATTCCATTTATTGAATCTAATTTACCAGATTTTGAAAAAATGGTTCAAGAAATCTCTCAATATAAGGAAAAATTCCTTAATCTCCAAGAAAAGATGAATTCTACTTTTAAGGAATATCAAGATAAGGATGTGAATGTTTTCTCATTAATGGAAACTTGGACTAAAAAATTTGAAAGTATCATTAATCAAGCTAGTTTTACTATAAGAAACACCTTAACTTCAATTTTCAACAAATATCAATCAGTTCTGCAATCTGAACAAGATTTTTTTGAAAATTTATCTGGTTATACGACCCCTGATTCTTCTTCAATGATTCAATCACTTGATTTAATTCAACCAGAAAAAATGTCAGAAATTGATTTACGAAAACAACTCGAAAGAATTGATCAAAAATTACAGAAAATTGATGAAGTAAAATCGCGATATCTTAAAGAGCGAGAGAAATTTTCTAAAAAACTTGAAGAATTACTTAAAGATTCGGGATTAGAATCTAAAAAATGTATTATTTGCCATCAAACTGTCAATGTTGCTGAAGATCACTTTATAAAATGTGAGTTTTGTGGATCATTAAGCCATTATACTTGTGCAGTATGGTGGATCGAGAAATATAATTCTTGTCCAGTCTGCCATAATAAATATACTATTCCAAACAATGATTTATTTGATCTTAATGAAATGGAAAAATAGAATAAGAACATCAAAAAATCATTAGAAAATATCATGTTTGCTCCAAATTAAATTGAAGATCTTTAATTTTTTCTTGGATTTTTACGATTTTTTCGTTGGGAAATTGAAGTTCATCATATAATTCTATTAAAAATTTGTATCTTTGAATTGCCCCTTTAAATTTTCCTTGTTTTTCTTTTCTTTCAGCTTTTGCTAAGACAAATTCTGCTTCTTCATATTTCCTTTGAATTTCTGGAGTTAGCTTATGCTTTTGTTGTTCTTGTAATTTTCGCTTTTCTTCTTTTTTTGCAATGATTTTCGCTGCTCTTTGTTCATATACTTGTGATTTTTGCTTTTCTTGTTCTTTAAGTCGATGAGTGATTTTTTTTAATTCTTCCATCTTTTTTTTCATATTCTCTGCTTCTTTTTCAAGAAGTTTTGCTTGATCTATCCATTTAATTTTATAAAAGAAATTTGCTGCTTCTAAGTATTTTTCTCTTGCAGTAATAAATTTTTTTTGATTTGCAAATTTTTTTGCTAAATCTAATAGTTTTTCAGCAGCATCAATAGATTTTTGCTTTTCTTTTTCTTGACGCTTTAATTCTGCTAACTTTTTTAAACGTTCTTCTTTAGAAAGCCGATGCATACTCATTTTTTCTCATTTTTTTTATAATTTTTATACATTTAAAGCTGATAATATTTCTGCCCATGAATTACATATAATTTCGAATGAATCATGAAAATCGTCTGGATTTTTTTGAGAAGTAAATGCTATTGGATAATATGAAAAACGATCAAAAATCATTCGATCACTAGGATTTAAACATATTCCGACGCCTTTTGGACATGTTTCAACTACTTTTTCCATCATTTTTTTCCTATAAAGATATAATTTATCTGTCGGTTTTTTGAAAAATAAAACCATATCATCTAGTGGAAAGCCCAAATTCTGCATTACTTCACGAGTTTTTTTTTCTAATGATTTAGATCTAGAAGAAATCACAAAAATTTGATATGAATTTGCAAGTTTATTAATTGATTCAATCGCGCCTTCCCAAGCGACATCTTGTTCCAACATATTTTCTCGATTATAAACTTCATAAAACCTATTTCTCCTAGAACTTGCAGCAAAAGAAACAGATCGTGTGTTAAAAGTGGCAATTTGAATAATATTCTCTTTTTTTGATAAATAATCTTGAATAGATGCTTCATCCCATCCCAATTCTAAATATGAATAAAATTTTCGCCAATAATTATTTAATAAAATATTATCTAAATTTACAACAAATCCTAAATTCGATGGCATTGTTTAACTCCAAATCACTAATCAGTGATCTCGAATAAGTGCAATGAACCTAAATTTTTTTAGAATGATTTTTTTGAAGTTTTTTTTTTGATTATTATATATGAGGTTCTAGTAACTTCTTTATTTTTGACAGAATTTCCATATTATTCTTTCATTTTCCGACAATAATCAAACTTATCCAAGAATTATTTCAGTCGGCAAAGATGAACTTTAAAAAATATAATTATGGGTTGATTTTTGACTATTTTTAATCAAATTATAGTTGAAAATGATAAAAAAAGTTCTAAATTTTTGATCGACAAATTTCAAATTTGGATGGAATATTGGTAAATGCGTAAATTATGCAGGATTTTTATTTTTTTATTAATCTATCAAATGTTGATAAAGGCTTAATCGCTACAAATCAAAAACTGATCAATTTTGATCAGGAAAAAATAATCGCTCATATGAAATTAACAAAAATTAATTGGTGAACATGATTGAAGACAAAAATTGGTTTATTATCTGGTGAATAAATTTGCATTAACTGGTGAACATGATTGAAGACAAAAATTGGTTTATTATCTGGTGAATAAATATGTATTAATTGGTGAACATTATTGAAGACAAAAATTGGTATATTTTCTGGTGAATAAATATGTATTAATTGGTGAACATTATTGAAGACAAAAATTGGTTTATTATCTGGTGAATAAATTTGCATTAATTGGTGAACATGATTGAAGACAAAAATTGGTTTATTATCTGGTGAATAAATTTGCATTAACTGGTGAACATGATTGAAGACAAAAATTGGTTTATTATCTGGTGAATAAATATGTATTAATTGGTGAACATTATTGAAGACAAAAATTGGTATATTTTCTGGTGAATAAATATGTATTAATTGGTGAACATTATTGAAGACAAAAATTGGTTTATTATCTGGTGAATAAATTTGCATTAATTGGTGAACATGATTGAAGACAAAAATTGGTTTATTATCTGGTGAATAAATATGTATTAATTGGTGAACATGATTGAAGACAAAAATTGGTTTATTACTGGTGAATAAATTTGCATTAATGGATAAATATTCAAAAAAATTTTTGAAAGAACAATGAATAATCCACTTATGCGACATGATTTAGAAAAATTATCAAAAGAACAACTAATGGACTATTGTGAACTTCTTTCTAAGAATTGGTTGGCACATGACGGGTTGTGGTTTCAATCTATCGAAAAAGATACTAATATTGAAACTGCTATGAAATATGATATTGCTGCTTGGGAAAAATTTACTCAAATAGAAGCTCGAAGAATTAAAAAGTTTCTTAATCTACCTGATAATCCTGGAATCCCCGGTTTGGTTGAAGCTTTGAAATATCGTCTTTATGCAAATATTAACATACAAGAAACAGTAAATATCACCGAAAATTCGTGTGAGTTTCATATGAATGCTTGTAGAGTTCAAACAGCAAGAAATCGAAAGAATTTACCGGATTTTCCTTGCAAGTCTGTAGGTATTGTGGAGTATGGTTTTTTTGCTAAAACTATTGATCCACGCATTGAAACAGAGTGTATTTGTTGCCCACCTGATCCACATCCCAAAGAGTATTATTGTGCGTGGAGATTTACACTAAAAGAAGAACAATAACAAAAAAAATTCATATACCATGTCAGAACTGTAGGTCTGTAGGTCAAGATTACTGAGTTGCAGATAGCATAACTTTACTATCATGATGTAAAATGCCTAAAACCGTAAAACTTTTGTCAATTTTGACATACTGACAAAAAAATCCGTAAAAACGTTCTATAGGTTAGTTAAACTGAGGAAAGGAGATCTGATTTTTTTAGAAATGTATTTATAGATAACAATAAAATTTTATTTAGCATTTAATAGAGATAATAATCATGAGTTATTTGACAAAATACCTGAAAAAAACAGTAAATGAACTTGAACAAATATTAAAAAATCTGCTGAAAGAATATGAAAAATTTACAAACTAAAAGCATATGATTGTATTTATTCCAATAATGAAGCTAATTTTTCGGCTTTTACCAACTGCAGAGAAATCGTAATAACCGGAGAAAATCAACTGCGGGTGGTTAAATGGCCGCCTAAAATAGAATATATTCGAATTTCGGATTTTACTAATATTAAAATCCCCCTAAAGTGCGACCAATATCAATATTTGCGGGAATTCAGAACTCTAACTGCCGTTTTAGACGATTACAACATAGATTTCGCCCACTGCTATCGACTGCGGAAAATTTCAATTGTTGAAGATTTTTATAACGAGCGTTACGAAAATATGTTCGATGGTGAAAAAATTACGCTGCCGCCGAAAAATGACGGAAAGCACCGCATGAAGCAAATTCCCATCAATTGGGCTTTCTGCCTCTCATTAAAAAAATTGGATTTAGACGGTTTGCGGGAAGTTAAGGAGATTCCGATTGAATTTACCCATAACCCAAGGCTGTGGATTAACATTTCGGATCTCCCTCACATCCCCCATATTTCATTTCTGCCGATTGAGTTTTGGGACTGCACCCAATTTGAAAACAGTGAGGAATTCATGTATGATTTTGATTCGTTCATCCATCCCCGAAAGCAGGAGAATCTCGAGCGTTATAAGGAGTGGGAAAAGCTATTTTTTGAAGAATATGGCTTTGAAACCACATGGACCGCTGAGCGGATTAAATTTATGGACTATGCTATAATTGCTGCTGAACAGATTAAAGATAAGGAATTGCATGAGCGATTTATAAGGTGGGCAAAAAAGTTTAGACCCAAATTTAAATTGAAAAGTGGCTATGAATTGATAATGTAAATCTTCTGATAAATGAGTACGATACATTTGGAAATGCTCAAAATGATTCACAAAATGATATTCAAAATAAAAAACCAGTTTCAAATCAGAAAAGTTTAGAAAGGACCTCCCGCTTCAGATTTCAGTTATTTCCAAATATATGCAAAATATGTTTTGTATCCTCCTGATCAATGGCCCATTTATAGAAATCATACTGCGACTGTGAGATTACCCCAAAGCGATTCTTTATACTTCTTAATACAGGTAAAAAATGCATCAGAACCTTATCAACAACTGCGTTACTATTTGCTTTATTTATTACCAATAACAAAAAAAATTCGTTTACTATATTTTTTATTTATTTTGATCGATACTTAAAGCCAATAATTCAATAAAATCCAAAATTTGTGTATCATTTGACTTTGTCTCGATTTGTGCTTTTTTAAATGCATATTCACAAGTAGAACAAGCTGAAACAATTAAATCACTATTTGTTTCTTGTAATTGACTAAAACGATCAATATGCAGTTTTAATGCATTTGAAGGATTTGATACCGCATATGTTCCTCCCATTCCACAGCATCTTGTTTCATTTCCATGTAAAAGAGGCTCTTGCAATTTTATACCTGGAATTAGTTTGAAAAGTTCTCGAAAATCTGCTACATAATTCTTCACAGATGAGCTGCGTGAGATTAAACATGGATCATGAAAACAAATGGTTTTATTTACAGGTTTACTTAGTTTTAGCACACCTTGTTGTATTTTTTCTAAGAAAAATTCAATTGAATGAATCACTTTTATTTTAATTGGTGTTTCCAAATTGTCATAAATTTTATTTAAAGTGGCAAAACATCCCGGACAGTTGGTAATCACAGTTTTTCCTGAAAAGTTTTGAAGGAGTCGCTGATTTTGAGTCGAAATTTTTTTCGCTTCTTTGCGAAATCCCGCCTTATATATTGGTCCACCACAACATTGGCGTTGATCAAGTCTGGTTGCAAAGGGAATTTTCAGATGCCGTAATAATTGAATAGTGGCTCGAACAGTTTCTGGCCGATTTTGGATATCCATGCAGCCAATGTAATAAAATACTTCAGGGTCTGGGTCATTTATATTGAATTCTGAATTATTATAGAATGGACTTTCTTCAAAGATCGTTCCATTTTTGTTTGCCCTATTCTTCAATACTTGAACGGATTCAGGGACTAATCCTTTTTGATCCAATTCTTGGCGCATTTCTACAAGAAGATCGCCTGTTGAAATATCCATTGGACACCATTCACGGCATGCATCGCATGTAACACAAGCATATAATGCATTTTGAGCGCTCTTTTCTTCAAATGGAATATAATTCATACCTAAGAAATAGGCGATTTGAGCCTTTTTTGCTGGAGAATATGTTTCACGTTTAGATATTTGAAGAGTTGGGCAATCAAAGCGACACATATTAGGACAGTTTGCACATTTAAGTAAATCTTTTAGATTTGCTTTCATACCTTCCATGGTATAATACTGTTTACGGTTTTTGTATCCAGTAATGAAATTATTTCGCTCTGCTTTTCCCATCTTTTTAAAAATATCTACCATCCAAGAATATTTTGCTAATTTTTTAAATACTTCCATGTTTTTTTTCTCCTTTCTTTGATTGTAATTCGTTTTTTTGAGTGACAAAATAACTTAAATTAATTGGTAGTTTAGTTTTGCCCATATTTTCGATTTTTTCTTTTTCTTCTTCAGTGAGATCTACATAAAGTTTTCCAGGATTCATAATATTCTTCGGATCCAGCATTTTTTTGATCTTTTTTAATAAAGAGAATTCTGTTCCATGTTCTAAATGCATCCAACGGGTACGGTTGAGTCCAATTCCATGATGATGTGAGATTGTTCCATTATATTTTAATGTTGTTTCGCATGTTGCATCCCAACATTGATTGTATAAATCTATCGGAGATTGATTTTCTCGCGGCACTGCAGTAAATGTAAAGTAGAAGCAGACTCCAGAAGTATAAAAATGCGATGCATGTCCAGAAGCCATAATTGCACCGGGTACATTCATAATTTGCTTAATTACGGCGTTATACAAGTCATTCGCCCGATCCCATGGGATAGCAACTTCAATTGTATCGAAAACTAAGCCATATGGTGCATATTCAGAAGATTCTTTTACTACAAATCTTGTATCAAACCAATGCTGAACGGGGCCATCTCCACACTCCAAACCTCCTTGGGCTAAACAATTCCTACGAACAACCTTTTCTTCAAGTTCAACTAATTCTGATGGTCCTTCGCATACAAACACCACCATATATTTATTTTTCGAACGTTTTTCTGTTTTTCCAAAATGACGTTTTGTTTCCAATTTATCATAAATACGAATAACAGCAGGATTTATCTGTCCTTGTATGATCTTTCTTATTGCTTCTAAACTTTGATTTAAATCGTTAAAGACGAAAGAAATTCCTATTTGTTTTTCAGGAAAAGGCCAAATCCTACATGTAACTGCTGTCATTATGCCCAATGTACCTTCAGATCCAAGAAATATTCTGTCAATCATTGGACCTACAGCTGCTCGGGGATAAAATTTTGTATTTAAAATTTCTCCAGAAGGTAGAACTAATTCAAAAGATTTCACAATATCTTCAAATTTTCCATATTTTCCACTAAATTGACCTGCTGCTCTATGAGCAAAATATCCTCCTATAGTTGAAGTATACAATGATTGAGGTATATGACCCATCCGAAATCCATGTGCGTTTAAATACCTTTCTAATGTCTTTCCATTGACACCTGCACCAATTCGGGCTGTCATATTTATTGGATTGATCTCAATTTGATCAAAATACTTCATATCTACAATAATTCCACCAAATACGGGGATTGCACCTCCTACTACTCCTGATCCTTCACCATACGGGATAATTGGAATGGGAGGGTTGTGATTTGCCGCGTATTTTACAAGTTGTACGATTTCATCTGTGGTTTTTGGCCATACAATAATATCAGGGTAAGCGGGAATTTGACCATGAAGATTCATTAATGTGCCAATTAACCAATAATCCTTTCCATAAGCAATTTTATCAGCTAATTCTGAAGATATTCTTTCGTGAGAAAATATTTTTGCTAAATCTTCTTTAATTTTAGGAATATCCAGATTTATTTTTGATCGATCATGTTTAAAATAGACATTTATTGGTGTAGATTCTTGTCTAAATTCATCCATGAATTAATTCAAGTTTTTTGATTTAAAAAAAGCACTTCTAACATTTTTCTATTAATTGAAAAAAGTGAAAATTTTTGATATTTTAAATAATTAAAATTAATCAGATAAAAATGTATAGTGTAAATTCGAAAGAAACTATTCCAAAATCAATTCTTGTTATTTGTCTGGGTAACATTTGTCGATCTCCTGTAGCGGAGTATTTATTTAAATATTATATAAATCAAAGCCAAAATGAACTCGTTCAAAAGATTAAAGTTGATTCTGCTGGGTTAAATCCTGTATTAAATCAGATGTCTCCTCATTCTGCCCAATATCTTCATCTTATGAATATTGAAACAAATGGATTTCAACCAAAAAAAATCTCGCGATGTTTACTCGATCAACATGATCTTATCCTTGTGATGGAAGAAAACCAGAAAAAGGAAATTCTGGATATGTATTATAAAAATGCTTCAAAATACTTTCCAAACCAAACTATTGAAGCTCCCCAAATTCTCACATTGTCAGAAGCTGCAGGATTAAAAGGTGATATTGATGATCCCTATGGTGATTCTTGGGAAGGATATAAAAAAATTTTAGATCAAATTCACAATTACGTCAGAGTTTTAATTCAAAAATGGGAATTCTTGAATTAGCTTAATGATAATGATAATTTTTTACTGATCAAAATTGACCATTACGATGTAACGTAATCTGATCATGATATTTTTTAGTTTTTTGGATAAGTTCATGTTATGAAATAACCATAATAATGAACAATGAAAATAAGACTGAACATACTTTTTTTTAAATAAGCAATTTTCCTTTAATTCACTCTCCACACAATTATAAACTATTGGAGTTATTGGAAAATAAGCAAATTTATTTGATTTTTTTGTGAACTCTGATTTAAAGCATAAATACCACATTTTCTATTTGCTTTACGCTATATTTAAAGCGATTGCTTAATCCTACTCTTTACCATATATTTAGTTATTTTTTTTTATTACTCTTTATTTGTTTTTGCAAATCAATTAAACTTTTTTTTAAAGGTAATGGCAATTCAGTATATTCTTCTTTCTTAATATATTCACCAAGATATTTTATCCAATCTTTCACGCATATTTTAACCGATAACTGTTCAGGTCTCTTTATTTTATCTTTATATTTTTCACGTATTTCTTTGAATAATTGTTTCATATGATCTTTTCCGCGAATTTTTTCTTCAGGTGTTTTATCATTCCAATTTTTATTCCATCTCTTAATCAATTCATCCCAATCTTCAGTATTTCCTTTATTCAATTCACTTCTAAACCTACTTGTGAGATAATCTTTTTTCCATGATTCAATTTTTTGAATGGAATTCAGTGCCTTTTCCTTCAAACTCATAAAATCGCTTTTATTTATTTCTAATTGAGACTTCTCCTTAATCCATTTTTGCATAAAAACATCATTACGAAGAACTTCAGATTCTATATCGCTTATTAGCCAAGTATATATGGAATCTTTTTTTAATTTATCAATTTCTTCATCCGAAATACCATCCCTATCTCTGATAGCAACCACTTTTATACCACAGTTTGATAAAAACTTGACTGTATTTTTGATTCGGGAACATCCTTTCATATTCAGAACCCTTACATGATCAACAAATGGTAAATAATATTCAAATTCCATTTCTGTCTCTCCTTCAATTATAAAATAAGCTTTGGTAGTTAGAGGTAATGCTCCAAGATGCTCATAGGCTCCTTCCAAATAATATTTTGGTTGAACATACAAATCAAATGTTTTTATATCTTGTTCAAAAGTACATAACTCACTTGGATCGGAAGATAATATTGCTTGAGGAGAATGAGTACTAAATATGAATTGTAAATTTAGTTTTTCTGCTTGTTTTTTTAAAAAACGAATTAAATCGTGTATTATATCCGGATGTAAATGATTATCCCATTCATCAGATAATATCAGAGATCCATTTATTTCATCTTTTTTACACAAGAGAGTCCAAAATAAAATACTTTTTTCCCCATCTGATAAATTTTTTACAGTATAAGGTGTTGGAAAATTAGGATTTTTTGATTTAAAAATAAATTCAGTCCTATTTAGTGAATCCAATTCAGTATTCTTTATTATTTTATTAAAATCTTGAAATAAAGGAATTAACACATCATTATAATCTTGTCTCTTTTCTTGTTTTATTTTTTCTTGAAGTGCTTTTTGAATAAGATTGTTGATCATTTTACCTAATATTCTGTCTAAACTAGAATCATTATGATCTTGTGCATCTGCTGAAAATTGAGGATTTAGTCTTGAATTTCCAAAATATATTCCTATTGGTCTTTGTTTTTTTTGAAAAGAGATATAATATATTGTGGATAAATGAGAAGGATGCTGTTTTATAATTTTCTTTTTAAAAAATTGAATTGATTGATTTTTCTTAAGATAGTTTTCCCATAATTTTAAAATACTTTCCTCAATTATTCTTTTTTTTTCCTTATATTGTTTTTTCAATAATTCGTTCAATGTTAATAAAAAATTTCGATCTATTTTTTCATTTTTTCCAAATCCAGCAGATTTGATCCTTTGTAAAGATTGTATGATTTGGGTTTTTCCTATACCATTTTTACCTATTAAAAAATTAAAGTAAGGATGCAAAATGCAAATATCACCACTATCAAATTGCAAAGCTACAATTTTTATAAACGAATTATTTAATTTTTCCATTTTCTTAAAACTCTCAAATTATTCTTTAGATAATAATTTTTTTTAAAGTCAATAGGCTTGACAGAAATCTTTTCCTTGCGAGTTCGCTTTTTCTATTCGATCAAGTTAAATCATGTGCAATGTGAATAGACGAAGTGAAAAAATAATCCATTTGAAGCTAATGATCCTTTCTGACACAATAACATAAATAAACTTTTGACAATATTAAATGAATGATTATAGTATGAAAATTTATGAAAGACTTCAAGACAATCTAAGAGAAAGTTGGCTTGATTATTGGGATATGAGGAAATATCATAAAAACACAACACAAGATAAATATGCATTGACCCGGTTTGGAGATTATATTTTTCTCTAAACCAATTTCTAATCTTTTCAGTTTCACGATTCTCTTTTTGAAATATAGGGGGGTTAAAATTCATTATTTCTGCTATTTTTTTCTCCGTTCTTGAAAATCCTTAATGACAGAGTTTCTAATCATTACACATGTTTCTAAATCTTTACATTATTTGCCTTATATTTATAATTCATAAATAATGTAAGAATATCTTAAATATCCGTCTGTCATCGCACCTAATTTCAATCATTTTATACGATGAACGCATCTCATACATCTACATACGAATAAATTCAGAGTTTTCAATTCTCAGATGCTTTTTTTCTAAGGGATTAAAGATAGAAAAAATGGAGTAGAATTACATGATCTCAATTTCATAGGTTATAAATCTGGTTTGATTACAATTTTAATTGAAGAGTAATTCTCGGGGACATTTTCTTCTAAATCTTTGATAAAATCAGTTCTATTTAATAGAAGTGACTTAGGATCATAAATAAAGAAGTATAGGTGTTTAAATTCCTTTCTTTTAGAGTAATATGCAATATCTAAGATTATTTCTTCTCTTAAGATTCTATTTGCATGATTTGAATCTCTTACACACTTTACTTCTATAGCAATTTCATCATATCTCAAAAAAAAATCAACTCTGGGTCGCTTTCCTGCATACATGTGTCCATATTCTTCAACCTGAATGGAATCAAAATGTTCATATAAAAGAGCATTAAGTAAATCTTGAACATCGTATTCGTTTTCAATTATTATTGTTGGACGATTATCATATCTATTCTCTAATCTCTTTGCTATACCGTGAAACTTATTGAAAATATTCATTAAACAAGTATCTTCAAGAGTATTCCCCAATGATTCCATTTTTTCATTAACATAATCTAAAAGTTTTAATGTAACACCCATAATTACATTTTTAAATTCACTCCCGTTGATTACAAGAGTATAATTAGCTCCATTAAGATCACGAGTAAAATCGATTATTTCTTTTTTTGATAAGTCAATTACCTGCGATAAACTCCCCAAAAAACTGAAATCGGGCATTTTATCAAACCTATTTCCTTTGATTTGTAGAGCTTGATTCCATCCTATTGGATGTTGTTCAAAATAAGGTGTTTTTAACATACATGTTAATAATCTATATTTGGGTAAATTAGATTTTTCAAGTAACTTATCAGTTTGGACATAACCATTTAGTTCTTTATTTATCCATTCTAAAACAGTGGTGTCATTATAATATTTAGCTACAAGTCGCCCCATTTTCATACATTTAAGTATTTTAGGTTCTTCACTAAGTAATTCTTTATCTAGTTGATCGAGTAAATTATGGATACGATTCATTACTATTTATTTTATATATAAGAAATTAAAAAATACATATTGATGATTTATTAACAATCATACTTTCATTAATTCAACATTGCAAGTATTATTAAACATCTCATGAATCTGCTGTTGAATCTCTGCAATTGAGTATTTAATGCTATGTAGATCATCTAAACTATGTTCTAATGCACGAACTTGAACTTTCGTCAATCTATCGTTAGACAACATAATTATTATCTTGCGCTCAAGCTCAAAGAAGCCAATCTGATAAAAAGTTGGCAAAATTATTCGAGATTTAGCGCGTACTATCACAGATTTTCGTGATTTTGGCTTAGTTAGACACAGAATCATAATCGAACTTCACCATCTTTTTTTTTCATCAATGATCAGATACACCGTCTGTGCATATTTTTTAATTTTTTTTGCTTTGAGCAATCTACTTGTAAAACTAATTGCAACACCCGAAAATTGTTTAATGTTTTTTCGAGTTGGCTGAATATTTCTATTCAATAAGAAATCCAACGCTGATTTTTTATAATGATAAAACGGGTGATGATCGCGCCAATGATTTTTTAAATATTGTAAAAATCCTTGCTTGAGCATAAGTTCTTGATTAAATTGGATTACAATTTGACTTATTCTCTTATAGAGTAAGAATGAGTAGTATAAAGTAAGAATAAGTAGTATTAGATAGCAAAAAATAGTAAAAAAAAGTATAAGATTTTTTGCAGGAGCAGGAACAAAAGTTTTTTTAACTAATTTTTGACTGAAATTGTTCAGTACAAATGCTTTGAACGAATTTAGAGAACCACAGCAGGATAGAAACGTTTTAAAACAAATTTGGAAAACAGTAGTGTGCTTTGAACAAACTAAGAGAACTACAAACTGTTTTGAACGAATCGAGAGAATAAAAGCAATATTGAAACATTTTTAGCAAATTTAGAGAACTGCAGGATGAAAAATATTTTTTAATAGACGTAGCTTGTTAAAAGCATAAAATAAGTGAATTACGCACTAAATTACTTATTTAACACACGTAATTTGTTCAAAGCATTTAAATCTCCGTATTTTATAATTATATTATGAGTAAACAAACAATCTATCCACACGTTTATCAATGTAAAAGAAAAATTCGAGGAGAACTTAGAGATGTTCTCGTAACTCGTTACAGCAGAAGTTCTGAGACTATAAGACTACTTAATCATAAAAGTAGAAAAAAGAAATACAGGAAGATCGCGAGAGCTGAAGCTCGAAAAGCACAAGCGAAACGATCTACTCGAGCTAAACTCAAAGATATGTCTGAACAGAATAAACAAGTTGTTAAAGATGAAAGATGGCTTCATTCACCCGATCGATATGACTATCTTGAAGTAGATACATTAGGAAGAGGTGGTTTTGCAGGAAAATCACGAAAGGCAGGGCTTCAGCAGAGATATAAGAAGAAAAAGAAGAAGCGAACACCATAAACTAACTTTTTTTCTTATGCTAACATAAATACGATAGCATTATTCTTTTTTTTATTTGACCTGAAGATCAAAATTTTTTGTTGATTTTTAGATTAGTTAATAACCATCACCATAAATAGAAATTATCAATGAAAATACGTTTGGATTGAGTTTACGATCGTTCGTAAATCAATTTTAATCGCCAAAAGAATACTAACATATTTCTGTTAGCAAATTTATTTAAAAAATATATACTATAATATTCATTACCCGAAAATGGGTAATTATCTAGAGGGGGTCTTTACAACAGGATGATAAAAAAAAGAAAATCGTTTTTTCTCTTTCGGTTGCTCAATTCTACGAAAATGTGAGTTAGAAGAGTTTACGATCATTCATAAATCTCTCAAATCATTCTGTAGACGTAGTGCTTGTAAATGCATTACAGCGATTGTAGATATATTTTGCATTTTTACAAAACCTTCAATTCTTCAAAAATCGCAAAAGGGTTTACAATCCTTCAATGAAAAAGTATGAAAAAATAGCTGCAGGACTTCTTTTTACTACTTAAAAAAATCCAAAAGGGTAGGATTGTAAAGTGCAGAAGGGGAAATCGCAAGTTGGGACAAACTAAATTGTAATGAAAAATCTAGAAAAAAACTCCCTGTAGTAAGGTTTTCCATATTATAATTGTATTCCGAGATTGATGAATCATAAAAAAAATCGAAGTAAATTTTATTATATGTTGAATAGAGAATATATTATAGTTATCTTGAGGAAAAATGATGAAACCTAATCTGTACTCTAATAAAGCAATAAAAAAGATTTTGAATAACATTGAATTAAACACAAAACAAATAAAAAATGCGGAGAAATGGCTTGAATACATTAATGAGGGAAAACTAGAAAGTGAAAAGAATGCTTATTTAGAATTTGCAAACATTATCTTGAAAAATATTTTAAATTATGATATAAGTCTTGAAAGTCTTTCTCATGAGAAAGATAATATGGAATTTGCAATAATTAATCAAAAAACTAACCATTATGGTGTATGTTTTGAAGTAAAAGGATTAAAAACAAAAGATTTATTCAAAAAGCAAAATAGAACGAAATTTGGAAGAAAGACACCAATAGAGCAACTCTGGTCATATATCAGTTTTCATCAAATACCATTTGGAGTATGTACAAATTATAACGATTTTATTTTATTAAATTTGCACACAGGTCTAAAAAGATTTTATTATTTTAAATTTTTAAAAATAGCTGATGATATTAACCAATTGAAAGAATTTATTGCATTATTCTCAAAGAAATCAATATTTGATGAAAACTTTCATGATGAATTGACTTATGAAACAAAAAGTGAAGAGAAGGAATTTTCTAATGAATTTTATAAAATATTTCACGAAACTCGATTATATTTAATCAAAGAATATGAATTATGTGGTTTTGATAGAAAAACCTCAATTAGATATGCTCAACTTTTTTTAAATCGAATGATTTTTATATTTTTTGCAGAAAGCACAGGTAAAATGGAAAAACAAATCGTTCAGAGGACTATTCTGAAATTATTAGAAAATCCTTTAATCTTCGATGAAGAATCTATATTTATATCAAAAATAATTGGAGAGTTATTTAGGAAACTAGATCAAGGGTCAGATCACCCTATTAAATTATTTGGATTTAATGGTGAACTTTTTAAAGAGATATTCCCAAAGAATCTGTCTTTTAGGGATTTAAGATCTGAAGAATTCTTCAAAGAGTTTGATGAAAATTCCAAATTAAAGGAGAATCCTACTTTAAATTCTGATGTTGAAAAAATTTTTAACGTTTTTGAAGGAAAAATCAATCCCATCATAAAAAACATATTAATTATGGGATCATTCGACTTTAATTCTGAAGTTTCTGTTGAGATATTAGGACATATTTTCGAGCAATCAATTTCAGATATTGAAATTTTACGAGAAGAAGCAGAAATCACAAAAAGAAAGACCGATGGAATCTATTATACTCCAGAATATATTACTGATTATATTTGTCGAAATACAATAATACCATATTTGTCAAAATCTGGAAGCAATTCTATTTTAACTCTTATTGATGAATATAGTGATTCTATTGAAAAATTAGATAGAAAAATAAAAGAAATGAAAATTGTTGACATCTCTTGTGGATCTGGTGCATTTTTGCTGAAATCAATTGAAATTTTGTTAGAAATTAAACGTGAAATTCTTGACTTTAAAATTGCAAGAGGTGATTTTGAAACAGAATATTCTGTTGTTAAAAAAGATCGTGGAAAAGGGTATAAAGGGAAAAAGAAGGTAAAATTCGTTCAAATGACTCAATTTAATGAAATTCAAGAAATTAAATGGATTATAATGAATAATATCTTTGGTGTAGACTTGAACGCAGAATCAGTCGAAATTACAAAACTGTCTATCTTCTTTAAAATATGTAGAAAGAATGAAAAATTAACAAATTTAAATGATTATATAAAATGTGGAAATTCTTTAATTGATGATCCAGAATTTGCAGGTAATAAAGCATTTTCTTGGGAAAATGCTTTTAAGGGTAAATTAAATAAACAAAAATTTGACATTGTAATTGGTAATCCACCTTGGGGTGCAAAATTTGATTCAAAAACATTCGAGTATTTAAAAGAAAAATATAAGAAATCATCTTTTAGAGTAGTTAATTCTTTCAAGATGTTTATAGAACAAGGCTTGAATTTATTATCTGAAAATGGTGTTTTAGGTTATATTGTTCCAAACGGAATAATTGAAATGCCTGATTTTGTTGACGTTCGAAAATTATTACTAAATAGATCTCATAATATAAAAATTATAGATTTAGGGGACGATATCTTTGAAGAAGTGAATTATCCTTGCTGTATTTTTACGTTATTAAATAAAACACAAAATCATGGAATATTATTGAAGGATTTAAAAAATTTAGATAGAAATAAGTTGTCTATATTTGAATTAGAAAAAAATACATTTACATCGTTAAAATTTAGTGATTTAGATAATAAATTACGATTAAAAGTAGATGAATTACACTTTTTAAAAGAATTTACAGTTCCTATGAAAAAATACTATAATATAATTTTTGGAGTCAAAGTATATCAAACAGGAAAAGGACGATCATTCAGTGATCCAACCAAAAAACAGACACTTGAAGATAAGAAAAAGAATATTTATCTCAGTCCAAAAAAAACTAAACGACATAATAGAATGTTTATTGATGGAATTAATATACATAAGTTTAACTATTATTGGATGAGTGGTTTAAAGGACAGTTATATTGATTATGGAGATCATCTTGCAGAATCAAGAAAAGAAGAAATTTTTAAAGAAGAAAAAGTAGTCGTGAGACAAGTTGTAAATCCAACTATTTGGGCATCATATATTCCTGAAGATGCAATTGTAAAAAATACCTGTGCGGTTCTAACGCAAAAGAATATGAATTATTCTTTAATTTATATTTTAGGTTTATTAAATTCAAAAATAATGACATATATTCACAATAAAAGAAGTGCAAATGCGAAAAAGCAATTATTTCCAAAACTTAATTCCGGAGATATAAAAAATTTCCCTATTCCTATAATTAGTAATGAAAATAAGGATTTAATTAAGAATCTCGAACAAAACACTTTAGATTTAATTGATAGAGGGAAGAAATTCAAGAAAGATCTTGAAATTTTCTTAGATTATATTGAAATGAATCAAGGAATCTCTCTTAAAAATAAGTATTTCTCACTATTACAACGTATAATGCAAGGAAAAGACGAATTTTTAGATTATATGAAAAAAAGTAAAATCAAAATTCAAGATGTGGAAGTTTTTACAAATATAATTCAATTCTGGAATAAATTTGAAGAATATACTTCATTTCATGATGATACATTAAAAATGAACGATAAAATAGTTACAAAATTATATCATGTAAACGATGAATTACTTAATGAAATTGAGTTAAAGATCAATTATTGATTAGTAGATAGTATATTCAACGTGATTTCTTAACTTAATAAGAGTATCAAAGTGAAAAAAAAATATATATTCAAAAACACGTAAAGAAAAAAATATCATAAAAATTTTTTTAGAAAAATCATTTTTTCTCATCAATATTAGAATTTAATTTGAGTTTTTTTACAATTTTTTGGATAAAAACCGATCCAAATTGGAATTCCCAATCGTTTTATCAGAGAAAATTTGTTTCCATGATTATTTTCGATCCAAATTTGAAATTTATATGGTTTTTTATAAATTACCTGTCCATTTTGAAGATTTTTTGTAAATGAAGATAGAAATATACCGATGTTTTCTGTTTCAATAATTATTTTTTGAGTATTCGACAAGTTGAATGGTAGATTTAAAGGTACTTTATTTCCTTCAGAAATAAGAAATTTGTTCAATCGCGAATTTTTTCCTTCAAAAATCATTTCTTTTTTATTGAAAATTAATTTCTTAAGAGTTAACCATTTAAGGATTCTGTTATTTGAAAAATAAGCATATTTAATTCGAAGAATTATAGATTGTATAATATAATTAGATTTGTGCTTATTACTTATATAAACTTTAATTTCGTTATTTACCATAAAAAAATGCTTTTTTTTACATTGTTTTATGAGGTTATAGCAGAATTCAAAGAATTGAAGGAAATCCGAAAATCTTCTCTAAATTTTCCACAATCCCCAAATCTATCCTAATTTTAAATTTGTCGAAAGATAGTTAAAGAAAAAAAATAAGATTAAGTCAATAATTCAAAGAAAAATGATAAAAATATGAAATTATTAATCGAATTTAAGATTGTAAAAATACCGACTCAAATAATAATTGGATGCATGGAAGTATTGTCATGAAAATTGGCTCAAAAGATAGATTTTGATTAAATTAAAAAAAATTACTAAAGCCTCTTATATTTACAATTTTATATTTAATGCTTCCTGTAGAAACAATTTTGGGTTTGTTTTCAATGCTAAATTGTTTAAAGTTTAGTAGTAGAGCAAAAATTGAAAGAAAAAGTGAGATCCAAGATATAATATTAGACCAATCTATTTCAGATGTCATATAATTAACAATTATGTTTTATTAATAAAATAGTATATTTACTAATAAATAAAAAAATTGAATTAAAAAGTGAACCGTAATCCATGTTTTAATAGATTTAACAAAATAAATTCTTTGATTTGAATATTAATTTTATAATACAATTGTATCACACTAGTGATACAGATTCACGTATTACACTTGTAATACGTGAAGAACGGATCCCCTTGGAAGTTGTACTAAAAGTATCACACTTGTAATACCCTTAAATACCAAATCAGAAGTGTCGAATTCTATCTTTTTTCCTGTAATACAAGTGTAATCACACTTATGATACAAAAAATCAACGAGTCTATCGAAAGTAAAAATATAAGTTAGAGTTCTTTTAACCGTCACTTAAATGTCTACAAAGTAAGCATGTCTGAAAAGTGAATAATAAATATTAAAATAATGTAAATATTATCATAATTTATGGTAAATAATCGAGACTTTTTCTTAAATGGGAAATGGGAATGTGCAGAAGGAATGTTTGAGTTAATGGTAGAAGGAGGATCTTTTGAAATCGGATTTTATCACAAAAAATGTAATTTTTCAAATTATAAAGGTTTGAGGATTGGGGTTTCTCCACCAGATTTAGGTGCCGATACTTCTGATGAAAGTGGTTCTATTGTAGAATTAGATGCTATATGTGAAAATTGCAAAGAAGAATTTTTATTTATCGCTGAAAACAAAATTCATGGTTGTGAAATATATGAAGCTGATGGAAAAATTCCTGAGAAAGATATTTTCTATAAAAATAAACAACAGTTTAATTCACTTGATAATGAAGATATAGAATAATTTTTTTTTCATATTTTCAATCACTTAGAATAAGATCACTAATTTTTAAATAGAATTTTCTATCATTAGTATTTATCCATGTTTCCTTAAATCTTCGGTTAAATTTAATTTAGGATAAAACGCAATACAATCATCTCCATCGTTATCGATTTTAGGTAAAGGTGAACAGACTCATATGTTTTGAATACTGTTTGGTATGATTACAATTTCAAAATCAGAATTGACTATTTTTAAACCATACGATGTAATTTTTATCGGAGGAGTTGATTTATTTACCGCTTTCACATAAAATTGGAGTTCTTTTCGTATTTTAGGGATAATAACTGTCTGTAAACTCACATCTAACTCTTTTATAACTCGTTTTTCTTTTGTTCAATTAACTCCACTAATTCATGAATATTCATTCGGTGTTTATTCCCATCTAATTGTATCCAAAATTGATATTTATAATAATCCTTATGATTTGGGTTATCATTCCCTTGAATTGCATAAATACCTATTTCTTTGGCTTTAATATTGATGAGAAACACATATTTTTCTTCATTGATTCTAATTGCTCTATATTCTGGGAAAGGAGAAAGTATTGGGGAGACCATTTTTTTTAATACATTATTTAAAACTTTTTTTATTCCATCGACTTCATTTTTCTCAATCCCTATTATTCTTTTTGGATCGTCTTGTATTCCAAAAATTAGAATGCCATCTTGATGACTATTAGCAAATTGTATAAAATCGTTTCTTAATTCAGAAGTATTTCCATCAAATTTTATCATATATTCAATTTGCAAAGATTCAAAATTTTCAGGTTGATTATCTATCTCGAGAATATCTTCAACTGTAATTGTCTTTAAAGTTTTATTTAGAAGTTTCATTGTAAAACTTTCCTTCAAATTATTCGTTTATAATTCTAGTTTCCGTGAAAACAAAAAAATATCAATATCTTTCATCGTTTTTTTGGAGTTGCAACCTAATTATATTTTTCACAGGTTTTTTCTTTAATAAATCGCAATAATTCTTTCATTTTTGCAGAAATTTCTTTTATATCACTGGTTTCGATTTGAATCTCACTATCTTTTAATTCCGGAAATTTGATATCATTCTTCTCAGATTTGCTAAATCCTAAAATATACTCCAAAAAATCTTTTATTTATTCAATGAGTTTATTTGAGAGAGAATCATATAATTTTTACATATTCCTAATACTGATAGGATCGTTGTTTTGAACGAATTGTCTTAAAATAAGAATGAAACCATCAATTATGCGAGAATCAGGGAGATTAGATTTCTGTTCATATTGAACATCTTTTTCTTTTCTTGTAAACTTCAATTATACTTGAGTTTTTGTGGATTTATTTTTTTAATAATTAATAAATAAGTTTTTTTCTAATCTGTTAAATTTTTCATTAAATCGGAGTAATATCTCTTTAGCTTCAATAAGAAATATTAATGATTAAATTTCATTATTAATCAAAAAATAGTCCTAAATCAAATTTTAAAAATTTAATAAGGTGATAAATAATAAAAATTTAATTTGATTCAATCATACATGTCTTCCATTCCAAGTTTTGACGAATTAGATGAAGCATTACTAATGAAAATTGAAGCTGATCCTATGAATTTTGAATCATTTCAAATTGAATATAAAATTGATTTTCATAACGATGTAAATGAGTTAAGAAGTGATATTATTGCATTTGCAAATGGATCATTGGTTGGATTTTTATTTTTTGGGATTCAAGATTCACCGATAAAAGTAATTGGAATTGAAAAGACTAAGGTTGATGCGATAAAAACGATATTGAATGATGTTTTACCAAAAAAAATTGATCCAATATTAAGTCCCTTTCCAATATTTAAGCCAATTCCACTTTCAAATGGAAAATATGTTGTAGCAATAAAAATAATACCTAAAGAGAATGGAATTTACGGAATTCGACAAGGGGATAATCCATCAGCACCTAATTTTCTAACTTATGAATTTTGGGTTCGTATGGACGGATCTAAACGTAGGTTAAAAATTGAAGATATAGAAGAAATCATTCTTTCGAAAGGTGGTGTTGAGAAAAAAAAATTGAAAGTTTCATTGAATCCAGTAACATTAGCACCAACGATTACTAAGGAAGCGATCATTTCAATACAAGCAGTAAACATTAGCACAAGACCAATAATTATACAAGAATATGGAATAATGCATGAAGATGAAAAAATTAAAATAACAATCGCACCGCCAAAAGGGATTACTTCTGGTAAATTATTTTATGATGGATTTACTGAAAATATGTTAGAAATGGAAAATCCACAGAAAATATTGGGAACGGATTTACCAAAAACACTAAATGATGGAGAATCTTGTTCAGCATATATTATTAGAAAAAAATTTGATGAACTTTCGAAAGAAAATGGATACACATTTCCTCTAAAAGTTAAAGCATATTTTAGGTCAAATGAAGAGATGTTCTATTCAGATCTTATTGAACTTCAAGAATGGAAATGAAATTCTATTTGTTTTTTTATTATACTTCCCCGATCACATCCCCATTTTTGAACTGTCATCCTATTTTCATTCCATGAAAGAAGTCAAGATCCCTCTTGATCTCTCATGTATCAAATCCCCGGATCTGAAGAAATTTATCCAACTCATTGATATTTATGTGATTTTAGAAATTGAGGATGATGACGAGCAAATTCGCATTGAAGATGATTATATCATGCACGGAAATCATGATTTTGGTTCGATTCCCACAGAAATACGAAAAAAAATCTTTAATTGTTTATTTCACTACCATTTAAATGCATTCTCTGAATTTCTTCAGCATTATATTCCAAGGAATTACTAGTAGTGATTTTTTCCCCAAAATCAGTAAAAATAAATCCTTTTACATGAACGGTTTCATTAAATAATTTTTTATGATTTAGAAAATTATTCAAATCTGCGAATCTCCCCATTAAAGTAAGTATTTCCCCTTCTAATAATCTAAATGGTAATTTAATTGGACTTACATTTCTGAAATATATCTCATTTCTTTGTCCTGTGACAGAAATTCCACAGTTCGAGATGATTACAGGTGTTTCTCCAATATTTTTAATAATTATAGCTAATCCTTGCTCAAAATTATTTACTGGTCTATTCATATTCAAATCAGCCCAATGTATTTTGACTTCAACGTTTATATTTTTTAGTTTTTTTATTTTAATTCCATTATTAAATGCAATATTTACCAAAAATGATATTACAACAAGAGAAAGTTCTATAAGAAGTAAAAATAAAGCATTTTTTAGATTATCTTCAACGATATAATAAGATAATGCAATTCCAAATATAAAAAAGAAAATAACTAAACCTATTATTATGTTTTTTATTTTTAATTTCATTTTTAAGCATAATTGTGTTTAAATAATAAGATTTTTGATTTTGAAATCTTCTATCATCCCTCAAGATAAGAAGCGAGATTTTTCAACATTGTAGCTAATGCGGTGGGATCGGTCAATTTCATAGCAATTTCAGATTCTAATTCGGATTTACTCATTTTCTAATCTCCAGTATTGGTTAATAACTTGTACATCCCCCGATCTAAATCCAAAGTTTTTGAGAAGGATTTAGTTTTAGAGCTTCGAGACTTCAATTTCTTTGCACGTTTTTTTTCACAGTTTTTTATACCTTATTTGATTTTTCGTTTAATTTTGGATGCTTCTGAATAGTTTTTGTTGATTTTTCTTTCTTCATTTTATTTGTTAAATAATTTGCCAAGTCAAAATCGCTCATTGATTCAAAACCTCCTGCACTTTTTTTATTAGTTCTATATCTTTTTCATCAAAGTCTAAATTATCTCTATTTTTAACAAAAAAATCAAACATTCCTTGCAATAATTTTTTATATTTTTCATCAGTAATATTGCTCATATTTTTATTATGTTTTTTGGGAGTTAAACGTAAAACTGTTGAATTTGAACACCCGACAGCTTTAACTATTTGAGCAACCGTCATACCTTCAGCGATAAATTCACGAATTTTATCGTCTCGTTCTTGTTTTTGTTGTTGAGTCATCCAAACCATGATTAACACTGAGTAAATAGGGTAATATTACTTAAGATGTATTAGTATTTTATGAGTAATATTGTTCAATAATAAAATATAAAATTATGATAACTTTTCTTCTAGTTATTTATCCCAACATTCTTTGAATGATTCTCTGTAATCAATTGTTTTCTTGAGCTATACTAGTATCATCCACCTTCTTCATAAAAATGTTTCAAATTCAAACCCCCAGCTGAATTTCTGAGCAATATTGAAGAACTAATTGCATAGATTTAATACATTAACTCGTTTTAATACTTATGAAAAAGTCAAACTTAAAATAATATTAGAATAATGATTTAAAATTTAAAATATATTTATATGAACACTCATTTCAAGCTTATTTTATTCAATTTGTCGAATTCTGTCGATTTTTTCCATTTAAATTACGAATAAATTTGTCTAAAAATTCTTGTTTAACTTTATTTTTAATATTTTTATCATTTGGGATTTGTTTCTTTCCAAAAATTATATCATTCAAGAATTTTTTAATTTCAGATTTTGTCATAAATTGAATTCCGTTATCATCAGTAAAGAAAAATTGAAAAATTACAGCTCTTATTAAATAATTGGAAAATTTATAAACGTCATTTACCTGATTTTTTAGTTTATCTAGATTTTTTTTATATGAATTTCCTCCTCCTTCATGAACGACTTTAGAGCGTAATCCATAGTATTTTTTAACTAAATTAAATATTTTATCCCGTTCTTCAATACTATTTCCTAATAAAATTGCAATTTTTGTAGAGAATTGAAACATAATTTCACTCTGAGAATTTGAAAGTAAGGCTTCTAGTAAAATACATCCTTCCAATATAACATCAATTAAATTTTTAGATTGATAGAAACGGGAAAACCAACTAAAAATTAAATTATGGAAATTCGATGAGGTAATATTTTTCCAATTATTTGTATATTGTTGGATAAATTGGAATTCAGCTGATTTTAAATCTAATATTTTTTCTTTATTCAAAGGAAATACTTCTTTTTTTATCCAATTCACACTTGTAAAAGGAGAAGAATACCCAATTCCACCCTTATAAACTTGAAAAGAAATGGGAAATCTAGAATATTTAGATGTTCGTGCAATAAGGCGAACTTTTGAATCTGTATAACCAAGCAACTGCAATGCTTCTTCGTAAAGTTCTGCGGGTATTATTTTCAAGTTTTTTCCCCAATTATGATCATTCATATTATTATAGGAGATAAGTGTTTTTCCAGTAATCCAACCAGCTGATTCTGTGAGAAAACTCCATTTTTCAGAAGAATGCATTGAGGATTTTTCAGCTGTTGGAATATTTGGATGAAGACTGAGTTTCTCAATTTTATCAGGTAAAGCAACAATTAATTGCTCATTTCTTTCTTCATTCACAATGGTATCTTTACCATGAAAAGAAAAACCGTAGAAAAAATAGAAATATTCAACTTCAAGGATCTTGTCTTTTTCTAATTGAAAGATTTTCTGTATTTCATTATGGATAATATCTTTATTTATTTTTACATTTAGAATATTCTCAGGTTTCTCGATTTCAATATAAGGATTAATAAGGACTTTGAAACAACAGCTTAAAATCCTTCCCAGAGTGAAATTTTTGAAATCATAAATATATTCTACTTCAGGGATCCAAAATCCCAATTCACTCAATTCACTCAATTCATTATTAAAAGATTCATTATTTTTTATAGTTTTTAGTAAATTGAATATAAAACCATCTGAAAACCTATACACATCAAATTTTTTAAAGGAAGTGGTTATTTGATTGTCATTTGTAAAAACATTCAATTCCAAACCCTTCTCTTCTTCTATTAGGATAAGTGGGAATTGAATAATATTGGTTAGTCTACTAATTTCAACATGCTTTTGAATTGCTGATGGGAGTAATGGAAGTGCGATTTCAATAAATCTTTTGATAATTTGGGATAATTTATCTATATCTATTGTGTTAAAATCAATTTTTTCAGCCATAATTCTCACTAAAATACTTTATTTCTTAATCTTTATTTGATTAAAATTGTCATTTCATTTATTTAAATTAATCATGACTTATCGTTTTTTTATTTTATTTCAGAATTATTTCTTATAAATGTCAAATTTGCTTTTTCCTTGTTAACAATAAAATCTATTTTAATTGAATTTAGTTTTTTTTTATGATTTTAATTTCTTTATGTTTATCAGATGAAAGACATTCCTTATTTGTTGAAAATGTACAACAAATAGGGCATTGATATTTTTATTAATATAAAATAAACTCATTTTCATATTATTTTAAATTAATTAAATGATTTCCAAAGCACAGAAAAAGAATTTGGGTGTTCTCTCCAGATTCATTTAAGGTTTCTACTTTAGATATTATAAATATAAATAGCACCTTAATCTATTTATGTTGAAAGAGAAGGGATATTTATACTCAAAGACAAAATTATTTGTCCAGAATGTAAAAACATGCTGAAAATAAAACAACTTCATGATGAAATCCAAATTTCTTGTGAAAAATGCAATGATCGGTTTGAGTTTATGCAAGGTAATATTGTTCATTGGAAAGGAGGTATAGGTGATTTTATAATTTCATTTTATCTTGATCAAAGACGAGGATGGCATTAAGTCATTTTTTCAGGGATATTCTAACTTGTTTTCCAGTTTTAATCTCCAACTTTGATTTTTGGATTGTTTTTCAACGATTTCAGATCTAAATTCCCCCTTGAAGCAAAAAAAGTATTAAAAAGTAAAAATTTGACAATGATTTGTTATCTTTTATGCTTAAAATATTCAGGAAAGTGTAGAGTAATCAATTGATTGATATTTTGTATCTCATTATCATAATATTCTACTATACCATCTGCATATAAGATACACAAATCATCTGCAAAACCTATTATTTTTTCAAATTTTTTATTTGAAATTACCCAATACCTATCATTATCAACATACTTCCATAATTTATCCTCGATTTGCTTTAGTCTGTTTGAGATATATGAATTTCTTTTCACCAGATCTTGATATTTTTTGAAATTAGTATAAATTTTCTCAATATATTTTTTTTGAAAGAGACCAATAATTAAATAAATCTCGATTTCAGAAATTAAACAGCGATGATTAATTTCAATTTGAATTCCTTTTACGTATCTTGTTTCAATCCCCATTTCTTTGTTTATACGAATAGTATAAAGTTGTTCAAAATCTTCAAATTGAAAATTGAGATTATAATTTTCTCTAAACCAATTTCTAATCTTTTCAGTTTCACGATTCTCTTTTTGAAATACAGGTAGTTTAATATTCATTATTTCTGCTATTTTTTTTCTCCGTTCTTGAAAATCCTTAATGACAGCGTTTCTAATCATTTCACATGTTTCCATATCTTTACATTATTTGCGTTATATTTATAATTCATTAATAATGTATGAATATCTTAAATATCCGTCTGTTATCGCACCTAATTTCAATCATTTTATACGATAAACGCATCTACATACATCTACATACAAATAAATTCAGAGTTTTCAATTCTCAGATGCTTGTTTTCTAAGGGTTAAAGATAGAAAAAAAAGGGTGTAATTACATGATATCATAGGTTATAAATCTGGTTTGATTACAATTTTAATTGAAGAGTAATTCTCTGGGACATTTTCTTTTAAATCTTTGATAAAATTAGTTCTATTTAATAGAAGTGACTTAAAATCATAAATAAGGAGGTAGGTGTTTAAATTCCTTTCTATTAGAGTAATATGCAATATCTAAGATCATTTCTTCTCTTAAGATTCTTTTTGCATGATTTGAATCTCTTACACACTTTACTTCTATAGCAATTTCATCATATCTCAAAAAAAATCAATTCTGGATCGCTTTCCTGCATAAATGTGTCCATATTCTTCTACTTGAATGGAATCAAAATGTTTATATAAAAGAGTATTAAGTAAATCTTTAAGATTGTATCCATTTTCAATAACCAAAATAGGTATTCCAGCATGTCTATGTTCTAATCTTTTTGTAATCTGATGAAATTTATTGAACAAATTAAATAACAAAGTATTTTCTGCTATATTTTCGATAGAATTTGATTTTTCATAGATATAATCTAATAATTTCATAATTACTACATTGAGTATGTTTTTAAATTCAGAAGGTTCAATTTGAAAATCTACACTATCTTCATCTAGAATATAATTCAAATCTATATTCTCTTTTTTGTTGAAATTAATGCTTTTTGGGATATTATCATCAATTTAATATTTAGGAACAACTTCATACTTGATTTTTGGAATTTATTGGGGTCGACTGAATCCTACTGGTGAAGATTCAAACGATGGTATTTTTAAAAGTCTAGTTACAATCCTATATTGTGGAAATTTATCAGGATCTGTTTGATATTTACTTTTATCAAATCAAAAAATTTCATCTTTAATCCAAAATTCCATTTCAATATCATTATAATGTTTAGCTACAAGTTGTCCTAATTTCAAACATTTTAGAATTTCAAGATTTTCTGATATTAAATCTTCTTCTAATTGAGATATTATTTTGTGATTTCGATCCATTTGGTTGAATGAAATATAGTAAATGAAAGTAAAAAAACAATCTATTGATGATTTATTAAACTCTCTTTAATTCTATATTATGATCGTGATGAATTGGTATGTATTATAAAACGTTTTGAAAGATATGGAAAGAGAAATGCTTTATTATTGAAGAAACACCATTATTTTTACTTTGGTTAGATTTTCTTAATCTTGAATTTAATTCTACTTATTAACACTAATTTTGATTTTTATTTCAAGTTTAAGATTTAGATTCTCTGAAGTATTTTTTTAATATTCTTCTAGTTTTTTTCCCCTTGATTCTGTATTTTTATTTTTAAATAATTTTCATAATTTTTCTGGAATAATTCTTTAATTTTGGGTATTTCATTTTCAATGACTAATTTTTCATTTTTAGTTTCAATATTTTTCATTGAAAGTTTTTCAATTTTAACATGATAATTTTGATAAAGATCAGCAATTTCATCAAGTTTATTGATTCTTAAATAGCAGCACATCAAATTTACAACTGATATCAATTCTCCTATTGTATTTGGATAATATTTTATATTATCTTCAAAAATTTCAATTGCTTTCTCATATTGTTCAGAACTCATAAATAGATTTCCCATATCGTTCAAAATAATATCATCAGCAGATGTTAACAGCGATCCTCTCAACATTATTCCATGTCCCTCTTTCAATTTAGCAATAACTATATTTGTAGGATATGCTTTTAATTGTAAGTATAATTCATTCCTTAGGGCGTATTTTATTTCAATTTGTGGATTGATAAATATCAATTTATTATCATTACTTAAATCTTGAAAGAGTGATATTCTCAAATTCATACAATCAATAAGAATGAGAATTGATAATGTTTGCATTAGATGTTCAAATGTATACTCACCTTCTCCCCATATACGATCAAATTCCCCAAAACAATAAGAAATTGCTGAAGGAGAAATTGCAATTGTTTTTTCAATAATTTTTATAGATTCTTTATCTTTCTTAAATATATTAAATTTCTTCAAGATATTCTTGGTAAATTTGTTAAGATTGTCTTTAAAGAAAATTGATTTCGCAAAAGACCTAATTTTATTTTCATTAAATCTAATTTGAGGAATACTTTCAAAACTCTCGATCTTTGAACATTTCTGAACAATTTTTTCTGCTATAGAAAAAGAATTGCTTAAAATATATTCATTTTTGATTTTAATTATAATATTCTCATTTATTAAATGCCTAAGATGGAATCTGATTGTAGATTTATGATAAGTTCTGTTTTCTAATATTTCTTCTATTGTGTGTGACTTTTGATCAAAAAATAGTTTTAAAATTTCCCATTCATCGCAACTTTGTATTTTATTTTCATTGGTTAAAGACATTAATTTAAAGTTTGAATAGATAAATGATATATCTTCTTTTTCTAAAATCTCTTTATTTCCTGTTTCCAAAATAAAATAATCATCCTCCAATGTTATTAACCAAATTATCTTTTCCTTTTTAAAGATTAAATAAATCTTTTGAATCTCTTTTAGTAAAATATGGTATTTATTAATGATATTCTCATAAGGTATGACTAAATTTTGATTTTTTAGCATTTGGTAATAAGAAATACCTGTAAATAATTTTAAATTTGAAAGATCTTTAAATGAGTTTTCAACACCTTTTTTATATCCGTTGAGTGCAATAAACCACCCGAATTTAACATAGTCATTTAGTCTATTCATTTTAGAGTAGAATTTATCAACTTCATCTGCACCAACAGATTCTTCCCATGCTTTACATTCAATATATAATGGATTGGGATAAATCGTGTGATATGCAACAACATCAGTTTCGCTACTCTTTTCTCTGACATTTTGGTGACATTCCCAACCTAATTCTTGTAAGTTATATAATAAATTTACTTCTAAAGCATCTCGTTTTTCTGGATTTGATCCTAAGCATAATGGAATAAAATTCATTCTTCTAGTATAAGTTATGATTATAATAATTTAAATAACAAAGATAATGAAAATTAATTATTATCAGATATTTTACTTTTTTCGGATTTTAATTAATATCAACTTCATCTCATTTCTTTTTTAATTTGCGGCTTTTTTTAAGAGGTTCCTGCACCTTCTTTATTTTTGACTGAATTACAATTTATATCATTAATTTTCCAACAATAATCAAATCTATCCAAAAATTATTTCAGTCGGTAAAAATGAGATTTAGAAAAAATAATTATGGGTCGATTTTTGATTATTTTAATCAAAATATAGTTGAAATTGATAATAATATTTCTAAATTTTTAATCGACTAATTTCAAATTGAGATGGAATATCAGCAAGTGCATAAAATATGCATGATTTTCAATTTTTTATCAATCTATCAAATGTTGATAAAGATTCTTAAAAAAATAAATGATTACTTTAAACCTTTCATAATCTATTATTTCCATTCTTTCAAAAGGATTTATTCTCTATTTTTGAACAGAGTGCTTTTTAGAATATAATATCAATTTATCTTAGTAAATTGAACAAGAACAATTACAGGTGAATCAGTAAAGAATCTATAGATGAGAATATTAAGTTTATCGCCCTTTACTAATTGATTTTTTGCAACATCAAATAAATATTTAGGAATATCTATATTTCCTATTTCTGATCGATCTTGATTAATTGATTTAACAACAATTTCCGGAGGATCCATAGATAAACTAATTTGAAGAATTTCAACAGAATTAAAATAGAATTCATCCTTTTTTCCTAAATGAATTATATCTGAAACGTCTCTATAATTCCAAGTATAATTTTCTAAAAAGAATTTAATTTCTTTGTTTTTAGAGATTGTTTCTAAGTCATATGGTATATTATATAAATCTTCAAAACTCAAATTGGGATCACATTCTTTTAAAGTAGAATATGTAATAGAATGAACTTCAGATTTTGATGTGGCGATTTTTATTCCATCGATTGTAGTATTTGGTATAAATTTTGGGTGCATATTTATGAAACTTGAAAAATGCATAAAAATTGGAAACAATTTATAACCTTTAATCCCAATTTTATCTAAATTTTCTTTGATTCTTGGAATATCTCTGTCTTTAAATTCATCAAAATCTTTTTGAATTAACTTTTCTAAATCTTGGTTGAAATTAAATCGAATGGGAGCTTTAACTTCAATAATGAAAAAACTTTGAGTGGGATGGTGAATATATCCTAAATCAAATAGTTCTTCTGTAGGATGAATTTCTTTATTTTTATATCGAAATAATATTTTCGAGTTTTTATCTCGAAAATCAACGTTAATAGTAGTAATCCATTTCTTTATTTTTAACTCAACAATTTTTCCATAAAGATTTAGAAATTTTCCAGAATTAGGATTAAAATATATTTTTTTTTTAGATTTTACAAACCTATTAAGAAATATATATGGGATAAAAATATAATCTGAATACAAAAAGAATAAACCCGGAACATCAAAATTTGAAGAAGATTTTGAAATTGTATTATATTCTAAAATTCTAAGATCTTCCGATTGGATATATTTTTTTTTTAGCCATTCCCATTTTTTTAAGGAAATTATACTAGTTTTAATATCACTGATTTTCTCTAAGAATAAGAAAAGACTATTCAACCGTGTTCCTTTTTTTCTAATTGGGTAATCTTCCAGAGGATAAGTAAAATTCAACCATTGTTCCCAACGTATTGATTCGAATATTTCTGCACCATCTTTTATCTCCTTACTGATTTCTTGTACTATAGTTCTTAATTCTTCCTTACGAAACCAGAGCATATAAGAATAAATTGTATTAGTTTCTGATTCATATGCAGTAAATCCTAATAATTCCATCCTTGCTTTTATTGGTTGCCATTTTTCAGTAAATTTAATTTGGTGTCCTTGATAAACAGGATCATCTTTATACAAAACCATCATCATTCTATCATTCATAATATGATATGAGAAAATATTTGAAAGATATAATTTAGTAGAATAGTGAATCAATTCATTAATGTGCTCTTCATTAAGTTCATTTGTTGTTCCAAATAAATCTGGTTGATTTTTGTGTATATTTCCAATACAGCTCATTAAGTATGAGATTTCAAACCATTTTTGTAAAAATTCATTTTTCTCTGGACTAATATTGAATAACATAGGATTATTGCGTATATTATTGAAAAATTTTAATAAACTTAAAAGAGAGTATCCCTTAATAATCAATTTAACATAGTTTTTTAATTCCTCAAGCTCTGTTCGTAGAATATCAATGGCTTCATTCTTATTATAAATCTTTAATATATTTTCAGGTGGATTACAATTAGGACACCATTTCTTCTCTGATCCCTCAATAATATAAAGGGATTGACATTTTGGGCATACCATATCTTATATTTTATTTATTTAACCTAAAAAGTATTGTCAGAGAACATCTCTCTATTATCATGATTTTTGCTATATATTGGAAATTAATAGTTGATCGAGTTTTTATTAATATTTTTGATGGAATAAAAAAAAATGCAAAAATTCCATCTCAAATATTTGCGAGTATGAATTATTTCAGAAATAAGAAAATTATGTTTGATATTTAATATGTTAATTATAAATTATTGAAATCTATAATTCTATTATGAATACACGTAAATTTTATGCATATTGTCGAGTAAGTAGTATAAAACAAAAGCAGGATAATACAATAGAGAATCAAATTTTTGAGATCAAATCATATCTCAAAAGACATCCTGAGATAATCGTTGAAAAATTTTTTAAGGATGACGGAATCTCAGGTTTCAAAGAAAAAAATCGAGCTCAATTTCAACAAATGTTAAATGATCTTGCAGAAAATGAAGATATAGAAGGAATTATCTGCTATGATCTAAGCAGAATTGGGCGATCTGCTCTAAATTTGCTTCAATTTATACAAAAAATGGATGAAATTGATAAAAAAATTATAACAATTTCAGGAATGAAAATTGACACAACCACATCCACAGGGAAGTTTATGCTGACAAACTACGTTGCTTTTCTTGAATATCAAGCAAATTCAATAAGAGAAAGGCTTCAACGAGGACGTGAAATCGCTATTGCAAACGGAGTAGTGATGGGTAGAAAGAAGATTGAGTTAAATGAAAAAGAAATTGTTCGATTATATAAATTAGGATTAGGTTGCACGAACATAGCAAAAATCGTGGGCAGTAGTTCAACAACAGTCTATAGAAGGCTTAAGAAACTTGCTAAAGATAAAAAAAATGGAATTAATATTAGGGGGATATATGCAAAATGAAAAATCCAATCAAAAAATCGAAATCTGCTAATGAATTCCTTAAAATGGCTGATGAATTAGGTCTGAATCGCAATTGGGGAGAATATGAGAGCAAAAAATTATCAAAACGTAAAATGCAGATTGAAGATCGTTATGTTCAAGCAAAAAAAATACGTGAAAATCATCCGTTTGAGACACATTCATCTCAAAAACGGAAACAAATCAATTCTCCTCATGGAATTGGGGAAATATTGAGAAATGGAAGAGAAAGTCAACGTAAACAACGAAACGAAAAGATTTGTGCTAAAATACGTGAAACTCCCTTAATTTTGAGCGAAAAAAGATATTGGAACAAGATTTTAGTGTTAAAATCGTTTATTAAGAGAGATTTACAAGATTTTCGCAAAATGTATAAAGCATCGGCTTTAAAGCATCTTTATCAACTCATTTTAAGACAAGAACAAACTCGAGAGTTCGATTATCGAGAGTTATATAATCATATAAGTCAAAAATATAAAGAACTTTATCGTGATCGATTAAGAGAGTGAAGATGAATGGCAATTAAAACAAAAACGCAAGAAATGGATGAAATAGAACACAATTTAAACGTAGACTATCTAAAATCAGATTTTACGTTAGAAAACGTTGAATTATCTCTTTATTACTTCTCCAAAGAAGAAGCTAGAGATGCAACTGTTAAACTTATGATTGCAGCTATGAATCTAAACGCAATGCGTTTAAATTCTTTAAAAAGAAAAATTTATCTGCATGATTTTCACGGAACAGGACATTATGAGAGTAAGAAACAAGAGATAATGTTTATGAACACACGACTTTACCAAATCAACTTTCGGAAGTCTAAAGATATTTTGCTCTATTCAGACGTTTCAATTAATAGAATCTATCGTTCATTAAGAGATTATGAATATTTAGCGATTTTAGATGATTACTACTCAGTAGATCGAATTAGAAAAACATTGGGTGCAGTATATCGCTCAAAACTAAGAAAATGTTCAGTTACTTTAAGTGATATGCATCCATATCTAACATTTCATATCGAACATGCTGTTTTAAAACAATCAAATTGATGACAAACATTAGGACGAAAATCATAAGCAACACATTTCTGATCTTGTAAAAAGAAACAATATTCTCTTTCACTTGGAGAATTTCCCCATTTTGCACTAGGATATTCAATAGGATTTATTAAACAACAAAAAGGATCATTACATTGTCTGCAAAAATTATTAGAAGTATAATTAGATAGAATTGAAGTGAAATTTTCATCTTCTTCTGGTGATAAAGACCCTGAACTATAATTTGTTGGGATTAAGGTCAAAATGTGTGCTTTCTGTGATATCGTGAAATTATGTTTATTTTCACGACATAATTTATGAAATCTATAAAAATCTTGAATTTGTCGTTCAGTAAACCCTTCAATGTAAGGAGGATTTGTTGTATTAGCGAATTTAGAAAAATCTTTTGCAAAACACTTTTCTCTTTGTCTGTTGAAATCATAAGTTAAATAATTCATAATTGCAAGGGGCATTGTATCTGCCCCCAGAGAATAAACATCATAAGTTAATTTTAATAAACTTTCTTTGATATTCTGAATTCCAATAAACGTGATAGTTGCTTTTTTAAATTCTAAATATGATAAATCTCTAATTCGTTTTTTCCCATATTCAGATTGATCTATCTTTTGTTGAATAAGAATTGGATATAAATCATTTTCAAAAGGGGAATGAAGATTGTCACTATATCTTAAGTCATTTTGTATAGATTGGTTTAAGATGTTCTTCTTGTTATGTTTAGGATTGTTTTTAAGTTTTCTTTTGTTATGTTTGGGATTTTGTTTTGGCATAGTTAAACACTTAAGAAAATTACAGAGATAATAAAAGTTGAATTGCGTATTCTAATCCTTTAACCAATAATTCATCTTTTATACTTGAACCTAATTCTTTCAAAGATTGAAGGAGTTTCTTAGATTCCGATTCTTTATACACTTCTTTATAAAGCGAAATGTAATTTAACGCAATCATCAGAGAGCTTAGTTCTTGTTCTTTTGTTTTTCTAGGCAAATCTGAATCTTCGAGTGTAATTTTAAAATTTTGAATTAAATCAATATCTTTGATATTATCTTTTTTTCCAACTAATAATTGCATCCATTTTAAGATATTTAAGTTTTCATTTAATTTATTAATATTTTTCTTAATAATTTCAGAATTATTTAAGGTATTTTTCACAATCGCCTTAAGTTCATGAATTTCATCTTCAATTTGTGCATTTGAATAATCTTCCATCTCTAAAGATACTTCTATTCGTTCTAAATGGGGAATAAACTCAGATAAGGTCGTTAATACTTTTTCATATACATCAACAGAAACATCATGGTATTCATAATTTACGTTAAGAATGGGATTAGGTGATAAGAAGGAAAGATTTGATGAATAAAGAGCGATAATTTTTGAAGATTCAAAGATTGGTTTTATTAATGAACACATTTTGCTTAAATCAGAAAGAGGTATTGTTTTTGAAGTGAAAACGTTATTAATTGATTTGTTTAGATCTAGAAAAACAGGTTTGATTGTTTCTTGTATGTTTTTAAAAGTATCTTGGAGTGTAGAGACAGATTTGTATAAAGGTGAAGAAATTGTTTTACTTTGTTTTTGAATTAATTCCAAAATTGATGAATTGGGAAGTTTTTCTTCAGTTTCCTCATCATTAGTATCAGTCATAAGATAAATATCAAATACAAATTCAAATAAAAAAGCATTCTTATTAATCAATTAAGCAAAATAATCAATAATTTTGTCGAATTTGGTCGAATTTGGTCGAATTTGGTCGAATTTGGTCGAATAAAATCTCAGAATAATCTAATTTTTACTAAAAGAACAAATTAAAAAATCATTTACCAATTTCTCTTTAAAAGAAAAATTTGAAAAAAAATAATTATGGCATACATTACTGGAAATCAAAGTTTAAGACAAAATGTCGTTAAATTAGAAGGTGTTTATTCAGGATATTCATTGAATATTTGCTCTGAATGTGGAGAAATCACGAATGAACTAAGACGATTTAACAAAGAATACTTTTGTGTTGACTGTTTTGAGAATAAATATGATGATCTTGTATTTGCTGAATTCATCAAGAATATCAGGGCAAGAAGAGTAAGACAAAACAAAAAGAAAGATGGAACTATTTAGAAATATATAAATTTTGATGGGATCTCTTCAAACGACTCATCAAGATCACCTTTTTTCCCTTTTTTTCGCAACTTTGCAACATTGAGATATAAATTATTGCCTTTGGAAAAATGGTTAATAGCAGGTCTTAAACTAGCATTATAGACCCAATTCTCAAAATCTTTTTTATATTTCTTATTGAAAAACTCATAAAGATCTTTGTCTTTCTGCCATTGGAATTTTTCTCCATCAATTACAATCTTGTGAAATTCATCCGCAGGAGTTATCACTTCAGGAAGATTTCCGTGTTGTGTAAATGTTAAGTTAGCCCAATGCAAAACTTTCAGCTCTGAAAATGGTAGCATCAATTCTTTCATCCAAATTTGCCAAATCTCATCTTTTTTCTCCAGATGCAACCTTCCGATCCCGAATCTTGCTCCAACTACCCATAAATGTATCAAATCCACCTGTGGAAACTCTATATTGAGAAATTGGGGAAAATAATCGCAAAAAGATTCAAAAGAAATAGGATCAAAATGTTTACTCATAGTTAAATAAAAGAACTTCAATTATTTAAGCGTTTCGCCATTTTCTGAAAAATATGATATGTTTTTGGTCAGAAAAGTCGGATTTGGGAAATTTTTTCGGGATTTTGAGGTAAGAAAGATCAGAATATGTAAAAGGATAAAATTAAACATACTTGAGAAGTTGATCAATTTAGTTGATCTGTTGATCTTGTGTTGATCCCCTGTTGATCTGTAAGATCAACTGAAAAATTACTTAGATACTACTCTGTAGCTCTTTAATTCTTATATAATATATAATATTTAGCTAGTTACTAGTACTAGTTGATCTCTTCTGAAAAACACATCCTCGTTACGAGAGAAAAAAAATTTTTACATATACCTTTCTGTCATATGATAGATTTTTTTTTATTTTTTTATATATATAGGGTGTGTTTCAGAGTAAGATCAACGAAAAATTTATTTTTGACTTCATCTCTCTAATAATTAGCTAATTCATAATAGATTTGAGTTGATCTTCATTCTGACAAGATCAACAGTAGATCAACAAGATCAACAGGACAATCAACACTCATTTGTATCTCAATTATAACAACTTGTATGATTGTATCTTGCCGTTGATCATTAGATCAACAGATCAACACAAATTTTCATTTTTCTAACTCGCAATAGATAACCCAAAAGTTGCACATAGTTTTAGAAAGTTTGTGTAAACCTAAAAAAGCAAAAAAAACATTAGGTTTTATTAAATTGGGTAATAGAATTTATTATTATTATTTGAATCTTCTTCTAAACCAACGTAATCAAACTTTACTAACCAATTCAATGCATTATCAAACATCTTTCTTTTTGCTATTTTTAGTTTATTCACACTTTCAACAAAGATTTCTGAATGATTGATTGGTTCACGTGTTTTCTCATATAATTCTTTGATAATAGCGAATATATCTGCACTATATATTGGTTCACCTAGTCCAAAACCTTGAGCTGACTTTCTTTCTTCTTTTTTTGTATCGGTAAACATATCAAGAGATTCATCTTTAATAGTTTCATCTTTTTCGATTTGCCCATCTAAGTTTATCCCCAAATCTTCAATATCTTTAGTTGAAATAAAGAGACATTTTCGTTGCCATTTTTTCCAATCATGAGCTTCTTTATCATAAAATCGAAGATTTTTTCGACCAATTTCAGCATTTGAGAGTTTTGCATGTAGTTTTGAATAAAGTTCTTCAAATCCCCATGTTTTTTTTAATTCAAGGCGTTTACGAAGATCTGCGATATTATCTGCTGAGAGTCCAAAACCATTCATCGTTTTCCCATCGATCTTACACGAAACTTCGCAAATTGGATGTTTAATCCAATGATGTGAATGATTATAATCATAATAAGTATAATCAATTTCTCCATTATCATTTCGGTGATGATAAGATCTATATCGCCCATCTCTAATCATAGTGATAACATAATCTATCATGTTCATTGCATTTGTAGAAACTGTTTCAGTGATTACATATTTCAGATCTTTCATATCTAAAGGTAATCCTAAGAGATTTTCAGAGATCCATTTTCCAACACCTAAAATTTTTTCAATTTTTCGTGATCGCCCTTTAATAAAAGTATTAGATGCATTTTCATAAATATCTACAAGATTCTCAAGATTCCATCTTTTCGTTTGTTCTATTATATAACGTCCTATATAACCAGATGGTTTAGATTTATACACTTTTCCCCAATTGAATTTTTCTTCTAATTGAGTAATCTTCAAATTGATATTTCGAGTGCCTAATGCATCATCTTCCTTAAACATATCAGCTCGTGTGTTAAAATTGGGGATTAGCATAGAGCAATATGGTCTATCTACAACATACTCTTGTTTTGTTTTTCCACCTCCTTTAACAACGAAATTCACTGTTTTAGTTGTGAGTGTTTTTAAGATCCCCTTTAAAAATTCTTTCATATCTTCCGCATCATCAATTCCAATCGAAAATGTAGAACTTGCTAAGAATCCTTTCGCACGACTTTGAGAAGCTAATTCTGATATAGCTAAGAGTGTATGATTCCCCCAGAAACCTAAAGTTATCATATCGGTTGCTTCACTTTTTCCAACGCCTGGTAATCCTTCCATTGTTAAGATTGGTTGAAGGTTGGTATGAGCTTTTAATGCATGTCCAAATGGTTGATAAAGTCCAAAGGCAAAGATAAGATCTTTGTATTGAATGCCTGTGTTGTTGTAGAGCTCTTTAAAATATCGTTTAACTTCTTCAGCTTTAGGCACTGATAAAGTTTCAGTAATCTCCCATATAGTATATGTATCAGTTTTAGAATCCCATACTTCCGTTTTTTGAGTTGCACTATGATAATCCCATTTTAACTCTTTAATTTCTGGATCTCCTTCATATTTAATTGGTTTTTCATAAATTAACTCATTAAAATCATTCTCTCCTTGTTGAGTATAACCATCCTTTTCAAATAGTCGTATAACTTCAGTATCTGTCTTAGAAATATATTTTCGAGTCGTTTTAGGATAGCCGTAATGATATTCTCGTTCCATAAGATCTTTCATGTTCTTATGAATTTTAGCAATAGAATCTTCGGGAGATCGAAAGAGATATTTGGGAGGGAGTTTCCAACCTTTGATAGTAAATCCTAACACATCGGAAAACAACTCGGTTTTATCAAGTGAACTCGCTCCGATATATTTGGGAAGCACAGCATTCAAATAAGGTCGCACTCCAGAAATTTGGCTACATTTTTCAACCAAAAAACTTTTTAACTCTTCCTCACTGCAATCAGATCGCTTATAGATTATGCTATCTCGTTGTATAAGAAAATCATATCGCCATTCGGTGCGATTAGGGAATCGAATAAGATATTTTGCGGTTATTGTAAACACATCCCATCTATAGATCCATTCAGGGTCAGGCACAACCTCTTCTTTAATTATCGTAAATCGAGTGAGTTGAATCCCCTTGTTTAATTCTAAACGAACTTCTACCGCATTATCACGAATTATCTCGACAAATTCACAATTTGGAATTTCTATTTTCTCTGATTTTCCTTCTGGGAGTTCTTGTAAATCAGCAATTTGAGATTGTTCTATAGTAGATAATTGAATTGCATTTGTTTGATTGAGCACTTCAATTTCATTCATTCGTTCATTAAGAATGAATTTTCGCAGTTTGGCAGCTTCTCTATCTCTTTCTTCTTTTTCAGCCTTTTTTTGTTCTTTAATTCGCTTTTTAATCCGATTATCAAAAAGCTTATATTCTCCTGCAGTTATTCCAAGTTCTTTAGTGATCAACTTACGATTGTATATCTCAAAAGTTGGAGAATATTTAGCACTTAGAATAAGGTTTTCAATCTTCTCATCTCTAACTTCACCTAGAGGAAAAGTTTTAAGCTGAGAAACTAAAAATGCTCTACCTTCTTGAGCAGAATCTACGAGTTTTTGTAATAACTCTGTTTGTTCTTCAATTGTTTTTCCTTTTTTAAGATAATCATCTAAATCAATCTTTTTGAGATTTTCTGGATTTGGAATTATGCCTATATAAGCTGAAATATTATTTTCTACTAAAAATTCGACAGCTTCTGTTGCACCTTCTAAACCTTTTTCATTTTCTTCATTATCCATGATCACTACGACTTTAGAAAAACGTTTGCAATATTTTGGCACTTTCTCTAAATCTTTTTTCTGAAATCGAATTGTAACGGGTGAAATGCAGGGGAATTTAGCTTGAATCACTGAAATTGCATCAGTGATTCCTTCAGTTATAATCAAAGATTTCTTTCGCATTTCTCTATCAGAAATTGAATCTAAACCAAAGAGATTATGGTCTATATAATCTCTATTTTTTGTGTACTGCTTCACATATTTCCGATCATCTGCAAAATCTGGCTCACCTTTTATTAAACGATAAATGAAGAAGTATGGGCGTTTATTTGTATCAAGATATGGATAGACAATTCTTTTTGCAAATGAAAAATTGCCTTTTTGGTTACAAAAACCAGCTTCAATCAAAATATGGTGAGGATTCTCTACAATTGCAGTTTTATCTCCGTATTTTTCATACAATTTGGCTTTAACTGTAGAATCAAAAAGCCCAATTCTTTTTTGAATCATTGTTTCTTCAGTAAATCCTCGATCTTTCATTACCTTTTCAAAATAAAATCCTTTTTTTGCTTCTTTGATTCGTTTTTCACATAATTGAGTAAAGAATTCATGAACTTCCTGCACGGATTGTTTCATTTTGATTTGTTCTTTACTCATATTTGTCATAGGGATTTTATACTCTACAGCCATTTTTTTAATTGCTTCAGAGCGTGAACAATTATTTTGAACTGCATATAAATCAATGACGTCAACACCTCTTTTACATTTGTGACAATACCATGTCTTTGTTTCTGGATAATATACGCAAGATTTTCCTGTTTTATTGCCTTCTGATGGACATTCAAACGAATCATTCTCAATAGTAACTAAATCAGAGATTGAAATTTTTGCTTTAATGCTCTCCCAAATAGGCAAATTAGTTTTATTAGAAGTCTTTTTTTTTAATTTATTCATTATTTTTCACTTTTTTCATTTTTGGCTTCTAATTTTAACTGATTCTGTTTTTGTTGTTGTTGTTTGAAAAAATTTCTTGTTTTGCTCATTTCACACAAGATTTTGAATATTTAGAGTAGAGATTGCGAGTGTGAGATAACTCAACGCACGATATTCCTTATCTATTTCATAAGTTTCAGGTTTTCGCTTCACAATCCAAAATTTCGCTTTTTGTAAACCATTATAAAGATCGGATTGAAAATTTTCGTTTATTAACGGTTGGATAGCTTCTAATGCACGTTCAATCAACGAGTTATTGTGTCTAAACGTTAGATAATAATCTCGTAAATGTTCCCGGTAATCATACGGCAACTTACGTATTGAATTAGTGGGGATTTTCGAGCAATAGAACAGAATATCACTTAATTTTTCTTCAGCATACGTATATGATGCGTGAGTTTGAGTTTGAGTCGACATTTCGTTCATTCCTTTTTTTGTGTGTGAAAAACAGAAAGAGATGATCGAGAATGAACAATTTATGATCAATTTGAGCTATTGGGTGATTAATAATGAAAGCTTAAATGTGATAAATCGCAATAATACTATAGAGAATATCTATATTTCGTTCATTTCAATTGCTTTCTGAGTAGGGAGACTCCGAAAGCACTTCTTTTTCTTTTTTCGAGTTTTTATCCATACATTTTAAAAAATTGTGAGTTTTAAGTGTGTGAGTCAAAAAAATCGGCTGAAAAAAAGAACAGGAGAAGGTGTGAAGCTCAATATTAGGTGTGATATATTCATTTTCTTCTCCTGTTGGAGTGTAATTTATGAATCTATTTTTCGTCGTAATTCTTTGATACGTTCTGAAAATAATTCAGCAGCTAATGGTGATATTCTAATATGATGCTTTTTGCAGTAATCAACATCATCATCTTGCAATAAAATATGACAGTGCTTTGTCATGATATGTCACTAATAATAATGAAACACATCTATTTAAAGTTACAGTTAATTTACTTCACGATAGATACGATTCTGCAGAGTATTAATTCGCTTAAAGCGAATCCGTAAATTTGCTTTAGAATTTTGACGAATTTATTTCTGCATTTGAAGGTTTTACATTTTTGCAAAATATCTAAATAAATTTTTCAAAACATTAACACCTACTTTTTTTCAACTATTTTAGCAATTTGGCAGAAAATTTCATCAAAAGGCAGTTGGTGAACGAGATAAAATAGTGTTTTAATTTATTAAGTAAGAATAAGTAAGATTAGATATGATTAAGTAAGAATAAATTTGGTTTAAGTAAGAATAAGTAGAGTGAAATCTAAGCATAGAAATTGTGATTTTGGTTTATTAACTGTTTAATATGAGACTTTAACCGTGCAAAATATTTTTTTTTTTATGGCACTCGACACGCAAACAAATACTCAAGTTCATGATCATGACAGTTTACTCGAAAAATTTTATTATGCTCTCGCTGACCTGAAGGCAATTGTTAACGATGAAATAAAATCTAATAAAAAAATAAGAATTTTTCTTAATGAATTAAGATAAAATTTGCTTTTTCATATCTTTCTGTAAATTTTCGATAATTTTCATCATCTTTTGCATGTTTTTCTCTGATTTTTGCAAACGGTCTTCTAATATTTTCTTCATTTCTTTATTTTCAGCTTCAATCTTTGTTATTTTTTCAGCTTGTAACTGAATTGTATTTTGCAATGATTCAATGTCTTCATTTATTTTCTTCACGTATTCAGACCGTCCGAGTATTAAAAGTTTCGGTTCTATTTCATCCTTATAGAATTTTGCGAATTCTTCAGTATCTTTGAGTATTTGCTGATATTTGGCAGTTATATCAGTCTTATGACCCATCATTCGTTCAGAAACGGTTAGAAGCTCTGCATCAAGCCCTTTCTTTACATTAGAATCAAACCACGCACGAATTCGTTTTGTTGTTATGTTTTTCAGCTCAAGAATTTCACAAACTGCTTTGAGATCGATAGCAAATCGAGTATAAAACATTTTTCGATATTCCCCATTTTTATTTTTTTTATCTACAACAAAAAGCCATGAATTTTGTTGCAAATTTTCTCCCCGTCTTTTTCTTTCTTTCATATAAGTGTAAAGTGCATCGCAAGCTTCACTATCGAAGAAAGTTTGGAATGTTTCTTTAGTTTTAGAGCGATTTCCTTCTACATAACATATGCTATATTTCTTAAAATATCCTTTATGATAATCTGATATAGTTAAATTAAAAAGATCTACAGGATCTAGTCCTGAGCTTTTCATACATAAAAAGATAGCTTTATTTTTTGCTGTAGAAAATTGATTATAAATCTTTTTCAGCCAATCCTTTTTGTCTTCATTACTAATACGTTCAGAATCTTTACCATTTCGCCAAACCTTATCAGTAATTCCCTTTTTTTCTTCAGCAGGTATTTCTCCTCGATCAAATTGAATTTTTACATGATTTCTTGCATAGAAACCTAAAATCATCGAATATACTTTGATTCGAGCAGAGTTATGAGAAATCGGCTTTGAATTCATTTTTGAATTCAAAGAATTATGTTCGCCTTTTAAAAATTGAAAATATGCGTTCAATTGCCTTTTAGCGATATTTGAACGTTTAATTGGATCTATCTCAGTTAAATCTTTAGAATGCTCCAAAATTAATTCTTCTGGACTTTTCTCAACAAAATTAAGAAATTTTTGAAAAACTGCTAATTTCTGATTATGTGTTTTTGAAGATATATTCTCTAACCATCGTTGGACATACTTATCTGATTTTAATTCAGAGTAATCTTTTCCTTTTTTTGGAAACGTTTTTTTAAGCATAAATTAATTTATGTGTTGAAGTATATAATTATGATCAATTACGAGATAACATTATGTTCAAACTTGATCAAAAATTTTTTTGCTGTTGATAAGTTTTCTATTGAATATATATTTTTTAAATTAAATATATATTTTTTAATTCTTTTTCTTTCTTTTTTGGAAGATCTCGGAAAAACATGCTAAATCTTATCTCAAATATATATTTAAAAAAAAATTTTTTATTTTACATCATTTTTTGAATGAAATATCCTTTTTATTTAGAAATAATATATATTTTAATCATAAAATATGTATTTAATTGCATTTTGTGTTTTGTTCTAAACATTACTAATATTAATAAGAAAATTTTTCAAGTATATCGTATAGTTCTGTACATGGATACAGTAATTGTTTTTGATTTTGGCTCACAACTTGCTCACTTAATTGCCCGTAGAGTCCGAGATCTCGGTGTTTACTCTGAAATCGTTCCTTACAATATTACAAGAGAAAAACTTGAAGTTCTTCAACCTATTGGTATTATTTTTTCAGGGGGGCCATCATCAGTTTATGAACAAAATGCTCCCAAACCGAATGATTCTGTATGGGAATATATTCGTGAGAATCAAATTCCATTATTGGGTCTTTGTTACGGTCATCATCTTATCGCTCAAAAATATGGAGGTTTAGTTGAAGCGAGGGAAGAAAAAGAATTTGGAAAAGCAATTCTCTCTCTATCTCGTAACGATTTAATTTTTTCTGATCTTTCTCACAATGAAACTGTATGGATGTCTCACGGTGACCAAGTTGTAAAATTACCACCTGGTTTTGAAGTATTTGGCTCAACAGAAACTTGTCCTATTGCTGCTATGGGTGATCCTGTTCAAAATATTTTTACTTTTCAATTTCACGCTGAAGTTCATCATACTGAAAACGGATCAAAGATGTTTCAGAATTTCTTATTTAACATCTGCCATGCGTCTCAGTCTTGGAAGGTGGAACATTGGATTGAAAAATCTGTTAAAGAAATTCGTTCTGTTGTTCAAGATAAAAGCGTAATTTTAGGCCTTTCTGGAGGGGTAGATTCTTCAGTTGTTTCGATATTATTAAAAAAAGCAATTCAAGATCAAGTGCATTTAATTTTCGTAAATAATGGACTGCTTCGAAAAAATGAAGTGGAACAGGTCTGCGAATGGTTTCGTGATCGTTTGCATTTTTCAAATTTTCATCTGGTGGATGCTTCTGATTTATTTCTTGAACGATTGAATAAAGTAACTGACCCTGAACAGAAACGAAAGATTATTGGTCACACATTTATCGAAGTATTTGAAAAAAAAGCCAGAGAATTGGAAGAAAAATATCCAAATGTGGAATTTTTAGCTCAAGGTACAATTTATCCCGATCGAGTCGAATCACAAGCCGGAACTGGAGGTAAAAGTTCAAGCAAAATTAAGTCTCATCATAATTTAACTTTACCAGAAAACATGAAATTAAAAATAATAGAGCCGTTACGGGATTTATACAAGGATGAAGTGCGAAAGTTAGGCCAAGAATTGGGCTTACCTTCCGAATTAATCCAACGTCATCCATTTCCTGGACCGGGATTGGCAGTACGGTGCATTGGTGATATTACGAAGGAAAAATTGGATATATTGCGGGAAGCTGATGCCATAGTCATTGAAGAAATAAAGAAAGCGGGTTTGTATAATCAAATTTGGCAAGCTTTTGCCGTTTATCTCCCTGTAAAATCAGTTGGTGTCATGGGGGATTTTCGTACCTTTGAAAATATTTGTGCAGTGAGAATTGTTGAATCTATTGATGCAATGACTGCTAATTTTGCTAAAATTGACTGGAACGTATTGGAACGAATCAGTTCTCGAATTATCAATGAAGTACGGGGATTTAATCGAGTAGTATATGACATCTCTAATAAACCTCCTTCAACCATTGAATTCGAATAGAATTTTTTTTTAAATTACTTTTTTTAATTAAAGATACTTATCACTTTTAAGTTTTTAATTCTAATTAGAATTTAAGAAATATTTGAGAATTTAATATAAATCATACTTAGTAACTTCATTACTTAATTACACATTTAATTTAGTTGGAAAAATCATGGATGAAATTATAATAAATATACTGTTGAGTTTTTTTTTAGGGGTACTATTAATCCTTTTCATACTTAAAGCTATTAAAACGAAACATCATGTTCCCTTTTTTCCATTTTCATTTGCGGCAATGTTTATAGGAGCATTTATTAGCTTGATTCTTAATTTTAGTTTTCCATCAATTCCTTCAGGCAAATTAATTGCACTGGAATTGATGTTTTTTGGTTTATCTTTATTTTTTATATATCTATTTCTTGAAAGTTTGCGTACAGTGAATCGAAATTTTACATTATTCGTAATTACATTTATTTTATTAATTGTTCAGCAAGTCTCCTTAATTTTTATTATTTTTTTACCTGCTTCAGAACAAGCAGTTCATTTTTTTTGGTTTATTGCCGATTTTTCATATAATATTTTAGGTGTGATTGTCAATGTTGGTATTGCAGTTCCTTTTTATTTCAAAAATTTTATTCGTTCTCGGAAAAAAACTGCTCTTTATTTGGTTTGTACGTTTGTAATTATTGCAATTGGATATAGTACTTTATTATTGGCTGATATTTTCTGGTATTATTCTGTTTTTAGCAATTTTCAAGATGCAGTCTTTGAATTAGGAAAAGCTCTTCCAATTGTTGGTTTTATTATGATTCTTGCAGTTTACATAATTGATATTCATCATTTTTATCAAGTTCCATCCAATTTATTCATGTTTATGATTTCTGATACCAACGGTAATATTATTTTTCGATCAAAATTTCAAAATATTTATGAGAAAAACAATTCGATTGATAAAAATCTCCCTGCTTTGTTGAATACGGTAAATCAAATTTTCACCAGTATTTTTTTAGCTAAAAGTTCTATCAATCTTATAATGTCGGATGATGTATCAATGTTTAGATCAGTTGGCAAATATTATTCCGCTGTAATTGTTACCAATACTGGTTCTAAAATCTTGCAGAGCGCGCTTTCACGCTTTTTAGTTCATTTTGAACTTAAATTTACTTCTCACCCCCCTGAATATTTTAACAATTCTGAAGTTGTAGAGCAAATTGTCGCATTATTACTGGAAAATTTTCCATTTTTATTACCTGAAATTAATGGTGCACGAAATTCGAAGAAATAATAAATAATGAAAAAAAATCAAAAAAAACGATAATATCCTGTTAACATATATAACCCATATTACCATGAAATTTCTATCCAATAAGCAGGGTGATCGGTCTGTGATTGCGGGCTGGGAATATAGTGAGCACTTTCGACTATGAATGTTGGTGAGAGAAAGATATGATCAATTGTTGATTGCATTGAAATCCCTTTGTTATCAATTCCTGTCGGCCATTTTGTGCGCCAAGAATCTTGATAAACTGCAGTTACAGAAGAATAATACATACTATCCTCACGCCAATTAAAATCTCCCATTAATATCACATTCGTCAAACCACTAACTTGATCTAGCATCATTTCTGTGTGAGCGGCTTTTGCATCAGCTGAACCTGCTGGATGATTAACCATTACATTTAATGTTTTATTTCCAACTAGCACTTCAGCGAAGAGACTTCCAATTTCATCTTCATCACCGTATGTATATATCGAATAGAAATTTTGGATAGGATATCGGGAAAGAATTGCAACTCCATATGTTTGCATAACCGTTTTTGGGCCATAATATACGTAATAATTGAGACTATCTGCAAAGTATCTAACCAAATCACTATTTCCAGTATTTATTTTCGGTGTATCAGATTCTTGTAATCCAATCAAATCAGGATTAATTTCTTGAATTAGTGCTAATTGTTGTTCAAAATTCTTATCTCCTGATACATTTGCCCCTTGCTGCACGTTATAGGTAAGGATTCGCAGAGAAGTGATTGAATCCAGAGGATTGTCTGTGTTATTTCCTATTATTGGATGACTTTCTGTGCTGAATGCTCTTATTCCATTGGTTAGGAGAAGAATCAAGAATACTGCAGAGAGTGCCAATTTTAAATTCTTTTTGATACCCCAAAAATTGGAATTTTGTATAAATATTTTCTTTGAATCAATTTTTTTTGATTTTTTCAGATTTCTAAGCATTGAGAAGCTCAGAATCGCTAGAAATATCACTCCAATATATACAAATGGTAACCAAAATAAACCGCGAAACCAAAGACTTACAGGTTTGACATATCCCCAAACATTAGTAAAAATAAAAATGAATATCCATAAAACGAATAGAAAGCCGTTTATTAGCCAAATTCCATAATTCTGCTTTTCTTTTTCTTTTTTCACTATAGGTTTTGATAAAATTTGAAGTAACCCTGTGTAAAGAAAAAATGTCAATATGCAAGCAAGATAGATCCAGAATTTTTGAAGAAAGGTCGATGGTTGAACTATAACTGGGGATGCATTTACATTAGCAATGAAGCTGGTCTGATTTGATAATATTCCCAAAATCAAAAATATAAAAAATACACAATTCCCCGCAAACACCATCCATTTCGGCATGTTAAAAAGGCTAGAAGGGGACCATAAAAGTATGATAAGAAAGCTTACAATACTTATGCATATAAGTGTTATTACTGCTGTATAATTTGCTTCACTCCATCGTGTAAATATACCTGGGCTGTTAAGTGCAAAATAACTAAGCATTATTAACATCGATAAAATTGTGATTTTTTGAGATGAAAGATTCCTTTCCATCATTTTTGGTGCAGTTGTTGTTATTGTTATGAAATAGATTCCCCCAATAACCATGAGAAATCCAATTATTTGTCCAAATCTAATTACAGAAAGATCTAATGTTGCACCCCAAGTTTTAAATGAGATTATAAATAAAGAAGCACCTGCTAAAGCAAACGTAAGAATTTCTGCTGTCAGGTTGTCTGGTGTTTTTTGCCATTTTTCTGTTTCCTTCTTTGTTTCTTTTCCGTTTTGTGTTTTTATTATTCCTTTTGCTCCATCATTCATGAACATATAAGTATACTCATTATAAATTAAACTAATGTAAAGGGGAAATCCGAGCCAAAAACATCCCACTGCTATTCCTGCGCTAACAATTTTTCCTGTTGGATCCATAAAAGGTTCAACAACACGCGAGATCATCATTATTCCCAAGATTCCTCGAATCCACCAATGTTGATTTCGCTTAGGAATGAGCCAAAGTAGCGCTCCTGTAAGAAAAAAGAGCATTCCTGCCGCTTTGGCATCCAATTTTGTGTTCAATAAATCCAATGTATAAATTCCTTCAACTAAATCAGATACCATCTGATAAAAAACTACAAAAATTATCAAAACTGTGATTCCTTGGAAGTATACTTTTTCTGGAATCTTCTGAATCTTCTGAATTTCCATAATTATCCTTGCTTGGAGAAAGAAAATAAGCTTTTCCACATAATCCAAAAAACCAAGATACATAATTCGCAATTTATTTTATTGATAATAACCTTGTAAGATCTCTTTTTTTCTTCTTATTATGCTCCATTTCTCTTTTTTTAATTAAACATTAATTTATTCACAGAATTTTTATAGGACTTACTCTCATACTTTAATATACAATCAATGTTAAAATCAAGATCGATACTGAAGCAATATTTATCCACTACTCCTTGATTGTAGCATTGACACTCCATTGATATTCCAACTGAGGATAAAAAAGATGGGCCCTACCGATGAAGAAGAAGAAATAATTGACAACACTTCCCAAATCCCTGTCATGAAAGTCTTTTTTGCAGGGGAAGGCGGCGTAGGTAAGACAACATTTGTTGAGCGATTTGTTACAGGTATGTTTAATCCTGACATGATAATGACAATTGGTGTAAATCATGCAGTTAAAACATTGAAAACCTCAGATGGAAGAGATGTCACTTTGCAAGTTTGGGATCTCGGTGGGGAAGAGAGATTTCGATTTGTAGTTCAAAATTATGTACGAGGTTCGAATGCTGGGGCCGTATGTTTCGATCTTACTCGAATGAGCACTTATATCAATCTTGAAGAGTGGGTGGAAATCATCCGTGAAGTGGTACCAAATATTCCTATATATCTGATTGGGATGAAAAAAGATTTAGTAGGAGATGAAGTTGAGATTGCAACATATCAAGACTTAATTCAGAAATATCATTTAGAAAAATTAATCCTTACGAGTAGTATGACTGGTGAGGGTGTGGATGAAACATTTCTTTCCTTAGCAAATCATTTACCAATAGAACCAGAATACTTTCGGAAAAGTTGAAGAGAAATTTATAAAAGATTGAAAAAAAAGGTTGAAAATTAGATTTTAGTCAAGAAACCATTCCATCATCAATTCATCTTGAAATCTGTCATTAACAAAATACTGATGACGATAAATTCCTACTGACTGAAATCCGCATTTATTATAAAGATGAATTGCCATTTTGTTGGAAGTAAATGTACTAAGAATGAGTTTTTGTTTTCCAATTAGTCGGGCTAATTTTGCAGCATATTGAATTAATTTATAGCCTATTCCTTGATTTCGATATTGATTTTGGACAATAATGCCTAATTGACCAACATGCGCTGCAGCTTCCCATGGGATATGTTCAATCGTTAATTGACCTATGATATTTTTCGGAGCAGACTCTGATGGGTTCTCCGCTACTACACATATATTTCCTTCATCTCGAATATCATGATACCATGAAATTCGCTCCCATTCTGTTTTTACAGGTGTATATACTGGTAAATAAATTCCTTCTTCTACAACATCGTTAAAATTTTTCCATATTCCTTCTAAATCTGCTTTTTTAAATAACCGAATAATTGCTTTTTTTCCATTTTTCAATCGAATTTCTTCAGATGGATATTGTCCATATGGAATAGGTTGTTTAAGATTTTTCATTTTATCAATAGATTTATTTTTTCAATAGATTTATTTTCTCTTTTCATTTAATCATTATTTAATTTCTTCTTTTGTTTGGTTGGTCTTTCTATAATTTTCAACTAACAGATGAGGATTGTTTTCTTCATCTTTAGGTTGAGTTTCAATCTCTTTATTCTTTGCCCGTTCACGCATATAAGACAAAATATTGGCAAACACAAGCATAGCAACCAGTACTCCAAAAATTACAAAGAAAATTGTGTTAAATTGGCTTGATGCAGAAGTAATTTCAGCTTGAGAAAGTTGAGCTATATAACTTGGGTTATGCCCTCCGAGTAAATTCATACCTAAAAATGAGAAAAATAAAGCTCTTGGGATTGATCCAATTGCAGTGGCTATTGTATAAGGTTTTGCTTTAATATTCGATATACCAGCAGCATAAGACACTGGATCAAACATAATAACAGGCACAGCACGACCTACAATAATTGCCCAAATACCCCATTTTTCAATCCATTCATCCATGATAACTATCATTCTTTGTGCCATTGACATTTTTTCCCCTGCTGCTTCAAGTAAAGTCCTTCCTCCTTGCTTGGATACATAATACGTAATTGTTCCACTCAATATAGAGCCAATAACACCCAAAACAGTTCCCCATAAGAATCCAAAAATCATGGCACCTGACAATAAAATCAATTCTGAAGGAATTGGAGCAATTAAACTTTGCATTACCATTAGAAACAAAAAGACAATTGCAGCCCAAGGACCAATTCGTAATAAAGGTAAAATAAAATATTCCCTGATAATTCGAAATAAAAAGGTTTCATCCACAATAACAAAATACATTACAACAACAGATAAAATCAGAATCGCTACAAAAAGAATTGTCATAAGGATTTTTTTCCGAGTCCATTCCATAAAAATCTAAAGCTTCCCACCTAAAATAATTTCATGGTGCAGTAATCAATTCCCACTTTTCTCTTTTTGAAAGGGAATTGAATAGTAAAAATGCACCAGAATCAAAAAATTTTTTTTATATGGCGGATTAATTTGCTTACTACATTTTGGATGATATACCGTGAGTCGAACTTTAAAAAGATATGAGGAATATATAGAAGCGGAACGAAAAATTAAAATAGGAAGCATTTTCATAACCAGATACGAAAGATCCCGTATTATTGGTGCTCGGGCGCTCCAGATCAGCTTCCAAGCAAGTCCATTTACAGAAATCCCTCCAGAATTAACCGATCCAATTGAAATTGCCGCTTATGAACTCGATAAGAAGGTCCTACCAATTACAATCCGTCGTAGCATGCCTGATGGTTCTTATCAGATGATCCCGGTCTCATGGCTGGTAAATGAAAATTACTAAGTTTTTTTTAATATATCGAATTATTATTAATCAAAATATTGGGCCGATGGTTTAGTGGTTATATTTTGTTGAATTATTCAGCAAGACATTAAAACGCCGCGTTCACATCGCGGAGGTCCCCTGTTCAATCCAGGGTCGGCCCATAATTTTATTTCTTTTTATTCATTCTTTGAGGCTTTTTCTTATTCTTTATTTACGCTCTTTGTTATGTGTTTAGTTTATTATCTTGAATTAGATAGTTAGTTATGATCAATTATGATAAAGATCGACTAAGTTATTATATTAATTTTAAAATATTTTATTCATATTCTATTTTAGATAGACCATCAATCCGTAAATAAACTAAATTTCCTACTTTTTCCGTATTGAGTGTCAATTCAACGCGCTTTTGACCATTTGGTGTTTGAAGATACTGGTAAACTTTTACATCGTGCTTAGCTTTTCCAGTTGAAAATGTATAATTTACAGTATTGCGAATACCACAACCAGTACAATGCTCTGTTTTTCCACAACCACCTGGTAAGGTTGCATATGCACATTCAATTACATCTCCTCCTAGCATTCCTTCAATCTTTGAAATTGGTTTATTAATTTCAATTTGTGCTGTTTTATTTGCAGTTTCAATCTTTCCTTCAGCATTTATAATAAAAATGGGAGGTTGTAATGAATCAATTAAATCTTGCAAAGGAATTTTGTGATATTCTAAATTATAGATGCATTCTTGGCAGATTCCATGAGAAATTTGAGCGTAATCTGGATTGGATAAATCTTCTTGAATAATTTTGCCACACCAAGCGCACCTTACCTTCATAAATATTTTTTACGTTTAAAGTTGAAAAGATTATGCTTTTGTAATAAATACAGAATTTATTGAGAAAGATTATCAAGATGTAACTACAATAATGCTCATCATTTCCAGATCATGTCGAATAAACCATCCTAATTTTTCATAGAAAGCAATTACATCTGCATTTGAACGTTCAACAAATAAATGAACCTTCTCAACATGTTGGGCTTGAAACTGAGTCATTAATTCCTTCATCAAAGTCGTTCCAATACCTTGTTTCTGAAAATCAGGATGTACTGCTAAGTGATGAACATAACCCCTTCTACCATCAAATGCACCCATAACTACACCAATAACACGATTATTAATGAGCCCAATTAAGAATAAATCGGGATTTTTGGTTGCAAAACGTTGAATCTGTTCAGGTGTGTCGGAAATTCCGAGCGATAAATTTCCTAATTCCCACAATTGATATACTTGATGATAGTATTCCATTGAAAAATTGCGAATTTGCATAAATTAATCACTTATTTAGAAAATAAACGAAAATAATAGAATTTTTTGTAACATTTGTAAATCAATAAAGAAAAAAAAGTGAAATATTATCAACCAAGTGCTTGTAGTTCTTGTTGAATCGGACTGAGTTAATTTAATGATTGAATTCTATGCTCGAGTTGCCCAAGTGATATCTTTGGCTGTAATTCGTTTCCTTCGATCATCTTTTACGATTTCAATTGCTTTTTTGGTGGTTTCAACTGCATGCTTTTCCAAAGTTTTAATCAAGATAGCTAAAGCGTCATCACTAACCAATCTTGCACCTTCTTCACGCATTAATCTACGTATTGGTGCTTTTGAGATGAATGTTTTTGATTGTTTTGCAGATGTTCGTTTGCTTTTTCCTTTTGATTTAGCCGCTGGTTTAGTTCTATTTTTAATATTTTTTTTTGTAGTCGTTTTTGGCTTAGTATTTGGATTTTTCTTCTTTTTTGTTGTTTTTTTCGCCATTCCATTTAATCCTCCTTTTTGAGAATATCATGAATTAACCGATCATCTATTATTCTAAATTTTTATTCGATGAGGTTAATACAATACCGTTGGTTAATGCAGTATTTATATTTTTTTAAAAAAGCATTATCGCCCTATCAAATTAAAAGGGTGAACAATTAGTGATATTAGGGTCATAATCTTGGTCGCTCCAATACCATCATCAAATATTCAATATGTGAATCATCCTTTATTAAAACCAAATAAGGTAATTAAACGGAAATATCAGCAAGCAATTTTTGCTACATGTGCCCGTAACAATTGTTTGGTTGTGATTCCAACAGGATTGGGGAAGACCATTATTGCTTTATTATTGGCTGTGCATCAATGGAAGGATCCTAATGCGAAAATTGTATTTTTGGCACCAACACGCCCGTTAGTTGAACAACATCAGCAAACATTTTGTGATTTGACCATTTTTGAGCCGGAACAACTCCCTCTTATTACTGGATCGATAACACCTGAAAAACGAGCTTTATTATATCAAATGTCTTCAATACGTGCATTATTCTTAACTCCACAAATTGTGCAGAATGATCTAATTTCAGGAAGATTTTCATTCAAAAATGTTTCTTTAATAATATTTGATGAAGCTCACCGCGCTGTCGGGGATTATGCCTATACTTTTATTGCAAAAAAATATTGGCAAGATAAATTTGTTTCAAATCGAAAAACATTAGCTATGACCGCATCACCAGGTAAGAATCGAGAGAAAATAATGGAAGTTATGCAAAATTTGTATCTAAATACTGTAGAAATACGGACAGAATCAGATTCTGATGTAAAACCTTACATTCAAAATGTTTCTACAGAATGGATTGAAGTACAACTGCCTGATGAACTAAAGGAAATATTAGAGACGCTTAATCAACTGGAAAAGCAAATTTTATCCGAATTAAAAAAAAATAGTTTGATTAAGTCCCGAGATATATCAAAGGTAAATCGAAAAGATCTTCTGAGTGCTGGTAAAGAGCTCGACCTTCTAATTATTCGAAATCACAATCAAGGTGAATTACCCCGATTACTTTATTGTAAAAAATTACTATCGAATGCAATAAGAGTATCTCACATGAAGGAATTGATTGAAGCTCAAGGTTTAGCTGCTTTAACAACATATTTAGAAAAAAACATGCAAAAGGTGCAAGCAGGTAAAGGTGGTGTCTCTCTTCGAGAATTATTTTCTTCAGAATCGATGAATAAAATTATACAACATGCACAAGAATTAGAAGAACAGAAGATTTTTCATCCCAAATTTAAAATTCTTATGTCCTTATTGCATGAACAATTCAAATCAAGTGATAATTCTCGAATTTTAATATTTTGTCAATTTCGTGATACAGTAAAAATTCTAGTTGAAAAAATCAATGAAGTACCACTCTTTCGAGCTATGAGATTTGTTGGACAACAAAATAAGGGAAAAGAAAAAGGTTTAACTCAAAAAGAACAAAAGCAAATTCTTCAAGATTTTAAAACAGGTATTTATAATATTTTAGTTGCAACTTCAGTGGCTGAAGAAGGACTCGATATTGCAGAATGTGATGTTGTGATCTTTTTTGACGTAATTCCAAGTGAAATTAGATCAATTCAACGTCGTGGAAGGACGGGTCGTAATTCTTCAGGAAAGGTAATCATTCTAAAAACCACAGGAACAAGAGAAGATGCTTATTACTGGGCAGAACGACATAGAGAGAAAGAAATGAAAAGAATTCTAAAGGATCTTCAATATGAAATGAATAAATTTTCTAGTAATCCAGGGCAAGATTCAAAGAAATTTAAAAACTCAAAGTCAAAGCAAGAGAATAACCTATTAAAATACATACAAAATCCACCAGAATTGCATGATCTTCAAGATTCGACTAAATCTAATGACAGCATAAAACATTCGGAAGATCCTTCATCTTTAATAACAACTCAATCAATACATCTTGATGAAAATCATACATTAAATCACTTAAAAGAAAATGAGTCAGTTGATATTTCTGATTCAGACACAATTATTCATTCTAAAATTACAGATTTTTCCTTAAAAAAACAAGGAACAAGTCCATATATATTAGTAGATTCGCGTGAAACTGCATCGCCTATCACACGAATTTTATCAGAAATGAATGTAACCATTGATTTACAAACACTACTAGTTGGTGATTATATTGTTTCTCAACGTTGTGGTATTGAACGTAAATCTATTCAAGATTTTGTTGATTCAATTAAAGATGGGCGATTATTTGACGAACTTCGTCGTCTTCGTAATCAATTCAGTCATCCCATTCTTCTTTTAGAAGGGAATTATCACAAAATTATAAGTATTAATCGAGCTGCAATCTTGGGCACCTTAACCAGTATAATGTTAAAATTTCAAGTTTTTCTTATTCAAACTCAAGATGCTCATGATTCGGCCGAAATGATTCGGGCTCTTGCCCTTAAAGAACAAAAAAGTAATTCGAAATCTTTTTCTATTCGATTTAAAAAAATACCTGAACAATTGGATAAACAATTAGAGCAAATTGTTGCAGGAATTCCTGGGATTAATTTAACGCGAGCACAAGATTTACTGCGCGAATTTAGAACTCTACGTGCTCTTTTCAATGCTTCACCTGAAGATCTGAAAAAAATCCATCAAATAGGCTCCGTTCTAGCAGAAAAAATTCATAAATATGCAAATTTAGATTATTTCTTAAAAGAAGTTGATAATTATGACACCAACAAATAAAATTTCTCATCGTCCATTTCGTTTATTTGAATCATTAACACCTCAATGGGATCATGATTTGCATATTCATACTAATTGGAGCCAAGATAATTTAAACGGTCCTACTGCACATGAATGGCTTAATCTATCTGAACGATATAAAATTCATATTGGCTTTACTGATCATTTTGAAACTGGTTATTACATTCATCATCCTCCAAAATATGCTGATTTAGGTTCTTGGAAGTTAAATCTTAACACAATAGATAACTATTTGGAAGAATTTGACGATTTAAAAAGCGAGTTTCAACATTTTTCCTTAGGATTGGAAGTAAGTTATCACCCTAGTATTCAAGATCGTATTTGGGAATTTTTGGATGATTATTATTCACAATTTGATTATATAACAGGAAGCGTTCATGAAATTGATCTGTTTCGTGCAATAACAGTTAAAAAAAACGTTCAACCGTTAATTCAGAACCAAGTTCAGTTTAAATCTTTAATTGATCGATATTTTAAATTGATTCAAGAGATGATTGACTCTAAACGTTTTGATATTATTGCACATCCTGACGTTATTTTTCGTTTCGTCTCATTTTCAACGTTATCAAAGGAAATCCAAAATAACTATAGACGTTATCTATTCGACATTGCCTGGTTATGCGACAAAACAAAAACCTTTATGGAGATAAATCTCAGCGGATACAGATATCAATGGCAAGATAGTTTTCCAAAAGAATCATTACTTGCACATTTTCGAATGGAAGATATCCCCATGGTAATTGGAAGTGACAGCCATGAACTATCATCCTTTTCATCAATTGTTCCAAAGATTAGGAAACTAAATAATTTATTAAAAAATAATTGGAAATTCGTATACAAATTTGATCCATCTCGAATTAAATAATCGAGTTGAGCGTTAATTAAAGATAAGAACAAATATATGTTAAGAAATTCATAATTGTTACAGAAGATGTCTGATCAGCCCCCTGAATCGTCAATTGATCATAATGGAAAACAATCTTCCAACATTAAAAAGCAGATTGAAGAACAGAAACAAAAGGAAGAATTAAAAGATCTTTTACATACCATTGATACCGATGGAGCTCCACAATTGAAAAGCAAAATAACCGTTCTTTCGGAGCCAAAATTAGATGAACTTGAAATTAGTCAAATTAAAAAACTTCATCTCAAAGATTCTCCTTTGCGTGAAAAAGATTCTGTTCCTGATAATGAGCGTCCAACTGGAAATTTATGGCGAGATTTAGAAATCTTTTTTATTCAACTTGGTCGTGCATATGAAAATCGTTATGCTTTATGGGAATCTACATTTGTCTCAATAATGAAGAACCTTAGAAAAATGAGAAAATACAATGAAACCCAATCTCAAATATTAATTGATACCATCCAAGAATTAGAGATTCAAATTAAAAATGGATTGAAAGATTTTCAAATTAGGCGTGATGAAATGGAAAGGTTTTCAGATATTGACTATAAAACTATTGCATTGAATTTTAAAAAGGCTCTCGAATTATTAAACTTGCAAATCAGAGAAATTCAACTTCGCCAAGAGATTGATCAGTTATATCAAATTTATTGCACTTAACAATTTTGAGCAATTATTTATATCAACTAATATCATAGTAGTATTAAGTATCTTAAATGAATTTTTATTTATTAATATCAATAATTTAAAATAGGAGATTTATGAAACACTATGTCCTTAATAAAAGCGGAAAATATTCGATTAAAAAAGAAAGTCGAAGATTTAGAAAACAGATTAATAAATTTAGTTGGTGCTATCAAGATATTTGCAACTGGTATGTCAGATAATGAATTAGAAATGAACAACCATATTGCTGAGATTATTTCGAGTGGTTCAGAACTTAAAATCGTTGCTCCTTATATTTCAGAAGAATATGCTATTTTATTGCAAGATCGATCAAATTCTGGAATAAAGATGCAAATTGTGGTAAATGATCGCAGATTATGGCCTAAAAACTATCAATCAATTTATGATAAACTAAAAAATGCATCAACTATCGATGTGATTAATAATCCAAATGTTCATTATTTGATGGTTTGGAGTCCAGAGACTACAATATTTACCAGTGGGCCATTATCTAAAGAACATTTAATGAAATCAATTTTAATTGGAACAATTATTACAGAACCTGCAAAAAATCGAGATATGTTGAAAATCTTTAATCTTATGCTTCCTTCATTTATGCGACAAAATTTCAATTAAATATTTTAAAAATTGTGAATAATTGAGTAAATATGAATAATCCAATAGAAGATCTACCTTCTAATTCAAAAAAAGAACCATTAGATAAGGTTTTCGATTTTTTAATGAAAATTTATTTTTATCTTGGCCTTGTGGGTTATCTTCCTTATTTTTTAATTCATAGTTTGTACTTTTTTCCTGTGAACTCAACTTTGTCCACTTTAACTATTATCATTTTTTTAGCAATTGGAGAATTACTTCTTCTTTTTTTCATGGATATGATTGGGATGCAATCAACCTATTTAGATCGAATTAGTCGATTAGTTCCTTTAATTGCGGTCTCCATAGGTGCAGCTGCTTTAATTTATCAATCGATCCTTATTTCTTTTGGTTGGATTGAGCAATATCCAATGATTTTAATCACGGGAATTATTATTTTAGGTGTTTTTGGTATTTTAGGCTGGTATTTTATAAGACAAGAATATGGATTAACTAAGCAAAACTATTTCCCTTCTCTTAATGATTCAATGATTGGATTATTGTTTAGTGGAATTCTGTACTTTTTTGAATTTTTTATTCCAAATGCTTTATTAATAGGAATAAGCCTTAGTTTTATTGCTTATCCATTTATCATTATAATTTGGGGTCACCCAAAGGTAGTTCCTCGAATAAAACCACGTAAATTAGTTAACCCCTATAAAAGAGTAACTTTTTCTAATTTTATTTTAGATGTAATGAAATCTTTTGCTATTGCAGGGACTATTTTGATTGTTCTTTATGATGGTTCTGTATTATTATTTTCAGACCATGAATCAAGTATTGATTCATTATGGATTCGGAATCTCGCATTGGTATCCTTTTGTGCTGCATTAGCTATGTATCTATATTGGCAAAACTCTCAAAAAGTATATGGATTATTTGTAGTATTTTTATTGTATATTTTAACTTTCATCCACTTTCTGATTGTTGTTGTGTTTAATCTTAATACATGGTGGTTAATTGCTCCTTTGAATGGATTTGCGCTTGCTGGTGTCTATTTCTTTATTGAACAAAAAATTTATAAAAGTGATAATGTTAGAGTAATGTCGGGTTCATATTACACAGTAGTATTAGTTCTTGTAACTGGAGCAATATTGCTTCGTGAAAATTCCCAACTAGATGTTCTAATTAATTATGGTAGATTAGTAGTTTCTGTGATTGGAATTGCTTATTTAATCGGTTATTTGCGTGAATCACCTTCTACCAGATATAATAATCAACATAAATAAAGGATATTTTGATGAAATCTGATAAAATTAATCGAGCAAAGAAAAATAAAATTCAATTTCCATTAAAAGTATTAATAACTGGTGCATCTGGTGGAATTGGTAATGCAATCGCAAAAAAATTAGCACAGTCACCTGAAAAATATGAAGTATATGGAACATCTCGCTTTCCTAAAAAGATCCCTCAAGAACTTCATATTCCAAATCTAAAGTTTTATTCTTTAGATTTAACGCAAGCTTCATCAATTGAGTCATTGCTTAAAAAACTACCAAAAGTGGATATTCTCATTAATAATGCAGGTTGCTCACATAATGGACCAGTTGAAGAAATTCCCATGGAACGTGTGCGTGAGTATTTTGAATTAAATTTTTTTGGTTTAGTTTCCTTAATTCGGGGATATTTACCAAGTATGCGCACTCAGGAATTTGGGTATATTATTAATGTTTCTTCAATTGCAAGCTTATCGCCAGTTCCATTTTCTAGTTTTTATGCTGCATCTAAAGCTGCCGTCAATGCCCTTACATTTGGATTGGCGAATGAGATTCATAATTTTGGGATAAAGGCAATAGTTGTTGCTCCTTTTGAAATAAAAACTGATTTACCTCAAGATTTTCAAACAAAAAAATCTTCACAATATTATTCTGCTTCAAAAGCTGTGAAAAATTCTCGGGATCATGGACTTTTACATGGGCCATCTCCTGAAGTAGTTGCTGAAGCAATTTGGAAGATTTTACATAGTCGAAATCCAAAACTATTTTATCCTGTAGGAAAAAATGCCAAAATAAAATATTTCTTAATCAAACATTTACCACGTAGGATAATTTCAAACCAAACTCGGAAAATTTTCCATATTTCCTGATTATAATTTTTTTAAGCAAAATTAAATGAATTATTAAATCTTTTATATAAAATATAACAATTAGTCAATAAAAACGAGATGTAATGTGATGTTCAATACAAAATGGTTATCAAAGAAAGAAATTGAAAATTTAATATTAGAACCACTAACTGAAGATGAAATTCTTGCTTGTAGAAAAAAACATTCTTTAGTTCCATTCTTAGATGAAATAGTAAAAGGCACTACCGAGCCAGGAACAGGTGGAACTGCCTATTTTCACTTTTTAAATAGGGAAGAACCCATATTAGATTGTACTTCCCAAGCTTGGTCATTGAATTTAGGTCATGCGCCTGCTGATGTTAATTACGCTGTTGCGGTTCAATCACAATACAGTAATCATGTTCGTTATGGATATTTAACACCCATTAGAGTAAAACTTGTAAATAAATTAGCTTCAATTGCTCCCGGTCAACTGAAAGATGGGCGCGTTGCTTTAAACAATTTAGGTGGCGGTGGTGCTGTCGAAGCTGCAATTCGATTGGCTTATGTTAACAGCAGAAGTGGAGATCAAATAGTTACATTTTTTCGTGGATATCATGGTTCCAGCTTGGCGCTGACTGGGGCAACACAACAATTAGGATTAGCTATTCGATATCGACCCTTTGGAATTGATCGTTGGTTAAAAACCTTCTTTCCTTATTGTTATCGCTGTCCATGGGGATACAAAGGTGGATTAGGGGGAAAGAAGGATCCAGATTGTAAATTAGAATGCTTGGAATTTGTTAAACAACATATTGAACAATATCATATAAGTGGTGTTGCTGCTGTGTTGATTGAACCTAATCAAGGCGCAGGTGGGCAAATACCTGCTCCAGTTGAATTTCTCATTGGTTTGAAGAAAATTTGCAAGAAAAATAAGATTGTTCTCATATATGATGAATGTCAAACAGGTTTTGGGCGTTCTGGAAAGATGTGGATTTCAGAATATTATTCAGATCTGGCAAATGAAGATGTTTCTCCCGATATTTTGGCAGCAACAAAAGGTGCTGCTGGTGGATTTCCATTAGGAATTACTCTTGCTAAACCAAAATTAAAGATGCTTTCTGAAGCTGAAGAACATTCGACATATTCTTCAAATCCCGCTTTAATGGCTGCTTCATTAATAACCATTGAAATTTTAGAAAAAAATAAGATTCCAGAAAATGCAGCTAAACAAGGCGCAAAAATATCAAAATTTTTAAACGAATTAAAAGAAAAATATCCACAAATTGGAGATGTTCGTGGACCTGGACTTTTTATTGGAGTAGAATTTGTTAAAGATCCTGAATCCCGTGAACCAAATAACGAACTTGTTGCAAAGTTTCTTTCATCTGCCTTAAAAAATAATATTCTGTTTGGTAAAAGCATGCCCATTTTGAAAAAATCCGGCGAAATGATGCGTAATATCGTTAAAATTAAACCACCGCTGATTATTTCAGATGAAGATACAGAAGAAATTTGTTTTCGCTTTGAAAAATCCTTGAAGGATGCATTAGAAAAATAAGTTTATTTTTTTCTTTAATATATTTTAATTTCTTTACTTATTCATCATAATCTCTTTATTTTTTTTTGTTTTCTACAACAAATTTCTTTTGTTAAGCAAAAATTTTTATTCTTATAGTCTGATGTAAAAATCAATCACGTTCTTTTACTTAAGTAAAAGACACGATTATCTTTACCAAATATTTATTATTGATAAGAAGGTTCAAATATGAAGAAAATTGTGTTATGGGTTGGATTCGGAATCATTGGAATTCTTTTATTTAATATTCCTTCGATATCCGCAGCTGGTGAAGTATGGGGGTTTAAAGAAAATGATAAACTCTATTATTATATCGAATCAAAAGAAGATTCTACATTATTAGTTAAAGGCAGCTTTAATGTCGTGATTAATGATATCACTGATGGAGATGTCACACTGACTGTTGATTCATCTTTTGAAGGTCAAGATGCGATTGATTATCGTGACCATATGGAAGTGGAAGATGAACTTTATACAGGAACTTCTATTGCTTTTTGGGGAATAAAATCATTTTTCGGTTCAACAAGTGTTATTTTTTATAGCGATAAAGGATTAGAATCTGCAGCAACTGATTGGGATAGTATTTTTGATCTAATTCAAATTATGGCCGATGCAGCTGTTAACATCACTTTTACTAGAACCGTTTCTGAAACTGGTTATACTATTAAATTAGAGGATAATGGCAGTTCCTATGAATATTTTGAAGAACGTGAATATTCAACTGATGGAAATTTATTGAAATTGAATATAAGAAGTGTTGATACTGATGGAGTTGTATCTACCTTTAAACTTGAGAAAAGCTTATTACCTTTACCATATCCAAATCTCTATGTATATATTGCAGGTGGTGCTGCAGTCGTCGTATTAATTATCTTCTTTGCAGTATGTTGCAAAAAGAAAAAGAAATAGAATCAGCTTTAAGTTAAGAAATATCTTTTTTTTCATTATTTTTGATCTTTTTAAGAGGTTCTAGCAACTTCTTCATTTTTGACATAATTCCCATTTAAATCTTTCATTTTCCGACAATAATCAAAATTATCCAAGAATTATTTCAGTCGGTGAAAGATCCGTAAAAAGAGAGTATAGATTTGCAAATTTACCCGCAAATGAAAGAAGAAATCGTTTACTTTCAAAGATAATCAGCGAAAAAAAATAATTTGTAATTGATTGGTTAATTAGGTGGAATAAGCAAAGAATTGGGGGATTTCTTTGCTTTATTCCGTGGGGTTTTTTGTTTGGTGTTTTATTTTTTAAAAGCTGGTTGTATGCCACCAATTAAGGATTGGTTTTTTTCTGAATTTACTTTTTTTTGAATATGATGATCATAATAATTATATGAAATATTGTAATCGTTCTTATAAATACATTTTTTTGTTATTATTAACGGAATTTTGGCACTTTGCAGTATTTCTGCAAGTCTCGGCATCTTACTCTTAAAGTAACTTCTGTAATATGGGAGAGTTTTGCTATATCTGTCTGAGTTCTTGGATTTTTATGTAGATGTGATGAGATATATATTGCTGCGGCTGCAATTCCTTTTGGATCTTTTCCTTCAATTAGAAGTCCATTCTTTTTAGCTCTTCTAACTAATCGCATCGCGTCTTGACGAATTCGCATAGGTAATTCTAGATCTTCACCGAATTTTTCTATATAACGAACAGGATCTAAATTAGATACTCTTATATTCATCTTAGGTAAGATCTTTATTATTAGAAGGCGATAACATTTTACAACATTTTTCTTATTAACATCGACGACCTTGATAATCTCTTCAACTACACGGGGGATTCCATGAATTTTAAGTGAAACAAAAATTGAAGCGGCTAATAAAATATCAATTGAGCGACCCATTGTTAGTTTTTCTTTAACTGCATTTTGGTATATTTTAATTGCATCTTGAATTACCATTTCAGGCAAACCTAATTTTTCTTGAAGTCTTTGAAAATTAGGTAGTGCTATCCAAAGATTTCTTTCATAACTTGAAGTTAGTGAACGATGTATCTTTCCAAGTCGGGAATATTTCACTTGATATTTTGCTTCTAGCAATGCACCCTTAGAATCTATTTTTCCCCTAATTACTGTTCGAGGACCGATTATGGAATAAACTGGTTCCGTAATTTTTCTATTTTTTAATTCTTCTTGTGTGAATGCCCTTCGTGGGGCGTTTTCATAAACTCTATCAAAGACCATACCACAATTTTGACAAACAGAAAAACCTTGAGCTGTTGTGATTTGAGGATTATCACAACATTTTTCATTTTGAGATGGTTCCTGCTTCAAATTATTAAATCGTGGAACTACTCGTGAATGATTGCGAGAATGTTGTGAATAATTATTTTGAATGGTTTTTTGAATGGATTTTTGAATTTGTTCTTGAATATGATTTTGTTGAAAAACTTGCATTGGAAAAGATCCCCTTAATGATAATTTTATTTTATTTATTTTGTATCTTTTTTTTATTTTGAAATTCTTCGAGATTTTTTAATTAGTGAAAATCGTTTAAAGATCCATTTGAGAGATTCTCGAAGATTTCCTTGTGATTATAACATTGTAGGGATATCGTTTAAAGGAAGCCTAAAGAAAATATTCTAAAAAAAAAATGGAAGAATTCCAAATTTATTAAAAATAAGAAAAATTAGTTATGGATTGGAATTTGGGAAAAATGCATTAAGAAATTGGTGGTATTTCTCCTTAATTATAGGGTCTGATTCTTGTGCTTCTAAATTTTCAATAATTTCTTGTAAATCTCCTTGAGTAAAGTTAGTTTTTATAAAATTTTTAATTTCATTATCTTCTGGATTTTGAAGATACATCTTAAAAACTTGAGTTGAAGCTTTTTTACCTAGTTTTAGCAATGCTTTCGTTGCGTACTTCCTAACTTCATCATACATGTCAGAGGTTTTTTTTAGTAATTCATCTGCAGCTCTTGGATCATTTATTTTTATTAAAGCTTTAATTGCATCCCGACGAACATACCAATATTTTTCCCGTTGTAGTAAGTTAATCAAAGCTGGAACTGCATCATTTGCTTCGATTTTACCTATAGCAAGACATGCAGCACACCTTACATTTCCATCTTCATCATCTTCGAGAGCACGTAATAAAGCAGGTAGACCATTTAAATTTCTAATTTCTCCCAAAGCTTTAATCGCTCCAACAATAACATCTGAAAATTTAACTCCTTCTTCACGTAATTTTTCAGAAGCTTCACTTTCTGCAATTGTATTCTTTGTGTTTCCATCTCCAACAGTTGAATAAAATCTTTGGTTCGGATTGACCATTTCTATTAATTTAGGAATTGAACGAGGATCTTTCAATTTTCCTAAACTCCAACAAGCATTTGCTTTAACATAATAATCAGTATCATCTAAAGCTTCAAGTAAAGCTTCAAATACTTGATCATGATATTCTTCGTTGTTTATTTTCCCTAATGCACGTGCAGCGGAATTCCGCACAACTGGATCTGGATCCGATTTTAAGAGTTTTATTATTGTTGGAATAGCCTCGACGATTTTTTTTTCACCAGCAGTAAAAATTGCTCTTTTTTTTTCAGTTACATCAGAAGAATCCAAATTTTTTATAATTTCAAGAACGGAAGACATGATATAAGCCTTGTGAACTAAATCAATAATATTTCTAAAATATGCAGAAGAGCTAAAAAAAGCTATCCTTAATATCAAAAAAATGTCGAAAAATTAAAAATAAAGCAACATCATTATATTTAAGGGAAAAGAATGTCAAAAAAAAATTCGATTGAAATTTCAGAATCGCTTGAAGAATTATTACACTCTAAAAAAACAAAAAATTCACCAAGATTAAAAGAAAATAATCAAGGTGTTTTACACAATATATCTGAAAATTATGATCAACTTGAAGATGCAAGAAAACTAAAGAATAATTCATCAATTATTCAAATATCATCAAAAAATGTGGTTAATTATATTGATTCTCCCCCTAAATTTGAGAATATTTTTATTACTGCAAAAGCATTTGACGAAATTATCATGCTTGCTACCGCAGTAAATGAGATTAGTAAAGATAGGTGGGGGCCAGATTCTGCAAAACTTGAAGTTTATTGCTATGTATTGGGAGATAAATTACCAAAAACTCCAAGAAAACCTCAAACAATTACTGGAATTTATATTCCATATCATAATGCTAGTGAAGTAAATGTAGTAGTTCCTGAAGCAGGAATCTTAGAAGTAAAAAAGTATATTGAACAAATGGAGAAAGTAGTACTCGGTTGGGCACATAGTCATGGACATTATAAAGTCTATAGTTCTGAAACTGATGAAGTTAATCATTTAACTTTACTTCATGATACGTTCAATTATGCTGAATCTAATTCATTTCGGTTAAAATATATTTATGGTATTACCGTTAATGATAAAGGTGATCATATGGGAGTAATATTAACCCAATTTCCATGCATGCATATTCAGAGAGCAGAAGATCATCAGTTTACTTTGATTGGGGATCCATATTCAAAATCTGAGTTTCTCGATCGATATAGAGAAATAAAAGCAATAGTGGCTGATAGAGTAAATATCAGACAGCCTGGACCCGCTTTTACACAGGAAGATCAAATTAATCAAATAAACGATCAATTGTTAACAAATTTCGCAATAAAAATGCGTAAAGCAAAGAATTTACTCGTAGAAAGAATTCCAGAAAATTTAGAAGATAATTTTATGTTAATTCAGACATTACTTGAAAACTATGATCAATTGCTTTTAGATGCCGTTGAAGAAAGCTTTAATGAGTCCGCTAAAGAACTTATTCGTACATTAAAAAATTTGAAAGATATTCGCTAATGTAATCTTTTATTAAAATTTTTCAAAAATTAATCCATTTTTTTTCAAGAATAGAGTAATAATTTATTGATGATTAATAAGATGCACATATTCTTTTGATCTCCTTAACATATAATTAACAAAAATGTTTAGGATCATATTACATTGACCTATTATTGTTAAAATAAAGGTTGGTTATTTTGGTGGGTATATGAACAAATCACAACAAAAATCCTTTTTTATTTGTACAAGTTGCAAATTAAAACAAAATATTGATCAATCTGTCCATATTTCCAAGAATTATTGTGTTAGATGTTATAATAAAGAGCAAATTTATCAAGATATGATTCAGAAATTTAACTTTTATCAGAGAATTCTAAAAGAAAAGGGTGATCTTACACCCATTAGAAAAAAGAAATTAAAAGAATTGATACGATTAAATGAAATTTTGCTTCCACAAACTATCTTTGAACTTGAAGATGGTGAAATAATTTCCAATTTAAAAGAAATGCAGAAAAATGCAATAAAAACTGGAATGAAAGAGTTAGAAAAGAAATACGGTTTAAACATTAATGACGATGCTATAACATATGAATTGATTGATAAATTACGCCCAATTTGGGAATCTTCACAAAAAATATCAAAAAATAAAATTACTTATTATTTAGAGCAACTAGAACCTTTTATAGATAAAAAAATCGAAAATATCCCCAAATTTTTTAAAGATCTTAGATCATCATGTCATATTCCATATTTTACTAAAACAAACAAAGGTTATTGCATAAAATATATGCGACCTTTTCCATTCAATCAAAACTTTTTACTAAAAACAGTCAAAACTTATCGAAAACGTATATTATTTTATACAGATCAAAAACATCAATTTCAATATTTTGTTGAAAAAATTGGACAGATTTGTCAATTTCAAACAGTAAATGATGCTTTAAAGCAAGCTATTGAAATTTATGTAAAAGAAATTGCATCTGAAGCAATGCAACGATTTGCTGATCGAATGATGGAAGAAATAAACATTCGAGAAAAATCTAACCTAATTCCAAATATTGCGAAATATATTATGGATAATCATGAAGTAATATTTGAAACTTGGTATACAAAAATACTTCCCTTTGATAAAAGTCGTTTCATGGCAAGTCAAGCCCGAACAGGGAGTCGAACTGATTTTGTTGTTCGTTTACAGTATAAATTCCGCCATTATGAACTTAAAATGATAATGGAAAGCCTAAAATCTACAACTGAATTAATGATAAAAGAAAAAGCAAAATCAAAACTGAAAAAAATTCAAAATGATAAATCTCTTTCAGAAGAGAAACGACTTTTAAAAATTAAGCGAATTAATGAAAGATTACAAAATGATTTGTTACCTGAAAACCTTGAAAGAATTCAAATACAAAATATGAATAGTGCTCCTATGGTTGCTAGACTTTTATTATTAAACGCTGAAAAGGCTTTTAATCTAATATTAAATCAGATAATTCGATATCATTATCGACGGCTAAACATATCTACTCCTGTTCAATATATAACTAATGTACTGGAATCAGGTGCAGAAGAAATTAGACGCGATTTGAAAGCCTTTTATTTTATACACTCCAGAGAATGGTAAAGATGACTTATATTTTTTTTATGAATTTTTCATTTATTATTCAATTTTGCAAAGATTATTAAAAAGATGAATACAATTACTTATATAAAAATAATAAGTAGGTTCTATTCGTGCCCAGCGAGCTTCTTTCAAAAACTGATGAAATTCTTCATGCTTCTCGTGAAAAATTAGCAAAACAAATACGAGAACTTTCTTTAAAGGCGAAAAATATCGAGAAAAAAGAAGATCGTTTTGTAAAGTTTTTAGAAGAGAAAGAAAGCGAAATTCAAGATGCGAAACAGAAAATAAATGAACTTGTTGAAATTGAAAGTAAATCTAAAATTCAAATATCTCAGCATGTAGAAATGCTTACTTGGCTGGTTGATTCAATTGATGAATCTGTATCTGATTTAAAAAACCGCATGCTAGAACATTCCCAAACTGCAATATCTGAAAATCTTCATGATTTTAATGATTATTTGCGCGATTTAAAGGATATTATTGCTCCTTTAAATCAATGTAAAAAAATTAAGGATGAAAATCTGCTTAAACAAACCATTTTTAGCATTACTGAAACTCTAACATTGTTTTCTACAAATATAAATGATTCTATTTATTCAATGGCTGAAGTAATCCATAAAGCCGCAGTTGATGCTATTGACGTTTCTTCTAAAGAATTTGATGATTTTGTTGCAGATATATATCAGATTTTTGATACTTTTAATTCAATTTTGCAAAAACTAAAACTAACTAATTCAATTCGTAAATATTTAGAATTAGAAGAAATTTATGATGAATCACTTAAACTATTAGATGATTATCAAAAACTATTAGAAGTAAAAAATCAGTTTTTAATTCAAAAAGGAATAAAAGAAATCCAATTAGAAGAATTAAATCAATTTGGTTTTGATAGAAATCTAAATAAACTAAAATTAAAGAAAGATTTTTTTAAAAAAAAAATTCAATTACAATCAAATCAGTTTGCAAAATTACAAGAAGACTATAACGAATTACTCGAAGAAAAAGAAATTGTTGAATTAGAAAAATCAAATATTCATGAATTTTTTAAAGCAATTAGCGATGAAATTTTAATCAGCCAGAAATACTCCGCAGAGACTTATAATTTGTTATACTCTACATTAGACGAAATTCACAGTTCTATTCCATTTATTAAAGTTGATCTGCGCAACTCAACAGAGAATGCGATAAATACCTTTATAGATGAATTTATTAATCGATTTCAAAAATTTGGAAAAATTGTCTCTATTATCACAAAAGTAAATAAATTATCTGATTTAGAAAAGAAACAAAAAAATCTAGGGCTGATTTACCAAAAATCTCAAAAATATTTGAAAACATTGCAACATACTATAAAATCCTTAACAAAAACTGTTGCTGCAGAAAACACAATGGCGATTGAGTCTTCTTTTAAGACATTTTTAAAATTTATCGAAAATTTTAAGGAAAATTTCTTTATTATTCAAGATAGTGTTGCACAACTCACTTTATCAATGTCAAATCAATTAATTGCAGATCTTCTTAAATATTCTGATGAGCAACTCGAATTTATTCAGTCTTCAGCAAAAATGAAACAAAAATTAGAGTTTCAACAAGAAATTATTGCATTTTTAAGTCAGAATCTCCAAAGTATTGAAAATGATTTAAAAATTAGGTCACAGGTAGATAATAGAAATCGTCGCAAAATATTGTTCATGCAATGCAGTACACAATACAAACCAACATCATTTGAAATTATCTATAATTGGTCATTGAAAAATTCAGGAATTGTTCCATTTTCTGCCATTAATTTTTATGATATTATATCTTCGAATTTCTCAATTCAATCAAGTTCTCCTGAGATTAACGTAAATTCTGTCGCAGACTCTTTTTATCTTGCTAATTGGGATGTGTACAATTTAGAAAAACAAAAAGATACAAAGATTATTTATAGTGTCTTAGGATATAATACTCCTAATTACTTAGATTTTCAAAATATGAAGAATATTACCAGTTTTTCAAATTTTAGATATAAAAAACTTGCAATTCCTATTCAATTAAATATCTATTATTGTGGTTCAACCAAACAATTGATTATAGAAATTTTAAATCCAAGTTCTTCAAATTGTCTTTGGAATCTTATTCTTATTTTATCGATTACTGGAAAAAATAAAGATGAATTGATAATTAAAATTCCTTATCTATCAGCAGGTCAAAAGTACATTCATTCTCCTTTAAGTTACAAAAAGGAAAGTATAAAACCAGTGTTTTTTTATGCTTCAACGCATATCGAATATGGGATTAAATTAGAACGATCTTTAACTTCACTAGATGAGTATATTATTGAACCATTTATTCGAAATACTTCAGATTTTCTTATTCATATGGGAAAAATCATAATTTATTCTGCTAAATCACCCAATAAAGAAATAATTCGAATTCCAAAAAAAACACTTGAAAAAATTCCTCCAAAACTTGACTTTCAAAAAAGATTTACAATAAAAACTCTTGAAGACCCTCCTGAGATTTTTATGGAAATTGTAGTTTTTCCTCATTTAGTATATAAAATAGAAGAAATATCTCAGAACGATTTCTTAAAGCTAAATCCTACACCTCAATTACTTCTTTCTTCTGATTTTTTTGAAAAAGCCAAATCAATTAAAATTATTCCATCAAATGAAAAAGAAAAATTCGATGAATTAATACATCCTGAACTTTTGATCATAAATGAAGAGATAAAAAGATTAGAAAATAAGAAATTGGAATATGAACGCTATCTCAAAGAAATTCAATTGAATATACAAGAAAAGATGGAAGAAAAAGCCGCAATCATTGCGAAAATAGAACAAGAACAAAAAATACAAGAAAAAATTAAGGAAAGCTATTACAATCAAACTAAAATTTTAAAGAAATCTTTAGAAAAGAAAACTTCAAAAAAGGAAACAGTTGAAATAATAACTACAAATAAAAAGTTAACTGCCAAAAAAACAACAACAAAAAAAGCAACCGCTAAAAAAACAACAACTAAAAAAACAACCGCTAAAAAAACAACAACTAAAAAAAGAACAACTAAAAAATCAACCGCTAAAAAAAGAACAACTAAAAAATCAACAAAAGCTATCCAAAAAAAAATAAAGAAAAAATCTTCCAAAAAAAAAGTTGATTCTAAAAGAAAAAGCGATGAATCGGCTGAAAAAGAAAAAGTGAAAAGATCTATAAATAAATCAAAAAAAACTATCCGAAAATCAAAAAGAAAATAAAGAAATAATGCTTTTTATTCTTAAATTTTGATTTATACTTTAATGTAACACTTATTTTTCTTAAGATGTTATTATTATTGGTTATGGCTATTATTACAAAACATAGGATCTATTTCTATATTTTACTCTTTTCTCTTTTATCATTTTCATCCATTCATGTAAAAATTAATGTTGTTTCTGCTACAACATCCCTAAACTCATCTGACTCCTTATATTCTCACTCAGAAATATTTAGAATGGAGCAAGGCTCTTCTAAATTCTATTTGACTACATTAAATCCAAATGATACTTGGTCTCTCAATCTCACCGCTTTGTTTAAAGGGATATTTTATATTTTCATCTTTGATGAAAGACCTGCAAATGATTATATTTATGCAAATTATTCATTGGATTCAGACATTTATGTGCAATCAATTGCGTATAATGATACTCCCCGTTTTATTTATAATTCTGAACTTAATTTAAGTGTAGCAAATGTTCAATTGGATTATAAATATATAGGTTCTCAATCCAAGTTAATTTATCTTGAAATTGTTATTGTAGAAAATGGCCCTGATTCTTATCATCTCTATAGTTCTCATCTATTAGAACCATATTACATTCCATTTATTGATGGATTTAAATCCTCAGTATTAATTTTCTTATTTCTTTATTCACACGTTGTAATATTTGTTATTATTAATAAAAAAAAGCGAAAAATTCATGAATAAAAACAATTCTGTTGACTCTGAAGTTCTTGCTCGTTTACGAACATTAATGGCTTTAGAACGAAACTATTTGGCTGAAGAACGTACTCAATTAGCCCAATTTAGAACAGGGATTGCACTTGCTTTATTAGGTCCCTCGTTAGGATCCATCTATTATCCTTTAAGTGTTGATTTTGAATCTATAACATTTTTTAATATTTTAATCAGCTTTCTCTTTGCATTTATTACAGGTTTGGGTATTTATTGGATAATTAAATCCCATCAAATCGTTAAAAATCTCCGAATTAAAAAAAAAAAAGTTAAAGAAAAAGAATTAGCTATTTTACAAGAATATCCTGAAGTGTGCGATTTTCTAATGCAATGTTTTGAAGACTAAAGTAAATTAAAATAATTTGAAGAGAAGAGTCGGGCTTTGTTAAAAAATAAAAAGAGGGAGTTTATGAGCAAAATCTGCTCAATAATTGAACACCCAACTAAGATTGGTGAAGAAGGGGAGGATAACCAACTGTTGGGGGCGAGACTAATTTTGAGTCTCATATAAAAATAGATTCGCCCGACTCGTAATCAAAACTTACTTTTTATCAATTAAATAGATTTTCAATTTAAAAATAGTTGATCTGATTGCTACAAATGACCCTCCTTTGTATATTTTTTTATATCTGTTTTTCAAAGGCTGAAATATTTATGATTTATTAATAGAAAATTTGAGATTTTTATAAAAATCCAATAAAAAATTGGAAAATTTCTAAAAAAAAATAAAATAATTGAATTTTTTCAAAATAAAAAGAAATGCACTATAATTGAGGATACATGAAAAAAATTTAAATAAATTCTTAGAGAGTAAAAAAAGATATAACCGAATGACAAGCACTTAATTGCTTTTGATATTGTGCTGCTAATTCATCATTATGTAGTTGGAAACAAATTTCGATTAATTTTGTTAATATCTCTGTAAGTTTGAATAGATCTCGCGGTTGTCTAAAATCAAAAAAATCAGCTGCTTTTTGAAGCATTTGAAATCCTTTATAAAGAAATTGGGTGAAATTTGGTTGCAGAAAATGTTCAGATACATAATATAAATAAGACATGCCAAGAATGAAGTTTTTTCGTTTAGAAAATTTAAAATTTTTTTCATAATATGCCCACATTTTGTCTAAATCATTTTTCTTTTTGAAGTATTGTGCCCATAAATAATTTACTTTAATTTCATAGTCTATTTTATATTTTCCAGGATTTTTTATGTTTAGCAATCTATTCTCTGCTAAATCTCGCCAATCTTCATTTATTTCCCATTCTGCATACCATAATTCTACTTGAATTGCCAATTTTGATCGTTTTTTGCCATTTGGAAGTGAAGATATTATTTTAGAAAGAATTTGTTCATGTTTATCTTTAATTGTGTCATTACTTCTATAATATGCATATTGCATTATCTTAAAATGCAATTCACAGATCTTTGATAACGAAGTTTGTCCTAATTTTGCCACGTCGAGTGCTTTAACTAAAAAATTTATTGCTTGAGTAAAACTCTTAAGTTTTACTGATGTTTCAGCTAATAAAAAATATGAATCTATAGTATAATTTGGGAATTTTTCAAAATCAATTTGATTTAATATCGGGGTTATTATTTTCTCGATATTTAACCAATTATCTTGATAAAATAGAAATCTTGCATGTTGTAACCGTTCAAGATATAATATTTCGTGAAAATTTTGAGGTGGATGATCTAATTTATTATATTTTGGTTGGGTCTTTAAAAAAGACTTAAATCCTTCTAATACTAATGTTGGAAAGAAAAGACCATAACAAATATCAAAATTTTTCTTATCAAGCAAGAACTTACGCTCAGAAAATGGTTGTAAAAATTGTGAATTGATATTAGCTTGAGATTTTAAGAAAAGGATAATTTCATTTGAGATACTGCGCCAATAATCAATCCAATCTTCAACAAGGTCAATTATATTAATATTAAATAAGTTATTTTGACTTTTTATCTGAAGAAGTGGTAAAATTAAATGAGATTCTAACCCAAATCGGATCCATATATTTTTGTAAGTTGAATTTGACCAGTAAGATATAGAACTTGGTTCACCAATGAAATATTCAGAAAAAGTTTGATCACAATAAATAATTGCCAAATTCTCGCGACCATAGGGAAAATTTGAAATAAGTTCTGCAGGAAATTCAGAAGTTTGGTTAAAATAATTGTGTTTTGCAATTTCATCATATAAATGAGAAATTTCATGAAAATGATTATAGAAAAAATCATCCTTTTTAATCAAATTTAATCGCATCATTTGATAAAGATTATATTCAGAATTATTATCATCTAAAGAAAAAGGTGCCTTAGAAGAAAAAATCTGCTTAAATATTTGCTGGAATTCAGATTCAAAAGATGTTAATTTAAAATCGTGATTTAATGGATATTCATCATACAGATAATTAAAATAATCAAGAATATTCGAAACAAATTGAGTTAAAAAGGCTTCAAACTTTTCATCAAGCCAACGAGGTCGAAAATAAAACGACATTGTAAATGAGCACAATTCAATTGGGAAATCAAATTGAATTGGAAGGTAAACAGGAATTTTTAAGCCAAAAATTATTGTTGTTTCTGGTTCTGTGATAATATTATACCGAAAATAGTTTTGATATCTTCCTGATGCTTCAAATCCTAAATTTTTAAAAATTTGGTGAATTTGATCTATCGGTTTGTATGATAAACGCTCCATTATTCTCAACTTGCTATAAATCTTTTTTGTAGATTATTATTTCATATTATCAAATCATATCTCAAGTGCTCATATGCAATAATCCACTTAAAAATAATAATACTCCACCTGAAATAAACAGCAATATTGTTAAGTTTTGCAGAAAATCAATTGTAAGAGAAAATGGATTTAACATTAAAATTAAACCAAAAATGAATAAACTTAATCCAATGATAAAAACTGTTCCTCCATACAATTTTGCAATAATTCGTATTTTTGTTAAAACCATATTTTCTTGAATCCGAGATTCTGCTTCACGAATAGACTTTTCCATAGAACCCAATTTTTTTCTTAATGCTTTGAGATTATTTTCTGCTTCTTTAAGATTTCGTTCTGAATTGAGTTTTTTTTGATCTAGTTTCTCGAATTCTTCTTGTGCATCTGTCAATTTATCTGAAAGAATATTATATTGTTTTTCGATCTTTTCTTTCTCATTTTTCTTTTTTTGGTATTCATTATCAAATTCTTTCATGCGCTGCGCTTGCTGAGAAAGAATTGTTTCATTTCCCTTTATCTTTTCTATTAATCGCTCAAAATTAGATGTCTGTATTTCTACTTGCTCTGATAGTGTTTTAAGTTGGTTATTTCTTTCTTCATAATGCTTTTCTAATAATTTAATATTTTGTAAAAGATCTGAATTTCTTTTTTCTAGTTTTGGGATTTCTTCTGATAAATCTGTGTGTTTTTCGGTTATTTGCATTAATTTTTCTGTAATCTTTTCGATTTTTTGTTGGATCTGCTGCAGATACTTCTCACGAACATCTATTGCAGATTTTAAATTTGTTAATTCTTGCTCTTTTTCAGTATATTCTAATTTGATTTGCTTATGTTTTTCGGTATATTCAATCCTGTCTCTTTCAAGTCTTTCTAAATATTCTTTCATTTCTAATATTTTTTCATTTGCTTCTTCAATTTTGGTTGATAATTCTGTATATTCTTTTTCTTTTATGGGTAAATCATGATCATAATAACTAAACTTCTCAGCAATTGTTGTTAAATTTTGCTGTCTCTCTAAAATTTTTTTTTCTAAATCTTCTAGATATTTTTCACGTAATGATAAAGATTCTTTGAGTTTAGTTAATTGATCTTCTTTTTCATTTATCTCTGATTTAATTGCTGTTAAAGTATTTCTATCTTCTAAGATCTCTTGGTCTAAAGTGTTTAAGTAGTTTTTTTTGTCTGAAAACTCAGAAGACAAAAGATTATATTGATTTTGAAGATTTGATACATCTTCTATTATTTTAAGATGTTTGCGAGTAACTGAACTTAAATTTGTTTCCATTTCAGTAGATTTTTTTTGTAATGAATCAATTGAAGCTTTAAGGTGGTTTTCTAAATCTTCTAAAATTTCCCTTTGTTGTATTAATCCTTCTATTTTTTTATTTAAGTTGTCTAAATTTGTCTCTTTTTGATTGTATAATGATTCAATACCTGAGAGTTTTTTGTTGTATTTATCCAAAACCTCTTGTTGGTTTCTAATTTGCTCATTTAAGTCTGCTAAAACTTCTTTTTGTTGCTCAATTTTTTGTTGAAGGTCTTTTAAGTTTAAATCTAATTCTTGTCGATCTTCTTCGTCATTGATAGTAGTTTCTTCCAAAGTGTTTTTAGCTTCTCGAAGTTGTTTATCAATTTCATCACGAATATCTTTTAAGTCTTTAATTTGATCTTTTTCTAGACGCTCTTTTGAAAGATTTGAAGAGTTTTCTTTGGAATTCACGAAAAATCAAAATAACTATGTGATCTGGTTGTTAAAAAGTTAGCTGATTTCTTTTTAAAGAAAAAATTTGTGATGATCTCCCAAAATTTAGTTTATGAAATATATTTAAAATGATATTTTTTATTTTTAGATATAGAAGCTGGAAGTACAAATACAATGTATGAAGAGATGCAACTTTATTTAATCATTCCTAAAATTTTCGAATCTATTTTATATTTTATCATCTTCCTTAAAATTTTAAAAAAATTGAAAAAACTTAGAGATCAAGATGGGCGAATTCCCCATTTAACATTATTATTCTTAATCGGAATTGGAGGGTGGCTTCTCTACATAACTCTAGATTGTATTATTTACTTAATTGCTCCTTTTTCACTTTCATCTGACATGGCAAATAAAATTTATAAAGGTTATCCATTAACGATTCCATCGCTTTATATTGCAAATATCCTTCGCGATATAGCTATGACTGGTGCCATTTTAATGGCATGGGTCTATCTCATTCTTAGTTTTTATTTAAAATATGGAGAACACCGAACAAATCGGATGTTCTTTCAAAATCGACTAATGAATTTTACTATTCTTTTTATCACTGTTTTGGCAGTAATAGGTGATCGTATTCAAATTCGAAAAATTGATAATAAAGTGTTGGTTAATGCCGAATGGACAGGATTAGCGTCTCTTGGGCTCTATCTAATCATATTTTTATTTACACTTGCAACTGTTGTGCTAGGTGCTGTATTGATCTCTATAATTCGCGATATAGAAAGAAAATCTTTACGACGGAAGATATGGTATATTTTTCTTGGTGTTGCCCTATTTACATTTGGTGATTATTACTGGTTCTTTACTGGTATTTTATCTGAAATTTTTCATCCCTATTTAACTGAAACTTCCATTCGTATGATCTTATATACTATTGGGCACTTAATTTGGATGCTTTCACCTATTTTCATTTATTTAAGTCTACGAAATACCTCAGAACCAAAGATTTTATCATTAAATCAATCGTCGGAATATCAACAAATTACAAAACAAAATTAATCAAATTTTGCTTTATCGATTGAGATCGAAGAAATAACATGTATTTTTTGAGGATTTTCAGGAGACTTAAAGAAATATTGAAATATTGCAACTGTTAAACATAAATATAAGCCAAAATAACCAAAAATTGCAATTGGATTATTAGTTATCGAAATAATAAATAACCCAACAATCCCTCCAAGTAATAACCCCCATTTTAGACGATTCATATTCATCGTAAAAATTATAATAAACTCACCTATTTAAATCACTACAATTTTATGTTGCTCATTACAATAATGAAAAACTAACTCACTCTTATTTCTTTGAGCCGCAAAATTTTTCTAAATTCCTATATTTCTAAGGATGAACGCGCATGGGACAAATTTTAACGGATAAGGAACAGAAGAAACAATTTAAAAAAACTGCTTCTTTACATCCTGAACTGTATTATCCTACAGAAGCACTGAAACGAAATGGATTTCAAAGATATAGTTGTTCTAAATGCGGAAAATTCTTTTGGAGTAATGTTCCTGATGAAGTTTGTGGTGAACCTGGTTGCAACGCGGGATTTCAAGTTGTTGACAATAACCCTACCAAGAATCGTTTGAGTTTTATTGGAGTTTGGCAAAAAATTGTTGAAATACTTGAACCCAGAGGCTACAAACCTTTGAAAAGATATCCCGTCGTTGCCCGTTGGAATCCTACTACTGAATTTACAATTGCATCGATAGCTGCATTTCAACCTTACGTAATATCTGGTGAAGTTCGTCCTCCTGCAAAAAAGCTAATTATCCCACAATTCTGCTTACGATTTGGTGATATAGAAAATGTTGGGATCACTGGAAGTCATTGCACTGGTTTTGTCATGATTGGTCAGCACCAATTTGTAAATGAACAAGAATGGGATCAAGCACAAGCTTTTCAAGATATATTTGATTTTCTGGTTGAAGGTGTTGGTCTAGACAAAAAAGAATTTAAAATTCATGAAGATGCTTGGGCAGGGGGTGGTAATTTTGGTTCTTGTTTGGAGTTTTTCAGTCGTGGCGTAGAGCTTTTTAATCAAGTATATATGTTATATGAACAGACTCCAAATGGACCAAAACCGCTGAAAATTAAAGTATTAGATATGGGGTTAGGTCAAGAACGTGTAGCTTGGTTTTCACAAGGAACCCCCACAATATATGATGCTATCTTTCCTCTCGTTTTAAAACGCCTTCGTGACATCACGCACGTTGAAGCAGATCATGCTCTCTTTAATCGTTTTTCTCAATATTCTGCTTTTCTAAATAATGATGAAGTCGATGATATGAAAGAAGCATGGAATTTAGTTGCTGAAAAAATGGGTTTACATGCAGATGAATTACGATCCAAGATTCTTCCCATGACAGCACTTTATTCTATTGCTGAACATAGCCGTGCCTTACTATTCGCAATTTCTGATGGAAAACTACCATCTAATGTTGGTGGTGGTTACAATTTACGTGCAATTTTTCGACGCGCTATGGGTTTTATAGATCAATTTGGATGGCAAATTGATTTAGGTGAAGTTTGTGAGTGGCATGCTGAAGAATTACATGATTTGTTTCCTGAAGTCAGTGAAAATTTAAATGAAGTGAAAAGAGTTCTAAATGTAGAAAAAGAAAAGTTTTATGCAACTAAAAAGGAAGCTGATAAAATAGTTGCTCGAATATTAAAGAAATCAGAAATATCAGAAGAAAAGCTCCTTGAGCTGTATGATAGTAATGGAATAAACCCTGAAATAATCCAAACTGCAGCAAAAAAGCGTGGAATAAACATTGAAATCCCTGATGATTTTTATAAGAAAGTAATTGCTTTACATGAACAAGTCTCACAAATTCATGCCACACATAAAGCTCTTGACATTTCTATTGATAATCTTCCACCAACCAAACGATTATATTATGATGATTATCGAAAATATGAAAATTCTGCAAAAGTATTAATGATTCAACCAATTAATCATGAATTTTCTGATGAAGAAAATGATAATAAAAATGAAAATGAAAATGAATCGAAAACTAATCGAAAACAAGATGCTTGGGCTGTAATTTTGGACCAAAGTTGTGCCTATCCGACTTCTGGTGGGCAGTTGCACGACAATGGATGGATAAATGGTGTTCCATTTAAAGATGTCATTACTCTTGGACATACAATAGTGCATATTCTTAATAAACCTCCCAATTTTAAAGAAGGAGATAAAGTTCAAGTAAAAATTGATCAAAATCGCAGAAATCTTCTTACTTTTCATCATAGTGCCACTCATGTTGTGAATGCTGCCGCAAGAGCCGTTTTAGGAAATCATATTAACCAAGCAGGTGCTAAGAAGACTCTTGAAAAAGCACATTTGGATATAACCCATTTTGAAAATATTTCTGAAGAAGACCTTCATCGAATAGAAGAAAAAGCTAATGAAATAGTCCAAAAGGAAATTAAATTAGATCATCGATTTATGGAAAGAACTGAAGCAGAAGAAAATTATGGGATGGGATTATATCAAGGTGGGGCAGTTCCAGGTCAAAAACTAAGGATTGTTGAAATTCCAGAGGTGGACATCGAAGCTTGTGGAGGTACACATGTAAATAACACTGCTGAGATTGGAAGAATAAAGATTATAAAGTCTCAAAAAATTCAAGATGGAATTGTTAGATTAACTTTTACTGCAGGAGAAGCCACTGAAAAATTACTAGCCCATTATTCTGAAATTCGACATAAATTATCTGAAATTCTTGAAACATCTGAAGAAAACTTGATTACTCGTTGTCGTGAATTGATTTACAAATGGAAACAATTAAGAAAAGCAAAAAATAAAGGAGTAGTTGAACCATCTGCCTTAGAATTATCTGAATTTAATCCTTCGGATGAAGATCCCCTTAAAATATTAAGTAAAGAACTTGGAAGTTCCATTGAAAGCTTAGTTACAAGAATTCAGAAATTTAAGCAAGAATGGGAAACAATGAAGCAAAATATTCAAAAAATCAGTCAAATTATGGGAGAAAAGAATATTCAAGATTTATTAAACTCAATTCAAGAACTTTCCAAATGCTCTCTTATTTCTGCTTATTATAAAGAGGTGGATAATAAATTACTCATTAATCTTGCTAAAAAACTCTTAAAAAAAGAAAAAAACCTCATTGTAATTCTTGGGGGTCAGAGTGCAAAAGGGTGGAATGTCATTGCATTACGCAATGAAAACTCCCCAGATATTGATTTAACTGCATACTTTAAACCTGTTATTGAGAAATTTCAAGGTAAAGGTGGAGGCAAAAAAGCTTCAGTTCAATGCTTCTTTTCAAATTCAGACTTGAATTTTCAAGATATTATAGATGAAATTATTTTGCAAATGAAATAGATTCATAAATTGTTGATCTGCGTCTAAACGCTTCTTTTTTCATATTTTGAATTTCTATATCCAAGATCAATCATTATACCATAAGTTAAAGCCAATTGAAGATTGTTGAGAAATCTTTCACTAACTGGATCATTTGTAAATCGGTTTCCTATCCTATTTTTTATATGAAGTTGATCTTTCTTCAATTCTTCAATAACATAGCGCACACTGGGTTCCTCTGCATAATGTTTTATTATTGCTTTTCGTAAATCTTCCATGTATTTAATTTGATCATCTAAATAATATTGCACATCGGATTTTCCACTTATAGCACCATAGTGGCATACTCCTAGTATTTCTGGATTAATTTTTGCAATATTTTTAAGTGATTCCAAATAAATTTCGTACTGAAAATTTGGAGGCATGGAAGTTGATGCAGATATTAACTGAGTTTCATTGTAAAAAGTACCCACAGCTTCTCCTCCAAAAAGAAAATCGGGAGATTTGGAAGAATTTGTGAATACTGCAGGACACACGTGATCTGGACTGTGTCCTGGAGAAGGAATAAGTTTGATTTCTACATTTGATTCAAATTCAATTGGAATTTTATTATCACGATTTTTATCTCTATTATTTTGATCTAAGATTATAAAGGCTTCTTCTTCAAATTCTTTTGGGATTGGCTTCATAGTTCCAACAAATTCACCGAAAGTTGTTGTAGCGCCCGTTACATGAGAATTTGCATTTTGAAGTTTTTCTTTTGTAATCTTTGTGGTATATATCTTAAAATCAAGATTTTTCTTATGCAATTTCTTCCATAATTTAGTGGCACCACCAGCATGATCAAAATGATAGTGGGTTAATGCAATTCCTCTCAAATGTTCAATGGGAATTTTAAATTTTTTCAGATTTCTCAATACATTTTGAACATTATCAGTTGTTCCAATATCCATCAGTAATGCATTTTTTCCATCGTAATAGCAGAAAACAGTTGTTATATGAGAAACATTAAACTGCATTGTGTCAATCATATATAAATTAGGGGAAATTTCCCCCTGGTGCTTAAGTATTGCCATGATAATCCACTTGAAAGAATAAGATTACTTTTTACAATATTAAATACCGCTTAACTTTAAAATTAAGATAATTTTTTCAAAAAAGTAGAATTATTGGCTATTTTTAATTACGAAGAATCAATTCATTGACACCTTGGTTTGAATTTTTTTCCCCCATTTTTCGTTTAATTGAAATAATCGTTTAATTATTGAATTGTTCTATACATTAAATAGAATTTTTGGGCAAAATCGGTGTGGAACAATGGTAATTCATAAGATTTCGGGTTTATTTGTGATTGTAATTTATGCCCGAAGTCACTATACTAAACCTTCATGTGTTTTAGGAACAGTTAAATGCACGCGAGTCTATATCACCCTATTTATATTCTCCGCAGGATAAATAGATATAACTTTTGCACACATAGTCTTGTATTTTCTTGATAGCAACTGTAACTGCGGAAAGTATATTTTTTGCCAGTTTGAGAGTTTTATAAAAAATATCAATTTATGCATATTCCTGCTTTTCCTTGTCAAAAGCTTTAAAATACTGCATACTTTGCATATAAATTTCAAATAAGTTGCCAAAAATAAATATTTGAAAGATAATTTGGAAATAATTTAAAAAATATGGCTTCTCTTAATTGATCCTTTATCCTTAAAAATAGTCGAATTATTCTAAATGCTTAACTTTTAAAAGCAAAATTCGATCTAGTACTTAGCGAAAATTATGAATGATAATTCCCGATCCCCCATTTGGGCGATAATTAATTGGGCAATTGTATCTGATAAAGTGCGGAGAAATACGACCATAACTCCAAATCATGCTACAATTGATGAAGCCATCCAAATTCTTGAAAAAAAATATAACGCCGATGAATTATTGCTGCTAGAAGCAGAAGAATTAGAAAAACAGCTAATTCAAACAATTATTGATCTTCTCTATAAAAAACATGCTAAAGAAATAAAGAGAAACTTGGCACATCGCGAAAAAGAGCGTAGAATTAAAGCCCAACAGCTTAAAAATACTAAATTTGATGTAAAAGTCGTCCCCTTTGGGAAAATGAAAGACTTAAAAGATATGGGCTTCGATTTAGATCCAGATACATTAAATGAATTATCCCAAAATATCATGGACCAACTCTTTAAGAAAAAGAAAAAGAATGATGATGAAGATGAAGACTCGGATGATGATCCTGGAGCTTCATTTTATTTGTAATTAAATTTTCCTTAATGTAGTTCCCTTTTTTTGTGTTTTTTCACTCAATTATATGTTCAATTATCTATTTATTCCATTAAATAACCGTATCCAATTAACCGGAATCGATTATTAATCCTCCTGCTAATTGCAGTAATTGATCCTTCCATTGCACAAAGTGGTCTTTTTAATTTTAAGGTAATAACATTTTTCTTCCCAATTTTTGTAACAATACCAGCTGAGAGAGAAGTACCAACAACAATCATCAATAATTCATTATTTTTAATTGGTTGCACTTTTATCTCTTCTTCTGCACCTAATACTGTATCTAATAAGTGGGTTTCAATTTGAATAGTAGTTTTTATTTCTGGTAAAGTTCCAACAGCACCAACTACACTTCCAATAAGTTGATCGGTTCGAGTAGTTGCAGGATCAAGAAGTGTTCCAAATGCAATTAAACCACCTGGTCGAGCACTCTCTAATGAATGAGAGCTTTCATAAATTGAAGCAACTTTAGTAATTACTGGACGATATTTACCCGTTTCTGGATCTTTGATTCCTGGGCGAATTTCGATTTCATCTCCAACGTGGACTACTCCAGATATAATACTACCCCCAATAACTCCACCTTTTAATTCATCAATTTTTGTTCCTGGTCGATTTACATCAAAAGATCGAGCTACATTAAACAGAAAATCTGACTCGTCATCTAATTCTGGAGAAGGGATGTATTCTTCAATTGCTTCGATTACCTTATCCACATTTGCATCAAATATCGCTGAAACAGGGATAATTGGTGCATTTTCTGCAATTGTTCCCTTAACAAATGCTTTAATTTGTCGATAATGTTCTAAAGTACGTTCTCTACCTACTGAATCAATTTTATTTTGAACAATGATAATATTTTCAATTTTTGCAATTTCTAAAGCAGCCAAGTGTTCACGTGTTTGAGGTTGGGGACAATCTTCATTTGCGGCTACTAAAAGAATAGCACCATCCATTAATGATGCACCTGAAAGCATAGTTGCCATAAGGATTTCATGACCTGGAGCATCAACAAAACTTAACCGTCTTCTAAATTCCAAAGGAATTTGACAATTCGGACACATCCCTTTGGGATCTTTCTTACTTTTTCTTGCTTTGTTCGCGAGATTCTCAGATATTAATAAATGACAATTAGGACATTCTAAAATAACAGTTTCTGCATAACCAAGTTTAATTGTAATTCCACGATTTTGTTCATCACTGTAGCGTTCAGTCCAAGTTCCAGAGAGTGATTTTACCAATGTGGTCTTTCCATGATCTACATGTCCTACTAAACCCACATTGCAGGAACTTTGAATGAATTCTTGTTTTTTAGTAATCTTTTTTGCTGTTTTTTTACGTGTTGATTTCTTAGTTACTGAAGCTCTTTTTGAGGATGATTTTTTAGATTTCGAAGTTGACTTTTTTACAGAAGTCTTTTTTGCACTAGTTTTTTTTACACTCGATTTTTTCGATGTAGATTTCTTTGTAGTAGTTTTTTTCGTGCTTTTCTTCTTCGAGGTTGTTTTTTTAGTGGATTTTTTAGTTTCTTTCTTTTCTGGAGTAATACCTAAATCTTTCGCTGATATATCATCATGATCGACTACGGCTTTTTTTTTCTTCTTCGCCATCAATAATTCAAAATAACCCATAATTTATGAGTTTTTCGCGTTTATGATCTAAAGGAGAATTTCCAAATCTTTTAGTAGAAAAATAAAAAAATATAAGAAAGCATCTTTATATGTGAATTGTAGGATAATACAAAGGAAACTCTTGATTGGAGTACCAAGATGAACCCCGAAATTTTGAATAATGCGAACAATCTCATTGAATTTATTCAGCAAGCAATTAAGAATCGCCAGTATGAAATTGCGATAGAAAGAACCAATTCTTTTCTGGTTAATACCTTACAATCAGAAGATGAAGACCACCTTGCTTATTGTTTGGAAGTTTATGATGCTCTTTGTGATAAAACTCCATTAACCATAGAATTGACTATGAAATATATTCCAGAGTTGTTGAATAATAAAGAATATTGGGTTCGTCAAGAAACACTTCTTATTCTTAGAAAAATCTTTAGAATTGCTGATATTGCGAAATTTGATCCAATTATTGAAATGTGTGAATCAAAACTATTCGATACAGATAAAAAGGTTCGAGAATCAGCAGTTAAACTACTTGCTGAAGTACTTAAGAAATCATTTGATCATTATCCTGATCTTTACATAACTTATTCAAAGATGTTTGAGGATAAATCTTGGAGGGTTAGAGCAAAAGCTATAGAAGGTATGCTGGAATTTTTGGTTCCTAGTTCTCATCCTCCAAAAAGACTACTCGAAATATTTCAAGCAAGTTTTTCTAAATTAATTCGAGATCCTGATGAAGAAATCAGAGGTTTAACTACAGAAGCAGTAAAAGCATTAGGCTACCACTTATCTGGTCCAGAAATGGTTGATATCTTATTATCTATCTTAAATGATTCAGATTGGGAAATACGCGAAAAAGGAATTTGGATAGTCGGAGAAATAGGCGATTTATTTTTCACTGATTTTACAATAATCTTCCACCGTTTGATTGATATGTTTTCTGATTCTATTATGATGGTTCAGACAAAAACCATTGATGCATTTGTTAAAGTGGGGAAATCAAAGGGTCCTGGATTACTTCAATTTTTCAGACAGTATCTTGAAGAAAATGATGTATCAAGAGATATTTTAGAAGGAATAACTGAATCTACAATATTCATTGTTGTGCAAAACATGCATCAGATGTTACCTCAGTTAATTCAGCAATTAATTGATTCAGGCTCAAAGTTTAGAGATTTTATTAGTGATTGTTTGATTAAAATTTATATGGAAAAATCAGATGTATTTGAAGAAGAATTAGCACGTATGTATTTAGGATTAAATCCGGATGATTGGCGCCAAAGAAGGCAAACTATAAGACTTTTAGGTGATTTGACTTATATTCTGAATATACAATCTGTTGCAGTATGGACTTTTATAAATCTTCAAAACTATCGAAAAGATGAGAAAGATCTCGATGTGCTTGATGAGATTGATATTTCATTAGAAAAAATTCATAATTTATTTGAAAATATCGATGAAGACATTAAAGAAATTGAAATACAACGAAAAGAATTTTATCAAGGACTTGAAGATTTTCAGACCTATATACAAAATATGCGTGAAGAATCTGAGAGAATGATAGAAGAAAATCAATTTCAAAAAGCAGAAGTATTTATGGAAGAAGAGAGTAATCGAATTGTCGAAAAACTAAATGAAATGGAGACGTTTTTAAATAACTCCGAATTTAAACGTTTTTCTATGGAGATTGTACAAGATTTCAAAGAAATAAAGGATGAAGTTCTTGAGAATATTTCAGATGTAAAATATATCATGATTAATAGACTTTCAGAAGGACGTGAAAAATATTTAGATGAATTAAAGCAAGAAATTCAAAAATTAACAAATAGAATTCACCAAATGAATGAAAATTACAAAGAAATCGAAGATCTTGAGAATCAACTTCATGAAAATCAAAATTTATCTGAATCTACCCTTTCTGAAAAGTTATTAGAAAAAATTTCTTTTGTGCGGAAAGAACTTTATACCCTGGAATTTGAAATTGGGCAATTGTGGATGCAAAATATGGAATTTAAAGAGGCTTTGAAAGAAGTTACCTTATTATGGGTTGATGTTAAGATTGAAGTTCAACAATATCTTTCTTCAGTAATTTATCGTTTCAAAGATTTAGAAAGAACTCTCGAAATAAAGGATGATAATCAAAATATTTTGAAAAAGAAAATAACATTTGATTTTCTAAATAGTAATCTTCAACGTATTGTTTTACAAGCTATTCAAAATTTGCGTGAGATTAAAGAAAGCTTTGATAAATTAACAAAACCCATATTTCTTGAAATTAAAAAACGTCGGTTTGCTGAAGCGCGTAATATGGTTAAAATGACAATAGATAATATTTCTAACACAATTGAAGAGTATAATAAAGAAATTGATAATATATATCAAAAAATTGATTCTATTGACTTATCTCAAATAAATCCTGAAGAATTGCAAAATTATGTGCTTCATTGGAATAATGTAAAAATTGAATTAAAAGACTTATTAGATAAATTTCAAGATGCTATTGAAGAAGAAATCTTCAGCGCTGAAATTAATGAATATTTAAGTTATATGAATCCTCTTTCTTTATATCAACTATCTCGAGTATATTCAATTCCTATTGAAGAATTGAAGACTTCTATATTTAATTTATTAAAGAAACACAAACTTCTTGCAGAAATTCGAAATAACGCATTGGTTCAACCCAACAAACCATTAGGTGAAAATTTCATACAATTGCATAGAAAAGTTGAAATTATTGGAAGTAAAATTATTTTTGATCTCCGTCTTCATAATCCAACAAAATTCTTTTTGAATGATTTAAGTCTAATCTTTATTCATCCTTCTTTTTTAAAACTGCAAACAAATCAAAGTGATCCACTTGAATTGATAATTCATGAATTTGAACCAGAAACCTCTCGAATTTTAAGATGGGTATTTAAAATTGAAAAAGAAAGGGAAAAGCGCTATGAATTAAAACGTTGGCTATTAAATATTAATTACCAAAACCCATTTGGAAAATTATCGAGCGTGCAAAAAGAAATGGAAATTATCTTGTAAATTGAAGTTAAATTTATTAATTTTAAATAATACCACAGTTTTTTTTGGTTGATTTCTTCTTATAATCATGCACTCACGGAGTGGAGGTGAATCGAATAAATTTTGAACGACAGTCCGATTTTAATATTCTTTCAAAAAACTCTGTCTTCAGATTAACTGAAAAAACTCAACTTCATGGATGATCCTGTAAACTTCCTGCCCTTGATCTCAATAATCTACTCAATCAAGTCGGACTTAATTCGGATGCAGAAGATTGCGCAATTACTGCAATTTCTGAGACAGATAGTCTATTAACCAATCTGGATATTGTAACTCCAATTCATGATGATCCATATATCATGGGAAAAATTGCAGCTGTTAATGTAACAAATGATATATATGCTCTAAATGCGCGCCGTATCTTAAACTACAGTTGTTTCTTAGGACTACCCACCGATCTTCCCAAAGGTTATGCCGAGGAGATGCTCAAAGGAACACGAGATCTGCTTAAATCATTAGGTGCTGACATTTCAGGCGGTCATACTATTCAAAATCCATGGCCATTATTAGGTGGAAGTGTAAGTGCTATCGAAAAAACTGCACATTTAATCTTTAAACGTGGAATTAAAGCGAGTGATCGGCTTTTATTAACCAAACCCTTGGGAATTCATCCCGTAATGGCTGCGGATCGTGCTAAAAATTCAGATATTGCATGGTTGAAGAATTTTGATTTGACACGAATTGAACGCGCCGTTTCTATAGCTACAAAAATCATGACGACTAGCAATAAACCCATTCCTGATGTAATTCACGCTGGCAAGTTTTTCTCTCATATTCATGCCATGACGGATATTACAGGTTTCGGTTTTAAAGGTCATCTTGAAGAAATGCTTCTGAATACCGACTTGGGGGCACGCATTACTCATTTACCTGCAATTGCTTATGCATTAGAGTTGGATGATCTCTTTTGTTATGGGTTATCTGAAGGGGAATCTGCGGAAATTGCAGGTCCCATGTTAATTGCAGTTGATCCAAGCATTTGGAGTGATTTCACTTCCATGTTGGATTCTTTTGGTGTTTGGTGGATAGAGATAGGACAGATTGAAAAAGATCTACAGGGTGTTAAATTTGATGATAAGATCACCTACCATGAAATTGAAGAATATTAAGATCTTAATGGAATAAATTATCTTGTAATTCAATGCTACGACGGAGAGAAGTAAACTTTGAGTTTTCTCCCGAGCCTCCTTTGCATTAGGAGTTCTTCTTTTTTTATTACTAATCTTTTAAAATTTTGAATAAGTAGTTGAAAATAGTTAGATAAAGATGGAAATATTGGAAAAAGTTAGAAAATATTGGAAAAAGTTAGAAAATATTGGAAAAAGTTAGAAAATATTGGAAAAAGTTAGAAAATGTTGGAAAAAGGTAGAAAAACTTGGAAAAAATTGGAAAAAAACAAAAAGGTTATTTTTCGATGAAATCAGGTAGGTAACCTTCAAATTGAGCATTATAAAGATTGGTATAAAGACCGTTTCGTGCAAGTAGTTCATCATGGTTCCCACGTTCGGCAATACCTTCATCAGTAAGCACCAAAATCTCATCGGCGTTTTTAATAGTACTCAATCGGTGTGCTACTATTATTGTGGTTCGACCTTTTGCCAGTTTTATAATTGCATCTTGAATTAACAATTCAGTAACAGTATCAAGTGAAGAAGTGGCTTCATCCAAAATAAGTATAGGCGGATTTCTGAGAAATACTCGAGCAATGGCTAATCTTTGTTTTTGCCCGCCTGAAAGTTTTACACCTCGCTCTCCAACCATTGAATCGTATCCATCAGGTAAAGACATGATAAAATCATGGATGTTTGCAAGTTTTGCTGCTTGAATTATTTCTTCTTCACTTGCATCTGGTTTTCCATAAATGATATTATCTCGGATTGTTCCATAGAAAACGATAACATCTTGTTGAACAAAACCAATATTGCTACGCAGGGAGTCAATTGCGATGGATTTGATATTTTTTCCATCAAGTAAAATTTGACCTTCATCTACTTCATAGAATCTCGGAATTAAATGGGTGATTGTGGTCTTTCCTACTCCTGAGGGCCCAACCAATGCTACAGTCTTTCCTTGTTCAATAAATAAATTAAAGTTATGAAGAACCGGTTTTGTTTGATCCTTATACTTGAAGGTTACATTACGAAATTCAATATTTCCTTGAATGTTGTCTAGTGGTTTAGCCTCAGGACTATCGATTATTTTGGGTTTAATATCCATAATTTCGCCAAAACGTATAAATCCGGCAAATCCTGATTGAAATATTTGTGTGAATTGAACTAATCGTCGAATTGGAGCCACAAAAATGCTAGTAAATAAAAGATAAGTTACCAATTGTTCCTTACTTAATCCTTGAATTCCCTTGACTACAAAAACTGCTCCAACCACTAACGCAATCAAACTTAAAATATCTGTAAGAAAATTACTTCCTGAAGCATAATTTGCCATAACTCGATATGCTTTATAGTAAGATTTTCGATATCGAATGTTATTATGCTCAAATTTTTCAAATTCATAAGGTTCAGCTGCAAAACTTTTGCATAAACGGATGCCAGAAATTGAATTTTCGAGCACAGAATTAATTTCAGCATGCTCTTGGCGCGTATTTCTAAACGCTTTCAACATAGTTGTACGCATTCCAACTGTAAACCAGATTAAAATTGCCACAAATACAAAAAGAATAAGCGTAAGAAGCCAACTTCTTAATAGTAGTAGAATAAAAGTTCCAATTATCTCAATTATGGAGATAAACAAATCCTCGGGTCCATGATGTGCCAGCTCAGTGATATCGCGAAGATCATTTGTAAGTCGAGCCATGATTTGACCAGTTTTGGTGTTATCAAAATATTCGGAGTCTAATTTCTGAATGTGTCGAAATAAATCAGCACGCATATCAAATTCCATGTTAACTCCTACTAAATGGCCCCAATATGCCATAATGTAAAATGCAACTGTTCGAATTAAATATAATCCTAATAATATTCCACCAAAGGTCCAAATCATTCGTAAATTGGAGTTGACAATGAAATCCTTTAAAAATCTTTCACTAATAAGAGGAAATACCAAATCTAAAGCAGCAATTAAAAACGCACACACCATATCAAGTATAAAGAGTTTAAGGTGCGGGCGATAATATGAAATAAATTTTTTTAGTAATAAATGTTCGGTCATCGGTTAACGATCCAAATTATTATTATTAAATAATAGTTGCGATTGAAAAGAAATCCAATTCCGCTTTCAAATGAAAAATTATTTCTCCCTTTTTCAAATAAAGATTTTTCAAAGATGATTTTTTAGATGATTTTTTAAGTTCTGTGGTTGAAAATTGATTATAATTGATTATAATTGATTAATAATTTGAAATATTCTTTTAATGGAGAACACAGTAATTATGACTGAAATAAAGAACAACGCGGATATGAATTCATCAGAACCTCAAAAACATTCTTTTTTAACTATGACCTCATACGGAACGGGCAAATTTTTGGTTGAATTTTATTCGGCGGCTTTTAGCGTTTTAATATACAAATACTACGAGACAAACTTAGGATTAAATGGTTGGTTAACCGGATTAGCAATAATCATTTATTCTATTTGGAACGCTATTAACGACCCAATTATTGGTTACTTCACCATTCGTCCGACCCGATTTGCTTATAAATATGGAAGACGCTTTCCATGGATCGTTCTTGGTGGTGGTATTTGGGTATTTACTTTACTGCCTATCTTTATTGTTCCGAAACCATTTATTGAATCTCCAGGTTCAAATCAAGGATGGCTTTTTCTATGGTTGGTATCGGTAATTTGCCTTCATGATTTCTTCTTTTCCATCTGGGAATTAAATTATCAATCACTATTCCCCGATAAGTTCCGAAAAGAGAAAGTTCGAGCCAATGCAGCCGTGATTGCCACAGTTATTGGGGTTATTGGAATTGCACTTGGAAATCTAATGCCGACGTTCATTGTTGATTATGATTATGCGAGCACTTATCAATTAAATGCGGTTATTTTCACGATTATTGGAATTATTTTCTTCTTTTTAATGCTTCCTGGTGTTCGAGAAGATCTCGATATGATTGAACGATACATTGCTGCAGTTGAAAAGAAAGCAAAGGAAGAAAAAGAAGATTCTTTTTTCATCCAACTTAAAGAAGCATTTACGCATAAGAATTTTGTTGCATTTATCTTATTTTATTTCCTGTATCAGGCATGTACAATGAGTATGAGCGCCTCCGTTGACTATGTTGGCGACTATATCCTTCCGGGAGATAAAAGCGATACGACCATGATATTTGCTGGTATGCTGATCGGAGCGCTGATATCAGTTCCACTTTGGGGTCGTATTGCTGTTAGGTTAGACAGTAATCAGAAAGCTTTGATGTGGGCAGCCGTTGTCATAATCGTTGGATTAATTGGGATGTCTTTCACAACAAGTTATTGGGGATATACAATTACAATGCTATGCAAGCATTAAGTTTTGCCATTGTTCATGCTGTAACAGGTTTTGTAAATAAATCCGATGTAGAACAAACTCCATTGGCTAAATGGGGTATTCGCATTCATATGAGTGTATTGCCTATGATCTTTATGATTATAGGATTGATTATTTTTGCGAAAATGAACACGTTGACACCTGATCGGGTAAAAACTATTCGTAAAGAGTTAAAAGAGTTAAATTTGTAGGCAAAAGTGCGTAAAAAAATCTATTTCTTCCTATTGTTGCTGAAAGGAATTTTTTCTTTTTTTGATTACTTTTTATATTTCTTTTGGTTATAATATTCAGTATAAATATCAGCTGAGAAAAAAGAGAAATTATTCATGATATTAAAAAAAAGAGTTATTTGTTGTTATTTAACCAATATTTATTTAGGTATTTTGTGAATATTATAATATAGTTTGTTAAAAAAACTCTAACAAAACATATCTATGATTGAAGTATGCAACAGAAAAATCTAATCGACATTTTTGTCGACATGCCTTTAAATAAATATTTTTTGGAGGAATAAAATCTTTGGATAAAATTGATATTAAACTACTTGCTGCTTTAGAAGAAAATGCTCGCGTATCTTTAAAAAATCTTGCCCGCGATTTAAACGTGAAAACTTCTACCATATATCATCGTTTACATAAACTTCGCGAATCAAATATCTTAGAGCGTTATACTATTGTGGTTAACCCAACTGAGATAGGCTTAACAATACATAAGCTTCTTTCTATTCGTTTAAAAAAGATGGTTATTGGTAAATTAGATACGATGTTTTTAGAAAGTTTTGCGAAATTTGTCAGTGATCAATATAATGAGGTATTATTTGCTGCTGTTGGCGATGATGAGCAAATTCACTGCATTTCAACCTTTAGAAACGATGAACATTATGATAATTTCATTGCTGAATTAAAAAAAAATCCATATATTGATTCGATGAATATTGTGAATTTATCTAACATTCTTAAAGGAAAGAAGTTATTTTGTTTTATTGAAAAAATGTTAAAATCTGAAGATAAAGGTGAATATTTTGATGATGATGGAGAAGCTGAAAATGAAGAAGACGAGAAAAGCACTAGTGAAATTTTCTTTTAAATTTTAACACTAACTTATATTATCATTAATATATCAATATCAATACTTGTTATATCATTTAATTTGAAATAAGTGGGATAAATCTGCTTCTAACTAGTTCTTTATCACAATCTTCTAATTCGCAAAATGATGTAAATTTATTGAAATTTCGCTGTTCATGATAGAATGATAAAAGAATTAGTAACATGTTTTTTGTGATATTAAGCATTAGTGGAATATTGTCTCGTTCCTGCTTTAATTCTAGCATGATATCTATGATTTCTTTTGCGAAAAATGTATCGAGGTCTATTTTATTTTGGCAAACACTCGTTTCAAATTTATCTAATAATGTAAGGTAGTAATCGACTTCATCATCGAAACGGATTGGATTCATAATATCAACAAGGAATGTTATCTGATGTATATATTAAGCATAGAGAATACTGAGATCTGATCTGGATCAGTGACTTGCATACTTTTAATTTCGAATATATTCAATTTCTTTTAATTACAAATACATTCAATTATATTCAATTAATTTCACTTTACCAGATACAAAAAATAATTCTTCTAATACTCATTCCATAAAATAATAAATCGGCTTTAAACTCTCGTTTTTTAGAATATTGGATAAAAATTTCTAATTTTTGTTTAAATGTGTTTCAATATTTAAAGATTGAAATAATTTCAATATTTTAATAAAAGATTAGAAAATCCACATGATTTTTAGCCCAAAATTAGAACAATTCCAAATTTTCTTTTAAAATTCGCTATTTCAAGATAAAAGTGAAATTATCATTGATTAATAATTTGATAATTTTTTCAAAATAAAGATAAGTGATTTATCTGCGTGAAGTTATGGATTATTTATGCAAGAATTAAAAATATATCGTTAATATATCGTTTCTTGTTGAGATTGAGAGTGGAGTGAAAGGAATGAATGGATCATGCAAGAAAAAAATGTCATAATAAAACCATGGAAAGAAGGCATGTTTAAAATCGCGTTAGTTTATCCTAATCGCTATTCTGCTATGGCTGGTTTAACTGTACAAACGCTATATTCACTCTGGAATGAACATGAACGGATAATCTGTGAACGTTTTTTTCTTCCTGATTCAAAAATACCATTACCTCGTGGTCATTTATTTCAAAATGTGCTTTCTTTAGAAAATAAGATGCCTTTAGAAGCATTTGATCTAATTGCTTTTACACTTTCTTATGAATTAGATTATCCTCACATCTTATGGTTCTTAGAGAATGCTGGAATCCCTTTCTATAGAAATGATCGAGAGAAAAAAAAAAGTATAGATAATATTTCTTCAGATTCATACCCTGTAATTATTGCTGGGGGAGCAATCATTCGGGCAAATCCTCTACCTATTTTGGATTTTATGGATGCAATCTTTGTTGGAGAAATCGAACCTGTAAATGCACAGTTTATTGAAGCTTGGTTAAGTAACTATGATAATCCTGAATTGAGGGATTTTCAAGCTATAAAAACAGCTTTTTTCAAAGATTTGGCAAATATTGCAGGATTTTGGCTACCAGGCGATCCCTTTTTTGAAATGCATGAAAAAACCATTAATCATGTCATTGCTTATGAATTAGATCGAACACCCCATCCACTAGCTCAAATTAAACTTAAAGTTGATTCGGTTAATCAATCTTTAAATTCAAATATTGCTTTTAATGATTCTTTCTTTTTGGAAGTGGCGCGTGGTTGTCCCCATATTTGCCGATTTTGTATGACTGGAAACCAAGTCAAACCGTATCGTTATCGAAGTTTAGAAAACCTTAAAGAAATTATTTTATCTGGTATAAAACTTACAGATTGTGAACGAATTGCATTGATAGGATCATCAGTAACAGATCATCAGAATTTTATTGATTTGGCTGAATTCATTCTTCAACAAGGATTGCGGTTGAATGTTCCTTCGATCCGTGTGGATAAATTAACGCCAAAAATGGCAGAAATCCTTAGAAAGGGAGGTATGAAAACAGTCACCATTGCTCCTGAAACAGGTTCTGATCGTTTGCGGAAACAGTTGAATAAACACCTCACCAATAAAGAAATTCTTCAAGGAGTAATTTATCTGCATGATGCGAAAATTAAAGCACTTAAAATATACTTAATTATAGGATTTCCATTCGAAAGTCCAGAAGATATTGATGAATTAATTATGTTGGTCGAAAAATTAGCGAAGATGAATTTTGGGAAAAGAGGTATCAAACTTAGCATTAATCCATTTATTCCTAAAGCACATACGCCATTGGAGGTAGCTTTTGAAGAATATTTTGATCCGTCAATGCCGAATTTAAAGAAGAAAATAAAACATATAAAAAAAGCCCTCCAAAAAAATCCCTGGATTGAATTCGATTTTATGCCTCTTTGGGAAGCTTATTTGCAAATGGTACTCGCTTTGGGCAATGAACACTTTGCATCATTAATAGAAGAATGTTATTATCAAGGAATGAAGCCAAAACAATGGTATCGCTATTGTACAGATCCTAAAAATGTATGGCAAACTCAAATAATCGATTATCTTCATACCTTACAAAAATTACCTTTTGGAAAACGACCGTGGAATAAGATAATTCATCATATATCACCAAATTGGTTAAAATCACAATTAGAACGCGCAATGAACTGCTAATAATAAATAATGATGAAGATTTTTTAAAATTTAATTCAATTTCAAAGATTCTATTTTTAATTAAATAAATCTCTACGATAATTGAATGGTCGAGTTTTCAACGGGCAAGAATCTTCATTTGAGCAGCAAACTGGAATATATGACCATACTTGAAAATTATTAAGGGGTACTAAAATATATTGCAAAGATTGGGTTAATGGGCATTGGCGCGCTAATTCCCGTACAGGACCATCACACAACATTTCTTTATGTGCTTCTTTATTTGAAAATATGCAAAGGCCATCAGTTGGGCGAAATCCAAATAGAAATTGTTCATGCGGGATAACTAATGAGAGTTTATCCTCACTAACCACTTTTCTTTCATACAATACCTCGACATGGGCTGAATCGAATGAAAACATCATGGCTTTATACATTTCATTATTCCGATCTTCCTCTGAAATGGCTTTTACTTCGACAAAATCCTGCTCTATAGCCTCATCAATCATTTGTTCAAGGCTTTGCGGGATTATTTCATTCCCATTCAGATTCATATTCAGATTTATCTCCATTTCCACTGTCAGTCAGCCCACGGAATTCTCGATCTTCTCAATGATATTCAAATCATGCGATCCAATATGAACAAAAAGGACAACCAAGATTTAAAGGTTATTTTTCAACATTTTTTGTCGAAATTTTGTAAAATTTTTCTCTTTTTTTTCTTGTTCACTGATTCAATTTCATTAGAGAATTCGAAAATTTACTAAAAATATTACTTCTTACACTGTTATTTAAAAACGAACACTTTACCTATTTAAATGTTTTTCATTTAACTTCTAAAAAAAATGTGCTTAGAAATATAGATTAATAAGATCAGATCTTAGAATTCCATCATTGCATAAGTAATAATAATTGGTAAGACTAAATGTAAATGAAATTATGGATGACATACCTTCAATGAAAAGTGATTTTAGCGATTTAATTGATTCTGAAAAAGACGCTTTGGTACGAATTATATCAGAAATTGGAACTCCTATTCCCCGGGTAGATCGATTTAATTTTCATCATTTTGGAGTAAAGATTGTCAATAATCACATTGTAGCTTTGGAATTACAGCATCAATCTTTAAAATTGTTCCCGAAAGATGTAATGTCTTTTTCACAATTAACTCATTTGGATATATCAAATAATGATATTCAAGTAATTCCTGAAGATATATCACAACTTCATCATCTTGAATTCTTGAATCTTGCAAAAAATAGCTTTATTGAATTTCCTGCTTGTATTTTAGAATTACCAAAACTTAAAACTTTGAAAATAGGTGGAAATTCATGGAAAAATATTCCCGATCTTATTCAAAATATACCCAAACTTTGTAGTATTGCGTTAAATGATCTTAAATTGAACCAGATTCCTGCTTGGATTTTTGAAAAGAAATCATTATCTGAGTTAATACTATTCAATAATTACATTCAAAACCTTCCAGAAGAGCTCGGAAATCTGAAAAATCTCGAGCACCTTACTTTGGGTAATAATAAGCTTCATATATTACCTGATTCTATCGGCGAACTTTCTAAATTGGTTGAATTCTCCTGTTTTAAAAATAGTCTAACAGAACTACCTTCAAGTTTTACTCAATTAACTCTACTGGAAGAATGCAATTTAATTTCCAATCGATTGGAATCTTTACCGGATCAAATGGGTAATCTTTACTCTTTAAAATTTTTAACTCTCGCCAATAATCACCTCAAATTTTTACCCATTTCATTAAAAGACTTAAATCAATTAAGAACCCTCTGGATACAGAATAATCCATTAGAGTTAACTCATGATTGGATAGAATGGTTCGAAAATTTGAAATCGGCAGGTTGCAATATTAAATTATAACAATGATTATTACAGTCTTGAGTTTGTCATTAATACTTAAATTTGTTTCTTTTCTTCTTTATGCGGTATTTTGTCCTCAACTTCCTACAAATACATGCTGATATAACCAATTTGCCATTTTGCAGTCTTGACACTGAAGATGGATCTTCTCCAGCCATTCCGCAAATTCTCTTTGTAAATAATGACGAAAAGCCATTCGTAGTTGCCCTATCGTTCGTAAATCTAAACCATAATGAGAAAACGCACCGCGATGCCGAGCCCACATCAAAAAGATATAGCACAGAAATGACAGACCAATAAAGCAGTATTGTCCGCTCAGATTTTGCCATATGCATCCATGAAGGCCTAAATTTTGGCTCATATCTCGGTAACCGGTCTCAATTGTCCACCGAAGGCTGTATAAAGAGAGTGCTCGTTCTACGGACATCTCTAGATTATTGGTAATAAACACCCGAAAAGCGTAACCACGAGAATCTACAGTTTCTTCGACATTTTGAAAGAGATCAGGCGATCGTACTGTATCTGACAAGATTTTAACGAAAATTACTTGATGGTTTCCGATTTTGGGAAAAAAGATGTTCCGACTCGCTGTTAAATAATATTTCTTCGACCCTATTTTTGAATTTCGAATGCATGTTTGTTGAAATTCTCTGTCAGGAATCCCTTCAAATATTTCAGTCAAGCTTTGGCGTTTGTGGCCCAATGTCCCTTTCCAATTGCGTTTTGGGCGAGAAATATATGTTTTTTTATAATTTTGGAGCAATCGACAATTTTCTTTTGTCATAAAATAGGAATCCATAAGGACATATTTGGGCGAATTGGCCATTTTACAAATTTTTTCAAGTTCCTCTTGGGCAATGTCATTTTTTTTGTGATAACTTTCTATTTCACCCCATTTTTCTAGCTCGCGCTCACGCCGATAAAACTGGAACGAGACAGGATACTCAATCCCCCGTCGAAAATAATGAGTTGAGATGATCGAATGCGCCAAAATTTTCCCATTTGAAGAAGAAGAGTGGAAATAATCCACCCCTTCCATCTTTGGGCTCGTGTGGGGAATTAAGTGTTCATCGATGCTCAACACTCCATCCACTTTCATTGGAATATCAGACCCATTTTGGAGTGATTTGATTATATTGGAGAAAAGAAAGGGCATTTGAGCAGCTAAGTGATGAATCTGGCGATAAAACGTTTTCAAACTTTCGCCAACCACAAGTTCCTGATGGATCTTGCGAGCTGAAGGCTTTTCTTGACCCAAAATACCTGTAATTAGACGTTCTATCAAGTAATTCATATTAGGACTTTGATGGACGGTATTTTGGAGTATATTCTTTAGAAATTGGTGTGGTAAGTCGTAGAAGCCCAAGGTTTTCATGCTTATTTAAACAAAGAGTTCCTTAGATTTAAAGGTTACTTTTTTAAGCAAGCAATTTTTGTCGTGATAAAACGATGCAAAAAATCAAATATGAAGAAATTTATTTTATTTTGACAAACTCAAGTTACAGTGAGCTATTAATTATGCCAATATATTCATCCCGATCTTTGAAAAAACTCTTTCAAAAACTGCATTTTATTCCTGAAAAAAAGTTTGGACAAATTTTCATCATAAATTATCAAGTATGTAAAAGAGCGGTTGATGCACTTAATTTATTCCCTAACCAAGATCGAGTACTTGAAGTTGGTCCCGGATTTGGTGCATTTTCTGATCTTCTTTTAAACAAATCAAGAACTATTTTCTTAATCGATCGAGATCCAAAGTGTATCTCATACTTATATTCACATTTTTCACTTCTTTCTCATAAAATCCTTGATATTTCTATTTTTAAACATGATTTACGAAATATCTCCTTTTTAGGTTCAATTCCAGAAAAAGCAAAAGTTAATTTAATTCAAGGTGATTTTCTCTCAATTCCTTTTCCCAAAGTGAATAAACTCATATCAAATGTGCCTTTTGGCATATCAATTCCATTTATTTTGCGATGTATAAGAGAACAACCTTTAGATCTATATGTATTAATCGTTCAGCGTGAATTTCAGCAACATTTATGTGCTCAACCAGGACAATCGCATTATACTTTTATTTCTGCGTTAGCAAATGTATATTTCGATATCGAAATTTTAGAAGATATTCCCAAATCTGCTTATTATCCATTACCTGATGTTCCTACCGTTCTTCTAAGACTTTCTCCTAAAGAAAATTTCAATCCAGAATCAAATTATTATGCAAATCGCTCTTTATTTATTGAATTTTTACGTACACTTTTTTTTTGCAAAAAAAAATTACTTCGTAATATTGCAAAATCAATTTCTATGAAAAATTCTTCTTTTTTATTGCGTTTTCCCTTGTTTACTGAAATATCTCTTCAGAGTGAATTTTCTGATGTTCCTATTTTTCAAATTCCTCCAAAAGAATTATTCGCTCTTATGGAAACATCGATGAAATAGCCCATTCTTCTTTTGAGAAAAGAAAGAAAACACTTTTTAGTTCATTTGCCTAAAAAATAAGCAACTTATGGATCTCACAAACATCAAATGGGAAAATGGGTTTTCTGCACTTAACCCTGATTCTATTCCTCCTGAATCCGTTCTACTTCCTTATTCAAAACCGCTTTTATTTCCTGAATCAACTCGAAATACTTTAGTAATATGTCTTCATGGTTGGAGAGCTAGTCCCTATGAAGCAATTCCAATTGCTAAGGCGGTTCAAAGTAAAGGTTTTGCTGCTTCCGTTCCATTATTACCGGGACATGGTATAAAGGATTTAAATTTCGCAAAAAAAATATTTTCTGAAGTAAAATATACCGATTGGATAAGGGCAGTTAAATTTGAAATAGAAATGGCTCGTAAATCTTATGATCACGTTTTTATTTATGGGCAATCAATGGGGGGCGCGCTTGCTATGTTAATGGCTGAAGAACAGTTGGTTGAAGCTTGCGCCGTTACTGCACCTGCCATTAAGCTTGTTTGGCAGAGTAGGCTTTTTATTCGACTACTGGGCGGATTTAATATATTTGATAAAGACGAAGAAGAAACTTCTTTTTTCAATGAAGGATATTCTTTCCGTAGTATAAGATCTGCTCGAGAATTAAGACGTTTGGGTGATGTGGTGCGAAAAAATTTATCTCAAATTCAATGTCCTCTATTAGAGTGCCATTCTGAATTAGATGATACTATTCTTCCATCAGTTGCTCATCTCATCGAAAGAAATGTATCTGGACCTGTACAAATTCGCTGGTTTAACCGTTCTGGTCATACAATGCCGTTGGATGTTGAAAAAAATGCGATATTAGAAGCAATTCAATCTTTCTTTGTTGAAGTAAACGAAAATTTGATGAATTGAAAGATTAAAAGATAATTAATAGAATAAGATGAAAAATAATGATATAGAGAAAAAAAATCTTAAAATTCTGTTAGATCTTTAATCTGGATATTTTGCAAAAAAAGATTAAGTACTCAGAATAATATACTAATTATTGCTCCAATTCCATGCATAATCCCTCCGAATATAAGAGCAATTCCTAATTCTAAAAACATCACCTGCAGTGCAAATTTCCACCCTGTTTCTTTTTTGATAGTAATTATTGTTGCAAGACAAGGGATATATAGCATGGTTACCAATGTAAATGTCAACATTTGAAGTGGATTCATAAATTGGACCATTGTCAACCCTTGGGATGCCACAAACATTTCAAGAAGAACCAAATTCAATTCTTTCCGTAAGACTCCATAAAATAAGTAAACTCCGACTTCAACAGGAAGTCCAAGGATAATAACCGAAATTGGATATAGAACTGCGTTTATTGGTGCAGTTAGATTAAATTCCATTAGTATTTGAAGAATTATTCCTAAAATAACAATTAAAGGTAGCGCCATTACTACGAATTCTTTACTTCGTGCCCAAGTTTGCTTTAAGATAACTTGAAAATTTGGAGTTCTAAATTCATGTAATTCAATTATCAATTCTGAATCCATTGCATGTGATTTATCCAATCGGGTAAGGATTCGACCAATAAGTATAATTACGCCAAAATTAATGATATATAAAACTACTGCCCAAAGAAATCCCATATACTTTGCAACAAGACCCAATACAATGGTTGTAACTGCTGAACATGGAATCATGGAAGAGACTAAAATTGCCCGTTTCTTTTCCCGCTCTGTTTCCATAATCATGGCTGCAGATACAGCAGGTACGTTACATCCAAATCCAATTAGAATTGGGATAATCGTTTTTCCATGGACTCCAATATGATGCATAAATCGATCCATCAAATAAGCTGCACGAGGAAGATATCCAGTATCTTGCAAAATTTCAATAATCAAGAAAAAGGGGATAACATATGGTAATACACCGCCGACTCCTGCAAATAAACCGCCCATTATTCCAATCCAAATGATTTTATACCACCATGAGGAAGGATCCATCCAATTTTCGGCTTTAGGGGTCCAGATCTCGTAAAGGGTATCCATTAAACCACTTATCCAATCTCCAAATCGGAAAACCAAAAAGTATATTCCTAACATTAATCCAAAGAAAATGATATAACCACTAACATTTCCCAATGTAATATGATCAAAAATATAGCTCCATTTAGTTTTTCGTGATCGCTTTTCAATTACTAGAACATTTTCAACAATTTGAGATGCAATATTATAAAATTCTGCATTAATTATTGTAGTAATTTGTTCTCCATGAATTTCTTCTAAATTTTGTCTTAATTCTCCAACCAAATATATTAAACGATCTATTATATTTTTTGAATTAGGATTCAATTCGCGTAGATATCGAATGGATTCATCATCATTTTCGAGTAATTTTAATGCTAAAAATTTAGATGGGTAATTTCCTTTATTAAGATCAGAGGGAAATCTTTGAATAATCTTGATTAATTGCTCTTCAATTTCTTTTCCAAGTTTAATATCATATTTATTACTCTTTCTGATAAATAAATCTTCAATTTTATTAACTCGATTTTGTTTTTTTTCAATATTTTCTTGATATTTTATACTTTTGTCTTGATTTTCTTCTTTTTCCTTGTTTTTTCTTTTTTGTTCTTCAATTTCAATTATTTTTTCTAAAATCTCGTGAACTCCTCTATTGTGGACTGCTATTGCAGGAATTGTGGGGAATTTTAGTATTTTTTCAAGTTTGGAGTAATCAATTTTATATCCGCGTTCTTCGAGCAAATCTATTTGATTTAACGAGATTATCATGGGGACATTTAACATTGAAAGTTGAAGAGTAAAAAATAAATTTCGCTCTAAATGAGTTGAATCTATTACATTGATTAAGTAATCCGGTTTTTCATTAAGGATATAATCTCTACTTACAATTTCTTCCAAAGAATATGTTGAAAGTGAATAAATCCCTGGAAGATCAATGATTTTAAAAATGTAATTATGAAATCTTGCAGTACCTTCTGCTTTAGCGACTGTCTTTCCGGGCCAATTTCCAATTACTTGACTTAAACCAGTAATTGTATTAAAAATTACACTTTTTCCAACATTTGGTTGTCCAGCCAAAGCAATTCTAATTGTTTTGATTTCTTGTTTTTCAGTTTTCATTATTTATTCCTTAACTTATCCTTTAATTTTATCAATTTGATAAAAAAACAAATGAAATCTACCATAATTCTTCTAAAATCATTTTCTTTTCCAATAGTTTCCTTAAAAGAAAACCTTTTTCCTCAATATACAAGTGATAAATTAAAAGAACTTAATTGTTTATTCTATGAATTCCTATGAAGTTTGAGAATCCATATTTATTTCTTGATATTTTCGATTTCAACTATAATTTTTCGAGCCAAACCTTGTCCAATTGCTAAGCGTGTATTACGAACTTCAATTTGCACCGGTCCCCGAAAAGGAGCTTGACTTAACTTTTTTATTCTTACTCCAGGTGTGATTCCTAAACCTGTTAAGCGACTTGTTGCTTTGATTCCAGCATTAATGAATTTTACAACACACCAAGTTTGAAGTGAAACATCTGCCAAAGAGATTGTTGAAGAATGCTTTAAATTTAAATTTAAATTTGATTGCACCATATGTGTTCACAAGGAGAGTTTGTTAGGTATGTCTAAATTCTCTAAATATAATTAATGAAATATGAGTTAAAAATTTTTGTTCTTATAAATTGGAAAACTTTTTCGATTTACAAAAATCAAACTAATGGAAAGACTCTTCTTCGACTAATTTTTAATTGTAATTAAATTTAACAGAGAGTAGATCAATTTATGAATAATTATTCATAATTCAAAATTAGTATAAAAAAATAATTAGTTTTAATCATTTGTTTTTGATTTACTAATGGATAGAAGATTTTGTTGATATTCACCTTGTTGTCTTAATAATGCATCTGAATCATGCTCTTTTCGTAAATTTCGATAAAAATAATAACCCACAATTTGTACACATGAGATAATAAATCCAAACATGCAAATTGTATATGCTTGACCAGAACTAAGCAAACCGAAAAAAAAATTTCCTGATTGGAAAGGCCATAATGGATTCATTTCAGGATATATTGTGGCATCCAAAAAAACGTGAATCCATGACATCAACAAAGCAATTGCAACTTTTCCGATTAAGGAACTGTGCTGCTCCAAATCAATCTTCTTAAGTAGTGGATTCCACCATTTTTGAGTAACTTGCATCAATAATCCAATTAATATTCCCAATATTGTAGCCATAAAAAAATTATGAAGAATTCCGTGAAATGGTGCATTTAAATGAAATAGAAAAATATATGTAGCTCTTGCATCAATGATTACCGATGCTAATAATGCTGAAAGTAAATCAATTCGATTTTTTTTCCAATCTAAAAAACAAAATGGAAGAGCGTGTCCAAAATGAAAGGGTGTAAATGGCATTCTATCCTATCATAAATAACTCTCTTATAAAAGTTTCTCCTAAATGAATAATGGGATGAAGAAAATATAGAATAACAACCATAAAATAAGACATAAAACAAGAGTGATCAAGATTTTTTTAAAAAAGTGTCCAAACTATTATTTTGAAATTTTGTTTCAATCTTCCCCCTTAATCCCGGATGATTTTTCATCTTTTTTGGAATCATTTTTTGAAAATACTGTCTATTTTCTCTTTTTTTTATAAATTGTGATGTATAAAATTCGTTAAATAATGCTTCTGCCTGTGGAATCTTTAAGTTTTCACCATCATCAAAATAATCTAAATTCCACGCAATTTCTTTTCTGGAATGTGAAAATTTTTCCACAATAACTTCCAGTTCTTCCGAAAATGATAGTATTTCTGCCGATTCGAGAATAACCCAAGTGCGGTTTTTCAATTCATTAAAAAGACAAATAATAAAATCTGGAAAACGGATATGAAAGTACTCTAAAATAAGATCTTCCACATGATGTCTACATTGAATTGTTCCAAAAAGAATTCCTCTTGATGAAAGCTGTGTTCGAGTAAATTGGCGCTGTCTATCCATCTCTTTGAATATTTCTCGAATCATCGAATTTATCTGCTTAGCAAAAGGTGAACTTGAAGATTGTAAAATGGGTTCAGGTATTTCTCTAATTTTTTTTTCTAAATAAGATGAATAATTAGCATGACGCTGAATATGGTCTAAAATCTCTTTTTTCCTATAACATTGATAAGCTGATCTTGTTATAATGCATCCATTTGTATTTAGTCTATTTAAATTATGATATTTATTCATTTTTGTGCTCCTTACTTTATCATCTTCAATTAGAAAACAAAAATTGAATTAAGCTGAGAGTATTGGGAGATAATCAGTTACTCTTCGTTGGGTTTGACCATTTATTTTTAAAAAGGGTTCTGCCCGCTTAAGAACTACTCCCATTGCTTTTAATTGAGCGCGTGTGCGGATTTTTTGATGGTGAGCTCTCATCTGCATAATGCGATTGGCTGATTGTAATCCAATCCCGGGAACTTTTAATAATTCATCCTTTGGAGCGGTATTGGGATCAACCCTAGTCTTTTTTCCGAAATATTGTAAAGCTAAATGAATTTTAGGATCACCCAATGGCAGGTTGTTTTCATCTGTGAGAATCTCCTTTATATCGCGTATACGAAAATCATAAAGACGAAGAAGCCAGTCTGTTTGATATAATCGATGTTCTCTATCTAAAGGTGTTGGGTTTAATCTTTCAAGAGGGGTGCCGCTTATTGGATAAAATGCTGAAAAATAACCCCGACGAAGATTTATCTCACGATATTCCCAATCCAAACGCTTAAGCACATCCCAATCTGATTCTTCGCTGGCTCCTAAAACAAACTGAGTTGTTTGACCCGTATTGAGAACCGGTGCATTATCCCAGCGAATTTTATTATAACCTGTTGCTTTTCTCTCAAATCCAAGTTCATCTATCCAACCCTTTTTTGATTTCGTATCAGAACTTTGGGTGAAAAAGTTATGAGCAGTTGATTTTTCTGTTGGATTGTAAATTGCTGGCGGAAGTTTAATTCTTTGATCTTCTTGCAAATCGTGGATTTCTTTCATAACTTCTTTATTATGTCGATAGCGAATGCTTTTAATCCATTTTTGACGTTGGATGATATCATTATTAAAATTCTTTTGATTGGCGATTGCATTCAAGTGTTCTTTAGTTGGTGCTTCTACATTAATTGATATCCTATCAACCAATCTTACCGCTTCCTTTAAGAGATAGTAGCTGGTTCCAGGAAGACATTTAAAATGAATATAACCTTGAAATCCATATTTATATCGGAGAAGTTTCACCGTTTTCAACATTTTTTTGGTTGTTTCATCTGCATCACCACACACACCAGAACTTAAAAAAAGACCTTCGAGAACGTTCATCGTATATAATTTTATAAAAACCTTGGCGTATTCTTCAGGGGTAAATTCCATTCGTTGCTTGCATACGTTGTTAAAGCAATACTGACAGTTATATATGCATTTATTTGTAAAAAGAACTTTAAACAGTGAAACGCACCTGCCATCTGGAGTATACGAATGACAAATACCTGAGGAGATGGTCGAACCAAATGTGCTATTTGATGATTTTGTGGTTGAAAACAATTTTGGGGCAATTTCACTGCGATTTCCTGCAGTACTGGCACAAACGTCCCATTTTCCATTTTCACCTAATACTCGTATCTTTTCTAATATTGTCGGCATTGCTTTCAAATCCTCAAGTTATCAAATGATTATACCGATTTCTTAAAATTTTTAAAATGGATCATTTACTTTCATTAATTTCTTAATATAATATGCTTGTATCAGCCATATGAGTAATTTCCTAAAAAAGTAAACACCCCTTTCGTTTCATAAATTTCATTAATCATTTAGCTTTACAGCAAAGATCTTCCGTAGAGATGATCTGCATATTGACTCCATAATAACCGTGTTCAAAGGGTTTGATCTATGAAAAATAAACTAAAGAATGAAAATGTGTCCTTTCATTCTATGGAGTGTGTGAAATCATGGGAACAACATCAGTGGATCAAAGATCCTCAAAGCCAGTCTACATTCGTAAATTAGATCTACAAGATCAAAGAGATTTAAGGCAAATCAGCGAAAATTTGGCAAAAAATCGAATTCTCTTTGTACAAACGAAAAAATTCTTTGAACAGCATCAAAATGATTTAATTACTCTGAAAAACACTATGAATCAATTAAAACAAATTTGTCTTCGTAATGGAGGGTCAATTGGCCGAGTCGGAGACGATATTTTGGTGCTAACCCCTAATCCTAACATAAAATTATATTAATATTTTTAATTTAGAATTTTTAGTATTTAGAATTTTTACTATTTAAAAATCGTGAAAAAAAATTAATGCTTTTTGGTGTGTTTTCCCTTAACTTTTCTTAAAAACATTTCTTTGCGTCCATTTCTGGCTTTCTGTCCATTGGCTGCTCTAATTTTAACATTCCAATTATAAGATCTCAATCGTGATGTTTTGCCAAAACCACAGCTGGCACAGTATCCTAATCTTTTATGAAAACTGTGATTTCCACATCGACGACACATTTTGTGAGTTGAAGCCTTATTATGCTTTCCAAATGATGGTGTTCCTTTTCCCATAAGTTGTCACCGTGAATATTTAGATTTTTAGGTAGTTGATAAGTTGATAATGGAGTCTCCCCGCAAAAGCAGGTTGGCATAGGTTTCTTTTTCGATCAATTCACCCGTTTCTTCATCTTTTTGATATTCGGTGGCATTGCTTAGCAGAATGTTAGAATATTGATCTACTGATACGAGAGTACCGGTGAGAAATGTTTGATATAGGCGCACTCGAATCTTTACTGGTTTGCCATACAATGTTTTAAAATGTAAATGAAGAGAGGGGTTTCTCATGTGATCTTCAACTAAGCATCACAAAGTGAGATTAAATTTATTTTTTTTGGTTTGAATGCACCCAATTGCAAAACCACAATTTTTTTGAAGGATGGAAGCATTAAAAAAAAAAAATACCTATAAAAAAGTAAAAGTAAAAGTAAAAAGGTAAAAAACGAAAAAACGAAAAAACGATTTATCTATCTTCTTATTTTGCGAGTTCTATGCAAAAATACATAAATTGCTGCAATCAAAAATGGTACTGTAAACAATGTCGCTGCAATTTGCCCTGGTGTGATTCCTGCAATTGCTTCTGGAATTCCTGCTCCTTGACCTGACATTAATGGATCAGTCGGTTTATATGAAATGAATAATATACTATCATTTTCTCTATATACCATTCCTATTTGTTCCGCTCTTTCATCAAAAACTCCAATTGTAAAATCATAGATAGGGGTATCTGATTGATAATGCCATAATAAACGACTTGTATGGCCATCGATTACATTCCAATAATTATAATTTTTAAAGGATAAATCTTGATAACCATCGTTGTTATGGTCCGCAATCTCGAATTCACTGTTTTTTTCTCCAATAATTAAGGGTGCATTAAAAATCCATATATAATCACCAGTAGAAGATGCAGAATCTGTATAAGCGGCTACACCAAGCTGGTTTACGTTAACAACCAATTCTTGTTTGGAATCATTTAAATAGAGATCACCCATTTTCATTTGTAATATGTTTCCAGTTCCAAAACTTAAAGATAAAAGGAAGCCACCACCAATTAAATCCCATGCAATAACAGTATCGATGGAATTAGATGTAACAACTTCACTATAGCCATCACCATTAAAGTCACCTGCAATAAAATCATATACATAAGGTGCATAATAGAGATGATGACTTCTTTTACCATCACCGCCGTTAAATACATCAATATACGCAAAATAACCAGCAACAGCAACGTCAAATGTACTTAAGCTAGAATAATGCACTGGAATCATTTTGCTTCCTACAGTGGAGAAATCTGCTTCACTTCGATAAAGAAACTTTCCAAGCGAATCATACCATTCTATGGTTCCATTATCAACTCCTTCTGATTTTTCATATAGTATTGCTAATTCTTCTCCTGAATATCCACTATTAAAGTCTGCAACTATAACTTCCTTTGGTTTGTAATATTGTTCAGGTTTAATCTCAAACAACATAGTATCGTCTTCAATATTATAGACTTCAATTATATCATTTGCATAGACAACGACAATTTCCATATATTGTGTTGTATTATCTATATTGCCAAAGCGGACAAATGATACATCATCAGTGAAATTCTTTTCCCAAATTATTTTCCGAGATAAATAATCCCATACTACTATATGATGTCCGTCTTCAAGCCAAATTGCTTCGTCTACTCCATCTGGTTTGATATCTGAACTCCAAATATCTACATTGTTTGAGTTTAATTTAACTGAATAATCTAATGCTCGCTCAACGAATGCAGGCTCTGGTTCAGTTTGATTTAAAATGTATGAATCGAATTGATGGATCAATCCTACATTATCCCACGCTGTTGGATATGATTTGTTAGAGTTTGATTTGAATAAACATTCAAGTCCATCATATTGATCTCCTGTGTAATTGAACCATATCATATTTCCGCTTAAACCATCTACAGCAATAACAAATCCATCTTCTGTAGCTAAAGCTACATCTAGTAAATCATCATCTTGGAAGTGACCAATATCCATATCCTTTACATTTCCTGAAGATGGACTGTAATGCCATTTGGTTTGTCGTGCAATAATATCTTCCATGAATATTCCATTATCTACTGTTTCAACAAGCACTTCTAAATCATCATCATTATCGAAATTGGCTAAGAACATATTATTTTGAACTTCACCATAATAAGTAGAGTTGTAAATTATTGCATTGTCGAAGGGATCAACAATTCGCAAACAATCATCACCAATTATTAATTCTTCCAAACCATCATCATCAAGATCTAAGTGCAATATAGGAACAGACCAGTATGAAGGATTATTTGAAATTATATTTTGGGCACTTTCATATAAGATCGTTCCATTAAGCGGATTAATCACTCTGAGAATTCCTTGAGAGTTTCCATATGCCAAAGACAGATTGGTTGTGGACATGAAATATCCTAACGATGCTGAATATACTGAATGGATTACTCCATCATTTAAATCATATTCTGCAGTGAAATTTCCTTGATAATCTAGGATTGTAAGCCAACCTGCATTATCACAGTATAGTACCTCAGGCATTCCTGAATTATCGATATCTCCTACTAAAATTACTTCAATATCGCCTCCTCCACTGCCGCCTGTGTTTGAGCGATTCCACAATTGATCTCCCGTTTTAAGGTCAACAACATAGAGATATCCATTTTCTTTTGCGAATAAAATCTCAGGAAAAGAATCATTTGTAATATCTGCCAAAATTAAAGATTTGCTATATCCTCCTCCATATAATTTACTCCAAACTTCGTCTCCTGTTTCACTTACCAATTTTAGGCGACCACTGAGAGAATCAATGAATATCATTTCATCATTACTATCATTATCATAGTCATAAGATAGCATATTCTGGGTTTTTGCATAGATACCAATATCTTTATTCCACGATTCTTCTGATTGAATCATTCTGATTTTTTCTGAAGTTGGATTTGGGTATTCCATTAAATAAACATTTCCCCGCTTTGTAGAAATTCCAAGTTCTTCCCAGCCATTTCCATTTGTATCATAGATTGTTATTCCTGTAAATTCATTCTTGAAAGGATCAGAAAGCCAATCTTGTGTGTATTCCATGAAGCCAGTTCCATCTGTTGAAGAATCCAATTCATAAACTGCAACTTGTGAATCCCAACCAACTGCAATCTCCCGTCTTCCATCATTATCAGTATCACCAACGGCTAAATCGATTACTCCTTCTAAGTCATTCGTTATCCAATCTGATTGAAGGTTTGTGCCATAATATGGAATACACAATGGATAATCTCCTTTTATTACTGTGTATGTTCCAACTATTTCTGCAGCTGAAAACATATAAGAATAACTAAATCCTTCTCCATCCAAACCAACTATTGTAGGGGATTGAACAATTGGTGCAGTTAGTGAAACACGACCTAAATTTGGATTATCAAATTCCCAAGTAATCTGATTAGGGTTTACAATTTCAATCATATGTAGTTCATCACTAATGACACCCACAGTTTTTTGCTTATGCCATGAAAACCCTTTATTTGTTGATCCAACCATTCCAAGCCGTTTATCAAATTCAACACCTTCAGATTCGTAAATTATCGCTACACTTCCCTCTGGATTGCGAAGATAATCTATGTCTGGATAAAGTTCGTTTACATTTGACGTAGTTGCCTGATGCAGAGTCGCTTTTGAATAATTGAAGTTATTATCTAAAGTCATAGTCCATATATCAAAATCTGGTTTGGAAATCCAATCATTAATGGCAGAAAATGCTAAAATAAACTCACCAGTTTCAAGTTTAGTAATAGCGCATGAATGGATGTTTAGCCCGGTGTAATCTGGAAAATTCAACCAACTTAATACTGCTCCGCTTGATAAATCTTTAGGACGCAGTGAATAAGCTAATCTATTGTTTTTAATATAGAGAATTCCAATAGTATTATCATCATATTCGAAGATTTTTGGCATTTGGCGATCAATACCAGTGCCCAATAAGGACATTGCAAAAGGAGTCCCCCAACCGACACCATATTGATACTTTACTGCCCATAATTGTCCGTTTCCAGAATTATCAACACCAACCCAAGCTGCATACAATTCACCATCATCAAATACAGAAACTGAAGGCTGTATTTCTGAGTCTAAGTTGTTCATATATGATGAAGATGGATTTACTAAATATCCATTAGACCAAACAGGGCTGCTTTTAAATTTAAATTTCCACCAAATTCGACTTCTAATTGAAGTCATCCAATAATCATCAGGACCTTGTTGGTATAAATCAGTTCCATTTGAATAAACTTGAAACATATAGTCCGCATATTGCCCTTTTCCATTAGTAAGATCCATCCTTCCACGATCTACTAATACTGTATATGGATAATCTAAACCTGGATATAACATATTTTGAGGTTTAATTATAGGGTAGTTCGGATTGCTGGTGACATATTCTGTTTTCATATAATCTGAATCAGATCCTGGGATCCATTCCCATACATCAAAACCTTGTGAATGACCAATGATTATTTCTTGTGCTGAATCATAATCTTGATCATCAAGAGTCAAAGTTGTCACAGGATTCCATTGAACAACTTCTTGGGGTGCTTCCCATACAGAATAGAACGTTCCACCTTGACATTCATAAATGTAAACGAATCCATCTTGATGAGAATACCTTTTATCAAGAATGCCTCCGATTATTAATTCTCGATAACCATCTTCATCAGTGTCTCCAGTTGTAACTGCATTTATCACAGCAAATTCGAAATCGGTGCCTCCATTAGGGTTTCCGATTAAGGCATACCTTCCTTCAATAATATCATTTGTCACAAAATATCCATCTTCAAGACAGTGAACGTAATTATCTTGTTCAATGTTTAAAACAAATAAAAATGGCCCAGCTGCTACTATTAATTCTGATTTTCCATTGTAATCCAAGTCGTTTCCGTAGGATATTGCTGTAATTGTTTCATCTTCTAGTTGATCCCAAGCGAATGCTCCATTAAATGATGATTGTCGTAAATCTATTGTATTGATATAATCTAATTGATCTCCACCAAATAAATCTGCATCTTCAAAGATGTGGATCTGTAAATCAGTGGCAACCAATACTTCTTTCAATCCATCTCCATCTAAGTCAACATCAGCTAGCAGATATTCAGCATGATCCCATATACGTCTGGTAAATTCTCCGGATATTCCTTCTAGTTCTTCATAAAGATAAGGGCTTTCTGTAGAATTCTCTTCATGAAGAAGATCTGGGGATTGATACATTCTTTTATAGGTATTATTCAACAAATTCTCAAATGCATACATATTATTATCATAATCACCTACAATAAGTTCTCCTTTTCCATCACCATCCAAATCCGCTGAAGCAATACTCAAGCTCCAATCTTTCAAATCAAAATCATTATTCCATGATTCTCTTACATGAAATCCAAGATTTGCTATTCCCTCATCTTCCAATCCGATCAGACTGAAATCCATTCGAGAAACTAAAGGATAAGTTGCAACTAAATAAGAATCAATTGCATTGTATTCTGGTTCTGTCCATTGAAATCGTCCAGTTAAGTTGTTATAAAAGATCAAATGCATATCAGAATTTGGTTCAATTCCAAAAAGAGAATAGGAATAATCTGGGAAATATCCTTCACCAACTGGAATCATTCGTGCATCGGTTAAATTCATTAGTTTAATATTAGTATCGGGATTGTAGTTGGTCAAAATGGTTTTATCTTGATACCATTCTGGAACTTCATTGTCTCCTTTATTAATAAAAATGGTTGCACCATAAGAATTTGCATAATTTAGAATTAAATCTTTTACACCATCTTGATTAATATCGTAGACATCAGGTTGACCCCAGCCATATGAATTCATTTCTTGGTTTATCTGGTCAAAATATCCTGGAACTAATGTAAAATTAAGTGTTCCTGTTTCTTCCATTTCAGATTTCGCTAAGTAAATTTGTCCCATTGATAAAATCATATCTTGATCTCCATCTCCATCATAATCATAGAATGTCATTTTTGGAGTTGTTCGAGTATTACTAACTAATGTCGTCAATTCACCTGTTGTATCACATGTGATCAAATTATAGGTATTTTCAGGTTGGAAATCTTCTTCGGAATGAATTCTAAAGGAAAATATAATATTTCCTGAAGGTTCATTATTAAAAGTTCCTACGGGATCAATATTTGGATTATATAATCCAACTGCTAATGCAGGTGTCAAAAATCCTCCAAATTTGAATGGAGCCACGGAAGAATAAAGCCAATCATGGCTGGCGATATAATTATTTAAAACTTCTAAGTGTGAATCTTGGTCACTATCATTAGCTCCAAGATTATTACGAACATCAATTCTTGCTTGGCGCGTACCTAAAATAATACCTTTTTTTCCATCATTAAGACCATAAGGATCCCAATTTATTATAGACCAACTGTTATAATCATCAGGTGGCGGTAATAATGGATAGGGTGATTCAATAGGTGCAGTTTTGAATATAGGAATATCTGTCTGCGAATTAATATGAACAAGATCCCAAACACCAGTTTTCATAGTATATCTATCATCTTCACCAGAATCCCATAATATTCTATATTCATTTATACTTGTGTCGTATCCTACAACAATGTATTTGCCATATACTGTACCGATTATTATTTTATCCAATTCTGTTTCATCATTTATAAATTTCATACCACTGGTGCGCATAGGTCCAATTTCTACACTTAATGCATCTGTAAGTAAATTGTAAACATTAGTTAATTCTAAAGAATTAATAACAAAAGATCCGTTATTGAAAACAGAAATTTTTGCATATCGGAACCAATCCCACTCGCGACTATGCAATTCTGAATCCACATCAATCAACAAACGATTACTTAATCTTGAAAAATGATTTGGATCAATTTGAATGAAATCTCCTCCATTTTGTGATATTGAAAAGTTAAAATAGTCAGCAATATCAGCAGGTACACTGGATTGGAATTGAATTATTATATCAGCAGCACTATTTGCACTTCCAGTTCCTTCTTCATCTAACCCAAAATCGACTATAGCGGTTGCATTATCAATATCAGCTGAAGAAGCATCAAATGTAGTATAATTGCCATCTGGTGGACCTGCCATTCCTGTATTATATGGATAAGCATCCGCATCAGGAAGGAAAATTCCTAAACCACCGTTCCAAACATAATTAATTGGCTCATCTACAATTAAACTCGCATTATTTGGGTCGTGATATGTGACATTATTTGCTGATATTACTTGATCAACATAATAATCTAAACCCCAATATCCAAAAGTCTCCCATTCTTTGTAATCTTTGCCTATTTTTTGATAAGTATAGGTTTGACGGGCATCATCCCAATCTAACAAAAATAATCCTTGACCTTGGGCAACGATTGCTAGTTCTGATCCTGGATCTTCATCTAGTTCACCTATATCCATTGAAATAATTGGTGTCCAAGTGTAATTTTCGCTAGTCCATCGTAATGCATAATGATTATCACTGATTAAAGGGAAGGGTTGTCCATTTAGATAAGTGACTAATCCATCATTTTCAAAAACATAAATTATTCCAGAACGCGTTCCAACGACTATTTCAGGTAATCCATTATAGTTTGTATCTCCTGTTTCAAGAGAATAGATTTTTTCATCCATTGGATAAGCAAATACTTGATCATATGTTATCCAATGTTCTTCGCTGAAAGGATAGTTTGAGTGATTTGAGTATTCATACATAAACAATCCATCCCATGTTCCTGCAACTATATCTGGTCGATAATCGCGATCTACATCATCAACTTTCAATGCAAATACTCTAAAATGAGATTCGGATATCCAAACAAGTTCAAACATATTTTCTGTGTTTGTATATGGGTCGTAAATATGGTTTTGTTCAAAAACATAAATATGTCCATCAGAACTTCCAACAATTACTTCCAGGAAATCGTTTAGATCTGTATCCCCGAAATCTACACACATAATATCAGATTGAATGATGTTGCTACCAGCGTCCCATACTTTATCGAATTTTCCTGTTTCGACATTTTGACGGTAAATATGGATTTCATTATCATACAAATAACCTCCACCTACTGCTAAGAATCCTGTTGCTTCATCATAAGCAATAGCATGAACTGCTGCTTGTGATCTCCAAGGTTCAAAAATTGTGTTGTAATCATTTTTACGATCAGTCAGAACATCTTCTATATCAACATCAGATGGAAAAATAGGATTTTCACTGCTGAATAAATTTGTTACAGCTGGTTTTATTGAATCAGGTAAATCATCGAATCCATTAGTGACAGTATATTCTGAAAAACCATCATCATTAATTTGCTGTAACTCTGTTTGATTTGAGAAATTAAACCAAACGAATGGTAAACTGATAAACATGTTTACCATTAAAAATGTAATTACTAAAATTGATTTTTCTTGTCTATCAAAACTTCTCATTATTATTTCCCTCCCTTCTTTTTCTTAATCAAAATAAATATTAGTGTGGCCAGTGCTATTGTGCTTCCTCCACCAAGACCTCCAATTAAAACCCAATTTGGTGCATTTCCGCTATTTACTGTAAATTGAACATATGCTTTATACAAGGTTCCGTTTATTCCACGACCGTAAACCTCCATTTCAGTAGGTCCTGGTTGCCATGTTATATTTTTATCTTGCCACAATTGACTTCCTGCATCATATTGGCAAGATATATTATTAGACCATTCTGTATCGTTTGATCCTTTATAACGATACCAAACTTCCTGCATAGATGTAAGATTTGCAACTTCAACAGGTGTATTTTGGTATACTTTCTTATCGCTTCGAGGTTGCATTATGACTAAATTTACATTACCTTTTAGTAGGGCTAGAGCATCATTAAATTGGCTCTGATTGGTAAATACAAGTGGGTCTGTTCCTACAGTAATTTCGATACCGTCGCTAAAACCATCACTATCGGTGTCTGCTTTCATAGGATCAGTTCCAAAGATATAATATTCATCTCCATCTAGCAATCCATCAAAATCTGAATCAGGATTGAATATACCGCCACTATATATTCTTTGAGTTCCTATGTAAAACTCCATTCCATCAGAAAGCCCATCCAAATCACTATCAAACTCATCTCCATCGAGAACACCATCAGGAATTAAATCAGTTGAATCAGGATTTAGTGGATCACTTCCATATAGGTAAACTTCTGCCCCATCAGGTAGATAATCATTGTCAGAATCCCAGTCAAGAGGATCTGTATTATATTTTGCTGCTCTCATAGGAACGCCATTATACCCCGTCGCTACACTTGGTAGGCTCGAAGACATCGGCACAAGTAATTCTTCAGTATCAAGTAATCCATCTCCATCAGTATCATTTGTCAAAGCACTTGTGTTATAGACCATAATTTCATCATAATCACTCAGTGTGTCGTTATCTGTATCAACAAGTGTAGGGGAAGTCGAATAAGTAACTACTTCCTCATAATCATTCAGTCCATCAAAATCAGTATCGGCCAAACTTGGCGAAGTATTATACGGTAGAGTGTAGGTAAGCGAAACAAAAGGATAAATAATTTGAGACACGTTCTTCATTAATAATTCTGATCCATCTGCAAATCCATCATTATCCGTATCTTTTGATAACGGGTTGAGGGTGAAATTCATTGGCGCCCATGGAATGATACCTGAACTTAAATATAATTCAATAGAATCACTGATCCCATCAAAATCAGAATCCGGTTTTGTAGGATCTGTTCCATAGTACATTATTTCGTCGTAATCGCTCATCGGCCAAGTCATTTCACCGATTGCATTTGGTTCAGTTATGGAATCCATATCAGTATCCCAATTAAGCGGATCAGTATCATATAAGATGATTTCTTCACCATCAGAAAGCAAATCTCCATCGCTATCGTACTCAAACGGATTGGTGTAATATACCTTAATCTCCTCAAAATCCGTTAAACCATCATTGTCAGAATCATCGTCCATCGGATCTGAACCATATCTTAATACTTCTACTCCATCTAGAAGCCTATCTCCATCAGAATCATCACTTAATGGATTTGAATGCCAAATATAGACTTCTTCTCCATCACTTAGTCCATCAAAATCAGAATCAGATAAACGAGGATTAGTATGAAAAACATAAAATTCAATACCATCTGGGATCATATCTAAATCAGTGTCTGCACAACGTGGATCTGTTCCAAGTAAAATTTCATGCATATCTAAAAGATCGTCATCATCTGTATCAGGATCATTTGGGTTTGTATGGTTCGAGAATTGACTCAGTACACCTTCTAAACCATCCAACAAACCGTCATCATCGCTATCACCATCAGTCGGATCGGTAGGCGGAGTTTGTGCCAACTCATAGCCATCGCTGTTAATCCACGCGCCCGGTTGCGGAGTTCTGTCTGTTATTCCTGTGTCTCCATCGGTATCAGGGTTACATGGATTGGTTATCACGTGTTTCCATTCAGGTTCTCCCTCTTCATCAAATACAATAATATCAAAACCCCTTACCTCCGCGCCGTCATTCATATCCTTTAGAAATGTCAACGCTTGAGTGTCAATCGCACCGTTATATAGCTGTAAATAGGAGTCATCATCAGTATCTGCATCCAACGGGTGAGTGTATCCATTAAAATAGATAAGCGGATTAGGATCGGAAGCAGATTCATTATACAGAGCAGTATTACCATAATATGGTCCCATCGGCCCTTCTTCTCCATCTAGTAATCCATCTCCATCAGTATCCCTGTTAAGCGGGTCGGTATGATCGTTGTATATTTTTCCTCCAATCACAACTTCATCAACTGTAGTGGTGACATTGCTGATATCCCAGCGTGTATAAACTTCATAGGCATCGGATAGTCTGTCTCCATCTGTGTCCTGAACTAAAGGATCGGTTAAGTAGATTTTAGCTTCCTCATAATCGGTGAGTTTGTCGTAATCAGTATCAATGATTAATGGATTAGTTCCCAGCTGCCATTCTTCCCAGTCAGTTAGTCCATCACCATCGGTATCCGGTTTAGTAGCGTCGGTATTCATGGTTTTTACTTCCAATTTGTCATTGGCACCATCTCCATCGGTATCAGGATTATTTGGATCTAATCCTGGTATATCAGTTTCATAGTCATCACCTAAACCATCTCCATCTGAATCGAAACCAACACCTGATTTTTCATATTCTGGATCTCCTTTATTTGGTGAGAGGTCCCATGGACCACCAGGTTCCCACGTCCATGTCTTAGTTGTTGTTGAAAACAAGAATTTCAATTCTATTTTGAAAGTTAACACTAGTCGAAGTGTAATTTTCATCGGAGCTGCTGCAGCAAAATCTTGGAAGAATGTTAGGATTATTTCTAATGATCCGATTAATTTTATTCCTACAATAAGTAAATCAATACCAATTGTAACCGCACATCCGAGTGTAATCACCACTGTTAATGTTGAAACCTCGGGTTGTGTTGCCGAGCCGGCTTTCTTTACTATATCTAAACTTAAACCTATCCAAACCCGAACATTAATACTATCAAGACCTAAAAATTTAGCAATGGCGTTTAGCGCCCCGCCTCCCACTCCTCCTGTAAGAAAGTCGAGTAATGTAAATGTTTTTCCTAGTTCAACCTTTAAACCGAAAGCCCATTCGACCACATGGAAGAAATCCTCCCACTCGAAAATGCCACCTTTGAAGGTGAATAAATTCATCACGAATTTTGCATAACCCGAAAAACTCAATTCGAGACCCAATGATTCCAACAAGAATTTCATGAATGAATTGGATTCGGTATCTAAACCGCTTACACCAAGCTCGGCGTAAAATTGGGGGCTGATTTCGAACATCGAAAATATAGTTTTAAAGAAATCATCAATATTATCCAAAGAAAAAGTACTACGAGCATCTAAAATCATGCTCTTTACTAATTCCAGCAGAGGGGTGATATCAATATTAAAATTAGCTTGGATGCCCAGGTCTATCTTCAAATCAAAGAGACTCCAATCACCCAAACCGATCGGAAGCGTGCCGTGATAACCCAACAAATCCCCGGTACCACCCAGAATATCCATCAGAGACGATTCAATGTCGTTGAGTATGGGTTCTAACATACCCCCCACCCAATCAAGAATTTTGCCCACGATCCAATCTAATCCATCGGTAAACAAGCCTTTCAGGTTCATAGCCATATTCAAAAAGTTGGATAGAATGTCTTGAGTTGAACTGTCTAAGAATGATGATGCAATTTCCATTATTTCTTGAACAACTTCAGTTGGATTAGGTGCATTTTCAAGACTTAATCCGAATTGTTCAGGGAAAAAGCTTTGAAATAATTTAAATATTGCATCTAAGGGTATTCCATCAAATGGTGGAATCAAAGTAATTACAGATCCAACAGACATCCATATTGATTTTAGGACACCGGTAAATGATTTTCCCTTAGCTGCATCAACAACACCCATAATTCCGCTTGCAATTTGTCCAAATGTATTTATAATTGTGTCTACATCAGGTAAGCCATCTAATAAATCATCAGTATCTATATATTCTAAAACTGTTTTGATTATATTTGGAATAGCTTCCATAAGATTACTGGTAGAAAAGAGATCTGCAGGTAACATTTGCTTTAATCCTTCAGAACCGGTTAAATGGCCAATTATTCCTAAAACAGGCTTAACTAAATTGTTTATTGCACCTTTTAATGTATTTGCTAAGCTGCTATCCATATTTAGATAATCGATTATTTCTTCTGCTAAGTCAAAAATATTAGGTAATTCTGTAGGATCAAAACCTTCATTATAGATACCACAAACCATTGTCATGATATCAGCAAATAATTCTTTCGTTTCTGCGGTTACTTTGCTTGCTAAAGATTCAGATAAAGTGTTAATAACATGATCTTTAAAATTTGAAATACTACTAAACGCTCCCTCTTTAAAATTTTGAACGATTTTCATAATTTTCTGAGCAAGTTTTTCCACATCCCCTTGGATGTCTTCATTATCTATAAAAATTAAAATTGCTTCTTTTAAAACGTCAACAACTGATTCAATATTAAATTCATCAGCTAAATCTACCACTTTAAATCCTAATTTGATAACTTTGCCAATTTTCTCTAAACCATCAATCTGTAAAGTATCTAAAGAACCTAAAACTGTCTGCATTAGGGGGCCCGTTAAAGTCTCTATTAATGTATCTGTATCAAAACTAACCAAGAATGAAATTGTAGATTTTATAAAAGGAACAAATTTATTTACTAATTCAGTTGCTTGTGCCTGTGAAATACCTAAACTTGAAACTAATGTCTTATTCAAGATTCCCTTCATTACATTCCCACTGAAAAAGCTTACCATGGCATCAAATACACTTTTTCCTTCAGAAACAACTGCATCAATTTCGTCCCACAAATCTTGTCCAACGTTTAATACTGTTCCAACAATATCACCAATGGAATCAGGTAGTATTTGCTCCAAAACTGCATTTAGTATCTCAAAAATAACCTCTGAAATATCATCAATACCACCTCTCATATTGAAAAGTGCTTTTGTAAAGATTTCTAAAAAGGGTTTCAATTCATCAATAAAAGGAAACTCTTCAGCCAAAATATCTAAAAGGGTTTTCAGAGCACTTTCTGCACTAAAATCGCTGACTAATCCTATTATACTTTGGATTTGTCCAAAAGAATCTTTAATTGATTCCATAATTGAACTTGGTATGGAAAGTACGCTACTTCCATCTCCACCACCTAACAATGGGAGTAATATATCAACTATTTCTCCAATTGGACCTCTTAATCCTGATAAAAATGGGACTTCTCCTAAAATAAAATCTCCTTCATCTAATTCAGAAACTTTAGAAAGTTTGACTGTAGGTTGAAATGTTTGATCGATTTCATTAGCTGGAATTTCTGTTAAAGAACCATTTTCTTCTTTATGATAATATGTTGGTTCTATTTGAGGTGCATGCTTTTCATACATTTTTTGAGTCCGAATTTCACGATCTACTTCATCAATTTGTCCGATTGGCTTTATTGGTTGGAAATTTACATTTATAAAAGTATTAAAGTTATCAGCATATAATTTTGTTGCCATTAAAGTCAAATCTACAGCAGTTGCATTATATTCTGGTTCAATTAATGCGCGTTGATTCGCAATTTCTGAAACTGTCCAAATATCATATAAGACCAGTAGCAATAGATCAATTTGATCGGCATCACTATCATAGATAAACTCTGCTTTATTCCCATCTGGATAGATACTTTTTAAAGAAATAGTGTTTCCCATTCCTACGATATGTTTTGTATCTTGATGTAAAGCTAAAACACCGTAATAATCTTCCCATTGATAGAATTTCTGATTGATAAATATTCCTGTAAGATTTGAATTAAATGCATAAATACCAATCCATGGTTTTTCATTTAATTTTGATTGTAGTTCTCCTAATGATTTAATTGGAATCAGCTTTATATTGTAGATTCGATAATTCAAGATTTGATAAACGGATTTTCCAAGATATTTCATATCTTCATCAGAAGGATCGTAAAAAACATAAATCCAATCAAATTTTAATTCTTTCTTGAACTGAACTGGGTCTGATTGCTCCACATTTGAAAGTTGATTTCCAACAGCTTCAACTTGAGGAACAATGTTGCAGATCATTGACGCAATTATAATAATACTCAAAATTTGCTTTCTATATTTAAGGTTTTTAATTTTAAATTCCCCCTTTAAACCATAACTCTGAAAATTCATCCTTAAATCATTTTTATGCAAAGGAAGCACTAATCATTAAGTTAGGGTTTCCAAATATGTAACACAAATATCATCTTTTGTATTTAATAATGTTTTGGCAAGATACTAGTTGAATTAAAAATTCGGGCGAAATGTAAAATAAAGAACAAAAAATAAACCAGATTTTGTTCAAAAAACTATAAAAAAAAAGATTATTTTAAGAAATTCTGTAATTTATTTATAGGATTTCGAAAAATTCCATATTGGATCCGATAAAGAATGGATACATTTTATAACCTTACCAGAATCCATTGTCTCCATAGATTCACTTGAATATAATGCTTCTCCCACAGATAAAATACGACCATGTTGAGGATCTTCTATTAAAACTATATCACCTGGTCTAATTCCTGCATCTATCTCTATGATTCCAGGTCGCATTACATCAGCTCCCTTTGACATAAATTTCACTGCTCCTTGATCAACTTTGACTCGTGGATAGGGAAGATCATGTTTGGTTAAAAAACTTAGTAATGGAATGAATTTCCCTTCTCGATGCCAAAAGGTTAGTATCCCATTTATTACATATAATTCCTGATTATCATCTAATTTTATCCATTCTACCCTATCTTTTGGATTTAATATTGTATGAAGGATCTCTGGATTTAATCCTAATTGGGTTTGCAGCGTTTGAATTAATTTTTTAATATCTTTTGATTTTAACAAATGTCGCTGATGGATTTTCAGTGGTTGAACCATTTTTTATTCTCCATTCTTAATCTCATTATAAACTTTTAAGAAAATTGATTGCTCAGGTATTTTAAGGTTTTGGATAACCCAAAGCATAAACATGCGCATATTTTGCTGGGTCCATTAAGGATCGATGACCGATGAAGGTGGGTACTGTTGTTTGAGCAATTATTTCCTTAAATTCAGGCCAATCTGTTGGAACAATTACTAAATCTACATCTTCAACACAACTTTTTCCATCCGATTGATATTGAATTTCAGTAATACGGTTGGATTCCAACCATTTCTTTGCCATAGGTATTCCTTGAGGGCAATATGCCTTAATTTCACAACCACGAGATACTAAAAAGGCAATAATTCGTAATGCAGGAGATTCCCGAGTATCATCAGTCGAAGGTTTAAAAGATAATCCTAATATTCCTACCTTCTTTCTACGAATAGGCCCTACAACCTTCTCTGCTAAATCGATCAATTTCAAATATTGATTATGATTCGTTTGGACAACTTGTTCTAAAATTCTAAAAGGAGAATGGTTTACCTGACCTGCATGAACAATTGCATTTACATCTTTGGGAAAACAACTGCCTCCATAACCAGGTCCATTACGAAGAAACATAGGGCTGATTCTTTTATCTGCACCGATTGCTTCTAATACTTCTTTTGCATCAATTCCAACTGCTTCACAGAAATTTGCCCATTCATTTGCAAATGTAATTTTCATCGCTAAAAATGAATTTTTTGCATACTTAATTGCTTCTGCTGCATTTATTCCAACATATGTAATTTTTTCTTCAGGTGCCCATGAATACATTGCTCTAAGTGTCTGCTTGGTTTTTTCATCTTGACTGCCGATGACAATACTATCTGGTTTAATACTATCATTCCATGCGACACCCTCGCGCAAAAATTCTGGATTCATACCGATTCCAAAATCTACGCCCGCTTTTTTCCCAGAATACTCTTCAACTAAAGGTTTTACTAATTTTAGAGTTGTTCCAGGAACTACAGTAGATTTTACAACTACAGTATGATATTCATTTTTGTTTTTTAGTGCTTTTCCTATACCAATCGCGACCTCTTGAATATAGGATAAATCGATCATACCGCCTTTATCTGGTGTTCCTACAGAGATTAAGGAAATCTCTGTGGATTTTACTGCTTCTTCCAAATCCAATGTTGCACGAAGTTTTTTCTTATTTAGAACAATATCTTTCATTTGTTCATCTAAATGCTCTTCATAAATGGTTGGAATTCCTTGATTAATAGAATCCACTTTTTCTGCATCAATATCCATCAAAATAACATCATGTCCGTAAAAAGCCGCACCAACGGCATTCACTTGGCCGACATAACCAGAACCGATATAAGAAATTTTCATATGTCTCAAGATTTTTAACACAAACATCAATAAAATTTTTGTTGGCCGGATGTTAAATTATGATATGCCTCGAATGCAAATCTCTATGACTCGATTTCATTGGAAGATTCCGCGTTGGCGAGATTTACAAAATGTTAGAGCAATTTGGTTTTATTCTTTGGATGGAATTCCTTCATTTGAATTAGAAATCGACCCATCAATTATTATTCCTACAAATCTTCGCCAACATGCGCGAAATTCAAAGAATGCAAATCAACCAAATTTTATCGTTTTAAAAAATGTAAAAATTATATCAATCATAGGGCAGAAAATTAAAACTCTTGAAATCATGGGTGCTCGAGGAAAATCTATCTTTTTAGGAAACATTATCATTCCTGAAAATAATAAAAAATTTAGTATCCCACTTTATTCTACTTTAGAAGATTGGCATGATTTTAAGGAACACACTTCTGAAAAACTATTTCTGCATAGTTCCCATGTAAAATTCACTTAAATAGGATCGTTACTTTAATTATTCACATATCATTAATTCTCTTATTTTAAATATATTGACACGAAAATGTCGAAAAATAGCAAACGTGATAATAGGTTAAAACACTATAAAATTCTATGGGAAATAAGTGAAGCTTCGCCAATTATTAGAAGATACTTTGCAATGAATTTTTTTGATGGTATTTTAACTGCTCTTGGTATAGTTTTAGCTGGATTCGCTTTTTGGTTGACAGAATCAACAATGCAAACAAGTGGTTATTTATTCTTTAGTGGATTAACAACTGCTATTGCTATTGGAATTTCTGGATTAACGGGTAGCCATTTGGCAGAATCAGCTGAAAGAAATTTGAACGTAATTCAAATGAAACAAGTACTTGGGTTATTAGATTCAGAGGGAAATGAGCGTTCTGAAGATCCTGATCAACCTCGTTATTCAGATCGAGATATAAAACTTGCACTTGGAAAGTTTGAAGAAATTTCTACTTATAGCATTGGAAAAAAATTTCCTCGCAGTTCAATGATCCCAAAAAAGAATATTCCTTCAAAAAAGAACCAAAAAAGCAATATAGATTTTAATGGTGATTCTGAAGAATTTCAAGGTGATCATGATAATTCTAAATTGAATCAAGATAAACCAATAAATAAGAAAAATAAAAAAAAATCAAAGACAAATAAGGAACCTAAAACAATGTTTGAGGAAGCTCAAGATTTTGCGGGTAAAGTTGCTGCTTTTGTTGATGGATTCTCTCCATTTGCAGGAGTAATTATTGTGGTACTTCCATTTTTATTCGGAGATCCCTCACAACCTGCAAGTTTGGTGCAGTATATGTTTTCATTTGCTTTTTCTGTAATCGTCCTTTTCTTATTGGGTTCATATTTGGCAAAATTGAGTCGTGAAAGCATTTTGAAATTTGGATTTCAAATGGTTGCTGCAGCGTTATTTACAGGAATTCTTACAGTTTTCTTTAATTGGTTGTTAAATTCGAATTTTTAGAATCTTTTTGAATCTTTTTTTTTATAATAATTAAAGTAAATAAAAGCCGGTATTATTTTTAGGTAGTAATTATCATAGTTAATTGCAGTGAAAAAATTATGGATCAAATGGAAAAAATTGTATTTACCAATTTAGAAGCCCAAAGCAAATATATTAATCAGACATTCAAAGAAATGGGTTCATGTATTAACTCTTTCTTTGAACACAGCGATGATATATATAAGAGTATTGAAAAAATAAGAAATCTCGAAAAAGAAGCCAATAAACTTCGTCGAAAAAGCCTTGAAACAGTTGCACAAGCTGTTAGTATTTATCGTTCTGACTTTTTACGTTTAGTTATGAAGATGGCAGATGTAATGTCTAATCAAGCTGGAGCCTCTGTAAGATTAGGTAACATTAATTATCGACCTCGAAAAGATGATCCTATGATTCCAAAATTTCAACAATTAATTGCAGCTTTTATTAAAATGGGAGAACGTCTTCGAGATTTGATGAAAACTCTTGGAAATGATTTGTCTAAGGCTCCATCATATTGTAATGCAATAGATGAAGTAGAAGAAAAAGTAGATGAGTTATATCGAGATCTTCATGGTCATTTATACAATCGTATGGATATTCCACTTCGATTTATTATGCAATTTTTAAGTGTAGCTAAACACATTGAGGAAGCCTGTGATCATTGTGCGGGTGTGGCTGATTCTGTAAGATTTATTCTTTCAACTCATTAATTGATTTTTTTTCGACTAATTACAATGATAATTTTTTATGATTAACTGGGCTATTCATTAGATCTTTTTTATTTTAAAAATGAAAAATAATGATATAATGAATTATTTCCTAAAATATTTAAAGAATTCAAATTCATTCTACTTAACCGAACACACAATATAAAAAAGTTTTCGGTTTATAAGAAATATTTAAACCAGAAGGTGTTTTATTTAAATTAATACGCTTCATAAATAAATTGAAGGTGTACCAGAACGCGTGCTAAAAATAAATTCTATCTTTTGTTATTAGGCTTTCAAATCGTATTAATATTCACGGTTATTTTTTCAGTGAATACGATTTCTGTACTCGCACAGAGTAGCGATACCACTGTTTCTACAACTGATAATAGTTTGGCTATTTTAGGTCTTGCTCTTGGTTCCGGTTTAGCTGTTGGCTTAGCAGGAATTGGTGCTGGATTAGCTATTAAAACTACAGGGACTGCTTCTATTTCAATGTTAGCAGAACGTCCTGAAGCATTCTTCAAAGCTTTCCTTGTAGTTGCATTAGGTGAAGCTTTAGCAGTCTACGGATTGATTGTATCAATTCTTTTGTGGACAAAAATCCCCACCTTTACCATGTAAGCTGAATTGCTTTTTTTTTTATTTATCCTTAACAAAAAATAATTATTATATATTTAACAAATGTCGGGAAACCTATGTGCGCAATGGTTGATGATTACGGTTATATTTTCATAAAATTAGTGGTATTAAAATCTCTTCTTATGAGTGCACAAGATAGGAAAAAACTTGAATCTTTCCGTGATTTAGAATCTTTAGGTAGTTATATTAAACGATTTTTTCCTAGATTTAATCCAGAAGGGCTTTCTATTAGCGAATTTGAGAGAAATCTTTGGAAAACATACATGGATATTGAAGAGAAAATTTTAGTTTCTTCTCCTGACTCAATCAAGTCATTTTTAAAAACTTTACTTGTTCGTTATGAAATTTGGAATATAAAAATTGCCATTCATGGAGTAATTGAAGGATTAGATATAGATCAGAAAATAGAACATATTTTTAAAAAACCTTCAGTAATATTAGAACGTGAAAATTTCATCAAGGAGCTTCTTAAAGCTAAAAACTTCGCAGAAATTCGAAGTGCGATTAAAAACACACCATATAAAAAAATCATTGAACGTGGATTAGAACATATTGAAAAAAATGGTGAAATTTTCTATTTAGAACAAGAATTAGATAAATATTATTTTGAAAATATGATCGAGCAAAGCGGGTATTTTCCTGCTGAAGAACAAGAATTTATCGAGCATTTTATTCGTTCTCAAGTCGATTTTTATAATTTTAATCTTATATATCGTGCTTTTTTTAACAAGATCTCTTTAGATGAAATTTCTCCCTTTTTATTAAATAATGGTTATATTTTTAATCAAAAGAAACTTCAAATTCTGCAAAGTTCATCAAACTTCGATGAATTCATTAAACATCTTCAAAATTTACTAAAAAAACATAAAGAACTTTATATTTTTGCTCAAAGTTTAAAAAATCCTAATCCAAAAATGTGGCAACATCTTTCTACTGTATTTTTAGAAATGTTCCTTACACGATTTCAACATACAATTATGGCCGATATTTCATTAAAATCTATATCATTAATGTTTCAAATTATTTTGTATAAACAAATTGAGATTCAAGAAATTATTGCCCGAGCTGTTCAAATTGCATTAATTCAAGAACAGTATTAGGAAATAAAATTTAAGAATATTAAACAAATTAAACAAATACAATGGAAATTTAAAACAAAAAAAACGAATACATATAACCAAGATGAAAAATAATGAAAAAGAACAACAATCTTGATGAAAACGAGAAAAATAATCGAGAAATTGAGAAAACAAGTTCAATAATTGTAAAAGGTTCTTTATCCTCTAAAATTCAAGGAAAAATTAAAGATGAACGTTTAAGATGCAGGGATATTTCTCCAGAACTTTGTGAAGTATTACGTAATCGAGAATTTACAAATAACAAAGAAGATGTCTTTCTAGAAGTTAGAACGATTGAAGAACACTATAGATACAGGGTAGAAACTGCAAAAGTGAAATGGGAAAGGAAAATAAAAGAAACTAAAAGGAAATTGGAAAAGAAATATAAAGCTGCAATTAAAGATAAAGAACGAGAAATAAACAGGGATATTGAAGATTTAGAAAACGAAATTGAAAAATCTATCAAATCTTTAGAAATAAAAGAAAATATGATACTCTCTCAAATTGATATGCTTTACAAAATAAATAAACCCCAATTAACTGAAGATGCACTTAAAATTTTAGGTTTAAACTATCTCTGTATGGACAAAAAATAAAGGATTTTGATCTCTTATGAATATAATATGCATAGCTGATGAAGACACAAATATAATGTTTGGATTAATTGGAATCCAAGGATATACTCTTCCTGAAATGGATTTTAAAAAATTTAAAATTGAATTTGAAAAAATTTTGAGTAATAAAAGTATTGATATGATAATAATGAACGAAAAATACCTTCTTCGCTTTAAAAATTACTTCAAAGTTATTAAATCTCAAAAATTTCCAATTATTGTCGAAATTCCAGATATTAAAGCACCATTTTCAGCAGATTATTATAATCATTTTATAAAACAATATTTAGGATTATCAATAGGAGATGTGAAATAATGTCATTGCGCGAAGATTTTAAAGATATCGGTTATGAAATGGCTCGATTTGTTGATCAAGAAATTGAAAAAATCCGGATTCAAGGAGAAGCTCAAATTAAAGCAATTCAAGAAGAAATAGAGCAAAAGATAAAGCATGATACATTAAAAATGGAATTGAAATCTATACAGAAGAAGCAATTTGAATTGAATAAAATCGAAAGTGATAAAATTACAGAGATTAACCAGACTATTGCTGAAAAAAAAGTCAAATGTATATCAGATTTCTTAAAACTCCTACAATTAGAAATTCGGAAGCGTATTCATGAAAAGAAGGATCTTTATATGTATTTTTTAATCGAAAAAATTCAAAGTTTTACTCCATTAATTCAAAATAATGTTACAATTCATTTTAACAAAGAAGATTTAGAATATGCTAAAAAATTTCAATTTTTAGAAAAACTTGGAGAGAAAAAAGATCTTTTTGAAATCTCAGATGAACCAATTGAAACAGGAATTGGCTTCAAAATTACATCAAATGATAGAGAATATATTATTGATAATACCTTTGATGCTATGGTAGAAAAACATTATCAAGATTTAGAGATAAGATTTATGAAAATATTCCCCGTTTTTGAAGTTAATATACTCAATGCAATGGAGATTGACAAAGAAAAGCATGGAAAGGCGAAACGATATGAAATATAAATCATCAACACATCCGGTATTAGGAAAGATTATTGCCATTAACGGATCTGTCATCAAAGTCGAAGGATTTCGAGATCAATCAGTAGGAGATATGGTCAATGTTAGTACCAAACTAAATTTAATTGGAGAAATCATTAAGATTGTAAATAAAATTGCCGTAATCCAATGTTATGAAGATACATCTGGGCTTAAATTAAATGCCACTGTAGAAAATTATCGATATCCACTTTCAATGGAATTGGGTCCTGGTATGCTAACCATGATTTATGATGGAATTCAGCGACCTCTTGAAAAAATTGCAGAAATTAGTGGCGACTTTATTGCACGTGGTTTAAGAGTTCCTGCAATTGATAGAAGAAAAATATGGGAATTCCATCCTGCTGTTAATCCAGGAGATTATGTTTCTGAAGGTGATATAGTAGGAACTGTACAAGAATTATCATTAACCCATAATATTATGGTTCCTCCTGGAATATCGGGAAAAATTGTTTCCATTAATTCTGGGGATATGCGGGTTGAAGATTTCGCTTATTCAATTGAAAAAAGAGATAAAACAATAGAAAAATTTAGTTTACTAACTCGTTGGCCGATCCGAAAGGCTCGACCTTATAAAAAACGATTCATTCCTTCAAAACCCTTAATTACAGGTGCAAGGGTGTTTGATTTACTATTTCCAGTAGCTCAGGGTGGTGTCGTTGCCGTTCCCGGCGGTTTTGGAACTGGAAAGACAGTAGTTCAACATAGTCTTGCAAAATTTGCTGACGCTGATGTAATTGTATATATTGGATGTGGTGAACGTGGAAATGAAATGGCTGATCTATTAAATTCATTTCCTTCTTTGGAAGATCCGAAAAATCACCGTCCTTTAATGGATCGAACAATAATGATTGCTAATACTTCTAATATGCCTGTTTCTGCACGAGAAGCTTCTATTTTTGCTGGTATAACAATGGCAGAATATTGGCGAGATATGGGGAAAAATGTTCTGTTGCTCGCAGATAGTACTAGTCGATGGGCTGAAGCATTACGGGAATTATCAGGACGATTGGAAGAGATGCCGACTGAAGGCGGTTATCCTGCCTATTTAGCAACTCGTTTGAGTAATTTCTATGAGCGAGCTGGTTTCGTTCAAGTTTTAGGTAAAGGAAATCGATTTGGTTCAATAACTATTGTCGGTTCTGTATCACCTCCTGGTGGTGATTTCTCTGAACCAGTAACTACTAATACAAAACGATTTGTTAAAGCTTTTTGGGCGTTAGATGCACGATTAGCTTATGCTCGTCATTATCCTGCAGTAAATTGGACTGATTCTTATTCACTATATGATAATTTGGAAGAATATTGGGAAGAAAATATTGAGAAAGGATGGCAAGATGCCCGTAAAACAGTAAATAGTATATTATCTAAAGCAGATCAATTGGAAAGTGTAGCAAAACTTATTGGAACTGAAAATTTACCTCCTGATCAACAATTAACACTTCTAATGGCTACAGTGATAAAAGATGGTTATTTAATTCAAAATAGTTTTAATCAGAATGATATGTATTCAAGTCCTTTAAAGACAATGAGGTTGGCTTTATTGTTTCTTAAATTTTACCATAAATGCGAAAAATTAATTAAAATTGGAGTTCCTATTTTTAGATTCAAAGAAATGAAATGTTTAAACGCTTTACGAAGAGCCAGATTGGATTTTCATTCGAATGAAGTTGAAAAAATGACACAATTAGGTAATGAAATGGATGATGAATTTAGTAATTTAGAAAAACAATATCGTAGTTGAGTAAAATGTCGATCAGTTATGCAAATATATCTTCAATTATGGACCCACTTGTCTATATGAAACCTCTTCCTAACCACAATATAAAAAATGGTAGCGTTGTCAAAATAAAAACAAAAGATGGAGAAATTAGAACAGGACAAGTATTAACAGTAAGTAAAGATGTCGTAGTAATTCAAGTGGTTGAAGGCAGTTTTGGATTAACATTAGGAACCACTCAAGTTACTTTTTTGGATGAAGTTTTTAAAGTAGGTGTCTCTAGAGAAATGATGGGTCGGAGATTTAACGGAATTGGCGAACCAATTGATGGCGGTGAACCAATTTTACCCGAAGTTTTACTTGATATTAATGGAGAACCTATGAATCCAGTAACTCGTGATTATCCTCGTGATGTTATTCAAACCGGAATTTCATCATTCGATACCTTAAATACATTAGTAAGGGGTCAAAAACTTCCAATTTTCAGCGGGCAAGGGCTTCCACATAATCGTTTAGTTGCCCAAATAGTCAATAATGCTAAAGTCAGAACTAATGAACCATTTGTAACTATTTTTTGTGGAATTGGATTATTAGCAGAACAAGCCTTATACTTTCAACAGAAATTTGAAGAACGTGGTTCTACAAAAGTTATCTCATTTATCAATCTTGCTAGTGATCCCACAATTGAACGTCTATTGATTCCAAAAGTAGCATTAACAACAGCAGAATTTCTTGCTTTTCAACATGATATGCATGTATTGGTTGTATTATCAGATATAACAAATTATGCTGAAGCTTTACGCGAAATATCAAATGTAAAAGGGGAAATTCCTGCTAGAAAAGGATTTCCTGGTTATATGTATTCCGATTTTGCAAGTATTTATGAACGAGCAGGAAGAATTAAAGGAAAAAAGGGTTCAATAACACAAATACCTGTTATCTCTATGCCAAATGATGATATTACTCATCCGATCCCCGATTTAACAGGATATATAACTGAGGGACAAATTGTGTTGAGTCGGGATTATCACCAGCAAGGGTTATTTCCTCCCATTTATCCTTTATCGTCTCTTTCTCGATTAATGAAAGATGCAATTGGTAAAGAAAATACCAGAGAAGATCATGCTGATTTAAGTTCACAATTATATGCATGTTATTCTAAAGCTTTGGAAATACGCGAATTGGAATCTATTATAGGAACTGAAAGTCTTTCAGAAATTGATAAGCAATATCTGACGTTTGCGAATTTATTCGAACAAAATTTTATCAATCAAGGTGATTCTGAGCGTCCGTTTGAGAAAACGTTTAATCTCGCTTGGAAATTGCTTTCAATCATGGATCGTTCAGAATTAATTCGAGTGAAAAGAGAGTTTATTGAAAAATATTATGTAGAAAATGTGGATATTAATTCAATCTATTAAGTCTAAAGAATTTATTCAAAGAAGGAAAAATACATGTCATTTCAAAAAGTTAAACCAACAAAACCAGAATTGACTCGATTAAAGAAAAAGCGCAATTTTTCTCAAAGAGGGGAGTCTCTTCTCGAAATAAAGAGAGAACAACTACATAATTTATTACAAAATACTTCATCATCTTTTTTTAGAGTTAGAAATCAAATGAGAGAAACTCTATTAGCTAACATGGAATTATTAAAAGAAACCTATCAATTTATTGGAAAAGAAAAAGTAGAGCGGATCTCTTTATACAATCTTTCAAAATTAGATCCAAAAATAGAACTTACTTATATACATCGGGGAGGTATTGATTTACCTGAAATTAAATTGAAAGAAACCCATGAATATCTTCCTTCTTATTCATTTTATGACACGGCTCTTCATATTGATATTTTAATCAAAAACCTTCATGAATCTTTAAAAATTTTGGTAAAATTAGGAGAATTAGATAAACGTATGTATCGTATTTCTGAGAATTATAAAAAAATCAATAGAAGAATCGATGCTTTGGAAGATTTGGTAATTCCTAAATTAAATAATGATATACGTGTCATTGAAGACATACTCTCAGACGGTGAACGAGAAGAATTCATCCGTTTAAAGAAAATAAAAGAATTTTTAGAAATTGAAGAATCATAATTAAAAAATGGTGAAAATAACATGTTAACTCCAGAGAAAATGAGTTTCCTAAAAATTGCTATTCATAAGAGTAAAGTTCCTGCTTTACTTAATTTGGTACCTAAATATCAAATTCATATCCAAGAATTTAAACAAACAGAGAAAAAAACTCACCATCATTTACGTAGAGAAAGGCAGTTAAATAAAGACATTGAAGAAATGGAACAAAAATTAGCAGAAATTGAAGAAAAATTAATTTATTATTTTCAAAAATTGAATATCGATCCAGATGATATTGAAATCCCTCCAGAAGATCAACGTCTTATTTATACCGCTTCTCAAGTTAAAGATGTCGTTGATAAACTTTATGAAGAAGTCTCTCATGATATAAGAATGGTAAAGGGATATATTAATAATCGAGAGAAATTTTTTAGGGAAAAAACCAATTTAAATCTTCAAAAAGAGATATTTATTTGGCTTACTACTGAATATAAAGCAAATAAAATCTGTTTTGAATGGTTTGATCAATTAAGATTTAAATTATGCTTCATGGGACATAACGATTTTACTGAGCTTGAACTGGCTTTAGAGCATGAAGAAATTCCTGTAATTTTAGAATTTAATGATATTAACACTGAAACTACTGCATTTTTTCTGATTTATCATAAAAGTCATGATGAAGAAATTACCTCTATTTGTCAAGCTGCAACTAAGATTGAAGATTTTCTTGATTATTTAAATGAAGAAGGTTTTGATTCTCATCTTCTTCAAGAAAAAATTAACGAAGCTGAAAAAAGATATTTAGAAAGTCTTGAAGCAATTGAAATCTATAAAAAAAGTGCAGTAAAATTTAGAGGTTATCTCGAAATTATGAAAAATTGTCGGAAGTATAATTTTATAGAAGAACAATTTAGAGAAACATATAGAGGGGATATCGTTCGATTAAATGGTTTTATTCCAACAAAAAAGCAAGATGAAATTTTATCTGAATTTGATAAACGATTTCATTCTGAAATACGCATTTTTGTTCAACCTGTAAAAAGAAATCAAAACGATCTTCAAGGTGGAGTAAAAGAAGTTGGGACTTCTGATGAAGAATATGAAATTTCACGATTTGAAGATGAAGAAAATATTGAAAATGTACCTTCATTAGTAAAAACACCTAAAATATTCAAACCATTTCGCTTATTGACTCAGTTATATGGAGTTACTAATTATTCTGAAATTGATCCTACTCCAATCGTTGCTTTGACATATCCCTTACTATTCGGTTTAATGTTTGGAGATGTTGGACATGGTTTTATTTTATTTGCTCTTGGATTGTTAATTATTTTCTTAAATCGAAAAAAGAAATCAAGTAATATGTACGATGGTGGATTTTTATTAATGTGGCTTGGAATCGCTGCAATGGGTGCAGGATTTTTGTATGGTGAGATATTTGGAAATGGTGATTTAATAAATCCTGTATTTGCAAGCCCAATGGAAGATGTTACTACAGTTTTAAAAGTTTCTTTGATAATTGGGGTAATCCATCTTAGTTTGGGTTTTTCAATTCAATTTCTAAATGATATTCAAAATCATAAGGTATATTTGGCGTTTGTAGAACCAATTTGGAAAATGGCTATGTTATTTGGTGGAACATATGTTATTTTTACTTATAACTTTGATCTTAAAGCTTGGTTCTCTCCAGATTCTGCTATACCTTATCCAATTCTTACAGTACTTCTTCCAACAATTCCAATTCTTATTGGAAAACCTATAGGAAAATTAATAGGGATATCATATTTAAAAGGAGAATCAGTCGGTAGCTTAATCGGAGAACAAGCAGTTGACGTATCTGAAACATATTTAAGTATGCTTTCTAATGTAGCAAGTTATACTCGATTACTTGCATTAGCAATGGCTCATATTGGTTTGATGCTCGTTATTACATCGATGGTGGCATTTTTTGAATCTGAAATTGGAATAATTATTATTCTTATTTTTGGGAATCTTTTTGTTATTGTTTTAGAATCTGTTTTAGCTGCAGTGCATGCTCTTCGTTTAACTTTCTATGAATTCTTTGGGAAGTTTTATCAAGCAGATGGGATTCCCTTTGAATATCTTGATATTGAAACAAAATATAGTTTAATTGAATTTCAATAATGTGAAAATAACGATTTAATATTTTACTTTTTTTTATCTTTACACCAATGATGATAAGGCATTTGCTTGATACATATTGGAAAAAAATATATACTTTCTGATAAGTAGATGATAATTGAGAGCAATCTGAGGTGTCATCGTCTTTTTTTGAAAATTATCTAATCATCTAGTCCAAAAAATCAAAGATAAAAAAATTTTTATTCACGAGTAATAAATTTTAATTCTAGGAGCGGATTAGAATCGATCAAACAAAACCAGAAAAAAAAACAAAAGGAATATTTTCACGAGTTGTAATGCCGGTTCTTTCTCTCGTTGTTTCTATTTTTTTATTGACATTAATCGGAAATGATATAAAGAAAATTACAACAGGTAATGAAACCAGTTTCACCAAGTGGGCTATCCTAATAGAAGCCTTGCTTTTATTTATTCTTCCCTTCTTATTTAATCCTCAAATAGTTTCAAGACGATTAGAAAGAATACATATCGCTCGAGCTCAAAAAAAGAAACATGCTTTGGATTTAAAAATTGAGAAGCAAATTAGGTTTAATGTAGAATATCGGCCTAGTTTAGTTGTTAGATGTCCAAGATGTGGCTTTGAAAGCCCAACTGGTGCTAAAACATGTTTTAATTGTGGTTTTAAGTTAAATTTTTAAAATTCTTTTTAAATTTTTATAAAAAAATAGTTATATTTCTAAATTTACTTCTCGATTTCTTAAGAGGTTCTAGTAGCATCTTTATTTTTGACTGAATTACCATTTTCATCTTTAGTTTTCCGACAATAATCAATTCTATCCAAGAATTATTTCAGTCGGCAAAAATGAACTTTAGAAAATATAATTATGGGTCGATTTTTGACTATTTTTAATCAAATTATAGTTGAACTTGATAAAAAAAGTTCTAAATTTCTGATCGACAAATTTCAAATTAGGATGGAATATTGATAAATGCGTAAATTATGCAGGATTTTTATTTTTTTATTAATCTATCAAATGTTGATAAAAGCTCTTAAAATGATTAACTTTATGGCAAAAGAAATCCTTTTACTACATAATGAGTCCATTATCCTATCCCGAATTGGATGAAAATATTGATCCCTTAGTTGAAAAAACACTCCAAGAAGGGCAACTACCAGATGAGCCTATTGAAGCAAAATTGATTGGGAAAAAAATCTTGATTTTTAATCACATTCATGGCTATCTCTTATATGGATTTGGACGATATTTTGGTATACCTGTGGGTATTCGAAAACCAAAAACAGAACCCTTTCAACGACCCTTAGAACTTTCGGCACTAGAATCATATTACCTTTTAAAGAAAAATATCATTCTTATTCATTCTTTTCAAAACAACACCATAAAAACATGGAATTCTTCGGAATTCTATAATTTTTGTATTAAAAATTATCCGTTTTTTGAAGAAAGATATATAATTTATGAGGATTTACGTGAGAAAAAATATATTCCACGGCCTGGGCAAAAATTTGGTGCAGATTTTATTGTTTATCGAAAAGGACCTGGAATTGATCATTCTTCATTCTGTATTCAAGTTTTATCCCCTTATGCAAAAATATCATCAATAGATGTTGTTCGAAGTGCTAGATTAGCGACAAGTGTTAAAAAACGCTTTATTTTAGCAAATCCTACAACGAAAACATATTATTCGTTTAAATGGTTTAAACCGTGAAAATGAATGGCAAAAAAAGTAAAGATTGCTCTAGTTCAACCAGAACTTACCCATAATAATCAGGAGAATTTTGAACAAATCGAAATCTTAATTAAACAAGCAGTTCAAAAGAAACCTGATATTTTATGTCTTCCAGAACGGTGGTATCATTTAGATTTATCTATGATATCAAGTAAAGAGTGTTTTTCTCTTTTTCAAGAAGAACGAGGTTTGCAATATAATTTGGTGAAATTTTGGGCTAAAAAATATCATATTTCAATTATTTCAGGTGGGATTTGGGAAAAATCCTCTGATTTTAACAAACCTGTTGTTGTATGCTATTATTTTGATGAAAATGGAAATGAACAATTCTATCAGCGGAAAATTCATCTTTATGGAATCGAAAAGAAAATATTAAATCCGGGATCTCGATTAGTTTGTTTTCATGATTCAAAGCTTGGTTTTACATTCAGTATTTTAATTTGTTTTGATTTGCATATATCTTCGACATTGATTTCAGAGGCTATTGCCCATGGTTCAGAAATAATATTCTCACCGACTCTAATTAGGAATGATGGTATGGAAAATTGGAAAATTTATCTTCAAGCCAGAGCTCTTGAACATCGAATTCCTATTGTGTCATGTAACTCTGTGTATTCTGCATATGGGCGTAAGTTTAAAGGTGGCAGTAAAATCATTTCATTCATCAAAGGAAAAACAAGTCCTGCCCAACTCCATTTAAGTGAACTTGGTTCTCATGCAGGAATTATGATAAAAACAGTGAATTTAGATTTTCCTAACTTAATTAGAAAAGAAAGAGAAAAAGAAAAAAAAGAATCTTCACAAATATCTGTTCTTAAACTACACTCTTGATTATTCATAAATGTTAAAATTTTAGTAATAAAAGTAGGATAAATTCTAAAATTTAAGAAATTCTTCTAATTCTTTCAGATCTTTTGAGAGATCTTGACCCCAAGCATGAATTCCACTATGAAATTTATCTCCAACAACTACGGCATGCTGTTTGATTATTACCGGTTTTCCATTTAAGTCTTGATATATTACAGGAACAGGGCGGTCTGTAATACCCCAGAATAAAATTAATCCCGTCGGTTCTAACGTGCAATAAAAATAATCATCAACTATTTTCATTGCAGATTGGATTTGTTGTGCTGAAAATGGGGGATCTTGATCTGCAGGGATTTTTACACCTTTTCCTAATGATAAAAGAGCACCTGTATCTAATTCGGAAATTTGAGAGATAGAATCCATGTACCCAACTTCAATAAGACTTCCACGATAAATTTCATGGATATTATCATCGATCATGGTTTGAACTGCTCCCGCCTGCCAGCCAGCGTATAGTTTTTCATGTGTCTCTGGATCGAGAAATGAGAGGTCTGCAGGATGAGTATCATTGATATGTGGAAGATTATTTCTTTGATGATGGAATATCTGGCTGCAAAATTGAAAATTATAACCACGAGCACTAACAATATCTGTAGGGGAAGGTATTCTTGATTCAATTTGTTCCCCAAGAAAATGATGAAATTCTTGTTGTCGAATCTTAAATCTGCGTGATAGTTCGGATAAAGAAGGTTTTTGCTCTGAATTTGGTGGATACCAATATCGGGTTGCCCTAATTGGATTTTTTTCCATTTTATCAATAAATTCATGGTACCAGTCTTCAAAATCTAACAGAACTAAAGGAATTTGAAATTCGTTTGCAATTTTTTGAGCGTTACAGTTATGTTCTTCTGATTTATTACTTACTATACCTTGAAGAGAAATTGGGGAATTTGAGACTAGTTTTTGAATTTTCAGATATTGTTCTATTTGGAATTTTCCTGTTGAGAAACTTCCTGAACCAAAAATTAGATTAGAAACAGGACGATCTTCATCAATTTTTATTAAAGGGATTATTTTACAATCCATGTTGCTAGCTAAATCATCCCACGCTTCAATGCATTTATTTTGTATATCTATTGGTGTGAATTTACGATCTCGCCAAACTTTTTTAGCGAAATGATGAAGTTGTTTGATACGATCTCTACTATCTGCTTGGATTTCTTTTAAAAATTGTTCAAATTCCATTGAATGTTTCAAATTAATTAGTTTTTTTACCTTAATGAGCTTTTTTACCTTAATGCATCTTTCATTTCATTATGCTATAGGAATTATATTTACATCATTAATATCATTGTTTGTTCCTCTGGTTTGGTGGCAATATGGGGTAATTGTCTTCTTTTCTGTTATTTCTGATTTTGATATAGTTTACTTAATCTGGTCTTCTCAAAAGAATCATCGTATGTTTTTTACCCATTCAATTTATTTTTCAATATTGGTATTGCTAATTGGATTTGCATTTGCTAAATTTTGGATTATTGCTTGTGGAATTGTAGCAATATTACATGTAGGTGCAGATTTATTTGACTGGGGAACGAATTTATTTTTCTCAGGACATATAATTGGTCCACGTTTACTTTTAGCCAGGGATGAATTAGATAGGGTTCCAGAATTAATGGCTCAAGAAGTTGATCATAAATGGTTTTTTGTTAAGCGATACTTTAATTCATTTTGGTGTCAATTCGCTGAAATTCTTGCAGGAGTCAGTATGATCTTATCTATCACTTTAATAACTCCAGATTTTTGGTATTTTATTTTTGGATACATCTTAGCATTAGGTTATCATTTGTTCGAATTTTTTGAACTTCGCTATCGTTCTATACATAATCGCGCCAGATTTCAATTGGTTAATCATTAGCACTAATAATCAATTTACATTTAGTCTCTACATGCTTATCTATTCATGTTTAAAAAACAAATAAAAAAAAATTAAAAAAAATGCTTTTAAAATGAGAACCGAAAAACATTGGAAAGATATTTTTAATACCGTAATTCAAGAAACAGATATTATTTTAGAAGTCCTTGATGCGCGCAATCCTCTTGGAACTCACAATCGTATGATCGAAGATTTTGTTAAACAAAATCGCCCAGAAATAGAAATATATCTGATTATGAATAAAGCAGATATAATTCCAAAATCTGTGATGCAAGAATGGAAACGGTTTTTTAAAACTCAAGGTTACAAAATTTTTGCAGTAAGCGCCCGATTTAATAGGGGAATTATAGAACTGGAAAAATATTTTCGAAGAACAGTGATTCGTTCTAATACAAATATATTGATTGTTGGATATCCAAATACAGGAAAATCATCGTTAATAGAAGCACTTACGAGAGGTAAAAAGAAAGTTGGAGTTTCAAATCGCGCAGGCTATACACGAGTGATAAAAAAAATCAAATTAACAAATAAAATATACTTAATTGATACTCCTGGTGTTATTCCCATCGATGAGACAAATGAAATGGAAATGGCTATTAAATCTTGCATGATTGCAGATAAATTAGAAGATCCTTTGGCTGTCGTTGAATCAATTTATACATTAATTAAGAGGGAACAATTTGAGCGAACATACAAGATCCAATTAAAAGATGATGATGGAATAGATGAGTTAATTGAAAAAATTGGGAAAAGATATGGTCGATTGAAATCAGGTGGGCGAGTAAACGAAGTAGAAGTTCAAAAACTAATAATTCGTGATTGGCAAAATAATAAACTGCATTATTATACTCTTCCTCCTTCATATCATCAAAAATAGTTAATAAAAAAGAGAATATTCTTCTTCTTGTCTCAATTAAGGTAAAAAGAATAAAAAATGAAATATTACTCGAATAATCTTGATTTTTTGAAATCTTAATAATTACATTATTTTTCAATTATTCCTGAAAAATATCCTACACTATAATCACAAGGTGAATGTTCACCCATTTTTTGGAAACTGTTATAATACTTCAATGCTGTTGCTTGAGTGTAACCCAATTTACTAGCAGTTATCATAAGAGTGAAAATGGTTTGTGGACCACATACAGTTGTCTGTTTTGCATATTTGTAAGTTTCGTCCCAATCAAATTTTTCAAATGCTGAAATTACTTTTCGATCACGTTCTACTTGAACTTCATCTATTTCCTTTTTTGGTGTTAATGGAGATCTTGGTTGATAATGAGTCATATCAGACGATGCAATTATTGCAATATCCTTTGAGTTATTTTTCTGAATTGCTTTTGCGATTGTTTCCCCAACTTTTTCTAAAATAATAGGATTCATATTTCCTATTTTAATTGGAACTATCTTAACTTCCCTTTTAGCCAAAAGAGCCGCGTATTGAATAAATGGGATTTGGACTTCAATATTATGTTCCCGTCCGTGGGGAAATCCATTGAATGCAGCGTCATCTTCAATTATTTCTGAGTCCGATCCTAATAGATCATTCACTAATTCATTATCAATTGCAATTGAACCTAAAGGAGTTTTCCATTTTCCTTGTTTCATAGTAGCAATTTTATAATAACCAGTATGTTGAGTTCCTAAAATAATGATCGTATCTGGTAATCTTTCTTTAAATACTGCTTGATATGAAAACGCAGCGGCTGGACCACTATATACATAACCTGCATGAGGGCAAATAGCTCCAATCACTTTTCTTTGTTGATCTTTTGGCGAGTTACCAACAGTTAACGCACTACCTGGTCCGAAATATTTATCATTGAAGCATTTTTTGATTGAATTTAATAATTCTTTTTTAAAACGAGCATAAAATTGACCTGCAGCTGAGGGTTGTCTGATAAGAACCATGTGTTTAACACCTTCTTCTTATTTATATTGTAGGGGGAACGCAAATTTTAATGTTTATGCTTTCTTTTTTCTCGGTACATGATAAAAAATCGTCTTGACATAGTTTTTATCGGTCATTTTGCTTTTGATTTTATTTCACATAACCATCACAGCCATTACAAGCATCATAATAATAAAAGTAGTTCAAATAAAAAGTTAAAACGCAGTTTGGGTGGGGGAGTAACATATGGAAGTTTAGCAGCAGTTTATTATAAACCCAATTCTCAGATTGCTATCATATCAAAAGTAGGAAAAGATTTCGATCGATCTTTACTTTTACCATTTAAATCCAAGGGTATTGATATTTCAGGAATTCAAATACAACAAGGCACCTTTACTACATCCTACGAATTAAAATATGAAGGTTCTAACCGGAAATTACGGCTTCGACATAAAGCTCCCGAGATAACAATTAAAGATTTTCCTCAATCTATATTTGGTGCACGCGCAATTCATTTAACTCCAATTGCTGGCGAGATATCACTAAAAACATTGGAAATTATTGCAAATCATAAACAACTTCAAAAAATAATAATTGGTTTGGATATTCAAGGCATCATTCGTGATTTTGATGAAAATGGATATGTAATTAGCAAAGATTGTTATTCTGTATATGAAAAACTTGAACCCATTCTAAAACTTTTGAAAGATCGGTTTATTTTAAAAGCAAGCGGTGAAGAAGCCATGTATTTAACACAAGAATCTTCCGTCCAAAATGCAACTCAAAAACTAGCAAACTTGGGTATTCACGTTTTTACAACATTAGGTCAAGAAGGATTTATTTATAAACATGCTGATAATCCTATGATTTCATTTGGTGCTTATCGTCCAACTAAATGTATAGACGAAACGGGTGCTGGTGATTGTTTTATGGCTGTTTTGTTGTCAGAGCTTGTTAATTTTTATTCAAACGATAATAATTTAACCCAAGAAACAATGTTCCAATGTGCAAAAATTGCCTCTGCTGCTTCATCTTTTTTAATTGAACAACCAGGACCCGCTGGATTTAAAGATCGAGATGTAATCCTTAATCGAATGCAAGAACAACAAGATATTTCTTCAAATCCTCAAATTTTTAAAATTGAAAACAATTAATTTATATTATGGGATTAGATTTAGCTCAAAATGTGTTCTCATTTTTCATTTTCTGTATTATTGAACTTCTTTTTATTCTAATTCCTATGCTCGTTTTTAAATTTCAAAAGAAAAACTTAAAGTATGAATTTCGCCATCGAATTATTCCTAACGAACGTCTACATAGATCTTGGAAATTAAGGGTGGTTGATGTCCTTTCTGGTGTTACTTTAGGTGTTTTATTTTATTATATTGGTAGTTTTATGGCAAAAACTATAAAGAAGATCATTATTCAGTTAAAAGGTGAAGATTTTTATCATGCAGCCACCACTGGTTCTGTAAACACAACTCCCCCTCCTCCACCTCCAAATCCTTTTTTAATTTGGGCTATAATTGTTGTTGGAGTCGCGTTGATGTATATGACTGTTGCACTTTCTGAAGAATTTTGTTATCGTGGTGTAATTTTAAAGGAAATTGGTCATAAATCAAAATTCTGGGCATTAATTCTTAGTAGTGGGTTTTTTATGATTTACCATGTTTTTCCAGGAATTGTTCCATGGGCGACATTTCTCACATTCTGGTCATATTACTTTACTTTTGGGCTTTTATTGGGTGGAATTACTTTGTTTCAGAAAGGAGATTTGATTACATCAATTATTGCTCACGGTACTTTTAATTCTATTTTATGGGTTCAATTATATCTTCCGTATTTGTAGATCTTTCATACTTGGCTTTCCTAACCCTTACCCTTATTTAGGATCGCTATTTCTTACATTGTATAGAATACGCTTAAATTTTCATTTATATCATCTACTTTGAATGAAAAATTTATTAATCATCCAACACACAATATTCGCTGTGACCAAAATGGGAGAAAAAATAGGCAAGATCTTAATTATTAGTGACGTTCATGCAAAAATTCCAGAAATGACTGATTTCTTTCACATGATGAATGAAAAAGAAGATATAGATTTTGCAGTTCATTTAGGTGATTTTTGGTCTGGGAGAAACTTTAATCCTGAATTGAAAACTCAAGTCAAAAACGAATGGCATGATTTGACATATTTTGAGAAATTTCCATTTCCTCTTTTTCATATTCGCGGAAATGAAGATTTAACTCAACCCGATGATTGGTGGAATTTTCCTAAAATGCATTTAATGAAAGATCAAGAACCTTTTTTGTTAAATGGTTGGAAAGTATTACCCATTGATTATCAATATAGGGGTGAAGAAACAGATAATAAAGCAAGACATCCAGAATTTAGTGAAAAGGATGGATTTGATATGATTTTTTCTCACCGTCCTGCGTATGGGTTGTTAGATGACACCCTACATTTTAAAACTCACCAGAAGTTATCAAAAACTGGCTCTCCTATGATAAGAGACTATTATGATCGTATCTGTCCTCCTTTAATGTTGTTTGGACATTTTCATTATTCAAATTTCATGCAAACCGATTGTGGATTGATTGTCTGTATTGATAAACTTATTCGTGTTGGAGGAAAGAACCACGATGAATTACGCTATTCTTATGCTTTACTCGATCCTTTTGATCAATCGCTCCAAGTTGTTTGGAAAAACAATCTGTTCTTAAAGTACTCCATATTAGAACAGAAAATTCTTATCGCGAATAAGCTTGATTCACGTAATCTTTACAAACCAAGTCATCGCTTATTTCGACGTAAAAATAAGGAAATAAGTGAAGAACAATACGAAGAAGAAGATTTTGATTTAGAAGCTGAAAATGTTGATTGATTAAGATTTAGATTAAAAAAAAAAAAAACAAAACAAAATAAATAATTACTTTCTTAAAACGTATGTCTTAAAACTTCCATAATATTCATTTTATGAACTTTTCGAGTAATAAAAAACATTCCAATAATGCTTATACCTATAGATACTGCAAAAGTCGATATTAAAGTTCCTATACTAATCGCTGTTACAACAGGTAATTCTGTTAATATCGCCACATTTGTTTGCAGTAAATAAGCGATAAACCAGCCAATGATTGCCCCTAAACTTCCAGAAGATATCATAATAGTTACTGCTTCAGCCATTAACATAATCCTCACTTCATAAGGTTTCATTCCCATTGCCCGTAAAATACCAATTTCAAACATTCTTTCAATTATTGTTGAATACATTGATGAAATTAATCCAAAAAGACTGACGACGATGCTGAAGAAGAGAATTACTTGCATCACGATATTTGATGTCGTATTTGCATTATCCATAAATCTTATCAATGTTTCAGGCTCGTCTAAGATAAATTTATAATCATCAGAAAAATAATTTTTTACATAATTTTGAATATCTTTTACGCTTTGATAATCATTATCAACCACATTAATTAAAATTTTATCCAATATTGTATTTGGGTCTGTAGGATCGCCCCAGTTCATGATTTCGCAGTAATCTGCAGCACTTATGAGAACACCTGGTGCCATATTTAAGTTTGCTTCACTTGAGCGAAAATTCCATATTCCAGGTATACCTTTAGAAACTCCGATTACTTCAAAAACAGTAATATTTCCACGATCAGGATTATCATTTTCAGATTCCAAGATTGAAATTTTAATTTGAGCTGGCAAAGAAGATATTCCAAGACCATCTGCTAAACTTTTCCCAATAATACATTTTTTTGTGGATTGAACAACTTGTTCAATTAAATCATTATTTCCATCCATATCCCATAAAAGCATACTCCTATCTATTGTATTGTAAAAATTTTCATCAATACCGAAAATATTGCAGTAGTAATTGTGATAATCTCCCAAATCTCCCGCAAAAGATGTGAGTTTTGGGATAGTTCCAAAAAGATCACTGAAACTTAAAATATCATCTACTCCTTCTTGACCAATATTAAAAATCGCAGAGGTAATCTTTGCAAAATCAATTGGGCTGTTAGAGTACAGTGGTGCAGCACTTCGTATACCTGGTAATTCTTGTAATTCATAAAATAGTTGCATTGTAATTGCATTGTCATCTTCAATTGTTCCAGTATTTGACATTACCAAATCTGAACCATATTGAAATTCAAAAAACATTGAATTATTTGCAGTACTCATTTCAAGAACTGATGATATAAAGAAAATAAATGCAAATGTTAATGCAAACATTAAGATATTTCCAGTATTGCGACGTCGATAACGAATTAGATTTATTCTATATATTGGATAATATCTTGAAATCATGGGTTTAATTAAAAGTCCGATAAGTCTTTCCAGAATCGGAACAAATCCAATTGTTGCTAATACTAATCCAATTAAAATTAAAAGAAGTACAATCATAAAAACATAATTCGTTAAGTTAATTCCACCAGAACCAGATAATAACCGAGGGATAACCAGAAAGATAAAAATTCCAGCTAGAGCAATACCAAATCCGATACCTATTAGTTTTAAATTTGCTGAACCTTCCTTTTTCAATCTATATTTTTCTCCAGTATCATTTTTTCGAGCAGGATTTATTGCATTTGCAATAATCAATCTACTTGCTCGGAACGCAGGAAATACAGCAATTATACTTGTGATAATTATACCTATTAAAAGTGAACGAATGATTGTGCGAGGTAGTATTAAGAATTTCATAGGAATGATCCATATATCAAAATATTCAAAGATCCAATTTAATACGGGAGGTGCCACAACTGCACCTAAAAACGTTCCAATGGCTGTTCCTGTGATCGCTATAAAGAATCCTGATAGTAAAACCATTTTGAATGAAAAAGATCGTTTTCCGCCGACAACTTGCAGTATTCCAAACTCCCTGATTCGCTCCTCGACAGAAGTTGTTAAAATCGAGTTTATCAGAATACCTGTAATAAGCATCGAGAATGCCGTAATAAAATAGAAGGTTATTGTCATCATTGTTGATTGCTGTTCAATATTTTCAACTTGTTCCATTTTTGGAAGGGAAACTTGATAATCAAATCCCATGATAATTTGAACTTTTTCTGCAATAATTCTAAGTTTACTTAAACTCGCACCGATATTTCGAGTATCATAAAAATTTTGGGGATCTTTTATTGTTGCTTGTATAGAATTAATTTTTCCTTCTTGATTCATTAAATCTTGAGCAACTTGCAATTCAAAAATAATTAAAGTTGATTCTATTCTTGAAAATCGTAACTCTTGTTCTACAACTGCTTGAATAATAAAAGTTTTTTCGGTGCTACCAAATTTTACTGTGATTTCATCTCCTTCATGTGCATGATATAGTCTTGCAGCTCCTCTCGATAGAACACAAAAATCATCACGTATCGGGCCTGTAAATGTCTTTTCAGTGCGTGTATAATCTGGATCATTTTCACACAGCCAAAGATTTCCCATTTCGCCACTATTTTGTTCTAAAGTACTATTAATTCCATAAGCAATTATTGATTTTCTGACATTTAGATTTATTATTTCATCATATTTTTCTACTTGCATTATATTCCAAATTCGGGGGAAAAATGAGTCAATTTCAGGAATTGATCCTTCTAATTTTTCTGATATGATGGATTCGTCAAAATATGGATTATAGTTAAAATCTTGGGTTGTAATTTTCGTAATTGAAATATCTGCGGAACCAGACTCGCTTGTAGCTTGATCCAAATAAGAAAAACTCAAAGAATCAGATAAAGTACCAACTACAGTTAATAAAAATATACTAACTAAAACACCTGATATTCCAAAAATGGTTTTTACTTTTTGTTTTTTAAGATCATGAAAAGTATACTTAATTAAGTTCATGTTTCTCTCTCCTCCACTCTTGGTTCATGTATATCTTCAAATATTCCTTCAGATTGACTGGTAATAACAAATTCTTTAGCTTTATCAAAATCTTTAAGAAGTATAAGATCACATTTTTTACACTTACTATTCGGGTTATCGTCATCAAAATAATTCCATATTTTACATGCAGGGCAATATTTTGCTACATAAAGTGTTGCTGCTTGACAATGTGGACAGAATAATTCAAATTCTTCTCCTAAATAGAGTCGTTTACATTTTTTACAATATAACTTTATTGGTTGTGCTTTTTCCCATTCTTTATCCAAATTATTTAAGATTAAACGCGCTTCTTCTCGAATTTGTTCTGCTTCAAATTTAACTTGTTGACGGCGCTCGAAGAAGTTAGGTTTTCTAACATATTTTCCTTCTTTCTTCAATTTCTGAATTTTAATCTGAGAATAAACAAATTTTCCAAGTACAATGGCTCCAAAAACTGCTGTAAAGCTATATAAAATAATTGATAATGGACTCGGAGGATTATAAACAAATAATGTAATTTTTTCAAATTCACGGTTTCCTTCTATATCATAAACTACCAGTATGATTTCTAAAGGATATCCATTATCATATTTTAAGGTATCTATTAAAACTGAAATTGTGTTATTTCTATTAATCATTACATCAATTCGATGATTGTCGATCCACATTTCAGTTCGAGAAAAATCAATGGGAGAATCATCTTGAATAAACACAGTAAAGTTAAAAATTCCACTAATTGTATCTCTATCAGAAAATCCGTCTAAAATAAGATTTGGTTTGATATAATCTTTTGATATATTAATGTTAATAGAAATTTCTCTGATTCTCCACCCTGTATATTGTATCGGATCTCCTGAATTATCCGTTGAGAAATAGAATTGAAGAATCACATTCTTAAAATTATAATTAGTAATATCGATGGCAATAGATTTAAAATCTAAACCAACCGTTTCTTCATTAAATTTCATTAATGAATTCCAAGATTTTCCGTAATTGTCTGAAATTAATATTTCAGCAAAATCATTTCCATCATTTCCATCACTATCAAATCTTAATCTATGTGTTAGAAAAAGATAAACTTCATGACTTGCATTTATATTAAGAACAGGTGAATATAGACTTGATTTATAATTATGGCCATAGCCTAAATAATCTCCTGCACCAGAGTACCATTCTTTAGGTTGATATGAATTATTCAAGTTCTTTATTTGATGCCAACCTGCTATTTGGTCATTCCAAGATGAAAACGATTGATTAGATGGATATCCTCCAATCAATGCTGTTTTTTCTTCAATTGGATTATCAATTGGAAATTGTTGGCTTGAAGCTTTTTGTAAATCCTTTAATTCAAACCAGTTAGTAGAAACACTGAATTTTGAATCAAATGCATGAAACCTGAAGGTTGTATTTGAAAAATCTACACATGAAAGGAATGCTGAATAAATAATCTCATTTTCAGATGAATTTGTAAAACTACCTGTTTCCCAAATACCTTGTTGATTGAACAATGTATAATTTTGGTGATTAATTTCTAATAATATTATTTCTGGTAGATTTCCATCTTCATCCCAGTAACCTATTGTAAATTGAATATTTTCAAAATCTGTTCCATTTGTAGATTGATAAAGAGGAATTTCTTGATTTTCGGGTGAAAAAGCAGCACTTAACATAGGTTCGTGAGAATTACTGTTATTTTTCATAGATACTGAAAAATGATCTAAAAGAACACCCTTTTTGTAAATCCATTTATTAGAACTTGCTACAATTCGCAATCTAATTTGGACATAATTCCCTTTGTATTCAGAAAGATTATAATGAAGCATACTCCAATCGAATTGATTATATGTCCAAGAATCTAATAATTTCCAATTTGATCGATTTGGATTGATTTCTAAGGTTAAAGAATCACCTTCGTTAATACTTAATCTCATTCCTAAAGAAAGAATTGGAGAAAATGATTCATTATTATTGCTTTCTAAAAAGATAATCGGAGAATATAAATCATAAGTTCCTGATATATTTTCATAAGTATATAAAGGAGTTTGATCAATTAGGATGGGGCTTGAATATAAATTGTTAGGATTAGCAATTCCAAAATACCAAGCAGACCAGTTGTCTTCTTGAGTGCGTAAATATCGGTTTTCATATAATTGTGGAATACTAATTTTTTGCCATCCTATTCTATATTCATTCATTTTATTATTTAAGTAAATATTTTTTGAATCTTGATCAAAATCCCAGAGATTGATGTCTGAATTATGCACTGTGGTGAAATTATTGCCAACAAAATGATGAATTGGATTGATAATTAGAGATTGAGAATTGTTTTTCAAATAATAGATGGATAAATTTCCTGTTCTGGCAAAATAGTAATATGAATAATTTCCAGGATTCTGAAATTTAACTTCAACATAATAAATCGCACCATTTTCATAATTAGTGTCTCCTTCAACAGATTGAATTAATGAATAATTTTTAGACAAAGAAGGAAAGATTATATCAATTAAAGTCGCTGGAACATTATCATCTTGTGTGTAATTAACTTCAAATCGGTAAGTGTCTAATGTATCATTGTAATTTAGTTCTGAATCAATATTCACTTTTGGATTGTTTAATGCTGGAGCATTTGTCAAATTTACTTTCGTGACTTGTAATGAACATGAACCAGAACCTGATAAAGCCTTAATAACTAAGTAAAAAGTATCGCTGGCATTTAGATTAGTAAAATAAATAATTTCATCTGAACTGCCCGCTTGCGTCGAAGATGCTTCTAAAATCGGCTCTCCTGAGAATGAACAATCTTTATTGTATAAATACATATCTATATCAAAATTTGAAAAAATTCCTTCATCATTTGTCAAATTAAAAAGATAAATTTGGTCCTTTTCAAGTGAAACATTAAGTGCAAAAACGTGCTGCGAGAATGGATCACTATTTGATGCAGTAAGTTCTATCTGGTAATTATGGTTTAAATCAATGCTATTTTGGAGCATATTAAATACTGCTTCTGGATTCATTCTACCATAACCCTCAAATCTATCTTTTTGACCTCTATTTACTATAGGACTATTTGTAGATTCATCATATGGTGTGAAAGGATTATCTTCGCGGGCTTGGTTTGTCTCTGAAGCTGTCATTAAAAGGTAATTTTTTATTTTCAAAGCTTCTAAGGTAGCATTTATTCCTGAATTCCAATAATTCCATCCGCCTAAATAATCAACAATTAAATTGTAAATTCCCGCTACAACTGCTGCTGAAATTGAAGTTCCGGTAAAACCAGATAAATCATTTTTTATTAAATCTTTTGTTTGGTTATTATTATCTCCCATATTCGAATCTGCAGTAATTACCATTTGATGATTGACTAATAAACTACCTCCTGGGGCTAATAGATCAGGCATACGATTGTTCTTATTATCATCAGCTTGAGAACTATAATAGGTTAGTTGATCTTGATCATTGGTCGCTCCTATAACTAAAGCTTTATCATTAAGTGCCATTGCGTTTAATTTATTTGATATTCCGAAATTTCCAGCTGCAAAAATAACCATACAACCTTTTTTTATAATTTCATCAATTAGTTGTTTGAACGGGTTCTCCAAACTTGAAGGAATCTCTATCGTTGCGATTGAAAGTAGGAGAGTTATTATATGCTTTGATTGAATTTTAGTGATAACATGTTCTAATCCAGAAATTATATCTGAGATATATCCTTTACCTGAAGAATTCAATTCTTTTATCATTGAAATATGTGTTTCTGGTGCTAAACCAGAATATTCGCTTGTATCACTAGGATATTCTTTAGGAGTAAATAATGCTTGAATTTGTATCGAAAATTGTGGATTCTGTTCAAGATTTTTATGATAAGAAAAAACAATATCATAAACTCCTGGTTTTTTGGAAGTATCGAAAAATCCTGAAGTGTCCCATGTTAATTCTAATGGAATACTGGAAGTTTCATTAATAATATTTCCATTTCTATACAATCTTAACCTATATTCAAGCATAGGTGAAAATATGGTCAGATTTGCGGTAATATTAAGAATATCTAATGCATTTTCATCCATTTCAAAAGATCCTAATTTAATATCATACCATCCTTCAGAAAGATAATGTGGATAGAAATATTCTTCATGATTAATGGATGCAGTTTTAGTAAGGTAAAATTCATTATTCGAATGATTGGACATAGCTGAAACATTATTACTCCCCCCAATAATAGCACTCATTGCAGTTCCATGCCCATTATCATCATAAGGTTGACTGAAATTGGAAATTCCATCTGTCCATCCAATAATTTTCTTTGAAAAATTTTCATCTTGATAAGAATTATTAAAAAATGGATGGGAAATATCAACACCAGTATCAATTATCGCTATCGATGCGTTGGAAGTTCCTTTAATGCTAAAATTATTCATATTGTATATTTCTGGGTAGTAGTTAATCTGATCTTGAATTGAATTCATTTGAATTTCTGCTATTGGATCTTCAAAATAATCCACTGGAGGAAAAGAGGCTATAAAGGAACCCAGGTATTCTTGTGAATTGTTTATTGTTCCTGAAAATCCATTAATGTGGTTCCAAGGTTCTTCTTTAATAATTCCTCCTAGAGAAGTGAAAAGGTTAAATAATGTTACATTATCATCTATTGTAATTGGATTTGAATATAAAAATAAAAATCTATGTGTTTTATTATCGAATGGATTTGAAGCACTTTTAATTTGAACGTTTTTGATGTTGTTGTCGTTCCTAGATATCAATTTATTAATTGTATTAGTTTTTTCTTGAATATGTTGTGAATTTATAAAACTAACTGGATTATTTGCTAATAAGGTACTAGAAAGAAGAATTAAAGAGATAAAAAGAAAATAAGAGAATTTTTTAGTATAGTATTGTTTACTCATTTTTTTTTCCACCTTTTTCCATTTGCTCATTGAAAAATTCTGTTAGATTCTTTCGATGCCATGAAGATTCTCTTAATGATTGACCAAATAACAAACTTTCACGGCGTTGATATTCAAAATCTTCTTTTGAATAATGAATTTTATACTTATATGTTAAAAATAACGCTAATCCACCTACTAATATCGGACTGATAATTTTTGCTACTATCAATATATAAGGCTCTTGAATTTTAACTAAAATCGAATTACTATAAACGTAATATAAAGATCCGAAGAAATATGATATTTCTGCAGGACGTATACTATAAGAACCCTTTGAATGTAAAGCTCTAAGCGAATAATGAAATTCAAAGGTTTGATTTATGTCAAGAAAACTAATTTCTTGAAGTGTTATACCTTCATATAAGATAAATGCTCCTGCAAAATATGAATCCGCATCATCAATAATTACATCCGATAAAGGAATTGTTCCTGAATTCTTAATATTTATTGTAATTTCAATATAATCCCCTGTTATTAACACATCTTGGGAAATTGCTTTAGTTAATTCTACCTCAAAATGACCTAGTAAAAGAGGTGGCGGTAAAAATACTTGTAATAAACTATTCTCTTCACAATGAATTTGGAATGCTGAAGGGAGCAAATATCCACGAGTATTTATCTTAAAAAAGATTAATTCAATCGTTTTAGATTGATTATAACTTAATTCATTTATATAAATATGATCTGATTGGTTCAAATATTGCCATCCTTCAAAAGATTTGCTAAATTGAAGATCTATTCCAAAAATCGACTCTGAATTTAAGTTAGAAATACGAATAAATATAGAAACATTCTGATTTATTTTATAATAACTAGAATCATCTGGATTGAGATATTCGATTAATAATTGATATAGTGGATTATAATTTCTCGATTTATTATAATCTAAAGGGAATGAAAGGAAATCTTGATATGAAATTGCATTCATTTGAGTATTTGTTTCATTAAATTGAATTTCGTTATTCCAACTTACATTTAGTGAAGGAAAAATAATACTATTTGGAAGATAAAATAACAATGAAATATTTTGAATTTTCTGCTGGTTTGTTAAATTTCTATATGAAAATGATAAAATTCCTTCTGTTAAAGAATAATTTCCAGCAATACTTTGAAATGTTGTTTTATTTGCAATTTGTATTAGTGTATGATTAAGTAAATTCGGAATTCTGCCCATCTGGAGCAATTTTACCGTAATATTATATGCAGGAAGTGTTCCAATATTTTCTAAGGATACGTTATACAAATACAGTGAAGATTTATTATCTATTAATGAAATTTGGCTTGATATTGATATAATTGCACTTTGAGAAGTCATTAATGTAATTGAGTTCGATTTACTGAAGTACTGATTATTTCCATATGATGAACAATAAAGTATTTGAGATTGATTATGAAAAATTCTTTGATTTATACGATCTTGAAATTCTACTTGAATAAAATCAAGATAGAAGTTGAAGGGTTCATTATTTTCATATGTAATTCTGAACAAAATATCCATATTCTGATTTTTATCCCAGAAATTGCTTAAATTGTAGTCATTATTTGATAGTGTTAAATTAATCTGAGTCATTTCATTACCTATAGTTCCACTTAAAATTGATTGAAATCCATCTCTGTTTTCTCCTGTATAATCATGATTGTAGATTTCAATTTGGAAACTTGTATCTTGATTGCTACTCTTTGCAATTAAATTTAGAAAAATCGCATCCAGACTTATTGTATTATTATTAATATGAAGAATTTTTGTATTATTATTAAAAAAAAGATATTGTTGAATCTGGTATGTATTTCCGTAGTATTCAGAAGAAATTTCCCAGAATAAATCATCATTTGGAAAAAATGTATTATTGGCTGAAGTTTCTATATTTTCTTGACCTATTGCAATAATTGGTTCATGAGGTGATCGAGTATTTAATGAGAATCCTTGAATCTTAGCATATTTATCGCTCACATTTAAAAGACCACTATTTATTGTAATTGAGAAGTTTTCACCTGGGTCTAATTTCCAATTCTCTGGATTGAAGATACTTTCTGAAGAATTCCAAATCTGTGGGTTCAATGCAATTCTACCAAATGCATCTGCATTATCGATAAGAAGTTGAGTAAATTCAGGACTGTAAGGAAATAATCTATTAACATTTAGATCTAGAAGATTTGGATAAAGCGTATTATAGTTTCCTGTATTGTTCAAATCCAACATAAAAAAGCGCGGATTGTCTTGATGAAAGAGATCTTCAATGGTATAACCTAGAGATTCTAAAATATTAACAATTAAATCACTGTTATAACCCATTAATTCAAACATATTTTGATCTAAACCTAAAATAGTTAATTTTGCTGTTGGATTGTTTGTAATTCCTAATGCAGTTAAATTAAGTTCTTTTCCCCAAACTGAGAAGTTATTTGGATTACTTACAACGACATCTATTGTTGGACTATTGTTTGCATCTAAAACATTTGTTGGTTTGCCTGATTTAATCTCTTTCCTAATTTCAAGAGATGGTTCAACTGGAGCAATGATATAATCGAATGAAAGCTCTTCAATTGGAGCAATATAACTGCCAGATAATCCAAATCCAAAACCTCCCGAAACATCCATTGAAATATTAAGTAATGATGCCAGTTCTGGAAAATCCATAAGTAATTCTAAGAAATTTACATAATCTGAACTATTTTTATAATTTACAGGAACAGTTGATAACATGGTTAACGAATTTTTTGTAATCCATTTGACTTTGAAACTGTAATCATCAAAAAACGAAAAATCTGCATCTTCATTAAACATATAGAGAAGATTTTCAATCTGGTCGAAGCTCGCTGTATTGAATGGAAAAATATCTGGTTCCATTTTAGTAACTTCTCCAAATATTAACCCAATATCGATTTTACTTAATGATATTCCGTCTGGAGAATTATAACATTTAGAAGATATTGAAATTTCAGAACCATTAAAATTTAACGCTTCAAAAAGATTGAAATGATAAATGTGAGATTTTTGTTGTATTTCAGAATTTTCAATTCCTTCATATTGTACAGAAAAGAAAATTAAATTATTTGTTCTATTAATATAGGATTTCTCGCTTGAATTTGTATTTGATTGATCATTTGAATCAGCATTGGTATTTTGAAAAGATGCTACATTAAATAGTGAATTACTGCTCTGTAGAGGAGAGAGATCAAATGATAATTTAATCTGATCATAAATCATTGAATTTATACCATTCTTTAAAAAATCAAATTTCTTCAAGTAAAGTAATGAACTTTGAATATAATGTGTATCTAAATAGGAATTTGAGAGAATTCGGTCATAATCTAGTGTTTTCCAATATCCATCTTGAGGTACATTTGATAAAGTTAAATCAAAATAATTACTCCATTCTGGTGTCAAACCATAATATTCATATAAATATCCCTTATTAGGATCTTCAGTTTTATTTAAAAGGAGAAAATCTATTTTAAGTCTATTTTTAAGAATTTCTAATATTCTATCTTGTTGGGTGGATATATTTTTCGAAATACTTCCTCCTTCAAAATATAGATAAAACTTGAAGTAATTCATAGAAATGGGTATATAATTCGGATTCTTGTTGTTAATTGGATAAGGATTGATTTCAGGGATAATTCCATTCGATAGAGTTAAAAAAAATGCAGCTTCAGAAAATGCAGGATCTGATAAATCAATTCCATCTAGTGCGTTGGTGTCATTAGTACAATAAGATTGTTGAATTAAATTGTGAGATCCACCAATATTAAACTTAATTTGCTCTGCATATAATTCATTTCCAGATATGTCAGATGAAATTGGAGAAAAAATTGATGGTTTGGTTTTATTATTATTATTATTTTCTAATCTTATTTTAATAAAATTATTTTGAAAACTAAGTAAAATTGAAGGTGAAAGAAAGCAGAATAATAGAATAGTCAATATTAATCTTTGTTTCATGCTTTTTCGGTTTTTTTGAATAAAAAACTCATGCAAAAGTATTTTAAATTTTCTTTTTATAGTAATTTTCTCACGCCTCCTAATTATTAACTATTTTATAATGTTTCTCTAAATATCTCTATTAGATTTTGCTTTCTTAATTTGCGCATTAACCATCTCATTCCAATAAATAAAGTAACTAGTGATACTGAATAAACAATCAAGATAATATCCCATGGCACGGCAATAATTCGCGGACTTCGGATAAAAAGGGTCATATTTTCACTCAAACCAAGCGCCATTAAATATCCGATAATACCTCCTGAAGTTGAGCTTGATAATAGTAGTATTAAGTTTTCTAATAAGAATAAGTGTTCAATTTCTCGACCATGAAGACCTAATGTTCGTAAAATTCCAATTTCTCGCTTTCTTTCTAAGATAGATGAATATGATGAACTGATTAATCCAAATAATGCAATTAGTACAGTTCCAATTAAAATTGCTAGAAATAAATATTTGACAACTAAAAATGCTTGCTCTGCTTCATTAATTCCTTGAGAGGTAACATCCACTTCTATTTTATAATTATTTTTTAATTTAGATTCAATATTGGATGCAACATTTAAAGGATCATAACCTGATTTTACTTTAATAAAGATTTTATCTAAAAATGCATCATTTCCACCAGGAATGTTCATGCATTCTGTATAGTGCTCTGGGGATATCAAAACACCACCGGCTCTAAAAGCTGCACCAATTCCGCTTTCACTGAAGCGTGATTGCATCCCGGGCATGGACTTTGCAACTCCAACAATTCTGCAAAGAAATGGTTCTTCTTCCGTGCCTCTAGTGATTGTTAATCTTGCAATATCTCCTAAATGAATTCTGAGACTTGAAGCTATTGAAGCAGAAATTATAACTCCTATTTCAGAAGTATTGTAAAGAGCATTAAATGCCGACTCTTTATTTCCTTCTGTAAATATGATATAATTTTGATAAACTGTATCGATATAATTTTCATCTACTGCATACATCCTTACTTCAGTAGATTGAAAGTTAATATAATCCCCTAGGGTGATTTCAAAATCTTTATTTTCTTCAGAATATATGTCTTCTAAATCGTTTACACTTGCAATTACTGAAGAAACCCGCTCAATTCCATCTATTTGCAATAATTTTTCTGTGATTGCTACTGTTGGTGCTCTTAAATCATAGCTATCTGGTCGAAGGACTAAATCTGAACCTTCTTCATATTGAATTAAACCACCTACTTGTTTAATCTGGATTTGAACCATACTTGTTGTAAAAATTATAAAGGAAAAAGAGAGTACAAACATGATACTTGTCGACAAATTGCGACGTTGATATCTGTGAACTGTGATTCTTACAATATTCATCAGTTTTTGATTAAATGTTTCAAATATCTTCACAAGTAATCGAATTAATATCGGCATAAATCCGATTGCCATTACTGAAACGCCGATTAGGAATACCATCATGGTGATAATTAAAACTGAGGCAAGAATTCCGAATTGAAAAGAAATAATTATTCGCGGAAGCAAGAAGTAGATGAACCCAGCATTTGCAGCCAATATAATTCCAATAATTATAAGGCGGACATTGGCACTTCCTTCTTTTTCCATATGGTATACTTCATCAGATGTTCTATATGGATTAATACTTTCGACAATTTTCATTCGCATAACTTTTAATGCTGGAGAAATAGAGACAACCATTGAGACTCCTACACCTATAAGATAAGAGGAAATGATTGTCATTGGATCTATAAAAAAGGCAATTGAAGTATAAATCCCATTTTCAACCAGCAATCTTTCTCCAAATGGTATTCCAATATATCTTATTGCTAAAGCGGCTAAAATAATTCCTAAAGTTGTTCCACTAAACGAAATAAATGAACTTTGAATTAAGATTAATTTCAGATTATATGTTTTTCGTGCACCAAGTACTCTATTTATTCCAAACTCCTTAATTCTCTCTTCTACAGAAGTTGAAAGAATCGCATTAATTAAAATACCTGAAATAAGCATAGAAATAATTCCAATGGTGATAAATAAAATATTCATAGTTAAAGTTAAAAATTCAGATACAAACAATAACTCTAATTTTGGATAATCCATTTTCCACGAATCTAATCCTAATTCTGTTAAGATTTTTGCACCTATCTGAGCAATATAACTCTCTGTTCCTTTAACATTGCGAACATCATACACTCCTTCAGCATCACTGAGTTTGAGTAGTAATCTATTAACTTTATAATTCCATGTATTATTTTCAGCAAAATTAGAATTATTATTAAATAAATCTGCAATGTTTCCCCACCAAGTGAGATCTACTATGATTTCAGGTTCTTCGTCGATAGGAAATTTCAATTTTTGACCATATGTGCTTGCAATAGTAAGGTTTATTGTTGAGTTTAATGGTTTAACGAAAAGATGGATTTTTTCTCCTATATTAAGTTGATTTGTTCTAGCATAACTTTCAGAAACTATACATTGATTAACAGGTAAACCATTTGAAATATTTAGGTTATTATTCAAATTTTGAAATGAACCAAATTTTATTTCTTCTTCTAAAGCAATATCTATTGCGCATATCCACATCTTGTTTTGATTTGACACCATTGTTTCATTTCCGTTAAAAATCTCACTTCTAAAATATCCTCTAGGAACTATATTCCCTATTTCATTAGTTGCATTATGAATTTTTGGAATTATTTCTCGAAAATCAAAATATCCTGTAAAATTTTCATCATTAGTGGAAATTGGTCTTTTTGAAAGAACCATATCCTGTGTTCCAGCATCGAGTGTAAGAAAGTCAATAAAATTATAAGAGACTGAGTCTGTGATAATAGAAACAGAAGTTAATAGAAGTAAACTTACAGTTATCCCCAAAATACCGAATAAAGTTCGGGTTTTCTGACGAAATAAATCTTTAATTGCATAAGTCCAAAGAAATGTATTCATTGATGCTATTTCAATCTCCTTGAAGTAAATCTTCTTAAAGTACTAAACGATATCAGATCCTTGTTGAGGATTTTGTATATAAATAACACCACTTTTAACTTGACCGTTAAATTCTTTACGTTCAATTAATTCTTCAACTAAATCATCAAAATGCAATGGTAAATTAGTAATGATTTCATCATCAATTTGCTCTTTTATAAAAGCCAATCGGATTTCATACTTTTGCTGTTGTATTTGTTCTCTAACTATTGATAAAATCTTATTTTCACACATTTCTTTATATTGAGCTTGAAGCTTTAATCGCGCTTCACGCATTTCAGGAGTTTCCTTCAGACCAGAGATTTCTAATCCTGTAATTATCTTTCCGTCTCTTAAGTGTACTACTCTGGAGCAATATTCAGAAACCGCTGCATCATGGGTTGCTGCAATAAAAGTGGCACCTTTTCTGTTCAGATCTCGTAATAAATTCAATATTTCAATTCCAGTTTTCGAATCTAAATCACCTGTTGGTTCATCAAGTAATACTATGGATGGATCATTAGCAAATGCACGGGCAATTGCAACTCTTTGTTGTTCTCCACCAGATAATTCAGAGGGTGTGTGATCAGCGCGATCATCAAGTTTTACAAGTTTTAATAATTCCATTGCTTTTCGTTTTCTTGCACGTTTTGATAATCTACCTTGAAAATGAAGGGGTATCATTACATTTTCTAAAGCAGTTAACAGAGGGAGAAGGTTATAGAATTGAAAGACATAACCTATTTTGTCTCGACGTAAATCTGCAAGTTGATTTTCATCTAATCTTGACATATCTTGATTATCTAAGTATATTTTTCCTCGAGTAGGATAATCAAGACCCCCAATTAGATTTAAAAGTGTTGTTTTGCCACACCCCGATGGACCCATTAAACCTACAAATTCACCAGGTTTAATTTTTAGATCAACTCCCCTTAATGCGGGGACTGCAGTGGTACCTAACAAGTATGTTTTATGGATTCCTTCAACGATTATCTTATATTTAGATGAGATCTGCGATTGTATTTCAGTTTTTTGAGTTGCGCGCTTAAGGACCAATTATTTTCCCTTCTTTTTTTTTAGTTTAACTAATGATTAAAAGTCTGCCATCAATAAAAATTCCATCATTCTATTCTGATAGAATTCTATTAACTGTGGCTGAAAAAAAAGAATCTGCTTCAAATTTTACTGGACTTAAAAGAATGATTGTTATAGACATCCAAATCAAAGATCAAATTGAAATTATTTTTCTATTCTTTATTTGATACATGAACGTATATCTTCTTCTATTGCAAGAAATTCTTTAGCATTTTCTTTTAATATAGTTTCTAGTAATTTGACTTTTAGCGATTTTATCTTTAATTGTTCTTCTAGTGTTAATTTATCTTCATTTACATGAGAAAGTTCATCATATAACCGTTTTACTTCATCAAAACTGAAATATGAGATTTCTTTTAAAATTTTAACGTAATTCTTAATGACTAATTCTATCTTTTCCCTAATTTCAGGAATAAATTCCATAAAAGGAGTAGCATTTCCTGATTTTTCAAATTCATTAATATATTTTAAATTATTATTAAAGAATTCGTCAAAAATTGCAGTTATTTCATCTTGAACCAATTCTATTTTAAATTCTGGATTTGAAAATACAGTAAATGTTATATTTCCTCGAGATAATGAAGACATTTGTAAATTTCCGCCTTGAATTTGAAAACTAGATAAATTTTTAACATTTATTTCTTCAGCAAATTTTGACATTGCATTCAAAAACATCGGAATTAACTCAAGATCGAATTGTGGGTTATTTGCTCGATTTAATATTGATTTCAAACTGTTATCTGATGTTTCTGCAATTAATAATGTTCTTCCATTTGAGTCACTAATCATAATTCCATAAATCCAATAAGAAGGTATTTGAATTTTTTCTTCAAAAGGCACTTCTTCTGAAATCTTTTCATGTAATTCTTCTTTAAACAACAATTCAATACTTTTAATAACTTGTTCATAATAGGATTCTCCCCTTTTCGTCAATGAAACAAATATTACTCCATTTTTTTCTTTTGTTTCTAATAATCCTGAATCTTTATAAGATGTGACCAAGCTTTGTATTTTAGAATAAGTTCCTTTTAGCAATAATGATAAATTTTCCATCGAAACTTCGTGTTTCTCAGAAAGTGTTTGGAATAACTCAGTATTCAGGCGAACCAATTTAATATTCAATTTTGCTTCTCGATCAAGACCTGATATTTTAAAAATATCTGCGAAAGCATTTATTGTGCTAACTAAATAGGATGGTTTTATAGAGGTAAAATACCATTTAAAACTAACACCTTCTTGTTCATTTATTTTGCGTTTTAGTTCGTTTAAAGCCTTGGTTATTTTATCCTGCTGAAATGTATCAATAAGATCAACTTTATGAATTAGAAAAAAGATATCCGCATCTTTCACTCGGCTAGATTGTAATGGTAATGCTTTTGTAATGTAATCTGTAATTATTTTTGGAGCGCTACGAGCATCAATAACATTAATAATTACTTCACTTTCATCAAAAATTTCTTGCTGATTCCCAAACCATCTATCTACTTCTTGACCGGCTAAATCGAACACATATAATTCTTGAATGAAACGGTAAGATTTGTTTTCATAACTAATTGTCGGCTCTAATGGATTTTCCAATAATTTAAAGATATTTTCCCCTTCGAAAAACCATTTTCTCAGTGTGGATTTTCCAGCTGAGCTCGATCCTACTAACACTATTTTCTTTACCATCAATAAAAAGATGTGAGTTATTGCTAAATTCTTTGGTATAACTTTTGATCTTCTTTAATTAAAACTTATCAACACTTATCAACAGTTAGCAAGAAAAAAAGAATAATATAAATAATATAGTGAGAAAATTTCTTATTTTTATCACAGAGTGCTCATTTTTTTACGTATTCCGCCTTCACCCTTTAAAATTAACGCGGTTCCCATCTCAACGGTTTCTTCAATTGTATGACCGCACGGAATATAGTGCATTTCCAAAGCATCACGAATTAAATCATATTTTGGGGTCCAAGGAACGTACGCAATTATAGGTTTTCGATATTTATTGCCTATCTGCATGATAGAGCGACCTAATCGCATTGAAAGTTGGGGAACTTGTGGAACTAATAAAGTGAATATCATTTCGACATTTGGTGCATTTAGTAAGTATTCTAATATATTGACTATATCATCATCAGTACCTGACCCTGTAATATCAATTGGGTTATTTAATCCCGCAATGCGCGATGCTACTGGATTTAAAAGGAAACTGATGTCTTCTTTTTGTTTATCTGTAAATTTAGTGAGTTTAAGACCATATTTGTCCATAATATCTGCACAAATTACACCATGCCCTCCAGAAACGGATAAAACGGCAATTTTATCACGATGTATTGACATAGTTGAGTATTTTCTAAAGGGATTTGCAAGCATTGAATAGGTTTTCAAAGTGTTTGTCAGATATTGTTCAGTTGTTGGATTTATAACACTAAATTGTTTATATGCTCCTTTCATAATACTTCCATCTGCTGCAAGAGAACCGGTATGAGATCCCGCTGCAATTTTTCCAGCACTTGAAATTCCACCTGAATAAACTACAACATCTTTTCTAGATAAGCGGGCAGTTTCACAAAATTTCCTTCCATCACCTGGATGAAATCCTTCTAAATAAAAAGCGATTACATCAGTGTTTGGATCTTTCTCAAAATATTTCAGTAACATAGCTTCATTTACCATTGCTTTGTTACCGATAGAAACTGCAGTGCTAATTCCAATATCGCGCTCTTTACAGTTTATAAAGAATTGATCGATCAAAACACCTCCACTTTGACTAATTACTGCAACATTTCCTTGTTTTGGTTTTACAAGCCTTTCTGAAGGCAGGAAAAATGTATCGACAATTGGAGGACTGTATACTCCAATACAATTTGGTCCGATAAAAGGCATTCCTTTATCGATACAAAATTTAACTAATTCATCTTGCTTCTTTTTTCCTTCCTTTCCTATTTCTGCAAAACCCCCTCCAATGATTACTGCACCTTTCACGCCAAATTCCGCAATTTCTTTGATTACTTGTAATGTATGTCTTGCGCTAACTGCTACAACCGCTAAATCTGGAACTTCTGGTAATTTGTCTAAAGATTGATAAACTTTATGGCCATCTATTTCATTGGCACGAGGTGTAATTCCATATGTTTTTGTCTTCATTTCAATAAGATTTTTTGAAAACATTGCATTTCCTGGGTGATCTGGATTACGACTAGATAATCCTATAATCACTGTACTTTTTGGACGAAAAATCGGTGTGAGATCGAAATCATAATCGAGGGAATTTTCATTCGATTGCATATTTAAATAAAATTACAGTTAGAATTAAATTTTTGTACAATTAAAAAATACATGTTCTTTGTAGTTCTATATTTAAACTATTAGGAGAGATCAAAGTATTATTTAGTGAATAGATCAAAAATGCGTTAATTACAATTGAATTGTTAACGAAAAGAAGAAAATTTTATAGGGTAGCGGGTTGATTAATTAATCATTACAGTTGTGATTGATCAAGATATGGGAAAAAAAGTGAAAAAAAATAAGGATGATATTTTAATCCCTCCAGAAATTGTTTCGGCCTTCAAATTGAAGGATACAGGATATAATCTTCTTCTTAAAGGTCGTGCTGGTGTAGGAAAGACAACTTTTGCCATGTCTTTATTATCTTTTTTTAAGGAATTTACTCCTGTTTATTTGAGTACTCGAGTAGCTCCTTCTTCTCTTTATTCTCAGTTTCCTTGGCTTAGGGATCGTTTAGCTCCAGAAAATATTCTGGATGCAACGCGAACTTATATACCTCCAACGCAGGATCCTAAAGGTAGCCAAATGAAAGAGCATTTAATGCAAACAATTCGATTTCAGACTATTCCTGAATTTTTAAAAATAATTTATGAGAAAGTTGCTCAATATGAAAATCCAATAATTGTTATTGATTCATGGGATGCGATTATCGGGCCTGGGCGTAATCAAAATGATCAAGTGGAAACTCTTTTTACCGAATTTATACGACAAAGTAATTCTAAATTAATATTAATCGCAGAATCAGACACACACGGATTTCTTGATTATATTGTTGATGGAATTGTTACTTTACGTGATGGTGAAATAGGAGGACGTACATTTCGAACAGTAGAAATAAATAAAATTCGTGCTGTAGAAAGAAAACAGAAACAATATGCTTATACACTTTATCAGAATAAATTTAGATATTTACCTCCCTTTAAAAAAGAGAAATTAACTAATATTGCACAGTATGAACCATCTACTGATAAAGAAGATCTCTTTTCGACAGGAAATCGTGCACTTGATGAAATTTATGGAGGTGGATTACGACCTGGAACATTTAATTTACTTGAAGTGGAATCAAGTGTTCCAATTTCTTCTATTTCTTCGATTTTTATCGGTCTACTTTGTCAATTTATTCAAAATGGACGTGGAGCCATAATTCGCGCATCCGATGGAATAAATAGTGATCTACTTGATAAAAAAAGATTGTTTCTTTATTTACCTACAGATCGAATCAGCAAGTATATGAAAATTCTTCAAAATCAAATATCTGATAGAAAAGAAATTCGACCTTATATTCGTCAGGTGGACGATGAAAACTTTAATGAAATTTTCTTTGATACATATTCCAAACTCTCAAGTATTTCCAAATTTCAACCTGTGTTTGCTGGTATTTCATATGATAATCTTCAATTCATGGTAGATTTCAATAAAACTATTGGACTTTTTGATAAACACTTAAAGTTAATAAGGAATTCAAATGTTATTGAATTGGGTATTATTAACTCATCAAAAAATGAAAAAAATGAATTAGAAAAATATTCTACATTAACAGCAGATTTGAGTTATATTGCTTCAACACATATAAAAGTAATTGAACGGCACGGAACTATAATGATTTTTTCCATAAAACCTCGAAACTCAAGTTTGTTTGCAATGAAGACAATTTATGATAAAGGATTTCCACAAATTGAACTACTTCCCATAGTATAGGAGAATGAAATTTAATCATGAGAATTCAAAAAAAAATTTGCTTACTTGGCAGTGATGGAGTGGGCAAAACTTCAGTTGTTGTCCGTTTCACCAAAGGAACATTCTCAAATTCCTATTTAGTGACATTGGGCGTTGATTTTTATGAGTATACTTTTATAAAAAAGAGTGAAAAAGAAAAAAATGAATTAATTGTTCAAATATGGGATTTGGCATCACAAAAAAGTTTTGAAACTATGCGTTCACAATACTTATCCTATAGCAATTTTGTCATAATTGTCGTAGATTATAATAGAATTACTCCAGATTTCATCAAACCTTGGATTGGGGATATTCGAAAACATGCAGGTAAAGATGTTCCATTTTTAATAGCTTTGAATAAAATTGATCTCTTAAATAGTGAAGAAGAATCAAAAGTAGTTAAAGAATTAGAATCTGAATATAATGTAAAAGTTTTTGCAACTTCTGCAAAAACTGGTGAAAATATTGTTGAAATGTTTCAATATATTGCAGATTCTTTATGGTAATCTCTTTTTGGAAATAATATTAATAAGATTAATTTTTCATTTATATCAATTTTACAATTCTTTTTATATCTTAGAAGAATTTTAAATGTAATATTATTTATGCTCATTTTTCCTATATTTGATCAAAAAGAAAAGAGCGATTTTGAAAGATGCCTATCGGAATTGTATTAACTGAATGGGATTCAACTATGGGAACTATTATTCGGAAATCTTTTCCGAAATCAATACATCTATCAAAAGATGAAGTTAATAAAGTACTTATGTCTCATTCTATTTCCAAAACAAAGCAACCGGAAATTATCGATTTACGCTTTCAACAAAAAATAATCATTAGTTTTTGCCCAAAAGATAAAATTGTGCAATTAGGATATTCAATGTTAATTGTTATATTTCATGAAGACGAGCAATCAGAAATTGCACCTTTTAAAGAAAAATTATACAAACAAGGGATTCATCTTTTTTCTCTTAATTATTCACAACGAAATGAGTATTTCAAGCAGATCGCATATGATATTTTTTCTAATAAATTGTCTCGAAAGTTATTGATTTTAGGGACTAGTGGAGTGGGTAAAACCTCAATTAAAAAAATTTTCTTTGAATCCGCTACTTCAGATGAAATATTAAATAAACCCATGGAACCAACATATGGATTAGTACATTATAAGATAGATTATTTCGATCTTGATCTTGGAATCGCAGATTTAGCAGGACAAGAAATTGAACATTATTTATATGATTCGTTTGATTCTGAGATTGATCCGTTTGATGCATGTGATTTGGTTGTGTATGTTTTTGATCCTCCCTATTGGGAGACAAACTCACATGATATTATCAATCATCTTAAAAAAATTCAGTTTAAATTAAATCATGTCTCATCAAGTTCTGAAAAACCTCATCTTTTTATATTATGTCATAAAATTGATTTGGTTAATCCAGAGAGATTGGGAGAATTCAAAGATAATATAGTAAAATCTTTAAATTTTAATGAAAATCTACTTTTTTTTACAAGTATTAAACCTAATTTTATTTCTTCCTTATTTAAAGCAATGCAAATTATTTTGAGTAATATCTCTGAGAGAGCAAACCAAATTCGTAATGCTATTAATGGAGAATTAACTAAAAAGGAAAAAATTGGGGTTATTGTAATTCAAAATAATAAAATTTTGCTTGAAATTTCTACTTCAGATTTACCAGTTTTTTCTGTAAATATAATTATCCCGATGATAAAGAGTATTTATAATTTTATCAAACAATATATAAAAAAACCAGAATGTTTTAATCTTCAAGTGAACAAATTTAATGCTTATTGTTCTGAGTTAGATGAATTTGGACAAGAACATATTCTACTATTTTCACCTGAGAAATCGAAAGATGAATTAGAATCTCTTTCAGAAAAACTGAAGGTTAAAGTAAAATTACTGCAAGATATTAACTAATTTTCATTGTTTTTTTTGCTTTTATTATTTACTTCTTTATTGTTTTGTCCCAATTGTTGTTGATGTTGAAGTTGCTTTTGTTTTTCTTGAAGTGAATTCATAAGTGCATTTTTTAATATTTGAGCTGTTTCTTTTTTTTCTTGATCATTCTGAATATTTTCATTTTTATTTTTGGATATTTCCTGATTTTGTTTCGATTCTGATAATCGCTTAATCAATTGTTCTTGTTCATTTAGTTTCTTAATTAATTTTTCATTAACGTTTTTTAATTTGTCAATTTCTTCTTGTAATGAGAGATTTTGATTAATTAATTGAATATTATCTGTTACTTTTTTAGTGTGGACTTCTTTTTCCCATTTCAACTTTAACTCTTGGTTTTCTTTAATTAAAGGTTGAATTTTTTCTTGAATTTTTAGAAATTTATCTCGAAAATTTTTCATTTTTATTTGAGTTTCTTTTTGTATTTGATTATATTTATCTTCAAGTTCTTTATTTTTATTATGTAATATTGAGAGATTTTTATCCAATTCTTTAATTTTTTCGTCTCTTGATTGTATTTGTTTTGTTAATTCATCAGTAACTTGTTCTAGTTGATTTTTTAAAAGATCTCTTTCTTCTTGAATTTGTTGATATTCATCAAACGTGATTTTGCTTGATAATTTGACTCCTTCTTCAAGAGACAATGGTGGTGGTGCAGATGAATCTATCGAGAATGGTATATCTTTATTATTATGATTGAGTTGAATATTTTGTTTTGCTAAATCTCCTTTTTCTATTCTGTTATCTGGTATTGATATTACGGATTCTCTTGAAAGTGGGGCAGGTTTTGGAATATTAATAAATGGGGGTGAATCAATAATTGGTATGGCATTTTCAGGTATTGGGCTAAGATTTGGCTGTGATGGTTTTGTTGGTATTGGTATATTCGAGGGTGTTGTTGCATTTAAATGCATATTCTGGTTCGAAACGGTTTGATCATTGGAATATTTGGTATTTCCTACCATTTTAGTTTCATCATTAATTGCATCTTTGAGCATTTTTGTTTCAGCATTCTGTATAACATCACTTGATGCAATTTCATCTGAAATTTGGCTTGTATTGTCTATCTCTGCTTCATTTTTAAATGATATTGCCGCTCTTCCTTTATTACTAAAATCAATTACAGTTTCAAAGGCAAGTTCTTCATCAACTTCACCTTGAATTTTTTTTTGCTTTATTTTTTCTCTAAATTTTTGAACTAAATCACTTTCTTTCGGTTTTTCTCTTGTTGCTTTTGAAGATGATTTTGATTTGGAAAAATCTACATCAGTTTCACCTGTACGTAATGGGGGGAGAGATTTTAGTTTTAAAGGATGAATTCCTTTCTTTAAATTTTCTCGAATATAATTGATTTGGCGCTCATAAGCTAAGATTAAACCTTTTTCTTCCATACCAACTAAATTGATATATGCATGAAATTCTCCGTTATTAGAATTTTCAAATACAATAATTTCAGATTTTGTTGGATCCTTAAATTGAAACCTTAAATTATGGAAAACATGTAATTCTAATCTTAGACCTGCAATTATTTCTTCAATTTTTGAAAGGATTTCGTTTCGAGATTTTATAATCTTTGGAAAGTTTTGATATAAATATCTTATTATTTCATCAATATCTTTCGGAGCAATGACTCTGTTAGATTTGGCACTTTTATTTAATAATTTGTCAACATCCTTTTTTTTTCCTTTATACCTTCGATTTGGTGGGCTTAGAATTATATATAAAAAGCCAAATCCCGACTTAGTCGGATATTTTATATAAAAATCACCAAAACCAGGAGATACTTTTTTCATTTGATCGATCTTTAAATAAAGTTGGTACATTCTTTCCAATGATGTGTTAAAATCCATTTTTATATCAAATCCTATGCTCCTTAATTTTCGTGTGATTCCCAGTTCTTAATCTAAAATACGACACAGAATATAAAATAATTTGGATCTGTTTGATTTCACCTTTTTTATATTTTCAAATTAATTTTATCTTTCTTCTTTTTTTTAAGAGCTTTTATCAACATTTGATAGATTAATAAAAAAATAAAAATCTTGCATAATTTACGCATTTACCAATATTCCATCCAAATTTGAAATTTGTCGAACAGAAATTTAGAACTTTTTTTATCAAATTCTACTAAAATTTGATTAAAAATAGTCAAAAATCGACCCATAATTACATTTTCTAAAGTTCATTTTTGCCGACTGAAATAATTCTTGGATAGAATTGATTATTGTCGGAAAATGAAAGATAAAAATGGTAATTCAATCAAAAATAAAAAAGTTGCTAGAACCTCTTAAAATTCTATTTTTTATTAAAAAGATCGCATATTTTTTTAAATTCATCAGATAATTCTTCAATTGGAAGATCTTTGAGAAAATTTAAGAGTACATTTCCATCAGCAGGACTTATTTCTGGAAACGATAAAAGAAATTCTTGAATAAGTTCTGCTTTTTCTTCAGGTTTTTTTTTAATTCTTTCAAGAAATTTCTTATGAAGAAGATGAGAATCTTTTTGATGGTTAAGATCAAATTCATTTTCCATAATAAAATCAGAAACAAACTCTATTTCTGTGACCCAAGGTGAATTTAATTCAATATTCTTTCGATATTCACGTAAAATTATTGATTCTCGAGTGATAACATTAATTTGACAAATAAAGAATAAAAAATCTTCAATATTAGATTGAAGTTCTTCAATACGTTGCTTTAATTTTTCAAAATCATTCTTCATATATACATCACAATGAAGGAATTAAAAAAAGAATTCATCATCGAGTGAATCTTCTAATGTATCATCAAAATTAACATTTATAAAAAGATCATTCTCAAAAATTTCTGAAATTAAATATTTTAATGACTTTTGCACCATTTCCATTGAACGCATACCTAATCCAATTATTTTACTATTAGAGAAAATTAGAAATGTTCCACCTAACGGTGGCTTAACAATTGCAGCAGGAAACTGTTCTGGTTCATAAAGACAGTTTGTTAAAGTAATGCAAGCTAATTCTAAGTTAACAATTTTGCCTAATCTTGACATTATAACTAAGTTTTGAATTTCTGTAGATAAACTGATAAAATTTAATTTACCTTGATTTCGAAGTAGATTTTCCATTTTTTTGGCAATTCGATCGATTTCTTCGTGCTTTTTTAATCCAGTAATAATTGCCTTCCCATTTTTGAATAAAATAATTGATATATTATCAATTTTAAAGAGAACACAAGGAAATCGATTAAGTCGTTTGGCTTCAATATTTTTTTGAAGTTCATCGAAATCAATTTTGGTTTCTTCATTTTCAAATTTCATTTTTGCCAGAACAACAATATTAATTACTTTATAAGGAAAATCCCTTTGTTCAGGTATAATATCTTTTTCTAAATCTCCTTGATGAACGTCTATAAGTTTTTTTGATGGTTGAATTTCAAGCATTTCCATAAATTTTAAACCCCTCTTTCATCCATTTCATGTATTTTTTTTTAAGACTGCACCATGAAAGGAGCAATTTGTTGTGTACTACTACATGGTAATTCATGCATATATATTTTTAGGCTAGAAAATTTCACTTTTTTCTCACCAATTCTGATAGAGAGCACGGGAAAAAAGATTGCTTGGAATTAATTATAAAGAAATCCCCTATGTTCCATAGTGAAGTCGATGGAAGAAGAAGTATGAGAAAAGATTTAATTCGTCTGTTCTGGAAAATTATAGAAAAAATATTGGAAATATTTCAAAAAATTTTTTTTACCATCCTTGAGAATCTACACTACCTCTATATTCTACTGTCCAATCTATATTATATTTACTTGAATCGAGATGCATTTCATCGACCATCTGTAGAAGTTGGAGTTGAGTGGCTTCTGAAAGAGGGACTCCTGTTTTAATCCGTTCTATTTCAGTTTTATATTCTTTTTCCCCAGCAACAAAAATGTGATCTGCACCAGGTTGAAGTTTTGCATTTGCACATGCACGTAGGATATCTCCTGTTGTATGTTTGAATGTCTCTAAATCTTCAAAATGTTCAATATCAATAGCAATAAAGAAATGTCCCAATCTATATGGTTCAAAAACCTTTTTATCTCCTTCTATTCGAAATCCTAAGCATTTCTGCAAGAAATTAGCAGATGAAAGAGCTGCTGACATAACTTCAACAAATAATGCATAATTATATCCTTTATATCCTCCCAAATCTTCTCCAGATCCTCCTAATGGGGTAAGTGCTGCCTTTTTTTCCAACATATCTTTAAGAATTTGTTCTGTGTCTATAGGGTTTTCTCCTTTTGAATTTATTACCCATCCTTTTACTGCTGGTTTATGTAAGCGTGCATACCACTCAATTTTCCCACGCTGTGTGATTGATGTTGCATGATCTGCAAACCAATGTCCTCCAGTTGGTGCATAATCAGTGGGGAAAGCAATTGTTAGTGGATTGGTTCCCAACATCGGTTCGACACTCCAAGTCGGTGCGATAGAAGGGCGGGCATTTGTTCCATTTATCCCAATACATCCTTGTTTGGATGCCATTAAAGAATAATAACCTGCAATTCCATAATGATTAGATTCACCAACAGTAACCATACCGATTCCATATTTTTTGGCCTTATCAATTGCCATTTGCATTGCTTTATGAGATACGGGTTGACCCATACCATTATGTGCATTTAATCGAGCAATGGCACCACTATCTCGTTCAATTGTAATACGAGTTTCAGGTGTTTGTTGTCCTCTTCGAACTCTCGCATAGTACATGAATAATCTTCCAACACCATGAGAATCTATCCCGCGACGATCTGCTTCATGTAAAACATCTGCACAAATTTGTGCATCGTCTTCAGGTATTCCCATTCCTCTAAAACAGTCATATTCAAATTGTCGTAAATCTTCCAATGATATTTGAGCATATTTTTCATTATTCATTATAAAACCCTCTATTTTGATTAGTTTTGCTGGGAATGCATTATAATCACTAATGATATAATAATATAGTATTTTCCGATCCCGTTAAAATATAATTACGTTATTTCTTAGTAAAAATGATGAAAAAGAAATATACATTGTTCTGACTTCAATTACATTAGAAGGATCTAAATTTTTTCTTATCTTTATCAACTTCAATTACATTAGAAGGATCTAAATTTTTTCTATAAGTCTTAAAATCTTCTAATTTAAGTTCATAATTTGTCAAATTAAATAATTCTTTTTTATAGAAATCTAAAATTTTTGATAATTCAATATTCTTTACAATTGAATGTAGATCTATTCTCATTAAAACATCTTTCGTATACGGTCTTTTTGTATCTTGAAAAGTAATTGATTCCATGAATTGAGATACTTCCTTACAATTTAGATAAGTCCAAGTAATTATAGCATCTTTTTTCTTTCCAAATGGTACCAAATAGCAAGTATCATCAAGCATAACTGGTTTATTTCCAATAGGATATATTAAGGCGAAATTTAACTTTTTGTATAGGCCAGAAACACCTATCTTAAATTTTGCAAAAGAATATTTTCCAATACCAAAAATCGAAAAATCTGGTTTATTTCGATATATCGAAGATTTTCTCCTTCTAAATAATTCAACATTTTGATTCAAATAATTCCATGTCTTAGGAAATTTCTCTTTGATATATTTTGTATCTTCTCCTACTTTTTTTTGAGTAATTATTGTAAAAAATCTTGATTTATTCACAATCATTTTCTTTAAATCTGAAGATTTTAAATAGGGAAAAATTAAATCTTCTTCTAAAGCGATTTTTTCTTTATTACCGTTAATATATTCTCCTTTATCGTCGTGTTTTTTAAGAACCATTATTCTTGACAAATCATGCTTTATCCCTTGACGCCACTCATAAGAAAAATTACCATCGAATTTTTCTGTTTCTTTATATTTTGCAATATCTGAAACGAATTTTTTATGATACCAACCGAGTTCACAACGATGGGAAGAGTTATGGAAATTAGTGGAAACACAGGTATATTCAGGAGGACTATTCAATTTGGCAATAAAAACTGAAGCATTTGCATTAATATTAAATATTTTTTTTGAATCGAAATTTAATTGTGTAATTTCTCCAATATTTAAATATAGTTTAGGATTTTCTTTAATTATATTTCTGATAACGATATTTTTACATAACATACAAATATATCCATTATATTTATCAAATTTAGAAATAAGATGATAAATAATATATTCAGCAATATCAAAATTACTTTTTCCTGTAATTGAATCGATTCCTTTGAATTTTTTAAAATTCGATTTTTTTGGTAAATTTTTAGAACCAAGATTTTCTAATTCGGTATTAGTCACCCATGGGGGGTTACCTAATATAATACAATCTTTTTCCTTCATCATATCAAGGAATTTAGGAGAAAACTCATGAGTGAAAATATTTTCATTATGAAACTCGATTTGTACTCTTTTTCTGTAAGTTTTTAAAAAAAGTATTAACCTTATTTTGAAAATCCACTCATATTTTGATTGAATTTCAACACAATATATATATTTAATCGATGGAATTGTTTTAAGAGCTGCTAAAACAAAATTTCCTTTTCCACAAGTTGGTTCAATCAATACTTCGGATTTTTCAGTTATTTTAGAAAGAAAATTACACACATCAACTGAAAATTCAAATGGTGTCTGAAAATCACCTAAATCTTGGTAATCAAACTCTATACTCTTTTGATTATCAAGATTTTTTTTTAAAAATGTTTTGAAATCTTGAACTTTTTTTGAACTTGAAAAAAAAGAAATGAATCCATATTCTTGATTAAAATACTTGTTTAATATATTAATATCATTAGAATAACTAATCTTATCAAGTAATTGGTTATATATTGAGTGATTATTTATGATCATAGATTTTCACTAATCCTTCTATATTTTCTTCAATACTAATTACTCTTTTATATTGTAATTTCCATTGTAAAGCATTTGAAATCGTCAAATAACCTAATTTTGGGGGATTTCTTAAAATTTGCTCAGTTATTGCATCGAGTTCTATTTCATCGACTGGTAATTTTCTATCCATAAGAAATGCTTGAATATCGTCTGAATTACCATTTCTTTCAATAATTTCAAGAATTCCTCTTGTTGTTTTTTGCTTAAAAAAAGCAAAAATAGGATCAATTTTAAAGAAAATCTAATTGAGGATGGGTTATCCTTCGATATCTTTTAATTATCTTGAGATCATCATTTTTTTCAATTTTTCCATATTGATCATTAAGTAATGTATGCCAAGCATTTAATGATTGCCTAATACTTAACCCATTTGTTAGTTTTTCTGTAATGTCTTCAACAATTTCATCAATTTTGAAGTTTTCTTCATTCAATTCTCTTGGATATATAATTATCAACGCATAACGTTGTACTCTCCCTCTCGCATTAGGATCAAATATTTTTATTTTTTTAATTCTAATTGTATATTTTGTTCCATTTTTTGTGGAGATAAAAAGAGCTAAATCTTTTGTTCTAGAAGAAATACTGTCTTGAAGGATGTCATACTGTGCAAGTTTGTCAAAAATCGTGAAATCGAATGCGATAGCGGCGAATTGTGGGCCTAATTTTTGATGATAATGAGATACTGCTATTCCGATTTCTCTCTCTTTAATTTTTTCCATTTGCAGATCCGCCTCTACCACACCTCTCTTTATAATATAATAAATCCTTCATGTAACCTTAAATAATTCATGTTTATATGGATGGTCTTTTGATATATTTTTAAAAAATATTTCAAATCTTTTCATCTTTGGTAACGCTCCAGAAAAAAGGTGAAGACGTAGTATTAAAGTATAATATTGAAAATAATAAAAAATGTACTCTTGTAATTATTCCAAAATAGATTCTAAGATAAAATCCTATAGAAAGAATGAAGGTATAAATCCCTCTTTCATTAACATTTTAGTTGCATTATGAGCGTCTCTAATTAATTTTTCCGCGATTTCACGGGCTTCATCGATACTTAGATGAATTCTTGCAAGATTCTGTCTTATTGCCATCTGACCTACTGCTACTGCTTCGCGAATAAAGACTTCCATATCATCCATAGTTGGAACAATGTAATTTTCATGTAATCCTTTATCTTCGGCATATTTTGCAAGTTCTTCTGCAGCAGCTATGCACATTTCATCAGATATGGTTGTTGCTCTAACATCTAATGTTCCTCGGAAAATTCCTGGAAATCCTATTGAATTATTTACCTGGTTTGGAAAATCTGCTCTACCTGTGGCTATAACTTTTGCACCTGCTTCTTTTGCATCCCATGGAAAAATTTCGGGAACTGGATTAGCACATGCAAATACAATTGGATCTGTTGCCATTTTAGAAATCCAATCCTTTTTAACAATCCCAGGACCTGGTCGAGAGAGGGAAATTAATACATCTGCTCCTTCCAGTGCCTCGGGTAATGTACCTTGAATTTGTTCTGGATTGCTATTTTGGGCAATTTCAAATTTGTAATTGTTGGGATCCATCAAATCTGGGCGATCTTTGAATAATATTCCTCGTGAATCCACAAACACTGCTTTTTTAGTATCAAATCCTGCAGTTTGAAGTAATCTTTGAATTGCGAAGTTACTGGCGCCCACGCCGTTAAATACAATTCTTACATCTTTCTTCTTTTTATTGACAATTTTTATAGCATTTAACATCCCTGCTACAGTTACACAAGCCGTTCCTTGTTGGTCATCATGCCATACTGGAATTTTTATATCGGGATCTTTTCGAAGAGTATCAAGAACTTTGAAACATTTGGGTTTTGCTATATCTTCTAAATTAATTCCTCCAAAGGTAGGTTGAATCCATTTAACAAGTTGAATGATATTGTCTGCGGACATATCAGGTCCAACACACATTGGGAAAGCATCAACCCCTCCTAAATATTTAAAGAGTAAGGCTTTTCCTTCCATAACTGGAAGACCTGCTTCTGGGCCAATATTTCCTAATCCAAGCACTCTTGTTCCGTCAGAAACCACTGCGACATAATTCCACTTGCTTGTATGTTGATATACGTTTAATGGGTGCTCTTTTATATCTAAACATGGTGCTGCTACACCTGGGCTATACCAAACACCAAAATCTTCGTAATTCTGCACTTGGCAACGAGGTAATACTTGCATTTTTCCTTTATAAAACGGATGCATTAACAATGCCTTTTTACTGGGTTCTTTCGATTTGGCAATAAGTTGTTCTTTTGTTAATTTTTCCATAAAGGGTAAAAGGGGTCGGGCTTTTTGAAGATTTTTACTATTTTTTTTTTATTTTCTCAAAAATTAAAAGAAGTATTTCCGCAATAGAAGTATTTCCGCAATAGGTAACTATGACAAATTCATCATTTTTTTTCATTTTTTTTGCTCTAAATGAAAAAAAAATTAAGAAAATTTAGAAAAGTGAATTACATACTATTCTTTGGAATCAAAACTATATAATAGATCTAGCGATTTTTAGTAATAATTGAAGGGTTACTATTATGAGTAAACAACCATACGATATTGCAATAATTGGTGGTGGTGTTATTGGTGCAGCAATTGCCCAGAGATTGGCAAAATATCAACTTTCTCTTGTTTTAATAGAAAAAGAGGAAGATGTTGCCATGGGGACTTCAAAGGCAAATTCTGGAATTATTCATCAAGGTTATTTTACCACCAAAGGTTCTCTTAAAGAATCTTTAAGTTTAAGAAGCAATAAATTATTTGATGAGGTTTGTCCACAGTTAGATGTAGAATTCAAGCGAATTGGGGCTATTTTTTGTGCAACAAATGAAAAAGAATTAAAGACTTTAGAAGGAGAATTTAAAGAGAGTCGAGAACGAAATGTTGCGGTTGAATTAGTTCAAGATCGCGATAGAATTCAAGAAATTGAGCCACAATTGAATGATCAAGTCATAGCAGTTTTACATTTTCCCAATGCTGGTATAATTACTCCATGGGAGCTAACAATTGCTATGGTAGAACACAGTATTATAAATGGATTAAAACTACATTTGGGATTTGAGGTTGCATATATTAAACGGGAGAAGCAAATCTTTCAAATTAATTCTGTGAAAGGACAGAAAATAGAAGCAAAAACGATAATAAATGCTGCTGGTGTATATTCTGATAGTATTGCAAAAATGATTGGAGATGATTCATTCAATATTATCCCGCGTCGAGGGGAATATATAATGTTTGATAAGAATTCACTCCAGCTAAATAAAATTATATTTCCTACGCCAAATGTTGTTTCAAAAGGAATTGTAGTTGCACCAACAATGCATAATAACTTTTTTGTTGGACCTAATGCAAACGAAATCGATTCTAAAGAGGGAATTAACACAACAACACAAGGATTAAATGAAATTCTTCAAGGAGGATTAAAATTAGTTAAAAAATTGCCCATTCGCAAACATATTACAAATTTTGCTGGAATACGCGCTTCTACTATAACCCATGATTTCATTATTGGCGTTTCAAAATTATCACAATTTGTTAACGTTGCGGGAATCGATTCTCCAGGATTAACTTCTTCTCTAGGAATTGCAGAGTATGTTGAAAAAATATTACAAAATGATTGCGGTTATAAATTTATTGAGAAAAGAAATTATATTCCTACCAGGAAAAATCAGATTAGGTATGCACAACTTTCTGAGTCAGAGTTGGCTGAAAAAATCAAAGAAAATCCCCAGTGGGGGAACATGATTTGTCGATGTGAATTGGTAACTGAAGCAGAAATTGTAGAAGCATGTCATGGTTTGATCCCAATAACCAATACAGACATGATCAAGCGACGATTACGTCCTGGAATGGGTAGATGCCAAGGTGGATTCTGCTTACCCAAAGTAATGAAAATTATTTCAAGAGAACGTGGAGTGATATATGAACAAGTAACAAAAACTGGAAGAGATTCTCATATTGTATTTAAACGAACTAAAAATTTATGTTCGGAAGTATTTCAAGGAGACCAGTTATAAAATGAGCCAATTAATCAAAAATCTGGAAATAGATGTTGCTGTAGTTGGAGGTGGTCCTGCAGGTATGGCTGCTGCGATTGAAGCTCATCGAGTTGGGGCTAAAGTAATTATTCTTGAGCGTGATAATGAATTGGGTGGAATTTTACAGCAATGTATTCATAATGGATTTGGTTTAAAACATTTTAAAGAAGAACTTACTGGACCAGAATATGCACAACGATTCATTAATGAAGTACAAGAGAGTGATATTGAAGTTTGGTTAAAAACTATGGTGATCCAGATATCTCCTGAGAAAATTTTGACTGTAATTAATCCTGAAAAAGGGTTAATTCATATTCATGCTAAAGCAGTGATTCTTGCTATGGGATGTCGGGAGCGTACACGTGGGGCCATCAATATTCCAGGAACCAGACCTGCCGGTATATATCCTGCGGGACAGGCTCAACGTTTCATAAATATTGAAGGTTATTTGCCCGGACATCGAGTACTTATTCTTGGAAGTGGAGATATTGGTATGATTATGGCGAGGCGTTGTACTATGGAAGGGATGAAAGTTTTAGCTGTTGCTGAAGTTTTGCCATATCCCAGCGGGCTGGTAAGAAATAGGGTACAGTGCTTAGATGATTACAATATTCCATTGTATTTACGCCATACAATTATAGATATCCGAGGAAAAGAGCGTGTAGAAGGAGTTACAATAGCACAAATTGATGAAAAGTGGCGCCCAATTCCTGGAACAGAGAAACACTACGATTGCGACACGATTCTTTTTAGTGTAGGATTAATTCCAGAAAATGAATTGACTTCTCAAGCAGGTGCTGTAATTTCAGGTAATGGAGGTCCAGAAATTGATGAATATCTCCAAACAACCATTCCTGGAATATTTGCATGTGGTAATGTGCTTCAAGTTCATGATTTGGTAGATTGGGTTACTGAAGAAGCAGAATATGCAGGAAAGAATGCAGGTCTATTTGCTTTAGGACAGTTTCCTGGAAAGAAAAAACTTCCTACTCCAATACGGGTGGTTCCAGGTGAAAATGTTGGATATGTAAAACCAGAAAGAATTGAGTATTATGATAATCTTGGTAAAATGAAAATTTCCTTTAGAGTAAAGAATCCACGCTCGAACATTCGGACAATTTTAATATCAAATGGAAAAGAAATTTACACAAAAAGGCACAGATTTGTACTTCCATCAGAAATGATTCATTTGATACCAAAGATTGATATTAATAAAATCGGTTCTGAACTTCAAATTAATGTGGTAGAAAAAGAACAAACTGTTAATGTAATTGAGAAACAAATGATGGAGGAGAAATAATATGCAACAAGCTGTAGAAGAACGCATTAATGAGAAAGAAATTGTTTGTGTGGTTTGTCCGAATTCATGTCGCTTAACTGTTTGGGAAGATAAATTGGGTGAGGTACATGTATCTGGTAATAAATGCCCTCGGGGAGTGGTATATGGTAAATCAGAGTACACCCATCCTGTAAGGATGTTAATTACAACTATGAGAGTAGAAGGTGGTGTTTTACCCGTTATCCCCGTTCGTAGTGAAAAACCCATTCCTAAAGAATTACTCTTGAAAGCCATCAAAGTAGTAAATGAACATTATTGTCAAGCTCCAGTTAAGATGGGGCAAATTTTACTTCGTGATATTCTTGGAACAGGAGTAAATGTTATAGCTTCCCGGGATTTGATGCAAGATGAGAATAAAAAGATTGCTTTTTCTATTTATGATGAAATGTCACCAGAAGAAATTGTCCAACAGACATTGGTTGAAGATTTATTTGACAAAAAGCAGAATTTGACTTTTGAAGAAAAAGAAAAATTAGAAAGAATCAAGAAACACTTAGTGGAGCGCTTGTCACCTCATTTTAATAAGATGTAAAGAATATGCAGTCTTTTAGAATTCATTTTTTGTTTTTTACCAAATTTCATTTTATGCTTTTTTCACTATTTATCCATTCTTTTTTCTTTTCTTCCCATTGGGTTTGAAATGATTCGGGGAGTAAGTCTAAGAAATTCCTATAATCAAAATACTTACTTGGAACACCATAAATAAATTCTGATTTTTCTCCTGAGATCTGCCAATTTTTTGGTACAAAAGAGCGCGGACCAACTGCACAATTTTCATCAATATTTGTTCCAGGAGCCATCACTGCAGTTGAATTTAATACAGCATTTTTTTTCATGAATACTTTTTTTACAGTAAGATTTCCAAAAATACTATCTACTACATGGCTGGAGATTACTGCTCCATTTTCAATAACTACACCATCGCTTAATTCAGAAAATTCTAAGCAGACATAGGAGTCCCCATAATATGCATTTTTATGTATTTTATTTCCCGCCATATCCCTCAAGACATAATTTACCATCCAAGGGAATATTGACTTTTTTGATACCCAAACGGGCCATTTATACATAAATCCTCGCAAATGATAATAATGAACTGCAGGATCTACCACATTTCTTTTATCAAATTCCCGAGAATATAAACCTTCCTTTGGAGGACTTTTTTTATCATAATAAGTATTAAGAATACGACAGAATTTTGACATGGACCATATTAATAGATAAACGCTAACCATAAAAATTCCTGGTGCTAAAAGAATTTGAACCCAAATACTAACTTGAAATATAGAATATAAATAAAGAATCCCAGCGATAAAGAATAAAACAACAAAAAGAGGCATAATAAATTGATAAAGGTTGATTAAAAAAAATGGAATTTTTGGTAAAGCGACTTGATTATCATCCCATTTTTTAGCTAATTCTTCAGCAGAGTAATATTGAACTTCATGTTCGCTCATTGATCAGCAACTATGCGTATTCCTTAAAATATTTTACTGCATTGAGGAAATCAAGAGTGATCAAGATTAATTGTGATTTTTTAGAAAAGCAATTAATTCTTCAGGATTGTTGGTAATAATACTGTCAACACCTGCTTCAATCAATTTTTCCCAATCTTTTGGAGAATCGATTGTCCACGGATTCACGGTTAATCCCAATTCATGAGCTTGTGTACAAAATTTTTTATTAATAAATTTATAATATGGGTTTGTCCCTTGAGCTTCTACTGTCTGCGCATTAATCAAAAACTTCTTTTTATTAAATATGCTAAAAAGGTATGCCCAAATATTTCCTCCTGTTGGCTCTAAAGTTGTAAATACTAAGTCTGGATTAATCTTTTTGAATTTAATGAGTTCTTCGTGAAGAAAGCTGGATATAATTATATCTTTCTCCATATTGAATTCCTTTATTAATTCATTGACCTGTGAAGTAATCCCTTTTTGTTTTATTTCAATATTAATACCAATTTTACCTTGACAAAGCTCCAGAACTTCGCGTAATGTAGGTATTTTCTGCCCTTGAGTAAAATCTAATGCTTTTAATTCCTCTAAAGTGCTCTCAGATACAACTAAATCTTTAGAAGCCACTCTTCCTGTTTTATAATCATGAATAACTACTATTTTATTATCTGAAGTTGAATGAACATCTAATTCTATATAATCTGCTTTCAATTCAATCGCTTTTTCAAAAGCTAACAAGGTGTTTTCGGGATATTTTGAACTATACCCACGATGAGCGTGAATAGAGATGGAAAAAGTTTTCCGAATTGCTGGGAGATCCATATTTTAATTTAATATTTATTCCTTAAATATTTTTAAATCACTAATTAATTCTGGAATCTTTTTTATTTTTTTTTAACGAATAGCTTTAAATACTCAAATACATTCATAGATCCATTATCAATAATGCTTTTTAAAAATGTGAATCTGACGGATGAAATTTTGCCCAATATGTAGCAATCTGCTGTATCCTAAAAAACATTCTGACGAACTTTACTGCAGAATCTGTAAAAAATCATTTCCAATTGATAAAGTTGGAGGAAATAAGGATAAAAAAGTTCAAAAAAAACTGAAAGATCGGAACTTTTATAAAAAAGAAAAGAAACGCGCCCTAAAAACAATGGTCATTACAGAAACGAAGAAAGAAAAATCAATGACTGAAGAAGAACGGGAAGCATTTGGTGAATTATTTGAATTATCGGAAGAATGATTTAATTAAATTGTTCTTAATTCATTTTTTTTGGCTTATTCTATTTTAAATATTATCGGAACTTTAAAAAATTGCAATTGTATATTATTCACTAAGGATGAGATCTATGCTTTATTTATTTCAAGCAGTGAATGGGGAAGAAATTGGTCGTTTTGATAATAATGCTGAAGATATAGGAATTCCTAAAATTCTTTTAATGGAATCTGCTGGATTACAGGCTGTAGAATCCATTATTCGTAAATTTTCGCCTTCAACAGATAAAAGAATAACTGTTTTTTGTGGAAATGGTAATAATGGGGGCGATGGATTTGTAATTTCTCGCCATTTTGCTTCTAAAGGTTATATTGTTGATGTGTTTTTATGTGGAGATCCAATAAAAATCCGAACTGAAGAAGCAAGACTCAATTTTAAAATATTAAAACGATTGATATTATCCGTCAAGATTCATGTAATTCGGGATTCAAGTCAATTAACTGAATCATTAAGGGAGAATATTGAGGAAAATAGTAGTTTAATTATCGATGCATTATTAGGAACTGGTGTTTCTGGGAAAATTCGTGAACCAACAGCTTCTGCTATTCGATTAATAAATTCTCTATCAATTCCTAAAATTTCAGTGGATATTCCTTCAGGAATGGATCCAAATACTGGTAATATTGATGATATTGCTGTTAAATGTGATTTTCGAGTGACTTTCCATCGAGAAAAAACAGGTTTAAAAAATTCAAAGAATAAACATATTGCATCTATTGGCATTCCAAGAGAAGCAGAGTTGTTAGTAGGTAAGGGAGATTTGCTTCAATGCATCAAATCCAAACCAAATAATGCCCATAAAGGTCAATATGGCCGACTTCTTATTATTGGTGGTTCAAAGTCTTTTTCTGGGGCACCTACATTTGCAGCTCTTGCTGGTGTCGAAATGGGACTTGATCTAGTCAAAATTTTTGTTCCTAAAAGTATTGATAACGTTGTTCGTAGTTTTAATGCAAATTTCATCGTTCTTTCTGGAGAAGATGAAATTTTCACTCTTAATGATCTTCAAGCAGCAAAAGAATTATGCAAATGGGCCGATGCTGTTGTTCTTGGCCCTGGTTTGGGGGATAATCCCGAATCAATATTGTTTTCAAAAGATTTAATACGCTGGCTTGATTCTCAAGCAATTCCATTTGTAATAGATGCAGATGCGATTACTAGCCTCGCTTCTCTCTTTCATGATGATCATTTCCGCTTCTCAAATAAACATGTAGTTATTACTCCTCATAAAGGAGAACTTCAAAGATTACTTAAAATACCAAAACATGAAATCCCCTCTGAATTCATACCATTTATCAACAAAATATCACCGTTACTTCAGAAATTTGGGGGAATATTTCTTTTCAAAGGGCATTATGATATTATATACGATGCATTTTCTCAAGATACCCCTACAAATATTGTAAATTTTGATTATAATCATATCCGATTAAATACAAGAGGCACACCTGCAATGACTGTAGGAGGTACAGGTGATGTCTTAGCAGGTATTGTTGGTAGTTTACTTGCTTTGAAAAATGATGGTTTTGCTTCTGCAATTAGTGGTGCCTATCTAAATGGAAGATTAGGTGAAGAAATTTGTGAAGAAATTGGTGATCGAATTTCAGCGACAGATTTGATTTATCATATTCGAATATTTCTCAAAAAATTTATCAACACAAAAAATTAACTACTATTAATAAACAACGATTTTTAGCAAATCAAAGGTTATGTTAAGTATAGGAGTAAGAAAATGCAACTGTTCATAGTAAGGGGAAATGGTGAAGCACATGAGATCACTGAGGAACAGCCTATAAAGAAGCTCTTAGATAGCAAAGAATGTTACGTTTTAGTCGATGATAAAAAACGAGTCGTTTACCTCTGGATAGGAACAAATGCATCCGTTAGATCAAAATTTAATGGTGCGCGGATTAGTCAAGATATTAGATCACAAGTTGGATTAAGTTATCGTTCTGTTTCTCTAGAAGAAGTTGATACTAACAAAGAGCCAGAATTTCTTGAAGCAATTGAAGAACCCCCAACAAAAGGTTTTGCTCATGAAATTCGAGAAGAAGGTAATGAAATTCAATTTCGTGAACCTAGTGGAAGTCCTCCTCCAAAAACCCCGCCTTCTTCTTATCACTCTAAATATAATCAAATTGAACAATCTGGACCACTTTACACTGGAGATAATGATCATCTCTTTACTTCAAGTTCATCTACAACATATACAAAAACTCCGAGTAAAGCAAAATTGGAAGAGATTATTCATTTGTTAGATGAAGAAGAAATTCCAGCAGGATTTGAAAGAGAAATGGTAATAATAGGGGATCATGCTTATTCAGTAACTGAAAAAAAGCAATCTTTTCTAGGTAAAGAAAATATAGAGCGCGTTCTTGAGCCTATTTCTACTTTACCTGAGGGATTATTTTTTGCTGATGGATATGCACCTCGAGTTTTAGTAAAAGATCAAACTGTAATTGCAATTGAATTCTTAAAAAAGAAATAATCTTGAAAAATTTATAAATAAAAAAAATATTTGTGAAAAAAAATGTCATTAAATGAAGATGATGCCCAAAAACTAAGTGCTTATCTCTCGAATATTACTAAGAATACTGAACTTGAAGCTTTAGCTTTAGTAACCAAAGAAGGGCTTAGATTAGCTTTTTCTGCAGTTTCTGGTTATGAAATTGATCCTGATGCCTTATGTGCAATGGGCGCGGTTCTTCTTCAAAGCGGTAATGATTCTGTAGTTAAAATTGGATATAACAAGCTTATTGAAGTTGTTTTACGAGGAAAAAAAAGTTTTATGGTTATTTCTGCAGCAGGGAGGTTTTTTCTAATTGGTGCATCCCGTTCTATTCGGGATTTAGGTAAAACTGTTGCTGTTTTTCGGTTTTATGCCCAGAAAATAAGCGAAACGTACCCTAAATCTGAATAATTCAGATCTTTTTTATCTCTTGATCTCTTGAAGATTATCAAAAGAGTTATATTATTTAGCTCTATTTCTATAAAAGTATTAGGTGATGGGTATGCGGATCAGTCTGAAATTTCAATTTGAATTGAATAAATTTCCTTATTGTGAAATGAATGAGATAGATGCGCATAAGATAGGATTACCCGAAGGTGGAACTATTCGATTATTTTCTACTAATCGACGATGGCATAATTATTTTCATGTTCCTATGAGAATATCTCCTACGATTCCAGAAGGAACTATTGTATTACCTAAACTTTTTCAATCATTACCATTTTCACAAAATAAAACCATTAAAGCAGAAAATGCTGCGAAATTTATCAATCCAGGGGAAGAATATTCAGAATATAAAATTGATGAATTAGATTTAAAAAGTCAAACTCAACTTTTTGAAGAAGTATTATCGCAAAAAATGGCTCAAGAATCTCAAAATCTTGTTTTACATCCAGATGTCGAGAAAGCACTTGATAATCTATCTCTTTTTTCCAAAAATATGGATAATGAATTAAACCAATATGGTAATGTAGGGAAAAATACAACAGAAGAGAATAAACTCAAACAAATTGATGATTCTAAAATAGAACAACCTTTTCCAGATAAAGTGTTAAATAAAGAATATTATAAGGGAATAAATAAAGAGATACATTCTGAGAATATCAAAGAGAATCGTAATATATCTGAAATTAAGACAGACTCATTAGCTGACGATTTTATTGCGACATCTACTATTAAGAACCAAAATGTAGAATTTACAATAGAATCGAATGAATTAGTTAAATATAAAGAAAAAGATTCAATAAATCTTGAAAATTATCCAAATAAAATTTCTGTAGAACAGCTGCATTTAATTATTCCTAATTCTCAAATAGTTCGATGTAAAATTGTTGATCGAGATTTAAATGGAAATATTTTAATCTCACAAGAATTAGCAAATCGTCTTTCTCTATTTCCGGGTGCTTTTCTTGGTTGGGAAGATCCAATATCAAGAAGGCAAGGAATGGCAACTATAGAAATAAGTAAAATTGAAGTTGAGACAATTATAATGGATAAAGAAATGTTCCAAGAGAATCAGATTGCTGAAGTTCTAGTTCCGAAACTGGTTGTTTTTTCAATGGAACCACCGATTATTAAAGTAAGAGAACTTACTTTTAAACCAATTTTTAATCATGAGTTAATAGGAAAAGTAAAGATAAACTTTCGGAATGCTAACGCCTTGGGTGTAAAACTGGGCGATATTGTGGGAATTAGTAAATCCAATACTAATCTTACGACATATGCAAAGGTTCAAACAGATTTTACAATATCTAATGAAAGAATTGAAATAGATCCTAACATTCTATGGTTTGATTTTAACAATAAAGATCTACTCTCAATTCAAAAACGACCAAAAAATGTTGTTAATATTAAAAAATTATATTTATTAGCAAAAATCAATCCTAATTCGTCAGAAAGTTATAATAAAATTACAACAAATATTCAAAATCGAAAAGAAAGTATTAGAATCTTTTTTCTGAATTATTTTATATTTCCACGGATGCAAGTAAAGCACCCAGATTTTGATTCGATTTTTAAATTTAAATCGTGTTCACCAGCTTTAGGTCCTCAAGAAATAGGAAAGATTTCTGCGAATTCAGAAATTGAAATATCAATAGAGGGCTTAGTTCCAGTTGATACTCTTATTCTCTTTGATTTAACACGAAGTATGTTAGCTCGTGATGTTGAAGTGAATAAGGAGTATAAAGAAGTGCGGAAAGTAGAGAATTTTCTTTCACAACTTTCAATAGAATCTCCATTTCCGATGATTTCTGCAAGATCGCATATTTCACGGCTTAATACTGCTCTATTTTTCATATTTTTGTATATTATTGAAAAAATCTCACGAAAAATTGAAGAACATATTTCTATCGTAGTTTTCAAAGATCATGAAGAAATAATTAGTACAATTAATCAAGATGATTGGTTAAATTCAAATATTTACAGTACATCTGTTTTAGTATCATTCATTCACAATTTATTAGAACAAGTAGAATTAGAATCAGGTACATTTCATCATATTCAATCTATATTACCAAAATCAGAAGAAATAATAAGAAAACTAAGAGAAAAAGAACCAACTCGTCCAATTAAACTAATAATTATAACTGATGCAACCCCTGATGATTTTCCTGAACTAGAAAAAATCCTTAGTAATTTCTATCAATTTGATAAGATTCAAGTTAATATCTTTGGAATGGGAAATATTTCACTTAAAGAATTAGTTTCTGATTTTATTTCTAACAAACTTAGATATTATGATATTAATTCATTTAGCGATTTTATTCCATTATATCGTAAGCTTGCCACATTCAATGATTAATCATGAAAAATATGAATTTTAAGTCTATTTTTAGACGAATCCTTGATTTTTTAAAGGGAAAATCTCATAAGCATGCTTATGGTGTGCTTCTTATTTGTCTTTTAGTTATTCTCCTTAGTTCTTACACATTTTCTATATTAAAATACCCTATTCATTATCAATTTCTTCGTATGAGTGTAAGTAGTCTTGGAAATAGAATAAAAAATCCGATTGGTCATTCAATTTGGAGTTTAAGCATGTCGATTGCAGGATTAGGGTTAATTCCTTATATATTCTTTCTTTTTCGCCAATTACGTCCAATCGCTAAAATTACTACATACATATTTACTATAATCCTTCTCTTTTCCGCATTGGGTGTGTTTGGTGTTGGTATTTTTTCAGAAGATTCTGGTTTAATCCATTATATTTTTGCAGGATTAGCTTTTTTTGGTTTTTTCACAGCATTTTCCTTTAATATGTATACACTTATCAAAAGTATTAAAGATAAAATGGGGTGGATTAAAATTTGGCAACTTGTATGTTTATATCTTGTTTCTGATGTGATTATGATTGGCTTTTTAACTGCCTTTACTTTTTATTGGTTATATTATTTCTGGAGAATTTACTTTTTTATGATGTATCTTCCATTATGGGAATGGCTTTTGCTTGGTTCTTATGTTTTTTATATCTATAGTTTATATCTTATCATTCCCAACCATGTAAAAGAAGAAATTAAATAGTTATTTCACGCTTGATTTGATGGAATTTTATTAGGTAGGGTAAAAGCAAGCCAATAGATCGAAATAAAGAAGTTAAATGAGAGTAACCACTCCCAGAGAGGAAAACTATATATTCCAGGTCCTGGCCATGGATAATCCCTAATATTGGAAATAATTTGTGTAATTAAAGTGCCCATCCCAAACACTGCAAAAGAAATAAAGACATAACGAGTATGGGCATTTGGATATAAATCAGGTTTACCACGATGAATATTAGGATAAGCATTTACAAGGAATAGAATTCCATAAATAGTAAATCCTGCACTAAAAAGCAAGAATGTTACTGTAGAAATTAATACATGTGCTTTACCTAAAGTCATATCTTGAAAGAAATCGGCACCATGAACATCAGGAAAAAATGCAATGATTATTATTCCAATACTCCCCTCAATTAAGAATAAACTACCTAAGCGACCCCACCATCGCTCAATCAATACAACTCTACTATGAATATAAAAGATTAAGGGTATAAATGATAATCCAATCACAATAAATGAAAATGTAAAATATAACCATCCTTTTGGATTTTGCGTATAATCTCCTAAGTATGAAATTGTATGAGTCAAAATAGAATAATTTAACGATTTAGGATAGAATTGCCATGAAATGAAAAGTAGGGCAAAAAATAATCCCGCACAAAGACCCATATAATGTAAAAGCTGCCGTCGGGTAAATTTTCCCGAAATAATATTCAGAAAGTTTGTGGGAGTATCCATCTGGTAAGAATAAAAAATTCTCTTTTCTAAAGAACTTTCGTATATCCTTTCCACCACTTTATTTTTTCCTCAGAATAGATAGAAATTCTTCTCGAAACATTTGTACCAAAAAAAAAGCTAAACCCAAAAGATATAAAGGCAAGTAGAAATAGATAACGGCTAACCATTTGTTAAAAAGGATCATTGCAATTTGTAGAATTGATTGTTCAATAATGTGAAAGTATGATCCTCCTCCAAATAATTGATTCTGTATCCTGGATGGAACATGGATGATTTCTTTTATCGAATATTTTTGAGCTTTTTTCCAACGTTCATGATTTAAAGGGCTGATTCCTCCATACATTGCCCAAAATGGGGTTAAAGAAACTAAGTAGTACTTGTAAATTCCAATTTCTGCAAAAAGAATCACTGTAAATAATGCAAGTCCTCCTATATTCCACATAAACCAATAATATTCTTGATCTGAAGAGAATTTTGTTCGGTTTAAAAACCACCAATAAAAAGCACCTAAAATAATTGTGATTACATATAAAAATAACTGCATATGGAAAATCACAGCAAAAGTTGCTGTAATATTTGGAGGAATTCCTAAAACATATCCAATCCATGCAAATGCAATAGCAAGTGATGTTCTGTAATTGACTTGATAAGGTCTATTTTTTGGATTTATTGTTAAATCAGGAAAATATCCTATAAAAGTTGAATTACTGTTGACAGGAACAATTTGAGAGAAAATATTATAAACCCATTCATAATTCGAAGTTCGATGATTATTAAAGAGAATGCTGATGTATTTTCCAGGATCATCGAAAATGTAAGGATAAGAGGCAATCAAAAAGATTTCAATTGGGATTAATCCATAAAAGATTATTGAACTTAATGGTAAATTCCTAATATAGTCAAAAAGGGGTATTTTTGATTCTTTTCTGCGTAATTTTCCTTTTCTTTGCAAATGACTTTTCCAAAAAGAAGGTGAATATGCAACTCCTATCACAAGGAATGGATAGAAAAAGAAAGCAACTTGTTTAATACTCATTGCAACTCCTAACCAGAACATCCCCCATTTGTAATTTTCTTGTGAAATATTAAACATAGATACTACTAAAAAAGTTGTTACTACCCCTGTATTCTGCCAAACAAAATCGCTATAAAATAAATTAAATGGGGATAAAAGGCATAAAACCATCATAATTTTTGCAGCTTTCGGTGTTGCGCCAAAATTTAATGCTAAACGAAAAACAAAGTATCCTGTAAGAATATTACAGAGAAAAATAACAATTGGGGCAGAAAAAACGGTCCAATATGCAAAAATATGAATTAAATAATAATATAGAGGTGGATAAAGATACCTTCCTTTAAAGGCAGCTGTATAAAGTTTTTCCCCATTCATCCAGTTAGTATGCCAAGGAATATAATCCCCCGCAAAATCACTTAATCCTTCTAAATCCCACCAATGTGCTGCAAATTGATTAAAAACATTCTGTGATGCCACTAATATTCCATTTTGATAACAATATAGACTGTAAATAAAAAAAATCAGCTTTATTAGAAGAGCACATAATAAAACAAAAAGAACATTGTTTGGAAAAATTTTTTGAATTAAACTAGGTTTTGATGGAATGCTTAAATCGAATTCATTGAAATTATTCAAACTGGTAATTGGAAGTGAAGAAAATAATGAATTTTTAAGATTGTATATTTTTTTCTGAAGTTCAAGTCGGTTCCTGGTCATTCCTTTACATCTCAAGAAAAATACTAATAATCTTCTGATGTTGCTAAAATATCTTTGGATCCAAAAAAAAGTTCTTCCTCATATAACAACAAAAAAACAAATGATCAAAATAAACAAAGATATGATGAAAATCTTAATTCTTTGAGATAAGAATTAATGCAATCACTTCTAAAATAATTCCTAAATAGAAATATATGCTGGGGATTTCATCCAATACTAATACTGCGAGAATTGTAGCAAAAATTGGTTTTAAATAAAAAAGATTTGAACCTTTCGATGCTTCAAGAGATCCTAATCCCTTAAAGAATAATAAATAGGCAATTCCTGTAGTGACTACTCCAATATAAAGTAATCCTAGCCAAGTACTTAGTGATTGAGAAACAATCACGCTCCATTCATCTGAAACTAGAAGATAGGGACTCATAAAAAGTGATGCAAGCAAGAATGTTAATACATTAAAATCTAGACTTGAAACCTTTTGTGATTCTGTGCCTTTTGTTGAGAAAACTTCGTTTTCTTTATGATTTTGATAGGAAAGTCGAGATTTATTCATAATTAATTTACCCAGAATTAAGTCAACGACCCAAAAACATGTTCCTACTAAAACTAACATATTTCCTAATAGATATTCGTTGCTAAAAAATGCTGAAAAATGCATTTCTGTTACAATAAATAACATTCCAATAAATCCAAGCAGAATTCCTGTTATTTTAGAAGGTGATTTGGATTCACCTTTGAAAAATATCATATAAGTTGAAATTAATATTGGGTTAGAACTTATAATTGCAGCAGACATTGAGGCTTCAGTTAAACTAGTTCCAAATGAATAAAGTAATAATCCACCTGCTAATCCTATTAATGCCGCAGGAATATAATATTTTGGATGGGATATTAAGAATTTTTTGATACTTTTTGTTTTTTTTACAGTAATTGCATAGAATAAAAGTGTGAATCCACCAATAAAGAATCTAAAAAAGTTCATTAAAAATGGGCTGCTATTATTCTGAATTAATTTCATGACAATTTCTATTGTTGCCCACAGAAAAACAGCAATAATTATATAAAGATATGCTTTAATATATGATTTTTCCACAAAGTAGAGAATTGCTCATTGATTAAGAATTCTCTCGAAAATCAAAAAAGAAGTCATTAGCGGTAAAAATATAAAAAAATCAAAACCTTGAATAACTTCGCATCCATATATCCAATTGACGTATCAATGGAATATGAACTTACTTCCGATATAATTGAAAAATATATGAAGGCTGGAAAAGCAGTTGCTCATGCTTTAAAATTATCCTATCAAATTGCTCGACCGGGGACAAATATGGGTGATCTTGCAAAAGTTTTAGAAGATGATATTCTCGCTCAAGGTGCTGAAGGTCTTGCATTTCCAGCTAATTTAGGTATTAATCACATTGCTGCTCATTATTCTCCCGTTATTAAAGAACAGCAAGTACTTCCAGAACATGGCTTATTGAAAATTGATTTAGGAGGTCATGTTGATGGGTATGTCGCAGATGCAGCGGTTACAATAAATTTAGGAAATGATCGTGGTATTTATTCAGATCTCATTAAAGCAGCAAAAGATGCATTATATACTGCTATTAGTCTTGCAAAACCTGGTGTTAATATTAGAACAATTGGTGCTGCAATTCAAGTTGAAATTGAAAAATATAAAGATTTAACTCCAGTTTCCAATCTTGGAGGACATCGTGTATCTCGATGGGATCTTCATGGATCTCCCTTTATACCTAATGTCGGTTCAGGTTTGGAGAATTATATTTTAAAAGAAGGAGATCAAATAGCCATTGAACCATTCAGCACAAATGGTTATGGAGCAATTCGTAATGGAAAGGAAATAACAATCTTTGAAGTAAAAAATATTCATAAAAAGAAGAATCTTCCCCAAATTGAACGAATTAGATTGAAAAAGTTTAAAGAAAAATTCGGTGCTTTTCCCTTTTCACCACGCTGGGTAGATTTCATTCCAGAAGAAAAAGTAAATGATGTTATTTTGAAATATTATCGGCAAGGAATTCTGCAGGGTTATAACGTTTTCGTAGAACGTGCGCAAGGTTTGGTGGCTCAACACGAGCATACTCTCTTAATTACGAAAGAAGGAGCAATTCCAACCACTTGGTGGGAAGATTTTGATTACCATAAATTATGGCAGTAAAACTCATGATTGATTCTGTTATTTTAGCTGCTGGGAAAGGGGAACGATTTCGTGAATCAAAAGACAAAAATGAACCAAAACTTCCTAAATCTTTGATGCCTCTTGATTCAACTGAAGAAAATACTCTTTCAGCAATTATCTCTCATTTACGATCTCTTCCGATCAATGATATTTATCTTGTTTTAGGCTATTATTATGAAGAAATCACTAAATGGATTCAAAAAATCAATGACAATAAAAAAAACCCTATCATTGTTAATGCTCGAAACTCATTTATAGCTGGGCCATTCTTTTCATTTAGAGAAATGCGTTTGTATCAAAATCGAATAAAATCACTGCTTATATTTCCAGCAGATACATGGTTTTCACCGATTTTTTGGGATTGTTTGTCACAAATTTTAAACAATTTTTCTGAATTGGCAAACAATAATTTTCTTTTTTATGCAAATCTTCCTATTGATTACATGTATGGGAGTTTCTGCCTTGAATTAGATATAGTAGATTCATTTTCTCAAGATTCAAACGATATTATAAACTCAAATAACTCAAAGGGTTTAAATAAATCAAATAACTCAAATACCTCAAATAAATCGAAGAAATTGAATAAGTTGAATAAGTCTTATGAGTTTAAACTTAAGTTTCCTATAGTATCTAGAATTTTAACACGAAAAACTTTTATTTGTGAAAATCCTAATCGTAAAAATTTACCACTTCTTTTACCTGTAGTTATTCTTTCCAAAAAAACAGTAGATTCACTTTTCAATAATTCATCTCCTTCATTTTCAACATTACTTGGTGGAATCCAAAATCTATTAAGACAAGGCACTATATTTAAAGCTATAGAAATAACCTTCAAAAAACTACCACAGAATTATCAAAAAAGTAGCAATTTTTTATTTTTAGATGTTGATACTTATACAGATTATCTAAATTTGAAAAAATCATTAGAATAAACAACATTTCATACTTTATAGAGTGCTTTTACCAAATTCCATTTTTTATTTATTTTCTCTTCTGTTCGTAAATATTGAAAGAAAAAATATTTTTGTATTTGGGTTTTTTGTGCATTTTTTCTAATATGATGATAAAAATCTGTTCGTTTTAATGTGCGTGAATAAGATTTTGCTGAAGATTTGGACCAGTAAATACTTTTTTTCGAAGCAATATAATCAACTGCAAATTTTGCTATTTGCATCGATGAGGCAATCCCAGATGCTCCCGATTTTTCAATAAAACCCATCGCTTCACCGGTTAGAAAGACACCAGGAACAGGCATTGGATTATTATATATTTCTCCTGCACCGATATAAGTAAATCCTTCAAATTCAATCTCCGTATTGCGCATTAAATCAGAGAACCGGGGATATGTGGCAATTAATTGATTCCAAACACGCATTATTTCAGCTTCATCGGGTAAATCACATGAATTTTTGAGTTTTTTAGCAACATCTGCGAAGATCATCATTCCTACTTCACATTTTTCCTTATTTCTTGGAAAAACAAAAATTACTGCTGGAGGAAATCGGGGTGCATAATTCAACATCCCAGGAACCAAAAAAAAGTACTCAAAACCATAATAATCTCCGTGAAAATTCCGAATAATTCGTTTAACAATTGGAAAATTAATTTTTTCATAGGGAATGTGAAAATTTTTACCGATAAGGCTGTTGTGGCCATCTGCAACAATTATCGATTTTGCATAGATTTCTTCACCATTTTGCAATCGAATTCCACAACACTTGTTGTCTTCATAAATTAATTCTTCAACCTCTGAATTGGTTCGTATTTTTGTTGCTGTCTCTAATAAACGTGATTTTAGTAATTCTATGAAATTATTCCATTCAAAAACAATTGAAGGTGTTCTTCGAAAAACCTCTACAGTGTTCTTTACCATAGGGCTGTTAAATTTACGCGCAGCGGTTATATGGATAGAAATTAGATTAAGAACATTATCACCTAATACTTGAGAAAAGATTTTTGCATTATGTAGTGTTTCTCCTCTGGGAAATGACCATGGATGTTCTTCTTTTTCACAGATAAGTGCTTTTAATTTGTATCGACCGGCAAAAATACCCGCTGTCAAACCAGCCGGACCCGCTCCACTAATTACAATATCATAAGGATTATCTTTACTACCAATAGGTTGAGTTGGTTTTTGCATATTATTCATTCACTAATCAAAATCTAATTATTCCAAATATTCTTAAAAAGAATCTTTCACTTTTTTTAAATAGAATGGAAATTGTAAAAAACGGAATTTGCTTACAAGAAAAAATTTTAAATGAACGTTGTGCAAAATGCGGCAAAAAGCTAGTTCTTGGAGTTTACCGTTATCAATCTTTAAAACTTAAGCAAGTTATCCGTTGTAAACACTGCAATACTGCCACTAGAATTAAATAACTCATTTACTCTATTATTATCATTCAATCAATATTTACTTAGGATCAATTTCTTTTTTTATAATAATGAATCAAAATTTGCTACTGAATACTCTTTCTTCTAACTTAGCATGTAATATACCTGAATTACAAAGGCTTTATATTTTAAAACATGGAAAGGAACTGATATATTCGTCTGAGATTCAAAAAGCATTTGGTTCAAAGGTTAATCATGCAAGAAATCAATATTCATCAATTAATTTTGATCTAGATCCGATTTTGCGTCGAATTCAAGAAATTCAATCGGATTCACCTTATGCTAATGCTATTATAGATGCTGAGAACTTTCGTAGTATTAGTATTTTTGTTGATGAGTGGACTTTCATCTATATAGTATCGATTGATGCATGGATTGATAAACTTCAACCTTTTCTTTACTTAGCTACAGAAAAATTTTATAGAATTTTATCAGAAAACCAATCTGTTGATCTAGAAATTCCAAAATTGGGAGAAATATTAGGTTCAAAACTGTTGGACTCGAGTTCTAATGAGATTCAACAATGGGTTTTTAAGTTTACTTTAGTAGGGGATTCAGGTGTTGGAAAAACAAGCTTGGTAAACCGCTTTGTTGATGGTGTTTTTCCAAAAGATTTTCGACCGACAATTGGGTTGAATATTATGACCCATACGTATACACTTATGGAAAACCGAGTCCACTTAAACATTTATGACATTGGATCGCAAAAATTCTTCAAACGTGTAAGAAGAAGTTATTATAAGGGAACTATGGCAGTAATTCTCGTATTTGATTTGCACGATCGAAAAACATTCGACCATATTCATCAGTGGAAATCTGAATTAGATTCCTATATTGAAGGTGAATACGAATCTCTTTTGGTTGGGAATAAATCTGATCTTTCTAAAGTTGTTTCAACAGAAGAAGCAAATAATCTGGCGTCTAAATATAACATGGGGTATTTAGAAACCAGTGCTCTAAATAATATCAATGTAGAGGATGCTTTCGTCTTGTTAGTATTTAAAATACTAACTAAAAGACTTAAAAGTATTCAAATTTAATTTTCTTTTATTTCAGTAATCAATAAAATTTGTAATCTTTAATTTTTTACTTACGAATTCCTTTATGCCACTATATGGATCTTTAATTTTCCAGTATTGAAACTTTAATATCTCCATAGATATCTATTTCATACTAAATATTGTTTATAAGTTCTTTTTTTCTTTCTTTATTCCATATATAATTCCATGCAATTTTTAAACAACATTTTACCACAGCAGGATCGATATTTTCCACCGTATCTCTTCTGGTATGATATACTAATCCATCTCTGATGACTTTTGTGGGCATGGCAATTAATGTTGTGGAAGGAATTCCCATTCGGGCACTTTCAGCTGCATCAGTTCCCCCTCCTCCAAATAACATTTTGAATTTTTTAATGGAAATTGCTTCTTTTCTACCGATCTTTACAATCTCATCTGCCATTTCTTCAGATAAGGGGACATTGCCATTAATATCAGCTGTGAGAACATGCAATTCATCCAAATTGTATAAACTATCAAAATTTAAATGATATGTTGGTAATTGCTTGAACATTTCTTTATGGGCTTTCATAAACGCAGCAGAACCGCGCAATCCACACTCTTCAGCATCAAAACTAACAATTATTATTCTTGTATGATTTAATGCACAATTTTTTGTTTTTATCTGTATCTTTAGATATTTTCCTAATTCAATAAAAAGCAATGAGGAAATTAAGTTATCTCCCGCTCCAGGAGAAGCATCTTTGGTAACAATGAAGAAATATGATAAAACAAACGGAATACCGAATAGAAATAACACGAGAATTATAGGAGACGATATATTTTCGAATTTATTAATAATCCCAATTATACTAATCACAATTGCATATAGAAAAAAGAAATATGGTGCCAATATTACCACTGGATACAATTTTTGGAATCCAGAATCCAAAATTCGGATTTTTTGAGCACTATCATGGTGACCTGAAAGGATAATTTGCTGATTAACCTCTGAACTCGGTTCTATCACGCCATAGACATTTTTACCAATTTTTTTTGGAAAGAATCGATCAAAAAATTGCTGATAAAATGCAAAAATAGAGATCATCATGAAAATTCCAATAAATAATCCAATTAAGGGTAAAATTAACCAATTTGTTCTTAAGTAGAACAAAGTAACACTAATTGCATACATAATCGAGAGAAACCGAATGTAAAAAGTAAAAGAAGCAGGATGAGTATTAAATCTTTCTATCTTACTATCATCGCAAAATTGGTTAAGTTTTTTATGCAATTCATCAGCAACATTACTACAAGGCTTAGTTCCAGTCAATCTCGGTCCAAATTGGCGTATGATGCGATCTGTCTCTTCTAAAATCTTTTTAGTTAATTCAAACAAATCATCCTTGTTAATCATTTCTTGTGTATATCAAAAATTTAGATAAAATAAAATTTAGCTACAATTTCTATCATTTTGTTGAGAAGATAAATAAAAATATCAAAAAAGAAAATAGAAAAAACTAAACAAAAATGTAACTGAAGGGTATAAAGCCACTTTTTAGAATGTATTTTAATTATTCTTTCATCAAAGTTAAGTATCTTATAGAATTTATATCGTAAAAATGATTAAAAATGGATTCTCAAGCAGAATTTCGAGAAAAGTTAACCCTTATCATCGCTTATTTTTCCAATGTTCGATTGAATATCGAAGTAATTTCTTCACTTTTTTATCATAAGAGATTAAAATCCCTAAAAAAATAGGGATATAGGGAAGAAATAATAAAAAGTAAACCAATTTTTGAACACCACTTGAAGCAAAAATGATAATTCTTATGTCATTATTTATATAAATAAGTAAGAATGTGAAAGCAAAATATATTACTGAGATAATAATAATGGATATTACTAAAAATCTTCTTAGTCTTTTAAGATCAGATTTAGTTGTTTCTGGAATTTCTTCATAATGTTCTGGACATAATCCAAGTTTTTGACATTTAAGGCACACTTTTCGCTCACAAATCGGACAGATTACATAATTCGATTGAATTAACATCCGTAGAGGTTCACCGCAGAATTCGCAAATATTACTTTTCATTGAAACGACCAATGATATATTAGAAATTCTGATTAATAAATTTAGTTTCAATCTTAAAGCACAAATTATTTAATTCATTTCGCACTGGCTCACTAGAAGGGAGGTAATAATGTCGGATAAAAAACTAATCGGTCCTTTTAAGCAAATCCTTACCATGCAAAATTTACCCTCTGCTGGGCCTATTTCTGATGATAAATTGGAAATTATCTCCAATGGGGGAATTTTAATTGTTGAAGATAAAATTGAGCGTATTCTTTCCAAAGATGAATTTGAAAAGGAAGTATCTCATGCAAAATTCCACGGTTCAGGAACTATTTTTCACAAAATTACTGAGAATGCAGTGGCAATGCCTGGAATGATTGACTGCCATACTCATATGTGCTACGCTGGAACACGTGCTGAAGATTATGCTCGCAGGTTATCAGGTGAAACATATCTAAATATCGCAAAATCTGGAGGAGGAATGCTTGATACTGTTCGTAAAACTCGTAATGCATCAGAAAAAGAGTTATTTGATAATCTCTTTATTCGAGGGTTAACCCATCTTCATCGCGGTGTCACAACATGTGAAGTAAAAAGTGGATATGGACTTACTGTAGAAGCAGAACTTAAAATGTTAGAGGTTATCAATCAAGCTAATCGTTCACGTGCATTATTACCTGATTTAATACCAACATGTTTAGCTGCCCATACCTGTCCGCCCGAATTTCAAGATCCAGAAAAATATTTACAAGAAATTATGGATAAACTATTACCGGTTGTAAAAGAAAAAAATTTGGCAAATCGAGTAGATATATTTATTGAAGAAAGTGCTTTCAGTCCCGATTCTGCCCGTAAATATTTAAATTATGCCAAGGAACTTGGATTTCAAGTTATTGTGCATGGAGATCAATTTACAATGGGTGGCTCCGAAGTAGCTGCCGATGTTGGTGCTTTATCTGCTGAACATTTAGAAGTATCAGATGAAGCCCATCTCCGTATGCTAAAAGAAGCAAATGTGATTGCTGTTGCTCTTCCTGGTGCATCTTTAGGATTAGGGATTGATTTTGCACCTGCAAGAAAAATGTTAGATGTTGGATTAAATGTTGCAATTTCATCTGATTGGAATCCCGGCTCTGCTCCTATGGGTGAACTTTTAACTCAAGCCGCGTTATTAGGTGCATATCAAAAACTTACAATTGCAGAGACTCTCGCAGGTATTACAAAGAGGGCTGCTGATGCCTTATCATTAAATGATCGGGGTGTTCTCGCTCAGGGAAAACTAGCGGATTTTATTGCGTTTAATTGTAATAAATATCAAGAAATTGTTTATAACCAAGGTTCTTTAAAACCCTTTTTGGTATATCGAAAAGGAAAACAAATTGTCTGATTTTCTTTTTATACTAAAATCCTCTTTTTTTACATCAAAATCACATCGATTGGAGAGATTATATGAAACCGGATATTGAAATTGCTCGGGAAGCCCATTTGCTACCAATTACACAAATTGCTGCCAGAATAGGTATTCCAGAACGAAGTTTAGAGCTTTATGGTCCGTATAAAGCAAAAATAAATTTAACATATTGTTTAAATTGTATGGAACACCCTCCAGGAAAGTTAGTTTTAGTAACCGCAACATCTCCCACTCCTGCTGGAGAAGGAAAAACAACCACTTCCATTGGACTTACGGATGCTATGAATCGACTTAACCGACAAACTGCCGTTTGTTTACGAGAACCTTCTTTGGGCCCCGTTTTTGGAATTAAAGGTGGTGCTGCAGGAGGTGGATATGCTCAATGTGTCCCTATGGAAGATATCAACCTTCATTTTACTGGCGATTTACATGCCATCACATCAGCTCATAATACTTTGGCTGCATTACTTAACAATGCAATCTATCGGCATAAAATTGAGTTAGATCCAAAAAAGATTCTATGGAATCGGGTCGTAGACGTAAATGATCGTGCATTAAGAAATATTATTGTTGGTTTAGGTAAATCAACAGATGGGGTTACGCATGAAAGTGGCTTTGACATTACTGCAGCTTCTGAAATAATGGCTATCTTGTGTTTAGCGCGCAATTTATCTGATCTAAAAGAGAAAATCGGTAATATTTTATTAGGATTCGATTTCAAAAATAAACCTATATATTGTCGAGATTTGAATGTTGCAGGTGCTATTACAGTTCTCTTAAAAGATGCCATTAAACCCAATTTAGTGCAAACAATGGAAAATAACCCTGCATTTATTCACGGTGGTCCATTTGCTAATATTGCCCAAGGAGCAAACAGCATTATGGCAACTAATTTTGCTCTCAGAACAAACGATTATGTAGTTACTGAAGCAGGTTTTGGCAGCGATTTAGGTGCTGAAAAATTCTTTGATTTGGTCAGTCTTTACGGTGGATTTGCACCAGATTTAACTGTTATCACCACAACTATCAAAGCATTGAAAATGCATGGTGGGCAATCTCTCGATCGAATTAAACAAGAGAATTTAACTGCCCTTTCTGATGGATTAGCTAATCTTGGGCGCCACATCTCTAACATGAAAAAATTTAACATTCCTGTGGTTGTTGCTTTAAATAAATTTAATTTCGATACTCCCGCTGAGATTGAAATGGTATTCTCATATTGTGAGCAATTAGGTGTTGATGTTGCTCTTTCTGAAGTTTGGGAAAAAGGCGGCGAGGGTGGCGAAGCTTTAGCGAAATTAGTTATAGAAAAGTTAGAATCTCCCACAGTTTCAACATTTACGCCATTATATGATTGGAATGATTCAATAGAAGAAAAAGTGCTTACTGTTGCCCGTGAGATTTATGGTGCAGCAGATGTCGAATTTGAATTGGATGCAAGACAAGATATTGCGAATATAAAGCAAATTGGATTGGATAATCTTCCCATTTGTATTGCTAAAACTCAAAAATCATTTTCTGATGATCCAACTAAATTGGGTGCTCCCAGCGGTTTTACTCTAAAAATTCGACGTGTCTTAATCGCTGCAGGAGCGGGATTTTTAATACCGATCGCTGGAAGAATGCTCAGAATGCCAGGTTTACCCATGAAACCTGCTGCTGAAAGCATTGATATTGATTTCGACGGTGATGTAGTCGGTTTATTCTAATTGAAAATTCCTTTATTTTTATTATCTTTTTACTATTTTTTGGTTTTTGATATATTTTAAATCAATTTTCTTTGATTATGATGAAATGAAGAAATCGTGGCGGACCCAAGGAGATTCGAACTCCCGGGAAATCAGCTTAGGAGGCTGACGCCATATCCACTAGGCGATGGGTCCAAAAAATAATGAGATTTATAGAAAAAAATTCTTCATAAGTAAAAATTTTTTCGGAAAAAGATGCCCTAAATTTCAAGAAATTCGGAAGTATCACGCATTTCTGGCGTTAAAAATGCTAATGGCAATCCTATGATTAAACAAATTAGTAGTATTATTAGGAAAATGTTCCAAATTGTCGGACATTTTGAAAATTCGCAATGTAATGCAGTTAAAAATAAAAGGGAAAATGTACAGATCGTTGAAATTATGCCCAAAATAATAAATATTTTTGCTCTACGACTGTATTTTTTATCCCAGATATTCCAATTTTTGTCTCGAATGAAAATGTCGTTTACAACCAAATTTTGATAAGAATTATTCCGAACAAAACTCCATTGGTCGAAAAATCTCGGTTTTTTTGTTTTTTCTGCTTTTTTCACACTTTTCTTTTTTTTCGATTTTTTTTTCCTTTCATTTACATCAATTTTATAATGAGATGTGTTAAAAATTTTCAAGTCTGTCAAGAATTCGAAAAGAAGGTTAATTTTTCTCAAATTACCATAAGTACGAATAGTTTTTTCTTTTCCTGAAAATGTTGTAATATGAATTTTTAAAATTCGATTATGATAAAAAAAAGGCACTAAAAAGATCAATAATATGCCACCTTGAGCTGAGTAATTATGTTTATTAAGGCTTAGCGTAAGTTCTATTGATTTTATTTCCTTCCAAGTTGCCTTAATTTTAGAGAATCGAGAAAAGATTTGGATTCCTTTCTGAGAATCAAAACTAATTATTGAAAAAAGATAATAGTAAAAAATCATTTCAATGCCGCCATATAACAAAAATATGATGGTTAAAGACCAATACAATTGTTGTAGTGTCCAAGTTCCTTCTCGATAATCCAAAATATCATTAAATATAAATGAAATCTCTAAAAAAATAAAAATAGATTCAACAAATAAGAAATATCCAGGAAAAATCTTAATTTTTAATTTATGTTCATACATCATTTATTTTCATCTTTGATTCTAAAAAACGATAATGAATAAACATTCAAGTTGATCTAAACGCTTAATTATTGATTTTCTCCGTTCCTTATTAGGTTATTTATTCATTTAATCAAAAAGGGATATACAACTAATATTTAATTAAGAAATTTTTTCATCAAAATAAAATGATAAAATAACATAATCGAAGTAATATCTATAAAGGATCTGAACAATTACTTAATGCGAAATGAAACCAGAAGAGTTCTTGCATTACCAGTTAAAAACCATGGAGACTGTATTAAAAGAAGATATTCAATACCATGGGAAAAATTATTGGAAAGAAGTATATTTCATTCCCAATGCTCTAACTCCAATTGGAGTTAATGATGTTGATTTATCCATAGATTTTATGGGAAAACATTTAAAATATCCTATTTGTGTTGGATCTCTTGCAGGAGGGTATAAAAAATTCATTCCGATTAATGAAAAAATAGCAGAATTTACCGCAAAATATAATATTGCTCAAGGTGTCGGGGATCAACGCTGTATTTTGCAAGATGATGCAGATGAAGATGCATTGAAGAGTTATCAAGTTGTTAGAGAAAAAAATCCTGATGGACTGGTTTTAGCAAATATTTCAGGAACTGTTATTCTCGAAAGTAAAGATTATGTGAAGGATGTTCAAAAAATTGTTGATTTTATTAAAGCAGATGGTGTTGAAATTTGGGTATCTCCTCTTTTAGATATATTAGTCGATCCTCGAAATACTGGTTATCAAGGATTAATTGAACGAATTCATAATCTTACATATCAACTCCATGTCCCTGTATTTATAAAAAGCTTTACCACAGGTCTGAGTAATGAAGATATCAGACCATTGTGGGATGCGGGTGTAGCTGGTATTAATATTCAAGGTGTTGGTGGTACTTCAATTGCTCGAATTGAAACCGTGAAGGATTTATCAACTTCTCAAAAACAAACTTATCCCCCAATCAAGCGTCCTTTTGATTTTTGGGGAATTCCAACAGTTTGGAGTCTTTTAGATATATCATTGCGACCTGAGAATCGGGAAATTCCCTTGATTGTTGGGGGTGGAATTAGAAATGGCCGAGAAGCTGTCAAAGCCTTAGCATTAGGGGCTGATTTGGTTAGTTTTGCTTATCCTGTTTTGATTGAAATTATGGAAGATTTTGGATATCCGGATGAAGAGAATCTTAAAAATTGGTTTTTGAAAATTATTACACAAATGAAAATTACTATGAGTTTATTGGGTGTGCGAAATATTAAAGAATTGCGCCAAATTGTGCGAAATCGTACCATATTAATAGGGCGTACTCATGAATGGGTACGAGGACGGAATTTACAATACCCTCCTGCCCATTATAAAGATGTTTGTAGTCCATAAATCTTATCCTATTTTTTGCAACTTGAATTAACCACTCGATTTATCTGAAATTAATTCAATTTGATTAATCGGTTCTGTTATTACTGCAATTCTTCTTTTTAAGGCAGATTTAATACTTTTTGAACAAAATGGGTCAAATCCATTATTTGTTGTCGATAATGAGGATTATTAATTAAACGTATTTGTAATGTTTTAATTTTATTTTTTAATTCAGGTGCAGCTTTTAATGTGTCATCTAAAAAATAGTAAACGCTCTTTTCAATATTCCGCGCTTTTTCTGAAATTTGGCGATGAATATCATTGTTAGAGTTATAGATAGGGATTGGCAACTTAAATGGTGCTTTATGTATATTTCGTAGACTCCCATTTGCACCGGTGCTTCCCGATAATCGTACGAATGATATGATAAAATCTGAATTTAAAATCCCAATAAGGTAGTAAGCTTCATCTATTGAAGAAGGAATATAGAAATAAAGAGAAGTATCGATAATAGCGGGCTTGTGAAGAATGGCGGCCTTAACATTACTGCCGATCCCTGCAAATACTATCTTTGGTTGTTGTAGCTGCTTTGGATCTGATAAAGCATGACCATAATCTAATCGAGAAAATAAATCTGTTATTTTTGCTCCTGATTTTAAATTTTGAGTATATATTTTGCTTAAATGAGTAAAATGCTTACGTGCTAAAGGTTGATCTGGGATTCTCACTTGAGAAAAGATATGAGCTTTTGAGTTACTTGATATCTCTATAGGTAATGCTGCCATATAAGGTTGAAAATAGCAAAATGATAACAAACCTGTGCTTTTTGCAACTGGAAATAAATATTTACTCTCAATACGAACTGAAGTATATGCATTAAAGTTCCACGTACTATCTTTTTTGGATTGAATTGATGTCGCAGGCGAAATCTCGATAATCTTCGAATTTTCTGCTTCTTTGTTTGGATAAATAGTATATGGAATATGTTTATGTTTCTCCAGAAAAACTGAATGGGGATTAGTTTCAACATTAGGCTGTATTTGAGTTCCATTAATTTCAACAAATAAAAGATTTCGCGGAACTAGTGATGCTCCTTGTCGAAAAAGAACCTTATAGGGAGAATGTTGATTTTCGGAGATTTGAAGTGGTGTAGGTCTTCCGAAAAGGGATATCAACTGTTTTTCGGAAATTAACCTTCCAACTAAGATAGAAGAATGAAATCCCTGATTATTTACATTAGAAATCGAACTGAGTCCAGAATTCAGCTTTTTTTTGGTCCATTTTTGTAACGTTCTATAAGAAGAATTATCCTTTGTATCGTGCAAAGATTTATTTGATTTATTCGATTTATTCTTAAATTCGATCATAATCGGAAGATAATCTTCTTCTGAAATCTTTTTCAAACAATTGTGTTCTTCATCAAAGCTAAATTTAATCCAATGTGTTTTTTTGATCAATTTATTCAAAGGATGAAGTGATTTTTGCGCCTTTAAACAGATATTATGAATTCGGAAAAAATCCACTGTAAAATCCCAAATTTCAATCTTCTCAACTCCTAAAAATTGTCGAAATCGAGCATGCTGACTTCCTGTAGCTAAACTGGCAGGGACAACAAAATGAATGATACCTCCGGGTTTTAAAAATTCATTAACCATTTTCTGCCAAAATATCGTAGTAATTTCAGTACTGGTGGCAAATCTTCCGCCTAACAAGATGTTTAAATCGTTCCCAAGCTTTTTTATCTGCAATTGTTTTTCTTTCGAAGGTATGCCATTTAACACCAACCAAGGTGGATTACCGATAATTAAATCCCATAAATCAAATAAATTCTGCTCTTTTTTTGGCTGTTTTATTGGCACATTCGACGATCTCTGGGAGATGGTTGAATATGGTTTATTTAAATCTTTAGGATGAATTTCTAAACTGTCTTTATGAAATATATTGAAAATATCTTGATAAATTCCGTAAGAAGATGCAAGTAGCATCAAATTCACTCGTGTCATCAAATATGCTAATGGATTCTGATCTATTCCGTATAAACTTGATAAGAAATGTACTTTCTCTTCAAAAGATACTGATGATTTCAAAATTTTTCGAGCAATTATCAGAAGGAAAGTTCCAGAACCACAAGTTGGATCTAAGACTTTCATCCCCATTTTATATGATGATTCGACCATTTGCTCGCATAAAACTTCATCAGTATAAAATTCGCCTTGAATATGGCGGGTTGAATTAAAAATTAATTCTTGATAGATTCCAGCAAAAAGATCTTCTGATTCTACTTGATATCTTGTCAATATATCTTTAAGATCTGCAAGTTCTTTAATAATTTGATGATTTTTGACAATCCATTCAAAATAATCAAAATAATCAAAATAATGTGGTATTTCTGCCTTTGGATCTTTGCTTTTATTCATATTATTAAGTGCATGTTCAAGAAATGTAAATAATATCGAAAATAGTAAACAATGTTTTGCATATAATTCAATTGTTAGTTCTTTCATGGGATAAAGATTACATAATTCGTTTTTCCAAAGATTGAAAGAAGATTTTTCTATTTTTACACTAATCTGATTTTGAATATTTGTGAAGAAAAGTCTATATAATTTTTGACCCCATTCTCCTTTAAGTCCCAAATTATTTTTAATCCAATGCTGATTGATTAATTTATCTGGAGAATGGAGCACCATTAGAGTTAAAATGCAATTCATTTTACTTAAAATTTTAGAATTTTTAGGAACTTATCAACACTTTTCATAGATTAACCGCAAATTTTTAATTTTATCCCACTTTTCAAATCTTACTAATCTCTTATGGAAATTATTGTAGATTAGGACGCGTACATTGTGCGGCTTTACTCTCATTTCCGTGGATGAGAACGCTCTGTTCATTACTCCTCGCATTGTAGTAAAGTATCACCAGCAGATCTATCGAATATTTCGCAATTTACAGAATTCAACCCTTTAAAGAAGAAAACTGGCAGTTGCACATACACTAGATAGATCAATTATTCTGCGTTTTAATCTGCTTCCTAAGAGATAGCATGTTTGACAACAAACGTGACCCACAATGGCAGATAAATTGATTGAAGTCTCGGCTCTCGTTGAAGGTGGAAAAGCTTCTGGAGGTCCTCCTATTGGTCCAGCTGTTGGTCCAACTGGAGTTCCTATTAAAGACGTGGTCGATGCAATCAACGAAAAAACTAAAGATTTTAAAGGTCTTAAAGTTCCAATCACGATTTTGGTGAATCCAGTTGATAAAAGTTTCGAAATTAAAGTTAGCACGCCCATGGCTTCAGCACTCTTACTTAAAGAATTAGGCATCGCTAAGGGTTCAGGTGAACCAACCACCAATTTCGTAGGGGATTTACCTTTCAGCGCTATTTTAAAAATTGCGCGAATGAAAGAAGATTCTTTAAATGCTTTAGATATGAAAAGTCGAGCAAAAACAATTATTGGGACTGCTTACTCTTGTGGCATTAAGATAGATGGGAAAACTGCTCGGGATGTTTTAAAGGAAATCGATGCAGGTGCCTATGATGACCAAATAAAGGCGGAGGAGGCTTAAAGATATGAATATTAGTGAAAAAGAAGTTCAAAAAGCCTTGGAATTGGCCCTTGAGAATTCGGTCATTAAAAAGGATGGTAAACCTGACAAAATTCGAAAATTTGATGAAAGTGTTGATTTGATTATAAATATACGCGATGTTGATATTAAAAACCCTAATAATCGAATTGATAATGAAATCTTATTACCTCATCCTATCCCGAATAATTTGACCAAAGATGAAGTTTGCTTCATTGTAAAAGATCAGATGGAGTTGGATTTAAAGGAATCTGGTTATCATGTGTTGAACCAAAACGATTTAAATGAATTACAAAAGAAATCGAAAAAAGAAAAGAAAGAGGTGGCTAAAAAATTTAAGTATTTTGTTGCTCGAGCCGATTTAATGCGCGATTTGGCTAGAGTATTAGCTCGCTTTTTAGGTCAACAAGGAAAGATGCCTCGACCCCAACCCAAAGGTTTTGGTGTGATTCGACCAAATGAAGATTTGGGCAATTATTTACCCTTATTGAATCGCATCGTGAAAATATCAATGAAAAAGCAACTTTTGATGCAACTAAAAGTAGGTAAGAAATCCCAATCAAAAGATGAATTGATGGATAACATCAAATCTGTGCTTAATTTTATCGAAGGGCAATTACCAGTTGGAAATAATAATGTTCGTTCTATTTATTTAAAAACAACAATGGGAAAGCCAATAATGGTTAAGGAAGCACAGAAAGGAGGCAGAAGGTGAGCAATAAATGGTAGTTAAAGATCATAAAATCTCTCCTGCAAAAATTCAAGAAGTTGTGCGTATCCGAAAGTTAATCGATGAGTTTAATGCTATCGGGTTGGCTCGTATTGAAAAAGTACCTGCTAAAGCATTACATAATTTGCGGGATTCGTTAAGAGGAGATGTTGTAATTACAGTTTCGAAGAAAAAATTGCTTCGCCGTGCTTTTGCCGAATCTGGAAAAGAAAATCTGGTTGAGTTAGCAGATCAGATTCAAGGAATTACTGCTTTACTTTTTACAAATATGAATCCTATAAAATTAGCTCAATATTTGGAATCGAAAGCAGTAAAAGGTCCAGCAAAACCAGGTGATATCGCTCCTGGAGATATTACAGTGAAAGCTGGAGATACAAAAATTGCACCTGGACCAATTATTTCTGAATTAAATCAATTCTTAAAAGTTCCAACCATGATTAAAAATGGAACTATTCATGTTCGATCTGATACTGTTACTCATCATAAAGGGGATATAATTAATGAAAAGCAGGCACAACTCCTTGCACGTCTTGGATTAGAACCAATGACAATTAAATTAGATTTCTATTCTGCATGGGAAGAAGGTGAAATTATTCCTGAAGAAGTATTACACCTTGATGAAGAAGAAATCATGGGAAATGTGCGGTTGGCTGCTTCACAAGCTTTGAATTTGGCGTTAAGTTTGGGTATGATTACTGATGAAACAATTACTCCATTGATACAAAAAGCAGCAAGAAATGCTATTGGTTTAGCATTAGAATTGCCAATTATCATACCCGATTTACTCGAGCAATACGTGCAGAAAGCTATTCGACAAGCATCTGTTGTCAATGCTGCTGCATTTGGTATTGAAATTGCCCAGCCCGCAGCATCTGAAACTGAATCTTCCAAAAAAGAAGAACCTAAAGAGGAAGAAAAAGATGAACCTGCAGGATTAGGAGCGTTGTTTGGATAATTATAATTCAATAATTTAATCCAAATTTTAAAAAACTCAAATTTTTTAATCAAAACTAATAAACTAATATATATAGGAGAAATAAAAATGGAATCTGTATACGCTGCATTATTGCTTCACAAAGCTGAAAAAACAATTGATGAAGCAAGCATCGAAAAAGTGTTAAAAGCTGCAAATGTCACTCCTGATAAAAATCAAATTAAGGCCCTTGTGGCAGGATTAGAAGGAAAAGACATTGACGAATTAATTGCCAGTGCTTCTGCGGCTCCAGTAATGGCTGCTCCAGCAGCGGGTGCTGCTCCAGCAGCAGAAAAGAAAGAAGAAAAGAAAGAAGAGAAGAAAGAAGAGAAACCAGAAGAACCAGCAGGTCTTGGTGCTCTTTTTGGATAAATTAAAATAAAATAAATATCCTTTTTTCAAATCTTTCTTAATTTTATTTTTTTTATCATTTTTCGCTTTATTTATTGTAAAAAAAAAAGAATTATAGTGTTGATAAGTTTATATTCTTAAATCTCTATATATTGACCACATATTGAATAACTTTATTAAGTATATAGAGATATGAAGAAGACAATCTTCATAAGGAATATTTCTGAAGATCTAATGAACTTTATGAAATCTGATGTTGAATATGATGTAATTGTTGTTGGAGCAGGTTGTGCTGGACCAGCGGCTGCAAAAAAATGTGCAGAATTAGGTTTAAAAACATTATTAATTGAAAAAGCTCTTGATCCTGGTGCAAAGAATGTTTCTGGAACATGTTTGAATATGGCTGCGCTTGGAGATACTGATTTACACTATATAATGAAATGTCCGATTGAGCGGGAAATTCATTCGATGCGAACTTATCATATTAGTGAAGATAGAACAACAATTTTTACTGAAATGCCCAAAGAAGGCGTTCTATTGCTTTCTATCCGTCGTGATGAATTCGATAAGTGGCATACAGAACAAGCAAGACAAGCTGGGGCAGAAATTCGTTTAGGAACTGCTGTAGTGGATATAATTCAAGAAAATAATACCATAAGAGGAGTTATTCTTGAATCTGGAGAAAAGTTGATGTGCCATGTTGTTATTGATGGTGGAGGAGTGAATTCAATTGTTGGAAGAAAAGCAGGATTAATTCCAAAACGCTCTGGTAAAAATATGATCTTGTATATCACCGCTGCTGTACATTTGGGTGAAGAAATTATTAATGAACGGTTCAAGGATGAACAAGGTGGTTGCTGTATTGAATATTATTTAGCTCCTGGTACTCAATATAAAACTTGGCCCTGGATTTTTCCCAAAAAGGATACAGTTACTTTAGGAACTGGGGGTTACATGACTCAAGAGTTAATTAATGATGAATTTCCAACAGTTGAACAGTATATGCGTAATTTTATGAATCTTCCAATTATTCAGAAAAAACTTGAAGGTGGGAAAATCGAATCATGGGGTGTGCATTTAGAATATGATAATAAAATTGAACAAAAAACCAAGAATGGTTTAATCCTTACTGGTGAAGCGGGAGGATTTGTAATTCCCTTTCTGGGAGAAGGAATGCCCGAAGCATTTTTAACCGGTATTTATGCGGCTAAAACTGCTGCAGCTTGCATTAAAAAAGGAGATGTTTCCCAGTCTGCTTTAAGTGAATTTTATGAAGATATGATTCAAGAGAACTTATTCCTTCAAGGTTTTATGTATGTTGGTGAAGAGAATAAAAAATCCATTCTTAGCAAACCCGATGAAGAAATTGTGGAAATGATGCAATCTGTAATTATGGGCGGGGGATTTATTACCAATGCTGTTCACACAAAGTGGTTTAAAGGTGTTGAAAATGGTTCTATTGATGAAGTAGAAGAAGCTAAAACCTTTTTGGAATTTATTCAACCGTATCGGCAAGTTTCTACAGATTATATGGATATATATCGTGAAATGCGCGCTCAAGTTAATTCAAACATATCTGAAAAATCGAAAAATGGAAGTGATGAAAAATAATGCAGATTGAGATGAAATTTAGATATTATGATGGAGACCCGGGGGAATTTATCAAAGTCATTGAAGATAAGTGTACTGGTTGCGGTCAATGTGCTAAATTTTGTACAACAAGAGTATGGGAAAAGGTTGGAAAGATATACAAACCGATCAATCTCTCTAATTGTGTTGAATGTGGTGCATGCTGGAATGTATGCATGGCTGACGCAATCGATTTTGGGGAACCTCATGGTGGGACTGGAGTTAAATTTTCATATGGATAGTAAGAATTTTTTTTCTTTTAATTAATGTAAGATTAATCAAAAAAGCAAATTAATAAGGGTTAAAAGGTAAAAAAAATGAATGAAACAATAGAAAGTGAAGTATATGAAGATAAATCTGAGAAATCTGAAACATTTCTCGAAATTTTAGATCGAAATCGTTTGAAATTTGTTGATCCAAAAGTAAGAAATGCCTTTAAGGCTTGGAATAAAGTTGTTCAATATTATTTTACAGATACAGGTGAATATTGGCATTTTAAACTTGAGAAAGGTATTCCTGGGCCATTAATTCAATCTAAATCTGAAAACCCCGATATATTATATGAAATGTCAAAAGATATTTTTTTAGCAATTGATAAGAAAGAAATTTCTGGTATGAAAGCATACAGCCAAAAATTAGTGAGAGTTAAAGCAAAGATGCCCGATTTGTTGAAACTCCAAAAATTAGATAAGGTTTAGTAATTCAAATTTGTTCCTTTTTGAAAAGCTCTTTTTTTCTTCTTTCTTTAATCTACATTCTGTTTGGAATAATTTCTTATTTTTCACTGTTTATTCATTTTCATTTAGAATAGATAGGTTTTAAAAAATTAAAAATAGTATATAGAAGGAAATATTCTTTAAATTTATATTTTTTTAGAGGGAAACTTTTTATATTTTTGTCCTTCTATATATTTATGATAAAACGAGATCAATGGATTAAACTCATTAAAAACTTTGCTGAATCCCCATTGCCATCAAATATCCACTCCAGATCTCTTCAAATACCAATTGAATTAAAAACAAATCGCACAATTAATATAATTGGACCACGTAGATGTGGAAAAACTTATGAAATGTTTATATTGATTCAACAACTCTTAAAAAAAAAAATCTCAATTAATCAAATATTATACATAAATTTTGAATCAATTGAATTGTTTGGTGTTAATATTAATGATATGATTGATTTCTTGGATATTTTTTATACTATTTATCCAGAAAATTATTCAAAAGAAATCTGGTTTTTTTTGGATGAAATTCAAGTTTTGATAAATTGGGAAATATGGGTTAGAAGTTTAATAGATAAAGGAATTCATGTATATCTCTCAGGTTCATCATCAAAATTATTAAGTAAAGAGATTTCTACACAAATGAGGGGTAGAAGTTTGATATTTGAAGTTTATCCTTTGAGTTTTCGAGATTTTCTCACATTTCAAAGTTTTATTTTAAATAAATTTCTATCTTCAAAAGAAGAGAATATAATAAAAAATCTTACATGGAAATTTTTAAATTGGGGCTCTTATCCTGAAGTTTGTTTATTGGAACAAGTAAAAGAAAAAATATTACATGAAATAATCGAGGTAACAATACAAAAAGACATTATTGAGAGATATAATATTCGTAATATAAAATTACTTCGAATTCTATTTAAGGCTTTAATTAACTCAAAACAATTTTCTGTAAATAAATTTTTTAATTATTTGAAAACATCTGGCTTTAAAATAAGTAAAAATACATTATACGATTATTTAGAATATTTAAAAGATTCTATGATTATTTTTTCGCTAAAAAAGTATGCTAAATCCTATAAAACTGAAGAAAATTCAATACGTAAAATATATTTTGTAGATAATGGAATATTAAGAATATCTGGTATAGAAGATCGTGGTAGATTACTCGAAAATTGTGTTTATATTGAATTACTAAGAAGAGAAGGAGAAGAAAATATTAGATATTATACTAAAAATGGAAAAGAAATTGATTTTGTAGTGAAGAAAGGTGCTAAAGTTAAACAATTAATTCAAGTATCATATACAATTGAAGATTTTCAGACAAAAGATAGAGAGTTTCGCGCTTTAATAATTGGTAGTGAAGATCTAAAATGTCAAAATCTTTTACTTTTAACATGGAATAGTGAGGGTAAAGAAGAATTCAAAGAAAAAATCATTCACATCAAACCACTTTGGAAATGGTTATTAGATATTTAAGAGATAAACGTTTCAATTAAGTAAATTATAAGAAAAATTTTAAAAAAAAGAATATTACGTAAAAATCTTTTAGGATAATATTTATTTTGTTATTTTTTCAGGTACTGATTTTTTTATTGAAGGTAGAGGTGCTTGCTCTTTTGGTTCTAAACGCTCATAACCAAAATAATCAATAATATCTCCCCAATGTGCATTTACAATGTTTATTACTTCATCCGAAATATCAAATTTGTTCACTTGGTATGTTTTTTGACTATCAATATGTGCTTGGAATCCTTTTTTTGCTTCTTCCCAATTGGTTAAATTAAATTGGCGGTAAATCTTCTCCATATGGGTCATTGGATCTTCTAAAAATTTCTCATATTGAATTTCTATATAATTTCCATCAGGGATTATTTTCTTTGCCTTTTTCCACATTTTTACCATTTCACTATAGTGATCTAAAATCTCTTCTTTGAGCATGTCATCAGTAAAATTCTGTAATGTGTATAGAGGAACAACTTTCTGATAATAATTCAAATTTGAAGCATATAGCGTGTATGGATTTCGATATGTAAAGATGAATTTAGCGTTTGGATATTTTTCTAAAATATATTTAACTCGAAAACAAATAGCAGGATTTTTCAAATACAATTGTTTGCCATCATAAATATAATCTAAGATTCGGAGTAGATAATCATATTGTTTCTGCCATTTGCGGGCATCTTTGGGAAGATCGTGAAAGCTGTGGTACTTGGCAAATTCACGAAATTTCTGTGGAAAAACCATACCATGATAATACCCATATTTTGAATATGTTCCTAAGCAGTATTCTTCTTCTGTGGGTTCATCAGCTCCCATAATAACATTATCCATTGGTCTTGTTTCTGGTAATGAAGCATCAATGATTTTGCGGGTAAGTTTTGGAATTGCTAAGAAAAATGAAAAGGCATAACCAATCAGATTTGAAACGTATCCTTTTGATTTGTCCTTTGAAAGTGTGGTAATTAAGTAAGTAGTGCCTGTTCTATAATTTCCAACTATAAAGAGTGGATCAGTTTTAATTTCACGCCCTTTTAAGGCTTTTCGTAATTTCTGTTTTTGAATTATTCGCATTGGTACGGTAAAAATTGAAAGAGCAAAGGCATACCCCAAGCGCAACCAATATTTTGGATGAACCTTAAATCGCCCCATCCATAAAACTCGGAAAAAATTACTTAATTTATATCCTGCCATAATCTCTTCCGAGACAACAAGCCAATCTGGTTTTTCTTTCATATTAAACACTGAACTATTAATTTTTGATTAGTAATTTATTTTATTAATTAAATAAGTATTTGTTTTTTAAGTTTATCAAACTGAATCAAGAAAAAATGTAAAAACTCTCCATTTTTGTCTAAAAATAAAATTTGAATGAAATTTGGTATGAGTATGATATTTTTTTTAAAAATCATACGATCCATAACAAAAAACCTTGATTTAAGTGTCATTTTCGTTAAATTTTTTTACTGATTTAAAAATTAGTAAAATAATATTATCATTCACTATACAAATTATTAGCCATTATATGTGGTTCATTTTAAAAGGATATATGATAATTTTCAAATAGGAACAAGAATGCTTGATATAATATTCCATGTGGATTTAGACTGCTTTTTTGCAGCTGTAGAATTATTCGATCATCCAGAATTAGTCGGTGTTCCTTTAATTATAGGTGCTGATCCAAAAAAAGGAAAAGGAAGGGGGGTAGTATCAACTTGTTCTTATGAAGCACGGGATTATGGTGTTCATTCTGGTATGCCAATTTCTCGAGCATATGAACTTTGCCCATTTGCAGTTTATCTTCGACCACGATTCAATCGAATCAAAGAAATTTCTGAAAAGGTTATGAAAATTCTTCAAAATTATTCAAATACTTTTCAACAAGCAAGTATCGATGAAGCATATCTTGATATGAGCAATGTAATAAGTAATTTTCAACAAGCTGAAAAAATAGCTTTTTCTATAAAAGAACGAGTCAAGTCTGAAGTTGGTGTAACATGTTCAATAGGTGTTGCTTTTTCTAAAACTCTGGCAAAGATTGGATCTGATTTTCATAAACCTGATGGAATTACAGTAATAACACCAACAAATTATAAAAATTTACTTCAAAATCTTCCAATAACTGCAATTCCAGGAATAGGAAAAAAAACCAAATTTTTTTACTATTCCAAAGAAATCCGCACTTTTAAAGATATTTATGAGTTATCGTTGCCAGAATTATCCCGAAAATTGGGAACTTCTGGAAAATGGTTATTCAATGCTATTCATGGCCAAGATCGTCGAAAAGTTCACGATTCTCGGAATATATATGATCCTAAATCTATAAGTTCTGAACGGACATTTCACGAAGATACTGATGATTTTTCTTTAGTTATGGAAAAAATTGATTCGATGAATCGAAAATTACATAAAAAAATGAAGGAATACAATATGTTTTATAGAACAATATCAGTAAAAATCCGATTTCAAGGTTTTATTACATACACTCGAGCTCAATCATTAGCTTCTCCAACTTGTTCAATTAGTACTGCAAAAGCAGTATTTCAAGAACTACTTGAAGAATTTAAACATTCTGAAAGAAAAATTCGATTAATTGGAATTAAATTTTCAAATTTCAGAGTTGAAAAAAGCAAAAATCAAAAAAAAATAACTGAATTTTTAAAATAATTATTCTTTGATAAAAAATTCGCACTTATAACAATTTCCTTAATGTTTCTTGTAATTCTTCTAATTTATATGGTTTTACCAGGCTACCTGAAAATCCATAGTCACGAAAATGTATCATAATTTTATCTGTTGCATAACCACTTGATGCAATTGCTTTGACCGATGGGTTGAGCCTTAATAATTCTTGTAACGTTTCAATTCCTCCTTTACCTCCTCTAATTGTCAAATCTAAAATAACAATTTTAAATGGATCATGTGCATCTAAATATTTTTTAAAGATTTTAATTGTTTCATCAGAATTTGATGCAGAAACTACTTCAAAACCTAACTGAGTAAGCATTTTATTTAATACTTTCAAAATTATCATTTCGTCATCCATAATTAGAATTTTTCCAGTAAATTGCTTTTCAACGGGGGTTTGTTCTTTTATTTTTGAAATTTCTGCGTATTCTGCTGGAAGATATAATGTAAAGGTGATTCCTACTCCAAGTTTTGATTTAATATCAATATAACCAAGATGTTGATCAATAATATTTTTCACAGTCGAAAAATTTACATCAGGACTTAGGTAATCACTTTGATGCAATTCATCAAAAATATAATCCAACTCTTCTTTAGGAATACCAATGCCTTGATCTTGAATTTCTATAACAACATAGTTACCTGGATTATACATTTTTGAGTTATCTTTTTCAATTATTTGATTATAAGCTTTTATTTCAATTTCTCCGCCTAAAGGCATGGCATGAATACTATTTAATACAATTTGATAAAAAACTAAACTTATTTGCGTTTTATTTATGTAAACTGGCCATAAATCTTGTTTTAAATCAAATTTTGCAGATACATTACTTCCAGAGAGGGTAAAATTTATCATTTCATTCAATATTTCAGGTAGTGCAACAAGTTCCTTCTCTTTTTGTTCTTCAGCAGAGAAAGTTAATAATTGTTTAGTTAAATCTCGTGCTTTTTCGATTCCTGTCTCTGCATCATTTAATAAATTCCAGATCTTATTTTCTTCTTTAATTTCAAATTTAGCTAAACTCACATTTCCTAAAATACTTGTTAAAATGTTATTAAAATCATGAGCTAAACCGCTTAACAATTGGGATAATGATTTTAAACGCAAAGCTCTTTGTAATTCATGCTGAAGAAGATATTTATCTGTTTGATCATAGATGCGTATAATTGAACCAGTTATCTCATTTGATTTATCTTGTGATTTAATGATATCTATTATAATTTTTGTGTAATGCTCTTTTTTTTTTTTATCTAGCAAACATGTTGGATATGGGATACTATCAGTTTCCTTTGTTTCTAATGCTTTTTTATAGAAATCCTCGAATGTAACACTTTTGTTTTGGTTTTGAAGGTTAATAACTTCTGATACGGCATATTTCTTAAGTTCATTTTCTGTCATACCTAAAATTTCACATATTTTAGAATTACAATGTATAACTTTTCCTAAAGCATCTGTAAATATAATTCCTTCATCAAATGAATTCAAACTTGTTTGAAAACTTGGATTGTTTAAAAATTCCATATAACTCATTAATTAATCTCTTAACGAAAAAACTTTTCTTTGATAATTTTTATTGAAATAATTTCAAAAATTGTTATTAAAAAAGGAAATAAAAAAGCAGGATTTAAATCCTAATTATAGCACTGATTTTGATATTTTTTCAATTTCTAATATTCTATATAATATTTAGGCGCTGTATTTCGATTTCGAGTTGAAAGAACTTGTCGATAAAACTTTCGTAATAATGCTTTTCCACCATGAATTTTCTTTTGCTCTAATTGTTTTACATAATCAACTAATAATTCGTTTACAGGAAGATCCATTCCATAAGATTTTCCAATTTCAAGAATTTTACCATTAAGATAATCGATCTCGGTTATTCTTCCTGCTCGAATGTCTTGCAGCATTGAAATTATTGCATTTCGATGAGGGTAAACTATTCGACTCAATACAGTACGGGCAATCGCATAACTAATAATATCATAGATATAAAGCACTTCGGGGTAAAGCTTTCCTTCAAACGGATTAAGTGTAATTCCATGTTTTATGGCAACATCAACCATTTCTTTCCATGCCCAAAGACATAAGTAAACACTTTCATTAGAATTTGCTAATTCTCCCAAAGCACAATCACCAATCGCACTTAATGGATTGATAACTGAATTGATCAGAACTTTCATCCAAATATCACCTGCAATTGTCTCAGAAATTATTAAAGGTGCCACTTTTTCCAATGAATTTCTTATAAAGTCTGGGACGTCGCTACTTTTATTATCTTTTCCTGATATTCTGCCTAAAACTAATGAACCTTCAGATGCTTGAATGGAAACACCAAGAGATTCCTTTTTAATATTAAATCCTACAACACATCCAAACACATTATCGAAAAGTGAAGTCGCTGCAATATCATATGCGATCAATCCATTTTGGAGTGAAACTATAGGGATATCAGATGAATAAACTTCTCCAAGTTGCTTTATCAGATCAATAGTATGATTCGCTTTTAATGTTATTATGATATAATCTGGTTTAAATGGATTATCTTTTAACTCATCCATAGTTAAGACTTCTGCCATTCCCTCTAATGTTTCATCATTTTTGATATATCTTGCAGGATTTTTTGAAAAATAATCTTTATGATGTGCTTTACCTAAAATCTTTACTGGAATGTTATGATATGCCAAACTTCCTACAACTGCACATCCAATAGCACCAGGTCCGACAACTAAAATTTTTACAGATTCATTTCCTTCAACCATGATTTTCCCTCCTTAAATGCTGTAAGATTAAAACTCTGTGCAATTGGATTTTTCGCAAAATGTTTTCTGACGTTTTTCTTTGCAATTTTGGGATCTAATCCCAATTCAGTAAATTCACTTAATGCACCAAAAATAGCAATATTTGTTGGTTTAATCCGAAAAGAAATTTTCTTTTCATAGTCTACACTATTAAAAAGATATAATTTTTTGACCAGTTTTCGGATTTCTGCATCAATATCTTTTTCTTCTGGGAAATGTTCCAAGTCGAAATATACTGTATTTCTAATTTCATATCTATTTCCCATTATAACAATTGGATGGGATTTACTCGTATATAAATAGCGTAATGTTTCTAATTTTTCCATTCCTATTAAATAATCAGTATCCTCAAGTGCAAATACAGGGCAATCATTGTCATTTACTGCTAAAAGTGATTGTACGGATCCACCACGTTGAGAAAGACCATGGATCTCATTGAAACAAACTTGCTTTTCTAATGAATGGTAGGTTGCTGCAATCAAATTTGCAAGGGTAATAACACCTTGACCTCCTAACCCTACTATTGCGATATTTATTCTATTCTTCATAATTTCACCTATTTTTCTCCTTTTATTAAAATTGCATTAACAGGACAAACATTTATACACAAATCACAAGCAATGCAGCTATTTTGGTTAATAACAAAATTGCCATCATATTTCAAGATAGAAGGACAGCTAAAATCATATAAACAAGTTCCACACTTCGTGCATTTGTCTTGATCAATGTAAACTTTTTTATTTCCTTGCTCGAAAATTTTCTGACTCCTAAAAAGATCAATAACACATATACCAGTGAATATAACCACTGAGGGTCCATCAAATGCTAATGCTTCTTTAAAGATTTTTATATTTTCTTTAATATTTTCAACAGGTACTCTTTTAACCCATTGAACCCCACATCCTTTAACCAATTTTTCGATATCAATTTGAGTTTGTTCAGGGGCTATACGTTCTGGTGAACCAGCAGTTGGTTGACCACCAGTCATTGATGTTAAATAATTATCCAAAATTGCTACCGTAATCTTTCGATTATGCATAACTGCATCTAGCAAGGGTGGAATCCCTGCATGAAAGAATGTTCCATCACCAATTACAGCAATTACAGGTTTATCATTAGTAATAGAAAATCCTAATGCTGTCCCAATGCCTCCTCCCATACATAACCAAAAGTCTCCTACTTGAACTGGAGGAACTTGACCCAAAGCATAGCAGCCGATATCACTAGGGATTATATCATCATAGTTTGTCGCTTTCTTGATTACATAAAATGCTCCTCGGTGAGGGCAACCATCACATAATCGAGGTAATGTTCTTGGAATTACCAATTCTTTTTGAGTCAATATCGGTGCAAATGGAAGTGATGGTTTGATTTTTGGAATAAATGTTTCTGAATTTGTTGGATCCCCTTTGATATGTTCAAAAGGAATCGCTAACGCCTCAGCAACAATTCTGTTTTCTTGTGGAACTTCAAGTTCCTTTTTTCCAAATACTTTTTGTTCCAAATGATTCTTCCCTATTATCGCTAAAAATTCTCTCTCTAAATAGGGTTCAAGTTCTTCAATAAAATAGAGGTATTTGAAAGGTTTGATCATTTCTTGTATCAAATCTTCATTCAAAGGATGAATCGCAGATATTTTTAATATCGGTAAGTTTAGTTCATAATAATCGTTTAAATAGGCAACAACTGGATAAATTGCACCGTGAGTAATGATTAACTTCTCTGAAGACTGTGGTTTTCCATTTGAGGCAATTAGTGGATTCAAAGATGTAAACCTTTCATCATCTATGAATTGTAGTAGTTTATTGTGTGCATTTTTATGCAGAATATACCGTGCTGGGATTTGGTAGTTGATATCCCTGATAAATTCACCATTATGAGGTAAATTTTCTTCAATGGGAACGTATTCTACCTCACTTGTGTTTAATGCAGTAAAGTTCGTAAGGCGCAGTATACATATTTGATTGTATTTTTCTGATAATTCAAATGCCACTTGGATCATATCGATAATTTCTTGGTTCGTGGATGGCTCAAAAACAGGTAAATGTGCAAATCGACCCCAGAATCGGGAGTCTTGTTCATTTTGACTAGATAAACATCCCGGATCATCCACCACAACAAGTAGCATTCCCCCCAATACTCCAAAATATGCCATGGCCATCATTGCATCCGATGCAACATTTAATCCAACATGTTTCATAATTACAGCCGAACGGACGCCTGACATTGCAGAAGCAGCAGCAATTTCAAAAGCAACTTTCTCATTAACTGAAAATTCAAAGTAGAGCTTCCCTTTTTTGGATAATTTATATAATTCTGTTTGAATTTCAGTACTTGGCGTTCCCGGGTATGCCGAGGTAACTCCAACCTTTGCTTGAAGTAGCCCTTGAACAACTGCGTGGTTTCCTATAATTAATTTTTTCTTTATATTATGATCAAGTTCTAACATTAATTTCAAATAAATGTCTTCAAATATATATTTTATCTTATAGTTCGCATTTCTCTCAAAAAAACATTAACAGCTTAATGAGATTTTATTTCATGTGAAAAAATGTCCTTAAAAGTTCCAAAACTTTATGTAGATTACAGTTCGATATATAGAGTTTATGTAGATTTTATTTTATTTAAATAAACAAGCTTTATATTAAATAAAACAGAAAAAAATTCCTTTATCATGCAAAAATTTTAAAAAGTTAATTGAAAGAGAACATATATGGTGAAAAAGAAATTGCATGGATTTATACATTTCATAAAAACTCGAAAATATCAGATTGCAACTTTTTTAATAATTTTGGGTTTTGCTGGTAGCTATACTTATAGCTATTTAGAGCAATATACTTTAATAGATTCTAATTGGGAATATCCTATAAATGCTCAAGAACTAACCGTTGAAAATGCAGCAGAATGGGCCAGTGATTGGTTTATCCGAATTGTTCGATCTGATGGTTCATATCGATATATTTATTATCTTGATAAAGATTCTTACAGTTCATCATATTCTTATCTTCGACATTGGGGATCGGTTTACTCAATGATTTATTATTACCAACATAATCCTTATCCTGAGCTTTTGAAAGCAGTTCGCAAAACCATTGATTGGGGTTTGAAATATTTCACCACATTTGAAAACGATTCTAGCATTGGATATTTCTTTTACCAATATTCTTCATCTTCCGGTGGACCAGCACTAGCATTAATGGCTTTAACCCAATATAGACAGCTAACTGGAGATCCTCGTTATGATACTTATATTAGTAAATTAAGTAATTTTCTTCTTTGGATGCAAGAAAGCAATGGAAAAATTCGTTCTATGTATATTTACAACGGAATCGTAAATGGAGGGGAAGATAATCCTTTTTATCCTTCAGAAAGTCTACTGGGTTTAACCCTTGTTTATAAATTAACAGGAGATAATAAGTATTTAACTGCCTTACAAAAAGCTTATGTATATTACAATAATTTAGATAATTTTGATTATTATGCATCAGAAAATACTCCTTTTATCCCTTGGAGTACTTCTGCTTTTTCAGAATTATACCAAATCACTGGAAACTATACTTATGCTGATTTTGCATTTAAGATGATTGATCATCGACTAAAAAGCCAAAATATTTTTGAATACTATGATAAATTTGGAAATAACTTACTTGGTTGCATTAGTCGAAGTGTTGCTGTTTCATCAACATTAGAAGGACTTGGGGATTGTTACGCAGCTGCAAAAATGGCGAATGATACGACAAGAATGGCAAATTACGAATATAGAATGCGGATTGGGATTGAATGGGTTCTATCACTACAAATGCGATATGATCAATGTAAGGCAATGAATTTAACACATCCTGAACGAGCTTTTGGGGGATTTCGACACAGTTTTGAGTATTCAGATAATATGACCATGCGAAATGATTATACACAACATACATTAAGTGCATTAACCAAATATTTGCGATTCTTCCCTGAATCTGTTATCAACTCCACAGTTTTTCGGGTTCCAGTAAAAGTTAATTCTTCTAGTGATTCTCATTTTCTTTCAAAATTTGAGTGATCAAATATAGATATTATGAAATTTGCAGAAGTATTACCATTTCTTTTCTTTTTTTGAATTATTACTTATTTTAAATATATTTAATTTCTACACAAGATTTTTGAATCATAATGGCATCCTTACGGGAAATTCTTGAGCAAGTAAAGAAAGGAATTGTAAATATTACAGATGCAGAAAAAACGATCAAATTAGATTATATTGAGAATCTGGATAATTTGGCACAATTAGATCTTCGTCGTCATCACCGCACTGGTATTCCTGAAGTTATTTTCTCAGAAACTAAAGATGATCAAACTTTGATTAAAATCACAAAACGAATATTGGAAAATAATCATTTTGCACTCTTATCGCGGGTAGCCTCTTCACAATATAAAATTCTTGAAGAAAATTTTTCAAATTTAGTTGGAGTTGATTATTATCCACATCCAGAAGGTCGCATTGCATTGATAATCGAAGATTCCTATTCTATTCCCAAACATGAAGGTTTAGTTGGAATTATTACCGCAGGTTCATCAGATCGACAAGTGGCCGAAGAAGCACGGCTGATCTTGCATTATATGGGTTATTCGTCCTTTACTTCGTATGATATTGGGATTGCAGGAATGCATCGCATTTTTCCTCCTTTAATTGAAATGATTTCAAAAAATGTAAATGTAATAATATGTGTTGCTGGTATGGAAGGTACTCTGCCTGGAGTGGTTGCATCGCTTGTAGATGTGCCTGTGATTGGTGTTCCTACATCAACGGGATATGGTTTAGGAGAAAAAGGCATAGGTGCCCTTACTACAATGTTACAATCATGTTCTCCTGGATTAGCTGTTGTTAATATTGATAATGGATTTGGTGCTGCTGTTTATGCTAGTCTTATTTTGAATCAATGTTTTAAAAATAAAAGTGTATAATTAAAGAAATATAGGCTTGAATATGGACAAAATTCTATTTTTTATGGAATTTTCTTATTCTTTTATTTCCAAAGAATAAAAAGAAGATTAAGGAATATTCAGCTGTACCCAAAAATTGAGATATCTATACAAATTTGGGCAAATAAGAGATTTTAAATTCTCATACATACAAGATTATAATATGCTAGTTCAAACAGCAGAATCACCAGCAATCCAAAGTTTAGTTATTGGTGGAATTATTATTCTGATTTTTTTAGGAATAAGTATTATGCTTCTTCATCGAAATCGAAATAGATTAGCAATATCCCTATCGTTATATTTTATTTTTACTGCGTTAGGATTAACTGTCAACTTCATTTATCGATTATTAGAATTATTGGGTGTATTATCATTTGAAAATTCTCAAGATGTAGTTATTTTTTCCGTATTGAACTTAATAACATTATATTTAACAACAATTGCAGGAATTCATTTGTTAAATTTTAATTTAATATTGTTTTTCTCAACTAAAATATTCAATAAAAAACGTCAATTAATAGTTGTTCTTCTTTATGCCTTAATTTTAATAGGTATATTTATAATTGGTTTTATTCCCTTTAATATTGGCGGAGAATCTATTTTAGGAATTACTTGGGCAGAACATCCTTCTCCAAATCAGAGTTCGATAGTTCCTTATTATAATATATATTTAGGAGGATATTTTATAATCATGTCCCAGATTGTTTTTATTTTTATCTTGTATTACTCAACTAAAATTACTAAAAAAATGGGTAAAAATAAATATAGCAAGAAATATCTCCGAAATATAATTGGAATTCTGTTTTTTGATCTTCAATTAATTGGTGCTTTTATTGCTAATACCTTTGGATCATCTGTTGTTGCTCGTAATATTGGATTATGGTTCCAATTATTATTTACAATCCCTGGTGCTCTTTTTCTGGCCTTTGGTTTAAGAAAAGAACCTGAAAACGACTAAAATTATTTTTTTATACTTTTTTGTCTTTTATGAGGTTCTAGCAACTTCTTTATTTTTGACTGAATTGCCATTTTAATCTTTCATTTTCCGACAATAATCAATTCTATCCAAGAATTATTTCAGTCGGCAAAAATGAACTTTAAAAAATATAATTATGGGTCGATTTTTGACTATTTTTAATCATATTATAGTTGAATTTGATAAAAAAAGTTCTAAATTTCTGATCGACAAATTTCAAATTTGGATGGAATGTTGGTAAATGCGTAAATTATGCATGATTTTTATTTTTTTATCAATCTATCAAATGTTGATAAAAGCTCTTATCTTCATTTTTCTTATTATTTTAATAAATTATTAGAATTGCACCAGTTATAGACCTAAATCTTTTAAAACTTTTCTAACTTTTTAGGTTTTAATGAAAGAATGGTCAATAGAGGCATTACATCAAATTCGTAAGGAAAAGCACAAAAACCTTCATATAATTGATATAATTAATGGTCATGCTTATGATTATGAGCCGATTTTCTCATCTGAAGAAGAAGCTCTAAAAAAAATTAAGAAAGATGTTATGAAATTAATAGAAGACACATACGATTTTTTTCCCGGCACTGTCAATTTTGATTCTGGTATGATTTTATGTGTTTTTTATCATGAAAAAAAGAAAGATATGATCGGAACAATCGCACTTTATCTTTTTCATGAGAGAAATGTTGATTATATTGAATTGGGATTGTCCTTAATTTCTAAAAAATATAGAAAAATGGGTTATCAATCTGTTGAAGCTAGACGAATTAGAGAATTTGCGTATTATTTTCTTCGTCAAGGTAATCCTTTTTATCTCTCTGCTCGTATGGCATCTGCAACAACTCAACTTCAAGTTCAAAGAGGCAAGATGCCGAATGCTCAAGGAAAAATTGTAAATGTTGCATATCCCAAAGGATTTTTATCTCATTATATCGCAAATAAAGATGAACAAGGTAATTTTCTTTTAGAATTTGGACTTTTCTACGATGCTTGGCCAACTTTAGATAAAATCATTAAAAAGAAGATTTTTCTTCCAAATATCGCTAAAATAAAAGGATTTCAAATATTTCAAACAGAATTTCGGCCTGATCTCGAACCTGTATTCCATTCTATCGATATTACAGAAGATCATTACATTAAGTTTGAAAATCGAAAGTACAGCTGGACGGTAATAAAACCATATCTGAAAATTTTTGGTGACTTTAAATCTGCGAAAATCATTCGACATAGCATAGAAAATGCCTTCTTTTATTCTGAATTAGCTGCACCCGATAAAGATCACCTAGCTATTGCCATAGAATCTGTAGAATCGTTAAATTTTTTGGAATTGATCGAAAATCGAATGAAGTCTATTAATGTAACTTTACAAATATCTGATTTTTCAAAGGAAGAATCCATGATAGCAAATTTAACACTAATGAAAATATTACTTGAGAATGGATTTGCACCTATTTGTATTTATGATATTAAGTATGTAAACAAAAGAATCAGAGTATGTTTATTTTCACGCTGGCAACATATTTCACTTCAACCCTACTTTGAATTTTTGCATCATTATCATTCAGCTTTCAAAATATTCTGGCATGACTGTCGAATTCAAGGTTTAACATGGGATCCTAAAATTGAAGTGCTGGATGAAGAAAAAATTACAGGGAAAATCTTAGTAGAGCGCTTTAAAACGATCCTCTAATTTTAAAGCTAAATCACTAAAGATTTCTTCCATTCTTTTTGCGAATTTTTTGAATTTTTTAATTTTTAAAGATTTAATATCAAAATTGCTATATCTATTAAAAAATTGATCTAAGGTTGAATTCATTGCATCAATTACGGGTTTTTCGTTTGTATCCTTTTCAATAATACTAAAGATAAGAATTGGGGGATCATTTGAAGCTTGTTCTCCAATTGAAGGAAGTTTTCGAGAAATTAACAAAATAGGGAAATTTCCGATCGAAAATTTATTCAAATCATCATGAAACGTTTGATTAACAAAATTAAAGATTCCGTTAAATAAATCACCAAGCATTTCTTCTGAGATAAACCCTTCCTCTGGATAGAACTTTTTGTCGACTAATATGGTCCCTTTGAAAATAATCCCTGTTACTAAGATTCCCATTTTTTTTCTAGTAATCTTTTAGGTTTGAAGAATATTAAAGTTATCTTTCAATATCGTTCATATTTGGAAAGATCTTAAATGATTGACCCATTATTGAATATTAACACTACAAAAATGATGAAAAATTAGAAAATAAATTGAAAATACGAAAAATAATAAAAAATGATTTATACAGATGCTAATATCGATGGATCGACAAACCATTTAATAAAAGTTGTAGTAGTTGATCCACTTGGAATATTTGGTGAATCTAAACTGATCAAATCATTTAAATTTACCAATTTTTGCACAAATAATTCCATTTGTGCGAGATCCATTTGATATACATAACCTATATTTGCCATTGCAAGAGCTGCTTGTTCTTCGGATAAATTCATTTTATCCATTGCAATCTGTTTAGCTTCATTCCAATTATTTAAAATCCATTCAGTGGCTTCTTTATGCACTTTTAAAACTTTTTTAACTGTGCTAATATCAGAATTTAGAAAATCATTATATGATGCAATAATACAACAAGGATGATTTGGCCAAACATCGCTACTTCTATATAAGTATTTCCCAATATTGTTTTCAGTACCTTTAATACAATAAGGTTCCCATGCAATATATCCATCAATTGAGCCTTCTTGTAATGCTAGCACCATATTCGATGGTGCCATTCCCACGGTTAAATTAATATCTGCATAAGTTAACCCAGATTGATTTAAAATCATACTCAAAATGAAATCTTGCATATTATGTCTTGAAGGCACTGCAATCGTTAAACCTTTTAGATCTTCTCCTGTTTGGATATTAGGATCATTTTTAACAATCAGTGCTGACCCATTAACATTTACACCAGCCAAAATGGTAATATTTGCTGCTTGATTTGTAAATCGATGAAAAAGTGCAGGTGCGAAACCAAAATACGCCATGTCAATGCCACGGTTAGATGCTTCAAATGCAGTCATTACATCCCCACCATTACTAAATGCAACGCTTTGAATTTTGATATTTTCTTGCTGATACAATCCTTGTTCGCGCGCAACATAAAAAGCAAGTTGGTGAAGATCTCCTTCTAAATAACCAATACGCACATCGGCATTGTTTTGATCATAATAGTAAATTCCGATGCCAATTCCTGCAACCATTACGATTCCCAAGATGAGAAAAACCATACTTTTTCGTGAAATCATTTTAAAACACTTCTTTTTTTCGATATAATAATGATGGTGTTGAGCATATTTGAACCATTGTGTTCACATAAATACATGAAAAACAAAAATGTTATATATTCTTGAAAATAATTTGAAATTATATCGATTAATATGCCATCATCCACAAATTCTATAAAAAAAAAACATCTTCATACAACTGTTTCCGATTCGACTTATGAAGCACTAAAACAATTGGCTCTTCAGTACGGTACAATTTCAAATGTTATTGAAGAAGCTTTAAAACTCTTAAAAATTCGTGTACATATGCTAGATGATTTAAAAAAAAGTAATTTAGATGAATATCAACTTTGGCACTTAATGCGATCAGATTTCAATATGTTAGCTGTAGGACGAACTACTTTTCTTTCCTATATCGATAAGATTCCAACTGAACCTCAAGAAAACAACAATTGTATTGAACTAATTGAATGGTTTTATGATAATAGACCGATTAATCGCTTAACTCTTTATGAGATCCTTATCGCGATTAAGCAAATATGGATTGCAGGAAATTATTTTTGGAAGGTTCAGATAAAAGCACAAGATGAAACCGAATCGGATGAATTTTATGCAAAGAAATTTGAAATAACGTTTTTTTATCATTTTAATCAAAAAACATATGGAATTTATTGGAGTGAATATTTTAAAACTGTGCTGGAGAAACCCCCAATTAATTGTCATTGCCAAATCTCGCTTCGAAACGAAAGTTTTTATATGATAATCACACAAAACGATAAAACGAATGAAAAATAACTGGAAGTTTTAAGGAATGAAACTAAAAAATCGTAGTAAATTCAAGATTATTTTATATTATATCGCAGGATTCGTAATATTTATTGCTTCATGGTATTTCTTTGTTATTATTCTTCAATTATTTACTCAAGGAACACGAGTTGTTCCATATCCTCATGAAGCGTTCAAATCATTCTTTCTTTTGCTTTATACTCCAATAGATGGCCAAACTCTTCTAACTCATGTAATTGCAAGTCTTATTCGAGTATTTATTGGTGTTTTTTATGCTTGGATTATTGCAGTTCCACTTGGAATTGTTTTGGCACTCACACCATTTTTAGATCATATTTTTCAACCAATTATTGAGATGATTCGCCCTATTCCTCCAATTGCATGGATCCCTTTTGCGATCATTACTTTTGGATTAACAACTACTTCTAATGCATTTATTATTTTTATCGGTGCGTTTTTTCCACTTTTTCAAAATGTATATGATGGAGTAAGACAAAGTAATGTTGTTTATCAAGATGTTGCACGATCTTTAGGAGCAAATAAAATTCAAGTTATTTGGAATGTAATTCTTCCTTCAATAACTCCCAATATGCTAACAGGTACAAAAGTTGCTGTAGGTGTTGGTTGGATGTGTGTGATTGCTGCTGAAATGATGGGTATATCTGGTGCAGGTATTGGTTATTTTATAAATTATATGAAAAATATTGGTTATTACTCACATATGGTTGCAGGTATGCTTATGATTGCTATTGTGGGTTTGTTGATCAATTTTATCTTTTTTTTAATTGAGAAGTATTCATTGGCTTGGAAATATAATTCAGAAAACTAACCTGTGTGTTCAAAATGTTTACAATAGATATTAAATCGAAATCCTTCTCTCGACCAAATCATTCAGAAAACCTGGTATTAAAAAATATTCTGTTTAAAATCGAAGATCAGGATTTTCTTTCAATAATTGGTCCAAGTGGTTGTGGGAAAACCACTTTATTACGAATTCTGGCAGGATTTGATCAGAAATTTGACGGAAAAATCTTATATCTTTCCAATTCTTCTGAATCTTCTGAATATAATCAATATTCACTTAATCCAAATAAATCTACGCAAAAAAATTCTTTGGAAAATAGACAGAGACAGTATAAATCCTTAAATAGTTTAGGAAAAGTCGGTTATATTCCACAAGAGTTTTCCTTATTTCCGTGGTTGACTATTGAACAAAATATTCGGTTTGGTTTGAATATTAAAAATATTCCCAAAAAAGAGCAAGATGTTGTTGTTTCACGGTTATTAGATTTAGTTGGGATGCGAGAATATAAAGATTATTTACCAAAAGAGATTTCTGGAGGAATGCAACAAAAAATTGCCATCTGTCGGGCTATTGCAATTAATCCTACTAGCAATCTTATTGTTATGGATGAACCCTTTTCAGCACTTGATTCACAAACTCGAAATGCCCTGCAGAGAGATCTTCTTGATATATGGAAGAAACAAAATCTAACGATCGTTTTTGTTACTCACAATATAGATGAGGCAACCTTTTTGAGTAAAAGGGTAATTGTATTAAGCTCAAATCCTGCAAGTATAACCCGAGAAGTTCGAATTGATCTAGCTCATCCACGCGATCGCACAAGTTTAGCTTTTAATAATATTCGAAAAGAATTGCTCAGTTACGTACAAAAAGAATAAATTAAGTATTAAATAGGTGGAATTTCTTTAATGGTGTGGGGAATGGAATGGCAACCGTGGTGTTATATACCAAATCAAATTGTCATCGGTGCTCCGAATTAAAACAATGGTTACAATCACATACAATACCATTTAAAGAAAAATCTTTAGAAGATCCTGCCATTCTTATGCAAATTATTCAAGATCCATTATATATTAATGTTCATTGTCAGAAACAACCATGTAAAATCTATCCCCCGGTTCTTTATCTTCCACAATCAAAAACATACATTCAAAATCAATTATTTAGTATAAATGGTCTTAGATCTACGTTTTTATCAAATCTTTTTCATTTACCTTTATCACAAATTTCACAACAAAATGATCAACAAATTTTACAAAAAAAATCATCACAAAATTCATCCCATTCCCCTCAAAATACTACTGCCTTACCAGATTCTTCTTCCATTCGAGGTACCATTGCGCCTAAATTTTGTCGGAATGAATTAGTTGAAAACTTACTTCGAAAATATATATTGGCTATTGGAATTTCACGAGTTGGTGGGGATATATTATATAGTATTCAGATTGATAAATCTTTGAATATGGATTTAATTTCTCAATTTATCTCCGCCCTCTCAATGTTTGGAGAAGAAAACTTAGGAAAAATTGATCGAATATTAATTCAAGGGCTGGAAATTGAAATGAGTGTCGTGACTCGATTCGATTTAATCTTTTTTGTGCTTTTTAGAGCTCATATGGTTCAAGATCATTTAGATGAAGAATCAGAAAAATGTCTGGAAAAATTTTTTACTCAATATCAATCATTAATTAAGGCAAAACGCACCAATCGTGCTTTGTATGAAGATTTTGACTCCGAAATGTGTTTGAGTATACAACATTTTTTAGTGCGAATTGGTATTTTAGAATGTGTTGATTGTTCTTTAGAGATTCCCATCTTACGCGAACGAAAATAGAATCAACCCAAAATATTTTTATTCCATTGGATCTTGAGTACATTAACTGTTTTCAATTTGGGCTCATAGTATAGTGGTTATAAGAAATTCTTTGAATTTCTGGCATATACGCCTGCTTGACGTGCAGGAGGTCCTCGGTTCGAGCCCGAGTGGGCCCATTTTAATTCTTCTTTTTCTAATATTTAATTATTTTTAATAGAATTTGATCTTTTACATTTTTTTTAATGATTTATCATATTTTACTATTCTTTGGGTAAATGAACCCAAAAAAATAAGTATGAAGACGATCAAAGAAAAAATTACATAAAAAGAAATGGTGTAAAAATCGAAATGAAAAATTTTGTTGAAATTGCTAAAGCGCAATTACAGTTAGATGAACTTCAAGCATCATGTTATGAGCTCTTGTTAATTAAAGGAAAATTAACAATCGGAGAAGTTTGTGCCTATAAAAATTTAGAACAACAAACTGAATACGACAAAATTAAGGAAATTCTTGATCAATTTGTCGAACGTGGTTTAGCTCAAAAAATACCAAAAGCTAAGGGTTTAGTTGATGTATATTTTGCAATTGCGCCATTTGAAGGATTTACCAAGCAATTAGAAGAACTTGTCCAACAAATGATGAAAAATCGGAAATATGTTGAAAAAGGAATAGAAGATTTAAGAGATTCCACAAAATCTACTATGGATTCAGTTAAGAAAAATATTGGAGACATAGTTAGAGATAACAAACAAGAAATTAACTCCCTCACAGATACACAATTAGATTCAATTAACAATTCAATAAATTCAACTTTAGAAGAAATAAAATCTCAAAAACAATCAAGTATTTCAACAATTGAATCAAATATTTCGGAAATAACAACAAAAATTACTTCCGATCTTAACAAATTATCTGAAGAATCGATTACTGAGATTTCTAAGAATAAGGAAGAGACATTACAATCTTCTGAGCAAAATAAAATCTCACTAGTTAACGGATTAAATGAAAATGAATCAAAAATGGAGCAGCATTTTGAAGAAAGTAAAATAAATTATAAAGATTCTATATATTCTGCTTCAGAATCGATTTTAAGACAACATTCAGAGAATGTTAACAAAATCAATAAAAGTATGGATTTGTGGCACCAACAGGCAGTAAATAGTTTTGATAAAATTGAGCAAGAAAGTCATGTTGCTTCAGAAAAAATGGCGAAAGAAAGTACTGCAACAATTGATGCTGCATTTAATGGATTAAAATCTGAAGTTTTTAATCAAAAAGATTCTGTCATTAATCATATAACTGAAACTTCAAGAAAAACTATTGAGAATATAGAACAAAAAGTTAATACAAATCTAAGTAAGATTCAAGAACTTTTGACTGAACAACATGCTTCAATAGAGAATCAATTAAAAGAACGTAATAATTCACTATCAGAAAATATCGATACAGCAAAATCTCAAATATCTTCAAGCGTAGAAACTCTTCAAAATTCTTTTAAAGAAAATATTAACCAAAACACATCAAATTTGGATAACACATTGCAAACTGGAGTTAAAGATTTTGAAACCCAAATTACTGAGCAAAAATCGACCATTTCTAACGAATTTGATTCAAATATAGAGATCTTAAGTGAAGAATTGGATAATTTGGTTTTAAAAATTAAAGAAGTTAGCGAACAACGTAAAAATTCTTTAAAATCCACAATAAATGTAGTAAAAGAAAAACTTAACGAAAAAATAAGTAAATTAATGACTACTGTAAATGAAACCGCTACGACATTTAACACAACTCTGATTGAAGAATCAAGAAAATTATTAACAGAAATTGAACAGAATTTAACTAGTTTTACTGAAAATATTATTAAAGAATCAGATCGACTTATCGACGTTTCTAATAAGAATAGTAGCGAAATTTTATCAGGTATGGAATTAATGAATCAAACTATTCATTCACAATTTTCTGAATCCCAAAAATCCTTTCTAACGGAATTTAGAACTGAATTTCAAAGTATTATTGAATCATTCACTAAAAATATTCAAAATGAAGTAAGTTCATTTGAAAATAATATTGTTAATTCTGTTACTGGTATAAATAAGGAGATTAACGGCATTTCGAAATCACTAAATTCATCGATTTCTAAGATAAAGAGCAGTAACACTAAAACATTAAAGAAGAATGTTGATTCATTTGGTTCAACACTTTTAGATGGAACTAAAACAATGAAAAGAGAAATTGCTGCAACTATTGAAGCAAGTGTTCAGAAAAATACCTCTGCGACAAATGAAATTAAAGAAAAAATAACTGAAACCATTAATCAGAGCATTAGAGCTATTGAGAGAGGAAATGAAGAAAATAAAAAATCCATTGAGTCTCTTTCTTCGACTTTAGCGGGGAATATAACCAAAATCTCCAAAGATATTGAAACTAATTCTCATGCTACTCTATCTTCTACAGAAAAATCTATTATAAATTCAGTTAAATCTGTAACAGATGGGTTTATTGAAACTGCAAAAACTCACAAGTCAAACTTACAAGATTCAATCAAATCTTTGAATACTGGGTTTTTGACAGTATCCGATACGATTGGAGAAAAATCTCTTAATGAATACGAAAATACAGGTAAAAAATTCTTTAAAGCCGTTGATACAATTGAAAAAGTAATTTATGAACCTATTAAGTCTGCTATCGAAATCAGTGATACGTATCGCAAACAATTCGAAGGTGTTTGGGAAGATGTAAAGGAAATGGAATTATTAAAAGCTGAAGGAACATGGCAGATAGTTACAAAACAATCGATCATGACATTTTTGGATGCTATGGTGAGACGAACCAAACTCCATTGTTTAATTGTCGTTCCTGATATGAGTTTACTTCCTGTGAAAGCCATTGAACAAACAAAAATGAGACAAAAAGTTACAATTGCCTGCAAGATTACTGATAAAGATTTAGCAAAAAAATTGGTTGAAATGGATAACATTGATTTACGGGAAGTTCCTGATTTTCCTGTTAATGTATTTGGTGCTAACCGCGATCAAGAAGAAGCTTTTTATGGGCCAGTTACCGAAAAATTGGATGAAATGGTTTGTACGATAACTCAACAAGATGAATTAATAAAAGTAATTGCTGAAATGTTATCTTCGTTTTATAGAGGGCGCTCTAAGAAATATTTAGTTAGTTAATATTTCTTAGATACTTTTTTTATTTTAAAAGATCAATTATGAATATTGAGAAAAATATTATTCTGGCTTCTTTTTAAATAAACTTATAAGTTTAGTAAATATTCCTTTATCACGATTTTCTTCATCTTCTTTTAGTTGTTGAATGTACGTTTGCATAGCGTTTTCAATCAAAAATTCAAATTTCTTAAAAATTTTCATATCTACTGGTTTATTTTCTTGGATCGCTTCAAGTTCTTCTTGATACATTTTTTTAAATAATGTAAGAACTTTATACATGTTATCTTGCATAATTGAGAGTTTTTTCATATCCTTGTCAAACACACCAATCAACATTAATCCATCTTTTCGATTTATCACAATTTCATAATCATTAATAATCACATTTGTTTGATGACTCTGCAGACCACCAAGATCTGAATATTGATGAATTGATGAAAAAAATGGTGTGAGGTATTCTTCTTTTAAATTCTTATCTAATTTCACAGACACTAATGGGAGTCCATTTTCAGTCGCGACTACTATCATCTTAAATTGTTGTCGAGATTGCTCGTTCATTGTAAGAAAAAATAGATGAATTATTCAGTTATTATTATGTATATGAAATAATAAGTATCATTAAGAAAAAATATCATTGCTATAAGGATTTTATATTTTACAATTATAAAAATAAAGATGGAATCAGAGCAGTGCTAAAAATTTTAAATTTATCCAGATTAAAATAAATAATTACTTATGTCCGATTTTGGTTTGAAAAAACTGGAAAAAACAATAAAATCCTTGCGTTTTCCTGCAGCTAATCCACTTACTCTTAATTTCTTAGAAAAAACACGAGATATGCCCAATATTGTTAAATCCTGCGAAGATTCTCCTGAATTCGGATTTTTAAAAATACGAAATTTACTACTTAATAATCCACTAGACCGTATTAAATATTTGAACGTCATGGAAAATATGACTGATAAATTTGGTTGGAATGATTTATGGTCCCAAATTATTACTGTACCTCAAATTTTCGGCACTGCATATGGTGTATATAAGCAATTTCAGACATTAAAACCAAATATTTCCATAAAATCCATTAATGATAATAGTAAGCAAGATCTCCACCATAATTCTGATAATTTGTGGGAAAAATTACTCTTATACGCTAAAAATAGATGGGGAATTTATCGAATAGGGTTTACTCGGGTTCCCCGTGAATTAATCATAAAAGGACGCCATATCCTTTTTCCTTATGCTTTAGTATTAATCGAAGAGATGAAAAAAGATCGAATTGATACTGCACCACGCGCTAAAGCAGGATTTGAAACAATCCGTGTGTATAATCACTTAGGTAAAGCTGTATTAGATATTGCTAAATGGTTGCGAAAACATGGTATTCGCTGTCAGCCTAACCATCCTCTTGGTGGATTGGTTTCATACGTGCCTTTAGCGGCAAAAGCAGGGTTAGGATGGCAAGGAATGAACGGACTTCTGATCACTCCTGAATTTGGACAACGTCAGCGTATTGCTCCCATTTATATTGAACATCCTGTATTTGCATATACAGATTCAACTGAACATTCTTGGATTGAAAAATATTGTAGGATTTGTAAATTATGTCAAAAATATTGCCCACCGGATGCAATTCAAGAAACAAAATCTGTATATAAAACTAATGTTGAAACAATAGGAAAATTATCCCGCTGTTTAGATCCCATTAAATGCCATCCACAATTTAATAAAATGCAAGGTTGCAGCATTTGCGTAAAAGTATGTCCCTTTTCAAGAGGAAATGAAATTTTTGAGAAGATTAAAAAACAAATTTTAGAAAAATAATTTGAGAAAAAACAGAATTTATTGGAGAAATATTTTAATGACCATTATAAATAAAAAATTGGCATTTGAAAAAGAACCATTATTCCGATATTTACAAACCGTATATGAGCGCGAATTTATCGGATGGGAACTTCCTTAAAGTAATGAAAATATTTCTTAATATAATTTTATTATCAAAAATAAAAAAGAATTAAGTCTATACGTTAATGACTTCTTTAACTTCTGGAATTTTTTCCTTTAAAATTTGCTCTATCCCGTTTTTTAAAGTCATTTGTGAATATGGACATCCACGACAGTGACCTTGTAATTCCACTTTCACAATTCCATCATCTGAAATATCTAAAACTTCTACATCTCCCCCATCTGCTTGTAAACTGGGGCGTAATTGATTGATTACCAGAGTAACGTTATCTTTCCATGACATTTGAATCGATCTCCACAAAATAAATTCAGTAAATTGAATTTGATTAAGTGTAAGAATAGAATCACAGCAAATTAATTGAATCTAATCCTTATGGTGAATAAGCTTTTTCGCTACAAATCAAATTCTGAACAAGTTTGATCATCCAGCATAACTTTTAAATATATCTTGATGAAATTTATTCACATGTTGACTATCTCAGATAAATTTATTAATTTGGTAAAAGTAATGAAAAGTAAAAAAGAATTCAGTCTATACATTAATGACTTCATTAACTTCTGGAATTTTTTCCTTTAAAATTTGCTCTATCCTGTTTTTTAAAGTCATTCGTGAATATGGACATCCACAACAGTGACCTTGTAATTCCACTTTCACAATTCCATCATTTGAAATATCTAAAACTTCTACATCTCCCTCATCTGTTAATTATCCGGCGTTCTAATCTACGAACATTTCTCTGATTAATTCTTTGATTTTGCTTATTATTTGGGCATCTACTGTTCCAAGTTTCTTGACTATTCTTTTTTTATCCACAGTCCGAATTTGATCAAGCACAATCCATCCTACTTTTCCCTCAAACGTTAATTTAATTCTGGTTGGATAAGCGTGTGATTTTGTTGTCATTGGAGCAATAATAATCGTTTGTAGATATTGATTCATTTCATCTGGTGAAATTACTATACAAGGCCGCGTCTTTCTTATCTCATGTCCAATTGAGGGATCTAAATTTAAAAGATAAACTGAATATTGCTCAATTTTTATTTTTGGAATAATTTTTCACCAATCCCATTCTTCCAAATCCAATGAATCATCGATTAAAAGCATATCATCCCCAGATTCGTGCATTTGCTGAAATTTTTCTGCCCATTTTTTTCTTGGAGTTTCATCTGATTTAATATGTATTTGCATTGCTTTCTCATCGATAATCAGTTCAATTTTATTATGGAGATTCAATCTTTCTAAAATATATTTGGGAATTCTAATCCCTTTAGAGTTTCCAATCTGGATAAGTTTCGTTTTAATTTTTTCCATATAATTACAATGTAATTACGATAATTAAAATTTTTGTAAAGAAAAAGTCGATTTTATCAACGTACCAAATTCAAGGTATGAAAATCAATAATTTTAATAGAATCGACTTCAAATTGAAGAATTTATAAACAGGATGGTAAATATTTAACAAATTCTTTGAAAAAATCGAGTTCGACAAAAAAAGAATTGCGACATTTCAGATTTAAGTCGGATATATATAAATGATATTCAAAAAAGCGTTTAAATTAAAAAAGATAAAATATCCTCAATTATAATGACAACTTAATTTGATAATATATTTTTAAATCTTATTTTGGCATTTTATTTCGAAGTACTTGTAATAATGGTAAATCTTTACCACTCAGGATTTTTAGTAATGCTCCACCACCAGTTGAAATCGTGATCTTGTCTCCATATCCAGACATTTCTGCCACAGCTCCCATATCCCCTCCACCAATTGCCACAAATGCACCTGCATCGGCAGCAGCAGCCATAGCTTCTACGATTTCAAATGATGATTGTTTAAAGTTTTCATTTTCGAAAATTCCGGGGGGACCGTTGGCAACAATTGTTTTTGCTTCTTTAAGAATTGTTTTATATTTTTCAATGGTTTTTTGCCCTATATCTCCAGTTGATACATTTAATGCGCCTGCTTCTTTAGTAGGTGCTTCTTTTCTAATTCCATTTTCTTCATATGCCAAATCGAGAGGTAATTCAATAGAATCCGCATATTTTTCATAGACTGCACGAATTTCATCTTTATGGGCTTCTAAATCATCTGCAATAAATTTCTTGTTTGCATCCCCCATTGAAATTCCTTTAGCTTCTAAGATAAGAATTGCAGTCAAGCCACAAACTAATGCTTTATCAATGCTTCCATTCTCTAAGTTGAAGGAAAGTGCTTGAAATTTATCCCATGCTTTCGCTCCCCCAACTAACCACACAGAAGGTTTTTCCGGTTTAAAGAGTTTCTGCACCATTTTTAGTTCACGTTCTACTGTTGGTCCTGCACAAATCGTTGGCCAACCAATTAACGAAACATGGGCTCGATGAGCTGCTCCAAATGCATCATTGACAAAATAATCAAAAAGTGGTGATAATTTGGTTATAAGTTCCGTTTGTTCAGCTTCTTCAATACTTTTAACTTCAGTTTCGGTTTTCCAGAGTCTAACATTATTTAATAATAAAATTTCTCCAGGTTGTAGTGCTTTAATTGCAGCAATAGCTTCATCACCGAACAAATCTCGCACAAATTTCACTCTTCCGCCAAGATATTCGTTTAAACGTTGTGCGTGTAGATCTAAATCAATACAATCTGGTTTTCCAAATCGGCTTTGATGAGCGATTAAAACTACAGCTGCTTCTTTAAGTGCCTCTAAAGCGGGTAAGATTGCTTTTATACGTGGATCGCTTCGAATTTCGTGCTTTTCTAAATCAATACTAGAGTTAATGTCGACACGAACCAAAATTTTCTTATTCTTGATATCCATATCAGTGATTTTTGTGAAGTTAATTTCAGGCATATTTCTCAATGATATATAAAACACGGTAATAATTATTAGTTTCTTCTAATGAATAAAAATTGTTAATCATTATAAAAATAGTTATAGTTGATAAATTAGATTGGGTAAAAAAAAGGAGAAATGAGAAAGATAATAACACGCTTTCTGAATAACTTTTTTCACTGAGTAAATTGTCACTTGAACTTCAATTTAGCAACATAAAATTGGTTTAAATGTTATTCTTTGCTATTTATTAATAAAAATTATTCATCATTACAATTAATATCAAATACCATTTTAAATTGATTTTTTCCTTTTTTTTCAATTTCTTTAAAATTGAATCTTTCCCAATATTTCTTCGCATTTTCTAAAGCTTCAACATAAATTATTCTACAACCAACTAGTTTTCTTATTTTATTTGCGACTGATATTGAATGTTGAATTAAATATTTCCCTAACCCATTCTTTTTATATTTTTTATCTACACCTAGTTGACCAATACATATTCCTGGAATTCTCACTTTTCTATTTAATTCTTCATTTTTGTATCTAAAGTGGCAAGAAAACAATGCAGAATAAGCTATAACCTTGTTATCTTTATAAATTACATAAATATTGGAAATATTCCATTTTTGCTGATTTCTTGATTCATTTTTCAGAAAATCATTAATTAATTTTTCTCCGCAATCAAATCCATTAAAATCATGATCTGGCTTTAAAGGAGAGATTTCAATCATTTAAAATCACATTAAATATCAAGATCTAATTTCATTGGCTTTGATGGTTCAGGAAATTTATTTATTGAATCTTTTATAAATTTAATTTGTTTAGGATCTTTTGGATAGTTAAAAAGTATATTATGAAGATTGCCTCAATATTTGAAACAATTACTTTAATAAATTTAATATTATGGGCTATTTTTCCAATCCCAAATTTATTCTTTCCTATATTTCCTAAATTATGGCATGCGTTATTAACTGGTATCTTATTGTTGATTCCATTCGGAATAATTTTTAGTATTGGAATGCGGGATGCAGGGAAAGAAACCATGGTTCCATCAGAAGATACATCTCTATATACTGGAATCTATAAATACGTTCGCCATCCACAAACGATTGGAGAATTTCCAATGTGGGTGATTATGGGCTTAATGACTAATTCATGGACTGCTACTTTGATTTCGTTGATTTTTATTATTATTTATACTCCAATCATGATTAAAATTGAAGAAGCGGATTTAGTACGCCGTTTTGGAGAAAAATATATTGAATACCAACGTTCAACAGGCTGTTTATTTCCAAAACTAAGTGTATTTCAAAAAAATGAAAAAAACCGAAAGGATCAAATTAAAATTTAACTTAATATTAGAGAATGAATTAAAAAATAGGATAAAGATCTAATCAAAGTATTAATTAAAGAATGGATTTAAAATTTTGAATTAGCTGTTCTTGTTGATCGAAATATGCAGTGATAAACTGGGAAAAGGGTGCAAATTGATCAACCTGTCCTTTATATTGAGCAATCTCTTCAACAGTAAAATGATTTTTAAATTTTTCAGCAATTTCAATTAGCATTTTTTCCATTATCTCCCGATTTTTAGTTTGGCTGGTCCTTCCAACTAATTTTAATTTATAATCAGGGATATCCAAACTCAAAAGATAATTTTTACCCATGGAAATTTCATTGATTGAATTTTTTACTGCTTTTTGCCCAAATTGGTTGATTGCAGTAAATATTGGGCTGAATAATTCTGGGTCCATCTTTTTATCAATGGAATAATTAAAAAGGCAAATTCCATAATCATTAATAAACCAGATTTCTTCTAGTATTATCATAAATTTAACCATCTCATGAATTTCTCTAATCCACTATAAATTATCATCAGACAATTATTTAACCTATTGGATTTTTGAGAATTTTGATAAATAAAAGGAAAATAATCACTTTCATTATTACAATAAATATCAAGAATAGTAACTGAAAGATAAGAGCTTTTATCAACATTTGATAGATTAATAAAAAAATAAAAATCCTGCATAATTTACGCATTTATCAATATTCCATCCTAATTTGAAATTTGTCGATCAGAAATTTAGAACTTTTTTTATCAAGTTCAACTATAATTTGATTAAAAATAGTCAAAAATCGACCCATAATTATATTTTCTAAAGTTCATTTTTGCCGACTGAAATAATTCTTGGATAGAATTGATTATTGTCGGAAAACTAAAGATGAAAATGGTAATTCAGTCAAAAATAAAGATGCTACTAGAACCTCATAAACAAATAAGAGAAAAAAAGGTTTTATGTAAATAAAGTAGTTACTTAGAGTAATTTACTGATCAATCGAATTGTCTGATTAGTAAAGGAAGCTTCATTATCATACCAGGATAGAATCTTCACAAAAGTTCCATTCATAACTTTTGTCATTCCTGCATCAAACAAAGATCCTTCTGTAATTCCAATTATATCTGAAGAAACAATAGGATCTTCTGTATATCCTAAAATTCCCTTCAATTCACCTTCAGCAGCAGCTTTCATTGCAGCATTAATTTCTTTGGCTGTTGTTGGTTTTTCTAACTCAACGGTTAAATCTACCAAAGAACCATCAGGAACGGGTACACGAATAGCAATACCATCAAGTTTACCATTCAATTCAGGAATAACTAACCCAATTGCTTTGGCAGCTCCTGTTGAAGTTGGAATAATGTTTGATGCTGCAGTTCGGGCACGTCTTAAGTCTTTATGCGGGAAATCTAAAGTACGTTGATCATTTGTATAAGCATGTACAGTTGTCATAGTTCCACGCTTTACACCCCATTTATCATGCAAAACTTTTACTACAGGTGCTAAACAATTGGTTGTGCAAGACGCTGCGCTTACTGCATCATGTTCTCCTTTTTTATAGGCATCATTGTTAACTCCGTAGACGATCGTGCAATCTATATCTTTATCAGCAGGAGCACTAACTAAAACAACTCGAACTCCTTCATGCTTTAAGTGTTTTGAATATCCTTCACGTTTACGAAATACTCCTGTAGATTCATAGACAATTTCGACACCATGTTTTTCCCAAGGTATATTGAGGGGATCACGTTCTGCATACACAGGAATTTCTTTTCCATCAACAACAATCAAATTTTCTTTTGATTCAATAACCCCCTGAAACTTACCATGAACTGTATCATATTTCAACAAAGTGGCGGTAGTTTTCGTATCTGTTAAATCATTTATTGCTACTATTTCTATTTCAGGGTTGTTCCATGCTAATCGGAAAAAAAGTCTTCCGATTCGCCCGAATCCGTTAATACCTATTTTTTTAACCATATTTAATATACCTCATTTTTTAAATTCTTGAAAAAATACATCAATCTCAATCACTTTCGGTAATGCGTCGCTGAGTTAAAGGTTTTGGATCATTTTTTGTGACAATTCAACCATTAATGACTCTATATTTAAAGACTTCTTTTCTATTTTGAGCGTTATTTCTAATATAATTCCCTTATTCTATTTTTGCTCTTTACTTTCTTCTGTTTTTATTTGATCTTTTTCTTTTTTATTATGAATTCATCTTTCTAAAATACTATTTGCTATTCTTAATGAGCTATTAATAAATATTTAATTTTAATCCTTCAATTTTTACAGTTAATTGAAATCAACCTTTGAATTTTTAAATCATTATATTTAATATAAGAACTTTAATGATAATAATGCAGATTCTCTTTATTTTTAATCTCTTTTTATCAGATTCTTTCTTATTTCATTAAGCGAGCTTCGTTCTTTTAAGTTATAGATTTGGCACTTATAGAATTATCTTTAATAACACTCAAGCACTTCGGGACTGAACCAATCGAAATTCGATTGTTTTCGCGCAAATCTTTATAATTAAATGATTTTGAAATTTATTCTAAGATTATTCTAAGATTATATAGAACAATCGTGTTACAGCGGAAGATTTTACATTTAATGTAGTCGAAATTGTGCTTGTATTTAACCGTTTGCCCTAAATTGAGAGTAAGGCAAAGAATGCATGTTTTACACAATTGATTGAAACTCAGGACTTGTATATCCGTAAAATGATCATCCGCAAGTTAAGCACTGATATTGCTGAGAACTTGAAGCTGATTTTTAGATATGACCATTTTGAACGATTTTTTGGAGATTTTTGTCGTTTCTTTGATTGGTGCAAAAAGCAAGAATTCTTCCCTGATATTCTTGAAGCCCCACGTTAAATTAAAAAATTCCATGATACAAATATAGAGAAGATGTGGCAAAATCATGATTATTTAGGGAAATACAAAAAAATAGTGAATACTCCCTCAAAACTTTAATGATTTGAAGTTTTTTATATTTCAATATTTTTTTTTTGTTAATGAAAAATACGAAATTATTTGTATGTCCTTTATTTTTAAAACAAAAAAACTTCATAAGAGGTTATAGCAGAATTCAAAAAATTGAAGGAAATCCGAAAATCTTGCATCGACTATCCACAAAACCCAAATCTATCCCAATTTTAAATTTGTCGAAACATCGTTTAAGAAAAAAATATATAATTTTAAATCAAAAGGAGAAATAAAAATGAAAAATATTCAAAATAACTCAAAAAAATTGCTGAAATGGGGTTATCAGACAGCGAAGTGGCTTTTTGGTATCTGTATATCTTATGTGAGCTTTACGTTAATCCTTAGCTTCTATATTTTTATTGTTTATAAAGGACCTATTCGATTGAGAAACTCGTTGCCTTTTTTTACAGACGACATGCTTGCTTTATATGATTATCTGCAAATATCAGCTCCAGCAGTAGAAGGAGAATTTCCGAATTTTTGGCGCCTTTGGTGGCTTTTTCTTAAACCAATTTGGAATATCTCTAATCCTAATGAATCCTTTCTGGGAAAATGGTTAAGGAATCTGTTTACTGAAAATAATTCTGTATTTATTTTAATTATCTTGGCAAATATGGTTAGCATCGGGTTGTATTGGACAATAAAAACACGTGATACTAAGATTGGACAAAGCCAGAAAGTAGCAACAAAAAAGTACTCATTAGAGAATTTACCGAAATGGATAATTATCGGAATATATTTTATCGGTTTAGGATTGTTATGGTTCTTAGATTTTATTTTTAGCGAAATTTATTTCGTAGGTTTTTATCTAAAATTGTATAAATGGTGTTTCTATGCGCTATTTATCGGCATATATGGATATTTAAATCACCTCTCTTATTTCTTATTAGAAAAAAATCATGCTTCAATCCCTGCTAGACAGGCGCTTTTATTTATTCTGAATTGTTTACCAATATTTGACGGGTATATTACCCAGATGTGGTATATGGCAGGGATATTTGTCGATTATGAACTTTTTTTTTGGCCTCAAGTGGTGACTCTAAAAGCTTCATTCATGATCTGGATTTCTGTGCTTATTTTCAACATGATTCAGAGTAGAATTTCTCAAAAATTGAATGTATTTAAAAATAATTCAGTAGATTATAATAAATCCACTCAAGAAATAAATGATATGAAAGATGGAGTAGAAAATAAAAATTCATCGAAAAATCACCCTTCTTCCAGAAATCAATTTAAAATTTATACTAAAACTTATGTTATCACAACATTCAGTTTTGTAATTTTGTTTTTGGTTTATTTCTTATGGGATCTTGCAAATAACAATTCTATTTTTTTTTAATATTGATAAATACTATATCTTTTTAACGTTCTAATGAAATAGATGCATATTTTTAGAATAAAATGTGCTTGCGTTATAAAAACAGTTATTATTAACAAAAATATGCTTTGGTTACTTTTAAATTTTGAAAAAAAATCAAATATTAAATTTTATCTTAGCCATATTTTTAAAAATATTGTCATGATACTAACCAAAATTTTAAAATTTTAGTTAATTTACTAATCATAATTTTAAATTTTTAGTCAATTTATTAGCCAAAATTTATATATTTGAATTCACTTAATTTAATTGGGTTTTCATATTGTTTGAAAAGATTCTTCGAGATCAGAAAAAGGAAATTCAAGAATTATTCTTAAGCAACCAAATCATTCCACGTCAACTTCAAGTGCCATTGGAAAGAGGGATCGCAATTATTATTATGGGAGTACGTCGATCAGGGAAGAGTACATTTGCTCATCAACTCCTTTATTCTAGCATCTCTAACGATATTAATGATTCTGATGAAAATGTTAAGTATGGATATATCAATTTCGATGATGAACGTTTAGGAGATTTAGGAACTGATGGATTTCAGGAAATTCTAACTGCTGTTCATCATATTTATGGAAAGGTATCAACTCTTTTACTCGACGAACCACAAAATCAACCAAAATGGGAAATGTTTGTTAATAGACTCCTCCGTCGTAAATACACAGTCTTAATAACAGGAAGTAATTCATCATTGCTAAGTTCAGAATTGAGTACCTACCTAACCGGCCGATTTCTTCGTTACGACCTTTTTCCCTTTAGCTTTCAAGAGTATTTATCCTTAAAAAAGTTTAGTTTTCAAGGTTATAGTGATGAACAAATCGGAACTATTATGTATCATTTAAAGAATTATCTTGACTCAGGAGGTTTTCCCGAGGTTTTCAAATATCATGATTCTCCACGATATTTGCGTGATCTTTTTGACTCAATACTGATGAAAGACATTGTTTATCGCTATAGAATCCATAAACCAAATGATTTAGAAAAAATCGCATACTATTTCTTAAGCACTCCTGCAAGTTATTACACATATTCTCGATTGGCTGGTTCTTTAGGGATAAACAAGAATTTAATTGCAACATACTTGGATTATTTAGAAAAAGCATATCTTTTCTTTAGTCTTTCTATTTACAGCAAACGCTATAAGACACAACATCGTTCCCCACGAAAAATTTATTCTGTGGATTTAGGCCTTAATGCGAAAATTGGCTTCCGAACAGAGAGTAATATCACTCGACAAATTGAGAATTTAGTCTTTTTAGAATTGAAACGACGATCAATTCAACATGAGCGTCCTTTTGAAATATATTATTGGAAATCTCCAGAACAATATGAAGTGGATTTTGTAATCAAATTTGGAACAAAGATAATCCAACTTATTCAAGTTTCTTACAAGATTAATTCAAATAAAACTCGAACCCGCGAAGAAAAAGGGCTGTTAAAAGCAAATGAAGAATTAGGATGTGAAAAAATGCTATTGATTACATGGGATGAAGAGCAGATCGTCAAAAAGAAAAACAAAACTATAGAATATATACCATTATGGAAATGGTTGCTTAATAATAACTGAATATAAGAGGCTCTAGCAATTTTTTTTATCTTAATCAAATTCTATCTTTTGGGCCAATATTTTCGACAATACTCCTGCGCATCCAATTACAATTTTAGTCGGTATTTTTAAACCCTTAAATGCGGTCAAGAATTTCACATTTCCATCATTTTTCCTTGAATTATTGACTTAATTATATATATTTTTCTTAAACGATTTTTCGACAATTTTAAAATTGGGATAGATTTGGAGTTTATGGATAAATGATGCAAGATTTCCGAATTTTCTTCAATTTTTCGAATTCTGCTATAACCTCATAAATTAATGAATTAAAATTGAAAATAATAAAGGAATAAAAAAATAAATATTCAAAAAAAAACCATTTAATTAATTTTTTAAATTCGGATTTTAGCCCAGCCTTTATTAACTAAAGCTTCCCGATAGGTTAGGGTTCCATTTTCTGTTTCTTCTGTTTTTATCAGATCTTGTTCCTTTTCACTAACCCATCCGCGCTCCAATCCTTCATAAGTTTCAATTCTTTCGCCTGCTTTTTCCAATTTTAGGGGCATTTTCGAATTCTGAATCATCTCAATCTCCAAAATATTATCATTTATTGCTTTAACTGTGATATGAGTCAATATTGTATCACCAGGACGAACCATCCCCCGCATTTCACAACCTAAGTTAATCAATTGTCCATTTAATTCTTCAGCAAAATCATTCAGATGATGAGCACCGAATCCAAATGAGAGCATTCCATGTGCAATTACTCCATTTAATCCTACTTTTTCAGCAAATTCATCGTTGATATGAATTGGATTACGGTCTCCTGATGCACTAGCATATTTTTTTATCATTTCTCGAGTAACAGGACCATCTGTTTTTAATATATGTGTTCCAACTTCAACCATTTAAAAGCCTCCTTTACGTAACAACCCTTTTACGGTTGTTCTACAAAATGTTTTCGTTTTATCTGCATTGGTGGAAGTAAACAATAATTCTACCCAAAGTTTATCTTTCTTTAAAAATAGATTTACGATTTTTCCCACAGTATATACTTTTTTATCGGCAGGAGTTAAAGGATCGCAACCATCATAATCATATTCTTGTGAAGTATGTAGTAACTTGCCAATATTTTTAACCAATTTATTTCCATCTTTATCTTTTACTTCAGTTAATTGCATTAACAAACCCGGAATAGTGTATGTAGCAGCATAAGCGGGATGAGCTACAATATTCGAATAATCTGGTTTTTCTTCACCTTCTGTTTTTTCTACGTAGAATTTCGGATTTTTATCTCCGATCGCAGCACTGTAGGCGGATAAATTCTTTCCTTTAACGCGATATTTATCGGGTCCAAATTCATACCCAATAAATTGCTTGAAATATTCTTCATTTCTTTCGGTCATACTGAATAACACTCCCTATGAGTGATCCTCATTTCTCGAAGAACTTTTATAAATGTTGTCATCGCAATTTCCAAAAATCTATTAAAATTAGATATTTTTAAGAAAGAATATTTGGATGGGATATTTGAGGGCTGATTCAAATATGTTCACTCGATTAAACGTTTACTTGTAAATGAATTTAAATGCGGCATTTCATTATTGGGTTACATTGTTGATAATCATGAATTTTCCGCTTTTACAACAAACCCCTGTCTTTGAAAGTTTTTCTGACGTTGGAAAACGTATTTTCCATCCAAATGGGATCTTCTATTGGGCTAATCGCGCCAAAACAGAAGGTGAATATAATGCAACTATAGGTAGCGCCTTTGGAATCGAAACTGATATGATTCCAACGGGTCGAGACAAGAAAATTGTATATTCAATGCCTGGATTGCAGAAATATCTGAATATTGAGCCTGAACGTGTTGCGTCTTATGCACCTGTTGCAGGCGTATCTGCTTTTCGCGATCTATGGGAAGCATGGGTGATTAAAAAAGGTGAAATGGCTAGAAACATGCCATATCCACCAATATTGCTTCATGATTTAATTACAAAACCTCAGATTTGCAATGGAATAACAAATGCTATTTTTCTTACCACTCGCATGTTTTTAAATCCAGGAGAATCTATTGTTTGTCCTAACAAACGTTGGGGAAATTATGATGCTGTTTTGAAATATCAGAACGGTCTCAAACTATCATTATTTGATTTTTTTAAAGGAAAAGAGTTTAATTTAAGCGGAATGATTGAAGCTATTGAAAAATGTGCGAAAATACAAGATAAAATTGTACTAATACTTAACTTTCCAAATAATCCTACAGGATATTGTCCAACGACATTAGAAGCTCGTAATATTGTTGAATCACTTGTAGATGCTTGTGAGAGACTACAAAAACCAATTATTATCTTATGTGATGATGCTTATGAAGGGTTTGTTTTTAATAATGCTGTGATTTCAAATTCCCTATTCTACATGTTGGTAAATCGACACCATCTTCTAATTCCAATAAAATTGGATGGCGCTTCAAAGGAGATGTTAATGTATGGTGGAAGAATTGCTTGTATTACTTTAGGCATACATTCTTCTTGGATAAAACCTGAAGAATTGCCTGCTTTTCGAAAAGAATGGGAAAATAAACTTCAAGGGATGATTCGTTCCACAATAAGTAATTCAAATCATTTCATTCAAGAAATATTAGTGGAATATTTGAAAGATGGATTCGTTAAGCTCCTTGAAGATCAAAATAAAATTCATGAATTGTTGAAAATCCGCTATGAAGAAACAATTCGAGCGTTTAATGCCTTTTCTCATCCAAATATTAGCATTGATCCTGCAGCAGGTGGATTTTTTGTATTTTTGAATTTGAATGGTGTTTCTGCCACTACATTTGCTGATCATCTTGTAGTAAAATATAAAGTTGGTACATTTCCTAATGAAAACTTGGAAGAAAAGGTTAATGGTATCAGATTTGCATTCTGTTCTGTCGCTGCAAACCAAATTGAAGAATGTTTCAAACGCATTTTTCAAGCAATGAATGATTTCTTTCCAATTTCATCTTGATTTTAATTCTTTTTTGTTTTTTATTACTTCTTATCAAATTTTTTTGAAGATAAAAAAAATTTGAATCCCCTTTTTCTTGAAGTAGACAAACTTCGCAAAAGATTAATAGTTAAGATTTTCATATTAGATAAAGGTATAAAACAATGACAGTATATTTTGCTTTTCTCTTACATATCTATCAACCTCCCGTGCAAATCGCTCCAGTAATTAAGCAGATTGTAAAAGAATCTTATCGCCCGATCTTAGATGCCTTACGAGAACACCCTGAAGCAAAAATCACTTTAAATATTAACGCAACCCTCACAGAACAATTGGATGATTATGGTTTTAGAGATATTATTGAAGGAATCGCAACATTGGCTTCTCGTGATCAAATTGATTTTACAGGTTCAGGAAAGTTTCATCCATTATTGCCACTTATTCCAGAACCTGAGGTCATTCGTCAAATTCAGCTGAATACAAAAACAAATCGGCAGTATTTCGGTTCTGTCTATCAACCTAAAGGATTTTTTCCACCAGAAATGGCAATAAGTGAAGAAATTTTCCCAGCAATAAAGAAATCTGGTTTTGAGTGGGTAATTAGCTCAGGAATTGCAAATAGTCTTAATGAATTTCCTTCGACCTTTATTTCAGAACATGAAAAAACCGGATTAAAGTTAGTATTTCGAGATGATCTAATTTCAATAGATTGTGCTTTCGATAAAGTTAACACCGTGGAAACCTTCGCACAACGATTAAAATATAAAAATCAAGATCATGATTATTACGTAATTTTAGCCATGGATGGAGAAACATTCGGACATCACGTGAAACACGCCATCAAGAATTTCCTAAATCCGTTGTTTGATTCATTACCCCATCGTGATGATATTAAATTATGCACAGTTTCTGAAATTATACAAAAGTTTCCTGTTAGATATAAACAAATACCCCGTGCATCTAGTTGGAGCACAATGCCATACGACCTTGAACGAAAAGTTCCATTTCCATTATGGTTTGATCCTAACAACAAACTTCATTTGGAACAACATCGATTTATCATGTATGCACTTACCACAGTTCATCTTGCTCAAAAATACAAAGTTAGTATGAATAAAGAGCAACAGCAATTATTTGATAATGCACGTAACTTTTTGGATCGCGGAATTCATTCATGTCAACAGTGGTGGGCTTCAAAACGTCCTTGGTATTCTCCTGATATGATAATTCGTGGATTAAGTGAAGTGTTGTTAGCAAGCGTCAATGCTAAACGAAGTATTCCTACTTCTTCAAATGACATTAGAGAAGCTATGGATTTAATTTTAGAAGATATGCTAAAGGCACAAAATCAAATAATAATGACACTATGATTATAGAAGTTATGATCTAAATTCTATAATAATTGTCAAAATTCTAGAATAATAATTGGAATTCACAAATCATAAATAAATACAAATCTATCTTGAAAATAAGGGCGATCTTTATATTAGTTTTCAAAATTGTTAAATTGACAACACTTAAAAATGAAATACTGCAGAAAAAAGAAACCAATTAAGTCTAATATAGAAAATGTGAATGGAAAAATGCCTGAAGAGAAAAAGAAAATAATTGATTTTGAAAAAATTGGTCAAGATTTCGAAGAATTTGTAGATGCTATCAATCCTTTTAAAAATTTAAATATTCAAATTTTTAAAAATTCTAAATCTCAATCCCAAGATATAAAGCAACCGTTTCAATCTTCTCAAAAAGAATCATCAGAAAATGAAATAAATAAAGCTTGGCTTCAATTCTCACAAAGTACTCAAAATTCCTTAGAGCAAGCGCAAGAAGAAAGATTTTTACAGGAAGAAAAGCGCTTAGAAAAAAGGGTTAAAAATAAAAAAGTATTTGAACGTCGTCATAAACGCCTCCTTCAACGCCAAGAACGGGATCGACGGCGAATTAAAGCCTTTTTTGAACATCAACAAGAAGAATTTAAGCAGAAGTTGAATGAAATAGAGCAAAGTCGCCGAGAAAAGCGGCAGCTGGTTCGACAGATCGAGAAAAAAACATTACAAGAAGCACGTCTCCAAAATGAAGCAATTCTGCAGGAAAATCGGGAATTACAGCAAAAAATTAGGGAACATCGTCGTGCTTTACGGATAAAACGCAGAGCTGCTCGTAAAGCTCGTCGCCAGATGGCTGTCCAAATGCAGAAAGAGTATATTTCAGAAACGCAACAGATACGTCAACAAAATTGGGAAAGATTTATTCGTCGTCAACGCCGACAAACTGAACGCTTTGTTAAATTTTCAAACCGATTATGGTGGCGAGGTTATATTAGCTTATTAGCATGGATTGTAGGTATCTTTCTTGTCCTTATGGCTATTTTCTATATTTTCAAAGGTCTTGGAGTAAATCTTTTTGATTTAATTTCAAATAATGAATCATTTATTCCTTTAGGTTTGATATAGGTGATAAACATGGTCGCACAGAAAAAGAGAAAACGAATTACACGAGATATTGTAAAAGACTTGTATAATCTTGAAAATGAAGTTGATCAATTTTTTTCTTCAAATAATAATCAAAGTAATCCAGAATCTTCATCAAATAATAACAGTAATAATGAGAATATTATTAGCAAAGATTACGATTTTTCTTCCATATCTCCTGAAGAAAAAGCAAAACTTGAGAAAGAATTGCCTCTGCCAATGAAAATCGCACGTGGATGGCAAGATTTTATACTAAACACTGAAAAAACCCTGCAACAATTTGAAGATGATATTCGACAGAATCATTTAAGAAGATTAGAACGTTTACGAAAGCGGAAAAAAGCTGCTCAGCAAAGAAGACTTGAACGAATTAAACGGCGGGAAGAACGTTTAGAAGCAAAATTTCAACAAGAAATGCAAGAATTTGAAGCTGCCAATCAGAAATTGAATGAGAATTTCATCGCTATGAAGAGCGCGTTATATCAAAAGAAAGCAGAAAAACGGGATAAATTTCACACTAATTTGAATCAAGCTCAAAATAGATGGGAGCGGGTAAGTCGAAAACGTCAACGCAATATAGAGAAAATTTTAAAAGGAATAAATCGGTGGGGTTGGAGGCAGCAGCTTCGAATTGTACTAATTTTAATTCCGCTAATTGTGGTATTAATCTTGGTAATAGTCCTTTTACGCCCGCTTTTAACAGTAATTTAAAAAAGTATGATTTTTATTTTAATTAAAATTGCGTTTATCTCTCTTTTTATTCTTATTTTTAACCAATTTTTATTTTTGCTTTTATCCTTTTTTTATAATTTCTTTATTATTATTTTTCTTTGGCATTTTCAAGTATTGGCTCTTTATTTTGCTGATAATCAAAAAGTTGTAATCGAGTTGATTTGGTTTCTCGGAAACGATTTGAAATTCTTATGATCCAATATTCGACTCCGTATTTATACCCTGTTTTTGACCAAAAATATGAAAACAATATCCAAAAACTTTCAAATGTGAATACATATAATAATATTGCCCAAAAATTGGTCATAAACGGATCTTGAATTCCAAAACCCTCTCTGGGTCCAAAAATTGTGTGAAAGAGAAGCGCAAAACTGTTGTTAAAAATAGGTTCTAAAACGTAAAATGTAAGAGTTGCAACTCCAAATCTTCTGAAAAATAGTGATTTTTTCGCCCTTTTTACTTTTAATTCTTGCGGAATATATTCATAGCGTTTGACCATAAATACTAAAAGAATCAGCATGCATCCTAAGCTGAAAAATAACAATTCGCGTGGATATACTTCATAATCTAAAATCACAAAAATAGGATTTTTCCCTTGAGCAAGTGCTTTATTTGTTGTAATTATCAAACTTATGATAAAAGCGGCTAAGTAAAATAAACCTAAACCGTATCCATATCGTTTAATTTTTTTAAGTGGTGCCCTAACGGAAAGAAATATTCCAGCAACTATTCCAAAAAAGCCATAAATTCCTACGGGAAAGTAAGAAAGTTGGGCTCCAAAAAACCAGCGAAGGATGAAGGCGAAAAATCGACTAATTCCACCCTTTAAAAATAAATCTATAATGATTGGATTTAACAATTCGTTTAATGGATTTGAAATGAATGTTAAGAATATCCCGATTATGGTCAATATTATTGCATTTCGTTTTACTTTATTTCTCCCTTCATTCTTAAAGAGAATCCAAAGAATTAATACTGTAATGTAGCCGCTAATTGCAATTGATGGTAAAGATCCTATTTGAAATATTTTTTCAGGACCAGGCCAAGCCAATTCTCCTTCTTCCATCAATCTGCTTAAAATAGAATAATTCATTCCTTCTTGATAAGAATTTGTCCACGTCCTGCTGAAAAGTAGATTTTTTATAGGTGATATTAAAAGAATAAAAGTTGAATTAATTATGACAGGTTTTGCTGCTTCCTTATAAGAATATCCGATTTCTAATCTATGATAAATATTATATGTGTTGACAACTGCAGAGATCAGGGGAAATCCGCCACCCCATGTACCCATTAAGATAATTGGTGCAAAAATTGCAATAACATATATAGGGACAATTTCTAAAGCTAAAGTTTCGGTATACCATGTTCCAAAAATCATTGGATGAATAAAAAGAACCCCAAAAATCGCAATTCCCCTTACTATATCAACAGAAAGAAGACGTTCATATTTTTTTTTCTCAGACTTTTGAATGTTGAAAGCAGTAGACGATTGTTCCATTAAAAATAGTTTTCTTTCTTTTTCTATTAAAAGATTCTGTAGTATTATTATTTATTAAGAATTGAAATATTGATAAAAAATTATCAACAACAAAAAAATTTTTGATCAAACCTGGTCAGTAAAAAAATATCATATAATTGAGGATATTTTATCTTTTTCAATTTAAACGCTTTTTTGAATATCATTCATATATTTCCGACTTATATCTGAAATATCGCAATTCTTTTTTTGTCGAACTCGATTTTTTCAAAGAATTTATTAAAAATTTACCATCCTCTTTATAAATTCTTCAATTTGATGCCGATTTTATCATAATTTTTGATTTACATATCTTGAATTTGGCACCTTGGTAAAATCGACAAAAAATAAGAAAGGATATTTTAGATTTGAGTCGGGAGAATTAAGATGATGAAATGAAAAACATCGAATCTTTGAAGTTTAAAATACCTTCAATTAACAAATCAAAAATGAATTTAAAAAAAGTTCAAAAAAGTAAGTTTACCTTATTCGCTTAAACGACGGGTAAAACTCTGAACATTGAACAAAGCATCACGGGGTCCTTTTGAAGGATCGATATATGTAACTAAACCCCAACCTTCATGCATGGCAATTATGACATGACCTTTATGGGCGACATTTGTCGCAATAATCCGCTCTGGGGTAAATTCTACAATCATATAAGTTACATTCATAATCTGAATTCTTCCAGGATTTTTACCATCATCCTTATTTGCTTCATCCATTGCTTTTACAATAGAATCAATATCTTGCTGTAAATCCCAGTTTTCAGTCTGGAAAACTAACTCTTTATTTGCATTGATAACTGCGCCCCCAAAAACTGCTGGTTCAGTATCCATTAGTTCAAAAACAAGTTTTTCATAATCCATATGATCTTCTTAGTTCCTAATCCTTAAGAATATAGATCATCAAGTAAACACAAAATTATATATGATTGTAAATGATATTTCAGTAAGAATAAATAACGGTGTATTAAATTATGGGATTACGACTAATAGGAAAATCAATAAAAATGGCAATGCGGAGCCGACGTCGATTTATTGTCTTTACTTTAATGTATACAGTACTTATGGCATGGATGGCTTCTAATTTTGAATCATTTATTTATGGCGATCCCGCTACTCGAACAAATCAAGAAATATTAATGTTAGCCATATCAATTGTTTCTACGCTTATCCTTTCCATTTTGTACGCTTGGATTGTTATAAATTATCGAAAACGGGAAATTGCGACATTAAAATGTATTGGATATACAAATGCCAATATTCGCACAATAATTATTGGTGAGTTAATGTGGGTTACATTAATTTCATTCATTTTAGTTGCAGAAGTATTAATTCATACAACAGCCGCAGTTACATATTTTTACTCACAACCTTCTAACTTTCCGGGATTAGAAGATTACAGCATCAAAACTCGCCCATTACTTAGTATTTGGCCGATAGTGATTACATTAGCAATGTTTGTTGTGGCTCAAATTTTAGGTATATTAGTCATGTATTCAAAAATATTAAAATTACGACCAATCGTCGCATTAAGGATCTTAAAATAATTTAAAATAAGGAGGAGAATTAAATGCCAGAAATTATGATTAAATTGGAAAATATTCAAAAAGAGTTCCGATTACGGGGAAATATTATTCGAGCTTTAGCAGATGTCAACTTAACAATAAACGCCGGGGAATTTGTTATCATTATGGGTCCAACAGGATGTGGAAAAACTACATTGCTAAATGTTATGAGTGGGCTCGATCTCCCTGATGATGGAACAGTAATTGTAGATGGAGAAAAAATCGAACGAGCCACAGAAGAAAGATTAAGTAATATTCGAAGAAGAAAGATAGGTTTTGTATTTCAAGATTTTAATCTCATCGAGAATCTAACCGCAATTGAAAATATTGAAGCTGTTTTGTGGCCTGGAGTATTACGATCCAAAGAAATTGAAGATCGAGCTATTTCTGCCCTACGAAAAGTTGATTTGCTTGATCGTAAAGATAATCTTCCAAAGGAATTATCTGGTGGAGAAAAACAAAGAGTTGCCATCGCTCGAGCTATTATTCACAAACCACGGATATTATTTGCTGATGAACCTACAGGAAACTTGGATAATGAAGCCGCCCGCCAGATTATGGAATTACTAAAACAATTGAATAAAGAGATGGGCACTACGATGTGTATTGTTACCCATGATAAGGGATTGGTCAAATACGGAACAAGATTGATCGAAATGGAACATGGAAAGATTGTTAAATCTTAAATAAAATAAAAAAGCACATTATTTCATATTTTAGAATATTATCTTTTTTTTAGGAGAGATTTTTGATTTCTTCTATTTTTACAATATTTTTTTGTTTGCTTCGAACTTTTTCCAATTAGAAATCATTTTCAACCATTTTCAACCATTTTCAATCATTTTCAATCCTTTTTCTACTCCATTATTGTTCTTTTTTATCTACTTTATCTTTCTTCTCTCTTTTATCCTTCTTTTCTCTATTGTTTTTCTTTTACTTTTTATCTTTGGTTGCCCAGTTCTCTTTTTTTAAAACTAAATTTCTTATCCAATATGAATTTCGTGCTATATCCACAAGCTAATGCAATGATTATACGGAAATCAAGGCTTATATTTGTCCAAATTCCTAATAAAAATTGAATTAAGAGATTTTCAAGAGTAGTTACAATTGCAAAAAGAAAATAGAGAGTAAATTGTTTTCCTGTTTCTTTGAGTTGATTTGATCTTTGCTGAAAAACGAAGAATTTGTCTAAGAAGAATTTAATAATATATGTAATACCCACTGCCAAGATGGATCCGACAATTTCAGGCATGTTATATGGGTCTGTTGAGATATAGAATGTATAAAAGAAGGGAATTGTTGATAATTTAGGTTGTAGCCATGGAAAAATTACTCTAAGATGAAAATTTTGAATTCCAATATTTAATAATACCATTAACACTGCGAAAGAAAAGTATAGGATTAATTGGAACCAAACATGATTACTTAATTCTTTAATTTTATGTTTTTCTGTTGATTCCTCTTGTTTTCTCATATAAGCATACAATACGCGATTTAATATAAAGCTGGTATTCTTTTATCAAATAAAAAAAGAAAATTAAAATCTTCTGCACAATTGACATCTATGATAGTAATGACAATTGCACCTCCGGAAGTTGTTTGGCAAATTGTGGGTATTTCACTATTAATGGTTGCGTTTTCACAATGGTTTTCACACAGATATGCGGTCTCTGCAGAATCTCAAATGCAAACCCAAATGTTGGTACAAGATTTACAAGATCAATTAAGAATCGCTCAATCTGAAAATAATCCTCAATTAATTGCCCAAATAAATGCTGATATGATGAAATTAGTAAGCGAAATGTCCAAAAAACAATTCTTACCCATGATGATAAGATCTGTTGTCTTTTTTGCCATGTGGGGATTAATGCGGTTATTGTATGGTGGATATGATGAATATCTTCCCTTTACCTTTATTTTTGGACGAACTCTCTTTTCGCTTTATTTACTTGTTTCTTTTGCTGCAGCGTTTGTAATCATGATTGTTAAGATGATTTATAAAAAGTTAAACCCTGATAAAATAAAGAAAAAAGAAATTATTCATGACAAATTACGAGCTCTACAATCTAATATTATTTATACAGATCCTAATGATCGAATGGGAACCTATAAGAAGGATTTATCTGTTGACACAACTACAACTGATTCTTCATACACACAATCTGTTAATGAGGATTTTAGATATAAAAAAGATAAGGGTTGGAAAGAGCGCTTGTAAATTTTTTTATTATATTTGATTACTGATTGTTTTTAGATTTTTCCGATTTTCCGATTTTTCTGATTTTAGTTATTGTATTATATTCATCACTTTAAAAAATCTAAAAAAGATTACCATTGATAAATGCCCGAATATATTTTTCGTATAAAGTCGCCCATCGGGTAGGTATTGAAGCGGCAATGGCACAACCTAATCGACACCCCTTGCAAAATGGAAACCCATCCTTCATATCCATGATCTGTTTTGCTTCATATGAATGATATACATCATATAATGATTTCTTTTTTACATTAACGCGCAAAATGGGGTGAATTTTACAAGGAAATACTACTTCACCTTTATAATTTATTACCAAAAAGGCTCTGGCTGAAACACAGTGAAGCATATTTTGATATCCAAATCCACCTGCTTCAATAATATCTGCAGTAATTGTGTCTGTTAGTATATTTGGATATTTTTTTACCAATCTTCGGATTTCTTGCGCATATTTATGTAAATCAGGAATAAATGATGTGATATTTTCCACCACATGCGGAGTATCTTGCTCTCTAATTATATTTTCGCATGGTAACATTTCAATCATCGCGCCCAATTTTTTTGCTAATCGGCTCATTTCTTCCATATATTGAAGATTTTCTTTGGTAACGACCATTGATATAATCACAGTCTTTCGTTCAAGCACTGCTGCTCGAATACCTTTAACTGCCTGCTTAAAAATATGAATTCCCCGATAAAGATCGTGCTTTTCTGGAAAAGGCCAATCTAAAGAAACCATAATCAGCTCCAAGTCTTTAAATTTACCGTTTTTTATCCATTTATACAACGATAAACCATTACTGGCTACTGTGGGCATCATTCCCCTGCTTTTTACATATGAAATGAGCTCTGGCAGATCTGACCGAAGAGTTGGCTCGCCCCCTGTAAAATTAACAACTTGAACACCAAGTTCATGCAAATCATCAATTATTTTTTTGACTTCATCCGTTTTCATTTCCTCTTGCAATTCTTTTTGAAAATCAGGGTGCCAAATGGAACAAAATACGCATTGAGCATTACATTTTAAGGTAAGTTCAATCTGGGCGTTTAAAGGCTTATAAATATGGTTGAAGGAAAAATTATTGAGTGTAAAATTCTTGGCAAATCGGAAATAGTTTAAACGAGTCATTTTATTCAAATCATCTTATTATAATAATATAAATTCTAAATCTGTTCATATTTTCAAATATTGGTTAATTAATTATTAATTCTATTTATATTTCATGTTATTATCTAATAAATTTCCATCCTAAAGTGATCATATTATAGTTCAATATTTGTTTTCGCAAATTCTTTACCATTTTTATTTTTTATCTCAATTTTTATCATTTTCTTCAATTCTTATCATTTTATTTCTATTCTTACATATTTTTATTCAATTCTTTCATATTTTTGAAATAATAAATAGTTTGATTACTATAGTAAGAGATACTAACACTTGTTATGATATCAACAAATTTGAAAATAATTTAGCTTAAAAACAGATGAAAATTAATATTAGGTGATTTTAATTTATGTAAGAATGAATAAATTACTTCAAAAAATACAGTCTAAAAATTGTTACATTATAGCTGAGATAGGAATGAATCATGATGGAAGTTTTGGAAATGCTATTCGATTAATTGAAGAAGCTACAAAATCGGGTGTTGATGCAGTAAAATTTCAAATGCATATATCAGAAGCAGAGACTCTGGCGGATGCTCCTACCCCTCCTTACTTTACTATTGAAAAACGATATGAATATTTTAACCGAACATCTTTTACATATCTAGAATGGGAAAAATTGCGTGATTTTACTCATTCTTTAGGTTTAGATTTTATTGTATCTCCTTTCTCTCAAAAAGCAGCAGAAATTTTAACTAAATTAAAAATTGATGGATTTAAGATAGCATCTGGTGAAACCACTAATTTACCTCTTTTAGAATATATTGACAAACAACAAATTCCTGTCTTACTTTCTACTGGTATGTCAAATTGGGATGAAATTGATCAGGCAGTAAATGCATTAAAAAATAATCTTTGCATGATTTTTCAATGTTCTTCAGAATATCCTTGTCAACCAGAATCAGTCGGAATAAATGTTATTCAAGAAATGAAAAAACGCTATCCTGGTATACCCATTGGTTTTTCTGATCATACTCTTTCTAGTAGCTCTGCTATTGCTGCTTTATATTCCGGGGCAACTATCTTTGAGAAACACTTTACATTATCAAAAAAAATGTATGGTGCAGATGCAAGATTTTCCTTTGAACCTCATGAAATGAAATCTTTTATCGATGAAATTCGATTTATTGAAAAAGTTCTAATAAATCCAGTTGATAAAAATAATCTAGAAAAATATAAACAAATGAAACTAGTATTTGAAAAAAGCATAGTTGCTTCCAAAAATCTTCCAAAAGGCAAGATTCTTGAGATTTCAGACTTGGATTTTAAAAAGCCAGGTAATGGAATTAGAGCTGATAAATACCATGAAATTATTGGTAAAAAATTAAAATGTGATATAAATCACAATGAACAAATATTATACTCATTTTTAGAATGAAAAATATTTTCAATTTTTTGACTATTTTCATAATCCAATATAGAAAGAAGAGGAATAACTTTGAAAAAGCGAAATGTTTGTATATTTTTGGGAAGTCGAGCAAATTACTCAAGTTTAAAATCAATTATGCGTGAAATTAAGAATTCTGAGAAATTAAATTTGGTTCTTTTTGTAGGTGCTTCAGCACTTCTCGATAAATTTGGTGAAGTAATTAAAATTGTTGAAGAAGATGGATTTAAGGTTAATGAGAAGATTTATACTATTTTTGAAGGTGAGAATTTAATCACAATGGCAAAATCTGCAGGCATGGGTCTTATTGAACTTCCAAGCTTACTTCATAAATATTCTCCAGATTTTTTTTTAATTGTTGGAGATCGATTTGAAATGTTAACAGCTGCTATTGCTGCTCTCTATATGAATATTCCTATCGTGCATACTATGGGAGGAGAACTTTCTGGGACTGTAGATGAAATTATTCGACATGCAATAACAAAAATATCACATGTTCATTTTCCTGCAAATGAACTTGCTAGAAAAACAATTATTCAAATGGGAGAAAATGAAGAATTTGTTTTTAATGTTGGATGCCCTAGAATTGATAGTATAAAAGAAATTTTAGAAACTGATTATGATAAAGATATTATAAACCAAATCATTCGTAAAAATGGTGTTGGATCAATATTTGACATTAATAATGGATTTTTATTAGTTTCTCAACATCCTGTCACTACTGAATTTGGATTAGGAGAACAACAAATCACAAATACATTAAACGCAGTTTCTGAAGTTTCGAAGGAATATAATTATCCAGTAATTATGCTTTGGCCAAATGTGGATGCAGGAAGTGATCATATTTCTCGAGGAATTCGAAAATTTCGAGAAAGAGGGCTAGATAAGCAATTTCATTTCTTTAAAAACTTACCCTTAAATATATATATATGGTTGATGGATAAAACTGCTTGTTTGATTGGAAATTCAAGTAGTGGAATTAGAGAAGGTGCTTTTATAGGAACTCCAGTAGTTAATATTGGCACAAGACAATCAGACCGAGCGAGAGGTAAAAACGTGATAGATGTTTCATATAATTCAGATGAAATTAAGAAAGCAATTATTACTCAGATAAAACATGGAAAATATCCTTCAGATCCGATATATGGAACTGGAAATGCTGCAAAAAAAATTGTTTCAATTTTAGAAAATATTGATGTGAATGTTCAGAAAAAATTCTATAGAAAATTTAGTGATATAAATGCACATTAAACAAATTTTGGGTATAATTCCTGCACGTGGAGGATCAAAAACGATTTTACGAAAAAATATCCGAACATTGAATGGAATACCGCTTATAAAATATACTTTTAATGCTGTAGAAAAATCAAAATATCTTTCGAGATGCATTGTTTCCAGTGATGATCCAGACATAATAAATTATTCCAAATCATGCGGTATGGAAGCTCCATTCCAAAGACCAGTATCATTATCATCTGACGAATCAAAAACCATTGATGTTGTAATTCATGCTTTACATTATCTTAATGATAAAGAGCAGTATAGACCCGATTATATAATGATATTACAACCAACTTCTCCATTAAGAACTGCAAAAGATATTGATAATTCAATTCAATTAATTCTAAATGATCCACAAGCAGATTCTTTAGTCAGTGTTGTAGAAGTACCACATATATATCATCCTGAAAAAATAATGAAAAAAAATAAGAAATATATAAAAGGTTATATAAATTCACAATCGAAAATTAAAAGAAGACAAGATTTAGAACCACTATATGCTCGAAACGGTGCCGCAATTTATTTAACTAAAACTGAATTATTACTAAAAGAAAGAAGAATCATTGGTCGTAATTGTATCCCCTATATCATGCCAAAAGAGAGAAGTATTGATATCGATGATCAATATGACTGGGATATTGCAGAATTTTTAATAAAAAAAAGAAAAAAGTTTCTTTGAAATTTGCAGTTTTTTAATTTATTCTTCATATTTTTGATTTTGTAAAGTAATCTAATAATTTTTTATCTAGTCATATCTGTCTGTTAAAATTCTGACTTAATTGCATTTTTATAGTTTTTAATTTTTATAAATTTTTTAATGAAATCAATATCTGATTTTGTAATTTCTTTTGTGATAATAAATCCTCCAAAATATAAAATTGTTAGAATAAAGGAAGATAAAAATAAAATGATTAAATCAGAACTAATTAATATCTCGATAATAAATTTTTTGATTATATATGATAATCCTAGAATAACAATTATTATCAAGAGATGAACGAAAATCCGAGTATAAAATAAAATATTGAAGGTTTTTTTTAAATAAATCCGATAATAAAATAAATCAATAATCCAAGGAGTCAATATTACAATACAATTTCCAATTACTCCTAATCCAATCATTTTAATGCTAAAAATTGACTGAGGGATTAATATTAATGAAAATACTAATCGTATTATTAGTTTTACAAAAGTTAATAATGATAATTCTTTTTGTTTTCCTGCAGGAACAAGGATTTTTCCATAAGGTCGAGAAATACTGGCAATGTAAGGCACAAAAATAAGAATTTGGATATAAATTAAGGAATTAATATAATTCGGAAGGAATAATTTTAATGCAATTTTTGCGTTTAATAAAGTTCCAGTTAAAATTAATCCAAAGAAAATAGAAGAAAATTTTTCAAGTTTATTGGCAAACCTTCTAATTTTCTCATATGAATTTTCTTTTATCCAAATAGAGTATAATGTTTGGTAATTCTCAGTAATGCTATTACTTATAAATAACAAAAAACTAATAATTACTGAATTCACAAAAGCAAATTCTGCATAGATTACAACTCCATATGCATATCCTAATAGGAAATTTCCGAAGTAATTTGTAAAAGTTGCAAAAATCGAAACTAAAATTAGTGGTTTTGCTTCAAATATCATTTTTTTAATAATTAGAAAATTAATTCTTTTAAATTGAAATTCTTTTCTAACAACTAAAGCTACCATAGTGAAATTAAGAAAAGAGGAACCAAGAGCAATTATTCCAACTAAAACTAAAATATCTGAAATTTTATCTAAATTTAAAGCAAGAAATATAGTTAATATTGAGTTAAGTAAATTATATACAAAACCAATAATATTTACTTTAAAAAGCTTAAAACGTGCTTTGATTATCCAAATTAGACTTCCGCTTATATTATTTAGCATGATAGAAAATGCTGTAATTACAAAATAGAACGAAAAATCGTAATTCATAATTATAATAAATATAAAAATAGGAATAAAATTGATAAGAATTAGAAATAACTTAATATAAAAATAGTTTACAAAAATTTCTCTAAAATTATGCTCTTTTGATTGTTTATTTAAGATAGAATCAAATCCGATTGAGATAAGAACTAAAAACATTTGAATTGTATCTGAAACAAAATGGATCGTTCCATATATTCCAGACGAAACTTTTAAAATAAAAATATAAGTACTAATCATTGACAAAATTCTTATAGAAATTTGAAAAATCATCTGAATTGCTAGTTTCTCTTTCATATTTAAAATAAAGAACAACTGCTAAGAAAAAACTTTTATGAATCATTTGATAAAAATAATCTTTTCCCAAATTCATTCAAAGATAAAAGGAAGTCAATTGAGCACAACTTCATAAAATTCACCAATTTTGCAACCATGTATAATTTAAAGACATTTTCTAGAATTATAGGCATAATCAGAATACAATGCTTAAAATTACATTATTCCATTATTCCATTATGAATTCAGCTATTGAATCTAGTTTAATATCTGTAATTATTCCTTCATTCAATCGCCAGTCAACAATAAAACGAGCTATTGAAAGTGTTTTAAACCAAACATATCAAAATTTTGAAATTATTGTTGTGGATGATTGTTCAAAAGATAAAACTGTTTCAATTATTCGTTCCTTGATGAAAGATTACTCTAATATCCAACTTATTGTAAATTCAAAAAACATGGGACCCAATTTCACACGTAATCGTGGAATAAAAGCAGCATCAGGTGAGTATATCATACTTTTAGACTCAGATGATGATTGGCGCCCTGAAATGTTAGAATTATTATTGCTAAAGTTACAGAAATCTCCAAAAAAGGTTGGATTTGTTTTTCCTGGAATGACTTTGATTCAACCTGGTTTAAATCGAAATATTTTACCAAAGTATTCTGGTAAAGTCTTTAAAGAAATGTTGACTCAAGGAGTGATTGGTGTTTATCCCCTCATCAAACGAGAAGTATTTAAGAAAGTAGGTTTGTTCGATGAATCAGAAATTTTAAGGCAAGGAGGCCATCAAGATTATGAAATGTGGATTAGAATCGCATTATATTATGAATGTGAATATGTAAGTAAACCTTTGTTAAATCATTATGTTCATAAATCTAGTATAACCTATGAAAGTTTAATAAAAAAGCCTTTTACCAAAATATGGGCATATCTTTATATTTGGAAAAAGTATAAATCTTTTATTAAAGATGATATTGAAATTTACCAATTTTTCTGTTATAAAATATTTGAATTGTTGTGTTTAGCTAAAAGTAAACGACTCGCTCGAAATGTTATATTCATGGCATTAAAAAAAAAGATTTTTGTTCCTCGAACATATTATCATTTAGTTTTTTATCTACATGATTTTTATTCTCCGATCAAATTCCTCGAATCTTTTAAAGATTTTGCTCGTCTTATTAAAGAATTCGTTCAAAGATTTCTTTTTCGATTAAAATCATAGAAGTGAGAATTTTTTTATCATTTTTTACTTTATAAAAATAAATAATTGATATTTCTGGGGGGAAGAAAAATAATATTGCCAAATATTTTAATCGTTGGAGCAATGAAATCTGGCACAAGCACTTTAAGTTATCATTTAAGTCAACATCCAGATATTTTTATGGCTGATCATGAAATTCACTTCTTTAACAACGAAAAACATTATTCTAAAGGTTTGGATTGGTATGCAAATGAATTTTCAGGTTATCAAAATCAATCGATCATTGGTGAAAAAACACCAAATTATTGTTTGAAGAAAGAATACGCAGAAAATATTGCAAAAATTATACCATCTGCAAAATTAATATGGATTTTACGAAATCCTATTGATAGAGCATATTCAGATTATTGGCATGCTTATAAAAAAGGAAGGGAAAACCGTGCATTTAAAGAAGTAATTGAAGAAGAAATGAAATATATAGAACTAGGAAAACTAGAAGGTTATTTATATCGTAGTTTATATTTTATGCATGTTGAATATTTTTTACACTTTTTTCCTAAAAAACAAATGTTTTTCACAACCTTTGAAGAATATACCAAAGATTTTAATTCGACTCAGAAAATTTTACGAGATATATTCGTTTTTTTAGGTATTAATCCAGATATTGAAATCGATGTATCAATCAAAAAAAATGTTACAGTTTTACCTAAAAATCAAAAAATCCAGAAAATTATTGATCGAATTACAAAATTTGGAAAACCATTTTTCAAAAATGGAGGACAAGTAGCACAACTTTATCATAAAATGATTGCTTTCAATTATAAAAAAGAAGTAGGATATCCTTCTATGGATTTAGAAACGGTTTCAAATCTTCAGAAGTTTTTTAAAAATCCAAATCAAAAATTAAGTAAAATTGTTAATATTAATACCTCATTTTGGAACTGAATTCTATACTATAACAAAGAAAGCAGTTTATCAGGTATTACTAAATCTTTTTTACTTAATCCTTTCAATGATCTTTGATATCGACCTGTAGGGGATTGAGTTACAAGTTCAAATGGATGTTCAAAAATATACCAATAAGTATATCTAATGATTTGGTTTAAATAATAATCATAATTTGACTTGAAATTTTCAATCCAATAATCCAAATTATTAAGGATGTTAAAATAATCATCCTTATTTTTGATTGTGAAATTTCCATCTTCTATCGTAAATCTTCCCCCTACTCCGGCTAATAACGCCGGAATTCTCAAGTATGGAAGTTCTAATCCTAAGATTCCATCATAAAGAATACCTAAATCGATACCACTCTTTAAAAATTTGTATGTTTCAATTTTTTCATGAGGTCTAATTAATTTAATATTTTCAAATGATTCCAATCCTGGGATTTTCTTTTTTAGGATATCAGCTAATCCTTCTGGATTTTGAAAAAAAGTTATTTCTGCGGGATGAAATTTAATATAAACTTGACAATCTTCTCTATTTCTGAAATAATATACCGTCTTCACCAACCAATCGATAATTCCTTCAAATGCTTGATGACGATCATGGATATTTCCGTCCCAAATTGAATTAGGAAATATTGCAATATTAAATTTCTTGCGTTTATCTTTTACAATTTGAAGAATATTTGCTTCTTCACCAAAATAAACTTTTGTATCCATTGTAGCATGTCTAAATCTAGTTTTAAAATATTCATCCACTTTCTTTTTCATTTCTGTAGTTACTTGTGTATTCTTATATTTATTCCAAAAACTCGATCTTGTTAAAGTTTGAACTTTTGAGTCTGTAAAGTAAATGTATTTTTGATTTAGAGCATGACTATGTTTCCCGGCATAGACATAACTTTTAATTTTCTTTGTTTTAAAAAAGTCATACATAGGACCCCAAGTTGAATATATACCATGAGAAGTGATAAATACATTTGGATGGTATTTTTCATATATTTGTTCACCAATGGCAAATGTCAATTTACAATTTTCCATCGATAGGTCATAATAATTAGAATAAGGGGGGTCATCAATCTGAAAATCAGAGTTTTTGAAAAATCGAATTGTTGAAGCTTTTGCATGGTGATGGAAATTCTTATTCTTTATATCAGAAAACCCAATACCTTTCAAAATATTACTATAAAATATAATTTCTAAATTAGGATCTTGATAAATCTCTTTATGTAATTTTATTATTCTAATTTGAGGTGAAATAAAACTTGTAAAATTCGAAAAAAATTTATAATAAGGGTTGAGTTTTTTCCTTTCTAACTTAATTACATTTAAAGAATCAAATTTAATTGTATCCCAATGATTTAAAACACCATTATCTAATAATATTATAACTTTCGCTCCATTTTTAGCTAATAATTTTCCAAAAAATAATTCTAAGTCAAAAATATTTTTGAAACTGCGGACCGTATTAAATACCACAGTTTTCCCTTGTAATTTATTTGTAGATTTAAGTTCCTTAAATAAATCTACTGTATCAGAAGAAATTTTTTTTTCTTCTCGATAAATATTTATTTTTTTAGTATAATTTATCCAAAAATCTTTTACATTCATAATAATTACCCATTATTCTTGTTCATTTGGTTCTAAATTCGTAGAAATTATATGATTATCAAATAGTAATTCATGAATCCAAGTCTCTAATCTTAAGTAAACTTTCTGATCTAAAACAAAGTTTTTCATATTTACATTATCTAACTGTTGATATCCATTTTCTTCCAAGATCTTTAAGGTTTTAGATAATTCATTCCAAGATTTTATATCTTGAGTTATTCCAGATATTTTTGATTGAGTTTCAATTATAAATTTTAGTTCTGGAATCATATTTAAACACAAGATTGGCTTTTTCATTATTATTACTGATTGTAGAAGTGTTGAACTGAATCCAACACATAAATCTGAGATTTTTATTAATTCTAAGTTATTAAAATCACTTAAAATCAATATATTTTTACAAGAATCAGTCAATTCAATATAATCTTTTTTAAGCTCAACAGGGTGTAGTTTTAAAATTATATTTACCTCTTTATTCTGTGTTTGATAAAAATTATTAAAGAAAACAATTATATCTTTGATGTATTGAATTTGTTTTTCTTTTTTCATAATTCGAATATCTTTAACATAAAACGGTTGAGAAATGAATAAAATTGTAATATTATTATTATTTATTCCTATTTTTTTCTTAATTTCTTCTCTTTTAGGTAGATTTATGGATAACGCATCGTCATATGCTGTAGAACCTGAGATATATATTTTTTCTTTTTTTACACCTTGTTTAATTAAAAGTTTCTTTGTATAATCGTTAATTACGAAAACATAGTCTGAATTACCTTGGGCTAATGATTTTTTATTGAATTTAGGTATCTGAGAGATTTTTAGCATGAAATTTGTTAATTTATGGAGGAACCAATGTGTTATATGTGTTTTTTTTGTTAATTCTTTATGATTTGTATTTAAACTCTTTAGTTTTAAATAATAATCTTCTGGAGCAGTTTGAGCCCATTGTATAACTAAAGTTAAAATATTTTTCTTTTTAGCAGTGGAAACTATTACATTGTTAATAAGATTCGTGTCATTAGTTTGAATTATCAAGTTTGGATTATTTTTTTGCAATATTTTTTTGACTTGTAATTTAAAGACACCAATAAATAAAATGTTAAGAATACTTGCGAATTTAGAATTATTAAAAAGAGGATACTTTAGTTTGATATAGTTTAAATTTGATTTAATACAATAATCCTTCATAATTTTGCCAAAATGGTTATTTCTGATTAGATAAACTAACTCAAAATCATGACTATTAAATTTTTGAAATAATTTTTGGTAATATATTAAGGAATTTACGTAATGGGGTACAATTAATATTTTCTTCGTTTAACTCCACCATTAGTTATTTAAGTTTTAAATTATTTCCTTCTCTTTATTTTTTTTTATTTCTTTGATTACTCTATTTCTCTTAAACTAAGAATATAAAAATATTTTTCAAATTCGTTCAATAACACATATTATGGAAGAATTCTCTTCAGAAGAAATGATTTTAAAACTAAATATTGAATTTAATGATTTGCTTTATAGATACTTTAACATTAATTCGAATGTTTTTAGCAAAAAAAAAAAATTTTCAAAAAGGGATAAAAAAGAATTAACTCACCAAATTTCACAATTTTCTTCTAAATTTCCAAATTTGATTAAAAATTCGATATTTGATGATTATTCTGAATTAAGTATTGAAGATAGAATAATCAAATTATATTTTATAATAAGAAATATGTCTCAAAAATCAGAATTAAAAACAAAAAAGCATTCAATTTCTGTTAATAAAAAGAAAAAAAAAAAAAACTACTATGGCTTCTTTCTTCAAAAAAAGCTTTTATCCGATTTGAATAAAAAAATTAATGAATATAAAGATGATTTTTCAATTATTCTCTTAAATGGCAGTATTGGTTCTCGTGATTATAAACCAGGATGGAGCGATATAGATCTTTTTATTGTTATAAAGGAAGAATCTTTTCAAAATAAAAACTATTTACGAAATATTAGAAATAAAATACAAGAATTTTGTGATATAATTTACAAATTTCAAATATTTCAACTTCATGGTGTTTTTATTTCAATAGATTTTCAATTGAATTTTTTCTCAAATCAGTATTTACCATTATCCTGCATAGACTTTGGTGAAGTATGGTCTTTAGATAATTTAATAAACATTATGGAAATTAAAAACTATATCAATGAAAGGAAATATTTTCTAAGTATTATTTCAGATGCTTTAGCATTATATTACGAAAGTAAAACGAAATCACTTAATATTTTCAAGAAAGTGCGTTATATTCATCGAATCTATTCATTTCCCTTTAGTTTTTTGCAAACACTCGGAGTTTTCTGCTATAAAAAAGAATCCTTCAATATAATCTTTTCTGAGGAATTTAAATCTATCTTTCCAGAAATAGAGCAATTTTATCAGTCTGTAAATCAATTCTATATGTTTTGGGGGAGTTCACCCCAAAAAACTACATTTTTACGAATAATATTTTCTTTTCTCTTTAATATTCGATTTTTAAACCTATTCTTTTCTGTTTTAGAAATAAAATTGAATAGGAGAATTAATCGATTTTGGAATCAATTAAATAATTTGTTTTATTCATTCAAATTTTCTCAATACTGTATTAATGGATTTGAATATCTTCAAAAAAAAGGCTATTTTAATAAATCAGAAAAATCTTACCCATTTGAAGATCTTTCTTTTTACAATTATTGCACTCAAAAAATAATAAAAAAATTCTGCCAAATTGATGGTATAATCTCAATTTTTCAATTTGGAACTGTTCATGCAGTTGGAAATTCAGATATTGACTTATGTTTTATAATAGATGAGAAGAAAATAAATAATGATCAAATCCATTTTCTTCTGAAAAGTCATTTTAGTTGGGAAGAGAAATATTTATTATATGAACATGCTCCAATGATTATAAATGAGAATTTATTTAAAGATATTCAAATGATTAGACCTGCTACTTCTCTAACTTATTTGTGTGGGAGAAAAATCTCTTATTCATCGTTTATTCTTGATGATCTTGATTATCAAATGATTCAATTAGTTGAGTTAATCTCAACTGTATCAATACCCTTTTATTTTAAACCTAATGAAAGAGACAAAGGAACAAGAATAGGTCTTCAGGTTACAAACGCAATAAAATATCCTTTATATATATACGAACAAATATGTATTAAATTTAATGAAGATCCTATAATCAACATAAGCTTAATTCAAAACTTTTTGAATAGGAATAATTTCTTCCGTAAAAATAATCTAATTTTCCCAAATCATCTTTTTATTCAATATTTAAATTATGCCAATAAGATATATATCCATATAGTTAATAGAATTAAATTACATTTAGCTAATATTATAAAGGAAAAGTTAATAAAAGATGATCGAATTTCTCGGGGAATATTTACTCAAAATTATCAAATTACTAATAAATTCTTAATTCAGTCAAAGAAATTTGAGAAAGTGATTAATAAAAAAACAAAATTGGAACGTATAAAAACAGAATTTTTACCTAATGAATTTCTTCCTTTTCTAAATTCTAATTATACCTTCCTTCTCAAAGATTCTAAACTAAAACAAAAAATTATGCATAGAAAAAGTATATTATTTAAGTACATTGAAATAACTGAGAGTCAAAAATATCGTAGAATTTATAATCCAATTTTTGTTCATAAAATGAATATTTTTTCAAAATTAATTATGAAAAATAGATTTTTACATGTTTTACTAAGATATCCTCTTCTTTTATTTCACATTCGTATAATAATAACTTTATTTATACAAGCTTACAGAAAAATTCGCAGGTTTCTAAAATAATTTACCTTTTTTCACATATCAGTAGAATTCAAATAATCCTTGATCTTATTTTTTTCTGTTTTTATCAATTGATTAAATTTTTTTCTATTTCTAAAAGCATTTCGCTTCAAAATTTCTAAATTTATCTCTTTTTTTTCAATTTGGTTGAAAATATCTATAATATCAGTATAATTTGAAAACTTAATAAATTGATTATCAAAACCAAGTAATATATTTTGATGATTTGGAATTATAGCAGGTTTTTCATATCGATAGATTATATAAGAAATCCCCGTTATTTTTGTTATTCCATATATTTCTAGACGATCTTCCAAAAGATTAAACACTTTTGCGTTAGACAATATTAAATCTGCTTTTTCCAATGTTTTCGTAAATTCCTCCATTGGGATAAATTTTTTACCATATTTTATTCTTTCTCCTTCAATTGGAGAAAGATTATTACATTCGTTGATAATTTCTAAAATTTTATCTCTATCTTGATCATTTTCCTTATTGTTAATTGATCCTAAAAGGTTAATTCTAATTTTAGAAGTAGGATTATTTTTATAAAATTGCTTTAAAACCAGTAATAAGTTGATATATTCTCTTCTTTTTTCTGAAATCATTCCTGGAACAACAATCTCAATGTAATTTCCATTATGTATGATATTTTGATCTAATTTTTCTAGTTTATGATAAGGGTTTGGTTCTGAAGAATAGTTTTCTTCTCCTGGGAAAAAGAAGATATTCTTATTGTTTATAAAAGATTTTAAGTATGTTTTTACTACAGGGGACATTACTATATATGCATCAAATTGAGATATATATCTTGATTTAAAGAGAAGATCAATAAAATAATAAATACTTCCCCTTACAAGAAACCATTTATTCACATTATGAACTATTGCAATTTTTTTGGGATTTTTGAATTTTAAATTAAAGATTTTAATAAAACCACCATAATATTCTTCCATTATGACGATTTCATGAGAATTTATTAATTTCAAATTTTTTTTCAACATGCGATTTAATTTGCGCGATTCAAGATGTAAATCTATTTTGTTTGAATCAATCTCATGTTGGATTTGCATGAAAATTTCTTTTGTGGTTAATAACGTAATGGAAGGATTGAATTCAAGCAAAAAATTAATTAGGGCAATGTAAATTGGATGATGATTTTGAATAAAACCAATGAGTATTATTTTATTTGATTGGACTAATTTCTCTTTAATCTTCATATTCAAACATTTATCCTATTTTTTATTAATTTATTCTTTCATTAGTTATACGGATATTTTTTCTCAAGAACTTTGCAGGAACTCCGACAAAAATCACATTATCTGGAATATTCCTATTAACTACACTTCCAGCACCTATTATGGAGTTTCTCCCAATTTTTACTTTTTCCAAAATATTTGCTCCCAATCCAATTATGGAATTCTCACTAATTCTAACATTTCCTGCTAACTTAGCTCCTACTTGGATAAAGCAATTCTTTCCTATATAATTGTCATGATCAATAATTGCTCCTGTATTTATTACAACATTATCTTGAATATCGCTATTGGGATTTATAATAGATCCTGCCATAATCGCAATTCCTTTCCCAAGCTTTACATTTTTTGCAATAATGGCAGAGGGATGAATTGCATTTATTAATTCAATGTTTAATTTATTAATTTCATTATAAAGAATTTCTCTTTTTTCGATAAGTTCATAGCCTAATCCAATGATAATCGAATTAATTTCATTATTTTTAATTAGTTTGGGAATGACACTATCATCCCCAATTACAGGTATTCCATTAATTAATGAATTATGCTTTCTTTTATCTTTATCTGTGAATCCAATTATTTCATTGTTTAAATCATAAGATAAGATATCAAGTATTACTTGAGCGTGGACTCCTGCCCCAATTATTAGAATCTTTCTATGAATCACCATATTCATTATTCCAATATTATTTATATTATAAAAATATCTAAGGTTTTTAATCAGAAATGAGATCCCATGAAAAAATGGTCCTTTTTTTTATATCTTTGCAAACTTTTTTACCTATAATTTTCTGTAGATTGCAATTTTTTGGAAGAATTCCTTTTCCAGTGCGCATTGTAGTTAAGTGATTTTCTGAAATAATAGTCCCTTTTTTAACTGGATTAAGAACTAAGAATTTACGCATATTAAGATTTTTTTTTTCAGATTCTGTTATTTCTTTAGTATAATTTCCAAGAATTACTTCCATATTTCTAATTTCTTCCACCCATTTCTTTAATTCGCTGGGATTCATAGATGCACGGTGATCTGGGCCTGAAAATGATTTATCTAATGTAAAGTGTCTTTCAATTACCACTGCACCAATTGCAGCGGCACCTAAAGATGGTAAATTGTTTTCTGAATGATCACTATAACCAAATAACATATTCGGATATTTATTATAGTAGTTTTTTAAGATATTTAAATTGATTTCATGTTTTTTTGCTGGATAATCAGATGTACAATGAAGTAATATTAAACGGTCTTTAAAATGCATTTTTTGAGCTAATTTTATGGTTTCTTCTACATCTTCTTCATTACTTAAACCTGTTGATAAAATTATTGGCAGATTAAACTGTACGATTTGTTTTAAAAAATGGTGGTTATTCAATTCGATAGATGCTAATTTGATAATTGGAACTTCTAATTCGTTAACCAGAAAAAGAGCACTTTCAATATCATAAGGTGTAGAAAGAAAAAGTATTCCGACTTTATTACAATAATCGGCTATCTTTTTTTGTTCATTATAATCTTCTTCATATTTTTTTATTAAATCATAATAGGATTCTCTAATTTCTTCATTTTGTTCTTGATAATCAGGTTTACTTATTCCTTGAAATTGAAGTTCTTCAGTTTTAAATGTTTGAAATTTAACTGCATCAACTCCAGCTTCTTTTGCTATATCGATCATTTTACATGCAACTTCAAAGGAATTTGATAGTCCCAATTTCATTTTGTCCTTTTCATTGAGAATATGGTTAATTCCAATCTCTGCAATCAAAAAAATAGGCTCTAATTTTCCAATAGTTCGTTTGTTTTTAATTTCAATTCTCATTTGTATAACCATTATTCCATTCTATAGAAGATGATATTTTTTCTTTAATAAATTCAAGTCAGAATCAACCATAATACCTACTAATTCCTTAAATTTGACTTTGGGTTCCCAATTTAGTATCTTTTTAGCTTTTGTTGGATCTCCTAAAAGATATTCAACTTCAGCAGGTCTAAAATAGTAAGGATCAATGCGAACAATTATTTTGTTATTGATTTCATTAATTCCAACTTCGTCTACACCCTCACCTTCCCAACGAATTGGTATATTTAAATGATGAAATGCAGCTTCAACAAAATCTTTAACTGTATGCGTTTCTCCAGTTGCTATGACAAAGTCATCTGGTTTATCTATTTGTAGTATTTTCCACATCGCTTCAACATATTCTGCTGCGTACCCCCAGTCTCGCTTGGCATACATATTTCCTAAATATAAACACTCTCGTTTTCCTAAAGCAATTTCAGAAGCCATTAAAGAGATTTTTCTAGTAACAAAATTTTCTCCTCTTCGAGGGGATTCATGATTAAATAATATTCCATTACTCGCAAACATATTATACGCTTCACGATAATTGATAGTTATCCAGTAAGCATAAAGTTTTGCAACTGCATAAGGACTTCGTGGATGAAAGGGAGTTGTTTCTGATTGAGGTATTTCAGTTGCTAATCCGTACAATTCACTTGTTGAAGCTTGATAGATTCTTGTTTTGTTCTCTAATCCTAAGAACTTAACAGATTCCAATAATCTCAGTGTTCCCAATGCATCAACATTAGATGTATACTCAGGCGTTTCAAATGAAATTCTAACATGGCTTTGAGCAGCTAAGTTATAAATTTCATTTGGTTCTATTGTTTTTAGTAATTTTGTTATGTTTAAAGAATCTGTCATATCATTATAATGTAAGTAGAATTTATGCTTGTCTTTTAATTGTGGATCTTGAATGAGATGCTCTATTCGATCAAATTTCATTATGCTACTTCGTCGAATTAAACCATGTACTTCATATCCTTTCTTTAATAATAATTCTGCAAGATAAGAACCATCTTGTCCATTAACACCAGTAATCAAGGCTTTTTTCATTTCATTTCTTCCTTCTTATAGTTTTTTCAGTAATATATCACAAACATAGTTTATTTCATTTTCTTTTATTCCATTCCCTATTGGCAAATTAATAAGGCTATTTGCAACTTTATCAGCATTTGGAAATTCATCATTAAAAAGTTGATTATGATATGGTGATTTATAAATCGATGGCCACATTCTAGTAGAGATCTGATTGTGATTTAAATATGTATTAATATCATCTCGACGATTTCCATCTACTTGAATTGAAAAAATCATATAGGGATGGATTGATATATATGATGGTATTTTTTGGTATGAAACTCTATCTCCTAATCTATCACGGTAAATTTGGACCATTTTTTTTCTGTGATTAATAAATTGATCAATTTTTTTTAATTGAATCCGACCTATACTTGATTGAATATCTGTTGTGCGTAAGTTTAATCCAAAGTTTACATAATGATATTTACCTTCCATACCATGGTTTCTAATTGAACGAATTTTTTGAGCAATTTCATCATCATTTGTAGATATACATCCACCTTCAATAGTGGTAATTAATTTAGCCATATGAAAGCTGAAAATTGAGGTATGGTTAAAAGAACCAATTTTCTTTTTTTTATATTCCCCACCTATTGATTCTGCTGAATCCTCTATCATAATTAGGTTATTTTCTGATGCAAAATCTTCAAATTCATCAATATCTACTGCCATTCCTGCAATATCAACAGGCATTATTGCTTTTGTTTTTTCTGTAACCTTTTTTTTCATCAATTCTGGGGTAGTATTCCAAGTTTGACTGTCTATATCAGCTAAAACAGGTTTAGCGCCTATTGATAATACAGAATTAATCGTTGCAATAAAAGTATATGCTGGAACAATTACTTCATCACCAGGTTGAATACCATGTGACAGTAAAGCACAGATTAACGCAGAAGTTCCATTATTTACAACAATTACATGCTTACATCCAATATATTCGGCTAATTCTTTCTCAAATTGGTCTGTTTCGGGACCTTGAGATAACCAACCAGATGAAAATACTTTATTAATTGCTTCATATTCTTCTATTCCAATTGCTGGAGGTGCAAAACTTACACTTTTCATAAGGATTCCTCATTAATATAGAATTATTCTTAATAATTCTTTTTGTTCTTTAATTTCATCAATACTCAATTTCCCTGCTTCTAAAGTAAAGATCATGTCTTTTTCATTTTTTAAAGATTCTAAAACTTTTCCAATTTTTGAATTTTGGGTGATTTGATCATGAGTATCCATTAAACCATCATTATCATGAATGTGGATTTCTCCAATATATTTTTTAAACTCTTTAATGAAGTCATCAAAACTATAATTAAGATTATTTGCAGTAACCTTTAAATGACCAACATCTAATAATAATTGCAAATTTCTTATTCCAGTATCTTCCAAATCTTTGTATAGTTTTCTAATTTCATCATGTTCACACATCATTAAGAGTAAATTTTTTCCATTGATTAAACTGTTTGCTGATACAACATTGGGTTCAAATGCCAAAGGAACATTCTTTTTTTCTGCATAAATACAAATTTCTTTAATATTTTGAAGGAAAATTTGATAGGATTTATCATAATCATATATCTCCTGACCATTATATTTTAATGAATCTACAGGATCCCAACGAAATCCAGAATGAAAACTGCACATTTTTGCATCCAATTCTGCTGAATAATCAATCATTTTCTTAACAAAATTTTTACTTCTTAAGGCAATTTTTGGCTTATTTGAAGCGAGATTTACAAAAAAGAAAGAGTCTTCTAAAGGAGGAAAATAAGCATGTATTGTACATTCAAAAGGATTTTCTTTTTTCTTTTTCTTTAATTTTGAAATTATATTTTCTTCATATTTATGGGACGAGCCTAATTCGATTTTGTTAATCTTATTCTTCAAATATAAATCCACAATTTCTGAAATAGAGAGTTTTGGTTTTAAACAAGAACTCGAAACAAAAATCTTTTCTTGAAAATGCATTATTGAAATATATATTCTTATCTGAAATAATAATTTTTTTCTTATTGTGTATCTAACTTAATTATATGGCAAATTATGCAATCATTCCCGCTCGAGGTGGATCTAAGGGAGTAAAACGAAAAAACTTATTTCCTATTTTACAGAAACCACTTATAAAATATACAATTGATGCTGCATTAAACTCTAATTTAATTGATTCTATTTTTGTATCTACTGAAGATCCCAATATTAAGGAATATGTTAAAAGCTTTCCAATTGAAATTATTAATCGCCCAGATGAACTTGCTCAAGATAATTCTTCTACAGTAGATGTTATTATGGATTTTCTCTCTCAAATGCAACCTAAAATTAATAATTCCGATTTGCTTGTTTTACTACAACCAACTTCACCACTTCGTTCCACTGAGGATATTGATGAAGCAATATCTAAATTTCTGCAGCAAAGATCAAATGAAGCGCTTATAAGCGTTTGCGAATCTGAACATTCTCCATATTGGAGTTTCACAATTTCAGAGAATCACCTCCATCCATTGTTTTCTCTTGATTATTTTAAAAAACCACGCCAAACTCTTCCACAAACCTATATTTCCAATGGAGCGATATATATCTCATCTGTACAAAGTTTCAGAAAAAATCAAGGATTTTATTCAAAAAAAATAATGCCATATATCATGCCTCGTACACGAAGTGTTGATATTGATTCATATGAAGATATTAAATATTGCGAATTTTTATTAAAAAACACAGAATATAACAAAATTTGAGTGCATTTGAAACAATTCTTTTTTTTATCCCGCCTTTAAGGTTTTTTATTTTTCTTCATTTTCCCTCCATCCTTTAAATTAGTTATTAAAAATTATTACTTTCTACTTCTAATCTTTCAGAACTATGCAGATCTGACTTGAAGCAAACCATCTAAATTCATTTAGAGTATAATCTCTATGATGATATCCTTTTTTTATCCTAAAAACCCTGCAAGGCTGCCACCAGTTGTAAAAAATCGCTTTGACATAAATATCTAAGAGTTTTGTTGTAAAAAAACGTGATTTTTCCATGGTCTATATGTTGTGAAAAGTCCAGTTAAATTATTAAGAGTTTCTTCCTCTGTTAATTGTCTCTTTTGAAATCTTGCTTTAATATTCCAAGACATTTCATTCTTCCTTCCGATAATTACTAAGCGCACAAAAGTGCTTGCCTGTTTCAGATAATATTTATTTGACTGAGCAAAAACATTTCCTAAAACAAATCCCTTCTGTCCATGCAAATATTGAGTCATTTTATATTTTATCCATGCAAATTTTATGGTTGGGAAAATACATTTTATACAAATTTTTTTTTAATTCTGAAACCGGCGTGGCGTGATAAAACTCCCTATCAAAAATAATCGTGTCAATCTAAGGATGGATAAATCTCTACCATGCCACAGAGTCAGGAGGTTTCAAAGCACGGTGGATTCTTTTCGTGGGTGAATGAAATTCTGTAAATATTTGAATGTTTTACTTTGTAATAAGATTCCTTGAAACATTCAAGCAACTATTGATATGTATATATGTTTGAATCTTCCCTTTAAAATTCAGATTAAAGAGTGTATCTATTTAATTTATTTTAATTTTTGCAAAAAGATCCAACAATTTCACCTAGAAGATTAAAATAATTTGAATAACTGAAGAAAAGAAGAAAAGAAGAAAAAATTTCAAAATAATGAAAAAAACTTAAAAAATATGAAGAAAAGAATTAGAAATTCTTGCTTTTTCTATATTTCTGATAGATTGAAAGAAATATAACTGTATATGTTCCTAGCAAAAGCCAAATTATATCTATGTATCCAGGAATGTTATCAAAATTATTATCTGAATGTATAAACACTGTGAATGAATGCGTTTCAGTTAAGATCTGAGTTCCATTTGATAATATAAGCATTAATTGAATTGAATATACTCCTTCTTCTTCAATTGAAATTGTTGTATTTCCTGTTAGAGAAATCCATTGATTAGTTGATGAAAGATTGTAAAATACTGTTGCTCCAGAAACATCCCCAGTTAGAGTATATATTAATGGAATTTCTGTGATATCTTCAAATATTTCATTATCTGCGGGAGAATTTAATTCAAAAATTAAGGAATTTGTTGTAGGTAAAATCACCGTAAATAAATGTGTTTCACTATAAATTACAGTGTGATTTGACAATTCTAACAACAATTGGATAGTGTAAATTCCTCCTTCTTCGAATTTGAGTGTTGTATTTCCATGTAAAGAATTCCAATTAGTTGTTGATGAAAGATTATAAGATACTGTTGCTCCAGAAACATCCCCAGTCAGAATATATATCAATGGAATCTCTGTAGTATTTTCAAAAATTTCATTATCTGCAGGAGAAATCAATTCGATATGGGGTGGAATTAATAAACTTGGGCAATCTACATATATGCTTAGAACTTCAGAAAAAGCAGAATATCCAGAACTATTAAATGCTTTTAATTGAAAATTATATCTTCCATTATTTTTGAACACATATTCAAAAGATTCATTTTCAATCTCAACTTCAAATGTTCCATTAATAAATAATTGATAACTATCTACAAATTGCTGCTCATGCCATTGGAGTAAAATTCGATCCGCAGTCAATGTTTGGTTTTCTGTTATCCATAAAGGTTCTTCGGGTCTAGGAGGTGGCGGAATCGATACTACAATCGAAAGTGGTAAAGATAGTGATGATTCACCTGTTGAATTAGAAGCAGTCAAAAAAACCTCGTATTTTCCATTTCCTGGAAAAATAACCTCCTTTTCTGAAACCACTGAATTGGAATAAAAGATATTGTTGATATATATATTGTATTCTTCAGCCCAGTTGACATCGGTCCAGTTAAGAATTAAATTATCAACATCAATTGTTTGATTTTCTGTGATCCATTCTGGAGTATAAAGATTCATCCCCATGTTTGAAAACTTAATTAAAAACACATCTACATCGCCTTGATTAGTATTATTACACCGGATTCCTGATAAACTCATATTGGATTCTCTCTCATTTCCAAAAACATATAAATTATTTGAAGAATAAACGAAATCTTTTGCGATTACCCGATCTGAAGATGCATAGTAATTATAGTTTTCAGTTTTATTTTTAAGGAAATCAAAATCAATAGTAAATCCAAAGTAAACACCAGTTGGTAATCTTGAAACAATTTTATCAGATTGAAAATCTGAACTAAGAGAATACCCCGCAATTGTTATTTTATTTAAGCCGATACATTTTATATTACAAATAAAATCATCGTTAGAACCACCTAAAAATGAACTATACTTAATTTCTGTTAAATTTTGAGAAAATTTCATTAATACTAAATCTTGTCCACCAATTACCGTTTTTTGAACCGCATCTTGTGTAATGGGAAAATCCGATGAACCAGAGGTGCTAACTACGAAATATTCTCCAAATTCATTCCTACATATTTGAGAATTCTTTGCATCCAGTGAAGATCCTCCATAATAACTTCCATATACCAAAGTTTTAGAACTGATATTCAACTTTACGATATACATATCTCCATTTCCTCCATAAACACTTTGGTACGCATCATCAGAAATTGGTAGATTAGAAGAATATGTATAACCAGAAAAAATTACTTCATCATTTTCTAATGGGAAGAAATAATCAATATCATCTTCTCCACTTCCACCAAAATAAGTACAATAATCCAATGAATTACCCGCTTCATTTAAGATACAAAAGAAACCATCAGTTCCACCAAGTGATGAATCAAACGCATTTTCTGTAGTTGGAATATCTATTGAAGTTGTTTTTCCTGACAAATATACACGACCTTCAGAAGTAACATAGAATAAATTTCTCCATTCACCTCCTGAACCTCCAATATATGTTGAATAATTCAGACTTTGACCGGTGGGGTCCATTTTTACAACAAATAAATCTTCTCCCCCTCCATAAGTTGTATCAAAAGCATCTGTAGTAACCGGGAAATCTGTTGATGAAGTTGAGCCATAAATATATATAAAACCAGAAGAATCCAAGGCAATATCAAACCCTCTATCATCACCGCTCCCACCAATCAATGTTGAAAATATTACTGTATGCATATCTGGTGCGAAATTTTCTATATATTTAAAAAGGAATTTGATACATAAATGGTAATCCTAGTATAAGCTAGAAATATCGTAAAAAAATTCTTTCTTAACTCAGTAGATTATATTATATTGATTAAATATAGAATAATGTTAATATAAAAATAAAAAAATCTTTGATTTTGGAGAAAAGACCGTTTTTTTGCCTGATTAAAAACTTTTTCTTAATTTTGTTTATTTAAAGTTTAGTTCAATTCAATTTTAGAATTCCTTAATAATAATTTTAACTCAACAAAGGCTATATCACTCATATGACTCCATCTACTTCACCGCTTAAATTCGCACTTATCGGTTGCGGCCACATTGCCCCACGCTGGTTGGACGCCTTTCAGAACAACCCCGATGTTGATCTTATTGCTGTAGCGGACCCAGACCCCAAATCATTCGAAAAACTCTCTAATTATCAATTCCCAAACCTAAAAACTTATTCAACCATCGAACAAGCATACAATAACCACTCAATTGACGCAGTGGTAATTGCAACACCTCCACAATATCACACACGTTATATAATTGATGCAATTAACCGAGGGATTCACGTTCTTACCGAAAAACCATTATGCGTTTCGATTGATCAATTTCGGCATGTTTTACACGCACAAAAGCTGGCTGAAGAGAACGGAATTATTACTGCAGTTAATCAACAATATCGATGGAACCCTCGTGTTAATGCCATTTATAATGCGGTGCAGAATGGAAAAATTGGAAGGGTTTTTTTGGTTAATTCCGAATTTTCTCAGAATAATTATCATTTTAAAAAGTGGTGGCGCCAGCAGAATCTCTATATCAGTGCTTTCAATTGGTATGTGCATATTATTGATTCGATGCGATATTATTTGAATTCCAAGCCGAAAACAGTATGGGCTAAGTTTATACGCCCCCCTCATTCAAAAATTCTCGGATATTCATCGCTCCTTTTGAATGTAACTTTTGAAAACGGCACCGAATGGCATTTGACTGCCAATCAAGAATCTGTAGCGGGGCCAACTACATCAGGACATACCCAGTTCACCATGTACGGAGAAAAAGGGACTATTGTGAACACCAAAAATGAATCGCCAATGTTTTATCCAATTGAAGGTGAAAAAGAAGAATTGGGGGAAAATATCGGAGATATTGATAATCAATGGACCTACCCACCAGGTTGGCCCGATAGTGTGGCTAAATTTGTGCATGCAATTCGAACAGGGACATCACATCCCACATCGATTCGTGATAATTTTTGGACAATGGTCATTTTATTAGGTGCAATTGAATCATTTGAACTTCAACAGAGAATTAATATAAAAAAATTCCTTTATAAATATCATATTGATGAATTTATTGGTGATATCTAATTATGGAGAAAATTTCAACGCCTTTTCCTGATGTTTGGTTGATTAAACCCCGAGTTTTTCATGATAACCGCGGTTTTTTCTTGGAATCTTATTCCTACAAGAAATTTTGCGATATAGGAATTGACATCGTTTTTCGACAAGATAATCATTCCAAATCGGTGAAAAATACTGTTCGAGGTCTGCATTTTCAAATTAATCCTGGACAGACCAAGTTAGTACGGTGTGTGGTGGGGAAAATTTGGGATGTAATGGTTGATATTCGACCAGAATCTCCCACATTTAAGCAATGGTGGGGTGTGGAACTTTCAGCTGAAAATTTCCTACAGGTTTGTATTCCCAAAGGATTTGCACATGGATTTTCAGTTCTTTCAGAAACTGCAGAAATTCAATACAAAGTGGATGAATACTATAATCCACAATTAGAACGAGGAATTTTATGGAATGATCCAGAAATTCATGTGGATTGGAAAGTAGAATCTCCGATATTATCTACCCGAGACAAAAAAAATCCCTCATTACGAGAATATCTTTCGTAAAATTCATGAAATGCCTATTTAAAATACTATGTATTTCTATATGTATTCTTATATATTTTTTTGATTCTTTTTCTAATAATTCTCTTTCTAATTTATTCTATTTTAGATCATTGCGATAATTTCATTTTTGATCTTATCTTAAATAATTTGATATTATATGTATGAAGGAAAACGAGTCCTTGTAACTGGTGCCGCCGGTTTCATTGGAAGCAATCTAACGGATGAATTGCTTTCACAAGGTGCTACTGTCATTGGAATCGACAATATGTTTAATGGACGGATGGGAAACCTAGCTCTCGCTCAAAAAAATCCTAATTTTACGTTTTATAAAACAGATGTTAGAGATTATGATCGACTCCTTTATTTGATGAAGGATATTGATATTGTTTTTCATGAAGCCGCATTTACCAGTGTTCCACAATCCATTTTAATGCCGGAACTCTGTAACAGCGTGAATGTAAGTGGAACCCTAAATATTTTAAATGCTGCACGCATTCGAGATGTCGAAAAAATTGTTTTTGCATCAAGTTCATCTGTTTATGGTGATACACCTACATTACCCAAACACGAAAAAATGCATTTGGATCCTATTTCACCTTATGGTGTGGCGAAATACGCTGCTGAAGCTTATATGGTCTCATATCATCGAGTTTATGGATTGAACACGACATCACTTAGATATTTTAATGTTTTCGGTCCCCGGCAGAAAGATTCACCGTACAGCGGTGTAATTGCTATTTTTATCGCCCGGATCTTTGAGCACAAAAATCCTGTAATTTTTGGTGATGGAACCCAATCTCGGGACTTTACGTATATAAAGGATGTGGTGCGTGCAAATCTTTTAGCAGGCCTTTCACAGAAAGCTGCGGGAGAAGTGATGAATATCGCTGCAGGTAAACCGATTTCATTGCAAGAACTAACAGAAATTATGATTCGCGAATCAGGCGTGGATGGATTAAAAATTGAATATGGTCCAATTCGCAAGGGTGATATTTTGCATAGTTTCGGTGATATAAAGAAGGCTCAGCAAATTTTAAGCTATACAGCGGAATATGATGTCATTTCGGGATTTCAAGAATATTTAAATTACTATAAAACGATTATTTTACAAAAACAGTAGGTTTCTTTCCACTTTTCAAGAAAGATGAGTTCTTTTTATTCTTTTTTTATTAAATTTCCTAATTTAAGTTTTATCCCGCTTTCTTGAGATGTATAAGATAATGGGATTTTAGAAGAAATTTTTGTAATATTCTATCATTAAACCAAATACTTCAAAAGACATTTGTAATTTCTTTTTATATGGAGAGAAACAATTCTGTCAGCCCTAGTGGAGAAATATTTCCATTACCTACTGAAGCTGAATATCTTCAAGAAAATGAAAAATTAGCTCAATTGGTCCGAAGTCAACAAAAAATTGGGCGCGAGATTGTAGTGGTGATGGGAGTTGGGTTTGTCGGAGCTATCATGGCTGCTATTATTGCTGATAGTACCGATTCGGAAGGAAATCCAGCAAAGTTTGTCATTGGAATGCAAAGGCCGAGTGTACGTAGTTTTTGGAAAATTCCCTTATTGAATCGGGGAGAATGTCCAGTGAAAGCCGAAGATCCGGAAGTGATTCCCATGATTCATCGCTGCGTGCTAGAAAAACATACCCTTATAGCCACATTTTCGTATGATGCTTTAAAATATGCTGATGTGGTGGTAATTGATATTCAATGCGATTATATTAAGCAAGAATTGGGGAATTGCAGACAAGGATATGCAGAAATCTCAAATCTTGAAAAAGCTTTTGAGATTATTGCCGAGCGAATTCCCCCCAAAGCTTTAATTCTTATCGAAACTACAGTTCCTCCAGGTACTACTGAAAATATTGCTTTACCTATCATGAAAAAAATCTTTAAACAGCGTAATATTACTTCAGATCCCTTACTTGCTCATAGTTACGAAAGAGTAATGCCTGGCAGAGATTATATCGCCAGCATACGAGATTTTTACCGTGTGTGCAGTGGAATTAATGAAGAAGCCCGAGATCGGGTTGTTAAATTTCTAAATGAAGTGCTAAATACTAAAGACTACCCACTTACCGTTTTGGATAAGCCAATTGAATCTGAAACTGCTAAAATTGTTGAAAACAGCTTTCGTGCAACAATATTAGCATTTATGGATGAGTGGAGCCTGTTTGCTGAACGTAATGGTGTTGATTTGGTGAAAGTTCGAGATGCTATTCGGAAACGTCCTACTCATAAAAATTTGCTATTTCCTGGTCCTGGAATTGGAGGTTATTGTCTGCCTAAAGATGGTGCTTTAGGGATGTGGGCATATAAACATATTTTGGGCTTTGATGATGACATTTTTACCATCACACCAAAAGCTATAGATATCAATGATACTCGATCTTTGCATGTGGCGACCTTGGTTCGTGATGCTCTCCGTAATATGGGACAACCAATAGCTGCAGCAGATGTACTTATTTTAGGGGCATCATATCGTGAAGATGTTGGTGATACTCGATATAGTGGTTCAGAAATTATTATACGGCGCTTAGCCGAAATGGGTGCTGTTCCTAAAGTTCACGATCCATATGTTGATGTATGGTGGGAATTTCGGGAACAACAAACCTATCCAGGAAATGGTCATTCAAAAGCCCAATTCTTCCGTAATCAATCTTCTCTTCAAACACTCGAAGTTTTAAAGGATTTGCCTTCATCATTTTCTGATGTTTCTGCCGTGATTTTTGCCGTTAAACATTCCGAATACATCAGTTTGCAACCAGATCAAGTTGTTGCTTGGGTTGGTCACCCCGCTGCAATAATTGATTGTTTTGGAATTTTGTCAGATGATGATATTCGGCGATATTTTGAACTTGGGTGCGAAGTCAAAGCCTTAGGTCGGGGACATATTCAACGAATTAAAAAGGAAGTTCGCAATGGAAAATAAGGGAAAATTGTGGGCATAAAAATATCACGTTTGTCAATCTTCTGTAAATCTTTTGTGATTCAATTATGAATATCTTGAAATTTATATGTCATTTTTCATTTTTTCTATTATTATATTCGATAGATGAAAGAAAATGGATTTAACAACTATCAAACAAAAAATCACCGAAAAAACTCTTCGTATTGGAGTCTTCGGTCTCGGTCGGATTGGACTCCCTACTGCTTTAATGTTCGCCAAGGGGGGCTATCACGTTATCGGTTATGATATAAATGCAGATCTCCTCGCAGATCTGAAAGAAAAAAAAACGTTTATCGATGAACCCGGACTTCCTGATATACTAAATTCTGCTGTTGATCAAGGCTTTATTGTGTTTTCGAATGATTATTCACATACTATTCATGAGAGTGATGTAATAGTTATTTGTGTTCCTACTCCAGTAACAGCACATAAAATTCCAGATTATACCGCTATAAAAGATGTCTCCCAAAAAATTGGTGAAAACTTGACACCTAACAAAATTATTATTAATGAAAGTTCCGTCAGCCCCACAACCATCGAAACCATTCTAACACCAATTATTGAAAAAGCCAGTAATATGAAAGTAAATGCTGATTTTGGTGTTTGTTCATGTCCAGAACGTGCCGATCCGGGAAAGATCGTTGATAATTTTAATAAAGTCGCTCGAATTGTTGGTGGAAGTTCTTGGGAAATCGGTCAAGTGATTGTTGAACTTTATAAAAATATTACTGATGCTGAAATCGTCCAAGTTTCCACTCCAGGAACTGCTAATGCGGTAAAATTAACTGAGAATATCTTTCGAGATGTAAATATTGCCTTAATGAATGAATTTGCGGTTCTTTACGAGCGTTTGGGGATTGATATAAAGGAAGTTATTAAAGGTGCTTCAACAAAATACAATTTTCAACCACATTATCCTGGTCCCGGCGTTGGAGGTCCGTGTTTACCTGCAAATCCATATTACATTATTGAAGATGCCCAGAAAGTCGATTACATTCCCTTTTTAATTCGAGTATCCCGTGAAATTAACGATCGAATGCCTCAATATGTATTGGAAATGATAATAAATGCGTTGAATTTTGTAGGATTGTGCTTGAATGGTTCAACAATTACTGTCTTAGGATTATCATATAAGGCGAATGTGCGGGATGTCCAGATTTCACCTGCTTTGCGGGTAGTTGAATATCTTCAAAAGCAATCTGCTATAGTAAAGATTTGGGATCCTTATTATGTCGGTGAAAAAGTCAACGGATTTGAAGTTAGTGCGAACTTTGATGAGACCATTGAAAATTCGCAATGTTTGGTGGTACTCACAGACCATAAAGAATTTTTATCGTTGAATTTTGCTCAATTAAAACAAGTTATGGCTAAACCTTTGATTATTGTAGATAGTCGAAATATTTATGATCCATTTCAGCTTCCAACTGGAACCGTGTATTGTGGAGTAGGTCGAAAAATTCAACAGATAAAATAGCGAGTAATTAAAATTAATCATTTAATGCTTAGCTATCTTTCCTATTTTTTCAGATCTATTTTTCATACTTTGAGTTTGAAGGGATTATATAATCAAATCTGCGATATTGCTTAAATAACCCAAATTTATTTAACATAACTGATATTTCTATCCATAAACCATTTTCTTAAGGTAAAACTGATAGGAAACTTCTTGTCACCAGTGGGCTTGGTTTTATCGGAAGTAATTTTATCCGACTTATCTTAACCGAATATCCAAATTTTGAAATTTGGAATCTTGATGCAATGACATATGCTGGAAATCCCGAAAACTTACATGATTTTGTCAACCACACACGTTACCATTTTATTAAAGGTTCAATCTGTAATTATAAACTTATAGATTATCTGTTGTAAGAATACAATATTGAAGTAATCATCAATTTTGTTGCAGAATCCCATGTAGATCGCTCGATCTCAAATCCCGATATCTTTATCAATACAAATGTTAAAGGAACGCTAACTCTCCTAAATGCTTTTAAAAAAAATCGAAATCAGGTAAAGAAATTTATCCAATTTTCCACAGATGAAGTTTACGGTCATCTAGGATTTGATGATCCTATCTTTACTGAAAAAACACCCATCCATCCTCGAAGTCCCTATTCCTCGAGTAAAGCCGCAGCAGATATGCTCGTTCAAGCATTTTATCACACTTATAATTTGCCCGTCGTAATTACACGTTGCTCGAATAATTATGAGCCGTATCAATTCCCAGAAAAACTCATTCCACTTATGATCCGTAATATTCAAACAGATAAACCGCTTCTTGTATACGGAGATAGTTCTAACGTTCGTGATTGGATTCATGTTACTGATCATTGTCGTGGGATTTTAGTAGTATTAGAAAAAGGAATCCCAGTAGAAGTATACAATTTCGGTGGCGATGCGGAAGTTTCCAACATAAATATGGTTAAATACTTGCTTCAAACCTTTGAAAAAAGTGAAGATTTAATTACCATTGTACGAAATCGTCCCGGAGATGATTTACGGATATCACAAAACAAGATGATGTTTTCAAGGTTATTCAAGATTATAAGCCAGATCTGGTCATTTTGACTGCAGCTATAACTAACGTGGATGCATGTGAAGATTATCCTGATAGAGCCAATTTAATAAATGCGTTTGGACTAAAAAATGTTGCTCATGCGGTGAAACAAAACGATGGAAAATTAATTTATATCTCCACAGATTTTATTTTCGATGGTTCGCGGGGAAATTATTCCAAAACTGATACTCCAAATCCGCTTTCTATATATGGGAAAATAAAATTACCAAAATTACAAGGAGAACAGTTTATTTTGGATGAAGGCGTTCGGGCATGTATTTGTCGTACTAGCGTACTATATGGATGGCCAGATGCAGGACAAAGAGACAATTTTTTTTCATGGGCATATAATAACTCATTATCCGAGAGAAAAATACTTTCAATTATCGACGGTCAAATAACCACTCCCATATTAATTGATGATTTGGCAGAATGCATTTATTGGATGCGAGATTTTAAAAATTCGGAGATTTTTCATACAGCAGGTCTTGAAGCAATAACCCGTTTAGCCTTTGTCCAAAAAATTTTTACTGAAATGAAATTAGATTTACTTCCAAATGTAGAAAAAGTCGAAAGAATTACTTTCCTTAAACAAAAAGCATAGCGACCATTAAATTCATCGCTTACTACTGAAAAATTCAGAATGTTTGGGGTCCCAATTTTCGGTCTGTTTCTGAAGCATTTCAGTTTTTAAATAAAACCAGAACTTAATATTTTAATTATTCTGAAAATTTGGATTATTTATCTGAATTTTCTTTTTGATTGTCATTTTTGATTTGTTATTTTTATCTTGTCCAAACATTCTTATAGAATTATGGAAAAGAAATAAATATGAAAGGATTATATTAGCCGGTGAAAAGGGCACACGACTTTATCCAATTACCCAAGTTGTAAGCAAACAACTCCTTCCAATTTATGATAAACCCATGATCTATTATCCTCTATCAGTGTTGATGCTTGCAAATATTCGAGAAATTTTAATAATTTCTGATCCCCGTAATCTGCCTTTTTATCAAGAATTACTTGGAGATGGCTCCCAAATTGGCCTTAAACTTTCTTATAAGTTTAAACTGAACCTCGAGGTCTGACAGACGCTTTTATAGTTGGAGAAGATTTTATAGCTGGTGATAAAGTCGCCTTAATTTTGGGTGATAACGTGTTCTATAGCCGTGGACTTAGTGATGTTTTGATGAAAGCACAGAATTTGGAGCGTGGAGCCACTATTTTTGGTTATTATGTGAACAATCCAGAAGAATTCGGAGTGGTGGAATTTGATGAAAATTATAATGTTATTTCAATAGAAGAGAAACCTAAACATCCTAAATCAAATTATGCCATTCCTGTTTTGTATTTTTATGATGAAAAAGTCGTAGAGTTCGCCAAATCGTTGAAACCATCAGCGCGCGGGGAAATTGAGATTACCGATTTGAATCGACTATACTTCAAGCGTGGTGAGTTGAAAGTGCAGTTATTGGGGCGCGGATTTGCTTGGCTTGACACAGGCTCATACGAGGGTTTGGCTAATGCGACAGATTTTGTTCGAACGATTCAGAAGCGAACATGATTGTATATTTCATGTATTGAAGAAATTGCTTTTATTAGAAAATTCATTGATAAATCACAATTAACGACTCAAATAAATAAATATTATAAAACCGAATATGTGCGATATCTTTCCAAACTAATAGAAACTTAAATTTAAAAACGAATTTTTGTTTTTGGAATGTTTGTTTTACAAATAAAATTAAAATGTAAATCATATTTTTAGATTATCAAAATTAATATGGTTCTTCTCAATCTAATTTCTGCTTGAATTCCCAGTTTTCACCCCTCACTTAAACCTAATTATAAAGAAGTGAAGATAGACGAAATTTTTATCCAAATATTTAAAAAATTGTATTTAGTAAGCCAAATCTATGATAATAAAGAGGTAGAAGATATATAACTGATAGTATTAATTTGAGATCAATTCTGTTTTTTCTTAAGTTTTCTGACTTAATTTTCGTCAGATGCTGCTAATTTCGGCAATCTTCGTGTAAAAATTAGTTAAATGGTATACCTCTTGCTGGGGAAAATCTTCAAATTTTTTATTACAACGAGGTGTTTATCATATATTCCTGTTTTATACTTAACTAAGATGATAATTTCAAAAAAGATGGTGAATTCGGTTAATTAGCTAAACACACCAAAATTACTCTTGTAGGAACACCATCCTTATCAAATATTATTTTAGACTCAAATAAGCTTTTCGATTTTTTTTGTGATCTTTTAAAAATTCCTCGAATTAAAGAATAATAACCCAAGTTAATTTCTAATCAGTTAAATAATCTCAATCTTTCACTAATGATTCAAATACTTCGCCATTCTTGTTTTTGACAAGCTTAAATCTTTTTTCTAAAATAGGATCAAATATTCCGTTTTACAATGGATTTCAGGTGACTCTGATCTATGCGAGATCATAAAATAGTACTCAAAAATTCGATAAAAAAAAAACTTCTAAACTAACAGCAATGTCTATTAATTGTATCAACGAGAATAAATAAAATGGATGCTTGAGAAATAATGTGGAACAAATATCCCAAGCTATGCGTTGAATTTCCTGGTTCGGTGCATATTATCCAAAATTTAATAAGATTTCATTTTTGACAAACCTTGTGAAATCTGTTAGAAAAGCATATAATCTATCTAGTACCCGACAAAGCAAGAAATGGTATTTAAATGATATTTTGGCAATATTATGTTATTGTTGGATTCGAGGGGCTAAATTCATCATGCTTGTGAGAAATTGAACCGCTGGGTCCAAAAATTTCTGGATTTCACCCCTTAAGAATATGCTGATAGTAGATTTTCACGCGCTTTTCCCCATTAAGCTACTGTGAATGATTAGTTACGCACTCAGACTCTTCTCAATGTTGAGAATGTATATCGAATCGGGTTTGAAAAAATGATTCGGCTTGTTTTTCTTAAAGATCGAAAAACTTATCCTGTAATATTAGAATTTGATTTAACTTATCTCGGTTATTAGGGAAAACGCAGAGATTCAAAGATTAAAGGCAGCAAGATGGAAAAGGAACCAGAAGAATCCGTCATTATCATGGGGCGATGATTCATGGACTGCATAAATCTCTTTTTATAGGATGTCATCATGTAGCTAAAGGAGAATCTAAAATTCCATATATGCTTGATACTGCTGATTGGTTATTAAATTTGGGACTAGAAATCAAAGTTTGTGTAATTGATCGTGAATATTGTCGTCAAAATATTTTAAGATCATTCAAAAATCGGGGAATTCCAGTAATTACACCTGCAAAAAACTACAAACAACTTAAAAAAGCAAAAAGAAAATATATTTTGAGAAATAAAGAGAGAATTCAAACTTTCACAATAGGAACTAAGAATAAGAAGAACCAAAAGCGAAAATTAACTCGTTGCTGGGTTCATTTATTTCCTCGAGGAAAACAGAATCTAAATGATTTGAAATACGCCTATCGACAAGGACGATTAAGTTTAAATAAAACATGTGAACAACTATATGGGTTAATTACGACTATTGTACCACAATATCGCTCAAAGTCTTTCATGTACCTAATTAAGCGATATTATAAAATGAGATGACAAAATGAGACCGCGTTTCGTGATGTGGATATCTACAAAGGATTTTGGCGGTCAAACGAAGATAAACGCGGCTTTTTGCTGAAATGGGTAAATATTTGCTCTTTAACTTCTGGTAAATTGAACGAGATCAAATCTGCCCAAATCATCAAATGACGTTCCAAGAATATCGCGATTGGCTTGTGGGTGAATTTACTCTGACTATTAATATATAACGTAATCCAATTTTATCAAAATGTGATGGTGGATGAGGAAAATGTAAAAAAAGTTATTTCATTGAGAACTCTACAAAAAAAAAGGGGATTATGCTTTATGAATTAAAAAAATAACCTTAAAGACTGTTAGCAAAAAAGAATTTAGAAAAAATAATTAAAATTAAACACTTGTTAATTTACCAATCTGAATCTATCGTTTTGTTAAATAGAAAAGATAATGAGCAAAAAAAGTGCGAAATAGAGGTATAATTTCTCTATATCTTATTTTATATTGATTTGAAGAATCAAATAACATGCAAAATACTCTAAAAATCGATAGAAAGTTCTGTAAATTATATTGTCTATTGAAATTTTTTCGAATAAGTAATGGAATATTTTTTGCAGTTTGAATCCTAGAAAGGGTTGAAAACTTTTCATGATGGTGATATACAACGAAATCCTTTGAAAAAAGAATCTTTTTTTTCCTTTTTATTGCTCGTAAGCTAAAATCTAAATCTTCTAAATACATAAAATATGTTATATCAAATCCTCCTAATTCTAAGAAAACATCTTTTTTAATCAAAAAGCAACTTCCAGAAATAAATTGGTTATAATATAACTTTTTATGAAGTTTTCTTCGAATTTTATAAATGAAATTAAAAAGAGAATAGCCAATAATATAGCTTATACCCAATATCATTTTTTTATTATATTTATTTTCTAATATTAATGGCGTAATTATATCCCAATTATATATATTGCGATACAAGCAGAATTTAGAGTAAAAATCCTTTTCTAATTCGATATCAGGATTTAAAATTAGAATATATTCACCAGATGAAAGACGGACACCTAAATTATTTCCTTTTGAGTAGCCTCCATTATTTTCTGAAAATATTATTTTGTAATTAAAATCACAATTTATGATAAAGTGATTTAACATTTTTTTCAATTTATTTGAATAAGATTTATTATTTGAATTGTCTATAAAAATATATTCTACATCCTTACAACCCAATAAAATAATATTTTTTTTGATATAATTTAATGGTGAGAAATAAGTTAAAAATATAACTGACAAATACGGTTTTTTTTTTTTCATTTAATTTAATTCTTCTATTCATAATTATTAAAACTTTCATAATACGCCTAATCTATATTTCTGTTATTACAATCCTTATTATAGTGCAATTATATAATGATAAGCATAATTGATAAAGATCCTACTATCACTATAATTGTAGTCGATACCATTTGGAATTATCGCCTGATCAATGGGTTTTATGTAGATGAGTCTGCAATTTTAGTTTTAGGAAATATCTCAATCTATTGTCTTAAAAATCTTGAAAGGGTATCCAACTAAAGATTTTTTCTGAATTCAAAAATTACATTCTTATTTAATACTTTAACACTAATTAATTCAACAAATATCCATAATACTTTAGCATAATTTTCTGGTTTTTGACCATCCCAACTTAAAACTATTTTCCCTTGATTTTTTACTCGTTTTTTGATGGTATAATCGACTTTTCCTTCTAAATAGCAATCAATTTCATCGATAATATTCTGGATCGTATTTTCTGATATCTCTAAGCCGATTTTTTTTTGAATTCTTTTATGTATTTAAATTACATTAGAGTAATATTCTTTTACTTCTCTCCCAATCCATTTCTACATCATATTCGAACATCTCTTTTCGGATAATGTAATATTTGGCATATGGTTGAATGACATCGAAGAATTTGGGCAATCTTTGTCTGTACAGTGATAGTAATATCGAGTTTCCTTAAAACTTCCTAAAAAATCAATTACGATTCGTTTTCGTTCAGTATATGAAGTTTCTACTTTATTTTGACAGAGTAGGCATAATTTGTGGTAATATGATGGATATCTTATGGTATAACTTTGGGTATATGCAGTAATTGATATATATAATAAAAAAAGCACTAGTTTTGAACTTTTATAACATATAGATCACTTTTGTAGTTTATAAAAAAATCATAATACTTTTTACCTCAAAGATAAAATATTCTTAAATAAAAAATCCTTATTAGGTAAGATCAGAAATTCTAAATTTCTAGCAAGTTTTTATTTAATAATATAGAATATGGTATCGATTCAAACCAATGAGACAAATCCATTTTTGGCTCTTTTCTATCCTTTATAGTAATTTTACATTTTCTTTTATCATGAAATAGCTGTCAATTAGAAATAAATCAGGACAATTTGTCATCTGTGAAAGCTGTTCAATCATATTTCTTGTAATCTTATTCTTTTCTTGATATTTATCTTTTAAATTTCTCTTTTTAAGCTCTTGTTTTCGACGATAACCCTGAAACATTATTTAATATTTTTATGATAATAATGCCCCATAATAAGTGACATGACTAATTTTTTACCATTTTTTGTAGTTGAATAGAAATAGTCAACTCCTTCAATATCGTTACTAGAGTGCTGAATAATATGCTCATCAATCGCAATCATACTTGTTTTTTTCATCTGTAAAAGCAGATCTTTCTGACTATTTTCTGTGATTAATTTTTTATGAATATTGTGTAGTGAAGGTTTTTCAATTAATATTGTCCCAGAAATCAATTGTTCGACCTGATTTTGTTGTCTTATTGGCTCAGATTCCCCATTATCAATATATAATACAAGAAAACGATTTGCTAACGGTTAGTTTTCCAAGATTTTCATGCTTATAAACAGAAATCCGTAGAAGTATTTAATTCTTCTTTTTTTGCTCAAAAGAGATTTTGTCGATAGTATCCTTTGATTTCTGGCTTTTTTGGAAAAAATTTTTTTAAGGTGAAAAACTCAAGTTAATTAAGTATATTTAAAAGACCGTTGAAAAATATGAATATTTCTTCTTTATTAATTTTTAGATTAATCATCTTCATACTATGATCTTCTATTTACCAGAGTAAATAAGGGAATCCTACTATCAACATGGTTAGCAAGTGTTTGGGCATAATCGACTATATCCATTTGATTGGTAATGCTTAAAATAGTAGTCTGGTATCCCACAGATGAGTTTTTCTTTCCTGTAAAAAAACAAATTTTAAAAATAGGATCGAAGCCACGCTTGCCTACCATAAATCCACCGAAAAAAAAGCCTGTGGGCCTTCATAATTATAGTCCCAATATGTTCAAGAAATTGGTTATTGTGTAAATGAACGGGCTCATTATCAAGGAAATAGAGGGAATTCGGTTAAAGAATGTTTTGATGATTGCTAAACTGATTGGGTTATTGAAAAAATCCCGAAATTTTGGCGACTTGGGGGTATTTTTGAATATTGGAAAGATCGAGAAATTCATCATATAACATTCACACTTCATAAAAATATAACACAATGGAGTCAATGGCTTTCAGAAAGACTTAAAAAAGATGGTTTGAAGAAACCAGTTTTAGAATGCTAAATAAAATTCATTGATCATATTGAAATCATAAACCAACAACCTAATTGGCTCAGCTTTACCTATTCGCCTATATATTTAACTGCTGGCAGTATTACCGAAAGCAACAATTACGATTGAAATGGAAAAAATGGAAAACAACTCTATCTGTTTACCAATTACGCACTTCAAGCATAATCTTAAGACAATAAAAAGTAATATCATGGAAAATGTATGGTTTTTACAATTAAAGACAGGAAGAAAAAAAAAACTATTAAAGATACTTATTTCACCAAAAATTGTCAATATTTTTATTAAAAATCAAAGAGTCTCTGGAAATTAATAATATGTTCAATATTATTAAAATAAATAAAATAATATAAAAATAAAAAGGTTTTATATTTGTTTTCTTTTCAACAATTGATATTAAAAAAATTGTATTGAAAACTGGTAAGAAATCAAGAAATCTTCTTTCAATATTCCCCATTGCTTTATATTCTGGAAAAATGTTTAAAATTATTAAAACAAAGAAAGCACATAACTGTAATTCAAGACTTGAGATTGCAAAAATTGCAATTTTATTCTTATTTTGTAAATCCTCTTCTTTTATGTGAATAAATAATTTGAGAATATAAAAAAGCGAGCTAGAATAGAATATGATATGAGGAATATGAACAATTGTATACACAAAAAGATTCTTGTAATGTAGATTGATATATGATATATTAACTATAGAGAAAAATATTAATAATCCAAAAGAACCAAATGTTGAAATCACGAATATTGTCGAATTATTAGAATTAATATATTTTTTAAGAAATGAGTTTATCTTTTTTATTGCTAATATTAATACTACAACTATTAATGTGAAAATTAGATAAAAAACTGCAAAAACTAATCCAAGAATAAATGGTTTTGATGTGATTAATGTGAAAACTTGCTGTGAATTATTATTAACAAAATTTGAAAAAATATTGGAGTGATCAGAAAAGATTGTTCTGATTAAAATGCTATAATAGTAAATCATTTGAGTATTAATTGCTTGACAAGTTTTTCCTAATAAAAGAAATGAAAAAGGTATAATTAACAAGCTAAACAAAAACAAGATATGATGTTTTTTTTTTACTTGTAGATTACTAATTTCATTTGCAAAAATAGTAAAAATAATTAAAGATCCAATTACAAATGACAAAAAATGCATGATTATTAAAGAAAAATATGAAATTAAATAAAAGATTTTAATCTTAGTTTTGTTTAAATTATTATTCATTAATAAACTAATACATAATATAAAAAAAGATAGACCAAATGGATCTTTAAAGCTAGTAAAAACACCTACAAAAATTATATCTGTATAATAAAATAATATAGCAGAGTAAATTGATAAATAATTATTGAAAAAAATTTTTGAAAAATAATAATAGCTAAAAATTAAAATAATTGGTATTAAAAAAAGTCCAATTATAAGTAGTGAATTATATACTGGCAGATTAAAAAGAAGTGAGAAAGATAAAATAATATAAGAAAAACCAACTGCAAAAGGATAAATTTCATATTTTGATAAAAATATATCATATATGGATTTTATATCTCCATATAATTCGTTATTAAAGATAAGTGAAAAATATAAATAATAATTAATAATTATCTGAAATACTATTATTCCAAAAAGGATAAATATAGCATTAACTTCTTTTTTTCTTAATAATTCTATAAATGCAAATAAAAAAACTATAAATAAAATAGAGATGCTTAAGATTAGAATCATATTTCTTCACTTTATCTATTTTAAATTTATAATTATATCTTATCTTACATTTATTTGGTCTTATAGTGAGTGGAATATGCTTATGAATAAAAGAATAATTAATTGAGCTAATTTTTATTTTTCTCTCTTTTATTTTTTTTAATTCACGTAAAATTTTGCCCTGTTCCTCCTACTTGCATAGAATCTCGTTTTATGTCGGAATTTTAATTCCATGTATATAATGTTTATTATTTTTGCAGAATCCTCGACATTACGAATTTATATGTGCAATCTCAGTGAGATAACATTTTATTTATTAGTATTTTTATCCTTTATTTGGTTATTCTCGAGTAAGATTGTTGGAAAAGTATTTACGGTTTTATTATATAAGTATTAATTATCAATCTTTTAAATGATGCCAATTGATTATTATTCGATATAAGAAAAAACCAAATATCTTGCAAACACTGATTCTTGATTTTATTTCTGCACGGACAATAGAAATTTTTGATATGTCCAAGCCTTTGGACTATAGAATCACTAGAAAAAGGTTTGCATGGATACGTATAAAGAAAAATAAACCGACCCAAATCACGGTGACAATTCAGAAATCTCAAAAAAGAATAAAGGATTATATTCAGTGGATACTTGATCTTGAGGGAAGATGTCTTTATCGCTTTCCACGTGTTAAGATGACCCAATTTGAAGATTTTGCACTAAATCATATTTCTAGGATAGAATGGGATATGCTTCACTATCTTCCAAAATATCAAGGTGCATTCGAGAACCTTTTTGAGCTTAACGATTTTGGGTATTTTGATGAAGTACAAGAGCGTTTGGAACTATAAGATGTGTCATTTAAAGGATATTTTGGGGGACAATCCGACAAAAACATCTGATTAAAAAATAGTAAAAATACAATGCACTAAATTCCAATTGTAAATTCGACATAAGTAGCGCACCTTTTCACCAGTCATCATAAGTTTCACCCGTGCAGCTACCTTATAAAATGCAATATTCGCCCGAATACGGCTATTGACTCTAATCAATGAAGGATTCCAAGTTGTTTTTTGACCATCGCCAATCAGGTTTCCACGTTTTTTCTTAATTCCGTTTATACTCTCGTTCTGTCCACGGATATGATAAATTAAAAACCACTTAATTGTCGCATAAGGAATCTCTGTCAACCCAATTATTTTGTCAGTATATAAGCCTTTTTTTCTAATTTCTCGACGTATGTTCATGAGCTTTTTTCTTATTTTCTTCTCTTTTATCTGCTTCATTTTGCTCAATCCACGGCGTTGTGCTCTTAATTCGCATTTTGAAAGAATTTTCAAAATGACTTTTTTTTTAGTCATACGAAATGAATTTTCCAGCATTAATAGAATATTGTTTTGTATCTTTTATCCATGCTTTCCGTTCTTCAGAACTTAAACCTTTTTTAATCGCCTTTTTTGATAATTTTTGGAGTTTTACACCTGCATTTTTCAATTTTTTAAGAAGTTTGGATTGTCTGGTATTTATGTCTATGAATGGTATCGAATCTGCTGCTTTTATATCTTCGATGATGTAAGTAGAACTGTAGCCGGCATCGGCTCTTATCGTCCAGATATTTCGTCCAGTTAATAACGCCAAATTTTGGATGAATTCTATCGTATCATTAAAAAGAGCGGCGTCTACAGTATTCCCTACTCTGGTAATTCCGACTATCAGAATGCAATTGGAACTACTTCTGATTGAATATTTTTGACCAAAAAATTTTCTACGAGATCCGTGCCCATTCGATGCTGATTTGTCTCTTTTATCTTGTGAAATACTAGTACTTCCATAGAAATCGCATTAAATTCATGAATTTCCTCTGAAATAAGTTTTAAATCTATTAGATAATCAAAATTATCAATATATTCTTCTCTCTATCTATTATTAGTAAAAAATTTACCTCTCATCGGTGGGCCCGTAATGAACCCCAAAATTCCTGCAAGCTCGAAAATAAGATTGTTTTTTTGCATTTTGACTGTTTTTTTTTCGCCAATCAATTCCGTAATCCCTGATATTCGTTATATGTGCATATAAGTCCGAACATTGAAATATGGCATTATTTCTGCCCGTTTTTCGACGTCAACGAATGGAAAAATTTTAGAAGGTGGAATAATACCGATGAATATCTCAATTGAAGGAGTCATTTTTATTTTTAATTCTTTAGAAGCAGTTTTATAATTTTTACGAGCATTTTCACCGATTGTTTCATAAAAATAATCGAGAAATTTATCCATTGATGTACCAAATTTGCTTTTCATGGTTTCCAAAATATCTTTTAATCGAGGAGATGACCAACTCCTGCAATAGAGCGTCGAATTGAATTTTAATAAATATTATCGCAATTTAGGTGCGTAATTTGATAAGATAATTGTTAAAATTTGTTTACGGTTCAATGCAAATAATTTTTGAACTATTGCAATAAATATCAGCTGCCAAATATGCTCCAAATTCTGATAAATCCTTTTAACGATGTGATATTCTCTAAATATCTCGTTTATAGGTTACCTAAATCGAGTAAATCCATTGATTATTATTTCCTGGTAATCTTCAGTAAAGTAGGCACCAAAATAAGCCGATCTATTCATAAATTCAAATAAAAATAGGAATCCATGTTTTTAAAGATTCAAAAAAAAAAGAAATTTTGTCGGATAACCCCCATTCTTTTCTTTTGAAAAATAGCACAAAATGAAAGAAGAATCAAATTTGAGCCAATGGAGCAGTCTACTTAACTTAAAGGTAAAAATAAATCAAAAATAATGAGAAAAAAATCCAGAAAAGAAAAAAAATTATATATTACATATGTTAAGCCAATTAGGTTTAAAAATCATCTATTTTATTAATAACCTTTGTCTCAACAACTTTTTCATTTTTGATTTCTGAACCAATATATTCGATCATTTTTTTTGGATTGATCATATCCTTAATATAACTGATATCTGCTTTACTTAAAATTTTCTTTTTAAATAAAAAAATAGCATATAAAATAAATATTGAAAACGTTAGTAATACAAGAAAAAAAAACTTGATTTCATATTTGACAATAATAAAACAAGATATGAAAAGGAGCACTAAAATTAATAAATGCGAAAGTTCTTCTTTTTGGAAATATCCTAGTTTAAGCTTTTTTATACAATATATCCGAATTAAAATAATATTTGGTAGAAAAAAAATCCAACTACCAAGGTTGATTCCCAAAATATCTAAGGATGGAATAAAAATTATCCAGGAAATAATTGAAAATAGAAAATTTATTATTGATAATAAAGTAAAGAATTTTAATTTCTCAGATATAAAAAGTAATGGAGAATACGAGCCTTGCAAGGGAATAACCATTAAACCTAAAAGATATCCATAATATAATAAGAGACCTTTCTCATAATAAATATCCCCAATTATTTTAAAAACATATTTCGCAAATAAAATACCGCATATTATTAAAATTCCATTTATTATTAACAAATATTTTTCATATAAATCAATTAAATTTTGAAGTTCTTTCTTTTTATCACTTAAGAATAATTTAGAATAATTGGGTATTATCAAAAGTCTAAAATTGTTTTGGAAATTCCCTATCATCAAAAAGAAACTTGAAATCACGTTATAAACTCCTAAAAGGTTTTCATCATAATATTTTAAAAAGAAAAATGGGCCTAAATTCAATGTTAGGTTGTTTAATATAATAGAGATAGCAAAAATAGAGTTTAATGCAAAATATCTTTTTAATATTCCAATATTAATTTTTTTTAATTTAAACTCCCCTCCTAAAAATATATATAATAGAAGTTTTATCAAAGAACTAAATAAGTTTCCTACAATATAAAGAATAAAACTTGCAAAAAAAAAGATGGAAACTAAAGAAAAGACAGTACCAATAAAAATTCCTATTAAAATTGGAATTTGCATTCTAGCAATTTGCATTTTTGCTTGGAAACTTAGGAAATATATCATACTGACAGAATCTAATACATTTTGACAAAAAACGATCATTATAATTATAATTTGTATTTTTGAATCAATCAATAAACCTCTGCTCATCTGAATTTTAACAAATATAAATAATAAAATTGAAGCGATTATTATCAAAATGAATTTAATGAAAAAAAAAACAGAAAAAACTTGATTACTATTTTTATCTTCAGACATAATTTTTAGGTGAACCATTTGAAAGCCTAAATTTGTAATAATGGTGAAAATTGACATCAATGATATAGCAACTTGATAATAACCAAAATCTGTAGGAATGAACCTTGAGATCGCAATTATGTAGGTAATTCCATGTAAAAAATTAACTAATAATTGTGAGCCTAATGCAAGAAGGGCTTTTCTTCCAATCATTATTTTTTTTATTATAAGAAATCTAAAAAGCTTTTTGAAAAATATAAGAAAAAGGCGATGGGGTCTGATCAAATAATAATTTAAAATAACATGAACTTTAAAAGTGATCTAGTTTTTCGAAAAGTTCAAAACTAGCACTTCCTTTTTCTTTTTATGGCACTCTCTATGGTTTCAAGACTAATCTACACAACTTACCCCAAGTATTTGAACAAACAATGTCCACTTTGCCATAATCTTGTGGAATTTCTCTATCTTGGTCGAAAAAAGAGTGTTAAAGATTTTCATCATACTTTTCAGAACTACGGTATCATTATAGGTGTCGTAATTCCTCATGCTATAACTATACTCATCCATTCAATCCAGCCCCTACATATATATTTCCAGAGAAAAAATATTCATATTCAGTATTGAAATGGATCGGACGTGAAGCTAAAACATAGAACATGAATGCTACGCAAACTCAACATCGCATTTTGAATGAATTTGGTCTAAAGATCTCAGAAAAGACAATTCAAGATATTATGGATGAAATCAGTTGTTATCTTTCTCATCAAATTGACAGAAAAACTAAAAAACTGATTTCTGAGCAGAGAAAAATTCTATTAAGTTTGGATGGTCAAAAACTTGAAGATGGCGAAGATGCATTATGACTTTTTGTGGAATTAATTAGTAATCGAGTATTGGATGTGCAATTATTACACTCAAGTGACCATATTACGTTGTATAAATGTATCCAAAACATCCTACAATCATATGATGTGCAACTTTCAAGTATTCTTTCTGATAAACAAGGGTCGATCGTAAAAATACATAATGAATATTACTCCAAAATACCTCATCAATACTGTCAATTTCATTTTTTGCAAAATTGGTGGAATTTCTTGGAGATCAAAGACAGCTCGATGCAAAAACAATTATCAAAAGTAATCAACCATCTTCCAATTACCACCATAGGAAAAGCTGAAACCAGAAAGATTCCAAACATTGATACTGTGAATTTTCGTAAGCATTTTGCTACAATTGAGAGTGATCTTCAGAAACTGGTGAAATCAAGAACCAAAAAATTCGAAAAATTGCGAGGGATAATGTCTTTTTCTCGAATTTTAAAATATTGGGATGAAATTATAGAGATCTGTGAGTTAAAAGACCCTAATCATCGAATAAATAAAAGCTTAATTAATACAGCAGATAAATTAACTGACGTGTTAGATGATCAAAAAGCGAATTATCTCGTTTGTCAATCGTTATTTTCTGATTTCCAATGAATAAGAGCAGTATTAAATCTAAAAATGTATACATTTAGAACTGAACATGAGCAAAAGTTAAGTAAACTCTTCAAAGAATTATGGAAAAGTATCGAGAAAGAAAGAAAACCATTAAAGTCCATCAAATCATTTCTTCCAAAAAAAGATGCCAAATTTATTGAAATAAAAGAACAATGGATACGCCTTCACAGTTCCTATAGCTCAGGATTGTTCAGTTATTATGATTTTCTTGTACAATGACGAACTAACTTAAAAATGGAGGAGCAATTTGGTCAGGAAAAGCAAAAGTATATTGCAAGAAGTTGGAAGCCTAATGTGAGTTGTCAAATTAGAGTTCGAGGTGAATTTGAGTTGAAACAGCAATATGTCCCTAAAAAAGAAGTTCAAAAATACTTGGATTGCATGAAAGGATCTTATTTAAGAGATATTGTGATGAGTGAGTTAACGAGATTGATACAAATACAAAAAAAAGAATGAAAACGATGGTAATCTTCAATCGGAGGAAAAATAGCCATGTTAAAGCGATATGAACCTCAAGATTCAACTAAAAAAAAAATTAAAAAACTTTTAAAGATCATGTTTTTTTTTGATAATAAAATTTCAAGGATACGCCTTTCATCTCATTCTTCCGAACATATTCGCCTCTATTATTTAGATAATTGGCAATTTTCATCTTAATTCGGCTTAATTTCTTATAGGATTTTATATATTCTATCGATCGAATCTTTAATTCAGCTAAAAATTCAAAGATCAGAAACCAACGATCTCTCATGAGAAAATCGATATGAATTTCATTCGAAATGAGCCTATCAATGCGATTTAAGATGAGTATTACATTTATATGTTTCTTCATTATGTTTTTAGCACTAATTAAGAGTGAAATATTTTAACTATGAATCATTACCTAACAAAATTTTTGCTGTCTGGAGGTTCAGGAGATTTTTTCATCTTAATAATATATTGATTTTCAAGTTAGTAATCACTTCCATAATAATAATTGCTATTATCACCCACAACTACCATAATAGTTTTGAAAATTTATCTGATACTGAGCACAAACTCTAATTAAGCATCAAAGATATAAGTTTTTAACTTTTTAATTTGCTAAATTTGAAAAGAATTACAATATTTACAAATTTGCTCTCCATTAGGCACCAATTGTTCTTTTTGGGTAATACTTCCAATATATTGTATTGATTTCTTCTTTTTTCTGCTATGATGGTTGATTTCCAACTATACTTCCGTGTTTAAATAATCAAACAATCTTTTAAAAACATTTTAAGTAATGTATGAACAAAAGAAGCACTATGAAATGTTTACAGTTATTTTTTTTACTGATAAAGCAATATAGGTGAAATTATTAAATAATCATTAACGAAAAATTCTATAATTTTTCAATCTAATATTCCATTGAGCTTTGTAATTCTGTAGCATGAATTAAAAATTCGTTCCACTTGTTGAAATGATGTACATTATTTCAAAGCAGAACGTGAGCTTTGTAAGATTTACTGAACATGGTAAGAAAGCATATGCACAAGCATATTCATGACGAAAACGTTTAAATTTTGGGATCTTTGTTGTAAGTTTATATAAAAATTTAATCCAAATAAAAAATAGGATGATATATGAATTGATCATCCAAAATTAAAATCATCTATTTACATGATTGATTATATAAATTTCCAAATATCTAAATTAATTCTAAGTAAATTTTCTAATTTTTCAATATCTTTCTTGAAATATTTGTTATAATAATATCTTTTTCTTTTAATATCTAAGTCGATAATATTATTGCTTGTTGTTAAATTTTTTTTTTCAATACTCTCTAAAAAGGAATCAACTAATTTATTATTTTTAAGAATATTAGGAAGATTTTGTCTAAATATTTTAAATTTTTGAGGGTCATTTTTAATTCGGCTAAAAAAAAGGTTTCTGGGTAATGATGCAGGATTTTTTTTTATATTTGTATTTAAATTTATTTGATTAATTGATAAAAAATCTTGAATTTTTTTAAATGTCTTAATTCGCATAGATTCATTTATTAAATCTTTTTCAAAAATTAATATAAAGAGTTTTTTTCTATCATAGTATTTTAGAAAATTTCTGATTTGGATGAAATATAAACCTCTGGTTATGTAACTATAATGAATTTTATTAAAAATACTTTTTTCTATTCTTTCTTTTTCTATTGAAAGTGATGGCAAAAAAGGTAAATTTTCAAGACCTCTTCGATAAGTCATTAAATAATGGGAGAATGCTCGATCAACAGGATTTCTTAAAGAGAGAATGAATTTAACATTATTTCCAAATGTTTTTTGAATATTTTTTATAGATTCAGTAATATATATATATTCAGGGGTTTTCGTACCCAAAATGGTCTCATTATTATAATCTTTAAAATATTTTTCTTTGAACCAAAGAGTTCCTTTATTAAAAAGGTCATCAGAATAAAAAAAGGGTGCTTCTGAAATTGGCATATAGATTTCAGGATGGCTTCTTAATATTTCATGTATTGTACTAGTTCCTGCTTTTTGAGCACCAATGCAAAAGAAAAAGCGTTTCGAAGTAAACATTTTCCTTTCCTCACAAATTTTGAAGATTTTTTTTTATTTTTTTTTTAGTATATTTTTATATACATTTATCTAATTGATCTTTTGTTATGAATTTTTTTAAATACGCAATTTCTTTAATGTATGAAATATATATTCTTGTACGTTTCTGAATAGTATGCACAAAATCAGTAACATATGGGGGGTTATCCGACAAAATTTCTTTTTTTTATGAAACTTAAAAAGCATGGATTCCTATTTTTATTTGAATTTATGAACAGATCGGCTTATTTTGGTGCCTACTTTCCTGAAGATTACCAAGAAATAATAATCAATGCATTTAGTCGATTTAGGGGCTGATGAAAAGGTGCACTTTTTTTGTCGAATTTACAATTGGACTTTAATGCTTTGTTTTTTTTACTATTCAAATATTTTTGTCGGATTGCCCCCGTCATCTCATGTTTCTGGATTTTGCGCTCGATCTGTTCATTTTCTTTTTGGAGTCCGACAATTAATTCAATGACATCACTTAAAAGATGAGCCAAACATTTCTGTTGGTCATTATCGTCAAATTTTTTATAAGCACTGAAAAAAACAGCAATTATCGTTCCTTGAAAGCCTTCAATAAAATCTTTAATTGTAGTATGTCCTATTATGTGGCTCTGCCGATATATTACGATATTCGCCGTAAAAATTACCCAAAGCCACCAGTTTTTTCCTTGCATTGGAAGACCTGATTCATCAATATGCGTAAACGACTCTTGCTTATGTAGTTCTTCTAATTGCACGTAGATGGCTTGGATTCGTTCTTCAAACCGATAGAACTAATTAATGATTTCAGTCACGCTAACAGAAAATTCGTATCCAAAGATATCCTCCATTTCCTCGAGAATATTTTCATATGTCATACAAAACCGAATCCGTTTTGTCATGATATAGGCTACTAAACCTGGACCGAAACGGGCATTCTTGAAAAGGCCTTGGTCTGGATACACCCAGTAATTACATACGGGACACTTTCGGCGATGAATATTTTGTTGAATATTACGGATTCGGAGAACACCATAAGCACCAACCTCATCTTTTTCTCTAGAAAGGTCTGTCAATTTTCTGTCATATACAAAATATGCTTTTAGTTCTGTTAGTGAAGAATTACAGTTGGGACAGTATTGAGGATAAAGATCTATTGTCTGATGGATTTTTTCTGGACGATTGCGACCACCGCCTTTGGCCCCTTTAGGTTTCCCAATCATATGCGATGTAGGTTCCTGACATGAATGAAGCAACTATTTTGATCCTTTTCCCACGATATCCTTTGCCTGCTTCTTAATCGACCGTGTATTTTTCTTCTTTTGCCGGTATTTTACGAGATTTTTCTTCTTGACTTCGGTAGCCTTGAGTTTTTTTTGATATTTGGCTTCTATCACGGCTTTTTCTGTTTTTAGCTTCTTGACAACAGTAGCTTGTTATAGAATTTGTTTTTTTTACTTTCGAGATCATTAATTTTTGTTTGAAGTAATTCTCTCGTTTTTATAAAATCTCGTTGAATGCGATTATCTCGCTTCCACAAAAAAAACTACGATCCCAAAAATGAAGAACCTACCTAAGAACCCGAGCCAAACAGTCATAATTGTGCAAAGAAGGAGGGAAATTTAAAGACTTTTCTTATATCACATAAGTGGAAGATGATCAAAAAACTGAGGTCCTACAAATAATTTGTAAATAATTATTTTAAGTTTATTTTGGTAAACAAGAAAATGATGATGGTTTACTTCATTTGCAATATGTTTTCCGCATTTAGTATATAAATATCGTTGTTATTTTCATGGATTTCCTTAATTAAATCCGCTTTTTATAAGGGGTCCTATATGAAAACATTGGAAATTGTTCCTATTTTTTGATCCATTTATCTTCAAGCTGTGAAGAATATTAATTCATCAAAAATCATCCAAATTGGAATAGTCAGGCATAAAGTTTACCTAAATATGTGTTTTTATCAAAATTGGGGCAATACAACTATTTAATGTTTTTATTGGTCAATATTGCCAAAATCTTTATTTTTTGACAAGATTGTAAATAATAAACAAAAAGAATTCCAAAGAAAAGGTCGAGGGATTTAATTTTTATCCTTGATAACAAAGCTAGATTTTTTTAAAACACCCAATAGTCTCTTCCCCTTAATATTAAATCAATTATTTACATCACATATATTAGTATATATCCTTATATATTTCTTAATTACTGATTCCCAATCATATGATTTCTGCATAACTTTTTTTAGATTTTCATTAATCGTCCTTCTTAATTCAATAGATTTTAATTTATTAACTACATCTACAATTAAATTTGGATTTTCAAAGTCAACGAAAAATCCTGTTTTTCCAGGGATAATTATTTCTTTTGCAAATCCAACGGGAGTACAAATTAAAGGTAAATTTGCAGCCGCAGCTTCTTGAATTGTTTGACCAAAATTTTCAGATAGCGATGTGTAAATAAAACAATCGGCTTTTTTATATTCTTCAATTAATTTATCTCCATATTTTGGGCCAATAAATAAAACTTTTTCTGATAAATTATGATTTTTTACATATCTTTTCAAGTCAGATAAATAACCTGAAGTAAGCATAGATGAAATGGTTACTTCTTCACCAACAATTCTAAGTTCCACATTTGTTAAATTTTGCATGGCCTTTAAAATTGGCTCAAGATTTCGATTTTTAGCTATACGACCAACAAATAAGAGACATAAAGGTTGTTTTTCTGTAATTTCATGAAAAGTTCGATTAGTGAGATATTTTTTCACATCAATCCCCATGGGAATTAAAGTAATTTTGTGCTTAAGAACTCCAAAATCAACCGCCTCATTAAATTCATCAATGGATTCTACAATAACTTTATTTGCATCCAAAATCACTTTCTTTTGAGTCAAAAAATCGTATAATTTATAGGGTAAAGATTTGATTCCTTTAAGATATTTTCTATAACCTAATAAACTTCCACAAGGATTAATAACATATGGTATTTTCATCTTTTTTGCAATTTTATATGCAATGTGAGAATGATAACCTCTGTAATTGTGAATATGGAGGATATCTGCAGTTTGAGAACGTAATTCCCTTTTCATTTTTGGTGTAATAAAAAAACGAAAAAACTTGAAAATTATTTTGAACCTTACAATTAATACATTTTCTATTCTTTGCATTTTTGGTAGATTTTTAGCTCCTATGTTACTAGTAAAAATGGGAGATTCGATATTTCTCTTTTCTAATTCATTTGAAAAACAGAATGCTTCCTTAGTTGTTCCATTAATAACAGGATAACACGCATCAATTACTCGAATAATTTTCATTTCTTCTCTCTTTTTGTTTTTTTTTTATCAAATTTTTCTTTTAACTTTTTTGGAGGGATAGATTCTCGATCCCCGTTCAGAAGATTAAAAATCCAATAAATAATTGGAGTAAAAATGGAATTGAAGACAATTTTTGAAATAAATCGATTTTTAAAAGTTAATAAATCTAAATAATTGGAAATTACTCTTTCCATTTTTAATTCAGTTCTAAATTGTTCTGATTTTTCAGGAAGTGTGTTTAAGATTTTATTTATCTCATAATGATAATACTTGCAGTATTCCACAATATGCTTTACATTTGCAGGATTAGTCTTCATAATCCACGCGCCAATAACATCTGCGACGGCAGGATCATTAGCACCTAAAATTGTTCGCATTTCAATAGCATCTCCCCACATAGGTCCATTTCCTGCTAATCCGATTGTTCCATCTATTAAAGTAAGCTTATGTTTATAGAAATCACCAATCATTGGAAGATAATAATCAATTTTCGAATGATTAAGCATTCTTAATTCATTTGGCTCAAGTCCCCATAGATTCTTGATCCCTAAAGTAACTGTAGTCATACAATGATTTTTAAAGACAGGTAAAGAAATTAATAGATCACCTAATTGAGCTACATTTTCTGGCAATTCTAACCGAAGATTTTTGTTATTGATTTTTTTCTTCTGAAGTTTTCGAGGTAAATCTGAAATATTTATCCATTCAACATTTGGATATCTTTCAATTAATTTGAAAACTCCATGATTACGAGCTGCATCTGTAGCATCAAACATCCAAGATCCCCCATTTCCCTCAATAATCTTTATCTTTTTACAACGATCTGATAAAATTTTCACAACTATTTCAAGGAAAAGAGGAGAAGTAGTGACTCCTGGGATATAGGTCAAATTAGTGAAATTTGGTTTTAATAATATAACAGTGTTTTTAGAAATAAAGCGACTCCATTCAAGTTTTTCATAGATCTTTATGATCGCTTCTTCTATATTTTCTTCACTGTTATCTTTTAATTTTAAAACGATATATTTCTTATTGTTAAAAATCCCTTCAATATAATTTCTTTCTTTCATTATTTTCATCATTTTTGATTTTATTAAAATTTTAATGTATTTATATTTGATTATATTTAGTTTATTCTAATACTCGTATTTTTAAAAACATAAATCTTTTCAAAACCAAATTTGGTGATGGAATGATTGTTTTACCATTTGAATCAAATATTTGCATAATATTACAATTACATTTCTTTTCAAAATTCTTTACTGTAAGATTATTACCTTCACCATTTAGATGTACTAAGCGAGTGTGGGGATAATGTTTTTCATATTTAATATATGGTATCGAAAGCAAATCCATTCTCCACTTCTTTTTAATTATTTCAATCATTCTTATCGAAGCCTTTCCATCTCCATAAGGATTCACAGTTGGAACCATAGATTTATAAAAATTAGGATCATTCCACAATTTTTCCATATAATATTCCAATTTTTGAGTATCATTCCCAACTAATACATTTGCTCCAATTTCTACTGATTCTGGTCGTTCGGTATTTTCTCTTAAGGTAATGCATGGTTTCTTGAGAATTGTGCTTTCTTCTTGTAAACCACCAGAATCAGTTATGATAAAATATGATAAAGACATTAGTTTTAGCATATCTAAATATTTTAGGGGATCGATTATCTGAAGATGAGGTTTATTCTGTATTTCTTGCCATAAATTGAAATTAATTAAATTTTTCTTTGTCCGAGGATGAATCGGGAATATAATTTTCATTTCTTCAAATTTCAGCAATGATTTAATGATGTTTTCTAAATTTGGTTTATGATCGACATTTGATGGTCGATGTGCAGTTAATAAAATGAATTTTTCCCCTTTTTTTAAATTTAGTTGCTTCTCAATTTGCGATTCCTTCTCTGCAACATTTAAATTTTCTAAAACTGCTTCAACTATAGGATTCCCTACGAGAAAAATACGATTTGGATCAATACCTTCATTTAATAAATTCTCTACAGCAATTTTAGTTGGAGCAAAATTAAAGAAGGCACATGGCCCGACTAATATCCGATTAACTTCTTCAGGCATTCTTAAATCAAATGAACGAATGCCTGATTCAATATGACCGAAAGGAATGTCATTTTTAAAGGCAGTAATTCCTGCAGCAAAAACAGTATTCGTATCCCCTTGAGCTAATATGACTTGAGGTTTTTCTTTTTCAATGATTTTGTATAATTCGATCAACATTTTTCCTGTTTGAACGGAATTGGGAAGAGAACCAACATTTAAATTATAATCTGGTTCAGGGAGTTTTAATTGTTCAAGAAATACTTTAAACATTAAATCATCATAGTGCTGGCCACTATGTACAAAAATAAAATTAATTTCGGGATCTTCTTTCAGCAAACGCAGCAAAACACTAACCTTAATTAATTCTGGCCGAGTTCCTGTTACAACTGCAACCTTTAATTTAGACACGTTGATCACAAATTTTAAAAAGTAATTTATAAAAAAAGTGAAATTTCGGAAAAGAATTTTACCCCCGTACTGCAGAAGAAACTCCAGGGGGAAAATCCGCAGATTCTTTGATTTTTTCCCAATTTTCATCAAACCATTGAATTGCTAATTTCAAACATCCTTCAAAATCTTGATTGGGGGAAAATCCGATTAATCGCTTTGCTTTTTCGTTTGAAGCAAGCATTCGTGGTTTTGAATCCCAATTTCTTCGAGGTAGAAAATGAATCTCAGTTTTATTACCTGTTAAGTTATTTACCAAAGCAGCTAAATCTTTTATTCTTACTTCTCGACCTGCTGCCAAATTCATTTCTTCACCAATTGCTTCTTTAAAAAAGCCCATGCGTAATAAACCATCAACTATATCGCCAACAAAGGTAAAATCGCGTGTCTCTTCTCCTGTTCCCGTTATAGGGAGGCTGTATCCTTGTTTTGCCCAATAGATGAAGTTTGGAATGACATTTCTATATTGACCAGGGACTTCTCCAGGTCCAAAAGAGTTAAAAAACCGAGCTTTTACTGTAGGCACACCTTGGACTTTTTTAAAATAATTGCAATATAGTTCACCAAGCATTTTTGTAATCTGATAGGGCGTTGTCATATACATATTTGTTAATTCTTCTTTATAAGGCATAGGTGCATCTGAAGGATATATAGAACAACCAGAAGAAGCATACACGAATCGTTCAAGTTTTCCATATAGTTTTGCGTATTCAAGTAATTTTAATGTACCAAAACCATTTGTTCTTAAATCTTTTTCAGGATAATCTACAGAATTTTGATTGGCAAAAAACGCTGCAAGATGAAATATCAATTCGGGTTCTTCATTAAAAACTCGCTTTAAATCAACATCATTTGCAATATCTCCCTTTATAAAAAGAAGATTCTTATCATCTTGTGGAAGATTCCATTCATATCCTGAAGAAAGATCATCAATCACAATCACAAATGCTTTTAATGAGAGAAGTTTTTTTGTTAAATTCGAACCGACAGCTCCAGCACCACCTGTTACTATCACACGCTTTCCTTCATAATATTCAAGATATTTTTCCATATTATATTATCACTTCATTTTAATATATTTAATATAATCAGGATATCGCTTTTTCATCCATTCAATGTATAAAGGAATACCTTTTTCAATAGGAACATCAATTCGATGATTAAGATCACGGTAAGCTTTGGAACAATCAATAGGTTTTTGTTTAGTTGTAAAAGGTTCTCCTTCAGAATAAGTGATATGGGAATCATCTATTCCAAGTTCTCTAATTATTAGATCAGATACATACTTAATATCGACTTCCTTCTTTGCCGCGATATTATATACTTCTCCTGGCTTGAAATTCTCAGTAGTATTTGCAACTGTGCGAACAGTATCACTCACATAATCAAAAATTCGTTTATGGCCATTATAAACAGTAGCTGGAAGGTTGAACATACCATGGTACACTAATATTGGAATAACACCTCTATATGGGCTGTATTCTTCATGAGGGCCATAGCAATTGACTGGTCGAATTCGAACAATCTCATTTCCCCACATTGCTGCTGCGTTCAAGCATTGTAATTCATTTGCCCATTTCGAAATTGCATAGTCGTTCATTTGTTTTATCGGAATTTTATCCATAACATCTTCAGTCATAAGATCCCTATAATCTCCATAAACTTCAGCGCTACTAAATGTAGTGAGTTTAAATTTATACTTTTTTTGAAGAACTAATATATTCTTCATACCTACACAGTTTGTTTTCCAAAGTAAATCATAATATGCTTCTCCATTCCATCTTCCGTATTCAGCAGCAAGATTAAAAACAAAATCAAATTTTTGTTGCTCAAAAATTCGTTCTAAATGACGGTATTCCCCAATATCACAGCGAAAGTGGGTTCGTTTTGTTTCTGGGGTATGTCGTAAATCAGCAGTAAATACTTCATGCCCTCGTGATCGTAATTCTGCGGTTAAATTGGTTCCAATAAAACCAGTTCCACCTGTGATTAATATTTTCATCTGATTAAGTCCCTTCTTTAAAAATTTCGAATATTATTTTTTTTTAATGTGTTTTAATATTAGTATTTTTGTAAAACATTTCGTCTCTTTAAAAATTTTTACTTAATTGAGGGTTTCTTGAGTTTTTAAATTTCACTCTTTTTTGCAATTCTGGTTAATTTTTCAACGATCAACATGGATTTATTCATATTATAAAAGATTGTAAAAACTTTTAGTAAGAAAAATATTTTTTTTTCTCAAATTTCCTACCCTAAATTTTAGAAATCATTTTCAAACTCTTAAATATTGGGTAAATAGGAATATATCTGATTAGAACTTGGTGATGGGCTCAAATTCTAATGTAAAAAGTTTATTTGGTTTAGAGTAATCATATTTTCAATAATAAATTAGATTAGATTACCAATGCTCATAATTGAATATAAAGGGAAACCAAAAATCGTTCAAATGCAAATTTCCGACTATATTTCGGAAGTTAGTGCTACATATTATCCTATGTGGATCCCTCGGGTTTACCAGCAAGCCAGAAAACGATTTTCACATTGGTTAACAGTCCGTCCATACAAAAAAAAAACAAAGTCAAGTAAAAAAACACAGAAATAAATCAATAATAGATTATATTCCAAGCAAGGTTCAAATTTCATTACCAAAAGTACGGTATTTAAGGAGATTTCGTTCAATTCCTCACTATTCATTTGATGATTTTGCAGTAAATCAAATTTCAGAGCAGGAATAGGATTTAATTCAGATGATACCTAAATTTACTGGCTTTTTCAATCATATTTTTGAATTTAATGACCTAAGTTATTTTGATGATCTTCAAGATCGACTAGAACGCCATAATATTAAATTTAGAGACATATTTCTTTATGATATTATTGCAATTTCCCTTTTTCAACGGTTTCTTGGTATTGAATCATATACGGAACTCGAACGGCTCTCTTTTTTTCTTAGTCAACATCCTCTTTTTGGAATTGTTCATGATGCTCTCTTCTTCCCAACAGCAAAGGATTTAAGTTATATTCTTAATCTTTTGCCCGTCCAGGTGATTTATGATTATTTTTTTAGTTTGGTTGCAGAAATGATTGATTTAAAGATAATTGTAACCCGAATATTAGTCTGGGATGGACAATTCATGAAAAGCAATGCCAATAATAATTATAAAGATGCAAAACACAAAACTATGAAGCAATATAACGATCCTGAAGCAGGATATCATCGCCATAATGGGCAACATAAAGGGGTTGGATATGAAGTTTCAAACCTTTATTGCTATTGTGGTTCGTGGGGTCGGGCATTTCCTGTTTATTTCGAAGTATTTCCAGGAAATAAGAACGAAAATCCAATGTTTAGAGAAACCCTTACTAATTTTCTTCAACTTCCGATTGGCCAAGGTTGGAATTTCATTATTTTAGACTCTGGGGGGTATTCTGAAGAAAGTATTCAATTTTGTCTTAAATCTGGAATTTATCCACTAGTACGGGCAAAAAAGAATATAAAATCCCATCAAACTAAAGAATTAAAGAAAGGTTACTGGTTTCGTACCGATTTCATTCCTGTAGGTTGGACTGAAAAAGATTTAGTTCAAATGTACAAAATTAGACCTGTGATTGAGGCAGGACAGGCTGCGAATAACTTTTTTTATAAATCTCGGCGGATGAATACTCGAGGGCTCGAGAATGCGATTCGAAGTCGGGGTTTGAATTATATTTTTGACTTATTACGAGCAATTACCGCAGTAAAACTCAATCGTCCAGATCTTATCAGCAAATTAAATTCGTTTTCGACAAATCGGATATTTATGAAAGAAACAGGTTGGATGAAAGCCGCGAAGCAAGCGAATTTCGATATCTTCTACTACCCCACTCTAACTCCTTTTCAAAAGCGATTTTGGGATAAACGAAAAAAATGAATAAGAATTTTACCAGAATTGTAAAAAAGAGTGAAATTTAAAAACTCAAGAAACCCTCAATTATTTTTCTAATAAAATGCTCCAATAATTTTAAGTTCATTGATAAATAAAAGATTATAGAGAAATTGAATGAATATCTTAATACTACAAGAAACAGACTGGGAATTAAGAGGACCTCATCAACAACATCATCTTTTTGAAAGATTATCTACACAAGGGCATAATATTCATGTAATTGATTATGAATTTTTATGGCAAACTTCTATTCATTATTCAATTTTTACAAGAAAAAATATCTTTGAAGCAAATCCAAAGATCATTCCTAATTCAAAAATTACTATAATTCGACCCAGTATGATAAAATTACCTTTATTAAGTTTTTTATCTATTCCTTTTTTTCATACATTTACTATATATCAAGAAATTAAAAAGTTTCGACCTGATCTAATTTTTGGTTTTGGAATTCTCAACTCTTTTATTGCTTTACTATTTGCAAAAATATATCGTATTCCATTTTGCTATTATTTAATCGATCATCTTCATACATTACTTCCAATTTCAATATTTCAACCAATTGCCAAATTTTTTGAAACTTATAATATAAAAAAATGTGACTATTTATTTGCAATCAATAAAGGATTATTAGATTATGCCGATGAAATGATTAAAAACAAAAAAGAAGGTATTTTAATTCCAGGTGGAGTCGATATTGCGAAATATAGTAAATCAAATATTAGATTAACAAAACGATCTCAATTAAACATAGAAGATGACGAGATTGTATTAATGTTTATGGGTTGGTTATATGATTTTTCAGGATTAAGAGAAATTTCTGATTATTATCTACAAAATGAAATGAAATTGACTAAAATAAAATTATTAATCGTAGGAAAAGGAGATCTCTATGAATACTTGGTAAAAATTAAAATGAAATTGAAATATCCAGATAATATAATATTAACAAATCAAGTTCCATTTGATAAAATTCCTGAATATCTTCAAGCAGCAGATTTTTGCATTTTACCTGCCCATAAGAATAAAATAATGAATAATATTGTTCCAATAAAACTTTATGAATATATGGCAGCAGGAAAATTAATTATCGCAACAAAATTAGATGGAATTTTTAAAGAATATGGAGATAATAATGGAATTATTTATATTAATAGACCAGAAGAAGTTTTTACAATTATCCAAAACCCAATAAAGTTTTACGATGAATGTTTTCAAAATGGACAAAAGTTTATAAAAAATTATGATTGGGATCGCGTTCTTTTAGATTTTAAAAGAGAAATGCTGAAAATTGTCTCAAAAAAATCTAAGATCTTTTCATTTAAGTGAATTCTAAAAAGAATTATTTATCGATTTTTGACTATTTTTAAGAATGAAGGATCAATTAAGAGAAGCCTTATTTTTTAAATTATTTTAATATTATCGTTCAAAAAAATCTCATTGACAATTTCATTGAAGTTTTAGAGCAAAACATACACTATTTTAAAGCTTATGACAAAGAAAAGCAGGGATATGCATAAATTGATATTTTTTATAAAACTCTCAAACTGGCAAAAATATGCTTTCCGCAGTTACAGTTGCTATAAAGGAAATACAAGACTATTTGTGACAAAAGTTTTATTAAATAATCTGGCGAAGAATATTAATAGTAGGATTAAGACTCGTGTGCATTTAACTGTTCCTAAAACACCTGAGGGTTTAGAACAGCGATTTCAGGGATATATTACAGTCATAAATGAACCCGAAATCTTAGGAATTACCATTGTTCTGCACCGATTTAGCCCAAAAATTCTCTCTAATGAGTGGAATAATTCAGAAATTAAACAATTATTTCAATTAAACGAAAAATGGGGGAAAAAAATTCAAACCGAGGTGTTAGTGAATTGATCCTTCGTAATTAAAAATAGCCCGATTTTTTTTTCATTTGATATGAAAAATTAAAAATATTTTAGCCAAAATGGATATAAAGTTAGATAAATTCAATCAATGTTCTCTGAGCAGTTTTTATATCAGAAATAATTCTAAAAATTGGGGTATTTATCTCTTAAAGGATTCTTTTCTCCAATGATTTTAGAAAAACTAAATAGTCTTCTGCTTTTGTTAAGTAAGCGTTTTGTATCATGAATTATTCTTAATATCAATATACAACAAGAACACTTATTATTCCTTTTAATGTCTCAACTAAATCAAGATAATCAAAATTCAGCTGATTTTTCTTTTAATTCTTAGATATTTAAACCATTGTATATCTTTGTACAAGCCAATTCATAAGTTTTTATATAGATTCTATAGATTTTCGTTCAATTTTAATTTTAAAACGCTCAGTCAAGAGTTGGATTAATTGTTTATATGTTTATGTTCATGCCATCGAAATTTTTACATAAAATATTACTTTATTTGTCTATCTTTTTATATACTATTTTCTTGATTAGTGCTAATATACAAGGTGAATTTTCTTAGTATGATGTTAATTTGCAGAGAATTGGAGATCTCTGAATGATTTGTTTTCAATATATTTAAAGATAATTAAAAAAATTGTAAGAAATGATTTTTCTTCAATGTTGTGGCTCTAAAATTGCAAGATGGTTATTTAAATTAATATTTGAACGAGTCTGAAGGTATATAAACCCAAAAAAAGAATATAAGAAAAATTTAAGTAGATATAACAAAACTAGGTTATTCTATATATGTTTTTAAAAATAATTTAACAATATTTTAAAACCAGAATTGTTTTGAATATTTTTAAACTATCTCGAAAAATATGCATATGTGATTCGCGGGTGCTTAATCCTGTGGTAATTGGCACCTCATATAATCTATATCCTCTTTTCATTAATTCAAGAGTCATTTCTGTCTCTATCTCAAATCCTGTGAATTTTGATTGATATTTCATCAATATGCCTGGTTTAAATGCACGATATCCACTTTGCGAATCAGAAATGTATTGTTTGTATAATAAAAAAATAAGTATTGATATAATTATATTCCCAAATTTGCGGATTTTACTGAATCGTTTATGGTTATTGAGATATGATCCTTTAGGTGCTTTTTCAAGGGATAAAGGAAACTTGGGTGAAAAACGAGTTCCAATAACAATATCTGCTTTTCCCTTTAAAATCGGGGTTACTAATTTCATAATCTCTTCAGGTGGATGTTCACCATCTCCATCAATTAAAACCACAATCTCATTCTCTCCAATCATACGGAAGCATTTATTCAAACTCCGGGCTTTGCCCTGATTAATCCGATTTGTAACAAGATTAATTTCTGGCTCAGAACCAATCTTTTCAATGGTTTTATCTGTGCTTCCATCATCAATGACAGTTATTTTTGTTTCATAGGGATATGTTCGCAAAACTCGTTTTATACGATGGATTACATCCTTGATTGCATGTTCTTCATTGAACACGGGAACAATAACATGTAACGGGTAGGATCTTTGAGGTGTGATCACAGTTGCAGAGGATAATTCTTTAATATCTGGCACAGCGAGGTGCATTTGATTGAGTGTCATTTCATATCCCTTTGTTTAAATTATATTTAAAATTTATCACTGAAAAATGTTTCGTATTAAATGTTTCAATTCAAAATGTTTATGGTTCGTTCCAAATGTTATGTTTTTTCCCATTTAATTTTTTCTGATGAGTTGAAATTGATAAAGATTAAAAAAAGTTAAAAACACATGAGATTTAAAAATTTTAAACATATAATAAATATAAAGAATATTAGATTCTGAATTTTATAATTCTTGAATTCTATTCATTCTTTATTATTAATCCTAAAAACTAATTATTTGAACTTCTTATGAATCGAAAACATGTTTGGATACTCAAGTATTTTATTATTCCCATATTATTTTCTGTACCTATTGGATTATTAGCATTTAGAGGAATTCATATCTGGTTTTATTTCATGATTATAGAGATCTTATTGATGGCTTTCTTTATCAAGTATTTTTTTGATCGATACTCTTCTTCATTATTTAAAGAGATATCATTTAATAAAAAACCTGAATTATCTATTGAACACTCTATCTTTCATTTTATAATAACTGGATTTAGCATTCTTTCTTTATTTTTTTATATAATTCATCCAACAGAGAATTCACTTTTTGCTTTTATCTCGCTTATTATATTAGTTACAGTTCCAGGCACTTTTTTCATTGATATTAGCGGATTTTGCAAAAAAAGACTTTCACTATTAGAACGAATGCTTCTTTCCTACTTTATAGGGATTATTTTCTATGGAATTTCATGGCTCATTTTATCCATGTGGGATATTTCGCAAAAAGAGGTAATTTTATTGATTGGCACTGTTTTATTAAGTGTTATCAATACTTTTCGGAACAAAAAAGTTAAGGATAATTACAGAGTACATTTTAATTTAGGTGTCCTATTGGGTATGGGGCTTGTTATTTTCTTTTACATAGTTTGTTGGATAATTTTATATCCAGAACATCTATATATTGAAACAGATATATCTCGTCATTACAAGTGGGCTCAAGTTATTGCAAAATGCCCCCAGAATTTAAATAAATTTTATTACATTCTTGAAAATTCTTTTCAATCTTATTTTATTAGCATTAGCAATGGAACAATAAAAGGAAATATGTTAGCATATCTAAGTTTAATTCTTTTTCTTCCCATTTCAGTTTTAGCCGCAAGTATGCGTGTTTTCCCGAAAAAACCATATTTACAAATTTTAACCGTATTTTTCTTTACAATCTTAAATGCAGTTTGGGGCTCATTAATTAATTTCATTAATTATTATTTAGTTACTGGAAAATTACACGAGATTTCTTATTTAGCGATCATTCGAGTTCTTAATATGAATACAGAAAATAGTTTTTCATTTTCACTTATTGGTTTGTGGAATATTCCAAATTTTACCAATATAACAGCAATTTTTTTAATTTTGGCAATAATTTTTAACCAAAATCGCAATCAAAATTACAATTCCGAATTACTTTCGCATAATTATCAACATATTCATAATCAAACTCAACAGAAAAATCTTTCAAAATATAATCAAATATTCCTTATTACTTTCATGGGTACTTTAATGTTTTTGACACACATTGCAGAAGCTGTTATTTTTTCTGGTATAATCGCTGTTTATGGGATCTTTAATTATAAAGCTGAACGATCGTGGATATTGCAAATTTCATTTATGATTTCTAGTGTTTTTTCTGCATTGTTTTTCATTTTTCTCTTCCTTTCATCTAGATTCCCATTATTCTCATTTAGTTCTCACCTTTTTCCAATATTGTTGGCAATTTGCTTATCGTTTTTTGCATTATCCTTGTCATTTCTCTGTAATGTAATATTGAATATGATTGATCATCACATAAGCCTGACAATCAAGTCCGAAATCCAAAATAAAATAATAATTAGTATCTCACTTAGTGTTATAATCTATTTATTAATTGCTTGGGGATTTCGACTTTACAAATTTTTCAATATTGACTATTATGAACAAATGAATGCTAATTATAGTTATAATTTTGGGCAAGTGAATTGGTATGATATAGCTCTATTAGGAACAAAACTTTTTCTTGCATTGAGCGCAATTTTAATAATTGCAAATACCTCTTTGAAAAATTTAAAGAAAGATTCCAATAATAAATCAACCAATGAAAATAAAAATTTTCCCGAATATTTTCGATTTTTCGTCTTAATGATATTTCTGGCTTATATCTTTGGAAAAATTATTACATGGATTAATTTCAATCTATATAAAACCACATATTTTGAGTCCCGATTTGTGCAATTTATTGTAATTCCGAGTGCTTTTCTAGCACCAATAACAATACAATATTTAAAGTCAAAAACTGATTTGATATCCAATCAAAAAATTCGTTCAATTAGTAAAACACTCATTATTTTCTTTTTAATTAATTCTACATTTCTATTTATTCCAATAGTTGTAGATACAAGATATCGTTTTACTCAATCTGTATATGCTCTTAAAGATGATGAATGGGAAGGAATTGAGCAAATGGATAATATAATTAGTCAAAACCCAACAAACACTGGCGTTTTTTGCTTAACTCTTAGAGGTGCTGACTATCTGCTTTATACAGGTTCTCCAGAAATAATTATACATAACCAAATATCAAATCGAAATAAAACTTTAGATGAATTTCAGTATTATTGTCAAAATGTCTTTAAAAGTGATATAATCTATGTTTTTATTTTAAAATTTAGCGATAACCCATATTACATTTCATTAAAGCAAGATTTAAGGATGTTTTTAGAACAAAATTGTACTGTTTATTTTGAGAATTCTGGAACACTTATAATTGGACCTATTTCTTTTTAATGTTGTAATTTTTTTGAAATATTTTCAATGAATTTGAAATGAAAATAATATTAAATATGAATATACTTTTTAGTTTTATAATCGTATTAAATGTAATAATACTCAACACAAAGGTGTAAATTAAAAAAAATCTGCTTATTGAAATGCGTAAAAATATAAATTATTAAATTCTTTTAAAATTATTAATAAAAATCTAATGAAAAAAAATGATTAGTAATACAATAGTTAACACTGAGATTATAAACAATGCTATCAAAAATACTTCAATTTCTACATTTAAATCCAGTGGACTTTATCCATCTACTTTTATTTCAATAATTATTCCTTGTTATAATGAATCAAACACAATTATTCCAATTATTGAGAAAATTCATAGTTTAAAATTAGCAAATTATGAAATAATTATTGTGGATGATGGTTCTACAGATGGAACTGTCGAAAAATTATTGGAAAGAAGGGATATTCGTTTTATCTATCATAAAAATAATCAAGGATATGGGCGGACAATCTTAGATGGTTTAAAAATCGCAAGAGGAGATATCTTTATAACTATTGATGGTGATGGTCAACATGATCCTGAAGATATTCCAGCCCTTTGTCGATCCATTATAAAGAACGATGCTGATATTATAATAGGTTCCCGATATAAAGGTGAATATTATTATCCCATTCCATTTTTAAATCGTGCAGGTGAAAGTTTCATTCAAATTTTCCTGAAGTTATTCTTCCATCAATCAATTAAGAATAATCAAGGAGGTTTTCGCGCTTTTCATCGGAAAACCAAAAAGATTTTTGAACAAATTCAATTTTTTGATATGGCATTTACTACGGAATTGCTAATGCTGGGAGCGATTTACAATTTTAAGATTGAAGAAGTCCCCATTCATTTACATGGACGTTGCTTTGGAAAATCAAATGTGCGCAAATTTTTGCTATTCTTTGATATTATCAAGGGATTTTTCTATTATTACTTACGAAAATTTAATGTAATTTAATAAAGAATACTAAACATTCAGATTTTTATGATAGAAATTTAAAAATATGTTTTTTCTATTCAGTCTTTAAGGTTATGTTCTAAACTTGAAAGAACAGCCTCCTTTTTTCCTTTTGTAAAAACTACACATTTTCTTTTGTACTTTCAAGCATTTCCCTCTCGATCACATCAGTTAAGCTTGACTGATAAACATTTAAACTCGTTTTCCATAATTTGGTGTGACATTTAATTTGTTGCTTGCGGTAAAATTGCCAACAGTTAAAAATATAAGATCTCAAATAAATCTGAGCTAATTGCGGGAATGGATGATGATTTCGGAACGATTCATGGATAGAATTAAGCATGCGAAATCCAGTTTCTTCGAACCATCTTTTTTTATAAGTTCTGGAGAGCCAGCGGCTCCATCGAGCTAAATTCTTTCGAGGATCAAGAGTGGTAAAAAAACCTTCAATTTCTTCCACTGCTTTATCAAATGTAAGTTTCTTTCTACGGAATTGCTCACGAACCTGCAAGGCTGATTTACTTCGATGTGCGGTTAATACTAGATGCACATGAACGGAGTTCGGCCAAGGTTTGGTCTTTGGAGTCTGTGCGAACAGATACTTTTCACATAATCCTCTTTTACCATGCAAAAATTCCTCGAAATGCTTTTTAACTTTCTGGAATTTTTTAGCAGGAATTAAAACGGGGAGTTTCTGATCTTTTAATTCTTTGATAAGCGAAGCGCGGTAGAATTCGCGGTCCATTAGTGCATAACTGAGGTTGAATCCTTGAAATTTGTGCCACTTTGCGGAAAGTCCAATATGCTTTGCACGGTATTGCTTATAACGAAGGAGTCGGAATTCTGAAAACAAAGTCATACCACATCCTTGAATTGCCATGCCTTGAAACAGACGAGCTTTACGAGTTCCTGGTTGTTTATGAGTTCCAACTTCAAAAGGCGGTCTAAGTTTTCCATAGTACGAATATTCTGTGTTGTCGACCAGCAACCGCATTTTTGACCCCCCAATCGAATGACTTCGAATCTTTTGATTCACATGGTTTAGGAGGTTTCCGAAGATAAAATGAACATCATTCTCGGATAATCGCCTAAAAAACTTGTCAACATCCGTCTGATGGGGGACTAACCGTCTTTTACGAATTCCATCGCGAAAGGTCTTCAATTTCAGATTGAATTTCTTTCGATAGTGCTTAGAAAGTAGTTTATTTAGATAATCTGAAGCATAATCAATGGACTTCTTGCTGGCTAAGGCGAATAGTTTGACCAAGATGAAATCATAATAGGAATACAGTCTTGGACGAAATTTCTGAGCGATTTCCGATCGACCAACCAACTTGTTAACATAAGATTTAAATTCTCCGCGGAGAAATAAATTTATAGGGAAAATTGGGAGGGACGATTGGGGAATCGTCGTTCTTGTAAAAGAACTCATAATGTATCAATTATAAATTCTTCTTTCCCTTCAAAACTGTTTCGGTCTTCGCTTATTGTCGCATTGAGTCGTTTAGATTATAACCTTGAAGACTGTTTCTATTTTTCTTTAGATTAGGAGAAAAGGGTTTAAGATTAGAAAAAGAAAGGTATTAAAAATGCATTATGCAATTGTCTTGTATTTTTTTAAAATATACATCATATCACATCACATCTACGAGTATATCGCGTTGTTGATTAAGCCAAAAATGGATAATCTTCTATTTAATACTATGCTCTAATATATTATACTTTATTACGAAGGAAGTGTTTTATTTTAATAATTTTTCATTGTCTATAGTGCTGGAGTGAATAAAACGAGAAGCAGAAAATCCTACCCATATTCTACTTTGATATTTATAATCACAATTGTTTTATTATTCCCTTTCACAATTTTTATAATTCCAACATTTCAAGGAGAATTATTAAAAATTCTATCCTTTTTTTTTGCTGCTATTATTTGGGTTGTTTTGCCTGGATTGCTTCTTTCCTATGGATTATTCAATAATGACTGGCGAAATTTAACTAATATTTCGAATGGTCTATTATTAAATTTATGTTATTGGGCGATATGGGCTGAATTATTCCTTATTTTTAATTTTCCATTTAGTAAGTGGTCTTTGGTGCTTATCTATGAGATTTTTTATATACCTTTAATTGGAAATATTATAGTTAGTAATGTTAAAAAGAATATGAATGAATACTCATCTATATCAACCAGAATAGGATCTTCCCAGAAAATTAAAAATCCTGAACATCAAATCTTTCAAAACTCTTTTTCAAATCGTGTTTTGATAGTTAAATCAAAAATTAAATCATTTTTCACATCATTTTTCACATCATTTTTCAGATCAATATATAGATCAAATAAAAAAGACATTATTTTTCTTACAACATTTATTTTTCTTTTAAGTTTATTTGCAGGTCTTCATTATCCATTTTTTCCTGTTGAAGATGATTGGTATCATATTAAACTTAGTCAAGCTTTTTTGACAAATCAATTTCAATTTCTTAAAGCAAGTTATCGAGGAAACTTATCATATCATTTCATCGGAGCATTACTAACACTTGCTTCTGGACAAGATACATTTACAATTGGACGTTGGATTGGATTATTTCAAATACCATTAGCTTGTTTGATTTTCTTTAATTTCATGAGAATTGTCTTACCTGAAAAAAAAGGAAGGACTATTGCGATTCTATCCACATTTATATTTTCATTAACTGCATTAGGAACTTTAATTAATTTCTCACAATTTTGGCCCACAGCTCTTTCAACTTTATTCGGTTTTCAATTGTATCTTAATTTCTTTGTTGAAATGAAAAGAATTCAGTCAAATAGTTTTCATTCTAATAACAATAATTTTACGCCTACATGTTCAAATGAAGAAAAATTAGAAGAAGTAGTATCATTTGAAAAAAATGAATCTAAAATAGATAATTTAGAAAGGATACAAGAAAAAGATGAACAATCAATTGAAAAGCACTTAATAAAAGGATATTTAAAAGATAAAAAAATAAAAATTAAAACTCAAGCAAAAAATACTAAATTTTTTATCATTCAAATTATTCTTATTGTTGCATCCATTTCAACCCACGTAGTAAATACTCTTTTTTATTTACTTCCTTTAATTGGAGCATTAATATTTGTCGTGATTCGAAACAGATCCTTTATCAAACTTTTATTACTTTATTTATGTGGTCTTGTTACTCAATTATTTTTCAATCCTTATTCTCTATCACTTTTCCTAAAATCAGATTTATTTGAAAATTCTCTAAAAGCACTTATTTTCATCATTTCTATTCCCTTAATAGGAGTTGCATTAATATATTTCGAGCGTTTTATAAATAAAGATAGTTTCAATCTAAAATCTAAAGATAAAGTAATTTTTAATTTTCCAAAATCAGGTGCTGCAGTGAAATTTGAGCGTAGATATTTCCTTCAATTATTTCTCCCAATAGCGATTATAATTGTTTGTATACTGCTAATTTTCTTGAATATGCATAATTCTTACAGATTTCCGACAAATACTCGCTTAATTATCCTTGTAATTTTCATTGCAGGTGTAATTATTAGTAGTAGTTATGTTGCATTTATTTTATTTCGGAATTATGATTTTTTAGGAAAACTACATTATTTGCATATAATTTGCATATCTTGTCTAATTATTTTATTGATTTTCATTGGAACATCTTCTACCTTCATTAATCGAGTTATTCAATTGTTCAGCTTTTACTTTTTTATTGGATTTGGTTTATACTTATCTTATAATGTCGATAAAAAATTCAAGAAACTTGTTTTTCAGAGAGTTTTAGTTATTTTCCTACTTTTTTCGACAATAATTGGAATGATTTATCAAATTCAGCTTAAAGCATATATTACGACTTCAGAAAATGACTTTATTTCAAATTCAACGTTTTTTATATTAAATCAAAATGAAAGAACCAATAGCACTACTCAAAATTCATCAAGTTATATAATTGGTGGGTTTAAATGGAAGCATCCTTACAATTATTATACAGGATACGAAAGAAATATATACTCTGTGGATGAATTTGAATATTTATGGGAAAGTCAAAATGGAATACTTAAATTTAGTGTCAATGCGACTGAATTATTAAGTGAATTGAGAGAAGTCAAAGGAATAAAGAATGTTTTTATTTATTATGATGCGAGTTATTCTACAGAAGGCGTATATTTAACTGATTTAAAGTATTTTGGAATTATATCAGAGAACCAATTATTAGTCCCCTTTGATGCTATTTATATTAATCGAGTTGCTGTTGGAGGAATGGATCAACGAGTTCTTTATTGGCTTAATAATTAAATCCATGATTAAAAAAAAATAAAAAAATTAAATATTTGGAAAAATTTCAAGATAAAATGTAAAGGTTTGATGATAAACAGAATGAAAATCAAAATCCCAGAAATTAAGTCTCATGATGCTATGTTAAGTATTTTCTTGTTTGTTGTGTCAATTTTTTACATTTGGTTAATTGAAAATCCATTGAAATATTTTTATTTACCATTGATTATCGGAGCTTTCATCGTAATAAGGAAAATTCTGATGATTGATAATAAAAACTCTGGTGATATTTCTTTTACTTCTTCTCAAAGAAAATTACCATTATTTGAGAAAGAAAAAAATAAGTTCTATTTTTTATTTAATTATGGTTTTGTAGTAATTTGTCTATTCTTAGTGGTTCAAAATATCTTTAATTTCTTGTTTTTTGAATTTATTCGTGGAATATTGACTCTTTCAATAATTCTTCTTTTACCTGGATTTGTTGTTTTTGAAAATAAGAAAAACTTGCGAGAATCTTTCTCGAATCTTGAATTTCTTTTGTTTATTCTAATTTTTAATTATATTTTTGCAGGGATTTTTTGGCTTTTCCTCTTACTTATGGATATTAATCAAAAATCCTTAGTTTTTATGAGTTTTTACTTAATTTTGTCAATAATAAATTTAATTTTAAAATCTAGTTCAAAATTAAAACTTAGAAAAGCAGAATTCAAGATTCCAAAATCATTTTCTACCAGGAAAGATAAGTATGGAATTTTAATTATTTTGTTATTCTTCACTTTTTCTCATATTCTAACTCTTCCTGCAATTAGTTATTCTTATATTGATATTCAACGCCACTATGCCTATGCAGTCTTACTGGGAAGAGATCTGGATTTATATTTAAATGTCAATTGGGGAAATTTCTTAGCACATTTGTTTGAATCCGCTTTTATTTATTCTGCTCGCTCAAATATGGAAATTATCCAAGTTTGCTTAGTGTTTATAACGTATTTTTACCCTCTTTTTTTCTATGTGTTTGTGAAACGATTTTTCAATCAAAAAGATTCTCGACTTCCAATATTTGCAACTATGATTTATATGTTGGGTTCATTAGGAGGAATTGGATGGATTTACTATGTTAAAACAAAAATTGAGATAATTTTAGGTCAATCATTAATGTATAATAACCTAATCAACACTGTATTTTATCAAACATTCAAATCAAATTCATATGGCTTTATTCCTTCATATTTTAAGCCAATAATGGTTTCAATGTTCGTATTTTTCTTTCTTCTTCAACTCTTACGAAATTTTAAACTCTCTCAAAAGAATTTTCTCTTGATTTTCTCACTATTTTTAACTGCGATGTATTTTATTCATGTGGTGGAAGCTACGATTTTTGCTTTTTTTCTGGGGTGTTGGGGATTATTCTATAGGTCCGAGCAATATCGGATAAATTCATCATTGTTCGCTTCAATGATTAGTACATTTCTTGCAATCCTTGGATTTACTGGGTTAAATTTATTAAAACATAAGATTCCCACAATTTATTTTGCAATCCTTGGATTAAATCTCTTTATCATCGTAATTAGTATAATTTTTCGTATAAAATGGTTACCCCGATTACTTAAGAAATCCTCTGAGAATCAAAACGATTTTCTTATCTTAAATTCTGAAACTCAAAGAAAGATAATTTATTTATTTCCGATTATTGGATTAATCTTTCTCATTACTGCAATCTTAACTTGGATTACACTTTGGGATTCATATGATATTAGTTTTTTTATATTGAATCCATATCGGCAGATTCCTTGGTTTTTTCAAGGATTAAGACTTGGGTTTCTTGGTTTGTGTGGTTTTTATTATCTTTATCTCAGAAATCTTAAAGCAAATTCTAAGAAATCGGTCATGATTCGTGAATTTAATTTTGTGCTTGTTTTCTCAATTTATTCTTTTTTAATTGGACGATTAATCACATTCATCAATATTTTTCTTTTTCCTGAGAGTCCGGTTTATTGGGAGACTCGGTTTGAAACTTTTATTATTATTCCATTTGTTATCTTGACTCCTTTACTTTTTCTTAGTATTTTTGATAAATACTGTCAGAACTTTAAATTATCAAACCTAAAAAGCAGTTTTATTCATATTAAACATAATTTTAAGGGGTATTCTTTAGTCTTGTTGGTTTTTTTTTCAAATTTCACTATTGTACTTCTTAATTTAGAAGTTCGTTGGGCAATTTCTGTTCCTTATAGGATTATAAAATTAGATGATAATTGGCATGATATTTATGAAGGAATTGATAATCTATCAGATTTACTTGATCAGAATCCTTCAACTGCAATTTTAACTATTTCAATGAAGACATTTGAAAAAGTTAATACTGTTGGTCCTGCAAATTTAGTTTTACTTCCAGAAACAATCTCCGAAACACCAAATCCTACACCTTTTCTTCAAGAAGTACATAAAGCGCATTATTGGCGTAATATTTTTTCGTATGAAAATGTATATCTTTATTTATCAAGTGATGATCTAAAATATCTTGAAAAAGCTTATTTGTCTTTTTTAGGATCTTTTATTAAACTAGTCCCAAAGATTTTTGAAAACAGCGAAGTCGCGATATATGATATTTCTCATATTTCATTTCCGGCTCTAAACAGCAAAACTTCGTTAATTTATCCAATTGATGATATTTTTGAAAACGAATCAAAATCTAATTTAATTACTTCCCTGATATCGCAAGGAAATGTTAATATTTCACTTGCATCAGATGGAGAATTCCTAGATGATTATTCTAACTTAATTCTTAGCTATGATATTCCTAACAAATCAGAGGTTGGGGTATTGGATTTTAGAAAATTTGAAAAGAAAGGAGTATGGATAATAAATTGGACTAATTTAATTGAAATCAATGGTAACTATGATATTCAGCGAGTATCAAATATTACCTTTCCTCAAGAGCTTGCAAAATTTAATCTCACTTTTAATATAAATTGGACAAATTTCACTAATTCTACTCAATCTCAAATGAAATTTTTATTTAAACGTGATTTAAAACAAGTTTATTCAGAGATCGTGTTCAATTATACAACACAAGGAGAAATATTTTGTTATTTCCATGATGAATTCACTGATAATAAAAGTAATTTTTCTAATTATAACGTTTTAAAATCTAATATTTCAAGCATTTTTTCATTTACTGCTCAATTTATTGATGGAATATTTAATTTCTATTTGAATGATGAGAAATTCTTTAATATTTCAGGGATATATCCAACAACTGTAATTGGTTTTCAATATTTAAATAGTATAGGAGATAATCATCTATCTATTAATATTACGAATAATTTTTGCACGAAATACTATCCAAATTTACAGTCCAAAGATATTTATTATCAATATGTTGAAGATGGGAAAAATTTGATCATCTTTAATTCCAATGGATATTATAATTTTGCTTCAGATTTTTATGAAATAAACTCATCTTTTGACACAGAACTAAATAAAATAGAAATTAATCAGATTCAATTTAATTCCTCAGAGTTTTCAATTAACTCATTGTTTGTTGAATTTCTTCAAGCAAAAGATGATAATATCTCGATTTTAGCAAATTACTCGAATTCAGATCAATCTGTTCCATTTATATTAAAGAAAAATTTGGGAGCTGGACAACTAATATACATAAATATTTATCCATTAATCTCATCTTCTTCATTAAATTATACTGTTTCTCTTTTCTTCAACGAATTATTTTGGGAAGAGTTCTTAAAATTAATAAATATTGATCAATTTAATGCTTCTTTAGCATATGAATATTTGGAACAAAGCATTCCAATTGATCAAGTTTTCTTGTTAGAATCCACAATTACCGCTGAAAATATTATTATTCCTGCTGACGATGCTTGTAATATTGAAAAAATTAAAGTATTTTTTAAAAATAACACAGAAAAAATCATACCGGATATATATCAATTTAGAATTATGAAATCAGGAAATATTACATTACAACAATCACAAGCTATACTCTCAGTTGAAGAAACTAAAAAGGGCTTTACCTATCCTCAATTAATTCAGAATAATACTTTTCAGATTTATTTTTCCTCTGATAATGAAGAAAATAATGAAATTGAAATAAAATGTGCCAATTCGACCAATATAATTCAAAATATCTCTCATATTTCCTTTTATCTCTTAGAAGACCTTTCAATCCTTCTCAAAAATGCAAGAGTTAATGCTTCTAAAATTGAAATCAAGTATCTAATTGAACCACTATTCTTTAAGAATTATTACAGTGCTTATACCAATAATATTTTGAAATTCTCTTCTTCTTCTCCATTTGGGTTAAGTTTCTCCATTTCAACTAACGGCGAATCGCTTGTAATTTTTCAACCAAATTTTGAAATTGATCAACCTGTAAATCGCGATTTTTATTATAATGAATTAAAATCAATTCCAATTGCGGTATTTTGGCTTGTAATAGAATTTTTCATATATATAATCTATAATAAAGTGAAAAGAAAGAAGATAAAAACGAAGATAGAAAAAGGAGAAATTAAAAATAATTTTTAGAATATCACATCTATCTTTTTTCAAGAAGTTTTTCTATTTAGTACATTTAAATAAAGGAATTGATGAATATTTAGATAATCTTGAGATACATTTTCTATAAAATGATGTGCTTTTTTCCCAAATTCAGGTATTTTTTGTGGATGGTCAATAAGGTATTCAAATGCTTTCATTAATTCTACCGGCTCATTAGCAGGGATAATAATTCCATTTTCATATGATTTAATATAATTTGAAATAACTCCAACATTTGTACATACACAAGCACAGCCGGAGCACATGGCTTCTAATAGAGCAGCGGGTAATCCTTCCGTATATGAAGGGATAACGAAGATATCTGCGTTTTGATAGTAATTAGGTAATTCTGATAAAGGAAATTTCCCTAATAACTTGACATAATCCGCTAAATTATGCAATCTTATGAATTGCTTTATCCATTCTTCCATTTTTCCATAACCAATCATCTGAAGTTCAAAATTAGATCTATCCCTATTTTCATGTAGATACTTAATTGCCTTCAATAAAACATCAATACCTTTTTCTTTTTCAAATCTTCCCGAATAAAGTATAATAAATTTGTCTTGAATCTCTCTTTTCTTATAATCTTTTTCTATAAATATTGAGAAATCAACAAAATTCGGGCTAAAATATACGTTAGGTAAATTATATTTCTTTAGAATTTCAATCATTTCAGCAGAAACAGTGAATACTATTGCAGAATTTCTACAAATTACAAATTCCAATAAAGAAATAATTAATGAAACTATTTTTTTCATTTTAGAAGATTCATATAAAATTTCGAATGCATTTCGTTCAAAACCTCCCAGCCATGTCATATATGGAATTTTTGTCAATTTCGAACTAATAAATGTAGGAATCCCTGCAAGAATAAGATTTTCTTCGCGAATCAAATGGATATTATACTTTTTTATAATTTTTAGTTGTAGACGAATTAATCTAATGTAATTAATCGCTAAATCAGATATAGTTTTTGCAATTGAATTTGATAGTGAGAAGGGAACAGAAAAAGCGAATAAATTTGCAGAGATTCGTTTTTGCATAGACACATCTTCTTCAGAAAAACATACGAATACTACTAAATTGAATATTTTTGACCAAGATTTAGCTTCTTGAAATGCTTTTCCTGGGATCTTTTCTAAATCTGATACTCGAATTTGACTTACTATCATCAAATTCTTGGAAGATAACTTTTTTTCAAATTTTTTCATGATAAATACTTTCCAGATAGAGTTTTCGATATTTTAAAGCTATAGAATTCCAATCAAATTGATTCCTTACTTGATTAAAAGCGTACATCGCTAATATTCTTCTCTTACCTTTTGTACTAAAAAAATAGTGTAAATATCTTACCATTTCATCAATATCTCCAGGATTGACTATAAATCCTGCATTTCCTACCATCTTTTTCATTTCACCTGCAGAAGAACAAAGACATGGCACTCCAGCAACCAGAGATTCTAATATTACCGTTGGAAATCCTTCCACATAAGACACTAATACACTAAGATCTGCTAAAGCATAGTAATTTTTCAAATTTGATTGAAATCCAAGTAATAAAACATTAGATTTGATAGGAGATTTATGATATGCTTCATCTAATTTATAACGAAATTTACCATCACCAATAAAAAGCAATTTATAATTGCCAAATTCATTTTTAGAGTGTTCCAAAAGAAAATTCTCAAAAGCATGAAGAAAATCAATCATTCCTTGAACCTTTTGCTCAAAAATCATTCTTCCTACATAAATAATTATATTATCTTGAATATTAATCATAGAATCTAGGTTCAATTCTGATAAAAGCGCTAATTTTTGCTCTAATGTGGAATAATGATTCGGTATTTTTGGAATCTGTATTCCTAATGGAATATAAACTGTCTTTTTTTCAAAATTCCATCCTAAATAGGAGAAATAGTCTTGAATTCTGCGTGAAACAATAATAATTTTTGATGCTTTGGAATTAATTATCTTATACAGAAAAATTTCTAGCTGGAATTTAAAATCAACTCCATGATATGTATAGACATAAGGAATTTTGAATAATAATCGAAAAAATAAGCAAATTAATCCAGTTATTGCAGGTGTATCTGCATGAATCAAGGAAATATGCCTTTTTCGATGTATTTGTAGAATATTAATTAATGAATAAATACTGAATTTAATCGTAAACCAAATTTGTTTCCATTTTGAATTGGAATACATATCCAATCCCTTGACAGCTAATCGCTGAATTTCGAAATTTGGAGAAATTTTTTGGTTATTCGCCTTATTTTGATAAGGATTTGATGCCAAATTGATTAAATAAAAATTGGGATTATTAACATGATAGGATAAATCAAAAGCATATTTAGCAGGACCTCCTGCATTTGGATCGGGATATAAGCGAGTAGTTAAGCGAAGAATCGTATTTTTACTCAATTTTTTTTCATCTCATTTATCTGAATTTAAATTCATTAGGTAAATAAAATAATTTGGAAGATTTAGCAAAAGATTCTTTGCTTTTAAAGGAAAATTCCATAATAATAGAAGCAATTTATCATATTTAATGAAACTTATCAAAAAGAGATGAAAATATAATGCACCACTGAAAGGAGTAAAATTTAATGCTGATTTTAGATAATATTTTGCTAATTTTCTTTTTCCTATTCTAATCATGCCAGGAGAAATTGCAATGAGAAGTGAAGTACATGCTTCATGATGCTGATCAAAATATGAACGAAATTTTTTTAGAATTACCAATCGTGCTCTTACTCTATTAAAAGGATTAGATAATTCTGAATTTAAACTTATAGAATTTTTACTTATATTATAATATACTAATATTTCTGGAACCACACCAATTGAAAATTTTGATGCAATTCTGAGCCACATATCATAATCTTGTGAACCTCCTCTCTGAAAAATTCTCGATTCATCGAACCCTCCACATACTTCAAAAACATTCTTCTTTATCAAGGGAATGCTTGCACCTCCAATGAAATTCGACACCAGTAATTTTTGAAAAACATTTCCTGATTTCTTCTCAATTTTAAAAGAAATAATTCCATTTGGATATTTTTTCATTAATCCACAATAAACCATACCTAATTTTTGTGATTTTTTTTTTTTAAAAAGTTCAATTTGCTTTTCAAGTTTTCTCGGAAGCCATTCATCATCTGAATCTAAAAATGCAATATATTTTCCATTGGCAAGTTGAATACCTTTATTCCGCGCAGCATTTGCACCTAAATTTGTAGATAATCGAAAAAACTGGATTTTATTGCTTTTTTTCATCCATTCTTTTATTACTTCATTAGTATTATCATCTGATCCATCATCAATAATTAAAAGTTCAATATTTTGATAAGTCTGGAGTAGAACACTTTTAATTGCCTTTCCAACTACTGATGCTCGATTGAAGGTTGTAATGATAACGCTTATCAAAGAATCGGTAGTTTTTGAAGACATATTAACATAAATCAATATTAAATTATAAATTCTCTTTATTAGGACCGTATTTCAATATTATCGTTTAATATTAATCTCAAATGTAATCTATTTGAAGGAAATCCAAAAAAAAATAAATCTTGTCATGCTTTTTTTATGTAATTATATGAAAGAAAAAATCGCCACACGGATAATCATTCAAGGAATTATACAAATAGTCTCAGCTCTTTCATATTATTTTTTATTGAAAAACTTGGCGGTTGAATATATCGGTATTCAAGGCACAGTTGCAAGTGCGATTAATTTATTTTCTGCAATTTATTTTATTGGAATTGATATTGTTTATATACAATATAATAATGAACCAGATTTTAAGGATTATTTTTCCAATTATTTAGCAATAAAACTAGGGCTTTTAATTTTAAATTTCATTCCATTAATATTCTATGTTATTTTCTTTGGTTCACCTGATAACGTTTATTTTTTTATTATGATTGCAGCTACGATATTTTTAAGGATTGCAGATACTTTTTGCTTAAATTTACGAGCAAATTTAAAAATCATCAAAGGAGAAATTATTGAATTTATCTCCAGTTTGGCTTTATCTATTACAAGACTAATCATTGCATTATCAGCAGCTCGCTTTTCCAATCCATTATTAATTTTAGGGCTAAGTTCATTATTTTTTTATTTATTGAAATTTATTAGTTCAATAGTAATCTCAAAATCTGAATTGAGTTTTTCCAAGCTTGAAAAAGAGAAAATTAAAATATTAATTAAAGCTACAGTTCCACTTATATTTTCCACTTTTATTATTTTCTTAACTGATAATCTTGGAAATTTTATTATCAGCCTTTCAAAATCAACTGTAGAATTTGGTTATTTCTTTGCAATAAATTCATACATTATAGTTATTATTACATCTATTACATTATCGTTAGCTGTTATTTTTCAAGCTTATTATTCAAAATGGTTAAAACACGATAGAATTGCAGATATTCAAGATTTTTCTTTTATTATGGAAAAATATACTGCAATTTTCTACTTACTAGTAATAATTGTAGTAAATATTAGTGGACGACTGTTAATGGAATTATTTTTACCGCAATATCTTCCAGGTCTTAAATATCTCTATATTTTAAGCTTTTTACCCCTTTTAAGTGGAATTAATCGTCCTTATATTAAATTGCTTTATGCAGGGCGACAACAAAAATTAATGGCAAAATATTATTCAATAACCCGGATTGTTTATTTTCTATTTCTTTTTATATTTATTCCTGAAAATATCGGGTCAATCTCTCTTTTAGGATTTAGTGCAATTGGTGTATGTTATCTTCAAATTTTAATTAATATTATTGATTATTTTGCCTATCGATATTTTTGTTACAAAATATTTAAAATACCAATGAATTACAATATTCCTCTTATATTTCTTTTAGGAATATTCGTTATTGGTATTTATCGTCTTTTTGTTTTCCAGCTTAATTGGATAATTGTCGAAAATACTATTTCAATTATCATTACAACGCTTGTTATTTTGATTTTATATGCAGTTTTACTTATTTTTTTCAAGCAAATCACAATACGAGATTATCGAATTTTTAAAGATTTAATAACGATTAAGAATTACAAATTGAGTATGATTTCTGAATTTGAAAAAGTTTCTTAAAAAATCATTTTTTTGCTTCATTGGCTTCATTATTCTGATTTATTAGTTAAATCAAAAAGGACTTCTCTTTCAAATGTTAACCCTATTTTCACAGGAGTGAATAATTCTAAGTATTTTTTATAAGCATTTTTCCCAATAATTTCAACTTTATCTTGATTTAAGAAAAGATATTCTATTTTTTTAGCCAAATCACTCGGATCATGTCGATTGCATAATATTATATCAATATTATCTTGAAAGAATTCACTAGTTGCATAAGTTTTACTAGTAATCACTGCCTTTGCCATCGCAAGAGCAGAATAGACTTTGTTGGGAATAACAATTTGTGCTTTTAAAGAATTTCCGAAGATTCCCAATTGAATAGTTGAGTGTTGAATATAATTTCGTAGTTCTTCTTCAGAAACCCTTGGAATAAGATGAACATTCGTAAGCTTTTTTTCTTGGATGTATGTTTTTATTGAAGCTAGAATTTTGTTTCCTTGTAATCCTCCTATAATTTCAAAAGATATATTTTCATAATCTCTTAATTTTTCAGCAGCTTGAACGATGGTTTCAATTCCTTGTAATGGAATGAATTTTCCATAAAAACCCACAATAAATTTGCCTTCTTTTTTTGTATTTTTGGATGGATTAGGAAAATATATTTGATTATTTGACCCAACTGGAATTACCTTAAATTTATCAATTGGAATTCTAAAAAATTTTGAAAAAAAGACTGCATGAGCTTTTGTGTCCGATAGGATATATTTACATCGAGATAATGCTTTTCTTTCATATATATAAAGAAGTTTTGCGATAATGGATTGAGGTTTAAACAATTTGTGGTCGAAAATTATGGTATTATAATTAGAAATGAATGGATCTAATATTATTTTCTTTTTATTTAAAAAATAAGTAAGCCAGACAGGTTTGAGTATAGGATAACCTACAATAAGATAATTAAATTTAATTTTAATTAATACACTTAACAAAAAGACATATTCTTTAATTGTTTCGATAAAGAATTTAAATGGATTTGTAATTTGGCTTTGAAAATTATATCTACAGATAATGATTTGATGACCTAAAATTCTCAATCCACGAATTAAATTAGCATATCTGGAATATTGTGGGTTCAATTCACCAAAAAAACATATTTTCATTATTCTCTTAATTAAACTAATTAAAAATATTGTAAAAAGTATATCAAATTAGTAAAGAAAAAAAATCAAAAATGTAGAATTGAAAAAAGCTAACTAAATTCTTTTTCCTAATTTACTTGCAATTAGCTAATAGTTATTTTATCAATTTTAGTAAATATTTTCCATATTCTGTTTTTTTATATTTTTCAGCTCTTTCTTTTAACATATCTTTATTCATAAATTTTCTTAAGAAAGCAATTTCTTCAATACATGAAATATACAATCCTGTTCGCTTTTGAATCGTTCGAACAAAATCTGTAGCATTAGCTAATCCTTCATATGATCCTGTATCAAGCCAAGCAAATCCACGCCCCAATAATTGCACCTTTAATTCCTTACGCTTTAAGTAGATTATATTAAGATCAGTGATTTCAATTTCACCTCTTGCTGACGGTTTCAACGATTTGGCAAATTCTACAACATGTTCATCATAGAAATAAAGACCTGGGATTGCATAATTCGATTTCGGTTGCTTGGGTTTTTCCTCGAGTGAAACAACATTGAAATTTTCATCAAATTCTACTACACCGAATTCTTCTGGATTGTTAACATAATATCCAAATATTGTTGCACCTTTTTCCAGATTACGGGCTTTAGCAAGAATGTGGCTGAATCCTCGCCCATAAAATACATTATCTCCCAAAATTAGTGCTACTTTATCCCCTGCTATAAATTCTTCGCCCACAATAAATGCATCTGCCAAACCTCGAGGTTCAGTTTGCACCTTATAAGATAGTTGAAGCCCAATTTGAGAACCATCCCCAAGCAATTCTTGATAAAAGGGTAAGTTGCGGGGATCAGAAATTATTAAAATTTCTCGAATATTTGCAAGCATCAACACTGATAAAGGATAATAGATCATGGGTTTATCATAAATTGGAAGAAGTTGTTTGCTTACGACTTGGGTAATTGGATAAAGGCGTGTGCCCTTTCCACCGGCTAATATAATTCCTTTCATAAATAATTATCTCCTTAATAATTTAAGAATATTTTTTGAATAATTTTTAAATTTTATTTTTCAACTTTTCAATATCCAAAAAATTTAAAGCATTTGATAAATTCTTAAAGTTTTTCCCCCAATCTTGTTGAATTTTGTCAGTATTCAAGGAAGAATTATCGGGGCGTAATGCTTTCTGTTTTAATTTCGTAATTTTCTCAATTTTTCCAAGATTAGGAAAAAGAGAACGATTTTGCAGCATTTTATTCAATATTTGTTGGACAAATTCATAACGGGTCAACTTTTCTGGTCCTGCAGTATGGTATATCTTTGAAGTTTCAAAATTCCGCATCCAATATAAGCAATTGGCTAAATCATTTACAAATGTTGGAGTGGTAATTTGACCATCAATAATTGAAATGATTTTTCCTGAGACTAATGATTTAAATGCCCAAGAGAAAAAATTGTCTCTTTGACCAATATCAGGCCAACCATAAAGCACACTGGTTCTGCAAATACATGAAAGAACTCCGCTTTCTAAAATAAATTGTTCTCCTTGAAGTTTGCTTTTTCCATAGACTGAAAGAGGATTTGGTACATCTGTTTCTGAGTAATTCCCTAATTTTCCATCAAAAATAAAATCTGTCGAAATATGAATTATTTTTCCCCCTATTTGCTTAACTGCTTTTGCCACGTATTTGGGACCAAGAGCATTAATCGCATATGCTTTATCTGGAAAATCTTCGCAAGCATCAACATTTGTCATAGCTGCTGTCAAAATTGTCAAATCAGGCTTCAGTTCTAATATGATTTGAGAAACTTCTACTTCATTAGTAATATCCAGATGAATTTTTGGACATTTCAATGAAAAACCTGTAAATTCAACATCTGCTCCAATAACATTCTCTGTTTTTTGAAACTCTTTAATTACTTTACGACCAAGAAAGCCATTTGCACCTATTACTAATACTTTCACTTTCTATTCTCTCTTCCTTTAAATAATCCATTCATAGTTTACTCTTTAATTTAGGTTAACTTAGTTCCATACTGTTTGGAGTAATATTCTAAATATTCTCCAGTGATACAATGCTCTACCCATTCATCATGTTCGAGATACCATTTTATCGTTTCCTGCATTCCTGTATCAAAATCATATTGTGGGCGCCATCCCAACTCTTTGGTTGCTTTTTCGAAATTCATCGCATAACGAAGATCATGTCCGGGCCTATCTCGTACAAAAGTGATCAGATCTTCCCCTTTTCCAAGAGCCTTAAGTAGATATTTAACCATATTTAGATTGGAAACTTCCGCATCGCCACCGAAATTATATACTTCTCCCGGTGTACCTTTTTCTAATGCAGATAAGATTCCACGACAATGATCCGTAACATGAATCCAATCACGCACATTCGAGCCATCTCCGTATACTGGTAGCGGTTTATCTGCTTGAATATTACGTATCATCAACGGAATGAGTTTTTCTGGGAACTGGTAAGGTCCATAATTATTAGAACAGCGAGTTATCACTACAGGTAGTTGATACGTGTGGAAAAAGGCTTGTACAAGCATATCAGCAGAAGCTTTGCTGGAAGAATAAGGGCTGCGGGGATGAATTGGTGTTTTTTCGGTAAAAGCAGGATCATTGAATCCAAGATGGCCGTAGACCTCATCGGTGGAGATTTGCACATATTTCTGTACTTGGTGGCGGTATTTTTTAAAAGCGTTAAGTAAAGTGAGGGTTCCTTTCACGTTAGTATCTACAAAAACATCAGGATTGGAAATCGAGCGATCGACATGAGATTCAGCTGCAAAATTTATGATGGCTTCAATATTGTATTCTGACAACAGGTAATCTACAAGTTCATAGTTGCAGATAGAACCTTTAACAAAATGATAACGTGAGTGATTGACATAATCATGCAAATTTTCAGGATTTCCAGCATATGTCATTGCATCAAGATTCCAAATTTCAAATTTTGGGTATTTTTCCAGAAGAAGGCGGATGAAATTACTACCGATGAATCCAAGTCCGCCAGTGATGAGTAGGTTCATTTTTTTAATCACATTTTGGGTAGGAGTTAACGATATTATAGAATAAATGTTAGTACTTTTAATAAATTTGTATTTATTTACTTGGTTTTAATTATTTAATTACAATATTGATTTTAATTATCAATTATTATTTTAATTTCTTTGTGAAAATTGGAAACAAGAAAATTAAGTTGAAGTTTTATAATCTTAAGGTATGATTGTTCAAGATTCTCCATGTATTAAAACATTTGAATTCCAAACTTTTAAAAGAATTCTTCATTGCTTCAATTATATAAAAAAAAATCATTAGTTTTAGGTTAACTTTATGGAACATCTTGATAAGCTCGAAAATAAAAGCGTGCATATCCTTCGAGAAGCTTACGCTCAATTTAAAAATCTCGGCATGCTCTGGTCCATCGGAAAAGACTCTACCGTGCTCTTGTGGCTTACACGGAAAGCCTTTTTCGGTCACGTGCCATTTCCTCTAATTCATATAGATACTGCTTATAAAATCCCAGAAATGATCGAACACCGCGATCGTTTGGCAATGGAATGGAATTTAGATATGATTTACGGCCAAAACAAAGAAGCTTTGCGCTTAAAACAAACTTTTCCTGATGGAAATGCAACTCGTCTTGAATGTTGTAGAAATCTAAAAACCTTGGCTTTAGAAAATACATTGAACGGTCGTTGGCCGCGCTTTCGCTTGAATCATGCTACTGGTAAATATGAAGTGGATCAAAATACAGAACCGTTCACAGGAATTATCGTTGGAGTGCGGGCTGATGAAGAAGGTAGTCGTTCTAAAGAGCGATACTTTTCTCCACGAGATAGAAATAATGATTGGAATATTGAAGAACAGCCCCCTGAATTTTGGAATCAATACAAGACGGATTTCGCTCCCGGAACTCATGTTCGGATTCATCCTCTATTAGATTGGACTGAACTTGATATTTGGGAGTACATCGAGCGTGAGAATATCCCAATTGTCTCTTTGTATCTTGATCAGGGAGATGGTACACGTTATCGTTCATTGGGATGCTGGCCTTGTACTAAACCGGTTAAATCAAATGCTAAGACGGTACATGATATTGTTGAAGAACTCAGAACTGGAAAGTTTTCAACAATTGCTGAACGTGACGGTCGCGATCAAGATAAAGAGGATGGAGGCGGGTTGGAAGCACTACGCCGTGATGGTTATATGTAGGTTATAGATAATATGCTATATAATTGGTAATAGATAATTTCTCTAATATTTCTGATATAACTAATTTAACTAATTGATAAATGAGGAAAGAAAATGTCAAATCAAGAACGAGACGAAGATATGAACGTTGCAATTGTAGGACATGTTGACCATGGAAAGAGTACTATAATCGGGCGGTTGCTTGCAGATACAAACTCTTTACCCGAAGGAAAACTTGAACGTGTCAAAGAAACATGCCGTAGAAATTCTAAACCCTTTGAATATTCTTTTTTGCTTGACGCTTTGAAGGATGAACAAGCACAAGGAATTACCATCGATGCAGCTCGCGTGTTCTTTAAAACTCCAAAACGAAAATACATTATTATTGATACTCCAGGGCATATAGAATTCTTAAAAAATGTAGTCACAGGTGCATCACGAGCAGAAGCGGCTCTATTGGTTATTGATGCCCACGAAGGGATTCAAGAAAATTCCAAACGTTATTGTTATATGCTTTCAATGTTGGGCATTAAGCAAATTGCAGTGCTTATAAACAAAATGGATTTAGAAGATTACTCACAAAGTCGTTTTGAACAGATTAAGACGGATTATGCGGAATTTCTCGCCAAATTGGAAATGAAACCCACCGCTTATATTCCCATATCCGGAAAAGAAGGAGATAATGTTGCGACAATTTCAAATAAAATGCCTTGGTATCAAGGATACACTGTGTTAGATCAACTTGATTTATTCCTTAACCAGAAAGATCCAGAAGATCAAGATTTTCGCATGCCTGTTCAAGATGTTTATAAATTTACACGCGATGGCGATAATCGACGGATTGTAGCCGGAACCATTATCAGTGGAAGAATATCTGTTGGTGATGAAGTCCTATTTTACCCTTCAAACAAAAAGAGTACTATAAAAACCATCGAAGGCTTCAATACTCCCCCCCGTAACACGGTTAGTGCGGGATATGCGGTAGGAGTAACAATAACCGATCATCTTTATTTAAAACGCGGTGAAATGATGATACGGGCGGATCAGGCTAAACCTGAAGTCACTTCCCGAATTAAGGCTAATATCTTTTGGCTTGGAAGAAATCCATTTGTGATGGGAAAGAACTACATGCTCAAGATTGGCACACAAAAAATTGATATGGAATTAGAAAAAATCGAAACAGTCATTGATGCTTCCAGTTTAGATTACCAGCAAAAGGAACAAGTAAATCGTAATGAAGTCGCTGAAGTTGTATTAAAATTAAAATCCCCTATAGTCTTCGATTTGCCCCATATAAATATTTTAACTTCAAGATTTGTAATAGTCGATGATTATGAAATTTGGGGTGGTGGAATTATTACCGAAGCTTTATCAGATGAGAAGAAAGCCTATAGAGATAAATTAATGCTTCGGAATTACAAATGGGAACGTTCGATGATTGATGTGGATGATCGTGCGGAGCACTATAATCAAAGATCTTGTTTAATTCTAATTACAGGAGAGAAAGCAGTTGGGAAGAAGGCTTTTGCTAAAACTTTAGAAAAGCACTTATTCCTAGAAGGTAAACATACCTACTATCTGGGAATTGGTAGTGTACTTTATGGATTGGGTTCAGATATAAAACTCTCAGAAAAAAATAATCATGAAGAGCATATGCGCCGTTTGGCTGAGGTAGCAAATATTTTATTAGATTCTGGAGTAATTTTGATTGTTACAGCAACAATGATAACTCAAGAGGATTTAGAGCTCATTCGTAGTACCTTAGTTATGCCAGAAAGACTAATTCCAATTTGGTATGGTGGCAAAATTGCTACAAATATTCAAGTTGCATATCAGATATATAATGATGGCGATTTGGATGGAGCAATAGATAAAGCGAAGCGTATTCTCCAGAATAAGGGAATCATCTTCAAACCTTAATCAAAGGAGTAAAAAGTAAAAAATTTTTTTTCATACTTTGTTTATTTCTTATGGTTTATTTATTTTTTATAACTTTATCGGTATTTTTCATCTAAATTTTGCACAATTTCTCTGATTTTCTGAGTTTCACTGCGATGGCATACTAAAAGCGCATCATCAGTTTCAACAATAACTAAATCATTCACTCCAATTAGTGCTACTAATTTATCACTAATTATAATATTTTTTGTGGAATTTATCTTGTTAAGAGTTCCATTCCCACGAATAATATTTCCTCGAGAATCCCCATTAAAGTGGCGTGCTATTGCATTAAAATCTCCAATATCGTCCCAATCCATGTTAGATTTGAGTAATATTATTTCAGATGATTTTTCTAACACTCCGTAATCAATTGAGATTTTTGGGGCTTTTTGGAATAGTTGTGTGAATAGAGGTTCTGAAAAATTACATTTCTGCAATTCCAAAAGAATATTTCCAAGTTCTGGCAAAAATTGTGAGATTTCTTTGAGTAAAACTGAAGTTTTTGCGATAAATAATCCTGAATTCCATGAAAAAGTTTCTGCTTTCAGATATTCCATTGCTGTTTTCAGATTTGGCTTTTCTTTAAATTTTTGAACATTATAAAATGAATCAAAGATTTTTTCGCCTTGTTCAATGTATCCATAACCAGTGTGTGGAGAATCAGGAGTAATTCCAATTAAAACAATTTTATCATTTTTTTCAGCAAATTCACATGCATTCTGTATTTCATGAATATATTTTGTTTCATCAGAGTAGTAATGATCAGCTGTTTCAAAAAAAACAATGCAATCTCCAAATTTCTGCTGTAGATAGGCACAAGCAAGACCAATGGCGGGTGCAGTATTTCTTGCAAAGGGTTCAATAATGTATCCAACATGAGTGGGTAAAAGAGGTCGAAAAGATTCGCATAAGGATTCATTTGCAATTATGAAGAATTCATCAAATGATTGTAATCGGCGATAAGTTTCAACAATCATAGGATTTTCAGACATTAATGACAAATTTTGTTTAGGTTTATTAATTCGAGAAAGTGGCCAAAATCGTTCTCCCCTACCACCAGCCAATATCACGGGAATATGTTTCATTTTTATATACAATAAGTATTAATCGCATAAGAAAAAAGTTTTCAGTTATAATCATTTTTGTAAATAAAACGTAATGGAAGCTTTTTTTTAAAGAATGTTTTAATTTTTATTATCCAATGAATTATGTTTTTGATATTGATGGAACTTTAACTCCAGCACGACAGCCAATTGATCCTTTATTTAAAAAATTCTTTTTAGATTGGATTAAGAATCGAAACGTCTATCTTATTTCAGGATCAGATTATCCAAAATCTAAAGAGCAGGTGGGTGATGAGATTTTGCATGCGGTAAATGGTTGTTTTAACACTGCAGGCAATGTTATGTATGTTAAAGGAAAACTTATGTATCGACAAGATTGGGAAGCACCTCAAGAATTAATTGATCTTCTACAATCTTTTCTAAACGAGAGTTCATATCCAATTCGTGCAGGAAATCATATTGAAAAAAGGATTGGAATGATAAATTTTTCAATTGTTGGACGCGCTTGTACATTAGAACAGAGAAAAGCCTATAATTTATACGATCAAGAACATCATGAGCGTGCCCATCTTCGTCAAATTATAATGGAGCAATTTCCTGAAATTGAGGTATCTATCGGTGGGCAAATAAGTATAGATATTTATCCTGTTGGTAAAAATAAATCTCAAATTATTTCAAAAATCAATGGGCCTATTCATTTTTTTGGAGATAAAACAATGGAGGGCGGTAATGATTATGATTTAGCCAAGGAATTGTTGCGACCTCCTCATAAAGTTACTCAAGTTAATAATTGGGAAGAAACAATGCGGATTCTTCAAGAATTATAATGATCGAGCGATAATTGACTTCTTATAAATTCTTAAGTATAAATAAAGTTATTTCATTGGACATTAATAAAAAAGTTGAAATTTATTCATTATTAAATTAAAAGTTGATGAATAAACGTAGACCGACTTCTAAACAATTGATTAAGAAGTTTAAAGAATATTTAACCATTGGAAAAAAATTTAAAAAAGAAACAATAGATAGGCACACATACACAATTTCTTTCTTCTATGAGGCATACCTTCATGATTATGAAGAAATGCATATTTTGGATGTAGATGGCGATACTATCGAAGATTTCTTGGGTAATTGGTATATCAGGAAAGTTCTTTCTTCCAAAAAAGGCGATGTTGTGGAAATATTAACCAGTTTTAAAAAATTTTATAAATTCTTATTGGATCGGGGATATATCAAGCAAGATCAATACGAAGAAATCCTTGCCGAATGTAAAAATCCAAAAAAATATTATCGTAGATTTGATTCTTATTTAAAGATTGATTTCGATCAAGATGAAGGTCCAAACTCTTATATGAGTTGGATTTTGGGAGAAGAAGAAGATGAAGAAGGAACCTGGGAAGATTCATCTCAAAGTCTCCTGAGTGAACTAATAAATTCTCAAGAAGTAAAAACATGTCAGGAACATCTTCAAAAAGAGAATATTCCGCCCCAAACTCTTGAATTTTTAGCAGATTTTAAAATGTTCTTGAACTATTGTAGGATGAACACCGGAATTAAAGTAAGTAAACGACAGTTAACTCTTCCACGGAAACATCTATTTGCCATTAATGAACAGCTTTCATCACCAGAAGTCTTGAAGCAATACGTTTTTCAGTGGGATGCTACTCAAATACATCTTTTTTATCATATTGGCTTATCTTTGGAATGTATCAAAATTGATGAAAGTTTTTCTCTGCAAACCACGGAAAGGATTGAACAATATTTGGCACTTTCCCCACAATATCAGATAATAATCTGTCTGTTTTGCCTGTGGGAAGTTATTCCTTGGGCGAATTTATTGTCACCTTATGCAGGAGGGCGCCCGGAATGGGCTCAAGAGGGAAGGAGAATCTTGCAAACTGCATTTGCCGATGCAACTGTTGATTATTCATATGATTATACTTCATATATCTCACAATATTCTCCCGATCAGAGCGATTTTATTGAGTTCGTTTGCAGTTCAATTTATAATTGGGGAGTGGTTCCAGAAAAGATTTTACCTTCATTGGAACGGATGGGATTGTTGAAATGTATGCTTAATGATCCAGATAAAGAAAAATATTCTTCCATTTCCACAATTACTATTACAAAATTCGGTAAAACGGTTTTTTCATGTTATAAGGAGTTTTTAATTGACAAAGAATTATGATTTCTATTGAATTTCATTGAATTCTATAAAATTTTTTTGATTATAGCATTTTATAGCAAAAATAAGAAAATTTTATAATTTAGTGTATAGATTTTATATATCTAGAATATGTATCAAATTAACTTTCGTATAGGTGAAAACGAAAAGAAAATTTTAGATAAGATTGCAATGATTAAGAATATTTCGTTAGCAGAATTATCAAAGCGCTTCGTATTGAAGGAATTAGAACAGCTTCGGGTTGATATTGCTTTCGATCTCATGCAAGAAGGCAAAATAAGCAAAAAAAATGCCTTTAAAATGTCTGGTTTAACATATTATGAATTTATGTGTGAAGGTCTAAAACGAAAAGTGACTGAAAAATTACCTGAAGAATTAATTGAAAGTGAAATGAACGCTCTCTCTAAGCTGGATATTACTGAATTCTTGAAAAATAATGCTGAAGAAATAAAAAAACCGATATTATAATATTAGAAAGGAATCATTTCTCATGCTTTTTCTCATTTCTCATGCTTTTTCTTATTGATACATGCCTTTGGCTGTATATCCAACACCTTTTTTTTTGAAATTAAGATTGATTTACGAGATGTGCTTATACACTTTCGTTGGGGGTATACAGAGCAAATTGTTGAAGAATATCACAACTATCACCTTCAAAAATTTATCCCGATTGAAGATGGATTTCGTATTCCCTTATCACAGAAAGAAATTATATCCTTTCAGAAACAATTCCCATTTATCAACGAATTTGATCTTCCAGAACAAACTTTGGCTTTTTGTGCAAAAAGAGATGGTGCAATATTATTATCTGATGATGGAGAATTATTAATGGAAATAAAAAGTTGGGGGTTAGTTGGCTTTCGCTTACCTTCATTCTGTATTTGGTTAATACAATCCGGCTTTATACGAAAAAATACAGGGGCTCAATTGCTCAGATTTTGGGAAAAGAATGGATTATACCAAAAGCGAGAAATAAAAATATGGAAAAAAGAACTGCAACATATAACATGATCACACCAGCTACCCACTCTGATAATTTATGAAATGTGAGATACTCCGAACATAGTTGAGAATCGCAAATCTCTTGCTAAATAGAATCCATATACGGTACTAAAAGTCGTGGACTGTGCAAGACATGTTCCTTTAGTTAGTAAGCTGTATGGGATTGTGGAAGCAATAGATCATCGATTCAAGTAATCCACACACATAGTACAAAATGCTTGATGTTTTTTTTTTTTAAGATTACAAGAAAATATAAAAATACTCTGCAAAATTATAAATGCTGACAATTTCTAATTTTACTTAGTATGATTCGAAATGTAGTAACAGTTACTAATAGAGGAATGCTAACAATCCCTGCAAAAATTAGGAAGAAATTGAAAATTAATGATGGCAGCAAAATAATTGTGAGTGAAAAAGATGGCTATATTATTTTAAAACCAATTATCGATTTTACAAAAGAGAAAAATAAAATTTTTGATTATGAGGAAATGGTTGCACTACTGAATCAAAGAAAAACCCAAAAAGAAAAAGACATAGAAAATGAAAATAGGATTTCTTTTTAAGAATATATTAATTATTTTTTTAATTCGTGGTGTTTGGAGACAGATATATGAGTGAAATCTTAATTGATACTGGGATAATCTTAAATCTACTAACAAAAAATCCCCCTCAAAAATTAAAAACCTTAATAAAGAATATTCAAGATCAAAGATATAAAACCGCAACAATTCAACCAATAATTTTAGAAGTATCAAGATGGCTAATCAAATCAAAAAAGAAGTTAGATATTCAAGAGATAATCTTTTCTCTACTTAAAAGTTATAATATAGAAGTTTATGCAATTACTGAGCTAAGTTATTTTATCTCCGCCGGGATATTGATGCATCAAATTCCTCAACTATCGACAGTAGATGCTCTTTTATATATTTATGGAAAAGAAATTGGTGCTTCAATTCATACAACGGATAAATCAATGGTTGAAGGTATTAAAGAGAAATTTCCTAAATCAAAAATTCAATATTATAAGTATTCAAAATAAATGTATAAAATATTATTTAAAATAAAAATTCAAAACAAAAACTTACCAAAACTTATTTTCCATCAGCTTGGAGTCGTTCAAGAATCATAGATACTGCTTGATCTACTCCAACTTCTTCGGTATCAATAGTTATTTCAGGATTGAGTGGTTCTTCATAGGGAGCAGATGCTGAAACACCTGTAAAATCAGAGATTTCTCCTGCAATTGCTTTTTTATATAAGCCTTTAGGATCTCGCTGCTGACACGTTTTAACACTTGCTTTTACATATATTTCATAAAAATCGGAGTTTCCGATAGCAGAGCGCGCAGCTGCCCGAATTTTACGATAGGGACTTATAAAAGATACCAAAACAATTACTCCTGCATCATAAAAAAGTTTTGATACTTCTATTATTCGGCGTAGGTTCTCATTTCGCTCTTTTGGAGTGAATCCTAAATCTGCATTTAATCCATGGCGAATATTATCCCCGTCTAAACGATATGCCAATTTTCCTTGTTTGAATAATTCCCGCTCTAAAGCAACAGCAATTGTTGATTTTCCTGAACCAGAAAGTCCCGTAAACCATAAAACAAAATTTTTTTGACCCAAAAGTGATAATCGATCAGAACGATTGACTTTTCCTTCATGCCATTTTATATTTCTTGAATTATTCGTTTGGTTTTGTAAATTCTCCACTTGATTTTGTGATTTTTTCGCTTGTTCTTGTGGATTTTTTATTTGATCTTGGTGTAATGCATTTTGAATTGAATTTAAAATGTAAAATCCTTTTTCATTCAATGAATTAACTCGGTTATAGAGCATCTCTGAATCATCCATTTGTCGGAAAATTCCTCCTGCCTGTTCCACAATGCATTGCATTGCTGCCGTATCCCATTCCATTGTATAGCCAAAACGATAATAAATTTCAGCGTCTCCTCTTGCTACTAAACAACCTTTAAGAGAACTTCCTTTCGATACCTCTGATTTGATTTTATCTCGATGTTGAGATAATAATGATACTAATTTCTCCGATTTATGCGATCGACTCGACACGACGGTCAGATCTGTTGTTTTACTATTTACATGCAGCTTAATTGGAGGTTTATCTGCAATTTCCAAAAATGTGCCAATTCCTTCGGCAGCATAATATAACTCTTCTAAAACTGGGGCATATATAATACCTAAGATAACTCGATGTTTGTATGCGAGAGCAATATTTACCGTAAATTCATCATTTCGTTTGATAAATTCCTTTGTGCCATCTAATGGATCTACAATCCAACAAAAGTCGTTTTCAAGCCGAGATTTATCATCTTTTGATTCCTCTGAAAGAATGGCATGATCTGGAAAACGAGAACGTAAAAAGGAAACAATAATGGTATTAGCTGCAGTATCTGCTTGAGTTAGTGGGGATTGGTCTGATTTTAACGAAACTATTATGTTGTCCCCGTAGTATTTTAAAATTTTCTGACCTGCTTTGCGCGCAACAGGCTTTAAATCTTCCAAAATGGATGGTAATTGTTCAAGAATGGAATTCTGCATAATATCACAACAAACGAGTCTGAACTGTCTTCATTGAAATTCTCAATAAAACAGATTTGATTCTACAGAGAAACGAAAACTCCGCTTAGTAATAAAATTTTGGCACAAATGCTTAGTTCTGAATTGTTTCATTAGGATTTTTTTATTGAAAAAGGAAAAAAACAATGGAAGAGATCCATTATATCTTCTTTCTTTTTATTTCAATACCTCTGTTTTACCAATATTAACTGTGTTTTGTCTCCAATCTTAGAAATTTTAACGCGATATTTTCTTTTCTGAGCTTGAGATTGGATTTTTTCGACAATATGTGTTATCTTTTTTTTATTGGATTCTTCTAGTTCCTTTAATTTCATTTGCTCCTTACGTTTTATTTCTTCTTGAATTTGTTTAATAGATTGGAGCGATTCAATTTCTAACACTGTTTTTTGAATTTTCTCTTGATTCTTCTCACTAAAATTTTGTTTCAACTTGTTGATTTTTTTAATTTTCATCTTCAATTGATCTTCGAGATATTCTAGTTTTCTCTGTGCTTCTCTTAAAGCTTTAACTTTTTCTTGATAGAATTTTTCATATTCTGTTTGAATTGCATTTATTATTTCTTTTTGAACATTATTTACTTGGGCAATATATCCAATATTAGTATTTTGAAATAAAATTCCATTAGAAAGCAAGATATCTTTCGTTTTTTGAATGATTTTAAGTCCAGATTTCTCAATCGCTTTTTCTAGACACTCAAAATCAAAAAACGGCAGTCGAAGGGTTATTAAGGAACTCATATCATTCTCACCATCATTTTAGTATAGTTTTGTGTTTGTATTTCACATTTTTTTGATAAAAATCTGGTTTTTTATCCAATTTTTCAATTTCAGGAAGTCCTTCCAGTAATTTTTCTAATTCCTTAAGGCAGATATTGCCCTTAAATCCGATTGCATCTGCTTGAATTTTTCCATCTTCATCAATCATAATAATAATTTTTTCATCACTCATTTTATTTCGTCTCATTCCGTTTTATGAAGGGATTAATACTAGCTTGCTTTAATTTTGGTATATCTTCTTTTGGGGTTATCTCGCTTAAATCTTCATTAAATTCATCTTTACTTGCGAGTTTTGCATGGTATTTCGCCCATTTACGTAAATCACCGAGATCAGTACCCATAGTCACTGATAAGGGAATTGTATCTTTAATTGCTCCTATGAAGTCTTTATCTTGGATCTGACGGTTTTCATCAAAACCCCGGAAAAGAGCTTCTTTTACAATTTCCTCAATTTCTGAGCCTGTAAATCCTACAGTTATTTTTGCAAAATATTGAATATTAAAATTTTCAGGATTTCGCTTTTTCTTTTTAATATGGATTCTGAATATTTCTTCGCGTTCGGATAAAGTGGGAAGATCTACGAAGAAAATTTCATCAAATCGACCTTTTCTCAATAATTCTGGTGGTAATTGACTAATATCGTTGGCTGTGGCAACCACAAAAACAGGTTCTTTCTTTTCTTGCATCCAAGTTAAAAATGTACCAAATATTCTTGCACTTACTCCTGAATCTGTTTCATTAGAACTCTTCACACCTGACAAGCCTTTCTCGATTTCATCAATCCATAATACACAAGGTGCTAATGCCTTAGCAATATCTAGTGCATTTCTGATGTTTTGTTCTGATTCACCTACGATCCCTGAAAACACTTTACCCAAATCAAATCTAAGTAAGGGAAAATTCCAAACATTTGCTATTGCTTTTGCGCTTAAACTTTTACCACAACCAGGAATTCCTAATAATAATACACCTCTAGGTTTATCCAACCCATATTCTTGTGCCCCTTTTTTAAAAGCCTTCCCACGTTTTCGTAACCATTCTTTTAATACATTTAATCCACCAATGCTTTCAAAATCGTCATTTGGATGGAAATATTCTAAAGTACCTTTCTTTTTAATAATGTTTTCCTTTTCTTTAATTATATAATTAATTGATTCTTCATTTAATTGGTTAGTTTCGACAATTGCTTTTGAAAATGCTAACTGTGCTTCCATTGTGGTTAATCCAAGAGCTGCATTGATTAACCCTTCTGATTTATCAAAGGATTGATTATCGAGATTGAATTTTTCCTTTACAACATCTGCAATCACTTCTAAAATTTCACTTGATGGTAATTCCACCTCAACTATAGGCATTTCCTTTAGTAATTCGTTTGGAATTATTTTTATTGGTTGGCATAAGATTAATGCTTTCTTGTGTTCAAATGGCGTTGTTATTATTTCCCTTAATAACCGAATTATTTTAGGATTATCATTCATAAATGGATGAAAATCGTGGCAAATATACAATCCATTTTCAGATTCGTCAGTTAGAATTTCTTCCAATAAGTCGATTGGATCAGTTAAATTATGCTTAAAAGCTTCTAAAACGCCATCATTGCTTTTTTGCAAACCTTTCACATAATTCCAATCAAACCAATTTAAACCTAATTCTTTGGCAATTGCATCGACAAAACCTTGAACACGCTGTTGTTCGTATGAAACAACTTGAATTACTGTTGCACCTGCTCTGATTAATGTGCGAATTTCGTTCAATTCTTTTTCTACCATTTTCATTTCCATATTATTTATTTATTTATTGTTATTTTTAATAATTAGAAAAAAAATCTAAAATATCTTTTGATGGAAATCCTGTGATTGTAATTTTACCATCAGTATCGATCAAGATTTCAGTACTTTGCTCTTTAATATCGGAGTTATCATATCTATTAGTTAAAAAATGAATTTCTTGATTATTTGAGCCTCTTAAAGGTAAGTTTCCTTTTTCTTTTTGCATAAATGGACCTGAAACCAAAATATCAATTAGTGGGAGTACAAGTTTAAATTTAGCACAATTTATTTCTTCCCATGTATACCCTGAAAAACATATTACTGAAAGTTCCATTTTTTTTATTTCCTGCAAAAAAGGAATCAAGATTCTCCATTGAAGAAGTGGTTCCCCTCCACTCAATGTAATTCCTTCGATTTCAAACGTTTCTTTATTCTTTCTAATTCGATCTATTAATTCTTTAACTCCAATCTTTTGTTTTATTTTAAAAGGCCACATATTTCTATTATTACATCCTTCACAATGCTTAAGGCACCCTTGAAGCCAAATGACTGTTCTTAGACCTGGACCGTTTGAGGTTGATCTGTCTAAGATATGATTAATATTTAGAAAATCTCCTATAACTTCTGTTTCGTATGGATTTTTTATAATCTATTTCCCTCCTCCGTTTACTACGATTTTACATTTATATTTTTTTTCAATTTCCTTTGCTTTAGCAATTTCTGAATATTTCTGTATGACAATAAAACGCTCTTTTTTGGACCGATATAAAATGCCAACTTCAGGAATCTTTTCCGAAGGTACGGTTACATTGTTGTGGATAGCAGGTAAATTCATTTCAATTTCTTTTTTTATTTTTTTGTTTTGTTTTCTCCCTTTTCTCATAAATTCATCAAAGGAATGTGTTGTTATTTCTTTCTTATCTTTAAAACCTTCATTTTCAATTGTTCTTTTAATTCTTTCAATTTCTTTTTGATTATTTTTGATTGAATTTTCAAAATGCATCTTTCTTTTTTCTAATTTATTTCGTTCTTTTTCTAGATCTTCAATTTCATTTTTGATTTTCTTAATAATTCCCTTTTGAATATCAATATCATTATAAAGATCCTTTTTTTTCTTTTTCGTTAATTTCTTTGCAGCTTCCTTTAAAGAATTTAAGCTATTTTGATTCTTATTCAAGTTTTCTTTTTCCTTTTTTATTTTTTCTATATATTTTTTTAATTTGTTTTCAATTTCGGTGTAATCATGTTTTATTATTTCAATTTTTTCTTTCAATTCATCGATTCTTTTACAATTATCTGATTTGGTTAAAATATCTCTATATTGATCTACTAGTTTTTGGTGAATTTCATGCAAACGATTAATTTTTTCTCTTAACTTTTCAATTTCAATTTGATCAATGTCTATTTCACTAAATTCTTTTAATTCATCAGAAAATTCTTCAATTTTTTGACGATATCCAGTGATAATTTGTTGGATAAGTATCAACTTATTATTATTATAATAATTGATCAGATATTGAATCAATCCTTTAAGATCTGTGATATATGTTTCATATGATTGATAAAATTGATCCCATTGCCGATATAAATCGTCTTTTTCTGATTTATCAGGTAATCTAGGAGGTATTACCCTCCATTCAAAGTCAATCTTTTTCTTATACCGTTCTTGATATTTTGAGAAATCACGTTCCTTCAATTCTTTCTTTTTTAAAAACTCATCAATTATTTTACAGTTGATGTCATCAATATGTTTTTTATAGTTATCATCTAACTCAAATGGTAAAATCTCCCCATTATCATCAATTTTGATTATATTATGATTAATATTTTCGAGTTTTTCCTGGTAAAAATAGCGGTAATTTGATATTTTTTTAATGTATGAAAGAAATTCTTGAAATTGCTTCATTTGAGGTGCAGTTAATTTAAGTGCGATTTGTAAGAAGTAGTCTTCCCTTTCATCCATTGGAATATCAGATATAAATAAGATACCTACCTTTTTATCTATGCAAATTCCGTTTAAAATCGGAATTGAAAGATCATTTTTGATCGGAGTTATAACATTCAATCGAGAAGATTGCGAAAAATGATTTGGTCTCCATCCATAAAAAGTTGTGTTAAAGTGAATATCAATAGAATCGATTTTTGAGTTGAAGGCATCTATAATTTGATTATCAAGATCAAAATGTTCGAAAATACCTTCAATTTCTCTATTTGCTTTTTGAATGTTTTCAGCAAGGTTCTGACTAATAAAATCCTCATCTTTATTTAATTTATAAAAAAGGTATTTCCACTTTAAATTAGATTTACGGTTATATAATGGTTCTATTTTCTTTGGAAATTCAATATCTTCTTCGTGTATAATTTGAAACTCAGAATATGTCCAAAATATCAATTTGAATAAATCAAATACTTCTATAGTTTGAGTTCTAGATAATTGTAATAAAAATTTACCCAGATCAAATAAATCTGAGTTAAAAAGAAGTCTAGAATTTGTAATAAACCCAAAAGAATTATCTTTATCATCAGGATCAATTAATAAAAAATGAACTTGAGTTCTTGGGATTATCCTAATTAATGCTTTATTGATTAGTTTCTTAATATTATGGATAAAATTCTTTTTTTTTTCATTTGGGATTTCTGTCGGCTCTTCTATCAAAATATAAATCCTTGCCCCATTTTCTGAAGCTTCAAGCAAATCATCGATTAAATATTCCGAATCTAAACGATCTGTTAAAATGATGACATATTTTTTTGCTTCGCGGATTTTTTGACGAAATCTATCAAATGTATGTAGAAGGATCGAGCAATTTGATAGCTTTACTGAATAACTGTCAATTTCTGAATGCAGTTCCATCCAAAAATCTTCATAGATTTCATTCATATAGGACTTTGATGAAGAAAGTTGTACGGGTTTAATATAATCGTTTTTTTCACTCATTACTATCTTCTCCTTAAAATGTTAAATCGAGAGGTGCTTGTAGATGCCAGAATCTCTCCATTTGATTACGATTTTTATAAATTTGTGCTAATTCTTCTTGATCAATATTCAATCTTGGAAAACAATGCAAAATTTCGCGTTTTGATTGAAATTCTGAAAGATGTTTTGAATATTCATCTGACCACAGGAATTTATTCTTGCAAATCTTTGATAGATTATAAATAAGCCACTCTTTTGCTACATTTTCATCTTTTGGGATGATGGGGACGTTTTCACATGAGATATCTAAAAAATCTCCAAAATCTAAAATAGTTTGATTGTTGAATTGAAAATCCATTCTAAAAGAATCATAGGAGTTCTCGTTTACTATCTCATTTAATCCTATTTTCACTCCAATAATTGAATTATCCCATTCTAATGAAGCATTTTTGAAAATTGTTGAAATCAAAGAATTAATATTAATAATATTAAATTCTTTTTCTTGTGGTTCAATTTCTTTTTCTTTTTTACTTTTTTTGACTTCTTCTAAGATTTTTCCATTCAATTTGATAAAAGATTTCTCAACTTTTTTATCTTCAAGATTGAAATCAATTTCCCATAATAAATTAAGCTTTGAATTATAATTGCTTTGTATTTTAAAAGGAATTTTTTCATCCTTTGAAATAAACCTTGAAATAACGAAATGGTTATTTCGAATAAAGTCAATAAAAGAACGGTTTTCGATATTGCTAAAAGGAAATCCATATTCAACTTTATGAGAATTATAATCATAATCCATCCGTGTGAAATGAATGCAACATTTGCCCCAAAGTGGATCTTCCAAACACCAGATCAGATATTTACCTTTTTCTTTAATGGGTACTTTACCTAATTCAACAATATTATTCCCAATTACTGTAAGATTCCCTGAATCGTCAATAAATTTTTCAACTTTAAAGAAGCGAATAATATTATTTGCAAGAATCTTTTGCAAATTCTCATTATATTCAGAAAAAAAGAATAAAATTGAATCTGCCGTAATTTTGTCTGTTTTCCCAATTGATAATATTTTTTGATAAGCAGGTTTTGTTTCTTCAAACTGCATTTCTGCAATTATTTCAAATACTTGAATTAATACTTTTCGTTTTAAAATTATTTTCATTTATCTTCTTCTCCATTGATTACGTGTATTTTTATTAATTTTTGAATGATTTTTCTTAGAATTTTTCCGTTTTCGACGGGATTTTTCAGAAAATGGTATGAATTGTTGATTTTTTCTTTGATTTGATTTGCTATTAATCCAATTTTCTCTATTTTGTCGACGGTTTGGAGTTTCACGTTTTTCTATTGTAACTGCTTTCGTTAAATTCTTCAAATGGATACTGTTGTTTTGATCTTGAAAATTTAGGATATGGCCTAATATAACAAGTTGATATTTGGCTCGTGTTAAGGCAACGTTTAAACGGTTTGGATTATCCATAAATCCTAAATTTCCCCCTTGATATTTGCCATTATAAAATCGTGCATTGCGAACCAAAGATAAAAATATAATATCCGCTTCCCTTCCTTGAATTTTATCTACAGTATATAGGAGAATATCCACATTTCCATAGTAAAAGATATTCGTTCTGTTAGTAAGACCAGTTAATTGTCTAAGTTTTTCACGAATGAGTCTTTCTTGCCCTTTATAAAATGTTATACAGGCAACAGTCCAATTTTCTCCTTCATTATTCATTGGATTTGATTCTGCCCATTTAAGAAACTCTTTTAATTCTTTGATTAATCGATTAGCCTCCTTTTCATTTCTATTCCTTTTTGCTTTCCAATAGAGATCTATCCAAGTAAAGCGGCTTTCATAAGTTCGATTTCTTCTATATCTAAAATATTGCCATGTTCTATCCGTTAATTTGCTATCTTGAAGAGCTTTTGAGTCATAGAATTCTTTTCGTGGAAATTTTGAAATGTCTCTGTGCATACGAAATTGATATTCTAGTTTCACATGCCTTTGAAAAAATAATTCATTTGGAAATCCCGTTTTTAAAATTGTTTCAATATGTCCTCTATATTTTTCGCCAATGCCAGATTGTAACGACTCTAAAATTGATGGTAGCGAAATACTCCAAGCATTTATAATAAAACGAGAGATATCATCTTTTCGCGGGAGGAGAAAAGATAAATCGTTATAATATCTTTTCAAAGTTTCATTATCTGGAAGTGCTCTTAATTCATAGGATCTAATTAATCGCCAAGAGATCTCAGAAGCCCAGTTCTTTTCAGACAGATCTTGATTAATACGCTCAAAATTTTCGATCAAAAGTTTTGAATTATTATTTTTGTTTTTATTAATGTCGATGATATATCTCCATCGAAAAGCTTGTTGACTATTTTTCCAGTTAGGATGATTTAAGACAAAAAAATGAGGTGGAATAATATTTTCCTTTCTATTATATATATCCCAATCAATTAAAATAAGATCTGATGCTACTAATAGAAGAGATTTTTGAATATTGGTTTTTAAATCAGATTCAGTGATCTCAATTATTTTTGGATTGACATTTGCTAAAGCAGTTCGATCCTTTACTATTATTGTGATAATAGGAAATTTTTGAGATAAAATTTGATCCTTTGATATATCTTGCTCATATCTTTTATTTATTTCTTCTAAAAACGCTTTTATAGTAGATTCATCAGTAGGAAAACAGATTCTCTCAGAAAATTTTAATTTTTTTGAAAATTTTTTTGAAGACTTATCGCAAAAGCGCCGTAGTAACAAAAATATCAAATAATTTGCCTTTTGAGCATGAGAATTAAATATATTTTTATTATTATAATCTGTTAATTTTTCAAAATACCTTTTCAAATAGTCATTTTCAGCATAGGGTGCTAATTGCTTAATATCACCAACTAAAATCCATCTTTTTGCATACAATGCAGGTATAATAAAATCTTGGAAAGTAGTTTTACTGGATTCATCTATAATTAAATAATCAAACATTGGAAAGACTTTTCGATCTACATTACGATTCTTCTTTCGATCAAACCAAGGATGTTTTAAAATCCCTATGGTTGTTCCACAAACCAAATTAGAAGCATCTAAAATAAGGGAATTCAATCCATCTAAGCCATTTTTGTGCGTTTTTAATAGATTATCAATTTGGAATTCTACGATTTTTGAAGAAATATTGTGTCTATCTCCTATCCTGAGTGGTAAAATCCTATTAAACCATTCTGTTTTGTACTTTTTGATTCTTTCAAGAACATTGTCAATGGCAACATGAGTTGAAGCTGCTAAGAGTATTTTTTTATTCTGTTTTATTAATTGAAAAATTAATTCTATAATTGCTGTTGTTTTTCCAGATCCAGGAGGACCTTCGAGGAAAGCAAAATCAGGAGTATTCAATGCTTTTTCTACAAATAGTCTTTGTTTTTCCGTTCCTTCTCGCTCATTTTCCGTAAGGATTTCCCATTCAATTTTTTTTTCATCCAAAGGGTTAAAAATATCCCATTCATATTTAGTTGCTTTAATAGATTCCCCTAATCGGAGAAGGGGGAGATAATCATCTAGTGGTTTTTTCATTAACCTATTGATGAAATTTCTTTCCATTTTTAATTGATAAACATTTCGATTGAGATAAAGAGGATAATTCTTTTCACTCATTCGTTCTAGATTATATTTTACATTTTTATAATTTTTTTTGCTGCTGATCTTGATTGAAATTGTTCGTTCTTCCCGATTTTTTCTAATAATTGTCCAAATGAGTTTTTTATTTTTTGCTATTTCAAAAATCTTATGACCCATTACTTCATTCACATCATCCTCAAAAAAATAATCTAGTGGTGATTTTTCTGAGATTTCATGCATGTCTTCTTCGTTTTCTTCTAATAATTTCAGCTTCAATTCAGTTCTTTTTTTTTTTTTATTTATAATACATTCATATTCGTTTCCATTATCTGCTCGAACCTTTTCACCGTTCTTAGGTAATGGTTTAATATCTACGGCGTATTCATTTAATCCTCTTCGATTTTCATTAATTAATTGAGGAGAGAATAACGTTTCAATATCTCTATTTAAAAATTGGATTTTTTTAATAGGTTCAAATCTAAGTTCTTTCACTTCTATTCGATTCTGTTCTTGATCCTCTCCAAAGATTGAATAATCGCCTTTTTCACGGAAATATTCTACAAATACACAGTTCTTTTTAAAATCTTTCCTAAGAATTTGTAATTGTCTTTTTCCAGTATTGTTTTCAATGAATATCTTTGAAACATCCCCAAGATCTGAAATCTGTTTGAATCTTGGGTTTTGAAGCGGTAATCCATTAATTCTTAGATGTTCAATATCATCCGGCGTGATTACTCCGCTATAGTGGATTTTTACAACACTATTTTGAGAATCTGCATGCTCAATGTCAATTACATCAAGTGCATATTCATGATGTGTTATTTCAATGAGATCAAGATCTTCAATGACTTTTTCAAGCTGCAATCTCACGCGTTTATAATAGAAATCATAAGAATCATTATAATTCATTGGGAACTTAAGATATATAGAATCTATTTTTCCGTCGTCTTCAAAAACTATAATATTCTTCTTAGAGATTTTTATTGTTTTGGCTCCATCATCGGACATATAACTAATTTCAAAATTCTCACAATTAGACCAATCAAATTCTTCATAATTATTGTTAATGTCTTCAAAATTTAATAATTGAACCCAATCTTGTTCTACTTCGCAGTAGAGAAAACCTTCTGATAATATCTTCAACTTTTTTGTGATTGGTTTAAAAGAAACCGTAAAATCGTCTTTGACTATTTTAAAAAGGGCTGAAATCTCTCTTTCTTTCTCTGCTTCAATCGCTCTGTCCAAAAAATGGATATAAGGGCGAAAAGAATCCCGAATATTTTGAAAAAGATAAGTTAATTTTTTTAGTTTTTGTCCATAAATGCTTGCATAATAAAGATTATTCGAGTTTAGATAATTTTTCAGAGACATTTTTAATCATTTTTTCATATTTATATTTTTATTATAACATTAAAAAAAGTTTACAAATAGAATTGAGTTTGTAGTAATTCTGGTGCAATTGATGTAATTTGATTTGATCCGATGAAGTCGGCAACTTTATGGGCATATTCCACAGATGCTGGTATGCGAACTGTTCCTGCCCAATTGTAATTCAAATGACATAAAATATTTGCAATTTCAACAAATTGGAAATTAACGTATTTTGTATTGTTATAAATTACCGAAATATGAATCGGTCGGGTTGTTCCAAAACGAGAAAAGTGGGGTACTAAATAATAATTAGAAAATTCTGATTTTATATATTGATCTTCTATAAAAGTTCCGGGTTTGGGGTTCAATATCTGTCCTTGTTTGTTTTTATGAAATAGCCGGCGATTTATTCGTTTATTCACCAAGATTATTGCAATTTTTGGATGTTTTTCACTAAAAATGGATGAATTGGTTAGTTCTTGTTGAATAGACTTGAATTCTTCTTGTAAAATCTTGTTATACTGGGTGTTTCCTACTCCATCGCGAAAAATTAATATATTTTCAAAGTATTGTCTTGTTGCGTTATAATGATTCTGTAGTTGTGTAATTATGATTTTTCCTAAATTGTGGATGAATTCCAGTCCTTTTCTTGGAGTTATTGTATAATTTGCTGTATAATGTAAGCCTTTATCAGTTGAAAAGACGATGCCGGCAATAGATTTGTCTATTCCGGGACGGCCATGCCAAACATCAATTCCAACAATTAAAGTTTTGTCAGGGATGGAATTATTTTTGATTTTCCATAAAGCCCCGCCATATTTTGTATTAAAATTTGGAACCTTGCAAATAATTTGCCTTACTAAATTTCGGATTATTGGCATTCTTCTTTTTTGATCTCTTAAATTTTTAAGCACAACATTTTGATTGGCAATTCCCAGATCTCGATAACACAGCTGTTTAATTTTCCGATAACATGTCTTGTTCCTATTAGGGGTAATTGTGAGAATTAATTGGATTGAATTTATATGATGTTGAGAAGGATTTTTCTTTAATATTGCCAGAAACTTTGTCATATCAAAAACTCCCTGTAATTGAGGTGGTCGACATACCATTCCCATTTGTTGGGCAATTTTTTGAAAATCATTGCTAAATTTTCTTGCTTCTTGCAAAGACATAGATTTTTTTGGATATAATATCATCCACTTTTTTAATTCAGGAGCATCAATTACTTGCGAGCGATTTAATAATGAAAGCCAATTTGATTGTTCAAAATTGATTGGAAAAACACCTGTTTGAGTCTGTATCTCTAGACTTGGTAGTTTTATTCCAGACATAGAAATCATCCGTGAATCGATATCTAAACCCCATACTTTAAAAAATTCAAGAATATCTTGGTTCTCTACAAATGTTTTGAGTTTTCTATATCTATCTGAAGGTGACATTTGGGTATTTCGGGTGATTTCTTGCCGAATTCTGAAATTATCAGCATCAAGGTTTGATAGTCCAAAAAGATGACAAAACTCTGGTAAAAAGTAGAGTATATCTTGAGATCCTGATGAAGTAGCACTCTTTTGAGAAGACATTGGATAATAAATAATTAAAGGTTGATGGAGATCTGAAATTTTTAATTGATAATTCTTTTTGTAGTATTCTTCAAAAGTGATTTCTAAATTTTGATGCAACTTTGAGCGAATTTGAAATGTAGAAGTAGGATCTTTATTCCAAGCAATTCCATGAATTGTATATATTCTGTTATTGTAGTGCGTAATAAATCTTGAACCAATGAGTAAATTTTCAATCTTGTGATGATCTTTAACCTTTCTATTCAAATCCATTATTATTTCTAATAAATTCTTTTTTTGAATGAGTTTTGATGTTTGCTCTAATTCAACAACATTTGAAATAGCATTTTTTCCTTGATCTATCGAAAAATTTTTCTTGGTGGAATGAATCGCAGTTGTTAGTCCTTGTTTTAAATAGTATTTGCCTCCATCTATTTCAATTGCTGGAAATATCCTTTTTAATGATTCTTTTGTAGATTGTGTGAGTTGTGAGGATTGTCTTTCTGCTGAATAATAGTAATTATGTCCTATTTGCTCGAATCCCACAGTTTGGCAAATACTTCCAAAAATTTCGTTTTGAAGTGTTGGATTATCTAAAAGATAAACCGTTTCAAGGTGATTTATTTCAATTTGAAATTCTTTATTCTGAAAAAGCACAACTCTTTTTATATTTGGATGCCTTTTTTTTTGATAGATCTTGTTTTTTTGAATGATGTATTCGTATAATGCTTCTTCACTTAAAGCAATTTCAAGAATATTTCTTTGTACTTTATAATTATCGATTTTTGGAAAAATTAACCATGAATATATACTGATTTTAAGATTGGAAATCTTCACAGGAAAAAGATTCATTTCAAGATCTATTTTCTTTTTCTGTGGACAGCAGGGGGATGCTAAAGGTGCATCATTTGATTTTCTTCCTTTATTTTGAGATTTTGACATATCAATACCACTTTTTTATCAAAATCTCACAGGAAAATAGAGAATTCTCTTAGATAATCCTAATATGACCTAGAGTAATTCTCGTAAAATAAACTGGAAAACATCTGGAGATACTAGCAATGAATGCGAACACAGATAATATTTAATTTATCCATAATTTATGCAAAATTTCTATATTTTGCACCATCTTATGAATAAATTAAATAATATAACAGTCTTCGCGGTCAATTTACCTTCAGATACTTTCCGGTTCATTTTCCGTGAGATCTTATTATATTAATAAAAAATTTTCCTTTTTATTTTTTTCACTTTCATTGATTTCTATTCTTAATCAAACGGGATGTAATCTAAATAGATTTGATCACATAATTTCTCTGCAGCTCTAATTTCGGCAATTTTTTTACTCTTACCTTCTCCTATTGCTGATCTTGTCCATTTTGGGGGTCCTGTGAAAAAAATACCTGATACTTTTACTCGAAAAGTTGGATTATGGTCAGGTCCAAAATGTTCAATTAATTCATAATTGGGTAAATCTAATCCTTGTTTTTGGTTAAGTTCTTGTAACATTGATTTTGCATTTTTTGGGGTTAATCCAATTGAGCGATAAAATTGTTTCAATTCTTCCTTATTTTGTTCATCTTCAGGAGATAATGGAGCATGATAAATCTTCTTTTTTATTTTACCCATTTTTTCTTGAAATTGTCGCCAAACTATAACGCAATATTCATAGCGGTGCTCTAAAAAGAGAGCTCCAAAAAAGGCTTCAATAAAATTTGCTTTATCCTTAATAGAAGGCTTGTAATGAGGTGCAGTTCGAATAAAAGATGATATCTTTAATCTATCAAAAATTTGGGAAAGATTTTCATTATTTACTAATTGTTTTCGACGTTCTGTTAATACTCCTTCATTCGCAGAGCTGTGTTTGATTAAATCTTCTGCAGAAACCAGATCCAAAACCGCATCTCCTAAGAATTCTAGTCTTTCATAATCTTCCACTTCTGGAAAGACTCCTTTATATGATGGATGGGTGAAGGCTGTAATTAAGATTTTTATGTCCATGTTTATGATTCTTTGTTTTTTTAGCCAATTAAATAGTTTTTCTTTAAATTCTGGAGAGATTTCTTGAGCCATATGTATGTTCCTCCATATCTCTAAAATTGAAATAAGATTTAACCCAAGATCAATTTAAGGATTGAGCATGTAAAGAATTACAATTGGAAATAATACTTAAGTAGAGTCTTTATTTCCGATTACAACTCTTATATTATATATTTGTTCAATTGTATATATTCTTTTATCGGTTATTTCTTTACAAAATTTGAAAATTTGAATTATTTATATAAGAATAGTATTATTATTTTGATTCTATGATCGTCTTTACATTCTATTTTCATGACTTACGTTAATTCTATGGATTTAACTCTTTTCTATTGTAAATATGAGCGAGAATTGAAAAAATTGAATGGATCATTCATTTGTTTCAACAAATTCATTCAGATATGATTTATAAGTGAAAAACCTCTCAAGAAAGGTCCAAGCAGTTAAAACTACATAAAAACCCATAAATATCAGCAAAATTAGAGGGGAAGTAAACTGAACAATACAAGACATAATAAAAAGATAAAATAACCTTTCTGAGCGTGCTAAGATTCCAATATTCATCGAAAAACGATCATTATCAATTACAAAACTCCTTTTCAATTCTAATTCTGCACGAGCTCTGGAATAACTTATTAAATATGAGAATATAAAGCCAATTATTGTTAAAAGTAATATCCATTGAGAATAATTCGTTGGAAAAATTTGTGTGAATAATATCAATCCTGATAAAATAATACTTTCAGAAATGCGATCCATAGTCGAGTCAAAAAATCCTCCAAACTTTGAGGTTTTTTTAGTCATTCTTGCAATAGCGCCATCTATTCCATCTAGTAGCCCTGTGAGAAAAATCCAAACTCCAAACCAAATAAAACTCTGGAAAAAGAGTAATCCAAGTGAGGATATAAGTGAAAATGAAACCATTAACCATGTAGCAAAATTGGGAGTAATTTTAAGATTTATCGCAATCTTAGCTAAGAATTTGACAATAGGTGCAAAAATTGGGCGTAATCGGAATGTGCGTTTCATGTTTCATCAATATCGACTAATTTTCTCTATTATTTCTTTATTATTCTATTCTTTTTCCGTACTTTCGTTTAAATATCTCTAAACTACTATATTTTGAATACAATATTTGAGCTTTACTTTTATTAATATAATTTCATGTTTTTGAATTATTATGTTAAGTGAGTTGAATAAAATTGAAGATTTTAAGATATAAACAGTAATATTATATTATTAGTATTTCTAAAAAACTAATCAGTTAATCCATTAGTCATGCTTGATTTATTATTATCTTTTTTTTCATAAATTATTATACATGTTGTTCTTTTTACTCATTTTTGCTTAAACTATTATTAAATCACTTTTCAGAATCTTCTGATTGGGTTTTATTTCCTTCTTCCGTTAGTTTAAACGTTCCATGAACTTTACTTCGTTCATGCTTCCCATCTTGAACTTTTTCAATCGAAAATTCCACATCATTTCCATGTTCTAATGCAATCTGTAGGAAATTAATCAGTCCGATATGTTTTGAAGGTGGAATTTTAAATTTAATTTCAACAGGGTGCCCTTTTTTTGTAGTTGTGTTTAAGACAAGTCGGAATTTCACAATTATGCCCTCGGATCAGATATTTATATAATGGATAGCGTATAATTAATTAATAACTTTTGGGTTTCCATTCCTTTTAATTTCTACATACAGTGTTAGAGCAATATTATACTAGGATTTATAGGTATCTTACAGAAATCTTGCACAAGAAAAGATTATTATTTATAATTGGAAGAATTGGAAGCCCTTTCACAAATTGGAAATAAGGAAAAAAACATGACACTAACTCAAGAGATAGATGAAAGTCAAAAAAGTGGTAATAATTCACAAAGCGCGAATAATTCAGATAGTGATGAATTTCATGAAAAAATGGATGAATTTTCATCTACAACCAAGTTATATATTTTTAACACTGATTCTTGGATTTTATCAGATCACTTTAATTCATTTAATGTTGTGATATTGATAGATCAGCAACATAATCGGATCTATTACTATGAAGGAAAGGAAACAAGCGCGCATGACCATGATCAAGCAAAAAAGAGTCTGATCCGATTTAAAAACAATTATCCTGAACTTTCATTCGTTCGAATCAAATCTTTAAGTATTCACCAACAACCAAATATCCCTCATGAGGTTCTTACTTATCTGAAAACCCATCAAACGTAAGAAACAATCTTTAAAGGGAGAGCAACATATTGATCTCATTATGCAGTGTGAGAATTAAGATTTCTCTTCACTACTTTCATTATTATTCTTTGTCAGATTTTCTGTTGAATTATTGGGGGCTACAATGAATGAATAGATTATTTCGAGGTAACTGGAAAAAATGTTAATCTTAACCTATTTCAATCCCATTATTGGACCAGATGTCCTTTATAGTGTTCCGAATGAACTGGAAAAGTTAATTTCTGATGAAGATTTGGGGCAAATTAAAAGATTAATGGATACTGCATCGCCCGGTTTTTTTACTCATGCTTTTTCCGCCACATTAAACACTGCCAACTATTTTTTTATGATTCCATCAGATTGGGCTCGGGGAAAGCAAGAAATGGTTATGATAACAAAAATAATCGAAGAAGAATCCCCCAATTTAAAAGCTTATGCTCAACGCTTTCATGAATTTGCCCGGAATGTTAAAAAAAATAGACCATCAATCTTCAAAGCCCTTTATATTAGCAATCCCCCTCTCAATTATGAATCTGAAATTTCTGAAGAATTTGAATATTTGAAAAAAATGTTTAATGAGCTCTCCAAATTTTTTGCCATCAGCCAAGCGCAGACTCATGGAATTCTTATTCCATTTCGAAAATTAGAATCAGATCATGCAATACATCTTCCTATTCAGATGGTAAAGGAATTAGAATCTTTTTTGGGAACCAGGAAAAATTACTTTGTTGTATTTCAGCGCCGTAAGGATTCTTTTAAGGTAGACATTATTCCGCATGAAGGAAATCACGTTGTGAAATTCGCTGTTTTGTTTAATGGTCAACTAAGTCCAGAAACTCTAAAGAAAATCGGATTTGTTTTCCAAGAATTAGGTCTTCCTTTCGTTTATACTTCAGGTATTTGTCAAAAAGGAGGACAATGTATCTATGAAATATATCTAAACCCGAAAGGTTCTGAAGATTTTGAAGAGACAAAGCAACGTCTTTTGCAAATCAATCAAGTAGATGAAGTAAAAATTATTGATATTGATCTTCTTTAATTAAATGTTTTTACATTGTCCAATTTCTGATTTTGTCATAGAAACTTCTATTATTATTCAAGTGTTATATTTTCGATTTATGTTAGATAAATGTTGATTTATCTATATGTACAGATAAAAAATAATCAGAATTGACTCTAAGTTCTTCTAAATCGGAATAATCACTACAAATCATCGTATTTTCGATTTGTTCTTTAACATATGCATGATAACGAGTTTTTTGTGAATTCGGAATGAATATACCACAAGAATGTATTACATGATGATAAATTGAATAATATAAACGATTAATGGCCGTTCGATAATAGATTTCTTTATTTTTTTCATTTGTTGCGTATAAAATAATTTTATCAGAAATCTTGAAAAAATCAAGAAAATCCATATGATATACTACCCTCTTCGTATAATTATCCTAAATTTTTTTTGAATCTTTCTTAATTCAATAAATTCTTCCTTATTCTTTGAATTCTGCGCAAGAAATTTGGTAAATTCTTTTTCAACTAAATATTTATGTTCCAACAGCTTATTTTCATGCATATTGGGGTATATTATTTTCATCATTGGTTCTGAATAATTTTCGCCAGGAAAATAAAATTCAGAAAAAATTATTTCTTTAGGTTTATTTGGTATTGAAATATAAAAAACATCTATAAAATTAATAAGAAGAGAAAATAATTTCTTATAATTCGTATGCTTATTCAAGATTTTACGGAAACTGTCTTTGTATGAAATGTTCAAATCGGTAAAGTTTTTTTTTTCTTTTTAATTGTAAGTCTGATTTCCATGGATTGAAAATTTTTATTGTTGGAATGATTGTTAAATGATCTATCATATTTGAAGTAAAAGAATCAACTGGAGCTGTAGAATATTCATTATTTGGAGAAGTACTATTAAATAAATCTGAAGAAGAAGCTAAACCGTTTGTGTTATTTTCTATCATTCAAATCACTTTTAATCTTTATTATTTTTAATCCATCCTTCCACTAAATTTTTTTCTAATAATGTCATATATTCTGAAAATAAATCCCAAATTAAAGATTCAATTTCCCTATTAATTGATTCAATTGGCAATTTTAATTCTTCAGCATCTTTTTTACTTATGTAGAAAGCATGATTATAGAGCCCCATTGTAACAATGTCAGAAATTCTCTTTACTAAATTTCCATCTTCCATATGATATTTTAATAAACTTGATGCAATTTTTGCATTTTTTTCTCGTGCTCTGTGGACAGCCCCTAATGCAATTGGATTAATGTATTCTGTTAAATATTTTAAAACATTTACCATATTTTCTTCATTTTTAATACCTAAAATATTCTTTGAAAACGATACATATCCAGATAAATCTTCAACATTAACTGGCAAATACTGAGGTTGTTGGGATCTTGACTCAATTGTTGGATTAAATGGTGTAGTTATACTTACATCTACAGGACTTAATTGTCCCGATTTCAGCATTGTTATTGAATTAGTCCCTAATGCGGATCTTAATCAAAAGAAAATCTTTCTTTTTTTAATCTTTTAGCATGATTTTGATATTTTTATATGGATTTCATTATATTAATTCAAAGATTCTACATGTATCGTCAATTTTTTGACTTAGATTACCTTTAGAATGTGGGATTTAAGAAGAAAATGATATCCAAATTAAATTGTTAAAATCACGAAATCATTCAACATAATCGATCTATAGAAATCATGCATTTTGATTTGATTCCGATTCTATTTATTGGAGATATATTTTGATTTGGGCCGGTATAAGGTGGAGAAAGGTTGTGGTGCAATCTTAGTATTTCAAATACAGCTTTAGAGTATTCAGTGTCTTTCATTTTTCGATATTTCTTAAAAAAGAGTCTATATCTACCGAAAATAGATTCAATTGTGTTGGTATTGGCTCGATTGGGTGGAATTATGCTTTGAATCTTCTCAACTTTATCGTTGAACACCTTTCTTTTATTTGAAATAATTTTTGCTAGTTTTTTTGCAATTAGATATGGTGAATCAGAGTAAATTTTCAGTAAACGGCGTTCTTTCTTTTCAAATTCATCCCATTTACTATCTAACAAATCTTTAAATTAAAAAAAAGAGTTTTCATATTAATCTTCCTTCTTTATTAATGATATTATGGAGATGAGCAAGATAGGTGTGAAAGATTACTATGAACTCTCATTTAAAAATTATTTTTATGAATCAAAGTCGTCATTTTATTTAAAAATCTGATTTCTAAAAGTACTATAAAAACGGAGTATTAAAGAGTAAAAGAACCATCAAAGTCGCATAATCAATAAAAAGCACAATAATTAGCCCCCTTTCATATTTAATAAATTTCACCAACGAAATGCTTAGTGCTAGAATTACTGTTCCCCAAACTTGAAAAAAAACTAAAAGTAATCTACTTATTACCAGAAAAGTGTCAATTTCTAATGGAAATAATCGTAAAATCCCAATACAGATAAGATAGAATATCAATGGAATATAACTTACAGAAAGCACAACAAATAACCAACGTCCATTTTCATTTTTATGGAATAACGCTCGAACCAGACCTTCAACTAAGAAAAATAGAAAAATATATCCAAGAAAAACACTGAAAAACTGGATAATTGGATAGCGTGTAAGAAAAAATTCAAATGGTTCAAAAATAGGGAGATAAATATTAACAAATGCTTGTACGTGAAATAATGCACTTAATATTGCAATAATAAAAACAATAAGTCCTGAAAAAATCATTCCATGTTGATAATGATTTAAGTAGTATTTTAAAATCGGTTGAAAAAGCGCCCAGCTTTGCCATGATTTTAATTTCTGCTCCAAAAATATTTTATTCTCCAGTTGCAATGATGCAATTGCATCACCTCCCTTCTGTAGAATTTGATAAGCATGTAATCCCAAAGGAGAAAGGTGATACTTTTTTCTTTCATCTTGTTCTATTAAGTCTTGTAATACTTCTAAATGATGATAAATCGTTCCTGTACTTACATTTAACAATTTTTTAATATCTGAAAATCCAGTAAATCCTTTTCTTCCAATTAATTTTAGTATTTTTCGTCGAAATTCGTGTCCTAATGCAATATAGACCTTTTCTTCCATGTCTGATTCATGATCTTTTTTACTGTTAACTGTATTTTTGTTTTGCTTTTCTCGTAAATCAGAGTTTCTATGTACCATTATTATTCGTTCCTTAAGGTTAATTGAAAGTTGGTTGCGTGTTTATTTCAGAATTATCCAATAAGAGTATTCTCAAAAATCCAATCAGATATAGGACAGTTGCGAAAATGAATCCATATATTGCAACATTTTGCCAAAGGTAAGGATTATGTTCTTGGAAGATATCGCTTAGAAATAATGTAGTTATATTAATATCAAAAATTAATAAAAGATAAAGCCATAATTTCCGTTTTTTCAAGAATCTTGGAAGAAATAAAGCAATAAAAATCCTAAAAATAGCATTTAATATAGGAACCATATAGAGCAATTTTAATCTTATATCTGAGAAAATACGTATTAAATCAAATAATGAGTATGTGTTGATTATTGGGAGAAAAAATGATATCAAAAGAATTATTCCGCTTCCCAATATCATTGAACGAATAACAAATAGAGTTTCTAATGAATTTTTCACCAATTAAATACGTCTCCGACACAGTAAAATGCATTTCATAATATATCTTCAGTTGGTTATATATTTTCACATAAAAATCCTTCGATAGTGATAGAAATATTCAAGAGTTCTTTTGAATCGTCTAAATTTTCATTCAATTCCATGAAATAATTTGAGTCGATCCATTTTCCCAGCTAAATTTTTAAGAATAATGATGTTGGGACAAATATCTCTCTAAATTCAGACTAAATATTCGAAATCATAAAAAGCTTAATTATTAGATATTATTTATATCACATAATAATAAATTTTATCTATTTATTTGATATTTATTATATCATGAGTCAAATAAATTTCCGTATTGATCCAGATGATATGAAAATTGCCAAAATATTATCAGAATCTACGGGTGTCTCGCTTGCTGAAATTGCCAGAAGAGCTTTTCTTGAAGAGATTCGCCCAAAACGTATAGAACTCGCTTTTAAATTATTAAAGGAAGGAAAATGCGGATTTAAAAAAGCATGGAAAATTTCAGGGCTGGAATACAATGAATTTTTAGCAGAATGGGCAAGTAGAGATGCAAAGGAAATAATCCCAGATGAGATTATGGAAGATCATCTAAAATGGGCATTAAATTATGATATTAAAACCTTAATGAAGGAATAATAAACACGTAATAAAAAAGTAAAAACGAAAAAACACAAAATTGAAAATACAGGCAAAATTCTTATGATGCTCGCTTTAGATACTTGCTCTTCTCTCCGTATCAGAAATATTTTTCATAAAACTTCCATTGATTTGCGCCCAATTCTCGGAAAATTCAGGTTAGTTATAACTAAAAAGTTGTTGCTAGAATATAAAAATTATAAATTGGATCTCTTTTTTCCAAGCAATTTTATCTTTATTCCTTTATCTGCAAATGAAAGAAAGGCAGTTATTTCAAAATATTTCTTAGAATCGATATTAGAAACCTTCGATTCTGCTGATCAAGACTTAGTAATAATCGGTCTACGTGATCATGTTACACTCATCACTGATGATCGAGCCTTATTTTATCAATCTACTATGTTAAAAATACCAACATTTCAATTATGGTCATTCTGTTTGAAGCTGGTTAAAGATGGCTTATTATCAAAAAATGATTTTAATAAATGTTGGAAATTATGGCAAGTAGAAAAAAGATACAGTAAAAAGACATTGAAATTAATGAAGAGTGTCCTAATCACTCTTTAGAAAAGACATAGATATAAGCCTGACCATTCAACATATTGATGGTAAAGCCGAAATAATTCACATAGATTCTTAAAATTTTCACATGATTCAAAATTCCCTTTGAAAAGCGATTAAATTAGAATTCTTCAGAGATTATTTACCATCCTATAGGGAAAATCATTTTAATTATTCAATATTTCAGGTTTCGTTGAAAAATATGAATAGAATTCGCATTTCTAACTTTATCGTTAACGATGGCTTCTATAGTAAATATGATTTTTTCAACTCATCTTATTTCTTCATAAAAATTGAAGATAATTTAAAAGAAGAAATCTGTTCAACTCTTTTTAGCGAATTCAATTATATTCAAATAAATCAAAATTATATATATTTTAATGAAGAAAGTTCGATTAGAACGATATTTAGATAAAATTCAGATAATTGAAGAAAATTTGGATGATATGCAATCTTGGATCAATGATATCACAGATGTGGATTATCAACAAATACCAAAAAAGGAAAAATACGCTATTTTTCATGCATTTCAAATTATTGTAGAAGCAATTTCTGATATTTCAGTAATGATATTAAAAGACATTGGTAAAGTTCCAAAAGATGATTATTCAAATCTCGATTTACTCGGTGATAGTAACATTATCTCTCAGAAAATACTCCAAGAACTTAAATATGCAAATGGATTGCGAAATCGGATTGTACATGAATATAATGGTATAGTGGACAAACTTGCTTTTCACGGAATTGAAAAGCATTCCGAAATTTTTCTCCAATATGTGGAGTTGATCTCCCAATGGTTAAACCAAGCATTATAGATCAGATAACTGCCGATTTTAAGTTTTTACTAAGTAATCCTTCGTTTTTGGGGATGATATTATACGGTTCATGGGTACATGAAATGAATTCAGCCCGTAGTGATATTGATTTATGTATTGTCGAAAGTTCTAACAATCCGATTAAACTCTATAAGGAAATTTGCGTTCGGGTAGATATTTATGGAAAGAATTACGACATTCAGTTTTTCTCGGAAATCCCATGGTATTTAAGAGGCAAGGTGATTGAAGAAGGAATTACTGTATTAACACCTGATATGCCCCAACTTTTTGAATATCTTCATCTGTATCGAAAAATTTGGAATGACCAAAAAGCACGACAGCAAATGTCTAAAGAGGATTTACTTCAAATTATAAAAAACTGCTCACAATAATAAATTTGAGAATAAGTAAAATATATAGCACTTAATAATAGTTTTGGACTTAATTTTCCAATTATATGATCAAATTATAATAATAAAAAATGTAGATAACAGGATATTTGAATGGAAACAATTCCAAGAAACTAGAATGAGAAATATGATAGGAGTAAATGCATCTGTCGATCAAATTTACGCTGATCAAAAGTGTTCTCTTTTTTTCTTTTATATTTTTAATCAAGTTATGAATATTATTAAAGTTTAGTGGAAATCCTAATGAGAATGCCACAAATTCATCATATAACTAAAATTTTTTCTATAAATACCGATAAAAATCTAAATTATCCAGATGATGAAAAGCAAATGTATTGCATAATTAACAAATTCTTTTTGGTATAAACAAATTCAAATGATATTGGATATAAAATGCAAGATTTCAGATAAAATAGTTAGAAAAACCACAAATATTTTGATATAATTTGGAAAAACATAAAATTAAACAAGAAACGAGAAAAGATAAATATAGAACCCAGAAAAGAATTTTTTTAATATATGATTATTTACTTTTAAAATCAATCGGATAACAATCCAAAGCAGTAATTCCCTTAATTAGTTTAAAATCGTTATCGAAAGTTATCAAATAATCACATTTCTTTAATTTATAAAAAATTGCTGTTGTTGCATCAACATATCCTACAGGATTGTATTTTTCATAAATTTCAATAGCTTTTTTAGATATTTTCTCATCATCATAATACATATCGATTTTTTCATTATTAATTATTTTTTTTATGATTTCGGTTTTTTTATGATTAATTTTTCGAGTAATATGATTCGCTATTTCCGCAAGAATTAAATTTGAGATTAGAATTCGATAATCTTCTTGATTTTCTATCCATTGTAATATTTCTTTTCCTTTTTTGAAATACTTATCTCTATGATCAAATGCGGAGATCCAGACTCCTGAATCGATAATTATTTTTTTAGATGATATATTTATTATTTATTTCACCTAAAATTTTTTTTAATTATTCGCAATATCGATTAAATCCAATAAAGAACCACAGTCGCTTCTTTTCGATCTATATCGTTTTGGTTTATAATCAATAATTTCTTCAATAATAGAATCAATTTCAATTATTTCATTTTCTTCAGATTTGGTTATCTTTTTTCTTATCTCATTGCTTTTTTCCCAATTGAGATTTCTTGAAATTAAAGTTGATTCTGTCAAATTTGAAGCAAAACTAAAAAAATCTAATGATCGATTAGGTATATCTGCAAAATTTTGATTATTCTTAAAACCAAAGGGAAGTGTTTTTTCTTCTTTCAATATATTTGATTTGAGATTATTAATTTCTTCTGATTTTTCATCTTTTGGATAAAAATCTAACTGGGAAATAATGGAATCCTTTTTCCCAACAATATCATTTTTACTGATAGAAAAAAAAGAAATATCTTTTTCATCAATTTTTGAAGATTTGATGACATTTTGCATGGTAAGATAAAAAAGAACCTTTTCATTATGTTTGATTTGATATTCCCGGATTTCTTTTTTCTTTTTTGGTGTTCTTGATTCTTGTAGTTTCCATTTTAGTATTTCCTTTTTTGGGATAACTTTGGGAAAATTGTAACGACAGATTTCTATTTTAATTTGATTGATTAGTTCTTTCTCAAACAACATCTCCATCTGCTGTATTGATATATCAGGATGCTGATTTCTGAGGTATTGAAAACTTTCTAAAATAACAGCAGTAGGATTTAATCCATTATTTTGATTTGTAGACGTTATCGCCATTTATTATCCCTCATTATGTTCTAAATCTTCATCTATTGCTTTTTTTGCCAAATCTTGGATTTTTTCCTTTATTTCGTGAGGTAATTCAACTTCTTTTTCGATTTTATTTAGTTTTTGTATAGGTTCGAGTAATCGAATAAACATAAATCTCCATTCTTTACATAACTCAAAAAGAAGTTTAATAGATTGTTTAATATATTCTTGTTCTTCTTTATTTAAGTAATCGTCCAAATTTTTTTTAATTAGTACTTGATAAATCTCCCACTTTTTATACCAACCTTTATTTTGAGTATCGTTTATAATAAAAATTCTATAATATTCATAGAGCTTTGATGAATATATCATTATAAATTTCAATAATAATTCTTTTAAAGTGAAATCATGTAATTTGAGAAATCTTTCAATTTCATTTAAAAATCCGATAAAAATATTATTGATTGAATGGATAAATTTATCTTCATTTAATTCAGAAATAAGGAATTTTACCAAAAATTCTATAGAATAATGAGTAAACTTAAGATTATTTTGATAAAAAGATTTTTCTTCTTCAGTTGTAAAATATACATTAATATTTTTTATGAGATCATAATAACGTGTCAGAATTATATTTATATCATTTGTTTTTTCAATTTTTTTTAAATAATTTTCTATTTTTTTTGAAAATTCATCTTTATCTTCATTATTATTAATTCTGCTTAAATCAAAAACCAGCTGTTTTAAAAAACAACCTACCAATACAAATTCTTCGGATTTTGTAATAACAGAATTGGATATAATTCGATTTGATATAACATTACAATAATCGAATTTTCTGTTTTTCAAGTACTCATGAAAAATTTTTATTTCTTGATTTAAAATTTGGATAAAATCTTCCATTATTGATCTTGTTCCATGATTTTTTTTGCTATTCTAAATTACTAAAATTATTTATATAAAAAAATTTATTCATTTATCTATTTCCTTAATAATCCCTACTATATTTATGACCAAAAAAGTATAAATTATGCTTTTTATGTACAGTTATGAGAAATTCAACATACAACTTTGATTCGCGTAATAACTATATTTTATATCGATTTAGGAAATTAATTTAAATTGTTTAATCAAATAAACCCAAAATACATAATCAAATTCAAAATTGAACCATTTGAAATGTATGAATCTTGATAAGTAGCATTCTTAATTACATATAAATATAATATGTCATTCATTTAAAGTGAAGATAAATTTCTCACTTTTAGATAAATTTCTGCCATATCCACAAAGAAAACGTTCTAAATTGATCAATGTCTCATCAAATGCATCTGCTTTAAGCTGATTGAAGTCGGTAGCATTTGAGATTGTTGCGATATCAATAATTGGATAAGCAAAAGCAGAAGCATCAAAATCAAATAAAGTAAATGAACCAGCCTTAGTTTTGAAAATATTTCCACTGTGAAGGTCTCCATGGCAGAATCCTTTTGGAAGTCGCTGTAAAACATACCAAATCTCTTCCCCATAGTTTTGAATTTCAATTATTCGATTTTGAGTGTATTTCTTATCTGAAAGAAGTGAAATAAAGCGATCTATAAAGAATTCTTTACCTTTTATAGGAAGCTTCCCCGATAGTTATTCATAAGCTCATGAAGTTGGTAAACCTGCTTTCCAATATCTTGCAATTCAAGTTTTATATCTGGTTGATATCCTTGAATGTACTCAAACATTGCCATTATCCATTTTTCTCCATCAATTCTATGTATTCAAAAAATTATTTATAAATAGATTCTAATTTAATATATCTACCTTGATTATTTCTAAAAAAGTCTAGCATTATAAGGAGAAAAAAAAATACTATAAACAAGCACAAATTGATCGACTTCGTTTTTGATCGAGGCATAAATTATGTCGACTCCACGAAAACAGTATAAATTTAAAGTACCACTATTTGGTAGCCAGAATGTTGGAAAAACCAGCTTAATCTTTAGATTCATTAAACAAACATTTTCAAGTGACCTTAAACAAACTATCGGAACCAATTTTCTTATCAAAGACGTAGAAATTGATGGAAATGATATACGGCTCATGCTTTGGGATATAGGAGGACAAGCTCAATTCTCAAGTATGCGAAATATATATTTTAAGGGTTCACAAGCAGCTATCGGCGTATATGATATCACAACACCCGAGTCTTTATTGCGACTTCCAGGGTGGATAAGTACCCTCAAAAAAGCTGCAGGAGATATACCATTAGTGCTGATAGGAAACAAAGTAGATTTAGCTGATGAGCAACGGCGTGTATCACGGGATGATGCATTAGATTTGGCGGATCGGTTGAATGCAGTTCATTTGGAGACTTCTGCAAAGGATGGGACGAATGTTGAGGAAATGTTCATGCAAGTAGCGCGAAAATGTTATGAACAAGCGTTAGCCATTGAGCGTGAATTAGAAAATATGAAATAAGCCATAGTTGTGTTAAGATTTGATGATTTAACTTAATAAGAATGAGAAAATCATAAAAAGAATTGAGGGTATTTTAAATTTCAAAGATTCGAATTTTTTCATTTCATCATCTTAATTCTCCCGACTCAAATCTAAAATATCCTTCCTTATTTTTTGTCGATTTTATCAACGTACCAAATTCAAGGTATGAAAATCAATAATTTTAATAGAATCGACTTCAAATTGAAGAATTTATAAACATGATGATAAATATTTAACAAATTCTTTGAAAAAATCGAGTTCGACAAAAAAAGATTTGCGATTACGAAAATCTTCAGAAGTTACTGAAAATTCTTATAATATCCCCCATGTTCAAGAATTTATTCCGGATTTTCAGTATATCCATATCCTAATTTCAATTGCAGAAGATTATGTAGAAACAATCAAGCAAAAAAGTGAAGCATATAGGCAAGTTATTCAATTAATTCTTCATACACAAACTCCTCTTTTAATTTACTGTGTTGGAGGAACCGATCGATCAGGAATTTTGTTTGTATTATTATATTGGCTCTGTGATCTACCAAAACAAAAAATAATCGAAGATTATTACTTGAGTGTGACAGGAAAATCACACTTTTCTGTTGAGAAATTTATGGATTTTTTAGAAAAAAATGGAAAAGAACACGTATTCAATTCGATTTTGAAATTAGAAGAAGAAGACCTCGAACAGCTGAAACTGGTATTAACTAAAAAACAGAAATAATATTTAACAATATAAGAATATATATAATATTGTACAGAATAAGACCCTAATCGTGCACATTCCAATTAGATATTTAACTGGAATTCCAAGTGGAATCTATATTAGGATGTATCACTAATTAGATACACATAAAATTTAATAAATAAAACAAAAAAGAAATTTTTACCTACAGAGAAAAATGGCAAAAAAAGATATCAATTATATCGAAACGGATTTACACCTCTTAAGCAAATATCAATCGGCATTTGATGTAATCTTGCAGGATTTGCGCAATTTTTATTCTCAAAAACATATTAATGTTCTAATCATTATTTATGGATATCACAAAGGTCAATTTTTCAAAAAAAAGATCGAATCTGATGATTTTGTATATAAAATGCAAAGTATGGGGTATTTTCTCTATCGTTCGGCAAAATTTGAGAAAACGGATGATCGTAAGTATAAAAAATTAGGTAGAACTGCTTTTATTGTGGAGAATGAACTTAAACCGTCTCATATCCGAGTTCCTATGTCATGGATATCCGCAATTGAGACAAAGCAACAATTTCAAGCCTATGATAATGTGAAAAAGGCTCAATATAAAATAATAAATCAAATGAAAAAAGAAAATGAAGATTTAAGGAAAGAAAAACAGTCTTTAGAAAATAAAATTATAAAATTGAAAAAAGAGAGTGAAAATCAGATTGATTCTGTGAACAAAGAATTAAAATCACTAAAACTTGAATTTTCATCGAAATGGGCAACAATTTCCCAAAAAAATAAAGAACTCAAACAGAAAATTCAACGTTATAAAAAAATATGCCAGAAATTAATAAATAATCAACCATATCTCGAAAATTTAGAGCAATTTTCCAATGCATTTGTCAAAATGGATTCAAATTATGAAAAAATCATAAAAATGTTAAGATTGGATATCCAAACAAATCATGATTTTTCATCTCTACTCCATAAAATATTGCTTTCAAAACCAGAACAATGTAAAATCTCTGAAGAAACAAATCAAGAAGTCCAAATTAAGTCAAATATTGCGGAGGATATAGAAAAAATAAATAAGAAAGCAGAAGAAGAAAAAAAAGTAATTAGCAAATCAAATGAAGGAAAAAAGGAATGGAAATGCCCAATTTGTGAAAAAGAATTTAGAAAGAAGCATTCATTACAAGATCATCAAGAAAAAAAGAATCATTTCATTGAAACTTCATTAAATCTTGAAAGATCCTTTAATTGTCAATCATGTGATAGATCATTTAATTCTCAGTCTGCTCTTGAGCAACATCAAAAAGCAAGAAAACACGGTTCTGGAAAAAATGTAAAATGTCCATACTGTCATAAAAGCTTCCGCCTCCCTGAGGATTTAAATCAGCATATAGAAGCGAAACATAAACTAATTCTAAAGAGAAGTACTTTAAAGCAAGATCAGACATGGGACAAATTTACAGAGGTCTTGATCGAATCCAATCCTCGAGAAAATAAGAAGTCAACTATTGAAGATCTGGAAAAGAGATACGATTTGGCCAAAATTGATTCGCGTTTTCTGATAATCCATGAAATGGTTGATGCAGCAACAACAATAGATGAATTGCATTATGTGATTAAGAATGATTTAGCAAAATTTGAAATTCCAATTAAGATGGCATCTCAAATGAGTCAGTTAATAAATCTTGTAAAAAATAAAAAGAAACAGTTGACTCTGAGAGAAGTGAAACAAAGAATCAAAGAAAATATTGAAGAAATTCAGCATATGATGGAAAAAAAAATAATAAATGGAGTTTAAGTAAAAATTGGATTATTTTTTAATTTCTAACAATCAATATTTCTGTGATCAAGGGTAAAACTAAATTTTGCAGGTAAAGCAGAATGGATTGTGCTAGATCAAACACGAACAGTGGATAGAAGGAGATTTATCAAGAAATTTGGCACTTTAGAAATAATAAAAACCATCGACCAAATAAAAAAAACTATCCAAGAAATGTTTGTTGATTAATTCGTATAATCTATGAAGTGTGAGGTTGTACAGGGTCTTTTCGGTATGGAGGTGGTTTGAAGGCTTTTTTATGAGATTTTGAAGTGGTGTTCTTATTTAAATAATAAAAAAACATATCATAGGTAAGGAAAAAAGAACAGAATATTTTAATCTTCAAAACGCTTTCTTACTACTAAAAGGAAAGGTTAAAGCGTTAAGTTAGCTTGAAATTTATAAAATATTAACAAAATTGATGGAAAATGCATCCCGAATTGTTAGATATTATACGACAGATTTCAAGATTAAAAAGTATTGAAAAATGTTTTGTGAATGATTGGAATCTTAACAAAATTCCTATTTGTCCATTTGGTTATTATATATCTTCAATAAAACCTAGTAGGATGATTATAATGGCAAATCCTGGAAAAGGTAATATTTATTCATATGAAGTTGAACTTGAAAAGCAAAAATATGAAGAATGGAAACGAATGGGAACAGCTAAATCAGCCTTAGATTTTGTGAAAACAAATCAAAATAGTCTTCGATCTTGGCTGGCTACAGGTAATCCATATTTACGCAACATTTTCCATAAATTTTGGGAACTAGGAATAATTCCAAAGGAGTATCCTATTAAATCAATTGAATCTTATTTAAAATATATCAACAAGCAATTATTGAACGATTTTATTTTTACTGATGCCTATAAATTTAGATATAAAAAAGATCCAGACAAAAATATGCATCTTGCAATATTAAAGAAAGAAATAGAACTTTGTAACCCAAAAATAATTATTTCTTTTGGTGGATTAGCTTGGAAATATCTTGTTAAAGTATTTGGTAAAGATAATTTAAAATATTACCAAAATTCAAGCCAAATAACAACAAAAATTACTTCTCTTAAATCAAATTTAATACAACACAAAGATGGAAAATTACTAATTATTCCTTTAAGCCATTTTTCTCCCACAAATTCGAAAAGAGATGAAATAATAATGAATTTACATAATCTCGTGAAAAATTATGATGCTAGAATTTTAATTTCAAAAATTATTGAAGATTAAACAATTTTTGTGAATAGAAATTTCATAAGATAATGGTGATGAGAAAAAATGTCAAAAAAATTAAGAGAACCAACAAAAACTTGATCATTATTCGCTAATATTCTTAGTGTTGGAGCTTGTTATTATGTAGTTCAAGATATTAAGGCGACACAATTATATTTCTGAAGATAATTATTATATGGTAACAATCGTAAGTATGAATATATGAAAGGTTTAAAGATAATTGACAAATATAAAAATCCAAAAAATCCTGAAATCTCATCTTTCATGAAAAAGCTTATTATTAAATTTGTGAAAATGCATCAAAATATATTGAAAAAACTGGTGAAAATCCATTATTTGATGGAGAAATGGTTTTAAACTCTTTTTTTGTGCCTGCTTTTAATGATATCTCATTATTTCTAATGGTGTTCCATGATTTCAAACGTGAGAAGAATGGAAATTTGGACAGCAGATTAGTATTTCTTTAAGCATTTTTATATCACCAGAAGGTGTTTCTATCTCAAAATCTCGAAAGATCTTGGTTTGGGGCTTTCGAGGGCGTCCTACCATATAAATTCGAATTTTTAGTGTGATAAAAACTTTGTGAAAAATATCCAAAAAAAGAATCTTATGTAGAAGAACAACTTTATCTTCGCTTTAGAAGGAGATATCCTTCAAATACACAAATAAAAAGAATATTGAGAAGATGGAATAAAAAAAAGTAGTATCCAAATTGGTCATTGAATTTTGAAATTCATCGAAAATTAGAAATATAGAAGAATTTATTAAGAATTTTCCCCGCTTATGAAATAATGGGGATTTAATTATGACACAAGAAATTCATATAAAATCATTTGATGAATTTAACGTTGGAGATACAGCACAAATAACAGTAAAAACCTCCAATGAAACGGTGGAACAATTTGGGAAATTGACCACTGATTATAATCCGCTGCATTTTAATGACGAATTTGCTGCAAAAACGATTTTTAAGAAACGTTTAGTTCATGGGGCATTTTCTTCAGGACTTATTAGTGCAGTAATTGGCATGAAGTTACCCGGACCAGGAGCACTTTATTTGGATCAATACTGCAAATTTCGAAAACCGGTGTATATTGGAGATGAATTGACTGCGATCGCTACAGTAATCGAGAAAAAAGTTAAAGAGCGTGAAGGAAAACCTCCCATGAAGTTATTGATTTTAGAGACTATTGTTAAAAATCAAAATGGTATAATTGTAACGGAAGGAAAAGCAACGATTTTAGTGCAGGATGTTTGAATTTTTCTTTATTTTTTTAATTGTCAATAAAAGTTTGAAAGGATTCTTCTCTCAAAAAATCGATAAAAGATAAATGCTCAACATTTAATAATTGACAAGCTGCTGGAATGCTATTTTTCTCTTTTCTTGGATTTTCATAACTTACTACTTTCAGATTCTTCACTTTCGCTAAAGAAACAACAAATGGGTCTGCCTGATGTGAATGATCTATTCCCCACTTGTTGAAATTTGGATTATTTATTAGACGCTTCACTATATTTTGTACTCTTTCATCTGGTTCAACAAATAAATTATTGAATTGATCAATATATTCTGTTAAATCGTCATTTTGGGCTTTTAATTCTATCTTTACTATGCTACTCGCTATAATTGTTTTATTCTTTATTTTTTCAGTAATAAAATCCCAGAGACGAGGAAAGAGATCTTTAGGATAGTATCTTCTCCATGAATCTATAAATGCACTTGTATCGAATGAAAATTAGGTTCTTCTCTTTTTCGTCTTTGAATTAGTGGATAAAAGTTGATCTAAATCATGCATTATTTATTCTTCCAAAACTCTTTTTCTAAAGCATCCAAATGAATAAGTTTCATCTGTAATATTTTAGATAATTTTGAAGCAGTTATTTCTCTTTCTGCATAAGCATTAAGTAGATTATTAAGGAAATGATAAGAGTTAGTTCTAATTACCTTCATATGTTGTTTATTTTCAAATCCAGAACCATGAACATTCTTGTTTAATCTTTTCATTTGAAAATCAAATTCTTTTTTGTTAATTAAAGAAAAAGTCTTCAGTCTAATTAAAATGGCTTCTTGACTAACCCAAAAATGCTTACTTATTTTTTTTATATTCTTTTTGTTCCAAGTATTTTCAGATTGCTTTAATATTTTATATGCTTGATGAATAAACTCTGTTTCTGGCATTAAAACTTCTGCTGCAACTTTATTACAAAATGCTTCAATATTCCCTTTAGATTTATTATTAAATTCATTATTTTCAGAATAGAATATATTTTCTTTATTATCAATTGATATAATATGGACAAATTCATGGACAATAGAATATATTCTTCCAAATGGTCGATCTGCTCTATTAATTACAATAGTAGGATATGGTGTTTTTGAAATCGAAAAACCTCTAACAATATTAACAGGAATTTTTGATATTTGGAAAACCAAAATTCCTAAATCTTCCATCGCTTTTATCCAATTGTTGAGGGCTTGATAATCATCCTTCCAATCAACAACAGGTTCTTTGAAGTGCAATAAATGTCTGATTTCTTCTGCAACTTGTTTTATTGGGGTTTGCAATTCAATTGAATTGACATATTCATAATTATATTCATTCAAATCGTATTTTTTAAACTCGATTGCGAGATTTCTCTTTAAGTTTATATCATAAAAGCTTTTCCTAAGTTCTGGAGTCAATCTAACTTCTCTAGATTTTATAGAACGAAATTGAGTTATGAGCGAATCTGTGTATGGTTTGTTCAAATAGAAAAAAGTTATTGGAAGTTTATATCGATTTGAGATTTTTATCAATTTGTTAAAGGTTAAATGATCCTTACCTAGTTCTGCTGCATTTAATTTATTTTTAGTAACGATATTTTTCGATGCTTCTTCAATTGACAATCCGATTTCAATTCTTGCATATTTTAACAGTTCTGGGTTAATATACGCAATTTCACCTTTTTTCAATCTAATCACATCAAATATTATTATATATACATTTTTTATTATAATATTTTCATATTACAAGTAATTCCCATATATAAGAAATTTAAAGATATCTTATTTAAAAAAAGATTGATAAAAAATTAAGTATAAATTTCAGATATGAAAACAAAAATCCATGAAATTCCAAGTGTCTCAAATGATCCAAATAACCCAAATGGTTTAAATGACTTAAGTGATCTAAATGTCTCAGTAATTGGAGCAGGTGGGTGGGGGACTACTTTAGGCAACCTTTTAGCCACAAAGGGAATATCTGTCAAAATATGGAGTTATGAGCAAGAAACTGTTGATCACATTAATAATTTGCATAAAAATCCTCAGTATTTGCCAAATATTGCGCTTTCTCCTAATTTAAAAGCTTATTCAAAATTAGAATCTGTAGTTCCAAACTCTGATGTAATTGTTTTTGCAGTTCCTTCAGCATTTGTGAGAAGTATGGCTCAAAAAATTGCTCCATTATTCCTTCCTGATAAGGAATATAAATTAGTTTCGGTTTCTAAAGGTTTAGAATATGATACATTTAAGCTTATGTCAGAGGTTTTACGGGAGGTTCTTCCAGAAAATGTAAAGGTTGCTGCTCTTTCTGGCCCTAATTTATCCAAAGAAGTAGCAATGGGTCAACCTACAGCTACTGTTATTGCTTCAATCCATGAAGAAATTCTTCCTGGTCTTGTTTCATTATTTCATACAAAAACATTTAAACCCTATGCTCTAACAGATGAACGAGGTATAGAAATTTGTGGAGCCGTTAAGAATATTACTGCAATTGCGGTTGGAATTTGTGATGGTCTAAATCTTGGCGATAATTCTAAGGGAAGTATTATTACTTTAGGGCTCACAGAAATGAACCGAATTGGCAAGCATTTTGGATGTGCGAGAAAAACCTTTTTTGGAATTGCAGGTGTGGGTGATTTGATAGCAACCTGTTCTTCAAAATTATCTCGTAATCGTTCTTATGGGCAAAAATTAGCGGAAGGTAAGACATTTGCTCAAATTAAGGAAGAAATGCACGGAATGGTTGCAGAAGGGGTTTGGGCAGCGAAATCTGTTCATCAATTTGCTATTCAAAATGGAATTAATTTACCCTTGACCACTCAAATATATAAAATACTGCATGAAGATAAGCCTATGAAGGATGCAATATCCGATCTGCTTTCTTTAATTTAGAAATTTTAAGTGTTGATTCGTTTGTGAGAAGAATTGAATAATGAATAATTATTTTGTTACATGTTGGAAATTAAAATGAAAGAGCAACTTGATCGTATTTTTACTCGTATTAGAGCATATTATGATGGAATGGACGAAATTCGGGAGAAAATTTTGCCTTTGCAAAGACAGACTGTTAGAATGTGTAGCGAAATAATTAAAAATGTGCATCGTCATGAGCATGAGAGTATCCCTGAAAAAATTGTTCGCTTAAAAGAAAATTTATCAAAAATGAACGTTCTTATTTCACAGGCTCCTGGAAATTTCCCAAAGGATTATCTTCAGATAGTAAAACAAGAAACTGGTGAGGCAATTATCTTTTATGAACTAATTGTTCATAATTCTCTTCCAGAACCTGAAGATTGTCATATTGAAGTAGAAGATTATGCTTATGCTTGTGCTGATGTAGTGGGAGAATTAAGACGTTATATTTTAAGATGTTTGAGAGAAGAAAACTATACTCAAGCATCTGTTTTATTAGAAGAAATGTCTGAGTTTTACAATTATTTATTTACATTAGATTACCCAAATGGATTAATACCTGGATTGCGTAAGAAGATCGATGCTGCTCGGGGAATATTGGCTCGAACTGAGGCAGATGTCACTCTTTCTTTGCAAATGCATAAATTGAAACAAAATCTTAATCAAATAGATAAGGTTGAATAAGTAAAGTTGAGTAATCGCACTATGTGAATTATTAAGTTGAGTAATCGGTAAAAATGAATAGAAAAATTGATTTAAAGGATAATAAAAAGAACATATAAGAGATGTGGTTATATTTATATGGAAAGAATCTTGATAACGGGAGGTTTAGGCTTTATCGGTATAAATTTGGCTCAATATTTTGCTGATAAAGGTAATTATGTTATTTGCATCGATAATCTCTCCCGTCCTGGACCAAATTTTATAAAATCCCTTCAAAATCTTATCAGAAAGGGGAATGTTTTCAATATTAATAATGTTGATTCATCTAAAATTCCTTTTAATCTCCGCTTTTTAAGTCAGAATTATCCTCAAGTTAAAATTTATTTAGAAAATCTATGCAATTCTATAGAAATCAAGCGAATCATAACTTCTGAAAAACCTACTGTAATTATTCATGCTGCTGGTCAAACTTCTGCAGTTGATTCGATTTTAAATCCATTTATTGATTTTCAAGATAATGTTATTGGTTTGATAAATACACTGGAAGCGGTGCGTCAATGTTCTCATCCGCCGATTTTCCTTTTTCTTTCCACAAATAAAGTCTATGGGACAAAAATCAACCAAAGTTTGATTAGAGAAGACCAAGTCCGCTATACATTGATAGATCCGCCAAATGGATTTACTGAGCTTTTTGGTATTGATCATACAAAACACACACCTTATGGTGTTTCAAAGCTTGCTGGAGATTTATACGTACAAGAATATTGTCGAACATATAGGATTCCTGCTGGAATTTTCAGAATGTCTTGCATTTATGGTCCGCAGCAATTTGGTTTTGAAGGTCAAGGCTGGATTTCTCATTTGGTTATTCAAGCATTATTAAATAAGCCAATTACTATTTTTGGAAATGGAAAGCAGGTACGGGATTTACTTTACATTTCTGATTTAATTTCATTAGTGGACCACTTCATCAACCATGTAAAATCCAATTATTCTCAATTTCGATCAAATTTTTCCATAGAACCTTTGATATTCAATGTTGGAGGTGGATTAACTAATTCCGTTTCATTACGGGAAGTTTTGGATATAATAAGTCGAGATTTAAACAAACCATTACACATTGATTATAACAGCACTCGTGACGGAGATCAAAAAGTGTATATCTCAGATATTTCTAAAGTTTCAAGGGTTCTAGATTGGAAGCCACAAATTTCACCTAAAAAAGGTATTCATAATGTAATTGAATGGACTAAAGCTCATTTGGGATTATTTCAATAAAAATTCAATAAAAGTTGAGATTGAAATTAATTTCCGCATTTTATAGAACGAAAAAATCAAATAGAACCTCCACTTCAATAAAATAATTTAAGAAACTTTCATCTATGATCTGGAAATATTATGCGGGTATTAGTAACTGGATGTTTTGACATTTTACATCCTGGTCATTTGTTTCTCTTTCAAGAAGCTGCAAAATTAGGAGATGTATATGTAATTCTTGCACGTGATTCTACAATTAAGAAGTGGAAGAAGCAACCTCCAATTATTTGTGAGCAGCAACGCTTAGAAATTATCCAATCTATAAAATATGTGACTTATGCAACGTTAGGTAATGAAAATAACAATTATCTTGCCAAAGCCCTAAGTTTAAAACCAGATATTATCCTTTTAGGTCCCAACCAAAAAATAAGTGTTTCTAAATTAAAGGAACTTTTATCTAAAAATAATGCCGGAAACATAGAAGTTCGTCGGTTAGAAAAGCTTTATACAAAATACACCCTTCATAGTTCAAGTGCGATAAAAAACCGTATAATAGATTTATATTTGCAGTCTGTTTCTGATTCTCCAATTAATAATGAAGATTTGTAATTTTACATTTTTATAAGAGAGGATTTAGGCAAATTTCATTATTAAGACTTTTTGGTTTTTTCTGCAAGATATTAGTTCTGAAAAGAGAAAAAAGCACTTAAAGCGAATTTTTCTTTCTGATCAATAAGAGAACAATTATTCTTGAAATTCCAATGAATTTAAATCTCCCGAGAGAAATCAGTTTTTGCTGGCCATCATCTACAGTATTATTTGTTGAAAAATATCCATAATAATCATGATAATCTTGATGTAGGTTTTGAAACCAAGTTTTTAATGTTTCTAAAGTATGAGTTCTGCCTGGAGATGTAAAAAATTCTGGAAAATCATTCCAGATTTTGACCATTTGGTTCAAATCACTTTCATTTATCAAGCGGACGCTTCCATTATTTAAAATTTATTAATATAGGCTTAAAAATTTGTTAATATCGGCTTTGAAATTTATTAATATAGGCAATATTGAAAAAAGAAGGAAAATGAATAATCAATCGTTGTAATATTTGTGTTTTCGCTTTCTTATAATGAAGAGTGAAGCGGTACACACAAATCCTATAAAAATGCCTATATTATAACCGGGAATGTTTTCGTTTTCTGAAATAACACTTGGATAAGTATAATTTGGATCCCAAGGACGTTCATCTTTACCGTCAAAATTAGATAAAGTGGAATTGATAAATGTGTTTTTATTCGAAACAATAAGTACTGTATTGTCAATACTATAATTATAATTAGGCGGTAATTTAATCCGCAATTCTTCAATTCTCCGCAGTAAAACTCCAGAACGGGAATAATACAAACTTACAGTTAAATTGTATTCTTTTGTGCAATTAAATTTATAATTCGTATAATTCGCATTAATCCGAAAACCGAGACCTTTTGCCAATATTTCATGATTCCAAGTAAAATTTCCTTCAGGGCGATCATCTTCCATAATTCTATGCTCGAAATAAAAATTAATATAGTCAAGAAATGCTGAATCGGAAAAATTGAACCCGATATATTCTTGGGGGATATAAGCAGTTCCCAGAGGTAGGGACGAATTAATGATAACAACGCCGATTTCGTCTTTTTCCATAATAAGATCTCGGTATACAAGGTGAATTTCAATGTTTTCGTTCAAATATCTAATATCTGTAATATTTGTTGTCATCTTCTTCTGATCTATGTAAAAATCAAGTAATGTCATATTTGAATCGTAATAAGAATTCATATCTATAAATTCATCCACGATAACATCTCCCGGCTTCAATCCTGTAGAAAATGCCGATGCGTATGGAATGGCATGTAATTCGTAAAATATAGGAAAAAAAATAAATGCACTTATTAAAAATATGATCGAATATTTCGAGAGTTGAAATCTTTTTTTTTTTATTTTTTGACTTTTCACTTTTAAATTTCCTCCTTTGAAAAAATTTTTTTATAATGTTTGTGAAATAGAACCATAAATTCCACAATTGACTCCATAACTAAAAATTGTTGAAATATCGCATAAAGCGATTGTTGCGTCCTCTACATTTTTTCCGATCGAACAAAATTCATACCAAAACGCTTCCGAACAATCATCGGTGATATCTTGCGGTAGATCTATAGTAAAACCAACCCAACTGGATGCATAACCATCATCTACAAATGCGGACCCCATAATCGGGTTTGTAGATAATGTTGTTCCCCAATTCTGACATGCGAATGTCAAAATTATTGCATTATCCATAAAAACATGATAATTATAATTTCCTGAGGATGAATCACCCCAAAGAGAAGTAATTTCAGATGGATAAATTCTACCAACTTCTTGCCATTCATACCATCCAATATTATAGTCATATGTCTCTTGTTGAATTATCCATTCACGGTTTGAACCACCATGACCGAACCACTCATAAGCAACAATATCGCGTATAGATCTAATTGAATAGCAATATTCTGTATCTTTATTATAATACTGGAGATCACTTTTTATTTGGCTTTCTGACGGCCCGATTCGAGCAATTCCGACCTCTATATCAACATTGGGATTAGATTCCATATAATTTACAATGTTTATTGGAAAATCATCATTTACAATTTCTGCAGTTCCCCCACTTTGATGAATAATCATATCTTTTGTAATTGTGTAACCCGAAACCCGAGGTTTTTGTTTAATTAGTTGAGTATTGCCACCTTTGGATAAATCATGGTTAAGGTCATTGAATCTATGAAAATTAATACTATTTATAAAATTTTCAGACTCTTTTTTTGATAACAGTTTAATCTGATTAAGATCTAGATTAATACTTTTTTTTTTACATAACACTTGTTCCTTATTCGGCGATAATTGATTAAAAATTGAACAAAATCCTTCTAAATTATTTGACTGAGATAAACCCATGAATGAAAATTGAGATTCATTTTTTTCAAATGCAAAATCAATTCTTAAATAATTTGCCTGATGATGAATTTCTGCAAAAAAACCCATACTTGAGTTTTCAATATATAAATCGAATTTTTGGATTTTTCCTTGATATAAATAATTCTTGATAGATAATTCAAAATTATCAAATATAAAATCACCGAATCGAGAATAAAAAAATATCCATACTTTTTTTTCTTGAAAATTATCCAAGATAATATTAAATGATGCTTCACTATCTATTTTCATAGGTTGTTCATCATTTAAATTTAATCTATAACCGATAAGGTTCCCATTTAGTAAAGTGGAATTTTCTACGTTTATTCCATTGGTTTTTAAAGTTGAAGCGGAAATAAAAACGACAAATAAGATTATTAAATAACATATTTCTCTTTTTGTCATGTTTTTTTTTTTTATTTTCTTATATTTATAAAGTTTTTGCTTTCTCCTATAGTTAAAACAGATAATTGTTCTCGCAAAGTTGGTTGATTTTTTTATGATATCTTTATGATTGAACTTGTGAAAAGTGAAAAATCAATTGGGAAATTAGTAAGATTTTTTTTCAAATTCTTGCCTTTCTTTTAGCATTGTTAATCTTTGATGTATCTTGTCTCGAGAATATGAACGTTCAGGAGAATCTATGTATGATTCTATTTCAGAAAGCGATGTATTTTGAATTTTTAATTTAAATATCCTTCTAACACGAATTTGACTGCTTATATTTGCCTTCCCACTGCGTTGGATGAAATTTGATTTCTCTTGACCAAATTTTTGCTCCATTTTAGAATTTCGTCGTTCTTTTACCGGAAAATCATAAAATCTTGTTAATCCAGATTTATGTTATTGATATAACCGATATTTTTTAACTGATTTCTATAAAAAATAAAAATTTTACCAAACTGACTTAGAAATTTATTAATATAGGCAATATTGAAAAAAGAAAGAAAATGAATAATCAATCGTTGTAATACTTGTGTTTTCGCTTTCTTATAATGAAGAGTGAAGCGGTAAACATAATTCCTATAAAAATGCCTAAATTATAACCGGGAATGTTTCCGTTTTCTGAAATATCACTAGGATAAGTATAATTCGGATCCCAAGGACGTTCATCTTTACCGTCAAAATTAGATAAAGTTACATTGATAGATGTTTTTTTACTCCAAACCCAAAGAATTGCGCCGTCTTGATAATAATCTGGAGGTACTTTAACACTAAATTCTTGAATTCTCCGCAGTAATACCCCAGAACTGGAATAGAACAAGCTCACGGAAAAATTGTAATACTTTGTGTAATTATATTTATAATTCGTATAATTTGCGTTAATCTGAAATCCAAGACCATTTGTTAATACTTCATAATCCCAAGTTATGTTTCCTTCAGGAGAAATGCCAGCCAGAACTAGTTCATTTATGTTCAAACATCTATTAAGATAATTGAAAAATTCTGAATCAGAAAAATTAAACCCTATATTTTCTTGGGGAATAGGAGAGCTACCTAAGTAAAGAGTCGAATTAAGAACCCATGTATGATTTTCTTCCTTATTCTCATATGGTAATTGCAATTTAAAATCTATTTCAATTTTATCTTCGAAATTTTTAACCGCCAATATGTTTTCCACGATTTGGGTCGAAATATGTTCATAAAAATCAACTAAAGACATATTAGTGTCAAAATAGGAACTAGTATCCGTATAATCGTATACAATAACATCTCCGGGTTTTAATCCAGTGGAAAGTGCCGTTGCATATGGAACGGCTTGGAATTCAAAAAATGCATTGGAAATAAAAACTGCAATTAGAAAAACAGCTAATTTATTTTTAAACAAGACGTTTCTTTCTTTTTTTTTACTTTTTGATTTTTTCATGATAATTTTCACTCCTATAATTTTCCTTTATTCATTTATAATTTTTGTGAAATAGAACCATAAATACCACAATTATCTCCATATTCAAAATCAAGATAAAGATCACACATCGCAATTGTTGCATCCTCGACATCCGCTCCATTGTTGCAAAAAGCATACCAAAATGTTTCTGAACAATCATCAGTGCTGGTTTGGGGCAAATCTATTGTAAAACCAACCCAACTGGATGCATATCCATCATATACAAATGCTGATCCCATGTTTGGTGTGGAAGATAATGTTGTTCCCCAATTTTGACAGGCAAATGCTAGAATTATTGCATTATCCATAAAAACATGGTAAACATAATTTCCTGAAGATGAATCACCCCAGAGGGATGAAATTTCATCAGGATAAATCCTACCTACTTCTTGCCATATATACAATTGAAATTTATAGTCATATACTTCTTGCTGAATTATCCATTCACGATTTGAGCCTCCATGGCCAAACCATTCATAAGCAACAATATTCCTAATTGTTCGCAAAGATCCAAAATATTCAGTATCCTTGTTATAATATTGAAGATCACTTTTTATTTGGCTTTCTGAAGGCCCGATTCGAGCAATTCCGACATCTATATCAACATTGGGATTCGATTCCATATAATTTACAATGTCTATAGGAAAATCATCATTTCCAATTTTGTAAGTTCCCCCACTTTGATGAATAATCATATAATCTCTAATGACTAAACCTGATGCTTGAGGCGGTCGTCAACATAGCAACGAGCTTCCATCACTTTTTAATGATTCTCCAAAACCACTAGGATTTAGATATTGGAAATGAATGCTGTTTAGAAATTTCTCCGACTCTTTTTTTGATATCATATTAATCTGATTAATATCCAAGATAGTGTTTTTTGAATCGCAAATAAAATTCTTCTGTTTTTCTGTTACTCGATTAAATTCAGAGTAAATCCTCTCTAAATTTGATGATTGAAATAACCCCATGAAAGAAAGTTGGGAGGAATTATACTCAAAGGCAAAATCAATTCTTACATAGTTCGCTTGATGGTGAATTTCGGCAAAGAAGCCAATAGTCGAATTTTCAATATATAAATCTAATTTCTGAATTTTATCTTGATAGAAATAGTTCTTTACCGATACTTCAAAGTTATCAAAAAGAAAATTCCCCAATTTCGAATAAATAAAGATATCTACTCCTTTATCTAAAAAATTATCTGAAACGATTTTGAAAGATGCTGAATTATCGATTTTAATGGGCTCTTCATTGTTGAAATTTAACCTTAAACCAATCAAATTTCCATTCAATAAATTGGTATTTTCTAAGCTTGTTCCGCTTGTTTTTATAGCTGATGCAGAATTCAATACGACAATTATGATTATAAAATAACATATTTTTTTTGCCATGCTTTTTTTTTTTTTTTTCAGATCATTCACTATGTAATTGATCCTTTTTCTTCTATTTAAGATTAATTTATTCATTTCTCCATGATAATATTACTTCTTTCAATTCATGGATGATAAATATAATGGATACCGATGATTTGAGCACATTCCAAGAAATTCATTCAATTCCAAATTTGCTGCAGAAGGATCGCTTTTCTTTATTAGAAATCGTTGTGTCTGCCATATATTGTACAAAAAGCATCGTACTCCCATAGTATTCAGCCGGCTATTGCGATCTTGCACCTTTTGTGCAATGCCAAACCGATTCATTTCACGAAATGCAATTTCTATTAACCATCTTTGGCGATAAAGATCTCGAATATAATTCTCGTTGCCGTGTAGGGTTTTTATGCCTGATTTTGAGCAGAACATAACAATTAGGGGAAAAATACGGCTGCTGGCGACTTGTTCACTGATCTTTTTTTGATTAAAATCTTGAATGATTTCTTTTAAATTAAATCTGCGTTTAGCAACAAGCAGAAGATCGAATTTAATGGGTAAAAACCCCTTTTTTTTTACGTATTTACCCTTAATTACACCTTTGCAGTATCTTTTGCCAATTCCATTCAAGTAGTTCATAATTTTTTGTTTTGTCTGCGCACATTTTCTTCCTGGCATAATCACGGTTATGTGCTTCTGCTGAAAGAACTTTAGTATTCTTTTACGATAAAAGCCTCGGTCAAGCATAGCATATTTTATGGAAAAGCAGTTAGAAATTAGCATCTCATGGACATTGTGAAATAAAGGAAGTTTATCTTGACGCTTTTTAATTTTGAAATTGGCAATCATTTGATGAATATCACCTGAAATAACGGAAAAACTAAGCGTACGATGAACTGTTTTGCCTTCTTTTTTCCCGAAACAATAAGGATCGTCTTTATTTTTCTTGCACGGCGTATCAGTATAATCTGCTATTAACTTTAGATCCGAACCTATAATTTTCAAAGATTTGAGAATTAATAAATGTGCTAAAAGTACAGAATTCCAAAATTCTTCAACTAAATCTAACTTAGACAAGGTTTGAAGACATCGAGAAAGAGCAGGTTGATCAGGGAAGAATCTCCGTTGTTTGCCATTTGAAAATTTGGTAACTGAGTAGGATTGAAATGAAATTTGAGCGCGAGAACACTTTTCTTGGAAAATTTCTGAAGTGTGTCGGGGCGAAAGTCTTAAAATTTGCATACAACATGCAAATAAAACGAAGATGGTGTAGGAAAATCCACTTCGCTTCTGAGGCAATTTTTGGGAAATCACAGGATCTATCATTTTCACAATATCTAAAAGTAACTGCGGATTAATTAGATCGGGAGTAATTTTTCCAATATCGGTGGCAGCCGATGGATTTCCCCTAAGATTTGTAGACATATCCAAGGGTAAGAAAGCTTAGCTTTTAAATTATTCCCTTTATCTCTCAAAATTGCAATGCATCCCTGCAAAGAAATAAAATATGAACAATTCTACCGAAATTGAATCAAAATTAAGATTTTATAAAAATTTCAAGACAAGAAAAACTATAAAAAACCAATTACATCGTTAATGTTCAGATAAAAATTTTTCGGAAAAAATGTAATATCCAAGAAATCGAACTAATTATATATTTGATAATTTTCTTTGATCATTCCAGCGCTTTCGAAATTATCGATGAAATGCCAAAAAATGCAGTAGGTAAAGTTATGCGCAGGCAATTACAAGAAGCCGACCTTTTATTTCAAAAACGGAAAAATAGTTGAATTTCACTTCTGCGTAAAAATATTCCCTTTTCGCTCTTTTTTTAGCAAAATCTGATTTCACTCCGATTGTTGTAGTGATTCGATTGTTTTGTTCATAGTTAAATCTTTCAATCACAATGTCTTTTTATTCAAATAAGACATTAAACTGGGTGAAAGAGAGTAGTTTTTCCTAATATTAATCAGTTTTCCTTCAGATTTAAATAATTTCGCTAAAATTTCATGGAGATAATGATTTACGATCGAATTTACCATCAGACTGCTATAAATCGTAAACTGCTTCCCTTGGTTTGCGTGTTTCAGAAAAGCACAATTCGGATTTTTACATTGATAAATTTGAACTCGGGTATTTCCTCGCTTTCGTGTTCCATGATTTCCAACGTGAGAAGAATGGCAAATTGGACAGCAGATTAGTATTTCTTTAAGCGTTTTTATATCACCAGAAGGTGTTTCTATCTCAAAATCTCGAAAGATCTTGGTTTGGGGCTTTAAAGGGCGACCTACCATATAAATTCGAATTTATAATGTGATAAAAACTTTATGGAAAATATCCAAAAGAAGATGCTTATCTAAAAAGAAAACTTTGTATTCGCTTTAACAGATATAATTCTTCAAATACATAAATTAAATGAAAATTAAGAAGATGGAATAAAAAAAAGGAGTATTCAAATTGTAAAATTCATCTTCATTTTTTTGTTAATTTATTTTTTCTGATCAAAAAGAGAACAGATACTCCAAAAATTCCAATGAATCCAAATCTCCCAAGAGAAATCAGTTTTTGTTGGCCATCATCTAAAGTATTATCCGGATAAATATAGTTCGGATCCCATGGACGTTCATCTTTTCCTTCAAAAGTTGATAAAGTTTCATTGATAGATGTTTTTTTAATCCAAACCCAAAGAATTGCGCCGTTTCGGTAATAATCTGGAGGTACTTTAACACTATATTCTTGAATTCTCCGTAGTAATACCCCAGAACTGGAATAGAACAAGCTTACGGAAAAATTATAATACTCTGTGCAATTATATTTATAATTCGTATAATTTGCGTTAATCTGAAAACCATGACCATTTGTTAATACTTCATAGTCCCAAGTTATGTTTCCTTCAGGAGAAATGCCAGCCAGAACTAGTTCATTTGTGTTCAAACATCTATTAAGATAATTGAAAAATTCTGAATTAGAAAAATTAAACCCTATATTTTCTTGGGGAATAATTAATCTACCCATGGGAGATGTCGAATTAAGAACCAATGTATGATTTTCTTCTCCAATCTCATCTTGCACTAAAAAATTTACTTCAATTTTATCTCCGGAATTTTTAACCGCCAATATGTTTTCCACGATTTGATCCGAATTATATTCATAAAAATCAACTAAAGACATATTAGTGTCAAAATAGGAACCAGTATCCGTATAGTCGTATACAATAACATCTCCGGGTTTTAATCCAGTGGAAAGTGCCGTTGCATATGGAACGGCTTGGAATTCGAAAAATGCAGTGGAAATAAAAACTGCAATCAGAAAAACAGCTAATTTATTTTTAAACAAGACGTTTCTTTTTTTTTTTTTACTTTTTGATTTTTTCATGATAATTTTCACTCCTATAATTTTCCTTTATTCATTTATAATGATTTTTTCGCTTATTTTTATAGCTGATGCAAAATTCAATACGACAATTGTGGACATTCATAAAAAAACTGAATTCTTATTTGGTTTTATACTGTCATTTCTTAATGGTTGTTAATATTTCATATAAAAATTTTTCGGAAAAAATATAATATCAAAGAATTCGAATATTTCGTAAAGAACTCCCATTAAAAAAACAGATTCAATTACAGAGAAATTCAGAAGCGCAATAATATTTAAAAGTAGTTACTGGTTCGGGCGGTTCGATTATGTAAAGTTCGGTTTTTTCACTTCTTAGTTTATTATCTTTGGGAATTTGACCTGAATACATAATCAAACCATTTGGTGGAACTTCTTTGATATTTCTTAGTTGTCTGATTAAAGCAGTAATACTATCAATTACATTTTTTCTATTTCCTTTATGCTCATATAAATTCTGGGCATTTCAGTGGACTTTAGGCATTTTTCTCTGAATTTTCTTTCCAAAGATTTAAATAGATGGAATTATTTTTATGATTTAACCAATAGCGATTTTGGTTGATCATATTTGATCAGGAAAAAATAATCGTTTGAATACAATTTGTTCGTCATTAAAATAGATTGCTTTTTTATCAATTCATTATAAACAATTAATATGCAAATGCAGTCCAAGTTGTCCTTCATTTTCTTCAATATTACAACAAATAATAATCCAAAACACCCGACTAAAATAAAAAAGGGATAAAAATATAAAATCAGAGTAATCTTGAGCTAAAAAATCAAAAATCTTTAAAATTATAAAAATTGCTAGATCCTCATAAATTAATTGCTTTTTAAGAAATGTAAGTCTTTTTACGAATCTCTAAACAACTAATTATATATTTAATTTCAGATCAAAACTGAAATTTTTTACGGTTGAAGTATATGGCTACTATAGAAGAAGAAACTTTGGCACGACCCATTACTCCATTTTATTCAATGGAATTATCTGAAATTATTAAATTGTATAATGCGGATCCTAAAACCGGGCTTTCTCCATCCCAAGTAGAGCAAAATCTCACAAAATATGGGCTAAATGAATTAAAAAAAGTTAAACGCTCCTTTTATAAGGTAGTCATTGCCCCAATTATCAATTTACTCATTATTATTTATCTTGTCAGTGCTTTTTTGATGTGGATTTTAGGTGATATTCAACGAACTGTTCCAACTTTTATTATTCTTGGAGCAAATGCGATTGTTGCAATTGTTCAACAGTTAAGAGCAGAAAAGCAGTTACAAGCATTGAAACAGTTAAGTGAAGCAACTACTTATGTTCTTCGTAATGGAGAATATATCGAATTACCTACAAGTAAAATTACTGTTGGTGATATTGTTCAGCTGCATCCAGGTGATAAGATTCCTGCTGATTGTCGAATTATAGAAGCACGAAATTTATCAATTGATGAAGCAAGTTTAACCGGTGAGTCTGAACCTGTTAAAAAATCCATTATTGCTCATGGAATAGATGGGATTGATATTCCTTTGCAAGATCAAAAGAATATGTTATTTCTGGGAACTTTTGTTGCTTCTGGTGAATGTACTGCAATTGTAGTTAGAGTAGGTTCTGAAACTGAAATTGGAAAAATCAGTACTAAATTAGAAGAATCAACTACAGGTGATATTCCTTTACGTAAAAAAATGAATCATATTGCGATATATTTAGGAATTGGTGTTGTCTTTTTACTTATTTCATCAGTTATATACAAACTTTATATTTACTGGCTTCACGATGAATTTATTTGGGAACCAACCATTAGAGAAGGCATTATTGATTCTATTGATCTTGGTATGAAAATAATGCCGATCAACCTTCCACTATTGACCACTATTGTTCTGCTTACAGGTGTGTTAACAATGGCGCAAAAAGGCGTTATTGTTCGAGAAATCTCACGAACTGAGAGTTTAGGGCGTGTTTCGGTTGTCTGTACTGATAAAACAGGAACTTTAACCAAAAATGAGATGACTGTTGTCCACGTTTGGACTCCTGATGCAGAGTATAAAGTAGATGGTGAAGGTTATTCTTATGAAGGAAATATAATCAAGCAAGACGATAATAAGACTATTAACATAAACTCTCATGATACACATTTAGCGTTATTAATTGAATCTGGTCATTTAAATAATAATTGTCAAATTCAACAGAGAATAGTAAAGACTCTTCGAAAAGATCAGAAAGAAAAGTTAACTTGGGATATTATGGGCTTACCCACAGAAGCAGCTTTGAAAGTTTTGGCAAAAAAGTACCATCCCGATATTGATGCTTTATATTCTAATTACCAGTTTTTATTGGAATTTAGTTTTGATTCTTCTATCAAAAGGATGAGTAAAGTATTTAGAACTCCGGAAAACACCAATTTATTATTTTGTAAAGGTGCAACTGAATGGATTCTGCCTTTATGTTCAAAATATCGTTTGGGAGAAGAAGAATATGATATGAATGAAGAGATGCGAAATATAATTCTTGAACGTATGAAAGAATTTGCCGCAGAAGGGTATCGTATTCTTTCTTTAACTTATAGACGATTAACAAAATCTATAATGACAGTTGATTTTGAATCCGATAATGCACGTGAGCATTATGAACGAGATTTAACCTATTTAGGTTTTGTTGTTATTTTAGATCCACCTCGTGAAGATGTTTATTCTGCCGTAGATGAATGCAAAAAGGCTAATGTTGATGTGATAATGATTACAGGAGATAGTATTTCTACTGGAAAAGCTATTGCTGAAAAAATTGGACTTTTTGATCCCGAACACGATTTAGCAAGAGAAGGAAATCAAATTGAAACGCTTTCTGATGAAGATTTTCTACGAACTAAAGTTTATGGGCGTGTTTCACCAGAACATAAACAAATTATTGTTTCACGGTTTCAAGCAATGGATAAAATCGTATCTATGAGTGGGGATGGTGTAAATGATGCTTTAGCTTTATCTATGGCTGATTGTGGATTAGCGATGGGAATTCAAGGAACAGAAGTGGCAAAAGAAGCTGCTGATATGATTATCACAGACGATTCATTTAGTACTATTGTGACAGGAATTAAGGAAGGTCGTGGATTATTTATGAAAATTCGTTCCATAATTTATTTCTTTGTGCTTGTTTCAGTTATGGAAGCCATTATATTATTTACCAGCACTTTAAATCCTGCAAATCCCGATTTTCAGATGTGGTATTATTGGCAACTTAATCTGATTTATCTAACTGCTCATTTCTTTCCCTCATTCGGTTTTACTTTTGGAAAAAATGCAAAAACAGTCATGGAAGAACCGCCTCGCAATTCAGCTGAAATAATTACTCCAAATATTCTTAAAATTTTAGCCGTTCAACTCGTTCTTATGGGTGCAGCGATTGCGATTGCTTATTATTTCTGTATGTTTGATATAATTCATGTCAATGATGTAAATTTGGCGAATATCGGTTATCCTGGTTCAATTGACAATCCATATCCGAAATTACCCCCAGAAAAAGTTGAAATGCTTGTAAATCCTCAAATAATAAAAGCACGAACTATGGGATTTCTGGTATTATTTATTACAGAATCAGTAATTATGCCTTTGCAAATTCGTCGTATTAATTATTCTCTGTTAGATTCTTTAAAAGATTTAGGATGGTTGGAATTTCTCTTCTACTTACCTTCATTGATAATTTTCGTGATTGGTATCTACAGTTTACCCCTTCAGCAGTTTATGGGTGAAACGCTGAATATCACTTTTTATTTCACAGCGTTAAGTTTTTCTGATTGGGTGATATGCATTTTACTTTGTTTACCAAGCACAATTGCTTTTGAATTGATTCGAGTCTATGCAAGAAAGAAGAAAATATTTTTTTAAATAGATAAAGAGAAATAGAAATTAGAAGAAAGAATAGAACAATAGAAAGAAAAGAAGAATAGAGGAAGAACATATTTGAAGAATAGAGGAAGAACATATTTGAAGAATAGATAAATTAAAAAGAATATTTAACAATTTTCAATCTATTTAAGAGATTGTGTGGGATTTTTTTTAGATTTAATTCAGTTGTATGAAACGGGATATTTTTATTTAATGCAATAGCAATTCCCATACAATCTATATATGACAGAGTATTGTGATGTTGACATTTTATTTGACCTGCCTGGATAATTAAATTATTATCAAATTCAACTAAATTTAATGGATATTTTTCCAAAAATGAGAGAAGTGTAATTTTAGCAATTTCTTTTCCATTTATTTTACATAGATGAAAAAATGATTCAATCAATACAGGTTTGGGGAGGTAAACATTAATCTTTTTTTGTAAGATTTCTTTCATTAGGGCTCTAACTTGAGTAGTTGGATTTTTAGAAAAGAAAATGCTTAATACTCCAGTATCAATGCAAATTTCTTTCAATCTGCTCCCTCAATTTTTAATTCTATATCTATTGATTGCTTAATACTTTCTTTAATTTTTTCTCTTGAAGATAAATTTTGTTGTAATTTAGAAAAATCTTCATAAATCGGTATTATTTCAAGTTTTCCATCAATATCTAGAATAACTAATTTAGAGTTTTCTTTGATATTATATTTTTTTCGAATATTAACTGGAATTGTAATCATTCCTTTTCGATTAACAGTAATTATTTTGCTCACAATATTGTATAATAAGTAAACATTAAAGTAAAAAGTTCGCTTTTTTTTTGAAAAGTTGGAATTTGACTTACGAACTTAAGTCTTTATTTATTTATTTTTAATTTTTCTTGAGTTTATAATTGCTAACCGCTCTCTATAGCTAGAGAATTGGTTTGATAAAATTCGATGTTTGCAATCTTCCCATTTTTTACGATAAAAGTAGAAATATTCTGAAATTTCTAAAGGATCTCCAAAAATTATCCAATGATCTTGGATAATTGAAATTTGAACATAAATTGGAAGTAATTCGAAAATCTTAAAATCAAATTTAGAGCCGTATTTTTCGTATAAATTAAGTAATATTTTAAAATTACTGTCTTTATCATGATTTCGAGTGATTACTGCAATATCTATATCTGATTCAGGTCTAAAGGTTCCTTCAACTATAGAACCAAAACATACAGTCTCATACCAATCTTTAATCTCATAAAGATTCTTTCTTAAATAATCAATTGATGGAATATTAACTATTTGTTCCGATGATTTCTTCAATTATATCAATCCATTTTGTTAATAAATCTTTTATTTCAGGAATTGATTGCAAAATGCGTTTATCTTCAATACCATTATAACGATGAACAATAAGATTACGCATTCCATTTGCTTTTTTTAATTTATTCCCTAATTCTTTATCAATTCCCATGGTTTTTGTTAAATTTTGAATATTTGTTTCGTCATCTTGAACTTGAAAACCTAATTCTTTTGCTGCCATAGCAACTAAATCAATCATCGCTTCAATTGAAGTTTGGATTCAATGAATTTCGATTTTAACCATTGTTCCATTTTTCATATTTCTTAAAGCATCAATACCTTCAGTTAATTCACCTAAATAATAAACAGGCAGTGAAATTTTTGGTTGGGCGTATATGAGATAAACTGCATCTTGTCTGGGACAATAAACAATATCACCAATTTTTACATCTTTATATTCATGTTTTTCTGCTCCGCGTTTTATTTCGACTAAAAGCATCCAATATGCTTTAGGTAATCCAATATTTCCTCGACTACGGCATGTAAATGATCCTTTTTCCAAAGTTTTATCCATTAAGGCTTGAATTGTTAAGGGAGCATGAAATCGAATAAGTTTTCCCTTTAAAACATGGGGGGTTCCGATGAATGTTAATGTAATTTCTAATTCTGATTGTGACATAAATTTTCAAAAGGTTTTTCTCAATTTTAAAGTTATTTACATTATACAAGAATTTTTTTCTTAAAAGAAATATTTGATGAGAATTATGAAACAATATGTTGTGGCAGGACCTGCCTCTCAATTTTTAGCGGTTAAATTGGCTGAATTGCTGGATGCAATCGTAATCTCAACCGAATATAAGAAATTCCCCGATGGAGAATGTTATTTACGACTTGATATTGATGAAGAATCCGTTTTTTTTGAGCAGGATGTTATTATTGTCCAAACTACAGGAGCATCTGCTGTAGCTGATCAGAATCAGCGATTTATGGAACTCATTATGATGATAAGTGCTGCAAAACGCTTAAATCCTGCCCATATTCGTGTAGTGGTTCCATATTTGGCTTATTCACGTCAAGATAAGGTATTTCGACCTGGTGAAGCAATTTTTGTTGAAGAGTTGTTAAAATGGATTGAACAAGCTGGAGCCACAGAATTTTATACCGTAGATGTGCATGCACCTAAAGTTTTTGAAGTATTAAATATTCCAGCCTTCAATTTGGATCCTATGGAAGTTTTGGCTCAAACATGTAAAAATCGAGGATTGTCTGATCCTGTGGTTATTTGTCCCGATAAGGGTGCATTTGAGAGATCGAGAGCATTTGCGCGCCATTTAGGTGAGAATATTCCTGTGGTTCAATTTGAGAAAAAGCGGGATGTAAAAACAGGTCAAATTACTATGAGAGGTGAAATTGACGTTCAAGGTAGAGATGTGATAATTGCTGATGACATAATTGCTACTGGAGGAACCATGGCGCGTGCAATCCAAATTGCTAAAAAAGGCGGAGCTACAACTATATACGCAGTAGGAACGCATCCATTACTTATTGGGAATGCAGTTGTAAAATTGATCTCTGCTGGAACAACTGAAATTATTGGCACTGATGCCTTAGATTCGATTGCAATGCAAGCTTCTTTGGCTGAAACTATTGCAAATGCCCTTCAGAATCGTGATTAGAGATTAACTTCTCTTTATCAACCAATAATTATATAAAACTATTCTTTTCAATTCTTTTTTTATACTCTTTTTGATATCATTATTTTGAAATAGCTAGCACTATTTTTTTGTAATTTGAAGAAAAAATTACGCAAAATTGTAGTTCTTTCTATTTTTTTCTATAGATTTAGTTGTTCTTAATAAATCAACAGACTTCATATTTTTATTAGTAATCTTAATAATATTCATCTTATATTATAATTTTGATATAAAAAAGTGAGAGATTTTTATGACACAAGATAGTGAAAAATCTGATTTTTTTTCTACAAGACATGCTCGTATGGATGCTGAATATGAAAAGGAATTGAGAGAAGAAGCAGAAAGAGAACCACTAAGAATTGGTCGTAGAGAAAGTGAACCTCATTCTGCAGAAGTTTCGTACCTGTTCGATGTGTTATGCTCTAATTTTCCTGAACATCGATCGATTTGGGATTTACATCATTATTTTTCGATTGAAGGTGAAAGGGTAGATATTCAATTTGATATTTCATTATTTTTAAATTTTAAAATACCTGAAGATCTTCCATCATATAATGCTTCTGATTTTGAAAATCGTATTCCTGATTTAGCGATTAATATTCTTTCAAAAAGTACTTGGAGAAAAGATCTTTCAGAAATATTGGAAACGTGTCGAAGACTAAAGATTCTTGTTTATATAATCTTTCTTCCTTATCCAATTGCTCGAAAGGTGCTAAGCCATCCATTTTTACGTGTTTATATATTAAATGAAAAAGGGTCGTATGTTTCTATCGATTTAAATGAATATATGATAATTGAAGATAAAATAATTGATGAGCATGCTAGAATAGATTTACCTGCTAAAATTCCATTTGATCTTGCTTTAAAAAAGCTTGATCGAACTTACTTAGGTGCAAAACCCCGATCCCGTTTAATTCTACTAAAAAAAGGAAAAAATGAAGTATTATTATCGAAGTTCGAAGAAGAAAGAAAAAAGGCAGAAGAGTCAGAACGAAGAGCTAAAGAGGCAGAGCGAAGAGCTGAAGAAGAAAAGAAGAGAGCTGAAGAAGAAAAGAAGAGAGCTGAAGAAGAAAAGAAAAGAGCTGAAGAAGAAAAGAAAAGAGCTGAAGAAGAAAAGAAAAGAGCTGAAGAAGAAAAGAAAAGAGCTGATGAATTAGAAAAGAAAATAAAATCTTTAATGGCAAAAAATACTTCTTCTTAATTTTTTAACTTCTTTTTATTTTATTATTCAACAGGTATTACTTTTGCTTCAATTACTTTACCTTTTTTAGTTGGTGGAAAAAGATAATCAATCAATATCGGTAAATTTGTTGATTCTAAGGTTACCCAAACAGGACCCAAAGGAGATTCAGAAGGTGTTTTACAAAGTACTATTTTTCCTTTAGTCAATACTTGTTTATTGATCATGAAAGTAATGGAATTAGTTTCTGCTTCTAATTTTGCAAGTAAAAATTGTCGAAAAGCTTCTACAGTCCGGTTTTTTCTTATTTGTGAAAATATAAAGTTAGTATTCTCTCTTCCATGAAATACCATCTGAATTTCTTTTACTTGTGATTCTGAAGAATCTTTTATCTCTATCTTTTCTGGTGTTCCAAATTGTGCCAAAATTTGCTCGATAATATTTGGATCTTCGGATGGATATATTTTAGTGAATAATATCAATGTTATCATATTTTTATTTTCCTTCTTTTGAATCTTTTCTTAATTTCTGAAAAAGTGCGGTGCAATTTCGCTCCAAATCAAGTAAACTTCCATTATTATCAATAATATAATATGCATTATCAATTACATCTCCAAGTCCAAATGATAATTCACGTTCATCTCGTTGGCGTATAATTTGCATTTCTTGAGAATCATCGGCTCTATTTCTGGATCTCAAGCGTTCATATCTTATTTTTTCAGAAACGCTTAATGCAATCAATATTAAATTATAACGCTCCCTAAAAAAATCAACTTCAAACATAGAGCGAATTCCATCAATAATTATGATCGGACTCTGGATTTGTTCGATTTTTTCCGCACATCGACGAGCAATTGCTGCTTTTCCTTCATTTTTTCTAAGTTCTCTTGCAATTTTCCCTAAATTTTCAGGATTTATCTCCAATCCTCTTCGAAGTGTTTCCTCCCGAATTACATCTCCCATAACAATTACTGGTGCAAATTGTTTACCAAAAGAAATTGCTTGAGATTTCCCACTTCCGGGTAATCCAACGATTCCCCATAACGTTTTCATGATCATGCTTATAAAGATTCCATACTAAATGAATGTTAGGGATGAAGAAAATAGATTCTATTCAAGATAATGGCTCTTTCTCACAAATTTATCACATACTTCAAGATTTCTCAAAAAAAAATATGCATAACAAAGATAAATGGCCAATTTTTTTTCTTGAATGGAGTAAAAAAAATAATTACTCATATAAGATTAATTCTTTTTCCTATTCATCAAATTCGTTCTTTAATAATTTAATTTCTTTAATATGGTGGGTTTTTTCTTCTACTTTTCTCCTTTTTGCCCCATTAAATAATTCATCGATTATTTCAATTTTTGCTATTAATTTACTATTATTGTTATTGATAAATAATCATGTATTTAATTTCTGGAAACGCCTCCACTTGTCTAAATCTGAACTTCAAACTGGGAGAAGTTTCAATTTTGAGTTCATTTCAGATAAGCATAAAGAATTTGACATGAAATTAGCAAAAGTATTCTTCATTTCTCCTTTCGATCAAAATTCAAGAAAATTTCTATCTCTAAAATTATTCTTTTTAATTAGAATAATCCCTTTTTCTTCAGTTTTTTTAACAATCTTATTAATAGTTGGTTATACTTTGCGCCTTTTTTCGATATTTTCATCTTATTTTCTTCAATTTCCTTCTTTAATGTGTTTTCTTTTCTGTTCTTTATTATTAATCATAAGTAATTTGTTCATGCAATTTCCATTAAAAAGAAATACTTTACATCAAAAAGAAATGGTAGAAAATGCTAATTTATTTCAGAATTCATTGATATTATCGATTATTCATAAAATCAATACAGTTTATGTCCCATTTGATTGGATCGATATTGAATTTGTTGTTCTCTCCGGTATTGATCACCAAGATCTGAAAAATACTGTTGTTTTCCAAAATATATTTCACGATTATCTTCAATATCAAGAAATATTCTTTATTTTTTTAGATCTTGGTGCTGATAAACCATTTTTATATTCTCCTTTGAAAAAAAAGTGTTATATTCTAAAAAGAAAATCTAGTAATATCAAAACATCGAATTCATCTCAATTAGAGCCAAAATACTTATTTAATTTGTTTTATCATTATTTAATTCATTATAATCTTTCTCTAAGTAAGATTTTCCATAAATCTTTGAAAAATATGCCACATTTCTCTGGACAATTAATTCAACTCACAAATCAATTCGAACAATACAGATGGGGTAAATTGTCTTTAAAAAAGGAAGAATGTATAAGATTAGGTGAACAATTAGAAAAAATTATTCTGGAAATTATTCAAACTATTGAAAAAAAATTTGAAAATTCCTTCACTCCTGATTTTTGATAAAATATTGTATTAAAAATTTAACAGATTAATTGCCCTTATTATATTATCTGATAATAACTCATAAAAATTAGAGCATAAAGTTTAAAGCAGATAAAAACTCGGGCTTAACTTTATAGGATTCTGCGATCAAGTGTGGAAAGAGAAAAATTTTAATTAAATCCTACGTTGAAGTTCTTAGTGATATATCGTGGTTAATTATCAAGAAAGATCCAGGCGAAAACCTTCGGGCGCAAAGGTTAAAACTGCTCATAAAAAACGTAAAGCACGTATGGGTCGTAATCCAATTGAAACTCATATTGCAGATGAGCGTAAGAAAATTGTCCGAACCCGCGGTGGAAATATTAAAATCAAAGCATACTCTTCCAATCTCGTAAATGTTTCTGATCCTGATACAAAAACTACAACACGTGCAAAAATTACCCGATTAGAAAAAAATACGGCGTCTGTTGATTATCAGCGTAGAAATATCATAACTAAAGGTGCAATTGTTGAAACAGAATTAGGAAAAGTCAGAATTACCAGCCGTCCAGGTCAAACAGGGCAAATTAACGGCATTTTGTTGAAAGAAGAATAATCTACCTTTTTTTTATCGCATTTTTATTAAAATTTTAAATAAATTATCATTTTATAGAGATATACATTAAGATAAGATAATTATGAAGTAAAGATGAAGTAAAGCAGATTTCTTTATCTTTTGGAGCAAAATCTTTTCAATATTTCATAATATCTTATTCTTTGATATTTATTATATATTTTTTGATGAAACAATTGAAGAATCGTCCCCAATAGAGAGTCGATTTTTTATCATATTTTCCAAGGTAACAAAATCACCAATAATAGAGGAATCTGTACAAAAATTGCTTAAATCACAATTGTCCCCAATTACAGTATTAGAAAGGATGCATCGATTTATTTTGCTTTTATTTCCAATAGATGTGTTTGGACCAATTACGGAAGAAGAAATAAAGACATCATCTCCAAGAAAAACAGGTGATATAATTGTAGAATTGATAATTTTGCCTTTTTGTTTTAATTTTTTTATTTTTTCAAGTGATGATTTATGAAATTCTAATAATTCTTGATTTCCTTCTAAAAATTTATCTAGAGATCCAAAATCAAGCATTTTCTGTTTCATTTGATGAATACCGATTTTTGCACCTTCATTTATCAGTCTTTGAATAATTGGCACGTAACTGTGTGTTTCTCCTGGAATTAGTGGAGTGTTCGCTTGTTCTACTAAATAATCCATAAATCTTTTTGAAATTGATTTTTTAATTAAAAACGCACCTTGTATTGAGAGTTTAGATATAAATGATGTGGGCTTTTCATAGATTTTTTGAACGATTTGATGTTCGTCCAACACACATACTCCGTAATTTTCGGGATCATCAACTTCTTGCACATTTATTATTCCATCATAGTTATTACTCTCACATTGCTGTAATAAAGTAGTATAGTTGTTTACTGGAAGACGATCGCTGAAAAAGACAAAACAATCTTTATTATCTGCGAATGGTTTTGCTAAAGCAATTGCATCTCCTATTCCTGAGAAAAATGGTTTATCATTATGCATTCCACATGATTCTTGCTCAACAAATTCTAATTGAAAGTAATTGTCCATGTTTTCATTAAGATGGGTTATATATTCAATTAATAACCGCTTTTTATATCCCACAATAAAAACAATAGTTGTTCCTTTAGGAACTACTTGTTGAATTCTTTCTAATGTATGAGCAATAATGGGTTTTCCTGCGACTTTAATTAACGCTTTTGGTTTTGAAACCACAAAGGGTTGTAAGTAAGAACCGACTCCAGCAATTGGACATATAACAATCATTTAAATCCTCTTTTTTCTCCCGATTTTTGTTTTCAAAATTACAGCAATTAGGATATTTCTTTGAATTTATTTCTCTTAAAATATATTTCCTTAATTATTTCTTTTTTTTCTTTGCATATTGCTTTTTGCGAAGTTTTTCTTGAAGAATTTCTTTATTTGTTCGATGCTTTTTCTTCCTTTTGGCTAACTGGGCAGCATCCTTGCGTTTTTGCTTAACTTTTTTGATTTCAGGCGCCAATTTATGCATTACGAATGTTTTTTTTTGGCCCATTGTATCGATTAAAACACGACCTGGATGATCAGAAGAAGTGCGAGGATATCGAGCTGTCTTATCATGTTCGACATAATATTTCAAATGTTGAGCTGCTTCATATAAATCTAAGGATGTTGGGCGTGATATTGCTAATTCTCTGGGAACTCGTCGCCCTAGTCGAATCGATCGATTAAGATCAAAATATTGGGGCCAAAAAATAGTTAAACCCTTTCGTCGCATAAGATTCTCTCCAATGAGAGTAATTATTTAAATATTTTAAGGTTTCTCTTTCAAAGAATGGCTTTGTTGTTGAGGGATCCAAACAATCATCTTTGAAGGTGCACGGTTGGCCCATGCAAAATATGGGATTAATCTGACTTTTTCTTCATTATTATCAGAAGTTAAAAGAGTCGGAATTCCTTTTAGCAATACCGAATTGTATTCAAAGTTAATTTGTGGATTTTCATCTAAAATTAGGGATCTTGTTTTCATCTGAGGATTGTCAACTGATTCGGAGCAATAAATGAGTGGGCCTCTTGCCAATGCTATTTTTCCTCTATTTGATTTCACTTTTGGATGTGAATGTAATTTTCGAATAGAAAGTGGAAATTGGATAGTTATGTCATTATTTTGCTTCCAGAGGCGAGTTATTTGAAGCCATTTTGATTGAAATTTTTCACTCTGAAAGAATTGATCAAAATTAGGTTTAGTGTTAGGTAAGAATTTCTTTTCTAATATTTCTTCTTTAATTGTAATTCCATTGGCTTTTACCTCAGATTTAGATACCCAATAGGGGATGCGGAGCATGATTGTGAATTTATAAGGCTTTTGGATTTTAAAACTCAATTTTACTGTTCCTTTGTGTATCATATCTACATCCATTTGTATTGAAATTGAAATGATTCTTTTCTCACCTAATGATATGGAATTTTCCAAAGGAAGGTCAATATTTGTCGTATTTCCAATGTATAGATTAACAAATAATTTATTGGGTTCAATTGCATAACAAAATTTGCCCAATTGCCCCAATATTCGTGAAATATTTGAAGGGCAGCAAGGTGTGAGGTACCACTTACTCCTTTGGATATTTCCTTCGCTTGATAATATATTTCTATAAAGATATGTATCACCTTCAATTCCCATGCCAACCAACATTGCGTTATGCAGCTGTAATTCGATAATATCAAGCATTTCTGGATGTTTTGTAATCAAGAACAGCTGCCATGTCCATAAAATACTAGCAATTGCCGCACAAGTTTCACAATAAGCTGTCTCATTAGGTAACTCATAAGGGCGGCCAAATCCTTCAACAATTGGTAAAGATCCCAATCCGCCTGTAATGTACATATATTTTTTTACCATATTTTCCCAACATTTTATTATGTTGGATAGAATTTCCTTTTCACCTAATTCTTGAGCATACCGTGTAACTGCTGCTTGAAAATAACCAAAACGGACAGCATGTCCTTCTGGATGTGATCTTTGCCGAAAAGGTTTATTCTCTTGAAAGTAAATACCTGAAAAAAATTGATAAAGTGAACGCATTAAAAATTTTCTTTTTTCGCCTGGTATCATTGTTTCCATGAATCCAAAATCATTTTGGATTAATTTTTCAATTTGAGAATTCTTTAAGCTTTCCTTATTATTATTATTATTTTTTTCAAATCTCTTTTTTTGTTTCTTAATTATTTTTTCTCTCTTCATATGATTGAAGTTTTCTCTTAGTAGTTTTATGCCAAATACTCGGTTTTTTCCGCGATATTCGATAAATTTCTGTGCTAAATAAAAATAATCACGTTTTTGGGTAATTTCATAGAGCTTTAAAAGGGCAAATTCAACTTCAGGATGTCCAGGAGTTCCAAAAAAAGAAGAATGAAGAAAATCACGAACCAACAAATTTGCACTTTTCTGAGCGCAAGTAAAAAGAATGGATTGGCGATCTACTTGATAATGTGCGATACCTGCTTCAATCAAATGACCCAAGCAGTATAATTCGTGTTCAATGGATAAATTTTTCCAACGTTGATTAGAAAAATGGAATTGATTGTAAGTAAATAAATATCCATCTTCTTCCTGTGTTTGCTCAATTATTTCAATCAATTCGTTCAAAAGTCCTTTTAAGCGAGAATTGCTGGGATATGAGAGTATCAACCAAGATGCTGCTTCAGCCCATTTATAAACATCAGAATCTGTATAAAAATATCCTCTACGAAATCCTTCCCCATATTTATGTTTTAGCCCAGCAACTATACGAAAATTGTCAATACTACCAAATAATTCCAGCATATTCCATTGATGAATAATTGCAATTTCTTGATTTTGATGTAGCACCTTGTTCCAAAAATAATCAGAAATTTCAATTTGATTAACTTGAATTTCAGTGAGGACCATTAATGAAGCCTGCCAATATACTTGAAAGGAATATAAAGATAAAACCAGTTAAAAGTTCTCCCAATGTTGCTAAGAAATTTCCTCCAGCAAGATTTACACCAGCGAGAAGGGCAATTACAAAATAAATAACACATATTCCTGAATAAAATATAAGAGCAGTTATAACACTATATTTTATCCCCTTTATGAACATTCCGATTATTATTCCTATGGATCCCCAAGTTAAAATTGCGGGCCATAAAGTTTCACCAAATAAAATTCCAAAAAATCCATAAGTTTGTAAGTTTTGCAAAGAAAATAGATTAAAAAGATCGGCAGAAAAACCAGAACCAACTAGAAGATATAAGCCGGTAGTAAATTTATTAAATGAACCAGCTGTGAAATTTGGGAAAATATCATTTTGTAAGCGCATGCCACGATATACAAAATTACTATATATGAACACTCCAAAAATTGCCAGCACTAAACTCCATAGGATCGCTATGGTATACCGAATTTTGATATTGTTAATTGGCATAGAAATAACCTACCCGCTAAATAATTTATACATTTTCTGTTTGTAAACTTTATCACTTTATCACTCTTTTCTCATTTCTGATTTACATCAAATAAATTAAGATATCTTTATTTTTTTCACCAAAACGAAAAAATTCATATTAAATAAAACTCTTTTTTACTTAAATCGTTCAGCAGATGATAGTGAATTCTATCATTGGAAAAAAAGTTTCTGAGCGTTCGTGAGAAGGATAAATCTTGATTGATGAAATCCTTCAATGATGCGATATATAGGTGAAAATTCATGGTTGATAAAAAAAAGAAAGATAAAGTCGATGAAGGCGAAGATGAACTAGAAGAAATCGTCCTCGATGATGAAACAGTAGTTTTACAAGAAGAAAAGGAAGATAACTTACTTATCCCCCGAAATGACTATTTGAGTTCTGGAGTTCATATTGGAACTAAATTAAAAACAATTCATAGTGAAAAGTGGATTTACAGGACAACTTCTTACGGCTTATATGTAATTGATTTACTCGCTACAGATGAACGAGTACGTGTAGCTGCTAAATTTCTCGCTTCTTTTGATCCAGAAAAAATAATGGTGTGCTCTGTTCGTAGGTATGGACGTGCTCCAGTACGGGCTTTTTGTAAAGTTACAGGTGCGAAAGCATTAGCAGATCGCTTCATTCCAGGAACATTAACGAATCCTTTGATTGATCAATTCAAAGAAGCCGATGTTTTATTAATGATTGATCCACACGCAGACAAACAAGCATTAGCTGAAGCCCAACTTGCCCGAATTCCAGTTGTTTCATTTATTGATACTGATGATTATCTTTATAACATAGATTTAGCCATTCCAAGTAATAATCGTGGTCGAAAAAGTCTTTCTAAAATGTTATGGTTATTAGCCCGTCAAATTATGCGAGAACGTGGTAAAATTGCGAAAGATGAAGATATTGATATTACTCCAGAAGAATTTGAATCAAAAATAAGCCGAATTCCTGCTTCTACCGAGTAAATTAAGACTTTTACCTATTATAGGTAATTATGATGTAAATCATAAATCAAATTCCTATTTTTTCTTTACTGCTATTTTATTGAATATCTTAAATTTTTTATGAATGCTTAACGAAATTTTTAGATAAAGAAAAATGAATATAGAGAAATGATTAAGTATATCGTCAAGCAATTATTTTCAAAATTATACGGCTGAAAGATCTATGAATTATGAGACATTTTGGAAGAAGATGCAGGAGTTATCTAAAATTCATTTAATTTTTCTTTGTGCTGGTAATATATGCCGTTCTCCATTTGCTGCAATATTATTTGAAAAAATGATTAAAGAAGGCCCTATTCTAGATGTTTCTACTTTTAAAATCCAAAGTGGAGGATTTATTTTGCAAAAAGATGTAATTATTCATCCATTTACTGCAAAAGCTTTATTAGATTATCATGTTTCAGATGAACGCATTAAAGAACATATCCCTCGACATATGAGAAAAAATAAAGAAGATTTGCGAAATGCAACAGCGTTGATTGTTATGACAAAAGATCATCGAGATGTTCTACTACCTTCAAAATATAGGGAAAAGTGCATTCTATTATCCGAAGCTGCAGAAAATAAAGTGGTTGAGCTGCCCGATCCGGCATTATATAATAGTTATAAGGATTACAAATCTTTAATGGATCAAATTGCCAATTATCTTCTTATCATGATAAAAAAATTAGAAAATCTAAAAACTCATATAAAATCTTGATCATTCTTAATTGTTCTTGATTTTTTTTAATTGTTCTTGATTTATTTTAGATATTATTGTGTATATGATTAATTACTGCCTTCTTTTTTTCTTGAGCACGCCGATATGCCTTTTCAACTAAATTAGTATAATTTTTTGGCTGAATTTCGTTCTTTTCTATTATTTTTTTTACTGATGTATATGCAGACTCCCGAAAATTTGGTTTAATTATCTCTTGTTGATTCCCTTGATAAAAAATAATCTTATCATTGACTTGGACTCTGCCTATTTTTTTCGCTTCTATCCCTTTTTCATGAAGTTTCTGTATTATTGTCATTTTAACTGAATCTTCGCAGAAAATTAACAAGCTATCTAAAGAAACACCTAAATAATCCACAGAAGCATCTGCAAGTAAGGTTAATATTTTAGGATTGACCATTTGGCGTACATTTTCCAGATTTACATCAAATCCCAGAGAAGTTACGGCTTGAATTTCTAACAAATCGTTTCGTAAGCCTCCATTAGTTATATCTATCATGGCATGGACACGATTACATATTTTAGGATTCTGATAGATCGTCTTTACTGCTTCAATGAAGGATACATTTAATGTTTCCTTGACAATTTCAGGATGTCCGTGGTATAAAGCTGTAGTACATACAGTTCCACCACCTGAACCCATAGTCATTATCATAGTGTCTCCTGCTTGAATATTTTTTCTAAAATAGGAGCATTTCATTATCCCAATACCTGCGATTCCACCTGTAAGACGATCTCCTATTACCATATCTCCCCCAATTCTTAAAGTTGAACCCGCAGTTATAGGTACATTTACAAGTTCAGCAACAGTGGCGATTCCTGCTTGAAAATCTAGAAGCTTTCCTATATCTCCATCATCAGCAAGATGAACATCAACCATAATCGAAATCGGCTGGGCTCCTTTTACATAAAGATCACGAAGCATAGCGCGGGTAACATGAAATCCTGCTAAAAACGGGAAATCACTGAGACGGCTATGCATTCCCTCCATTTTTGAAACAACAATTAAAGTATTATTTGAAGATTGCTCAGGCAATTTCTTTGCTTTTTTTCTCTTTTCTATATCTTTATTTATTGAAATTTCTGAAAAATCAGAACCTTCTGAATCATCTAAATCCTCAAAATTGGTTAAATTAATTTTTACTTTTACTGCTCCTGCATCGTCTAAAGAAAGTGGGGAAATATAGGGGGTGTTTGCCGTTCGACTAATTTTTGACAAATAGTGATGAATAATATTATCACCTTCTCCACGACACCCTACGCCTCCTTCGCCCATGCTAACCTCAGTTTGAATTGGAATGATTATTTCATCAAATATTTCTGGTTGAGAGATTTTCTTTCTGTTTTCTGCATCTTTGATAATTTTTTCAGATATTTCGACTTCATCAACAATTGCTTCAGCAAACTGACGTAAATATTCTGAAGAAGTGTTTTTAAAGATTTTATATTCTGAAATAAGATGATCGATTATATCTTCACGTGATTTTTGTTGTCTAAGTAAATTCCGCGCAATACCCTCTAAATTGGTCATGTTTTGCCAACTATTTCATATAAATTTAGCTAATTATTGAAAAAAAAGCAAATGAATTTATCAAACTTTGCATTAATTACAATCAGTGTAATGCATTTTTTGATTCATGCTCCCGCTCGTATTCATATGTCCTTAATTGACCTAAATGGAAGTTTGGGTCGGATTGATGGAGGATTTGGTTTTGGAATTCAAAACCCACACTTAGAAATTGAGTTTTGGGATAAATTTCCAGAGTCAGCTTTAAACGAATTTAAACTAATTGAATTTAAAGGCAGTAAAGTGAATTTTTTAGGTAATGATGATCATAAAGATTTGTTATTCTTTGTCTTAAAGCAATTAGAGAAGGAATATTCCTTATCTCCGCGCTCATTTTTTGTGAGAATCAATCAAGTTATCCCTAGTCATAAAGGTTTTGGCTCTAAAACTCAAATCCTTCTTTCTCTTGCGCGTGGAATATGCGAAATTTACAAGCTTTCTTTTTCAGTTTCAAAATTGACAAAATTAGTTCAACGCGGTGGCACTTCTGGAATTGGTTATCAAGTTTTCGAAAAAGGAGGATTTCACCTTGATTTGGGGCATACTTTTGGACCACAAGCCGAAAAACAGAATTTTTTACCTTCTTCAGCCACAAATACATTTCCCGCTCTACCTTTTTTCCACCTTGATTTTCCAGAAAAGTGGAAGATAATTTTACTTCTTCCTAAAGTATCTCAAGAAATCGCAAATAAAAAAGAAGTTTCAATCTTTTCTGTTTATACTCCAATACTGCAATCTGATGTTGAGAAAATTGCTCATCGACTTTTATTTCAAGTAATTCCTGGAATTTTACAGCAAAATTTGACAGTATTAGCTGATGGAATTTGGGCGATTAATAATATGGGTTTTAAGAAAATTGAATTATCTCTTCAACATACAATAATACCTTCTTTACTTACAGATATTTATAATTCTTATCAAATACCAATAGGACTTTCATCTTTTGGCCCGGTTCTTTATACAATTGTAGAGAAATCATTTGAATTAGAGAGTTTTAAGAAGCACATTCAATCTTTTCTAAAAGATTTTCAGAATGCTCCTAAATTTGAAATCTTTGAAACATTACCAGATAATCGCGGGGCTTTTATATCTCATTATAAATAATACTAACTATGGAAGAATTAGCTCGTGATTATCATTCTCCTGATGTAACAGACAGAGAAATTGCAATCTTTGAGTTGGGAATTAAATTAGCTGCACTTTTTCATTTGGTTTTCGGTGCACCTATAAAAAATGATGAAGAAACAAAGAAAAGCATTGCTGAAGGTATTAAAGCTTCAATTGAATGTCAACCTTTTGTAAAATCAGTTAAAGTAGAAATTACTGATTTAAAAGAAGGTATGAGCCATCATTATACTAAATCCAACGAGTATGATTATACATACGTTTCGGGTAAAAATCTTCAAGCAGAAGTAGAAATTGTTTATAGAAATTGGAAAGCAGTTGGGCGAGTCCAGTGGATGTCAGATTTAAATTATCCTATGATGTTTATTAAAAGTATAACGCAATTATGATAGTATCTCTTCACTATTTTGTCTATTTATATTTATTAGAGAGAAAATTATGTTAAATGTTAACTTTCAAATTCAGAGTTATGTTATTTAATTTAATGACTGAGCAATCTTTCAAGTTTTTTCCATTTCTTACAGTAGAAGGTTCTAATTATGAAATTGGATTTAAAATGGGACAGAATTTTCGAAATCAAATAAATAATGTGCTTCAAAAAAGTATTCGAATACAAAATTTAGAAAAGTTTGATCATAGAAACCCTCAAAAAGTAAAAACAGCAGAAGAATTAATCAAGAATCATTTTCCGCAGTATTTAGAGGAGATTCGTGGAATTTCAGATGGTTCAGGTATTGATTATCAAAAAATTTTGCTAATTAATTTATTTCACCTGTTTGAGCATGAAAATTGTTCCACAGTAATTTTTAATACAAAAAAAATTACTCCAAAGGGCATTCAAAGTGAAATATTATTGGCACATAACGAAGATCATAACAAGGTGATGTGTGAAAATTCTTATTATTTGCAGATGAAACTAAGTGAAGATTTGACTATATTTTGCCATACATACCCTGGCTGCATTCCCGGTTATTCGCATGGGATGAATTCCAATGGAATTATTATTACCTGCAATTATGTTCCCGATCCAGTAGGTGCTGTGGGAATTCCTCGCACTATTTTAGGTAGGTGGATGCTCGAATCAAAATCAATTGAGCAGGCTGTAGAACGGGCTCATGGTTTTTCTCCTCGAACTGGGGGGGTAAGTTATAACATTGTCAGTCTTAAGGAACATCGAGCAGTAAATATTGAGATTACAGGTAATGATTTTGCGGTAACAGAAATTGAAGATCGTTTTTTTCATCCTAATCATTACATTGCTCCTAAATTTGCAGATATTCGCGTTCCCGACAGTTCTGTTTCAACAACTAAAAGACGCTGGGATCGCAGCAAAGTACTGCTTCCAAATACCGAGAAATCACTTGATGGTGCATTAAACATATTATGGGATGAGCAGATATTCATCACTCCAACACCCATTCCAAAAAAAGGAACACATATAACATTTAATACAAGTGTTTTTCAACTCAATTCTAAAATTTCTGCTAAAATATATACAAATAAGCGTGATAGAGATGAATATGACGAATATATGCTAGATCTTGTTTGAAAATCTTTTTTTAAATTACTTTTTATTATAAGCACTTCATTCTTCTTTTTTTTCAAGCGAATAATTAAAAAAAAGACAATTCTTGTGGTTTTACACCATTTTCAATCAAATAATTATCCATCAACTCATAAGATTGATGAAATCTTTCCATGTCCCGCCAACTGATGATCTTTCGTTTGATAATATTATATATTTTTAATGTATCATTAAATTCTTTTGAATATTTTTCATAAATAGGAATTCTGGTAACTAATATTAGTGCTTCAATTGATAGATTCATAGATCTATTATTGAATAATACAGGTAGTCGAAAAACCTCTTTTTTAATAATTCGAGCACGAATATTTGGAATTTCTCTCCGTTTGCATACTGGTTTTTCGAGTAAAGATGAAGGCAGGGCCAATACTTCACATTCAACCGCTGCCCATGCACTTTTTAGAATAGGTATAGAATCACTTATTAAAAAGGCTGATCTTGGTAGTTCATCTATGGGTTCATCATGATCTTTCCGTCTTAAAGCAGCTACAACGTATTCATAAAAATTTTCTGAAAAATTGATAGAAAAGCGAGTTCCGACAGTTAACAATTCTTTAGTATGTGTATCTTCATATGCATGAATATAAACTTCGTTTGTTGGGGTAAAATGAACACCAATGCATGCGGCATTAATTTTTTTTTCTGTATTGGGAAAATATACACAAACAATTGATTCATAATTAATAAATGGCTTGAAAGTGAGTAAATCGTCATGTATTCTGTATGAAGAGAGTTCATTCATGTTTATTTAATATATGTTGTTGAACTAAAAGAATTTTCGGGAAAGTTGAAAAATCTCCAAACCCTAGTTATTTTGATTTTCATGCGTGTGTTGGGCGTTGATCCAGGGAGTGTTTCATGGGATTTTTATGGATGTGAGATTGAGGGTGATTCACGAGTCGTATTTTTCGATTTTACTCTTTCTTCTTCTTCAATAAAAGCAAATCCTGAATTAGTGGTGAATTTAATTAAAGAACAGCTTCCATTGGATGCAATTGCCGCTCCTAGTGGATTTGGTCTGCCACTTAGGGATATTTCCAATATTTCACAACATGAAATTTCTTTAATTACTCTACATTCATCTAAGGAACAAGCAATAATGGGTTTAAGCCAAGTTCTTTATCTTTTGAAAGAAGTGTCTATTGAACTTTCAATACCAATTTATATTATCCCTGGAGTGAAGCATTTTTCAACCGTTCCGCGCTATCGAAAAATAAATATAATAGATATGGGAACAGCAGATAAAGTATGCAATGTGGTTCAGGGAATTCACCAAATATCGAATGAAAAAGATCTTAAATTTCAAGAAATTAATTATATAATGCTAGAAATAGGACGTGGATTTTCTGCAGCTGTTGCTGTAGAACATGGCAAAATTATTGATGGTATTGGTGGAAGCAATCTAATTGGATTTAAATCTTTGGGAAGAATGGACTCTGAACTGGTATTCTTAGGTAAAGATCATATCAAATCTAAAAAATCGATTTATCAGGGGGGAATTGACTCAATGTTATCATCTTTTGCTCTTGGATATTTAAACAATAAGAATGAGGATGATAAGATTAATTATGGCAGTAGAGAAGCTAATTTGCCTGGATATAAAATGTTTAAGCAATTAGCAGAAAATTCTCCCATCAAATTAATACTGATCGAACAAATAGCGAAGGCACTTCTCCAACTTGCAGACTCATTTCACTTTACAAAAATCTCTTCTTTTTATCGATCTTCTTCAAATTATCGAATTCTAGTTCTACTGACTGGCTTAGGGGTCGATCTTCAATGGTTGAAAATGAAACTTCAAAAACGACTTCAATTATTTAAATTAGGTGAAAGCCCCTTATTTGAATTTGATTACTTGAAATCTTACTCAAAACAAGCGAAAACTGCGGCTCAAGGTGCTTGTCTTATTGCAGAAGGAATTCTGGGAGGGCCAGTTCAAGACCTCCTAGATCATATGGGATTATTTGAAACAAAAGGAACAATTCTCGACGATATCTATTTTCCCTTTGAAGAATTTAAATGAACTGTCACAGTGTTCATAGTTCCTTCTAACTTCACTTCACTCATCCAAATCAACAATTCTTTGCCATTTTTTCCCTGTCCTAAGAAAAAACAGGGTAAATGATATCGATTAGCGAGTTCCAACATTTAAAAGGAAAAAAGCTTTGACATAGGTGTTAAATCCAGAATAAGGTTGGCGCTTTTTAATTCTTCCCGTAATATATGATCTAAATCATGTTGATATAATTTTGAATCTAAATTGCAGAAATCTTCCCTGTATCTGTATTGATAATGATATTTTTCTACTTTTATTAATTTTTCTTCCTTTTCTTTTGCATCACGAATTACTTTTGAATCTTGCGTAGTAAAGCATACAATCCGTGTTATAGGAAAATTCAAGCGTCTGAGCGCATTGAAAACAATATCAGGAATTCGGTGACCTAACGTCATTTTTCCAAAACCAGTAATTAGCGTATAATTTGGAATATCAATTCCTAAAATTCTCCTTATTTCTTACAAATGTCCTGTATTTATTCTTATTTCATCAATGCGCGCATTTCCAATTTGCACTATGATTTTTTTTTCGATTAATTGCTTTTTTCCTAACACATTTAGATGATAAGAAAGATTTTGAGGTGTAATCTTTCGATTCATACGTTTCTGAAGTTCAGTTTGCAGTTCATTTTGCCGATAAGGTCCTTCAAGAAGAATTTTAAGAATGATTTTTTGAAGTTCTGAATAAGTTCGCCCCGTTTCAAATGCATTTGACTTAATTTCTGTCATATATTTTTTCTTTGACGGCCGTAATAAAAAGATTTGTTTGACGAAGGTAAAATAAAATCCTTTTGATTGCTGTCAAGGAAATTCTTTTAAACGCAAAATTTGAAGAAAAGTATAATGGCGATTCAAAAAAATTCTGCATTTTTTACATATAAAAATGGACATTATTATTTCAGTAAGTATCAATAAGTGGAAAGCTATTATTATGAAAAATATTCTTGCAGTGAATTTACAAAATTTATTCTGCAGCAACAAAAAGCACGTGAATATTTTAATTAATCTTTCATGTCTTTTTAGCAAATCTTATTTCTTTTTTATCACTTTATCTCTTTTTAATTAACACAAATCCAAAAAAAGCTAAATATTTAAATCAATGTACAGTGAAATTTCATCATGGGACATGAAAAAATAGCATGGGGTATTACTGGTTCTGGACATCTTTTAAAAGAGAGTATAGACTGTTTTGCAGAATTAGTTGAAAAGGGATTGAGAGTTGATCTTTTTCTATCTTCAGCTGCTGAAACAGTATTAAACACTTATAGATTATATGAGCGTTTAAAAAACTTGCAGTCTTCGCATCCACAGCAGATTAAACATATATATCGTGAACAAGATCAACCACCAGGATTTCCTATTTGTGCTAAGTTTAATCTTCATACCTATGATTTATTAATAATAAGTCCGCTTTCTGCTAATTCAGTTGGGAAAATGAATGTTGGAATAGCAGATTCATTAATAACTAATATCTTTTCACAAATGATTAAAGGAAATGGACCAATTTATGCCGTCCCTTGTGATTTAATACCTGGCATTATCTCAACCATTACTCCAAATGGAAAAACAATACAAATTACCGTTGACAATTTTAACAGCCAAAATGCGCGTTCTTTAAGGAAATTTCCCACAGTTTCTTTATTTGAGAACCCTCGAAATTTATGTAAGGCAGTTCAAGAAAATTTTCCATTAAATTAAGGTTTTAATATGAGTATTACTAAGATTCTTTTAATAACAGGAAAAGAAGCTGCTCCACAATTAGAGTCTTTACATGAACAATTCGTGGATGATCGATTTCAACTTTTTGTCCATCAATGTCCTGTATCTGTCATTTCGCTTAGTTCACCGCAATCTGTTCTGAACTGTTTGCAGAAAATATCTTTAGAAAAATATGATCTGATAATGATTTCAGGGCTGATACCATGGAATCCAAATAAGATAGAAGAAGCAATTCACATTCCAATTATAAAAGGGCCAAAATTTGCTTCCCAAATTACCGCATTATTAAAACAGACATCAATTAATGATCTAAAATCATTAAAACTCGCAGAATTCACACCTTATAGCTTAGGTCAAGAGAATTTTAATAAACATATAAAAAAAGTTCTCAAATCACTAAAAAGTGGCTCCCTTAGTCCTTCCTTTTCACTCTCATCTGAATTTCCTGATGTTATTTTTAGTCCCCATCTTCCACCAGTTGTTTTAGGTGAAATTGTTGATTTTCCTCTTCTTTCAAACGACCTTCTCTTTAAAAAAATTGAATTACTTATTGAACATGGCGCTGATATAATTGATTTAGGTTGTGTGCCTTATGAGGATCATTGTGCGCGAATTCAAGAGATTCTTCCCAAATTAAGAAAAAAATATGCCGTTCCTTTTTCAATTGACAGTGGAAATGCCTCAGAAATACGCACTGCAGTAAAATATGGGGCATCTATGGTTTTAAATTTAACACCGAATAATTTTGATCAATTGAAAGATATACCTAAAGATATTACTGTAGTTTGCCTTATTCCGCCAGAATTCTCTCCTTCTGATTATAAATTCGATTATAGTGATTTGGATTTAGAATTTCCATTTGATTTTAAGCAATTAGCCCCATTAGAATCCTCGTATTTGAAAATGTTATTAGCCTTTTATATTCAGGTTAGTTCTTATGGATTTAAGAAAATTCTTTTAGATCCTTTGTTAAGCACGCCAATTAGACCAGGTTTAGTTATTTCACTCCAACGATATTGGGTTCTTCGGTATTTAATTAACAATCTTCAAAATCAAGATGATCCAAATTCAGAACAAATAAATTTTAATGATTCAAATCAAAATCATTCAAAACAAGATAATATACAACAAAATAATTCAAATTTGAATAAATCAAATCCAATCCAATTAAAAATTGAAAAGAATAAATCAAGTTTTTATCATCTTAACAATTTTCCAATTCCCCAATTATTTGCAGGCGCAAGTAATGTAATCGAATTGATGGATGCAGATTCTCCGGGAATTACTGCCTTGCTTTCTTCATTGTTTACAGAACTGCAGATTTCAGGCGTTCTTTTAACAGAATATTCCAAAAAATGCCATTTGGTTATATCAGAATTTCAAAAAAGTTCTAACTTAATGTTTTTAGCGAAAGTAAATAAAGCACCTCCAATAAATTTGGGAATTAATGCATTTTCTTTCAAATCCAAGAGGGAATACACTCCTGTTCCTTCCATGTTATTTCAAAATCAAGAGGGGAAAAATAAGCAAAAAGCTGAAATTTTCTCAATTTCACCCAATATCACAGATGCAAAGATGGACCCCTCAGGATTTTTTAAAATATATGTCGATCTTGACAATAATCAGATAGTTGCTGTACATTACACTAATTATAATGAAAAACCACGAATTTTTATTGGTAATAATGCTGAATCACTCTATAAAAATATTTTAAAGAAAAATCTTGTTAGTCGATTGGATCATGCGGCTTATTTGGGAAAAGAGCTTTACCGAGCAGAGTTAGCCTTAAAATTCGGTACTTCATTTGAGCAAAATTAGTCTTTTCATGCATTTTTATCGAATTAATTGATAGATCGAAGATACAAAAATAATTTTCAAATATAAGTTAATTCAATTGTAAATTAACGGAAATGATTTTATGAAACAAAGAAAAATTCAATTACCTACCAATCAGCAGACTTTAGGTGGAATTTTATATTTGCCAGAAGATGACTCATCTCCAACTGATCTTGTAATACTTTGCCATGGTTTCACCGGTGATCAGAATGAATGGGGACGTTTTCCAGCCACGGCAGAAAAATTTACTGAAATAGGTTTTGCTGCACTTACTTTTGATTTTTCAGGTTCAGGAAAAAACCCAAGAATACCTATAACAATTACTCAGCAAGTAAAAGATCTCGAATCTGTATTTTCATGGAGTAAGAGTCAAGGTTTTACTAAAATAAGCATTATTGGTTTAAGTTTTGGAGGTCTAACATCTTTGTTAGCCAATATTCCTGAACGAATTACGACCGTCTTTTGGGCACCTGCCTTTTACATGAGAAAGATCATTGGAAAGAAAGGTTTTTTCATGAGAATTGCAGCTATGTTCAGTCGAAAACCAATAACTATTCCTTCTGCTAATAATGAACCATTAATACTTGAAAAATCCTTTTTAGATACCATTTGGGCAATAGATATTGAGAAACGGTTACAGAATTTTACTGAATCTTGTTTAATCATACAAGGAGATGCAGATAATGGTGTGTTACCAAAATGGACGCGTAAAGCATATTCTCTTCTTCCTAATAAAACTGAGCAGAAGTATATCGAAGTAAAAGGGGCTACCCATGAGTTTCAAGGCGAACATTTAACTGAATTTATTGATCATTCATTAAAATGGATAAAAAACTATCATCAGAAATGAAAAAAGAAAGAAGAATTAGATAAATATGAGAATGACAAGTGAAGTATTTCTTAGTTGCTAAATTATTCTCTATTTATTTTTGAATTAAACTTAGAAATTCTGTTCGAGTTTTTGGATCTTTTCGAAAAACTCCTGTCATTGATGAAGTGGTCATTACTGAATTCTGTTTTTCAACACCTCGCATCATCATGCACAAGTGTTGAGCTTCGATTACAACACCTACTCCCATTGCACCTGTGTATTTCATAACTGCATCTGCAATTTGCTTAGTAAGCCTTTCCTGGATTTGTAATCGTCGAGCAAATACATCAACTATTCGAGCAATTTTTGATAAACCAATAATTTTACCATTTGGGATGTATCCTAAATGACATTTTCCAATAAATGGAAGCATATGGTGTTCGCACATTGAATAAACTTCAATATTTTTTACAATAATCATCTCATCAGATTCACTTTCAAAAAGAGCACCATTAATTACTTCATTAATATCTTGTGTATATCCTTGGGTCAAAAATTTCATAGCTTTCGCTGTTCGCTCTGGAGTTTTCAGTAATCCTTCTCTATCTGGATCTTCTCCTAATTCAATAAGCATCTCTCGGATAAGATTCTCCATTTTCATTATTTTGATAAATGTTTGATTCCAAATAAAATTAAGGAAAAAAATGAGCATATTTCTGGAAGGAGACTTTATTGAGTTAATTGATGGAAGTTTTTTTGAAGTGAAAGGTTTTCAACATCCTAAAGGTGCTGTAGTTGCACTTCCCCGTTATATTCCTCAAATTAAGATAAAAAATATCGACAAAACAAAAATTAAAAAGCTTTTTTATCCTAAATTTCGAATAATTAATTCCAATTTTTTTTATAAGTTGAAATCTTTAGCCGCAAAATTCGAAATTCTTCAATTATTATATCCACACATCCCACTTTCTCACCAGAATCGTGATTTTCTGATTCCACAAGTTTCATATTCTTTAATTCGAAAACATTACCGTCCTGAATCAATGGCATTAAATGATTTCCGAATAAATTCAAAAGAATTTACATCTGAAGAAATTAACCAATTAATAAATGAAAAGAATATTAATTCTAAAAAGAATGCTAAATCAAATGATGTTCTTAAAGATGCAATCGATTTTATCCATGAATTATGTGAAAATACCGGATTGAATCAGAATCATTTTGGAGTTACAGGATCTTGTCTAATTGGGATGAATGATGAAGATTCAGATATTGATCTAATTATCTATGGTTTCGATGCCGGCCTGCGGGTGAGAAATTATCTTTCAAATCTTTTTCGAGAAGAGAAGGATAAGTATAATTCAAGATTAAGAGGATATTCCATAAAAGAATTGGAGAAGCTTTATGATCTAAGGGTTCCTGCGCATCATATTCCTTTTCATTCATTTGTTCATATTGAATTACGGAAATTACATCAAGGTTTTTTTAGAAATCGAGAATTTTTTATTCGCTACTTTGAATTTGAAAATCGTGAATCGTATGCAAAAATTAATCAATTTGAATCCCAGAAAATCCAAACATTTGGAATAATTGAAGTGCAGGCTCAAGTAATAGGGGATGAGTACTGGTGGATTACACCATGTAAAGTTGAATTAGGAAATGTACGAATTATTCATCCGCCTAATATTAATTCTAAAAAGCAGCAAATTCTCGATAACTTTGGGATTAAGTTAGAAAACATTCAGCAAGTTTTTACCCTTAGAGGGCGTTTTACAGAAAATGTTAGGCTATTAGAAAAAGTTCGAATTCGTGGAAATCTTGAATTGGTTATAGGCTCCTTTCCATCTACTCATGTTTTTCTTCAAATAGTCGTTGGAAATAATGCTAAGGATTTACTTATTCCTATTTAAAAATAATCCTTTGATTCTTAGTGTTGATTAGTTTTATTATTCATAATTTATAAACTAATTTCCCCGAATTTCCCCCCTCCCCCTGGAGTGATGGTGATTTCATCATTTCTAAATGCTTGAATCGTTCTGAATACTTTCTCATAAGGGCTTGCTTTGAACTTTTTTTTAGCACTTTCTAAATCTAAATCAATAATTATATAAAATTCATTTCCGTATTCAGAAATGAGATTTTGATAATGTTGAAGGAGGGTTTTTGATTTAAGTGTTTTAATTTTGAAAATTTTCGCAAGTATTTCAATTAAGGGAATCATCCGAAGATAGGGAGGTCGATGTTTGGGGTGATGAGGTTTGTCCCAAGTTGCGAGATCATTGATACGCTCACTAACTCCCAGTTGAAGATGTGGGATCTTACTATTTTTCTTGTGTTTTGGGTCATTGCAAATTGTTTTTCGACAAGCCTCACATTCAATTTTTTTCTTTGCTACTAACTTTAGAAATTGTTGTTCTCTTTGTTTAGTTGGAAATTCGTAATATAAGAATGTATCATCCCAAGATTTCAAAGGAAATCCAAAAATATTCAAATAATTTGAAACTGCTTTTTTCTTCTCTGACATTTCTTTGTTTTGATTTTTAATCTGAATTGATCTTAAAACTCTTCTACGACATTTTGAGCAAAACATCTGATAATATTTTCCTAAGCGAGGATCCAAACCCAAATTTAAATTTACTTTACGATTTCCTTTTCGGAAAAGTGCTTTTTCTATTTCATTAAATGTAGGTTCTTCAATGAAAAATCTATTAAATTCTCTGCCTACTGCATCTAGTCCTTCAGAATGCGCATCACTGTTGCTGAGGAATGTAATATTTTGAAGTTCTTCCATTCTATCGGCGAGGTATGAGTCAGCAGATAAACCTAATTCTAAAAATGCTAACTTTTTCACAGCTGTTCCATAAGCTTCTCGTAATAAATTAAATTTTCCTTGTCGAAAAATCGATTTAAATGGTGTGAAAGCATGAGCAGGACCAATTAGACCGTTTACATCTGAAACAATTTCAACCAATTCTTCTGGTGTTCGGTGTACATGCGGTCGACCTGACCATCTTCCATCAATATTCTTTACATATGGTCTAATCTTTTCAACCAATGCATCCACAGACGAGAAATCCGGCAACAAAATTAATTGATGAATTGATTCATTATCTTCTAATTCTGTTTGAAGAATGAATGAAGTCTTCTTAAATTTCCATGATCCATCTGATTTTTTCAAGTTCTCGCGCATGTAGTTGCGCCAATTGGGTTGCGTGATATCTCCCGTTCCTAAAATATCAATTCCTTTTATTTCAGCCGTTTTATTTAACGTTTCCAATGAAATATTCTTGGAGACTGCAATAGAATAAGGGGAATGAAGATGTAGATCAGCGTCGTAAAGAGCCATAAAAGTCATGGATTAATGTGCAAGGTAGTAAATAAAATTACATCATGTGATAAAAAGATTCAATATTTTGGCTTGTTATTAAAACGATCCGATTTTTATTGATTTTAGAAAAATCTTACTTCGATTTATTCTATTAATACTAATGTTCTTCAATAATTTCATTTCATTCTCAAAAGTTATAATTAAATGAAAAATTGAACTTCTACTTGATTAAATTAGAAGAAAAATTGAAAAGTTATTTTCTTGATGAAAAAAATGTAAATAATATTACACTATTTGAAATAAATATGAAATCATAATCGTATTAATTCAAACATCTTAGAAAACTCACAATCAATAATGTTTAAATAGAAAAATAATCAATGTTAAGCATTAAATCACATTTTATGATTTAAGACAACAAATATAACATTTTCTTTAAAGATGAGATTTCAAATGATAAAAAAAAAATTGTTTAGGTATATTTTTATTTCCGTTGTAATAGGGATTTTCATTATTGGGATAATTCAGCAGGGAAATATTCCATCGGTCGATTTCAAAGATTATAATGAAAATAATGAACATACAAAAAGTGGGATTGAAAATAATATTTCTCAAGAAAATATTGATAAAATAAATTATCAAGATATTAGAAGTATGGATGGCGATCTATTCATCAGTAATGATGATATTGTAGATATTTCTGATGCATCATACTCAAACATCTATATTTTTGACCAAGCACAGGTTACGCTCACAAATGTAACTGTGACAGGAGATATTGAAATATATGGAGAAGCTACTTTGTTGATGCAAAATGAAGGATCTTTTAATCGATTATTCTTGAACGAATTTTCAACCGTTACCCTCAATGCGATTTCACATGGAGACAGTATTACCGGTAATGACAACAGCACTCTAATTATTTCGCATGTACATTCCATCGGGTGGAATGATCATAATTTTTACGATGGAGCTAGTGTACAAGTGAGCGATTCAAGTTTTTATGATAATATTAATTTTAACGATTATTCTACCTTCACTTTCTTTAATGTTTCTTTTGGTTATTTAACTCTATATGAGTGGAGCTCTGGAAATTTAGAATATTCCCGCGGGGATGGTTTAAACCTTTATTCTCGAAGAACTTTTAATATTCATGATGTAACCGTATATAATTGTCATGTTTCATCCCCTATCCCCCAGAATTTGCAAAATATGATCATAATTAACACCTTAAGTATTTATTCATCCGCAACTCTAAGTATATTTAACAGTTCCTGTAAAGATTTATATGTTTCTTCAGATGATATGTCTTATTCAGAAAGTTCTTTATATGCAGAGAATTTACTTGTGAACGGTTCTTCACGTTTTATTGAAAATGTTTCAGTCGTGCTTAATTCTTGTAATCTTCAAGGTTCTACCTATATTTATCGAGTAAATTGGCAGACTGCGGCTCCTAAAGTTACTTTTCAATCTACTGATGCAACAATAACCAAAGAACCATCTGGATCAAACAGCTATAATAACACTGCAGATGAATTGAAAATTGTTGGTTCAAGTGTGACTTTAATTTTTATGCATGTTAAGATTCTGGAACTCTCTTCATATTCTTCTGTGACATTAATTGTTTCATCTTATGATGTTTATAATAATATTGATGGTACAGGAAATATTCAAGAAGGTGGTACCCAACTGATCAATGGAAATTATTTTATTGGTGGTGCAGATATAATTTCTCTTGAATCTCAAGTTTATTCAAACATCTATATTTTTGACCAAGCACAGGTTACGCTCACAAATGTAACTGTGACAGGAGATATTGAAATATATGGAGAAGCTACTTTGTTGATGCAAAATGAAGGATCTTTTAATCGATTATTCTTGAACGAATTTTCAACGTTACCCTCAATGCGATTTCACATGGAGACAGTATTACCGGTAATGACAACAGCACTCTAATTATTTCGCATGTACATTCCATCGGGTGGAATGATCATAATTTTTACGATGGAGCTAGTGTACAAGTGAGCGATTCAAGTTTTTATGATAATATTAATTTTAACGATTATTCTACCTTCACTTTCTTTAATGTTTCTTTTGGTTATTTAACTCTATATGAGTGGAGCTCTGGAAATTTAGAATATTCCCGCGGGGATGGTTTAAACCTTTATTCTCGAAGAACTTTTAATATTCATGATGTAACCGTATATAATTGTCATGTTTCATCCCCTATCCCCCAGAATTTGCAAAATATGATCATAATTAACACCTTAAGTATTTATTCATCCGCAACTCTAAGTATATTTAACAGTTCCTGTAAAGATTTATATGTTTCTTCAGATGAAATGTCTTATTCAGAAAGTTCTTTATATGCAGAGAATTTACTTGTGAACGGTTCTTCACGTTTTATTGAAAATGTTTCAGTCGTGCTTAATTCTTGTAATCTTCAAGGTTCTACCTACATCTATCGAGTAAATTGGCAGACTGCGGCTCCTAAAGTTACTTTTCAATCTACTGATGCAACCATCACCAAAGAGCCATCCGGATCAACTGAATACAATAACACTGCAGATGAATTGAAAATTGTTGGTTCAAGTGTGACTTTAATTTTTATGCATGTTAAGATTCTGGAACTCTCTTCATATTCTTCTGTGACATTAATTGTTTCATCTTATGATGTTTATAATGATGTTGATGGTACAGGAAATATTCAAGAAGGTGGTACCCAACTGATCAATGGAAATTATTTTATTGGTGGTGCAGATATAATTTCTCTTGAATCTCAAGTTTATTCAAACATCTATATTTTTGACCAAGCACAGGTTACGCTCACAAATGTAACTGTGACAGGAGATATTGAAATATATGGAGAAGCTACTTTGTTGATGCAAAATGAAGGATCTTTTAATCGATTATTCTTGAACGAATTTTCAACCGTTACCCTCAATGCGATTTCACATGGAGACAGTATTACCGGTAATGACAACAGCACTCTAATTATTTCGCATGTACATTCCATCGGGTGGAATGATCATAATTTTTACGATGGAGCTAGTGTACAAGTGAGCGATTCAAGTTTTTATGATAATATTAATTTTAACGATTATTCTACCTTCACTTTCTTTAATGTTTCTTTTGGTTATTTAACTCTATATGAGTGGAGCTCTGGAAATTTAGAATATTCCCGCGGGGATGGTTTAAACCTTTATTCTCGAAGAACTTTTAATATTCATGATGTAACCGTATATAATTGTCATGTTTCATCCCCTATCCCCCAGAATTTGCAAAATATGATCATAATTAACACCTTAAGTATTTATTCATCCGCAACTCTAAGTATATTTAACAGTTCCTGTAAAGATTTATATGTTTCTTCAGATGAAATGTCTTATTCAGAAAGTTCTTTATATGCAGAGAATTTACTTGTGAACGGTTCTTCACGTTTTATTGAAAATGTTTCAGTCGTGCTTAATTCTTGTAATCTTCAAGGTTCTACCTACATCTATCGAGTAAATTGGCAGACTGCGGCTCCTAAAGTTACTTTTCAATCTACTGATGCAACAATAACCAAAGAACCATCCGGATCAACTGAATATAATAACACTGCGGATGAAATCATTCTTTATCAATCAGATGTCACTTTTATTTTTATCTTTGTTAAAATTTTGAAAGCTTTCGAAAATTCTATAATACACAATCAAAATGCCCAATTTGGTGAAATTCAATTGGATGCAACTTCAAAATTAGTCGGAGATGATATGGATTTCGATGGACTCAGTGATGATGTTGAAACACAAGTATATCTCACAGATCCAAACAATCCTGATAGTGATGGAGATGGATATGGAGATGGAGAAGAAGTTAGGTGGGGTGGTGATCCAACTGATCCATTAAATTTTCCCGCTGATTTGGAGAATCCTTCTTTAGTTGTTTTAGGTATAACAAATAATTCAATATATCATGAGAATTTACAAATTAATATTTCTACAGAAGATAATCGAGGAATTGATTATGTTACGGTATTTCTTAATGATTCACAAATTTATTTTGAAGAAGTTGATAGCGATAATTTTTGGTTAAATGGAAACATTAGTAATTTAGTAGATTTAAACACTGAAGATTATGTTGATGGTCAATATACTTTATCAATCCAGAGCTATGATATTCACCACAGAATGACTGAAATTAGATTTAACATCGGTATTGATAACACACCTGTATATCCAATTCTTGTTGGGCCTTATAATATAGAAAACAACAGCAGAATTTCAAGCGGAATATTGTTAGAGTTTGAATTTTCAGAACCACCCCAACTTGTATTTTATGCATGGGATGGTGGTTTGAATACAACAATCTTGCAATATGTTCCGATTGGAGATGGTTTACATTATCTTGATATTTATACATGTGATTCTATTGGAAATTGGTATCATACTCGATACACGTTCATTGTTGATGATTCTGTTGTTTTAATATATCTTATGTCCCCTGAGAATAACAGTTACATTAATAGTGGGACAGAAATTGTTATTGAATTTAGTGATACACCTAGTGATTTATTCTTTTCATGGGATGGATCACCAAATTCAACCACTTTGCCACCATTACCTTCAACGCAAGGTTTACATATTTTGGATATTTGGACAAATTCTTCCATGGGAAATTGGAATCATGAGCAGTTTTCATTTATTGTGGATGATTTTGCCCCCAACATCATTTTGGTTGATCCTGAAAACAACTCTACTCATGAAAGTGGGTATTTCATAAATATTACCTTTTCTGAACCAGTTCAATATATTTCTTATGCTTGGGATGGAAGAGAAAATTTTACAACTAATCCATATCTACCGATTGGAGATGGAATTCACTATCTTGATGTATATGTAGAAGATTTCGTACCTAATAGGAATCATACACGGTATTATTTCGTTACAGATGATCCTTTGATATTAATATTAAATTCTCCTACTGAAGGATCAATATTAAGGAGTAATATGCAAATTAACATGACAATTTTAGGTACAGACGGTACTTATGTATATAATTGGGATGGTGGTGAAAATCAAACTGTTTCCTTATCTGAAATGCCTATAACGCCAATTTTAGATGGTGTTCATACTTTGAATGTTTTTCTAGTGGATAACTTAGGTAATAAACTACAGCAAAGTTTCACTTTCTTTATATCTAATCCATTAATCGAAATTAACCTTGTTTCACCCGAAAATAATAGTATTTTAAAAGATGAAACAAATGTTGTAATTGTTTTCTCAGAAGATCCTGTTATAGTTCTTTATAGCTGGAATGGGGAAGAAAATACAACCACTTTATTACCAATTCCAGGAATAGAAGGTGTTTATATATTAACAGTATATGCCCAAAATATTCATGGAAGTTGGAGTTCTGCTCAATTTCGCTGGGAAGTTAACTTAAATGATCCTCCCGTTGTGGAACTTATTTATCCTGTCGGAGGAGAAGAAATCTCTGGAGAATTTACAATATCGTGGCATGGAACAGATGTAGACAATGATCCTTTGACATACGATCTTTATTATAGTCCAGATAATGGGCAAAATTGGATATCAATTGTGCAAGGTCTGAGTGTAGAAGTATATAAATGGAACACCACCAATATTCCTGAAGGTGAATATTTGGTGAAAGTTATTGCTTTTGATGGATATGATCAAGGAGAAGCGATATTATCAAAAGCAATACATATTAAATCGGATTATAATCCATTTGAGCTTCCTGATTTTATTCCAGGATATACCACTTACTGGCTTTTAAGCTTTGGTCTTTTGGTTGTGGCTCTTAAAGTTAACCGTAGATCAAAGGAGTTGAAATGAAATTAAGTTGTTGCACTAAATTTTCGACTAAAAACTTTATCATAAATATTATATTATTTTTTTTTTTAAATTTCAAGCACCCATTCCCATAATGGTTTAAATTTAACTTGATTTTTGTAACCTGTTTGATTCTTTGTTATGATCAGGGTTTTACATTTTTTTTCTGGAAATTTCTTTATAAATTCTTCAAAACCTTTAAATTCCCGCTCAGCAAATTCTTCATCTGAATAAAAGACATTTATTAGCATAATCTTATTTTCAGGTAATAAAACAACAAAATCAACTTCATTTTTCCCTTTCCAATAGAAAATATCTCTGTATTTTTTAGAAAGATAAAGAAAAACTAAATTTTCCGCCAATCTTCCTTCATCATTTGAAAAAGTGAATGCAATGTTATTACGCAAACCATTATCAATACAGTACACTTTGGGCGAATTTACTTGCTGTTGTTTTATAGAATAACTGAAAAAACGTAATAAAAAGATGAAATTTGTTTCAATTAGATAATTTGTATATTCAATTAAGGTTTCCTTGCTGATTTTTATTTGTTGATGTAAAATATTATAATATTTATTTATACTAAAGATATTCCCAATATTGGTTAGGAGGTACTTAATTAAGTATTTTAGTGCTAAAGTGTTTCTGATTGAATATTGCTCAACTATGTCTCTATACACTATCATTTCATAATATGTGTGCAATATTTCTGATTTTAATTCGTTTGAAAGAACAACTTCTGGAAACCCCCCTTCAAAAAGATATTCTTCAAAGTGTTTTTTAACTTGATATCTCTGATCGTTATATTTTAAATTATTTTTTAGAATTACATTATGAAAATGAAGAAATTCTTTAAAATTTAAAGGATAGAATGTAATAGGGATTGTTCTACCGCGAAGTTCTGTTGAAATTTCTTTTAATGAAATCTTTGAAGTAGATCCTGTTATGAAAATATTTACTTTTTCTTTATCATATAATCTTCGTATAAATAACTCCCAATGAGGAACAACTTGTATTTCATCAAAAAAGAAATATTTCTTTATATTCTTATTTTCGGGATAAAGTTTAAAATAAGCCTCTAAAAATGAGTTCATATCGTCTATTTTAATTGGAAATAATCTATCGTCTTCAAAATTGATATAAACGATTCTATCTTTAGATATTCCTTGATCAAGTAATTTTTTTATTTGTTGGTAAAGGAAAAAGGTTTTTCCTGAACGCCGAATACCAATAATTGTTATTATTTTATCTGTAGTTGGAAGATCATAATCTCTTTTATATATTCTGGGAAGTTTTTGATTTTGGAATTCTAATATAATATATTTAAATGCAGTTTCTTTTTCCATCACAAGAATATTAGATTTCAAATTATTAAATTTATCCTTCTATGGAAGACTGCTTTTGTATACTTTTCAGAAGATATGAAAGACCACTTTTGAACCACTTATAATCCAACATTACTCAAAGGTCCTTATGTATAATTTTGCACTGATTTGGAATTGCTTGGGTGAAGATATTGGTTAATCGGTCAATCCTGGCTAATTCTGATAATCAATTAGCAATTAATATTGAAAATTCTGTCTAAAATTAACGTAATTCAATGCAAAGTTTAGATCTTTTTATTTACATCAAATCGATACACATCGAGAAATTCAGTTATTGTAGAAAAATCAAAAAATACCCGACAAAAACATCACCATAAAATACATACTACCAAAGATTTAAATATTGATACACACTATATATTAATTAATACACACTGAAAATGTGATTATTATGTTTAAAAAAATAAAGAAGTATCCCAATGAAAAATACTATTATGGACACGATTGTTTTCAAACAGATTTGAGTTATTAATACTTTAATTAATTACATACTGATCCTTTACAGGTAAAATCTCAAATAATTATTACCAAATTTCCAATGAAATATTCCTATCATAACACTTCTAAAATAATCGCATTTTCTATTTCCCCTAATAAAACCATTTGTGATGTCTTATGTTTGAAGAAGAATCCTTGTTTGAACAATTTTCAGCAGAACTTGCTCAGTTAGAAGACTTATTATACTCTATTAAAGAAGATTCAAAAGAAATAGAAAAAATCGCACCTGATGCTGCTGAAGATGTAATAGATAAATTAGTTGATGCCATGGACCTTCATGAAGAAACTATTGAATTTCAAGATGAAGTTCGTGAATTTCTTGCTAAGTTTTTAGATAAAGCCGCTATTGCAGCTAATCTATATGATAAAGCTACGGCAACTCAAGATCCTGCCATCCAGAAAGAAGCCTTACGAGCTCGTTCAATTGCTGAAAATGCTAGAAAAAAATTGGATAATAAATTAGATAAAATGGCCTCAATGATGGGAAAATTGAAGATTGCAGTAGAAAAAACAACTACTCGATTAAATATTGCCCAAATCAAAGCCCGCACGCAACAAGAAAGAGAAAGAAATAAAAAAGTTCGTATAAATTTCACTCTTCCAGAAAATATGAAAGATGATTGGAAGCAATTAGCTGATGAATTAGGAATCTCTGTTTCTGAAATGATACGAGATGCCATGGAAGAATTTAAACAAGGTATGAAATCTTTAGAAGGATTAGATAAAGATTTGGGAACAGTGGGTAAAAAAATAGGCAAATTTGGGAAAAAAATGTCAAAATTTGTTGAAACCCAAATTCAAAATTCATATCCATTTTCCCCTTCATCTACAAATTCTGAATCAGGTATTCCGAGCCGTAATTCAAAGTCTTCTAATTTTAATGCTAACATATCATCCTCCACGCAACCTATTCGTTCTTCCGCTGAAAAATCCTATTCTGGTGGAAGACTTTCAATTCAAGAAAAAGAACGCTTGAAAAAACGTATTACAGGATTAATTCGAATTCAAAATGGTATTCCCATTGATAAATTGGCTCAAGCACTTAAACAGACTCCAGAAGACGCAGAAAATTTAATATATGAACTTGTAGCAGAAGGAATTGATGGAAAACTAGAATCAGATGTTTTTAAATACAAAAGTAAACCCGAAGAAGTGATTGAAACATTTCATCGGTTAATTGATCGGATGTGATAATCATGCATGATGAATATAATGAAGAATTAAATCAAAAAGAGCCTCCTATGAAAATTAGTGGAGGTGTTAATATCCCTCCTGGACGATATAATAGGGATATTAAAGTGAGCGGCAGCTGCCGTTCAGATGGTGATATCGAATGTCATTTCTTTAAAGCCAGTGGAAGTGTGCATATCGGTGGGAATCTGATTGCATTAGAAGGTATTTCTTCTTCTGGTTCTTTTAAAGTTGATGGAACAGTTCAAAGTGAAGAAGATGCCAAATTTTCATCCAGTGTAAAAGTTGGTGGAAATGTGATTGTTGGAGAAAATTTAAAATCTTCAAGCTCTTTTCAGTGCAAAGGGCGATTGTCAGTTGAAGAAGAAGCGCATTTCTCCAGTTCCGCAAAAATCGGTGAAGAAGTAATTGTTGGAGAACTTCATGTCAGCTCCACCTTCTTAACAGGAGGATTACTTACTTCAGATGGAGATGCTAAATTTAGTAGTTCGGCTCATATTGAAGGAGATTGCGTTATTGGCGGCGGATTAAAAGCTTCAAGTTCCTTTAATTGCCGCGGTTCAGTTCAAGTTGATGAAGATGCTAAGTTTAGTAGTTCTGCTACAATTAATGAAAATGTTTTAGTCAGCGGTTATCTCCATGCTTCTAGTAATTTCAGTGCTGGAGGAAAAGTAGTAGCTGATGCTGGGGCTAAATTTTCTAGTAATGCTTCAATTGGAAAAACACTTCTTTCGAATAACGCAGTAGAAATAACTGGAAAAATTGAAGTTATGGAAAATATTGAAGCAAGCAAAGTGTTTATTGGTGCTAATGTTATAGGTTTTAAATTTCATCGTTCTAATAAAGTATCAAAAATTCATGGTTCGATTATTGCTGTTCATGAAATTGACATAGAAGATACATATGTTGATGGTGATTTACGGGCTGAACGAGTTTATTTGGGCCCAAATACAAAAATATTTGGCACAGTCTATTACGTTTCCGAATTTAGGGCAGATCCAAAGGCACATTATGCAAATGCTCAGCAAATTGGGATGGAAGAGTTATAGTATCAGTGTGGACAGTTCTTTTATTTTTTTATTTTAATTTTCTTGAACATACTACTTTCTCTATAATCAAATCACTCTTAGACTTACCCACACATTTCCCTTTTCATGCACCGTTTTTCACTTTTACGACATTTTGCTTCCCACTTTGATCACATGTAAATAGCTCTTATACATATCTTTATATGATCATCAAGATCATCATGATCATTCGCTCAATCATGATCGCTCATCAACATTTAGGAAATGAATATTATGTCAACCGAAACCAATCCCTTTCAAAACGCCCTTAAACAATTGCGACTCGCTTGCGACGCAATGGGTATTAATGAAGATATTTATACTTATCTTTCTCATCCTACTCGAATGGTTCAAGTCGCCGTTCCAGTAAGAATGGATAACGGCCATCTTAAAGTGTTTGAAGGCTTTCGTGTCCTTCATAATTCTGCTCGTGGTCCTGGCAAAGGTGGAATCCGATATGCTCCAAATGTAGACATGGATGAAGTTAAAGCACTCGCAATGTGGATGACTTGGAAATGTGCCTGTGTTGGAATTCCATATGGTGGTGCAAAAGGAGGTGTCCGTGTAGACCCTCGAAAATTGTCTCAAGCCGAACTTGAACGCTTGACACGACGATTCACTGCAAATATTATTAACGTAATCGGCCCAGAAACAGATATTCCAGCACCCGATATGAATACGGGTTCACGAGAAATGGGATGGATGATGGACACCTATTCCATGCAAAAAGGTCATGTTGTTCATGGTGTTTGTACTGGAAAACCCGTTGAAATTGGTGGGTCATTGGGGCGAACACAAGCAACAGGACATGGTGTAGCATTCATTGCACACGAGTATGCTAAACGTCATGGCATGAAACCTGAAGAATCAACAATAGTTATTCAAGGGTTTGGAAATGTAGGTCAATACACCGCTTTAACCGCTAAAGAATACGGTTATAAGGTGATTGCAGTATCTGATATTTCTGGGGGATATTATAAACCAGATGGCTTAGATGTCGATGAGATTTTCGCTTATATTTCTGATCCTGCCCATCGAACTTTGGAGGGATATGAAAACGCCCAAAGAATAACCAATGAAGAACTTTTGGAATTAGAATGTACAATTTTAGCGCCATGTGCTTTAGAAAATCAAATAACTCCTGAAAATGCTGGTAAACTGCGTTGTAAAGTGGTTGTCGAAGGTGCAAACGGACCAACAACCCCTGAAGCCGATAAAATTTTAGCTGAACGTGGAATTGATGTTGTTCCAGATATTTTAGCTAACGCTGGTGGTGTTACCTGCTCATATTTTGAATGGGTGCAAGATCGGATGGCATTATTTTGGGATTTAGATCGTGTAAATGAAGAATTAGATAAAATTTTGCTGCGTGCTTTCGAGGATGTTCAAAAATTAGTAGAAGAGAGAAAAGTAACCTATCGTATGGCAGCATATTTCGTAGCAGTGCATCGTGTGGCTAAAGCAATTGAAATGCGCGGAATCTATCCATAGATTTTTTCTTTTTCTTTTTATTATTGGTTATATTTTAGATAATTAATTTATACTAATTTTTGTATCTATTAATTGAATAATAATAATTTATAAATCTAGTATTATGTCAAGGTTATATATTTAATAAGAGTTTTTATTATTTAATAATTAATGAAGTTAGATAAAGTCAAAATAACTAATTTTAAATCAATTGAGAATTCACAAATAGTAAAAATTAATAATATAACTTGTTTGGTAGGAAAGAATGAATCAGGAAAAACTGCTTTTTGCAAGCGCTCTATAAATTAAATCCGGTTATAAAAGATGACTATGATTCAACTATGGAATATCCGCGTAGATTTTGGCAGAATACAATAGAAATAAATCGAAGAAAATTGTAATATATGCAGAGTTTTTATTAGACAAACATGAAATTAGAGAGATTTTTGAAAAATTCAGAGTAAAAATAAAAGATGATCGATTAGTTTTATCAAAAGGCTATGAAAATGAATTGCATTATGAATTTGAGTTAGATCAAACCGAAATTATCAAAGAAATAATAAATCGATCAGATTTTCCTGAAGAATTAAGTAAAAATATAAATGATTATCAAGAAGTTAAAGAAATCTTAGATATCGTAGACAAATTTGATAAGAAAGATAAATATTCATCCTTTTTAAAAGAAATCAATGAAAAATTTGGAGATATTGATACAAAAATCAAAGAGTTTCTTTCATCAATTATTCCAAAATTTCTTTATTTTAGTGAATATTACATTCTTCAAGGTAAAGTCTCTATTGAGCAAATTATCCAAAGGAAAAATAATAATAAACTAACAAATTCTGATCAAACCTTGATCGCTCTGTTAAATCAAGCAGAAACAGAATTAGTTCTCTTAAAAAACCAAAAAAATATGAAGAATTAAAAGCGACCTTAGAAGCTTGTTCAATAGAAATTACCGATAAGGTTTTTGAATATTGGAGTCAGAATCAGAATTTAGAAGTGAATATTGAAATTGCACCAGGAAAACCAGGGGATGATCCTCCATTTAATACTGGTTCTGTTTTGCATATTCGAATAAAAATACTCGACATCGAGTATCAGTCGCTTTTAATGAAAGATCGAGAGGTTTCGTTTGGTTTTTCTCTTTTCTGGCTTATTTTTCAAAATTTGAAAATGATAAAAAAATTCTTTAATTCTTTTACTTGATGAACCTGGTTTAAGTTTACATGCAAAAGCACAGAATGATTTTCTTAAATTCATTAATGAAAAATTAGCTTCAAATCATCAAGTAATTTACACAACTCATTCCCCTTTTATGATTGATCCATCAAAATTAGAAGAATGTTAGAACTGTTGAAGATCATGATAAAAAGAGAACAGTAGTAAGTGAAGATATTTTTTTAACTGATAAAGATACAATTTTTCCATTACAATCTGCTCTTGGTTATGAATTAGCTCAAACTCTATTTATTGCACCAAATTGCATTTTAGTTGAAGGGCCTTCTGATTTGATTTATCTTTCGGATAATGTCAGAACTTGTTGAAGAAGATCATAAATTAGATTCAAAATGGGTAATCATACCTGTTGGAGGAGCAGATAAATTATGTACATTTATTTCTTTATTAGGTGCAAATCAACTTAATATTGTTGTGGTTAGGGATTATTCTAATGCTGAAAGACCAAAAATTGAAAATTTAATAAAAAAATAGGATAATGAAGAACAAGTTGATCTTATTAAATGAATTTGTTGATAATACACTTAAAAATGCTGATATTGAAGACTTATTTGAACCAGAAATTTTATATAAGATTTAATTAATAAAACACTACAAGATATTCCTGTTATAAAATTAGATTCTTTACAAGGGAAAGATGGTATATTAAGGAAAATAGAACGATATTTAGGTAAGAAAAATTAATCATTATAGCCCTGCTGCTTATTTACTTAGACATCCTGAACTTATTCAAAAAATTAATGAGAGAAACTAAGAAGAGATTTATGAGGTTATTTTCAAAAATAAATTCATTAATTGAAAATTAAAATGGTGATTTTTCTTAAAGTATTAGGATATTTCAATTTGTCTTTTCCATGACTTTTTAATTCTGCTTTTTCCATACTATAGAATTATTTAAATTCAGAAAAAAAACAACTAATATTTATAATTGAAAAACTGTGAATAATCTACTATTTTTACTGAATCAAATAACCGAGTTGTATTTTTTGCTTGATATAAAATGTCATTATCAATTCTGACTAATTAGATGACGTTTATTTAGATTTTCGGATATATCTACGTGATTAAATTGAATATTGTGTTTGCAGATCCCTTAGGAATTCCAAAAGATATATTGTTAGGAAAGTTGGAAACATTTCAAAAACACTTCAGTCGAGAGCATGATATAGTTATTTTGAAAATAGTGCTTCTTCTGAAGAAGAACTTATAGATCGATGCAAAACTGCAGAAATAATTGTTATTACAAACACTAAATTTCCTCGTTCAGTAATTGAAAACCTATCAAAATTAAAATTCATTTCAGTTGCATTTACTGGGATAGATCATATTGATCTTGAAGCTTGCAAGGAAAAAATATAGCAATTTCAACTCTGCAGGTTATTCCACTCAATCTGTTGCAGAATTGACTGTTGGCTTAATGATTGCTTGTAATCGAAAAATAATTCCTTGTGATACAGCAACTCGTAATAGAAAAACTCGAGATGGATTAATAGGTAATGAATTAAGTAATAAAACTATTGGAATTGTCGGTACTGGGGCAATTGGTATTAGAGTAAGCCGAATTGCTTCACTCTTTCATTGTAAAATTCTTGGTTATAATCACAGTGAAAAAATCCAGAATTTATCAAATTGGGGGAAAATACACTGATTTGAAGCCCTGATGGAGAATTCTGATATTATTTCAATCCATCTTCCATTAACTGAAGATACTCGCAGCTTGATTGATGAAAATCTCTAAGACTAATGAAACCTTCAGCATATTTAATTAACTGCGCTCGCGGACCTATTGTTGATTATAAATTTTAGCACAGCAGTTGAATGCTAATAAGATTGCAGGAGCTGTTGATGTTTATGAATCTGAGCCACCTTTAGATCCTTTGCTACCTATACAAATGCTAAAAATGTTATTGTTCTTCCACATGCTGCTTTCGCAACTTTTGAAGCATTTTCAAAAAGGGCTGATATTGTAATATCAAATATAGAGAATTGGATAAATGGTACGCAGAAAAATAAAATTCTCTAATTATTTTAAGTAAAAATAAAGAATAATTGCATATAAAAATTGAAATCTTTAATAATAAATGGAGAAATTATGAATTGAACAAAATGCTATCAGATGAAAATAAGAATGTGATTATATGAAAACATTTTGAAGATATATAGATGATTTTGATGCAGAGTAAAGAAAATGGGAAAATTAATATTTATAAGAGAGTAATCAAAAAACGAGTTAAAAGATATTTATCACCAAGAATATTAAAGGAAAATTTCCTAAAGCCATCAAATCCAAAAAAAAAGGAATTTATTGTGTATAGCGATAATAGAAATTTTGGATTTAAGGTTAATCGCGTACATAGACGAATTCTTGAATTAATAAAAAGCGAAAATAAAGATTTTATAATTCACATCGGTGATTTTGTTTTTTGGGATTTTGGTTGGCCATCTTTTTTTAAAGATCTTCGCAATGTTGGAGTAAATACATTAATTTTTCCCGTTAGGGGGAATCATGATAATCCTTTGTATTTTAAACGCTTATTTAACATGGAATCGCTTGATTACTCTCTTATATATGACGATGTGTTGATAATTTTTATTGATGATAATGCAAATCATCTTAGAAAAAGTCAAGTTGAATATGTTAAGCAAACATTGGAAAAAGCGAATAATGTTAATAAAATTAAGTGGAAAATCGTAATCCTTCATAAACCTCTCTATAGTGGTGCTGTTGGCGGCGTAAGAAATGAATTAATCAATCAACTAGTTCCTCTATTTAAAAAATATGGTGTTCAACTATCCATCGGTTCCCATTTTCATAGTTATGAGCGATTACATATAGATGGAATAACTTATTTAGTATCTGCAGGGGGAGGTGCTCATCTTACTAATCAACATTTAACCCCTCCTGGATTAATATTGCATATTACGACATTTAATTATCTTCATATTAAAGTTGAAGAAAATCAATTATTTATTCGAGTTATTGATAATGATGGTAAACATATTGATAAAGTAGAGATAAAATATAAAAATCACTAATTTCCTTGAATGTTCTTGAGAAATTTTATCAATTTTTCTTTGATTTTTATTTCAATCAAAAAAGTAGATTAACCAATAAAAAGATTTATTCAACACCAAAAATTTCGCTTTTTTCTTAAAATTGGTTACATTTTTCTTTTCATTATTACAATTAGCAAAAAGTTTTTGAAGTGCAAGAATGATATAAATATTTATTACCTCAATATTCATTCCAAGATGAGGAACTATGATAGAAACAAATCAAGTTTATTTGCTAATTGTAAAGGTTATCGAGTTAGCTTTATATAGTTATGCAGTGTATGCACTTAATAAAAAATACAAAGGTGTGAAATTTTCCGAACGCCCTTCTCTTCATCGATTCTTTATCACAGGGTTGAGTGGTTGGATTGTTTATATGTTCTTTGATTCAATTATATATGTTATTGCTCCATTGTCTATTCCTAGTTCTGCCTCTGTAGACGCGGTTTATTCTGGATATCTAACAGAATATCCTTCTTTATTCTATGCAAATATTCTACGTGATTTTGCCATTCCTGGAGCATTATTCATGGCTTGGAATTACTGTGCCGCAGCAGTACAGATTAGTAGGGGAATAAATCTTAATGAAGATTTTCTATTTTCAGAAGATCTTGTATTTCCCTCTCATTACAAGATAAAAATACAGAAAAGGAAAATCTATCCCGTTTTAGCTTTAATTTTTATTGCTTTAATTGTATATCTTGATCAAATTGAAGTACATGTTATTGACCCAGGAAAAGTACATGTTACATCAAAATGGGGTATTGTTAATTCGCTTTCACTGGTTCTTTTCTTTACTTTTGCAACAATTTTAATGGTTCAACAGTTGAATTTTCTTAGAACTCGTCCAATGGAAGAAGATTACAAACGCCGAGCGCGTTTTTTGGGATGGGGGATTATTTCATTTACTTCAGGTTTATATTATTGGGGGATTACAGGAGTAATCTTTTCTGGAATTGAGGCATCTAATACTCTAATTCTTATCTTTTTGTTTTTAGGACATGCAATTTGGAGTTCTTCAGCAGTATTAATATCTTTAGCGTTCCGACAAAAAGAGAAAGCCCTAGAATCACAGGAATCTTGATCACTTGACTATCTGATCACTTCTTTTTTTTCCAAAATATTTATTTCTTTTTCATTCATCCAATTTTTCATATTTTTTTTTAGATTTACAAATATTATTAGAGGCTCTAGCAATTTTTTTTATCTTAATCAAATTCTATCTTTTGAGCCAATATTTTCGACAATACTCCTGCGCATCCAATTACTATTTGAGTCGGCATTTTTAAACCCTTAAATGCGGTCAAGAATTTCACATTTCCATCATTTTTCTTTGAATTATTGACTTAATTATATATTTTTTTCTTAAACGATGTTTCGACAAATTTAAAATTGGGATAGATTTGGGTTTTGTGGATAGTCGATGCAAGATTTTCGGATTTCCTTCAATTTTTTGAATTCTGCTATAACCTCATTAGACTTAAGGAAATATATTTAAATAAAATTAGTTTCATTTTGAACTATGAAATTCTTAATATAAATGATTGTTTTTCTAAAATTTTTTAAGTTGGCATTTGAAGATTTTGAAAATTTAATCAATTCACATATTAATGCAATTAAAAATAATAAAAGGAAAAATTATTATTAGAAATTAAAGTATTTCTAAAAAAGAATTAATTGAACTTTTTAATCTTTTTGGGAAAGATCTTCAATCTCTTCGTAAGTTATTGTTCCTCGCAGTAATTTAGATGCAATTGGAATTATGTCTGATTGATGAATGCGTTTTTGAGACATATCTTCAATATTTCTTATAGTTAAAGTGTCATCATCTAAAGTCTGATGGTCAATAGTAAATGCATAACGAACGCCCACTTCTTCAGTTCTACGATATCTTTTTCCAATCGAACCTGTTTCATCATAAATAGCGCCCAAATCGTTATCTATTAATTGTTTATATATTTCCATTGCAATTTTACTCAATTCTTCGGGCTTTTTCATCAAAGGAAATACTGCAAATGGAATTGGTGTAATTTGAATGGGAAGATCAAGCACATTACGCTCTTCTTCAAAAGTAAATGCTTGTTCTAAGCAGAAGAAGAACAATCTTCCTAATCCAAATGCAATTTCTAAAATATGTGGGATTATTTTTTCACCTTTATTTTGACTTGGAACTTTTAATTGTTTTTTCTTTGAATATTTAAAATGCCGACCTAAATCATAATCTCCTCTGTCGTGAATTCCACATACTTCGGTCCAACCATATATTTTAGAATTAATTTCTAAATCCCAAGCATCATGGGCATAATGAGCTTTTTCATCATCTTTATGCTGTCGTAATCGTATATTTTCAAGGGGTATATCCAATCCTTTTACAATATCATATGCAAAAAATAATAGCCATGCATATGCAGGTTTCTGCAAAATTTTTTGATCCAATGCTTCTTGTAAAGAATAGTATTTAATGTTCTCGTCTCCTGCAATCTGTTGTTTGGCAGACCAAAGTGGTAATTTTTCTTGTGCAGCTTGGTTAAATAATTCAAAATTCATTTCTTGTTCCGGTGTAATGAATATCTGCCCTTCACATTGTTCAAATTCACGCGTTCTCAAGAGCATTTTACGGGGAGATATTTCATTTCTGAAAGCATAACCCATTTGAAATACAAAAATTGGCATTTTTGTTCGGAAAAATTGAATTAATCGGGGAAAAAGTAAATATGTAGTAGTAGCAGTTTCAGGTCTTAGAATAAATTCTGAAGCAGGAAATCCCAATTGAGAAGTAACCATCAAATTTTGTGTTGTTACGCTACCTAATTCTCCTTGACAATCGGGACAAAGAATTTTGTCTTCTTTTATGATTTTTTGGAAATCATCTGCACTAAAAGAAGTCAAATTGTATCCTAAAGATTCTAAAAGTGTATCTACCCGATGAACACGTTGGCATTTTGGATTTGTACACTGAATAATAAAATCATAAAACCGTTCAGCATGTCCTGAAGCTTTCCATATCATATCTGAACCAATTAGTGGACATTGAACTTCCCAAAATTGATATTTTCGGAATTTTTTACGCATGTAATTTTCGAGATTAGTTTTCATCAATTTCCCTAAAGGACCAAATTCATATGATCCTTTGACTGGGTTGTAGATTTCAGGAGAAGGTCCCCAAATAAAGCCCCGATGTGACATTAGCATGAGAATTTTTGCAGCTGCATCATCCAATTTTTCAGCCATAATTTTTCAAACACCTATGGCTTGTAAATGGTGCAGATTTCTTTAAATTTTCGTTCAAAAATTAAATCCAAAGTAATTCCAATAATACAACCACCATATAGAAAGTAAGCCAACTATACATACAAAACCGTAATGAATTCGACGCCATGGTGTCCAATATTTATCGCGCCATACGTTAAGCCAAAATACTAATGTTGCTAAATTTACTAATCTTGCAATTAAAGGAAGAATAAATATTAAGATCATAGGGGTTCGGCTGTATCCAGTTTGATACCACGGTACTGTTGTATCGTACCAATAATAAATTCCCGCAAAAAGTAAGTATAGTGATGACATTGAGATAAGAGAAATAATTGCAAGAGTTTGCATTCTTTTGCTATGAATTATTTGAAATGCTTCTAATTTTGTAAGTTGGTGCTGTTCTATTGATTTTTCCCTTAATTCATTCCCTAAATCATTTTCTAAATTATTTTCAACAATTTTAATTATATGATTCCTTTCTTTTTTTTTAAGTGAATGATCTTTATTCTCTAAATCAATTTCTGAAATCTCTTCTATCTTCGTTGATTTTGAAGTATTTAAATTCCGATCTCCAAAATAGTGTTGGTATGCCATCAATAATTCTTGTTTTTGGTTGAAAATGGATTTTTGTTTCTTCATTATTTTTTTTATTAATAATATAAATCCCAGAGCAATACTTGATAAAAAAGCAATTAATGCTGTAATTGGAATTATCTTGTGTATGATTGGAATGTCAAGAACACTTGACTTTTCAAAAGCAGTCATTGGAGAATTTTCAAATATCAAGTACAGAATTTCTCCTGAATCGTCGCGTAAGAAAAACACTTTTTCTTTTGTTTGGTTATTTAAAAACAAATCTTGACCAATTTCTATTAAAATTTGCTTTGAATTCATCCGTAGAGTATTGTCTCCAAGATTTGTAATGATTATTTCTTCAGTAAGCAAGCCATAAATTTTCTTGACTGTTGTATATGGACGTTCAACCGTTCGAAATGCTCCCACATATTGATTCGCTCGTTTATTAAAATCTTCTGGAATATTTGGATTAATTCCTTCAGTTCCGTTTAGCATAGTCAGACAGAAATCGTCAATTAAGTTTTTAATTGCTTCCATTCCAGTTACTGCATTGAATACAAAAAATAATCCTAAATTTTGTTCAGGAATTAAAATGGCTGCATTGCTGATACCATTAAACAAACTGTATTGACTTAATAAACGTATTCCATGGTGATATTCTTCTTGAAAACCAATACAAACTCCTGGTAATCTGGGATCTACTTTAAAAAGTGGGGTTTGCATAAATTGAACCGTATTGGGGCTAAGAATTTGTTTATCTTGATAAGTTCCATTACTAAGGAATATTTGCAATATTTTTTCAAAATCAATTACTGTTGATTGCATCCCTCGTGCAGGAATATCATTAACAATCGTTTGGGGAATTTCAGTAAATTGTTTTGTTAGTTCCTTATATTGATAACCTATACAATGGGTTGAATTAGATGAAGATGAATATATATCTGTCTTAATAAAATCTGAATTCTCCAATTCTAATGGAATTGCAATTTTACTTTGGAAAAGTTGTGAAAAAGATTGGCTTGTTAACAATTCTAATAAATAAGTTCCTAATGCGACATCATAATTTGAATATACTGATAATTCTCCAGGTTTCCTAACCCGAAGAGGCATATAATCTTTTATATAAGTTTTTAAGGAAATTGTGCTGTTAATATCTTTAGCTTCAGTTCCTATTATTGTATCTTCAAAACCCGCAGTATGAGTGATTAGATGGGAGACCAAAATTGGAGTTGGAAATATCTCAAGTATTGAAAATCCCCCATTCTGTAAATAAGTATTAACTCGAGCTGATAGATTTATTTTACCTTGTTCCCAAAACTGCATAAACAAAATCCAAGAAACAATAGCAGAAAGTTCACCCATTGAAATTTCGGTATTTTCGGGAGACATGCTTTTATTATTGTAAATATCTGCAAGTCCCCACCCATTTCGGTAAATTGAATCTGAATGATTGACTATAGAGACAATCGCACCTGGAATTTGTTGATTATCCATCAGAGTAGGGATTTCTTGGGAAAAATACTGGGAGATATTTTCTGAAAAATCATGAGATGCATAATGAGAAGAGCAATAAGCCGGACTTTTAGAAGAATATTTTGAATTAGTAAACGAAGAAACATATGAATTCATTTTAGTGGTATTATAGTAACTTTTCATTTCTATTTTTGATGTTTCTTTAGAGAAGCTTATATTTTCACTAAGATTTGGATAATTCTCAATGTTGCTACAACAAAACATCAGAATAATGAATAATATTATTGATAACAAAATTCTTTGATTAGCTTTGAATTGGTTTTTTCCTTTTTGCATTCCCATCTGTATATAGAATACGAATTCATTTCGTAAAAAATATCGGGTAAGTCGTGAGAAAATTTTGAAGGAAAGCTTTTTATATTACAATATTACAAAAAAGTAACCATCGATCAAAACTGTGATTTTACTATGATTTATAAAAGGATGAATAAATTAACAACATTCTGTAAATCTGCTCAAACTAAAGCGGTTATTTTAGGAATTTTAATTTTTTTCTCAATTTCCATTAACTATGTGTACTTAAACTACAATTATAAAATCAACAAAAATGTAAAAATTAATAGAGACAATAGAAATCGTACCAATAATGTGCAAGTATCTCCTCTGGATGCAGACATGCATGCACCTATTTCAATTTTAAATAATTCTGATTGGAGTAGTTGTGATGTAGTTACTGGTTCCGGAACTTCAAATGATCCTTATATAATTGCTAATGTTACAATAGATGCATCAGGATCTACAGGAATTTCAATTCATCATTCAAATGTAACCGCAATAATACAGAATTGTACAATAATAAACGCATATAATGGGATTTATTTATATTATTCTTCTAATTGTTCAATTCAAGATCTTTTCATTCAAAATTGTACTAATAGTGCAATAGTAATTGAACACTCAAATAATTGTACATGTACTAACAATTTTATGGAATTTAATAAATACGCAATTTTAATCTACACATCAACCAAATGCAAAATGCTTAACAATACAATCGTAAATAACAATGATTCAGGAATTTATGCTAATTATTGTTCTGATTGTACATTTCAAGGAAATTCAATATCAGATGGAAAAACATTCGGAATTGTTATTTCAAATTCAAATAATTGTGATATTATCGAAAATGTGATTTTGAATAATAAAGAACACGGAATATGGATTTTCTCTTCTTCTTATTGTTCAATTTCTAATAATACATGTAAAGATAATTTAAGATCAGAAATCTTTATTGATAATTCACCTAACTGCCTAATTTTAAGAAATTTCTTTCTAAATCACTCAAATTCAAGTTCTGAAGATGTTATTAATATATATTTATCAGAGAATTGCTCTTTAATCAAGAATGAAATTTTCAATACTAAAGAGGTCGGAATCGGAGTTTATTCTTCAAATAATTCTATTGTAATTGATAATCGTATTAATACATCTTTTGATGGAATTTGCATTGTTCTTTCATATAATAGCAGTATTTACAATAATACAATTAAATATTGTTTGAATAATGGCATTAAAATTAATACATCACCTGAATCTTCCATTTCAAAGAACAATGTGTCTAGCTCTAGTAATGGCATTTCGATATATTATTCCACTAACTCTGTTATTTCTGAGAATATCGTTTATAATAATTCAAATAACGGAATGTCACTTACATCAACAAATTGCATAATAAGAAATAATACCATTAATCAAAATTTGAAAATTGGTCTTTATTTATGGAATACTTATAATTGTTATTTTTCTGAAAACAATATTATATCCAATTATCAAGATGGAATCTCCTTAGGTTATTCAAACAGCTGTATATTTGAGAATAATATTATTTCAAATAATTCAAATAATGGATTAAAATTATCTGATGGTGCCTATAATAATTCTATCTTAAGAAATAACATATCTTTTAACCTAGAATATGGTGTAGAATTACTTTTTGGATCTAATTTTAACCGTATGGAAGAAAATTGGTTTGTAATGAATCAACAAGATGCTTTTCTTGACAATGGATATAATAACACAATAGATAATAATTATATTATTGGTTGTCTCAAAGCATTCATTTCAGCTTCTAAATATTCTGCAATTACAGGAGAAGAAATCTCCTTTTCTGCTTATTCTGAAGGGGGGCTTCCTCCCTATGTATATTACTGGGAATTTGGAGATGGTTTTACTTCAAACGATATGGATCCTCTTCATACTTATTCTGATCCTGGAATTTACACTGTGATTTTAACTATTACTGATTCTGATGGCTTTTCTTCTAGTACTTCCATTTCTATTACTGTAGATTCTGATTTATTACCAATGGCTGCTTTTTCTTATTCAGCATCTACAGTTGCTGTAGGTGAAGTTATATATTTTACCGACAAAACTACTGGTGGAAACCCTCCTTACACTTATTTTTGGGATTTCGGTGATGGCACAACATCTACAGAGCAAAACGTAAGTCATTCTTATTCGAGTGAAGGTGAATATTGCGTATTTTTACTTGTTATGGATTCTGATGGTGATTATTCAAATACATCTACTTGGATATCTGTTAGTGGTGGAGAAGATTATGAACCTTATGCTTCAATCGGTGCTTCTAAAACATATGTAATCCCTGCTGAAATTATTTGGTTTTGGTGCGATTTTGGTGGAGGGGATCCTCCTCTTTCATATTACTGGGATTTTGGTGATGGTATAACCTCTGAAGAATCGAATCCAAAACATTCTTATTCATATGTTGGTGTTTATACGGTTGAATTCGCTGTTACTGATAATGACGGTGATACTGCATATGCTTACATTTCAATTACAGTTCATGAAGATTCACAACCAATTGTAGCATTTTCTGTTTCATCTTCCGTTGTAACTGTAGGAACAGATGTGTTTTTCTATGATAGGACTACTGGTGGAGACTATCCACTGGATTATAGATGGAATTTTGGAGATGGATCATTTGCTAATGAACAAAATGCAATTCATACATATATCAATCCAGGTATTTATACTGTATTTTTATTTGTTACTGATAGTGATGGAGACGCTGGTTCATTCAGTTTAGAAATAACAGTTGTAGAATCCCCTAATTCAAATACAAATGATTCAGATTCATCATCAAATTCAATTGATAATCCTTTTAATGATCTTGATTGGTCGAGTATTCCAGGATATCCTGTTGAAAATATCATATTTTCAATGATTGGAACAATTGCAGTTGTTTCTGTTGTAAATGTGATTAAAAATAAAAGAAAGTAAATTAAATTAAATACCTAAATGTTATCAATCTTGTTGCGAATTTTATATGTTTTTTTCCCATTGTTCTCTAAAGTTTTTAAATTTTGATAGAATCAAGAAAAAATATCATTTTTTACATTCATTTAATCAGGTAAATCAAGTAGTATATTGAATCTTATTTGAAATAAATTTTATTTTAAGATTCTTTTGACAATTTTTATCCATATAAAATTGTATTTCAAAGTTTCGTAATAAGAACGAAATAAATCTTATAGTTACAGGATTATATGCATTTAGTTTTAACTTTACATAAATTCAATCGACCTAAAAAATTCAATAAAAATTCCTTAAGAATAAAATAATTTTCAAACATACTATGGAAGAAATTGAAATATTTTTCACAACGCTTCTACCCTATAAAAATCAAGTCCGATGGAGCCGATGGCTTTTAAAAACATATAAAAAACGATGGTTTGAAGAAATCAGCTTTAGAATGCTCCATTAAATCTATACATCCTACAAAAATTACAAGTCGATAATGAAACTTGTTCAATTTTATTTGCATGCATATATTTTAAATTTTCGGCAGTATTACCGAAACCAGCAATTACGATTGAACCAGAAAAAGTGGAAAACAATTCTGTCTGTTTATTAATTACGCCTTTCTTGCATAATCTTAAAAAATATTAAAATTAATATCATGGATAGCTTATGGATTTTACAAAAAGAAAAAAGGAGGTTATTTTTTATAAATTAAAAATATAACCTTAAAGACTGATGAAAGAAATGTTATGATATCCATTGAATCAGCTAGATCGACAGCGGTTTTTTAATATTAAAGCCACTACACTAACTAATGTAACTAATCCGAGAATATTTGGAACATATCCTGGAATATTTATAATAATATTTTCAAATGGATTTTCATCATTTGTTGTCGCACCATCCGTTGTTGTGTCATCCGTTGTTGTATCATCTGTTGTTGTGTCATCCGTTGTTGTATCATCTGTTGTTGTGTCATCTGTTGTTGTGTCATCCGTTGTTGTATCATCTGTTGTTGTGTCATCCGTTGTTGTGTCATCCGTTGTTGTATCATCCGTCGTTGTATCATTTTGTGGCATTCCAATACCTGTCCAAAACATTGACGCAAAATATATTTTACCCATTGGATTACTTTGAATTCCATCTATATAGACAGGGCGAATCTCTTGGGTTAAAGGCACATATAAGAATATCCATGGCATTAAATCTTCAACAATGAATCGTTGAATTTCGTAATAGATATCACGTCGTGCATCTGGATCGGTTTCAGTCAATCCATCGTTCATCAAATTGTTCAAGGTTGTATCATCTACTTGAGCAAAATTTGATGAAGAAGTTGGTGAGAACGATGGATTAATATAGTTGCTTGGGTCATTGTAATCTGGTCCCCAACCTAACATGTACAATTCTAATTTCCAAGGCTCATAAAATAATAAGGTTAAGTATTCACCCCAGGTAATAGGATTGAAGGTTATTTGGATACCAATTTTTCGGAGGTTATCTTGGCACAATCTACCTAAATCTTGTCGGAATTCGTTTCCATCGTTCCAGGTGTAATTATAGGTTGCAATTGGATTATCAATAGCTAAAGTATACCAGGCAAAATCATCATTTGCGGGATAAACAGTTCCATTAACGATACCAGCATCTATCAAGATTTGTCGAGCGTGAGTAACATTATTGGTAGGATAATCAAGGTCTGGATTGTGATACATGATACCTTCTGGTACAGGTGAGGTTAATCGAGCAGCATTGCCTAGTGCTAAGTTATCGATAACAAAGTCGTAATCGAAGGCGTAGCTGATTGCTTGACGCATTGTTTTGTTAATAATTTTGTTGTTCATACCCAAATAAAGGATGACAATGCCTCGTTTAGGTTCACTAACAACAAATTGGTCGGAAGCTTCAAATTGAGGTAAGAATTCTGGTAAAATTCTATCAACCCAATCTAAGTCTCCAGAAAGGAAATCTTGGCATTTTACTATTTCATCGGAGTATAATAAGAAAATAATGTTTTTCATGAATCGATCTGGACGTTCACCATGCCAATCAGCGAAGTATTCCAACTTAGTATATTCATTAGTTTTTTCAATATATTTGTATGGGCCAGTTCCAACTAACACATCAGTTGCAGTATCTAATAATTCTTCAGCAGGAATAGAACCACCATCAGGTAAGATATATGAACCACTGAAACATAATAAAGCCACAAAAGGCACATATGGGTAGTTTAAATGGAATCTAACTGTATACTCATCAATAACTTCAATTTCATTAATAAGTAAGGGAGTACCTGGATAAAGAGAGGCTAAAGGTTCATATAATTCTGCAATTTGAGTCATACGATTTTCGATTAAATAGTTCAATCGGTCAAAAGTGAATTTGACATCATTTGCATCAAAAGCAGTATCATCGTGGAAGGTAATACCTTCTTTTAAGGTGACAGTATATTCAGTGGCGTCAGCATTCCAAGTTCCTAAACTTTCAGCAAGAACTGGAATAATGGCTAAGTTAGGATCGCTTAAATTATAGCCAAACAATCCTTCACAGACTTGATCAATAACATCAATTGAAGCGCTGTCCCATGCCATTTGGGGGTCTAAATCGACCACCAAAGAACCAACACCATAGTTCATGGTATCAGTATCTTCTGCAGCAAATACTGCGGCAGGGGCAGTAGCAAAAGCGCTTATCATCAAGACTGCTAATAAGACATAAATGCTTCCTTTTTTCATAACAATCACACCAATATTCATTTCTATACTTCATAATATGTAAGTGATAATCCCTTTCCTTTTTTTACATTTTCTGGGCAATATACCTTATTCTTTATCAACTTTATTGTGTATAGTAAAATAAATTTAAATTTTGTATATAATACTTCTTTTTTGTTGTTCAATTTTTTATGAATATTTACTTAAATTGATAAAATTGAAAGAGGAAATTGAACATCATTGAAAAATGGAAAAAAATTTTAGCCTGAAGGGTAGTGCCCCTCTTTAGAGATAAATTTCCATTTTTTAATTTTCCAATTCTGTTTGACCATCTAGATATTGGGATTTTCGAATAAGGCGGTGAAAGCCATTTACTAAATGATATCTACTGGTCCTATTCAATAATTCGGAATATTTTACAAGTATGTTTGAAATATCTTGACGAACCGCGCGTGTACGACAACTTTCAAGAATACTTCCCTTCTTCGCCATCTTCCTTGCGAGTTGAGAACGTTTGCGCTGAATTGACTCACAGCAAGGATTGTATTCCCGATTTTCTGAAAGGACACTATAGATAATTCGGCTATATTTCCATGCTACTTTCATCATTGCTTTCTTAAAGGGTAAACGACGAAGTTTGAATTGCTTAAAAGCATAAGCCCCGATATCTGTTTGTCGATTAGGACGTCCAATTACGACTCCAGCTGCTTGAGTTAACACTTTTCGTAGGTGTTTATTTGTAAATCGGTTTACATGACCCCTTGATTTATGTTCTCCGCTATCTTCAATGGTTGGAACCACACCGCAGAATTTTGAGAAGGCAGAGTAATTTTTAAAACGGGTGTAGTCACCAATCTCCGTTAGGACTGTAAGTACTGTAATCGAACTGAATCTTGGAATAATACTTAAGCGTTGATATTGTTGACTTAGTTCAGGATTCCTTATGATCTCTTGTTCCGCTTGCTGAATGTATAGGCTGCATGCTTGTTGATTTTGAAGTAACTGTATCAGATCCATCTGAATTAGGGTTCGTTGTAATGATGTGAGTGTAACAGACGCATTAATGGCAACTTCCTCCGCTTGTTTTTTAAGAACCTTACCTTTTCCTTCTGCTTCTAAATTCTTAAGTAAATCCTCATAACACTCACCAAGTGACCAATCTTGTGAGATATAATGCTCTAAAAAAGTGATACCCCAGTTCGTCGAGAAATCAAAAGAGAACTTCTAATTGGCTAAGTGAAGGTTTCGGTGCAGGCGATTCTTAAATTGGGTACAACGTGATTTTGCTTTATGGTATGAACGCATCAGATCCCGTGTTGCAAAGAATTCTGAGGTGCCTACATAACTGGGACGTAATAATTTACCATAGAGTGCCAAAATCGAGAGGGTTCTTGCATCAGCTCTGTCTGTTTTCGTTCCCAGATCTGCAATCTTTCGATGAACCAGTAAAGGATTCATTGCAATTATGCATCTGTTTCGTGAAGTAAAGCGTTCAGTTAAGGTTTGATACACAGCAACGTGGTAAACGCCAGTACATTCCATGAGAACAGTGGCTTTGGCAATAAATTTCCGCAAGAAACCACATAACTCGTTGACACCAGGATAATTATTCCGAAAAGTGTGTTCTTTATATTCTAAGATTTCCCCTGAGGAAAGTTGACCATTGACGCAAGTTGCAATGGAATTTTTATGAATATCCAATCCAACACCAAATGCCACAAATTGTTCAAGATTTTTCTCAGTATCGGCAATTTTATGAAGAGATGATTGCGGTTCTCCACAAATCGATGGTTTTCTTTAGGACATACTTCATTGTACTCACCGCGAGTTCAATTTGGGTGAATTCGCGTACTTGGTAAGGTGGTGCTACACTTTACCAAACCTCCTTTTCCATATCGTCTGATTCGTTAAAGAAGATTTTCAATTCTTCCCTTTGTGATAGTCTGGCTGCGGTTTCAGTTTCCCTAATGTAGTAAAGAAAAAACGGCCGGATTGCATCGGCAGCAGAGGGGAGAGACGAAATTTCGTGGCATGGGGTAAAGATCAATATCAACAGCGATACACATAAATGTACCGATTGAAATGGTCTTTATCATCCCAATATCTCTGAAAGATGGCTTGACCCTGAGAACTCATTCTTTTCCAGCAACAGAATGGTTCCCCACGCGCAGAATGACAAACTTTTTTTCGATGTCTTCGAATGAAGGCCAAAAAAATGATATTGTTCTCCAATTACGGTCGGGAAGTTTGTGGAATTACTCCACGATGTAAATATTGTCGGCAGGAATTTAAAGATTCTGGCGTGCAGAATGTACCACAAATTTCAACGGATATGGGGTATTATAGCGGCAGATCGCAATTTAGGCTTTCTGAAAACCCCTTATTTTTCTGTACAACTCATTCTATTTGCCGATTTCGCAGAGAACCAAACGGAAGATTAAGAATACCAGTAAGAATACTTGATTAAATACGTTAAAAATATAATATGAAAAGGAAAATAAAACAGTTCTCAACGATTCGACAAAAATAAATAATTGAAATAGCATGATTATCTAGTGTTTGCATCAACGAGAATAAATTAAATGGATACTTGAGTTATTATATGAGCATAAAAACTCAAGCCGTGCATCGAATTTCACGATTCGGTACACGTTATCCATATTTTAATAAGATTTCGTTCTTCAAAAATCTTGCGAAATCGATTCGACATACTTTGAACCTTTCAAATCAACGTATTGGGCGCAAATGGAGTTTAGATGAAATTTTGACGGTTCTCTGCTATTGTTGGATTCGTGGTGTCTCAATTCATCATGCCTCCGAAAAATTGGAACGGTGGGCATCTAAATTTTTGAACTTTCAACCAAAAATATTTCATGATGGACGAAAATCACGCGCTTTTCCGCACCAAACAACAATTAATGATTGGTTACGTACCCAATCACCTGAAAAAATCGAGGAAATCTATCGAATTGTGTTTGAAAAAATGATTCAGCGTGTATTTCTAAAAAATCCTGATCGAACTGGTTATGTTTTAGAATTTGACCTTACATACTTAGGATATTGGGGAAAACGGAGGGATGCGCTGATCAAAGGAAGTCGGATGGTTAAAGGTACCAGACGAATTCGTCATTATCATGGTGCGCTCATTCATGGAAATTCTACTTCATTATTTATTGGTTGCCATCATGTTGCCAATCGAGAGTCGAAAATCCTTTTTATGCTAAAAATTGTGGAATGGCTCCAATATTTAGGTCTAAAAATAAAGATTTGTGTCATAGATCGCGAATATTATCGACACGATATTTTGAGATCATTTAAAGATCGTGATGTTTCTGTTGTCACTCCTGCTAAAAATTATAAACAGCTGAAACTGGCCAAAGAACAGTATTTAAAAGGTGAAAAGGGCCGAATTCAGACATATTTCATAAGACCTAAATCAACTAATAATCGAAATAAGAAATTGATGCGCAATTGGGTACATTTATATCCAAGAGGTAATCAATCTTTAGGTGAAATAAAAACCGCTTATCGACAAGGATGTCTAAGTTTAGCAGAGGCATCCGAGCAAATTTATGGTTTAATTACCACTATTGCGCCACAATATCGCTCGAAATCGTTCGTGTATTTGATCAAGCGTTATTACAAAATGAGATGGCAGATCGAAACCGCTTTTCGCGATGTGGAGGTGCATAAAGGAATTTGGCGGTCAAACAACGATGCAACTCGACTCTTTGCTGAAATGGGGAAATATCTGCTCTTTAATATGTGGCAATTCGAACGAGATCAAATTCGCCCAGAGAGACGTTTGACCTTTCAAGAGTTTCGAGATTGGCTTGTAGATGAAATTTCTCAGACAATTAACCTCTAAATCTTCAAATTTCGACTGAAACAAAAAAGGAAGGAAAGAAAATGTAAAAAACATTATTTCATTGGGAACTGATAAAAAAATGTCACGAAAATTGAAATAAAAACATATAAATCAATCAAATCGATTACGATTTTTTAATATTAAAGTAGCTACACTTAATAACGTAATTATACCAAGAAATCCTGCTCTGTATCCTGGAATACTTTCAATTATATTAGCAAAAGGGTTATTTTCATCGTCAGTAGCATTATCATCCGTATTTACATCATTGCTTGTTGTGTTATCCATCGTTGTATCATCCGATGTAGTATCATCGGTTGCAGTATCGTCAGTTGTAGTATCATCGGGAGGAATTTCATCATTGCTCCAAAACATTGAGGCAAAATAGTTCTTACCCATTGGATTACTTTGAATTCCATCTATATAGACAGGATGAATCTCTTGGAATAATGGTACATATAAGAATACCCATGGCATTAAATCTTCAACAATGTATCGTTGAATTTCGTAATAGATATCACGACGTGCATCTGGATCTGTTTCAATTAATCCATCGTCCATCAAATTGTTTAAAGTTGTATCATCTACTTGAGCAAAATTATAATTATATGAAGATATCGGTGAGAACAATGGATTAATGAAGTTGCTTGGGTCGTTGTAATCAGGTCCCCAACCTAACATGTACAATTCTAATTTCCAAGGTTCAATAAACAATAAGGTTAAGTATTCACCCCAGGTGATTGGATTGAAAGTAACAGCAATACCAATTTTTTGGAGATAATCAGCACACAAAATGCCTAAGCCTTCACGAAAAGAGTTTCCATCATTCCAAGTATAATTATAGGTTGCAATTGGATTATTTGTCGCTAAATTATACCAAGCAAAATCATCATCTACTGGATAAACGGTTCCATTAACAATACCGGCATCGATCAATATTTGCCGAGCGTGGGTAACGTTTAACTTAGGATAATTAAGGTCTGGGTTGTGATACATGGTACCTTCTGGAACAGGTGAGGTTAATCGAGCAGCTTTGCTTAATGCTAAGTTATCGATAACATAATCGTAATCGAAAGCATAGCTGATTGCTTGACGCATAGTCTTATTTATCTTTTGGTTGTTCATACCCATGTACAAGATAATTGCCGTTTTTTGTGGTTCACTAACAATAAATTGGTCGGAAGCTTCAAATTGAGGTAAGAATTCTGGTAAAGAACCATCAACCCAATCTAAGTCTCCATCAAGAAATGCTTGATTTTTGGCAGTTGCATCATTGAATAATAAAAACACAATGTTCTTTATGAAATGTTCTGGTCGTTCACCATGCCAATCGGCAAAATATTCTAATTTAGTATATTCGTCAGTTCTCTCAATGTATTTGTATGGACCAGTTCCAACTAAAGTATCAGTTGCAGTATCTAATAATTCATGTTCAGGAATAGAGCCACCATTAGGTAAGATGTATGAACCGCTAAAACATAATAAAGACACAAAAGGTACATAAGGGTAGTTTAAGTGGAATTTTATAACATATGCATCTACAATTTCAGTATTATTGACGAGTAAAGGTTTTTCTGGATATAGATCAGCTAAAGGTTCATACAATTCTTCAATCTGAGTCATCTCATTTTCGATTAAATAGTTCAATCGATCGAATGTAAATTTAACATCAAATGCATTAAAATCAGAACCATCATGAAATTTAATACCCTCTTTTAAGGTAACTGTATATTCCGTTGCGTCAGCATTCCAAGTTCCTAAACTTTCTGCAAGAACTGGAATAATAGCCAAGTTAGGATCACTTAAATCATAACCAAACAATCCTTCACAGACTTGATCAATCACTATAAATGAAGAAGTGTCCCACGCCATTTGGGGGTCTAAATCGTAACCCAATGAACTAACACCATAGTTCATGGTATCAGTATCTTCTGCAGCAAAAACTGCGGCAGGGGCGGTAGCAAAAGCGCTTATCATCAAGACTGTTAATAAGACATAAAAGCTTCCTTTTTTCATAACAATCACAATAAATCTCGACATTTCTAATTCACAATAAACAGAAAAAAAAGTTATCTTCTCTTTTTTTCATTTTGTTAGTTTTATAGTGTTTTTCTCTACTTTATTGTGCATTATAATAAATTTTCCTCATTTTCTATATAAAACTTTTTTTCTCCCTCAATCTTTTTTGAAATTTTGCTAAAAGTTAATCAAAATTGACAAAAAATTAGTAATTATGCCGAATCTGGAAAAAATCTGCATAAATTATTCAACTCTAATTATGTGCATGTATTTATAATTCCATGTTGTATTTCTAATTTTTACAACTACTATTAGATATGTAAAATTGAAACATACCTGTCCCTTTATCAATTATGTTCTTTTATTATATATTTTAGAAAATTCGATATAACTCAATAGATCAGTAATTGTTTTTACAAAAAGAAAAAAGTAGGTTAATTATTATGAATTAAAGAAAGAGCCTTAAAGATTGATGAAAGAAAAGTTGAAATGTCCATTGAATCAGCTGGATCGAAAGCACTTTTTTAACATTAAAACAGTTACACTTAACAACGTAATTAAACCAAGAAATCCTATCATGTAACCTGGAATACTCTCAGTTATATTTGCATTCGAGTTATTTTCATCATCAGTAGCATTATCATCAGTATTTGTATCATTGCTTGTTGTGTCGTCAGTTGAAGTATCATCGGGAGAAATTTCACTATTGTTCCAAAACATTGTCGCAAAACATAATTTATTCATCGGATTATCTTGGATTCCATCTACATAAACATTTCGGATAGTTTGGCTTAAAGGTACATATAAGAATATCCATGGCATTAAATCTTCAACAATGTAGCGTTGAATTTCGTAATAGATATCACGACGTTCATCTGAATCTGTTTCAGTTAATCCATCGTTCATCAAATCATTCAAATATGTGTCATTTACCAGAGCTAAATTTGATGAAGAAGTTGGTGAGAAAAATGAATTAATATAGTCGCTTGGGTCGTTGTAGTTAGGTGCCCAACCTATCATGAACAATTCTAATTTCCAAGGTTCAGAAAACAGTATGGTTATATATTCATACCAAGTGATTGGGTTAAGAGTAATTGCAATGCCTATTTTCTTGAGGTTATCAGCACATAAAACACCTAAATCCGCTCGGAATTCATTTCCAGAGTTCCAAGTATAATAATAGGTTGCAATTGGATTTTTTGTTGCTAAAGTATACCATGCAAAATCATCATCAGCAGGATAAGCAGCACCATTAACGATACCTGCATTGATTAAAATTTGTCGAGCATGGGTTACATTATTGATAGAATAATCAATGTCAGGATTGTGATACAAGATGCCTTCTGGAACTGGTGATGTCAATCGAGCCGCATTACCTAATGCTAAGTTATTGATAACGTAATCGTAATCGAAAGTATAACTGATTGCTTGGCGCATAGTTTTATTTATCTTTTGGTTGTTCATCGCCAAATAATAGATAACTGTGCTTTGTCGTTGTTCACCCATAACAAATTGGTCGGAAGCTTCAAATTGAGGTAAGAATTCAGGTAAAATTCCATCTACCCAATCTAAGTTTCCATTAAGAAAAGCTTGACTTTTTTCAGTTGTATCGTTGTATAATAAAAATTTAATGTTCTTTATAAAATGTTCTGGACGTTCACCATGCCAATCGGCAAAATAGGATAGTTTAGTATACTCATTAGTTTTTTCAATATATTTGTATGGGCCAGTTCCAACTAACACATCAGTTGCAGTATCTAATAATTCTTCAGCAGGAATAGAACCACCATCAGGTAAGATATATGAACCACTGAAACATAATAAAGCCACAAAAGGCACATATGGGTAGTTTAAATGGAATCTAACTGTATACTCATCAATAACTTCAATTTCATTAATAAGTAAGGGAGTACCTGGATAAAGAGAGGCTAAAGGTTCATATAATTCTGCAATTTGAGTCATACGATTTTCGATTAAATAGTTCAATCGGTCAAAAGTGAATTTAACATCATTTGCATCAAAAGCAGTATCATCGTGGAAGGTAATACCTTCTTTTAAGGTGACGGTATATTCAGTGGCGTCAGCATTCCAAGTTCCTAAACTTTCAGCAAGAACTGGAATAATGGCTGAGTTAGGATCGCTTAAATTATAGCCGAACAATCCTTCACAGACTTGATCAATAACATCAATTGAAGCGCTGTCCCGTGCCATTTGGGGGTCTAAATCGACCATCAAAGAACCAACACCATAGTTCATGGTATCAGTATCTTCTGCAGCAAAAACTGCGCCAGGGGCGGTAACAAAAGCGCTTATCATCAAGACTGCTAATAAGACATAAATGCTTCCTTTTTTCATAACAATCACACCAATATTCATTTCTATATTTCATAATATGTAAGTGATAATCCCTTTCCTTTTTTTACATTTTCTGGGCAATATACCTTATTCTTTATCAACTTTATTGTGTATAGTAAAATAAATTTAAATTTTGTATATAATACTTCTTTTTTGTTGTTCAATTTTTTATGAATATTTACTTAAATTGATAAAATTGAAAGAGGAAATTGAACATCATTGAAAAATGGAAAAAAATATTATAGTTATTATAATTAGCTCAAAAATAATGAATTTTTTCGCTTGACTCATTTAATAAATTTATATGTAAAATCATATCTTCAAATATCATCATTATATCGTTTAACTTTTGCTCAAAATCAGAATTTGTAGAGTGGTGGGAAAGGGATGATTTGAACACCCGACCACTTGACCCCCAGTCAAGTATCAATCTGGCCATTAATTTGCCCATAATGAGCAAATCAATCAGTTACCAAGCTAGACCACTTTCCCAATCATGTATTCTGAGAAAACTAAAGACAAGACACCTATTAAAAGTTTTGAAACATAGTTTGAATAGTGATTTTAAGAACAAACAATTCCCTAATAAGCGAAAGAAACTTTTTTAGTATATAGAATAAGTAAAATTTGGGGAATATAATAAGAGACAAAAGTATTATTAGAGGCTCCTGTTCTTTATAGATATTTTTCTTTCATCCAATATTCTAAATAAAAAAAGAAAATGGAGTAAAAACGGATAAAATCTATAATCATCTTAAATCTTGATTTTCTGCATTATATCATCGTAAGACAATATGTGGGCGTTTGAAAGCGAATCTCCGTTAACTGATATCTTAACAAAATAATCGTCGGTTGCACATCGTCCTGATTAAAGCACCATTCTATCATCCGAATATTTGAGATAAAGTTATTGGACTTTTAGAGAATCAACACAATGTACCATCAATTTTCGTGATTACATCTCCATTTAGATTTTTAGTAATACGGGAATAACCTGTTTTAGGGAAATATTGGGCATTTGTATCAATTCTACTTAATACTAAGTAATAAAATTCGAAATATATATATACATATGTAGATGTTATTTTTTTATGGCATCAAAAACAATTTCAGTAACCGAAAAAGTATACATGCTTCTGAAGAAAATGAAATTGCCATCTGAAAGTTTTGGAGATACTATTGAGCGATTATGCTTGAATTTCACAGCAGGAAATTTAATTGAATGGTTTGACAATTCCAAAGGTTGGGAAGATATGAGCCAATCCGAATATAATGAATATTATAGTATAATACAAAATTTTCAAAAGAATTTTAAAGCAGAATATAATCCAGGTGATTAAAAATAATTCTTGCAGATACTACATTCCTTATTGATATCCTTCGAAAAAAGGATGATGCCAAAAATATTCTTATGAAAAATACATCTGAAATACTCTATACAACTGAAATCAATGTATTTGAAACTTATTTGGGGCTCTATGCAAATAAAACATTAGAAAAAAAGCCTTCTCTATTAGAATCAAGAAAAATACATTTAGAAGAATTATTATCGAAATTTCAAATATTACCATTTGAACGAAAGGCAGCAATAGAATCTGCGAAAATATTAGGTTTTCTGATCAGAAAAGGTAAAAAGATTGAATTTAGAGATGGTTTAGTTGCAGGAATTGCGATTTCTAATGGGATTAAAAGAATCCTTACTAAGAATACAGACCATTTCATTCGAATTCAGAATATCGAAATAATATCATATTAAATATAACTGGAGCAAAAATAATATTCTAAAATCTTATTCGAGGTGGAAAAAACAAGAAATGCGAAAGATTTGACAAATTTCAAATTAGAACATCTCAGTAAATTAATTTTGGTTATACCAGAGTCTTAAATGCAGTAGATCTCTTTACGGCGGCTTGGGATTTATTAAACGCAAATTAATTAATGCTAAAGTAAATAATAAAAAATATAAAATAATGAGATGAAAAAATACATGAAAAATAAATGGCAAATCCTTTTTATGTTATATCTTTTCGGGCTCGGGAGCCTAAGCAGTGTCCTTTCATTTCCTCTTTCTTTTCAACCTACCACAGCAACGACTGCTGAAAAAAGCCAAAGAAGCGGACAAATCATTCTCAAAGGTGTTACTTCTGAAGATTTTATATCGGTTTGGAATACAAATTTACTAAGTGGAGAATCTAGTAAAAATAACCAGATTAAATTACCGCTAGAATCTACTGGGACATATAATTTTACGGTGAATTGGGGTGATGGAACCAGTGATGTTATCAACACCTGGAATCAGGCAGAAGTCACCCATACTTATTCCGTACCGGGTATTTACACCCTAATCATCAATGGAATCATTAATGGATGGTGTTTTGATTTTGACGGAGATAGACTGAAAATAACGGAAATTTTGCAGTGGGGATCTTTGGAATTGGGAAATTCAGGCTGGTATTTTGCAGGATGCGAAAATTTGAATTTAACCGCTACTGATTCTCCCGACTTAAGCAGAACAACTGATTTAAGCGGAACTTTCTGGGGTTGTGAGAAATTAGGTCGAAATTATCTTTACAAGCTAATATTTCATTTGACGCTGGAAATTCACAATATAGCAAATCTGCGAACGACTCCAGACAGTACATTATCAATACATTTGGATGGAAAATCATGGACGGTGGTCTTTCAGAAAATGAACCCGGAGTGATACAAAGACATATTTCTGGATATCCTATCTTCATCTTTTTATGCTTTTTTTCGATTTTAATGGTAATTCTAGGAAAAGGTTCGAAATATTGACATCTACCTCTAAAGTAGTTTAACTCTTATTTTTTAGGCTTTGTTCAGCGAGCCAGATAATTTAAAATATTTTTTCATACTTTTTTCAATTTTTATTCTTTTCTTCCTTATTTTTCTTGATAATTCTTAATTTTTTATTACTAATTCTTTTCTATTTATATTTCTCCAAATGATTTAAAATTTTTAAGTAATATCAAATTTCTTAGATATTTTATTAGTTTTAAATCTAATAATGAATATTCTTGGAGATATTATCAGATAACAAAATAAAATAATTAAATTGCAGTTCGAAAGTTAAAGCTTTTTAATAAAAAAGTATAGATATAAAATGGTTTTATGGAAGAATTTTATTACTTATCAATAATCTGCAAATAGAGTAGTACTTTTTTACTCATGATTAAATCAAAAATAGAAGAAAATATTTCGTAAAGTCTTGAAATAAACCAATAATGTCAATCAATTAACTGTTAACTTTATCGTAAAGAAAAAGCGGGAATTTATATAATGGCTAATAACACTTATATTCATTCAAAACATATAAATCAAAAAGAATCTTCACAAGAATCTGAGTTACTTCTTTCTGATCAGTTTTCTATTGCGAATATAATTAAAAAGGTAGAAATTCTAAGAAAAGAATGCAAATTTATGGAAGTTTTAAAATTATTAGAAAATATCGATTCAAAAAGTCTATCAATAGAAGAACAAATCATATTTTTTAGAATTAAAATACAGAATCTTGAATCTCCAAAAAAATTGGGTTCAGATCTTGATTTAATTAATGAAAATTTGAAAAAATATGAAGAAACAACAAATAATCAAATAATTTTTGATCTTACTCTTATTAAATTAGAAATATTAATTAATTTGGGGAAATTTGATGAAATTCCTGATTTAATCAAGAAATGCGAAAAATATCTTCAAAATATAAAAAAGGAAGACTATAATGAGAGTATTGAAGAAAAAGCGAATGTTGAAGAGAATAAGAATGTCAAATATCATGAAAATGAAGAAAACGATGATAAGAATACAGATTATTGGAAACGAAATCTAAAATTGACTTCTATTAAGGGAAATTTTGCTTGGTATTCAGGCGAAATCCAAAATGCTATAAGGTTTTATAAACTCAATTTGGAGTTGAGTAAAAAGTTTGGAACAAAAAAAGATTTAGCGAAAGCATATGGAAATCTTTCATTAATTGAAAAATACTACCCAAAAGCAATTGATTTTACATTGAAATCAAATCTTATTTTTGCAGAAATTGGCGATAAATTAGGTCAAGCTACTAACTTCATCAATTTGGGCTATCTTTATGAAATGCAAGGTTTTTTAGATAAAGCGCTGCAAAGTTATGAAAAAGGATTAGAAATAAATCGCCAAATCGAAAACCAAAGAGGAATTGCTCTGTTATTAGGAAATATCAGTTCAATTTATTATAAAAAGGGAAAATTTAAAAAAGCATTACAGTATTCTGATTTAACCCTTGCTCTTCAAAGAAAAAGGAATCTTCCTTTAGAAATTACTGTAACTCTTTTTGATAGAATTTTGATTTTACTTGAAACTAATAAATTCCCAGCTGCAAATCTTTGTGTGCTTGAAATTGAAAAAATTGCAGAAGAAAATAGTAATGAACGAATTTACAATCGATTCTTGACAGCAAAAGCAATTGTATTAAAAAAAATGGGTCTACCTCATAAAATATTTCAATCCGGCATAATTCTGCATGAGTTAATGCAAAAAAAAAATATTGTGAATGAACTGCTGGTAATAATTTTACTAAATTACTGTGATTTTATATTAAAACAATTGTATATTAGTAATGATCCTGCATTTTTGGATGATATCCCTCCCATACTTTCTAAATTGCTAAAAATTGCAGATGAGGAAAATTCTTTTTCACTTATGGCTGAAATATATTTTTTTCAAGCGAAATTGGAGCTGATCAATTTGAATTTGGCAAGAGCGCAGGAAAATTTGACCCGTGCTCAACATGTTACCCAAGAATATGGGATTACTCGTTTATCCATTCGAATTTCACAAGAATATGATCATTTTTTGGAAAATTATGATTTTTGGCAAGAGTTACAAGCAAGAAATGCTTCAAAACTAGAATGTCTTGAATTTTTATCTTTGAAAGAGAATTTGGAACAGATAATCACAAATAAGCAAGTTGAATATGAGAAAATCCAACCGGAAATACCTCTTTTATTAATGATTAATACGGAATCTGGAATTTCAATTTATAATTATTATTTTTCGGAAAAATTAAAAGATAAAAGCCTATTCAGTTCGTTTATGGCCGCTTTTAATGCTTTTAGTGAAGAATTTTTTGCTAAATCTTTGGATCGAATTAAAATTCAGAATTATACCATTTTGATTAATAATGTGAATGATTTTTCCGTTTTTTATGTTATTTCTGGACAATCTTATTTAGCGCAACAGAAATTGAATCGTTTTTGTCAAGAATTAAAATCTTCTAGTGAAAAGCTTGAATTATTACAAAAAGCGCGTTTAACTGGTGAGATCTTAAAATTTGAAAAGGTAGATCCCATTAATCAACTAACTGAGCAGATTTTCGGAATCTAATGAATTGAATATCAAATGCTAGATAATGAATATGAAAAGAAAATTACAAAACACTTAATATCACCAATTTAATAAGGTTGTTTCTTCAAATTGAAGTAGAGAAGTGAATGGTTTTCTGCAAAAGTAATCTTTTTTTGATTTACCTGAGATGAAAAAGTGTGAAGTGTCGTATTGTTTAATTAACAAGGTATTAAAAAGAATAATCTCTTTCTGATAAGTAACATCCTCTTCATTGAATAATGATTCATTGAATTATTGTGAAATAAATAAATGAAGTTAATTTTTCTTAGCAAAATAATCAATTTAAAAAAGAGCTTGTTAAGAAAAAAAAAAGAATGTGACTGAAATGTCAAACAAATCAACTGATTTAAATGATCCTTTAAAAACTGAATCTGCATCAAATTTGAGTTCTAATGTTGAAAATAGTCAAGAAATTTCACCAATGTCAACATCTCAAGTGAATGTTTTAACAATTTGCTACGACAATGGTGTTTCATGTAAAGATTGTCCAAATCATAACAAGTTGATGTGTCAACTTGATTATAAGGATTCACTGATTTTTGCTTGGCCTTTTCTATCTTTTATAGGGATACTTGTGTGGGGAATAATCCGCTCAATGAATCAAGGAAATCTTGGATGGTTAGGGTTGGCTATATTTATTGTATTTTATTTGAGTTATGGATTTTTCTTTTTTAATATTTGGGAAAGTAAAATTCTCTGCAGTCATTGCCCATTCTATGTAATTGATGATTCTAAAACTTTGAAATGCTATGCGAATTATGGATTTCTCAAATCTGCAAAATACAATCCAGCACCAATCTCAAAATCAGAACAATATCAATTTATTATTGGGGCTTCTCTACTTTTTGTAATTCCCCTTATTTTTCTATTAATTGTTCAAGAATTTCTCTTTGCAGGTCTAGTTGCGCTATTTTACATAATATTCTTTTTAAATACATCAAACAATTCGTGTAAGAAGTGTCCGAATTTTTCATGTATCCTGAACAGAGTTCCCCAAGATTGGAAAGATGAATATTTGAGAAGAAATCCAGTTATGCGCGAAGCATGGGAAAAAGCAGCAAATAGATGATCACTAAATTCTATTTTTCTTTTTTAAAACAACCTTTATGCTTTTTTTCGTTATATTTTAATCCTTTTATTTTATCATGAACAATATTTCTTATAAATAATCAATTGTGAACAAATTATATTAATTCAGCCATAACATAGCTTAAATTCAACTAATGTGTATTCAAAAAGATTGCATCTTTAATATTTGCTGAATTCTTTAAAAATTAAAACGATAATTGAAAAAACTTTGAATATTTAAATATAATAAAAAAACATATAAGATGTTTTAGTAGATTTCGAAAAATTGAAGGAAATCCGAAAATCTTCTCTAAATTTTCCACAATCCCCAAATCTATCTTAATTTTAAATTTGTCGAAAGATAGTTAAAGAAAAAAAATAAGATTAAGTCAATAATTCAAAGAAAAATGATAAAAATATGAAATTATTAATCGAATTTAAGATTGTAAAAATACCGACTCAAATAATAATTGGATGCATGGAAGTATTGTCATGAAAATTGGCTCAAAAGATAGATTTTGATTAAATTAAAAAAAATTACTAAAGCCTCATAACCTTTTAAAATATATTTCTAAAAAGAATTCGAGAGTCCAAGTTTTAGCACAAAAACGTAGAAAAATCAATAATTAATAAATTAAACAAAAATCTGTCTACTGGAGAATTTTTAATTCAAGAATGTGGAATGGGGATAAAATCTTTAAACCATATTTGTAAAATTTTTAAGAATAGAAATATGAAAAACTAAGTTAAATAAGGAAGGTATCTTACGGTACTTCCCTCTTTTAGGAACCACACGTGCAGGTTTCCTCGCATGTAGCTCGCACCTTGAGCACCCGATCATGTCACCATGTCTTTAGGGATTCATAATTTCTTATGAATTCCCAATTTCCCTCTGTTACCACTGGTTTATTGATTAAGATTTTAAACTCCAGTTTAAACTTCGGGTTTCTCGAAAGATCTTTTCAGAATTACGTTTTCCATGAATTTCATGTCCTCAAGTCAGTTCAATGAATGATTTCATAAGATCCTATCAGATCGATTACAGATCTGTTTTCGCTTTTTCCTGCATCCTCTACCTCCTAGTCCATCCCTTTTTCTTGTCTCCAAGATACCAGCATTGCTGGCGAATATGAGGTTTACCAAGTTCGCTATAACTGACTTTCAATTGTGTCTTTAGGGAGACACTTTCCTCCGATTGCGCAACGGATGACAAAGAGCAAAACTGTTACTTGCTCTACCTGGCAATTTACCTTTTGGTTATGGTGTGTCAAATTATTTCACCAATTCTCGATCACGGAGTTTATCATGTCTTCACTTTCGTTTCCCATGGGCACATTGGCTGGCCCACAACCATCATCTCGTTGGATGCTGATGGTACATTGTCCGTGGAGCTTCACACAAAATCATTATTAATAATGCATGTCCACATAGCCATCGACAGTCAATTTGTCGGCAGTTTCTATTTCTGTTAGAATCATGTCATGTATTCAGTTATAGTGCTTCTTGTCGCACAACAGTCTTCAAAGTTATAAATGCGCCGATTTAAACCAGCAATAATAGAGAACCGAAACGCTTTTGAAGGAAAAGAGGAATATTCAATTGATGGATTATGTCATCTATTACGGAAGCGGCGATTCCCTCGTCGATCATCCCAATTTTTCCTCAAGATTTATTTTTCAGCGGAGAATTTAAATCTTATATCGAAGGTTTAGGGAGTCAAACAGGAATCGCGAAAATATTCAAGCCGAGGCTTTATACATATTCGGATTTTATACTTGTAAAGCTTTATGCAATGGTAACTAAATAATCAACGACATATGCTTCAGAATTTCTTAATAATTATTTTGGACAATATTATTGCAAAAGAAAATTATTAAGAATAAAGGAATTTAAAGATGGAGTCTGAAAACGTCGCTTAATATCCTATCAAACGGATGTGGACAAATTTTTTAGGTTGCTTTCCAATAAAGATATTCATTTTATTTTTGAAAACCTTTTAAATCGAGTTAATATGGAAATCCGAAAAGAAGAGATCAAAGGTTCAAAAATGCGTCTCTTGGTTGATAACACCGAATATCCTTACTATAGAAAGATTCAACCACCTTTGGAGGTTGGTACGCATAAACAACAAGGAACTCATAAGACCCGTTTGTTCCAAGGTTTTGCTCTTCAAGGTTGCGGACATATTCTTTTTTCTGAGATTTGATTGCTCAGATATGGACAATATCGCTTAAGACACATTGGTATTAGTGCAAAATCGTTGAAATTTCAAGGATCTAACCTAAACTATGTGTTAATGGATCGTGAATTTTAGCGTGCAGCTCTGGTTAAAGAATTATAATTACAAAAATTGTCTGTGTTAATGTCTGCTAAGCGTTTCAAACATGTCAAGAGGGCGTTCAGCGATTTATTATTAGGAAAACGACCTATTTCTGACAAATATTTCTTCTCTCAGAACCCTGGGACAAAACCTTGGCCGAGTTCGGTACATTTGCATTTAGTTTTAACTGCACATAAAAGCCAATCAGCTTTGGAAATCCGTCAAAAATTCCTTCAAAATAAAATAAGTTTTGACCAAGCAATAGAGGAACTTGAGGGATTCTTCACAACACTACGACCTCATAAAAATCAAGCCCGATGGAGCCGATGGCTTTTAAAAACATATAAAAAACGATGGTTTGAAGAAATCAGCTTTAGAATGCTTAATGAGATTCATATATCTTACCGAAATCAAAAGTCTACCACGCAAATTGCTGAACTTTATCTTCATGCATATATCTTTAATTGCTGAGAATATTACTGAAAGCAGCAACTGCGATTGAAGCAGAAAAAGTGGAAAATGACTCTGTCTGTTTATCATTTACGCATATCAAGTAAAATCATAAAAAATATTAAAAGTAATATCATGGATAATTTATGATTTTTACAAAAAGAAGAAAGGGGGTTATTTTTTATGAATTAAAAATATAACCTTAAAGACTGATTTATTTTCAAGATACTCCACGAATGAAATACAGATGGAAAGTTGGCAATAAAAGCCCGATGAATCCAAGATACTGGAAAACATGGCGTAACAAACCTCAATGCATTAATAACCCTCAAGTGGTGGGATAAAATAATCTTCTATCATTCCTATGAACACAAGGGAGGAATGGACTGGTGACAGTTTCAGTGCTGCAGGCTCGAGCAGAATGCCTTGAAAGGGGCACATTCCGTTCTTAGGGGGAAAAGGATCTGCAAGGATCTTGACTTACCCGACAAACTCGCACGCGTGGTTCCAAAAAGGTGCGACGAAGATAAGCGTATATATAGAATCCAGAAAGAGATGACATATAAAAACTGGCAATAGAATCAGACTATTCGTGGCAATCACTCGAACTCCTATCCAAAAGAGTGGGGTTTCAAAGCATGTGTGGTAATGTACCGATTCTGCTAACTCCCCATGCAGATAGGGCTAGCCAAAACAACCCATGAGAAACTTCGGTGAACTTGTAACTGAAGCCTCGTTAAACTTACGCAGTGAAAGGGAGTTGATACACTGTGACGACCAAAGAAGGCACTGGCATTAGGATATGTATTCTTTTTTTACATATCTATCTGATCAAAAATGCTCGGGGTATAGCAAGTCTCTAAAGGTTGTATCTTGTCTGTATATATGAACTTCGTAAAAATCTCCATGTAAATAAGCAGGGAGATAGAGATCGGATGAAAGTGAATGCCCTTCTGTAATTGAAGGGATAGGTTAATAACCATTCCGAAAGGAAGCTGACTACCCGTGACTCCATTGGAAATAAATCTGTAATAGAGATGATTGAATGGAAGAAAGGCGTGAGACAAATCAAGCATTTGTATGCATCAACCAACCGATGGATATAGATTGGGACCAAATTAATTGGGACATAATCAAACATCGTGTAGAGAATCTCCAACAGAGGATTTTCCGAGATACTCAAGTCGGAAATTTCAGACAGGTAAAACAAACCCAGAAGCTTTTGACTCGATCACTTTCTGCAAGACTATGGGCAGTTAGGGGGGATCAGCGACAAAAATCTTTTGCAAAAACGATAAATAAGAGAATTACCTAATATTAGTAAAGATGGCGCCGAATCATCAAATCTTTTCAAAATTCCCGGTAAGCAACCAAAACATTATCATTGAGGGGTTTTCTTCTTTTGATCAGGACATTGAGCAGATCTTAGATTATGATGAATCGATCAAATCTGTCAATCGAGGAAAAAATATCGCTAAACAAACAGTATATTTCCTTATACTTTCAGCATTATTTGGAAAGGAACTTGGAGTCATTCATTCGATTATTTCATCAGACCGAGCACCTTTAATCAAAGAACGATTGGAATCATTATTTAAACGTGTCATAAGTTATAGTTGGGTCTATAAAAACGCTCCAGACATGTTAAACCTACACTCAACGTCATTAGAAAATTTATTTAGCAAATTTCAAGACTACTATTACACTAAAATCGGCGATACTGCAAGGATTGTATGCAGTAACATATTTACTACTTCTAATCAGAAAATTACAGTTCCTATTGAATGTTTTATAGGAATTATACCACCTTCCGTAATATTTCCTAAACATGACACATATTCTAGAGGAGAATTGATGGCCCATCTCAATGCTCGTATTTATCAACATATTAATCACATCTCAAGCATCACAGAACTTGATGGAAAGTTAAAAACAGTTAGTTTTATTGATAATAGACTCTGTTTTGACATAGCAGGCAGACTCGGATTTGTAAATCGACCACCAGGAATCAAGAAATTATATTGGTACTCCGATTATCTCGAATCAAATCTTCAAATATATGAAAAGGCTATCGATAAATTATTAATTAAAGAGAATATCCAAGATCTGAGCGTAAACTCGATTGACGGATGTAACTTATCCGTTGACTGTCGGAATTTGGAAGCTTCAAACGGAACAGGTTCAAGGGGTTTTTTTTTGGACATAAAACATCAATAGGATGCGGAACAAATTGCTTACCGATAGTCTCACGAACTGAAACGGGGAAAACTGCAGATGTTGCCCTTTTTAAACAATCTTTGAACCCAATTTTAACGTTAGCAAAAGATACAGGCTCGGAAATCATTGCAATTACTGCTGATGCGGGATATTCTTCAACATCGGTAATTCATGCGATAGAAGCCGCAGATGTAATTCCCTTTGTTGATTTTAACAAAAGAAACTCAAAATTACTCAAAAAATTAAAAACGGCAGAAAATAACCTTAGAAGCATCTCTAAAAAAGCAATAAAAAATGGAATTCCAAAAGCTCAAAAGAAGGCTTGGATTAGAGATGTGAAGTATTACCTTGCCCAATATCCCAAACCTATATCATTTAAGATTAAGATCAAAGAAACTAAGCGTGCACTCACAAATTGGGCCCAATATGCACGGTATCATGGTTTGACTCTTGTAGAACAAAAGAAAGAGTGGCGATAGAGAAAAAAAATTCAAATAATTCGTAGAGAGATTCGAAAATCAGGAACAAATGCTGAGAAAACAATTGGGAATACTAAAATAATGCAAGGTACCATAGAATGGTATTTGGTTTACCACATACGGGGACAAAATGAAGGGATTAACGGAATAATTAAAAAGCGAGGCGATTTAATCGGAGATGGGCAAAGTACTTCCTGGAAAATTAGCACTAAACATCTTAGAAATAGAGTAAAATCAGATTTACTGATGATCAAGACAAGTGCATTGGTATATAAAATGATAACTGGGCAAACAATCTATTCTATGCGATTTGTCCATAATTGGAGAATCTTCCATACGAACCATTCTTTTTTGTTGATTATATTGTGGAAGATTACGTCGCCAAACCCCCAATTTTGGCTTATAACTTCTCCATAGCCGGTTCCATTCACATAAAATCTTCCAGAACGGGGTTTTAGATGAAGGAAGAAAACTTTTTGCTTCTTGTTGTTTAAAATTGGAATTGATCTTTAAGGTTCTTTGGTTAATTGCAGTGAAAATGTTGTCTAATTCTCTAATTCGTATATCTTTTTTCAGATTATCCTTCCAAAGTACCGTATGAATAGATTTAAACCAGGTTAATCCTTCTTTCGCATGTTTATATCGTTGTTCCACTTGAGAACATCCGCTTTCTAAATCTGTAAGCGTTTTACTCATTATTTTTGAAAAACGATCATCTACAGGAATTTGAGCGATATAATAGCGAAATTCTTCAATATAAAGCTTAATTTTATCAAAACTCGTTATTCCACGAAGCTTTTCAAATTTAAGGTTTTGATTTTTTACTAATTTTTGAATCTCTTTATCTAAAGAAGCACATAACTGTTTTAAAGATACTGGTTCTGGCTCATGAGGAACTTTAATTTTAATATCTGTCGAGACCTTATGAATATAGAGTCCTTTTACCGTTTTTAATAAGTGATTTTGAATTGTATTTGCATATTTTTCCAAATGATTCCAAAGATTATTTGAAAAATGAAATGTACAATATTGATGTGAAATCTCGGGGTAAAATGTCTCTAAACATTTCCGAATAGGCCCTTGTTTATCATTTACAAAGCCGATGATCGGTTTCTTGTAATTTGCAATAATTTCTTCAATAGATTCATGAAGTACGTGATAATCCACACGTTCAAAGTATTTGGTCATTAAAACTCGCCCAGAAATAAGATCGGTAAAATTCCACAACGGCAGATGATCACCATCAGGTTCTTGTCCGTCAAATGCAACTAAAATATAATCTTGTTGTTTAATTATTTTGTATGTGTTTTGATCGATATGGTGTGTGGTCAAAACAAGAATATCATTACACATACGAGCGACGGTACTAAGCGAAATCGGAAGATCATACTCTCGACGAAGAATTGTAAGAATATCTTTTGGTTTCATGCCTTCTTGAATAGAATACTCTCCGATACATTCTAGTACATCTTTCCCATACGATCTTTGCGAATAATCTAAACGAAGACTTGGATTAAATGCTTGATTATGAAGTGGACAATCTGAGTTTGTTTGAGTTATTTTTTTCTGGAATTTTGGGATAAATTCTCCGATAAGCCATAAATGAATGAATTCATGGCAAGTTTTGAATGTATTGAAATCAAAATAACAATAATGTTTTCTCTCAGACACTAGATTAGTTTGAAATTACATGAAAAAAAATGTATTTGTGTAATATTCTATATTATGATTTTATTGATTTTTTTGTAAATTTATATATAATAACAATAGTTAATTCCATCGTGATAATAACAAATCCAATAGAATAGGTAGGAATACTAAGATTAAATGGATTTGAATCATCATCAGTTGAGTTGGAAAATGTATTAAGATTTGTAGATGTGAGTACTTTAATATCCATGCTATATGAAGAAGAATCTCCATCGTTATCTGTGATTATTAAGATTACGGTGAAAACACCTGAGCTGGAATACATATGAGATGGATTTTGAGTAGATGAAGTTGTGCCATCCCCAAAATTCCAACTATAAGTAAGTGGAGGATTACCTCCTGTAGATGTATCTGTAAAACTAATGATTTCTCCAATTGCAACAGATGTACTTGAAGCTGAAAAAGATGCGATAGGTTGGCTATCTTGTTCAGATACTGTAATGTCCATGCTATATGAAGATGAATCTCCATCGTCATCTGTGGTTGTCAAGCTTACGGTGAAAATACCTGAGCTGGAATACATATGAGATGGATTTTGAGTAGATGAAGTTGTGCCATCCCCAAAATTCCAACTATAAGTAAGTGGAGGATTACCTCCTGTAGATGTATCTGTAAAACTAATGATTTCTCCAATTGCAACAGATGTACTTGAAGCTGAAAAAGATGCGATAGGTTGGCTATCTTGTTCAGATACTGTAATGTCCATACTATATGAAGATGAATCTCCATCGTCATCTGTGGTTGTTAAGCTTACGGTGAAAATACCTGAGTTATTGTATGTATGCGATGGATTCTGAGTAGATGAAGTTGTGCCATCCCCAAAATTCCAACTATAAGTAAGTGGAGGATTACCTCCTGTAGATGTATCTGTAAAACTAATGATTTCTCCAATTACAACAGATGTACTTGAAGCTGAAAAAGATGCGATAGGTTGGCTATCTTGTTCAGATACTGTAATGTCCATGCTATATGAAGATGAATCTCCATCGTCATCTGTGGTTGTTAAGCTTACGGTGAAAATACCTGAGTTATTGTATGTATGCGATGGATTCTGAGTAGATGAAGTTGTGCCATCCCCAAAATTCCAACTATAAGTAAGTGGAGGATTACCTCCTGTAGATGTATCTGTAAAACTAATGATTTCTCCAATTGCAACAGATGTACTTGAAGCTGAAAAAGATGCGATAGGTTGGCTATCTTGTTCAGATACTGTAATGTCCATGTTATATGAAGATGAATCTCCATCGTCATCTGTGGTTGTTAAGCTTACGGTGAAAATACCTGAGTTATTGTATGTATGCGATGGATTCTGAGTAGATGAAGTTGTGCCATCCCCAAAATTCCAACTATAAGTAAGTGGAGGATTACCTCCTGTAGATGTATCTGTAAAACTAATGATTTCTCCAATTACAACAGATGTACTTGAAGCTGAAAAAGATGCGATAGGTTGGCTATCTTGTTCAGATACTGTAATGTCCATGCTATATGAAGATGAATCTCCATCGTCATCTGTGGTTGTTAAGCTTACGGTGAAAATACCTGAGTTATTGTATGTATGCGATGGATTCTGAGTAGATGAAGTTGTGCCATCCCCAAAATTCCAACTATAAGTAAGTGGAGGATTACCTCCTGTAGATGTATCTGTAAAACTAATGATTTCTCCAATTACAACAGATGTACTTGAAGCTGAAAAAGAAGATTGAAGTAAATAAATAAAAGAATTATTATAGAGGACGTTATTAATTCCCTCATCAAGAATTACATTATTTACATTTTTAATCAAGTAATTGTCATGAATCCAATTCCAAGATGATGAAGAAGAAAGCTTAATTCCTGTGTCTAAATTTTTAACAGCGTGATTTTCCATCAGAGTACAATTAGATGAATCATAAATTACTATACCATATGAATTATTATTAGCATTGTTTCCATTCAGAGTACAATTAGATGAATCAGAAATTACTATACCATATGAATTATTATTAGCATTGTTTCCATTCAGTGTGCAATTGGATGAATAAGAAGTTTCTATTCCGTATTGCAAATTATTACTAGCTGTATTTTCTATTAAACTGCAATTATTACTAAACACCAACACCACTCCTATTCCTGAATTCTCGTTTGCAGTATTTTCACTTAGTATACAATTGGATGAAGAATAAAGATATATACCCATTCCATCATTATTACTAGCGTTGTTTTTAATTAATATGCAGTTGGATGAAGAATAAAGATAAATGCCTCCATTTGCAGAATTTTCATGAGCATTATTTCCAATAAGAGTGCAATTGGTGGAATAATAAAGATAAATTCCATTATGTATTCCATTCTCACCGCTATTAACAGTATTTTCTCTCAGTGTGCAATTAAACGAAAAAGAAAGATAAATTCCATACATATTTTTTGCGTAGACATTATTTTCACTTAGCGTACAATTGGTTGATTTTAAAAGCCGAATTCCGAAATCTATTTCGTTTTTATTAGAAAAGACTGAATTTGCTATCAATGTACTATTTTGTGAATTTAACAAGAATATTCCAGTGTCTGAAGAATTAATAATTGTATTCGACATCAATGTATAGTTTGAAGAATAATTTAAGAAAAAACCATTTTTTCCATTTAGAATGGTGCAATTCTTAATTATTGCATAGGCTTGTGAGTTAATAATTTGAATTCCATCTAATCCACCTGCATCGATTGTAAGATTTGCGATTACATATGGATCATTAAATGTACCGTTACCTGTGACAACATCACAGGATGACCAATCATTCCCATTAATGAAAATCGGAGTATGATTGCTACTGCTTTTTGGATTTGTATTTACCATTTGTGTTTGAATATTTAAAGAATTATTTTGCGAAATTACAAGAAATTGGTTTAATAGTAAAGGAGATATTATCATAAATCCAATTAAGAAAACTGAAACCAATATCAAATTTAATTTTGATATGATAAATTTTGATTTTTTTTTTTTTAACATAAAAGTCATTTAAACTCTATTTTAAATATACTTATAAAATTTTTGATCTCTAAAATAACTTAATTTTTATAATTTTTTTTTTATAAACAAATCATATAAGAGCCTTTATCAACATTTGATAGATTAATAAAAAAATAAAAATCCTGCATAATTTACGCATTTACCAATATTCCATCCAAATTTAAAATTTGTCGATCAGAAATTTAGAACTTTTTTTATCAAGTTCAACTATAATTTGATTAAAAATAGTCAAAAATCGACCCATAATTATATTTTCTAAAGTTCATCTTTGCCGACTGAAATAATTCTTGGATAAATTTGATTATTGTCGGAAAATGAAGGATTAAAATGGGAATTCTGTCAAAAATAACGAAGTTGCTAGAACCTCATAAAACTTGAGTTTGTCAAAATAAAATAAATTTCTTCATATTTGATTTTTTGCATCGTTTTATCACGACAAAAATTGCTCGCTTAAAAAAGTAACCTTTAAATCTAAGGAACTCTTTGTTTGAATAAGCATGAAAACCTTGGGCTTCTACGACTTACCACACCAATTTCTAAAAAATATACCCCAAAATACCGCCTATCAAAGTCCTAATATGAATTACTTGATAGAACGTCTAATTACAGGTATTTTGAGTCAAGAAAAGCCTTCAGCTCGCAAGATCCATCAAGAACTTGTGGTTGGCGAAAGTTTGAAAACGTTTTATCGCCAGATTCATCACTTAGCTGCTCAAATGCTCTTTCTTTTCTCCAATATAATCCAATCACTCCAAAATGGGTCTGATATTCTTATGAAAGTGGATGGAGTGTTGAGCATCGATGAACACTTAATTCCCCATACGAGCCCAAAGATGGAAGGGGTGGATTATTTCCACTATTCTTCTTCAAATGGGAAAATTTTGGCACATTCGATCATCTCAACTCATTATTTTCGACGGGAGATTGAGTATCCTGTCTCGTTCCAGTTTTATCGGCGTGAGCGCGAGCTAAAAAAATGGGGCGAAACAGAAAGTTATCGCAAAAAAAATGACATTGCCCAAAAGGAAATTGAAAAAATTTGTAAAATGGCCAATTCGCCCAAATATGTCCTTATGGATTCCTATTTTATGACAAAAGAAAATTGTCGATTGCTCCAAAATTATAAAAAAACATATATTTCTCGCCCAAAACGCAATTGGAAAGGGACATTGGGTCACAAACGCCAAAGCTTGACTAAAATATTTGAAGGGATTCCTGACAGAGAATTTCAACAAACATGCAATCGAAATTTAAAAATAGGGTCGAAGAAATATTATTTAACAGCGAGTCGGAACATCTTTTTTCCCAAAATCGGAAACCATCAAGTAATTTTCGTTAAAATCTTGTCAGATACAGTACGATCGCCTGATCTTTTTCAAAATGTCGAAGAAACTGTAGATTCTCGTGGTTACGCTTTTCGGGTGTTTATTACCAATAATTTAGAGATGTCCGTAGAACGAGCACTCTTTTTATACAGCCTTCGATGGACAATTGAGACCAGTTACCAAGATATGAGCCAAAATTTAGGCCTTCATGGATGCATATGGCAAAATTTGAGCGGACAATACTGCTTTATTAGTCTGTCATTTCTGTGCTATATCTTTTTGATGTGGGCTCGACATCGCGGTGCGTTTTCTCATTATGGTTTAGATTTACGAACGATAGAGCAACTACGAATGGCTTTTCGACATTATTTACAAAGAGAATTTACGGAATGGCTGGAGAAGATCCATCTTCAGTGTCAAGACTGCAAAATGGCAAATTGGTTATATCAGCATGTATTTGTAGGGAGTTGAGGACAAAATACCGCATAAAGAAGAAAAGAAACAAATTTAAGTATTAATGACAAACTCAAGATATAAAATTAACTAATATGATAAATTTTAGATTTTATTCACAAAATTCTATGATTTTTTACGATAAATTATAAAAAATTGAATTGATTTTTTTTCTTAAGTCAAAATTAGCTGACTCAAAAAATTAGGGTAGTTTTTGGATATTCCAATAAAAAAAAAGAATTAATCGCGTATTTCAGTTGAAAAAGTAAAAGTAATGAAACTCTTACTGATTTCGAACTTTTATATTTTTTCTTTAAAAATTCATCTTGAACATTTTTTATATAGAATTTGTTTGAGATCCATAATATTTGTCGAAATCGTGAAATCAAGTTAGTCTTCTTTGAGATCTGAGATAAAAAGAATAATTTTAGGATTTTTTTCAAAAAAGTACTAGTATTTTTATTAAGAAAACATCTTAGTTAATGTTTTAATAAAAAAAATATGCTAAAAAATGGACTTCCTTTTTTTTTTATAATCTAAATTAATGATGATAATAAAAGGGGTTGTGTCATATATGAAAAAAAAAAATATTATATTTGTCACTTTATTTCTATTTAGCATAATTAACCAAATATCAATAAGTTCACTAAGTTTTGTAAAAGCTGAGATACTACAAGAAGAAAACATTTATGGGGGTTATGATTTTTCTCAATATTATGCTCCTATAAACTCTACTTTGAATTATTCACTAAAAACTGGAGATTCACTTGGTTATAGTTGTTATTCTAATTATACAATTCGAGAATTTAATCCAAATAACAATCCAAATACAGATGTATCATTTTTAAATTCTAATTATACTACTTTTTATCAATATTATATAGTAGAGTATAACTCTACTTTGACTTATTTAAAATATGATTTATTTTACTTAGATTATATTTTATTTTCAAATTTTACTGACTCAGAGCCTTGGACGTATCTTTCAAGCAATATACGAGATGTATCTCCAATTTATAAGGATGTTGCTATCGGAATGGTTTTTCCTGTTGACGTAAATGCATCTATTTTATTACCAAATAACACAATTCCTTTTTTAGTTGAAGTAAAATTTTGGGAAATGAATCTTAATTTTTCTTTCTATTATGATCAGATCATGTCATTCGTCCAAAATTCTTTAAATTTTACAGTAATATACAATGGTTGGAACAATGCGGTCTACTCAGGCACTTGGAACGTTAAGGGATATTCTTCAACTAATCAACTTATAAGTATCCAAATTGAAATGAATCGAAGCATTTGCTTAACAGATGATCATCTTTTAGGAAATCAAACATTTTCCTTTTTTGAAAAAGTTGATATAAGTGAACCTTTAGAAACGTCATCTATTGAAAGTTCTCATGAAATAGAATTCTATGGTGGTTTGAATTTGATTTATAGAGGAGATTTGCATCTTTCTGTTCCTGAGGAAAATGATCCAATTAATACCAATGAATGGACAACCACAGAACCTATTGATTGTCCAGATGATTGGGAGAATTGGCATGAATGGAAAGATGAAGATTATCATGATGAAACTAATGATTTTTTCTTATTTCCAACTATGCTACTTGCTTTTGGAGTGTTAATAGGACTAATAATTCTATTTGTTATTATTAGAGCAATTAGAAATACTAATCCAAATCAGCTATATAGAAATTTATCTCCTTATTCACAAAATTCATCATATTATGGATATAGACAAAGCGATGTGAAGAAAGTAACTGAAATTCAAGAGAAATCACCTAAATCTCTAGATAAAACATACAACACACCTCAATTCTGTCCTAATTGTGGTTCTTCTATTAGTTCTGTGATGGCTCAACTTTTACAGAAAGAGGGATATTCATTCTGTGAAGTATGCGGAGAAAAAATTGAATTGTAATCGCAGTATTTTTTATAATATTTATTATTTAAATTTTTAAATTCATTTCAATTCTTTTTTTTGCTAATTTTTAATAGTTAATTTATCTTTCTGAATCTATTTCTTAATTATATAAAATAAGGTATTCCAATAAGCAAATTGGCATGTAATCCTTTTTGTTTTGCTCATTTCTTAAAGAAATGCATTCAATAAGTTAAGCACGTTTAGTAAATCGAATATGTAGAATATGTTAAATAAATCAAAATTATTGATAAATATCTGATTAAAAAAAAAATAATAATTATAAACTCATTTATTCAAACAAATTACACATCGCTTCTATAATTAACATTTATTATTCTTAAAAATAAACCTGTAAAATCAAGAAACTAGCGCTCAAAAATTGGACTTGACATCCTTTAAATAATAACAATAATTTTGAAATCATAATATTACACATTTATTACATATCGGATGTGTAATATTGATGAAACAATAATAATACAAAATTGGTCATTTCTATGATACAGAATTTAAAAAAAACGTATAATGAATTTCCGAAAATATTTTGGATGGTAACGTTCATCTCTTTTATCGATATGCTCGGTACATATATATTAATGCCTTTTATTGCCTTATATGTTACTTCAGCTTTTAATGTGGGATTAACAAAAGTTGGAATTATTTGGACCATTGCTGGAATCGGAAATCTATTTGGTGGAATGATCGGAGGAGCATTAACTGATAAAATTGGCCGTAAATTTATAATATTATTCGGATTAATTGTTAGTGCATCTTTTTCGATTGTTATTCTTTTTATAAAAGATATAAACACTTTCTATTTTATAGTGTTAGTGATGGGTTTAATGGGTTCAGTTGCAGGTCCGGCTCATTCCGCTATGGTTATTGATATTCTTCCTATCAAAAAAAGAACAGAAGGTTTCGGAATAATGCGTATTTCTATGAACCTAGCTGCTACATTTGGTCCTGCTTTAGGTGGATTCTTATCTTCATATTCTTTTTCATATCTCTTCATTTTAGATGCAATTGCAAGTATCATAACAGGTATTTTATTTTTCTTTGCCGTTCCTGAGACAAAGCCGCAAATCAATATTAATGAATCATCCATTGAAAAACGTAATTTAGATTTAAGGTCCAACCAAGAAAATAAAACTTATCAACCTTCATTAGGCTCAAAACTTAAAAAAGAAGATTCAAAATCATCTAGTGGTGGCTATAAGGAGGTTTTACGAGATTGGAAATTTCTTTTATTTGTAATCGTTTCAGCAATCATGGTACTTGTATATGAACAAATGAACACAACATTACCTGTATTTTTACGGGATTCATATAATTTACCAAATTACATGTTTGGATGGTTGTTGAGCATGAATGCAATCATGGTTGTATTATTTCAATACAGACTAACCCAACGGATAAAGAAATTTTCACCATTTATAATGATGGCAGTAGGAAATCTTCTATATGCAGTTGGATTTGGGATGTATGGATTATTTTCAAGTGTTCCTATGTTTTTTATTGCAATGGTAATTATTACTATTGGAGAAATGATTGTTGCACCCTTTTCTCAAACAATAGCATCCAATTTTGCACCTAAAGATAAAAGAGGTCGATATATGGCAATATTACAATGGACTGGATTGATTCCGACATTATTTGGTGTTTTAGGCGCTGGAATTATTATGGATCAACACAATCCTTTGATAATATGGGGTTTAGCATTCATTTTATCAATAATTGCTGCATTGGGATATAGGATGCTTCATGGAATCATGAAATCTTCTTCTTATTCTTTAAGAGACAAGTTTGATTTAGGATCTGATTCTGATTTTGAATCTAAATCTAATAATATTTCAAGTTTTAAATCTGAAAAAGAGATTGATTATATTGAAGTAAGTTCTTTGGATTAATTAAATAATTTATTTTTCTTTTTTATTTAATTTTTAGATTTATGAGGTTCTAGCAGCTTCTTTATTTTTGACTAAATTACAACTTTCATCTTTCCTTCTCCGACAATAATCAAACTTATCCAAGAATTATTTCAGTCGGCAAAAATGAACTTTAGAAAATTTAATGATGGCTCGATTTTTGACTATTTTCAATCAAATTATAGTTGAATTTGATAAAAAAAGTTCTAAATTTCTGATCGACAAATTTTAAATTTTGATGGAATGTTGGTAAATGCGTAAATTATGCAGGATTTTTATTTTTTTATTAATCTATCAAATGTTGATAAAAGCTCTTATAATCAACTGCAAGAAGTTTTACTTGATTATTTTTAAAAATCTTAAAATTTAACAACTGGTTGCCTAAACCTGCAAAGGAGAATAAAAATCACAAAAAAAAGAAAGTTAAGAAAACAATTCTTTCGGAATATTCTTTCTAGATTCATCGGGTTTAGCTTTCTTAATTAAGTCTATAAGGAGTTTTAAATTAATTTCAGATAATTTATTCCTAATTGCAGTATGAATTGCGATTTTTATCAATTTCTCATGCAGTTCACGTCCACTCCACCCTGTGGTTATTTTGGCTATTTTCTCAAAATCAACATTAATAGAAATTGGTGATTTTTCTGCAAATAATTCAAGCATATCTTTTCGTTCTGTTTCATTGGGAAGGGGAAATTCTATCTCTTCTTCAAATCGATTCCTCAATCCTAAATCCAGTAAATCTAAGTTGTTCGTTGCTGCTATGGTTATGACTCCTTGATTGGTTTCCAGACCATCTAATTCAGCAAGTAAAGCAGTTGCAACTTCTACTACATCGCCTCTAACACTTTGATATGAGCGGTTTAAACCAATTGAGTCTAATTCATCAATAAATACAATTGATGGTGCATTTTCACGCGCTTTTCGGAAGAGACTATGGATTTTTGCAGCGCCATCTCCAACATGTAATCCAATTAAAGTAGTTCCCTTCTTTGCAAAAAATGAACAATCAGATTGTGAAGCAATAGCACGTGCCATTAAAGTTTTTCCCGTTCCTGGCGGTCCGTGAAAGAGAATGTTGCGTGGTGCCCATTCTCCGAATTTATCTGGATTTTGTAAATAGGCTATTATGATCTCTGCTTTTTCTTTAGCTCTGTTATTTCCAATGATTTCTTCAAAGGAAATTCTTTGAAAATTTGGTCGCGGTTGGATTTCTTGACGTAAAACAATAGTTGTCTCCGTTCCAATGCGTGTTGCTCCCTCTGGTTCAACATTAATAATTTTAAAGGCAAAATCAGGAATAAGGAGTTGATCAAAAATATAATCATTTACCTGAACTGAAAGACCTAACCATTGTTCTGTAGCATAAGCTTGAAATAATTTTGGATCACGGTTAACGGTGATATTTATATTATCAGGTGCATCAAAGGGTTTTATAGGATAACCAGATGGTTCGATAATAAGATTTTGAATGATTTTTTCTTCATCTGGTTGAGGAGCTTCACTTTTACCCTCATCACGTTCTATTACTTCATTTAAATCTGATTCTAATAGAACATTAGAATCTTTTTCTTCATCAGTACTAAGATGTGAGATTCGATGGCCCAGTTTTTTTTTCGGCACGAATAAATCATGATCTAGAAGTAATTCAAAATTATTTAATTTTTTGATTTAAAAAGAAAATCAGAAATGGTTGACTATTTTGATATATATTTTGAAAAAAAAAGAAGAATCTTTTAAAAATCAAAATGATATAAAAATAAATTTGATAAAAATATAATGAAATTACATATTTTCCATTAATTCTGCAATTTTCTCTTTTAAAGATGGTTCAATCTTATCAGATTCTTTCAAATCTCCAAGTATCATATATGAGTTATTATATTTAACTAAAAGATTCTTTGCTAATTTGACTAAATCTTCATTATCTTGAGCAAGAAGCGGAACTAAAAGTTTAATGGTCTCTTGCTGATGTTCTTGACCAATTCTATATAATGCATCTTCAATCAAGCGTCTCTTACGATTATTAACCGTATATAACTCAATTAATGGAGATATCGCTTTTATATTCTTTGCTTTACCTAATCCACGAAGAGCGATTGTTACTATGCGAGGATCTTCATCCTTTAAAGCTTTAATTAAGATTTGAATTCGTTCATTATGGTTAGTCCGTCCAATAATTCCCAAAGCGCCATATCGTAGAAATTTACTTGATTCAGGGTTTTCAAACGCTTTTACTAAAGCAGGAAATGAAACTTGATTGCCTGATTCTAAATGTGCCATTACTTCTTTGCGGATTTCTTCATCTTCATCTCCTAAAGCTTGAATTAATGCACTAGTTGCTTTTGGATCATCAATTTTAATAAGTCCACGAACTGCCCAGAATCGAATAAATCGATATTTCTCTTTCAATGCTGCAGAGAATGTTGGAATTAGTTTTGAATCTCTAAATCGAGATAAATGTGTAAAAGCACTTCTTCGAATTTCTTGAGGATTTTTCATATTCGAGGCTAAATCTTGTAAAAATCGGCGGAAATTAATATCACGTTTTCCTCTACTTAATGCATCTAATGCTGCCACTCGTAATCGATCGTTCCACCGTTCATTTTTAACAATTTCGATAAGTTTATCTTTTGCTTTTGGGTCTTTTATTCTTCCAAGTTGCTTAATTGCTTCATTTCTTTCTCTAAAACTTTTCCCAGTTAGTCTTTTCAGAGCTTTTTCCAATGGAGTAATTTCTGGTTTAGTGGTTGATTCTATTTTACTAGTGGGTGCATCATTTGCGGTAGATGAATTATCAACCGTATTAGATGGTTTAATTTCATTTGATTCGGATACTGGATTAGGTTGGATTGATTCTTCAGCTTCCGAAGGAAATTCAGAGTTAGTTTGTTCTTCTTTTTCTGCCATCATTTAAGGCCTCGATTTTCATGGTGCGGTCATTTTTTTTACTATTGAAACTCTATTAAATTGATATATAAGGATTTGATGTTATATCAAGACATGACCGAGTCGCATCAAAACGTTTTTTTTGTTAACGATGCGTAAGTAAATTCATACGATGTGGTTGAAAAATACTTTGGTTCAAAAAATTCAAAATATTGTATTAATTCTGCACCGATAGGGATTTTAAAAAGGAATTTTCTCCAATGTACTCAACTATCAACTGTAACACTATGTATTAATAAGAAATTTTATTTTTAATCGACAAAAATTGTAGATCATTCACATACATAAAGAAATATTATCAAGGGGCTAATAAATGGTCATAGAAACTGACTCACCACCAACAAATCCTTCTGGTGAATTTGAAGATTTCTTTCGTAATTTTGAAGAGATTCCTAACGAATTCAAATATCGCCAGATCATAAGTGATGCCTATGCTAAGTCAGAAAATTATATTACTGTTCTTTTCGAAGATATTCTTACTTTTAACCCTCAATTGGCCCATTATCTTAAAAATCATCCTGAAGAGGCATTAGAAGAAGCTTCAGAAGCCCTTAAAAATATAATTCGTATTGATGCTGGTGGCTTTTTCAATCCAGATGAACCTTATTTTATTCGAATTTCTACTCAAAATAATTCTAATGAAGTTTCTCTTCGAAGTATTCGTTCAGAACATGTTGATACTTTAATTTATGTAAAAGGAATTGTAATTCGCACGTCAATTGTTCGACCTCAAGTGATTCAGGCGATGTTCGAATGTCCCATTTGTGGAAATCAAATGTTAATCGATCAATTAACGACTAAATTGACTCCACCCAGAGAATGTATGAATCCAACTTGTAATAATAAGAAGGATTTTAAAGTAATTACAGCTCAATCGGAGTTTATTGATCACCAGTACGTCACCATTCAAGAAGCCCCTGAAGATTTACGTTCTGGAGATATTCCTCAAACTCTACAAACCATACTTCTTAATGATTTAGTAGATTCAGTTCGTCCTGGCGAACGCGTTAAGATGATGGGGATTTTAAAATCCGTACCACGCGAAGATCGACGAGGTCGACTTTCAACTTTGTTTCAATCACAATTATTTGTGAATAATGTAGAAGGAATACGCCAAGAAGATGAAGAATTGGATCTGAGTCAAGAAGATATTGATGAAATTCATGCTTTATCCCAAGAGCCTGAAATTCAGAAAAAAATCGCAAATTCGATCGCTCGGGCAATTTTAGGACATGAACATCTGAAAATGGCTGCTGCTCTTAGTCTTTTTGGAGGAAATAGGAAGGTCAAAAAAGATGGGAGTAAATTACGGGGAGATATTCATGTCCTTTTTATGGGTGATCCTGGAACAGGAAAATCTCAAATTTTGCAGAATTGTGCTCAAATTTCCCCTCGGTCAGTTTATACTTCAGGTAAAGGTGCCTCCGCAGCTGGATTAACTGCTGCAGTAATCAAGGAGAGCGATAATGCCGGATTGCAGTTAGAAGCTGGAGCTTTGGTATTAGCCTCTGGTGGAGTCGCATGTATTGATGAATTCGATAAAATGAGAAAGCAAGATAGATCGGCTATACATGAAGCGATGGAACAGCAATCATATCATCCTAGTTTTGAGTTTACCTTAAGCGATAATTCCCGCATTCCGATTGGGAAATTTGTGGATAATCTATTTGCTAAATCTCCCCAAAAAATAATAGATGGTGTTGATTGTGAAATTCTTCCTATTAGAGATCTAAACTATGAAGTAATATCCACCAATTTTAATGAGATATTAACGATTCCTATCGATCGGGTTAGTCGACATAAAGCACCAGATTCTTTTATTGAAATAACTTATTCTAATGGCCGAAAAATCTTAGTTACTCCAGAACATCCTGTTTTTATTTTAGAAAACAATAAAATTTGCACCCGTTCTGCTGAAAATATTCTACCAGGAATGGATGTTCCAAGTATTAACATTAATCGAATAAATAATAATAAATTGCTTCCGTTATTAACGCAAATTGATATAGAAGATAATTCTATTGATATTCCTTCACATTTATCGCAAGATCTTGCCTTTTTCTTGGGAAACCTTCTTTCCGAAAATGCTACACTTCAAGAAGGATCGAACGAAATCATTCTTTTCAATAGAAATCAAACAAAAATCTCTGAAATGCAAGAATTGATTAAAAAAATCTTTAAAAATAAAAATGAAATTATTATTAGAAAAGAAAAAACATATAGGATTGTCTCAAAATCTATAATTCAATTTCTACAATTCAATTTTTTAGAAATCTTGAAGAGTGGAGTTCATAAACGAATTTCTCCATCCGTTTTTAATTCTCCTGATCATATTAGAATTTCCTTTTTAAATGCAGTTTTTAAAGGAATTGGAAAAATTAAAAGTGAAACTGTTATAATATATACTTCTTCGCAAAAATTGGCTGAAGACTATCAAGATCTACTTCTTACACTAGGCATACATTCATGTATACAAGAAAAAAAAGAAAATAATGAAAATAATGATAAAGATCTTGAAATTTCAAAAAAATCAAAGAAGTATTATGAAATTCTTATTATGAGAGATTCTTTAGAGCGCTTTTCATCAATTGTCATTGGATCAGAACTAGTTTCTGATGAATTATTAGATATTATCGAAAGATCTAAAGAGAATTTTCAAGCAGATGATAAAATACCACAAAACCTACAACTATTTCACTGGATAAAAATCAAATCAATAAAAAAAATTACAAATAGTGATTCTATATATTCTGATTGGGTTTATGATGTAACTATTGAACCTACAGAGAATTTCATTAGCCATGGACTTGTTCTTCATAATACTATTTCAATCGCCAAAGCAGGTATTGTTGCAACCCTCCAATCTAAAACAGCTATTATAGCTGCCGCTAATCCTAAGCATGGTAGATGGAATGAATATGAAACAGCTGCAAACAATATTAATCTTAGTCCTCCAATTCTCTCTCGTTTTGATTTGATCTTTATTGTTCGAGATATTCCAGAAAAAGGAATGGATGATCGAATTGCAGATTACATTCTTAAAAATCATATGATGGGTTTTGATGAGACTTTTTATGCAGAACAAGATGTCGATGATAAAAAATTACCCCGAAATGAAGATTTCATTCCAATGGAATTACTAAAAAAATATGTTCAGTATGCTAAAGTGAATTCTCATCCAAAACTTACGCGTGAAGCAGCGGAATTAATCCGTGAATTTTATATTAAAATGCGAAGTTCTACTCCGGAAGGCTCAACAGCTGTACCTATAGTTGCGCGAACGTTAGATGGAATGGTTCGAATGAGCGAAGCTTACGCTAAAATGGCGTTACGAGATTTTGTAAAAAAAGAAGATGCAGAGGCTGCAATAGAGCTACTCAAAAGATCTCTTCGTGATATTGGTTATGATGAAGAAACTGATCAATATGATGTGGATGTGATGTATACAGGAACTTCAAGCAGTAAACGCCAGCGATTAAATTTAATTTTAAACAAAATTAAAGAATTACAGCTCGCCAATCCCAAAGCTGAATTAACTTTTGAAGATATTTTTGAACCAATTGCAAATGAAAAAGGAATTACAGAAGAATTTGTGCGCGCAGCACTAGAGCAATGGGTAAAGGATTCAGAATTATATCATCCTCATCCAGATACTTGGCGAATGACAACACCACCCAAGAAACCCAAACCTGAAAAGTAGGGAGTATAGATAAATTTGACCGATTTTGGTAATTACTCAAATAATCCTTCTATTCCAAACTGGAAGTCCTTATCATTACCAAGAATTTTGGAAGAAGAATTACATAAGCGTGGTATTCCAAATTTATATCCTCCTCAATTAACCGCTTTGAAACCAGGATTAAATGGACACAATTTACTCATAAGTATTCCCACTGCTTCAGGAAAAACGTTAATTGCTGAAATTATTGCACTAAATCACTTAATAATTAATCGAGAAAAATTTCCAAAGCAAATGGGGAAATGGGGAAAAATTCTATATTTGTGCCCATTAAAAGCCCTTGCTGCAGAGAAATACCATGAGTTTTCTGAAAACTGGAAAAGGATTGGTTTTCATGTAGGTATATCTCGTAGTGATGTGGATCAACCAGATTTTCGAATCTTTCAAAATCATATAATATTTCTTACAAATGAAAAAGCGGATTCCATATTCCGGATGAATCCGAAGCTGTTAAATGATATTAATATGGTTATCATTGATGAAATTCACCTATTGCATGACTCTCATCGGGGGGTTACTTTAGAATTTTTAATTACACGATTACTTTCTCATCCATCATCGATACAAATCATTGGTCTTTCTGCAACAATTCAAAATGCAAGGCAATTAGCGGAATGGTTACATGCAGATCTTATTGAAAGTACGTGGCGTCCTGTTCGCTTGAAGGAAGGATATTATTATGGAGATGAAATTAAATTTAAAGATGGTACATCCCGTCGAGTAATTTCTATTCCAGGGCATTCATCTTCTGCTTCATTGACCATTGATATGTTAAAAGAAGGTGGTCAAGTGTTAATTTTTACTAATTCACGCAAACGTGCAATACAAGAAGCTGAAGAACTTTCTCCAAAGATACGTATTTTATATTCAAATAAAGAAAGGAATCAGTTTTTAAAAATTCAGAGTGAATTTAAGGAGAAATACATGGATGAAAGCCAATTCAGTAAAAAATTATATCAATGTCTAAAAGGAGGGGTTGCTTTTCATCATGCTGGTATGGCTTCTGATCAATTAGATTTTATTGTTAAAAATTTCAATTCTCATATTATCAAAGTCATTTGTTGCACCCCAACCTTAGCTGCAGGTGTTAATACTCCAGCACGTCGAGTAATCATTAAAAGTTTATATCGATATGAGGGCGATAAAGGTAGTGTATTAATTCCCATTCTTGAATACAAACAAATGGCAGGACGAGCTGGGCGCCCTCGATATGATCCTTACGGAGAAGTTGTTATTTTAGGAAGTTCTCCAGAAAAGTTATTGAAAGATGCGGAGTCCTATATTAATGGAACACCAGAGCAAATTATAAGCAAATTATCAGATGAGACACAGTTAGCATCTCATATATTGAGCCTTTTTACTTCCGGAATAGTATCGAATCAAACGCAATTATTCCAATTTATAGAGCAGACTTTTTATTATTATCAACAATTCATATCTAAAACTTCAATAATTCAATCAAATTCTGAATTAAAGTTAAAATCTAAAAGTAATTTTCCTGCAACTTCAAGAAAAGTAATGAGTCGTCCTAAAAAGCATCGTTCTGGTGGTAGAGGGGAAGATCCACTACACATTTTTAATTCATCAGAATTTTATTCAAATGATTTTATTACAGCTGATGAAATGTTTAATAATACCTCACGCTCTACCCAACTTGCCAAATCTACTCGATCAACTCAACCTACAAATTTTAACTTAGAAAAAAAAGAAATTTCAGCAAATCTACCAAATTCATTATCTGTATTATCTTCAAATTTAAACAATAATATCGATTCTCAAAATTCTCAATTTAGTAATATGGATCTTGATGTTGATGTTGATATTGATTCGCACCTAATTCCATTTAAGTCAGAGATGCTTAAGCAATCAAATTATCTTTCAGATTCTCGCTTAAGGGCAGACATATCAAATATACTCGAATATTTTCTCGAAAAAGATCTCTTAAGTTTATTATCTGTTGAAATCGATGAATCTCAATCTAATAAGCGTTTAATACCAACAAATTTTGGAAAAATTGTGAGTCAAAGTTATTTATCACCCAAAGATGCGATAACTTTACGTGAAGATCTGTATTATGCCAAGGTACTTTATCAGAATCAAGAAATCATTCTACAACCTGTGAGTTGGATTCATTTATTAACAAAATTAGATGCTTTTCCAAAATATTATTTACGTAAAAATGAATATAATTTGATTCTGTTTTTTATTCAAAATCATGAAGATAATTTTATTATGGAGCAAGTTTGGGAACCTGGAGATCTTTTATTCCAAGATTTTGCAAAACAAATCAAAATGACAATGGTACTCTTAGATTGGATTAACGAAATTTCGATAAAAGAAATCAGCGAGCGTTATAATTTAGGTATCGGAGATGTTCACCGGCTTGTAGAATTAACATTATGGTTATTAAGGGGATTTTTAAGAATTGTGCATTTAGATCGTGAAGAAGAGCCTCTAATTCTTAATTTAGAATCTGAATTGCAGAATTTAAGTCAACGAGTTAAATATGGTATTCGTTCTAGTGTTTTACCATTTGTAAGTATTCAAGGTGTTGGACGAGTTCGTGCGCGAAAAATTTTTCATGCAGGATATCACAATATTAATGAATTGAAAGACGCTACAATTGAAGATTTAGAAAAAATTCCTTTAATTGGGCATTCATTGGCGATAAGCATATATACTCAATTACATAAAGAAAAAGAATCAAAACCTTTACCAAAATTTAGAATAAGAAAAAAAGAAAGACCATCAAATTTAGATTCATTTTTTAAATAGTATTTTTCCTATTTTTATTTAGTAAGATTTAAGATTTTAAATTTATAACACTGCAATAAATACAATTATGCGGTTAAATCCAAATAGAAATAATCCTCCTATAGTTGCAATTACTGTAATTTTAATTAATTCAGAACCAAAACGCTCGAAAACACCATGTGGAAGGACTTTTGCCGCAGTGGGATGGGGTCCTTGAATATCTAATTTACTTGCTGTATACATCAAAATTAGACTAATAATCAAATAAATTATTCCTAGAGTGTTCATTATAATTACTGGTATTAATCCTTCATTCAGAATACCTTCAATCATAATTGAAAACAAACCTCCACCCATGAACATCACTCCAATTATAAATTTTAGATATTTAGATTTCGGTGATTGTGCCCACCAAGCTAATAAAATATTTCCACAACTTGGACATTTATTCTCTTGATATATGTCATTTTTTTGTAATCGTATTTTTTTTTGACTTTTGCATGTAGTACAATAAAACAATGCTCGAGGAATACCAAATGTTCCACCACTATCAAGACCAGCATTATTTCCAAGATTTTTTGTCATTACAGTTGAATTAGTGTTTTGTGCTATTGAATCTGAATGAACCGAACCTGTTGTAGTTGACATTGTAGTTGTTGCTGTTGATAAGTTTTGATTTTGAGTCCATTCCTGCATATTTGATTTAACTACATTTGAGCGTCCAGTATTACTAAATAAATATAGAGACCACCAAAAAAATACAATAAAAGATTCTGCTGAATATATATATGTTATCGAAAAAGGAATCAATGTGCTAATATCTGAATACATCACTAAAATACGAAAAACTAATAAGATTATGTTGAGTCCTCTAATTAAAAGTAAGATAAAGTTCAAAACAGGACGGGCTTTAAAAGTAATAATAAAAAATGCAATTTCAAAAATATATCTAAATGATTGAATAATAATAACTGGTATAAAATCTAAAGAGATAGAATAAATGATAAATGCTAATACAAAAATCAAAAACCATAAGATTAATGCTGCTATACGCTTAGATTTACTTCGAACCGCTGATGTATTCAAAATTAAAGGTAAATATATTAAGAAAATCAAGATTTTGGTAAATGGACGCAAATTAATAATTGGCATATAATCATAGAAATTAAGGCTTAACTCATAGGTAACAATAAAATATGCCAGATAATAAAAGTTGAACAAAATTTTAATAAAAGCTGCAATTCCTCCAACCAATGAAAGCGGAATTCGAGCTTTCTCTATATAATAATTACTTGTATCCAAAAGTGAGAGTGACATTGTATTATTGATATCAGTATGACAATTTAAAAAAGTATCGATTCTGTAATGGAGAAAATAACCCAAAATCAACTTTATTAAATTGAAATTCAATTAAATGGAGATAGGTGTGATATCCTCAAGACCAGAACAACTTCTAATCATTGCAATAAAGGCTTCATTTACATGGTAACCAGTTTTTGCTGATGTATATATTACTTTAAATACACCGTTGCGTTCAGCGATGCCCCGAATCTGTTCTTCTTTTATTTCAGGAGTAAGGTCATTTTTATTTGCTAATAATATAATTGGAGCACTTTTTGCACAAGTACCACCAAATTCTTTAAAATCTTTGATCCAAAAATTTTCAATTTGCTCAAATGAGTTTTTCCGGGTTAAATCTCCTACTACAAAAACACCTTGTGCTCCACGATAATAAGTTTGCCGCAAACTTGTCCACTTTTCTTGTCCTGCAATATCCCACACTGTAATAGTGAAAAAATATTCATTATCTATTTTATCTTTAAATGCGAGTTTTTTAATAAATAAGTTCGAACCGATTGTGGGACGATAATCTTTCGTATATGCCCCCTCAACAAAATTTTTTATTAAGGAGGTTTTTCCTGCTGCATATTCGCCGATTATGATGATTTTGAGTTTATATATTTGGGTAGTCATAGTCGAACTTTCCACTCGATAATTTTTTTTTCTATTTTTAGTTTGTATTTGATCCTTATTTGGGTTTTGATCCTTTAAAATATGAGTTATAAAAAATTTTATTCATTAATAATCCAAGCGAAATCAAGATCAATTTAATTATAATTATTCGTTCAAATATAATTGGTGAGTAAGTGAAAAAAGTTGGGATTGTTTATAATGAGATTTTTCTTCAACATGAAACAGGGGCTCATCCAGAAAATTCCGAACGATTAAGAGGAACGATCGATACATTAACTTCACTTAATTTTTATGGAGATGGTAGATATCCATGGATTATTCCCTTGAACCCAAGAAAAGCTACAGTTGAAGAAATAAAATGGTGCCATTCTCCAGATTTAATTCAAACAGCTAAAATTCGCTGTGAAGAAGCAAAAACTGTCCCATATCAAATCTATCTTGACTCTTTTAGTAAACGATATGGTGAAACAGTTGCATCTCCCCAAAGTTATGTAGCTGCACTTTATGCTGCTGGAGGAATGTTTACAGCAATTGATGCAATCATGGGAAAAAAAGTTGAACGCGCTTTTAATCTATGTCGGCCTCCTGGTCATCACTCTGACTATGCTAATGCGCGAGGATTTTGTATTTTCAATAACATTGCCTTAGCTGTGAATTTTCTGTATCACAAATATGGTTTAAAGAAAATTGCAATTGTTGATTTTGATGCCCATGCAGGTAATGGAACGGAAGATCTAATTAATCAAGGATATATTCCTGCGGATCTTTTAATGATTTCTCTTCATCAGCATCCCGATACGCTTTATCCAGGCACTTGTTATGTTGATGAAATTGGGGCTGGAATGCATCTGGGAAAAATTCTAAATTTAACCTTAGCACCTAGTTCTGGGCATGAAAGCATTAAGTACATGTTTAAAACAGTCGTTATTCCAGCACTTCGTGAATTTCAACCTGAATTTCTATTAATCTCTGCAGGGTATGATGGTCATCATAATGATCCATTAACTAATTTAGGATATATGGAACAAACATATACATATATGATGGATGAGATAAATTCTATCTTGAAGGAACTGGATCATGATAGAATTCTCTGTACTTTAGAAGGTGGTTATGATATCACAGCTTTAAGTCATTCCATTGCAAATACTATTGCAAGATTAGGGTTATATTCTTCTCCTTTTAGTGAATCTAGCATTATTGAAGAAGAACAGAACGTATTAAATTACAATTATGAAAATATGGTTCCTAAATTGCAAAAAATTCTTGATCCATATTGGAAATCCTTTAAAAGTGAATGATCGGCTCATGAACCGAAAATTTTATTTTTTTTTCCGATAAAGTGTTATTAGGCGGAATCGAGGTATTTCCTTTATACCTATCCCGTTTTTAACTCTAATTTAGAGTATTTATATTTGTTTTGTTTGTTACTCGGTTCCGTCTATTGTTGTTTTTAATTCTTTTAGTGTTGAAAAGTTTCATAAGTGAAATTTGGTATGCACAAATGTGAATAAGCTTCATAAAATTATATAAGTTATTAGAGATCATTGGAAATATGGCTCAACAATTGGAATTTCAGAAAAAATCCTTGCAACAAGTCTTACCCAAGTTATTAAATGAAGGATTCATTGCATATTGTGGTGCAGGGATATCTATTCCCGCTCCAACATGTGCACCCTCTTGGTGGACTTTAACTGAGGAGATTTTAACTGCTTTTTTTAATCATGTTCCTTCTGAATTTGCTATTCCAGGGGATTTAGTGATTAGGGATAAGATGTTTTCCCCAGAAGGAGTTTTTGAAATATTTGGTACTGCATTAGGTAATCATTTTTCAAAAGCGTTTCAAGCACTAGATTTAGGAGAACCTAATGAAAACCATAAATTAATCGCCCGTTTGGCAAAAGAAAAAATCCTAAAGGCTTGTTTTACAACAAATTTTGATCGTTACATTGAGCGCTCTTTGGAAAGTGAAGGTGTTCATTATAAGTTGGTTGTTACTAACGAAGAGTACGATTTGCTTTTTCAAGATTTGTCCAATAAAGGATTGCAAGATGAGTTTATATTATGCAAAATTCATGGATCAATTGAACAACCAGAATCCATTATTGCTTTGGCATCAGCATATAAAAGTTCTAAAGGTTTTTCAGAAAATAAAAGTAAAGTATTTGGTTGGCTTTTAGAACGTTATTATTGTCTTTTTCTAGGATATTCTGGGTGGGATTTTGAACATGCAAACTATCGAAAATTTTGGGATCATGCAGGAACTAAGTTAAAGGGATTATTTTGGAATCGTAGGCCGAAAGAAGAAGGAGGTCCTAAATTTCCTTTAATATTTAATTCTTGTAAACAAAAATTTCTCTTCTCAGAAGCAGATTTACCGGTTGGTTGGATTGATGCAATGAATGTTCTTAATTTGATCAATATGGATGGAATTGGATTGACAGTAGTACCCTCTGAAAATGAATCAAAATATTGGGAAGAAAATAAGAAAAAGCGTTTAGAGTTTTTTGATAAATGGGCTGGGGAAATATCTGAATATAGTTTAATCTCCATGGCTATTGCTGAAGGGGTTCATTTTACAGCAAAATTCCAAGAAATGAGAAATAAAACTTTAAAACAAGCCAGACAAGAAGGTGAAATTGTTGAAAATGCCAAACAACAAGCAGAGAAACAAGCAAAACTACAATCTGAAATGCAAGAAGTTGCAGCTAAACTATCCCGTCAAGAAATTTCAATGACTGAATATCAACAAAAATTGCAGCAACTTCAATTAGAATCTTTAATGGTCAGTTTTTCTGAATCTGACAAGCAAATTCTTCAAGATATGATTGCTCAAAATAAATTTCCTGGAATTACAGATAATCCGACCAAAGTATCGAGTTTTGTTCAAAATATAGGATTACTTCTAAAAAATTATCCTGTAAACGAAGCAGCTAAAATTGCGGTTGAATTAGTTGAAAGAATAGCATCTGCTATGCAAAAAGGAATGCAAATGTACCTTTCAGAGAATTTAATATGTAATTGGTTAGCGAATAATATGCATCCAACTGAAACTCAGTGGAAATCTGATTTAGAAGAATTAAAGGAATTACAACAGCAATTTGTCTCTGGTAAAATTCCAGATCAAGTCACATTCCAGCAAAAATTCAAACAATTACAAGATAAAATTTCAAATCGTAAATTTGGTTTCGATCTTCCTGTTAATGAATGGTTAAGCAAATTAGTTGAAAAGATATCTAAAGCATCCTCAAAAGGAGAAATTATTGATGGTGTAGAGGCTTTTGCACGCGCTTTAATTGGTGTTTATGCGCGGATTAATGCAGAACTTTTTCAAACTCCAGAATATAAAGCACTTCATCAAAATATAAATTCTCGTCCTCGAAGTCAACCAGTTTTTATGGGAAATCAAGCAGAAATTAATGCTAAACGCGCTAAAATTACAGAAAAATATCAAAAAGGTTTAATTTCACAGAAAGAATATGGTGAATTAATGCAAGAAATTCAAACAGAAATTAACTTGCATACAGATATTCCTACTTTGGAACAACCACCAGATAAAATTCCAATAGAATTACTCGATGCCTATAATCGAAGACTTCGTGCCCCTTATCAATCCTTATATGAACATCTAACAGAATTTTTCCCAGAAAAACAATCATATCCTCGACAACTGTTTGAATTAGCGATGCTTTCACTTTGGATTGCCGGTACTCAGATGATTTATATGGAAAAAAGTCAACGCTATCAAATTATTGCTATGAAAGGATTGTATCCAATCATTGAAACTCATCCTGATATTAAGGCCTATCTTTATGATCATCATTATGATTGGATCCAAAATGCCATGAATTCTTGGGATAAACGTTTTGGGCAAGTATTATGTCGATTTACGGTAGAATTAGCCGAAATGGCATATGATTTAGAACTTTGTAAACAAGCTACTGATCTTTCTATAAAATATGAAAATGGAAAAATAACCGAGCAAAATTATATGAAAATTCCTGTTGCACTTGCTGCATTTTATGAAGAAACAGGCAACAAAGCGGAGGCTTTAAAATATTATAATCTTGGATTAGAACAATTACGTTCACAGTTCATCCCTGCATTTGCGGACATTATTGTTTATCGTGCGGCTACTTTAACTGCTGAAACTGATAAAAAGCGTGCATTACAAATTCTCCTTTTAGGATTGCCTGAATTTTTAGGAAATCATCCTCCTATGAAATATCCGGCTCGAGATCATGCTTTAAAATTAGTAAACTCTCTTTGTGCTGAATTGGGGTATGAAAATCCTCAAGTTGCTATTGATACACTGTTTTCACAATAGAATCATATAGAATAAGCAACTCACACAATTCACACAGAATGCTTCTTTTTTTCTTTTACTACAAAAATTTTATCGATATTCTTGGCCTTCATCTCTTGATTTCTTTCATTACTATAGAAAAGAGATAAAAAATATAGATTTAGATTTTGATCAAGAACAATTGGAAAAAAAAATATAGATTTAGATTTTGATCAAGAACAATTGGAAAAAAATGTAGCTGAAGGGGGTAATGCCCCTTCTTAGAGAGCATTTTAATTTTTTTTTCTTATTGTCATTTTCCCTCATTTTGGTCTTCGAGATAATTGGCCTTCCGAATTAGGCGTTGAAATCCAGAAACGAGATGATAACGGCTTGTGCTTTTCAAATATTCAGAATTTGTTACCAAAAAATTTTGAATGTCACGCCGTAAAGCTCTGGTTCGTTGTGCTTCTATCAAAGTCTTTTTCGATTTTAATGTTAATTTAAGCTTTTTTGCCCGTTTTTGTGTATATTCAAAGTTTGGATCATATGCTACGTTTAAAATAAGCACATTGTAAATTGTCTTGGCGATCTTATTACCAATTTTTATCAAAGCTTTTTTATATGGTAATCGCTTTTGATGGAATTGTAAACTAGCGTAACGTGCGAGATCATTATCTTTTCTAGATATATTAATCAATATTCCAGCCATTTGCGTGAAGACGCGCCGTAAATGCGGATTTGTATAACGGTTGATATGTCCTTTGCTTCTTTGCTCACCACTTTGTGAGATCGTAGGAGATACTCCTGCATATTTCGCAAGTGCTTTCCATGAAGTGAATCGGTAATAATCTCCAAGTTCTGTTAAAGTCGTTAATGCTGCAACACTTCCCATTGCAGGAATTTGACGGAGTTTATAATATGCTTCTTTTAGATCAGCATGTTCTAATACCCATCGTTCTGTTTCTTGTAAATATGATACAGCCAATATATCATTATATAAGTATTCTCCAAGACGGAGAGATAATAGAAAACGAGAGCGTGGATTTAAACGAAATTGGCGATATTCTTCCAAAGAACGAAGATTTTTTTGAAGAACTGCACTTGAATGATCTTGTTCTTTTTTTAATCGAATTAATGATTGGAATGCACCTTCTAGTGTAATGTCGTGAGTAAAATAGTAATCGAGTAGCTGTAACACCCACTCTTTGTTAAAATCAAACGAATATTTAAGATTCTCACTATCCAGCATAGATTTCATACGATTAATTAATTGTGTTGATTTTATCCGTGTGCGGTGATATGCCCGAATTGAGTCACGTAAACGAATAAATGCTAGATTTCCTACATAGCTCGGACGAATAAGCTGATCATAAAGACTTAAAAAGGCTAATCCACGTGCATCCGCTTTGTCTTCTTTAGTCCCTAAATCCGTTAACCTTCGATGGAGTAACAACGGATTCATCGCAATAACGCGAGTAAGTGTGTCTTGATAAAATTTTTGCAAATGGTGATAAACAGGAATGTGATACACACCCGTACATTCCATTAAACAACAATGAATCGGGCTATACTTCCGTAAAAAGTTTGAAAACTCTTGTAATCCTGCTGGTGAGACTCGAAACGTATGAAATTTAACCGTTACTATTTCACCTGATCGAATTTGAGCACTTACACAACATGCAATAGAATGTTTGTGAACGTCTAAACCCACCCCATATCGTACGACTTGATGTGAAAGAGGCGAAATACCTTTAAAGCATAAGCTTTTTTTGTTTTCATGAATCATTATTATTCACCGAATTCAATGTGTCTGAATTCGAAATTTTTGTCTTGATGTTCCAGCATCAGGACAAAATCTATTTTTGAATAGTAGGGTTCCAGCTGTGGTCTCGTTCTACCTCATTCTCCCAAAAAAGGGAGGGGTTGCATCCATGCAAGGAGGGTTTGACGATATTTTGTATCATGGTTTTTTATTCTAATATTCCTCGACCTGTGTCTTTTTAGAGGGGGAGTTTAGAATGTTTCAACCAAGCTCTCTGAAAGATGAGTTCGACCATGAGAAAAGGACATTCTGTGAAGATATCCCTTTCCCCACGCATAGAATGACAAATTTTTTTCTGATGTGACGGTTCACATAAAAGTAATATTGTTCTCCAACCACCATCCAAACCTCCTGATCACATCAAAAGGTATAAATCTATTTTTGTCGGTGTCAAATTTAAATGTTTTCCCCGAAATCTCCAGTCTGGTTAATTAATACTAATATTTGAACCGTAAATTTGATTGAAAATAGTTACTTAAAGCAGAATTTCGAGAAAAGTGAGATCTTACCCCTGCTTATTTTTCTTGTAGATAAAAATTATGCAAGTTTTGCTCATATAAGCGAATGAAAGAAAATTAGCATCTCAAAACTAATAATAAAAAACCAGGAAGAAAAAAAAATTATACAAAAAGTATGTGAAATGCTGGAATTTTTAATAAATTTACTTCCAAAAAAGAATTACTAAGTATAGTAAAAATCCGCTAAGTAATAAGATTGCTTCAATACGACCCATTTTTTTCTGTTTTATTCCAATTAAAGCCAACCCAGGTAATAATATAATACCCAAAAATAATGTATTTAACAAAATTTTTAACGAAAATGTATTAACGACTGAGAAATGAGAGATTCCAGCTAATATAAATAAGGTTATACTTAGATTAAAACCTAGATTCCACATAATTTTTCCCATCAGAGCTGCTATTCCAATTTCGACTCGCTTTTTCTTTATACTTTTGAATAAAAGAAAATATTCTTCAACGTTAGTTGCAGCTGCAACGATTCCAACTCCAAAAAATGCTTCAGATATACCCGTTTGATTAATTAAATCTTCAACACTAAAGATTAATAATTTAGATCCGCCAATGAGCGCTACAATGCCAATAATTGCAATAATCAATTCGTACCAATGGATTTCTTCTTGTTTTTCTTCTTCAAGTTTTTGTTCTATTTCTTCTTCTATTTCTCTATCATTCTTTTTATCTTCCTTTCTATTATCTTGTTTTTCATTCTCTTCATTCTTAACTTCATTAAATTGTTCATTTTTTTCGATGTTATTCTCTTTTATTCGAATTTCGCGCCTTTCTTTAATTTTTGAAACATTTTCTACCTTGTTATTCTTAAGAATTTGTAAATTCCATAGGACATACCAGCAATAAAGGACAAGCGCGACAATCCCCCATAATAATAATTGTGAGGGGAAAATCATTACAACAATATTTATGGTTCCTAATCCCAATAGAAAATAAAAATATTTCGCCGAAATCTTTTTGAATACTACCGGGAAAAATAACGCAGGAAGAGAAAAACAAAACGTAATTGAAATGATGCTATTTCCTATAATATTTCCAACTGCGATTTCGGAGAGATTTGCAGCAGCAGCACTCCAAGATGCAATAGATTCTTCCAGATCTACGCCCATTACAAAAAATGTAAGTGCTACCGCACTTAATTTGAAAGCATCTGCTGCATCTTTGATAATGTCGATAACTTTATCGGCTCCCCAAGAAATTAGTAAAATTGCGATAACAAATAAACCAATAGAGACAATTATATGCATATCTGAAACAAAAATTAAAATAATAAAAGAATATCCATTTTACGCCATAACTCTCTTAATTATTATTGTGAAAAAAATTTATTTTTCATACACAAGAATTCATTTATTTTTTCAAAGTTATAATTGCATCTGTGGATATGGAAAATGATTTGACACAAAAAAAAATGAATTCATCCGAGATTTCAAGTAGTAGAGTTTTTTCCAATCCGATCTTTTCAAGAATAATAAATTTTTCCATATTCGTCAACAATATAGAGGTTGGACTGTTTTATAATCTAAAAATTTTAAGATTTATGAGGTTTGAGAGCTATTTCTGCAATATGGAGATAAAAGTATATTCCAGAGACTCTTTTTTAGAGATGTGCAAAATTTCAAAATTCGTCCGTTAATCTCTGTGGTATCCTTGGATTTTTCACTTTGAAAATCCACAAAAAAACTTTTATTTTACTAATAATTTTTTTTTTATAATTATTATTATGAGGTTATAGCAGAATTCGAAAAATTGAAGAAAATTCGGAAATCTTGCATCATTTATCCATAAACTCCAAATCTATCCCAATTTTAAAATTGTCGAAAAATCGTTTAAGAAAAATGTATATAATTAAGTCAATAATTCAAAGAAAAATGATGAAAATATGAAATTCTTGACCGCATTTAATGTTTTAAAGATATCGACTCAAATAGTAATTGGATGCGTGGGAGTATTGTCGAAAATATTGGCTCAAAAGATAGAATTTGATTAAAATAAAAAAAATTGCTAGAGCCTCTTATATTAACTGTAAAATTAAAGGTAATTTGCTTATGAATGACAAAATATCTGATTTAGTTAAATTGGGTTCGAAAGGTGTGCCTCGTCTCATGGAAGCTTCAAAAGATTCCTATTATTTTGTCAGAGAATATGCTGCAGAGGCTTTAGGGGAGATTGGGGATCCGAGAGCTGTGCATCACCTTATCAAAACCTTAAAAGATTCCGAATGGAGAGTCGTGGAATCTGCCGCAGAGGCTTTAGGGAAGATTGGAGATCCGAGAGCCGTGCCTCATCTCATCAATGCATTAAAAGATTTCAATTGGAATATCCAGGAATCTGCCGCAAAGGCCTTAGGGGTGATTGGGGATCATAGAGCCGTGAAACCCCTCAACAAAGCCTTACAAGATTCCAATAAGTATGTCCGGAGGTCTGCCGCAGAGGCTTTAGGGAAGATTGGAGATCCGAAAGCCGTGAAACCTCTCATCAACGCCTTACAAGATAACATTTTTTTTGTTCGAAAATATGCCGCAAAGGCCATAGGGAAGATTGGAGCTGTGCCTCGCCTCATCAAAATCTTACAAAATTCCAATTATAGAGTCGAGAGATCTGCCGCAGAAGCCTTAGGGGTGATTGGGGATCCGAGAGCCGTGGATCCCCTCATCAAAGCCTTAAAAAAAGAATATTTTAATCCTAAAAATTGGGATGTCATAAAATATTCTGCAGAGGCTTTAGGGAAGATTGGAGATCCGAGAGCCGTGAAACCCCTCATCAAAACCTTAAAAAAATCTGATGAGGATATCCGGAAATATGCTGCAGAAGCCTTAGGGAAGATTGGAGATCCGAGAGCCGTGAAACCCCTCATCAAAACCTTAAAAGATTCCAATAAGTATGTCCGAAGGTCTGCCGCAGAAGCCTTAGGGAAGATTGGAGATCCGAGAGCCGTGAAACCCCTCATCAAAACCTTAAAAGATTCCAATAAGTATGTCCGAAGGTCTGCCGCAATGGCTTTAGGTAAATTGAATTCGGAAGCCACATCTCACCTCATTACCACCTTAAAAGATTCCAATGGTTATGTCTGGGATTCTGCCGCAAAGGTCTCAAGTAAATTGGGATCGGAAGCCACCTCTCACCTCATCAAATACTTAAAAGGTTCTTCTTGCGATATGAAATTTGTAGCAGGGTTCTTAGGAGTGATTAAGGGTCCGAGAACCATAAGTCCTCTATTTGCTTTAGTTAAATTGGGTTCGAATGCTGTACCTCGTCTCATCAAAGCCTTAAATGAATCCGATGGGGTGAACCGAAAAAATATTGCAGAGGTCTTAAGGGAAATTGGGGATCCGAGAGCAAAAATTCCATTACTTATTTTTTACAAAAATATATCTGCTTTAGTTAAATTGGGTCCGGAAGCTGTGCCTCACCTCATTACCGCCTTAAAAGGATCTTCTTTTGAACTCAGGAGGTCTGCCGCAGATGTTTTAGGGGAGATTGGGGATCCGAGAGCTGTGCCTTGCCTTATCAAAACCTTAGAAGATTCCAATAAGTATATCTCGAGATGTGCCGCAGAGGCCTTAGGGAAGATTGGGGTTCCGAGTGCTGTGCCTCGCCTTATTGCCGCCTTAGATGATTCTGATAGTGATGTTCAGGAATCTGCCGCAGAAGCCTTAGGGAAGATTGGGGATCCGAGAGCTGTGCCTCGCCTCATTGCCGCCTTAAATGATTCCGATAGTGATGTCCGGAAATCTGCCGCAGAAGCATTAGGGAGGATTGGGGATCCGAGAGCAAAAATTCCATTACTTATTTTTTACAAAAATATATCTGCTTTAGTTAAATTGGGTTCGGAAGCTGTGCCTCACCTCATTGCTACCCTAAATGATTCCGATAGTGATGTCCGGAAATCTGCCGCAGAGGCCTTAGGGAAGATTGGGGATCCGAGAGCAAAAATTCCATTACTTATTTTTTACAAAAATATATCTGCTTTAGTTAAATTGGGTTCAGAAGCTGTGCCTCACCTCATTGTCACCTTAAATTATTCTAATTATAAAGTCCGAAAATATGTCGCAGAAACCTTAGGGATGATTGGGGATCCGAGAGCCGTGGATCCTCTCATTACCGCCTTAAAAGATTCCGAATATGTTGTCCGAAAATCTGCCGCAGAAGCCTTAGGGAAGATTGGGGACAATAGGGCAGTTTCACCCGTGATACAGTATGTTCTCAAAAATAATTCTATAGATATAAATGATAAAATTCAAGTCATTAATTCCTTCAAAAAATATAGACATTTACTCCCAGAAATTAAGCATTCTGATGGTAGTATTCATACTGATAAATGGGTTAATCGTCATGATTACCATCAGGACTATCATGATGAAAGATCAACCTATTATTTAGATTTTTAAGATGAGAAAATGCAATTTATGATTGTACCAAGCATGGCCTGCCAAGCATCATGCAAATACTGCTTTGGACCCCATCAAGGAAACCATATGACTCTTAAACAATGGGAAAAAACATTAGTATATTTAAAGAGAATGACGGCGTCTTGGTCTGACACCGAAATAATTAATATTATCTTTCATGGGGGTGAGCCGTTACTTGCAGGGGTTGCTTTTTTTAAAAATGTACTAAAAGATTTAGATGACACCTTTGGCTCCAATAGATTAAAACTCTCAATTCAAAGTAATCTATGGGCCCTATCATCCGAATTCATAGACTTATTTAAAAAATACCGTGTAAGCATCGGCACAAGTTTAGATGGTCCAGAAAAGATAAATGATGCACAAAGAGGATTGGGATATTTTCAAAAGACATGGACACAAATACAAAACCTCCGAGACAATGGAATGAATGCGGGAATAATTACCACGATTACACCCAATTCTGCAAAGCATTTCGATGAAATTATGGAATTTTTTAATGCAAACGAGATTTCACCAAAATTGCATCCGTCCATTCCTGATATAAATGATCGTGAGCTTAAACATCAAAATGAATTTGTATTGTCTCCTAGGGAATATAGTAAAGTGCTTTTAAAAGTGCTGCATATGGAATTAGATAAAAAGCATTTAATCTCTGATTCAATTATAATTGATGCAATAAATTTTGCGATAAATGATACTGCTCAGGGATGCATGTATAAAGATTGCTTGGGCTCATATTTAGCCATTGATCCAACAGGGGATCTATATCCTTGTCAGCGATTTATTGGACACAAGGAATATCGATTAGGGAATATTAATAGTGAAGATATTGAAATATGGAATTCAAAAGGGGCAAAAAAATTAAAAGAAAGACAGAAAAAACTCCAAGAAAAAGCAGCACCATTGCCACCAGAAAGACGAAAATATATCTTGGGAGGATGTCCATATCAAGCATTTTCTGAAAAAGATATTATTGACCCCTATTGGGAGGCATATGATAATTTATTTAAAGAAATTCAAAAAAAATACGTGCAGGAATTTATTGAATTAACAAGTTTGGACACAACTTTATCGCTTAAAGATTATATCGTAAAATTTCCAATAACAATTGTTACCGAGCAATACAAATCTCCCAGTTATATGAAACGAAATGCAAAGAAAATTGTGGCGGCATATTTGCTAGGAAAATATGATAATAATCTCGACCAAATTGTCACCATCTTGTTAAACTTAAAATTGGTAAAGAGCAAAGCATCTGGTCTTAGATCACTTCAAAATTTACAGAAACGAATAAAACCCCAACAATTGAATAATCTTTACCTACATATTACTTGGGACTGCAATCTTAATTGTAAACATTGCTATGCATCTAAGTCACCGAATGAATATATGGATCTAAATAACATTAAGGAGATCATGATTGAAGCACAAACGCTTGGTTTTCAAAAAATTGTTTTTACAGGAGGAGAACCATTAGTTCATCCTAATTTTCAGGAAATGCTTGGGGATATTGTATCAATTAAAAAAGATCTTCCTCAAATAAAACTTGTTCTTAGAACGAATTGGATAAAGAAACTAACTAAGCAACAATATGAGCAAATAGCACTTGTTTTTGATGAAATTATTGTAAGTTTAGATGGAGATCAAGAATCTCATGATACAATTCGTGGAAAAGGATCATATTCCATAACCGTAGCAAATATTAAAGATTATCAGCAATTAACACAGAAGAACTATACGAATATTGAACTTGCATGCACAATATCGGACATAAATAGATCTAAACAAGATGCAGTCTATGAATTTGCAAAAACATTTGATCCCCCATTAAAAGTAAGGATACGTAGAGTCCTTCCTATTGGAAAGGGCAAAGAATTGCAATTACATTTTCCTACAGTTTCACCTTCATTTTCATCTCCAAAGACTGCACTAAATTTTTTGAGTTCTGAAATCAATCCATCCGAAACATGTGGAATTGGAAATAATCTTTATGTAAATCCTAAAGGAGAAGCATTTCCTTGTTATGCCTATAAAGATCAAGAGTTGTATTATGGAAATATCTTTACAGATGGAATAAATGCAATTATTCATTCAGATAAATTTCAAACAATCGGGCAGCATTCAGTTGATAAGAATTTACAATGTAAGCACTGTGATATGAGATATTTATGCGGTGGTGGATGTCAAGCATGGAATAAAAATAAAGGAATTAGAGCATTAAATGATCCGCCGACTTTTTGCAATGGAAAAACGGATTATTATTATCAATTGGCTAAAAAGCAAGTCAAGATTGCAAAAGATTTTCTCCAAATAGAGAATGTGATGGATTTTTAAAAGCAAGGATCAATTAGTACCTTGTGTTTTTTTGATGTTATATCCATAATTTCTGGAACAATTCCGATTATGAAAAGGATATTCTCACTTTAGATCATTTCACATATATTTTAATACTTTAGTCTCTCACAAGCGAGGAATCCAAAAGTTTAAATCACAAATATTCTTTGTAGAAATATGGTCGGTCGTAAAATAAAGCCTTTCACACCATTATATTCTGAAATACTCATTGAATTGCCGGAAAGAAGAAACATCCTTTTAGAAAACATTCCAATCAGATGTCCTATTTGTAGATCAGTGCATGTCAGGTCAAATGGTATACAAAAGCGAGGAAAAACACGCGTAGTTTGTTACCGTTGTTATAATCGAGACTGTCCTTTTCGTATTCACTCTGCTGGAGGAAAATAATTCACAATTTATTCTTCCTTATTTGTTTGTAACATTCTTTATTCTTATTTGGAGATTATTATGTCAAATCTATTTCATGCTCATGGAAAATTAGTTGATATCGCCCGGAATCACCAGATTTCGCCCAGCTTATTGAGCTATCTTTACACAAAATTTCAGCAAGCCATAATCAAACAGGTTGGTCTCCAAAACCTCGTAAATAAAAAGCAAAAAGACCATGCTATCGCAATCGATGAAACATTTTTAAAAATAAATGGAAAAACTTATTATATCATAATGGCAACAGGCTATGCGAGTCATAAAATCTTAGGTTTAAAAGTATCTCAAACAAGAAAAATGGAAGATATGCTCGAAGTTTTTAACGAAGCAGAAAAAAACACATCAAAACCGATTACGATAATCACTGCAGATGCTTGGAATGGAACACAAGCATTAGCTAAATATCTTGATCGACCTATTACTATCAGTATTCACAAACATAAAAAGCCTTATGAAAAGATAGTTGTCAAAAGGTATGAATATGATGGAGCCTTTATTTAGATGTAATGTGAATTAAATGTAGATTATCTAAATCGATTTTAGCCATTTCTTCATGACTCATCAGTCTTTCATTATATGGAATGTAATCTTCCCCAATTTCAACATTTTCAATATTCGTTTTCATGTGTTGTTTCTTTGCAAAGATAATTAAGTATGATTAAAATTATAAATAATTGTGAAAAAAAGGATAATTTTCTGGTTATTTTTTAGTTTTTTTATCATAACACCTATATATGCAACAGCAATATCAGATATTCCCAGCCAAATTACTGTCGGTATATATGATAATTATCCTTTTGCATATAAGAGCAATGATGGAACATATAATGGTATTTATGTTGAATTAATGTCCTATATTGCTCAAAAAGAAGGTTGGAATATAAATTGGATTTTTGATTCATGGGAAAAATTGATGGAACGATTAAATACAGGTAATCTTGATATAATGTCTATAATTGCTTATTCAGATTCTCGAGCAGATAAATATGATTATAATAATGAATCTGTTTATGTAGATTGGGGGATCTTATATACCAGGCAAGGAATAACAATAGCAAATATTTATGAATTAGAAAATCTTACCATAGGTATTTTACCAGGTGATATTTATTATGAGGGAGATACTGGCCTAAAATTTCTGCTTGAATCATTTAATGTTAAATGTAATATTGTAAATTTTACTTCATATCCTGAGATATTAAAAGCACTTGATAATGGGACTCTGGATGTTGGTCTTCTTGATGAAACATTTGCAATTCTAGTAGAATCGGATTATTCAGTTACTCGCACAAATATCGTATTTCAACCAACTGAGTTATTTTTTGCCTTTCCAAAATCCCATTCATATAATTCAGAGTTAATTTCAGCTATTGATTTTCATTTAAATGAACTTAAAAGTGATAAAAACTCTCTTTATTATCAAATTATCTCTCGTTATTTAGCTCCAAAAATATCACCTTCATTTCCATTATGGGTTGAAATTCTATTGATCTCGCTTGGAGGGGTGGTGATTATCTTTGGAATTGCCAGCTATTCTCTAAATAAAATCGTAAAAAAGCGAACGCGAGATCTTCTTTATGAAAAAGAGCAGTTTAAAAAAGTTTTAGACAATTCACATGAAGGAATTATTACAACAGATGTTACTGGGATAATACAAATGACCAATCCAACATCAATTCAAATCCTTCAAACTTCTAAACGTAAAATTGAAAATATATCAATTAATAATGTATTAAAATTATATGATCTGAAAAACCCAGAGAAAAAAATTATTTTACAAGATATTCAAGAAAAAAATTCGTTGTTTCGAAAATTTCCCCAACAATGCTATCTTCAGACATTTATATCTAAGAAAGTGTTAATTTCACTTTGGGTAGGGGCAATTAGTGAATCTTCCGAAAATCCTGAAAATCCTGATAGATGGATTTATATTTTTCATGATATTTCTACCGAAAAAGAAATAGAAAAGGAAATGATAAAAGCTGAAAGGTTAAATTCTATAGGTTTACTCACTGGTGGGATTGCACATGATTTAAATAATTATTTAACGCCAATTTTAGCAAATGTTAGTTATCTTATCGAATTTGCAGATATGTCTGATGAAAACAAAGATATATTAAAAGAAATCATGAATGCTTCACAAAAAACCAAGAATTTGACGCGACAGCTTTTGGATTTAACTAAAGGAAAATTACCTGTTAAAAAACCAGCAAACTTAGAAGATTTAATTGAAAAAACCGTTAAATTTCATTTAAGAGGAACAAATATTCGATTTGAATTAATTTCTAGCGAAAATCTTGAATTTGCAGATATTGATACCGATCAAATTGAGCAGGTATTTAGTAATTTAACTGTAAATGCAATAGATGCTATGGAAGGTCATGGTATTCTCACTGTAGTTCTTGACAATATTCATTCAGGAATGGGTCCTGAATTTTTAAATTCTTCACTAAATTATATTCGAATTAAGTTTTCTGATACAGGATGTGGAATACCTTCAGAAATATTAACTCGAATCTTTGACCCATTTTTTACTACAAAAAAGCATGGAACTGGTTTAGGATTAATAATCTGTCAATCTATTATTCAAAAACATGGCGGTCATATTTTGGTTGAATCTGTTTTAGATCTAGGAACTACATTTACTATTTATCTACCAGCAGCTGTTTCATCAGATCTTGAAACTTACCCATCGTTAAAACCTTTGAATTCTAATAATCATAAATGGAAAACTTATTCTTTACGAGTTTTAGTCTTAGATGACGAACCTAGTGTGCGTGAAGTATACAATAAATTATTTTCTAAATTAGGGATAAAAGCTGACTTAGTGGATGATGGAGAATTATTTGAAAAAAAATTTTTAGAATCGATCAAAATAAATAATCCTTATGATTTTCTTGTTTTAGATCTTACAGTACCAAAAGGGAAAGGGGGGATTCAAACTATGAAACGGATTCGAGAGATTGATCCAGATATTCCCGCAATAGTTGCAAGTGGATTTCTTCAAAATAACCCTGACTATTTAAAAAATCGCAATTTATTTAATGGATTTCTTGAAAAACCATTTTATTTAAAAGATCTTAAAGATATTTTGCAGAAGCTTGGTTTTACATGATTTTCTTTTTATAAGGATAAATTTTCTTTTGAATTTCACAATTTTTCCCTTTTGCATTTATTTGTTTCAATTTTTAGAGTGAAGTCTGTGTAAATCCAGGACAGTCGGGTTTTTGATTTTTGAATGGACATTTTTCGCAAATTTCATCCATTTTTCGCCATCTCGGTAGAAAAGTTAATGCAAAGCTCAATTGGAGTTGAATAACTAATAATATTTTCAAAATTAGTGCAATTGGTGCATGAAAGAGGGATATATAGACAAATCCAACTCCTATTCCTGCGGAAAAATGAATCAAATTATCTATTTTTTGATTAATAAGCCTCAACTGCGTTAATTTTGATTTCTTATTCATAATCAGTTTTATTCCATAGGAACTAATCAATATTAAACCAATCACGGTAAGCCCGGCTGTTGCCCAAAGTGTTTGTTTAAACCATGTTAATTGATATAATCCAAATCCGATTCCTAAGCCGATAAATAAAAATGAATAAAAAAAAACACATCCTTTACATAGTGGATGTTTTTTTCCAAGCAAATCACGAGCAAAAGGATGACATATTGGGTGGTGTGCAAGTAATAATGCACCAATCATCTTTTTTGATAACTTCATTTAAGGTTCATTTATATTTCATTTAAAGTCTTTTAAGTATCATTCATTTCTGACTATTAAATAGATGATTAAGCCCAAACAACCTCCAACTAATATCACAATTAACCAGAGTGTTCCATCTTTTCCCCGTGATTTGGCATCACGATACACCCATACACAAAGTGCAATATTAATAGCAAATGCTACTAAAATTAATACAATGTAAAGACCACCAAACAATGCATAACTATCTGTATAAAATAACAAGTAATCACCTTATTTACTTTTAAATTTTTACACTATCTAGATTGTGTTGAGATAAACTTTGTTGTGTTTATATAAAAAGCTTTACTATGCTTTATAAATAAATCATCATAATTGTAAGTATCGATAGAAAAGAGAAAAATTGGAGTCTTCAGAAAGTCTGAATTGGTAGATAATGTGAGTTATATCATTCTTTTACTTAAGTATATAATTATAATTATTACATTGATTACAATAATTCTTTAAAATTACGTAAGATCTTTTTGTGAGTCTTTTGGTTATTTTGAAAAAATTTAAATTAATTTATGAATATGTATTCATATCATGAGAGTTGCAATTGCTGAAGAAAATGATCATGTTTCTCTTCATTTTGGTCGCACACGAAACTATCTTTTTGTGGATTTTGAAGATGGAAAAGTCATTAGTAAAAAATTGGTACCTAATCCAGGTGCGGTTAATCATTCTCCTGGGCAATTACCTGCATTTATTGCAGAAAATAAAGCTGATTGGATAATTGCTGGAGGAATGGGTCCTATGGCTGTTAATTTATTTATGCAGAATAATATTCGAGTAGTAACAGGTGTTCAAGGTTCAACTGAAGATGTCATTCAAAGAATAATCGATGGAACACTTGAAGGTGGTCAGAGTCTTTGTGATCACGCTCATATGTCTGCTGAAGAGCATGAACACCATCATGAAAATGTTCATGGATGAAATAAAAACCATCATAAAAAAGAAAACTTCGAAATTTCTTTCTTTTAGATAACTTTTCTTTTCATACTCTTTTTTTTTTCAAAGGATGAATTTTCAAATCGAAAGAAGAATTAATAAATTTTCCTTTTTTTTCTTTCTTCATAAATATCCATTCATATAGAAATATCTCAAAGCAAGAAAGAAATTAGACAGTTCTTGATTATGTAAATAAAAAATAAATATTTTTATTGATTTTCAAACAATCATATTATGACTTATTAATATTTAATAAAGTTATGAAATTTAATTTCAAAAATACTAAAAAAGATGAAATATAATGAAAAGAAGCAAGAATAAAACGTTTGAAGAGTTACTGCAAGGAGAAAGACCTTCGTCTGCGCAAACTAAAACAGTAGAAAGAATCATTCAAGATTTGTTTAAGATTTCAATTCCAAGCACAGTAGAGATCTATGGAGCATTTTTTAGGATAAATAATATTGTTCAATTAGTTGAGATTATTATTAATATAATAAAGATCCCAATCGGCCGAATGCTTGCTAATGTTCCTTTTCTAAATGAACAGCATGCCCATATTTTACCACATATCCCAATTTTAGTAATGTATTGGTATGCTCGAAATTGGTTGCAACCTTATTCAGCAAATGACGTTTATATTCAAGGAGCAGAAGAAAATTCAAAAAAACCAGAAAAATGGCTTTTAGGTTATAAACCTGATGAAAATACTTTAGGAATTGCAGAAATGATGATGGATTTCGGTTCATTTGGGTTTATGGGTGGATCTATGCAAATGTTCAGTTCTGGCGGTGGATTTATGAACCCTAATATATCATTACCTCAAAAATATTGGAAATTGCTATTGAGCGCAGGTTCAAAAATTGCAAATGATGTACTTAGTTATAAAAAATATAATTCTAATAGAGATTTTCGAAATATTCAAGCCGAAGGAGTAGGTCTGGTTTTATATTGGACTATGAAAGGTTGGCTGAAATTTCCTTCGATTACTGATCCCATCCATAAAAAATATATATAATACAATTTTATAGGGATCTTCTATTATAAATGTTAACTTTTATTTATGTTGATAATGTGAATATTAATCGCTTAATTCAACCTTAAAATAAGAATATTTTTTCAAAATCTTTATATATAGTGAATATAAGAACATTTAAATGCTTCTACGGGTAAAAATTACTAAATAATGTTGAAATTTCAACCTTTATCATTTTTCATTTATTGTGGTGATGCAAATAGTAAAAGTGAAACAGGTAAAATTAGTAATTTCAAAAATATTTTCTTTTTAAAAATACAAGATCTTTACAATATTATAGAATGGATTCCTAGTGGAATTTCCTATCAAGGAATCCCTGGTGCTTTAGCATTTCTACAGATTGCTTGTGCATATTTTGATGAAGTAATCTCACTTCCTATTAATCGGTCAGTTTTAATTGAAATTCTCAAATTTGGCTGGTATCATTCTCTAAAAGGGAAATTTTCTCAAGATGATTGGAATTTATTCTTTAATTTGCTTGATCAAGTATCAGATGAAGAACTTTTTTCAATTGCAACAAACATGCGATTATTTTTTCCTGATCAAACTTGATCAGTTTTTGATTTGCAGCGATTAAGCCTTGTAATAAAATTTCATTAATTAATTTCATTAAAATTGAGCATTTATTAATTTTTAATCAAAATATCTTTCAAAGAATATGAGAAATACGATGAATTTCACAACATAAACAACAAACAAAACAAACGCAGATCAACTCGACCTGCAAGAGGGATATAAATCAAGAAAAAGGAGATACGAATGTTATGAAATTCATCATTTTAATGTTAGTTGGCCAAAGTTAAAAATCTTCCCAATTGTATTCGGAAAAAAAAGAAAAATAAGAATCAGATAGATTAGATATAATTATATAATAAATATAAAAGATGTGATTTGAGTAATAAAAAATTACATATAAAAAATTGAAAATAATTCATATATTGGATGGATTTTAATCTTACTTAAGCGAAATCAAGAATTAATTTGAATATGGAATAATAATCTGTTGATAAAGAATAGCATGAAAAAATTAGAAATTGAGTGAAATAAGGAAAATCTTTTTTCAATTTTTTAGAAATATACTATTAGGTAAGAATTGTCAATGTTTATACAATTATGTGATTTTCATTATAAATAAAATATTCAAGGAACTCATTCAAGAAAATGGTCTTATTAAAATTTTAATTTATAGGAACTTTTCATACTTTTCTATCACTAATAATTTTTAAGAAGTTCATATCTGACTGAAAATTATCCGCTGGAAATACAAATTGTTTAAATAATGTGCATACTTTTCGCTCTTATTATGGGTGAAAAGTCAATTCAAATTCCAAATAATTTATCCCCTACTTTAAAATCCATTTTTTATCGCCGATCTGTTCGACAATATATGGATAAACCTTTAAAAACTGAAGAAATCCAGACTATCATTCATGGAGCGATGAGGGCGCCTACTGCCGGTAATATGATGATGTATACTATTTTGGAAGTAACTTTCAAAGAAATGAAAGAAAAACTCGCAGTTACTTGTGATAATCAACCCTTTATTGCTAAAGCGCCTTTAGTTTTAATTTTTCTTGCAGATTTACAGAGGTTATATGATTATTATTGTATTTGTGGGGTTCCTGAAGAATGTAAACATCGGAGAGAAATTTTTCGGACACCAAAAGAATCAGATCTTCTATTAGCTTCTTGTGATGCACTTATTGCAGCACAAAATGCGGTGATCACTGCTGAGGCATTAGGAATTGGCTCGTGTTATATTGGTGATATCATGGAAAATATTGAAAAGCATCGCGAAATGTTTAATTTACCAAAATGGGTTTTTCCAATAACAATGTTATGTTTTGGTTATCCAAAATCGACAGTTGCACCTGAAGATCGTCAATTGGTGCCAAGATTTCCAGAAAAATACATTCATTTTAAAGATTCGTATAAGCATCTTAATGCAACTGAATTTGGAGATATGTATCAGTCTTTTCATAAAATGATGGCTGGGCAATTGCAACCAAAAGGTCAATGGCCTAATGTGGGGCAGTTAATGTATTGGCGAAAGACTGGTTCTGATTTTTCAAAAGAAATGGAGCGTTCAGTTAAGAAAATGCTGAAAGATTGGCTTAAATCAGATTAAAAAGCAAGTGAAAAATCCATAAATTGAGAATAAAAAAGAGAGTTTTTTTTAATATTCATTTTTAAAAGAAGCAAAAAAAAAAATATTTAACGAGTCCAAACCAAAAATCCTTTTTCTGCTAAATTCTTTGATAAAAAGAACATACCAATTAAGAACATTATATAAATGCAAATTATCAAGAGTATTATAAAGATTAATTGTTTATCATTTTTATAATGTAATCCTTTTGGTGTGGAACGTCTTTGGTCTGCATTCCTGGTTTTTATGTGAAATCGAGGGAATATAAAACCCGTTTTAGACTGGTAGATTAAGTATTCTTGTGGATTGCTTTTCATCATTTTTCTTTCTTCAAACAGTGAAATAATAACAAGAATTACAGAAAATAATACCCAGGAAAGAATTTCACCTACTCGTATTCCTAGATCTCGCGAAATATAAAGTCCAAATAGAGTAAAACTTAAGTTAGCTCTCCCAAAAGGGATATATAAAGAAAAAGAGAATAATACTAAAACTAAACCAAGATTTTGCGGATGTCGAATAAAACTGTATATTCCAGAAGTTGTTAAAGATCGATTATTAAGTCGATCTTTTGCTAAAGTATAAATCCCTGTAAATAAAAGGAATAAACCTATGAGAAAAGTGAGTAGTTCAATTGATAACACAATTCTTGATAAAGTAGGATATTTATTAATAAAAAACCATCCATTTACCCAATCCCCAAATGGGGCATTTAAAAATAATATCCAAGATGAATAGGCTAACGGAATTATATAAATCATAGGAATTAATATTCCAAAAATGATAGGGAGTATTATCCACAACTCCGCTAGAAATAAACCTAATCTGCTTACCCATTGCCATATTTTTAAAAGAAATATTGATTGTTTTTTATTTAGCAATTGCGTTTTTTTAATATTCTCTTTCCTAACTTCTTCTTCTCTATTTTCTTCTTCTCTATTTTTTTCTTCTTTCACTTTATAACTTTTTTCTCTTCAATTTTAAATCGATTTTATGCATAATTCTACCCCCGTTTTCCACAAACTTAATAAATAAGATTTAGCTGACCAGTTTGTATGAACTTCCTGCTCCAATTTCTGCCGAACATGAGGACGTCTAGAATCCCACGGAACAACATTATGTACTTCATTTCGTTTTTTCTGTAAAAGATCCAAGCATTTCCGCGTTTGCCAGCGATTATAAAGCTTTAACCCAAGCAGCCAATAAAATTGTCGGCGAGTAGATTTTTGAGAACGAGATTTTTGAAGAAACTTATGTTTTACATCCCGAAATCCATTTTCTATAGCCCATCGTTCGTGATAGTCCATTGCATACTTAATGAACTTCTCTGAATAACGAAGAACATCTTCATTTGGAGCGATCGAGATATAAAAGAAAGCGGTCGCATGAAGTATATCTTGTCTTTGCTCTTTAGCTTTTTTAAGACGGTCATGCAGTTCAAAACATCTTGTATACAACATTTTCTCTAAATTATTTTTGAATTTTGAGCGCCTTCTGCCTTTGTTATATTTCATTTTTTTAATTGGCTTTTTCGGAGTCGATTTAAATTCGAGATATTCTTGTTCTGCGCTCTCCAATTTCTCCCGAATAATCGTTAGCTCTTGATCCACTAATCGGGCTTGCTGACAGATCTCTTCAAAAGATCTCTTCGATTTTTGCCCATATTCATCGACCAAAACTACTTGAGAAACAGGAATGTGATAGTATCCATCTTTTTTGGGTACATCTGCATTTTCGCAAGCTTCAAGTAATTTCTCATGTACATAGTAATTCAATTGTATGGACTGGCGTGAAACTTGCTTGCTATCTCCAGAAATCAAAAACTTCCATTTTTTATCGTCTTTTTCCGCAGTAAACTTTTTTGGAACAATAATTCTAAGAAAATCTTGTGGATTATCGAACCCCCGTAATAATCCGAGATAAGATAGAGAAAAGAACTCAGCATCAAAATATCCTCGATCTGCTTCAATTAATGTGACTTTAGTACCCGTACTTTGCACAATTTCAATTTTCTTTTGAAGATGTTGAATCCACGGTTGTAATTTCCGACGGTCTCGTTTAGCCTTATGTTTGTTATGATGGATGAATCCAACAAACATTTGATGGGTTGTATCATAAATTCCGGAGTAATTAAACCCTCGTTCCTATGTTTTTCTTTGCCCAATTCGAATCCAACTATGTTGATTATTTATATATTTGCTGGTGGATGATTCATGACTATAATCAATTGCTAGGGTAGTTTCTCTCGATTTTGCATTATTTTCTTTTCTAATGCGCATTTGTTCTTGATAGTCAACACTCAAGTGATCATCTAACTCATTTTTTGATAAACTAGGTGTGTGTTTTTGGATTGCCGTCCTACTTGCAGAAATGGGTTTTTGTGGAGATTTTGATTTGAATTTATCGATTAATTCAGTAAGTTTATCCAATGGGTTATCGGAATTTTGGATTGAAATGAGGAGTTGAAGAAATACAGATGAAATACAATCTAGCAAGTTTTTTCCAAAAGCAGAATCGGATTCTGTAAGGATGGAAGTCATTTGTGTAAGTCCTAACTTGATTAGCATTTCTGGATTCGACTTAAGGATAGATTTTTGTTTTGATGAAAGATCAAAAAGATTAACAAAATCCATAAAATCTATATATTCAGATTCATTTATTTTCATGGGATTTAGACCTTCCTTTGGGAGGATTGTTGAAGGTGTGGTGCTTGATACAATGCTAAATCCCTTTTGATTCTTTCGGTTACATTTTCAATTGAATAAAAAATTCTGGAAATTTCTACGTAGCTCAATTTTAGAAAATATATTTACCCAATTACAGACTTGAGGAACAACATTAAACTTGCACGATCGCCGAAGGCAGAGGTATTCCCTGGTTGAATTTTGGAAAAAAGATTGATTTCGTCGCTTCGTATCTGATCTAGAAAAAAAGTTATTTAGTGTCTTTATCTTTTTTTACATTATTTTTTTCTTCTTTATCATTTTTCATATTATCATTTTCTTTTTGATTATAACTGTTTTTACTTCTATCTTCATCAGGGATATTATTTTCTTCAGTTATATCTTTAAATTTCATTATTTTGCACCTTTATTTCCATTTTATTATGATAACTTATTTATTTCAATTTCCAAAAAAAAAAAAGAATAATTGCTTAGTCTGTCATTATTAATAAATGATGTTCAGCCAAATATAGAGATAAAAAGTACATAGCGAATAAAAAGACAATATAACCACAAAATATTAAAAATATTATGAAGAATAGCTGTTTATCATTTTTATAATGTATTCTTTTTGGCTTTTGAGCGTTTTTTATATTTTTTCTAAGTAAAAGAGGAAAGAAAAATCCTGTTGTACATTGATATGCCAAGTATTCTTGTGGATACTTCTTCATCATTTTTCTTTCTTCAAACAGTGAAATAATAACAAGAATTACAGAAAACAGAGTCCAAGAAAGAATTTCTCCAAAACGAATTCCTATATCTTGATAAATGTATTGACCGAATAATACTAAATCTTGTGAATAATCTACGATAGGCACATCTAAAGAAAGCGAGAGTGTTATTAATATCAAACCAAGATTTTGGGGATGCCGAATGAAATTATATATTCCTGATGTTGTTAATTGATGATTATAACGGCGATCTTTAGCTAAGCGATAAATGCTTGTACAGATTAGAAATAAACCTAGTATGAAAATCATTAATTCAACAATTAAAAGAATAATGTAAGTAGATGAAGAATAATCAATATTAAACCATCTATTTACCCATTCACCAAGTGGACCATTTGAATTATTGAAGAAAAGTATCCATGATGAATATGCTAGTGGAATCATGTAAACCATTGGAATAATTATTCCAAAAATGATCGGAAGTAATATCCATATTTCAGTTAAAAAGAGACTTAACCGAATTGCCCAATGTCGGACTTTTTTAAATATTTTTGATTGTTTTTTTAATATTGAGTGATTTTCTTTATTATACTCTTCTTTAACAATTTGATTTTCAAGATTTTCCATTTTCTTAATTTTATCTTGGTTGTGTATTCCATTTTCATTAATTATGTCATCTATTTTCATGTTAACACATTATTATGAATTTTCGAGTAAAATTACTAAATATAAAAAAAGGATTATATAAAATTCTTGAGGGATTCTTTTTGAACAATAAAAAATCAGAATTAAGAAAAATCAAGCTATTTTTAATTATGAAGGATCAATTAACTATCTGTTTGGTTTGATTTTTTTCCCAAATTTTTTTTTAATTGAAATAATCATTTAATTTCTAAATATTTCTATTCATTAAAGAGAGTTTTTGAGCCAAATTAGTGCCAAACAATTGCAACTCCAAGATTTCTGGGTTATTTTTGATAACAAAATATGCCCGAAGTCGCTGTTCTAAACCCTCAGGTGTTTTGGGATCAATTAAAACACGCTATATCAATCACATTAAAATGTATTGTCATAGTATATTTAAAAAATTCACAATATAAAGAATAATAGAAAAAACAGGAACCCTTATTGATACCTTGCAACAATAGGGTAGCAAAATTCACATATTGCCCAATTTGATTTGTCATTATTTAAGAAAAAATCCTTCCAAGCATTAATGATATATTCATCCTTTTTTGCATCTGATGTATCTGTATTTGGTAAAATTTGGATTTGATTTTTAAACATTTCGAGAGAAATTAGATTAAAAATAAATGGATTAAATCCATTCTTAATTATTTGCTTCATTTCATTATTTTCAATAATTTTTATTTTTTTATTAGTCAGATTAATATCTATTTTCTTTCCACATATATCACATTTATTTTCCATTTCTTTCAAACCTCTTTTTCTTAATTTCATTCAGATAATCCAGATAATATTCCAAAAATCGCTATTAATATTAGTACAACTAATAAAGTTATAATTACAATTATTGGGACTGATACAATTCCAACCAAGATATATGTAAAGGGATTCCAACCAGGCCAACCTCCTTGAAGTAAAACCGTCAATCCAAGTCCAATAAGAGAATTAATTATTATTGCAATTCCAAAATTTTTAAAAAATTTACCTTTTTTCTTTTCGAACCATTCTTCTACCATGATTTACACCTTTTCGTATATTATTCCATAATTATGGTTTTCGTAAGAAATATTCTCAAAATATAATTGACTTACATCTAATTCTTTATCAAATAATGATTTCCAATGATTTATTCCTGTAACTAGAAATTCATCATCTTCAATTGGTATTTTAGTTAGTTTTAATGAGTTAAATGCTACTTTTTCAGAAAGAAGATGTTTTTCATTACAAATAGAAATGAGGAAAACTCCAAAAATCTTATATAAAAGATCATCTTCAATTTTTTCAACGTGGTTAAATATTATTGCAACGTACTTTATTTTTTTATGAATTTCACTCAATACTTCTGAAGTTTCTTCATCGTCTATCTTTACTTGATTTTCTTTTAATTTTTCCAGTTTTTCATTCATAAGGTCTTGGTGATATTCTTTTTTTAATTTTTTAATTATTAACACAACAGCAATTAAAGTAAGAAAAATCATTAATCCAAATCCTATGGCTGAATTAAGCATGCCTTGCTCCATTGTCATTGTAGACCCACAAAATATTTGATAATTTAAATTTGGTGCACATTCTTTAAAAAGATAACCATAAATATATTAAGGAATTAATAATGCTATGTTTTTTAAATAATTAAGATCTATTCTTAATCAAATCTAATTAAAGGTATTTATATGACGATTAAACAATACATTTCTCATAAATTAGTGAAAGAGAGAACATTAAAGGTTCTTTCTGAATGTTTTAATGATAAAGATATTGAAAATCGAATGCTTACAGTAATCGGTTTAGGGTATTTCAATGAACAAGCTATTCCATTTCTTTTTAGAGCACTTGATGATAATATAGATTCAATTCGTTTGAATGCAGCTTTACTCTTTAATAAATATTATCAATATGCAACTGTTTCAATATTAGAAAAAGGTCTTAAAGACCCAAATAAAGAAATAAAAGAGATAACTGTTGATACAATTATTAAAGTAGGAGAACCTGCTTTAAATCTCTTTCAAAAAGCATTTTTCATTACTTCAAATAAAGAAAAAAGAAATGCAATCATTATGAAAAGTAAGGAAATTGGAGAAAATGCGATTCCGGTTTTAAATTCACTAGTTGAAAAAGTTGGTAATGATTTCAAATGGGAAATTTTGCAAAATATTTCAGATTTAGGTTACAAAGCGATTCAAATTTTGGAATACTTTATTGAATCATCTTTAGAGATTAAATTCAAGTTAAAGGCACTAGATGAAATTGCTAATCTTAAACCTGCTGGAATGAATATTATTATAGAAGAAGTAAAAAAAAATAATCTTGAAATTGCTTTACATGCATTAGATTTATTACCAAAATATGGTGAAGCTTGCTTTGAATCATTATATCTATTTGCTGCAGATCATCGATTAAAAGTAAGGTTAAATGCCATTAAAAACCTTGCAAAATTTAAAGAAAAAACAATTGATCATCTTTATAAAGCATACAACGATAAAGAAATAATCGTTAGAAAAATTACTTTTAAGCTAATCAACGAAATTAAATTACCTGATATAGAATTCTTGAATATTGTCTTTCAAGAAGAAGATTTTTACTTGAAAAGTTCTGCTTTAAAATTATTAATTCAACATAAAAATTTTGACGAAATCATAAAAGGATTAAATGAAAAAAATGAAGAATTAAAAAAAATAACAATTGATGCTCTTTTAGAAATTGATCAAAAACGCGCATTTATTGTACTTGCAGATTTGTTTTCAAGCGAAAATGAAAGAATTCAAAGATATCTCCTTAAAAAATATCTATATTTAGGAGAAAATGCATATAGTGCAATTCAATCTGCTTCAAAAAGCAAATATACCTCAATTAAAATTCAAGCAATTGATATTTTAGGAACAGATCCTGTAAAAAATTATGAATATATATTTCCTTTTGTTAATAGTGCAGATTCAGATCTTAATATGCATATTTTCTTAAAATATATTATTTTAAAGCAAATAAATTTGGATATTATTTCTTCTATGGAATTCTTTGATGATATAGAAATAAAATTGTTTATCTTAATTTCTAAATTATTTTATAATAAAAATATCGAAGAAGAATTAAGTCAGTTTCAAAATAATAAACAAAACTATCATAAAATTATAAAGCTATTTGGATTGTCAATTGTATCTAATCAAGGATATTTAACAAATGTAAAAGAATTTATCCATGAAAATGAAAAACTGCCTCTACTGGTTATCATTCAGGCACTTTCATGGTTTGGAGAGATGACTATTGATGATTATTATAAGTATTTCCAATCAAAAGATGTTCTTATTCGTCGATTAATAATTGAAACTTTGTCAAATATCGGCGAAATTCCATTTGGATTTTATAAAAATCAGCTTCATCTTTTACCTAAAAAATTACAAACTTATTCATTGATTTATTTACGATTTGCTTTGTTTTATTATTTTTACAACCTTGTTCGCTTATCTTATGATGATAATAAGCAAGTGTGCAATTGTAGTTATCAAGCTATGATAAACATTTTATATGATACGACATCACTTTTCCAAAAAGCCTTAATTCCGATAAAAAAAAATGGATTTAGAAAAATTATCGATTTTATTATTAGCATCTTTTCAAAAGATCATAATAAGAAATCTTTGGCAAATCATGAGGAATTAGATTTTGTTTTTAAAAATTTTGAATACATTTTCAATAAGGAAATTATAAATTTTAACCAAAAGGTAGAAATTGAACAAGATTTGGGTTTAATTCGTCCAAAAAAATCGAAAACATCATTTAATTGGAATAATAATCCAAATCCAACAATTATCCCAAGATTTATTAAACAAGGAAATCAAATTGAGAAAGTCGATTTAATATATACTTTGCAATTTTATATAACAAATATTATTGAAATTCTATTTTTAAGTGATCATTCATCTAAGTTAAAAAAATCATTTATGATTAGCAAACCAATAATTTGGATCATAGAAATGATTTTAAATAGACTTCAAGAAGAAAAAATCAAAGAAAATATAGAAAAAGATGTATTGGTTGAACTAATTCAAACTAAGAAATTTCTTTTAGGTAAATTTTATGATTATATAAAATATTTAGGAGATCTGAATGAGTTTGAAGAATCTTCAATAATTAAAGAAACCAAAGAATTTGTATCTAAAGCAGAAGTACAAGGGGGTAAGATAATTAATGGAGAAAATTTATTAGAATTTGCAAGAGAAGTAGTAAATAAAAATAATGAAGAATTCTCTTTTGTAAAAATAATTAAAGATATGATTTCTTCTTTTGTTGATATTAATAAAAAGAATGAAAATCAGGAACAATTAGAAGAAGAGCAAAAATCAATATTATCTAAAGAAAAGTTTAATGTAATCTTTATATCACCAAATAAAGAAAAGTACTTTGATGATACAAATAAATCTTTATTTAAAAAGATCACTTTGGCTAATTCAACAAATTTATCTACGTTTTTGGCAAAAAGTGCAGATCTTAATGCTCCAACTTTAATTAAATATATAAACAATAAAGAAATGCAAAAAGGTTTAGCTATATGTAAAAATATTCCAACAAATTCTAACACATTTGATAAAAAATGGATGATAAATTATGCTAAATTTGAAGAATGGATTAAATCTTTAGTCGATATTGAGCATCCTATTTGTGGATTTTCAGAAAAAGTAATTACTAATGCACCAGATAATATAAAACTTAAACCAAATGTACTGGTTCCATTTGAAGCTATTGTCGAAGGGAATAACCCTTTACTAGGTGATTTCCAATCTATTGGATTTTATTTTAATTTTGAAGAAAAATTGTGATTTTTCATGTATTGGATAAAAAGTACCTTAAAAATATCTGATCTTTTTTTTTATCAAAAATATTCTTTTTTAGCTGGTTCTGGAATTTCAGTTGAGTCTCCAACAAATTTGCCTTCAGGTTATGAGTTAACACGTTCATTATTGAATTCCATTTGCATACAACCTGAAATAGATTCAATAATTTCTTTAATGAATTATAAATCAAATAATCAATATCTTTTTGGAGAATTTCTTAGGTTTGAACAATTAATGGAAATAATTACGGAAAATATTGATCCAAATCTTGAAATTCTTGAAATTTATGAAAAATGCCAAAATTTCAATTTAATTCATTTATTTTTAGCACATTGCGCAGCAAATGAAAATTTTATTTATACAACGAATTTTGATTCTTTAATTGAAATTGCCTTTATTTCTGATAAAAGTATTTCTAAGGAATTGAAACCTGTTATCACATATGAAGATTGGAGTGATTTAAATCTTTTAACCTCTTCAAAAGCAAGAGTTTTCAAATTACATGGTTCTTTAAAAAATATAGTTTCACAAACAGACACTCGAAATTCATTTCAATCTACATTAAGTCAGATTTTCAGTCATAAAATGGGTATCGAGCAACCTAACTTAAATGAAAAGTATATGTATCGTACCTTTTTTGGTTTAGAACCTTGGAAATTTAAAATATTTAAGAATGACTTGATTCTTTCAGATATAATTATTCTTGGATATTCAGGAATGGATGATTTTGATATTTTGCCTTCTATTAATCAAATTAAAAGCAATAAAAGAATAATCTGGATTCAGCATGATGTTAATTTTGATGTAAATAATGCTCAAATTTATAAATTGAATCAAGATATCAAATCAAATCGCAATGATTTAGAAAATAAAAATAAAACTAATTCTAAAAAATCTGTTTCTCTTGATATTGATATAAAATTACAAAATTTTTTAAATCACTTAGTTGAAACTGAAAAAAGAAAGGCGGAAAATATATTTATTGTCAAAGTTAATACTATTGAATTAATCAAGTATCTCTGGAAAGAAATATTTCATTTTGGAAACATCTCTTTAAATATCTTTAGTAAAAATAGTAATAAGTATTCTCTAAAGAAAATATCCACTCCTAAATGGTTTAAATATTACCTTCCTGCTGTAATTTTTGAAAAATTTCTATATTATGATAAATCAATAAAATATTATGCAAAATCTTTAGAAATTTTTAGAGAGAGATTTAATTCACTTGAACAATATTCTAAATATTTAAATATTCTTATTCATTATGCGAGAAACTTAATTAGAAATGATAAAGTTAATCAAGCACAATTGCTTTTGTATAGTGTTTTAAATGATATTCAAAGGTGTGAACTTTCTCATTTTCTGATCGAATACTCCTTAATAATGGCTCAATGGTTTCAACTAATGGGTAATATAAATATTATTACAAATGATCTTTCTTTGGCAGTCGATGATTTTAAAAAATCAGAAATGTTAATAAGAGGTTGCAATTCAAAAAAAAAAATTGAACTTTCTTATTTAGGTTTTGCTAAACTTTCTGTGTTAAGAAAAGATTTTGATCAAGCGGAGCAATATTTCAAACAATGTCATTTTTATGCAAATTCTTCTCCAAAATTAGAAGATCTTTGTTTAATTGAACTTGAATATAGTTTTTTTCTTCTACAACAAGGTAAAATTCAAGAAGCTAAATTAATTTTAGAATATGCAAAATTTCTTACAGAAACCTCAGGAAATTTATATGAGTATTTACAAATTTGCTTCGTCCTTATTAAAATATATATAAAAGAAGGAAATTCTAAAGCTACTGAGATTGCCAAATTTTTTGAAAATCGTTTAAAATCAGCAATAGCACATAATCTGGCAGTAGAGATATCTGAAATATTAAATGAATATCGAAAATTTTCGAACTTAATTCCTTCTAAATCCAATGTACAAACACTTCAACAATTTTCTACAAAAAAAACCATAAAAATACATCAACCTGCCGATACAATCAAAAAAGATGTAGATGAAACATTATCTTACGAAATTCCAACCGAATTTACTGATTATCCTGAATTTAAAATTTATTTTAAAAAAACAGAAAAAGTAAAAGATTTATTTTATGAAATTTATTCAGGGCCATCTGTAATCAAAGCTCAGAAATTTTTAAGAACAAAAACTGTGAATATAAAAAAATATTATATTATAGTAGAAACTCCTGAAGGGAACTGGGGATTGGATATAAATGGGCCCTTTAAAGAAGGAGATCCCCATTATGATATTTCAATAATGAATGGACAAAAAAAAAAAAGAAACGAGGGAAAAGAAGGATTAGCATTGATAGAGAATCCTCCTTTAAAAGGATCAATAATTGATATTCAAATAGGACGCACTCAAGAATTATTAATTGAATTTATGTGTGGATTATGTGGTGAATATATCTGGCAATTCGTAAAGCCAAATATTGCACCTCAATTTGTTCGTTGTTTGAATTGTGGTGGTAAGATAAAAATACATACAAAATATCAAATAAAAAAAAAATGAAAAAAATAAGAAATTATCAAAAGAACTTATATTTTACCAAAATAGTAGTGTTTTTTTATCGGTTTTTTCACATGCCATACACACTTAACTCCTTCATGGCATGTTACCAAGTCTCCAGGTTGAAATTCGATTTTTTCATCCCCAGAAACAATTTCTGCTTCACCTTCAAGAACATAAAAGGTTTCAGGGCTATCATATTCCCAATCAAATTCAGAAACTTCTTTAGTCCAAATTCCCCAATTATTTACCCCAAGTTTCTTTAATTCTTCTTCAGTTGGTCTGCGTTTTTCAAATTTTACCATTATTCTTCACCTTCAAATTATTATAATTCAATTTTGATTTTCAAATTAGAGTGGTCAAATTTATGATTTATGATTTTTTTTGATTTTTGTTTTGATTTTTTTGATTTTTTTGTTTTGTTTTAAGAGTCTTTATCAACATTTGGTAGATTAATAAAAAAATAAAAATCATGCATAATTTACGCATTTACCAACATTCCATCCAAATTTGAAATTTGTCGATCAAAAATTTAGAACTTTTTTTATCAAATCCTACTAAAATTTGAATAAAAATAGTCAAAAATCGACCTATAATTATATTTTCTAAAGTTCATCTTTGCCGACTGAAATAATTCTTGGATAAATTTGATTATTGTCGGAAAATGAAAGATTAAAATGGTAATTCAGTCAAAAATAAAGAAGTTGCTAGAACCTCTTAATTTTTGTTTTTTGATTATAGTATAAATCGCCATTATCATTTTATCTTAAAGAAAAAAGAGAATGCTTAAGTTTGCTTGCGTAGGGTTTTAACTTTAATTATAGGAATGTCTGTCTGCTCTAAAAGAGGAATTAAATGCTGCTTTTCTGCGCTGTTCAATCCTTTCCAATCAACTACCCATCCATCTATAGGCTCTAAAGTCTGCTTCATAAGTTGTTGAAGCATTTGTTTATCAACTGCCATAATTTTGTATTTTGGAACAGTATGGGCAAATCCATAACCTTTTGGAATAATTGGCTGAAAACTGGGCATATAATGAGATCCTCCAAAACCAATCATTACTTTAATATTTTGTTTATTTAGTAAAGAAGAATGAGATAAATCAGATATTTGGGCAGGAATGTAGTGATTTTGGGCAATTTGACATCCTGTTTGTATTATGCTTTCTGCTACAATTTTAGCGCCTTCAGCATCTTTCCATCCTGTTTCGGTGCTTCCCAATTCTATAAATCCACTTGGTTGAAGAAATTCCGTTGGTCCATGATGATCAACTTCATGATCTACAGGTACTGCATAATTAGGAGTGGTTTCAACAAAATGAAGCAAATTTTTATATAAATAATGCATCAAAATTCCACTTCCTTTCGAAACATGGCGCGCTCTTCCACCAAATGAATTGTCATCATTGATATTTCCTGTGGTATGGCATAGCAATGCCTTTCTTTCACTTGCAGATCGATGTCGGCTGGCATAAATCAAGATATCTCCATGAATTTGATTAGGTTTTGCTACTTCATCCAAAGTAATAAATTCATGTTCAATCTCGATCAAATTAAACCTAACTAGTGCCGTCTTTGATTTTAAATCTGATTTTATATATTCTGGCATATAGAAAAATTGACGGTTAACCAGATCAGAATCCCAAGGCTCTAAATTTAGCTGTTGTTTGAATGGGAACTCAGATAAAAGATGACGCTGGATATTTATTGACGCAATATCTTCTGTGGTTGTTAAAATTGTGATATCTAAAGGTTTCATACTATTCACTTAAAAAGAAAATAATTTTTGAAGTACTCTTACCATTACATTTGATTAAAAAAATAAAAGGTATTCCGACTTTTAATTATTTTTTCTTATCTTTTTCAGCAGCTTCCCTTATCATTCGTTGTAATTCTTCTATTGAGTCTGGGATTGATTTGGGTGTTTTTTTTGATTCAGATATTTTAGAAATTGAAGAATTTTCTACTGTCGTTTTTAGTTCTGTTGATGTTTTTGACGTTGTTGATGTTGATAATTTTTGAATCCTTGAAGATGTAGTCATATTTTGCTCTAATTTTGGTTGAGCGGCGCTAGAATATGAAGATCTCTGTAAATCTGAATCGGAATGTGTGGATTTTCCATGCATTGATGATAACAAGTTTTTGATTTCAGATAAGGCTGATTGCTCATGTTTTTCTTTCTTTTGCTGTGAATATTGACTTTTTATTTCTGCTTCTTTTTGTAAAAGTGCTGAATGTTCATATTTTGAAATTGAGTTGGTAAATTCTTTTTCTTTTTGATGAGCCAAATAAATACATTCTTGCGTATTAATATTCCAGCCTAAATTAACAAAATTAAGATCTGCTTCTTCATAAAGATCAATTGCAACGTGAAACTCATTTCGATTAAGATGTGTTTGAGCCTGCTTCAATAATGATAAAGTTTCACAAGCGAGTGAGATTTCCTGCTTCACATGGTTTTGAAAATCATTTAAGATCTTGTATTTTCGATCTTTACTCCTTAAAAGTTTGTCTGCTTGCTCATCCAAATAGGACTGCATTTTTTGTTTAAATCTCTCAATTTCTTCTTTTTGCTCCGCTTTTAATTTAGCTTTTAAATCTTGAGCCTTTTTTTGGTCTTGAACCATAGAAACAAAATCATAAATAAAAGATAAGTGTTTATCCCAGTTCTGGGCTTGTAATAAGGATTTTACTTCTTTTAGCTGCAGAATTGCCTCTGCAAGTTGATTCTTTTCTGCTTTTGATTCGACTTCAGAAAGCATATTAAAGATTTTTTCTTTCTGATTATTCAAATCTTCTTGTTTTGCTTGAATCTCAGCTTTTGAATGTTTCTCTAATTGATATTGCTGCATTTCGCTTGTAATTCCGTGAATAATTGAATCTTCAAAGTTCCTTCTATCTAAATTGCGCTTAAACATCTGATCATATTGTTCTTGCTTGTTATGGATAAATTCTTCTCGAATTTGACGAATTTTCACTAATCGATCAGTTATAATTGCAATTTGCTCTTCCCATCCTGCTTCGATTAATATTTCAATTGATTCTTCATAGGCTTCAATTGCTTCGTCAAATAAATCTGAAAGAACTAAACCCTCTCCTTGACTAATTAAAGAAAATGCATGATATTTTTTGTCTGCTTGTTGTTGTAAGTATTTCTTTAATTCGTTAATTCTTTCTTCTCTAATAGTGGATTGTTGTTCAAAATCTTTAAGTAAGTCTTCTGTTTGCTCAACCAATTGATGATCTGGTGATATTGATGATAATTGCGTTAATTGAGAAGATGAATAATCTGATTTTTTCAAATTCTGTAAAATAATATTCGGATTTAATTCAATAACTAAAGACAAATCTTTTAATTGCTGAAGATTGCTTAGATCTTGAATATGTTGCTCGATTTTTTGTCGTAATTCTGCCCAATCTAATGAGTTTAACGCTAAAATTGCTCTATTGTAATAACCTATAGCTTGTGCATATTGCTCATTTAATATTTTTAAGTTTGCAGTATCTAAGAGTTCAAAGACAGCGTTCTCTAATTCTTCTTGTTCTTCGAGTTTTGCTTTGTAAATTTGATGTGCATTTAATTCTTGATTAAAATCATCACCAATAAATGAAATTGCTACTTCTTTTGATGTATTTAAACTATCAGTCATTATTTGTACAAATTCAGTATTTATCCGCATTAAATCAAAATCATTTGGATTTCCACCCAATCGAAATTTTGTACGTTGTTTTTCTTTTAAGATTAACATCCAAGCATAAAGAACAAGAACTTGATCTGCCCATCCAAGTAGATTATTCATCTTTCCAATGGCTTTATAGAGAGCTGAAATTGCACCTTCATAATCATACGTTTTTTCTAAAGAATGAATTATATCAATAAATTCAAGAACAGTATCTTGCTTTTTCTTTTGAATTTCTTGAAATTTCTCAAAACTATCAAGTAATTCTTGAGCGCTTAATTCAAGATCATGCTGCCGTTTAGAGTAAAATTCTTCAAACTGATTTTGGGTAAAATTTTTCAAATCCAAATCCCATTTTTCTAACAGAGAAGGGTCAATTATTTTTGAATTTTTAGAATGAATAAAAGAAGTTGCAATTAGAGTTTTTGATAAATCTTGGGAACTATCTTCTTGTTTTTTTAATAAGGAAGAAATATCTTTTGATTCATTCAAATCACTAAGATTTTTCGAAATTTGGGGTTTTATTGATTCAGAAAGTGCATCTGGAATTGGTTCTCCTTTCTCAATAAAAGAAAACATTGTTTGTAATTCAGATAAATTTATCATTTCTTCTTCCTGCATTTGAGTTTTGTTATCCAAATCTGAAACTTTTGCAAATGTGGGTAAAAATTCATCTGAATTTGTCTTAGATATTACTCTATTTGTTGTCTTATTTCTTTCAGCTGGAATGTAATCTGTTTGATCTGTTTGGGCAAATGTTGGTTTATATTGATCAACTTTATATGAAGATCTTTGAGCATAAGGAATTCTTGTCTTAGTTGTTTCTGTAAAATCTGGTTGATTAGTTTGAGCAAATGTTGGAACATATGGTTTATAAATTTCATTGTTTTTTTTAGTTTTTTGAGAAGATGAAATAGGTGCATAATCTATTTGATCTGTTGATAAGAAAGTAGGTTTGTAGGATCCAGGCAATTTTTCTCCTTTATGCAAGGTATATTGTGAATTCAAGCTTGTAGGCGCATAATCAGGCTGTCCTGTCGAGAGAAAGCTTGGTTTATATGATTGTTCTTGTAAATTATATCCCATATCTTGAAGCTTTTGAGCCATTACTTGAATTACTTTATATATGTTTGTGATTTTGGTTGAATCATACTGCGCTTGGGTTAAATGTGAGTAGGCATATAAAATAGATTTATATGCACGATAAAGATAACCTTGTTTCATCAAATCTTCTGAATTTGCAAGTGCTTTTAATCCCAGTTTTATCATTTGACTGCGTTCTTTGCCGAAAACAGGTGGTGGTCGAAGAAAACTTGGAATAGGTTTATCTATTCTTTGATTATTTGTTGGGGATTTATTTATTGATTGGTTATTATTAATCGATTGGAGAGATGAAAGGGATTGTGAAGAATTTGTGGATTCTGCATACTGGCTTGATGAAGTTAAGTTTTTTTCGATCATTTTTTCTAAATTATCAATTCTTTTCTCGATCATTGCTAATGCTTGTTGTTTTTCGGGACCTAAAGTAGTGGATTGTTCAAAAATTTGAAATGCATCATGTAAATTGATTAATGCTGCGTTATAATTATAATTGTTAATATTTTCTTCTGCTTCTTCGATAAGATTAAAAGCTGAATTTAGACTATCTTCTTCACTCGGCATTACTCTTTCTTCCCTTCCCGATATTAATTAGGTCTCCAAATATATTAAATCATCTCTTCCAAAATATGTATCTATCTAATTATCACAAAATATCGACTGAAATTCTAATTTTTCAGAGTATATCTCAACTACAAGCATTTTTTCTCTTGATCAAAATTATTGTTAATTCTTTTAATATCATAACATAACTTTTTTCAATCCCCATTTTTGCATGGCACTCACTTTTTGTTATATATTTTCTGTTTCTGCATCCAATTCCACTAATTTAACCATAACCCTTTTTAAGTAAATCCAATAATTCAATAATAGAGTAACAAATTTATTTAGGATCTCACCTCATATCACTTATTATAGAAAATTGGAATTTGCATATAATTAGGAGTACTAACAAATGAGCATATATAAATTAAAAATTCTTTTGTGTGGCCCTGCTGCTGTTGGGAAAACAAGTCTTATTCATAGATTTATTAAATCTAAATTTGAACGCGATTATAAACTCACTGTAGGTGTTGATATCCTTACAAAAAATGTTGAATATGCCGCTGGAAAAACCGCTACTTTAAGTATATGGGATATTGGAGGTCAAGAACGATTTTCTTTTATTCGGACAACCTTCTATAAAGGTGCATCAGGTGCTTTACTGGTATTTGATTTATCTCGTAGTTCAACTTTTGGTTCTATTAAAAATTGGCGTGCAGAAGTTAATCAATTTGCAGGAGACATACCTTTTGTATTGATCGGCAATAAATTGGATTTAATTCCTGAGGTAGGAGAAGTAATAGATCGCGATGAGTGTCGAGATTACGCAGAAGATGAAGGTTCAATATATATTGAGACAAGTGCTAAAGATGGCACGAATGTAGATGAAGCATTTATTGAATTAACTCGCTTAATAGTAGCGAAGAGTGAAGGAAAGTAATTTTAAAGATTAGTTATAATTAGTTATCTAATTTTTCTTTTTCATAGTGAATTACCATTTTAATCTTTCATTTTCCGACAATAATCAAATTTGGATGGAATGTTGGTAAATGCGTAAATTATGCATGCTTTTTATTTTTTTATTAACATTAATGATGTAATTGGTTTTTTATAGATTTTCTTGTCTTGAAATTTTTATAAAATCCTAATTTTGATTCAAATTCAGTAGAATTGTTCATATTTTACTTCTTTGCAAAGATACATTACAATTTTGAGAGATAAAGGGAATAATTTAAAAGCTACGCTTTCTTACCCTTGGATATGACCTCAAATCTTCGGAGAAATCCATCGGCTACCACCGATATCGGAAAAATTATTCCTAATCAGATTAATCCACAGTTACTTTCAGATATTGCGGAAGTGGTAGATCCTTTAGTTTTCCAAAAATTGCCTCCAAAACGAAGCGGCTTTTCCTACACGGTCTTCGTTCTGTTTGCATGTTGTATGCAAATATTAAGACTTTCGCCCTGACATACATCAGAAATTATTCAAAAAAAGTGTTCTCGCGCTAATATTTCATTTCAATCATATTCAGTTTCCAAATTTTCAAATGGTAAAAAACGGAGATTCTTCCCTGATCAACCTGCTTTTTCTTGATGTCTTCAAACATTGTCTAAGTTAGATTTAATTGAAGAATTTTGGAATTCTGTACTTTTGGCACATATTTTAATTCTCAAATCTCTGAAAATTATAAGTTCAGATCTAAAGTTAATAGCAGATTATACTGATACGCCTTGCAAGAAAAATAAAGACGATTCGTATTGTTTCGGAAAAAAGAAGGAAAAACAGTTCATCGTACGCTTAGTTTTTCTGTTATTTCAGGTGATTTTCATCAAATGATTGCAAATTTCAAAATTAAAAAGCGACAAGATAAACTTCCCTTGTTTCACAATGTCCATCAGATGCTAGTTTCTAACGGCTTTTCCATAAAATATGCTATGCTTGACCGAGGGTTTTATCGTAAACGAATATTAAAGTTCTTTTAGCAGAAGCACATAACCGTGATTATACCTGGAAGAAAATGTGCGCAGACAAAACAAAAAATCATGAACTACTTAAATGGAGTAGGTAAAAGATACTGAAAAGGTATGATTAAGGGTAAATACGTAAAAAAGAAAGGATTTTCACCCATTAAATTCGATCTATTGCTTGTTGCTAAACGCACTTTTAATTTAAAAAAAAATCATTCAAGATTTTAATCATAAAAAGATCAATGAACAAATCGCCAGCAGCCGTATTTTTCCCTTAATTGTTATGTTCTGCTCAAAATCAGGCATAAAAACCCTACACGGCAATGAGAATTATATCCGAGATCTCTATCGCCAAAGATGGTTAATAGAAATCGCATTTCCTGAAATGAATCGGTTAGGCATTGCACAGAAGGTACAAGATCGCAATAGCCGGCTGAATACTATGGGATTACGGTGCTTTTTGTACAATATATGGCAGATACAACGATTTATAATTAAAAGAAACGATTCTACCGTAGCGGATTTAGAATTGAATGAATTTCTTGGAGTATGCTCAAATCATCGGTATCCCTTATATTTATCATCCATGAATTGAAAGGAGTAATATTATCATGGAGAAATGAGTAGATTAATCTTAAATAGAAGAAAAAGGATCAATTACATAGTGAATGTTATTAACCTATCAAATGTTAGAGTCTTTTGATTTTTAATTTTTCGACACCTTTAAATCACTTGGATTCTTCGCTACAATTATGGGAAAACCCCTTTTTATAATAAAACATATTCCTTTTCATGAATTAGAGCAATATTATAAGCAAGAAAAGAATGCTCGAGTAAAAACAAAAATACTTGCAGTCATACAACTATACTTAGGGAAATCTACATTCGAAACAGCCTTCCATGTTCATTCATCCCCTCAATCAGTAAGGAAATGGATTCATCAATGGAATAAAGATGGGATGAAAGGTTTACAACCCATAAAACGTGCAAAAGTTTATTCTTTATTATCGGAAGAACAAGAAAAACAAATTAAGAAAGATATTAAACAATCTCCCCGAAAACAAGGATATTCCTTTAGTAATTGGCATTTAAAAGACATAAAAGGACATATAAAAAAAAAATATGACATTGATATGTCAATTTCAGGGGTTTGGCGAATGATGAAACGATGGGATTACACATTGTTAGTACCAAGACCAATGCCTGCAAAAGCAGACGAAAAAAAAAAGATCAATTTCGACACGAAATGAAAGAGCTTGTAAATAACTTAAATGAAAACGAATCGATTTTATTCCAAGACGAAAGTTCCTTCTATTTTTCCCCCGAACCACGTCGTATATGGGCACCAAAGGGATCAAAACCAATTCTCCGAATACACAGCGGAAAAAAACGGTTAAATGTAATCGGTGCAATTGATCCTATCCAAAGGCGCGGATATTTTCAATATATTAAAAATTTAGACGCAGTTAATTTTGGGCAATTTCTTCGCGGAATTCTTGCACAATATCCTGAAAATCATAAAATTTATATGATTTTAGATAATGCACGACCGCATCATGCAAAAATGCTTCAAGAATGGTTACAAATAAACAATTATCGTCTAAAATTAAAGTTTTTACCGCCCTATTCTCCTGATCTGAATCCGATCGAAGGTATTTGGAAAGATGCAAAGAGTAAAGCAACATACAACGAATTTTATGAAAAATTTGAAGAATTTCAATCTTCTTTATCCAAAACTTTGCACGAATTGAGTTCAGATGATGAAAAACTAGCATCACGATGTAATTTGGAAAAATATAGAACTAATTCATAACTTTATAATCAAATGGATAGCCAAATGGACCAAAGTCATTTTCAATATACTTTAAACAGTCTTCTAAAGTTCCTTCATGAACTGTGTACCATTTTAGGTTGTGGCGTTGCCAATCGGCGGTGCAATGTGTCAATTTTTCTTCAAATAAAGTGATTCTCGCAAAAATAAATTCTTCGTATTTCCCATTTATCAGTGGCTCTATTTTACGGGCACGATGTTCTAATGGAACTTCATATAAATAGGTAATGTATATCCTTCCTCGTGTTATTTTTACTTTATGCGTTAGTTTGGCGAGTTTTTCTGATTTTTTGATAAATTTAGTGACAATTTCATTTATTTGGTTTTTTAATTCATCATTAATTTTGATTGGTTGGGGAATATGAACCCAAACGCGTTCAACCATGATCAATTTATCTAATAAATCAAAATTGAAAAATTAACGTATTTAGGTGAGTTTAATTAGTCGAAAAATTAAAAGTCAAAAGACTCTAATAATAGCTCTTAAAAAATAAAATTATATTTAAAATAGTAAATATTTCTTGTATTTAAAACAGACAAAAACTTTAAACTGGAAGATAGTGCAAAATATTACGTAGAATATTTTTTTGATATAATTTGAATTTTTAATATCAAAAAATCTTTAAGAATTTTGAAAAATTTTTTACAAGGTGATTTGTGATTAATATGACGAAAGAGAAACCGGATTATTTTGTGAAGGATCTAGTAATCGATGATGAATATAGTATTATCGATTCGGATGCTACGATCGTTCAAGCAGCACAAAAAATGAAAGAACTAGCAATTCCTGATTTAGTTGTGATTGATAAAGAAACTAAAAAAGTGTTAGGAGTAATTGCAGATTTCGATATTGTGCAGAACATAGTCGCAGATGGAAAAGATCCTGCAACTGTTAAAGTTACTACTGCGATGTATACAATAGAGCCAGTTACAACGGAAACTAATGTTGTCGATGCGTTCGAACGAATGAGGGACTTAAATGTAAATGTCGTTCCTGTAATCGAAAAAGATAAGTTATTAGGAGTAGTTACTATCCAAGATGTATGGAGTTACATTCCTGATGAAAATATAGATGAAATTGGGTTAATCCCAGTTGATAATCCGAAAAATGCAGAATTCTGGTTTGCTAGTATTTGCGCCACTTTTGCATTAATTTTAGGATTCATTCTTCCTTTGATTGGTGCAGTTGGATTCTTTAATGGTATTCCACAAAATATAGCAAATGAACGAGTCTTGCACTTTTTCTTGCTAGATGCACATGGTGCTAATTATTATATCTCTTATTTAGATGTTGCAGGAAGATATGGATTTTGGATCGTGGTTATTATTTGGAGTATAATCACACTGATTGCTGGAATTTTGGGCTTCTTTTCAATTGTATATTCGAGTTTTTCAGATTTTCAGCATTTTAAAACCAGTCAAACTGTCAGAGTAATTATACCCTCTATAATGATCGGATCTCTTATTATTGAATGGATTATTCTCGCGATTGGTATGAATGTTATGGCAGTTACAAGTAGTGTTTCTGTAAATGTATTAGGTTTGATACTCTCTATTTTAGCGATTGGTTTTATCATTTTGGCTTTATTCCGGGATAATGTATTCCGTCAATCAATGGATAATGATATCAAAGCCGCAGAACCAGCGGTAAATGGAGCAGGAGGTAAGTAATATGCCCCGTGGTGGCGGCGGCTTTGGCGGCGGCGGATTTCACGGTGGTGGATTTCACGGCGGTGGATCTCGGGGATTTTCAGGGGGTTTTCGATCAAGTAGTTTCTCTCGATCAAGTAGTTTTCGTGGCAGTTCCTCATTTTCACCCCGTTCTTCAGGTGGAAGACCTTTCGGAAGAACAGGAGCAAGTCGAACTTATTCTAGTAGTAGTCGACGGGGACCATATTCTCATCATTATTATTATCCACATCGACATTATTATGGCTATTATTATCGGCCATGGTATTATCGCCGCCATTGGTGGTACGGATATTATTATCGGCCATGGTATTATGCACCGGCATATTGGGTAAGTGGGACTGTATTTCTAATTGTGTTTTTGTTGATCTTTCTCCCCCTTTTTGGTATAGCGATTTCATATCCGTTTAGTTCAAATTCAACTGGTGAAATCAATTATCGCTCTACTGAAACACTTTATGTAAATGAGTATTGGTATGAGTATGAAACAATTTCAGCAGGAGATAGTATTGATTTTTCAATTCAATCTTCTCCTGGACCGATAAGTTTTGCAATAGCAAACCATCCGTTTGATGAATTTCCATTAGTTGATCAGAATCTGCAGGTTACTTTCACACCTGTTTTGAATTACAATGATTTTCAATATTACCAGATCTTTTTAAATCCAGGCTCGCAAATTTCATATCAATATTCAAGTGATATTCCTATTGATTTTCTAATCATGGATGGAAATAATTTCTATAATTGGTATTATTATAACGGCTATACTCCATACACAGAAGATATTAATTCACTTGGTTCAACTGGGGCTTTGAACATTCCAGATGGTTATCAAGATTATTATATTGTAGTTTACAACTCCCATGAAGGCTCAGCTGCAAATGTGAATGTATTTTTGAATATATTCATGGCAGATGTTCCTGATTTTTCATCAGCACTATACTATGAATATGGAGTAACTTCTATATCACAGACTAGCATTGTAGTTCCTACAAGTGGAACATGGTATTTCTTTGTATATGCTGATCCGCTATACAATCCTGATGATAATGTGGATATAACTTTTGATGTGACTTATGATACTTCCAGTCATCCAGTATCTGTCGAAGATCAATGGGCAAATGCTCGACCAACTTTAATTTGGATCTTAATTATTGCAGGTGGTTTTTTGGCAATTACCATTATTGCTCGAAGAAAACAGAAAGCGAATAAAGATAAATTAAAGAAACCCTCCGCCGCATCAACATTATCATCCACTTTATCTACATCAACATCAAAAGCTACTAGTGCATCATCTGTTAGTTTAACTTCAAAAACCGGAGTTACAAAATGTAGTCAGTGCGGAACTGAGATGGAAGCAGATGCAGTTTACTGTCCGAATTGCGGTAAAAAGAAGGAAGGGCGATCTTTAGGCGTCCCGATCAAAACAACTCCAGGAAACAGAACTTATTGTAACTACTGTGGTGCAAAATTACCTGCAAGTGGAAAATTCTGTGAAAGTTGTGGTACACCAATTCAAGGTAGATAATTATCATAGATTTTCTGAAATTTAACTATTTATTCCTTTTTTTTTTGCTTTATTCTTTATTTTTGATTTTTAATTATTTTATTCTTATTTTGATTATATTTTCTTCCATTGTGCTTAAATACCCCGACAATATTAATAATTAACTCTATTTCGATAGAGCCAGGATGTGTGATTAAAATAATGAAAAGACAAATTATTTTCAGAATATTTTTGATTTTTTTAATGTTGAATTTTTTGAATATTTATGCAGTGCAGGCTGATTGGACACCAGGAGTTCATGAAATTGCACCTTCAAAAGATACATATTTATCTTTATCTGGTGCTTTGGCTGAACCAAATAATAATTTTGGTGGTGCTGAATCACTAGATGTTGGAGATGGATTTAAAGGAATTTGTATGTCCCTAATTACTTTCGATTTAAGTTCCATTCCGGATGATGCGAATTCTCTAATGTATTCAAGCTCTTGTGTTGCATATGGAGATGCTACTTGGACCGTGCACGTTTCTGTAATAATTGGTGCAAAATGGGAAGAATTGCAGATTTCAACTGTAAATAATGATATTAATGCTATATCAATTTATAGTGGTAATACAGGAAATTTAACTGATATAATAATTACTGGATCTACTGATGAAATTTCATTGAATCTGTCTAACTATTTGAGTGAGTCTGAGATAACTTTGGTATTTTCGCCAGATATAGCCGTAGATGGAACTTGGATAACAATTCAAGCCAAAGAGAACCAATATTTAAGTTCTTTTTCAAATCCTCCACATCTCAAATATGATATCCCAGAAATATCCAGTGATACAGGATCTTCAGATGATACTATTCCAAGTTCGACAGATGATTCAAGTGATAATAGTTCAGAGAATTCGAGTGGATCAAGCATTGTTGGGGGTTTAATATTTATTGGGATCGTGATTACTGTAATTGTAATTTTGAAGAAAAAGAAGAAAGCAGCTAATGTATAAAATCATGGTTCTCATGATTTTTTTTTATATTTTTTACTTAACTATTTTTTAATATACGACATTTGCAAGATTAGCACCTGGAAATCGTGCATTTTTTAGATTTGCACCAGTGAAATCGGCGCCTTCTAAATTGCAGTTTTCAAAATCTGCGTATTTTAAGTTAGCATTTCTGAATGAGCAATTTCGCAAATCAGATCTAGAAAAATCTGTTCCTATACATGTAGCATCATCAAAACAAGTATTTTTTAGCATTGAATCGGTAATAAGACTGTGATTTAAATTAATTCTATGCCAATCCATTCCCTCTGCTAATATACCAACTAAATTTGAATATGGTAATGAAATTTCTGCTAATTTTAGTTGATCTAGTCTTCTATTATTCAAAACTGCTTGTCCTTTGATCTCTTTTTTACCAAGATATATTCCCAATATCACTCCATTTATATTCATTGTCTGCCATTGTCCTCCTCCACCTCCTAATTTAATAAATTCTTTATGATCGTGAAGTAATTGTTGGAATTCTTGAGGGGTAACTGCTTTAGATGATTCTGCTATGTGTCTAAGATGTTTGTAGTCCACGTCAGAATAATCTGAACCTGGTTTGTCTGATAATGGAAAGTATTCTTGTAGGGTCGGTTTTGGCATCGTACATCACTTATTTCCATCCAAACATTTACAATCGTGGATAAAGTACTGTGGGATCAATAATTATTTCTTCTAAATAGCGAGATCGAATTTGGTTAAATAAATCTGCAGCATTTTGTAAATTTCTCTGTTCAAGGAGTTTATGGAATGCTTGCGGTTCTACCAATCCTAATTTGCAATCTGCAGTTAAAAATTCTAAGATTTCTAAAGGACTGGTTAAAATTTTATAATTAATTTTTCCTGGCCACGATTTAGTATAGCGAAACATTTTTTTAATTTTTTTATGAGCAGAAATGTAAATTCCTCGGGTATCATATGAATCTTGTGAAGTAGACATGTCAATGTCTTTAATGTAGCTTTTATTTTTCTTTTTTATTTGTGTCGCAAAATCTGTAAAAACTTCTTTACTATATGTTTCACTAACACCTGAATTTTTGATAGAATTACGATTAAGAAAATCTAAAGATTCTAAGGTATCCAATTCTCCAGTGGTAATTAACAGTGCTTTTCCTCCTTTGTTAGAATAATTATAAGTCTGAAGAACTTCTTTTTCTCCCACTTTTGTAGATTGATGATAAGCTTTAATTTCAACAAATAAAGCGCGTTCACTTTCAATTTCTGCCAAATTTGGATGTTTACTGGAGTTTTTCTTATTAGAAACATATAAGATTTTGCTTGCTTCTTTCATTGGAAGAAGTAAGCAATCAGGATTAACTTCTTCTAAGCGAGGTTCATCAAAAGTCAGGTATTCTAAAGTGTTAAAAAATTGCTCTACAATCCATTTTAATGCTATTTCGCGAAGACTTCTTGCAATTGGGGAAGAAGCAGTATTTGGAGGAAATTTCACTTTTGGCGGGAAATTTTTCATTAATTTTGTTACAAATGGGTCTTTTGATTTAGTATATATTAATCTAATTGGTTTTTTATTGTAGAAATATAATATTGCATTCCGTTGCTTTATCTTTCCATATTGATAGTGAATATGTTTAATGATATGTGGGCGTGTTTCATTTGCATATTGTTCTCGAAATGGAATTTTTTTTGAAGAAGCACGAAAATCTTCTTTATATGGTGTATCTATTAAGTTTTTTGGAAGATTTTTCGATAAAGGATAATCTATTTTCAGAGGATGTAAATCAGTTGAAATCAGCATAATAAAAAAAACACGTTATAAACTTGATTATTTCTTATAATTTCGGAAAATTTTTCAAGTTTGTTCATTTTTTTGTTCATGAGAACGATTTAGTTAAAAGTGATATACATGTCTAATGAAGAAGATATTGAGTTAAAACGCTTACGGATGCAGAAAATGCAAGCTATTTTGAAACAAAAAAAGTTGGCTGAGCAGCGTGCTAAGCAGAAAATACCCACTTTAGCAGAAAAGATCGATCAATTGATCAATGTGTTGCTGGCACCAGATGCTTTACAATATCTTCAATATATAAAGAGTCAAGATATAGAAGTTTATAATAAAATGCGCCAAAGTCTTTTTCCTCCCAAAATCCTTCAAGAGATTGATTTATTGATGGCATATCTTTATCGAGGTATGATACGTCGACATGTAGTCTCTAAGACTGAAATTATGTTTTTAGAGCGGAAAGCACGTGGAATTGAATCTCAAATCCGAATTAAGAAACAAGGAGAAGAAGTTACCACTTTATCAAATTATTTGAAAGATGATGATTAATTTGCCATAAATAGAAATAATCACTAAGTAAATTTATATATTTATTTAGCTGTATGTTAGATAGAGTTTAATGCGGCAAATATTGACAGAGATGCGGTTAAATCAATTAAAATCTGATAGTAATATAATTAAATTATTAATAAATGTGGAAAATGACCCCGAAATACTTGCTATAGTTGTTTTTGGGAGTTTTCTCTCTCAAATTTCTTTTCGAGATATTGATATTTGTCTAATCTCATTTGAAGATAAGATTAATCCAAAATTGGAACTGAGATACAGAGTTTTGTTACCAGAAAAATATGATATTCGTTTTTTCTGTAATTTACCATTATATATTCAATATGAAATAATAGAAACTGGGTCAATTTTACTAAATAAGCATTATGATAGATTATTTGATATATATTACAATAAAATCAAAGAATTTAACTTATTCTCTCCTCATTTTAACACATTTTTGGAAGCCCTAAAAGATGAGCCATAAACACCAGCGTTTATTTATTAAAATTGCCGAATTGGAAGAGAATTTGTCATTGTTTTCGCAAATCATTCCTAAAACTGAACAAGAATATATTTCATCAAAAAAGGACCAACTGGCTCTTGAAAGATTATTTCAGATATGTATTGAAGAAATTATTGATATAAGTGCTATTCTGATTAATATTTTTAAATTGGGAGTACCAACAAATGAAGAAAATATTTTTGATTTACTGAAAGGAAAATTGGATAATATTAAAGTTTTAAAAGAAATGAAGAGATTTAGAAATATTATTGTGCATAAATATGGAAAAATAAATAATCACCTTGTTTTCCAATATGCTAATGAAAGAATTAAAGATTTTTACAATTTCATTACAAATGTAAAAAAAATCATCTAATTGTAAATTTAACAAAATTTTCTAAAACTTTTTTTGCTTTTGTGCTGATTTAAAAATATGAACCCCGTTGGTTTTGTCTATACCGAAGACTATAACCGTTATAATTTCGGTGAAGGACATCCACTTACTCCGCTTAGAATTGAAGTTACTTATGAATTGATGAAATCGTATCACCTTCTTGATCATTCAAATATCAAAATCATAAATCCTTCACCTGCTACTGAAAAACAAATATTACGGATTCACACTCAAGCTTATTTAGATAAACTAAAGGAATTAAATCAATTAGCTCGACCTTCATATAAATCTTATCCTGAATTTGGGTTGGGTCCTGGAGATAATCCTATTTTTCCTGGAATGTATGATGCAGCTTTGGCTGTTTGTGGTGCTTCTATTTCTGGAGCTAAATATTTACTTGAGGATGAACATTCGCGCGCTTTTAATATTACTGGAGGGTTACATCACGCTATGCCTGGTATGGCATCAGGATTTTGCATTTTAAATGATGTGGCAGTAGCAATTCAATATCTCTTAGATAATAATCCTCTTGGCACTAAAATTATGTATCTTGATGTGGATTGTCATCATGGAGATGGAGTTCAATGGATCTTCTATGAAAATCCCCACGTACTAACCCTATCCTTTCATCAAGACGGTCATACAATATTTCCTGGTTCAGGACATATAAACGAAAACGGTAAGGGAAAAGGAAAGGGTTATGCATTGAATGTTCCTTTTTTGCCTGGGACTTTTGATCGCCTTTATCTTGAAGCTTTTGAACGAATAGTTCCTGCAGTAATGGATGCCTATCGTCCGGATTTTTTAGTCATGCAATGTGGAGTTGATACCCATTTCATGGACCCATTAACAAATGCTGGTCTTTCAACTGAAGGGCAAGAAAAAATCTTTAAAATTGTTAATAATTTAGCATCTGATTATGCAGGAGATAAATTTCTAGTCTTAGGTGGAGGGGGTTATAATATTGGTGTTGTTGCTCGAACATGGTCAATGATTTTAGCAAATTTGCTAGGTGTCCAAATTGAAGAGCCCTTACCATCAGAATGGTTGGATTATCTTGAGAAAAAATGGGATGATTCCAGTATTCCACTTCCAACTTATCTTCGAGATCGAAATTTCTATATTGAAGAGAAACAATTAAAAGATCCATTTTGGACCGATTCACTTGAAGCACATCTTGATATGATTGTGCAAAAATTTGAAGATGATTATATTCCCGCTATAAAAAACAATATAGCAAAATAATAATTTATTAGGAGATAATAGAATAAAAAAATGATTGTTTCCCATCCGCCCATAATTATTTTTGATCTTGATGGCGTTTTGTTGAATTCTCAAGGACATTTATTAGCTGCATTTGAAGCTCTACGCTATCCTTGGATTAAATGGAATCAACCACTCGTTTCCGGGATAACTCCTTTGGATATTATTCGTATGTTTGAAAAATCCGCAAAAGCTCGCAGTTTAAGTAGTTTACGAGCAATGACTTCTGAATTTATGCAGTTAATTCCAGGTAGAATTCGCCGGATTACCTTTTTTATAAAATTCAAACGTCAAATGGAAAAATATGATTGGAAATATAATGAATTTTTTCCTGGAACGATTGAAATGATTCGTAATCTATCAGAGAAGGGAATAATTTTTGGTGCAGCATCTAATTCATTTGGAAATCGAGTTGAAAAATGGTTTGAGTATAAAAGACTTAATGATATAATTCAATGTGTGGTTACTCGTGATGATCGGAAAGTTTTAGGGGTTAAACCAAATCCAAGGGTGTTATTAGGGTTGCTTGTGCGTATGAAACAACATTATCAATTTCCTCGAATCGACCGGAATTTAGTTGCCTTTGTGGGAGATAATGTATCAGATATTATTGCAGCTAAATTGGCAAAGGTAAAATCAATAGGAGTTCTCAGTGGTCATGCTTCAAAAACAGAATTAGAGATGATGGAACCAGATTTTCTTTTAAAGAGTGTTATAGAAATTCCTACGATTTTACCTAAATTATTTCCAAAATTGAATGAGCGATAATTTTTAAAAGATCATCTATTTTTCACATTAGAATGCAACATCCCTTTGTTCTGCTTTTTGATTTTGATGGAGTACTTTTACATTCAATAGGTCCACAACTAATTATGAGACAAAAATTACAAGATCCGCGATTTAAGTGGCATCATTTGAATAAATATTCTCTCACACCAAATGATCTTATCAGAAGATTTGAAATGTCATCAAGAGCTTCAAACATTGCCAGTATTAAAGCGATGTATCATAATTTTAAGGAAATCTTGCCTCATCCCTTTCAACGATGGCGCTTCTTTTTTCAAGTTGGTAAATCTAAGCAGAAATTTGAATGGCAATATAGTAGTTTATTTACTGGTGTATTTCAAATGCTTGAAGATTTAAATCAAAAAGGGATTATTATGGGAATAATTACTAATTCTGACAAGAAGCGTTTGGAGAAATGGTTGAAGCGAACTCGGATTTCACATTTCTTTTCAGTGGTAATTACTCGCGATGATCGAAAAAGATTCTTAGTAAAACCTGATCCAAGACCAATATTGGGAGCACTTTTGATATTGAAAAAGAAATTTGGATGGAATTCAATCGATCGCAGTAAAATTGCATTTGTTGGAGATAATGTTACTGATATCCAAGCAGCACGATCTGCAAATGTCAAATCAGTTGCTGTTTTATCAGGTCATGGTAAAATTGAATCATTAAAAGCAGAAAATCCTATTTTATTGCTCAATTCGATTATTGATTTACCAAAGAATCTTAATTCTTTATTTAATATCGATCCAAAATTCTATGAGTGATTTAATCTTAGTTATCAAGAAGGAAAATATATAAAATTATCTCAGTTACGAAGATAAAAATTTAAAAAATTATCTCAGTTACAAAGAAATTAAGCTTGTTCCATCATTTAAATGACAATTTTTTACTAATTCACAATAAAAATACCAATGTTTTTTTTGGGTTTAATTCTAACTTATAACCATTCGAGCACAAAATACTATTATGGGATGCGTTTATGTTAATTGAAATATCAGAAGATAAATTGGATAAGAACTTATCAAAAGTTATAAATAAAATTAATCAATTTTATGAAAAAGGAAAAATTAGTAAAATTTCAAGCCAGATCGATAAAATTCTTTCAATTTTGGATAATCACCCTTCTAACGCGTATATATATCTATATATTCTATCGATTTTAGTTGAAGAATTACCTGATTTAATTTCATTAGATCTTATTGATCGAATTAAACAATCTTATATCATTGAAGGAACAGTTGATGAGCGCGCAAATGCTATAATAATTTTTGGATGGACTCTATTGCATTCATTTGAAAGTGGAATATCGGTCGATAACGCATTTATTCAAAGTTTTATTGAGTTATTAAGTGATTCTTCTTCAGAAGTAAGAACAAATGCTGTGTTCTTTTTAAATCAATTTCCTGAGGAATATAATGCTATCTTTTTACTGAATCTTTCCCTTTTGACTAAATGTTTGAAAAATGAAACCAATTCAGAAATTCTTAAAACTCTTGAAACTATTTTACTTCGAATTCAACCTTTAATGAGTATTAAGATTTTAAAATCTTATCTTAATGACATTATTCAAATGTATGAAGAAAGTAGTATTCCAAAACGAAGCGATGTCCTTCTTAGCTTATTGCAGGTTGAAATTCTCGGGTTAAAAGAAGCAATTCAGAAACATCGGACAAAACGAGATTTAATTCGTATTATTCATAATCGCCCTCCATTAGTAAGGTATATGGATTTAAATGAAATTGCTGAAAAACAGCAATTAGATGTAAATAAAGTTGAAAACTATTTACTCGCTGAAATAGATGAAGATTCTTATTATTCTTTGGTATTTACCGAAAAACATCACAAGAAAATGCTAATATTTGATAAACAAGAATTATTCAAATTTCTATCTGGAGCAAAATTGGATATTGATTTAATAATAAAGACATTTAAGCATGTAGGGATCACAAATCATGCAATTGGTGCGATTTTACTACGTGATCTGCTTGATAAAGGAGAAATAGAAGGGCATTTAACTAAACAATTCTTTTACAGCAAAGATTTCATTAAACAAGAGATTGAAAAAGAATTAATAAAAATGGGATTGATAAATATTGAAATATTAAAAAAACGATATGGTTCAAAATTAATCACAGAAGTAATTGAAGAATTAACGAATAGCCCCCGATTTTCTGGAATATATACTAAAGATAAAACTAACTATTATACATTTTCAAGACTTACACAAGATATCGAGAATAAAATGACTCGTAATAATATAATTGATCTGAGTTCCTATCAGAATCAATTTGGATATGAAAATTTTCTTAAATTAGAACAGTTTTGTCGTGAGCGATTGTTTAATAAATTCCATAAAGATCATTTGTGGTTAACTAATTTGGGAATGACACGGATTCAACAATCTATCCGTACATCTGAGCAAATTGGAGAAGCTAACTTGGAAAAGATGTCCAAACAATTAGATATACCTGTAGAAATATATCGAAAGGTCGTTAAACCCATCTTTACAAAAAAAAATGGATTTTGGAATCAGAATGGTACTGTTTTTTATTTTTCAAAATATGTAAAGAAACGAATAGCAGAAATTCAATCAGAGCCGAATCCTGATGTTCGAAAATCTAAAATCCGTGCTTTAGCAGAAGAATTACAGATTGGAGAAGAAGAAATCGCTCAAAAAGTAGATGAAAAACTAGATAAAATTGCAAAACAGCTGATGACAATTGATGAAATTGAAATTAAGCCATTAATGCGCGATTTACAAATGGATTATTCAGAATTGCTTCAATTTATAGAAAGTTTGGGTCATCCTGATGGATATCTTATCCTTGATAATAAAATAATCTTTTCTGCAAAACGAATTCAAGAAGAAAAATCTAAGATCTCATCGATGATATTGAAACAAGCTGAGCGTAATGATATTTTAGATGTAAGTAGACTATCTTCTCGAAATAAAGTGGCACCACAATTGCTTATTGAGGCAATTCAACAAAATAAATCTTCAGGAAAAATTCAAGGACTATGGCTCCAAGAAAATGACAGATTTCTAACTATTAAAGGTATTTATAATCGAATGAAGAATGCTGAAGGTTATATTGATTTAAATTCATTCCTTGAAGAAAGAACAATTGATGAAGAAGAAATTGAATTTTTAGAAAGTATATTAAAACAATTGATGGATGATCATATTCTTTCAGGTGTTTATGATAGTTCTACTAAAGTCTATCAAAATGATGATATCGCATCCAAAGCCAGTTTAATTACCGAAAGAGAACGTTTTACAAAAGAAATATTACCCATGATTGAAGATTTAGAGCGCGCTTATACATACTTAAGAGAAATATTTCTTAAAGAAGATATTCATCCAGGAGATATTGAAGAATATGATGAACTCTTAGAAAATACAATTAGAAAAATATTCAATGCTGAAGCTACAATTAAAAGAATGATAAATAATGCCAATCGTCGTTTAAATCGCGATCTTTTATCATCTACAAATAAAAAAGAGCGTTCCTCAAGAAAACAAAGTTCTCGTAATAAAAGGAAAAAATCTACTAAAAAGCTTTTCAATTTTAAAGATGATGAAGATGTTTCGGTATTACTTAATGATTTTGCTAATTGGAAAGATCTTATCTTAGCAATTGAGCAGAAAAAAGGGGAAATTGTATTTTTAAAGAAAAAGTTAAAAGCAAATCCTAAAGATAATGAATCAAAGGGCAAATTAGAGAAATTATTGCAATATCTTGGATTTTCAGATTAAATTTACTATGATTTTGAATATTCGACTTCTTTTTTTCTCTTTTAAATAAAATTAAGTAGGTGATTATTTAATCATTTGAATATTTATTAGCATGTATTCATTTGATAAGATATGGTGGATACCACGGGGATCACTTTAGAAGAATTTGTGATCTATTCGAGCCCTCGATATTATCGCTTAATTTTTGATGATATTAAGCCCAAAACTAAGAATGGCGATCTTGTTTCAGCCCTTAATGAATTAAAACGAGCACGAATTTTAACTCGCTATTCTCATTGGGATAAAATCATACTCACTGAACCTCGTGGTGTTATTTATAAAAAATTGATTTCAAAACTATTAGAATTAAAAATTTTACAAGTACCTCAAAATAATGGCTTGTTTGATTATAGAAGTGAATCTGGACGGCGCGCTATAATAGAATTGATCAGATTCTTATCTGCAAAATTTGATTTTACTAATTTTATGAATTATCTTCACATTCCTTTATTTGATTCTGAAAAGAGTCCTGAATGGATGAATTTATTTGGCGAAGGCTCATCATTAAACATTGATTATGAATCTCAAGAAGGTAGGCAAAAATTAGTTGAATATTTACAGAATGCAGGTAAAAAGCATTCTCGACAAACGATGTTCATGCATGACACTATTTCGCAGCAAAATCGACCCATTCAACTTAATTTGAAAATATTGAAGAAATTTCTCCAGAATCACGGCTTAAAACGTTCTGAACCTTTATTTAATCATTTTAACTCCGCAATTCCTTCTGTTTTTGAAATAAAAGATCGAAAATTTTACGTGAATCTTGCCGAATTAACTAAAATAAAGAAAATCCTTTCTAAATACTTGCTGGATTTCGATACCTCCGAAAATACATGGCTAAATGATTATTTTAATTTATTAAAATTGCCTACAGGAAATTCAGGTCTTTTTGGATTTCAAGTTGCAGACGAAGTTCAATATGCTTCTAAAACTGATGCTTTCTTAAACCTCGCTGTTGAAGGCCCTAGAATATTTGCAGGACAATTTTCAAGTGTTGAAGGATTAGGAGAATTACGTGAAATTATGTTTCCTATTAATCCTGTTGAAAGTTTGGTCATATCTTGTAAAGATTTAGATTTACTATATTATTTTACAATTCCTTCAGAAAAATGTGTATTTAAAATTCGTGAAAATTTATTAAGTATTAAGGATTTCCCTGAAAAATATATTACATCTCGGAAAGGTAATGAGTTTGGAAAATTAATTTCTAGGAGCCGGACATTGCGTGAAGCCCAACTTATTCAAAAAATATTACGGGAAGATTCAGAATATAAGAAAAAACAACTTCGACAGGAACTTCATCAATTAAAAACAAGTCTTCAAGAGAAGATGGAAAACTTATCACATGTTAGCGCTAGTTTAATTACAATCTGTCAAATGATCTGTATGAAATTTAATCGAGAATTTGCTTTGACTAAAACCATTTGCATCTACGAACATGGATTGATTAATCTTGTCGACATTGGAGGGGCTTATCAAATTTTAACTTCTGTAACCATAGGAAAAATAGAATATGGAAGTATTTTAAGGAAAACCATGGAGAAAATAGAGCAATCTTTGGCAGAAATCGTTGATTTGAAACAAACTTCTAAAAACTTGTAATTAAATTGGAAAATGAAATAAAATAAAACCCAAGTATAAAAATACTGATCTTTAACTTAATAGAAGAAATTTCTTAACACCAAGAAAAAAAAGAAGATAAATGAAATAATGAAAATGATGGCTTTATGGATATTCCATCTTAAATTTTCTCCTATTTCCTACCAATTAAAAAGAATTCTATACTTCTAAAAATAGATATAAATATTATTTTTTTAAAAAAGAAAAGTGTGAAATGTCAAGATTATAATTATTCGATTAAAATCACTTCACTCTATATATTCTAAAAGCTTGATTTCATATTCTCTTAGAGGTGAATGACAACTATGATTGAACAAAAAAAACATGGAAATATACAGAAAATTAAGAATCTTACTAATAATAATTTAACCAAAACAATGAATGAAATGAATAATATCTCAGAAACACCTTCTTCGGACAAGAAACCCATTCGCCCTAAAATTCACTATCCTAATGGATATTTAACTCGAATTCCATAAAATAACTCCGTATTGTTCAGCGAGAACCAAACCAATTAATTTTTTAACCATTTTTGAGAAATATTTCTTTAAATATTCTCTTTTATTTAGTATCATTGTTAGCTCTTTATTTTATTATAGGGCTTTTGATATATCCAATCATTAGGAGTAGTCATTTTGACAATTGAACAAATTAAGGTTAGAAGTGCCGAATTGGCAGATAAATCGCAAATAATGGAATTGAATCATCTTAGTTATGGGTTTTCTTCTGCTGAACTTAATGATATTGAAGAAAAATTCGAAACAACCTATGAAGATCACTTAGTTGCAATAGAAAACGAAAAAATAGTGGCGGTTCTTCGCAATATACCATTGCTCCAAAATATTCGTGGTATTTTCAAAAAAATGGGCGGAATTGCAATGGTTGCCACAAGTCCTGAAAATCGAGGACAAGGCAATGTTCGTAAACTAATTACTGAAACATTTTTCGCTGAATTTAAAGCAGGAATGGCAGTAAGTACTTTATATGCCTTCAAAGATTCATACTATAAGCATTTTGGTTATGTTAATACTACTCCACACCGATTTATTGAAATCAATCCTGCTTGGTTGTCTCGATGGAATGCTCTTCCTGAAGGTTATCAAATCCATAGAACTTCAGTCGATAAAGCTACAAAAATTTATGAAACGTTACATAATCATACTGTGTCTCAATTTCACGGTGGTGTTAAGCGTCCTTCAAAAAGATGGGATGAATTATTAAAAAATAATAAAAGTCCAGCAGTAATTGTATATAACCCAGATGGAATTGCTGAAGGATTTCTAAGTTATTCGGTTTCTGGTTATGGATATCAATTGTTTGGAGAACACGATATTGGCACCTTCAATCGAGTTCGATTTTTGCATTCTAGCTTAGAAGCTAAACATAGTTTGTTTTATTATCTATATTTCCATAGAGATCAAATTCACAAAGTTGTTTTACCCTTATATCCTCATGAATCTAACTACTTTTCGTGGTTACAAGGGTTCACAAAAGTTAATATACGCCAGCATTTGCAAACCATGGCAAGAATAATAAATATTAAAGAAGCATTTAAAGATATTCAAGTAAAACAACCTGGAAACTTTATTTTCAGTATTTCAGATCCTCTTGCTCCCTGGAATACAGGTGTGTACAAATTGGAAGCTGTTGAGGAAGTAAATATTCAACCGCATAAATATCAGCTTGATATTTCAAAGATAAGTTCTGAATTGGATAGAACAAAACCTATATTTTCAATTGGTGCGTTAACTGCATTGCTATATGGTTCTTGTTCTATATCAGAACTAACATATTTTCAGTGGATAGATGGATTGAAAAAAGAAAGTAATGCTATTCTTAATAATTGGTTTCCGCTACAGTCCTATTGCCTTTCAGAATTTTTCTAAGATGTTATATATAATTAATAATGTGATTTACTTCAAAAATTGTTAAACATTTTTAAGGAGAATTTTCCTCAATCTATTTATGAAAGAAATTCGGATAGAATGTCCGTGTGGAGAATTTTTTTCGTTTAATTTTGATCCACAAGATATTAAATTAAAAACTAGGCATTCTTCATTCCCACCATTTCTTCTTAAACATAAAAATCATTTAATTACAGTTCTGCTTGATAAACATTATGATATTTTAAGAGTGGAACAAGTAATTTTATTGCATAATAGCAATTTATCTTCAATAATACTTACTGATGAAAATCAAAGTAATGTTGAACAAAAAGTAAATAAACTTATTCGATTTATTGACCCTCGTTTTCATTTTTTACAATTCCTTTCAAAAGTCTTGCAAGAATTTAAATCAGAAGAAGATCAATTTATGGCAGGCCGTATTACAGGAAGATATTTGTGGCATAAACGACGAGAACCAATATTAAAAATGGGTGCTACTTTTTCTGCCGATCCAATAATGATATTATCTGAAGAGATCCTGCCGATTTTTTCGAAAACTGCTCAAGTTAAAGTAATTCAAGAAAATAAATATTCATATGTACTTGAAAATGTGATTTCAACTAAATTTATGATAGGAATGACACAAGGTATTGTAACAGCTATTCAAAGTTTTATGCACACAGATTTACCAGAATTTTTAGAATTTGTTGATTCTGGTTCTTCGATTTTTTTATCTATTGTTAATAAATAATAAAAATATCAATATTTGCTTCAGTTAATTTTGTAATTGATGGGCTTTTTTTGAGACTTGAGCTTGTAAAGGGTATTTTTCCCAAAGAATCATTTCTTCACAGATTGCAAAAGTACCTTCAATATTGTAATTATTTTTTGCTGAAGTGAAAATGTATCCATACAAATTGCATTTATCTCTATATTTCTCATAAAATGTTATAAGATCTTTTTCATATTGTTCTTCCTGGTCTTTTGAAATCAAATCTATTTTATTTCCAACTAATAAAATTGGAATAGAGATATTTTCTTTAATAACTAGATCAATATATGTTGGAATGTCCACAAATGTACGATATCTGGAGAGATCGAAAACAATCAAGGCACCTTCTATACCTTTAATATATGCATCATGCATAAGTTGAAATCTTTGTTGTCCACCTAAATCAACAGTATAGAATTGACCTTTACCATCATCAATCTCTGGATTTTGTATAGGTATAAATTCAATGTCTACACCTATTGTGATAGATTTATTTTCTTGAAAAGTTTTTGATTTTTTCATTTCAAGGATTGAGCTTTTACCACTACCTCCAGCACCTAGGAGAGCAATTTTATGGATCATAAATTATACCTTTATTTGTTTATTGATTTGCAAATAGAGAATTACTGATACTTAAACACTATTTATTTAGTATAATTATACGTTAATATTTATTATATTCATTTTGAAAAATTTCCAGTTTTATGAGATTCTAGCAACTTCTTTATTTTTGACAGAATTTCCATTTTAATCTTTCATTTTTCGACAATAATCAAACTTATCCAAGAATTATTTCAGTCGGCAAAGATAAACTTTAGAAAATATAATTATGGGTTGATTTTTGACTATTTTTAATCAAATTTTAGTAGGATTTGATAAAAAAAGTTCTAAATTTTTGATCGACAAATTTCAAATTTGGATGAAATGTTGGTAAATGCGTAAATTATGCAGGATTTTTATTTTTTTATTAATCTATCAAATGTTGACAAAGGCTCTTATATTTTTTTTAAAATTTACGAGATTTTTTCTTTTTTCATAATTTCTCTTTTTTAGAAGTGGGAAATATTTCTGAATTAAATATTTAAATCTATTCTCTCATAAATAAAAATATGAAAAAAATTCGGTTAGAATGTACTTGTGGAGAAACATTTGAATATGAAATCGATCCAGATCAAATTAAACCTGAATTTGGAACTTCAGGAATACTTCCTATTCTAGTCTCACATAATGATCATTTTATTACCGTATATTTGGATGAAAATTTAAATCCACGTAGTATTGAAAGAGTTTTGCTTGTAAAAGATCAAGAATCCTCCGTTTTTGTTAAATCTACAAGTTTATTAGATGTTAAAGACACAATAGCTAAATTGATCAAAAGTGATGATCCAAATTCTCATTTTTTAAGGTTTCTTTCACAAGTTATTCAAAAAATTAAAAATTCTGAAGATTTATTTATCGCTGGAAGGATTACTGGTCGTTATTTATGGCAGAAACGAAGGGAACCATTATTAAAAATGGGAGCCTCTTTTTCAATTGATCCTGAGCTGATTTTGAAAACTGAGCTTATCCCAATTTTTGAAAAAAGTGCAAAAATTAAAGTTATTCAAGAAGATCGACAATCAATTATTTTAAAAGATACTTTATCACCGCAATTTATTATTGGACTTGCTCAAGGAATGCTCGATGCAATTCAAGAATATATGCATTCAGTTTCAATTGTAATTGAATATGTTATGACAGGTTCTACAATCTTTTTAAATATAAAGAAATCTGAGCAAGTATAATTTTTTAAAAAAATTTTTTAAGAATGTTGATGATTAATTTTTAATAATCCCTAAAGCTTTAGGTTCCTCAGTTTTTTGTTCCCACAGAATCATTTCTTCGCATATTGTAAAAGTTTCGTTAATATTTACTTTTTCTTTTGCAGAAGTGAAAATGAAACCATATAAATTGCATGTTTCTGTATATTCATCGATTAATGAATTAAGATCCTTTTCAAATAGTTTAATCTCATCATTAGTGATTAAATCACATTTATTTCCAATTAACAATATAGGAATTTGTGAGTTTTCCTTTATAATCAATGAAATCCATTTTTTTATATTTTGGAACGTTCGAAATCGAGAAACATCAAATAATATTATTGCTCCTTTGATTCCTTGTATATACATATCATGAACAAAGTGAAATCGTTTTTGTCCTCCAAGATCCATGACTAAAAACTGAGATTCTCCATTTTCTGGAGTTGATTTCTCAATTGGGATGAAATCAAAATCGACACCGACTGTGATTGCTCGATTTGAAAGAAAATTTTTCGATTTCTTTGCATCTAATAAAGATGATTTTCCTACGCCGCCATCTCCTACGATCGCAATTTTATATGTTTGCATCTGTATAACCCCATGAATTGACTTATGGTAAAAAATTATTTCATCAATTAATTCTTAATAACAACAATATCAAAACGTTCATACAATTTTGTATATTATTGCTAAAGCGGATTTATTTTCATAAATATCGAATATATAGATTATATCGGGAAAGTTTTTGAAGTTTATAATTAGAAATATTACTAACAAATTTCTAAATAAAGTGACGCTTTAAGGAAAAATTTCCAATTTTAATTGAGGATATTTTATCTTTTTTAATTTAAACGCTTTTTTGAATATCATTCATATATATCCGACTTATATCTGAAATATCGCAATTCTTTTTTTGTCGAACTCGATTTTTTCAAAAAATTTATTAAAAATTTACCATCCTGTTTATAAATTCTTCAATCTGAAGTCGATTTTATTATAATTTTTGAATTACATATCTTAAATTTGGCACCTTGGTAAAATCGACAAAAAATAAGGAAGGATATTTTAGATTTGAGTCGGGAGAATTAAGATGATGAAATGAAAAAATTCGAATCTTTGAAATTTAAAATACCCTCAATTATCAAAAGTAATTACAAAAAAAAATAAAAATCAAAAAGAAATCCTTTATTAATTTGGTGCTTAACTAATTAAAGCGCACCAATTAATGCTAACAGATTTAATGTGAATAGATACAACCCTAAAACAATTGAAAGTGGGAATACAATATAGTATATCGGTGTTTTAAAGGGGCGTTCTAATATAGGCATTTTTATTCGTAAATATAAAGCAATAATTCCCGCAGGAATCATAGCGGAAAGTAGAATAAAACCTAAACCGATATATGAAAAAACATTAATGATTATTCCATTTGTAATTTGGATTAATATAGTCATGATTAAAGCAAATATTCCAGAAAGAACTGCTGTAAGGATTGCATTATTGATGTACATTCCTTTTTTTGTCTTTGAAAACACTTTTGGAAGACTATCACCTTTTGCGAGTACTTTTAAAGTATATGTCAAGATGAAGAATATAGCAAATGTTGTCCCTAAAGATGAAAAAGCTTTACATGCATAAAGTAATGATGTCGAAATACCAGATTGAAGGGCTGCATACTCAAAGGCTTGAAGTCCTGAAGCAGTTAGCGCACCTTGCTTAACAATAAAATTGACTCCTATAATTACTCCAATATAAATGATTAGTATTATACCTAATATGATAAGAATACCTCTTGGTAATTTTTTCTTCGAATTTCCATCATCAGTTTTATGTGACAAATCTCCACTTAGTACTAAAATAACCTCAAATCCCATTAAGGCCCATAATGAACCATTTCCAACTACCTTAATTTCTTCGAATGTAGGTTTAGCTGAAATTAAATTTGAACTATCACCTTTAATCATAAAGAAAATAAAAACAATCATCAGAAGAATAATTTTTATTGCTACCCATATCAAAGCAATCCAGCCGATAGTTTTCAAAGGAAATAGTTCAACGACAAAAGATAGGATTATAACAAGCAGAACAGTAAAAATTACGAGAAGTGTAGGATTATTCAAATTTATTGATCCAAAGAACGATGCAATTGAGACAAATGTTAAAATTACGCTTATCAATAAATATCCCAGATAATATGTAAATCCAAGAAAACTACCCCATTTCTTATTAATTGCCCCACTTACATAAGAATAAGGACCTCCACTGTTTGGAAACATACCAACAACTTCAGCATATGATAAACCCGCTGTAAAAAGCAGTAACCAACTAATAATTACTGGAATAATTCCAAAAATACCTGCAGTATCTACCCAAGAAAATGGATCTCCCCATATACCAGACCCAATAACAGTTGTAAGACCTAAAGCTAGTAGACCAAAATATTCAATTTTCTGATTTGTGTTTTCACTCATAGTGATCACTAAAATCAAAATAGACCCAATCTCTAATAAAAATCTTTGCAAAAAATACCATAAATATACTCATTTGTAGAACAAATTTTCAAAGCATTCACAAAGATATAAATCAAAAGGGATTTAGAATTCTGTAGAAAAATGCTTATTATTGTCTTGGAAGTATAACTTATGATTTATGAAAGCTTTATAATGGTATTTTCCAGTACAGCAGTGTTTTGATGATGAATCCCTCGAAAATGATTATATGTTTGGTCCACTGAATTAAATTCGGTGTGGCAGATTGGGCATTGATTTGTTAATGTTTCAATTTCAGGAAACAATAATTCTTCTTTATATTTAAATTCCTTAATTTTCTTCTTTTTTCTACTAAGATATGAGTGTTTTGCTTGAATATGTTGTTGTAATCCTTTTTTTCCCTTTAAATTCTGCCTTTTACAATACGGACAATTTTTTAAAATCCACTTTTTTGTTTTTTCCTTTTTTTTTTTTAAGCCGAAAAGAGTGTCATGAGAAATTCGCATTTTTTTTCGAGGAAAATTCCATCATCGCTGAGGTTTCATGAAGAATGTATTCACGTAAAACCATCGTTGATTAGTTAAGAAAATTCCAGCTATTTAATATTAATGGGAAAAAAATCAAAACTGTAGGCAGAGTGTTGTATTCCTCGACAGTTTTCGACATAATATTTGGAAATGATTATTGAAGAATCAGAATAAATAGAAGTATCAGAATAAATAGAAGAACTAGAAGAAGTAAAAAAGAAAAAATCTAAATTAAAACATTTAGATGCTTCAATAAATTACCAATGACCTTGAGCAATCATTGCATTAGCAACTTTAATAAAACCAGCAATGTTGGCACCTAAAACATAATTTCCAGGTTTGCCGTATTGTTTACTAGCCTCATAAGCTGCTTTATGAATGTTGATCATGATTTGGTGTAATCGTTTGTCGACTTCTTCTCGGGTCCAGCGGGTGAAATAAGCATTTTGAGCCATTTCTAAACCAGAAGTAGCTACACCACCGGCATTTGCTGCTTTTCCTGGTCCGAATGCAACATTGTTTTCTAAGAATAGATTAGTTGCTTCTAAAGTAGATGGCATATTTGCACCTTCACAAACAACTTTTACTCCATTATCAATCAACATTTTTGCATCATTAGCATCTAATTCGTTTTGAGTCGCACTTGGGAATGCTGCATCACATTTAATATCCCATGGGCGCTTATTTGGTCGGTATTCAACTCCAAATTCATCAGCATATTCTTTTATTCGTCCTCGTCGAACTTGTTTAAGTTCTAAGAAGAAATCGAATTTTTTACCAGTGATACCATCGGGATCATAAATAGAACCGCTGGAATCGGATAAGGTAACCACTTTAGCACCTAATTGGTTTAATTTTTGAACTGTATATTGGGCAACATTTCCTGAACCAGAAACAGCACAGATTTTACCTTTGAAATCTTCACCTCGAACTTTCAACATTTCTTGGGCAAAATAGACTGAACCATAACCAGTTGCTTCTGGACGAATTAAAGAGCCACCCCATTCCAACCCTTTACCTGTCAATACTCCTTCGAATGATTGAGTTATCTTTTTCCATTGACCGAACATATATCCGATTTCCCTACCACCCACACCAATATCTCCAGCAGGGACGTCGATATTCGCGCCAACATGTCGATATAATTCAGTCATGAAGCTCTGGCAGAATCGCATTACTTCATTATCTGATTTTCCTTTAGGATCAAAATCAGATCCCCCTTTTCCTCCGCCCATGGGAATTCCAGTTAATGAATTCTTAAAAATTTGTTCAAATCCTAAGAATTTGATGATTCCTAAGTAGACAGATGGATGAAATCGAAGACCTCCTTTGTATGGTCCAATTGCAGAGTTAAATTGGACTCGAAATCCCCGATTTACTTGGATTTCTCCTTGATCATCTACCCATGGTACGCGGAACATTAAAACGCGTTCGGGTTCTACTAATCGTTCTAAAATCTTCTGTTTTTCATATCCAGGATTTTTTTCAAAGACAGGTTGAAGACTTTCGAGAACTTCTTTCACCGCTTGGTGAAATTCGAGTTCGCCAGGGTTTTTCTTTACGACGTTGTTATAAACCCGGTCGATATATGCTTGACTCGACATAATTGTGTCATCTTTTTAACTGTTATGTAATTTTTACGAAATCTTGTTTTATCAATTCCCGTTATTCAATTCCCATCGAAATATCTCGACATTTGAGCAACTACGATATTCGAGTGGGATGAATGTGGGACTAGGATTTCGATAAAAACTACAATGTTTAAAAATTAGAATCTTACCATTTAAACTAATGGTTTTTAAATAGTATTACCTCAAATGGTATTTATATCAGAAAATTAGTAAAAAGATTTAAAATACTTAAATTATTTGCACAGTAACATTGTACTGTTTGATAATACCTTTCTCTTTTTTCGTTGCTTGATTTGGAGCATCATGAGTGCTGTTATTCTTATTTCCAATTTGTGTAAAAACAACCTCGCCATAATTTTGGATACCCATTTCTTTTATCAATTTATCTCCTGTTTTGCCTTTTTCAAAAAGAGGATTGTAGATAAACTGCTTGGTGAGTGGATTTGTGATGATATAGTCTGATAATTGAACATTTGGAAAGTAATCTTGAACAGCATTAAATAGATCATTAATTGTGGAATTCTCTGCTATTACTACTGTAATATTTTCTTGCCCTTGTCTTGAACCACATGCAACACAGTCTTCCAATCGGGTAACCTCCACCTGCTCGAACAAGCCATAAACTCCGTTATAATTAATGTATGGTGGGTCCATTACCGCTCCGATTGATTGATCATGCATAAGAAATAAAATTTTTAAGATTTCTTGAGATTGGATAGAAGATATGATAGAACTTACACTTTGAATTGCGGGAATTTTATTTCCTAATATATTTTCCATGTCTTCTAATGCAAAATCATCTCCAAAAGTATGTAATATATTTTGTTTTAACTGTTGTATTTCTTGTTCAGAAATTTTGTCTTTTAATTCGGGTGGAATAGATTCTATTAAAACACGTTGTCTCAATTTTTCCAGTTCTTTTTGTGCAAACTTAAGTGTTTCTTGCATATCAACTGTATTATCATAATCAGGTTTACGATCATATTTTTTGATAAAATCAACTTCACCTTTGATAGCACAGTGTTCTCTCGTTCTAGGAATTCCTTTCAGTGTACACGCTGCTACTTGATTTCGTAATGGAGGAGGAACTGGAACGACACAACGGTAACATGGTGTTTGATGGAGATATTTCATTTCAATTTGATCAAAATTTTCAGAAATTTCTTGTCTAATTTGATCACGAATGGGGATAATATAATTTTCTTCCAATTTGTCAATTTGATCTTGTAATTCTGCGATTTTTTCTTTCGCTTTAAAATAATCTGTGTATTTTTTTTCATCAAGATTCCACAATCTTTCTTCCACGAGTCGGTCGATAACTCTTGATTTTGAACCAACAGGAAAAGGTTTACCTCCTAAGGTTCGTGTGGCTTCTGGAACAATTACTTGAACATGTCCTTCAAATCCTACTGTTCCCCCTTCAATCAGTGGAATTCCCAATTTCAAACAGAATTTATTTAGATCCATTCGTGCCTGCACATTATCGAGGGCAGCTACAACTGCTTGGCATTCCATATATTTTTCCATCGGAATCTGTTGTAAAGGAATAGTGTATACTTCGACTTCTAAAAATGGGTTCATGCGTTTTAATCTTTCAGCAGCTACTTCTGCTTTGAATCTGCCTTCATCACCTCTATAGAAAAGCATTTGTCTGGATAGATTACTTGTTTCGATTGTGTCCATGTCACATAAAATTAATTTCCCAATCCCAATTAAAGCTAAATCTTTAGCAATTTCACACCCTAAGGCACCAACTCCTGCAATAAAAACTGTACTTTGCTTTACTATGTGTTGATTCCATCCGGTTAGTAGTTTTTGACGCTTAGCACGTTCCCGTTCCTCAAGACTTAATTCTCCTTTAATTTTCGAGTCTTTATTAATCAGTGTAATTACCTCCTTTGAGAATATATTAAAGGAATAAAGGAATAAATGAATAAAGAAATAAAGAAATTATAACCTAAGTTGTTATTGATCTTGTTATATTTCCTTAAATTTTCATCTTATTGAATTCTAAAATTAATCTGCTCAAAAATAACTATAAAGAAAGATATTCTTTTCAAAAAATAGAAAAAATGTTCAAAATTTAAGTTTTTGGTTATTATTATGTAATAGGTTGAAAAAGCTTAAGCAAATCATGATCAAGGCAAGAATTAGGATGTAATAAGCAATCATTAGGCTGAATACTGCCCATGGTGCATCATAAAAATGTTTATATTTTATTCCATAATATATTTCTCTTCCCCAAGAAACTATTGAAGGTGTCTTATATCCCATAAATTCTATTGTAAATTCAACCATAATCATTAAAGAAGCAATTATAAAGAGATAACTTAATAATATTGGACTTGAATTTTTAAGATGTATAAAAAAAGTGTTAATCTTTATATCTTTTTTTCTGGATTGATATCCAATTCCTTTACCAGCTATAAACCCTAAAATAAATGAAAAAATTGCGTAAGTCACCAATTCAGGAAAAGTTGTTCGCCGTGATATTCTTTCTAAAATCAACCATATAAGAAAAACGATAAAAACAATAGGAATAATTATAAATATTTTTTCAATAAAGTTAAAAAATCTAATAAATCTTGGAAATTTTGCTGTTAAAAAGAATCCTATGCATATTCCTGCAAATCCAACTATTATTGCAATTGGAATTACTCTAGTTAATGGGAAAACATAACCATATAGTGTGAATCCCAAAACATCATGTCCAAAATGACCTGTTCCCAAAAAGTGTTCAAAACTAGGAGCACTCCAAGGGATTACACCTTCCGCTATGTTAGTAAATAAATCTTGAGTATAAAATGATTCAGCTAAATTTACAAATATTATTGTGAGTATTAGGAGAAATCCCCCAAAAATAAATTCAAAACTATTTACAAGTGTTGTATATTTAAAAAGGAGATGATTTTTTCTCGTATTCTGTGGAATTAATTGAGGTTTTTTATTAATTGATGGCAAATTATCATCAGTTTTGTTTGATTTCTCTGATTTGATTTTGGGTAGAAAAGAATAATATTGAATTTGTATCGGAGCGTCTGCATCTTTTTTCATTTTATGGTATTGTAATAATATTCTTCCAATATCGCTTAAAAAAACAAATAATTGAAAAAAAACAAAAAGAAGTGTTAGTGAATTTATAATCAAATAAAAATCATAATTATTAATCACCTGAATAATAAGCATTAAAAATCCATTTAACTCGAATATAAATTCATTAATTAATAAAATTAGCGAAAAATAGAAGAAAACAAATGCAATTAATATATAATTTCGACTAGGAAAGGAAAAAGATTGATTTTTTCGAGATATTACTAACCAGCGAATGAATAATATTCCAATTGCAGTGATACCAAACGAAATTACAAAAGATGGCATAAATAGATGGTTCAACACGTCCCAAAATACTCCAAAATCTCCCTTTATCACACTATCGATTAAGATATAACCGGTCATATCCGCTTTATAGTATAAATTCTGTCGGCTTATAAAACATGATGCCGGAAACCATTTTAACTTACCTGAAAATATAAATTGGAATAGTGTTCCGATTACTCCAGTCGGAAGAACAAACAATACAGCAGTAAATGCAAGAATGATGCGATCTATTTTTGATCCATGTTTATTACCTGAAATAATTCCGAGTAATATACTAGGAATAATTGAAAAAAGGAATGCTAAAAAAAACAATTGGATTGTCTTCGGAATTTTAATAAAAAAGATTTCTGTATTACTTGTATTTATAATAGTTGATATAGATGTCCCCCATTTTCCGCTAAGAAAATTCTTTAAATATGTAAAATATTGAATTAAAAAAGGATCATTCCATCCACATAGTGCCTTTTGTTCTTCGATGTATTTTCGCCTTGCTTCATTGAAAAAATCCGCCGTCATTGTTAACCAAGGATCATGAATTAATAATCGAAACGTGAAAAAAATCGCTGAAGTGCCTATTAAAAATAGTAATAAAAATTCTAGAGAGTGTCCAAGCAATTTTCTGATTAATTGTTTTTTAGAATCCTCTCGCCAAGAATCATTTTTTTCTTTATTTTTTTCATTTTGTACATTATTCTTTTTTGAGAGATCATCTATTTTTTGAATATCTTGCTTAAATTCTACATGATTCATTATTAACAATCCCTAATTTTTATCCTATTTCTCTCATGCTCATGAAGGTAAGTTTTATTGTGCTTTTTTGAAAAAATAATATCGGATAATGAATTCATTCTTACAAATACTTTTGCTTATTTTAATAAAGAGAATTTTATTTAAAAATCTCGATTCAAATGATAGGAGATTGATTCATTTTTTTTTGAATAGTGAAATCAATATGTAATATAGAAGAGACTTTCCTTCACTATTCCCATAACTAAAAGAAATAAATAGATTTGAACAATTCAATTATTTGTTTTAAAAATAATTTTTCAGAAAAAAAGTTAATATAGTATTTGAGTAAATTTCATCTTGAAAATTTGTAAATTTTTTCTTTCTTTTGTGAAAAATTGGCTTTGATTTCAATCTTAGATTGCAATTTCTACATTTTTCTTGTCCAAATTCATTTTCCAGCACTTCCCAATCTCCTTTAGGATAATCTGTTTTTAGCCGAATTTCATGAAGATAGCCTTTCAACTTCGAATTATTATATAGGATTGTACTTGTTTTGTTGATGAAATCGTAAATTGAATAAAAATTTTTAATACTGTGGACTCTATATTATTATTTAAGAGTAATATTATTCGTGGTTAACTTTGATTAAGATCTACTACAAAAACCGACCTCCTATCCTTCAAACGCAGATAACAGATTATATTGGATTAATTCATGTTGAAATTTATAATATGTCGAGACCTAAAGACTATAGAGTTGCGCGGAAACGGTTTTCTTGGATTTATGTTCGCAATTATGAAAAAGCAAGATCTGCATCAATTATTCCTAAATCGCAAAAAAAGATGACCGATTTTATAAAATGGATACCCGATTTGAATGGAAAATATCTCTATCGGTTTCCTTCTATAAAAACAACGTGCTATCAAGATTTTGCGAAAAATCATATCACTAAACTCGAATGGGATATGTTTCATTACCTTCCCCACTTTCAAGGTTCTTTTGAAAATCTCTTTGAATTCAACGATTTATCGTTTTTTGATGAGGTACAAGATCGATTAGAATCAGAAGGTGTTTCTTTTAAAGGATTATTTGTCAGAGATATTATAATTTATGAAATGTTACGAATTAATATGGGATTTAAAGATTATCGGGGCATTGAGAAATTGTTTCGGTTTGCTCCGCAATTGTCTATTTTCAGCCTTCCCGTACACTCACACAGTGTTCCTAATGCTGCAGATATGAGTTATGTGATTAAGAAATTACCTGAATCTGATGTATTTCAATTTTTTCAAGATTTAGTAGAAGAATGTATTGATTATGGATTAATTATACCTCGAATCTTACTTTGGGATGGCCAATTCATCCGTGCAAATAGCAATAATAATAAAAAGGATGGATTAGACACATATGGAGATCCTGATGCGGGTTATTGTCGGCATAATGGAATCAAGAAGGGAGTAGGTTATGATCCTGGAATATTGTATGCATATTGTAAAGATCGGTGTTTTCCGATATATTTCAAGATGTTTCCAGGTAATCGAAGCGATAACCAAGCGTTTAAAGAATCAATTGAAGATTTTTTTAGAATTAATCATCATCAATGGAGTCTTATAATTGCAGATTCAGGACCTTATTCTGAGTCAATTCTAAAACATTTACACTATCGAGGGGTGATGCTTATTATTAGAGATCGGAAAAATATTAAAAATCAACCAGTTAAGGAATTAACAAAAGGTTATTATTTCAATACTGATTATATCCCAAATTCATGGTCTAATGAATATTTTCTTAAGATTTATAAGTTTCGTCCGATGATTGAACAAGGAAATTCGAGTAATAACACATATTATAATGGAAAACGATTAAATACGCGAGGGATGTCCTCATCGATAAAAAATCGTGCGTTTATTTATTCTTTACAATTGTTAAAGGCTTTGACTGCGTATAAATGCGGACGACCTGATCTTGTGATGAAACCAACCGCTTTTGAGGCTTCCAAGCAAATTTTTTGGCCTAATGTTGCACCTCGTGCAGCTATGGAAAATTGATATCAGACACTTTCAAAGTACCGACATTAATTGAGTTTGTATCTTGGCTGGAAAATGAAGTAAAAATGAGAAGAAAAATGAAAAATCTTAAAGGTCTTCGAAATGAAAATTTACTCATTTCTTTTTTATAATTGTCAAATAACTTAATAGGAGATTAAGATAATTCCATCAATAATAAATCTCATTTATTTTTTTGGAGGTCTAATTTTTTGGATCTTGGCAATATTTAGCTTTATCGAATATTTCAAGATGAAATTTCGCAGTGATATTTATTTAGGTTTATTTTTTGCAGTATGTGGCTGGATATATCCAGGAGTTCTATTTTTTCCAATTAATGAAATTTCAGCAAAATATTACACTTTTTGGGCGAATTTTTTAATTCCAATCAATACATGTTTACTTACGTATTATTTAGACAAGATTGTTCATAATCAGTTGCGATTTCCCAGTTTTATTTATTCAATATTAACTGGTGTCTTTTTAGGTGTATATTTAACTACCGAAAGTATTTCTATAAAACCTGTTATTTCAGCTTATGGAGTATTTTATACAGGTATTTTTGAAACTCCACTAATTAAATTTTTTCTTCTTTTAATCTATTTAATGATATTTTCTTTGAATTTGCGTTTCTTTTATCTATCATATAAATTTAGTAAGTTAAAGCTCAAGCACATTCCACGCTTTTTCATAACAATGGGTTTAGGTTACTTATTCTGGTTAATTTTAACGAATGTAAAAAGAATTTATCCCTATTATCTTTATGGAATTGATTATTTAGCCATGTCGCTGGTATATACAATAATAATGGTTGGATATATTAATAATCGTAATCAATTAACAATTCTTCCAGGAGGGTTAAGATATTTGATTATATTTCCTGTTGAAAATCAAAATACTATAAAAATTCCTTTGGTATATGACTTTTTAAGAAGACAAATTTTTGATTCAAATATAGAAGATCAAGAAATTACCCCTCTTTTGTCTTTTACTTCAATACTTTTGGGGACTGAATTGTATTTCATCAGAAAAATTGAAAAAGCATATTCTCCAATCTCATTCAAGAATCTCCAATTTAAGAGGCTGGTCGTTTCTTTTTATCAATCTCGTAGATTTAGATGGGTTTTGTTTTCAAAAAAAACATCAGAACTTTATCACCAAGCATTTTCCACAATAATTGAGCAAATGGAGTCGAGTATTGATATATATTTAAAAGAAAAGGAGAGAATTAAGCAAACATCAGAAAAAATTGAGAAAATTGATACAGTTGGGAAAATTAACATAGAAGGTATTGTGAAAAAGGAACTTAAAATTTTTTTGAAGCCTTACTATTAAAAATAATTTAACGAAATTGTTGATTAAAAAAATGACTCTTCTATCCATTATCGGACTAATTAACACCCTCATTATGATTTATGTTATAATAATTTTAATTAGGGCTTATATTCGTTTGAGATTTCGATATGTACTATTTTTATTATCATATTTTCTTTGTTTATACATAGATACTCTTTTTTACATTCCCTTTTCTTTTAAACTTGAAGATTTATACCTCTCTCTATTAAATCGATATGGGGTTTTAACGCTTATTTTTCTTTTTCTCTCATTTATTATTTTAAATTTATTTCTCGATGAGATAATAATCTTTCGTAATCGAATACATACATTATTCACTATAATAATTTCATTGATGGCAATATCGGCTATGTTGGTTATAACCCCCCATTATTCACTGGAATCTAAATTTTGGGGTACCTTTTTCATCTTTTCATTAAATGCCCAAGTTTTTAATATACTAATAATTTTTTTTATGCTAAATTCAATTAACATTTTAGGACGATTGATATTAATTATTATTAAAGTTCAAAAAAAAAGTCAAGGTACAAATGAAGATTATCCGAATGGACAAATCTTCTTTATAATTTTTCTATTTCTTACCTCTTTAATTAGAGTTATTCTTGTTTTTGTTTCGTTCTTTGAAGTAAATCTTTACCTCTTGTTTGTTCTCCTATATTTCGCTTTCTTTGGAATTACCTTTCTGTTGGTTGATTCCAAAAAGAAGAAATTTTTGTATCTTTTTCAAGGTGATTTACAATACCTGATTTTAATATATAAAAATGGATTACCAATGTTTGATTATGACTTTTCTTCACAGGAAATAATTACAAATAATGAACCCAATCAAAATATACAAAATAACCAAATTTTTGCAAATATCCGATATTTGATGTATATCACAAAAGCAAATTTTGAGAATTTTACTAAAAAGTGTCTTGATTCTGGTCAGTTGAAAGATCTTGAAATTCAAAGTGTTAGAATATCTATTTATCGTACAGAAAATATACTTTGGGTGTTATTTACAAAAGAAAATTCAAATAATCACTTTTTTTTCTTACAGCGTAATGCAAATAAATTTGAACGAAAATATCGTGATGATCTGGAGAAATTAAGTATTGGTTTCGTTGCTACGGAGGAAATGAAGAATTTCTGCAAAGAACAATGGAAAAATTTCTAAAAGAACAATGAAAAAAACATTAATAAAACACTAAAAGAGTTTTCATTAAAAGCATTCAATCATTGCTTCTTCTGGGATTTAATCCAATTTTGATTGAATATATATGCTTTAATTAGTAAATCATTCGTTAATATATGTACATTTCTACCATTTTTCGCAGAAATTATGTACCAATCTGGTATATTTAAGCGGTGTGCTAATTTTTCTAAATTTTGTTGAGCTTCATCCATATCATTTTCTGCAATCAAATCTGCTTTTGTTCCAACTAAAATGATTGGTGAGTTTTCTGGAGCGTTATCTTTCCAAATCTGATACCATTCATCAATATATTTAGTCGTACTATAACGAGATAAATCATAGCATAATGCTCCGCCCACAGCACCTTTACAATAGCGTGGTAACATGAATCTAAATCGAGATTCTCCTGCGAAGTCCCAAATCTGCGCTTGAATATCTATTTGTGGTACGTCATCCGCATCTTCAGGTGCAAGTGGATCAAATATTGATGTTTTAAGTAAATGGAAATCAACGCCAATTGTCATGCGCGTTTTAGCATCAAAAATACCTGTAATGATTCGTTTTGTTAAGGTTGTTTTTCCCACACCGCCTTCACCGAGAATTGCGATTTTTAACACATTTTGTGGTGAATGTCTATATGTTCTTCCAGATGTTGCCATATTTTTTTACTCCAATTATTATGTATCTGTAAAGAAAGATTACAGATAATTTTATGGAAATGAGAGCGTTCTAGTAATTATGTATTTTATTATGGACATAAAAGTTTTTTGTTAGATATTATTATGAAAATACAAGCAATCATAAATCATTATAGCAGAAAAAATTGAAAGATATGGAAATCAAAAATCAGAAGGTTCTAATTAGAGATCAAAACACTCCCCACAATCATCCAGCAAGATTTTCAAGAAATTATTCGGGGTCATCTGCCTATTACACGCCTCCATTTCTAATTAGATGCCTTCTTAGAGGGGTAAATTATTGCCTTATTCATCATTTTAAAAACTTTAATGTTGAAGGATTATTCTCTTCTCGGATTGAATTTTTGGATCCTGCTGCTGGAGAATTGAGTTTTCCAATTGAATTAGTTAAGTTATGCCAAGAACAGGTTAAGCCAGTAAATTTCAATAAATGGTTTACTCAAGTTTTTTTAAATCAAAGTTATTCATTTGAAATTGATTCTAAGACCATTTCTAATGCAAATACTTGTTTTAATTCTGCAATGAAGGAAATAGAGAAAAAATCATGCGTTTTTATTGATAAAAAAATTAGATTGAAACATTTATATCAACGAAATCCTTTAAATGGCCTAGATAAATCTAAAATCAACGATGAATTGCCGCCCCTCCAAAAAGATAATATTTTAATAATTTATGGGAATCCTCCTTATGCCATTTCTTCTGAATCGAAAGGTTTATGGATTTCCAGATTAGTAGAAGATTATAAAAAAGATTTACAGCGAAAAGGGAAAAAAAGGATAGTAGGACTAAAAGGTATACAAGACGATTATGTTAAATTCATTCGTTACTGCCAATGGTTGATATCAGACAGAAATCAACCTGGAATTATTGCCTTAGTCTTGAATAATTATTTCTTAGATGGTGATATTTTTCGAGGTTTGCGAAGTAGTTTGTTAAAATCATTTGATTTTATTTATATTATAAATTTATTCGGAGATCCCAAAAAGAGTAATCCACCTTCAATCGAAGCTGTTGATAAACCATCATTTAGTGATAAAGAAAAGGATGAAAATATATTCGGAATTCAGACAGGTATTTGCTTATTTATTGCTGTTTATCTCTCAAAATATGAAAGAGATTGTAAGACTTTAAATGAAAAACAGGAAATTTCGGAAGAAAATATAGCAAATGTGTTCTATTGTGGATGTTATGGATCAATAAAACGGAAAAAGGTTTTCTGTAATAAGAATTTCGAATCTCTTCCATTTGTAAAAATTCCCTACCGTCGTGATTTTAACCTAGTTGCTATTCCTTCTGAATTGATTAAGCGAGAAGAAGAGTACAATCAATTCTATTGTATAACAGAAATTTTCTCAAAAAATATCATAGGTATTCAATCTTTGCACGATACATTAATTACTCATCCCGATCGATTTGAGTTGGAGAAAATAATCACTTCTTTTTATGATGGAACTTATGACAAGATTATCATAAAAGATTCTAAAAATCAAAATTGGGTTAAAGCTGATGGTGTTATTTATCATGATGCACGAGATTGGAAAATTGCAGATGGAAAAGCAGGTTCTCTTAAAAAAGCTTTACAGAATATCCAGAAATGGCAATGGCGCGGTTTTGATAGATGGTGGGTCTGTTATGATGAACATTTGATGACAAAAGGTTCAAGCAGTTATCGACTTATGCAATATATGTATCCTTGGCAGAATAATCTTGCAATAATTGTTTCTCGAAAATCTCGAAAAGCATCTGGAGATACAAGCGTTTTTGCGACAAATATTATTGCTGAGTCTCATTGTGTTGAAGGAGGATCAGGTATTGGCGATTATATTTTTCCTCTACGTATTTCATCAAAATCAATAAAAAAAGGAGATTGGAATCATCCAATTTCTGCTAATGAGATTAATTTTTCGTCAGAATTTTTATCATTGTTTCCATCTAATTACTATAAATCAACTGAAGAGATATTTTATTATATTTATGCTATACTTTGGACTCCAAAATATCGATTGAAATATCAATTTATGTTGAAACAAGATTTTCCACGCATTCCATTTCCCAAAAATGCAAAAATTTTTCATTTAATGGCTGAAATTGGGGAAAAATTACTAAAATTACATACCCTCCAATTTAATTTGAATTCTAGCACGTTTTATTCATCATCTTCATCTTCTCTACCTTCTTCATCTTCTCTGTCTTCTTTTATATTTCCATCATCTTGTCCATTTAAAATCAATCTTAAAGCCAAACCAATTGTCCGACATCCAGGATGGAAAGAAGAAGAAAATAGAATATATTTTGATCTATTGGCACCTAATACATCTTTTTGGATAGATGGAATTTCAAAAGAGATGTGGGAATTCGAAATTGGCGGAAAAGCTCAATTATCTCTCTTTCTAAAGAACAGAATCGTTCCTTCTGATAAAAAAAAAGGTATCAAATCAAAAACAAAACGTTACCAATTTTCTCGCGCCTTGAATTCATGTGAAATATCTTATTTTTTAAAAATTTGCGTTTCGATTCAAAAAACTGTTAGATTACAAGAAGATCTTGATAGAATTTATTCATATTTTGGTGAAATCCTTAAATTTGAATATACAAAAGATAATAAGGATAAAACTGAATTTTAAGAAAAATTTAATTAAAAAATAGAGAAAATATATTTATTTATCTCTTGTTGCTTGCACGTGCGTGTTTTTGAGCAGCAATTGAATTTGCTTGACCTCCATATCGATTTAACACTACACGCTTTATGTAAAGTTTTTTGTTTCGAACTCGAGGGATTTTTTTCGAACGAGCATTTACTCCCGTTCGTTCCACTTTTGGAGTAATTTGTCGGACTTTCCCAGCTTTTGTTAATGATCCGTGTGAACCTGGCATATTATCTCACATTATAATTAATTTATTCATCCAGAGATTAGTTGAAAAGAATTCTCTTTTTTCGAAGAGATTAATTCTATTCGATATGATCTTGGAATAACTAAGAAAAATAAGCGTATCATGGATAAAAAACTTTTTCTATTCGTAGAGAAAATTCAAATTTAAGCGAACTCCAATCAAGAATGGTCAAAATTTGATAAAATGATTAAAATGCAATAAGACTAAATTCTATTTAATTCGAAATTTCATCAATAATATATTATTTTGCTTGTTTTCTGACATATTCTGACTTTCTTTTTTGATGATTGAATAATTTTTGAATGATGAAGGAGACTAGATGTGAACGGATTGATTTGTTTCTGGATTTTATTGAATTTATTCGCTTTAATTCGTAATATATAAATAAATAAATTACTATAGAAGCTATAGAAACTATGGTAACTACAATTCAAGTTGAAAATGAAGTAAAACAAAAATTATTTCAATTAAAAATTGTTTTTTCTCAAAAAATGGGGCGTTCAGTTAGTTTCAATGAAGTTATTGAAGAATTACTTGCTCTTCACCAAGAAAAATTCTTTGAAAAAGATAAATATCAGAAAATTCGTAATTTAGCAAATAAATTTGATAAAAAACTATATGATGAATATCGACATGAAAAACTAAAAGATCTGAAGAAAGAAGAACAAAATTTCCTAAAAAACTAAGTGAGAAAAATAAATATGAAAAAGAAATTCATTGATGTAGTAAAGCAACATTCCCGTATTGTATTAGATACAAGTATTTGGATTAGTTATATTGAGAAAAAGGATACAAAACTCACCACATTCATTAAAGAAAACCTTTTTTATGAAACCTCTGATAAAATTATATTTGGAAATACCTATAATCTATCAGAAATTGGATATATCATCTGTAGACATTATGGAAAGAAGGTGAGTCTTGAAATTTTGTCAATTATTGAATCAGTAGTTGTAAAAGTCAACCCAGATAAGATATTTCGTATCGCCGCAGATATTAAATGTCATTTTCCTATCGCATTAAGTGATTGCTTTTCTATTGCTACAGGGAAATATCAAAATTGCCCAATCCTATTTAAGTCTGAGGAAGAATTATCAGAGAATCGAATATCTGAGATTGAACATAAATTTAATGTAGAAATAATAACCACTTTTGGATAGTAATTTGCATGAGATCTTTTACATGTGTTAGAAAAATGTCATACAGAATTTTGATAAATAGTCAAAAATCGACCCATCATTAAATTTTTTAAAGTTTATTTTTGCCGACTGAAATAATTCTTGGATAAGTTTGATTATTGTCGGAAAATGAAAGATTAAAATGGAAATTTAGTCAAAAGTAAAGAAGTTGCTACCTCAATTAAAAGATCAAATTTTTAATAAAACTTTAAATTGCCTTGTTCTTTAGTTCAATCGATTTCAATGTTATGGACTACTCGAAATTATGTACATGTTGACCGAGTTGCTTGTCCTTGGTTAATTCGTCGATTTGTGGATATAAATGCGCAGTTTGTTTTTCTTCCTCGTGAGGAAATCATGGAATTCGTTGAAAAAACAGGTGCTATTCCATTTGATACTGCAGGGACTGGTGTTGAATTAGATCATTATGAAGAAAATGGTGTGAAATACTGCACTTTCGATGCTATTTGCAAAAAATACAATTTATCTGAAGATAAAGCACTAGCTGAAGTTCAGAAAATTGTGAGAGCGGCAGATACTTCTGGAGGATTGGAAAGGGTACCAATGGCTTGGCTTCTTGAAGTAGTTGCTAGCGGAATGCCATTATTATGTAATTCAGATCATGAAGCTTTAGAAAAGGAATTCCCTGTATATGATGCACTTTATACATTTTTCCAAAGGGAAATTATATACGAACAATATAAGGATGAAATTTCAGCCTTTAAATCGCGCGGTGAACGACGAGCATTTATTAAGAAAAAAATAAAAGAACTTCCATCAAAGTTATTATAATAATTTTAAAAATATTTTATATTTCTTTTTCTATTTTTATTCATTCTTTGCAATTTGTAAAGGAAGTGCAATAGAAAATGTAGTTCCTTCGCTGATTTTACTTTCTACTTTGAGTAATATCTCGAAAGACAATGACTAAACGATCTAATTCTATTATAATTGGTTCAAACGCTCCATTATTAGAAGAAAAATCTAAATTCCACGAGAAATAACCTAAAATCAAGAAAAGGAGTATTAATGTAATTTGTTCTACGAATAATATTATTAGTGGTATGAAATCTACCAAGATTCCTACAACTTTTTTTACTTAGAAATAGATTCAAATAGTCAAATAAAAATTTAAATACAGGTTATAAAATATTTTTAGTTAAGATTGAATTAAAAAAATATTTTAATTAACAATTATCTAACATTTAAGTATTTAGTCGTGTTAATTATGAAATCAAATAAATTCAAATGGTCTTTTTGTATTTCTCTTTTATATTGTATAGTATTTTCCTTTATTTGGATTGGAATACCCAATTATCAGACTAATGTAAATTTAAGTTCATTACATGATACTTCTTTAATTCAAACGAAAAAAAATTTAAAAAAATCTCCTTATTCCTCTCAATCTGAAGCTGCACTTTCAACTCCCTCTGTTCTATCTTCCCATTTATCCATTAGTATTTATGGAAATGATTGGACCACTTGTGATGTTGTTACTGGTTCAGGTACCAAGGAAGATCCATATATTATTGCAAATATAGAAATAAATGGTTCAGGAGAACAGGGTATAGGTATTTATGATTCTAATGTATATGGAATAATCAAAAATTGCACGATTAATTCCGCTTCTTTTAAAAATGGTATTTATCTCCAATATTCTTCGAATATTATTATTCAAGATTGTTATATTAGCTTGTCTCAATCGTATGGAATACGGACATTTCATACAGAAGATATTCAAATTCAGAACAATCAGATATCAAATATTCGAAAATCGGGTATGCTAATTAGATATTCATCAAATTACAATATATCATCAAATATATTTAAAAAATCGTTATATTATGGAACGCTTATAGAAAATTGTTCAGATTTTCTAGTTAAAAATAATTCTTTTATAAAAAATCGTGTTGGAATTTATTTAGATGGACCTATATTTGAAAAAACCTCATATCGAACTTCAATAATTGATAATTATTTAAAAAAAAATATTGATGATGCTATAATTGACAATGGAATAAATACGATTTTAGTTAATAATACAATTATAAAACCGATTCAAACTAAAATAACAGTTTCTCGGAATAAAGTATTTTGTGGTGAAGAGATCTCATTTTCAGGATATCCCTCTGGTGGATTATTACCTTATCTTGAATTTAAATGGGAGTTTGATGATGGCTCTACTTCGTCTGAACTTAACTGTAGCCACATTTATGTTTCTCCAGGCTCATATCTTGTAAATTTTTCAGTTAGAGATAATGAAAATGATATAGGATGTGCATTACAAGTAATAAATGTCGAATTTGATTTGATTCCAATGGCAGATTTCAGTGTTTCACAAACATCGTTTGAAGTTGATAAAGAAATTACTTTTACTTTCACAGGAACTATGGGAAACCTTCCTATGAAGTATTTTTGGGATTTTGGAGATGGCAATAGTTCTACATTACGCGATCCCGTGCATATTTATAAAGAACCAGGTAATTATACTATAGTACTTACAGTTATTGATGAAAATGGAGATAATTCAACATGTTCAAAAATTTTACCTGTTTATCCTAAAACAAATAGTAGTGATGTAAGTTTTGATAACCTGATTACCAATCTCTCAATAAAAGGTTATTCTTTAGGATATTTCAGCACTTTTCTAATAATCATGATTTGGATTGTTGCAAAAAAGAATAAAAATCAAAGGAAAATAAAATTCCTTTAAAAGATATAATTTTATTGCATCAACTCAAAATCGAATTTTTTTTTTTGATGAATTGAATTCGATAGATACATTTTTCATCATATTTTCATTAAAACATCTGAAAATTATTCCAATTTGAAATCTTTTTTTAGTAGCGTTAGGTTGATTAGTAAAGTCTAATAAAAATAAGAACAGAAATATGGTAGCCCCTGCAGGATTCGAACCTACGTCAGCGGGGTCAAGGCCCGCGATGCTTAGCCTAGGATATTTGGCCACTACACTAAGGGGCTGGCTGTAATTATGTAAGTGAAGAATCATAAAAAAAGTTTATGAAATAAACACATGATAGACTGAGAGAGTGTGGTAAATGGATGAACCAAAAAGGGAAAAAAATAAAAATGGACTTTTGCGTATAAAAAGAATTATTATATAAGAGAAAATAAATAATTTGTGCCATTGCAGCAGAATTTTTAATTTTTATGTAAAGAACTGAAATTCTCTATATGCATGAATAGTAATTGTTAACCAACGGAAAGGTTATTGTGAATTATTGTCAAAAGTTTTATAATCTTATATTTGCATATAATAATATCAATTAATATGTGCTTTTTTTTTGCACATTTTTCAGTCTATTAATAAAACACAACAAGTGAAAAACAACAAACAAACGTGATTTTTTGAGAGGATAGTATTCAATGCGTGAATTCAATGAAATCTGGATAATAAACGAAGCAGGCTTGGTTTTATATCATACAGTTAATAATGCAACAGCCGAATCTGTGGAATTATTTGGAGGATTTCTTACTGCGATTAATCAATTTACTGAATTTACTTCAAAACAGAGCATTACTTCTCTGAATCTTGGAAACAAATTTTTGATATTTTATAGAGATCTCGAAACGAAAATAATTGTAATTGGTTTGACTGAATCAATTCAAAAAGAGAAACATCTTAGAAACATCTTAAAGACACTTTATAAGATGTTTGAAAAAAAATTTGGAAAGAAAATGTTGAAAGGATTTAATGGAGGGAATATTCAACAATTTGAAGTATTTTCAAAGGATATAGATAATTTTTTTTCTGATAAAACCCATGTAGTAGATGGAATTTGGTAATGTGCTGGTGATTTATGATGTTTATAAAATTCATCACCAAAAACTTTGAAATATAAGCACAAAAAGAATATGAATTTTTTTTAAATGTATAAAAAATTGTCACAAATAAATTATTGGAGTGTGCTAAATCATGAACTTAGTATATGCGGCGGGTTTTTTAATAATCGGCTTAATGTTTATAATAATAGATGGGCAGCTAGTCTTAAAATATATGAATAATAACAATATTCTCAGTCTATATTTAATTGTCTTCTTCACTTCGGCTGGTATTGGTTGGATAACTTTATTCTTCACCTTAATTTTTGGAATTGAAAATATTGTTTTTCAAATTGCATTTTTGGTCAGTGTGATTAGTATATTAATACTATTTTTATTTTCAAGTAAAGTCTTAGAATTAAAAAAATGGGTGAATATTACTGTTACTCTTGGAGTTATTCTAATAACAGTAGTACATTACATTATTCCGCAATATCATTTATTCACAATTTTAGCAACGATTATTACATTAATGACTGTCTGGTTATTTTTATTGATCTTTCGAAGGCGCTCTGATTATAAAAGTTTAGGAATGGGAATTGGTTTATTTTTAATTTTAGTGGGAGAATCTATTCAACATTTTTCAGAAACGACTAAAACTATTGCTGGATTTATTATGATTTTAAGTGCGCTTACATTTGGATTCGGATTTTTTGGAGTTTTAGAGATAATAGGTAGAAAATTAACTAAAGAGTCCGCTTAGAATATACATATTACCAGATTTTGAAGATATTATTAAAATGAATTTTTTTTTAAAGATCTTTATTAATAAAAAATACCATAATAATGATAGAATGCCTGAATTTGATCTACATTTCTTTAAAGAAATTTTACCACAATTAATTCGTGAAGACGATGCTGTAAAAGGAGCAATAATAACTGCTTTATCTGGTGTAGTTGCAACACGAGAAGATATCCGAGATCTTATTGCTGAAATGGACCAACGCTTTGAAAAAATTGACCAGCGCTTTGAAAAAATTGACCAGCGCTTTGAAAAAATTAACCAGCGCTTTGAGAAAATGGATCTGCATATTACTGATTTAATTACATCTATGAATAAAAAATTTGATCAACAATCTGAATTACTTAAATCATTAAAATTAGATATCGCTCGAATAGAATCTAAAGAAGGAAAAGCAATAGAAATTTTAACAAGGGATTTACTTAAAACAACATTGAAATTGAAGAATATTGATCCCGACACTATTGAATCCGTTACATTGATAGATAAAGAAGGTGCTGTATTTTATCCTGGATATCGAACTGATATTGATATAATAATGGAAAATGGAGATGTTTGCTTGATAGAGCTTAAAGCAACTGGTAATGCAGATGATATTGCTCACTTTTTACTTAATGTAAAACTATATACTCATATTTACAAGAAAACTCCAACTAAATTGATTTTTGCTGCAATTAGGATTAATTCTGAACTTATTCGGATAGCAGAAGAGCAAAATATCAAATTATTATGGGGAGAAATTCTTGATCTATGATATAGATATATATAAAAATAAAAGATAACTAAGAAGAATGTTAATTTTATGAAATAAATTTAATTAGGAAATTCAAATTGATGATTCCATTTTTTTTTAAATAAATCATCTTCTTCACTTTTTCTAAGAGCATCTGGAAGTAATTGTGGAATTGCATCAAACACTGGAAACCAACGGTGGCACTTGGGACAAACAATTACAGCATCTTCAATTTCTAAATGATATTTATAGAGATTTAATAATTCTAAATCGGGAAGAATTGTCTTAATAATTGCAGGAATTTCAATTTTTTGCTTTATTTTTTTGAATGCATCTTCTAATTTGGTTTTAATTTCTGAACGGATGAAGTTAAGTAATTCTTCTCCTTCTTTCAAACCAGCGTCATGAACAACTTCTAATTCTTTAATTTTCTCTAATAATTGTTGAATATATTGTTCGAATGGAAAGGGTTTAATTATAAGATCATCAGAAATTATCCATTCTCCTGTAGAATCTGATTGTTCATAATGAATAGGGCTTGACATCTCTTCAAAAAGCACATTTCCTGAAGGATAATTAAGTAATAAATTTTTAATTTTTGAATGAGTGGATTCTGGATCATTCCAAGAAAGGATTGTAAATTCCAACGGATAACTTTTATCAATTGGACATGCCAAAATTTCCAGTAGCCATAATTTCATAAGTTCAAAAATGTAAAGAATACCAAAAAGAAAAAGATTATTCATAATAGAAAAGTGAATTTAGATAAAAATAAATCGAATTAAAATAAACAAAATAGAAATTATTAAGGAAAAATAGATGGATGAAAGAAATTGAAAAAAAATGTAAAGTAAATGAGAAAGTTACATAGATTATATAAGGTAGCTACGTAATTCATTAATATTACGATCTATTTTACGCTGTGCACTTTCTAATTTCTTTTCAAAATCGCGTGAAAGCTTATCATAAGCAGCTTTTGAAGGTAATTTTCCTTTGCGATAACGGTTGTTAAGGTTCCGGATGCTATCTTTTAATGAAATCTTCTCTGCTTCTAAATAATCCAATTTTTGTATAACATTGGCAACAGCAGTAGCAGATTCAAGTAATTCTTTTTTGAATGGTAATAGTTCTTCTTCGAGCTTTTTCAATTTTGTACTTAATGTTTTTTCTTCACGAACATAAGCTTTTTTCTGAACTTTTCGTTTTAAGTAGTTCTTTTCTAATGAATCTAATTCAATCGTAATAGCATTCTTTTCTTCATAGAGGGTAACAAATTCTTGAAGTTCTTTAATCGGTATTGAAGTGGCACTGATAACAATATCTTCTGTTCTTTCTTTTCGAGAAGCATTAACTACGTATAATGCTCCAATTGCAATAAAGAGTAAACTGAAAATAATAGCACGATCAATCATTAAAAAGCTGTTAATTTTATAAGTAACATCAAAATGAAAGTTGTGATAAGGAGTAATGTATGTATCAGTTGTTTCAATGATAATTCCTTCTGCAGTTTCTACAATTTGTTCTGCATCTAGACTTATTCGTTCAATTTGTCTTGCATTTTCAAGTTCTACCCGCGTATTTACTTTAATTGTTAAATAATTAGTTTTTAATGGATAGAGATCGATAGCAAAATTTTTTTCTCCAAAGTGATTTGAAAAGTATTTGTCAAAATCCAAATAATATGAGACTGTATAATCCATTTTCTGAGCATATTGAAGAGGTGCACGGTTAATTATGAATTGAACTGTAATATCTACCATTCTTTTAGAATTGGTTGTACTTGCTGGTTTTATATCCTTAATATCACCTAAATCATCATAAACTTTCAAATTTGAATATCCTTCTGGTAAAGAAAATTTAACTTCAGTAACATAACCATTTGTAAAACTTTGGATTTGATGATTTTCAACAACTCGAATGTATCCCCATGGATTTACTGTAATTGTCCTGTCGATTTGGTTAATCTGGATTATTTTGGCATCTGTATCTGTAAAAATAATTGTATTATAGATATCTGAAAAAGGATTAGCGCTTCCTGGATAAAATTTATGAACATTTGCCAAATCTCCATCCAGAGGACCAACATAATTTGAATTATCAGATACTTGAACATTCTGTGCCGTATATGGAACGTGAGCTTCAGTTTCATATGTATCGATATAAAATGGAGAACGTGGTGCTAATTGAAGATAGACAACAAACCGTCCAAATGTACTTTGATAATTAATAAATCCTTTTATGCTAATTTTAATATTGATAACTATTTCAGAATAAGGTTTTAAAGGTTCAGTCAATAGAACTTCTAAAATATTCGTTTGATTTAGCTTTAAATTGGACAGTTGAGCCGTAAGTGGACCCATATTTTGATCATACGCTTGATAATAAATTATTTCTTCAGCTTCTTGTTCAGTTAGTCCGATAGGAAGACTAAAATGAGTATTTGGCCCATCATTTACGAATATATAGGAATCTTCATAGGTGATAAAACCACTTTCATTTATAGAAATTATTCGAGTGAAATTTCGGATATAAATATTTGAATCAACCCCGGTGGCGCTTGAAGGTGCATTTATAATATTTTGGGCACTTGGTTGCTGCTCGTATAAAGTAGATCCCGTGGCAATAAATGGGGTCAAGAAGAGAAGCAGAAGGCCACCGAAAAAGACAAATTTAAAGAGTGTTTTTTGTCGCAACATGCTTGGTATACCTTTTATTTCTGCGATTAATAATCTAAGAGTGATAATTTACGCGTTTAAATAAAAGAGATGGTTCATTTTTTTTTTTAAGGTTTTTCAAACCATACTCGAATTTTATGCATTCACAATGGATCAAATCAAAAGTTTTTTCTTAAGGATTCCATTCAAATAATTAATGGCTAAAAAATCTAATCGTAGCTCGAGAAGTAAACGAAGATCAAGTGAAACCCCAATGCCTTCAGGTGGAGCTGGTTTGATCCGGTTCTATCAAGATGCTTCAAATGGCATTAAGTTCTCCCCAGTTACTACATTAGTATTGGCAGGAGTATTGATTGTCGTTGTAATACTTATGCATGTAGGTGTATTCAATTGGTTGTTTTAATTTAAGATCAACCAAAATTAATTGTTTATTTAACAAATTCATATCTATTTAATTTCTTTTTTCCTATTCATTTGATTTTATGTAATCTCTTAGTTGTGAAATTGATTTTTATTAAAGTAGTTAATAACTAAAATCTTTAATGAAATCTCTATTTATTTTAACTAAGTATTATGGAAATCAAAGAATTTCAGAAGCTGATGAAAGATCTCTACTTTCATTTTGATTCGCAACGGGGTCTTCATAGGACTGCATTATGGTTGGGTGAAGAAATCGGAGAATTAATGGCTGAATTAAAAAAAGCGCCGAAATTGATAAATAAGGTAGCAGTTGCTGAAGAATTGGCTGATATTTTAGCATGGAGTGCATCTCTTGCAAATTTAATGGATATTTCATTAGATCAAGCTGTTCTCAAAAAATATCCTGGTTATTGTCTAAAATGTGGCAAGAATCCATGTCAATGTCATAAAAATCTTTCATAATTATTAGAATTGCAGAATTATACAACACTTTCATCTCATCGACTAAATATATTAGTATATTCGCCTAAATATCTTAATAATCAATAATAATTTTTAAAAAGAAATAAAAAAATGGATATTTCAAAGTATAATCGAGTTTTTAGCTGGCTTGATTTGCTTTTGCAATTGCCTTTTCTTCAGCTTTTATTTTTTTCTCTAATTCCTTAATTTTACTTTTCTGTTCTTTAATTAAGTTGTTTAATTCTTTATTTAAGGTTTTTTCAGCTGTTTCTTGTTCTTTTGTTAATTCTTTTTTAACTTTTTCATATTCTTTAAGCGAAATTTTATGTGTTTCTTTTGCTGCTTGAAATTCTTCTTTCGCTTTTTTTAATGCTTCCATTGCACGTTCTAAGGTTTCGTTTTTAGTATGCATGTCAGTTTCAAGATTTTGAACTTCTTTTCCTTTAGTGTTTTCAATCTCTTCTAATTTATTTTTAGCATTTGCTGCTTGTTCTTCTTGTTTCTTCTGATATTCTTCTTTTAATGCTGTAATTTTTTCTTCTATTTTTTTAATTTCAGCTTGATAATCTTCAATATTTTTTTGACTCATGATTTTATCAATCCTTACTATATTCTTATTTAAAAGAATTATTTTTCATTTAGTTCTATCCCCTAATAATGTTTTTGAATTTAATAAAATGTAAAAAATATAATAACTAGTGGAGAAAATATTATAGAAATGAATAAATTCAAATTAGAAAATAATGATGGAATTAAAAATGGTATAAGTATAAGTTCTATCTCCTCAAAAATGAGAGTTGGAATGATAACAGCCAAGCAGTTGGTAGAACATTCACTGAAACAAATAACCCAGTTAGATAAAAAAAATCCTGAATTAAGAGCAATCCTTAGTATAAATCCAATTGCAATTAAAATCGCAGAAGAATTAGATCAACAGCGTTTAACTAAGGGTATTAAGGGAATTCTTCATGGAATTCCTATTATTATTAAAGATAATATTGTAACTCTAGATAAAATGCCAACAACAGGAGGTTCGTTAGCATTAGCTAAATATTATGGAAATTATGATGCGAAATTAGTCGAAAAGCTTAGAAATGCCGGAGCAATTATACTAGGCAAAGCAAATTTAAGTGAATGGGCTAATTTTCGTAGTACACATTCAAGTAGTGGGTGGAGTAGCATTGGACGTCAAACGAAGAATCCTTATGTACTAGATCGGACTCCTTGCGGTTCAAGTTCAGGATCTGCTGTAGCAGTGGCTGTAAATTACTGTCTTGCTGCTGTAGGGACAGAAACAGATGGTTCAATTCTTTGTCCTGCTCATATTAATTCCGTTGTAGGAATAAAACCAACTGTTGGATTGATTAGTCAAGAGGGCATTATACCAATTTCACATCGTCAAGATACAGCGGGTCCTTTGGCTCAAACGGTTGAAAATGCTGCAATTCTTCTTTCAGTAATGGCAGAATCGAGCGAATACATTATGCAATCGGATCCTGCTGGTTTAGGAAGTAAGATTCCACATGAGATTCCAAGAGATTATACTGATTTTTTGGATGATCAAGGATTGCATGGAATTCGATTAGGTGTGGTTCGAGACTATTGTGGATATAACCATTTAGTTGATGAACTATTTGATCAAGCGATTAAGAAAATGGAGCAAGCTGGAGCTGTCATTTTTGATCCTGTAAATTTTAATTTTCCTTCTGAATTAGAAGAATGGGAATTTGAACTATTACTTTATGAATTTAAAGCTGATCTTAATCGTTTTTTGCATGATCTTCCTTCAAATATTCGAGTTCATTCCCTTTCAGACTTAATTTCCTTTAATAAAGAACATGCATCTGAAATTTTACCTTATTTCGGTCAAGAAATTTTTCTAAAAGCTCAAGAAAAAGGAGATCTTAATTCAGAAGAATATAAAACATTAAAAAAAAAATGTTTACAAGCCACACGCACTAATGGTATCGACAAACTTCTCTCAGAATATCAAATTAATGCTCTGGTTGCACCAACAGCAAATCCTGCTTGTCCTATTGATTTGATAAATGGTGATCATTTTACTGGTTCTAGCACTTCTGCTGCTGCAATCGCAGGATATCCGAGTATTACTGTTCCAATGGGCTATGTTCATGAATTACCTGTAGGAATATCTTTTTTTGCTGGTGCTTTTCAAGAGCCTATTTTGATAAAAATTGCTCATGCATATGAGATTTTAACACAACATCGTGTTGAGCCTAAATTTATTCCTTCTTTGGAGTTTTCGTGATAATTCTTATTTTAACTTACTTTTTTGTTCCTATTTTTTCTTCTTCTCCTTTCTTTCTTTTTAAGTTTTAAAGGGTGTAAGATCGTAGATTTCGATGTAAAAGAAAGTAAAGAAGTGTGAATGAGTGAAAAGTATTTTAATTAAAAGTACAAAATTTTTTATAAAGCTCTTCTACCCTTACATTATGTTATTCGAACTTATCAATCTTTTCAGCAATGAAATTCTTCCTGGAAGCAATTTTCAAGGAGGGCACGGGCAATCTTTTTTTATTAAAATCTCGAATGTATCGCAAGTAGATTCAAAACAACCTACTCACATTTTGTTTGATGTGGGTGCATCAAGTAAAAAACTTCTTCACAACATGCAAGAACTTAGAATTTCTCCCGAATCTATCAAAACCTTGATTTTATCTCATGGACATTATGATCATACCGATGCATTACCGGGATATCTCAAATCTCTTCCTGCAGATCATCATTTGCACACTTATGCTCATCCAGATGTCAAAGAACGTAAATTCCTCAAATTACTGTTCCTAAAATTAAATTTAGGATTTCCACGAATTAAAGAACCTTTCCAATCAATGTTAGAATTTCATTATTCATCTGAACCTGTTGAAATCGCATCAAATTTGTGGTTTTCAGGAGAAATAAGGGAACGTCCATATATTACTGGTGTGGAACCTTCTGTCTTTCATAAAAGTGAAAATGGTCTTGAAGTTGATCCAGTGCATGATGATGCTTCTGTGTATTTACGCACCGATTCTGGAATAGTAATAATAACCGGTTGTGCTCATGCTGGAATTTTAAATATCGCACTGCATGCGAAAAAACTGTTTAATGAGCCAATTCGAGCAATTATTGGAGGGAGTCATATGGTGCGTTATTCTCCAAAAGAAGTGGAAGATGTTGCATCAATTTTGAAAAATGAATTCGGGAATCCTATGTTATATCTCAATCACTGTACAGATCATCTTCCTCTTCCAGTAAAAAACCGTACGCCTATTTTGCAAATTTTGAAATCCTATGTGGGGGAAGATCATGTAAATCCCTGCTATGTTGGAACTAAACTTTCATTTAATGCATGAATTCAATGATCTATTAGATATTCTTGTTTAATTTTTGAAATGCTTATTGTTAATTTTTCCTAATTCTCTCATTTTTTCCTTTTTTGATAAAAAATTCATCCAATCCGCGCGTACGAGTCTGCTTGACTTTATTGTGAAAGAGATATTTATCTTTCGGGTGAAATCCTTTTGGATCATTTTTGTGAATACCAGGAGGAAGTGATCGTCCGTTTCTACCTCCTATGAAACGGCTATTTATCTTTTTTCTTTTGGTTCTGTTTTGAGGAGATGAGATTGAACTCGGCACTCGGATGGTTCGGGATGCCAAAAAGGGATGTTGCTCCAGTGTATAATAGTGATATTGCTCGGAAACGGTCATTCTTACATGTACTCCTGCTAAATGCGCCACTAAATTTCCACCAGTTGGTTTTATCAGTGATTGTGAATGCAATGGGCCGGTTAGAACAACATACGTTTTTGGATGGCGAATTGAGTGCAGTGCAGTAACCATTTTCTGTACGTCTTGAAAAATTTTGCGAGGAAATTTTGTTTGTGGATCTTGTAGCATGGCTTCAAAATCACCAAAAAAGTAATTACCAAGAATCACACGCATGTTTGATGGTGGCGGAAGTGCTGCTAACTGTTCTTCACAAGCCCCCACCAATGAAGGCCAGGTGAAAGCACGCAGTAATTGAATACTGGATAGTACTTTCATTGGGTTGTAACCTAGCATACGCGCTTGTTCACTGATAAAATACGGATCAAAATGATTCAGAGTATCCATAAAGTAAATCTCTAATCCCTCATCCGTGTGATATTGCTGCACATAACGATGATATGAATTCACCGCCAGCATAAGTAGAAAGGGAGTGGCAAAATTTCGAGGTAATGTAAACAAATAGAAGAGTTCGGGATAAATACCTCCGCGCAGCAAATCATTTAGGGCTGTAGGAGTGACTGGAAGGCGCAGCTGCTTCTGAATCCATTCCCAATATTCGTTACTCGAACGATAGTTCAAGGTGACGGTAGGAGTAGTGGAATATGCAGAATAAACCGTTTGCAGAATATTGTCGGATTTCATCGATACATATTCTATTGAAATCGAAGGTTAAAAGGTCAAGGGAGGGAAAGATTAGTTAATCTTATTTTACTCTATTTTCTCCAGCATTATATATGGATTTTTCATACTCTTAGGATGCGATATAAATTCGAAAAGTAGATATTAATGGAGAGAATAGAAGAAATAGAAGACATAAAGATTATGTGAAACAGGTTAAATGAGTCTCTTTAGTATAGTAATTTTGAAAGCTATATCTTTTAGCAACTATATCATTTGTCATAATTAAAGAAAAATTTTCCATTTTCTGAACTCCATTATCTTTTTAAAAGAACATTGTTGATTTTCTTTGAATTACTTAGTAATATATGAAAGAATTTTTAAGTTTTGTTAAAGAAATAGGAAAAAAAGGATTGAATTAACTGCAATCTTGTTTCTCCTCTTAGAAGTAATATTGCAGTTAATTTATTTTTGAATACAATATTTTTGACTGTTTAGATTAAAAATGGTGTGAGCAAGCCCATTCCATCGCCAACCCGCACAAATACAACCAAAAACATTGTAGCAGTTAATGACATTACAGTAATTAATGTATTGATTGAAGGTCCTGCTGTATCTTTGAAAGGATCACCAACAGTATCTCCGGTAACAGCTGCTGCATGAGCTAAGGTTCCTTTTCCACCTAAATTACCATCTTCGATATATTTCTTTGCGTTATCCCATGTACCTCCAGAATTTGAAAGTAAAAGTGCAAAGGTTAACCCGATTAAAATGCTTGAAGCTAAGAAAGAACCTAAGCCTTGGATTCCAAATAGAATACCAACTAATAATGGAGTGCCGATAGCTAATAAGATAGGAACTGTCAATTCTTTTAATGAACCTTTGGTTGCAATATCAATACATTTTTCAAAATCGGCGGGTTCTTCACCAGTTAAGATTTTTGGATTCTCTTCAAATTGTCGTCGAATTTCCTTAACCATAGTTTGAGCATTTCGTTCGACACCAAAAATCAACACAGCAGAATAAACGGTAGGGACTGCAATTCCTAATAAAGCACAAATCATGATAACAGGGTTCATTAAATCCAATTGATAAATTCCATTTGTATCATGTAGATTTAAGGTGGTGATTCCATATGAAAGTGCAACATTTTTTGCTTCTTCCATGAAAGAATATAATAAAGCTAATACAGTTAATGCAGCTGCACCAATTGCGAAACCTTTGGTAATCGCTTTGGCAGTGTTTCCTGCAGAGTCAAGTCGATCACAGAGTTGAATAACTTCTTCGTCTAATCCACCTTGTTCTGCTATTCCACGAGCATTGTCAACGATTGGACCATATGCATCATTTGCAACGATAGTTCCTACGATTGCTAACATACCGGTGGAAGCATTAGCAACACCAACTAAACCGTCTAAAGCATAAGCGACACCCATTGCAATAACAATTCCAATAACAGGTGGTGCAACACTCAATAAACCATAGGAGAAACCGGTTAAAATATTCAAAGCATGACCTTGTTGAGAAGATTCTGCTGTGGCACGAGTTGGTGTTTTTTCATCATTAGTGAAGTAGTCTGTAGTAATTCCAATAACTAAACCTGCTAAAACTCCAAAAACCCCAGCACCCCAGTTTGCCCATAAGCGGCTTGGCATATCTGCACTAAGGTTAACACCCAATGTCATAAATAAGGTGAATAAAGCACTTATTCCAATAAACAAAGCTGTTGCAAGGTATGTACCTAAGTTTAAGGCTTTTCCTGGACTATCTTTGACTAATTTAGCAATCAAGAAAATACCAATAATTGAGGCAAATAATCCAGCAGCACTGATTACTAATGGAAATGATGTGATGGTTGTTGTATTAATATCCATAATATCAAAATTATTATTAATCATTTCTGAGAATGCGAGTAACATTGCACCTAAAATGGATGCTACATATGAGTCGAATAAGTCTGCGCCCATTCCGGCGATATCTCCTACGTTGTCTCCAACATTATCTGCAACTGCTGCAGGATTTCGAGGATCATCTTCAGGTAATGAATATTCGATTTTACCGACTAAATCAGCTGCAACATCAGCAGTTTTAGTATAGATTCCTCCACCTGCTTTTGCAAATAATGCAATTGAAGATGCACCAAATGAGAATCCGAGAATGTATCTTGGTTCACCTGTAAAGAAATAGAGTGCCCATACACCACCAAGAGCTGCTCCAGTGACGATTAAACCCATAACCGCACCACCGAAGAATGAAACATTAAATGCTGGAGCTAGACCTTTTGTGGCTGCTTGTGCTGTTTTAGCATTTGCATCTACACCCACATTCATTCCCAGCCATCCTGCCCATCCTGAGGCAATAGAACCAATAATATAGGAAAGTACCATGAAATACCATGGAATCGCATCACCTTCGACTCCAATACCATAAGCAAATCCGATGACTATTGCGAATACACCAACAAAAATAGCCAAGGTAATGTATTGACGTTTTATAAACGCTGCGGCTCCGTCTTTAATATAACCTTGTACGGTAACCATTGCTTCATTTCCAGGGTCTGCATTAGCAACTCTTCTTTTTAAAAGAAAAGCAACTACGAAACTTGCAATGGCAGAAACAAGGACAAACCAAAGCGTCCAAACTTCTATTACGATTTCTTGTAACATATTAAATTTCCTTCCTTTGTGTTCCTTTTTTTTATTTTTTTTATCAGAAAATTGCTTTTTTGAGCAATCTTATATTTCCTTTTATCCATGATAATAAAAATAAAAATTTGGTTAAGGAATGTGTTAGAGATAGTAGATTCGATAAAAAACCTTATGATTTTTTGATTATTCGATATAAACTCAAAAAAGTGGGTATCTTTTCCCCTAAAATAGCATAGTATATGCATCTATTTTAAGGGCGAGATCTTTTATGGATGAAACACATTTGTAATTGTAACAAAGGATATTAAAGTAATTAGGGAAAAAAAGATGCCTTTAACAGAGCAATCATTGATAAACAAGTATCGAAGGACTTTACGAGCGGCAAATCTTTCAGAAAGCAAAGATCCGGCATCCTCGTTAACAAAACTTAAAAAGTGTATATCATTATTGCAAGAGATAGATGATTTATCTCCCAGACTTCAAGATGATTATGCTATTTTAGTTCGAAGAATTGCGCGATTAGAAGCGATGATTGGTATTTCAAATTTAGATTTGGTTGAAAAACCTGAAAATATAGTAGAATCTGAAATAGGATCAGAACCAGATTTAATAACAGACCAACAAATAGTATCAGATAAAGAATTAAAGATTGAAGCAGAAAAAGAAAAAAGAAATGAAGCAGAAATAAATATTAATGCAATTTCTGAGCAAACAAATGGAATTGAGAATGAAGCAGATGTCGATTCATCATCAAATCAAAGCAATCTTCTTATTGAGCCATTCGTTATAACAAAAATTCATCCACTCCCTGATATTATAGATGACGTTTATCAAAGACTTATGAATGGTAATTCATTGGATTATGAAGATTATAGAACTTTTTTTGAGTCTGTTAATGATCTTTATCCTAATCCTCATCCTCCCTTAATTTTTCAAGAAAGTGATATTGCTTTTTACGTTGGTGATACTCATGGAGCTTACAAAGAAACCCGAAATATTATTTTATATTTCCAAAAAATCATTGATACACTAAAATCTTCGAAAATTAAGGTGATTTTCTTAGGTGATTATGTTGATCGAAATCCAAATGATTTAGAGAATTTAACTCTAATAATCGCTTTTTGGATAAAGTACCCCGAAAATGTCGTATTATTACGTGGAAATCATGAAGATGTTAAAATAAACCAATACTACGGTTTTATTCAAAATTTAACAGATACATTTGTAATTGAAGAGTGGATTAAAACTCTTTATAAAGAAATATTATCTTTTTTTGTTAAACTTCCAGTAATTCATGTTAATGCGCTAAAAAAGCCCTTAAATAATAAGCTTAATGATTCTATAAGGATTTTTGCTGTTCATGGTGGTATACCAATTGACCCTGAAAATCCTCTAGAACCAATTGATTTACATCGCTTAGTAAAAGAGATAGATTCGAATGTAGCAACATTTGAACAATTTGATTCATATATGAATTGGTTGTTATGGGCTGATCCTCGTGAAGAAGTTGATGAAATCATATTACGACCAGATATCGGAAGAAATCAATTTGGATTGAAGCCGTTTAGACGATTTATGGAGAAAAATCACCTACATTTTATGGTTCGGGCTCATGAAGTTTTAAAAGAAGGTTATAAATATTTCTTCAATCAACAATTAATCAGTTTGTTTACAGCTTCAACATATAAAAATCGTCCTATTGGAAAAGCAGCATTCTTACGTTTAGAAGCATCAAAACCTCCTGTTTTCCTTTCAACTGATAAAGATCTACTTGAAATGGATTATGATTATTTGATTTCGTCAAGAGAATAAATTAAAAATTAAAATAGAATAGATAGAATTTCGAAATGAAAATTCAAAGATGATTATTAAAGAAAAATGAAGAAATAAAGAAATATTCTGAAAAAAGTACAGAATCGACCGGTAATGACAAAAAATTAGTACTTATTTAACACAACATTAATTGCAAATAAATTTGGAACAAATAAAGAATGAATATTGAATTAATAGAGAATGAATATAGAATGAATAAAGAATAAATATTGAATGGATATGGAATTATATTGAAAATTTAAAGAATTCTTAAAAAAAATTAATCACTAACTTAAAAAGGAAAAATCATGATTCAATCTAGTTTGCTGAAATATCACCAAGAACTTTTAAAATCTCTTCAAAAAGTGCAAAAATACGGTGATAATCCCAAAAATAATGATGATTTATTGGATTTTTTAATTATTTGGCTGAAAATCCGACAGATTTGCTTGCAAGTTCAGCAAAAATATGGAAGAAATGAACCAAATCAAAAAAATCGGTATGCAAATGAGGAAATTCTTAGAATATATATTAAAATGTTAGCACAGTTTAAACAAAAAATCCAACCTCTTTTGATTGATTATACATTAAAACTAAAAAAACAACCACTTTCAGAAAGAATTTTAATCTTTACGGGAAGAATGAGGGAATATTTTGAAAAAAGTCAACAATATCTAAAAGATTTACCTTCAGAATCTATGCATATTTATGAAGATTCGTGGTTTTTCCTTCAAATATATAGATTTGCATTGGATCAAAAATTAATTCATAACATCATTCATCTTGTTCATCAGAAAATGAATTCTTTGAAAAAAGCATTTGAAATTGAAGCTGGAAATGTTAATCTTTTGGAAGACCAGAAAAAAATCTCAGAAAAATTGCACAGTTCACTTAGGATCAAACCTTCTGACAATGATATTTCAATAGCAAATGCTTCTTCATCAAAAGAACAAGTATCATTTCAGTCCATTGATACACCAATTTTAAGCAGCGACATTTCTTTACCTGAAGAGAATGAAGATGAGATAGTTAGTATCGAAGAACCTGAAATAAAAGCAATTTCCTCTGAAAAAGCAAATCATCAAATTGCTACTCAAGAATCTATAAGCTACCCTCTAATCAAATGGGCGCCCCCTCAATCTATAGATATATACTGGTCTTATAGATTTTGTAATAATTGTGGAAATATAGTTGATCGTTCTACGATGGTTTGTAATAATTGTGGTCAGAGATGCTAAGAAATGGTGTAAAATACTTTTATAATCTTAGGTTACTTAAAATAATTTAAATCGAGGTGATAAAATGAATCTAACAATGATTCAATTTAACACACTATTCAAGCAAAAAATGCAAGATGCAAAAATAATTGAAAAAACCCATCCTCGCGATGCGGAAAAGGTGTGGTTTGAATTGACTTTATTTATGATTAACTTTGCTAAATCTTCAAATTGTCCTCGGAAATTAAGAAAACAATTGATTTATCAGGCAGATACAATTGTAAAAAAAATAAAACTAATTAGAGCTGGTTTGATTAATTCTGTTGTAGATTCTAAATTATCATCTCAAGAATTGGATGAATTATTAAGAACAATCAAAGAGCGTGAGCAAACTCTCATATCAAAATCTTCGTCTTCTGAAATTGAATTATCTGAAGAATCACAATTTTCGAAATTAAATGAAAGTGAAGATGAAGAAGTAGTATATTCACAACTCCAAGCATTTCCTGATGTTCCTGATGATCTTTTGAATTCTACTCCTACAAATGAAAATCAAGATCCACATATTTCTTCTATATCTACATCAAAGACAGGTGAGAATGAAAAACCTGATATTTCAGAAATACCTTCAAATGATCAACCACCTCAAGTAAATCCTTTCTTTTTATCGCCCACAGATGTTCCAGAACAACCTACAGACGTTTCGATTAATAATCAATCTTCGATGAATAATAATAAGAACTCTTTGACTATTAAAAGTGAGACAAATAATAATGATTCAGATTCAGTTAATGGAATTCTTAATAATTCTGAAAAATTATCGAATGATTTAGAAAAATTATCTCGTATTGAAGATGAACTAAAAAAAATCCCTGATATTATGAAGGAAGTCGCCCCGGCTCCTTTTTCAAATGCATCTATTATTACGCCTGGTGCAGTCCCTTCTAATACTCCTATTTTGGATCAATTCAAACAGGCTCCTACTACTTTGGATGTTACAAAATCGTCTGCTGGAAGTATTGTTTCTGAAGATCAGCCGGAAATTCTTAGTAAGCAATCTACTTTATCAAATCAACCTTCATCTCTTAAAATTGTTGGATTTGAAGATCCCAAGAAAAAACTAAGCGATTCCAAAACTATCAACGCAAATTATCCTAATGATCCTTTCGGACCCGAAAGTATTAACGATGATTTGGAAAACGAAACATCTGAAGAGAATCAATATTGTTTTGCATGTGGTGGAAAATTAAAACCTGGAGATCCAGTTTGTCCTCATTGTGGAACTGAGAATATCTAGATCAATGAATTGTCTTCTAAGAATTATGTAATCAAGTGAAGGAAAGTTTTTCTTTTACAGAGAACTTCATATATCCATGAAAATTCTCATTACTGGTGGAGCTGGTTTTATTGGCTCACATCTGGTTGATGCATTAGTTACTCAAAATCACCATATCATGGTAATCGACTCGTTAATTGATGGGCATCTTTCTAACATTCAATCTCATATTGATTCAGGAATATGTGAATTCATCCAAGCGGACATTCGAGATCGAAAAATCATGCTTGAAGAATTACCTAAAGTTGATATGATATTTCATTTTGCAGCCGATCCAGATGTTAGAAATAGTGTTCCTAATCCAATGAGCTCATATGATCACAATATGAACGGAACAATGATGATCTTGGAGTACATGCGCGCTCATAATATTAAAAAGATGCTTTTTGCAAGTTCTGGTGGAACTATTTATGGAGAAGTTGATGAATACCCAATCTTTGAAAAGACTCAATTTCATCCAATCAGTCCATATGGTGCATCTAAAGCTGGGGCTGAGATGTATCTATCTGCTTATGCTCATTCTTATGGATTTAAAATAGCATCGGTTAGATTTGCAAATATTTTTGGAGAACGATCACGCCATGGTGTTGGGTGGGATTTTTATCATCATTTGAAAGAAAATCCTTATGAATTGACCATTTTAGGGGATGGAACTCAGCAAAAATCGTACATGCATGTATCTGATGCAATTCAAGCTGTTCTTTTAGTTAGTGAACAAATTGAAAATCAAAAAAAACCATATGATGCATTTAATGTTGGTTCTGAATCTTGGTATACAGTAGATGAAATTGCACAAATTTATGAACGAGAAATGGGATTGGAAAATGTAAATCATCAATATACCGGTGGATCGCGCGGTTGGGTGGGTGATGTTGCCAAAATGCTGTTGTCAATTGATAAATTGAAGGGATTGGGCTTTAAAGAACAAGTTACATTCACTGAAGGTGTTCATAGATATGTTAATTGGATGGAAAATTTAACTCACTCTTGAAACTTTTCACTCTTAAAACTTATCAACACTATTCACTTTAGTCCATCTATCATTTCTTTAAGCCCTACTGAATTTTCGATATAATTCCATCCTTTAGTGTAAATTGCTTTATTTTTTTCTCGTTCTGATTATGAGGTATAATTTCTATGTCTATTTTTTGTCTTTCAATCGTAAAAAAAACTGTGCATGACGTGATTCCATGAATTTTAGAAGTAAACAACTTTCGATTTATATTTTTTGGAGATACATGAACAGAATCATGGAAAAGAAGTTGTTTGATAGTACTAGGAAGAATTTTAAAAGTGCTTTTATTATTTAAGCATTTAGATAATATGGTAGTCTTGTTTCGTAATGCTTGCAAACGGCGATCACTTGAATTTCCGAGTTTATTCTTGATATGTGAAAACCTTGGATTGATATAATGATTAGTGTGGAAAAAAATGGGACTTTTCACATGTTCTGAATTATTTACAACTGAAATACTTGCATAATCGGTTGAAGTAGTTTCAAGATTAATAAGAGAAAAGTCGGGCATCGAAAATATATTGTAGCTATATCCTCCTGATCTGCTTTTATTTGTTAAGATTGATAAAATTTCACTTATAGATTTTGTTTCTACTGCTGCTCTATCCAATAGACTTTTTGGAATTCCAAGTTTTTTTTTTGGTTCATTTATTGCATTTCCGCTAATTCCAACTCCATAGGAATTTACCCAAAAACTCGGCCCTGCTAAGCACCCAGGATAAAGATGAGATAAAAAGGATATTCCATTCTCTAAAATCACTTTAACCAAATAAGCATTACTTGCTAAATAATAATCGTGATCTTCGTTATGGCCTAAGTAAAATCTTTCTGTATAAGAATTTTGATCCTCTTTTATCAAAATACTGGAACATCCAAATTCATAAGAATGTCTAAAATTCATTAAAAATAAGTTTCTAACATCAACTTTAGCGCCCTCTGCCATTCCTTCAATTTCCATAATGTATTTTGGATATTTTCGTTTCCCAATAAGAATCATTTGATCAGTATATTCTGGATTCTGTTTATCAATTTCTTGAAGTTTTTTAATGAATGGGCTGTATTTATATGCATTCTTAATTCTTTTTCTAAATTTTTGTCCAATTTTTAAACCCAGATCGTATCCAGAGCCAAAAAATTCGAAATATGGTAAGTAAAAGTTGAATTTCATTACATTCTTTGATAAATAACGGAATAAAGTAGAAAAAAATTTTGATTAATCAAAGATTATTAACTATGTTAATTGTTCAATACCATCTGCAGTAACCAAAAAGGTATGCTCAAATTGACTGACATAAATTCCCTTTTTTTCTCTTAAAACGTGATGTTGGTAAAGTTTTCCACTATTTGTTAATTCACGGATAGCAAATTTACCTGTACGGAATTCCTTTATTAACTCACGAGTACTGAATGGAAGACTTTTCTTTTTGTTTCCAATCCAGCCCATTACCTTACGGGTTACTTTTCCTCGAAAAGGAACTCGATCAGCTGATATATTATATTCGTAGATATAACAATAAGGTGCTCTGCTTATATTTCCAGTACCTGTACTGGCGAAACATTCTAAGGCAAATACATCTCCTTCTTCAAATGTGATTCCTGAAGGGGCTGCGACATTGGGAATTTCTTTTCCACCATGTACCTGCCATCGTTCGATTGAATGTCCACTTAATTCTGGAATTGGATTATATCCAAAACCCTTAATAATCTTTTGGGTTTCTTTACCAACTTCATTGGCTTTTACACCTGGTTTTATTAAAGATAAACCCTTCATTACAGCAGTTTCAACAGCAGTAATCAGATTTTGAGTTTCTGGGTCTTTATTAAACGAAACTGTGAAAGCACCATCTGCAGTATAACCTTCAACTGCAACACCAATGTCAACTTTTACAATATCTCCCTCTTTAATTACATGTTCATCATCGGGTGGGCTGGTGTAATGAGCAGCGACTTCATTTACACAAATATTCGTTGGAAATCCAATTTCTCCTCCCAATTCGATTATTTTTGCTTCAGCAGCTTCACAGAGATCTAAATATTTAGCTCCAACCTTTACTTGAGGACGGATAAATTCCACAACTTTTTTATGAATCTCTCCTGCTTTACGAAATGAGTCCAATCGAAGTTGTTTTTCTTTTTCTTCTTCTTGTTTGGCTAATTCTTCTTCAGATAATTCAGAGGTTTCTTCAGAATTCTCCTCTTTTTTTTCAGTTGAGGGTTCTTGAGCTTTATTTTCCTTTTTCTCCAAATCTGCATCTTTTTTCGGTTTTTCTGAATCTATATCTTTGTTAGCTGGTTTATTCTTATCTTGAGATTTCGATTTTGAAGAAGATTTCGATTTCTTGCTGGTTTTTTTCGCCATAAAATAATCACTAAATCAATCAGTAATAAAATATATTTGGGATTTCCCTTTAATTTTTTCATCTATAATGGTGGGATTAAAATGGGGAAGTTATCAACACAGATAAGATAAAAGAAAAAATAAGACATAATCAGTGACAATTTTTTACTGATCAAACTTGATCAACCAGTATCACTGCTGGTTATTTTTATTAATAGGTCCCTGCTATATAAATGTTATGAAAAAAATTGAAGCCGAATTGCCGCAATCATGCCTAAATACCACTGATTTTGAATAGTTGAAGTGGGAAAATATATTTTTCAATTAATCATATAAAATGAATCATGGAGGTGGTTTTTCCTCCTCAATATTGGATGGTGGCGGCATATCCGATGCGTTATCTTCATGCTGCTGCGATTCTTGTTTGGATTTTTCAGGTCGATTTTACAGTTTCCTCCGCTTGTTGGCATGGTAGATTAACCAATTCGGGCAGAAAATCCGCCAACTGTTCCTATGAGTATCGTCGGTGATTTCCAAAAGTTCTTTTTGGAACGAGGTATCCTTTTTTATCCCATCTGCGTAGAGTTGCAGGAGTAACTCGAAGAAGGCGTGAAGTTTCGGAGATGGTCAGCATTGAATTAAATTTGGGGAAGATCTATATAAATTAAGCGATCAATGATCAAGTTTGATCAAAAATTTTTTTGCTTTTGATAAGTTTTCTTTCCAAGACAATCCTTTTGAAATGCATATATCCTTTAGATCTTTCAGAATTTCACGTAGAATTTCTTCTGGTTGTTTTGAAGCGTCCACAATCCTATGATTTTTTGTCAAGTCTTCTCTTGCTAATTTTAAAAATGCATTTCGTATTTCTTGTTGAAAAGCCAGTTTTTCAAATTTTTCCATTTGTTCATTCAATGTGGAATTTTGTTTTTTACGTCTTGCTAAGCTTAGATTGGCATCAATATCCAATAAATAGATTCTATCAGGAATCAAACAAAACTTATTCAATTCTTTAACCCAATCCATTGAGATTTGTGAATTTTTTCCTTGAGTCGTTTGGTAAATTAAAGATGAATCGATGTATCTATCAGAAATTACAATATTTCCTTTTTTTAAAGCAGGAAGAATTTCATTAGTACCATGGTCAATTCGATCAGCTGCAAAAAGTAATGCATCAATGGCAGGATGAACCGAACTATCTTGAAGATTTTCTCTTATTATTTTGCCGATTTTACCCTGGGAAGGTTCAGCAGTTAAAAGAACTGGTAAATGATGTTGTTGAAAAAAAGAAAACAGCATTTTACCAATCGTTGTTTTGCCGCATCCATCAATTCCTTCCAAGACAATGAATAATCCATGCCAAGATGATGCATTCATTTTCATTATGTAGTAAAATACTATGCTTTAATTTTTTTAGGAACGTTCTATGAAAAATTAAATTAAGCTGCTTTCATATGCTTTTAAAAAGATTGCAAAAGAAGACATATCTGACATAAGGTAATACTATAGCAATTACAAAAATTCTATTGGATGGAATTATGATAAAGGATTACAAGAATTAAGAAGCAAATTAAAAAACATTTATGAAAATGTTCCTGATATCGCAGAACAGCTTAAAGACTTATTTTTTGATTTTAATGCTTTGGATAAAGATGCTCCAGGCGCCGGCACAGAATTAAGAGAGCACTTTTTCGATGAATCCTTAGATGGATTGAAATATATCAGCGAAATAAAGGAATTGTTTGAAGCGGATGAGGCAAGTAAATACTGGCGGATTGTCCACAATATAAAAACATTTCTCGATTTGAAAACATTAGTATGGAATTATTGGGGAATTAAGCGAATTGAAAATATTTTAAATAGAATCAGCAAAATTTCCCAAGATGCAGGTGGTTATACTGATCATAAAATTGCAGTTAATCCTGGAGGTGCTGCTGATTATTTGACCCAATTTTTGCAGAAAAGATTAGGATACAGCGAATATCTTCAATTTATTAAAGATAAAAGATTAGGCAGTGTCAACAATTTAAATTCTGCCACTCAAATTCACGAATGGGAGCTGATGCACGCAGCATGGATTTCTTTGGCATCCCTTTTTACCAATATCGAGGCACTCCGTTCCACAATTGACTATCTGATTGAAAACAAATTAGAATATCCAAATCAAGATAGAGTTAAAAACTATCTCAGCGAAAAAGTAGTCGATGATCATCACTACTATGTGCCCCCCAGCGCCCTTCCCGACCCAATTATCATTATCGGTGCCAAAAAAAACGCACTTATTGCAAATTTCGTACAATTCGGAATGGCTAAAAGCGAAGGAATAGGTTCCGGCAGAGAAGTGCTGGTTTTCGGAAGTATGGTCGGTCAAATTCAAAATGATGAGGCTCATACAATCAAATTCTTCCAACTCGGCACCCCGATCTCAGATGAAATTAAAGACATTGTCCCTACCACGCCTTCGCCCTATTCCATGATAATCCCGCAGTTTTCCATGGATTTGTGGGACCCGGTGAATGAAGAATATTATAAAACCAATAGACCCGATATAAATAATGGAATTGAGCGCTTCGTTATGGATTTTCTGGTATTTGAGAATATGCTGAACCTAATTGGAGCGGACGGCAGTGCGGTTAATTGGCGGTATCCCGGTATTTACGGCGTGGGAATGCACGGAGTAAAAGCGGATAATATCGAATATTATACAGAAAAGGCGCGCAAGGTTTGGACGGCCTTCCAGAACGGCTTATCCATGATAAACATATTTGAAAATCAAAAAGGTATGGATAAATTTATTGAAATGATGAAAAGTCCAGAAATTAATGGAGACGCCGCTAAAATGGTGCTGATTGAACTTGAAGACTGTCGAGCCTTTTTCAACCTCCGCAATCTTGCCGAATTTCAAGGCTCCAGCATCCGAGACTCCGTATCCATGCTGGCAAAGTGGGTTTATGAACAGTATACGCTGCATTCATCCGAGCAGGATTTGAAAGATTCATATTTAAAAAAGAAAAGATTTTACAACGATATTAAGTTGATGATGAAAGAAAAAGGTGGTACTAGAAATGCATATATAGCCACATGGAACCGACTCGAGGGTATCATTAAAGCATTCGGCGTTAAAGGTGAAACCATAACAATTAAAATAAGTGATAAGAAATCAATTGAATACTTCGTTCCCACTTTGGATGAGAACGGCAACATTCAATTTGAATCCCGACTCGACCGGTGGTATGCCCAGATTGAAAATCCCGTGAGCATCTTCAATTCAAACCCGCAGTTACTGATGCTTAAGCAGTGTTTCGCATACTATTTAAAATACAAAAACGAGATGCGCTTATACTACGAAGAATATGCCGATGAAAGTGCCATGAATAATTTTGATGCATATTTAGATGCAATTGAAGGATTTGTCGAATAAAAGATTGGTCTGCCCAAGAGCGGGTTAATTTTTTAATATCGGTTTTTTTTATATACATTGAATAAAAAAATAAAGATGCATAAAAAATACTAAAAATATTAACAATATCAAAAAAATAAAAAAAAATAATCAAGAGGAAAAATTGCGATATGGGATACATAAGATATGATTATACCTATGAAGATAAATTGGAAGTGACAATCGCAGGTAAGGTATTCGATGTCAAAAAATTAAAAGATGTAGATAAAATATATAAATTGGATGTTAATAGATGCATCTTTCCAACTAAAAAGGTAGATTTTTCAGCCTTTACTAACTGTAAAGAAATTATAATATCGGGGGAAAATCAGCTGCAGGTGGTTAAATGGCCGCCTAAAATAGAATCAATTCTTATTTTATCTTTTTTAAATCTAAAAATCCCGCTTAAATGCGACCAATACCAATATTTGCGGGAATTCAGAACTCTAACTGCCGTTTTAGACGATTACAACATAGATTTTGCCCACTGCTATCGACTGCGGAAAATTTCAATTGTTGAAGATTTTTATAATGAGCGTTATGAAAATATGTTCGATGGTGAAAAAATAACGCTGCCGCCCAAAAACGATGGAAAACACCGTATGAAGCAGGTTCCCATCAATTGGGCTTTCTGCCTCTCATTAGAAAAATTGGATTTAGACGGCTTGCGGGAAGTAAAGGAGATTCCGATTGAATTTACCTATAATCCTGAACTATGGATTAACATTTCGGATCTCCCTCATATTCCTCACATTTCATTTCTGCCGATTGAATTTTGGGACTGCACCCAATTTGAAAACAGTGAGGAATTCATGTATGATTTTGATTCGTTCATCCATCCCCGAAAGCAGGAGAATCTCGAGCGTTATAAGGAGTGGGAGAAGCTATTTTTTGAAGAATACGGGTTTGAAACCGTCTGGACCGCTGAGCGGATTAAATTTATGGATTATGCGTTAATTGCTGCGGAGCAAATTCCAGAAAAAGAACTGCGTGAAGAATTTATAAGGTGGGCAAAAAACTTTCGGCCTAAATTTAAATTAAAAAGCGGTTATGAATTGATAATGTAAGATCGTTATATTTTGAACCAATTTGGTTTACGAAATTACTGTAATTAATATTTAAGATAAATATCTCCTAAATTATTAATATTTGAATCGATTTTTCCTCCATCAATTCAATTATGGGCCAATTGATTTTTCATATTGATGCTTTATTGAATGTTTATTAATTATTTATCTCCACATTGATATTGAAATCCTTAAAATTTATAGGTAGTTGAGTTCCAAGTACACAGTATATTATGCCGAAGGGAACAGCAAAAGTATTCAATGCAAAGAATATATTTAAATTAGTATTTCTGACATCAATTGTAATTGGAGTTTATATGTTTAACACTACATTTATTGCTCTTTTAACCGATCCTAATGCAGGAAAATTAGATCGTTCTCAAAATGAAGTAGAAATTGTACCGTGGGATGATGTAACTAAAGTAGAATTAACTTTTGATCCAAGCGCTTACATTGATGCTTTATTAAATTCTGATCTTTTAAACAATATGTCGTTAGAAGAAAAGTTAGAATTAATGGAGAATATGTTTGGTGAAAATATAAGTGACTACTTACTACAAGCAGAAATGACTCCAGATGAATTTTTAAATGCATATGATGATGAATTGGGGACACTACTTGATAGTTTAGCAGGAGATAGTTTTTCAGGTGATTTATTGGATCAATTTGATGATCCTGCATTAGTTGCTGTATTAGTGGCTAAACCAATGTTCTTTGCTGCAGGAAATAACCCTTCGAATACATGGAGCGATCATGAAGATACTCTATTTAAATCAAAAGCATATGATCAATATGATTTAACAACTTTTGACTGGACTGAAGGTTCAATTGGTGGTTCAGGTACATTAATCGAAGATCCAACAAGTGCAGATAAAAAATTTCATATTAAGGTTCCAACAATTGTAACTGATAAAACTGTTACAACTTTATACACAAATTCGCCAAGCCCGCGTATTTTATCAAACTCTTTGCAATCAGATCCAATCACTCCAATAAGTAATCCTAGTTTAAAAAGCCAATCCTATTTAGGTGGTGCATGGGCGGAATCAACTTTTTCTCTTCAAGATATGACTAAGATGACCAATTTTACTTATGATTTACTTTATAATGATAATGATTATTCCTCTGCTAATTATTATACAGGCTTAGGTTTGGATATGTCTGATTATACTGCAACAAATACTGAAGTTGAAGGATGTTTAAATGGACCTTTTGATGGTACTCAGACAATTACTTGGAGTAGTTATCGATCGACTCATACAAATTTCAATACAGTAGCCAGTCAACTTGAAAGTTATACTGCTTTTACTACTGCAACAAATACATATGCAAAAATGCAGGCAATTGTGGATTTTGTTGGTGCCGATTTTATTTATAATCCTTTAGGAGATGCACGCCCTCCAGATGGTCAAGACCCATTAGAATGGTTCTGTGGAAGTGGTGAATCTCAATATCCTTTTGAATTTAGTTCATTAATCGTTGCTTTAGCCCGATTAAATGGTATTAGTTCTCGATATGTGTCTGGTTTTAAATATAGCGATCTTATATCAAATACTTTAGGTGTTACTTCTTTTTATGATTCAAATGATGGATTAACTTATTATCCATATTTAGTTGGAAATATTTATACATGGGTTGAAGCATTTATCCCAACTTCTTCAAGTGAAGGTGATTGGGTTGCATTTGATAATAGATTTATCGCTACGCCTGTTATTCCCCAGAGTCCTGATGATGTAAGTTTTAATTTACAGTATAATGGTGGTAATGATTTTTATCCTGATCCTGCAGGCTATGAACGGTATAATGAATTTGATGAAGCTCAATCGGTTGATATTACTCTTACATATGTTTTTAATGATGATCCAATGGGCTCTCAATTAATAACACTCTATGATGTTACCTATGATCAAATACTTGATTTTGGATATACTGATACTAATGGTCAAATTACTTTTACTTTAAATTTAGATGAATTGATAGTTGGGCCTCATACTCTAAACATAAGCACTGAATATTATGGTGTACCTATATTTAACATTACAGTGATTAATATTTTGGATGATGTTCAAATATTTAGTAATGTTTCAAATAGCATTATTGTATCAGGGCCAAATACATCCCAAAATCAAGGAATTAGTGGATATGCGTATGATCCAGTTCTAAATAAAACAGTTGCAAATGTTGAAGTTAATTTTACTGGTGTAAAGCTACCTACAGTTCATGAACCAATTCCGACTAGTTTTAATCCAACACCTAATGGAACAGTTACTGGAAGTGATGGGGCATTTTCAGTTAGCATTTCTATCCCTGGATTTATTTCAAGTGATTGGGGTAGACAGTATGAAATTTTCACTAATTTCTATGGTGTATTTGATATTTCAGCAGATATTGCTAAGTTTTCTTCCCAATATCAATCATTATTTTCTTCTTTTCCGACTCGAATTCCAGCTCATACTGCTGCGGGATATACAGATGCAAAAAATGAAACATTTTTAATGTATAATGATGAATACTACGAATATCATTTCTATATGAATTCCACTCGTTATGCACATAATAGTTCACTACCGATATATCAAGATCCTGTAATTTATGGAAGTCGGACTAATTTAGTTTTAAATTTCTCAGCTTCACTATGGCAAGGATATAATTATTCTTCCGGCTCACAAGTTCAAATATTTGATATAACTGAAGGAAATCGCCTTGTTACTTCATTTACTACTGATAGTCAAGGATATGGTTCTGTATTATATCAACTAAATTCAGATGTGGATTCTGATTGGACTGCTGGTCCTCATTTGTTAAGAATGGTGTGGCCTACCGCTCCCAACACAGCTGAAACTTATTTCTATGTTGTAATTCAAGATCCGCTTGTAGTAGATCAGCTTTCAGAAAATTTCACAGGTGGAACTGCTGGACTCCCCACAAAAACAAATGTTTATTATTTAAACAATGAACTTGGAGATCCTTATGATAATTTTACGATATACGGGCGCGTCTATGATGCAGGAACTGGTGAAAATATATCAAATTATATTATTCATTATCGAGTATTTGATCGAAATGGAAAAGCATGGAATGTGAGCTTTTTACAAAACGGAATTTTTACTGAAATGGTTACAAATCCTTCAGTGGGGTATAGCGAGCAATTTAATTTCTTTAATTTGACTGCACCTTCTTATAGTCCTTTTAGGACTGATGTATATTTTGAAGGATATTTCAATCTTACAAGCACGTATGGATGGAATAATTCTTGGAATGATCTATGGATTCCATATTTTCAAGGTCTTTCAACTGCTAATGATTCCAGTGATGGCACTTTAGAAGTAATGAATCCTTCTTCATATACATTTGATACATTTTTAAATAGCCAAGCAATTTCTACTTGGAATTCAAGCACTACCGTACAACAGCGACAGTTTGGAATATTAGATTCTCTTAATTTTACAGCGATATTTAAGGATGATGGTACTCCAGTTGCCAATGCTAATGTTACCCTTATTGACCTTAATTCATCTGCACAATGGAATATTCAAACTAATGCACAAGGAGCTGTAGAAATTATTTTTAATTTTGGTTCTGGAAATATAACAGGAGTAAATAAGTTTCTGTTTAATGTTTCATATGATGATGGACTATTCGTCAGCACTAATTTTACTTATATCGAGGTTGTGTTTAACGAAACAAAAAGTTATAACTTCGATTCTCAATTAAACTATACTACATACTCATTATTAGCACCTTATTTAAGTCGGCAATTGGGTGTCGATGATTCTTTCCATCTATCGGGTGTTTTTGAATATGTGAATGGAACTAAAATCAGTGGTGCACCAGTTAACATTACTGATTTAAGTGAACCATCTGTATCTCGCGTGTTTATTACTGATATAAATGGATATTATAATTGGACATTAACATTTGGATTTGCAAATTCATCAGGATTACATCGCTATAATATTTCTTTAGATTTACCACAAGGTTCATATCATGTTCGTTTTAATCATTTGATTGAAATTTACTTTAATGAAACGAAGAATTTTGCTTTTACAGGATTTATGAATCATAGTGATTTCTCAACTTACGGAGTTGTTTCAGCAGATTCTGGATATACTCTCTTAATTGATGGAGAACTTCTACTTAAAGGTTCAGGATTTCAAACAGCTACAGCTATTTTAACAGATAGTTTAAATGGAACAAGTTGGACCGTTTCTACAGATGTTAATGGTTATGCTAATTTTACTGTATTCTTTGGATCTAACATTCAAACTGGTCTCCGAACTTATAATTTAACTGTAAGGTATGTAGGTAGCGCTTTTACTGTTCAATTTGAGCATGATCTGTCTGTGAACTTTGATCCAGCTAATTTCTTTACTTGCACACCATGGGATAATGCAACAGGAGCTACTGTAGATTCTGGAGATCAAATGTATGTATCATTAAATGTACTTCATCACGGCTCTGCATTCAACTCTGGATCTGCAAATTTAACAGATACATCAAACAGTTCTTCAACTTGGGTTGATTCAACCTTTACTAATGGAAACTTAACCTTCTTAATAACATTTGGTTCAGGATTAAGAGTTGGTACTCATTCATATTTGCTGAATTATACATATACTGGTAATCCTTATGGATATGTCTATGAATTTACCTATACAGTAACAAATGTGAACTTTGATCCTTCATCATTTTATTCTTTCCCCTCTCCAAGTACAAATAATACCCCTTTCGTTTCAGGAGGGCAGACAGTTCAATTTAATACAACATTTCTCCATAATGGAATTGTTCCTGAAAAACCTTCATCAGTTAATTTGATTGATTATGCAAATCGATCAATGGATCAATTACAAGCTGTAGATGGAAATGGTAAGTCTCAATTTAATCTCTTCTTTGGTCCTGGAATAGTTACAGGAGAACATAACATTAAGATATATGTTAATTACACCGATAATTATGGATATAACATTTATTTTGAATATACAAACATTATCATTAATTTCCAACCTACTCAAGGATATCGATTTAGGCCATGGATGAATGTTACTGATAATTCTTGGATAGGATTAGACGAACCATTCCATATTTCCGGTATTTTTGATTATAACGGCACTGGTTCGTATGTAGGTGTATCTGGGGCAAATATGACGTTAACAGATTTAACTGAAGGAACAACCTTAAACTCAATTATTACAACGGGAACTGGTCAAGGTAATTTCACTGTAGAATTTGCTGCAGCGGGTTACATCTTAGGATGGCATCAATTAAAGATTAATGTCTCGTATACTGATGGCGCGGGATATTTAGTATACTTCTCACATACCTATAACATATATTTCAGTCCAAAGGGCTATACTTTTGATCCCTGGGATTCAACTGGAGGTTCTTCAGTAGGAACAGATGATATTATTGATATTTCAGTAACATTTGCTCATTATGGGACTCCAATTGCAGGAGAAACAGTTAGATTAGTCGATATAACCAATCCTTCAATTGATATAACCGATTTAACTGATGGTAGTGGTTATGCAAATTTCACAATTGAATTTGCTCCAGGAAATATTACAGGATGGCATAATTTCTCCTTAACTATTGGTTATACAGATGCTTATGGATATACCATTACTAATCAAACAAATGTTCTTATTTTCTTTGATAATACAAAAAATTATCAAGTAATGCATACAGATAATATTTCAAGTTCTGTAGGTTCGGATGATACTATAGATATCAATGTTCGATTTTTATCAAAAACGAATCCAGTTGCTGGTGCAGTAATTGTTTTGAAAGATCCCGCTGGAGATCCAATTACATCTGGTGTTACCGATATAAATGGTTGGGCTAACTTTACACTCACTTTTGGACCCGGAAATTATACTGGATTACAGACATATACTATAGATGCAACTTTTGACGGAACAACATTTACTGTGAACAAGCAAGATAGTTTCTCAGTGAACTTCGATTACACTAAAAATTATCATTTAGATATAACTGATGATTTTACTGGATCGGATTATGGAGCCGGTGATTCTCTGCAAATAAATTCACAATTTCTCTCATTGACAAATCCGGTTTCAGGAGCGAGTATAACGATTACTGATTCTGTAGAAGGTTTACTTCATTCTGGTAATACTGACGCAAATGGCTGGGTGAACTATACTGTTAACTTCGGTCCAGGTTGGAATCCTGGAGCTCATGTAATTACTGTGGCTGTATCATTTAATGGAGTTACTTATACGTTTACTACATCATCAAATTATAATTTCAATTTTAATGAGACTAAGAACTATAACTATGCTCCATATGATAATATTGGTGGAGTAACTCAAACATTTGGTGATTCCATCAAAATTTCATGTGCTTTTACTCTTAAGGGAAGTGGAGTAAGCGGAGCAACTGTTGTTTTAACAGATTTATCAAATGGAACAACTTGGAATCTGTTAACTGATGGAAATGGTTATGCTAATTTCACAATTTCGTTTAACGGAAATGTATATCCAGGTGGTCATCATTATCAATTGGATCTTTCTTATGATGGTACAAGTTATACAATTACTGCTCAATCAGATCATTGGGTATTTTACCAAAATCCATTAACATTATCTGCTTCACTTAGTGGGTATTCCTCTAATATGACATTATATCAAACCGCACCATTTACATTTGGAGTAACAGGGAATCTGGTTGATAGTAGTAATCCTGCTCATGGTCATTTGGATGCAACTCTTTCAGTTTATCTTTATTCAGGTGCAAATGATGTTAGCCATCTATTCTCTTATTCATATACTGTTAATTATTATCACGATACAACAGATGGTGCATACGATATTTCTTTAAGTATTACAAGTGCTCCTTATCGAGGACAATTTACAGTAGTTGTTGGGTTTAATGGCACTCTAGATGTAGATTTAGGTTCTGTAGGATACACGCCTGATGCTATTCCAGTTAATTCTAGTGATAATGCTTATTTCTGGGTATATCAAAACACAAATATTGAATATAATTATACTATTGATAATAGTGCTCTTCCTTTCCCATTAAATCAACAAACAGGTATAATTATCGGAGGAAGTGATATTACTATTTTTGGAAATCTTACCGATTCTGATGGAAATAGACTTGCAAACCAAAATATAACTTTGATTCTCTATAACACCTCAGGCGACGAAGTTGCGCGATTCACAGTAACAACTGATGCCCAAGGTCATTTTGTATTTCTTATTGAAGATTGTCCGTATGATTTAGATGAAATCTTACTCGTGTTTGATGGCAACGATAGTTTATATTTGAATGAAACTGAAAATGGAGGTCCAATTTCTTGATATTGAAATATATATTATATCAAGAATAAAATCAAATAACAGGTAAATGGTGAATAAATATCATGAATCAGAAAAAACAACAAAACTCGAAATTCATATTGGTATTAGTCTCGTTTATTTTGATTGGAGGGATTCTTTTTAATTCACAATTTCATATAATGTCCCAAAATAATAACCAAAAATCAAGTAATATTAAGAATTTTCAAAATACGAGCCATTTCCTGAACCAATTACCGCAATCTAGTGAATCTACAAATATCTGGATATCATTAAGTCCTATTAACAATTCTCACATCTATCGAGGGGAAAATATTACCTTATCGGGTCATATTTATTGGTATAATGCTCCACAGTTACTTAATCTTTCAAATTATCCTGTGTTTCCTGTTGTAGATGGAGTTGCATATAATGGTTTAAATGGAAATGCAAATTTAAGTGTTCTAACTGATGTAAATGGGAATTTTACTATTTATTATACAATTCCCCATAATATCGATTATAATACCAATATAACAATTTATGCGAATATTACCGAAGATCCTGGAAGTAATATTTATGTTGGACCTGAAACATTTTTAGATCCAGCTAAAAACATTGATGTTCTTGCAACTTCATCGCTTTCAATGACTACCAACATTGTAGATCCAGTTTTAACAAATGATCAATATTCCATTTTAATTACTTTAACAGATGATAACGCAGTACCATTAAGTGCATCGAATGTTTCTCTTTATAGAAACGGTAATATTTCAGATATTCTACAATCTGGAATAAATATTGATAATACTGGACAAATACAACTATCTATAACTCAAGAAGCTGGTTTGGCTAGTTTAGGTGTATATTATTCTGGATTGAATTTTACTACTGAAGGTTCCAATAGTTTTTATCAGATTGCTCCATCTAATTTTTCGATCTCAATACCCCACATTGCAACTGTTTCAGCAGATCTTGTGGTTACAAATGCAAAAAATTCTTCAGAATCTGGAGTATATACAGGAGATGATATTCAAATTCAAGCAACATTATGGTTCAACAATGACACTAATCTGCCATTAAGTAATCGTCAAATCTCAATTACATTAAATGTGGGTAGTCAGACTGCCAATTTAGGACCTTTCCAAACAGATTCAAATGGTGAAATTGTTCAGACTATAAATCTTGCTTCTAATGGAATAACAGCAAATGGAACATTATCTGTTTCTATTTCAGTATTAAATGGTGGAGAAACTGTTGTAGATAGTAGTAGCATTCAAAATAATGGAGTAATCAATATAGCTATTTTTGATGAACCTAATTATGGTGGAAATCTGGCAGCAAATGCAACGATTCAAGCTCCTGCAAAGAACTGGATTGGGATTCTCGTTCCTGTTGGAATAGCAGCTGTTGTCATTGGAGGAATTGTCGTTTTTCAAAGGTATCGTATGGAACGAACTCATCGACGTTCAATTAAACTAAGAAAAATAGATTTAGAAAAATTTGCAATTATGAACTTACTTTTCAAAGTCGATCGCCGTAGAGAAGCTATAGCATATTCTTATAAAATATTTGCAGATTTAATTAATGAAAAATATGGATTAATGCGGGAGAAAAATCAAACATTACGTGAATTTGCTATACTATGTGTCACAAAATATGGTTTAGATCCACTTAGAACTTATCCATATATTGCATTAGTTGAAAACGTAACTTATGGTGCATATGATCTAACACCTGAAGAATATGAACGTTCAATGAAAGTTTTTGCAAGAATTTTTCAAGAGATCACTGGAACTGTACTAAACTTTGCCTTGGAAGTAACGCCAGAAACTGAAATGATGGAAGGTGTTACTCTAAAAATTGGTGGTGACTAAAGATATTAAAACATTTAAGTTGAAAAAATTAATACAATACTAATAGGTGTTTATTATGGGAAAAAAAAAGAAAGGTTCAATGGATTTGGGTACTCGCTTAAAAAATATACAACTTTTAGTTGGTACGAAACGAATTAGAGAAGCAATTGCATATCAATACATGATATTTGTGCTTATTTGCACTGCTAAATATCGTGTTCAAAAGCATCCAAGTCAAAGCATTCGTGATTATGCAATGATAATGGTAAAAGATCATGGATTAAACCCTGCAATCGTATATCCATTTGTGCAAGAAGTCGAAAGTGTAATATATGGAAATAAAACCATCACTGAAGATGTCTATAAACGAACTTTGACAGTATTTGGAAAGGTATTTGAAGAATTGGTGGGAAAACCTTTACCACCTCTATAAAAACTTAAATACCTTTCAATTGTCAAAGATTTAATATAAAATAGTTAAAAAACAAAAAAAATGGAATTTTATATCCATGATATTTAATATTTTTTTCAAATGGAATGAATGAGTAATTATTTCGAAGAAAATCGAAAAAAACAACTAAGGTCAGAATAAAATGAATTATGGAATTATATTAACTCCTTTTGGGTTAATTATTATTGGTTTGGGTATTTTAGCAGCTTCATTGGGTGCACCCCCTTCAATTTTTGGACCAATGTTTGCACTTGGAATCTTTTTACTATTTGGTGGTTTGGCTCGATTAGTTCAAGGTAAAAATCGAAAAATATTAGGTCAGATTATACGACCCAAAGCTGCTGCTAGAAGTTCCATTGTGTGGGCTTTATTATTTTTCAATATTACTCCATTCATATTTATAAACACAGAAGGATTACAATATATTTTTGGAGCTATACCGTTTCCAATTACTGTATTGATGTCAAGTGCTGAAGTAATTCAAAGATATTTTGCTTGGATGCCTGCCGTTTTTGTTACTTTTCATATAATTTGGTTTATTTCATTCTTTTTATCGGGTAAAATACCAAAAATAATCAATATCATTATGAATTTTGTAATAACCTTATGTTTTTCCTTTTGGATGTCCTTTGGTTCACAATTTTTACTCTGGACATTTTCTGCGGATAAGTCTGGAATTGTTTTTATGGAACCATGGCAATCTGCTACAACTTTAGAAGAACTTATTACTCCGCTAATTATTGGCGGTTTTATCGTAATTTTTTCTTTGCTCTTTTTAATGAGGATGTTAAAAAACTTACAAACTTCCTTTTCAAATCTAAATAGAAAGGGTGGTAGGATACTTGTAAGTTATATTTTTCTTATTTTGTGTTATATAATTTCAATAATTCCCCTTATTTTAGCAATCTATGCTGCAATTCAATCTTACAGTCTAATTGTACAGTATACAAATTATATCAGCATTGTGTTTCTTTCTATAGGTATATTTAGAGTTGTTACCACTTTAATTAATACAGGAAAAGAAATGGGGAAGAAATTAACAGCATCTGGAACGGCTGAATCTAAAAGCCGTATCTCCTTTGGTATTACAACTGCTATTTATGTTTTAGTATTTATTTTAGCTTGGGCTCCTATATTTATGCCTATTGTTGATAGAGGTCAAAATAACAAAAGTAATTCTATTTATAATCCAGATTGGAATGGTTGGTCTTCTTTTAAAACTACTCTTGAGAGTAGAGGTTATGAAGTTCGTGCAGTTCAATCTTCAATAAGTACAGTTTCTCAACTAGATAGCAATAAACAAATTATATTAGTTGTAGCTGGACCAAATATATTCTATAATCCCGCTTCAGAAATACCCTTTCTATTGTCAGCATTCCAAACAAATTTCTCAATGATGATCTGTGATGATCATGGAACAGCGGGGACATTATTGACTGAATCTTTTGTCGCTTCTATGGCAAGCACACGAAATCCAGATTCTGCAACTCCCTTAACATTTTTCCCTAATGGGGTTTTAATAGATAATGCATCTTACTGGAATAAAGCAAATCCGGAATTTCCTGTAATTCAAGATTTTTCAGCTCATGAAATTACTACGGGAATTAATAAGGTTGTGTTAGATCATGCTACCGGATTTTTGGGTGGAGAGTTTTTGTCAGGATTCGGATGGAATTTTCTTGGACAGACATCTGGTCATTATTCTTTTATTGATGTTGATGGCGATCATAAATATGATCAATCAAAAGATATCTATCCATTTCCTAGTTCAGTTGCAAATTTATTGTCAGGTCAATCTGGAACGTTAGGATTAATGGGTACTTTTCTTCAACAAGGAATTCCTCTTGGTGGGTATGCTCAAGCTGTCTTTAGTTCTAAAGAAGTTGCATATCATTCTTCTACAATTAATGGAAATGGTACTTTTTCAAGCAGAATATTTGTAGCAACTGATGCTTCATGGTTAAATAATCAAATGGTAAGTATTCCAGAATTTGATAATCTACAAATGGGTATTCAGACCATAGAATGGTTAGCTTGTGATCGAGCACCTTCAGATACTATTGTTGTATTTGATGAAGCTCATATTGCGCCTGATAGTCCTAAATGGAATGTAGGAAGAACACAACTTTCATCTGCTGCAACCTTTGGTGCAGTTCAAGCATATCTTAATTGGATGTCAACCAATCCTATTTTAGCTCTTGTTTATCCAATTTTTGCATTACAAACATTCCGAAAATGGATTCCTAAAGAAGGAAATAAGAAAAAATTGCAATTACAAGATTTAGAAGCTTATGAACGTGACCGAATGCGTTTACGATTTCGCACTTCAAGTTTCTTTGCACAAAAAATCAATTGGTATCGACAGAAAAAGCGTTATCGAAAAGCAATTTTAGAATTATTCCGTCGTGTTGAACGAAAAGTTAATCGATTGCTTGGTGAATCTGGAGATCGCAGCTTGGATGCACTAATGCGCGCTCTTCGTAGAGAACATGGGCAATACATTTCGAAAGATGTTTATAATCGAATTGAAAAGTTCTTTGAAAAAATGTTTAAAATTAAAGCAGGTAAAGAAAATGTTCGCGATGAGCGAGAATTTGAATTACTATTCATGGAAATGTCATGGGTTGCAAATAAATTGTAAAATTTTAACGAAACATTCAAAATTTTAATTTTTTTTATAATTAAACAAGAAATACATGAAAAAAAAATATGTAATAAGCAAAAAAAGTAAAAAAACTCAATGAAGAAGGTAAATATTATGACAGAAGTATTTGAAGAAGCAGATGTTGGCATTGTTCGAGAAATTGCCCAAGAAGTAATGAGTGAAGTCGCAAGAGTCATTGTTGGTATGGGTGACGTGCTTCAAATGTTATTAATTGGGTTATTAACTAATGGACACGTTCTTTTAGAAGGTGTCCCTGGTTTAGCAAAAACAGTCACTGCCAAAACTTTTGCAGAAGCACTGGGGATTTCGTTCAATCGGATTCAATTTACTCCAGATTTATTACCCAGTGATTGTACAGGGAGTATGGTTTTTGATCAATCTAAAGGTGATTTCGTAATTCGAAAAGGACCTTTGTTTGGTAATATCATTCTCGCTGATGAAATTAACCGAACGGCTCCAAAGACTCAAGCTGCTTTATTAGAAGCTATGGGTGAACGTCAAGTGACAATTGAGGGGAAAACTTATGATTTGGATAAACCATTCATGGTCGTAGCAACACAAAACCCTATCGAGCAAGAAGGAACATATCCATTGCCAGAAGCACAATTAGATCGATTCTTATTCAAATTGTGGCTGGATTACCCTCCTGAAGAAGATGAAGTAGAAATCATGGCTCGTCAATTGTCAGGAAATCGAATTATTATTGACCCAGTAACCAGCGCAGAAGAGTTGGTTGAATTACAGCGGTTGGTTAACACTGTTTACGTAAACAATACAATTCTCGAGTATATTCGTGATATTGTTTTCAAAACAAGAAATGATCCACAGATCGAAGTTGGTTGTGGACCTCGTGCTAGTCTGGCGCTAATGAAAGCTGCTAAAGCGAGAGCAGCTGTTTTGGGGCGTGATTACGTTACGCCTGATGACGTTAAGGTGCTTTGCGTTCCAGTCTTAAATCATAGGATTGGTTTAAAAGCTGAAGCAGAGCTTGAAGGACTTAGTACCACTGCAGTCATCAATCGAATCTTAAGTGAAGTAGTTGTTCCTATGTAAGAATTATCCGCACCACCTTCATTGAGTTTTTTTTTTCATTTACTCTTTATCTTTCAACTCATTATTTGTGAAGGTGCAGAATCTCTTTCTTTTTAAAGTAATCAAATATTTTATCTTATTAATTTAAAGAATTTGTAAAGAAATTTAATGATAAAAAGAAAATAAAAAAATACAAGCGTATGAATTATTAATAAAATCTAAATTTAAAATCGTAGAAATTGATTTTTAATAAATAAATAATATTCTAATAGAGAAAATTTCGTCTGTGGTGCTTTTCTGATTCTTTAGGTGTTTGCTCGTTCCTTGATTGCACTCCTTTATTGAAATGCTTTGGATTTTTATATTTTCGAGAATTATTGGATTTTTGAGATCTAAAATACCTTTGTGATTGACTATTATTTTGATTCCTCCTCGGTAGCCGTCGCTGGCGCAGATCTTTTTCCATGAATCCTTCAATTCGAGAGAGTAAAGCAAGTTCATCTTGTAATACTAAAGAAATTGCTGTTCCTTTGGCTACATTCCCATCTTTTCCAATAATTCTGGCTGTTCTACCAATACGATGTACATAATTTTCTTCAAAAGTTGGAATATCATAATTAAATACATGGGAAATACCTTTAATATCCAAACCACGGGCTGCTACATCAGTAGCGATTAAGTGCTGTATTTGATGAGAGCGAAATCGTCGCAATACTTTTTCCCGTTTAAACTGAGTTAAACTGCCGCTAATCAATTCAAATTGACCCTTTATTTTTCGTTCCTGCAAAATTCGATTATATAACCATTCTGCGGTTTTTTTTGTATTGACAAAAATAATAGAGTGTCTTGGGCGCTCTTTTTGGAAAATTCTAACGAAGTGATAATATTTATCTCGAAATTCAGGTATGAGATAATAGAATTGATCGCATTCTTCAACTGTAAGCGAATCTTCTGAAACATTTATTTTTGTAATATGTTCATTTTTTGTAAATTTCGAAACTAAATGATGAATTGCATGAAAAAGGGTTGCTGAAAATAAAAATAGGCGCGGATTCACTCCTTGCATTGCTTCAAGGAGTAGATATTCAATATCTGGCATAAAACCCATGTCTAAACAACGATCTGCTTCATCCAAAACAACAAACTTTACCATTTTGAATGAAAGTTTACCTCGATTGTAAATATCAATTAATCTTCCTGGTGTCGCTACAATAATTTGTGCACCTTTTTCGATTTCTTGGATTTGACGATTAATTGATACACCTCCATAAACTTGAACTGTAATAATTGTAGAATATCTACTTAATTGGTTAATTACTTGGCTAACCTGCACACATAATTCGCGAGTTGGAACAATTATAACTGCTTGAACTTGCTTTATTTTACGATCCAATAACTGTACAATAGGGATAGCAAATGCCAAAGTTTTTCCTGATCCTGTTTTAGCTTGAGCAATAACATGTGAACGAGGGTCTGCTAGAATTTTCGGAATAGCTTGTGCTTGAATTTCTGTTGGTGTTTCGATATTCATTGATGTTAATCCATCAAGAAGTTGGGGTATAAGATTCATATTTGAGAAGTTCATGATAATTACCTAAAAAGCGTAAAAAATCGCCCTAATCTTGAATTAAGATAATGGGGATTATTTCTCTGTTTTTGGTTATTTTTTTAACTTTTTTAAAATTTGATGAAATTGGTTGATATATTTTATTGAATTATTTTACTTTTTAGTTATTAATATTGTTTATTTGATTTACTATAGTAATGAAATAGATGAAAGCATTTCTACTAATTTTTAAACAACTTTCGAGATTTTTAATATCTATTTCCATACAACCTTTTTATCTATTAATTAAATTAAACTAAGCTTAATAATATAGAATAGCTAAAGAACTTAGTCACTATTCCAATTCATATCAATAATCAAATTTGGATATATTATTCATTGCATTTTCGGGCCAATCAATCTTAAAATCGAAGTTTTTTATTATCTATTAATGCATCTTAAAATCGAAGTTTTTTATCTTATTAATTTAAAGAATTTGTAAAGAAATTTAATGATAAAAAGAAAATAAAAAAATACAAGCGTCTTGGAGTTACTCATGCAACTCTGCGCAGATGGGATAGAAAAGGATACCTCGTTCCTAAAAGGACATTTGGAAATCACCGACGGTATTCATGCGAACAGTTGGCGGATTTTCTGCCCGAATTGGTTAATCTACCATGCCAACAAGCGGAGGAAACTGTAAAATCGACCTATATTTACGCCCGTGTTTCATCGTCCAAGCAGAAAAAGGATGGAAATCTTGACAGACAGGTCGAACGCTTGAAAAAATATTATAAGGAGCATTTCGATGATGAAACACCATTAAAAATTATTAAAGAATACGGCTCGGGGCTGAATCCGATGCGCCTAGGGTTGTGGCGGCTGCTGAAGCAAATTGAGCAGAGGAAGGTGGCACGGGTGCTGATTGCCTATAAGGATCGGCACACAAGATTCGGGTTTCCATTTCTCGAATATGTTTGCGGGATTTGCGATGTGCCGATTATCGAGGTGGAGCGTGGATTGAACACTTCTTTGGAGGAACAGCTGGTGACGGATTTGATGGCGCTGATTGCGTCGTTTTCGGGCAAATTGTATCAACTGCGGGCGCTTCAGGCGAAAGGCTACGATAGAGAAGAGAAAGAGCGGGAAAGAATTGATGCCATTATCGAGAGGTATGTTAGGAGGGATTCGGAAAGAATTTTGAGCAAGTTGACAAGGAATTTAGCCGCTTTTTGTTGTTAGATCAATTTTTTCATTAATCATCTCAAAACTATATTTTTGGATTTAAATAACTCAATCATTCACAATTATATGCCTGTAAAAAACCCTCAAATTATCCCATTCTCGTCTAAAGTATTTACGGATATTAACCGCCCCCAACTGCGAACCCATACCATTACCGCATTAATTGGATTCATTATTTTTGCAACTTTGGGTGTTATCTCTGCTTTAATCAATCAAGATTCAAGCCTATTAATACCTTGGCTGTGTGCTGAAATCATGTGGCTTCTGCTTTGGTACTACGATAATTCCCGACATGTTCGCACCACCCCCTATAATGGCTCCAGAAAATTGATGCACCCCGATCACCTACTTATCGGAACAATACCACCTGTAGAATTCGATGAATACAACTTTATTCACTCTTTTCTCATCATGCAGAATTTGAGAACAGGAATCTGCTTTATTCATGCGGGATATAAATTGTCTGCCACCAGTGTTCATATTCGCCCGAATTTTGCTGATCTAATGCGGCGTTTATATCAAATGTGGCACAATATACCCCTAACCATACGGATTTCACTGGATGGAAGTAGGAATCCGAGGGATTTTTCCTATCATTTTATTATTACTAAGAGATTAAATGCACCCAATCGGGGGAAAATGCTGAAATTTTTGCGAAAGACCGATGAAGCTTTAACAATACTGCAGTCAGTAATCGAAGCTGAATTTCCTCATTACCGATTTGAAGCACTTACATTCGAAGGATTGATGAATGTTATTCAAGGTAATGCAGGTCAGCAATCAATTTGTGAGATTAGGAATGGTCGATCTTTATGGATTGGGATTTTCCGTTCATTTTCTTCGCTTTTCTTTATCATTGGATTGGGCATCGGATTAATTTTTTATTCTTTCTCACAATCAATTCTGCGAAATTGGTTGATAGGATTATTTTGTGGTTTCTTCTGCGCAATTATTTTAATGGAATTATTAATAAGATCGTTTCTAATCCGCCATCATCATAAACCATTTGAACTGTTTACTCTTTTTTCATCAAAATCGGTTTTGTATGATCACAGTTTGCAAGCAAAAATTATTCAATATGTGGATTCAGAACAGATTTCCATTCTCTATACCTTCACACTGCAAACCTTTCATCGTGCTTTTCGCTTTCAATCTATAAAGTTTTACCACAATCTCATCTATCAACTCACGCATCTCAGCCAAGCGCGTTCACATCGAATATCAACTTCAATTGAATTTTAAATCAGGCTTACAAAGAATTAGAACATCATTAAAAAATATTTATAAGAATGTTCCCGATATTGCAGAGCAGCTTAGAGACTTATTTTTTGATTTTAACGCTTGGATAAAGACCTTCCCGGCACCGGCACAGAATTAAAAGAGCACTTTTTCGATGAATCCTTAGATGGATTGAAATATATCAGCGAAATAAAGGAATTGTTTGAAGCAGATGAGGCAAGTAAATACTGGCGGATTGTCCACAATATAAAAACATTTCTCGATTTGAAAACATTAGTATGGAATTATTGGGGAATTAAGCGAATTAAAAATATTTTAAGTAGAATCAGCAAAATTTCCCAAGATGCAGGTGCTTATACTGATCATAAAATTGCAGTTAATCTTGGAGGTGCTGCTGATTATTTGACCCAATTTTTGCAGAAAAGACTTGGATACAGCGAATATTTACAATTTATTAAAGAATCAAAATTGTATAGTATTGGTTCTTTGCTTTCTTCATCCCAAATTCACGAATAGGAGCTGATGCAGGCAGCTTGGATTTCTTTGGCATCCCTTTTTACCAATATCGAAGCATTTCGCTCAACTATCGATTATCTTGTTCAAAATAATTTAGAATTTCCAGATCAAGATAGAGTTAAAAACTATCTAAGCGAAAAAGTAGTCGATGATCATCACTACTACGTGCCCCCCAGCGCCCTTCCCGACCCAGTTATCATTATCGGTGCCAAAAAAAACGCCTTTATTGCTAATTTCATACAATTCGGAATGGCTAAAAGCGAAGTAATAGGTTCCGGCAGAGAAGTGCTGGTGTTCGGAAGTATGGTCGGTCAAATTCAAAATGACGAAGAACATAAAATTAAATTTTTCCAACTCGGCACCCCCATTTCAGATGCCGTTAAAGACATTGTCCCTACCACGCCTTCGCCCTATTCCATGATAATCCCGCAGTTTTCCATAGATTTGTGGGACCCGGTTAAAAGAGAATATTATAAAACCAATAGACCCGATATAAATAATGGAATTGAGCGCTTCGTTATGGATTTTCTGGTATTTGAGAATATGCTGAACTTAATTGGAGCAGACGGCAGTGCGGTGAATTGGCGGTATCCCGGTATTTACGGCGTGGGAATGCATGGAGCGGATGCAGAGGATATCGAATATTATACAGAAAAGGCGCGCAAGGTTTGGACGGCCTTCCAGAACGGCTTATCCATGATAAACATATTTGAAAATCAAGATGGTATTAATACATTTACTGATATGATGAAAGAGAAAATTGGTGGAGACGCCGCTAAAATGGTGCTGATTGAACTTGAAGACTGTCGAGCCTTTTTCAACCTCCGCAATCTTGCCGAATTTCAAGGCTCCAGCATCCGAGATGTGGTGGCCGTGCTGGCAAAGTGGGTTTACGAACAGTATACACTGCATTCATCCGAGCAGGATTTAAAAGATTCAAATTTAAAAAAGAAAAGATTTTACAATGATATCAAATTGATGATGAAAGGAAAAGGTGGTGTTAGTAATGCATACATTGCCACATGGAACCGACTCGAGGGTATCATCAAGGCATTCGGCGTTAAAGGTGAAACAATAACAATTATAATAAGTGATAAGAAATCAATTGAATACTTCGTTCCCACTTTGGATGAGAACGGCAACATTCAATTTGACTCCCGACTCGACCGATGGTACGCACAGATTGAAAATCCCGTTAGCATATTCAACTCAAACTCGCAGTTGTTGATGCTGCAGCAGTGCTTTGCATACTTTTTGAAGTACAAAAACGAGATGCGCTTATACTACGAAGAATATGCCGATGAAAGTGCCATGAATAGTTTTGATGCATATTTAGAGTCGATTGAGGGATTTGTCGGATAAAAAATAAGTTCGCCGAAGAGTGGGTTAATTTTTTAATATCGTTTTTTTTTATATACATTGGATAAGAAAATAAAGGTAAATGAAAAAAAAAGTGGATGAAGCATTATGCATAATGAAAATCCAAAATATGTGAGATACAGCCATGTTTATAATGATAAATTAGTATTAACACTGGTTAGGCAGGATTTTGATGTTAAAAATTGGAAAGATGTTGATAAAGTATATAAATTAGAAGCATATAGCTGCATATTTCCCAATAATGAAGCAGATTTTTCAGCCTTTACCAACTGCAGAGAAATCGTAATATTTGGAAAAAATCAGCTGCGGGTGGTTAAATGGCCGCCTAAAATAGAATATATTCGCATTTCTAGATTTTCGAATATTAAAATCCCCCTAAAGTGTGACCAATACCAATATTTACGGGAATTCAGAACTCTAACTGCCGTTTTAGACGACTACAATATAGATTTCGCCCACTGCTATCGACTGCGCAATATCTCGATTCATGAAGATTTTTATAACGAGCGTTATGAAAATATGTTCGATGGTGAAAAAATTACGCTGCCGCCGAAAAATGACGGAAAGCACCGCATGAAGCAGATTCCCATAAACTGGGCTTTCTGCCTCTCATTAGAAAAATTGGAATTATGGAGTTTGCGGGAAGTAAAAGAGATTCCGATTGAATTTACCTATAATCCTGAATTATGGATTAACATTTCAAATCTTCCTCATATACCTCACATTTCATTTCTGCCGATTGAATTTTGGGACTGCACCCAGTTTGAAAACAGCGAAGAATTTATGTATGATTTTGATTCGTTCATCCATCCCCGAAAGCAGAAGAATATCGAGCGTTATAAGGAGTGGGAGAAGCTATTTTTTGAAGAATACGGGTTTGAAACTACGTGGACCGCAGAGCGGATTAAATTTATGGACTATGCGTTAATTGCTGCGGAGCAGATTAAAGATAAGGAATTGCGGGAGCGATTTATAAGGTGGGCAAAAAACTTTCGGCCTAAATTTAAATTAAAAAGCGGTTATGAATTGATAATGTAAATTTTTATATACAAGATTGCTTTATGAGGATATTTTATCTTTTTTAATTTAAACGCTTTTTTGAATATCATTTATATATTTCCGACTTAAATCTGAAATATCTTAATTCTTTTTTTGTCGAACTCGATTTTTTCAAAGAATTTATTAAAAATTTACCATCCTGTTTATAAATTCTTCAATCTGATGTCGATTATTATAATTTTTGATTTGCATATTTTGAATTTGGCACCTTGGTAAAATCGACAAAAAAAAGGAAGGATATTTTAGATTTGAGTCGGGAGAATTAAGATGATAAAATGAAAAACTTCGAATTTTTGAAATTTAAAATACCCTCAAGTTATTTAAGTTACATTAACCTATCTTACGTTATACGTATATGATCAAATTTATAGGTTCAGTCAAGCAACAATCATAAATCATATAATCATATACGAAAGAATTCCTAATAAGAGGATGAATAAACCGTGCTGGGTGGGAAAGGTCGTTCGTTAATTATTTTAGCCGCATTTTTGATTTCAGCAGGATTGAGTTTTCATAATCATTTCTTAATTCTCTGCGGTGCATTTTTCTTATTTGCAACTTTAATTTCGATGCCTGCATTCGAATCTTCTATGAATGTTGAAGAATTACAAGTTACTAGAGAAATCGATAACAAGCGTGTCTTTCGAGACGACTTTATGCATGTTAAAGTTCGTATCGTTAATACTGGTGGTACTCGATTTGATTTCTTAGATATATTTGACAATTTTCCCACCGAAGCTTTTCGGTTAGTTGCGGGTGAAAACTATATCAGTACTCGTATTGATCCAAAAAGTACCGTTGTATTTTCTTATATTCTTGCACCTCGAGTACGAGGTGAGTTTGAACTTGGGCCTTTAGAAATTACAGTTCGTGACAGATTAGGTTTCAGTGCAGTGGAAAAAACCGTTCCGAATTCATTTACTGAAATTGTAATATATCCTCCCTATGAAGAAATTCGCGCTCTTGAATTACTTGGAGCTAAGCGAGCTATGGCTATGTCATTTGGTGTTCATCAAGTAAAACAGAAAGGAACAGGAACTGAGCTGCGAAATCTAAGAAAATATGTCGCCGGAGATCAGTATCGATTAATAGACTGGAAAGCGAGTATGCGACTTCAAAAATTAATTGTTCGGGAGTTTGAAAGCGAACGTAATGTTTCTACTATTATTTTGATAGATTCAAGTGAATCCATGGGCGGCGGTGCAGTAGATGCGACTAAATTTGAATATGCAATTAAGTCCGGTATGTTATTAGCAAAGTTAGCCATGGAACAAAAAGACCAAGTTGGTGTGTGCACTTTTTCTGATAGGCAGCATTTTCGATGGTTGCCCCCATCTCAAAAACGCTCTCATTATTATGATATTATTACCTTTTTGGGAGAAATAAGTCCGAAAGGAGCTAAAGAAATCTTCTGGAGTATGGAAGAATTTAGCAGGAATTTCGACAAACGTAGTTTGGTATTTCTTATTACAGACTTAGAGGTTGCAGGTGTTGATATTATTGCAGCGGTTCGTAAGTTAAAATCATATGGTCATGCTGTGGTTGTAGTGGCACCATTCAGTCCTTGGTTTGAAATTCACGAATTAGAGTTGTCATATATTGATAAAGCTTTAGCTGAAGCAATTTCAGAAGAAATGATGTTGCATGTGTTGCAAGTACGTAAAGATTGCCAGAAATTACTGGTTCCAGTGATATCGGTGGCGCCAGATGATATGTTCGATGTTATTGTAAATCAATATCAAAATGCAAAACAGAAAGGGAAGGCAGATTAATTTATACAGAAATGGAAATGGAGGAAAAAAAACATGGCAGAGCGCAATTATCTTTTATTAACTCTTCGAGTCAGTAGTGTGGCATTACTGGCTTTGTTATTGACAGTATTATCTCATATCTATAATCCCAAAATTTATAATATTATCAATGTACTCAGTATTATTGGGATGTTAAGAGACATTTTCGCCTTTTTATTATATATTCTTTTATTTTATTTGATGTCCGGTTTATATTTTGTTGGATTAGGAATTTTGACTCTTTTTGGGCTTAATTCTTCTTTTTATAGCACTTTAAGTTTTAATATTTTCCAGAATTTAGTTGGTCGATGGTTTAAATTTACATTCGTTGATACTTCTATTTCTACAACATCACCAACGATTGAGCAAGCGACACAAGGATTAAGTGATCTTTTCGCCGCAATTTCTAGTGATCTTTATTTTATTGGACTTCAAATTCTTGTTATTGCCATGTTTTATTATGCACTTCGAGGTGCAATAACCAGTAATCCTGGTGACAGTGTAAAAGTAATATTATTCTTGAATGCAGTAATTGCCATTCCTCTATTTATCTTGCAATTAGTGTCTCTTCTACAATTATTTGGTATCTCAGTTACTTCATTACCCCAGTGGTTTCAAGATATAGTTTTTCATGATTTGCTCTACAGCGGGATATTTTTAGATATATCTCAACTTTCATTATGGGAATTTCTTAGTACTGATATATTTTTAGTAGCAGTGTTAGAATTTGCTTATTTGGAATTTGTGTTTCAATTAGCTTATGTCGATAAAGTAACACGTCCATCAATAGAGCGCGAAGAAAGATTAAATCATCAAATTGAAGTAATGCACATTGAAGCCCAGAAAGCAATTGCAAGAATAAAAGCGATTGAAGAACGAAAACGAGAATTAAAAATGGAAGCTCGTGCAAGTCTTTCTCAAGAGGAACGAGAGCGACAAAAACAAGAAAAGGAACGCTTATCGCTTCATTCTTTAATGTCCGAATCAGGAGAGCAGGTTGGTTTTTCATATGTTGCTGAATTAATTCGCAAAAAGAAAGCTGAGCGAGAAGAAGCAAAAATAATGGGAGCTATGCGCGATACTCGAAAAATTGCAAACTATTTAGATAAACTTTTCAAACAAGATCCTGAAGCTAAAGCAGCATTAACTGCTTCTTCTTCAGCTCCAAAATCATCTCGTTTGGTGTTTTCTACTATAGTTAATATGTTTGTTCGTATTATAATTATTACTGCAATGGCTTGGGCAAGTGTCCATCCTTACCAATTCTTTAACCTAATTGGTGCTCCAGATTCAATTTTGAAGAGTGTGGAATTGCAAATATATGAAGGATCATGGTCTATTATCATTCCTTTAGTATTATTAATTCCACTGATCTCATACATTATCCGCATTACGAAGAATGCAAAATTAGAAGAAATATTAAGATTAGAAGCTATTCGACGGGCTGGATTGACAGAAGAAGAATATGAAGCTTTACAATCTCAGCGAGAACAGCAACTAAGCGAAGAAGAAGTTCAATTAGCTCGCGATAAAGATGCAATGGCGGATCAAGCGAAAAAAGCAGCAATTTAATTTAATAATTAAGTTAGTAATTTTTTTTACTAATTTTTTTAATTTGTTCTCGTAATTCTAAGTAAATTGAGTAAATTTCTTCGACTTCATTTCTACATCGAGTAGCAATTATATCATAATCTCCATCATCATACTTAGTCCAAACATCACTTCCCGCAGGTTTATTGAATGAAGATTCATGAATATGAAGTTTACGACTGACTTCGCGCTGTGTTTTTGGATATAAAACATGCTCATTTGGAAATAAAAAGCTTGCTGTATTACTTAAATCAATTACTTTTGTATTTAAGAAAGTTTGAAATAATTGATCAAAAGGTGCAATTTTATGTAACATACCTTTTAAAAACAATACAGGTAAATCAATTCTGGAGATTGAAAAACCACATGTAACACTATCACGAATACGCTTTTTTATAATCACATCATGGTTTTTTTGTCGTAAATTCCATTCAGTTTGAAAAATTGTATAAATTTTCTCAATTACACTTTTTTCATTTTCTAAATTCCACAACCAAATTTCTTCTGAATTCAATATTTCAGCATTCGTTAAGGAAGTATGAAGAAAAAATCCTCCCAACAGTAAATGACCATCTTTGAGGGGATTGAATTTAAACGTTCCTTTCGTTTGTGGATTATTTCTATCATTTGGGGGAACATAAAATTCTAAATCAAAAAAGAGCATATATACAGAAGTGAACTCGAATTTATAGAATTTTATTTTTTGAAATCAGCTTTTCTTTATCTTAATTGTATTATTGTTCTGGAATCAAATATGAATCCAATTTATTTTTCTGAAATTTCTTGAATAACTGAAAGATCTGGTTGAATGGGAAGTCTAAATGCTTCAAATGTTTTTGTCATCGGCTTTGATGGTAATTGTGCTTTTATCCGCAATTGATTATAAAATTCTTGTAGTAATTTTGGGAGAAACATTACATCTGCTAAATTATAAGCAATTAAAGTATTCAGATAATTAATTTTACCTGATTTCTGATATTTTTTCCATAATATAATCGCACTTTCACCTGATAGACCTATTAAATTGTTACGGGAAAGGTTAAATTGAGTTTCAATTTCTTTTAAACCTCCGTGTAATTTTAAACGCCGACTGAGGGAAAATAGATCAAAATGAATTGGGGGTAATAATGATTCAATATTAAATTTATTCTTAAATTCCTTTAAAATGAAGGGAAGATCGGCGCGTTCACCATCAAAAGTGCAAAAAGCAGAGAATTGTTGAAAATATTTCGGAAAATCTGATAAATTTTGATCTTTTACAAAATATTTTGGTGTTTTTCCATTAAATGTTGCAATTGTGGTAATATAATCTTCATCTAGATTCAAACCTGACATTTCTACATCTAAAAATAGAATATCACCCCATAAATCAGGAATCATCCGCCACTGTAACTCTTCTGGAATATGATTGGCTAAAAAAAGGAAATCGTGCTGTTCTAATGCAGTTTGGTACTTAATAATTTCTTTACGGCTGGTCGACCAGGTTTTTTTTGTAAAATGGGGGTGTGTATGGGAATGAGCAATCATTTCTTTCCAATTCTTTATATGTGTTTGCCACAGCCTGATTTCTCCTTTTCTGCGAATTCCAGGAAGATGTGCAAAAGTGCAATCGATCATTTGAATACTCTTCAACTATTTGATTATTATTAATTTTATAATATATAGAAAAATGGGTGAATTAGATATTTCAAGCTTTATATGTGAGCATTTTATTTTATTATAATAGTTAAAAAAAATTACATAACATGGGAATGAGTAGATATTTCAGTTAATCAAAATCAAAAACCAAAGCAAAAATTAAGATTTATTGTAGATGCAATGTTTGGAAAATTTGGGCGATTTCTACGATTACTGGGATTTGATACTGAAATTGCCGATTCTCATTGGAATGATTCATATCTCCTAAAGATTGCTCTAGAAACACAACGAATTTTGATTACTCGGGATTTTCAACTGTATCAACGATGTAACCCCGTTTCATCAAAAAATTATTCAAAAACCTTACCATATGGGGTTTACTGCGATGTTGAAACCGTGGTTGATTTTCTTACCTGCTTTTTTAAAACTTTTGATATAAAACCAGAAAATTATTTATGGGATGCACCTGATTCGCAAGAGATGATAGAAGTTTCAAACAAATCTGAAGATATTTCGTTAAATATTAGAATTCCATTCCAACCACGTTGTACCAAATGCAATTCTTCCTTGAAATCGATTTCAGAACAAGAAGCTAAAACTCTAGTTTCTGAAGGAACATCTCGCTATTTTCATAATTACTGGCAATGTTCTAATCCAAATTGTAAGAAAATATATTGGATTGGCAGACATTGGATGGATATACTCCGAACACTTAAGAAAGTCGCCATTCGGTTTAATAGTCCTTCTTTTTCGAAAAAAAATTTATAGATGATGTATTAAAAAATATAAGAATGAATTCAAAAAATAAATCTAATTTTACTTTAGAAGAAAAGCTTTTTATTCAACGTTGGAAATTTCGTTTGAATGAGCAAGAAGTACCTCGATCGGAATGGGCGGCAATTATTCAGCAGGAATTATATCAATGGAAGAAGAACCAACGAAAATTGAGAAAACAAAATTCTGGTTTCAGAAAATGGCTTTTTAGAGTTAAAAGGAATTTTCAAAAAATTCTATTAAAATTATTAATGAAGAAGCAGTTTCAAAGCAATATTGCCAGCAACGATACCATTCTCGACACAATATTGGAAAATATGGAAAAAGTGGAAAATATGGAAAATATGGATAACGCAGAAAATAGTGCTTTAATACATGATTCTTTTAATATTATTACAGAAGAATTGCGTGCAAACAATCCAAATTCAAATAGAAATGTATCAACTTCATCATTAGGAAAGAATTTAACATTCATCACTTCAGATCAACAACGGAGAGTGAAAAAACAAGAAGTATTTTTTGACTTCGATGATGATTAAATATTTCAAGTTCTTAAATAAAAAATGAAAATGCTTCATTAAGCAAAGTTAAGAACGATCAGGTTGAGGTACTTGCTTAAGTGAAAGTTGAACACGATTTCGACTTCTATCTACACCGATAATCATCACTTCCACAATATCTCCTACCGATAAATACTCATTTGGATTCCTTACATAACGATTAGCAATTTCCGATCTATGAATCAAACCATCATGTTTAATTCCAATGTCTACAAACGCCCCAAAATCGACAACATTGCGAACTGTTCCCTTTACAATCATTCCCTCCTTTAGATCTTCAATTGAAAGAATATCCTTTCGTAATAGCGGAGGTTCCAGTTTATCTCGAGGATCTAAGGTCGGTTTTGCTAATTGATCTAAAATATACTTAATTTTTTCTGGATCGATTGATTTTTCTTTAAATTCCTGAGCAATTTCAATTGGGTTGACTTTTTGCAGACGTCTTGCTATTGCTTTTGATACTGAAGAATCTAATAGCTGTTCGGGGGTAATTTTTATCTTTTCAAGTATTTTTTGTACTATTTCATATGATTCGGGATGAATAATAGTCGCATCTAGTGGATCTGAGCCATCAAATACTTTTAAAAAGCCAGCACATTGTTCAAAAGTTTTTTCGCCTAATCCTCGAATTTCATAAAGCTGATTGCGAGAATAAAAAGATCCATTTTCCTGGCGATATACGACAATTTTCTTGGCTATTGAGCGATTTAAGCCAGACACATGTTCCAACAATTGAGGTGATGCAGTGTTTAAATCAACACCTACCGAATTGACACAATCTTCAATAACTTCATCAAGAGCGTCTCGTAAAGCTGTTTGATTCACATCATGTTGATATAATCCCACACCTATTGATTTTGGATCAATTTTTATTAATTCTGCTAATGGATCTTGTAATCTTCTAGCAATACTAATCGCGCCGCGTACAGTTAAATCTAAATCTGGGAACTCTTGACGAGCAGCAGCTGAAGCACTATATACCGATGCTCCAGCTTCACTTACAATTGCGTATTCAATTTGATTTTCTGATTTCAGCTTATTCTTCATTTTTTTTGCAAATTCTGCTACAAACTGTTCAGTTTCTCTTGAAGCAGTCCCGTTTCCAATAGCAATTGTATATGCATCATATTTTTGAACAAATTCTGCCAGTTTTTTCATAGCATCTGGTATATTCTCTTTCGGTGGGGTAACATAAATTACAGTATTGTCCAAATAATTGCCTTGTTTATCAATCACAGCCACTTTACAACCAGTTCTATAACCAGGATCGATTCCAATAATGGAACGATTCTTCAAGGGTGGGGTCATTAATAAATTTCTTAAATTTGTTGCAAAGACATTAATTGCGTGTATTTCGGCGCGCTCAGTGAGTTTTTTCCAGTATTCACGTTTTAATGAGCGAATCATATATCTTTTATAACCTCTCTCAATTCCCTTTAAATAGTAAGGAAGAAATGGATTAGATTTTTCAGTTTGAGAACCAATTATTTGTTTTTGAATTTCATGAATTAGATTTTCATCAGAAGTTTCAATGTTTAAAGAGATAACATCTAAATTCTCTGCCCTATTCAAAGCGAGTATTTGATGATTTTGTAAATGAGAACCTGCGGCTGAAAAATCAAAATAGTTTTCAAAAATATGATAATCAATGATTTTTCCATTTTCATTTTTAATTTCAACTTTTCCTTGAAGAACTTCATCTCTGATTGAAGCAGAAACGGTATTTTTTTTTTCAATTTCACTTCGAACAAATTGCCTAATTTCAGGAATAGTACTGGTTTCTTCAGCAATAATATCAATACTTCCATCTATAGCTTCTTGAGGCGTAGAAACACCTTTTTCGGGATTAATATATTGAGCAATAAATTCGTCTGGTGATTTATTTAAGGGAATTGAAATTTTTCCCGTTTTTATTGCATCTGCGAGAGGTTGGAGCCCTTTTTCCCTTGCTTTTGTTGCTAGTGTTTTAATTTTGGGTTTAAATGGTAAATAAATATCTTCTACTGTTTGTAAATTATCTGCTTCTATGATTTGATCTTTAATTTCAGTAGTGAGTTTTTGTTGTTTTTGAATAGCATGAAGAACGAAGATTTTTCTTTCTTCTAATTGAGTTATTTGTGAGTATGTCTTTTTCACAGTGCGTAAAACTTCTTCATCCATATTGCCGGTTATTTCCTTACGATATCTAGCAATGAATGGTACTGTATTTCCTGATTCAATTAATTCTATTGCTTTTGCAGTTCTATCTACTGCGATTTGAGTAAGTTCTGAAACTTTTGCAAAAATTTTTGATTTATCAATTTCATCTGGAATATCATTTTCGTTTAGAGGGGAGATATCGGAATTTGTAGAATTTTGCGTTGGAACCATTACGAGATATATTAAAAGATGGATAAAAAAAAAATTTTAGGCACAATTGGATGAAGAACTTACAAACACTTATATTTATAGAGTAAAAAGTGAAATCAGTTCTCAACTATTCGACAAAAAAAATAAATAACAATTAACCCATATTGTCTAGTATTTGCATCAACGAGAATAAAAGAAATGGATACTTGGATAATTCTATGGCTCAAAATACCCAAGCCGTTTATCGAATTCCACAATTCGGTCCACGTTATTCAATTTTCAATAGGATTTCCTTCTTCAAAAATCTTGCGAAATCAGTTTGCAAAGCTGTTAACATTCTCGTCTCCCGACAAGGTCGAAAATGGTATTTAGATGATATTTTGGCAGTATTATGTTATTGTTGGATCCGTGGTGTCTCAGTACACCATGCTTGTGAAAAGTTAAACAGGTGGGCACAGAAATTTTTAGGTTTTCAACCTCGTGAGTATCATGATGGTCGTAGATCCCGTGCATTCCCACACCAAACCACAATAAATGATTGGTTACGGACACAGACGCTTTTCAATGTAGAAGAGATCTATCGAATTGTATTTGAAAAGATGATTCGGTTGGTTTTCCTTAAAGATCGAAGAACCCATCCTGTCGTGTTAGAATTTGACCTTACTTATCTCGGCTATTAGGGAAAACGTAGAGATTTAAAGATAAAAGGTAGTAGAATGGTAAAGGGAACCAGAATGATCAGTCATTATCATGGAACGATGATTCATGAACTGCATAAATCTTTTTTTGTAGGATGTCATCATGTGGCAAAAGGAGAATCAAAGATTCCATATATGCTTAATACTGCTGATTGGTTAATAAATTTGGGACTAGAAATCAAAGTTTGTATGATTGATCGTGAATACTACCGTCAAAATATTTTAAAATCATTCAAAAATCGGGGAATTCCTGTAATCACAACTGCAAAAAACTACAAACAACTTAAAAAAGCAAAAAAAGAGTATATTTTAGGAAATAAAGAGAGGATTCAAACCTTCACAATAAGAACTAAGAATAAAGCGAACCAAAAGCGAAAATTTACACGTTGCTGGGTTCATTTATTTCCTCGAGGAAAACAGAATTTAAATGATTTGAAATACGCCTATCGACAAGGACAATTAAGTTTAAATGAAACATGTGAACAATTATATGGCTTAATTACGACTATTGCACCACAGTATCGCTCAAAGTCTTTCGTGTACCTAATCAAGCGATATTACAAAATGAGATGGCAAATTGAGACAGCGTTTCGTGATGTAAACATTCACAAAGGACTTTGGCGGTCAAATAGAGATGGAACTCGACTCTTTGGTGAAATGGGCAAATATTTATTGTTCAATTATTGGCAGATTGAAAGAGATCAAATCTTCTCTAATCACCAAATGACGTTCCAAGAATATCGCGATTGGCTTATGGATAAATTTTCTCAGACTATTAACTTGTAACGTGCTTAAAATATACCAAAACCAGATGGTAGATGAGGAAAATGTAAAAAAAGTTATTTCATTGGGTACTCTGAAAAAAAAGAATAATATTCTTCATAATTAATATTCTACATCTTGATAAAGAGATTCAATTAGGTTTTTATAACGATCCAACACAGTGCGTCGTTTTAATTTCATTGTTTGAGTGAGCATTTTATTTTCTAGTGTAAAATCTTCTGTTAAAAAGGCGAATTTTTTCGGAATTTCATATCCTCCAAATTTTTGCCGTAGGTGTGTTGTTATCTTTTCTTTAATTAATTCCTGAATTTTAGGATCTTCTACTAATTCTTCAAATGATTTGGATATTCCTTGCTTTTTTGCATATGCTTGAAGATATTCGCTATCTGGAACAATTAATGCAATATTAAATGGTCTACCATCACCATAGATAAAAATATTTGCAATCCATGGAAGAATCTTTGTGAATTCTTCAATTTCAGCTGGATGAACATATTTTCCATTTAGAAGTTTATATTCATTTTTTATACGTCCTGTAATGTATAGGAAATTGTCTTCATCTAATCTTCCCAAATCTCCAGTTCGTACTCCTGGTATACCATTTTCATCCTTTACCATTATTTCTGCCGTTTTTTCCGGTTTATTTAGATAGCCCTTCATCACATTTGGACCATAAGCAATGATTTCCCCATCTTCTGATCCTTCCGGCATCATTGATTTATCGATTACTACCTTAACATACTCAATTGGTTTACCAACGCTTCCCAATCTGTGATAACGTTCGCAGTTCATTGTTATGGCTGGAGCTGTTTCGGTCATACCATAACAATCATAGATTGGAAGTCCGATGTCAAAGAAGAAATTTGCGACTTCTAGCTCCGTTTTAGCACTAGCTGTTAGAGAGGCATACAATCTATTTCCAAATTTAGCACGCACTTTGGAAAAGACGAGTTTATCTAAAATCTTTAGTTTTAAACTACTTTTACCGGTTTCTCTTTTTTGTTTTGCTGCCTTTTTAGCTGCTAAAAAGAGTTTATATTTGATTCCACCGGTTTCTTCCATAATTTTATGAATACCTTGGTAAATTTTATTAAACAGTCGTGGAACACAAATAAGATGGGTGGGATTCGTTTTGCTTAAATCTTCAGAAAGATGATCAACATCTGTTATTCCTATTGATGCACCGACCTTTACAAAGGTGTATAGTTCGGCTGTCATAGCATAACTGTGTGCCCAAGGAAGAATTGAAAGAGCACGGGCTGTATTATTGATTTCTGGATATAAATTAGAACCTGCATTGGAATTTGCTGCAAAGTTTCCATGAGTTAGAATAACACCCTTAGGATCTCCAGTTGTTCCTGAAGTATAAATGATTGCAGCATCGTCATGGATATCAGGAGTAATTGGATCAATTGGATGTGCTTTTCCTAATTCTTCTAAAGCTGAAAAAGAATTTTCTCCTTCTCCCTTCACAATGAATATTTTTTGAAGTGTTGGAATGTTAGATTGAAATTTTTTAACAATCTCATAGATTTCTTGATTTTTTACAAAAACAATTTTCATTCCACTATCCTTAATTATATATTCCCAAGTATGATGAAGTTCTTTTTCATACATTGGAACCCAACATGCGCGCAATCCAAATGTTGCGAATGCTCCTATTGCCCATTCTAGCGAGTTTCCCATAATAATTCCAATTTTATCGCCAGGTTGTATTATTCCCAACTGTGCAATTCCTGCTCTTAAACGATCAATTCGTTCTCCAAATTCTCGATAGGTAGTCCAGTGAAATACTGAATTTGCATCTCGCTCTCCAATTACTAAATTATCCGGATATTTTTGAACAGAATTACGATAAAAATCAACCAAGTTATTTGGTTCATCATATTGAAGTCGGGCTTCATTCTTTCCGTAAAATTCATAAGACATTTTTAATTTTTCTCCATCTTCAGTAAAGTTGATATGAATTCGATTTACCATTATACTCTGTTGATAGACTTTTTAAGAATTTCTTTCCTACTTTCGAGAATATAATTATATAGATAGAATTGAGAAAATTAGTAAAATCAATAATTACCAAGTAATCTATTCAATTGCTTTAACTCGGTTAAAAAGTGACTATATTGGTGAAAAATGATTCAATAATTAAGCTATTACCTGATTTAATTAAAGAAAAAAAAATTATTCTTTTTTTGCAAAATGTTCAAATTCGGTTGGTATTAAACAACAAGCTGAATAGAAATCCAATTGAAATGATTGCTCCTTTAACCAATGGCGCATCTTTAGAGTTGGTTTGACTAATCTTGATAAACCTGCTTGAACTGCCCATTTTTCTGTGGTAAATGCTTGATTCCAATATGGCCGCATGCATCCAAGTGATATTTCAGTTGATGGCATGAAATAATGTGCAATTAGAATTAATTTGGCAATATCTTCTGGGGGAACCAATGAAAATCTTGAATCCATTTTTCCAGCATGCCGTGGAGGGATCATTACTATGAAAACTAAAATTTCTGGAGAAAATTGTGCTACATACTGAAGAGCTGTGATTTCTTCTTTTATTCGGCCAAAATTAGCACCAATAAGAATGTGTGGAATTACTCTTACGTTATTATCTAGCAATGCTTGAAAACTATTCTTATAATCTTCAGGTGTATGATCCAAATGAAAAACATTTGAAATAACTTCTGGATCTAAATTAACATCAAAGGATACACAATCTATTCCAATATCGTGAATTAACTGTGCTTCAGAATCACTTACTAAGCCTACGTGTGAATTAAGATAAAAATTTTTTCCTGTTGGCGAGTTTTTAAAATGCTTGATTACATCTGCAAATGGATTGTATATTATTTTTCCATTAATATCACAACCTCCTGAAAGAAGTGTTCCAATTTTTCCGTTTTGTGTCATTTGCTTAAAAACTTCTTCTAAATGGTCTGGTGTTGTGGCAGGTAACATATGATGTAAATATTTTTTATCACAATGTTCACAATCCAATGCACAAGCATCTCCTGTTAAAGAAATTGATGGAAACTCAGAACCAGGAATATAACATTTAATTCTTTTCTCTATTGTTCCAGGAGAGATTATTTCAGCGAATACTTTATTAAAAAACATATCCCATTCTTCAGTTTTATGATATTTAAGAAATTCCTCTGCATCATGCCAATCAAATTGTTTATCCATAATTTTATTAATAATTGCTTTTAAATATGGATCCAATTGTGTTTCAATTTGTTTTTTTGTCATTTATATCACTTTAGGGAAATTTATAAAGCCATTCATCTGTAGAATATTTCTTTGCAACAAGTTTTGAAATTACGTTAATTTCATCAGTAGATAAAGGTTTTTCTTCAAGCTTCATATTGAAAATTTTTTCAAAACTTTTTACAAAAGCATTTATGATTTTTGATTCTTGTTCTGAATGTTCTGAATTTTCAGTATTTTCAAACTTTAGAGCATCTGCATCTTGTAATTTGGTCTGCAGAGCCAAATTTAAATTTCTTAATCCAATTACCTTACTGCGAACTGATTGTATCATATGCGCATTTGAGACTCCTACTGGAGCTTTCAAAACAGAATACATAAATTCAGGATTAACATCAAGTAAAATCGTTCCATGCTGCAAAAGCACATTGTTGCGAATTAATTGAGCATTTCCTGAAAGTTTTTTCCCTTGAGTTAATAGAACAGGGCAGTGAATCTTTCCAATATCAATGGGATATCCAACAGATTCAAGTCCTTGAGCTAATGCTTCTAAAATTGCAATATACCGTTGAGGTACTTTTGGATCATAGTTTCTGGGGCTTTCTATGATTTTTGGGATATCTTCTAACCGAACAATAACTGAATAGGTGATCTCGTTTTGAGAATCATGTAAAACTGCACCTCCTCCTGTAATTCGGCGAACTACTTGTACACCATGAGAAGTGGCAAATTCCATATCAATTTCTGCTGAAAGAGACTGATTTTTACCGATTGTAGCTGTAGAAGGTTCCCATCTATAAAATCTAATTGTATTTGGAGATTTCCCTTTAATAACTTGATCTAAAATAACTTCATCAATTGCCATATTTCGATACCCATCTGCAGTAGAAAAAGGGATAAGGCGCCAGATCTTTGAATTATCCATTTTTATATTGCACCAATTTCAAGATGATTCGCAGTATTGATTAAGTCTTGTAATTCTGAAAAAATTTTCTTTTTCTCAGATTCTAATAATTTTCGAGGAAATCCGTCATGTTCCTTTCCAGGTCTAGAAGTATAATAAGGGCGGTTACATCCGGGGCATCCTGCTGTATAAAATGCAATTTCTTTCTCAATAATCCTATTTAATTCTACTTCAGAAAAACCAGTAATAGATTCTAACCTTCCTTCAGATGAAAAATTAAATCGTTCTACTGGAATCTTTTCATATAATAATAGATATCTTGCAAGTTGGATGCGTCTAAATTTCTTAATACTTGGTCGTGGATGATGTTCCATAGGAGTGTGTGGAATAGGAGTGAACATGAAAATTCCAGGAAGAACATTACGTTTTATTGTATTATCAATTGTTTTTATCAATTCTTCTTCTGATTCTCCTAATCCTACAATAAAATGAGTAGTAACCCGGTGTTTTCCAAATACTTCAAGTGCTTCATCTATAGCTTTGATATGATTTTCCCAACGATATGGTCCTTTATGTGAAGGATTTTTTATTTTTTCAAATAAACTGGGTGAACAGGCATCTAATGCAATTCCAATTCGATCTAGTCCATTTTTTTGTAACTGCATCAATATATTTTTTGATACAGGAGGAATTGCTACTGAAATTGGTGTTTTTGGAATTCTCTTATGAATTTCTCTTACAATGAATAAAGCATCATCAGTATATCCAGGATAATTTAATGTTTGAAGACAAATTCTTTGAAATTTCGACTTTTTATTCGATTTTTGAAGTAAGGATAATTGGTCTAAGAATCTATTCCAATCAAATTCAGGCCAATTAATTCTCGATAATTGTTGTGCTGCATTTGAATGGCTACTGGTTCCTTGAGGACAAAATTGACATTCTCCTCTGCACATTTTCTCTGTATAAGTCATTAAGTAGCATGTTGTAGGTAAAACATCTGTCTTTATGTCGACAAATCCTAAAACTGCTGCACTTCCAATAGAAATTCGAATTTTCTGAATCAAATTACTATCTACCTTTTTTTTATTTTTAACACAAGATTTTTAGCAATGAAGCTCCTAAGAAAGATAAGGTATTCTCCAATCTTGAGTATTATGAAGTATATGGAGATATAATGTGTGAAAATTTATGAATTAAGGGGTTTTGAAAAAAAAATAATGAATGAGGGTGCAAAAATATGGAAATTAATCGTGAAGTAGAACTTTCTAATGGTGCGAAAATTTTCGTTGATTCAAAAGATTTAGGAAGGTGTTATCAAGAATTTATTGATAAATTTATCAAACCTTACTATAAAGAATCTAACGATTGGAATAAAACACTGCAAGATAGTATTAAAGAAATTGAGCGTATTTCAAGTGTTCTCCAAGTTTCTAAAAAAGAAGTCATCCAAGGTTTGCTTAAACATTTAGAGTCGCGATTACATAAGGACATTGCCGAATTAAAAGATGTAGATCGAATTGAAATTCTCTTTGAATCAATAGATGATTATGTTGAATCAATTCAGAAATTTGTAAAAGAAGATGCTTCTCCGGAAGAAATGCGATTAAATGTGTCAGAATTGGTCGAAAACTTGAACCTTTTCGAATTATCTGAACTGCTAATTCATTTTGCTAAAAAATCTATATCATAGATAATAAATGTTCGAAGTGTTGATACTAATAATTGTTCGAAGTGTTGATAAAAATTATTGAATATCTTAAAGATTTAAATAGCTGAATTTTTTCTTCATATCTATGTTTCGACAATCTTTTAAAAGCATTCCACAAAATACATCTGAGATAAAAGATTATCCTTTAATTACCGCTTTGAACTTTGGAAAGGTTGATTCTTTAAGTAATGCAGAAATTGAAGGAGATCCAATTAAATGTTCGAATTGTAACTGTATTTTAACTGATATAGAGAGAATTAAGAAAGTTAATGGGGAATATCAATTCGAATGTGAATTCTGTTTAAAGATAAATACTGTTTCGGATGAAAAAATGGAGCAATATTCTGCTTATATTTCATCTAAACAGCAAACCGACAAAGTTGATTCAACAGAATTAGCATTTATTCTTAATAAAATTCGAACAGGGGATGAAAAAAAAATTGATATCAGTTCCTTAAGTTCAAAACAAACAGGTTCTGGATTTCCCATACTGATCGCAACGATTGATGTTTCAGGCAGTATGGCAGGTGGCAAAATAGAAGCAGTAAAGCATGCTTTGGTTCAAAATATACATCAAATAACTGCCGAAACACCTGATATTTATTTTATATTAATTCCTTTTTCTTCTAATGTATGGATATTCCCAAATGCTAAAAAGAAAATTGAAATTCAAGACGGACCGATCTTTTTTACTGAGCAAAAAATGGATGAAGAAATGCAAATGATAATTGAAAAACACCAACTTTCTACTATTTCTTCTCAATATAAACAGTGGGTTCAAATAGTGCGAAATATGAAAAGTTTAAACATGACGGCTTTAGGCCCCGCACTATACTTAAGTGTTTCTTTCATAAGTAATAAACAGAAATCTCAAGCTGAACCATTGGGTGGAAAAGTTTTACTTTTAACTGATGGCCTTGCAAATGTAGGTTTGGGATCGATAGAAGAAGATCCATTAAGTAGAGAAAAGGCAAGAGAGTTTTATCATAAAATTGGAGCAATCTGTTTACATAATAACATTATCGTTGATATGATTGGAGTGCGTGATAAAAATGGCAGCAATTCAGTTGCACTAGATATAATTGGGGAAGTAACTGATATCACAGGGGGAAAAATGATGTTTATTTCAGCTGATCAAATTGAATCCGCCTTTGGAGAATTACAAAGAACCAATTATGTTGTTCGAAATGCTAGTTTGCGCGTTTACATGCCACAAGATATCATTTTAGAAGAAATTGAAGGTACTGCAATTTCACAAATAGGAAAATCATTTCGCTCTGGAGAACCGGTAAAATTAGGTGCGTTTGAAGCAGATCGGGAGATTTTTCTAAAGTTTAAACCAAATGTTGTAAAGAATAAACAAAATGGAAGAATTCCTATCCAAATTCAATTAGAATATTCCGATTCTCAAAATAATAAACATGTTCGTTGTTATCGCCAGAACATTACCGTAGAAGCTGATGAAAAGAAATTTCAATCTACTTTTAATCCAAAAGTTGCTACTGCTTATGAATTAGCAAAAGCATCAAAACTACGCTCTAAAGGGGATTATGAAATAGCAAAATCCATCGCACAGCAATCTTTACAAAGAAATATTGCACTTAATCAGAAATATTCAGTAAATGTTGAGCAAGTCAATGCATTAATTAATGATGAAATCGATGAATGGGACCTTGATGAGCAACAAGCTGAAAGTGAAATGATAATGGACAAAGCATCTTATTTTGCTTCTGTCGGACAGCAGCGATATCGCCAATCTTTCGAGCAAAAATTGAAAAGAATGAAAAACAAACAGCAAAAAAAGTAGATATCTTTTTTTTAATTAAGAAATTAATTAATTAGTTTTTATTATGTAATCGTGGATCCATTGCATCCCTAAGTCCATCTCCGACTAACATAAATCCCATAACGGCAATAAATACTCCAAACCCAGGAACGATGGCAGCCCAAGGAGCAGAAAATATTTTTGTATGTGCAGTATTTAAGTCAGTCCCCCAATCAGCTGAATTCTCAAATCCATAACCTAAAAAGCTTAATCCTGCCAATCCTAATATTACTCCGCCAATGCTGAAGCTTAGTGAAACAATAATTGGTGCAAGGCAGTTAGGTAGAATATGTTTATAAAGTATTCTTAAATTACTGGCACCTGCTACCTTTGCTGCTTGAACATATGTTTTATTTCGCTCACTTAATACTAAAGCTCGTAACATTCGGGTATATCCTGCAAATCCTAAAACACCATAAGAGATTAAAATAATAAATTCATTTCCACCCGACCATACTGCAATTAGCACAATTAATATCAATGAAGGAAAAGCCATCATAATATCAACTAATCGCATAATAATATTATCAACTATTCCTGAATGATAACCCGCTAATAAACCAAAAAAGACACCAATAAAAGCACTTAAGAAAGCAATAAAACTTCCATAAAACAAAGAAGGCCGAGCACCCCAAACCAATCGTGCGAACACATCCATACCTAATCTTGTTGTTCCAAAGATATGATCTTTTGTTGGTGGTAAATTAGGTAATGTTGAAAAATCTGCAACCGTAACTTCATAAAAACCTTGCGAAATTATTAAAGGCGCAAAAACAGCCCAAGAAAAAATAACAAAGATGATAAATATCCCAAACATAGTCAAAGGGTTTTGCAAACGTTTAATAAATTTTCTCTTGGAATGGAATCTTTCCAATTCTTCTTTTCTTTTTGTTAATATAGGATCTTTAGCAGTGGGTAAAAATAGAAATGGTATATAGTGCTCTTTTAATTCTTTTATTTGTTTCCTAAAATTCATGTATTGAGGTAAATTTTGAGATCTTTTTTTTAATTTTCTTCGAGTAGAATCAGATATTTGAAGTTCGGGGGGCATTTTTTAAAAAAATTCATAACTTTCTTAAAACTTTTTAGTACATTTTTATCTAAATTACTTTTTTTCTTTAGCAATTTTATCAAAATCCAATTCTTCTAATGCTTGTAACATAGCGTCTTCTTCAATTTCAAGATCTACATCATCATATTCTGAAGCGATGGCATCGAAATCTGGACTTGAAACTTCTTCATTATCTGAACTGGCAAATTCTGGTGCTAATTCAGGGACTTTTGTACTAGAGGGTGTAGTTGGAGTCGTTGGTGTCTCAATTTCATTTGAAGTTGCAGAAGTATATGATTTGGAAAGATTGCTGGATGATGACGAAATTGGGGTTTCTTGAATATTATCTTGATTTGCTGAATGAACTGATGCAAGACTTCCAATTTCAAATGACACGTAATCATCTAGCGGAACTGGAGGAACTTCTCCTTCATAAATCGGAATTCCATAAGGATAGCTATCTGGTTTTTTACGCGTTTTTGATGAAGTGACTTTAGTGGTCGAAATTTCTGCTAAATCATTTAATCCTGCAAGAATATCTTCTGGGATACCCCCGGCTGAAATTGAGGATTCGATTGATATAGTTGTGTCTGGTTTAGTGGTTGGAGGTATATTAGAAAGATCTACAGTTGTTTTTGCTTCTGAGGCAAATTCATCAAGAGTTGAGATTAAATCTTCCATAGATTCTTCATCTAATTTTGAGGATGAACTTGATATAGTTGAGGGACTTGATGAACTTGAAGAAGAACTGGTAGGTAAAGTTGAAGCAAAACTATCGAGTGCGGCAAAAATGTCTTCCATATTTTGCGGTTGTGTAGGTTTCTTCAAAGAATCTGCTTCTTGCTTATTAATGACTATTTTTTGAGCTTGTTGAACTTGTTCTGGCGAAATTGGTTTTGGGGCAAGGTTATCTAAATTATTCAAACCTATCATTAGATCATTATCAATGCTAACAATATTATTCGAACTAGCGGGTGTTTCTTCTTCACCACCCCACTCATTTAAGAATGCAAGCACACCTTCCATCGCTTTTTTATCTGTATCATTACTCTTATCCATTTGGAATGATTCTGCTAATGGTGTACGAGCTTCTTGTTTTAATCGGAAATCGCGATCTCGATTTGCTTCAATTTCCTTTCGAAGTTCTTCAGTCATTTGTTTACCTGCTAAAATAAATGCAAATCTATGGGCGATTGTCCTAAGATATTCCATATAATAGCCTATTCTCAGTGGATTTGAAATTCCTCCGAAAATCATGTATTCTTCATTTATAAATTGTAAAATTACAAAACCTTGTTCGGATTTGACTAAAATTTCTCGAAGGCTCCCGTGATTGACTGACCTGCTTAATCTTTCTGCTAAATCAATTAATGCTGAACTGCTGGCAGTTTCTGCATCTGCATCCATTTCATCACTATGTGAAGTTGCAATTGCCATTCCGATACGGCTAATAACAGCAATTCGTTCGAGATCTGAACCTTGTTCTATTTTTTGAATTTCTTGCATTAATTCTGTTGCGATTTCGGGCTCCACCATGGCCATAATTTTCAAATCCAAATTATTTGTTTATATATATAGAGTAAGAGAATTACTTCCTTAAAAATAGTGTAGGTTAGTATTTCAAAGATTTCAGATGAAATTTAGTCCTATTATTTTTACTTTCATTGAACTCTCTCTTTCTCGATCTTTAAATAGATATAGTTACCATAAAATGTAATGTCTCATGAAATGAATTTATCTGCAATAGCTTCTTTAAGCTTCGCCGATTTTTTGAATTCTATTGCTGATGCTTCCATTCCAAGTTATATTGGGCCTCGTGCAATCTTCAACTCAAATTTTATTCCTCCAAAAATTGTACCCCGCCGAAAAAAGAGTGAACTTATATATGGGATTTTAAAAGATGCTTTAGAAGATGAATATGCTACAAATTTGACTCTTTATGGGCTTCAAGGAGCAGGAAAGAATCTTCTTATAAATTTAATCTTCCAATGGTATGAGTCTCAGACAATAAATAGCGAGAACTGCTTAGATATTCCCATTATTATTTCAAATGATTGCAGAGATCAAGAATTGGGGCAGTTATTGTTTGAAATATTGCATAATCTAAATAGTAAGCTAGATTCTCAAGTTAATTTAACAGAAAGTATTCAATGGGATGCCATCTCTTTATGGAATACCTTTAAATTTCTTGTTCAAAGGTGTGCAAGACCAATTATTCTATATCTTCAACGAATTGAATATATTGAAGAGGGAATTATTAGAAAAATATTAAATTTTGCCAAGAAAACTGAGAATTTGCATGTTTTTACTTCTATTGATACTGGAAACCGATTTTATGCATTTAATCAATATACTCAACTAGATCATCGAATTCATTTAAATACTTTTAGTAATTCGGAATTATATGAGATTACAAGCCAAAGATCGATTATGGCTTTTCATAATTTCTTAGAACCTGAAGCAATCAAACTTTTAGTTGATTATATTATTGAATACGGAACAAAAGTTCCTGGAAGTTGTATTAATTTACTGAAACGGGTTTATCCAATAGTTGAAGAACAAGGGGAACTACTTCCCGAAGATATAAGAAAAATTTCTCAATATTATTTTGAGGGAGTTTCCATTGATACTTTAGCCATGACAGATTATATAATGCGAACTAGTTTGGAAGAAAGATTATTTTTAGACTATTTAGTAAATTACTTCAAAAATCCAAACAATTATTATATTTCAAACATTGAAATCAAAAACGCATATCAAATGACAGCAGATGAGATGGGATTTACTCTTCATTCGAGAGAATTTCAGCAAAGATTCGAAAATATAACACGTGCTCAAATTTTACAACGCAGCCATTTTAATAAAAAGAAAAATAGTTCTAATTTAGTTAAAACTGAATTTAAAGATAGAAGTGATCTTTCTTTTCATTATCTTTCACTTCCAATGGAAGAAATAAACCAAATTTTAGAGATGTCATTTGGCATAATTCCTGAAGAAGATGAGAGATAAATAGAGAAAATGAGATATAAATAGAGAAAAATAGAGATAAGAGTCTTTTTTTGTTTTTATTATTAATATAATGAAGTATTTAGCCAATGAGTTAATTTTTTTTGATTGTTGGGAATAATACTTACATTTCTTAATCTGATTCCTGATTTTTCAGAAATTATTTGAATAATTTGCTCGACAGTCTCGTGAGGTGTGCTTTTTTCTGTATTTACTTTAATTAATCTCTTTTTCGATGCTAACTTGAAATTTTCAAAAATTTCAGAATATTTATTGAGTACTCTTAAAAGATATTTAAAATCATCTTCATTCCATTTTTCACGTTGAGGATCCAACGAACCTCGTCGATATATTCTATTCATAACTGTTTTTGGCTCAGCATATAAGTAAATTACATAGTCCTTCTGCCAAGAGACTGAATTATAAGTGTCGTATATTAATTCATAATCTATTTTGGGTAAATTAAGGGCTAGAGCATAAACCAAGGTTGAAAGGGGGCTGCGATCGAGAATGGCAATATGATCTCGTTGATTACTCACAAATTTTTCAACTAAGCGATTTCGTTCAATCATTTGTTGTTGGTAATGAAGTTCAGCCCTAAAAGCAGTCTGCTTATTTTTTGACCCAAATGGAACAGGTGGAACAGATCGCAAACGCTCAGGATATAATCTAATATTGTGGAACTCACTGAATTTTGTTTTGAGAATTTCATATATTGTCGTTTTTCCCACTCCATGAACTCCCGCTAAGGAAAAAACATAACCATTTTGTTTTGATCTCACATTTCTTTTATATTTTTTTTGGGGTTCTGGAAATTTTTTGATTATAGATTTAAATGCATTTGTTTTTTCTTTAGGATTTCTGTAAGGTTTCGTTGTAAGTTCCCCATTTTTCGGTTTTATTTTTACCAATGAGTGAATTCTTTTTTCACTATTAAATTAATTATTTAATGATAAATATAATTGAGGATATTTTATCTTTTTTAATTTAAACGCTTTTTTGAATATCATTCATATATATCCGACTTATATCTGAAATATCGCAATTCTTTTTTTGTCGAACTCGATTTTTTCAAAAAATTTATTAAAAATTTATCATCCTGTTTATAAATTCTTCAATCTGATATCGATTTTATTATAATTTTTGAATTACATATCTTAAATTTGGCACCTTGGTAAAATCGACAAAAAATAAGGAAAAATATTTTAGATTTGAGTCGGAAGAATTAAAATGATAAAATGAAAAACTTCGAATCTTTGAAATTTAAAATACCCTCAATTAAGAGTCACAATTCCCTTATAAATGAATAATGAGACTAAATTAAATTATTTTTTAATTAAAGATTTAACTTACCTTTTTCATTTACAAGTATAAAACATGATTATTGAAAATACAAAAAAAGCTCTTAAGGTAAGGCTTAATATTCTACATTATATAGGCACGGTGATTTAGTGATTCATACAAAAGAAGAAATCATTGCGCACATGGAAGATATTATTCATTCGGTTCCGTCCCATTTTTATGCAGATATTCTTTTTGATTCTATGGCAGTTTTAACCATAAAACAATCAAAAAGTGGTACTTCATCTAATGTTAAGCCGAAGATGCGAGGTTTTGTTTTTCGGATATTTAATGGAAAAAAGTATTTTGAGATCTCTCATCCAGATATTTTTCGTTTAAAGTCTCAAGTAAAACAAATTCTTCCAAAATTGGATTATTTCCCCGATATTCAGTTAATTCCTTCTCCAAAAAATGAATTTGATAAAGAATTTTCAATGAAGCAAGATTTCACAGCGATTCCAATTCAAGAAAAAATTAATCAAATTAATTCATTATATAAAGAAATATTTACTCAAGATTCTCAAATTAGAAATGTATTCATTAATTTTCAAGATTCAATTCAAGAAAGAATTTTTTTAAATACTGAAGGAAGTAGATTGCGACAAGTTTTACCTCGATTAGGGATTCAACTAATTTCTGTTGTAAAATCCAATGGTAAAGTAGATTCAAATAAAATGAGTGTCAGTGGTCAAGGTGGTTGGGAAATCTTTAATTCTTTAACTCAAGAACAAATTCAATCATTTGTTAAAGATTCAATTGAAATCGCTCAAGCAGATTTACCTCCCAGCGGAGTTTTACCCATAATATGTGATCCTTCTGTAGCAGGTATGTTAGCACATGCAATTTTTGGGCACGGCGTTCAAGCGGACACCATTGTTGAAGATCGAAGTTATTGGAAACGCTATTTTAATCTTCCTGTCGCTTCAGATTTAGTAAATATTAGTGATTCTGCCCAAACTGGTGCATATGGGAATTATTATTTTGATGATGAGGGAATTTTAAATAAAAAAACACCATTGGTTGAAAATGGAATTCTAACACACTATTTACATTCAAGAATTACTGCAACTATGTTAGATATGCCCGACGCTTTATTCGGTAATGGAAGACGACAAAATTTCTTGCATCCAATTTACCCCAGAAACTCAAATACATTTATAGAACCAGGAGATTATACTCTAGAGGAAATGATCAGCGAAATACAATATGGTTTGTTGGTTGAGAATGGGGATTATGGTATAGAAGAATTTGATGGTTCTGTGCAATGTAATTCTATTTCTGGATATTTAATTGAAAATGGAGAATTAAAGAAACGCGTCAAGGGTGTAGCAATTTCTGGACAAGCAAGAGATTTATTTTTATCCATCGATGCAGTTTCAAAGGGACCAATTCAATTTTCTGGAATTAATAGTAGAAAAGGCTTAGATGAATGGGTACCAGTGACATATGGAGGAGTTTACATAAAAGCTCACCGTAGTTTTGTTAGCCCAGGATAAATTGGAGGAATTAATATGAATTATGACGATAAATCTTATCCGCTTTATTCCATTGAAAACTTAGCCCAAGTAATTGAACGGGAAATAAAAAAGGCAAATATCACAAAATGGGATATATATTTATATCATGAACGTATCAATGGAATCCATTATAGAAAAACAGATATTGAAGAACAAACTAACTATTGTAATCTCTCATATTTTATCCGCGTTTTTCAAGATATCGATGCAAATAGCATGGGTGTTGGCTCAATAAATCTAAATGCAACAAGTCCTTCCCAAATTCAAAAAGCAATTCAACAAGCTAAAGCCCTGACTCAATTTAATATCGAACCAAAATATGATTTAGTATCTCCAGGTAAATCTTATGCTGATCCTATTACTTATGATAAAAATATTTGGGAAGATCCCGTTTCATTTCTTGAAAGTAAAGGAAAAGAGATTCAACAAAATCTTCGAGAAATTATCCCTGCAAAAACAACCTCAGGTCATTTTCGTTATTTTCGAAAGCAAAAAATGCTTATTAACAGCAATGGATTTAAAAAATTAAAGAAATCAAGTAATTTTTCTTATGAATTTTCATTTAAAGCAGAAAAAGAAGGAAAGATTGCGGAATATTGGCCTCGTGGTTATGTTAAACTTGCAAGGGATTTAAATTTTGATCAATTAGTTCCTGAATGGGCTACACGAGCTAAAGATGCTTTAAATGCTCAACCTCCACAAAAAAATGAAATGATTGATGTAATTTTCGCACCTGAATTAGTAAGAAAAGGGCTTTTAACAACTGTTGGCTATGCAGCATCAGCACGAGCCTTTTATGAAAAATTATCAAAATTTCATTGTCAAAAACAAGTTGCAGTAAATTTCTTCACATTAATCGATGATGGATTAATTGAGGGTGGTTTGAATACTTCAGCTTGGGATTCAGAGGGGAATCCAAAACAACGAACTGTGATTATTAATAAAGGAATAATGGAGCATTATTTATTTGATCAAAAATATGCCACATTGCTAAATAGAAAATCGACTGGAAATGCTCAATTGAAACCTAAACGTGGTGGATCTATTAGTATTGAGATAAACAATTTAGTTGTTGAGCCGGGTAAACGCCAGTTGCGTGAAATTGTAGAAGATTGTAGAAGAGCAATTTTAGTAATAAACTTTCCTTGGCTTCATCCTAATGCTATTAGTGGCGATTTTGGTGCTTCTATTGATAATGCTTATATGATTGAAAATGGGCAATTAACCACACCTATTAGAGGAGGAATTATTTCTGGAAATTTCTATGAAATGCTTAATAATATCGATGAAGTTTCTAAAGAAACACGCTTAGTAATGAATGCAAAAGTTCCTTATATTAAATTTAAAGGATTACGCTTATCTTCAGAAATTCTATAATCTTTTTACAATTGTAGAATTTAAAAATGTATAAATACTGAAGATTTAGGTAAAATGTGGTGAAATTTAATTATGAAAAAAAAAAATAACATTTTTTGGTTTTTGATCTTTTCAAGTTTTCTAATTTTATCTGTATCAACCCAAATCCAGCCGATTGTAGCCACATCAATGTCAAAAGAACCATTATTGAAAGTTAATCCGATTGTTGTGTCATTTCCGAAAGTTTTAACTACTGGAAATCAATTCAATCTTGATATCGGTCCTGATGGTTATAGGTATGTCGTTTCAGTCGATTATGATTATTTTCTTCACTACCTTACTTTATCTACTTATGATTCTGAATGGCGCTTAATCAATTCTCAGATAATATTTAATCGTTCAGAATCATTATCAAATCCTAAAATTCAAATTGGTTCTCATGGAAGTATACAAATTTTGGTCGGCGTTGAAAATGTAGGATATTTTTATCTTTTTTCAAATCATTCCGAATGGCTCCAAACTTTAATTTGTCCTTCAAACCTTCTAAATATAAATTTGCATTTTGAAATCGATGAATTAAACCAACCTCATATTGCTTGGTTAAATTCAACTAATCTAGAAAATCCATATTTGGAATACATGTATCCTGCTTATTCATTTATGCACCAAACTCAAATTAATGCAACATATTTCAATTCTACATTAATGAATCAAACCGTCTCATATGAATCTGAAATAAAATTTGAATTCGCTTCAAATCGGACTGTTTTTTCAGAAGGAATAATACCAATAGATTTCACTCTCAGCCTTGAAAATTATCATCAAACAAAATTTCTTTTACAAACTGATTATACTCCTCCTCAAGATAATTCGTCCATTTTTCATCGTCTGGAAATGTTAGAATATACTACTTTATATACACGGTCAAATTTTAATCAATCCTCTTTAATTGAGTCGAATTTTACTAATTCAGAAAATTTTACTACTAATGTTTATCAGTGGTTTAACACCACCACATTCTATACCAATCTCACAGCAGGACAATTTCACAATTTCTCTCTCCTTGTGAATACATCTACTGCTGAATCGCTGCAATTTCCGCATTTTATTACCGATTCATTAAATAATTCTCATATATTTTGGCTTCAAAAAAATAATTTATCAACCTGGGGATTAAATTATTTAAAATTGGATTCTTCCTCGAATTTAATTCAGAATATTTCTTTTAATGGAGAGGTTTTTCAAATATTGAATTCAACTCTTGTTGTTGAGAAGAAATATGCCTTTTTACCCGGAATATCTGAAATTTTTGAAGGATTAGTTATTGGAAAATCTCCATCAAATTCCATTTGTTTAATTTATTTTCACCTTACTTCTACAACATTTGCTATTGAACCAATATATACCTTTTCTTCTCAGAATTCTCTTGCTTCTGCCAATCAATATAAGTATATTCCGAATCCTAAAATGATAGTCGTTCCAAAATGGGATTTATTTGACTATTCATACCATTATCTTCTATTTTTACAAAATAAATCTCGCTTTGCAAATGCATATAATTTTATTTCACAATTAAATTACATATCTAAATCTATCCCTAGTCGATTTAATTCATCAATAAATGCCAATTATTCTTCAATTGTAGTGTCTGATAAACAAACTCTCTCTTTAGAAGTTGGAGTTGGGAATTTTTATTTGGAAAATCAAACTTGCAATTTGACTTTAAAAATTATTGGTCAAAATATTAAACTCTCTAAAGAAAATCCAACTAATCAAACAATTTTATCTCTTCACAATGGAACCATGGAATATTTAGAATGGAATTTTCAATTTTTAGAAGAAGATAATTTTGAGCGCTTTATAGCTATAGATATTTATTCAAATGGCCAATATATTGGTAGATTTGGTTTTTATGTCATTGTTATACCTGGAATAAATGTAGTTAATCTTGGATTTTATATTATTGGATTAATTGGCTTTAGCACAGTTTTCTTTTTATATAAAAAAATTCGTTAAAATATTACCATTTAAATGTATTTTTAACTAAGTAACTCATAAGAAAATAGAGGTTATTTTCATGTCAGAAGAAAAAATACCCATTTTAGGAATCCAAAATTCAGGTAAAACAAGTATTATTCGTACATTTCAACGAGAATTTAAATCTCTCGCAAAACTTAAACCCACTAAAGGTATTGAAAGGAGTAAAATGACCTTTTTTGGAAAAGACTTGATCGTATGGGATTTTGGAGGTCAAGATCGATTTCGAAAAAAATATATGAATCGTGCAGATGTTTATTTTTCTGATTTAGAACAGGTTTATTTTGTTGTGGATATTCAAGATCAAAACTCAATTTCTGATACGTTAAATTATTTTCAAATGGTTCGAACTGCTCTGTTAGAATACTCTCCAAATATTATTCTTTTTATCCTACTTCATAAATTTGATCCTGGTTTAGAGAAAGAGACTGAAACTGTAGAATATGTAAAGACTCTTGGAGAAAAACTTAAAACAATGGCGCATCCACTAAAAACAGAAGTAATTAAAACTTCTATATTTAATCCTATTTCTGTTATTCACGCAATGTCAAATGCAGTTTTAGGAAATAATATCTTAACAAACAATACAGAAGTCATTTTAAGCGAATTTGTTAAAAATAACAATTTTGAAGATCAAATCGAGTTTATTTTACTTTATTCTGAAGATCTGGTTGAATTGGGAAGTTATTTTCCTGAAAATGTTGATCAAACTGCTCTTAAATTAGCTGCCAAAGAAATTTTTGCAGCTTTTGAACCAAAAAAATTGAAATTGTATGCAGGAGAATTCACCATCGAATCAGAAGGTGTTGAATTATTAGCTCACCGTATTGTTGGAGAAGAAGATCAAAATTTTTACCTTCTTGTTGGTTATAAACCTGAAAAAGTCTATAATGTTTTGGCTTTGAAGGATAGTGTAAAATCTTTACTTGATCATATCGAAAAAATACTAATGTTCTTTTAAAATTTTTCTAATTTTTAATTTTCTGTTAAGGGCAAAAGGAAGCTATTAACATTTTTTAACCACTGATCAGTTATCTCTTTAATTTTTGCAATTAACTCTGAATCTGGAATAACTCTGTAGATATAGAGATATCCCTTTTTAGTACTAGGAATTAAATCATCTCTATTATTTTCTGAGCATCGATTTTGAAAATCTTTTAAAGATAATGCTTCTCGAGTAACTAATTGTAAACGGAGCAGTTTTTTTAACTTTTTTTGCTCCACGCTTCTTTCAGATTCTGTTTGAATTACAAGATTCTGAACACAAGTTCCTTCTGGGCCGTATCGCCTCAATTTTAAGAAACACTCTGCTTCTTTCTTGGTTAGCCTAAAAACGGATCTAACAATTTGAACAAATTCATCCAATTGTGCTTGATTAACCATTGATACCCCTATGGTATCCATACGAATCTTCCCAATAATTAGTTACGATTTTTAAGATGGGTAATTTTTGTAGCGTTGATGAACGCGCTTGCACATGTTGAGATGATTAATTTAGACTTTTTGTTATTTCTTCGTTAATATATGAACGTAATAAGCGTTACCTAATTAACCCATCTTGGTTTATTAAAAAAATATTAAGTTCAATTAGTTTTGAACTTTTTTTAATACTGCATCAATAACTTGAGCAAATTGAGGTTTTGGTGCCATCCCAACTTGTCTATGCACTAATTTCTTATTATGAATAAATAATGTTGTAGGAATTCCAGTTACCTGAAATTGTGCTGCAATATCTTGGTGGTGATCAACATTTAGTTTTGCAAAAATCACTCCCTTTGAATGATATTCTTTTTGAAGATCATGGTAAGTTGGAGCAAAAGCTAAACAAGGTCTGCACCATTCTGCCCAATTATCTACGATTATGAGATTATCTTTATAATCATTAACAATTTTATTAAAATGATCAACGGATGTGATGTCGATCACTTCATTTGGAATAGTAGTTTGATTCATTTTCATCATTTTTTCCATTTTTTTTCTTCTGATAAGTTCTAATTCCATATCATCTGCCATAGTATTCACTACATTATTTTTTTTGCAGTTGGAATTCCAACTCTAGTAAAATTTAATTAACCAATATATAAAAAGGTTGTGCAATTTTTTAGCCATACTATCATTAGTTTTAATTATTTTTTATAAATATTTTAATTAGGTGAGTAAAAATGTATAAGTAAATTAAGATTAGTTAAATAAAAAGAATAAAGAATGAAGGGCTTAAATTTTTATTGGATGAAGTTAATGGATCAATAGATATAATCATGAAGTTCTCTGAAGAAGCAATACAATTTATTAAAGAAAAAATGGAAGGAATTTCTTTTCCGATTATACTAATTACAGAAAAAATTTATAGAGGTTGATGCGGGGAATCGAGAGTGGCACTAACAAGCATTATTTCACGAGATAGTATCAAAAAAGATGATGATTTTAAAAGAAAATTCACCGAAAAATTCCATGAAAAATGTCCAGTTCCTATTTTAATTCAAAATTCACTAATATCCTGGTGGAATGATGCTCAAATTGTATTAAGTGGTTGGGCTGTTTATCGAAATCTTTTTTTAATTCCGCCAAAAAATCAAAGGAAGAGAACCAGCGCATCAGATATATGATTCAAAAATTCCCTTTATGGATGAAATATATTCCAAAACTTTACATCACAAAAGGAGAATATATTTACACAAAGCCGATTGTCTGGGAATTTAATGCTTCAACATTTTCAACTTTTTTTTACTAACAAGTAGAGTTCTAATAAAAAGAGGATAAATTTATCTTTTTTTTTCCTTTACCTATTTTGATTGTTAATGCATAAATACGAAATAGAAGAACTCCCTCTTGAATACAAGGGAAAAGATGATAAAGTGATATTCGAACGAGGGCTCTCATTATATAGTAAAGGGAAGTATCGTGAGTCATTACCCTTTTTTCATCATCTAAATTCTCCGAATTTTGAAGTTTTAAAGTATTATCATTTAGGTTTGACTTATGTACAATTAGGAGAATTAAATAAAGGATTAAGTTTCTATAAAAAAATACGAGAAATTCCTTCTGATGTACAAGGGATCGAATATGATAGAATAATGTATGGATTATATCTAAATATGGGTTCAACCATGCAGATTTTAGCAAAAAAGAAAGGAAAATCGCTTTATCGTGAGGCTATTGAATGTTATAAGTTAGCATTACAAATTAATAAGAGTGATCCACGAGTTTGGAATAACTTGGGGAATGCATATATTGAGATTGATGCTAATTCTGAAGCAATAAAGAGTTTTGAAGAAGCTCTTAAATTGGATTCGGAATATTCTGAAGCACATTATTCTATTTCGTTAGCATATGAATTTTCCGCACAATATCGAAAAGCATTATACCATCTTCGTAAAGCTTTGAAGGAAAAACCAAACAACAAATTAATATTAAATAGAATTGCAGCTTTAGAATTTGGAACTGGAAATTTTGAAGAAGCCAAGCAATTTGCTGAGAAAGTGCTTGCTTTAGATGAAGAAAATATCACCGCTTTAAAGAATATTATTCTAATTCTTTATAATATGGAGAAATATGCAAGAGCTTATGAATATTATCTGAAATTTCATCGTTTAGCACCAAATTTTTCAGATAAAGAGGTTCTAGGAATTTTTCGTGATTTAGAGAAGCGGATTCAATTCTCTAGCAAATAGCACAGCAACTTTTTAAGGTTGATTTTGTGATTATTCAAATATGGAGAGAGAAAAACTGGACAATTTAGATTCAATACTCCCTCCATTGGTAAAATACTTAAAAAGACGACGAATTCTTCGTAAATTTCTATATTCTCATGAAAAATTCCGTGATATTGAACGGATGGAGATTATTGAACAAAATGCTAAGAATGCAATAATCGATCTTACTATTTTATATACAACATCAGATCGTATTCCCGATAGTCGGAAATATAAATTAATTCTTTATTTACAAGCAAAAAAACATAATCAAATGGCATTAGATTTACGACAAATAAAGACAATCAAAGATTTAGATATCTATCCTTTAGGAAAAATTGTGGTAGAATCTTCATTTCAAGTATTAGGCTTTCCTTTTTTATTATTAGAAGATCTTCCAAATGAAAATGTTATTCGTCATTTGAGAATTTCCTTAGGGTTAAGAAATTCGAGAGCTGTTGGAAAACGGGTAAATAAATATCTTCAACACAGAATTTGGTTTCGCAGACGTGGTCAAGTTTTAATGGAACCAGGAGAGAAATTTATCGAAATTCTAAATTGTAAAGAATTGGCATTTGGACTAAACAATGCAGTTTTTGAAATCGTAGTTCATTATTTTGATGCTGAAAATCAAGAAAGTACTCGAGTCTATATTTTACGCATTTATCCCCGTAACGAAAATCTCATTAAAGCTCAAAATGAATCACAGAATCTACAAAAAATACAAGATCTTGATATTCCAAAGGCCAAATTCTATCTCTATGAAGAAGACCCTTCTTACATAGGCTACCGTTTTCTTATTTTAGAAAAATTACCTGGACAACCAGTGCTTGAAACTATTCATACATTTACGCAAGAAGAAACCCGACAATTCTTAGCTGATCTAGCTAAAATTCTTGGTAAATTGCATAATATCAGAACCAAAAAATTTCAATCATACTATCTTAATGTGAAATCTACCCGTCGGATGATTTTTTCAGATTATATTTTCAGCGAAGTTGCCCAAGTATTAAAATCCTTTAAGGAAATTAAGTTACATGAAGAATTTCATACCGATATAAAGTTTTTATGGAAATGGTTTAAAGGACATAAACCTTTATTACATCTTTCAGGATATTCTTTTATTCATGGAGATTTACGGCCGAGTAATATTATTGTCAACGGAACAAAAATTGCTGGATTGATTGACTGGGAAATGAGCTGTTATTCAGACCCTGCTCAAGATCTTGGATGGACTTTGTTTTTCTTCAAATTGTATAAGAATTTAGAAAAGGAACGAGGATTTTTCTTTGAAGAATATTGGAAATTTTGTGAAAAGTACGATTTTGAAGCCAGGGTCTTTTTCTATGAGTTTCTTGCAGCTATGAAATTATACATTTACGCACGTGCTAATAGGAGAGATAATCCTGAAAAGTATGAATCAAATAAGAATTTTTTCAGTCGTGTTGAAAAGGCTTTTCCACAGTATTTACAAACTGTCACATATAAATTAAGTGAAGATCCTAATTCTATGCCTGAAATTATTTTCGATGAAGATACTCAGAGAGAAGTCATATTTCATATAAAAAATATTCTAACAGAATCATTACAATCTGATCTTGAACTTTACCAGCCAGAATTTCAAGAAAAACTTGATAATATTGCAGAGAAAATTCTGCAGCTTTTTAAAGAATATATATAAATCAATAATCAAAGCATTTATATCTTTAAAAGAAGAAATTAAAAAATTAAATCAAAATAAATATGTTTACATAAATTAATAATTAACAGAATTTAAAGAGGGAGAATTTAATGATAAAAAGAGACAATTTTAGTGATTTTTCATTTAATGAATTGATAAATATGGTAAATACTATTGCTCGTACAAAACATCGCTCACGGCAAGATGTTTGGACTGAAGGATATGGTTTACAATCGATAGATCATTTAGAATCACATGTAGATGAAATCCTTGAAGAATTAGCTTATCGCATTCGACAATCATTTAATATTGGTCGTATTCAATCTAATTTTCGCCACAATAAAGAGAGTTTGCCACATGATATCCTTAATTTTAATAATTTGAACGCGACTCAACTAAACGCTATGCTTTTCAAAGAAAGAGGATCTGTTGGTGCTGAAGTCAATGAAAATGGTGAAGAAGAAATCTTCATTGTTATTAAAGGTATCAAATATAAAATGAAAAGTAATGGTGTTATTATCATGGAATAATAGAGAGACATAGCTTTGAAGGAGGAAAGAAAGAAAAAAACGCTGAAATCAGTTATCTATTTCACTAATTTTTACAGCTGATTGAATTATAGGTAGGAAATTTTCTTTAGAAAGTGAAGCACCACCGATTAAACCTCCATTAATATCCTGTAATGAAAGCAAACCATCACAATTAGCTGGTTTCATTGAGCCCCCATATTGAAGTGGTATTTCATTTCCTATTTCTCCATATTTAGAGACTAGCCATGATCGAATAAAAGAGTGGGCTTCATTTGCCTGTTCAGGTGTGGCTGTTTTAATTTCAACGTTTGGGTTTAGAAATGGGTTATTTATTGCCCAAACAGGTTCATAAGCAATTACAATATTTTTCATCTGTTCTGGTTCAATATCAGCTAAAGATTCTTCTAATTGTTCTTTATTTACTTCTTGCATTTTCCCATCTATTCGTTCTTGAGCAGTTTCACCAATGCATAAGACTGGTTTTAATCCTTTTTCAAGTGCTTTTTTTACTTTTTGATTAATTTGGGCATTTGTTTCACCAAATATTCGTCGGCGTTCACTGTGTCCAAGAATAACATATTCACAACCAGAATCTATTAGTGAATCTGGGGAAATTTCCCCTGTAAATGCGCCTTTATCGCGAAAATACATATTCTGCCCTGCCAATTTAAGTTTACTTCCTTTAATTGCTTGTCCAACTGAATAAAGCGCATTGTATGAAGGTGCGATAAAAACATCAACGTTTTTTAAAGTAATATCATCTAAGGCTTGTGCAATTTCCTTAGCAATTAAAACTGCCTCTTCCACCTTGATGATTTGCATTTTCCAATTACCACCCAGCACAAATTGATTCATTTTTACTTTCACCGTAATAATTACTTTGGGTTACCTACCAATTATGTTGAATTCCAATAAAATTTTTTATTTTCCCAAAAATGACAAGAAAAATTAAAGCGAAAAAAATTTTATATTCTAAATCATCAAAAAAGGGATAATAAAGGGTAAAAAAGAGAAAGAATTGAAACAAATTAAGAAAATATTGGTGATCAATTTTGAAATTGCTCCGGTTGAGCAATAGAAGGTTTCATAAGTATACTTTCTCTTAACTGATCAATTTGTGGTATTTCTTCAAGTAATAGTGTGATAGGAATTGCTATTAGTGCACCCATACCGACTTGAATAAGATTTGGGATTAATTCTGCAGCTGCACCCCATCCTAAATTGAAGATAAAGAATTCTGCCAGAAAATATCCTCCTACCATAAAGGGGGCACCACAAAGTATTGCAATAAATTTAATTCCAAATCGTTTGGCTTTATTCGGATTTTTTCGTATTTTATCATAAACCCAACCAACAAAAAATCCTTCCAAACCCTTAACGATTAATGTTATTGGCGCAAACGAAAAATATCCTAAAAACACGTCTGCTAAACTTGCTCCTACTCCTCCAACGAATGCCCCTATATAGGCTCCGAAAAGAATTGCTGTAATAAAAATAATGCATTCACCTAAATTGAAATATCCATTAGTTTGAGGTATATTAACACTGAGAATGCTTGTGGCAACTGTTTCTAATGCAGTCATAAGTGCCATTATTGCGACTTTAATTGAATCATTAGCACCAACAACCTTGAAAATTGTTCTTTCTTGTGCTAGGTCTTCATTATATGGATGAGAATCATAGTTTTCAGTCATTGATTTTCACTTCATCTTCCCAATTTTGATCTTGGGAATCATGATATTAAAGTTACAACTATATATTAAAGTTTCTACTTGAGTATTGTAAAAAGCACTAGAAATATAGTTATTATTAAGATGTGCTATTTTTGACCGTGAACTTCAATTAATTCTCTCATTCTTAGAAAAGTTTCTTTACCCTTATCGGTAAGTTCGAAATTTGCTCTTTTTTTGTTTGGCTGAGTATTAATAATTAAGTTTTCTTTTTCGAGTTGAGTGATATGCTGGTAGATCGATTGAATTGAATTCCTTTTTCCCAATACAACCCAAATTCCATATCCATGCTGAGCCTTTCTTTCAGCAATTACCCTAAGTATTTCAAATTTTTTAGTAGAAGTAGCGGTTACTCCCCACAACACTTTTTTTACATCCCGCATTTGTGAAGCAAATAAATTCATTGCATTTATTCCAGAACCTGTTAATAATGTCAAGGTACGAGGTAATTCAATCCCTAAATTCTCCTTCATACTCCGTACTCCTGCAATTACTGATGCAGAAGCAGGCTCTATAAATATTCCTTCATTTTTTGCTAGTTCAATGGCTTGTTCTGCCATTTTTTGACCAGAAATTGGTATTTCTTTTCCTCCTGTTTCCTGTAAAATACGACTGACCTCAGATAACAACATAGGGTCATTGATATCCAAAGATTCAACTAGCTGAGAATCTGCTGATTTTTTTAAAGCTACAGCAAAGATCCTTGGAATTCGATCAATCCATCCTGATTCTCGAGCATCTATAAATCCTTTATATAATGAATAAAGAAGAGTGCCGGAACCCCTTGGAACCACTACATTCTCAATATCTGGATTTTGAAGGGCAATTTCCAATCCAATTGATTTTTGACCTTCAATTGTTAAAATATTCTGATTGGGTAGTGGAACATATAAATCTTTTGAGTAGTGTTTTTTTAAATATTCTTGGGCATCTTGCATAGTTTCACCTAAATTCTTACCTTGAAATCGCACTTCTGAACCATAAATCTTCATTTGTTCAATTTTGGTCAATTCAATATTTTCTGGAATAAAATTGATCGATTTAAGTCCAGCTCGAGCAGTATATGCTGCAATACTGATGCTAAACGAACCTGTACTAACAGTAAGAATTTCTGAAAATTTTCGCGAAAGTGCATCAGAAACAAGGAGTGCAGCTGCTCGATCACGAAAACTACCTGTAGGATTACGAAATTCCAATTTCATTTTGAGTTTTTTCAAGTCCGGAATATTCTTGATATCTATAATAGATGTAAATCCTTCATTTAATGAGATGCATCGCGAAAAATTAGGGAAAAACCCTGAAAAAGCCCATAATGAGTCTATTTTCTGGTTTTTTTGTGCATTAATTGGAGGAATTTCGAGTAATGAATTGCATTCTGGACACCATAAGAAAGGCTCTTCCCACTCTATTTTACATTGATTACAAAATGGTTTACTCTTCCAAGATACTCTATTGGGTCGTCCAAGTTTTTTTTTCATTTCAACATTCTCTGTTAAATATAATAGGATTAAGTGATCAAATTTACTTTAATTAATAAAGCCAAATAAAATAAATTAGAATTTTCATATTTCCTTGTACTCAATACATGTTTGCAACTTTTAATAGATATCGGAAGTACTTCTCATGACAAACGATTCTCCATTATCTGAATATACTCGCAAGGCTTTAGCCACAAAACGAATGGGATTTAATCAAATGCGCAATGCCTTATATTGGTTGCAGAGGATTATGAAACGCTTTGATCTATCCGATGAAGAAATATTTCGTAATCTAAAAATAATGGGAACCAATATAGGTGCCACTTTCTTTTTAGAAATTTCTCCTGTCTCAACAAATTTACCTGATTTAATTAAAGAATTGTATAAACTTACGCTAAGCAGTAAAGTGAATGTATTTGAAAAAGGAAATCATATTTATGTCGAAGATAAGAATTGTGCCTTATGCAAATATAAATATCAAGATGTTTCAATTCCAGGATGCAATATTAGTGTTGCAATGATTCAAGAAATTTTAGCTAGAATGGGATATCAAATTGAAAGCAGTGAAGTAATAGAAAGTAAAGCTTTGGGAAATAAATCTTGCATCCATGAATTCAAAGTTAAGATGGAGGATAAAGTAAATGAGTAATACATTTAAATGGATTGCATTAAAAGCAGGAACTGCTTTGGGTCGACATGTTCCATCATTATTTTACCAATTATTTTATCGTGAAATTTATCGACAACTTTATGAGATTACAAATGATCCAAAGATGGTAGTTGATTTAAGTTATAAATTAGGTTATACCGCCGCAGATGAGAGTGCACAACGCCAAGCTGCTGTTTTCCGGATGTTTCCCTCAAATCCAGAGAAAGTACTGGAATATATTCCTCTTATGTGGCAAATATATTTTGGAACCCCGATGCAATCATATACTACTGAATGGGATCGCTCTGATCCAGAACGACCAATTTTGAATTATAAAATTAAGGTTGATCCCATGAGTTTTGACATCGGAAAGGATAAGGAGCGCGATAATCTGCCTTGGAACAAATTTTTCTATAATGAAAATTGTTATGGATCATTAATGGCTGGATTATTAACCCAATGTAGCAGTTTTGTTTTAGCACTTAAAGGAAAAGATCAGCGCATTGTTTTAAAAAATACAAAAAATTCTCTACATGGAGATTCATATTTTGAATTTCAATGTCAGATAATTCCTCAAGAAGAATTCCCTGATTTTGAATTAATTGAGGGATTTGACAAAGATAAGTATTTCCAACAATTTTTAGATCAGAAAACTGAATTTGAATCAAGAGCAGATGATCTTTGGGCAAAAATAACCGATCAAATTGATATTGATCAGTTAGATGAAATGATGGAAGATTCTGCAGGATTACTTCGAGTTCCTTTAAAGAAAATTATCCAAAAAGCTGCAAAAATGAGCCCATATGAATTATTCGATCATTTCACCAATGATGAAGCAAAATTCTTGCAAGTTCTCGGTTTTATTAGTCTTCATCTTTTAAATGAACGAGGACAATATTTAGAGAAATTATTACAGAATGATGAAATTCGGCGCGTTTACGGTCATATTTTTCTATTCATCAAAGAAAATTCAACCAAGTTTGTTCCATTATCTGTTATTCATGATTTAAAGGATTACGCTTTAGATGTTTTAACTGGAATGGCTCCTGAGTCCTTCATTCAAAACTTTCAAAAATTTTCTGAAGAAGAAATTTTGACTCAATTTTATCTCGGATCACAAAAAGCCCTATCAGATTTAGGAATTCCGTTTGATGAATTAAAGCCAAATCTATATGAAGAAATTTCACAGTATGGAAAGAGATCTGGTGAAGATTCTGCTCAGACATTCGCAGATCAACAATTAATAAAGAGAGATCAGCTATATGGGCAATTAAGTCAGCAGATGATGATTATTTCTGGTGCAATTTTAAGTGTTCCTATGCAATTTAGTTTAATGATTTTGTATAAAACTCTTGCAGGATCAACTGAATTACTAACAAGATTATTTAAAACATTACGGGAAAGCGGGCAGAAAATTGTTGATATTCTAGATGCTTTAAAGGAATTATAATATTTACTCAAAAATCCAAAAATTTTTTTTAAATCAGACTTTTACCACATTATGGCTCAAGAAGAAAGTGAAGAATACGAATTCTACGAAGAAGATATTCGTGAAAAACGGCAATTACCTTACACAATTACAGTAGAAAAAATAGATGGAGATATTATTTATACCCATAATCAATGGGGAAACAATGTCGTTTATCGTCATCTTGAAAATGGAGACTATGAACTCGTAATTGATAAAGAATAATTTAGAAATCATCTTTCTTTTTATTTCGTTATATTTTATTTACGTTTTTTCAAAGATTTCATGAAGAATTTGCATTATTACCATTCTATTTTGAATATTATTTTGAATCAAGGTATTTTCTATAGTAGAAAGATCTATTTTTTTGATTTGCATTAATGCTACAAGAAAATAAATAATTAAAGCCAGAATATTTATGATGATTAAGAATATAATTATAAAACTGACTGAAATCTTTAGAGGTTCATTGTTATTTAAAATAATAAGGGTCATTTCAAATGTAAATTTCGGTGTTTCAATATTTTTGGATACAATAATTACAGTATGAAGAAAATAAGTAAAATATACTGCAAGAATACTTCCAAATAAAGCAAAAATAATTAAATTAATTGATTTATTTCGGATAAAAATACTTAATTTTGGATGAATTTTCGATTTTAGATTTATATTTTCTATTTTTAGTTGATTTCTTTTTTCAAATAACTCGTTATCTAGTGGATTGAAAATTCTAATTTCTTGACCTGACACTGAAAATAATAAAGTAGCAATTATTCCAAGAGAAAATAAGAGGGTTTCAAGAACTAAATAATAAAAACCATACATTTCAAAGAGAATATGTAAATTTGATAATTCACCATTGAGATTATGAGCAAGAAAATCATTTATCCAAATTAAAACGATTATCTCTTGCAATATTGCCGCAATAAGGTTAAGACGTGCATATAGAAGCAAGTTCCCTAGAGGATTATATGAAAAAATTGGTGTTTTTAAATATGATTGTGAGAAGTGATCCTGTAAATTATAAAAAAAACATGCAATTGTATAAGAAAAGATGGGAAAAAGGTAGATTATTTTTGCTTCAACTCTCATAAATAAAAGGAAAAAGAAGCCCGTAACAAACACTAACGAACCCAGAAAGAATTCGTTTTCCATAAATTTTTGATAAAAATTCTTCAATAACCCACACCATCCATTAATGCCGTTTTTTTCCTTATATTATCAAATTTGGCATTAAAAACGTATTCAACTTTCATCGCTGTAAGGATATATAATATGCTTCCAATAAATAATATTACTTATCTTTTTTTTTTAATTCTCTCTTGATATTATTTGTTTAAATGTGATGAAAATTTTTCTATCAGCAGATTACTCGTAGATTTTAAATATATTCTCTGATAAAATATGATAATTATTTCTATCAAAATATGCAGTAAATGAACTAGAGCCAAATAAAAGGGGGATTTTTGATAATCGACAATGAAGAACAAAAACCTAACAGCAAAACAAATCGAATTATAACAAAAGATAGTGTTAAGATGAGGGCAAATCAAAATAGTTTTAGACCCTCTGAAGAACCCATTCTTGGTTTTCGAGATTTCTTTCCATATCCGGAATTTCGTCCTAATCAAGAGCGTGTAATTGGACAATTATCAGAATCTATCGCTTTAGGCAAAAATTCTATTTTAATTGCCACAAACGGAACCGGAAAAACAATAATGGCTCTTTCCGCTGCTCTTCCTATCGCCATGAAAGATAAAAAGAGAAAAATATTATTCTGTTCCCGCACTTTTACTCAAAATGCGCGCGTTATTCAGGAAACCAGAAGTATTACTCAACATTTTGCCCGTATTGGTATTTCTCAAACAATTGGCGCCCTTTCTTTACGGGGTAGAAATGAGATGTGTCCTCATAAAACCATTCAGCGACTGCAATTACCTCCAAGTGAAAGTATGTCGGTTTGTTCCCAATTGCGAAAGAATAAACGCTGCCATTATTTCAATAATCTACTTAAAAAGAGAAAAACTGCCCATTTTCAAGAAGAAATGAAAAATCTCGCTTCTATTCCTCTGGACGCTCAAGAATTAATTGAATTTGCAGAACAAGACGATCTTTGTCCATATTTCTTAAGTAAATTTCTAATGGAGAATGAGAAAATCATAGTTTGTAATTATCAATGGGTTTTTGAACCAAATATTCGTGAGAATTTCTTAGAAACAATTGGATGTGAATTGTCTGATTGTATAATTATAATGGATGAATGTCATAATCTTCCAGAAATGGCAAACGGGATAAACTCTTATCGAATTACTCCATTTACATTGCGACAAGCTATTAAAGATTTAGAACTTACTCGAGCGACCTATAATCTCATTAATTTCGTAAAATTTTGTCGAGATCTTCTAAGTAAGCTAAAAGATCGAATTGAAGATGAGACGAAATTTGATGTTCCAAAATTTATTCAGAATATATTGAATGGAAATCATCTCAAATCTCTTAGAGAATTAAAAGATCTACTGGATGACTTAAGAGAATATGGGGAAGCAATTAATCAAGAAAAAATCGATCAAGGAAGAACGCCTCGTGATTATATTGCACCAATCGTCTCCTATTTTACAAAATTAATTCAGACAATTGATGATCCTGCGTATTTTTCATGTTTTACTAGTAAGTATTCTAAAAGAGGCAAAACTATTGCATTAGAGCTGAAATGCCTTTCCCCCCGCTATATTACAGATCCTATTTTTAAGGAAAGTTTTGCTACTCTATCTTTATCTGGGACTCTCCATCCATATACCTATACTCATTTACTTGGTCTGCATGAAAGCGGTAAAACTTTGAAAATTGTGAAAATGTCCCCTCCTTTCCCAAAAGAAAATGTAAAAGTATTAATTACCAAATACTTAACTACTCGAGGCGAAGATCGCACTCCCACAATGTTTAGAGACATTCTATCAGCTTTAGTTCCGATTATCAGAAATACTCCAAAAAATGTCGGGGTTTTTTGTGCTTCTTATGAAGTGGTTGAAGGCCTATGGCGTGAAGGGTTTGCAGATATAGTAAAGAAATGCAAAAAAAAACCTTTTCGCGAAGAAAAAGAAATGACAGCTTCTGATAATGATATCTTGTTAGAACAATTTAAAGAATGCAGTCATCATGAGAAATTTGATGGAGGTGTCTTATTAGGTGTCTGTGGAGGTCGTAATAGTGAGGGAGAAGATTTCCCCGGGGATTTTATGAATACTGTTGTCATTGTGGGTATTCCATTCCAACGCCCTACTCCAAGTGGAAACGCTAAAATCGCTTATTATAATAAAATTTTTCCTGGACAAGGAAGAGATTTTGGTTATACTGTTCCTGCTATGCAGCGATCAAATCAAGCTTGTGGTCGGCCAATTCGAAAAATGGATGATAAAGGATTAATTATTTTAATGGATTTTCGATTTCGACATTATAGGAATTTTCTTTCTGATTGGATAAAACGAGAAATGCGGTTGATTCCATTTAACCTTCAACTTTTAGAACAAGAAGTGAAATCATTTTTTTCAGTTCCTCTATACAATAGAAGGTATAGAACAGAAAATTATTTAAAAAAATCCTAGAACTTTGATGAATTCACTCCAAAAAGCAATTCTGGAACTTAAATTTTCATTAAAGATACAATTACAAAAATTTTTCAGAAACAATATCGAAGGATCTTATAATGAGTGTTCAAATAAATCGCTCTGATGCAAAGAAAATATGGGTTTTTGCCTTTGAATTTTCAGGAATTGCCAAAGTTGGTGGTTTAGGAGAAGTATCTGCGAATCAATGCATTAATCTTGCTAAATCTCCAGACATTAACCTAACTGTATTTCTTCCTTCTCATGGGCGTCATGAAATAATGAAAAATAGTTTATCCCTTCATCCTATTCTTCGCTCTAATGGTGAAACTTATATTGCTTCTGGTTCAATAAATCGGAATTATTTTAATATTATTTCACAAAATGATGCTAAATCGAATAACAGTTCAGATGAAAATTTGTTTAAAGTAGAATTTTGGAAAGGAGAATTTAAAGGTGTTCCAGTAATTCTTTTAGTTGGAACAAATCCATTATCTGATTACATTTTAAATTGCCGTGAAGTTTACAGCGCAAAAACATTAAATGCAAAATTAGGTCTATTTGCTTTGGCAATGAAGGAGTTTATGAGATTTTGCATTGATGAAAGACCTAAAGATCTTCCAGATATAATTCATATTCATGACCATCATCCAGTTGCTGCTCTATTTAACTGCCGTCAACAATTGATTCTTTCTCAGCGTGATGTTCATACTGTGATTACTATGCATTTATTAACTTGGCCTCGAAAGAATCTTCAATTTTTTTGGGAGTCTGGGGTAAATAATGAAAAAATATCTGCTCAAATTGGAGATTCTCGAGTAATGTTAACTATGCGTGAATTTTATAACCTTGCTCAAAATGGTTCTTCCGAGTTCCCGACTTTAGAAACAATTGGGTGCCTTTTGGCAGATAAAGTTATTGCTGTAAGTGAAAGTTTTTTACATTCTGATATAATTCCCCACTGTGGTGGTGCTTTAATAAAAGAAAAATGTGATTTTACTTGGAATGGATGTGATTGGTCTTATAATTCTCTTGTAACTGATGTTTTCGACAAATTTCATAAAGAATTACCACAAGTTGATATTAATACTTTGAGATCATGGGATTTTCGGAAATTTCTTTTGACAAAAAAAATAGGTGGATTACCAGCATCTGAACCAAAAATCAGCGATAGAGAAGTATTAAATTTCATAAAAAAACAATTTTCAAAACCCCCTTATCATCCAGATGGCAGGGTCGACAATTTTTTTGAGGATGGACCCTTAGTTTTAATCACTGGAAGAGTATCGAGACAAAAGGGAATCGAAACTTTACTCTCTGCTATACCTCTTGTATTAAAACACTTTCCTAATGCAAAATTTCTGTTTCTAATGGTTCCATCAGCTTTTACTTTAGATGATCTATCTTCCTATATGAAAGTAGCTTATCAATATCCAGAAAATATTCGTTTCATATTTGGAATTGCAGGAACTATTTATTTTTTATCACATTTAGCCGCTGATGTCTACTGCTGTCCTAGTAGATGGGAACCTTTTGGGATTGTGGCTTTAGAAGCAATGGCTTCAAGAATTCCTGTTGTTGCTACAAATGCAGGAGGATTAAAAGAATCGATTGTGTCTTTAGATAAAGATCCTGTTCGTGGAACTGGATTATTAGTCCCAATTGATCAACCCAAAGAATTATCATATGCGTTGGTTTCTCTATTAAGTATTATGCATATAACAGAAAGAGCACATTCCGATCCTCTATTTACTGAAACTGAAAAAATTGCATATTTAAGTAAGATTATCAATGCTCAGCTCCGAAAGCAGATTCAGAATGACTCATTTTACGCAGATAAGATTAAAGAAAATGCAGAATCTCGGGTTGAAAAATACTTTAGATGGAGCATTGTATCAAAAAAATTGAAAGAAATTTACTTAAGTTTCTTTTCTTAATTATTTTTTTTTAAGCGTAATAACTATGGTCGGTTACTTTTTAGCCACAATTTTTTTAATACCTAATAGGTGAAAAAATGTCAAACCAACCAGAAAATAAAATTGAAAATGAAAATAAAAATGAAAAAATGGAAGAAAAGGAAGTAGATATTCGATGCGCCGATCATTTAGAAGGAAAAGCATCTCGTGTAGTAATATACAGCGAATATTGCGATTTTCTAAAAAAAGTTGATACTCCTCCATTATTTATCCTTGGTTTTACAGGAGTCGGTATGATTGGCACAATTGTAACAAATGAAATGATAAACCAATTAAAAATGACTCAAATTGGTTATATTCTCAGTGAGGATTTACCCCCAATTACGCTTTTTTATGAGGGTGTTCTTAAGCATCCATTTAGACTTTATTGGAGTCAAGAGCATAATGTTGTGATTTCAATTTGTGAAGTTCCATTCAATCAAGGTTCATACCGAGACTTGGCGCGCACTCTCATGGAATGGGCACTTCTTCAAGATATCCGTGATGTAATTTGTCTTCAAGGAATGGCTGATAATAATATTATTCGAACGGGTCCTGTTGAAGTATATGCCGCTGCAGAAAAAGAAATAATGAAAAAAATTCTTAACCACGGAATTAAAATCCCTCCAAGAGGTTTAATAATGGGTGCAGAAGCCGCCATTTTAAATGAATGTTTAAATAATCAACTTAATGGAGCTGTTTTTTTAACACCGGCAAATCCTCAACTTCCAAATCCAGAGGGAGCCGCAGCTATATTAGAAAAGATTTCAGAAATCTACAGTATTCCATTGACTTTACAGCAACTTTATGAGCAGGCAAATCAAATAAAACAGAATTTAATGGAGATTGCAAAGAAAACTGATGATGTCCACCACCAGCGGGTCGCACCTGTACGCGATCTTTATACTTAGTATTTTCGATTAAAGAAATTCTTTTCTTTTGATCTACAATCTTTTTTATTAATTTTTTTTTAACATTTAGACTCTCATAATAGATTTTTATTCGGTTCATCTTTGAAATTGCTGAAAAATATCTCAATTCACAAAATTTAATATAAATGGAGATTTGATCTTCTTAATTCTAACAATTAATAAAGGTCTTATGTATGTCTGAAGATATTGTTATTGGAAAAAAAGGTTTCATTGTAAATTATCGGAAATCAAAAAAAATTATACATCCCCGTTTTACAGTCTTACAATTTCCTGGAATCGAAACTCGAAAAGAAGCTGCTCGAATTTTACTTGGACACACCATTGCATGGGAGACTCCAACAGGAAAGCTTAAAACCGCTAAAATTACCCGAGTTCATGGAAATAATGGTGCAGTATGCGCTCATTTTAAGAATGGTGGTCTACCTGGGCAAGCTTTTGGAACTTTTGTGAAAATTATCCGATAAAATAAAGATAAAACAAAATTAATCAAATATTTTCTTTTTTTGCTAATTATAGTAAATAATTTTAATAGTTCAATCGAAAAATCTTGAATATTATTTCTGAATTCAAAATAAATTTCAGAAATTAAAGAATTTAACTTCGTTCTCTAATTGCTATTCATCATCTTTTGCATTATCATTGATGTGATATTATCACCGTCTTATCCCAATAATTAACACTCTTTTTATTCATCATGAGTGTTTTTATTATAGATCTGCTAGAGAATAGGTTGTCAAATCATATGCCCATTTATCCGAATGAAGTATGTCCAATTTGCAATGAAAACCCTAATCTTCAATATATTTGCGAAAGCTGTCATGAGGTTTTTTGTGAAGATTGTGTTGATTTGCGGACAGAAGAGCAGTATATTTGTTTATCCTGTGGGAGTAAAAATATTTCATTCGATAAATACGATCGTCCTTATTGTGATGATTGTGGAGGGCATGAAGTGAGAATGGCTAATAAAGTTTTGCCTACATGTCCAAGTTGTGAAAGTACTCAAGTTGTTCGGATAGTAGATAAGCAAAGAGCTCTTACTGATACCTATAAGCAGATAATAAATAATACCCGCCAATTTTTAACTCCATTTGAATCTATTTTAGATAAACTTCAGACTTTCCGGAATAAAATCTTTGAACTTCGCCAAGAATATCCCCAATGTTATCATTATCCTACTTTGGAATCTGATTCTCTTCTGTTATTTAAGCTATTTGATAATGGAAAAAATAGAGTATATGATCAAGCAAACCGTTTTTTTCAAGAAATTCAACGGAATATTCATTATATTAACGAGATTCAAATAACCCATCCATCAAATCTTACATATATTTCAGAAATATTAAATCATTTTGAAAGAGAACGCCTTAAAGTTGAAAAATTGGCAAAAACGGAAGTTGAACCCTTATTCACTCGATTAGAACCTTTAGAAGACAAAATTGGATTCATGGAAAGGATGCAGTCCTTATTTAATAAATTTCTTCCCAAACTGCATTTAGATAATGATGAAAAAATTGTCTATGGCTTAAACTGCAAACTATCTTCAGGTGTGGATGACAAACAAGGATATTCAAATAAAAATGGTACTATTTTGATAACCAGCAAGCGGATCTATTTTTATCACGAACAAGGGGTTTTCAAAAAACGCACAGTTTTATTATTTTCTGTCCAATTGGGTGATTTACAGGCTGCAGAAGTAAAAGGTAGGTTGAAAAAGAAAGTTTCTCTTCAATTCCTTAATTCTATGTATGATTTCTCTATTTCAAAAAATAAAAGGGAAATCATGGTTGATTGGATTGAACGCGCTCAAGAATTTGAAGTAAAAAACATAATTAATGAAACTCACTTTAAACAACTAATAAAATATCGACTAACAACTAAACTATTTAGTGAAGAATTGGAAAATGCAATTTATAATTTAGTGGGTTATCATGGAATTTATCAAAATCGAGGTCAAGTTCGATATGACAGTCAAGCAAACACAGATTTCTTCAATTCTCCAATGTTTCGCGCCAATCATTACAATAATCAATATGGGAATAACAACTTCTATAATCTTTATACATCAAAATTTCAAAATAATAACAACAATAACAGTAATTTTCACAATCCAGGTTTTACTCAATCTCAAATGAATAGAGAATGGGGACCAAGAAGAGGTTTCTACCGCGAGAATAGAGCTAATCCAAGAAGAGCATCTAATACTTTTTCGCAGAATGGATATTCTGGACAAACTAACTCTTATTCATCGCGAAACAATTATTATTCAAATGGCTCTAACTATTCTCAATTTAATCAAAATAACACATCATTTTATTCTGATCCTTCCTCTCAAAAAGGATTTAGAGCAGGTCAATCACAACCAGATCCAAGAGCTAATAATTATGGAAATACATATTTTGGTTCTTCAGACAAATTTGGTAAATTTAGTAAATCCGCTAATTTCGGCAATTTCAATCATTCTAAGAATTCTCACAATTTCAACAATTTCAACAATTTCAGCAATTTCAACAATTTTAGCAATTCCAAGAATTCCAACAATTATAGCAATTTGAATAATTCTGATAATTCGAGTAATTTCAAAAGTCCTCCATTTACTTCACCAGGTCCATTTTCTCAACGATCACAATTTTCTCAAAATTCACCTTTTCGCAAAAATTCATCTGCTCCATTTGGTACATCTGGATTCCAAGCATCTTCGTTCCAGAGTTTTGATCAATCAATGAATAGTGATCCTTTTTCATCTGAAGAAATGAATATTCGAGCAGAATTGGAACGTTTACGAAGTGATCAGTATGCTTTTCAAAATACTCTTCAAAAGTTGGAATATCAATATGATCGTGGTGTAATCAGCAATCCAGAATTTGTTAAGTCGTATCAAGATTTGTTGCGTGAATACTACATTATTACAAACAAAATTCAGCATTTAGAAGGGTATTTGCATGAAAACTATGAAATATAATTTTTGAAATAAAAAAAGCTCAAATTTCACGTAATGATTCTGGGCTTTCCATTATTAAATATTGGAACAGAATAGATTGTAATTCTGATAATGTTACACTATCTTTTTCTTCCTGCATTAAGTTTATATACATTTCGAGTAATTTTTTCTTTGAAAAATGAGTTTTATTTTGATGATGGGATTTTAATACCATATCTAAATATTGAATGTCTTGTTTTAATTGATTTTCAAGTTCTGAATCTGTAATTAATTGTTGTTGATCGATGAATTTTTGCAATTTTTCTCCATAAACTTTATTTAAATTCTGCATAAAATCATGAAAATACTTCCAAATACCTTGATCCATTTCAATTCTGTCTATTAAGAAAATTCCCATTAAGTTTCGATAGGATCGCGAAACGATTCGTAGATTATGTCCACTTAAATAAAAGGAGTTTAATCCTTTGTAATCCATAGTTTGACCAAATTGCAGAATTTGAGCAAAAAACATAGAAATAATACCAGGCTCAGATGCACTTCGTTCATCTGTAATTAAAGATTTAAAATACCCTGGAGCATATTCATATATAAAAAAAGGTATTCCACTTTTTTCAGCTAATATTACCCCTTTTATATAATTCCTTTCTGCTAATATAACTTCTTTCACATTTGGAAGAAATCCTTTATCAATTTGTTCCAGTATTTCCAATCCTTTTTCTGTAACAGTTATTGTCTTTAATTTTCGATTTTGTTTTAAAAGACCATCTTTATATAATATATTGATAAAAGCCAAGATTTCCAACGGTTTGATACGCAGTCGCTCCTCTAATTCTTTGTAATCTGCTTGATCATGAGTAATGAAATATCGTATCAATTCAACTTTTATGAAGAAGTCGTAATAATCCAAATTCCTTATTTTATATAGAGAAGCTTTTAATGCTCGAATAAAAGCATAGAATGTATCATAAATATATTTTTGCTGAATACTTGTGGTAAAAAAATCTATATTAAACTTAGCAGTTTTGCGAAGTTCAACCAAATTTTTTTGAAGTTCAGTTAATTGGTGGCCTGTTAAAAGATCGATTTTATGGAAAAAGACAACAATCGTGGTTGAAATATGTTTAAATTGAAGAATCTCTTTTACCTTATTAAATAGTTCCATATTTTCTTCCCATTCGTCTGTTGCAGCCAGCACTAAAATGACAACATCAACATCTTCTAAAATATAATCATCAGTTGTTAACCATCTTTTTAATTCTTGTCCAGCCAAATCATGAACTGCAATTTCCATTCCAAAATTATACACTTGTGTTTCTGCACCAAGAGTCGGTTCAAAGGTTTGCTTTAGTAATTTAAGTGGATTTTGCTGGTCAAAGAAGATTTTACGTAATGTAGTTTTCCCAACTCCGGGTCTACCTAGAAAGATTACTTTTATTTTAGGTGATTCCATCTTGTGATATATTTATTAATGCACCTAAAAATATTTGTAAATATAAGAGGAAATTCTAAAACTAAAAATTCAATTTAGAATGAAATCTGAAATTAAGTTCTGAATATCCGTAAATTCATCATTTTCAAGAATACCATACTTTGAACGAAAACGGTGAAAATTTACACTTCTTATTTGAAAAATCATAGCAATACTGGTGGATGACAATCCATTTTGTGTTGATGGTTGAATTTCTAAGGTATATGGAAATCTTAATATACTTAAAGTACGAGTTAATGGAATTACTGTTGCTAATTGAACTGCAGGTAATACTTTCATTATTACACAAGGTCTTGTAGCACCTTGCTCATGACCAATTATAGATTGAGAACCCATCTGAAGATTTATCTTCCATATCTCTTTTTTAAATAAATTTACCATTCAATCACCATCGTTTAATGAATCCCAAAGGGCAAATTCTTCCTTCAGATCAGGAGTGACCATATCTTGTTGAAATTTCAATTTCTTAATTACATTCAAAGATATTACTAAGATTTTCCGTGATAAATGATTCTTTAAATTTTTAGCAGTAATTAATAGTTCTTTTTCAGATAACTCGTGATATTTCTCATATAAATATTGAATTGTGGTTAAGGCTTCATGAAATTCTATTTTGTGAGTTTTAAAGTAGGGATGTTCCAAAATGTTGTTTCTATATTTTTCTATAATGTCTAATTCTCTCTGACTGAGATAAATTGATGATTCATTAACTGAAGTAATTGGAATTTGATAATAATCTTGAGTTAAATGAGGGCTATATACTCCATTTAAATAAAAATTGTAATCATTATAACTGGATAACTCAAATCCAAGTTTCTTTAAAATATATGTGAATTTTTGGATAAAGATTCTATTTGTTTTTCTTAATTCATGTCTTTCTATCGGAATTTCTAATTGTTTCATCGCTTTTAGAATTTTAATATAATCAGCTTTCAATTTGATCACCAAAATCTTGTAAGTTATTTAACCATTCATTGGTTTTTTTTAATTCAATAAGACCTTCTGAAGTCAATGAATATATTTCAATTGATTTATTATCAATATCTACCTTTTCAGAATTAATTAGTGATAAACCCTTCAATATTTCAAGATTTGAATAAAGATTTCCATCAGATATTTGGATCGCCTCTTTAAATTCTCTAAATTGTAACCCATCCTTATGAAATTTAAGTAAATTTAGAATTAAAAGGCGAATAGGAGTAACAATTTTTGGATTTATAGAATAATATGAATCTATCAAAGATTTCAATTTCTTTTCCATATTATATTTTAATCTATATTTATATATTTAAATATTGATTTTACTTTGAAATCCAAAGAAAAAATCAGTAAGCAATTAAATAAATTTTGCAATAGAAATATTTCAGAGGTTGGTTCTCGTATCCAAGATTTGAACTTAAATCGTTTTTTTACATCGTTTAGCTCACTCAAGAAGAAAATTTCCTTTATGAAATTTTTTGAAGTATGTTTTTCATCAATTTGATCGTACCTTTAGAATATTGGTGGCTTTTTACCCAATAATTAATGATTTTTGCCATATTATTCTTTGATAACATTTTATTATCAACTAATTTTAAGAGAAATGCCCATATTTGAATAACAGGTAATTTTAGAGCATGAATTAAATGAAATAGATCACGATCCCCAGTTACTGTGGTTATTCCATCCCGCAATCCGAGAATTACGATTTCTTGGTCTGCTAAATCAAAAGATTCAAGTGGGTATTTACTTTGATAATAGTTCCATTCTTTCTTAGTTAGTGGAATATAGATTGCATCTTTAGGTAGAAATTTTTCAATCTGTTGTCTTTTGTATTCTAATAATAATTCATCAGAATAAACCCAAATGAAATCTGCGAATAATTCTTTCAATTTTAAGTTCAAAATTTGATCAATTTCTTGAATTCGTAAAAGAAAGCAAGTATCAAAAGTGATTTGCATCGGTTTCACTTGGTTCGCAAGTATTTATTTATATCTAAGTTTTGAACAATGTTCCAATGTTCTTCTTGTAAATTATCGCTAATTTTTTCAGAAGCTTTACGATTATTCCACTCTATCAAAAATTCACGAAAAGAAAGTCCTGAAATTTTCCATGCTCGTTTCATCCCACATTTACCTTCTTCAACCAATTTAAATGCCAAATCACACCGCTTTGATCGAATATCCGTGAGTAAGGTTTGTCTTGCATATTCTGCTAATGATTTACCATTGTATTCAGCAATTATTTTCGCAATTTCATGTTCAGATTCTTTTAATCGGAAATTGACTTGATTCATGATATCATTGATATCAAATAAACAATAATAATTTAACTATTACTAGCTATAATTTGTTGCATTATTGTTAATTTTCTTGTGATTTCGAATTCGGGAATTATTCCCTTACTTCTTTAGGAATATTACTGAAAGACGTAATAGTGGTGGTTCTCGATGAGAATTGGCTTAAACGCAATGTACTTGTAATGTCTTATATATTATGGATTCTATCTTCAGTATTTTGTGCCAGAGGTTATACTTCGATATCTTTCATCAAATATTTTGTCACATGAATATCAGAAATTGAAGAAAATAAGTTTGATCAGTAAAAAATTGTCACTAACAGCCTTAACTCTAATTTCTCTTTTAAAATCTTTAAAATTTTTTATATTCTTAAATCAATAAATAATATAACCCCTAAAACGGTAGGTTAACAAACAATGCATATATTAAAACGAAATAAGGGAACCTATAATAAATTTCGCAGTATATGCATAATTTTTCTGGCATTTTTGATCTTTATAGAAATTTTTTGCATAATACAGGTTCCTATACAAAATCCATATAAGAATTCTATAAATCTTAAAAATGATACTACATCGATATCTACAAATTTTCACTCTACTAACTCATATTTCACCGTAGAAAGGAATAATTATTGCCTTAAAGATTCCTCAGTTATGAAAGAGATGAAAGTTTCAGATGAAATGAATAGTATTATGAAAATTCCTGCTTTGAATGAAAATATTAAGAAAGGACATGGTGCGTGGGTTTCAACTGATAATTACATCTTTTCTTTAGATGTTTGGGGCGGATCTGGACCCGATACAGGATATATAACATTAACAAGAACAAATAATACAAAATCTGAAGGAACTACAATAAAACTGGGTTCTACTTGGAGTTATCCAGAAATCTTCTGGATAGATGGTCTTTTATACATTGTGCACACGGCAAAAATTAATTTAGGCACTTATGCACGAATGGTGGTATACACAGAAGACTTAGAAATGATAGCAGATGTGCAATTATCAAGCATTCAATGGAAAACATATTGGGATTTTTATGTTGCAAAACTTGATAATGAAATCCATGTTTTGGCGGTTCAAAATCAAGATTTTTATCATTTTAGAGTATCAAATCTTGAAAACGAAAATGGGGCTAACGTAGAAACAACATTTAGTAATAAAGGTAATTATACATCTGCACTCTTTATGGGAGATTATCTCTACATATCTGGTCAACCTGCAAATCCAGTTAATAATGAGAAAATAATTTACATTCCATCAATTCTTGGAAAATTATTTCCAATTAAATCAGAATTAGGAGCGGATGAAATTGGAATAATAATTGGACAAACAAACATTTCTGTTTCAAAAAGTAATAATGGAATAGACTGGACAACACCGATTAACTTAGGAATAGATATGGTTGACATGGCTTGGAATGAGAATGAAGTTGTAGTTGCCACGAATAATGACAAAATTTATTACATAACGGATGAATTGTCTCTTCAACCGTTTAATTTAGAATTTCTCAATATCCCCGTAGGTAAAGATTGTTTACTTTATTTTCAAGATACATGGTATTCTGGAGTTGAAATCGATATCGGGGTTGGAGAAGACCCAATAATTGGACAAGTATACGTATTAACTTCTGAATGGTATCTTGATAATTATCCCGCAATATTATGTAAACCAAGTAATTATTATTATGATGAAGTATCACTATACTGGACAGGAACACCTTTTGGATACTACGAATTAGAACGATCAACTAATGAAAATATGGAAGATGCCGTAGTGATCTATAGGGGAAATCGTACATGGTTTCATGAAAACTGGACAGATTTGATATCAAATGAAAATGAAAAAGTTACATTTTATTACACAGTTCGTCAAATAAACGGACAATTTAAATCAAATAGATCCGAAGTATTTGCAGTAGATTCAGATAATTTTAAGGAATTTGAAATTGAGAACGAATCAAGCAACAAAAATATTCCTGGATATCCTAATACCACATTTCTCGCAACTCTAATATGGACAATTTTAGCATTATACACCTATTCAGTATTATCTCACTTGAGAAATCATAAAAGATCCAAATCCAAATTTCTTAAAAAATTCTTAATTGTAATGCTTATTTTGAATTCATTGATTACAATTTCGTCTGTACCGCATTCGCTATTAAATATTCAATATGTTTCAGCAACAGCCGAAGGGGATGAAATTGCTGACGAAATGATGGGTTCTAGTTTAGTATTACCATGGATTGCTCAAGTTCCTGGAAATCCTATCTTTTTTGAAGCAGGAAATTTGGATGGAGATTCTGATCTTGAAATTATTACAGGAGGAAACTTAAATATCGGCTATGAATTTAATCTAAGCCATATACTGATTTATGATCATGACGGAACACCCTTAACTCAATACTTTTACTTTCCATATTATTTATTACCCCTCAGAAATTTTACATCCGCTTATCCCGGTGATGTCGATGGAGATGGAAGACCTGAAATCTTCTTTGGAACTAGTGATAAAGGAACTATTGTAATGGAATATATGGGTAAAAGTGATGGAGATGAACGCTTACCTGAATGGATCATGGTTAGGCATGATCCTTCTGTTGAATTACCCGTAAGAGGTATGAGCCATCAAGGAGCTGTATGGAAAGAAGATATTGATAAAGATGGATTACAAGATATCTGCATTGCTTCATGTGGAAAAATAACCATGATTTCAGGAAGTGGTGAAAAAGATGATGAATATGAAGTTGTGGAGATCGGTAAATCTGAATCTTCTACAGAGCTAGGTTCTATTTATTGGACAGATGTAGGAAATTTAGATAATGATCCAGAATTGGAAGTTGTTTTTTCTGAATACGATACGATTAAAATTATGGATTACGATGAAGCCCAACATAAATATAATACTATCTTGGTTCAATCTCTCTCCGAATGGAAATGCTGGGCATATTATAGTATTGCTCTTGGTAATTTTGACGGAAAAGGATCTGATGAAATCTTCATTCAATACCAAGGAAATCATTATTATGAAGAAACAGAGTTCACACAATCAGGATTTGGCGTTTGGAAATTAGTGCAAGATGATGAAACAGGGAAAAACTCTTTGGAATTAATTTGGAAAGACGATTTTTATAGCGCATCAACACATAGCGAATGGGGTGCGAGAGGAAAAAATAATTTTGAAACTATCGATATTGATGGGGATGGAAAAGTGGAGATTACTGCACATCGGAGCGATTATGATAGCGGAGAATTAAGAATTTTTGAATATAGCGGCGAAAATGATGATGCTTATTATCACCTAAAATTCCAAGCCAGATCATATAACAATTACATTAGAAACGAAGGGATGAATGCTACTTATCAATATTCTAATCTAAAAAACGTAGGACTTGGGCATTATGCTGTAGATTGCGATGGAGATAAGAAATCCGAGCTATTTACACTCACAAAATCATGGGTAGTAATCGGAGGAATTTCCATTGGTTCATATGAATATTCTTCTTTTATATCAATGATGCTGGACACCGGATTTTTAATAGAAGCGTGGAAAATTTATGAAAAACCGAAAAATATTGTGGGATACTCTCCTTTAATATTTGTGTCAAGCGTAATATTCTCTTTTATAAGCCTTATCGGATTAATCCATGAATTTCAAAGGCAAAGTGGAGAGACTTGTCAATTACGAAAAAGAGGGATAAAAAAGAAGAAAATAGATAATTTCAATAAGTAATAATAAAAAATTTTGCAAATACTCATTTTTTACTCTATTTTTTCTCAGTAAAAATTCTTAGTTCATTTTAGGATTCTCAGAAATAAAAAAAAATAAGATTAAGATTCTATCATTTGATCACAATTAGGACAATAATCTTCTTCATATTCACATCCACAATATGGACAAATTTTCTGTTTAGGTTGTTCTTTTGATTGTAATGGGAGATGAGTATATGTATTTTTCATTATTTTACATATCCAATTCCTTTTTCAATTTTTCAATCTCTTTCTTTAATGCATCGGAATCTTTTGTTTCTTTCTCCGGTTCTGATTCTGAACTGTATAATGAAATACTTTCCATCTTTTCTTCGGGTGTTTCAGGAAGCTGACCAGCATCTTCCAGCATCAATTCCGTTTCCAACTGAGAAAGATCTTCGTCAATATCAATTCCCATATCAACTTCTGGATCTCCAGCAAAAAGTTCTCCTGCTTCATTAATCTGCTCAATGCTTTCTTCTGCTTCTTCTGTAATCTCTAAGGCGCGTTCTGCATTAACTGTGGTAGCTGCCGTCTTCAATTCAACTGCTGCACTTTCCATAGTTCCTGCGACATCTGAAATAACATTGGCTTGTTCCAAAGCATCTAGTTGTCGTTCAGCCCGCATTATCATAGCATTATATTGTAAAATTTTATTTTGGAATTGTTTATAACGAATGAGCATGGTTTTAGCTGCTTTTTGGTTACCCGATTTTAGAAAATTCTTTGCTTTAGAACGGCATAATTGTGCTTTGTTTTCGTAATCTTTGATTTTCATATCTAAATTATGCGTTAAGTTCTTTAATCGAGCTTCTGTGGTCAGTTTTTCACTTTGGGTTTTTTTGCTGGGAAATAATTTACGAAATACCATAAGATTTTTCTACCGTTTTTAGTAAATTTCTGTTATATTATAATTAATTATATGCGTTTCTAAATATAATAATGTCTAGGAGTCCATTATTTATAATAAGGAGAAGGTGATACTTGTAATTTTATCAATAATTTTATTTATTATCCAATTCTTTTTTTCCTATGAAAAGAGAAATTCAATTTAATGGATCACCATTAATATTTAGAGAATATGATTTTGAGAATGATCCTCCCAAACTTGTTAAATATTTATATGATAAAATGAATTCACCAGATGGAATTGCTGCATTAAAAAAAGGAGATCTATGGTTGAAAGATAAATCTCAAGTTCGAGTTAGGTTAGTTGCAGAATATGAACAAGAATTAATTGCATCGTTAGTGCTAGAAGGTTGCTTAGGGCCTAAACCGAACGATCGTTTTACATTATTTTCAGTTGTTACTGCTCCACAATATAGAGGCAAAGGAATAAGTAAATTACTATTTGAATTTGCAAAAGAATGGATTAGACGATATAATGCAAGAATTTTATTAGTGGAAACTTGGGAAAATAATCTCTCAGCTAGAAAATTCTATGAGAAAATGGGATTTAAACAATATGGATGTCTTCCAAAAGGCTCTATAAATCGCCAAGGGGAAGGTTATGTGGATGAAATTCTATATTATATGAATCTTTAGAAGAATTTACTCTTTTAAAATTAATAGAATAATATGAGGTTATAGCAGAATTCGAAAAATTGAAGAAAATTCGGAAATCTTGCATCATTTATCCATAAACTCCAAATCTATCCCAATTTTAAAATTGTCGAAAAATCGTTTAAGAAAAATGTATATAATTAAGTCAATAATTCAAAGAAAAATGATGAAAATATGAAATTCTTGACCGCATTTAATGTTTTAAAGATATCGACTCAAATAGTAATTGGATGCGTGGGAGTATTGTCGAAAATATTGGCTCAAAAGATAGAATTTGATTAAAATAAAAAAAATTGCTAGAGCCTCATATATTGAAAAAATATATAGATTTCAAGATGGAAATATTTTAATAATTATTGCGTATTGCACAAGATTAAATTGAAAAAAATATAAAATGATGGCACATTCCTCGAACGAATCTCAAAAAAAAATTATTGTGAAAGTCTCACAAATTAACGATGAATCCCGATTGCAGACTTTAGTTCAAGCTGCTCTAAATATGGGGCTCATGCATTTTCTAATAAACAGCAGCCAAATAGCAAAATTCAAGCATTATTCTCATTTGATCTTGTATGAATTTTCCGATCATCCTGTTCACTCTCAATTTATTGAACTAAAAGTTTTTCATTCTTCTTCTCTATCTTCCTCAAAAGATTCAAAACAAGATAAGGCGATCTATGTAGAAATCGATGAAAAAGGCTTGTCGGTTCAATTAGAGACTATTCAGAAGGCTATTAAACAAAAAATATTTGCAGTATTTATTCATTTTAAAGATTGGAAGGTTATTCCATTGGAAAACTTAATTGCTCTCTTTCAGCAATCTCAAGCCAGAGCCCCCTTGCTTTTTGTTGATATTGACTCTCGAATCGAAGATTTTACTTTGGTAAGTAAAACATTAGAAAGAGGTGCGGATGGTGTAATATTTGCTCCTGAAACACTTCAAAATCTAAAGAAACTTGTTGATCTTACGAGAGAATCCTTTACGTTGTCTTTAATTTCTGGTAGAATCACCAAAATTACACCTATTCCTTCAGGAGATCGAGTATGCGTAGATACTTCGTCTCTACTAAATACAGGAGAGGGTCTTTTAGTTGGAAATACAGCTCGTGGATTTGCGTTTGTGGAAGCAGAGGTGCATCCATCTGAATTTGTTGCTGCCCGCCCGTTTCGGATCAACGCTGGCGACGTCTCTGAATATGTTCTTATTCCTACTTTAGATGAAAACGGGAAAATGGCACTATCTACTAAATATTTAATTGAAATACAAGCCGGCGATCGTATTTGGATTGCAAATACTCAAGGAAAGGGACGATTTGTTTCTGTTAGCAGAGTAAAAATTGAACGTCGACCACTACTCTTATTTGAAATAAGCGTCCATCATGAGAATTCAGATATTATCGAATCTTTTTCAGTTACATGTCAACATGCTGAAACGGTTCGTTTTTTAGATAAAAATTTCAATTCCCGTTCCGTTTCTGAAATACGTGTTGGAGATGAAATTTTAGTATGTATCGGGCCATCTGCTACTCATTTCGGAATGCCTATACAAGAAACGATTGTTGAGAAATAAAAAAAATAATCTACAATTATTACTTTTTTTCAATTTTCAATTTTCAATTTTTCAATAAGCTTATCTGTGACTTGCTGGGTGTATTCATCAATTTCATCTGTAATGGGGGGTTCTATATGGTTTTCCGAAACAATTTTAAATAATTCATGTGGAGGTATTTCTAGCAATTTTCCAATGGTTTTTAGTTGTATTTCCCCTTTTTCATACTCATCCAATAACTGCTTTAGTATTTTCTCCTTTAAATTTTCCAATAAAAGTTCCTTTACCAAGGTTGCTTTTGCTATTTTCCTTTTATTTGCCAGATATTGAAAAAGTTGATCTGTCTGCTTGTTTATTCTAATATTTATTTGACTCATAATTTTTAACTCATAATTTTGATTTATAATTATTGATACATTTTAATCGCTACAATAAGTAGCTTAATAAATTTAATAAATTTAATATTTTTGATACTAAATAATTATTTAATGAAAATTTTTATAGATACTTTTTCCTGGGCAAAAATCGATCTTTTGATTTCAGAATCATTATTCGATTTTGACCCCATCTACGATACTTTTGAAGTTTGTATTACTCATTTTGTTTCTGAAGAACTTAATCACCGGGGTTTATCTTCATGTATCTCTTCTAAACTTTCAATTTTACCAGTAAAGAATAAAAGGATCTATGAAGATGCAATTAGTCAAGGATTCGATAAAGCAGATGCCAGTATTTTGAGTTATGGCACAAAAAACGATGATGTTGCCATAGTTACTGAAGATAGACCATTATTACTTCTCGGAATGAGTTATAAATTCGCAATTATGCAGTTAATTGATTTTTGCCGCCTATTAAACGCCATGGAACTAATTACTAAAAGGGAATTATATCGAATCAATCAAAAGTTACGCATTCTCGAAAATATTACGAAAAAAAAAGAGAAAGAAATAAAACTTTACCTTCAACGTTGAGAATCCGATTAAAAGAACTCAGAGATTCAGAGATTTTAAGATTCAAATAATAGATAATTAGATTAGAAGATTAGAAAATAAGAAAAAAGAACAAAGAAAACTAAAAAAACAAAAAAATATGCTTATCTATCAATTAGTTCAAATAATTTTGAAAAAAGCCAAAAAGTAAAGTGAATATTTGGCTTTTTCCTGTAGAGATATGAGGTTAAACATATTTCTATATTACTTTCGATAGACCGTGACAGTAATTAACCCATTGTCAGCTTTCACGTCAACCTTTTTCTTAGGTTCAAAGGGAAGATGGACGCGTTTTTCATAGAATAGTTTGTTTTTCTTTCCTGTGATTGTTAGGATCTTATCGTTAATTTTAGTTTCAACATCATTCTTTCCAATTCCAGGCATTTCAAATGTATAACTTTTTTCAGATGGGATCTCTTGCTTCTCTTTCTTTGAATCTTTCTTTTTAGATTTTCCTGCAATCAAGCGTTTTATTCTATTGGTGGGAAGTGTTTTAAAGCTGCGTCCAAATCGGTTTTCTATGTTTTTCACGAAGTTATTTATGGTTTCATCATCAACATTTCCTTCAATGGTAATTTCTGGTTCATCCATGCCTGTTTCATATTTATAGGTCAAAGAGTAACTTTTGTTTTCATCACTGGAATCATAGAAGTTTTCGTAGTGAGAGGTAAATTGATAAGTATTTTCATTATTTTTGCTTTCTTCAATCATTCTTTCAAATTCTTCATCGAATTTATTCCATTCATCGAAAATTTTGTTGAAATGTGCATCAAATTCTTCAAAGATGTCTGGTAGTTTCATACTATCACGCCTCCTTCTTTTTTTTATTTTGATTTTTATGAATTGAATGTTTGTTAACTTAATGTTAACATTAAATCGAATTCAAGTAAATAGTATCAATACACCTATTTAAATATTTTGCAAAAAGCAAATGTAAAGATTATTAATTAGATTTTCAACACATATGCAATATTTAGAGAATAATGGTATGAAATGTTAATATATTTTTAAAAAAACTATATGTTTTTGGACACATACGGTAGAAATTCTCTATTTCCGCCCATCCCATAATTTTAAGAAGAACGCTTCTTTTCCATCAATAGGTTTGCGTAAAATGTATATAAGTCAACTCTATTCCAACAAGCATCTAGTACTTTCATTTGAGATTTTTCCACCAAAAAAGAACTTTCCGATTAATAAATTAGTAAACCAACTGGAAACTTTCAGTAAATTAAAACCTGATTATATGAGTGTTACATATGGAGCTGGTGGAAGTACTCGAGATCGAACAATTGAGATTGCTGGATTAATCAAAGAAAATTTCGGAATAGAACCCTTAGCTCATTTAACGTGCATTAGTTCTACGAAAGATCAAATTCATCGCATTGTTCAAGATCTTGAAAATCACAATATTCAAAATGTTCTAGCATTGCGAGGAGATTTACCCACTGATCCAAATTTTGTCTTTCCTACTCCACTGCATTTTGAATTTGCCAGCGATTTGATTCAATTTTTAAAATCAGAGGGAAAATTTTGCATCGGTGCAGCTTTTTATCCTGAAGGACATATTGAAGCGCCGAATCAAGAAACAGACTTTAGAAATGTTGCCTATAAAGTCAAACAAGGAACAGATTTTCTTATCTCACAGATGTTTTTTGATAACGCTTTCCTACTCGATAGCATTCAAAAACTACATATACTTGGAGTAAACCTTCCATTTTCTGCTGGGATTATGCCGGTTACAAATATAAAACAGGTTAAGCGAATTGCATCGCTCTGTGGAGCAACTTTTCCCCCATCTTTACTTCAAGAGTTAAGCAAACGACAAGATGATCCTCAAATGGTGGAAGAATTTGGAATTAATTATGCTGTAAAGCAGATTCGAGCACTTATTCAAGCCGGGATAGATGGAATTCACATATATACCATGAACAAACCTCACATTGCCCAAAAAATAATTGAAAAGATCCATGATTTAATATAATAGCAATATAATAGATATTATCAAATGAGAGCAAGAAATTATTCTTCTTCTTCTTTTTGTTTTTTTTTTTTATAATGCCATATATCTTATCACCAAATAATATTAAATATTCATAATTTAATAGGGAGAAAACTCGAATGATTTCACCACAAACTCTATTACCCGAAGTTAAACGGTATATTGAAGGTTTAAATCCAATAAAGCAGAAGGTAATGGAAAAAAAAGAAATTAAAAGAGAAAAAGCTCAATATCTGAGTGTAGGGAAAAATGGGAAGAACAATGAGAAGAGCAGTGAGAAGAACAGTGAGAAGAACAGTGAGAATAATGTGCGCTACAGTGAAATGGATCAAGAGATTCTGGAAATAATTGATGAAGTTATTTCCCATTCACGCCCACAATTTCTTATATCCTTTTTTCCAATTAGTGTTTCTATGGATCCACCCCAAATTATCTTAAAAAATTCGAATATTGTTTTTAACTCTCAAGATTTAACCAAACTATTGAAAAAAAGTAGTCAATGCGGCATTGTTGCGGTGACATTGGGGTATAAAATCGATCAACAAATTGCTTATTATAATAAATTCGATTTAGCTCATGGGATAATTTATGATGCAGCTGCCAGTGCATATGTTGAAGCGGTATGTGATGAAAGACAACGTTCTGTTGAAAAATCTTATAATGATAAGGGAATGCAGTTTACTTTTAGATTTTCTCCCGGTTATGGTGATTTGAGTTTAAATGTGCAGCCAATAATCCTTTCCCTATTGCAAGCTCCTGTTAAGATTGGCCTTTCTGTATCAAAATTTTATACTCTTTTTCCACGAAAGTCTATAACGGGTATTTTTGGTATCACCCCGATTTTAGAAGCGGATAATAATACAGATTCTGATTCTATATCAGAATTAATTCAGCGCTCAAAACGAATTGATCATCCAAAATGCCACACATGTTTAAATTATTCTCATTGTATTTATTTAAGTGAGGGAACTTATTGTGAATATCGAAAACGAAATCTATAAACGCCTCTGCTTTTTTGACGGGGCAATGGGAACCACTCTGCAGAAAAAAGGTTTAAAAACAGGAGAAGTTCCAGAAAAGTTGAATTTTACCCACCCTGAATTGATCCGCAGTATTCATCGTGAATATGCAGAAGCAGGGGCTGAAATGATTAAAACGAATACATTTGGAGCAAATCGTTACAAGTTGCAACAAGCAGGATTAGAAGTTGAAGATGTAATAAGCCAAGCTATTAATTTAGTTCGAGATGCAGCACCAGGAAAGTTAATTGCTTTGGATATTGGGCCAATCGGTCAAATGCTTGCACCTGTTGGACCGTTAGGTTTTAATGAAGCTTATTCCATGTTTCAAGAGCAAGTACAAGCTGGAGTAAAAGCTGGCGCTGATTTAATTCTAATCGAAACTATTTCAGATTTATATGAAGCAAAAGTAGCAATTTTAGCTGCTAAAGAAAATTCTCAATTCCCCATTTTCTGTACTATGACATTTCAAGAAGACGGTCGAACATTGACAGGAACCGACCCAGAAACCTTAGTTACAGTATTAGAAGGATTAGGCATTGATGCATTAGGGGTAAATTGCTCACTTGGTCCCGCAGAAATTTACCCCATTGTAGAACAAATAATGCAATTTGCATCAATTCCAGTTATTGTGCAACCGAATGCAGGATTACCTGTATTAAAAGACGGAGAAACTGAATTTCTCATTACTCCGGAAGAATATACTTCTGATATGGCTAAGATTCTGGAACTTGGGGTTCATATTATTGGAGGATGTTGCGGTACCACACCTGAATTTATCCAGATGATAGTTCAAGAATTTCATGATTTTATTCCAAAACCCATCACTTCCAAAATTCGGACAACATGCGCTTCTCCGGGACATACTGTGGAGATTGGAAAAGATATTGTGATTATTGGTGAACGCATTAATCCAACTGGTAAAAAACGCATAAAAGAAGCATTAAAAAAAGGCGATATTGATTATCTACTCCAAGAAGGTATTAAGCAGAAGGAAGCTGGAGCACATATTCTTGATGTAAATGTGGGTCTTCCAGAAATTGATGAATCTACCATTCTTCCCCGAATATCTCGAGAATTACAAGAGATTATCGATATTCCTCTCCAATTTGACAGTTCTAATGCAGATGCTCTAGAAAAAGCATGTCGATATTACAATGGAAAGCCGATTATTAATTCAGTGAATGGAAAAGCAGAAAGTATGCAGAAGATTTTTCCCATTGTAAAAAAATATGGATGTTTAGTAGTTGCGTTATGTTTGGACGAGCGAGGATTGCCAAAATCTGTGCAAGATCGAATTGAAATTGCAGAAAAAATAATTAATACTGCAAAAACTTATGGAATTCCTAAAGAATCACTGTTAGTGGATTGTCTTACTTTAACAGCTTCTGCTCAACAGCGCGCAGTTCAAGATTCATTGGAAGCTTTACGAATATTAACTAAAAAATATCAAATTGCCACTGTATTGGGTGCAAGTAATGTATCTTATGGATTACCTGCTCGACCTCTTATTAATCGCACTTATTTAGCTATGGCGTTACAATGTGGATTAAAAGCTCCTATTACAGATCCATTATCTACTGATATTATGGAAACCATCGCAGCGTTCCGTGTATTAGCCAATTTAGATCTTGATAGTAAGGATTTTATTAAAAAATATAAGGAATATTTACCTGTTTCTGCATCTGTTAAATTAGGTCAAATAAATCAATCCAGTCAATCTGGTAAATCCAGTCGATCTGGTAAATCCAATCAATCTGATCAACCAGGTGAGTCAGAAGATGAAAGTCTACAAGGTGTTATTCTAAAGGGATTAAAAAGCAAAATTGCACAACTAACTGAAAATTCCTTAAAAACCTTCACACCAATGCAAGTAGTGGATACCTTCTTAATTCCTGCTTTGGATGAAGTCGGAAGACGTTATGAAAACCATGAAATCTTTTTACCCCAACTAATTCGATCGGCTGAAACAGTTAAAATTGCATTTAATTTAATTAAAGAAAGACTAAAACAGACTGAAAATGCGCCAATTTCGAAGGGAACAGTTATATTGGCAACTGTTGAAGGAGATGTTCATGACATTGGAAAAAATATCGTTAAAATTTTGTTAGAAAACTATGGATATCGAGTAATTGATTTGGGAAAAGATGTTCCAGCCATTAAAATAATCGATGCCATTAAACAGTACCGCGCCCCATTGGTTGGATTAAGTGCCTTAATGACGACAACTGTAATTTCCATGCAAAAAATCATTAAGGAAATAAAGAGTCGAGATTTTCAATGTCAAATTATGGTTGGAGGGGCTGTTTTAAATCCTGAATTTGCAAACAAAATTGGAGCTGATTTTTACGGCCAAGATGCTAAATCGGCAGTAAATATTGCTCAAAAAATATTTCAAGTTTAGTCTATTTTTGCTTTTTTGATTATATTTTTGTTTAGTGTTGATAAGTTTCCAATTCATTTATATTTTTTATATCAATGAGAAGAACAGTAATCCTTTATCGCTTCAATTCCTTGTTCATACGCTTTTTGCTCTTTCTCTGATAATTTACTTGCATCTAATCGAAGATCAACTAAGTTTTCAAATAAATGTAGGTTTTCAAGTTTAGAAATAGGATTACCACGAAGATCCAGTATTTTTAATTGAGGTAGATCTAAAGCAGGAATATTCTTAATTAAATTATCTTCCAAAATCAGTGATTCGAGTGAATACAAATGATCTATGTTTTCCCAGCCTTCTATTTCATTTTGTGAAAGATCCAAGACTTTTAATTGTGTTAATGCTTCCAAAGGTCGCAATGTTGCATTGGTTAGCCTATTATCATGTAAATTTAGCATGTTCAAGGTTTTACATCCATCTAAATTCCGTAATTTCTTTAAGTGATTCGAAGGTAACTGCAATTTTTTTAAATAAGGCAGGTATTTAAGTTGACGTGGGATAATTGCTATTCCAGCTGAAATTAACTGAACTTCTACCACATGTCCGTCTACTACGATATAATTGAACCCAAAATTCTGTTCAATCATTTCCATGATACTTTTAATAACACGTTTTTCTTCTGACGATCGAATTTGCCTAAGATTGCGTTGGGGATTGTTAAACATCGTTAATATTATTAATATACCTCTGAGGTTATTTAAGAACGATCTATACTAAAACTTATCAACAGATACAAAAGAACAAAAGAACATAAGAGTGGAACTCTAAGATAAGTATGATAAAAATGGAAGAGATTTTGAACATTCAAAAAATGGTAAAATCAAAAATTGTTGCCACAATTGGACCTGCAACTTCATCTCCCGAGCAGTTAAAGGCACTCCATGATGCAGGTGTTGATGTTTTTCGTTTAAATTTTTCCCATGCATCCAAAGAAGGCACAGAAATGAAAGATTTATTCAATCGTATCAGAACAACCACCCCAGATATTGCAATTCTCTGTGACATTCAAGGACCAAAAATTCGCATTGGAAAAATGAAGGAACCAGTTATACTTAATCACAGTGATACGTTCACTTTGCATGAAGAAGAAATTTTGGGCGATCAAAGTGGTGCTTCAATCTCCTATCGTGGTTTTTATAAAGATGTGAATATAGGTGATCCAATTTTCATAAATGATGGCTTAGTCAGATTAAGAGTAGTTGAAAAAGATCCAAAAAGTCGTAAAATTAAATGTATAGTAGTTGCAGGTGGACCAATATCGTCTCGAAAAGGTGTAAATATTCCCAGTGGAACATTAAGTACACAAAACCCAACAGAAAAGGACATTCACGATTTAAAATTAATCGCGACACTTAATCCTGAATTTGTTGCTGCTTCATTCATCGCAAATGCAAAGGAAGTTAGAATAATCCGCTCTATACTTCACAATGCAGGCGCACCTAGAATAAAAATTATTTCAAAAATTGAACGCCCCATTGCAATAACAAATTTTGACGAGATTTTAGCTGAATCAAATGGAATTATGGTCGCACGTGGTGATCTAGGCGTAGAAATTCCTGCCGAAGAAGTACCCATTAGACAAAAAGAAATGATTTTAAAATGCAATCGTGCAGGAAAACCGGTGATTGTCGCCACTCAAATGCTGGAATCCATGATTAACAATCCTGTCCCTACCAGAGCTGAAGTAAATGATGTATTTAACGCAGTTTATGATCGATCTGATGCCGTCATGCTCTCAGGTGAAACTTCTGTAGGAAAATTCCCGATACAAGCAGTGAGATACATGGATCGAATAATCGCAAAAGCAGAAAAACATATTCCCGATATAGATCCACATTCAATCGATTCTGAAGAACCCGACATGTATGAAGCAGTCGGGCATGCAGTATATGAATTGGCTCGAGTTTTTCGTGATGTTAATTTTCGAGGAAAAATTATTATGTTCACGCGAGGAGGAAAATCCCCTCGTAAAGCAGCCAAATACAGACCTGAATTCCCAATTTATGCCATTACTCACAATGCAAGAACCGCACGCCAATTAAATCTAATTTGGGGCGTTCAATCTATTTATATTCCAACATTGAAAATGGAAGATTGGAACTCTGAAGAAATTATGCAGCATGGCATCCAAAAATTAGTAGAATTCGGAATTCTGGAGAAAATGGAACATGTTATTTGCACAGTTCCCTCACGCATTAGCCCAGGAAAATGTAGCGTGATTGGACTCTATTATGTTGATGATATTCTTAAGGGTTTATCCTTGAAAAAATCTATCTATTCTCCTGAATGGAAAAAGTAAACTCTTTTTCGAGTCTTTTCGAGTTTTTTCGATATTTTTAGAATTTTTTTTATATTTATTGATTTTTACAATTTATATTAATGATAATTTGTGTTATAAAAAGAAAAACCTTTTACCCTATTCGAGTATAAATAATATTATTATTGCTAAAATTATAAAATTATTTTAGGGATTGTTTATGGTCGAAAAGGTTTGTAAAGTATGCGGAGGAAAAGCGTTTCGAATTGTGCATGATGAATGGATGAAACGGACATTTAGATTTGTAGAGAATGGAACTTTGAATATGTGTGAATCTTGTGGTGCCAAATTTTTAGTCTGTCCGAAATGTGGGGCATTAATGACTCGTGTTCATCCGGCGCTTGAAAAATGGGAAGTCGAGGATACATGTGCAAATTGTGGTTATGTTGATAAAGAAATAAAAGCATGGGATGGCGTTAGCGCTCGATAGTTTTATTTTTTTCTTTATTCTTTATGTTATATGTTATATATTTTTGCATATTTTTTTTTCGTCCTGAAATATTACCATGTGAAGATGGTTCAATAAATATCAATTTAGAAATGGATACTTAATTTAGAAAATTTAGAAAATGGATGCTTAAATCCATACAACAAAATTTCATCAGCAGTTTCTGGATCAACTCCCTTTACTTCCAGTAATTTAGCCCGTAAAGTGGATGTTTTGCACTTTTCTAAATCCAAAATTGGGTTTTCTAGTAATCATACTTGTAATCAAAGTAGATTCTCATTGCGAGAAATCCATTAATCGGATATCCAATTAAAATATAGAATAGTTGTGCAATGATTTCCAGATTTGATACTGTTTTATATCCTATTGTATTGCTTGGAACAACATAATATTCTAAGAAAAACAATATAACTTTGGGAAGAATAAAGATAACATAAAAAACTAGAAAAGAAATGAAAATACGAGTAGAATGTTTACGAAGAATGCGAAAATTTTCCTTTAACGCTTGTATTACGTTATTAGAATTTACTAATGCAGGGCTACTTTCAACTAGTATTATAAACCAAATTAAAGTTATTACGTTGGCTAAAATTGCGAGCCCTAAGTTAAGTATTTCTTGACCAGTATATCGAACAATATAAGTAAAAATATTTACAATAATGGAAAGTAAAAAGAATTTTCCCCAGTATTTTCCAATATAGCCGACAAAATTTTGGATTTGAGTAAAACCATCACCAGATGCTAGGATGTCGTGTACCATACCCATGATTGCGCCGAAAAATCCAAACAAAATGCCTTGTTGAGGGAATTTAAGCAAATTATAGATAATAATTTGATCAACTACTGAATAATTCTGCCATAGAATTAAAGGAAAAATAAAAGATTCTACAAGAAAATTCAGCAAATAGAACAATCCAGAGCCAATTATACCAACGGTTATCAATGGCACTAAATTCTCTTTAAGTAGAATGAAACTTAGGCGATAATCCATTTGAATTTGCTGAAAAATTGGTGAAGTTTTAGTAACTGGTGAGGGGGTTTTAACCATCTGAATACGGGATCTAGGTTAGTTCCCTCAAAATATATACATTGCGTTTTTTTAGAGAGAACAAGAGTGATCAAGATTTTATTTAAAATTAATTTTATATGTGGAAAAAATCATGGATCGATTTGAAAAAATGGCTCAGTTTATTCTCGAATTTTTCATCATCCTTTAATCAGGGCGAGTTTTTTCATCATTGCCGAAGAATGATAGCGCGGGGACGGTAAAAATTCTTTTGAATCTTGATCTCTTGATCTCTTGATCTATTAATCTCTTGATCGATCTTTGAATTAACACAGAATTTTACAAAATCATTAAGATTAAACTTATCGACACTTATCAACACTTATGAACACACTGAAGACTGAGGGCTTAATAATAAAAAAAAAAAAATGATATGAATCAGATACATAAAAAGTATCTCAACTGCTCTATTTTTTACCATTTTTTCTTAATAAAAGCATGATTGTTATGATTGCTGCAAATCCGCCTAAACTAAATGCAAAAGGAATCTTAGATTCATTATCTGTCGAATCATCAGTTGAAGTGTCATCATTTGTGGTTGTAGTGACATTTGATGCTGCATTAATGAAAATCATGGGAGTCTGAGCATTAATTATAAAGGAAACTCCATTGTTTGAGGAGATATTTACGATTTCGGATGGATTTAATAAATTCACCAATTTTTGATTTTCGCTTAATTTTGCACTCAAATCTGCTGGAAGGGTTACCTTTAATGGGTAATCACCTCTATTGAAAACACAAATAGCTGTTGAATTTGGACCGGTTCCTAATTCTCTGGTATAAATTAGAATATCAGTTTGATTAGTGGGATAAATATTAAAACTTCCTGATTGAAACAGTTCATAATTCTTACGCATATGAATTAAGGTTTTATAATGATTGAGAATCTCCATATTTTCCGATCCCCATGGAAATGTTTGACGACAACCTGGATCAGAGCCTCCAGTCATACCCACTTCATCTCCATAGTACACCATTGGTACTCCAGGATATGTAAATTGTAGCGCAGAAGCCATCTTTAAGCGGTTAACATTTTCACCAAGTGCTGTTAAGATTCTAGCAGTATCATGATTTCCTAAAATGGTCCATAAAGAGCGAAAAGCTTCAGATGGATAATTTTCTTGAGGATATAATAATCTACCTGAATAGATATCTTTAGAAATAGTACCTTTCAACCAATCGATCGTGTCTTCTCTGAAAAGCATATTTTGAACACCATCTTGCATTGTGCCTGTTAACCATGCATTTGCTCGTCCCCAGATTTCTCCAATAACAATTCCGTCAGGATTATTCGCCTTAACCACATCTCGGATTTTTTGATTGAGATCTCGAGATCCATGACCGTCTTGGTACATATTAGGAACATCCAACCGAAAACCATCCACCCCATGCTGCTGCCAAAACATAAATAGTGAAGTATCACCGGTTACTAGCAAATCTTCAACCACAGAATTGGGATCATCATAAATTAGAGTTGGAATATTCTTAAAACCCCACCAAGCATCATAATCATTGGGAAATGTATAAAATCGAAAACTATGATAATATGGCGATCCAGGGTTTTCATAAGCACCCAAAATATTTGGATAGAGGTCTACTACTTCCGGATGATCAGTTGTGTCAAAACGTTGGAATAAATAAGATTGTGCGGAAGCATGATTAATCACTGTATCATAAATTACCTTAATTCCCGCTGATTCTAATGTTTCTTGGAGCGTGTCAAACACATCAAGACTTCCAGTTTTATCACTAATAACGATACCATTGGTTCGGTTTTTTATTTTTCCATAATACGGTTGAATGGATGTATAATTGTTAACTGAATACCCATGATTATCAGGAGATTCTGAAATTGGATTAAACCAAATCATTCCAATGCCTAAATCTTCTAAATATCCTGCTTTCTGCATAACACCAGCAAGATCACCTCCAAAAAAGTCATTGCCACCTGAAGGTGTTTCTCCCCAATTCTTTTTCTCTGCATAAACTCGAGGAAAATCATATACACCGTCATCCCATTCAAACCAAGTGATATCACCAGATGAACCATCTCCAATAGGATCATTTGTAGGATCGCCATTAAAAAATCGATCGGTAAAAATTTGATATCCAATGGTTGATTTATGCCAATCGGGAGTATGAAATGTCGGATCATAAAAAACTATCCCCCAATCTTGGTCTGTGTAGCGATAGCCATACATTTGACCTGCACCACCATCTTTATTATCATCATGATAATAATCAGTATTTGTGCCATCAGTAAGTTGGAAACCATAATAAAAATCATCTGGTTCGGTAGGAGAAGGAATCACACCTTCCCAATAGTCGTATCCATCTTGTGTTAAAGTTACACTCAATGTGATGAAATTTTCTGACTCAGCCATTCCATCCCAGTAACGAATTTTTACATCCTCTACATCAGAAGCTAAAGTTCGAATCCTAATAGTCACATCTGTGCCAACTGGAACAGCACCACTACGTTCGATTCCTTCTGTGGTTCCCCATCCTGGATTTCGATAAAAGGGGTCTCGTGAATTATGATAGACTGCAGTCCTATCAATTTCATTATCAAAGTGTCCTATTTTTGATGAAATAAGAGGATTTTCAGCAATTATAATCGAATTTGATGGAAATTGTTCATTGTTATCAGATATATGCGAAATACTTGTCTGATTTAATGAAGAAAAGGGAATTATTAATAGTAAAACGATGAACAATTTCCATAATTCTACTTTGATATTTATATGATATTTACACATCTTAAATATAGATTACTTTTACAGATTATAAAAATTTCAATTATTGGGTTTAATCACTTAATGTTTAACATTTTTTGTTTAACAAATTTCAGCAATCTAAGTTTTAGATTTGATTTAATCAAATAATATAGAAAGGTGATCAAGATTATATATGAAAATTAAACCATGATATTTCTAATGTAGTCCTATCCAATATGTAGCAAAAAGATAAAATTGATGGAACTCCTTCCATAATAGCTTTCAATTTTAAAAATAGGGCTGTTGTAGTTATTTGGGCCGTAAATCCCAAAAATACATTAAAAATCACGAAAACAATTGTTAAAGGTTAAATAGAAGGCAAGAATCAATGCTTTAAAGAATGGAACTTTGTTCACGGGGGATTTAGGGACAAACACTACCCGGATACTTTGTTCGAATCCCCATTTTTCAGCCTATTCTTGCAGCTGCCATAGTAGCTTCATTTTTTCTTTATAATTAGTTCTACATCATTTTAAGAAGAGTGTAAGATAATCTATTCTTCTTGAATAGTTTAATTGGAAATATTTAACAATTTAACAAATTTGCTAAAGGAATCGTTTTAAAAATATTGTACACTCCTTTATACTGGCAAAAACAATTCTTTTTTGATAGATATAGATGATGGGCCAAAGGAAAAAGATATTATACTCTAGTTATCAAAAAATAGGATATTCATACCTTAATAATAAAAATAAAAGAAATATTCACAATCGTAAAATTTTTTATTAAATCATCAAAGGGCTCATGTGTTTAATTAATTAAATAAAATTACGTTAAACAAAAGGAAGTATCAATATTTCAACGGTTAAAATAGTCTTATCCAATTTATTATTACTATAGCATCCTTTGTTCATCCACTAGGATAGTATTATCGGGTACTGTTAAATATAATTGTGATATTACTTTCAGAAACAAAAATAAGAACACGACCAAAAAGTGCTCGGATAATGATTGCAATACAGGTAAATTTATTTTTAAAACCGGATTTTATCTCTAATACCATTGTTACCGCATTAATATTAATTCCGACAGAGAGCTATTGGGATCGACCTTGCGGAATTTTAAAACATTTTAGTATGATCAGAGAATGAAAAAATGAGATTGAGTAAGATTAGACTTGTAGGCCAAGTATTAAGCCAAGAACTTGGATGGCACTGGTTGCCATTCTTAGTTAAGTGTTTAATTAAGTTTTAAATTAGCTGAATATTTAGTTATTTTGTCAATATCTTCATAGAATAATGTGTATAAATAAATTAGGTTAAAAAGGGAAATTAGCCCCATTCCATAATTGGTCAAAGTGTAATATACTCGTAGGGGTCGTGTTTTCTTAACATTTCGTTTAATAATTCCTTTTTCCTCAAATAACTTTAATTTATCAGTTAAACTTCGGGAACTGATCCCTTCTAGTGATTTTAGAATATCATTAAAATAAGGATTTTTTTTAATTAGTATTAAATAGATTATATCTGTGGACCATTTACTGTTAATTATTTCAGAGATATTTCTAATCCTTTCTCTTTCTTCAGCCATACGTTCATTATTATGGAAATTATAGACTATTTCTTTGTAAATGCTTTCTAAAGATTTTTGTTGAATCAATGGTATCATTTCAATGACTTCACGGAAATGAAGAAATTCTGGCTTTTTTTTCAATAATTCACTAATGGTTTCATTATTCTTCAATATCGATCACTTACTGTAAAAAAGAACATTTTGTAAAAAAAAACTCTGCTTTTATTTTATAATATTTTGGTCATAAATTTACATTAGGAGCTTTTATTCGGAGGAATAAGAAATGTCAAATAAAGTGTATGCAGATTATCAAAATGATTTAGTCAGATCAATAGCTTATAAATTGACTCAAAATACTACCAGTGATCGCGAAAAATTAGGAAAAATCTTTTATTATGTACGCGATGAAATTAAGTTTGGCTTTCCTGTAAAAAATGATCTAGTTAAAGCGTCTGAGACAATTAAGAGTAGAATGGGTCAATGCAATAATAAATCAACTCTGTTTTTGGCTTTATGTAAAGCAGTAGGTATTACAGCCAAGATTCATTTTTCATTGATTAGTAAAGAAATACAGAGTGGGTTATTTACTGGTTTAGCCTATCGCCTAATACCTAGTGAGATCTCACATAGTTGGGTTGAAGTATATTTAGAAGGTAAGTGGCGACGAATTGACTCATATATTAATGATGAACCATTTTTTAGAAATGCTAAGATAAAGCTAAAGGCTTCTGGAAAAAAAACTGGTTTTTCGATCTCTTGTTCTAAAGCTGAAGCTTCATCTGACTTTAATATTGATGAAGAGGGTTTTGTACAGATGGGTGCAGTAACAGAGGATCATGGATTATGGGATGACCCAGGAGATTATTATTCAACAAGTCAATATAAAAATCGACCTAATCTAATCAAAATCTTACTTTATAGATTAATGATAGGTAGAATAAATAAAAAAGTTGAGAGAATTAGAAAAGGGCATTGAATGTTGATAAATTTGTTAAACAATACCATTAATTAACATAAAAATGTAGTTAACTATTTGTAATGCTGAATATTTTAGAGTGATGCTTCCATCATCTATTCCTTTCTGTATTAGATATTCCCAAATATCTTGAAATTTCAGAATTAAAATAATAAAATACAATTTCAATTACTACCTCTTTTTCTTAATATGCGCTTGTATTCTAAGCATATCAATATTTAGTACTTGTTCTATTGCCAATTCAATACTGCATAGAATTTTAGCTAAAGAAATAATAAATGGAGATGATTTTTGAATTTTGAAAATTCATTCTATTATTATGAAAGACATTTATGTTATATCGAGAGGATTTTCAATATTTACTGTATTAAGAATTTTCATATATGGATCAATTGCACACATTAGAAAAATATAAAGCGATCATTTACCAATTAGTGAAACATGCTATTACAGACGGAAAATAATTATGATTATGCGGGGCTTTTAAATAGCGGATTAACATTATTGTTTACGTTTATTGGAATTGTAATCATGATTCGATGTTGGATTTATATTCAACAAGAATTAAAAACATCTCCAGTTTATACAAAAGGACAGAAAATACGTAATACAATCAGTGCCATGACATTTTCGGTAATGGTATCCTTTGCGATTATTTTTGCCTTAGCAATGATTAGTAGTATTTTTGCCCGTAATGCATTATTGATATTACCCAGTGTTGAAAAAACTATTTGGACAGAAGAAATGGTTAAAGCTTTTCAATTTCCGAATTTCTTACCAATTACACTTTTTGTTATTATGGGATTCTCTTTTTTCTATCCAGTTTACGAATATTACTTACTTTCAAAGCCGTCTCAAGAAGGTGCCACTGAAATTCAACAAGCAATTGAAAATAAACTTATAGATCGATTTGAATCTCCATGGAACACTTTAGCTGCTATGGTTTTATTCTTTTTTATCGTTCTACTGGCACCTTTAGTTACATCATATATTGCTTTGAATTATTGGAATATTCCTAGTAATTTATCAGATGGATGGGCTGTGGGCATTATCTTTCTTGTATGGCTTCTTTTAGGGCCTATGTTCTATTTAAGTTACTATACATATAATGGAACTGCTCATGCTATTTACCGGGGAAGGCGTGTAATATTAAAAAAAGAACCTCAAATTATGATTTTTTACATAATTGCTATTTTAGGTATAATCTCTACTATTTATTCCCTAATCAGTTTTTCTATAGATTACATCCCAATATTTTGGGGGAAGGTTCCTGAAAGTGTCTCGAATCCAAGCGTAACTCGCTCTGGTGCTGTTGAAGAAATAGTTACTTTTCTTGCTCAAATAAATCCTGATATTACATCTGAAGAAATTGAAAAAATTCAAATGTTTTTCATCCTATTTCCTCTGGATTTTCTCGGTTTTATCTTTACAACATGCTTATTCGGTCTATTTGGGTTCTACAAAAAATTTCTCAGCAAAGAACCCCTTAATACTTCAAAAATGGTTCTTTTTGCTGCATATATAATTACAGGAATTGCCTTTTCAATTTTTATGAATGCTATGTATAAATATCCTGATTTCTTTCCTGATGATAATTTAGGTTTGATTGGGTTGAATTTAGATTTTTCTCGAACAACAGACCGCGAATTGATATATCGAACATTTGGGTTTGCAATTTTGATTCAAAAATTCCTAAATATTTACTTTTTAGTTTATTTCGTTTTTTGGGATAAAAGTATTCCACAAAATGCAGATGAATGGGTTTTAAATCGTGCAATAATTGCTAATGACTTTGAAACCCTTAAGAAGTATTCGTCTCACGAGAATGTTGAAATGCGTTTGCTAGTTACTGATACAGTTATTAAATATGTTCAAATGAAAGATCATCTCTCCAAGCAAACAGCAAAACATATTTCAGTTATAATTGGTGAACTGTTTTCTGATGAAAATTCTGATATTGTTCAAAAATTAAAATCTGAAATTGACAATATAATTCTAAAACTTGATAAAAAATCGCTTACAACAACTTTAATTGAATTACTGGAATCAAAAGATAAACAAAAAATAAAACAGGCTCGTAATGTTTTACGTCAAATAGTGCGCCGAAACATTATGAATCCTTTAGAATTATGTGAAGAACTCATCCAAAAGAATTTATCTAGTGAAGGTTATCAAGTAGTTTTCCAGATTGTTGGTCTTTATGAAAAGCAAGAACATAAAGCAGTTTGGAAATTCATTCGCCCTCTTCTTAGTAATACAAGCAAAATCAGAGTAACTTCAGGTGCATTAGATGTAATTGATAAAGCCCCTCGAAATTTTGTGCAAGAAAGTCATGAACTCAATAATATATTCTTGGAATTATTGAAATATAGAGATACGGGGTTAATTACTGCCACTTTAAGAACTTTTGGCAATTATGCTGTTGTTGTTCCTGACATTATCCCAAAATTAATGGAAACTTTTAATGAAATCAGAGATTCTGATGATGAAATTGTTCGTCAAAAAATAGGTATTGTTGTTAAATTAACAGGTATAAAACCGGAATGGTTTGAAAATTTCTTTCAATACATTGAACAATATCTGAAATCCCCAATCTTACAGTATAAAAGTGATGCTGCTGTGGCTTTGGGAAGTTTAGCTGCAAGGATTAGCGTTGATTTATTTAAGAAACTTCTCTATCCTCATTTTCAATTATTAGTAAATTCACCAAGTGTAGATGTTAGAAAAGCAACTGTCTCTTCATTAATCGTAATTGCGAAGACTCGAGAAGATATATATGCTCAAGAATTCTTCCAACATCTTTTTAGTCCTCTTCTTATTGATGAAGTTAAGGATATTAGACACCAAGTTCATAGATTCTTTATTGAAGGTGATTCTCCTCATTATTTATTGGATGATATTGCAATTTTGCTAAAAACTCCATTAAGTACACTAGTGCGTATCGATTTACTTAATATTTTGTCTCAAATTGCTGCAAAAATCGTTCCACATTTGGATAAGGTTGAGTTGCTACCAATTCTTATTTCGTCAGCAGATGATATTGATGAATCTCTTGAATACGCTGAAATACAAGAATTAAAAGATGAGAAAACAACTTTCTTCGGTTTCAAGGAAGACTTTCAAACAATGACTGTATACGGCACCACTTTGGCATTAATTGCTGAAATTTTCTATTATGCTCCCCAAAAATATGATGATTTATTTGTTTATTTAGAAGCACATTATTCTAAAGGAGGAGAAATTGCATTAGCAAAAATTTTAGATGTATATTCAAGAATATTTTTAGAAAAAATCTCTAATAAACGCAATGCTTATCCAGATATCACGATAGATAATATAATATTCAAAATTAGGGAAAATTTTACGAAGATTACTGCAAATATTAATGGCATTTTGATTAAACATCTGAAAACTCTGTATTCAATTGATACTGGTTATTTCAATGAAATTTTTGAAGTATTATATAACTTACTTCTGTTAAATATTCCAGTTTCACCAAAAGTCATGAAACAAACGTTAATTTTATTTGCCACTTTAATTGGTGATCATTCTAAAAAAGGATTTAAAACACATAAGATTCTTAACTACAAAACCAATAAATCAGAAAAAGTTAATCCTTATGAAGAGACATTTAAACCTTTAATATATAAGCAGATGCAATCTAGAGAATCTATAGTACAAGAAGGTGTTTCTGAAGCACTTAACCGACTTTTGCAAGCAACCAATCAAGCAAAATTAGTAAGAAATCTAATTGTTGATACACTTCGCACTTCTAAAGATGCACGAACAAAAATTACAGCGATGAGTGTATTGATGTCTATTCCTATGGAAAGTGAATCATCAAAAGTTCTTTCAATTATTGAACATCAAATCTCACAGAATGATCCTGATGTCAAAGCAAAAGCTATAGAAGTTTTAGGCTTCTTTATTCATAGATTTCCCACTTTATCCAAGAGAGATGATAGAAAGCAGTATAAACGTATCAAATCGCTTATCTATACATATTTTGTAAAACTCTATAATGTTAACAATCCACTTGTTGTTAAAAAAGCAATTATACAAGAAATAAGCAAAATAACTTTGGTACAAATAAATATTCCTATTTGTTTGAAGCTTATAACAAGAGCAGTGCAAGATCCGCTTCCTGAAGTTGCAACTCAAGCTTTGGAGACCTACTTTAACTTTGCAGAGAAGAATAATATTCATAAGATAAGATTTCAGCAAGATATTCGTTCTTTTGCAAATACATCCGTTGTTGAAGTTCATAAGATATTGGTAACAAAACTGCTTGAATATCATCAAAAAGGCACAAGAATGCAAATAGTAATTCCGACCTTGCTCAAATTGGCTTCATCTGATAATCCTGAAATCCGATCCACCACTCATGGCGTTTTCATGGCAATCTTTCGTACTAATCCAGAAGATTTCTTAGATTACTTTGATATTATTTTTAAACTTATCTCAGATCGCAATCCCGCTGTGAGAAAAGATGCAGGGAAAATGATACTTCAAGTTCTTTTCATGAATCCTGAGTTATTTGCTGAGAATAACCGAATTTTTTACAGTTTCCAACGCTTAGCTTTTGATTCTAATGAAGATGTTAGATTCATGTTGGCTTCTAATTTGGATACCCTAGTGTCTAAATTTCCAGAGAGGACAAATGATGTTCTAAATATGTGCTATAATTTACTCCGATTTAATGATGAAGAAGTGATCCATATAATTTCTTTGGTTTTAAAAGATATTTGGCAAAAACAACCGAATTTTCAACCAGATATTTTCTCAAAATTAACTCGATTTTATAAGAAAACACAAGATGCTGAGTTGTTGACATTATTGGCTGAATTAGATCCAAAGAAAAGCCAATTCTTAAAGAAGCGAATTGAAAAATTTAAATCTAAGAAGGAAAAATTAGAGTGGAAGCGTCAAGAAAAAGAAGAACAAAAACGAAAGCAAGAAGAACTGAAATCCAGACGAGTTAAGAAATATAAAGAACTCTATCGGGAGAATCCACCTTTTGATTTAGAAGGTTTCGAAATTTTCGGACGATTTCACAGAATAAGCGAAGGAATTTTAGTCATTCTATTTATGATTTTCTTCGGTATTGGAATTTGGAGTTTATATGTGATAGGTTTAGATGTATCCATAAAATATGCAGGTGTAGATTTCGATCAATTGGAAGGAATGTCTAAAATTATAGGAAAATATTCTGTCGTGAGTTTATTGGTTATCATAGGGATTTATATCGTTTCTCTTCTTTCTGCTTATTTCATAGTTCGAGTTTTTGCGGAACTTGCTATGATTGTCATGTATTTGGTATTATTTGTGCAAGTTTCTCTATATTATATTTTATATCGATATGTTGAATTTGAATATAATGGACAAAATTACAATTGGGTCTTTTTAGTACTTATCATACCTTCTATTCTATTTTTAACCATTTGGCATCGAAAATTCAAATTAGCAAGTAAATTTCTTAAAATGTCATGCTTGGTTGTAGTAAAAGAGAAACAGATGTTAATTCCACAATTTTTCCAGACACTTTGGGTTAATTTACTTTCATTCTTTTATGGAGTTACTGCATGGAAATTCTTCTTTAAGGTAGAAAAAGATGGACCTACTGTAATATATCAAGAAGTTTCAAAACTAGGAGTAAGTGATACATATATGTTTATCGGTTTCACTGCTCTATTTGTATTCTTGATGTATATTGTATTTTATTCCTCCTTAGGGATGAAACAATTGATGATTCATCATTGGTATCGAGGCGGTAGTCTCTCATTTGGAAAGAGTTTTAGAATCTTACGCCGAAGATGGTGGGGATTAATGGGTTATGCGTTTACTTCTACAATTATTCACATGATACAATTTGTAACCAAATTCCTAAAGGGAGATTATCATCCAAAAACACCTAAAGAAGCCATGGAATTAGCAGCAAAAGTGAAACCTGTTGATCCACAATCTTTTGATAAAACTAAGAAAGTTAAAGGAAAGAAAAAGAAAGCTCCTTTAATTGAGCGTCTGTGGATGCAGTTAAATATGTTTACTATGCCTGCAATTGTGATCGAAAATCGACCATATAGTATGGCTTTACTTCGCTCTATCCGAATGATTGTCACTAATACAGTAGATCTTTTCATTAAACGGTCAAATATAAATAAAGTTTTTCGAGTAATGCAGTATACCATGTGGGCAACCAATGCGTTAATAGGTGGATTTGTTGGAGCACTTTTCGGATGGATTTACGACGTTAATATGATACTTACTGTTGGTATTGCTGTTCCACTCTTTCTATGGGTCGGAGGTGCAACTCAGACTTTGATCATTAACGATCTAAACACATCTTATATAACCATTATGTATATTCACACACTTGACATTATACATAAAAAATATGGGTACACTCGCTATAAACTGGAAAAACCGAAAGAAATCGAACAATGGGAAAAGCGACAAGAAGCTAAAGCCAAACGAAAATCAAAACGCCAAGAAAGAAAAGAAAGACGAGAAGAACGCCGAAGAGAAAGAAAAGCTGCCAAAGAGAATAATCCATAAGTTTTCTTGATTTTTTTCTTTTTTCGAGATTTATTTTGTACGTTTTTAATCGAAAAATCTTAATTTAGTGTATTCCTACTTTGTGTGTGGAATACAATATTTGCGAAATCTTTGATTCAATACAAGGTGAAGGTTCATGGTTGGGAATTCCTTGTACGTTTGTTCGTTTTGCTGGGTGTAATCTTCGATGTTCTTGGTGTGACACGAAGGAATCATGGAGTGATGGAATTTTGATGATTGAAGATGAGATTCTTTCGCGCATTCATTATCCTCATATTATTTTTACTGGTGGTGAGCCTACACTTTATTCTTTGCAATCTTTATCTGAAAAAATTCATCAACTTTCTTGTTTTTCACAAAAACCCCAAATTGCTATCGAAACTAATGGAACTAATCCTGTTCCTACAGGGGATGCGGGGGTTGATTGGATTGTATGCTCACCCAAACCGATGGCAAACTATTCTATTAAATGTGAACCAAATGAATTAAAATATGTTGTTGATGATGAATTCACACCAAAAGTTATACCTCCTAATTTCTTAGGGAAAATTCCAATCTGGCTTCAACCAAATAACGCTGATTTTGATTCTTCTGTTCAAAAATGTTATCAAATTGCTATGAATAATCGGGATCTACGTGTTGGTGTGCAACTTCACCGATTATATAATTTAAAATAAATGAATTCTTTTTTCATTTTTATTGATTTTTACAGCATTTAATTACCTATCTCTCGTTTAGCAACATAATATCATTTAATAATATAATGAAAGTCAATTTTGAGAGATATTTTTTTAATTTTGATTCTAGAATCCCATTATTTCTTAAAATATTGATTGACAGATATGAAAAAAAAAATTTATTTATGTAAAGAGCTATATAATACTTTAACAAATTTTACAAACAAAATTGCTAGAGGTATCACAAATGAGAAATGTAAAACTAGATGTATTCAGAAAAACTAGTATTCTTTTATTATTTGCAGTTTTTATGGGTATACTCGTTTTTCAGCAAAATTTTAGCCTTATTTCTACTCCTCAAAAAAAGAATGTAGAAAATATTGAAATAACTCAAAACTTTTTATCAAATTTTTTTCCTAATTCTCAAAGTAGTAATTATATTGATATGGATATAAGTGATAAAGGAATTTTCAATGCTTCTATGGCAGAAACTCCTATAGAAAGATTGAATGATACCATTTATCCAAATGAGACTGATTATAATGATGTTCCATGGCTCTATCCATATAGTAGTCCTTCTGAGTATTTTGGAATGCCACATAACCAATCATATTATTCTAGTATGAATTTTTATACGGATTATTCAAGTACGGTAAAATGGCTTCAGGTTGAATTCCCAGAGCAATACAATCTTTCGCGATTGGAATTATATCCATATATATCAACTAATGGTGAACATCAATATTATCCTATAGATTTTGATATTGAAATATCAAACGATAGTATAAATTGGAATCAATTATTATCCATAACTGGAAATTCTGAGTATTTCTTAAATTATTCATTCTCTGGAATTGGTAGATTCATCCGATTGATGGTTTTTGATGGACGAGGTACAAGTATTTCTGATACAAATTGGCGAATTGGAACTGTAGAAATGAAAATTTTTGCAAGTATTTCGATTTATGATATAGATTCAGATAATGATGGATTGAGTGACGGAGTTGAGAAATATAAGTATTTTACCAACATTACAAATCCAGATACAGATTATGATGGTCTATCTGATTACGACGAATGTATTAAAGATAATGCTTTGAAATTTGATGGTGTTGATGATTACATTAATACTAATTATATCTTAAATCCTGATTTGTCAAATAGCTTTAGTATTACATTTTGGTTATTTGTTCCTAGTAGTGGTTATGACGGAGTTGTTTTCGGTTCAGATCAAGGTTCTTTAACAACTGATGAATATCGTTTTAATATTCTTCGGTCTACAAATCAATTTCTATTCAGAGCTTATGGTGGAACAGGTCAATACTTATATGTTGATATTCCAAAATATGATGAATGGCTTCATATTGTTTGTATGATGGACAAAGATGCAGATCTTTCTGGAGGATATAGAAAAAGTGTTTATATTGATGGACAATTTGCGGGTGGAAACTCTTTAATTGATACTGGAGGATCTTTATATAATTCGCGTCCTTTATATATTGGATGCGAAAATTCTTTGGGATCAGCAAAATACTTTGCTACATTTTATTTTGATGAATTTCGAATTTATAATCGAGAATTATCATTAAGTGAGATAATTGATTTAAAGAATAATACAAATCCTGCGGATGATATGGTTCTATATTATGACTTTGAAAATACTACCGGAGATATTTGTCATGATCAGAGTGAGAATGGTTATGACGGCACCCTATATAATTTTCCAAGTTCCGATAGAACAATTGAAAGAATTTCAACCCATACTGATCCGCTTAATCCTGATACTGATTCAGATAATCTTCTTGACGGAGATGAACTAAACGTATATAATACAGATCCTGCAAATCCTGATAGTGATGGAGATGAACTCTATGATGGAGATGAAATATTCATTTATAATACTGATCCAAATACACCAGATAACATTCCACAAGTTGATTTTTCCTATGATCCTATCAATGTTAAAGTAAATGATACTGTAAGTTTTACCGATTTAACGACTCGTGGAAACCAACCTTTTACAGAATATCATTGGGATTTTGGAGATGGAGAATTTTCAAATTTAGCAAATCCGACTCATATTTTCAATAATTCAGGAGATTTTATTGTTCAATTATCAATTACTGATAATGATGGTGATGTGAATTCAACATCTAAAATTATTCATGTTGAAGCAGTCAATTATTCTATTTACATTGAACAACCAACCTATTTATCGGCTAATTTCAATGAAACATTAATTCTTTCATGGACACCGTATTTATACGGGGCTTTAACTCCTGCAAATTACGAAATCATAGATGTTTGGGGTGGTGGCACAATATTAAGTGGAGATTCGAGTTACTTCAATGGTACTACGGTATATTTCGACATGACCGGTTGGGGTCCTGGACTTTACTGCATTGGTGTGTATTTCTATACAGTCGAGAATGTCACAGGTTTCTGTAATATTACAGTTGAAATCTTTGATGTTCCAAACACTGAAATCTATATTGAACAACCAACCTATTTATCGGCTAATTTCAATGAAACATTAATTCTTTCATGGACACCGTATTTATACGGGGCTTTAACTCCTGCAAATTACGAAATCATAGATGTTTGGGGTGGTGGCACAATATTAGGTGGAGATTCGAGTTACTTCAATGGTACTACTGTATATTTCGACATGACCGGTTGGGGTCCTGGACTTTACTGCATCGGAGCATATTTCTATACAGTCGAGAATGTCACAGGTTTTTGTAATATTACTGTTGAAATCTTTGATGTTCCAATCGCTGAAATCTATGTTGAACAACCAACCTATTTATCGGCTAATTTCAATGAAACATTAATTCTTTCATGGACACCGTATTTATACGGAGCTTTGACTCCTGCAAACTATGAAATCGTAGATGTTTGGGGTGGTGGCACAATATTAGGTGGAGATTCGAGTTACTTCAATGGTACTGCTGTATATTTCGACATGACCGGTTGGGGTCCTGGACTTTACTGCATTGGTGCATATTTCTATACAGTCGAGAATGTCACAGGTTTTTGTAATATTACGGTGGAGATTTTTGATGTTTCGGGTCCAAAAATCTATATTGAACAACCAACCTATTTATCAGCTAATTTCAATGAAACACTTCTTCTTTCATGGACACCGTATTTATACGGAGCTTTGACTCCTGCAAACTATGAAATCGTAGATGTTTGGGGTGGTGGCACAATATTAGGTGGAGATTCGAGTTACTTCAATGGTACTGCTGTATATTTCGACATGACCGGTTGGGGTTCTGGACTTTACTGTATCGGAGCATATTTCTATACAGTTGAGAATGTTACTGGATTTTGCAATATCACGGTGGAGATCTTTGATGTTCCAAGCGCTGAAATCTATGTTGAACAACCAACTTATCGCTCTGCCAATGTTAATGATACTTTAATTCTTTCATGGACACCGTATTTATACGGAGATTTGACTCCTACTAATTACGAAATCGTAGATGTATGGGGTGGTGGCACAATATTAGCTGGAAATTCGAGTTATTCCAATGGTACTACGGTATATTTCGACATGACCGGTTGGGGTCCTGGACTTTACTGCATTGGAGCATATTTCTATACATCTGAGAATGTCACTGGATTTTGCAATATCACGGTGGAGATTTTTGATGTTTCAGTTCCAAAAATCTTTATTGAACAACCTACATATATCTCAGTATATTTCAACCAAACCTTAATTCTTTCATGGACACCATATTTATACGGAGTTTTGACTCCCACATATTATGAAATAGTTGATGTATGGGGTGGTGGCACAATATTGGGTGGAGACTCGAGTTATTCCAATGGTACTACGGTATATTTCGACATGACCGGTTGGGGTCCTGGACTTTACTGCATAGGGGCATATTTCTATACAGTCGAGAATGTTACAGGTTTTTGTAATATCACAGTAGAAATTTTTCCATTTCCTGAATTTGAAATAACAAAATCTGATGATGTTATTTTATATGAAGATAGTTCTGCCTCAATTTGGTGGATTCCACATGTTCCTGAAGGTTATACTCCAACATCATATCAAATCATTGAATTATCTGAATCTAAAACTCTTATAACCGGAATATATCAGAATGAGCAACAAATCTCTTATTTAATAATCAATTGGAATCCTGGAGTATATGAAATTGGCATTTATTTCTTTACAAAAGAAGGTTTGACCGGGATTTCAAATATTAGTGTTGAAATTGTTGAAAGAACATCCACTAATACTACAACTGATGATACTACAAATACAACAACTGATGATACAACAAACACAAGCGATGATACATCTAATACGTCTAGTGATAATACTTCAGATGATGAGTCACCATTCACTAGTCCTTTTTCTTCAATTCCTGGATATTCGCTGAGTTTACTTATAATTAGCACTTTTTGCTCGCTCTTTATGGTATATCTGTTCCAAAAAAGAAGAAAAATAGCATCTTAATTGTAATCCTATTTTTTTCGAATTTATCTAGTTTTTTCTCATTTTCTTTTTATTATTATTAATACGAATGAAAGTATCAAAATCAATAAATCAAGTTTCATTGAATATCGTATATGAATTCATCTCATTTTGATAACGATGAAAGTTTTATAAAAAATCGTGTCGTTTTAATTTTATCAGGTGGACTTGATTCTACTACTTTACTTTATCGATTACTTAGAGAAAAAAAAGAGATCTACTGTCTTACTTTTCGTTATGGGCAAAAACATGTGAAAGAAGTTCAATTTGCAGCTAAAAATTGCGAAAAATTCAATCTTCCCCATAAAATAATTTCATTAGAAAAAATAACAAAAGCAGGAATTTTTGGTGCAAACGCGCTGACCTCTGAAACAAAAATCCCACATGGGGAATATGATGATGAATCTATGATGGATACTGTTGTTCCCAATCGAAATATGATTATGTTAAGTCTTGCTTTAGCATATGCAATATCAATTCGCGCAGAATCCGTTTATTATGGTGCACATTCTGGAGATCATGCAATTTATCCTGATTGCCGCCCTGAATTCGTATCTGTTATGCAACAAGTTGCAAAACTTTGTCATTATTGGCCAATCAAACTAGAAGTGCCCTATCTTAATATATCTAAAGCAGATATTGTTAAAGAAGGCTTGGAATTAAATGTTGATTATTCATTAACTTGGACTTGTTATCAAGGAGGAGAATTAGCTTGTGGTCAATGTGGAAGTTGTGATGAACGATTAAAAGCATTTGCAGCTAATAATGCAGTAGATCCACTTTCATATGAAGTTATTAAAAAAGGTGAGTATTAAAATGCCGTTTACTGTAAGAATTTCCGATCCACGTTTGAAATTTTCCGCTTCTCATTTTCTTTATCAACATGATAAATGCTCGAGACTGCATGGCCATAATTATTCAGTAAATGTAGAACTTACTGGTAAACTTGATGAGCATTTTTTTGTAGTTGATTTTTATGAAATAAAATCTAGTCTTAATGATATCATATCAGGACTAGATCATGCAGTTTTACTCCCAGCAAAAAGTGAATTCATCCATATTCAAGAAATAAAAACACCAGTTGATCAAGCTGATGAAATCGAAGTACACTTTAATGGAAAGCGCTATGTCTTTCCTAAAATTGATGTAAGATTGTTACCAATACCTGCTACTACAGCTGAATTACTGGCTGAATATATCTTCAAACTTCTGAAAAAGCAGTTTTTTAATTATAAATTACAAGTAGAAGTCGCTGAATCTGAAGGATCTATCGCTATTTATAACGAATAAAGAAAATCTGATTTAAAACAAAAATTATTTATTTTTTTTCAAACATACTAAATCTTTTAAAGAATGTATCGGAATGAAAAATTAATCCGCATTTTTTACATGATTCATCAAAATATTTCGGTGCATATTCATCTTCTGAGTATTTTATTTGGATTGTAAATATGTTTTCTTTATTACATCTTTTACATTTAAAAAATAATTCGAACTCAAATTGACCTTCTATAGAATCAAGACATCGAAATTTAATTATTTTAAATCTTGTATTATCTTGAATATATTCTACATTTATTGGTTTTATACCATAAAGTTCAAGAATTTCATAATTATCATAGTTTGTCTGCCATTCATAAGCATTTTCAATATTTTGGAGATGAATCATATAATACTCTTCGAATTCCTCTTGAGAAGATAATGGACTTGATTGAAAAATGGAAAAAATGCCCCTTTCTTTTAAATACTTTGCAAATTTTTTTCCTTCTGTTAAAAGTATTAATGAATTTTTGTGGGAATGTTTCTTTTTTATTTGTTTTTCAGCTAAATCATATCGACTAAGAATTTTTATCAATTTGCCTTTATCCATAAAGTCAGGCAATTTATCTGTTCTATTTATAAAGATTTGGTAAATTAGATATAGCGTAATTGGATCTTTTTTCAATTTTAAAAATAATTCTTTTTTGTCGTTCATTTTTATCTGCTATTGATGAGATCTACTTTATCTTTTTTAACAAAAGATTGGATATTGGTTTTTTATAAAAATAGAAGAGTAATTTTAATCAAAAATTGGAAATTGAATTTTTAGGGATTTATTAATAAATTTAAAAATATTTCATTATAATGAATAATCTTAAATTAGTTTAATAAAATATATTATAATGAAGATATATTTATTTACTACACTTTTTTTATTTAGCATTTGAGGAATTTGTCAAAATGAAATTCCTTTTTTATTTAATATTAAAAAGTAGATGAATCTAAGATGAAAAGAAAACCAATTGACATTGTTGCAGATATCTTAAATGTATTGAATGGTTATCGAAGAGGAAAAGCATTCAACATTAATTCATTAAAAGAAAAGTCAAATATTCATTGGAAAACGACTCAAGATTATTTAAATCTTATTTATTTTATTCAAAAATTTGCACCTGAAATTGAGATTAACAAGCAAAAAAAAGAATTTTTCATCTGCACACACTCGAAATATTTCAGTAATTTTAATTTAGAAAACCAGCTTATTATTTATTTATTTTTAGAAAAAGCATTTGATTCAAAAAATAGAATTGATTTAAACTCTATTATTGATTTCAGAAATAGTTATAATGTAAATTGTATTGCTTATTCAAAATTTAATTCTATGCCTAAATCTCAAATTAAATCTGATCAAAGGAAAAAAATAATATCTCAATTAAAAAAATCCGAATATATTCGAGTTTTGAATAGCAAACAAAAAATTACTGCTGTTTACTTAAGTTTAAAAGGTAAATTTAAAGCACAAGGTCTTCTTTCTCAGATTAACGAAGAAATGGCAAAATTTATTGAAAACCCCCATAAAATAGAATTTTACAATAAAAACGAAAATATTATTCGCCCATTTATGCATAAAAAGATGTACAAATTAAGATATAATTCGAATCAATTATCCGACATAAAATTTCTAAATGAAGAATTTGATGAAATGTTTGATAAAATTATCTATTTGAATGATCATAATGAATCTAAAAACTTAAAAAATAAGGAAATTAATGAAACTGCATCTGCTACACTAGTTGCATGATATTATTTTAATTTTATACAATTATCAACAATTAAATTTAATTAAATCTAATTTCCAAAAAAAACATATAAAGAGAAATGAATATGAAAATTCTATCAGAAAGTCCTTTTATTGTTGGAAAAATAAAAGTATGGCATTCACCTCAATATAAAATTGAAGAATTTGGAAATAATTTGAAGGACATTAAATCCATTATTGAAACTAATTTAAATTGCCAGACGGATATACCTTATTATAAAAAACCTGCTCAAAATAGAGTTCTTGGAAGAATTCATCCCACATTTCGCTTTGAATTCATAAAAATGAATGATAACTTGCTTGATCAAATGATTGATCATATAAATTTAGGATTTGGTCAAAATGGGTATTATTTTGATATAAATATCCGGGGAATTGATTTTACAAATGAAGAATGGAAAGAAATATCTCAGAAAACTAACCAACTTTCTAAATTAATTGAAGAAATCATGGAAAAAAGATTCTACTCATATTGCTATCCTAATTGTTTTCAAAACGAAAAAAAATCTCCATTATTTTGGGAAGTTTCCAATTTCGATTTAACTTTTATAGATGAAGAAGAAAAAATTTATTCTCAATTTCCTGAGATGAAAATCATTATAGAAAGAACTATGAAAAATCATGAACCAATTTTAAAAAATCATGATGATATAATTTTTCCTGCTTTACAGTTAAAAATTGAATCTGAATTGAGATTTTCAAATTTTCAACTATTTCAACGAACCGAAAAATATCTTGAAAATGATCGATATTTAGTAATTCGATCAGTTGATCCTAAAAAAAAAATCTGGAATATTAGTTCAAGAGGTGTTCCATTTGATTTTCTCTTTAATTATATTGAGAAATTATTTAAATAAAAGAATTGACTATCATAAAACTTATCAACAGCAAAAAAATTTTTGATCAAACTTGATCATTGATCGCCTAATTTATATATATCTTCCCCAAATTTAATTCTATGCTGACTATTTCCGAAACTTCACGCCTTCTTGGAGTTACTCCTGCAACTCTACGCAGATGGGATAAAAAAGGATACCTCGTTCCTAAAAGGACATTTGGAAATCACCGACGGTATTCATGGGAACAATTGGTGGATTTTCTGCCCGAATCGGTTAATCTACCGTGCCAACCAGCAGAAGAAACTGTAAAATCGACCTATATTTATGCCAGAGTCTCATCCGCCAAACAAAAGAAAGATGGAAATCTTGACAGACAGGTCGAACGATTGAAAAAATATCACAAAAAGCATTTTACTGATGAATCACCTGCAAAAATTATTAAAGAATACGGTTCAGGCTTGAATCCGATGCGCAGAGGATTGTGGCGGCTGTTGAAGCAAATTGAGCAGAGGAAGGTGGCACGGGTGCTGATTGCATATAAGGATCGGCTCACAAGATTCGGGTTTCCATTTCTGGAATATGTTTGTGGGATTTACGATGTGCCGATAATCGAGGTGGAGCGTGGATTGAATACTTCTTTGGAGGAACAGCTGGTGACGGATTTGATGGCGCTGATTGCGTCGTTTTCGGGCAAATTGTATCAACTGCGGGCGCTTTTTTAGCTTTTGCCAGATCACTTTTTGTACGTGCTCCGAATTTTCTGAATTCTTCTTTTCTTTTTTCTCGGCGTTTATTTGCCTTTTCTTTCATTCTGCTAAATAAAGCTTTTACTTTATTTAAAGGATTAATCTTCTTGAATAGCAGAAATCCTCCAATTTCTAATCCTCCCAATAGAACTATAGGAACTATCGGATTGCCGCCGCCAGCCATGGACACTAATGCCCCAATATTTAACATCTCTATGAACCTCCTATTACATTCTGCGGCGCAAAACGCGCTTCGATATAATTTGTATACCTGATCTTGCTTGAGCCATGCGAGAAGAATTTAAATTTTGTGATAGTAGTCGAGGTGCTTCTTTTTTTCTGGACAAGAAGTTCAGGTTTAGAGCTTTTCTTTTCCGCTTTATTACTACAAAAATGGTAACTAGAGCAATTATTGACAAAATTGTTATAATGCCAAGTTTGCTCCCCAGTATGTTTGCAAGTGACATTTTTAAGTACATCCTTAATTTTCAAGAAAAAAATTCGAAACTCTTGGGTTTTAAGCGAAATCCAACGTTTAATTTTATAAAAAATTGAATTAGAAATCTCTTTTTTACCAAGGGCATTCGGAATTGGTTTATTTATAATTTTTTCTGCAATTCCAATAAAAAAACTGAAATTTTTAGAGGTAATTAGATTTTGGGAAAGATCTACAAAATGCCTTAATTCGTTATTATCTTTGCTGAGCAGAAGTAATCTCTTGTAATAATGTCTCAATATTCTTAGAGCATATTTCTTTTCATTTTTGCTCGTATTTTGGCTCTGTAAATTGCTCAGAATTTGATACATAAAATTTTGAGCAATTGGTCCTTTTCCTCCAATTTTTCCGTAAATTTGGCTGATTAGAAAAAGATCTTTGATTGACCAATTTTGTTCTCTGAAAAATATATGTTCGCATTGATAAAAGCCGATAGCTGCAATTATACATTTCGCAGGATAACCTGACAAAATTCTTCTGTTCGGAATCGATTGATACATTTGTAATGTTCGTGGTATTACAGGATTAAATTCTAAAATTTTCTTTTCTACTAAAGAAACCTTTCGCTTTTTTTGAGAAAATTTCTGAAGAATTTCATATTGTGAAAAATTTTGTTCAGCTATTTGTATTCTTTCCACGACTGTTCCACAATTAACACATGTGCGAAATCCATCGACATTTTTAATTTTTGGATCCGAACAACAGGTCAACTTTTTTCTTGATCTGAGTAGAACGGTCATGAAATAATAATTGGAGTCAGATAATTTAAGTTTTTCGCTGTTTTGATCTATAAAATTCCTGTAAATGGTTCTATAATTCGAATTTTTGATATAATAGACCTAATATCCACTGTTTTTTTATGCTAACTCAATATGAAACGAAAATCTCGCACTTAACGAGATATTAGGGTTCATATATTCCATTTTTACGATCTATTTCATAATTCTTGAGTCAGCTGAGAGAATTAGTATAGATCAGTTAATATGCTTATTCTCTAACCTTCTTTATTTTACAATCGGCACTTTATTACTGCCCAATATATTTGAATAGTAAACATATTTAAATCAAGAATTTTTGAACCACATTTTGGAGTGATTAAATAATGCAACCTTGTTTTTGTAAATCAAAAATATATAAATTGTAATATTTTTTCTAACTTTGACAGGAATTTTTGCACTTTTTGAAGACCATATTTAAAGGTTTTCAGAGTGTCGCATCTAGTATATGATGATGAAAAAATTTTTCCAGCGTTTGCAGAGCAATCCAGCTTCTGTTCCTACATCTGTTGGAACAGTAATTGAATTGTTTAAAACAAAAATTATAGTTGAATTGAACGGAATTCGGATTGCATTTCCAAAACCTGAAAAGATTCTTGTAAAAATTCATGATTTAGTTTTAGTGGACGAAAAGCACGATGAAATTATAGAGATAATCTCCCAAAAAGATCTACCACCAATAGGTATATTGTATGATGGAGTCACTAAACCTTATCCTTACCAAATGAATGATATTGCAGGAATTGAAACAATTAAAAATCGATTGATCAAAGAAATTTGTCTTCCTATCTCCAATCCCGAATATAGGAAAATTGCTTCAAAATTAAAATTGCAACTTCCTACAGGCATATTATTCGAAGGTCCGCCAGGTTGCGGGAAAACCATGTTGGCTTCTGCTTTAGCAGCTTACATGAAATTACCTTTACTGGTAATAACCCCTAGTGATATTGTAAATTCTCTTGTAGGAGAATCAGCCCGAAATATTTCCCGGGTCTTTAGATACTGCCGGAACAATGCTCCTATAGTTTTATTTATAGATGAAATAGAATCACTAAGTCCAAAAAGGGGTCAAAGTAGAGAATCAGCTGAAATTGATCGTATGTTTACCCAATTGCTAATTGAAATGAACAGATTACCCAATCAAAATAGATCTTCAACCATTGATGAACAAAAAATTAATGAAATTGATTTAGAAAATTCACATGAAAAAAATAATCTCGAATATAACGAAATTATTAATAATTATATATTTGTTATTGGTGCCACAAATCGTAAGGATCTGGTTGACTCAGCCTTACTTAGACCTGGAAGATTAAGTATGCAAGTTTTCATCCCTCAACCAGATCAATCTTCGAGATCATTGATCATTGAACAAATGCTTATAGATGTTCCAAAGGAAGTCAATATTCATGAAATTTCACTAGAAACGGATGGATTTTCTGGAGCGGATCTAAAACACCTAATTCAATTGGCAAAAATAAACGCTATTGAACAAAAATCTGAAAAAGTAACTCAGGAACATATCTTGTCTGCTATCAGAAATTTTAATATAACTAATAAAAACAAATTAGAATTTACTATTTCTGAATATAATCATTCTTATGGTGATATTAAAAATTCTCAGTATAGTTTATTTTTAAAATATTTTGGTAAATACTTCAACCAATAAAGAAATACGCGTAGGGAAGCTAAAAATGACTGAAGAACCATTTATTAAAAAAATCGAAAAAAAAGATCATATATTTCAATATATTGCACGTTTGTTAGTCCCTCCCAGCCCGAATGAAAAGACGGTTATTAAAAAAACTCCTTATGGATTAATAGAAAGAACTATTCCGGATAGGGAAAAAATAGACTATTATACATTAAAGAAAAAGTTACCTCTTTCTATGTTACCTACCCCCCATTTAAAAATATGCAAACGAAGAAGTCCAGATAAACTGACAAAAAATTCCCAAAGATGTAGAGTTTACAATGTATACGGTGATTTAATTAACCCTCGTCATCCAGATTGGAAAAAACCTGGAAAACATACCAATCGGAGATGGTTGGAAGAAAAACATTTTGAAAGGGCACAATTAGAAAAACGTAAAAAGATAACTCGACAATTGAAAAATCATTTTCACGGGCCTTATATGCGCAAATTTGGGCTTTCCCCTAAAAAAAGATACTGGTTGGAACGTTCTATTAAGAAGCAAGTCTTTAAATATCGAGTTTTTTCTTCTCGAGATGCTTTGGAATCATATTGGAACAGAAGAAGAAAAAGGATGATGCCCAAGTCCCGTCCTCCCACCGTCATGTCTAAACGTAACTTTCGAAAACCGGGAGATAAACGGATTCCTTCTAAGTTAAAACGAATTTTGAATGCGAAAGAACAAAAACTAAAAAAATGGATTAAAGATGATAATACCCGAATTTTAGCGAAAAATGATTCCGAAATTCCCATTATTCCGTATAAATTAGAGCATGTTTATCGAATGTATCTTGATTTCCGTTTAGGAAAAAAGTTTGACATCCCGGATCTTTATTATCCCCGTCTTACTAAAAAGGAAGAAAAGCGAACTTTGAAATGGATAAAAATTGAGCAGGAAATTGAATGTGGTAAATATACATGGGGAAGAGGTAGAACTCAACATATTCAAGTTTTTAATGAAAAAAATTTCAAAATTCAACAAGAATATTCGATAGATGTAGAGTTTCTTTCCAAGAAATTTCATGGATACTATAATCCACCGTGGTTAATTCGATTTTATGTTCCAAGAGATCATGAAATTTTTCTTAATAAATGGATTATGCAAGATTGGGCAGATAAATACGCCGATTCAGATCCTTTTTATTTAACGTGTTTTTCCCCATTACATATTGGAATTCGCCATGGTTGGAATGCTTTCCGTATAAAACCGAAATTAGATATGACAAATCCGAATATGCCTAATGTGATTCCAACCATAATCAGATTTCTGCGCGCCAAAAAGATTCCCTTCAAAATATATCCGTGCAGTATTTTTCAAGCGGTTCAACCTGAAGCGAAGTATTCTAAAGAAGATGTACAGCAAATTATCCGCTATTTCGAAAAAAAATATGTGGATTGGAAATTGGTTAAATGGGAATCAGAACGGTTGTTTATGAAATTTATTAAAGGAATCTTCGCTCGAATTCAAGGGAAACCGAATCCTTATGAAGGTAAAGCTTTATACAGCCAAGAATGGAGGGATTATGTAAATGGACCAATGAGTCGTCTTATTTATCCTGATGTTGGAAAAATGCGGTTTTTTGTAAGAAAACACTACGAATTATCATATTCTGACCATATACCACTACATTATATGCATCTTCCATATAAACTATTCCGTGATTTTGTCTTTTATTCTCAAATGATAATTGTAATTTTTCTCACAATAGATTTAATCAACTATGAAATATTACCCGAATTAGCACCTCAAGCACGAGCAATTTGGGAACACTTTGGTAAAGGCCCAAAACCATTCACTCATGATATTTCATTCATAAAACATTACAAATTGAGGAAAGAAAACCTTTTTTATCCTCCTAAATCACGGAAATTTAATGCAGTGCTTCTAGATTCACCTTATACTAATCCTTCTCTTTTTGAGAAATTTATACGAACCTTACGTAGAACAGGATTTCATCCAGATACGAAAGATATGAAATTTCAAGAATTTATCCAACTACCTAACATTCAACTGCTGCTTCAACCATTAATGTTAGGAAGTACCATTAAATATTCTCTGGTAAAATTAACACCTAAACTCGGACACCCTGCTTGGAATCGCACCCACTTAATACGAGACTTAATGAAAACTTTCAAAGTGGGTATGCGAATAACTAAACCTCAGATTAATTTTTATTTAAAGCGTTTTTTGAATGATACTGCAGAATACACTATTAAACAGGTCGATCTAAATAATAAATCATTATATCAGATTAATGAATTATGTAAAAAAGGAGGAAATCATTGGTTAGTATTGCAAAATGACTTATCATATATCGATCAAAAAAGATTCATGTATTCACCTGTGCTAGTTCGAAAATTCAGCCATCTTTATGAACACCATGATTTAATTTTTTCAATATTTCCACATTATGATAGATCTTCTAAAGATTTTTATCAAGCGTGCAAAAAAATCAGTCAAATGATAATTGATAAAGGTTCAGGCATTTTCTCGGGAAATCGATCGGCAAAAGAATTTTTTAATTCAAATGAAGTTCGACAAGCACTCAGACTTCCACCCCATAAAGCCGTAGACATATTTATTTATCACAAACCTTCAAATCGAATGGTTCTTCATCCTAAAGCTTCGGAGATCACCCTAAAACAACTATACAACATTTCTAATTTGAAGAATTATTATATACATATTATCGATCCAGCCGTTCGAGACGTTTTAAAACCGCCATTTAACTGGACACCGCAGGCACTGCCAATCACGTGGACCATTCAAACCCGTACTTTAAGTTTAAAGGTCGGGAATATATTCGAATTTCCGAGTTTAATATTAAGATCTAGTGATCATGATAAAAAGAAAGGATTATCAAATTTTACATTAAATTCTCTTCAAAAATTGTCTTTTACAGAAAAAGAAAAGAAAGAATTTATAAAACATTTAAGTTATCAATATTATAACATAGATTTATCTAATTTCAGCGATACAATAGAATATTTAAAAAATCCTCAAAAATATTATGAAAAACGAAAGAATTTGGCGGATGCACTGCAGGAATATCAAGAATCATTTAATAAATTAAGATTTAAAACCCCGCTCTTTTCGACCATTCGAAATTTTATTGATCTGCTGTTTGCCTCACCGCTGATCCGACCTTCAGACAAATATTTGGGTATAAAAATAAATAAAGCAAAGCGTTCTGAACTACCTATAGATACTGCTCCAGATAATAAAAAAACACAAGAGTATGCAGAATGGCATGTTAAAAGGTTGGAAGCTTGTTTAGAACCTCTAAAAGCAGAAGCAGAAATAATACTCGCACAAGTTAACAGGTTTGCTTTAAAAGTATTCGGCATTTTTCAAACTGAAATAAACGGATTAGAAAATGGTGATTTTAGAAAAAGAATATTAAAGGAAAATCAGAAAAAATTTGCGGATATGATTTTACGAGCTTTTCGAACTGCTTGGAAAGATTCAATTTTCGGATATTTTGCAAAAAATCAGCACAGCAAGCGATCGTATTACATCTATACTCAAGAAGACGCCCAAAAATCATGCGAAGAACTTGACAAAGAACCTCCCTGCAGGATTACGATTTCTGAATCTGGAAAATATTCCCAAATTCAATTATATAAAGATATGATTGAAAAATATAGCGAAGAATTTCAGATTCTATTTGAAAATGCGGATTCGAGCTTGGTTTTTGATAATTTGCATTATAGATCAGAAAATTCTCAAAATAATAATGCAGTTTCAAGTGCAGCGGAAGAAAGATTTGATCATCTTGAAAAATTGATTCAAGCGGCTTTAGAAGATGGATCGTTCGATGCATTTAACAAAACACTGAATACATTAAGCAATTTTGATAAAATTGATTTTGATAATGGATCTACTGAAGACGAGGATGAAAACGAAAAAGAACAAAACCAAAAAGATAATTTGTCAGATCCTAAAGATACGGTGTTTCAATTACCCTCCACCTTTAAATCCACCGATCCTCAAGAATTGCGGAATAAAAATTACAAATTGGCAGATTTTGTGAAAGAGATTTCTGCCACCGCCGTTTCAAATATTGCTCAGCTGAAAATTAACAGTGATTATTACTCATTTGAGTTAAAACTGAACCATTTAGTGCTAAAATCAATGGCAGATGTCTTAAAAGACCATTATACTAAATATTCTTCGGATATTTATTGTCAATACGTACATTTTTACAGATTTATCAATTTTATAAGGCATAATTTAACATACAGCGAATCTTATCAAAATTATCTTTCAGAGTATTCAAAAAATCTCAATTTATTAAAATTAAACAAAATAAATATTGCAGAACAATTTAATAAATTTAAGAAAAATATTTCAAATGAATTGAAAGCACTGTTCACTCCTGCAAGAAAAGGTTCTTGGAATATAAAAAGAAAATCATCCCATTATTATATTGATGAACGAACATGTAAAATTGCCCGATCTGAATGGTTTTTACATAGAGCTGAAGCGGTGAAACGAATTCAAACCTATTTATCTCAAATTCCAAACAAAGTATTAACAAATGATGAAACTTCAACTAAATTTTCTTTTATCAAAATATTTGGAAATTTAAAGGAAACATTTTTAGTGTTCGGCAAATCGGGTATTTTCGCTCCAAATTCACTTAATGAAGAACAAATACTGCAGGATTATAATAAGGATATTTCAGAAGCGAATTCATTTATTGATTCTATTAATACCAAATGTAATCAACTCTCATATACCGAAAAACTCAGCTGGAACAGAATATATACCAATGTATGCGGGATATTTACTCAAGAATTAAATTTGAGTGCATATGCAGTAATTCAGCAGATTAATCATCCCAATAAATTTGCATATTCTCCAAAAATTGGAAAAATGTGGAAAATGTGGATTACAGAAGCGCGAATGATGCGGATACTAAAAAAGTTTGAATTAAATTTCCAAAATGAAAATTATTTTCCACCTGTTTCAACTAATTCATTGATAAAATGGAAGAATTTGTGGTTAAATCCAAGTTTCAAACCTAAAAGATCTGCAAAAACTAATTATGTTAATAACAATATCGAAAAGAAGAATCCAATCAAATCGCTTTCTTATGAATCCACCAAATCTTTAGAAAATAATCCCAGCTTTACAGGTTGGATTCAAAAATACGGTGTTAAAGGATTAAATCTCTTGTCAATATCCCCAACAGTCTGGTTCTATGAAAAAAAGGCTGAAAAGGGTGATAAAAATAATTCGTTTGGTAAATTTCCCGCATTAAATCTTTCTAGGCTAGTTTTCAGATCAAAATCTAAAAACGATGTTCAAGAATTGTTAAAGAGTCATTTAGAAAAATCTAATAATGCTGAAGAATGGCAGACAACACCAACAAAGATACAGACAAATAAGGCAGACACTCTAATAAAAATTATATCAATACTTCAAACCGTGTTCCAATTTTCGGTTGAATCGACGGAAGATATCACTCTGTCATTTAATTATTTGAAAAAACTGCTTTCGAAATTCAAAAGAGATGGTGAATTTACTAAATTACCCGACCTAACTGAAGATTATAAAAATTTGGCGGTTGAACTGAAACAAGAATATGAAGACAATTATTTAGACAATCCAAAACCAAAAAATACCGATCCTATCAAAGAATTATTTACAATGATGCGTGAAGTTGTTCAAAAAGGACCTCCCGCTTCAGATCTCAGTTATTTCCAAATTTATGCAAAATATATTTTGTATCCTCCCGATCAATGGCCCGTCTACAAAGATTTCAGCGCAACTGTGCGGTTACCCCAAGATGATTCTTCATACTTCTTAATACAGGTAAAAAATGCATCAGAGCCTTATGAACTTCTTCGTTACTATCTGCTTTATTTATTACCAAAAGGAAAAACTGAGCCTGGACCAAATCGTGATTATCTAATATTATGTTCACCCATCAATATATCCAAAGGAGATTTTCATCTGCAGGAAGAATGGGATAAATTCTTCAATCTAAATCTTCCTCAAGTTAAAGAAATGGTAGTTAACGAAAAACATATTAAATGGTTTTATTTTCACCAGAAAAGAACTGGTGTGCCTTTTTTGGTAAAATTCACAAAAATTGAAGAAATAAGCACTACAATAAAGAATTTAATGCCCATGATTTTTCCCGTAAAAAGTTTAGAACAATCCCATCCGTTATTAATGCCGATCTCTTTACTAAAATCATTAGATCCATTCGAAAAAGTAGATCTTTCTAAAGAAATTGATAAAATTGAAAAACAAAATAAAAAATTTGAAAATTTAAAAAATAAAGTTAAAAAGAAAATTTCAAGCATTAAAAAAAGTTTTAAAGCTAAAAAACAAAATTTGGATGAAACGGAAAAGAAAATAAATAATGTATTAAGCAATCTTGGAAAAAAAATCTTGAAAATAAAATATAGCGATTATATAAACTTTAAAAATCAAAATTTCGACATACTGGATTCAAAACTAGATAATTCTATTCAGCAGTATTTGATTAATTTTCAAGCATTAAAGCAAATTATTAAAGAATTATCCGAAATAATCAATAAATCCAATTTTTCAAGCAAAGTTTTACTAAATCGAATTCAACCACTTTTAATCAATTTTCGAATCATGCAGGGCTTAATCGATCCCAAAGCGCCCTATAAATACAAAAAAGAAGTTTTAATCAAATATAAAGATATTATCGTTCCGGAATTGCAGAAATTTCTTAAAGTATTTCCTGGTGATAAAAATGTTCAAAACTTATCTTTCATTGACTATGTCAATTATTTAGGTAATAAATTTCTGAAAGAAACCGATAAAATTAAAGATGAAAAAGAGAAAAGCGCTTGGCAAAAACTAATTATTTTTCCAAAACCTTTTTTAAATTCTAAGGCAACAACTGAAACTTGGAAATTTTACTCATTCATTTCAAAAATTTATCCTAAAATTTTGATTAATGCTTTGGGAAAGAATAAACTGCCTTCCAAATCTTCAGAAAATCCACTTGTCGAAGGTAATTTTTATGGTTTTGCCCCTTTTTCGACACCTCTTTTGCAGGTAAAACCTAACGGAGATATTCGCATTTATCATCCATTTAAATTCTTGCGGCCGCGTATTCATTCAAAAATGCCCGGCTATATTTCGACAGGAGTTGATCTTGGACTGCGTAGCCCTTATGAACTGCAGATCTATTTTCAACCACAGAATAAATTTTTATCAACCGATAAAATTAAAATTAAAACTCTAAATAATACCGAAATCTCTCTATCAGAATATACAGCCAGAAAGAATTTTGAACAGAGAAATTTGATAAAACATTCAAATAATACTGTAAAAACGGCTGCACTATTTCAGCAGAAAAAAAATCGTGTAGAAAATCGGTTTAAAGTTAAAAAAGTTAAAAAATGTGTTAGGGCTTCAAAATATTTACTTAAAAAATCATACATGAAGCGCTCAATAAATAGTAAATCAACCAGATTAAACCGAAACATCGCCCATAATTTGTCCCGTGCTGTTTTCCGTTCTTCTGAAGCATCAATTAATCACTGTCTGCAAAATGAAGATTTAAAGCAATCGGTAATATCGTATATACAGAATCTTTGGCCTTCTGTTGGATCTCAATTTTTCATAGACGAAAACAATCCTAATTCATCATTTATCAAAAATATTTTCAAAATGCATTCCCGAATCAATTTTGAAAGCTTATGGAAGTATAAAGCGACCAAAGGTGAATCATTTGCTCTTGAAAAAGCCCGATGGCTTCGCGGCTTACTACCTGATTACACCCAAGAAATGGGAAGCATGAAGGGAATAAATGTGAGATATGTTCCTGCAGCCTATACTTCAAAACTGAGCATAAGCGGAACCGAAGGTAAAAAAGGATTTCTCATGGTTTTTCATAAAAATAGGATATTTCCTGTAAAAGGACCGGGATATACTGCCAATTTTAATGAATTTGCTTCCTTTATTTCGAAAAATCCTGATAAATACGAGTATAATTTTTCGGTTCCTACAAAAATAATCGAATTATGTAATGAATACTTTAATTCTAAAGAAAATAATACTAATATTGACTTTATCCATGCTTCTCAAGGAAATACGTTTCTTTATGAAAATATAGTTAAATCTGAAAATGATGAAAAACCAAAAGCAGAAAAATTTATCGTCGATCGAGATGTTAACGGCGCTTACAACATTGCCAGATATAATAAATTGAAATATTTTGAAGAAACGGTAAATTTGCAGATTGATAGATACAAAAATACAGGAAAAAGAAATTCAAAATCTATGAAAAAGTGGACAAATAAACTTTTAAGCGGTTTGCTTAAGGTTTTGGATACATCCTTCGGCAGTTATCATCCATACGGTTCGCTGGAATGGTTTGATTGGCGTGAATTATCTAACAAGGAGCGGGAAACCGTTTTAAATGCCGCAAAATCAGGTATTATTTACAATGCATCCAAAGTAAAAAATATGGAACTAAAAGACATTTTCAATTATCTCAAGAATGAAGCAGATAAAGTAAAATTCACCGATCCAATTACGGTTGATTCACCATTTGAGCCGATCTATCAAACATTTAAGCAAATTCACACATTTTACTCATTTGTAGAAAAGGATAAAAGAAGTAAAATAAAACTTAGCAAAGCAGGTTGGCTTAAAAAATGGAATCAAATCATTAGTCAGAAAACCGAGCATGAAAAATCCAAACAAGAATCGCAGCAGCATGAAGATGAAGCATCGGATATGCCGCCACCATCCAATATTGAGGAGGAAAAACCACCTCCATGATTCATTTTATATGATTAATTGAAAAATATATTTTCCCGCTTTAACTATTCAAAATCAGTGGTATTTAGGCATGATTGCGGCAATTCGGCTTCAATTTTTTTCATAACATTTATATAGCAGGGACCTATTAATAAAAATAACCAGCAGTGATACTGGTTGATCAAGTTTGATCAGTAAAAAATTGTCACAAAATCATTGAAGTACAGGAAATAATAATTAATGAAAATTAAGCAAATAACAAATTTGAGAGAATAATAAATGAATGATTTTAACCCACAATCTGAACAAAATACCAAAATAATTAATGTAGCCATCGGAACTGATGATAAATCTACATTTTCTGACGAACATTTCGGATCGTGCAAGTTTTTTCTGATTTATAAGTGGAATTTAACAAATAATGAAATTAAATTACTGAAGACAATTCCAAATATAACACCAGAAGAGAGCCGGCATGGTGATCCAATTAAAGCCTTTAATGTCTCGAAAACAATGAAACAGGAAGATGTTAGAGTTCTTGTTGCTAAACGCATGGGGCAAAATATAGTTCGAATGCGTAAGCATTTCATTCCTGTAATTGTAAATTACCCGACAATTAAAGATTGTTTACCCGATTTGGCAAGTATTTCTTCTGAAATTCTCCAAGATTTGCAAAAATCAGATGAAATAATGAAAAAAGTCCTTCATCTTCCAAAGAAATAATAAATGATGACGTATTGTTGCATTTTTTGTTATTTCTATGGGAAAATAATCCCACATTTATAAAAAAGCATTTTCCATCGTATTTTTCATCTATCCTTAAATCATCAATAATATTTTGATGATCAAGTTCCATGTGCTCTCATAAGGAAAATATTCTTATTCATTTTCGCTTTCACATACTTAGTTACTGTCCGATGATATGGAGTGATAGCCCGCTCTTTCAATTTCAGCCGGAGCGGGGAAATCCATAGATGGACTAAAAACATCAATTAATTTCGTACTACCCAATAGTTACAAACTAGCAATTCCAAAAAACACCAGTTCTTAATCTTGGATTTGACAGATTATGTCTAAAGACCCAAATGAAATACGAATTGGAGTTTTTCCATGTGATTGCGGAATTAATATTGCAGGCGTTGTACACATGGACGAAGTGGTTGAATTTTCCAAAACACTTCCAAATGTATACTATGCGGAACGATATCTCTCCCTTTGAACAACGTCCGGAGCCGATTTCATTCGCAAAGCAGTAGAAGACTATGATCTTAATCGTGTTGTCGTTGCAGCATGCACTCCGAAAACGCATGAACCAGTTTTTCGAGCAGTTTTGAAAGACTGCGGGCTTGATCCGTCCTTTCTGGAGTTCGTGAATATTCGAGAACATTCCAGTTTTGTTCATCAAAAAAATCGGGATGATGCTACTACCGTTGCTAAAGAACAAATTCGAGCAGGTGTGGCTCGAGCAGCACGCTTGGAAGTCGTACCTGAAAAAATAGTTCCTGTTAGTGATGCAGTTCTTGTCATTGGTGGTGGTGTTGCTGGATTACAATCTGCACTTGATTTAGCCAATCAAGGGCATAGAGTGTATCTAGTTGAACAAAATCCGACAATTGGTGGCAAAATGAGCATGTTGGATCGTACTTTCCCTACAGATGATTGTAGTATTTGAATATTGGGGCCCGTTATGTTAGAAACGCAACGAAATCCGAATATTGAATTGTTTACCCTTTCTGAAGTTGTAGATGTACAAGGTTATGTTGGAAATTTCGAAATCGAGATTCTTCAACATGCACGGTATACTAACGACGATTGTAATGGGTGTGGTTCATGTTTCGAAGTTTGTCCTGCGACTAATCCTTGTGGCTTTGATCAAGGAATGAAGCCTCAGCAGGCGATCTATCTTGCTTTCTCACAAGCGGTGCCCATGCGAGCTCAAATCGATATGGATGCGTGTATTAAGTGTGGTAATTGTCAAAACGTGTGTGAATTGCATGCTGTTAACTTTGACCAAAAAGATACACGATTTAAGGTTAAAGTCGGAGGGATTATCATGGCAACTGGTTGGGATGAATATGAACCCGAGTATGGCTATTTAGGTTATGGTAAATTTGAAAATGTCATAACCCAGCTCTCATTAGAAAGGATGCTTGCTCCAAATGGACCGGTGGTTGGTCATCTCCATCGTCCATCTGATGGAAAGCCTCCTGAAAGTGTATTATTTGTTCAGTGCGTCGGTTCACGTGATATAAACCGAAACGTTTACTGTTCAAGTGGAGTATGCTGTATGGTGAGCATTAAAAATGCCAAACTCGTGAAAAGTCATGATCCATCAATTGAAGTGGTAGTGGCCTATATCGATATTCGAGCAGCTGGGAAAGGTTATGAAGAGTATTACACAGCATCTCGAAAAGAGGGTGTAAAATTTATCCGATCGAAAGTGGGCCGTATTCGGGAAGATTCTCGTACTGGGAATCTTAAGGTGGTCTTAGAAGATACTCTTAGTCCGGATAAAACCATTCGTGAATATGAATTTGATATGGTTGTGTTGTCGGCAGCAATGATGCCTTCACGCACCTTTGATAAGTTAAATGAGGTCATGAATCTTTCAAAACATACCAGTGGCTTCTTAAAAGAGTTTCACCAACGTCTCAATACTGTAGATACCGATGTGCCGGGAATTGTTCTCGCCGGAGCATGTCATGGACCAAAAGCTATTTCAGAGTCCATTATGCAAGCAAAAGGGGCAGCATCATCCATAGGAAAACTGCTCTCTAATGGTGAATATCGAATAAGTCTCATTCGTGCAATTTCGGATGAAACTAAATGTGCTCGATGTGGGATGTGCGCTGATGCATGTACATATCATGCAATAACGATTAGCCGTGAGAAAGGAGCAATTGTGGATAATATTTTATGCCGGGGTTGTGGTTTATGTGTCTCGGTTTGTCCCAGCGAAGCAATTACTGTTCGGTATTATCGGGGTGAGCAATACGAAAGCCAAATTGATGCAATTTTAATAGATGCCTTAAAAGAAGGAGGCAGTTCATAAAATGTCCGAATTTAATCCCCGTATAGTGGCGTTTTTGTGCTGGAAATGAGGATACGGAGCAGCGGATATGGCGGGTACAATTCGTGCCCAATATCCTGCAAGTATTCGACCAGTTAGGGTATTATGCACCGCTCGGGTTAGTGCGGATATGGTTATGCGCGCCTTCAATAGGGGTGCCGACGGAGTCATTATTGGTGGATGACATATCCATGAATGCGATTTTAACAAAGGTAACGAATATGCTCAGAAATTAGTTGCGTATTTGCAGGATATATTAGAAACCATCGGATTAGAACGTGAACGCATTCGAATGATATTCGTCAGTGCCGCTGAAGGGGAGCGGTTCCGACAATTTGCAGTAGAAATGGATAATACAATCAGAAAACTGGGACCCTCAAAATTGCATCAATTTCAAATCGAAGCTACCGCCAAAGCCGCCGCAAAAGCACGGAAAAAAGCCAGTAAAACGAAATAAAGGCTATTAATTACATATCGATCTATCTCGATGGTTCAGATGAATGTTTGCCGTAAACTTTGTGGCATACAGGATGGATCCAGCAAGGATGACAACCCATCGAGTTTGACTAGTAAAAAATAAAAGTGCATATCTTATCCGCGATATACCTTGTAAACATATCGCAATATTATTTTTTCTTTCTATTCGTATAATTTTAATCTTTTAAATCAAATTATATCTACTATTATGGCTCATTTTTGTTTTATTATATTTGATTTTCCATTTTATCTTATGTAATTATTATATCGATCAAAATTAGTTCTAAAATGTCTTTTTGAGCGATTTTTTTTACCATATCGTCTATTATGCTTTCCTTTGAAAATATTACGCTCATTTATATCATAATTTGAGAAATTAGTGTGGTTTTTATTGTTTTTATGGTTTTTTTGATTTTTATGTTTTTTATCAATCGTTTTTCTTGAATTTTGATTTACTTTAATTTTTTTCAAATTTGAATTTTTTATAGATTTTTGAACACGCTCAAATTCTTCAAGGACACATACAGGAATAATCAGGTGAATTTTTTCATCTAAAAAGATATCTTTGATAAAATGAGCATGCATTTTATTATTATTTAGAATGTAGATCAGTACATTTGTATCTAAGATAAAGGAACCGGATAAATGGAGTCGTTTAATCTCAAAAGCTTGATCAACTTCAATATTAAGTTCATTTTGAAGGCCCAAAAGTAAATCGTTGTCGTAGGAAATAACTTTCCAATGATATATCATAGCATATAACCCGATTAGACAATCTACTCTTGATGCTTGTTTTTTGTGATTTTTTTCGAATTTTTTGATTATTTTTATAAATGGATTTAAATCATTCTTTAATTCAGATGGTGCTTTAAAAATTGTGAATTTATTATAATATCTAAAAGGGATATTTAATTTTCCTGCAAATCTAAAAAAAGCATTATAATTTGTTGCAGGTGTTAAAAAGTTATTTACAGGATATTCACAGCAATAATTGGTAATATGCTGTAATACTTTTTCTCCATTTTCAATTACATCAAAAATACTGCCATAATAAGTGAAATCATCCAAGTGGAATGGGGGAAGATGCGACATTTTCTATATAAATTAACCGACAAAAAAAATAATAATCTAAATATGTTAGCAAATCTAAAAATCTGATAAATTCTATACCAAAGATTCTATTTTCTTGCTTTTTTCGTTTAAAATTTAAATATGGAAAGTATATTGAATGATTTACCCAAGATAGAAAGAAAATTTTCTTAAATTTGAGCGATTTTTGTTATAGTTGAAATTCTTTTTTTTATAATCAATTTGTCGTTTGCTTTAATAATAAATAGCATAAAAATATATAGTTTAATTTCTCCTCTGTATTTTATAGTGATCAATATCGTATGAGCAATCATCGAACTAATATATTTGTTGAAAAATCATCAATTGCAAAGAGATTTAGTGAAGATCATGATCATATTATTGAAACTTTGTTAAAATATTTTAATAATCACACATCTAGTGAGGAAAATCCAAGATTTTTAAAAGAATTCATTTGGATGGTTGAACGTCATTTTTATTTGGAAGAAAAAGCAATTTTGCATTTTTTTCAAGTGGATGCAGATGTAGAAAAGGAATTCTTGATTCGTCTTTATCATGAACACTCCTCAATCTTGTATATTTTAAACCGAATTCGAAAGAATCTTACATATGATCCATATTTAACCATTGAAACTTCAATGTCAGAATTAAAAGTGCTTGTATCTAAACATAAAAAATTTGAAATGGAAAATTTTTATTTTCAAATGGATAAACGTTTGACAGAGTATCAAAGGGCTTTTATTTTAAAGAAATTGGATAGTTCAGTTCATTCTGGTTTTTTTCCTCTTTCAAAACTCCGTGAAGAAGCATTGAACTTTTTTCAAGATTATCCTGAAATTGCAAATGAATTAAAGAATTCATAAATTTGAGTTATGGAATAATTGATTGCTAGTATATTTTTCAAAATATCAAGATAAAGTAAATCAACTCTTGCTATTATTTTAAATCGATTTAAGCATTATTTATGATTTACAAGCCGATAAAAGGATCGTTTTTAAAAAAGTCTTTAATACTAAATTGATTTTTTTAAATCGATGGAAAAGAATATGGGTAATTTTATGAATATCTCTAAAAAAATTGATGAAAGTAAACTCACCATTGCTGAAAATATTATAATAATTCGAGAAAAGCATCAACAAGTCGCAGAAATTATGAAGGAAGAGAATATTGAGTGCTGGATGATTGTTGTTCGTGAAACAGCTTCAAATCCCGATCCTATTCAGAATTTGGTAATCAGTGGTGAATTAGTTTGGATTTCTGCCTTTATTTTTTCTAATAAAGATAATAAATTTAGAAAAACTGCAATTGTTGGTAATTTTGATGTCCCTGCTCAACAAAGAAAAGGTATTTGGGATGAAGTAATTGGATATAAAAAAGGAATTTCAGCAATATTACAACCTTTTTTAAATCAACTAAATCCAAAATCTATTGCTTTAAATTATTCTGAAACTGATGTTGTAGCTGATGGATTATCTCACGGTCTTTTTGAAGTTTTAAAAAAAATGCTACCTGAATTTGTCGATCGCTTTCAATCTGCAGAAAAAATTATCCAAAAATTGCGAGGACGAAAAACTTCTAATGAAATCGCTTTTATAAATGAAGCATGTCAAATTACAGATAAAATCAATCATTCCATTTCTTCCCAGATCTCAATTGGAATGACAGAAACTGAAATTTATGATTTGTTTCAGCAAGAGATGCAAAAATACGGTGTATCTCATGCATGGTTGGCGGAGCATTGTCCAATGGTTGATGCAGGCCCAGATAAAGTTGTTGGTCATACAGGACCTCTTTCAACACAAATAACAAAATTACATAATACTCTTCATAATGATTTTGGGGTGAAATATCATGGATACTGCTCCGATATTCAACGCATGTGGTTTTTCGGAACTAAAGATGAAATCCCAGAGGAATTGATTCACGCTTTTGAAACTGTTAAAACAGCAATAAAAAAAGCGTCAGAATTTATTCATCCTGGTGTACGAGGGTTTGAAGTTGATGAAATTGCCAGAAAATATGTAACCTCCCAAGGTTATGAAGAATTCGGTCATGCTTTAGGTCATCAAGTTGGTACTGCTGCTCATGACGGTGGTATATTATTAGGTCCTCTTTGGGAACGTTATGGAGAAGCACCAAAAGGAATAATAGAAATAGATAATGTTTTTACCTTAGAATTAGAAGTAAAGACTGCACACTACGGTATTGTCTCTTTGGAAGAGATGATTCAAATTACTCAGAATGGATGTAAATTTTTTCTCACACCACAGCAAGAATGGTGGTGTATAACTAAAAATAAAGGATAAATATTTATCCTTAAAAATAAATTTATAGAAATGGATAAAAATAATGTTTATCTTTCCAAAAAATTATCGACGATAAAAAAAGGATAACTTTCCACTTTTTTATTAAAATCTTTCTAATAAAAACCTATTTTTAGTGATTTTCACTCTATTTTAGTATTAATGTCGATTGAAAATATCAAAAAAGAACGTTTTCAAAAAATCGTCGAATTTTTTCCCTTACCGATAGTTATTACAGATAATAGAGGAAGGTTTGTATATGTAAATACTGCTTTTAATTCAAAATTCGGATATGATCTTATTGATTTACCAAATGAAAAAACATGGTCTTATAAAGCTTATCCAGATATTGAATATCGAAAAAAAATATTACAAACCATTAAATTACCAGGATATGATCCATTCGCACCTAGAGAACGGAAAATTGTTTGCAAAAATGGGGAGATTAAAGAGGTGATTATGCAGGATATTAAAATCCAAGATGAAAGCTTAACTTTTTTTCGTGATATTACTGCTCAAAGAAAGAGCGAGCGTGATGTTCTTGAAAAGGAACAAGAATATCGTGAAATTGTTGAAAATTTGCGGGATATGATTTTTCTCCTTGATAATAATCTAATTATAAAAAAAATCAATCCTGCAGTTTCAGAAATCATGGGATATTCAGAGCAGGATTTGATAGATTGTTCTGCCCTTGATTTTATTCCTGAGGAATTTCATACTTTAATCCAAAAAATGGTACTATTGAAAAAAATGCAAAAAACAGATAAAACTCTTTATGAAATTGCATTAAAATTAAAAAATGGAGAAATTATTCCTGTTGAAATCCTTTCTCGCATTATTTTCAGAGAAAATAAATATGTTGGTCTTTTAGTAATCGCTCGAGATATTACACAAAGGAAGAAGCAAACCGAAGAAAAATATCGTGAACAGAATATTAAATCAATTGGACTACTGGCTGGGGGAATAGCTCATGATTTTAACAATATTTTAGTATCTATCTTAGGGAATATTGATTTACTTAAAATAGATGCTTCAAATTTAACTGAAGAACAAATTGATATTATTTACGATCTAGAAGCGGCTTCTTTTCAAGCGCGAGATTTGGCTAAACAACTGTTAACATTTTCAAAAGGAGGTTTACCCATCCGAAAAGTAACGAATATTAATAGTTTAATTCGAGAGAGTGCCCGATTTGTCTTAAGAGGTTCAAATTGCAAGCCTAAATTTAGAATTCAACCCGCTTTACCTCACGTTAAAATTGATTCTAGCCAAATCAGTCAAGTGCTAAATAATATGATAATTAATTCTAGACAAGCTATGCCCGAAGGAGGTATAATTACAATATATGCTTCTGTTGTATTACTTCATGCAGATTCTTTAATTCCCTTAAATAATGGGCGTTATATCAAAATTGCAATTCAAGATACAGGGATTGGAATCCCGAAAAAATACTGGTCAAAAATCTTTGATCCTTATTTCTCAACTAAAATTGGGGGGAATGGTTTAGGGTTGACCATGGCTTATTCGATAGTCAAAAACCACGGAGGACATATAATTTTTACTTCTGAAGTCAACAAAGGTACTCGATTTGAAATTTATCTTCCCATCTCAGAAATTCAAGATGTTTCTCCTTTAGAAAAAAAAGGAAGTTCTTTACTTCAAAAAGAAGGAAAAATTTTAGTAATGGATGATGATCAGAAAATACATAGTTTTCTACAAAAGATATTTAATAAGTGGGGTTATCAAATGGATTCATGTTATGATGGAAATGAAATTTTGTCGCTTCTTCAAAAGAATTCACTTCAGAATGATCCATACAATCTGATTTTTATGGATCTTACCATTCCAGGAGGAATGGGAGGAAAGGACGCAATAAAAATTGTGAAAAAACTTTCATCTTTAATAATAATCTTTAATGATCATCCTTAATGGTCATCGTTGAATTTTTTTTCTCCTGCTTCAATTGGAATATCCAGCCAATTTTCTATCGGTACAAAGGGACAAACGTAATTATTGCTGTAAGCACAAAATGGATTATAAGCACGATTAAAATCGACAATCCATCTTCCATCTTCTGTTTGATCCCGGCCTTCTTCTAAATCCAGATAACGACCTGCACCATAAGTTGTATCACCATTTGTTTTGTCGCGAAATGGCAGAAAAAGATTTGGATCAGAAGGTTGACTTTTGTATACATGAAGTGTAGCATTTTTTCCCTTTAAAGTAAATTCAAATTTTCCCCAACGTAAATAATGGCGTAAGTTATTACCTGTATCTTGAATTTCTACTGTTTCTTTCTCAGAATATTCATACAAATTTAATATCAAACGGTAAGCAAAATTAAGGGGAAAATAATTCAAACCATCAAAATTGGCTCTATCACTTTTAGAAAGAGGTGATTGAGGATGAGATTTAAAGAAATCATCTTTAGATGAGCGAGAATATTCCATGAATTCCTTCCATTCAGATTCTTTTAACATATTAAAAAAAATTAATTATTCTTGCCTAAAAAATATATCTTTTTAAATTTATATCAAATTGCTTATAAAAAGAGTAAATTCGATTATAATTTAGTCGATTTTTATTTGATTTTAACATTATAAGAAACATTTTAGATATAGTCCGCATTCATTTTTCTTAATATGGTTAATGAAGATAAACTGCGAAAGAAGGCAAAAGTTGCGCTGAATAAAGCAGAAATTTTGTTAGATAACGAAGAATACAAGAAATCTGCATCTCAATTTAAAAAAGCTGGTGAAATTTTCGCTTTACTTCAAGAGTGGAAGGTGGCAGAACAATGTTTCTTCTATGCTTCCAAAAATTTAACTCGATTAGGGAAATATTATCAAGCAGCTTTAGCTGAAAGGGAAGCTGCCAATGATGCTCTTCGGCTGTTGGATTATCAAAAAGCACGTGATTATTTCAGTGTAGCTGCAAAATCTGTTCTTAAAGCTGCAAAATCAAAGTTAGAAGAATTTGCAGCAGAAAATATCGGATTTGCATTTCTCTGTTATTTTGTTCAAGGTAAATATCAAGAGGGAATTACTTACGTTAAACGATTTAAAGCACAAATAGGTCCAGATTTATTTAATTCTAATTTAGTGTTAAAAATCGTTCAACACGTAACAAATGCTGTGATCAATAAAAATGAAAAACATATTGATGATTTGCTTGATAATTATTCCTTATTCCAATATAGTGAAATGGAGAATTTATTAATTAAAGAATCTTTAGTAGTTGCTCTTGCATCATTAATGGTACTTCTTGAAATACCACTGGAAGAGACTGAATATGAGCGAGATTCTTTGATTGAAGTCAATGCAATAGTAGATACATCTAGATTATGTGAATTTGCAAATTATAGGGTAGTCCCTCATGAATTCACTCTTTTAAATATCTCTGAATTACATATTAATATTGGAGACAATCTAAGTATAAAAGAACGACCCGAATTACCCATAAAGTTAAATTTTAAAGAGTTTGGGAAAGAAAAACTTAGATATATCTTGCGATCAAATATTCCTGGCACATCTTTTATTGGACCGATTAAATTAGTTATGAATGTTGATGGGAAATTTAATTTTTCTTTAGAATCAGAGAGAAAAGATATAAAAATTACTTCTCCAGATGCAGTATTAGGTATTACTTTGACACCTCAGAAAACTCCTGTAATAAATCAATCTTTTCCTGTTGAAGTGCACATATCAAATAACAGCGATGGTAATGCTATGGAAATTGAGATTGAATTCGAATTTCCAGAAGATTTAAAGATGATGCGCGGCACTCTTAAGAAGAACATCTATTCGCTTAGTCCTAATGAAGATATGCATTGGCAGATTCTAGTAAAAGCATTTGATGTCGGAGAAATTCCAATTCGAACTGTTGTAACCTTTAAAGATGAAGATGGAAATAGAAAAGGACCATTTTCGGCGGATATCCCTATTACAATTAATCTTTAACAAATATTCTTTAATCTTATTCCTTTTTTTTCGCTCTTTACACAACATATAAAATACTAATTATTCTCATGGTGGAATAATTGGTGGAATTGGTTGGGCGATAATGATGATTATTGCAACAATTATTGGCGAATTATTTCAAGAGAAGAGGATTTTAAGTATTATCATATTTGGTGCATCCTTTTCAATTATTGGCATTATTTCTTCAATTTTTTTAGGAATAAGTAAACATAGGGTAAATTTCTCATATATCTCTCTTTCAATTGGACTAGGTGCTTTATTTTTAATTTTGTTATGGTATATTCTTGAACATAAAGAGTTGAGCTGCTGTAATAATTCGATTTTTCGCCCACAAGGAAGAAATTCGTTTGTTCTCTATATAATTCATGCCATTATTCTTGCGATAACTGTAATAATTATACCTGAAACAATTTCATGGGGTATTATAATTGTAATTGGCTTGGTAAATGTAGCATTGTTATGGTTTTGTGCATACATTTTAGATAAGAAGAAGATATATCTAACTATTTAAGTAATGAAGTAAAATGGTAATTAATTGAAAATGCGATTTGAAACTAAATTCTTTGGCTTATCCACTGGAGGAGTTAAAATTGTTGTAATGCATCCTGATGACGCCTTCAATCTAGGCGTTAAGCAAGGTGATCGTGTTAGAGTATTTCCCATTAATGAAGTGGGTAGAATTAAAGAGCCAGGAATAATTGCAATAGTTGACTTCGCCACTAATGAAGAATTACTCTCAAAGGGTTGTGTTGGGCTTTATGATGAGATTGGAGAAAAAATCAAGAGGGATCTTCCACATTCTGGCGTAGAATTAATTAAAGCAAATCGACCTAAATCATTTAGTGCTATTAAAAGAAAAATAGAAGGAAAAACACTTTCCACACAAGATATCATAGAGATTGTCAAAGATTGTGCTGAAGAAAAATTGCTAAATGTAGAATTAGCTGCTTTTATTATAGGTGTTCACATAAATGGTTTGATCGACGATGAAATTGTGGATTTAGTCTATAATCTGGCAAATTCTGGAGATATTCTCGATTTTGGGGAAGATTGTTATGATAAACATTCTACAGGTGGAGTCCCTGGGAATAAAATTTCTCTGATAATCGTTCCTATAATTTCTGCTTCAGGTTTATTGATCCCCAAAACAAGTACAAGAGCGATTACCAGCCCATCAGGAACAGCAGATAGCATGGAAGTTTTTGCTAATGTGACATATTCAAAGGAAGAAATGCTTCAAATTCTTGAGAAGGAACATGCGGGAATATTTTGGGCTGGTTCCATGAATTCAAGCCCTGCAACTGATGTATTATTAAGCATTCAAAAAATCTTAAGTATAGATCCGCTTGATCTAATGATCTCTTCAATTCTTTCTAAAAAAATGGCTATGGGTGTAAAGAAGCTTGTTTTGGATATTCCTGTCGGTCCTGGAACTAAATTTCCAACAATTGGTAAGGGAAAGAAATTTGCCATAAGATTCAAAGAGATTGCCCGACGAATCGGAATTGAAACAACTTGCGTATTAACTTCAGCAGAACAACCAATAGGACATGCTGTAGGTCCTGCTTTAGAAGCTAGAGAGGCATTACGACTGTTACACAACCCTCAATTAGGTCCTTCAAGTTTATTGAATAAATCAACTGATTTAGCTGGAATCCTTCTTGAAATGGCAGGTAAGGCACCAGATGGTCATGGAAAGGAACTTGCAATGGAAATTTTGTTATCCGGAAAGGCACTTCAAAAAATGAGGGCTATTATTCAAGCTCAAGGGGGTAATCCCAATATCCGACCTGAAGATATTTCTGTAGGTTCCTATTCAATCGAAATTCGATCAGAAATTGAGGGAATAGTAGCTTCGATCGATAATCATTCAATAAATCAAATTGCGAAATTGGCGGGTTGTCCAGGGAATAAAAAGGCAGGTATTGAGTTAGAAAAAAAAATTGGCACAAAAATTCAGCCTGGAGACGTTGTATTTCGCATATATGCTGAAAGCCAAACCGAATTAGATGCAGCTCTTGAATACTATAATTCTCATCCTCCAATTGGAATGGGAAGCATGACCATAGAAAAAATATAAGAATAAATTTATCAAAATAGTATGCTGATTATTGTTAATAATTAAATATATCAAATTTCCTTACAGTTGCACCAACTTTTTTCAGAGCTTGAATAACATCTTCAGTGTGTAAAGGGCATAAAGCAATCATACTCCCTCCCCCTCCCGCACCAATTTGTTTGGCTCCTAAAGCTCCTGCTCTTAATGCTGCTTCACACATTTTATCTAATTTTGAAGTCGTTGTTTTCATCAATCGCTCTTGTTCTTGCTGTAAATTCATCAACTTGCCAATTCTCTCAAAATCACCTTCAATTAAAGCAGTACGGCACTCCTTTACTCCTAAATGAATTTTTTGAAAACAGTTCAACACTAATGGATCATCTTGCTTCAATTGTGTTTTTATTCGCTGTAAAACCACTTGAGCTTGCCGTGAATCGCCGGAGTCCGCTAAAATAATCGGCAATGTTGAAATTGGAATTTTTTCGACTGAAGGAGTCTCACCTGTATTGATAAATGAAACACCTCCAAAAGCAATTGAGTATTGATCTAATCTTCCACACATTATGCCCAGATCATCATGTTCTGTTCGATAAGCAAGTTCAGCAATCTCCAAAGTTGACATTTTTAATTGAAATAATGAATTGAGTGCTTGAATTAATCCTACTGAAATTGCTGCTGAGGATGAAACACCTGCTCCAACAGGAATATTTGATGTTAAGATGGCTTCAAATCCATCAATTTTCTTCCATAATCGATAGATGATTGCGCACCAGTATTTTAAAGGGTGTTCCCAATCTCCTTTTTCACCTAAATTATATTCCAGACCTCTCTGAAATGTTTTAGAAAAAATTCGTACAACTGGTTGAGATAGCTTTCTTATTTTTATAGTTGCTAAGCAGTCAATAGCACATCCAATTACAGGAAGGTTGGCTAAATCTATTTTATCTCCCAATAAACAAATTCGCCCTGGAACATTGATTTCTAGATATTGATGGGATGATCCTACTGGTATACTCGATATCTCATTCATTTTATCATCAAGTAAAAAAAGATCACGAAAAAATGTTCTGTTTTAGATTATTTAAATTATCCCATAAAGCATTTAAGATCGAGCATCTGATCCAAACTTGGTGTAATAAAATGAAGTTCAAAATTAAAAAACTGGGAATATCTTCTGGAAATGTTTCTATTGTTGTTATGGACGATGATGATGCTTTTATGATGGGCGCAAAACTGGGAGATCGGGTAAAAATTTATCCGATTAGTAATACAGGTAATCGAACTAAACCAATAGTGGCAGTAGTTGATCATGCAACAGGAGAAGGGTTGATCCACAGAGGTGAAATTGGTTTATATGATGAAGTACACCAAAAGCTTCAAGATCTTTTACCACAAAGTGAGATCCAAGATGTAGATATTCAGTTATCTTCTAAACCAAAATCATTTGAAGCAATTAAAGCAAAAATAAAGGGGAAGACGCTATCTTCAGAAGAAATTACTGAAATTGTTAATGATGCTACACGTGGTAATCTTCTTCCCATTGAAATTGCTGCATTTATTACAGGATTGGAAGTACGTGGATTAAGTGATGAAGAGGTTGTAGATTTAACTCTTGCTATGGCGCATTCTGGGGAAATCCTTGATTTTGGACCTGATGTTTATGATAAACACTCTACTGGAGGAGTTCCTGGAAATAAAGTAACTTTAATTATCGTTCCAATAGTAGCTTCAGCCGGTTTATTCATTCCAAAGACATCTACTAGAGCAATTACATCTCCTTCTGGGACAGCAGATAGTATGGAAGTATTAGCACCTGTTTCGTTTACAAAAGAACGTGTTTTAGAGATTCTACGGACAGAACAAGCGGGAATTTTATGGGGGGGTGCTTTGGATTCTGCTCCTGCAGATAACACTTTTATTAGAATCGAAAAACCCCTTTCAATGGATCCTTTTCCAATTATGATTGCTTCAATTCTATGCAAAAAAATGAGCATGGGAGTCAAAAAGCTTGTTTTAGATATTCCTTGTGGCAAGGGAACGAAATTTCCTACTCCTGAACATGGGCGAAAATATGCCGAAAGATTTAAACTAATTGCAAAAAAGGTGGGGATTGAGACAGTATGCTTACTCACCTCCGCAAATCAGCCAATTGGTCATGCAGTAGGACCTGCTTTAGAAGCTCAAGAAGCACTTAGATTATTGCGTGATTACAATGCAGGACCTGCTAGTTTGAGAAATAAATCGTGTGAATTGGCAGGAATATTGTTAGAAATGGCAGGAAAGGTCGAGTTGGGAAAAGGTAAAAACCTAGCTAAAGAAATTTTGAAATCTGGAAAAGCTTATGAGGCAATGAAGCAAATTATTAAAGCTCAAGGTGGAAATCCTGAAATAACTCCTGAAGAAATTAAAATTGGACCTTATCATGCTGAGATGTATTCTGAAGAAGAAGGATATGTAACTGAAATTGAAAATGCATATATTAACCGAATTGCAAAAATTGCTGGATGCCCTGGATCAAAGCAAGCTGGAATAGTTATTGATAAGAAAATTGGTGCTCAAGTTTCAAAAGGAGATTTACTTTTTCAAATTTATTCCGACAGTGAGGAAAAACTTGCAGAAGCTGTTGAGTATTATAAGAATCACAAGCCTCAAATTTTAGGAGGTATGACAATCGAGCGAATATAGAGCTTTTTTCCCATTTTCATTTTCTTAATTTCATATTTTTATTTTATATTCTTATGTAATTTTCTTATTTTCACTTTCTTATTTAATTTTCTTATTATTTCTTTATAATTTCTTTATATTTTCTTGATCTCATTTTTTATTTTTCAATTCCGCTTGTCATCTCATTGGGTTTGATATAATTGCACGATTTCTTGTGTAGTGGTAATATCAAGTGGTGATTTATCTTCTCGAAGGCGCTGAAATACAGGAAATCGAAGACCGTATCCATTTGGATCAGTAGGTGTTGCACCTGCATCAGCTTTATTACTTATGGTTAGTTCATCTCCCATAATTTCCATAACTACTTCCGGCTTGAACCAAACATCTGGTTTATCAGAGCAAATTACATCGGATGGTTGCTTCTTCAATTCAAGTGTTTTAAATCGTTCTGTAAGAGTGTTCAACATTTCATCTGAGAAACCTGAACCAATCCTGGTTAAAAATTCAAATTTAGCTGTGTCTTTGTTAAAAACTGCTCCAAAAAATGGGCTTAGAAATCCCTTCCGCCTTCCTTTGCCCCATGATGCCCCGATTATTACCACATCGATGGTATCTTTCATTTTTGCTCCTTCAAGTCCTTTAAGTTTAATCCAAAGAAATCCACGATTTCCTGCACGATAGATAGCATCATTACCCATTTTTTTATTCATTATTCCTTCTGCACCCATAGAACGCGCTTCTTTAAAAAATTCAACCATTTCCTCTGTTGATTGAAGAATTTTACCTATAGATAATCGAATATGATCAGAAGGAATTATTATTTTCTGTAATATTTCTCGTCGTTCTTCAAATGGCAAAAACATAACGTTTCCAGAAGATTTTTCTGATTCTTTGGCTGGATGAAGAAATAATATATCAAAGCAAAATAAACAAACTGGAACATCTTGAATTGATTTTGTAATATCATACTTTCGACGCCGCGTGCTTAATACTTGAAATGGAAGCATTTTTTCTAAAAATTTATCCATAGCAACGATTTCACCTTCAAAAATTGCCTTTTCTGCCTTTACCTGTTTTTTAACAGTTTCAACGACATCAGGATATTGTTCTGAAATAACCTTTAATTTTCTGGAAAAAAGTACAACCGAGTCGCCATTTTTATGAACTTGAACACGCTCTCCATCGTATTTATATTCTCCAAAGAATTCTTTACCACCTAGTTTTTGTTGAATTTGATAATATTGAATCCGAGAAGCAAGCATCATTCTAATTGGGATTCCAACTTGAACCTTTAACTTCTCAATTTCAGTTATTCCTTTGGTTGCAAGAATATAAGCAATTTCTCCTAAATCTGGATGAATATTGTAAGCATATAGGATTTTATCTCTATTTTCTTTATTACCGGTAAATGCAATCGCTAAGGCATCTAATATCGTCATTTCAGCTAGTCCAATTCTTAAATTGGCTAAAATTATATTAATTATATATTTTGCACTAACCGGTCGCGATAAGCGAAATAATCCCATAATAATGTTGATTTTTGTATCTTGAGAACCTTCACCTGTTGTTAGAGAAAGTTTTTCAAGTTCTCGATATAAATGTTCGATTTCAAGTACATTTGTTTTTTTTATTCCTGATTTTGGTGTAGTGAATGCATCTAATGAAAAACCTACTTTCTTCTTTTCCCTAAGTTCTAATATAGTTTGAACCGCTTCACCAACATCGCCCTTTTTATTTATCAAATCCTTAATTGTGTTTTCAGATCGGCCAGTGAATTTAATTAATGCTTGGACGATCATTTTCTCAGCCACACCAAACTTCGGCCAATCTTCTATTTCAGATCCTAATCTTCCTTGTGTTAAATAAATTATTTTAGGTAAATCCGAAAGATTTTCAAGAGATTTGCATTGTTCAAATAATTCTGCTAAAATAGATGTAATTTCTAATCGTTTTGGGGTAGAAGCGATTCGTTCATAAAAGGTGACCAAGTAATTAAAATCCATTGCTGTACCTATTCATAAATGTGGAATTTTATAAAGTTATTTCCCACCTTTGTACTTTTTAAATGAAAGAAAAAAATATCTTTTTTATGTCTTTTTATGTCCTTTTATTTCTTTTTTGGAACCTTTGTAATTAAAATCCGATTATCATTAAAAAGAATCCAACGAATCCTATCCCCATCCTTTAAATCTAACGCATCTACAATTTGCTTAGGAATTGTTGTTCGACGACGACTTTCTCTTATTGTCAGTGAAGTTTCACTAATAAAAGCAACTTCATCTATATTTATTGTGGTCATTATAATTAGAGAAGAAAGATTCTAATTTAACTTTGGTGCTGTACTAAAGTATATTGTAGTGACGTTATTATTATTACAGACTAAAAGTAAATATATACAAGGCATTTGGATGTAAATTTTTTTTGTTTTCCTTTTCTTTTGGAATTCTTTAAATTGGATTAAAACCAATATAAACCAATATATATTGGTTTTACTTTTTTTTTATTATAAAATAATCAAAATAGAATTTCGTCACCTAAAGAATACCGGGATAAACTATCAAAAATTGGTTAAAATTATGGAAGAATTGGCATTTCTTTTACTTTTGGTAATTATTGGTCTTATTGTGGGAGCCATTGCCACTATTGGAGGAATTGGAGGTGGACCCTTGGTTATGCCTATTTTTCTTCTTATTTTTGAAATTGAACCTGAGATTGCAAAAGGAACATCAATCTTCATGATTTTTTTATCATCAGGAATTGGTGCCTATACACATTATCGGGCAGGAAAGACTCATATTTTCTCACTTTTAGTTATGGCAATGATTGGAGCTGCTGGAAGTTTAACTTTTTTCTTAGTATATCCTTTTCTAAACATAAATATTCAGATGTTTTATTGGATTTTTGGATGTTTTGAGTTATTTATTGCATTTCGATATGGAAGGAAAGCCATTAAAATTTTTAACGAAAAATCTAAGAAAAATCTTCAATATAAAAATAATTTAAACGTTTCAACAAAGTTGAAGCATGAATTGAAGCATGAATTGAAGCATGAATTGAAGTACAAAAAGATGGAAAATATCGTTAATAAGAAGCAAGATCAATCAAATATTACACCAGATCTCTGCATTGATCACAATTCAATACAACAAAATCCAAAATTAAAAAATGAATTGAATATTTTTATTTCCCCTTCAAATAAACAACGAATAAAATGGGCAATTCCTTTTTTCTTTTTAGCTGGATTCGCTTCATCTTTCTTAGGAATAGGTGGTGGCCCCATAATTGTTCCTGTTCTTTATGATATTATTCGATTTCCAATATACAATGCAACTGCTGCTTCTACTACAATAATCTTTTTTAATTCAATAATCAATGTTATTCTATATGGAATTCGAGGTGAAATTAATTGGACAATTGCCCTTAGTATGGGTTTTGGAATGATGAATGGTTCATTTTTAGGGGCAAAATTTGCTCGTAAAATTCCACGTTCTTGGACTCTTTTGCTTTTAGCCATAATAATGCTTATTGCAGGTGGAAAAATGCTTTTTTCATAAGAAGAAGGTAATTTTGACAATTAAAAGGAAAAAAAGTAAATTTATCAATAACTTTTCTACAAGAAGAAATTTAAATATTATTTAAGATAATCCTCAATTTTCTTTTCGATTGCACTTTTTTTATCTGGTGGAACTTCTGCAAAACTATCATTTAGATATGAAATTTCTCCGTTTTGAACTTTAAAGGTACAAATCTTTCCATCCATATGTTCTAAAGCTAACGAATTGTCTGGCTTCACTGAAATCCAAAGATCTTTATATTGAGTAGTGATAGCCATAATCACTGCACCTTGTATAAGAATGTCTGATAATTGGGATTTTTTAGAAACCTCAGACGTTTTTTCCACGTGTTTTAATACCGGACGGGCTTCTATTCTTTTCGCTTCATGTGTTTGTGTAGTTTTTTGAGTAGTAGAAGAATTTGAAGAACTACTTGGTGTTGAATTTGTCTTAACTGGCTTTTCAGAAACAGTTGAAGGTTTAGAAGAACTGCTTGAAGATGAAGTTTTTCTGGATCCCTTATCTTTCCTTACATAAATTAAGTTACCAATGGGCTCATATGATTCTTCTAAAATTGGTTCAAATTTTTTGAAAAGTTCGGTGGTTTCAGGCTCTCTACCAACTTTACGAGAATCTATTTCAACGATTTTATGTAAATCGCGACCAATAATCGCATTTCCCGCTTGATAACCATGTCCTTTCAAAGATTCTGCTTGTCTTAAGGCAGTCCTACGCGCTACTAATCCCCGCTTTTGACCGTGCCAAAGCCAAACTGTTTGATTTTCTTCATCCATCACAATTATGCTTTTTTCTGGGACTAGTTTGTTTTTATCAAATTCGATAGGTTCAACTATCCCACCTTCCACAACATCGAACATCATAAGAAAGTTTTTTCCTTGGATTGTACTCAACTCTTTATCTTTAGTTATATCGGTTAGTGTTAATATATTACTTAGTTAATGTATAACTATTTCTTCAATTCTATAAAAAAGATTTCTATTGAAATTATTATCTTCAAACCTTAAAATAATACGGCTTACAATTTTCAATTTGGGTTAAAGAATCAATTTGAGAATTCGATAGCATTCTCATTAATGCACCAACTGACTCGCGATGGGTTACAATCATTATAGATTCATCTGATGAATGTGAATTTTTAACGAAATCAAGAAAATCTGTGAGTTTTTCAAGCATTAACCGTGTAGGTTCTCCATTAGGCGGACAAAATGACGGAACACCGGTTCTCCAAAGGATAAATTCTTGTGGATATTTTTTTTCTATGGCTTCCAGAGTTTTTCCTGAAAAAAGACCTAAATTTCGCGATCTTAATCTATTGTCAATTTTTATTGGAACTTGGCTTTTACCTTGAATCAATTTTGCCGTTTCCAGCGCTCGTTTCATTGGAGAAGAATAGATAACTGAATATTGTGATAGTTCTGATGCGATTCTTTTATGAAGCTTTTGTGCTTGTTCTCTACCTTCCTTTGATAATGGCGGATCGGCTTGTCCTTGAACCTTCTTCAATTTATTCCATGGTGTTTGGGCATGACGAATGAGAGCAATTTTCAATTTTAAGTTACCTTTGTAAAGAAAAGTATTCTAAAAGAAAAAAAATTTCTGTTTTTCAAAGAAATGCCTATTTATCTAATATATTAACAAAAAAAGAAAAATCTTGCTAATTGGGACTTGAAATTCTTCCCATTCATGGTATATAAAAAAATCTAAGAAGAAATCGAGGGATAATCTAATAAATTTTTACAAATTTTATTTACTTCGAAATTTTGAATCCATTAATGAATATTAAGAAAATATTTGTGTGTTTCATTATTGATGGTTATGAATTTTTAAAAAGGGAGCGAAAAAAATGTGAATAGTCCTGAAGTGTGTGGCTTCAGAACCGAAGAGAGGATGTGTGTGAAAAAAAAACAGGAGTGTGTGTGTTAATATACAAACATCTTAATTCCTTTTAATATGATTCACCCATTTGATTTTTTAATTTTTTTAATAATCAAATGTAATAATTAAATCTATACAAAGAATTTGAATTATTTATATCTCTACTCCGCATTTTTAGCGTTTTCTGAGAAGTTGCTTTATTGCTTTATCAAGTCCTTCAATAGATAGTTGGAACATAGGAAAAACTGCTGAAATCATTTTACGAGATTGTGAAATCCATGGCCCTGGTACTTCTGGATTAAGCCAAACTGAATGTGGAAAATGTTTTTTAAATTTTTTCAACCAAACAATTCCTGGGGTTTCATTTTGTTGATAATAATCAATGGCTCCATACCGCATGGTTAATTCATAAGGTGCCATAGCAGCATCTCCCACTATGAAAACCCGGTAATCTGAATCGAACTTCTTAAATAATAAATCTAGCGGAACTTTTTGGCCATCCCATAATTCAGCATCCTTATATACACACTCATATAAACAATTGTGAAAATAAAAATATTTGAAATTTTTGAAATGATTGGCTTTATTTGCTGCAGAAAAGAGTTGTTCAACAAGTTCTGTGAATGGTGTCATACTTCCTCCCACATCCATCAATAACATAAGTTTCAAATTATTCTTTTTTCGTTTTTCCCAAACAAATTCAATTTCTCCTGCATTTTTACAGGTGCGTCGAATGGTTTCTTCCAGATCAAGTTCATCTGGGGCTCCAATCTTACTTAATTTACGCAACTTCCTCAGTGCAATTTGAATTTGGCGAATATCTAAAATTCTGTCTGATCGATAATTTCGATAGAAACGTTGCTGAGCAACTTGAATGGCTGATTTTCCCCCTCCTGTGCCTCCAATTCTTATTCCTCCAGGATGTTTTCCACCCCATCCGAAGGGAGATGAACCCCTTGTTCCGATCCAGAAATTCCCTCCGTTATGTGCTTCATTTTGCTGCTGCATTCTTTGAGCAAATTGACTCTGAATTTCCCGCCAATCTTCAAGTGAAATTTGTTCTAAATCCTTACGTGAAAATGGATAAGTGGAAATTAATTGATCTAATGGAAGTTTTAGCCAATCTTCCATTTCTTTTTTAATTTCAATCGGAACTTCAATTTCTTTAAAATATTCCATTACTGCTGCATCAAAAGCATCAAAAAGGCTTTCATCCTTAACCAGCAGCGAACGCCCAATAAAATAGAATTCACGGGTTGTTTTAATATAACCTTCTGAAAGAACTTTCATGAAGGTTAAAAATTCCGTTATTGAAACTGGGATGTTTAGATCCCTTAGAAGATAATAAAAATCAATGAACATATTGAATCTCGCTTATTTAAATTTTATCCGATTGTTTTAATCAATTTTTTATCACTTTATTTTGATCAATTTTTTTTAATAATTGTGTTATCAAATTTTTTTAATCCTTTTTTTATCTGATTAATTCTTTCTTATATTTTTGTATATATACCAGATCTGCGTCTTTTTTTATCAAGGTTCCCAAGAAAGGAATTTTTGATTGAAGAGTCTCAATTGATAGGCCTGCTTTTAGAAGGACACCGATCCAATCAATCAATTCTGAAGTACTCGGTTTTTTCCGGAGTTGAGTAATTTTTCGGAGTGAGTAAAAATGTTTTAAGCATGCATCAATAATATTTTCTTCAATATTTGGGTAATGAACATGTACAATCTCCCGCATTAAATCTGGTGTAGGAAATTGAATAAAATGAAAGACACACCTCCGTAAAAATGCCGCGGGTAATTCTTTTTCATTATTAGATGTAATGATAACGATAGGACGATGCTTAGCTTTAATCGTTTTATCTAATTCAGGTATATAAAATTCCATAATATCTAATTCTTGAAGTAAATCGTTAGGAAATTCAGGATCTGCTTTATCTATTTCATCTATAAGTAAAACTACTTGTTCGTTTGAAGTAAATGCTTTCCCTAATTTTCCCAATCGGATGTAGTCTTCAATATTTTCTACGTTTCTTGTTTTTGAGCCGAATCTTGAATCATTTAAGCGTTGAACCGTATCATATTGATATAAACCATCAACAGCTTTTGTTGTCGATTTGATATTCCAAGTGATCAGTGGTTTATAAAGCGCGCGCGCAATGGCATGCGCGAGTAACGTTTTTCCTGTTCCGGGTTCACCTTTCACCAAGAGGGGACGCTGTAAAGCGATTGTTACATTTACAATATCTTGAAGTTCTGGGCTAACGATATAGTTATCTGCACCTGAAAATTGATTAAAATTCATTCTGTATTATAAAAACGCAAGCAAAAAAAAATCATGTTAATTTTATTTCCATAATAATGATAATTATTTTATGTGGATATTATTTAGATTTAAATTTTAAATTTTCTTGTGGAGAAGGCATTTTCGATCCTGCTGAAAATGGAAGATTTTTAGTTAAATTGAGTTTTTTTGGAGAAATTCTATAGTTCAGATTTGCTTTGTTATATGGTTTGTAGTATGGAAACAATTGATGAAAGTATTCTGGTACTTTTTGTAATATTGCATAAAAATTTTGAAAATGCTTAACTTCTCCTTGGAAATTTCTAAGTTGATCGCGATATGTTTCATAGAAATCCCTAATAACAACTTTTAATACATGATGTTCTTTTTTAGCGGAAATTATCTTCCTAGAAAGACCAACACAGAGAATTTGGTTATGAGGAGGGCCATAACGTTCATAAACAATTCGCATTCCTTGAAAATTAATTTCTTGAACTGTTTCAAACTGATTGGAATAAGCCATATTGTTAATAAATAGTTCTAATGCTTTGAACATGCCAGATATTGCATTAATATCCAGATCGATCCGTGAAGGTATAAAAGAATGACTTATCAACTCAACTCCTGAATTGCTATCTAACATGTATATTGCAAAAAATGGAGATTCTGCTTTTTCTGAATTTTCTAGTGCTGTCTGGGTCCTCAACATTATTCTAAATATTTAGAATTCCGGGTGAATTCATCAAATTCCTTATTATTTACACCAGATGTTGATGATATTTAGATAATATTTGAAATAAAAAAATGCTTTTGTGAATAGTTAAAACTTATCAACATTTAACAGAATGTTTTTAAGAATGATGAGCTAAGTACTAACTAATTAACAGCGAGGGAATAATAGATGGCTACTGAGGAAAAAATTGAAGAGAAAAAGCAAATTTCTTTCGGGAAATTAATCGATCAAGCCGCATATATGAATTCAAGTTCAATTCCAGAAAGAGTTAAAGAGAAAATTGCACAAACCCCTTTCTATCTCTTTATTTATATTCCGAGTGATGAAATCTTAAAGATTTCGGTCTTTCCAATAAAATCATCAAAAATAAAAAAGATTTTGATTCGTTTAAAAGAATTTTCACCCGAATTAGTTAAAGGTATTTCTGATATCATGAAAAAATTCAATTTAGGAAGTGGAACGATTCATACTACAGGTTTATGTTTTGAAAGTATTAATTGTTATTATGAAACATATGTATCAGTTGAAGATCTTCCTATCTCACTAGAAAAATTAAAAGATGAGTTTTTACGTGTTCCTCGCGTAGAAGAAGTCAAAATTATAGAAATTCCTGTAAGTCCTAAAATATAGTTGGCATTATTTGATTGAGTTTTTATTATAACCAATTTTTATCATCTGTGGATGTTAAATTTCCAAATTCGGACTTTTTTCTTAAAAATAAATCCTTAACACAAAAGAAATGGACATCTAATTACTTAAAATCATATTTCAAATAGAAATAAGTAATAATTTTGTCTCAATTTAATGAAAAATTTCAAAATCATTTCCAATTAAATAAAAATTACATTCAAAAAGAGGTATTATTATGGCTACGAAGTTAATGGAGATCTGGATAATAGATAAATCAGGGCTATCACTAGTTCATACTAGGAGTCCACAAATTATGGATAAACCTGCAATTAGTCCAGTTCTTTTTTCTGGATTTTTAACTGCTGTAGAAAGTGTAGCTGCTGAAGCAATAGATGCAATAAAAATGAAAGATTCAAAAATCATGATTTTACCAATTCAGAAACCATCTAAGTTTTTTGTTGTTGGAAGAGCAAAAATTCGAGAAAAAGATAGTAACATTCGAAAGGTTTTATTAAAAATTTCAGAATTATTCGTTGATGAATTTGGTGTATTGATTTCATCTTGGAATGGTGATCACCAAATTTTTGAATTCTTTAAAGATCATCTTCAAAAATTTCTAATTTAGTGTTGATAAGTTTGATTCAAGTTAGATTTTTCTTCATAAATGTAATTAATTTTTAGCAGAATTTGCTTTCTTTACAGAATCTTGGTATTTTTCCTTAACGCTTTTTAGTTTTGCAGCTAAGTCTTGATCTTCAGGATGATTCTGCTGAGCCTTCAAAAAGAAACTATAAGCTTGTCGATATAATTTTGCACCTTTTTCAAATTCGCCATCACGTACATGGTGATCTGCGGTTTCAAGCGATAGTTGTGCTCGCTTTATAAAAAATTCAATTGCTTGATCCTCTGCACTTTTACCCATTTTAATTTCTCCTTTAAATTAATTATAAGATTATAAAATTACAAAAATACATTCAATATAAGTTATATGTCATATAAGGAATTCAGATTGAAATATTTTCTTGCTTTAACTGTTAACTTTTATGATAATTTTTTACTGATCAATTTTGATCAACCAGTATCATTACTGGTTATTTCGATTAAAAAATCTTTTTGATATCTTTATAAAATTCAATGGTTTTATTTCTTCAATATCTATACCTACAACATTTGTATGAACAACTCCAATGATAATATTACTTTTGTGGGGCTGTAGATTAAAATCATAAACAATTGTATTTCAACGACAATCATGCATCAAATTACGGCAAAAATTCCATCGACGTGCTTGCTCCAGGTAAAGATATTATTATCACAACGTATACTAATGACAAATACAGCACTTTTACTGATAAAAGTTATACTCATGACTTTGGAGACACATCTGCGGCTACACCGATAGTAGCAGCTGTCGCGGCTTTATTGTGGGCATATTTTCCAGAATTAACTTTAGAACAAATTAAATGGCTTTTGACCACAAGTGGACCTGAATCTTCGGATCTTGATCATTTTGGTGAAACCAAGCTATTAAATGCGGTGGATCTTTTTACGGCTGCATGGGATTTAACTCATCCACAAAATTGATAAAATGTAAAAAAATCATTATCTTATAGGATGAAATATATCATGAAAAATAAATGGCAAATCTTCATTATTTTATGCATATTTGGAATAGAAAGTTTGACCCCTCTTTTTTCTTTCTTTTTTTCTTCCCAAATGCACGATTTAAATTTGACATTGCAGTTAGAACCGAATAACAGAAACTGTATTCCCGCCGATGCGAACCCCGAAAGTTTTATTTCCGTGTGGAACACTGCTTTACACAGCAGAGGATCAAGCAATGACAATCAGATAAGATTACCTTTGGAATCTTCGGGTACGTACAACTTCACGGTGAACTGGGGCGATGGAACAAGTGATACAATCACCGTTTGGAATCAGGCAGAAGTCACTCATACTTATTCCGTACCAGGTATTTACACCCTAATCATTTATGGAACTATTGTCGGATGGTGTTTTGATTTTGACGGAGATAGGATGAAAATTATTGAAATACTACAGTGGGGATCTTTGGAATTGGGAAATTCGGGTTGGTATTTTGCAGGATGCGAAAATTTGAATTTAACAGCCACAGATTCTCTCGATTTAAGCGGAACAACTGATTTAAGCGGAACCTTTTGGGGTTGTGAGAAATTAGGAAGTAGTGGAAATATGAACTTTTGGAATGTTTCTTCTGTAACAAAAATGTATTGTATGTTTTGGGGGACCTTCTCGTTCAACCAAAATATTGGAAATTGGGATGTATCTAGTGTGACCGATATGGAACGTATGTTTCTGGATGCTCATTCATTCAATCAAAATATCGGAAATTGGGATGTGTCTTCTGTAACAAATATGTTTGGAATGTTTTGGGATGCTCATTCGTTCAATCAAGACATCGGCGGTTGGAATGTTTCAAGAGTTACAGATATGAGTCTGATGTTTTGGGGTGCTTTTTCGTTTAACCAAAATATTGTGGTTGGGATGTGTCTTCGGTAACAACCATGCAATGTATGTTCCGCGATGCTGCTTCTTTCAATCAGTATATCGGTGATTGGAACGTATCGGCTGTTTGGAATATGGGCGGTATGTTCGAAGGGGCTTCGGCATTTAATCAGGATATAGGTAATTGGGATGTATCAAATGTAAATTCCATGTATGCCATATTCTCAGGTGCTTCTTCATTCAATCAAAATATAGGAGGTTGGGACACATCAAAGATTAACTCTATGGTTTATATGTTTAGGGATGCTTCTTCATTTAATCAAAATATAGGTGGATGGGATGTATCAAATGTAAATTCCATGTATGCCATGTTCTCAGGTGCTTCTTCATTCAATCAAGATATAGGAGGTTGGGATGTACGTAATGTTCTTGATATGGCAGAGATGTTCAAAAATGCGGTATTTTTCAATCAAAATATAAGCGCATGGCATGTTACATTAGTGTCTAGTTGGGCGTATATGTTCGCTAATGCTACTTCATTTAATCAGGATATTAGCGGTTGGAACGTTCATATAGCGGGAAATATGAATTATATGTTCGCCAATGCCACTTCATTTAATCAAGATTTAAGCACCTGGAATACTGGTTCTGTAAAAAGGATGAAATGTATGTTCGATGGCGCATCTTCTTTCAATCAAGATATCAGTGGTTGGGATGTTTCATCGGTAAAAACTATGCAATGTATGTTTCGTAATGCTGTTTCTTTTAATCAAGATTTAAGCAGTTGGGATGTTTCAGCCGTTACAGATATGAGTCATATGTTCGATGGGGCTTCAGCTTTCGATCAAAACCTCGGTAGTTGGAATATATCATCGGTGACCGATATGGAAGGGATGTTTCGTGGTGTTAAATTGTCAACGGCAAATTATGACTGCATTTTACAGCATTGGTCGAAATTGTCTCTACAGAGTAACGTTTCATTTGATGCGGTAAATTCGCAGTACAGCAAATCCGCAGTCGAGGCTCGACAGTATATCATTGATACTTTCGGATGGAATATTACCGATGCCGGTTTTAAGGAAAAAGAACCTGGAACAAACCAAATTCCAGGATATCCGATCTTCATCTTTATGTGCTTTTTTACCGTATTGATTGTAGTTTTAGGAAAAAGGTTCGAAATATCACCGTCCATTCCCAAATCGGTTCAATAACTACTATTTTTTCGTTTTCGCTTGGCAAAACTGGACATTCAGGAGCAATTTTTTTGTATATTTTTTTTCTCTGACTTTTGTGTGAGTGATTTGTACCGCTAGTTGTAGTTTGCCTTTGTTTTTAATTATATCAACCAATTACAAAATCTTTGTTGGATTTTCTAAGTTTGTGTATGAAGGATCTTCTTTTTAGGGACATTTTATAAAATCACTCCAATAAAAACGATGAAATGTATTTTAATCATATTAAAATTTAAATTTTAAAATATAGAACGTAGTCGATCTTTGGTAGTATAAACTAAATCTCCAAAAATACTCATTAATCGTTCTTCAAAGGATTTGAAATGATCGATTTTAAAATTCCTTATATCAAATAGTGAGTATCGATTTAGAAATTGCTCTAAAGCAGTATTCATACATTCAAGGATAACTTTATGATTGGTTTTTTTATCAGTAATTGTATATATAGATATTATTTCATCATTTTCTTCTTCGAATGGTGGATCTTTATTTTTTAATTTTGATTCCTTATTACTGTCATTTATTTTGTTATTTAAATCATTGGTTGATTGTAGAGGGCGGTATTACTTTGAATACTGATCGATTGCTGACCTGTATTACCTTGAATAACATTCATCAATCCTTCTAATGTAAGTGTTTCAAATCGGTAATTAGGAAATTCAGCTTCGATTACTGATTGCAGTATTATTAAAGCTTTATCAGTCTTTCGCAAAAGTTTCAGCATTTTCCCCCGATTGGGTGCATTTAATCTCTTAGTAATAATAAAATGATAGGAAAAATCCCAATGTATCGTACTTCCATCTAAAGCAATTCTAACAGTTAAAGGTACATTGTGCCATATTTGATATAATCTGCGCATCAAATCAGCAAAATTCGGTCGAATATGAACACTTGTGGCCGATAATCGAAATCCCGCATGAATAAAACAGATTCCTGTTCTCAAATTCTGCATGATGAGAAAAGAGTGAATAAAGTTGTATTCATCGAATTCTACAGGTGGTATTGTTCCGATAAGCAGGTGATCGGGGTGCATCAGCTTTCGAGAGCCGTTATAGAGGGTGGTACGAACATGTCGGGAATTATCATAGTTCCAAAGCAGAAGCCACATGATTTCAGCACACAGCCAAGGTATTAATAGGCTTGAATCTTGAGAGTTTATGGCAGAGGTTGTGCCAATTGTAATAAAGATGATGAATCCAATCGATGTAATAATTGTATGGGTGCGGAGTTGGGGGCGGTTAATATCCGTGAATACTTTAGGCGAAAATGGAATAACCTGAGGTTTTTTTGCAGACATATAATTATGGAGGATTGATGTATTTAAATCCAAAAATATAGTTTTGAGATTACTCTTTAATAGAATCAAAATATGAACAGAAAATATTTTGCGATGATTAATGAAAAAATTGATCTAACAACAAAAAGCGGCTAAATTCCTTGTCAACTTGCTTAATACCCTTTCCGAATCCCTCCTAACATACCTCTCGATAATGGAATCAATTCTCTCCCGCTCTTTCTCCTCTCTATCATAACCTTTCGCCTGAAGCGCCCGCAACTGATACAATTTGCCCGAAAACGATGCAATCAGCGCCATCAAATCCGTCACCAGCTGTTCCTCCAAAGAAGTGTTCAATCCACGCTCCACCTCGATAATCGGCACATCGCAAATCCCGCAAACATATTCGAGAAATGGAAACCCGAATCTTGTGTGCCGATCCTTATAGGCAATCAGCACCCGTGCCACCTTCCTCTGCTCATTTTGCTTCAGCAGCCGCCACAACCCTAGGCGCATCGGATTCAGCCCCGAGCCGTATTCTTTAATAATTTTTGCAGGAGATTCATCAGCAAAATGCTTTTTGTGATGTTTTTTCAAGCGTTTGACATGTTTGTCAAGATTTCCATCCTTTTTCTGCTTGGACGATGAGACTCTTGCATAGATATAGGTCGATTTTACAGTTTTCTCCGCTTGTTGGCATGGTAGATTTACCAATTCGGGCAGAAAATCCGCCAACTGTTCCTATGAATACCGTTGATGATTTCCAAATGTCTTTTTTGGAACTAGGTATCCTTTTTTGTCCCATCTGCGTAGAGTTGCGGGAGTAACTCCAAGAAAGCGTGATGTTTCGGAGATAGTCCGCATAAAATTAAATTTGAAGAATATCTAAATAAATTCAATGATGGGTGATCAAGTTTGATCAAAAACTTTTTTGCTGTTGATAAGTTTTTTCTTTTGGCGTTGTATTGGTAGTGAAAGTGGGTTTACCCATCAAATGATCCATGGTTTTTACAAGCCACTCCATTCCAAATAAATAATCTACTTTTTTCCATAACCAAATAAAAATTATCCACGAAAGGCAGTAAAATATTAAATATATCAATTGTATCCAAAAATGTTCCATTAATACATCATGTTCTGCAGGAACTGAGCTAAATATTCTAATAAACAAAACTCGCATTGAAGCACTCCAAATATTTTCCCAACAATATAATGAAAGCGTAATTACACCTATATCGCGAATAAATTTAGTCTTTTTGAGAATAGGTGAATCAATTTGCTCAATAGTATTTTCATTCAGAGATGATTGGTTTTTCAAGGCAAATTTACCAATTAACCATTGAATCGTTAAAATCATCAATCCCAAATTAGGAATGTATAAATCTGGTGGAATCACAATAAACGAAAAGAAAAAATTAAGAGAGATATCAGGAACTGTTAAGAGATGAAATAGAATTAATAAAGTTCCTGTTCCTATCAAACCCCAAGCAAATCTTTTTGCTGTTTGTTTTAATTGATTGATACTGATTTTTATTGCTAATGCATAACCAAATAGTATCCCAACTATTGTATATGCTCCATATGGTAAAATTCCATGTCCGTGAGGCGCAATTAATGACAGTATTAAAGCAAATCCATAAAAAATTCCTCCATGTGATAAACATGGTAAAAAAAGACGATAATACATGAAATTCCATAATGAAGAACTTACTGCTAACCATACAGCTGCAGTTTCTATTAAAATTCTCATAGTTCTTTTAGTATTTGTAATATTTTCTTTCTGTCTCCAAATTAATCCAATTACCAAACAAGCAAAATAACCACTCATTGCAATACTACTTAATGCATCAGATCGAAAGATAACAAGTAAATTCAAAGGTTGAAGGCTGTTTTCTAAAATTGAACCAGTTCCGATTGAGAACCATGGTTCTTCTCCAATTATTGGTTTAGTTCTTCGAGTAAAGAAAATTTGAAAAACAAAATGAGTAATTAAAATGCTTGTACTATGGATTAAGGGGCTTTTTAGAGTTTTCTTTAATGGAATTCCTTGTTCTAATCGATATATTAAATTGTAACTAATTCCAATGCCGTTTATTATTGAAAATAATCCTGTCCAAGTAGCAAAAACCATAAAAGGAGCAAATATCACTAATGGAGATTTAGGTAAATAGGTTAAAGCATTTTCATTATTCAACATAATGCCATAAACAATTGCATGATTAACAACTACCCCGATAATCGCCAATCCTCGTAAATAATCAAGAAAATACAATCGTTTCACCATCTGAGTTCGCCTTGCTTTGAAAATTACCTTTCTCTAGATATTTATCTAACTAAACCTAGGTAAAAATCATCATTTCAAATATAAAAAGATACCCATTTTGGTGAATTTTGCTGTTGTATTCTTCATATAGAGAATATGTAGAACAAATTTAAACGTACGACCTTTTCTAATTTCACTTTTAGAATTACTCGAAATCACATCTTCGATTATTCTAATATTATCTCAAGAAATAATACAAAAATAAAAATATCAGAGATTTTGATGGTTTTGGATATGCTACTTGAATTAATATCCAATTGGATTTTTAGATCTTCTAAAATGCAAAAAATACGTGATCAAAAAATAAAAATGTAAAAAAAAATTCATGCTATACTATCATCAATTAGATTTGCTTCTTTTTTGAAAAGATAAAGATTCCTATAATTGTTGAAATCACACCGAAAGCGAATACCATCAGCAGATCTTCCCAAACATGTATCCAGCTTGCACCATATATCAGCACCAATCTAATTGCTCGAATTGCGTAATATGTTGGTACAAATTTTTGAATGATTCCATCCATTGGGAAAAATGCACCACCCAAAAATTGCAGGGGTAGTATGATAATCCAAGCGAGACCACCTGCAGCATTTGTTGATTTAGCAAAACTCGCCAAGATTAAACCTAATCCGATGCATGTTAAGCTTAAATCCATAATTATTAAAAATGCAAGAAACCAATTAGCTCCAGGTGCAGTATTTACCCCAAAAAGTGGTAAGCAAGCTAAAAGAATCGAGATTTGGATCGCCGAAAAGAGAAGTTGGGCTGTTCCTCCACTTAATAGGATGGTAGATCGGGAAACAGGGGTTGTATCAAGTCGTTTAAGCATTCCAGTAGATCGTTCAAAGGCAAACATTGTTCCTACACTTGAAATACCTACTAACACCGCCACAGCAATAATACCTGGAGCCGACATGTCAAACCATGTAAGATTTCTATCATCTGGGCCAATTGTCTGCTCTATTTTTAACGTTGTTATATTGTTATATGAAAGAACAATGTTATTTACAATACTTTCAAATATATTTGTTATCACTACTCCAGTTACCGTATCTGCAACAGTATGAATCTGAAGTTGGGGTTCTCCAGCAGTATAATTAGTATTATTTACCGCAATGATAAATTGAGCAAATTGATCATCCAAGTTAGGAGGTATTATTCCATTTTTTATCAAAGGATACCACCAAGTACTCCCAATAATCGATTCTGAAAAATTTTTGGGGATAATTACCACGCCATCTATTTTTTCTGAATTGACCAGTTCCAAAGCACCAGATTCTGTCAATAATGTCCCGTTTTGATATGTTTTTTGATAATGAAAAGTTTCACTGATTGATGTGTTTTCTTCAAATAGAGCCATTAAATATAAAGATGCATTACCTCCCAAATCATGCATGGGATCATCTAATCCTTCAACATCATGATTAATTATTGCAATTGTGTAGGTAGATCGAGAATTGGTGTTGTTAAATGCCACTGAAAATAAGATCATAAATAAAAGTGGATAGCCGAAAATCCAAAACCAATTCTCCTTTTCGCGGAAGGTGATTTTTAGATATTTTGAAATTAAAGCCCATGATTGTTGAAAAAATTGTAATATATTCTTATTCTCTTTATTATTCTTTACTATTTTCTTCATTGTTTTTTTTGTTGTTTTCTTTATTGTGTTCCTCATTAGCCTTTTCCTCCTAATCTCGTAAATTTCGACCTGTAAGGTCAATAAAGACATCTTCTAATGTATTTTGCCGAATAACCAAATCTTGCATTTTTATTTTAAATTGCTGGTCTAATAATTCATAGAAATGAGAAATATTCCTTAATCCATCATATGCATTAAAAACTATTCTTTCCTTTCCCAAGGATTTTGCCCATAAAATGTCTGAATTCCCATTTAAGAAAGAAACAATTTTCTCTCTTTCCTCCAAACTGTGATTGAACACACGAAATTCAATTATATCACCTTTCCCATGTTCTCCCTTTAATTGTTGAGGTGATCCTTCTGCGATAATTTTACCATGATCAATAATTGCGATATTATCGGACAAATCATCTGCTTCCTCCATATTATGGGTCGTTAGGATTATAGTTTTGTTATCTTTCTCAAAGTCTTTGATAAAATCCCATACAACACGCCTACTTTGAGGATCCAATCCTGCAGTAGGTTCATCAAAGAAAATTATTTCTGGATTATGGATTACTGCCATTAAAACATTAATTCGACGCTTCATTCCACCAGAAAAACCCTTTACAAGACTATTTGCTCTATCTAATAGCTTCATTTTGCCTAATAGTTCATCAATATGTTCTTTATATTCCGATTTTGGAATTTTATGGAGTCTGGCAATCAGTTCAATGTTTTCACGCGCTGTAAGGTAATCATACATTACTATTTCTTGCGGGCAAACACCAATTAATGACTTAATTTTCTGTGAATCATGAATTAAGTCGTATCCTAAAATATTTGCAGTTCCTGAAGTTGGTTTAAGTACGGTTGAAAGCATATTAATTGTTGTACTCTTTCCTGCCCCATTTGGTCCTAAAAAGCCAAATAAATGACCTTTGCGGATTTTCAAATTTATGTTATCAACAGCGGTTAAATCAGGGAACTTTTTTGTTAAGCTAATCAATTCTATTCCAGTTGACATGATTTCTACCTATGCCATTATTTAATTTATGTTACTTTTTTTTCATTTCTTATTATTCAAAAGATTTTAGGAGTACAATTCTTAGCATTTTATAATTTTCATTAAAATTGATTTATTCAAGCTTTATCATAATATGGAATTATTGTTTTGATAACTCCAATTGTTATTCAACGCTGTCTGTTGTATTGAATTTTTAGTACTAAGAATTCTTTTATAAATTATGTGAAAAAACATTTAAGACACAATGCCCTATTTTTATTAATAGATGTTCGGTTAAGCCAAAACCCCCCGAACAAATTTGTGATGAATATGCCTTCACGACGTTCTGATAATACTCTTGTATTTAAGTTAGTATTCTGGGGCCCATCAATGGGTGGTAAGACATGTGCGTTAGCATGGATATATGAAAAAGAAGGGTTAGCCAGTGGAAAACTGCAAAGCATTACAGACCCTACTGGACGCACATTATTCTTCGACCGAGTTGTGGCTCGGGTAAGTAATGTAGTCTTCCAAACCTATACAGTAGCAGGGCAGCGTCGCCATAAATATCAAAGGAAAACTGTTTTGAAAGGTGCAGATGCAATAATTTTTGTGTGGGATTCTTCTAGCGATCAGTGGGAAGAAAATTTGTATAGTTTGAAAGAGTTGCTTAAATTTTACGGAACGAAAGTAATGCCAAGAGCAGATGGAATAGCTGAAGTTCCCTTGGTTCTTATGGCGAATAAGCGCGATTTACCCAATCCAACTCCAATTGATAAAATTCGGGAGGTTTTAAATGCTGCTCGCTTATCAAATGTTTTAATTTATGAAACAATTGCGATTACAGGAGTAAATGTGAAGCGGGCATTTGTATTTGCTGCCCGTGAAGCTGTGTTGCGTCATTATATGAGATTGCAGCAAGGAAATGTTGAATTACCTCAGACAGAAGAATAATGGAAAAATTTTTTTGACAATTAGACTTTTTTATTGAGTTTTTCATTCATCAATTTTGAAACTACTAAATTTATCGCATTACATCCGCAACAATCAGCCGAAAAAACGATAAAATTGCCCTATATCTTAGAAGAACAGTTGGTGACGGATTTAATGGCGTTGATTGCATCGTTTTCGGGCAAATTGTATCAACTGAGAGTGCTTCAGGCGAAAGGCTATGATAGAGAGGAGAAAGAGCGGGAAAAAATTGATGGCATTAAGTCTTAACTTACTTTTTGAAAAATATCAATTAAAACATCCATTAATATAATGATATTTGAAATTAATAGATCAACAATCTTTGAGTTAGATAAGGTATCCAAATTATGTTTTTTTAGCATTTTTTGACAATTTTTACCTCTTTGATGCCCACTGCAATAGCTCCTGATATCCCATAAAGCAAATAACACGCTTATTATATTGGACCAATTAGATATATTCTTAAATTTACCAAAATTTTCAAACAGATTGAAGCTCAAGGTGTAGATGTTAATGCACTTATTGACGTTGTAGTTGATCCTGATTTAGGAATGACTCTTGAAGAAGTGCTTAAAGCAGCAGGATTTGAAAATGTGCCAGGAGCGAAAGAGGGTAAAATTCCCTTTAACTACTTAAATTCCTTCAAAATTCAGCAGCTCTTTCAATATATGGATTTAGGAGATGGAATAGTAGTTCGACCTTTAAGTTTTCCAGATTCTGCCACCGTAAGAGTATTGGTAAATGACCCCGTTGAATCAGTCGCCGATTCCAGTAAAACAGGTAGCTCTTCTGCAAACACCATGTACAGCGAAATTAATTTCAATAAAGGGTGGATTGAACTGAACGCACTCCTTTATGCATACGGCAGAATGAATGTTAAAAATCTTGAGGATTTAACTCAAATAAAAACAAGATATTCTAGAATTACAGATTTTATTGGTAGATTAAAATATATTAATAAATATTTTCCCTCAATTGGAAGAGATCTTAGGAATCTGCTTTTTGATCTTGATAAAGTGCAGGAGGATTTTCCTCAATATACAGATGATGAAGGTCATTCCGGCTTGGGCGAAATTTGGAAGGCTCATTTCTTTGAAAACACTAAATATAATTCAATACATGTTTGCGACGAAAGCGGAAATATATTCAATTTAGAGGAAATTTTATATGAGAGATTATTCAAAGGGAATTCATATTATGAACAAAAGCAGCTAAAATACTTTAAATGGATCAGCGATTATGAAAGGAGAAGTACGAATAGTTTAAGCATAAAGTATAATAATAAAGTTTTACAGAAATATAGCGAATTAATCCAATTTTTGGATGAAATGCACAAATTTACAGGAGAATCAAATAAAAATTCTGTTATTTTAAAAGCAATTAAAAACCCATTAAATACAATTTCAAAATTCTTAAATCAAAAATTAGGTTTTTCGCTATCACCAGAATTTATAAGTGAACATCATTTATCGCATATATTTAAATTAATAAATTATGAAAACACTAAAGGTCAAGCGCAACTCCACGAGATGGAACTTATTCATCAGATTTGGCTCTACTGCGTTTCAAAATTTTCCAGTATGGATGATTATCACAGCGATATTGAAAACATACTTTCAATGAAAACACAAGCAACTAAAATTAGAGACGAATATTTTGCGCATTCTGAAGAGGGATGGGAACACTACGTACCGCCTACCACCTTAGATACTGCAAAGCTGATTATTGGTGCCAAAAAATCCAGTTTATCAGCCTCGTACATTCAATACGGAAAGCCGTTTTTAAAAGGACAGGATTCAAAACCAGAAGTTTTTATTACTTCAGACATGCTCACCGTTAGACTGCCCGACGGCACCGAAAAATACGCAATGGTGGCTACCTACGAGGACGGCGTTCGGCTGCCATTTTCGCTTTTTGAGCCTCAGTATACAATCTACGGGCTTTGGGATCCAACCATAAATCAATTTGTTACTTTTACCGACTCAGTAAGTGCAGCTGAAGACCAAATAAAAGAAAATCCCAATGGATTAATTTGGCAGAGGGTGGATTGGTTGACCGTTAGTAATTCCATTAGAATTGTCGAAGAGGGCAATAACAGAAAAATTGTTTTTGTGCAACCCGAATTTCTTTTCTTTTCGTATGATGGAGGTTCTAAACAAGATTATTATAATAGTTTATGTGAGCGATCAGGAATCAATTTGTTAAATGAACTCACAACAATCCATATACATACAAATCCTACAGCATTTTCTGAAGGTTTTAAGAATTTCTTTAATAATAAAGAAAATCTTCCTGAATGGATTGAATATAATCCAAATGCCAAATATAATGACGATGATTCAATTAGTAATTATTTTATTTCAATAACGCCTAAGCAGGAGCCGCTTTTTTTCAGAATGCGAAATGACCCGCAGAATATTGGTTTAAGTGTCCGAGAGGTGATTATCAAAGGCGCTGAATGGTTAAGACAGGAGAGAATCGCCCACCGTTATAAAACACTTTATTATGGTTTTGAACAAAGAAATCTTGGAGATCTCTTAAAAAGATTTGGAGTAATTGGAGAATATAAATCATACTGGATCCCCACTCTCGATGCAGATGGCAATATTCAATTTGATGAAATTAAGAAGAAAATTCTTGAAAAAATTGAAACACCAGATCTTGACCCTGCTGTCGCCCCATTCCAAAAAAATCGGCAGAAAGTCTACCGCACTTATTTAGCCAATTATGAGAATATCCGTGCCTACTACATTGAAGAATTTAAGGCACTTTACGGCTTTTCTGATGCAGATGATTTGGTCAATATTCTTGAATACCGCATTTTCATGCAGGAATTTGAGGCGTTCATCAGCAAATTAAGGGCGTTTGTAGAAGCGTCATAGTCATCAATGCCATCATTGTCATTATAACCATCATAACCATCATAACCTTTATTTTGCTGTAGTTTTTTTAATTTATTTAGTTAAAAAAAAAGAAAATAGAGAAAATAGAGAAAGTAATAAAATAAGGAGCACAAATCAATATCAAAAAAAAAAGAAAAACAAAAAACGAAAATAAAAAAATAAAAAAATAAAAAAATAGAAATGAAGGATAAAAAAATGCATCATGATCAACTTGATGGTGAATTCATCGAAAATATTGAAATAGACAGCGCTAAAATTATAAATAATCGCAAATTCCTTAGAAGATATTTTACCGGCTGCAGATTCAATCCAAAAAAGGTAGATCTTTCTCATTTGATTGATTTAAGAGAAATAATTATCGGGGGGTGCGACTTGGAGGAAATTATAGCATGGCCGCCCAAAATTGAAAAAATTAATATATATAAATCCCCTAATTTGAAGCGTATTCCTGAAGATCCTTCGCAGTATCGATTTTTGAAAGAATTTGTGGTCCGCGGCCTACATATAGAAAACATGGATATTGATTTTTCTCAGAGCGAGCATGTTGATCTTATCTTTATTCCAAGGGGTTTTAACCGCGAAACCATTGATTTTTCCAAAATTCCTAGAATAAATCATATAAATTCTTTATCGTTTTATGAATGCAAATTTCCGCAGAAATCTGTAGATTTTTCTATATTCGAGAATTGCACCAAATTGAGCTTAAATCATTGCGATTTGGAGCATATCACAGGTTGGCCTCCCAAATTGAAAACTTTGAGGCTTGCCTCTTGCCCTAAGCTGCTTACTATACCCACCAATGGTTCCAATTATCAATATTTAGAAGAAGTTACTTTTTACAAGATTAATCTGATTGATTGGAATATTAATTTCTCATCCTCTTTTTATTTAAGAAAAATAATTCTTGAAAACTTGCTTGCATACAACCCTAACCAAATTTCTGCTAATAAAATTTCTGCCGATGGAAAAACCACTGAAAAGCCCCCATTCAAGATTCCATCCAATTGGGCTTATTGCATAAATTTAGAAGATCTTGAAATTTATGATATGGAAGATATGGAAGAGCTACCGATTGAATTAACCTACAAGCCGCGTATTTACATTCAAATAATTCGTTGTCCGAAAATTCCTGATTTAACCTATCTGCCCCTTCCTTTTTGGGATTGTGTGGATATTTCTATAAATCGAAAGAAGCGCATTGAGGCAATATATGAAAAATATAAGGATAGATATGAAACATGCAAGAAGAATTTTTGGAAACATGAGCGGGAATGGACCAGAGAGCGGGTCGAGTATCTGAAGTACGTGGAGTCTTGGATTCCAAAAATGCCGGAGAAATGGCGTGAATGTTTTCGGGAAATAGTGCAGTTAGAAAGACCTAAAGTAAAAACAAAAAAGGGTTATGATATTTATTTATGAAGTAAAAATTGTAACTAATGGGGGTAATGCTCATTTTTAGCGAGTATTTTATTTTTTTTGAATAAACCTTTAAGGCTTTTTATTTATTTTCATTTGTATTTCATCATTAAAGCTAGTTATTAAAAATTATTACTTTCTACTTCCTATCTTTTAGAACTTTGCTGATCTGATCTGAAATATACCATCTAAATTCATTTCTTTTTTATGTTTTACCTTTTACCAACAAAACATTAACATACTTCTAAATTATAAATTGATTAGTGAAAAATGAATAATTATAGAAACGTAATTAGAATATTGCCTGATAAAAATCTTTCTCGTGAGCCAAAAATAATTAATCCTAAATTAGTTTGTGAAAAAATTGAAGATTTAATTAAATTTGTATATTACAGATTAAATCGAGATGGGGCAATAATAGGTTTAAGTGGTGGATTGGATTCAGCAGTTACAGCTTCTTTGGCTGTGCGAGCTTTAGGAAAAGAGACTGTATTGGGAATAAATTTGCCAGAATTTGATAGTAAACCAATTCATCAAAAGCATGCCAAAAGGTTTGCACAAATTTTAGGCATTCAATTTAAACGAATAAATATTACTCGAATGGTGCGGGCAGCAGGTATATATAGAATACTACCATTAAGATTTATCCCTACAAGATATTTACGTAATCGTGCAGTGGATTATGGAAAATATCATTTTTTGAACAATCATGGGGATCATTTACTCCAAAATAGACTCGAACCTCCAAAAAATAAATGGATTGCTAAGGGTAATGCTTATGCTATAAGTAAACATCGGTTACGAATGGTAAAATTGTATCAACTTGCAGAATTAGGTAATTTATTAGTGGTAGGAGCAGCAAATCGCACAGAGTGGCTTACTGGAACATTTTCTAAATGGGGTGTTGATCATTGTGCTGATGTAATGCCTATTATGCATTTATATCGAACGCAAGTGGAGCAATTAGCAAAATATTTAGAGATTCCTGATTGGATTCGTAATAAATATGCAGATCCTGATATATTTCCATCAAATTTAGATAAAGATTCACTTTTAGGAGGATTTCAGAATGTGGATGAAATATTAATGATAGTTGAGAATTATTTTATGATGAAAGATCAGAATAATCAGAGTGATCAAAAAAATCAGAATAATCAGAATAATCAAAATAATCAGAATAATCAGAATAATCAAAATAATCAAAATAATCAGGACATTCAAGACATTCAGAACAGTCAGAACAGTCAGAACAGTCAGAACAATCAAAACAATCAGAGAGATCAAAACATTCGAAAAGAACAAAATGAAATAAAAAGTGAGCAAAAAAACGATACCAATAACGGAAAAAAATTAAAACTTTATCAATTTAATTTCCATCCTTCATTTTTAGAAGTGAAAAAAGTGCTTTATAAAAAGTTTAACAAAGATTTGGTTGATAACACTCTTGCATTGATTGAAAAATCTGCCCACATGCGCGTTTCTCCCTTTCATTTATAAAATTACAACGGTGAAATCCAATTTGCTAAAAAAGAATCAAAGAAAAAAGAAAAAAATCACTAAAAAAAATATCGCTATTGGGAGTTGGTCGAATCCATTTTTAGAAAAAATGCGAATTCATCCATTAACAGAGCAAAAATGCTCTGAATATAGTACTTCTGATGGATTACCTCTTTTTTACAGAAAGTGGATTCCAAAGATGAAAGTCGATAAGCGTGATGAAAATCTAGAAATATCCAAGCTCGTTGTATGTTTGCATGGTTTACATTCTCATGGTCAAAAATTTGTGCTTTTAGCAGATCATCTGGCTCAATTTACCGAATCGAAAAGTTGGCGTGTTGTTGCTCCCGATCTTCGAGGACACGGTCTTAGTTGGAATGAATCGAATCCTCGTGGTGATATTCTTGATTTTTCTTTATGGCTTGCTGATATTATCGAATTTATTTCTTTTTTGCGTAAACAATATCCGAAATCTTCAATATTTATTGTAGCAGAGAGTATGGGCGCTGCAGTATCAATTTTAACAACCATAAAAATACAAAAAATGATTAATGGTTTGGTTTTGCTATCACCTGCTTTGAAACCTTTTGCTCTTGCAGAAATTACCTTAATCCAAAAATCATTTACATATGGGCTAATTGGTGGGATTGAGCGCCCTAATATCAAGGATCGGGGACAAGGCCGCTTTTCGACAAATTCTCAAGCTTATATTCAATATCAAATGAACGATCTGCTGAGACTTGATAAAGTTACGCCCAGATATTATTATCAGGTGATAAAAATGGTTCATCAGCTTAAACCGCTTGATTTTTCAAATTTCGTTCCTTCATGCATATTTTATGGCGATAAAGATGTTGTGGTTGATTTACAGGGTATGAAAGAATATATAAGACGTTTAGGTGGAACTGATAAAGCTTTACATTTGATTCCAAATGCTTTTCATGAGTTGTTAACGGATGTTCAAGCCCAAAAATATCATATTCTAAATAAAATCAAGCAGTGGATTGATAGTCACTAAAAATCTTTTTATTCAAACAGTTCTTTGACTAAATTATGAGTGCGATCTGGATCGCAACAAGTGAATTTATTATTGCAGGCGGGTTGATTCTTTTTTGGATTTATTTTTTTACTGTAGAAAATCGAAATCCTAAGAATTCTCCTGAATATCTTGCATTTGAGCGTTCTTTCCCTATTCCAGATCTGGTTTGGTTAACTCCAGCTTTAATTATTTCAGGGATAACTGTGATACAAAATTCTAAATTAGGGATTATTCTTACAATTGCTGTAGGTGGATCACTACTTTTTCTTGGTTTGCTTGATACTTCTTTTAACTTTCAAAATGAAGGATATACAAAATCAATAGTTGATACAATAATGAATCTAAGTATAAATGTAATTTGTATTGGGATGGGCATTGTATTTTTAATTGTGGGTGGTTCTTGGATAACTTTTTAAAAAATAATTAAAACTTAATGGAAGTATTGGAAATTCGATAAATAATCAAAAAATAGAGATAATTAAAGCAAAAGAATAAAATGGAAAAAATGCGAATTAAAAACTTAACAACACCAAAATAAAAATACAACTGAATAAAATAAGGAGGAGAAATCATGAAAATAAAACAGCTAATTCAAAAACAACCATTTAGTGGAAAAATTGTAATTATTTGTGGTGCTTCAAAAGGCATAGGCTTCGCTACTGCAAAGTATATTGCGCAATTTGGCGGAAATCTTTGTCTGGTAGCTCGAAATCAAGAAACTCTGCAACAAGCTCAGCAAGAGTGTCAAAAACTTTGTTCAAATTCCAACCAATTTGTGGACATGTTTGCATGTGATACTACCGATGAGACTAGATTCCGCCAATTGTCTGATGAATTTATTGCCAAACGGGGTGTTCCGGATTATATGATTAATGTTGTTGGTTATGCCCATCCTGATTATCTTCAAAATTTAAAAATTGAAGATTTTCGTAATAATATGAATGTTAACTATTATGGACAGCTTGTTCCTATGATGAGCATTCTTCCATATTATCTGAAGCAAAAGCATGGACATTATGCTAATGTTGCTTCTCTTTCAAGTATAGTTGGAATAATTGGATATGCAACCTATACTCCCACAAAATTTGCAATTTACGGTTTGATAGAATCTATGCGGCACGAGTTAAAACCTTATAATATTAAATTTTCAATTATTTTTCCACCAGACACTCAAACACCTGGTTTTGATGAGGAGAATAAGATTAAACCTTATGAATGCGTTGAGATTTCCAAATCGGGGAGTTTAATGTCTGCAGATGCAGTTGCTTTGAAATTTGTGAAAGGTATTTTAAAAGAAAAGTATACGATTTATCCAGGAGATTCAAGTTGGGTGCAATTTATTCAACGTCACTGGCCAAAATTGGGTCATTTCATTATTGATACACAGTTAAAATTAATTCAAAAGAAAATGAAGAAAAAGAAAATAAGAAAATGAAATAAGATCCATTCGATCTGATTTTTTTTTCGGTTTTCTTTTTAAAAAATCAATAGTTTTACTTATTTTTATTTAATTATGGTATTTTTCTCCTAAATTTGTATAAAGATCAAGAATTTTAGAGATGGAGTGTTGATAAGTCATTATTTTTGATTACATTAAGAGCGACGGAAATTTTTATTTTTTTTCTTGAGTTCTTTATGCATTTCTTTCGAACTAAGAAGTAGACTCATGGCGGCTACCATTAAAATTAAGCTAAAAGAAGTGAACCACTGTAAAGGTAAAAATGTTATTAATGCTCCACCAATAAGGGGTCCAATTATTTGAGCGAAAGTATCAATGGAAGATGCGATTCCTTGAACTTTTCCGCGTTCCCAAGGGTTTGCTAAGTTTGAGATGAATGATGAAATCGATCCCCGAGTGGCACTTGTAGCTAAACTGTGAAATACGAGCACAATGATAAATTGATAAATTTGAGAAATAAAAATAAAAACGGTAAATTCGATTATATATAGAAGAAATCCAACAATTGCAAGATAATATTCGCCCCACTTCTTCAATGCTGGCATATAAATTGAGAATCTAGTTGTCAATTGAATTATTGCAGTTATCATAAGTAAAATTCCGATTTCAGATGTATCTAATCCAAATTTTTTATATCCAAAATTTGCTAAATTAGAGATAATTGTCATAAATCCGAATGATGAGAGAGCTAAAATCAGTAAAGCGCGTACCAATGAAGTATGTTTATACCATGGAAAACGAGTTGGGTTATTATCAATATCTCCATTCATTCTACCTTCATCAGATTGACGGTTAATAGTATGAAGTGTTTTCCCAGTTTTAATGGGTGCAGTTTCTGGTAATCGCAAAAGCGTAATTGTAAATGTGAAAATAGATGTAAAAGCAGCAGCTAGACCAGGACCTGCAAGTCCAAATTGCGAATACAAAAATCCACCAAGTGCTGGGGCAAAAAGATTGGCAAAATTATGTGCAATTCCAATATTGGTCATTTCCATTGCCATATCCTGTGGTTCGACAACATCGTTAATAACTGCTTTGGATATTGGAAAATTACCGCCGAAAATTCCATCTACAATCCGAGAAATCAAAATCATATAGTAAGAATTGGCAAAAGCTAAAATAATAAATCCGAAAATGGTTCCTATTTGTGATAATTGAAGCAATGGTTTGCGTCCGTATTTGTCTGATAATTTTCCCCAAATTGGGGCTGATATAAATGAAAATAAACCATTTAGGGATGCAATGATACTTACTTGGAAGAAAGAAATATTAAATATTCGAGTTAAATCCGGAAATACAGCAGTAAGTAACGAAAATCCAATTATATCCGAAAAAACAGCGAACCATAAAGGTCGAATGCTTTTATATTTTAGATTTCGTTTTTGTTTTTTAATAGATTGTAAACCAGATCCATTTTGTTGTATTTGATCTACTTGTGATCGTTGCATTCTATGCCAAAAAGTTACTGATTGCATTTGAATTGATGTATTATCCTATATAACTGAAAAAAAACATGGCTTTTTCATAATCGGTTAATAATATAATGCCCAATTTTTAAAAAGATCAAAAATCTAGAATCTTTAAGAGGGTTATATCTGAAATATTTGAAGTGTTTACAATGTTTAAACAAATTCTTTTGGTGCAGAAAAAATGTGGCAATATTTTTAAACATAGAAGAATGAATTTAAGTGCCCAAATTGGAACTTTTATTTTAATTATTTTAATTTCCTTGTCTATTTTATCCGTACCGGCTGTATTTGCATGGAAAAACGGTTCCTATGCCTACAATCCCTCAGATTATGATTATTCTACTGATTACGGCACACATGATTGGATTGCGGATGCCGCACTTGATTATCTTCTAGAGATTAATTCTTCTCATTGGAATTGGCTTAATGAACGTCGTGAAATCTTTTATGTCGGAACTGAAGCTCCCGATAATTCAGGAGTATCCATGCAAATAGATGGAAAAAATATAACAGGTTTTGGTGATACTGCTTTACATCATATTTATTTTTATGAAAATGGTTCAATTTTAGCTAATGAAGATGACTCTGCAATACGCGCCAAGTGGTGCGGTGATTGGGCAGATGTGTCTATGTCTGAAGGAAATTGGGATTCTGCTGCTTTTTATTTAGGTGCAATGACACACTATTTGGCAGATATGAGCATGTATGCCCATGTTGCTCCAAATAATGTAGCACCTTTCTACTTAAATTTTGATGAACATCATTCCAGAGTCGAGGGTTATGTGAATACACGAACAAATGAAGTTGATGATGTTGAAGAATTCTTTCAATTAAATATCAATATTACACAACTTTTACCTGAATCACCTTATAACGCAGCAGTTGAATTAGCTTGGGATACTTACACAGATCCAAATCCCACTTTGGCCTTTCATAGAGGTTCTGTATGGCTTCATGAAAATTTCTTTTCAGGATGGGCTCTCACGATAGAACAACGTGAAGAAGAATCTAATTCAACAAAAATTGCATATTATGAAAGAATTGAAGAAAATTTGAATAACGCTGTTGCCGCTTGTATTAAAAGTATTCTTGCTGTTGGTGAAAATTATACTTATTTTGAACAAAATACTAGCACAAGCATAACTTCAAGTACAACATCGAGTACAACAAACACAGATTCTACTTCTAATCCAATTAATTCTGACGATAGTGATACAGAATCAGGAAATAAAGGAATTTTTAATTTTATTTCTCTTCCTGGTGGATTTTTCGTTGTGTTATTGTTTTGGGGTGGAATAATTGTAATTTTATTAAAAAAAAATTATATTGATGGAAGATAAATATGAAAAATTGTACCTATATTAATTTGAGACTCAAAGGTTATATAACCACGATGTTTTTTTACAATCGCATAACAAGTGGCAAGACCTAAGCCATTTCCTTCTTTTTTTGTTGTGAAATAAGGATCGAAAATGTGCTTTTTAACAGAATCTGGAATTCCAACTCCTTCATCTTGAATTGAAATATGAACATAATTTCCTGATTTAAATGAAAATGAAGAATCACGTATTGTTGAAAATGATCGAGCTTCAGTAGTTATTCTTATTGTTCCACCGGACGGCATGGCTTGTTTTGCATTTATTAATAGGTTGTTGAAAAGCTGGCTCAATTGTCCGATTTCTCCCATAATATGAGGTAAATTTTGAGAAAAAAATGTTTTATACAAGCAATTTGAACCTCGCATAATTAAAGAGAGAGAATCTTGAATAATTTGATGTAGATCGATTTCTTTAAGTTCTTCAACTTGTTCTTTGCTTTTTGAGAAGTTTAACAGTTGATCTGTTAAATCTCTTGCTCGTAAAGTTGCTTTCTCTAAATCTTGCAGTAATTCTTTATTTTCTTGTGATAACGAATTGTCTACTTGGAGAAGATTAACGATACCTAAAATAGAAACTAAAATATTGTTAAAATCATGCGCGATTCCACCAGCCATAAGTGAAATTGATTCTATTTTTTCTTCTCTCAGTCTCGTTTGAAGCAAAGATTCTTCCATTTTCTTTCTTTCTGTAATATCTTCGATCAATGCTAATATTGTATCGTTTGAAGATAAAATCAATCTGGATTCGAAAAATCGCTGTTCTTGTTTTATATTAACATTATATGTAAATGAAGTAGATTTTTTTGTTTCAATGAGCTTTTTTATTTTATTTCTTATTTTTTGTGAAATTTCTAGTGAAAAAAATTCGTAGATTGATCGATTGAGTATTTCTTTTTTTGGAGCAATCAATAATGATTCATTTCCAAACACATCTAAGATTAAACCATTTGATTTTATATAGAAAATTAAATCAGGTAATTGTTGTAATAAATTTTCTATATCTGTTGAAAAATCTAATGGATGATAACTCTGAATTACAAAGTTTTTATCAATAAAAACAATATAAGAGTGAGAACATGTTATATATCGGCGTATGAAGATTGAAGTATATTTTTTTTCATGTAATTGACATTGTTTTATTATTTCTGGAGAAAGGAGAAAATATGTGGATCTATGACAAATTGGACAAGAAATAAAAATAGTTTCACAAATATTTTGTTTTTCAAATGATGTCTCTTTTTTCGATTGTAAAATATCCTGGTGTGAAATAATTTCTTTTATTTTTATAGAATGAGAATGAATATTTTTAAGAGAAAAGAAAAGAATATTATTTGATTTATAAAAGATAGGAATGGCAATTAAGACAAAAAGAAAAATTAAATAATAAAAAGGACCGAAAGATTTACTTATAAGAAAATCCCAAAGAGTATTTGCTAAATTAAAAATCCAAATGAAATTATAAATCAGAGAGTAATAAAACAAATATAATAGAATTAGATTGCTTGAATCATGAATTTCTTTATAATTACTATAAGTTTTAATCAAAGCGGGAAGATATCCCCAAATAGTATGAATCAATAATCCAATAGATAACCAGTAATCTTCTATATTTTTACAAAAATAGCCACTTAAAATAATTAATCCAAAAATACCTATCAATAAATCTTTAAATTTCAATTTTTGAGAGAATTGTCTTAAACAAAGGAATTTAAATGTAATATTTGCACATATAAGAAAAAAAGTCATTAAGAAGCCACGATCATAGATGAAAAGCCAAATTGATTTATTAAAATTACCAAGATAAAATTTCCAAACAAATTTTAAAGATGCTGATGCTCCAACACTTAATGTAAGAAAACAAAAATAAATCAGATTAATCTTCAATATGGAATTTTTCTGATTTTTCCATTTTAAATACATAAATATTTCCGAAATCAATAAAATCATAAATATTATTGATTCGAGAATTGCATAAAATAGAAAATCATCAACAAATAAAGCATCAAGAAAGATCATTAAGTATACATCAAAGTTGATTTGTTTGTAATTGAAAAAAAATTAGTTCCATGATCGTATATATCTTCCTAAATATTTTGAATTCTCAAAGAATGAATAATAAAAACTTTTAAACGTACGACGAACTGCTTTAGATGATTTTTAATGTATGAATATAACCTTGACAAAGTGGCAAAGCTTGCCATTAATTATGCAATTGGGGTAAAATCTGGTGATAAAGTTTTGATTCAAGCCCCAATTGTTGCCCAAGAGTTGATCCGTGCTTTAGTTTATGAGACTATTCAAGCTGGAGGACATCCTGAAGTTCGAGCTATTGTGCCTGGATTGCAAGAAATGACATTAATGTATGGTTCAGATGAACAACTACAATTTGTAAGTCCAATGTTCAAAACTGCAGTTGAAACATATGATGCTTTAATTAATGTTTTTGCTGATTATAACACACACAAACTTGAGCAAATTCCAGCTGAAAGATTACAAAAGGCACAAATGAGTAAAGATTTGCAAGAAATGATGAAAATTTTTGAAAAACGTGAAAGTGCGGGCGAATTGAAATGGACAATTGTTCCTTATCCATGTGACGCAATGGCTCAAGAAGCAGGAATGGATCTGTTTTCATATGAAAAATTTGTTGCTGAGGCTTTAAAACTTAGCGTGGATAATCCAGCTGAAGAATGGCGCAAGATTGAGCAAGAACAAGCATCTATTGTGGAGCAATTAAATAAAGTCAAAACCATTCATGTAGTAGGAGAAGATACTGATTTAACTGTAGATGTTTCAGGACGAACTTGGGTAAATTCATGTGGGCATAAAAATCTTCCTGACGGTGAAATTTTCACATCACCAGTAGAAGATAACATTAACGGGAAGATTCGCTTTACATACCCTGGTATTTTTCAAGGGAAAGAGATTGAAAATATTTATTTAGAGATTGAAAATGGGAAAGTTGTCAAAGCCACAGCAGATAAAGGTCAAGAATTATTGGACAGCGTTCTGCAGATTCCAGGTGCAGATCATTTCGGAGAATTTGCCATTGGTACCAATTATGGGATAACCAAATTTACTAAAAACATGCTTTTCGATGAGAAAATTGGTGGAACTTTACATATGGCATTAGGTCGGGGTTTTCCTGAAACTGGCGGAAAAAATCAATCTACTATCCATTGGGATATTTTAAAAGATATGCACAGCGAAGAATCAATTATCTATGCTGATGATAAAATTATATATCAAGCGGGAAAATGGAAAATTGAGTAATTATCTTTTTCATAATTTTATATTTTTTAGATTTTTTAGGTTGTTCGCTTTTTTATCATTTCTGTTGATAAATTTCATTATTAATGTGAATACTTAGAATTAGATTATTCTAAAGATTAATTTAAGAAAGAAAAGTTAGTATCGTTAAAAAAAAGCATTGAGGAAAAATAAATTATTCATCTGAATCATCTGCATCGCAGAGTGCTACTGAAGAAACACTGTCATCTTCATCAAGTCTCATAACAATGACTCCTTGAGTTGCTCTTCCCGTTTCACGAATATCTTCAGTTCGAATTCGAATAATTATCCCTTTTGTACTTGCCAGAAGTAAATTTTTATTACTGGGAATGGCTTTCACAGCTACAACCTCATCAGTATCATTGCGTAGTTTTACATTAATTACTCCCTTCCCGCCACGATGAGTCAATCTATACAAATCTAATCTGCTGTGCTTCCCATACCCTTCTTTGGTAATTGAAACTACAGTTGAATCTTGATCGGCAATTATAAAATCAATCACCTCGTCGTCTGGGCGCAATCTCATTCCCCTGACTCCACGAGCTGTTCTTCCCATAGATCGAATTTCATTTTCAATAAATCGAATTGCAAATCCTTTTTTCGTTGCCATAAGAATATTCTTACCAGGTGGACAATATTTCGCGCATACTAACGAATCACCCTCTAATATTGACATGCATCTGATTCCAGTCTTACGGATTTTTTCAAACGCTTTTAGTTCCGTTTTTTTAACCAAACCTTTTGCTGTTGAGAAAACTAAGAATGAATTTTCATCAAATTTTTGGATATTGGCGATATCTATTATTTTTTCATCCGATTGAAGTTGAATATAATTCACAATTGCTTTACCCTGAGAATTACGTGAAGATTTTGGAATGCTAAATGCTGGAATCGAATATACTCTTCCTTTTTGAGTAAAAAGAAGAACCGTATCATGTGAAGAACCGATAAACATTTCCTTTACAATATCTTCTTCGCGAATCTTCATTCCACGTTTACCTTTTCCTCCTCTCCCTTGGGCTTGATAATTCTCGAGTGTCATTCTTTTTATTTTTTGATTTTGTGTGATTATTATTACACAATCTTCTTCTGGTTCTGTTTGCATTTTATCAATCGAAATCTCAGCTGTATCCATTCGAATTTCTGATTTTCTAGGATCACCATAATCTTTCATTAAAGTCAATGTTTCATCTTTAATAATGCTATGAAGTTTTGTTCGATCAGAAAGAATTTCTTCATAATCACGGATTTTATTTAAGAGATCTTCTTTTTCATCAATTAATTTTTGTGTTTGCAGATTAGTTAACCGGCTTAATGGCATTTTCAAGATTTCTTGCACTTGAAGTTCTGTAAATTGAAATTTTTCTTGGAGCTTTTGAGATGCTTCTGGAGTATTTGAACTTTGTTTAATTATTATTATTACTTCATCAATATTATCAATAGCTTTAAGTAAACCTTCGATAATATGCATACGTTTTTTAGCTTTCGCCAAATCAAATTCTGTTCGCCTGGTAATAACCCTTTCGCGGTGGTGGATAAATTCTTGGATAATCTCGACATAATTAAGAATTTTAGGCTGCTTTCCATCATTTATAAGCATTAAATTAATTATTCCAAAAGTAGTTTGTAATTGTGTGCGCACATAAAGACGATTTAAGCAAGCATTTGCGTCTGAATTCTGTTTTAATTCGATAACAATACGCATTCCCGTGCGGTCTGATTCATCTCTAATATCAGATATTTCAGGAATTGCTCCTTTATTTACTAATGCTGCTATTGATTCAATTAATCTAGCTTTATTTACCATATAAGGAATTTCTGTAATTATTATTGCATCCTTGTTACGTCCTGCACCATCAGCCTCAATTTCACACCTTGCTCTAGTAATAATTTGCCCTCGACCAGTTTCAACTGCATCTATAAATCCTTTATTTCCCATAATTAAACCACCTGTGGGAAAATCAGGACCTTTAAGATATTGTAGAACATCTTGACTGGTGAGATTTTCTGGACCATGTTCGATTGCATGACAAATTAGCTGACCGATTTCATTTAGATTATGGGGTGCAATATTTGTTGACATACCCACTGCAATTCCTGAGGCACCGTTTAGCAAAATTAAAGGTAATTTTGAAGGAAGAAAAACAGGTTCTTGAAGAGATCCATCAAAATTATCTTGGAAATCTACCGTATTTTTCTCAATATCTTGTAAAATTTCGTTAGATATTTTTGCTAACCTTGCTTCTGTATATCGCATAGCTGCAGCTGAATCACCATCAACTGATCCAAAGTTTCCCTGACCATCGATTAATTGATATCTAACAGAAAAATCTTGAGCCATACGGACCATGGCTTGATAAACACTTTGATCGCCGTGTGGGTGATATTTACCAAGACAATCCCCAACAATACGAGCGCTTTTGAAGTGTGGTCGATTGTAAAAGAAATTGTTCTGTGCCATGGAGAACAAAATACGGCGTTGTACTGGTTTGAGACCATCACGTACATCAGGTATTGCTCTTCCAATGATCACACTCATGGCGTAATCAATGTAGGATTTGCTTAATTCTTGTTTTAAGTCTCTATCTATGATTTGTGAAGATGTAGTCGACTGAGATGGAGTAGTGGGTGTTGGAGAATCAGGATTTAGTGAATCTGGCATGATTTATACTCTCTTAATAATAGTTAATTTTGATTAATTGTGAATAGAATTTAGATTAAATATCGATATCCATGGCTTGGTGATAATGTTCCATTATGTATTCTCGTCGAGGTTCAACTTCATCACCCATTAATACAGCAAAAAGATTGTCTGTAGTGGCAAAATCTGTATATTTTACCCTATGAAGTCGGCGCTTTTCAGGATTCATGGTAGTTTCCCATAATTCTTCAGGATTCATTTCTCCAAGACCTTTGTATCTTTGAATTTTTATTTTATTTGGATCTGGAATATTATATTTCTTCATAAATTTAGATAATTCTTCATTTAATTTCTTTGGATCATCTTCAATATAAAGATAATCAAAGTGTTTTTTATAAGATATCTTGTAAATTGGAGGAACTGCTAAATAAACATGTTCTGCTTCAATTAATGGGCGCATATAGCGGAAAAAGAAAGTAAGTAATAAAGTTTCAATATGGTGTCCATCTACATCAGCATCTGCCATTATTATGATTTTATGATATCGTAAATTAGATAAATCGAATGCAATCTCCCCATTTTCACTGTGATCTGCATTTCCTTCACCTTCTCCATTATCATCTTCAGGTTCTGGAGTAAGAGAAGGATCATGAATTCCTATACCAATTGCTTTTATCATGGCAGCGATTTCTTTATTGGCAAGAATTTTTGCTAGTCTGGATTTTTCCACATTGAGAATTTTTCCCCTCAGAGGTAAAATTGCCTGAGTGGCACGATTTCTGCCTTGTTTTGCTGAACCTCCTGCAGAATCTCCTTCGACAATAAAAATTTCGCATTCTTCGGGATTTTTTGAAGAACAATCGGCTAATTTACCGGGTAATCGTAGACTATCAAGAGCTGATTTTCTTCGTGTTAATTCTCTTGCTTTTTGACTCGCAATACGCGCTTTTTGCGCTAAAACTGATTTTTGCAGAATATGTCTAGCTTCAACTGGGTGTGTGTCAAAATAATGCATAATTTCTGAAAAAACTAATTCAGAAACAATTCCTTTAACTTCTGGATTACCTAGTTTTGTTTTTGTTTGACCTTCAAATTGTGGTTCTGGAACCCTAACAGCTAAAACAGCAACTAAACCTTCCCGAACATCAGAACCTTTCAAGCCCTTTTCTCCGACATCTTTAAACTCACGTGGATGCTCTTTTACATAATTATTAAAAACTCTGGTAATTGCAGTTTTAAATCCAGTTAAATGAGTTCCCCCTTCAACTGTGTTAATATTATTTACAAAACTATAAATTAATTCATTATAACTTTCATTATATTGGAATGCGATTTCTGCAACTACTCCATTTTTCGATTTGGATAAATGAATGGGAGTTGGGTGTAATGTTTTCTTATTTTTATTAAGATACATTACAAAATCAGAGACGCCATTTTCATATTTGAATACTTCTCGATTAGGAGAATTTGGTCGAGCATCAATAATTTCAATTTCAATAGGATTAAGAAAAGCCAGATCTCGCAGTCTAGATGAAAGATATTCATAATCAAATTGAAATTCATCAGGAGGGATGCTTGTAAATATCTCTTTATCTGGATAAAATGTAATTTCGGTTCCACTTTCTATTTCGGAATCTGGTTCTTCAAATTCTTGAGTTGGTTCAATGATTTTTCCTTTTCCGACTCTTAATTCATAACGCTTATTTTTACGCCAGACTTTGATTTGGACCCATTCTGAGCAAGCATTTACTACTGCTAAACCTACCCCGTGTAATCCACCCGAAACAGCATAAGATTTTTTATCAAATTTTCCTCCTGAATGAAGTGAAGAAAAGATAACTTCTAAAGTGGGTATCTTTTTTATCGGATGGATTTCTGTAGGAATTCCACGCCCATTATCTCGAACGGTGCATGAATTATCAGGATTTAAAATAAGAGTAATTTTTGAACAATAACCACCAATTGCTTCATCAATACTATTATCAATAACTTCAAATGCTAAATGGTGAAACCCTTTTTTTCCAGTACTTCCAATATACATAGCTGGTCGTTTACGGACACCTTCCAAACCTTCCAACACCACAATGTTATTAGCGTCATACTTATTTTGTACGGATGGCTGTAGTTGTTCTATGTTTTTATTTTCTTGAGTAAAGTTGGTATTATTGTCTTTATTGTTATTAGAAATTTCCTTTTGAACATTGGTATTTTCCTTTTGAACATTAGTATTTTCTTGAGATACATCAGTCACGGAAAGTTTCACCTATTGATTCGACAAAAAGCAATGTTTGGTGTCAAAACTAGAAACAGTTTTTGCTTCTGTAAATAAAAGAAAGGTTTGGCAACTAAAAAGAGTTATGTTCTTTAAAATCTTCTCTATCAAAGTATAAGCAAGAAAAATGAAAAATTCTTCAAGATCATCGTATCTTTAATATTTATCATTAAACTAAATCCAAAAATAATGTGTTATATTATTATAACATATGGGAATAATACAATCATATTTATCAAATAGAGTTTATATTGGTGATTTGTATCCAGTTCATTTAATGGGAATAATAAATCTTAGCCCTGAAAGTTTCTATAAAGAATCCTATATTCCAAAAGATGCAATATTGCCTCAAATTATGGAAGATTTGGCAAATGGTGCGACTTTTCTTGATTTTGGCGCAAGATCAACTGCTCCATGGTCAGATCCCATTACAATTAGTGAAGAGTATGCTCGAGTGGAACAAGCATTAAAAATCGCCCTTCCACACATTCCAAAGAGCGTAGTTCTTTCAATTGATACTCAGTATTCTGAAATTGTTGAATTAGCTATCAAATTGGCTACCCCATATGATATTCCTCTTTTGATTAATGATATTTCTTCATTTCACACCGATCCAAAAATAAAAGATATGGTTGTTTCTCACAATCTTCCTGTTTGTTTGATGGCAACTCAACAGAAACCAGGAGATGCAAAAAGTATAAGTGAAATTTTGCATGCTCTATTTTCAACAATTGAATCATTATCTAGCGATAATTATGATCTTTCTCAAGTAATTGTCGATCCAGGAGTAGGAAAATGGATAGCAGAAAAGACATTTGAATATGATTTAGAAATGCTTCATTCTTTGGAAGATTTTCGAGCACTTCAAGCTCCAATTTTAGTTGGCTTATCTAGAAAATCTTTCATTGGTTCAGTTTTGGAGAAAAAAAATCCAATAGAAAGATTAGATGGGAGCCTTGCTGCTACTTCAGTTGCTGTTTTTAATGGTGCTCATATAATTCGTGCTCATCAAATTACTAAAAAATTGCGCGAGACAGTTCAGATGGCATCAGCAATTCGAAAGAATGTTATTCAAACGCAAATAAAAGATCAGAAAGCAGTATTACTCCCAAATTTTCATACAAAAGAAGCAGCAGAAATCTTTCTTCGTAGATCTGGTGTATCTAAAGGTGGAGCAGCAATTATGAGGCAGAAAATGATTCATCGCCTAATTCAAATTGAAAATTTAACTGCACCGCAAGCTTTGATATTAAAACAAGAAATGCTGGCTCGAAATGGAGAAGTGGCAATTCATAAAGATGTAATCACTACAGAGAATCAAAAATATGAAAAAAAATTCACTGCTGTATTAATGGGAACACAGTTGGAGTTCCAGAAATTAATCAATAAATTAAAAAATCAAGATTTGGAATTAAATCAGATAGGAATGATGATTGAAAGACTCATTCAGCAAGCAGAAAACCCTAAAACTAATTTTTCAAAGATTTTTAAGATTATAAAAAATAAAATCACGACAGATGAAAAAATAATTTAATCATTTAAAAAATATTACAGAGAATTGAAAATGTTAACAGCAATCGGACTTAAAACCACACACATCATTAAACAAGGCGAAGATTTATTTACTGTATTATGTGATACTTTTGAAGCAAATACTCAATTTCCTAAAGAAAAATCTATACTTGTAATTGCAGAAACTGTTGTAGGAACTTGTCAAAATCGAATAATTCGGTTATCTGATGTGAAAAATTATTCTTTAGAGGCTGAAGAGCTAAGTCAGGGATATAATCTTGATCCCAAATTTGCAGAGTTGGTTATTCAAGAAGCAGATGAAATTATTGGGGGTATTCCCGGTATGCTTTTTACACTTAAATCCGGTATTCTTATTGCAAATGCAGGTATTGATAAATCAAATGCAGGAGACGAAGATCAATATTCTTTATGGCCTTCTAATCCTTTTAATGTTGCTGCTGAATTATGTCAAGAAATTAAAAGTAAATATGAACTGAAAGATTTCGGTGTCATTATATCTGATTCGAGAGTTCAACCACTACGAAGAGGAATCGTAGGTGTAGCAATCGGAGTCGCTGGATTTAAACCGATTATTGATTGTCGTGGTCGATGCGATCTTTATGGGCATAAAATGGAATGGACAACTCGTGCTATAGCCGATCAAATTACAGATTTAGCGCATATTTTAATGGGTGAGTGTGATGAGCAAACCCCTTTCATTTTAGTAAATAATGTACCTGTGAATTTTACTAATGAGCGAATCGACCCACAATCCATGATTATGCCAAAAAAGGAAGATCTTTTCAGCCGAATCTTTAATTTTTAATCTCTTGAATATATTCATGGATGAAAACTATGGAATCTCAATCCAAACACCGAAGAAAATTCGGGCAGCATTATACATCTTCTGGAATTTTTCGAGAATTTATCCTACCTTCCATTCAATCTGAGTTATATAATTATATTTGGGTAGATTTATACGCTGGGTCTGGTAATTTAATCCTTCCTATTTTAGAACACATTCCTGAATCAAAACGGATTAATTTTTTCAAAAATTATATATTTTTATTTGATATTCAAGAGAAAAGCATTGAAGAAGCAATTTCTAATGCAAAACTATATGGAATTCCTAAATCTATAGCTGAAAAAAATATCATACTATGGGATTCTTTGAAATCATTCCCTGATTTACTGAAAAATCTACCCAAAACATACCCTATTTTTCATATTACTAATCCTCCCTATCTATATTTGGGGTATATTTCAAAACATCGTGAAACACAAAGTCATTTACAATATTTTGCAGGTGTAAATGAAGGATATCAAGATCTTTATCAAATTGCATTAATGAATGATCTCCGTCAAGCTATTTCTCGCATGATTTATATTATTCCAACTAATTTTTTATTCGGAAATTCGGTTTCAAATCAATTCAGGGATAATTTTTTGCCACACTATAAAATTCAACAAGCATTCATATTTGAAAAGCCGATTTTTGAATTTACAGGGATGAATGTTGGTATCTTTTTCTTTATCAGAAAAATCCAAAAAAAGAAAGAAGTAGTTGAATTTTCTGCAATAAAAATTAACAATAAGAAGATTTCTAAAAAATTTATACTGCATCCGAGTTATCATTATAGAGCTGGAACAACATTTGAAGAATTTACTCAAAACTACCAATGTAGAACACCAATAAAACTACATTATTATTTAAAAGTTCAAGAAGTTTTAGATAATCCTGGTGATAAAGTTATTTCTGTAATTGATGCAAATAAATACTTCAAAAATAAGTATCAACGACAAAAAATATATGTCAATTCAGAATTAGCAGAAAAAATCCACAAAAATATTCTATGGGTTAGAACTGTTGATACAGGAAAATGGGAAGGAAGAGCCGGATTATATGAAATATATGCTAGTTTTGGAATATCTGGAATTTTAGTAACAAAAAACACATACAGAACTAATCCTATTCAAATTTTCTTTGATTCACCATTAACTATTTCTGATCAGCGCCTTTTGCAACAATATGTTAATATTATTCTTGAATACTTACGTACTGAATCTGATAGCGAGTTCCTTACTTCTTATAAGTATTCTTCAGGTGATTATATCCGGAAATATTTCGGACTTTCCCAAGCTCGAAAAATAATTGAAACCTGTCCTTTGCTTTTGATGAAACCTCAAGAAAAGGAAGATTTTCGTAAAAATCTAGAACAAAAAGATATCCAAAAGATTCTTAAATTTTGTAAAAAATATTCACAAAAGGGTGAAAATAATGTCAGCTGAAAGCCCAAATGATGAAAATTTCACAATTCAACAATTTAGAACAATTCTCAAGCAATTTGTTGCTGATCGAGATTGGGAAAAATATCACACTCCACGAGCGCTTTCTGAAGCAATATCAATTGAAGCGGGAGAATTGCTAGAAAACTTCCTTTTTAAGCCAGATGACTATTTTCACGGAGATTTAACACCTATAACTGACGAAATTGCTGATGTTTTTATATATTTATTGAATTTGGTTAATAGTTTAAAACTTCCTAATTTTACTGAAATAGTTCTTCGTAAAATTGAAAAAAATAGCAAAAAATATCCTATTGAACAATTCAGTGGAGACAATTATTCAAAGCAATAGATTCATGAAATATTTTTTTAATTTTTATAATTGGGCAAAATAATTCAGATGTAATAGATAGTAATAGAGACTTAATATTTAAGCCCGATGATTTTTTAAATATTAAACCATGAGCTAATATATGCTAGATGAATCGCTTATACGAGATCAACTGCACAATACAGTGCATGAGATAAAATTACCTCAATTAGGGAAACACTATCGAGGAAAAGTACGTGAGAATTTTATTGATGAAGAAAATCATCAACGAATTATTATTTCTACAGATCGTCTCAGTGCTTTTGACAAAGTTATTACAACAATTCCATTTAAAGGTCAACTGTTAAATCAAATGTCTACATTTTGGTTTGAAAAAACTAAACATATTGCTCCAAACCATATAATCGATATTCCAGATCCAAATGTCGTACGCGTGCATGAATGTCAGAGTTTACCAGTTGAAATGATTGTTCGGGCTTACATTACTGGAAGTGCATGGCGCGCATATCAAAAAGGAGAATCTGTTTCTGGAATTACTTTTCCTGCTGGCTTAAAGAATTACCAAAAACTTCCTGAACCAGTAATTACTCCAACAACTAAAGCTGAGGTAGGAGAACATGATTTGCCTATTTCAAGAGAAGAAATTATTGCTAAAGGTTTAGTTGAAGAAGATGTATATACTGATATTGAAAAGAAAACAATGGATTTGTTTAAATTTGCATCCGATTATTGTGCACAAAATAATCTCATCTTAGTAGATTGTAAATTTGAATTTGGAAAAACTCATGATGGTGAAATTGTTGTTATTGATGAGATTTTTACCCCTGATGCTTCACGATTTTGGATTAAAGATAGTTATCAAGAACGATTTGAGAAAGGAGAAAAACCAGAGATTTTAGATAAAGAATTTTTCCGACAATGGTTGATAAAAGAGAAAAATTTTATGGGAGATGGACCTATTCCGGAGATACCAGATGATATTAAAGTTGAATTCGTAAATCGATACGTTCAATCATTTGAAATGATTACTGGGCAAGATTTTGTTCCTGTAGTTGAAGGAAATGTAATTGAACGCATAAAAAAGAATCTTAAGATATAGATTTTCATAAAATTTTCCTTTTTTTTGGATTTTACTAATGATTTTTTGTGTTTTACTTACTCATTTTTTTTTTTAAATCCTCATCTTTTTTAAAAATCAGTTCTAAGGTACAAATAATATTAACTACCCATTAAATTTTTCAGCGTGCTATTTTAAAGCGTAAATACATTGGTGTAAATATATCCAAGTGAATATTTTTCTAAAGAAATTGGAGATTTAATAGAATGGAAAATGTACACCGTATCGAGGTTGGGATTTCAGTAGATTCCAACGTTCATGCTGCCATCAAGCATGATCTCGACATTACAACCGTTTCTAAAGTAGAAAAAATTAAAGTATACACCATTGAAGGTGGAAATTTAACCTTTGATCAACTTTCAAAATTAGGAAAAGAAGTTTTCTCAGATCCAATTACAGAACAGTTTGCAATAGATTCCCCATTAGCCAGGAACTTTGATGGAACAATATTAGAAATTGGTTTTAAACCAGGGGTAACAGATAATGTTGGTATGACTGCAGTTCAAGCCATAAGTGATGCCATCAATGTTGATGTTGATGGGGTATATACGTCCGAGCAATTTCTCCTTCACAATTGTGATACTGCCACTGCAGAAAATATTGCAAAGAACTTACTTGCTAATAATTTAATTCAACGCTGGGAAATTAAATCCGGTAAAATGATTGACGAATTCAACCCTACAGTTCCAAAAGTAATATTGAATCAGAAACCTGAGGTAAAAGAAATCAATTTAGATGTTTCGGATGAGGAATTACTCCAAATTAGTCAAGAAAATGTTTTAGCTCTAAATTTAGAAGAAATGAAAGCGATACGGGATCATTTTCATCAAGAAAAAGAAGAAAGGTTGAAATTGGGATTACCTCCTAATCCGACTGATGTTGAATTAGAATGTTTAGCACAAACATGGTCAGAACACTGTAAACATAAAATCTTTAATGCAAAAATCGAATATTATGAAGAAGGAGAAAAAAAAGAAACTATTGATTCGTTATTTAAAACATATATTAGAGCAGCAACAGAGCAAATTAATTCTCCTTATTTAGTTTCTGTCTTCAAAGATAATGCTGGTGTTATTAAATTTAATGATGATTTTACAGTTGCAATGAAGGTGGAGACACATAATTCACCAACTGCACTAGATCCATATGGAGGCGCGTTAACTGGCATTGTGGGATGTAATCGAGATCCTGCAGGGACAGGTAAAGGATTTAAATTAATATTTAATACCGATGTGTTTTGTTTTGCCAGTCCATTTTATAACGGTAAAATTCCCCCTCGTCTTTTCCATCCCCGGCGTGTTCTCAAAGGTGTTCATAAAGGAGTTATTGATGGTGGAAATCAATCAGGAATTCCAACAGTAAATGGAAGTCTTTATTTTGATTCCAGATATTTAGGAAAACCATTAGTCTTCGTTGGAACTGGAGGGATTGCTCCTGCAAAAATTAACGATAAGTTTACTCATGAAAAAAGTCCGAAACCGGGGGACTTTGTTGTGATGTGCGGAGGAAAAATTGGGGCTGATGGAATTCATGGTGCTACTTTCTCGTCTTTGGAAATCAACGAGAATTCTCCTGCAACTGCTGTTCAAATTGGTGCTCCAATCGTTCAAAAAAATATGCTGGATTTTCTTCTAAAAGCTCGAGACTTAGATTTATTTAATGCAATAACAGATAATGGTGCAGGCGGTTTATCTTCAAGTGTTGGAGAGATGGGGCAAGAAATTGGGGCAAGGTTGGATTTAGAAAAACCTCCGTTGAAATATCCTGGACTTATGCCTTGGGAAATTTTAGTAAGCGAAGCGCAAGAACGCATGACTGTAGCAGTCCCACCAGAAAAAATTGAGCAATTTATGGAATTATCTGAAAAATTTGAGGTAGAATCCACGATTGTAGGCGAATTTAATAATTCTAAACATTTCCAATTATATTATCAAAACGAAATTGTTGGAAATATCTCGATGGATTTTTTACATGAAGGAACCCCTCAAAAGAAAATGATTGGAAAGTGGAATTCTCTAAAAGGATTAGATCCGGAATTTCCCGCGCCTAAATCTATGGCATCAATGCTAAAACGAATGTTAGGACGTTTGAATATCTGTTCAAAAGAAGAAGCTATTGTTCGTCGATATGATCATGAAGTTCAAGGAGGTAGTATTATAAAGCCTTTTATGGGAAAACACAATGATGGGCCTAGTGATGCTGCCGTAATACGTCCTATTCTTAATTCTTGGGAAGGATTGGTCATTTCACATGGGATTTGTCCCCGATATTCTGATATTGATACATATTGGATGGTTGCAAATGCGATTGATGAAGCTGTTCGTAATGCAGTATGCGTAGGTGCCAATCCAAATTATTTAGCAGGACTTGATAATTTCTGCTGGGCAATGGGATTTTCCCAAGAAGATGAAGAAAAATACACTGGAATGTTGGTACGAGCAAATAAAGCGTTATATGATATTACAACTTCATTTAAAGTTCCTTGCATTTCAGGTAAAGATTCAATGAAAAATGATTATAGAATTGAAGATACAAAAGTAAGTGTTCCTCCTACTTTATTATTCTCTGTAATTGGAAAAATTCCTGATATTCGTAAAAGTATTTCTTTAGATGTTAAACATGAAGGTGATTTGATTTATATTCTTGGAATAACAAAACAGGAATTGGGAGCATCTGAATATATAGATGAGCTAAAATTATCAGGGTTTAATTCAATACCGAGAGTGAATCCTTCTGCTGCAATTATACGATATCGAAAACTTTTCACAGCAATAAATGAAGGAATAATTTGTTCTTCCCATGATTGTTCTGATGGAGGATTAGGTGTTGCATTGGCTGAATCTGCATTTGCTGGTGATTATGGGATAGAAATTCATTTGAATGCTGTTCCAACTGAAGGAATTTTACGTGATGATGTCCTTCTATTTTCAGAATCACCTAGTCGTATAATTGTAACAATTAACCCAAAAGATCTAGAAAAATTTGAAAATATTATGAAAGATACTATCACTGCTTGCATAGGTAAAGTAATTGGGCGCAAATTCATAGTATATTCGAATTCAAAAGATGAGAAGATTATTCTCAATGAACCCATTGAAGAACTGAAAAAAGCTTGGCAATCCACTTTATCTGTTCTTGTTGAAGGAGGGGAATAAAATGGTAAATGTATGTATAATGATAGGATTTGGTATAAATTCAGATTATGAATCTCAATATGCCTTTGAATTGGCTGGTGCAGATATTGTTCAAAGGGTTCATGTTAATGATTTTATTCACAAACGCGATTCATTAGAAAATTATCAAATATTGATGTTTCCTGGAGGATTTAGTTTTGGAGATTATTTAGGTGCAGGAACTGTTTTAGCTAACAAATTTAAATATACTCTACGCAAAGACCTTAACCAATTTATAGAAGATGGTAAATTAATTTTTGGAGTTTGTAATGGATTTCAAGTTTTGGTGAAAATGGGAATCTTACCTGGATTTCAAGGCGAATTATTCAAACAGACAGTCTCACTCATTGGAAATAAATCGGGATTCTTTGAAGATCGTTGGGTTAAACTTAAGACCTTAAAGTCTCGATGTATATGGACCAGAGATTATGCTCCAATATTAGAAATTCCTGTTCGACATGGAGAGGGACGCTTTGTGGCAAAATCCAAATCAATTATCGATCAATTATGGGAAAAAGGTATGATTCCTTTTGTCTATGATCCAAATGAATATCCTAATAATCCAAATGGATCTACGGATGGAATCGCTGGAATTTGTGATGAAACAGGACAAGTTTTTGGAATGATGCCTCATCCAGAGTGTCATTTAACTAAGTTTAATCATCCTCAATGGACTCGTGGAAATGCACCAGAAGAAAATGGATTGAAGATTTTTCAAAATGCTGTGAAATATGCACAAAATCATTTATAACTGATAAATAAGTAGGTAATCAAAATGAAAAGTGAATTTTTATTAAAAAGAGCTAGTGATGATGTTCCCCATGAAGAATGTGGAATTATTGGAGTTGTAGCAAAAGATCCATCCGTTCATGTATCGCAAACAATCTTTCAAGGTTTAATGGCTCTTCAGCATCGGGGGCAAGAAGCTGCTGGGATAAGCATTGTTGATGCCAATAAAACCATTCACACGTATAAGCAGGAAGGTTTAGTCTTTGAAGCTTTAACTCAAGAAGTATTATCAAAACTCTGGGGAAATGTTGGTATTGGACATGTACGATATGGAACTGCTGGTAGTGGGGATATTCTCAATGCTCAACCTTTCCATTATGAGACGACACAAGCTCCTCCCTTTTCTATTGCATTTAACGGAAATATCACTAATTATCCAATTTTGAAAGAACAACTTAAATCAAAAGGACGAATTTTCCTAACTAATGGTGATACTGAGGTTATCGCTAATTTACTCGCTTCAAATCATTTGGTTACTGAAAATTGGGTTGAGAATCTGACATTTACAACTCGTTTATTAGATGGTGCATTTTCATTAATTCTTTTAACTAATGAGGGTGATATTTACATTTATAGAAGTGGAAATAAGCCGCTTTGCATTGGAATTGTAAAATCTATGAATACAGAATTATATATTGTAGCTTCTGAATCTTGTGCAATTACTTCTCTTGGAGGTACTTTAATCAGGGATGTTGAACCGGGTGAAATAGTACATGTTCATCAAGATCACTTTTTTCATCAAGAAATTCTGATTCCTGTTCAACCTCATCATTGTATTTTTGAATATGTCTATTTTGCACGTGGAGACTCAATTATTGACAAAAGATCAGTTCATCGAACTCGTGAACAATTAGGAAGAATTCTAGCTCGTGAAGAAAAAAGCAAGTTTTCAAATGCTATTGTTGTTCCCGTGCCTGATTCTGGGAGATCTGCCGCCTTAGGATATGCTTCTGAATCTGATATTCCATATGATGAGGGATTAATGAAGAATCGATATGTTTTTCGAAGTTTTATTGCACCCAGTCAAGCTGAACGAATGAATTTAGTCCGTATGAAGTTAAATGCTGTTGCTACAATTATAAAGGATAAGGAAGTGATTTTATTCGATGATTCTATCGTAAGAGGAACCACAATGACTCGAATTGTCCGTCTTCTTCGAGAGGCAGGTGCAATAAAGGTTCATGTCCGATCTTCAAGTCCTCCAATTGCTGATCCATGTTTTTATGGGGTTGATTTTCCTAGCCGCCAAGAACTTATTTTTGGGCGGAAAATTCTATTGTCACACAATTATGAAGAAGCAATCGAGTTGATTCGAAAAGAAATTGGAGCGGATTCTTTGCAGTATCTTTCCATTAAAGGTTTAATTAAAGCGATTAATTTACCTGAAAAAGATCTCTGTTTAGCTTGTCTAAATGGGAAATATTGGTTTAATCACGAAAAAACTAAGCAATTTTTGACTGATGGTCGAATTTAGTATATTTTTAATTGATTAAAGATACATATTTTCCCTTAATTCTTGTTCACGTTCCCATTTTTTTCGAAGATATAATCGATATAATTTGTCTGCTTCATTTTCTTTTTCTTCGATTTTTTCTTTTTGATTTTGAGCAAGTTGTGGAGAAAATCTTTCAACACCGGTTGTATAAAGAATATCTTTTTCTGATGGTGTCATTAATCCAAAAAGTTGAATGAGATCTTGCTTACTTTTTATTAATTTTGGTTGTTTTTTAGTTCCATAAATTTTCTCATTGATTTCTTCATCTATATTGTGCAATTCCTTTCCAAATGCCATATGAGAATGAGCTGTTATTGTACGCATTTTTAACCAATAGCTATTTGGTGCTTGATTTATAAACATTTCACGATTACCATCTTTATCAATATTTCCAATTACTGACCATCCTTCTGGATCTTTTTCCCATTTCGATTTGATTTTGCGCATTATTTTTCCAATTGGTTCCGGTTCTGCCATATTTATCAACTTTTTTAGCAATGTATAGTGATGAAATCAAATTTGATAGGAATCACTGCATATATTTAGTAAAGATTATAGATGAATATATAGAGATATTTAAAAAAGAGTAATTATTTATAACTTTTCCTTTAAAACAGCGAGTTGATCCGGTGATTTAATAATAGGAATATCTTTTCCATATGTATCAGAATTTTTAACTAATTCTTCGATTAGCTTTGGTAGTTTTTCTGCTTCATCACCTGAAAGACTTGCTTTAAAATCACGCCATTTATTCAGATAAAAGAGTTCGAGTTCTTCAGCTAAAGCCTTTTCAACTTCTTCACAAAAATTATTATATGCTTTAATAGGATCTAAAGTTCGATTTTCCATAATTTCATGGTCTTCAAAATCGTATGAAATTTCAAGATATTGCCCACCTTTAGGAATCAAAGCATAGGTATAAAATTCAGTATAATCAATAAAGGGAATGCCCTCGGCAAATGCTTGTTCTAATGCGGTGATAAATTCAGTTTTTGACATAGTGATTCCTTCCTCTATCAAATTAATAATATAATAATTAAAAAAAATCTTTTGGAAGATAAATTGTACTATACCAGTAAAAATTTAAGGTGAAAAAAGAGAATTTTCAATTTTTTCTATTTTTGTTTCTAATTCTGCTAATTCTTTTTTATTTTGTTTTATATATAGTTGAGATCGTGCTTCAGATATATTTCCTGATTGAACATTTTCGATAATTTTTTGCTGCTTTAATTGAAGATAAAAGACTTTTGCTCTAAACCGAATTAATTCTTGATATAATATTTCTGGATCTTGTTCATTATTGGCCTTTTTGTCTAAAATTGCTGGTATTTTTGGTTCAAACTCATCTTTAATGATTATATCTGGATGAGGAAGAGAATCAATCTTTCTTACAAAAATTTGAGTTAATATGGACGAACCAGTTGGGTTATTCTCTTCTAATGCTAAAATCTGCTCTATTTCTGCTCTATTATATGTCTGAATTTGATTTTCTGGTAATGTATCCGCTTTTTGATTTAGATTTAGTTCTTGATTTGTTATTGGTTCTTGATTTGTTATTAGTTTTTGAATTTCATTTTGTTTTTGGTGTTCTACTTTTATTTTAATTTCTTTAGAAGCAATTTTAGGTTCTGTGATTTTTCTTTTGGATTTTTCTGATTTAGATGAAATAATAGGAGATAATTTAAGAACAGGTGGTTTTAACCGCTCATTCTTCGATTTAATTTGTTGTTTTTTGTTTCCGTTTAAGTTTTGTACTGTAATAGTAGGTGTTTTTAGCTTTTTTACAGCATTCAATTGCAATTTTTTCATTTTTTCTTGAAGAATTTCTATTCGTTTATTAATTCTATTTGATTCTTCAAAACTAACAGACATATTCCCTTTTATACTTTCAATTTTATCTAAATTGCTTTCTAATTCGATTATTTCCTCTTCTTTGTTTGTTTCTTTCTTTTCTGGTTTTTGACCAATAAGATTAGTTAATTTTTTTGCTTCAGTTGAAAGTAATTTCTTTATATTATCTGGTGCCTGAAATTTAGTAAAAGAAATCAGGAAATTCCTCAATTTTATTGGTAATTCTGGGAGTTCGACAAACCAATAATCTAATGGATCCCATGAACGAATTAATTCGAGAATGACTTCGCTTTTAACACAAATTTCAGAATCTTGAGGCAAATTTACTGATAATTTTTGAAATATTTGTAACAATTCGTTATGAATGCGTTCTTCCTCTTCCGGTTTGGGATTTTTTAATAGAATATTATAGTCTTTTATAAGTTGTTCTTCAATTTCAGAGGGAATTGTTATTTTCATATCACCGGAATTCATTAAGTTACAAAAATGTTTGCAAAAATTTGTATTTATCTAATTTTAGATAAATTCCTTTTTTAAAAACTTTTTTTAGAAAAATTTTTTCTCATCATTTCTATAATTTGAGTAAGAAAATGAAAATAAGTTTTTTTATAGAGTTCAAATAACCAAAACTTAATGTTAAAGGAAAATTGTTTAAGTTTGAATGAAATTCAGAAATTCCATAGAACCGTCGAGCTCTCTATTCAGATATTTAATCGAATTGCCTTAAATCCATTTGAAAAAGTGACTATTCCGAAGGTTTTATATTCTGGATTACCTATTTCATGGAATTTAACCCAAGTATACAATCTTTTACATTATTTCTATGAAAAAGAGCCATTTAAGGATAATCTTATTGTTTTGATCGATAAGTCTATGAATATTCTTGATGGATTTATAATTCATATTGATAAATTTACTGATCAAGATGAAAAGGGGGAATTAAAATCATTTTTAGAATTTGAAGTAGAATTCATAAGTGAATTTCAAGAAAAAAGCGAATTTTTCGAAAAACTTCAAACTTCGATCAAACAACTGAAACCAATCAACCAATTAATAAAAGAATACTTCTCAGCAAAATATGGATATTCGAATGTACGGAGTTTAATAATACCATGGACTTTAAAAGAGGATATTGCATCATTAAAACTTCCTTCCTTCAACACTAACGTTCTTTTGGCAATTTCTAAAATTCTACGGTGGAAAGGTTACATTTTAGAAGGATTTAATGATGATCCTGCTAATTTACAATATTATATTATTTCTCAAAATATACATAATAAATCTAATTTGAAAACTTTGAAAAAATGGATTCAATCTTGGAACAATGTTGATGTTCAACAATGGTTAATTATTGTTACAACCCTACTTGATGATCTTTTAATGAACATGATTTTGGTTTCAGAAAATCATCAAAAGATTTTATTTGGTATAAAATTAATGGTAGATCACAATCGTATGAAGATCGCCGCACTTCCAAATCATATCTTTAAAGATGTGCTAAAACCAGAATTGTCACTTCTGGATATTGGGAGAAAAGTTTATGAAAGAACAGGATTACGAACGGCTGTATTAGATATGAAAAGTTTTAAATTCCATTTTAATCGTTTTCGTGAATCTGATATGGGAATGTTCGCTTTTTTCTCAAATTTGTTTGAAATTGTTTTTTCATCAACTTTTTGTCCTGATTCTTTAATTAATTCTTTTCTGAAATTATTTGGATTGGAATTAGGTACAGGTATCACTGAATTTTCAAATGCATTCAAAACTGTTACCCGTTATTTTAAAAAGATACTTATTGTAACTTTTCAAGATAATATCGAAGATGAAACTAAACCATATGAAGCTTTAGTTGAAATGAGTTATGATGAAGGAAAGTATTCGATGAAATTACTTAATACTGCGGATTATCGGGAATTATTCCGCAAGTCTCCCACCGATAAATTTGCAAGACTTCAAGCAATAAAAGAAGGTATTGAAAATACTCTAAAAACCCACTATAGTGGTTGTTTTGGATTTAATATCGATTTACTATCAGAATATTTATCTATGAAGAATATTCAAGCCTTTTTAAAAATGAGCGACATGGCTCATCAATTACCCTTTATTGCAACATTGGGTGCACTTTTTGTAGGAATGAAAGGTATGAAAGCCGATGAAAATGGAAACCCAATAATTCAGACATATGAAGAACCTCCATCTGATGAATTTATTAGTGATACAATGCATTTTCAAAATTACATTGATGGCTTTCTTAAGAAAGGAATTCTATTCATCAGTGATGAAGATAAATCGATGAATCGAATTCGTGCAAAAGAGTATGCTGAACAAGGCTATTTAGGAATAGATATGGATGCATTACGTAAATTTATTAAGGAATCTGAATAGTTTTTTGTTATTTTTTTAGCTTTAACTTTTAAAATCTAATTTTTTTTTGAATTTCTTTAAGTGTGATTAAGTTTTATATATTCTCCTTAATTATTCAAACTGATCGTTGAAAATGTTCGAAGTGAATTTGGTAGATTTGGAATCATGGTATTTAGAACAATTACAAGAGCGATTTAAGCGTGAACATAAATTACTATCCAAAATTTTTGCTAAAATTGCTGATGAAGTTGCTCAAGCTAAAAATGCTTTAAAAGCTTGGCGATCTTATAAACCTGAAAAAGACGAAGAAAAATTAGATGAGAAAACCCAGAAGATTATGGAGCGTTTTGTTGATACTGTGCTAAATTCAATTGATGAGATGCAAATTCCCACTATCCACAATTCCATTTCTTATGAAACGTGTCAAAAATTTAATGATGGCGTTAAGAAAGTTTATTTTATTTATAATTCACAAGGAAAAAAGACAATTCGACGATTTTACAAACAATTTAAACTTGAAATTAAAGAAATAGATCTACATCTGCGAAAAATTGGGAATTACAGCCAAAAGATTAACAAATTCTTGTTGAAAAATTATCAAGATGGAAAAGAAGCAGAAAGTTTACTTAAACGAATTCCCTTATTACAGAACAATATTGAGCGTTTAGCAATAACTAAAAAGAAATTAGATGAATTAGAATCTACGTTTGAATCTATGAAATCAAAATTGAAAGATATGGAAGAAAAATTGGATAAACTCAATGAGGATCCAGATTTACAAAAATTCCAAAAAATCGAGCATGATCTGGAAATCGCTAAGCGCGAATTTAGAGAAAAACTCAAATTTAAAAAAGCTTTTAAAAAAATGAAAAAATATTTAGAAAAAGGCACTATTTCTCTTCGTGATATTTCTGAATCTGATCTGAAACCTTATCTAAAGGACTCTGTTGCAGCAATATTAAGTGAAGGACCCAAAATCCCCCATCTACGTCAGCTTTTAATCAAAACTAGGATAATGCTAGAAGATGAAAAGGATTCTCTTCAATTAAAATCAGATCTAAAAACACGTGTTATCGAAAATATTAATGATATTGTTTCAAATAATTCTCTTGAACACGAGATTCAGAAAATTTTGGAATTGGAAGAGAAAAAGGAAGAAATTCGAAAATTAATGAAATCCAAAGGTCTTGAGTCGCAAAGAAATGATTTAAAAGAAAAAATTTCCATTGCAACAGTTGATTTAGAACATTTTGAAAATGATGTTGCAAGATACAGACGCGATTACAAAGATTTGTTAAACAAAGTAAAATCTGAACGTGAAGAATTACAAGAAGCCGTAAAAACGGAAACAGGACAAGATATTAAACTGAAAATAATAATTCCTTCTTAATGCAATCAAGAGATTTTATCTGTAATCTTTTTTTCATGATAATCATAAAATTTAAATTCGTTGATTTTACCAAAGATGGTAATCTTGATTATTTTCATAGTTATCTATCTTTCTGCATTACATTATTTTTTCGCAAATTCTAAATTCAATGCATTCTTCTTTATTTTGCGAAACTAATCGCGCGGGGAATATGAATATGCCTGAAAACTTATTCGATAGAAAATATTATCAAAAAACCCCAGAATTCCGAAATCTCCTGCGGATTATTGGAACATCTATTGAAGGACATCGAAGACTTGAATTTGGGCTTTCAAAGATACGGGGAATTGGACGCAGGTTGGCAACCGCGATCATTCGTGTTAGTGGATTAGATCCCAACATTAGAATTGGTCTGTTAACTGAAGAACAGCAAGAAAAATTAGTGGAAATTATCCGCGATCCAGTTAAATATGGAATTCCTAAATGGATGGTCAATCGTCAAAAAGATTTGCGCACAGGCGAGTATCGTCATATAACAGGAAATGATTTAGAACTTATTACCAAGATGGATTTAGATCGAATGAAACGTACTCGCTCTTGGAAGGGTATCCGCCATATGTATGGATTGAAAGTACGGGGTCAACGCACCAGAACCACCGGTCGACATGGTCTTGTCGTTGGATATATGAGAAAGACCGCTAAAGGTGGGAAATAATTAAATAGGTGAATATAATGGGAGATCCACGACGATTAAAAAAGAAATATGCAACTCCTAACAATCCTTTTGAGAAAGATCGGATTGTCGAAGAGTTTACCTATTTAGGTAAATATGGCCTTAGAAATAAAAAGGAGTTTCGAAAGCATAAATATCAATTATCACATTATCGACAGTTAGCCCGAGCCAATCGTACTTTACCAGATGGGATAAGAGAAGAGCGATTTGCAGAAATTCGTTCTGGATTGGAAAAGCTTGGATTAGTTGGTGCAGACGCCACAACAGATGATATCTTATCACTCACAGTAGAGCACATTTTAGAACGACGACTGCAAACAATAGTTCATAAAAATGGCTTGGCAAAAACCATTCAGCAAGCCAGACAATTTGTAACTCACGGGCATATTGCAGTTAATGGGGCGATTATTGATTCTCCTTCATATTTAGTTAAAAAGGATGATCAAGTTGATTATGCTGCAAATTCACCCTTTAAAATCGATGCCAGCAAGATTTGGGGCGGAGCTGCCAGAAAAGATAAAGCATCTGAAGAAGTAGCTGGAGCGGAGGAAGATTAATATGGTAAAGTCTACATCTAGAAGAATTAAATGGGCTGTGGCTCATCTCTTCGCAAGTTATAATGATACAATTTTAACAATTACCGATTTAAGTGGAGCTGAAACAATCACCCGAATTTCTGGAGGTATGGTTGTAAAAAGTGATCGTGATGAAGCTAAACCTTATGCTGCAATGTCAATGGCGTCTCGTGCTTCAATGACTTTAAAGGATAAAGGCATTGGTGGTATACATATTAAAGTGCGTGCACCTGGAGGAAGGGGTGCCAAAACACCTGGACCTGGAGCTCAAGCAGCAATTCGTGGTTTAGCACGTTCGGGATTACGAATTGGGCGAATTGAAGAAGTAACTCCATTACCACATGATGGAACGCGGCGAGCTGGTGGCCGACGCGGTCGACGAGTTTAAATATATTTAAATATCGTTTATCCTTTTCCTTTTTCTTTTTTTATACTTATTTCTAGTGATCAAGTTTCAGGAGATTTCGGAGTTTTTATGGCGTTTTCACCAACTGTGAATGGAAATATATACGATCAAATGCGTCGATTTGTTGGTATCAGGGGATATACAACAGATACACCTCCAATAGGTGGAAGAATTAAGGAAGATATTGCTGATTTTATTGTTCAGGAAATACTTCCAAATGGTGAAGTTTTAACCACAAGAGAATCCTCTACTCAAGATCTTTCCTTTACTACTTCTGGTAAATTTACTCAATTTACAGTGATAAAAAAAAATACAGATACAATTTATGCCGCGGAAGTTATTCGAGATTTTTTACATGTTTCTGAATCTGATATTCAATGGGCAGGAATTAAGGATCATACCGCCATTACTTCTCAAAGATTTTCTGTTCGTGGTGATTTTATCGAAAGATTACACCATTTTCGGCATCCTAATATTGATATTTGTCAAATCGTACCTAGTCGCCATTACGTCAAACTAGGAAGATTATGGGGAAATCGTTTTACAATTAACATTCGACATACGGAACGACCTTTTTCTGAAATCGAGCCGATTATAACAAAATGGAAAGATCAAATAAATGAGCGGGGATTTCCCAACTATTATGGAATGCAGCGATTCGGGCAACATCGACCGAATTCTCATTTGGTTGGGCGATATTTATTCTGTCATCAATACAAAGAGGCAGTTGAAGAATTTTTATTTACAATATATCCACTTGAGTACGAAAAAATTCGAGAAGCAAGGAAAAAATTGGCAGAAAATGCTCAGAATGGTATTTGGTCTGATGATTTACCACGCTCTCTTCATTATGAAAAAAGAATGGTTCAATATTTAAATCATCATCCTAATGATTACAAAGGGGCTATTTTAAGTCTACCACCTTCCCTAATTAATTTAATTTTATCTTCATATCAATCTTATTTGTTCAATTTGGCAGTATCCGAACGATTAGAGCGTAATGACTTTCTACATAAACCTGTAAATGGTGATATTGTCTCAATATTAAAAGATCCAAAAGGGCATCCTTCTTTAATATTTTATCAATATCATGGGGGCGATGGTTGGAATGATCCTAATATCATTAAGGCGTTTAAACATCATCGTGCTGCAATTGTTGCTCCAATTATAGGTTACAAAACAAATTTAGAAAAATTTTCCTATTTTAAGCCAATTTATTCATCTTTATTGGAAAAGCATGAGTTTCCATTAGATTTTTTTGATCATAAATTTCCTAAATTATTTCTTTTTGAGGGGACATTTCGAGCTATAAACAATTTTCCCACTAACTTAAAAGTCCAGCAGGCTTATATCTTGAATAAATATCCCGAATTGGATCCAAATGGCGTAAAGCTTGAATTTTCTCTTCCAAAAGGCACGTATGCGACTATGTTACTTGCAGAGCTGCGGAAACACTTTATTGATATCGGCTATTTTTAATTACGAAGGATCAATTCATTAACAAGTTACTAAAGTGTTCAAAAGTTGAAAAAAGTGAAAAAGGATGAAAAAGTTAATGAAATAATGTTCATTGAGAGATCTATGGGCAATGAAATTTATGAACCTCTCGGCAATCTTCGAAAAACACATTTTTCAACTGATTTAACCCCGAAATTAGCCGATCAGGAAGTAGTTGTTGCAGGATGGGTTTCTAGAGTCCGAAAACTCGGTGCAATGATTTTTATGGTTCTTCAAGATAAATACGGACAAGTTCAAGTAACAGCCAAAAAAGGAGTTGTTAGCGATGAATTATTTGAAAAAATGAAATCCATCGGTCATCAATGGTCAGTTATTATTCGAGGAAGTCTGAAAGCATTTGCTAAAGCACCTCATGGTGTAGAATTGATTCCAATAGAAATTCGTATTATGAATTCAGCAGTTGAACAACTTCCATTAGATATGACTGGAAAAACAATGTCTGACTTGGATACTCGCTTAAATCACAGGGCTTTAGATCTGCGACATCCCCGAAATTTAGCAATTTTCCATATACAGTCTGTATTATTGGAAGAAACACGAAATTTCTTGATATCAGAGCATTTTACTGAAATAATTACACCTAAAATCATTGGCAGCGCCACCGAAGGAGGGACTGAGTTGTTCCCAATCAAATATTTCGATCGAGATGCTTATTTATCACAAAGCGCCCAATTATACAAAGAACGATTATGTAGCGTTTATGAGCGAGTTTTTGAAATTGGACCATGTTTTAGGGCAGAAAAATCCTTTACAAACAGACATCTCTGTGAAATCTATCAAATCGATATGGAAATGGGATTTGCAGATTACACCGATGTTTTAAAAATGGTAGAGCGAATGGTAGTTCATGTTTTAACAAAAATTAAAGAAAGATGCAGTGAAGATTTGAAAAAATTAAATCAATGGGAAAAATTTGAAATTCCAGAGTTACCTCTACCTCGATACACTTATGAAGATATTCTTAAGATGCTTGATGAAAAATTAGGAATAAAAATAGAATTTGGTAAAGATATCTCTACAGAAGCTTATCGAAAATTGGATTCTCTTCTTCCAGGATATTATTTCATCATCAAGTGGCCAATGGAATCTAAACCATTTTATATTCATTATGATCCTGAGAATCCAACTTTAAGTCACGGCTTTGATCTTCAAAAAGGTTGGTTGGAGTTGGCATCTGGTGGCACTCGAGTGCATGAACGAGATTTGTTAGAGAAAAATCTGCGCGAAAAAGGTCTTAACCCTGATAGTTTTAAAAGTCACTTACAAGCATTTGAATATGGAATGCCTCCTCATGCCGGTTTAGGTATGGGAGTCGCCAGATGGCTCCAAATAATTACAGGTGTTGATCAAATTAAGGAATGTGTAATGTATCCCCGCACCCCTGATCGCCTTGATCCTTAATTTTTCTTTACTCGAAATTTTTTTTTATATCTTTTGGATCTCTTTAAAATATGCTTAATAATGAAAGTTCATGGATAACAGGTGAGTAAAATAGCTCAAAAATTAGATAAAGAAGCAATTTTAGCAAAAATTGCTCAATTTAAAAAACTTTCATATCCTGATCGAGATCTTACGCGGGATATTCTACAATCTATAGGAATTTATGATCTTGTTGATTTAGAAATTTGTTTAAATAAAGTTCCACCAAGAGAGCGTTTGGCTGCTATGAAAATGCTTGAAAGGCATTTAGATGCATTGCTCAGTGGAGATGAACAGCAGTGGCAAGAAGCAAAAGATAGTTTGAAGCAATATTATTATCAAATAGATGAAATGGATGAAGAAGGTTATCTTTAAACCCTCTTATTGATTTTTTTTTCAAAGTTATCTAAAGCTATATTTAGGGAAGTTAATGCAAGCGTTACACAATGATGATCTTTTTCTGGAAAATTTCCTAAAGCTTTGAGAACAATGTCATCATTAATTTTACGGGCTTGTGAAATTGTTAGATTTTCAACCAATAATGCTGTTTGAGAACTCGCAATAGATGTTGTTGTGCATCCATCTGTAGTGTAATAAGCTGCCTTTATATAGGGTTTTTTTTGGGAATTATTTTTGATATCAAGATACCAACGCACAGAATCACCACAAGGTCCTCTCCATTCACCTTGGATCATTTTTTCAGAGTTTTCTGGAATCTGGTGGTGGTAAGGATTATCACCAAGCTCTAAAGCATGTTTTGAAAAATCTTTCCTATTTTCTTCATCGATCTTCATTTGTAATTCTGAAACAAACAAGTCAAATTCATCTTCATTATGATTTGGTGAATCTGATGAATTGAATAAATGTTTTTCATTTTTTAATCCTTTTTTCTTCATTTTTTTTTCCTTTACTTCATTTATTTATTAGTAATAGATCATAATATAATTCTAGCACACACAGTTAATAAGGAGTTCCTTCCATCTATTACTAAATATTAAATGTCTTGTGAATATAACAATTATTTTTCATGTGTTCATTATGCCGATAATTAATTCATTGCTGGATAATGATTTATATAAATTTACCATGCAGCAGGTAGTACTGCACCACTTTCCAGAGATTGATGTGGAATATAAATTTAAATGTCGCACTCCTGAAGTTAATCTTCTTCCATATATTGATGAAATTCGAGAAGAAGTGGATTTTCTTTGTAAATTACGCTTTTCAAAAGATGAATTGGAATACTTGCAAAGTCTTCCTTTTATTAAAAAGGATTTTATTGATTTCTTACAATTACTCCAACTTAATCGTGAACACGTTAAAATTTATGAGGAAGATAAGGAATTACAAATTAGAATTGCAGGACCTTGGTTTTTGACTATCTTATTTGAAGTTCCTATTTTAGCTATTGTAAATGAAATTTATTTTAACCACCATGTAATAAAACCTGATTATGATGGAGCCATTGCTCGACTTCAAGAAAAGATTGAGTTGTCTTATTCTCTCGGAAATAATTATCGATTTGCAGATTTTGGTACCCGACGTCGATTTTCTTTTGAATGGCAGCGAAATCTTCTCAAAATTTTGGTTCAATCAAAAATTAACAAACGAAATTTTGTGGGAACCAGTAACGTGTTCTTTGCAAAAGAATTTGATATTAAGCCGATAGGGACGATGGCTCATGAATTCATTCAAGCAGGTCAAGCAATAGGTGTGCGCTTGGTCGATAGTCAAAAATACATGCTTCAAAAGTGGGTTGATGAATATCGAGGTGATTTAGGTATTGCACTATCTGATACCCTAGGAATCGATGCCTTTCTGCGGGATTTTGATAAATATTTTGCGAAGTTATATGATGGGGTGCGCCAAGATAGCGGAGATCCTATAGAATCTTGCGAAAAAATCATAAAACATTATCAAAATCTAAATATTGATCCTAAAACAAAAGTTGTAATCTTTTCTGATGGATTGGATTTTGAACGGGCAAAATCTTTACTTACCACTTTTGGTGATAGGATTGGTGTTTCTTTTGGTATCGGCACCAATCTCACAAATGATTTTCCTGAAACAAAACCCATTCAAATTGTTATTAAAATGGTTCGTTGTAATCATCAACCAGTAGCAAAAATATCTGATACTCCCGAAAAGGGAATGTGTGAAGATGTTCAATATCTAAATTATCTGAAACGTGTTTTTACCTCACAGTAGCGTTAAAAACGCCCCAATTTTTTTTCAGAATTTTTCTTTTTTTTTAGTTATGGTGCTTAAATTTATAAGTTATTGATCGGTCAAAAGAGTATGGCAGACGCAAGTTCCCAAATTATGTTTTTAATGGTGAGCACCACTCAACGGGAAATAATTGCGTATATACAACGTTTCGAAAGATTCTTAAACGAAAATTTACAAAAAGCAAGATCTCCTCTATTTTTAGAGTTTTTCGATAAAGGTTTCATCATTTTTGGAACAAGTGAGCAAAATATTATTAAAACATATCAAGAACGAAGTAATTTGTTCAGAAAAATTCAACCAGAACAAATAAATTTTCAAGAAAATATTTTCTTCAAATTATCTGATATAATTGCATTTTTTCCAAAATCAGGATTGATTTTTTTAATTGAATTTCCTAATAATAATGCAAACTTAATGATGGAATTACTTCAAGAAAATTATCGTTATATTCATTCTGATATTCATTTTTTGCCAATTAATACTCAATCTTTTCAAATTGTTTTTAAAAGCCCAGAAGCATTGATGGCTTATGCTGGATATATTCAATATTATGCTGAATATTTCAGTAAAAAGTGAAAAAAGAATGAAAAAAGATTTATTAAGATCTGTATAAATAAATTACTAACTGTACATTTTTTGGTCTTTTATTTTAAGACTAAAACAAATGTGCACTTTTATTCGAGAATCGGTGACGATTGTCGATTTATACAATCTTATATGACGTGAATTATATGGCAGATTTTACAGAAGATTTTAAAGGACTCAAATGTCCCATGCCCGTCCTGAAAACAAAAAAAATAATCAAAAAAATGACTTCAGGACAAACTTTCGAGTTTGTGGCTGATGATGCAGGTGCAAAAGTCGATATACCTCCGTTATTAAAAAAGACAGGATGCACCCTGGTAGAGATGAAGGAAGATAATGGTGTTTTTACGTTTTTAATTAAAAAAGATTGATTTTATTTTTTCTTTTTTTTTCAATCATATTGATGGAGAATGAACAAATGAAGCTAGCTTTTGTTGTAATGACTGAATTCCTAAAATTTCAACCTGTTTATACTCTCTTGAATATTGTACATGCTGCAAAAGAAAAAAACCACGAAATTTTGGGCATTTTCTTTTTTGGAAGTGGTGTTCTTAATATTCAAAAAGGTGCTCATTTAGGGAAAAATACTCGTAATATTCCCTCAGAATTAGAAAAGTTAGGTGTTCCAATCATAGCATGCCAAACATGGGCAGATAATTTTGCAATTTTTAAAGAGAATGCAATTGATGGAGCAGATATAACTGGTTTAGGTGAATTATCAAATTTAACTGCAACAGCAGATAAGGTGATTGTTTTTGGTAATCATGCTTAATGCATGATAGTATTTCATTAAATAGTATGGAGGCAAAAAAGTGGAATCTGTTTTAATTTTATGCAAGAATGGTCCCTTTGGTACAAATTCCGGTGTTGAAGCAATAAGATTAGGTGCAGGATATTTGGGCTTAGGGGAAGATATAGATTGCAAATTAGTATTTTATCAAGCTGGTGTGACTAACCTAGTAAATAATCTAAATCCAGAAAGAGTTAATATGGATGCTATGGACGAAGGTATAGAGATGGCCGATTTAACTGAACTTCCAATTGTCGTTGTTCGTGAAGACCTTTTCCAATTTGGATTTTCAGAAGAAGATCTTATTGATTATGAAGCGTTGACTGTAGTAAATCGAGACGACCTTCCCGGAATCATCGATGAATATTCGATGGTGTTCCATATGTAAAAAAAATGGAGGAATGAATGTATGAAACACTTAATATTATATGGACAATCTGGAGTAGAGCATCAAAAAATTCAAGATTTGTTAATGTTCACTAAAAATTGGGAAGATTGTCATTTAGTTTTAATGCAAGATGGAGTATTTGGCGCAATCAAAGGCGAATCAGAATTTATTGATTTTGATAAACAAGGTTGGACCATTAGCGTTTTACTTGAAGATCTTGAAGCTCGAGGGATAAAAAAAGAAAAAATATTTGAATTTATCAAGCCTATTTCCTATGGAACTTTAATCGATTTAATTGAAGCTGCAGAAAAATTGATGTCTTGGTTATAATCGACCAAGTGCAAAGATTCTATTGATATAAGTTGATTTTTTTCAATGTTCTTTTTGATGTATTTTTAATTTCTATCAGAAAAATTTTTCAAAACGAACTTAATTTTTCACATATTGATGAAGAATGATTGAGTTATTATTTATTTTTCAAGCGTAATTCTTCCACACAACGTTTTAAAGTATTTTTAACATATTCAAGCTGAGCATTTGTGGTATTTTTTCCTAAAGTTAATCGTATGGATGAGGCTGCCAACTCTTCAGATAATCCTATTGCAGTGAGCACAAAAGAGACATCTTGAGATTTCGAATGGCAAGCAGAACCGACAGATACAGCAATTTTCTCTTGATCTAATTTTTTCAGCAAGTCTGTTCCCTGAATTCCTTCAAATCCAACATTAATATTATTTGGTAGTCTGTGATTTAATCCTCCATTGATAAAACTTCCTGGTATATTAGTTAGAATCCATTTTATTAAGTCATCGCGCATGTTTTTCAATCGAGCTTCAATTTTATCCATATTTTCATAACATAATTCAACTGCTTTCGCAAATCCAATGATATTTGCCACATTTTCGGTAGCTGAACGAAATCCAAATTCTTGACCTCCACCATAAGTAATTGGAATAATATAAACACCCCTTTTTGGATTTCTACCTCTATTTCGAATGTACAACATTCCAATTCCTTTAGGGCCGTAAATTTTATGAGCAGAAGCAGATAATAAATCAAATTTTTCATTTTGAACATTTATTGGTAATTTTCCAAAAGCTTGAACCGCATCTGTGTGAAAAATAATACCGTGTTGGTTGGTTATTTCAGCAATGTCTTGAATTGGCTGAATACTTCCGATTTCATTATTTGCATACATGATAGATACTAAAATGGTATCTTTTCGAATTAGTCTCTTAAATTCATCTACAGAAATGCGTCCTTCACTATCAACAGAAAGATAAGATACTTCAAAACCTTCAATCTGCAATTTTCGAAAACAATTCCGCACAGCGGGATGTTCGATTGTTGTTGTAATCACATGCTTTCCATATCGCTTCATTTTCATAGCAGTTCCAATAATGGCAATATTGTCTGCTTCTGTTCCACTGCCTGTAAATATAATTTCTTCAGGTTGTGCCCCAATACATTGAGCGATTCGTTGGCGGGCAGATTCAATGGCTTTTCTAGAGAATCTGCCAATACCATGCATTGAAGATGCATTTCCATAGTAATTTTGTAAGTAGGGAATCATTTCAGAAAAAACTATTGGATCTAAAGGTGTTGTGGCTGCATGATCCAAATATATATAGGTGTTTTCTATATCTTTTTCCATATTTAGGAAAAAAAAGATCCAACATATAAAGGCTCTCGCTATATTGTAAAAGGTTCGTGTTTAAAAATGCAGATTTTTCCATTCCTTCTTTAAATTGATTGATAAATTTTCATGAAATGAAGATTCTTATATGATTTTTAACAATCCAAAGGATTAAATGAAATTATATGCAAAGATGGATCAAGATGCATATGAGTGACTCAAATATTAAATGGATGCAAAAAGGTAAAGAGTTGGACCTAATTGGAGTGCAGTGTCCTATGACATTCGTGTACACTAAAGTAGCATTAGAAGAAATGGAATCGGGTGAAATTCTGAGAGTGATTTTAGATTTTCCATCTGCATTTACAAATGTTCCACAAAATGTAACCAAGCAAAAGTTAGGAAAAATACTTCACTCCGTTGAAAAAAGAGGAGTGAAAACAATTTGGATTGAACGTATTTGATATATCAAGTGTTGATAAGTTTAAGCATTTTCATCAATTTCAATTCATTCTTTTAATCTAATCATTTTTGAGATACTTTTTTTTTATATATTGAATCCCATTTTTCTTTCTTTTTATCGATTACTGAATATTACATTGATCTAAGTCAACATTATAATTTTCTGTTTTATAAAAAGGAATTTCTGGATGAGAGCAAGCCGCGCATTCTGGATTTTGTTTAATTGGAATGAAATCAAAAGAATTTTCTCTTAAATCAAATGTAAATAATCCGTTAGTGAATTTTTGATGTAATCCGACAATTGATTTTATTGCTTCATTTGCTTGCAATATTCCTGCAAAACTAGGAACTGTGTTGATAAACCCTGCAGCAGAACAAGACATAGACTCATCCCCAGAAGAGATTGTATGAAAAATGCACCGATAACAAGTTGTTTTTCCTGGATCAACCGATAAAATTTGCCCCATCCATTGTACTACTCCAGCGATATTAAATGGTATCCCTAAATGAATGCAAACATCATTTATCAAAAATTTCGTAGCAAAATTATCACTGGCATCAACTACATAATCACAACCTTGCAAGAATTTAATTGCATTTGCTTTTGTTAAATATTCTGGAAAAATTTCAACTTGAATCTCTGAATTTAAAGCAATGATTTTTTCTAAAATACTATCAACTTTTTTTCGTCCAACATCAGTTGTGAAATGCAATGGTTGTCGGGGAAGGTTAGAAAGCTCTACATTATCACCATCAATAATTTTAAGATGTCCGATTCCAGCAGCGGCTAACATTTGAACTACTGGACATCCTAATCCTCCAGCGCCAACTATGCCTATAGTGGATCCAATTAATTTTTTCACGCCAGTTGATCCTATATCTTGCAATATAATATGTCGAGAATAGCGACGAATTTGTTCTTCTGCGAATTGTATTCGTTCCATTTCACATCATTTTTATTTCGATGATATTAATTGAGGTAATTAATGTAAATTAACTATTTCATTTAATCAGATAAGTGGGCCTAAAGATAAATGAAAGTCCTTTTGATTTTATTTTCACTTAATTCTCTCTATTTTATCACAAAGATTTATATGGCGAATGCAAATAATACTTATATTGTACATTCGACGGTTTTTTCTATCGAAACTGTTACAAATGTTACTTGTCTACTCTTCTTTTGTTACATTTGTTTTTTTAAGTATGACATGTAAATGAACAACAAATTCAAAATAACTAAAAATAAAAAAACGTGAGAAATTATGCCAAAAGTTATGAATTTTATCGTATCCGAACAAAGTTTTGAGAAATTTGGAATGATGGTAATCCTTGGCACAACTGGTGCCGCAATGGAAACAAAAATGAATTTTTTCTTCACTTTCTGGGGTATAAACTTGTTAAAAAAGAATTTTAAACCAAAAGTAGCAGGTATGCCCTTCCCTATGAAGGGGATGGCTGCAATGATGTTCAAAAAGAAATTGAAATCCTTTGGATATGAAGATATGTGGGAAATGGTTAAAGATGGAATTGAAGAAGGTAATATTAAACTCTATCCTTGTTCAATGACAATGGATTTAATGGGAGTAAAGAAAGAACAGATTCATGATTTCTGCGAAGAACCTATCGGTGCCGCAAAATTTATCGAAATGGTTGATGATGCAGATCAAGTAATTTCTTTATAGATAAAACAGAAATATTTAAGCAGTTTTAGATGTAGTTATTTTTTATATATACTTCATTTTATATTTTTCTATTTAGTAATGAATCAAATATGAATCAAATATGAATCAAATCTAATTTCTCGTGAAAATTATGCCTCGTGAACCGATTTTGAATAATGTCCAAAAATCAGTTAACTCAAACAATATAAAAAATTCATCACTAATGCATAAAGAAATTGAATTGAGTGATATAGATAAAAAGATCCTTCAAATTTTACAAGAAGATGGAAAAGCTTCATTTCGAAAAATTGCCAAAAAATTGAATTCATCTGTTTCAACAATAAAAAATCATGTAGATAAATTGACTGAAACTGGTGTAATTAAAGCTTATTCTGCATTAATTGATTGTTGCAAGATTGGATATAAAGAAATGTTGTTACTCTCAATTCGGGTAAACAATGTTATTCCAATTCAAGATATTTTTAATAAATTAATTGAAATTGAGAAAATTAATTCAATATACCAGATTTCTGGAAATTATTCAATATTTTGTATGGCAAAATGTATTGAAAAAGAGGATCAAATTCAATTATTGGAAAAAGTGAAATTTATTCCAGGCATCGAAGAAATTCACACACAAGTTGTGTTGCAATGTGTTAAAGAAGATATAAGGATATCAATTCCTTGATAAAGAAATTTTGTCACTTTTTTTTTAGATTAGTGGAACAAATATTTATAAGTTGCATTCAGATTAATATAACACATTGTACATTCGACGGCTTTTTATCCATAGACCGACACGAATGATGCAAATTATTGAATTCTTATATTCATTTGTTTTAAAAAAGGATTCAGAATTGCTTTTAAAATAAAATGATAAAAGAATTATGTAGATAAAAATGTAAAGAATAAATTTAGTATTTTAAAATCAAGATCAGCACATGAAAATTAAAAGAAGAAACTTATGAAAATCAAAAGGAATTAAAGGAGTCTATGAAATACTTTGTAAAAAATCCATTTTGGAGTTATGAATAATGACTGAAAGTGAAATATCAATTAAGCGAAAATATAAAAAATTAGAGGATTTTGACCCTCAATTTTTTGAAAATATTGCTCGGAGGAGTAATATTTTTTCTTGTATTCAATGTGGCACTTGTACAGCTTCTTGTGAGAGTGGGCGTTGGACTGCTATCCGTACACGGCAAATTGTTAGAAAAGCTGCTTTGGGCGATCTATCTGTCTTAGAAGATCCAGACATTTGGCTTTGTACTACATGTTACAATTGCTATGAACGTTGTCCACGTGATGTTCGTCCAACTGACGTAATAATAGATTTAAGAAATTATGCCAGTGAAATTGGGAATATGAGTCCTAATCATACCGCAGTTGTTGGTTATCTGCGATCAACAGGGCATGCGGTTCCGATAAATGATAAAATTATAAGGCAAAGAGAAGCCTTAGGATTGGATCCGATTCCACCAACATTATATAAATATCGCGATGAAGAAAATTCTGAAATTATCCCTTTCCATAAACTTTTCAGAGTTGTTGAAAGAGGTAAGGAATATAAAGAAAGAAAAGCAAATTCCAGAAAAAATTTGGATGGTTTTGAAAAATTAAGTTAAAAATCTTAATAATTAAAGAAAAAAAGCATTTAGTAAATAAATTTTTAAATATTAAGACGAAATTGACAAAAAAAATATATAGTTTGCTAAAAAATAAATAAAAATTTTAAATAAAGTGAAAGAAATGGTAAAAGAAAATACATTTTCATTCTTTTTAGGATGCATTATGCCTAATCGTTACCCGCAAATTGAATCTGCAACCCGGTTTGTTATGAAAAAATTAGGTTTTACGCTTATGGAAATGGAACGTGCAACATGTTGTCCAGCTCCTGGGGTTTTTCGTTCTTTTGATAAAAGTGATTGGATGGTTGCAGCTGCACGCAATATTGCGATTGCTGAAAAGAACGACGCAGACATTTTAACCGTATGTAATGGTTGCTTTGGAACTTTAATTGATGTAAATAAGCATCTAAAATCTGATCCAGAGATGGCTGCAAAAGTTAATGAAAAATTAAAAGAAATGGGTGATTATCAATGGAAAGGAACAATTCGAGTCCGCCACATTGCCGAAATTCTCGGTTTTGAAGTAGGACCCACTGAAATTCAGAAATACATTGTTCGAAAAGCAGAGGCAAGAGCTGCTGTTCATTATGGATGCCATCTTTTAAAACCTTCTAGAATTCGCCAACTTGCTTCACCTGAAATTCCAACCTTTCTGGAGGAATATGTCGAAGCCTTAGGTGTTAAATCTGTTGATTTTGCTCAAAAATTAACATGTTGTGGTGCAGGTGGAGGTGTTCTTAGCTTTGATAAAAATACATCTATGAAGATTTTGAAAGAAAAATTAGGTCATATGCAGGCAGCTAATCCGGATTTTATTTTTGATACATGTCCATTTTGCCAATTACAATTTGATGGTGGCCAAACTACTGTAAACGAAATTTATGGAACTAATTTTGATATTCCTGTAATACATATGTCTCAATTAACTGCATGGTGTATGGGAATGGATATGGAGAAAATAGGCTTACAATATCAAGCCCATGGAAAAGATTATCAATTTAAAGAATTAAAGGAACCTATGGAGAAAGTATCGATAAAGGAAAAATCTATTGAAGGGGCTGGGTAAAAATGGTCGAAAAAGAGAAAGACAAAAAAAACAATCCGAAAAGTAATGAACGTATTGGAGTTTTCGTTTGTCACTGTGGGCATAATATTGCTGATGTTGTCGATGTAAAAGCAGTTGCTGAATATGCAAAAACTCTTCCAAATGTTGAATTTTCTACAGATAATATGTTTATGTGCTCTAAACAAGGTATTGAATTAATAAAAAATGCAGTGAAAGAATATAATTTAACCAGAACTGTGGTGGCTTCTTGTTCTAAAACGCAGCACGGACCTACTTTTGCTCGTGCAATTTCTGAAGTCGGATTAAATAAACATCTTCATCAACAAGTTAATATTCGAGAACATGATAGTTGGGTTCATCAAAAAGATCATGTTGAAGCCACTGAAAAAGCAAAACAACTAGTTAAAGCAGGAGTTAATCGGGCTCGAACATTAGAAGAAGTTAGAACACAGAAAATTCAAATTACCAAAGCAGTATTGGTCATTGGTGGAGGCATTGCTGGACTTAGAGCCGCTCGAGATACAGCTGATTCAGGAATTCCGGTATATTTAGTTGAACGAGAATCAAGTATTGGTGGACATATGACTCAATTAAATAAAACATTTCCAACAAATGAATGCCCTCAATGTAGTATTTCACCACTTACGAATGCAGTAGCAACTCATGAAAATGTGACATTATTTACAAATTCAATAGTTAGTTCTGTAGATGGAAGTATAGGAAATTTTACAGTCACAATCACAACCAAACCGCGATATGTAAAGTCTAATTGTACTTCATGTGGAGAATGTGCAAGTGTATGTCCGGTTGAATTACCTGCAGAATGGGATTCTGGGATGGGAATTAGAAAGGCAATTTATAAATTATATCCTCAAGCAATTCCTTCAACATTTGTAGTTGATCGAAAGAATTGTATTGATTGTGGGCGTTGCGTTGAGACTTGTCCCGTAAATGCAATAGATTTTTCACTTAAGAAGAGTAAAACTAAAATCAAAGTCGGATCAATTATTGTTGCTACAGGATATGAAGAATATGATCCCAGTGAAATAGAAGCTTATCATTACAAAATACCGGGTTATGAGAATATAATAACTCAACTCCAATTTGAAAGAATGATGGGTCCAACATCTCTTACTGGAGGTCAACTATTGAGACCATCTGATGGAAGGATTCCAAAAAATGTAGTCATAATTCAATGTGTTGGATCAAGGAATGAATTAGTTGGCAATGAATATTGTACAGGTGTTTGTTGCATGTTTGCAATTAAAAATGCTGGTATTATAAAAGATACTTATCCAGATTCAAACGTATATATTTGTTATATTGATATACGAACACCTGGTTTATATTATGAAGAATATTATAAAGCATGTCAAAAGAAAGGGGTACTCTTCATTCGTGGAAGACCATCTGAAATTGAGGCAGATCCGGAAAATGATTGTTTGAAAGTCTACGTTGAAGATACTTTTATGGCAGAACCTATGGAATTACATGCAGATTTGGTAATTCTTTCAGCAGCAATGGTTGCCCCAAAAGGTGTTGGTTTATTAGGTTCACGACTGCAATTGCTTCGTGGGAAAGAAGGGTTTATTAAAGAATTCCATATTAAAATGGATCCAACAAGATCAAGTCGAGATGGAATATTTATTGCTGGTGCAATTCAAGGACCAAAAGATATAACCCAATCAGTAGCCCAAGGAAGTGCAGCTGCTGTTGGAGCAGTTTCTTCTTTGGTAAAAGGATATATAGAAAAAGAGATGATAATTGCAAAAATTGACTATGATCTTTGTACAAAATGTCGTGCATGCATCACTGCATGTTCACCTTCAGCAATTTTATGGGAAAATGGTAAACCTGTTGTAAATGAAGTTGGGTGCAAAGGCTGTGGAATTTGCATGCCTGCTTGTCCAACACATGCGATTCAAGTGATAAATTATAGAGAAGAACAACTAAGAGATGAAATTGAAGCCGTGGCGCATCCAATCTTAGAAAAAGGGGTGTAAATATTATAATGGAAACAAAAACAAAAAAGAATGTTGTTTGCTTTATGTGTGCTGAATGTGGTCAAGGGGCAGCAAATACTGCTGGAGTTGCTCGAATGCAATATGATACTTCAATTAAGATAATTCGAGTAAAATGTGCAGGCCAAGTTGGCCCTATTCAAATCATGGATGCATATAAAAATGGAGCAGATTCCGTTGCTGTAATTGGTTGTTGTTTTGGTGCCTGCCATTTCTTCAATGGTAATTTGGTCTCTTTGCGCCGTGTGAAATTGCTCAAAAAATTTATCAAAGAAATGGGTTACAGCGAGTTAATTTTAAACCAATATACGGCTCGAGCCGCTGAAGGAGAAACTGCTGTAGGTGATTTCGAAGATATTTTGGAAAAATTAAAACAAGCTATTGAAAATAAAGGAGTTTTGAAGCAATGAAAATTGGAATATTTCAATTAAATGGATGCACAAAATGTCGCAACGAAATTATTAATCTGATTGGGAATCCAGAATTAATCGTTCGTAATGTTAAAGATTATGAAGAAGAAACAGATGTGAAGTTAATTTGGTGTACAGATGAATATAATCTTCCTTCATCAATAGATATTGCGATTTTCTCAGGATATGCTACTTCAGAAAATCTTCATTGTTTACAAGAAATTCGAAAAATTGCTAATCAAGTTTTTACTTTTGGATCTTGTGCGACTGACGGAGGAATTTTTGGATTAGCATATCAAAAAGGGATAGAAATTTTTCCAATATCTAAAATTATTTCTGTAGATCAAGAAATAAGGGGATGCTTAGCCTCTGGTGATCATCTTTTAGCATTATTGAAAGATTATAATCAATTTCAATCTGAAAAACTATGTGAAAAATGTCCAAGAGAATCAACTTGTTCCTTCTTAGAAGAAATTGTCCATCAAATCGATCTTCAAGAGCTTGATGAAAAACAATGTTTTAATGATGTTGGATATACATGTTCAGGATATATTGCAAATAATTGTCAAGAGCGTTGTATTGATTTTGGAACTCCATGTCGAGGTTGCAATCCCTTTATTGACGATTCATCAATTCGTATGCTTGGAATGATGGGAACCCTCATGGGTCAAATGGATGTTGCCACTGAAGCATCTTCAAAAGGTGCTACCGATAAGCTAGCTGATGAAGAAGATGAAATTTCAAGTGCCTATTCTGATGTGGTTGGTACCTTTTTCCGATTTACTTTGGCAAATTCACCGATTCCACCTGGTAAAATACCATCTTCTGGAAATATTATTGCAGATATTATGGTTGGACGACCGATTGAAGAATTGCCGCTTATTACAGGAATGATGGGTGGAAAAAGTTTCATTTCAATGACTATTGATATCCTTGATGCTTATGAAAAGGGTATTAAATTGGAATTAGATAATGAGTTAAAGACAATAAGGGAACAACTATTAGAATTGGAAAAGAAATACAAGTTGGCATGTGAAAATATGGATCCAAATTTGTATGCTGAGAGCACGGAAAATATCAGAAAATTAGCAGGTAACATGAATTTGTCTAATCTCTACTTTGGAGGCATGAAAATTAAATTGGATTCTTTTAAGAATTTTGATAATTTTCGGGCTCATCCTATACCAATTCAAGAAGGAACATATACTTCTTCTTCAAAGAATGTAACATTTACCCTCGATTCACGAGGTATAATAACTAATTGGGAGAGTAAAAATTATGAGCTTTGAACTTTTAAAAACTAAAATTATTGATACAAATCAATGCATTGGTTGTGGGATTTGTGCAAAATCATGTAAACACATTGAAATGAGTGAAACAGTCAATGAGAAGAAAAAAAAAACCCCACTTCTAAAAGGGAAATGTATTATGACTACAATTGGTCTAGCTTGTGGAAATTGTTATAATAGCTGTCCTATGGTGCGTCGAGGGAAAAAGAAAGATCCTGAAAACTTTTTAAACACACGTGAAAAAGTGTTAAAAGTTATTGAAGAACACCCTAAGAGCACCATTCCAAAAATAGCAGACCTATTAGGTTTATCCACAATAAAAGTGAGATTTGAAGCTCTGCGGTTAGTTGAATTAAATCAAGTTGAATTTCAAATTCTTCCAAACCAAAGAGATCCTATTTTTTTAAAAACAACATAAATACATAAATAAAATATTTTAATCGAATATGAGGTAAACGTAAAATGGATTATGATGAAGAACTGGATGTATGTGGCTTGGTTTGTCCCATGCCTGCTTTGAAAACGAAGAAAAAACTGCTTAAAATGAGTCCTGGGCAAGTATTAAAAGTAATTCTTGACTATGAACCCGCAGTAGAAAGTGTTCCAAGAGATTTAGCCAAAACAAAGCATAAATTCTTAGGAAAAGAAGAAAATGATGAAGATGAAGGATGGTTTCTCTATTTTGAATGTGTAAAATAAGACCTTTGAAAAAAAGACATTCATCACCATTGAATAATCAAAATTTTGTTTTTTGAAATAACAAATTTTTTTTTTTATGAGAAAAGAAAGGGTTGAAAAAAAATTGAGTGAAAATAAACAAAAGAGGTTTTATATAATAATAACTGAAGATGCTTATACTAGCGAAAAAAGTTTTTCTGGTTTGCGTTTTGCTTTAACTGCCCTTGTTCAAGAACATATTGTAAATGTTTTTCTTTTAGGTGCAGCAGTAACCTTAGCAATTAAAGGTCAAGATCCAAAAGAAGGGCCAAATATGCAAACATGGCTTAAAAATATCAATGAAGAAGGCGGTAAAATTATTGCTTGTGGAATTTGTTGTGAAAAGCGGGGAATTACGACAGATATCCTTTTAGATTTTGTAACAATCGGTTCTATGGGAGATTTAGTTGAGATTGCGACAAATTCAGATATTCAATTGATGTTTTAATATCGAGCTGAAAATAAATGATTTGATCTTTTTTAGAATTCATACTTTTTTACAAACAATAATTTTTAGTTCCTTCTTTATGCATTTTGATTATGAAATAGGATTTGTAGTGTAATTAAAAATAATTGAGGGTATTTTAAATTTCAAAAATTCGAAGTTTTTCATTTCATCATCTTAATTCTTCAGACTCAAATCCAAAATAGCCTTCTTTATTTTTTGTCGATTTTACCAAGGTGCCAAATTCAAGATATGTAAATCAAAAATTATAATAAAATCGACTTCATATTGAAGAATTTATAAACAAGACGGTATATTTTTAACAAATTCTTTGAAAAAAACGAGTTCGACAAAAGAAGATTGCGATATTTCAGATATAAGTCGGAAATATATGAATGATATTCAAAAAAGCGTTTAAATTAAAAAAGATAAAATATCCTCAATTAAAAATCATAAATTTCTTGTTCTAAAATAAAGGATGGTTTTTTATATTCGTGCATGTAATTCTTATTCAAATGAAATTTGATTCACTCCCTATTGATAATCATTCTGTATTGCTAATTGTTGATATGCAATATGATTTTCTCCCTAAAGGAGCACTTCCTGTTCCTAGTGGAGATGAAATAATTGTTCCAATCGCCAATTTTGCAGAATATTTTGCTGCTCAAGACGGAAAAATTATCTTTACTCAAGATTGGCATCCTGAAGGTCATCTTTCTTTTGCTAGTGCACATCCAAATTCATCTCCTGGAGATCCAATTGAAGCTCCAGGTTTAGGGCCTGTTTTATGGCCCGACCACTGCATACAAGATAGTCATGGAGCTCAAATTCATGATAAACTTCCACTTCGATTGGCTGTTGCTATATTGAGAAAGGGCTATCGCCCAACTATTGACTCATACTCTGCTTTTTTGGAGAATGATCATAAAACACCTACTGGCTTGACAGGCTTATTACAAAATCTCAATATTTCGAAAGTTTTTATTTGTGGTTTAGCATTAGATTATTGTTGTTATTATAGTGCGGTTGATGCACGAGATGAAGGTTTTGATGTGTATTTTCTGAGTTTTCTTTCACGTGGAATTGATCAACCTGAAAATAATATAGAACGTGCTTTATTGAGTATGAAAGGAAAAGGGATCCATATTATTACTGACGAGTAAAATTACTTAACTATATAAGACGATTTTCCACTTTTTTACAAAAAAGACCATGAAAGAATTTTAAATAGGAGTATTCGAGTAAAGATCTTAAGCAACATGAGCGGATATCCATTAATATTTGATTCTGACTTATATGATGAAATGTTATTTTATGTGTATAATTCATCGAATAAATCCCAAAGAATTGATAGCACATCAAAAAACAATAACTATTATTCTCTAGATTATAAAAATTGAAAAAAGCTTAAAAGTAAAAGCTGAATGGAGAATATTCAATATTATTTTCGAATATCTTTTTTACTAAATTAACAAATACCTTTTTTAGAGTTTTATTTGAGTATTCTTCATCAATTTTGAGATAATTTTGTAAGTTCTTTACTGAATAACACTAATCGCGGTAATGCGGGATCATTTGATAAATTACATTTATGAACTTTAAACAAATTCTTATTTTTTTCATTATCTTTTACACTTTTTACCTTAATTATACCTTCATCTAAAGAGATATGATGTATTTCTACTGCAAGAATACCTCGCGGTTTTAGTACTCGATGAATCTCTCTTAATACTTTTTCACGATTTTTCAAAACATGAATGGCATCAAATAATAATACTATATCTATTTCTTCATCTAAAATGCTTAATTTCCAATCTGTTATTTGAATTTTAACATTCAAAAGTCCGTTTTTTTGAATTTTATTCTTAATGTATTTTTCAGCTTCTGGATTAATGTCTGCACAATAAACAAATCCATCTGATCCCACCATCTTTGCTGCAGGAATAGTATAGATTCCAGGACCGCAAGCATAGTCCAAAATTTTCATATTTGGTTGGATTTTTAAATTCTCTAGTAATTTTTTTACATTTTGAGGTTTTTTCATTTTTTCTAAAAAAAACGCCATTAATCTAAAATCTATGGTATTAATTATGTTCTGTTTCAATATTTTGCACCCATTCTTTTTTTTCTTTTCTATTCCTAATTTTTTAACTCAGTATTATAGTAAAGATTGATTTTTAATTATTAAGGAGCCATTTAAAGGATTTAATTAGATTTATTAATCTAAAAAAAATACTTAATACAAGAAATAGATTGTTTATTTCCTTATAAATAAATAAGGATACCTAAGTAATCTAAGTCTATTTGGATGAACTTTGTCTATTTCTATGGTTAACTTTCATGAACTAAGAAAAATTTTAAGATACTATAAAGAACACTTAAAAATTATTAACTGATAGTAAAATTTCTGAAAAAAAAGATTCTACAAATACAAATTATGCCAAAATTACTACAAACTACTACAAATTACAACTAATTACTACAAATTAAAAAAACTATTAAAAAATAATAATATCTAACTATACCAAAAAAAAAAATAAAGTCAAATGGTAAGCAAAATGTCTAAAAAAGAGAGCAAACAAAAATCACCTCAAAATCAAGATGAGAAAAGTACGATTGAAGAATTCCATCAAATCTTAGAAAAAATTCCTCCAAAGTTTGCAACATGGCGTCCAATGATCGTAAAAATGCTTGAAATGCAAAAAGCGGTCAATTCATGCATGCAATTGCATATATCTGATAATCATGATCATGAAAATACTCATTTACAAGATGAACTCAAAGAATTACGGCCTGGATTAGAAATTCTTCAAGGAAAATATACACTAGATATAATTTTTCTCTTAAATGGAATGTCTTTTCAATATTTTAATCAAATTAAGGAAAATCTTCCTTATATTAACCCTGGTACTTTATCAAAGAGGTTAAAAGAACTCGAAAAGCACAAAATTATTCAAAGAATGGTCCATGAAGGTTCACCAATTCGAGTTTCTTATTCAATTACCCAATATGGGAAAGGAATCTTTCAATTATTACTTCCTGTTGTTGTATTCATTCGATTCCATAATTATTTCAAAACTAACTAACTTTTTTTTATTCCCTCCATATTTTTTAAATTTTTAAAAATTATCAATCAATTATTATCTAAGACTTGTCGAATTTTCGCACCAATTTCATAAGGAGTAAATGGCTTCTTGAGAAAATGTGTTCCATCATTTAATATAGATTGAATAAATTTTGAGTGTTTTGAATATCCGGAGATATAAATTACTGGGATATAAGTAAACTTTTTATAAATTAAGTCGATCATTTCATTTCCACTTAATTCAGGCATAACAATATCTGTAATAATTAGATCAAATTGAACCTCATGATTTGTTGAATTCTCTTGATATGACTCAAATACTTGTAGTGCATCTCGAGGACGAATGAAGCTCCTTACTTGATATCCAAAATCTAATAGAATTTTCTCAATTAAAGAACATAATTTTGGATCATCTTCAACTAATAGAATTCTCTCTTTTCCAGAAATATCTTTTAGTTCTTGATGAGTAGTAATGATTTTGTTTGTTTTCTGATTGATGGAAGGAAAATATAAAGAAATCCTAGTCCCTTTACCAATTTTAGAACAAATATCTATTGTTCCATTAAATTGTTGGACAATACCATACACAATATACATTCCTAAGCCGGTTCCTTTGCCTTTTGGCTTGGTTGTATAGAAGGGTTCAAAAATATGAGTTAATTGCTCTTTCGACATTCCTTTTCCTGTATCTGTAATATTAATTTTTATATACTTCTCATATTTTGGATTTAATGCCACTTTTTCTTTATTTTTAGTAATTTCGCTACTTTCAATGGATAAAATTCCTCCATTCGGCATTGCATCTCGGGCATTAATAACCAGATTTAATATTATTTGTTGAATTTTTTGGACTTCTCCTAAAAATTGAGAAATATTTTCCTGATATTTAATTATTATTAATATCTTTTCTCCAACTAATTTTTTGATCATTAACTCCATAGATTTGATGATTTCATTGATATCAATGGAGATTGTTGATTTTGAATATTTTTTACTAAACGATAATAATTGTTTTGTTAATGCTGCTGCTTGGTTTCCAGCAAGAGATATTTCATGGATATATTCATCATGAGTTTTCTTAGAAATATCATCTTTTAATAAGCTTGTAAAACCCAAAATTATTGTCATGATATTGTTAAATTCATGAGCGATACCTGCAGCTAATTGTCCAATTGCTTTCATTTTTTGAGATTGAAGAAAAAATTCTTGTGTTTTTCTTAATTCTGTGATATCGCGATCAATTCCACGAAATCCTATGAAATTTTTACGTCTGTCATATAACGGGATAATTGTTGATTCTACAATTCGACGTTGACCATTTTTATGGATTTTTATATGCTCTAAATTATTAATTGATTTTGGTTTAGAACCAGCATACAGCATTTCAATTAATGAATCTGATGAATATAACCTCTCATCTTCATCATTATTATTTATTTCTTCTGTATTTTTATTGATTTTTTTAGGAAGAAGAAATGAAAATGGTTTTCCTAAAATTTCATCATGATGGTAACCTAAAACATCGAAAATCTGTGGCCCGACATATATAAATATTCCATTCTTGTCAATTTCCCAAATCCATTCTTTCATCGAATCGATTACAGATCGAAATCGTGTTTCACTTTCATGTAATTCTTTCGTCCGTTTAGACACTTGATAACGTAGAAAAATGGTTGTTCCCCCGAAAAAGATTACCGCTCCACTTAATCCTAAAGCAATATAAAGAATCCAATACGGAAACGTCACAGATTTTGGAGGTATTTCGGCAAAATATTCTTGGTATTTCTCATAATAAAATGAATGTGGATCATTTTTCAATTTATTTAACCAATAGTCGATTTTATTGATTAAAATTTGATTTAATGTAGCATTTTTTGGAAATCCAAAATGAAAGTTTACAGGACTAAAAACAATTTGCGTTTTTGTCACAGCATAGCGATAACCATTTCTGTTTCCATATAGTTCATTTATTACCCCTGCATCTACGGATTTTTTTTCAATGGCTTCAAATACTTCAGTATAATTAGAAAACTCAATATAGGTACAATTAATCGAATAATCATTTGTTAACTGCTTGATGCCCATTGGTCCTATATAATCAATATCATCACGCATTACGGCAATTCGTTTTTGCTCTAAATCAATTATTGACTCAATATCTGATTTTTCTAGTGTATAAATTCTAGCCCAGCTTGTAATCGCAGAAATATTATTAAAATCATATATTTTGTCTCGTTCTGCTGAATATCCTACATCAGGCATAATGTCGATCTCACTTGAGTTTAATCGAGCCAAACCTTCACTCCAAGATCCTTCTACATAAATAATATTCCAATTTTCTTGTGATGCAATGTATGTTAATAAATCTGGGAAAAAGCCTGTTATTCCTTTTTCTTTATCTTTATAAATTTTTGGAGAATTCTCATAATATCCTACACGTATTGATAAACTTTGATTTTTAGTATTAGATTCTACAAAATTCATAAATGCGCTTGATTCTTTTTTATTTCTATTAAAAACGGATGTACCTATAAAATTAGGGCTTATATTTGAAATCTTTAGTGGTAAATGATAAGGAAATTCTATTTCTTTCTTTATTAAGGAATTTCTTGAGTAATCTGAGGGGCAGACAACACTTTTTTCACTTATATATGCTAGACTCGAATATAAAATTAAAAAAGTAAAAAATCCCAAGAAAATACGCCTCAGAATGAACTGATTTTTTCTGTTCATTATCATCCATATCAAAATACTCAAAAAAAATATAAATATACTTCTGTTTACAAAAATTTTTGCTTGCTTGATCATATATGAACTTTTTTAATATAAATAATCAATCAACCTTTTTCTATTCTTTTTACTATATTCTTTATATTCTTATTTTGCAATGCAAATTATTCTACAATTCCAATTTAAATGCTTTTAAGTTATGCTTTCTTATCTTTTCATAGGTTCTTCTTAATGAGCCAAAATTATTTATACTATAAACAAGATTGTTATAAATAAGAAATAAATTCAACCCTTTATATATGAATACATTATCGATGGTAAACTCTTATGTCATTATCCACAAAATCATTTAATGATATCCTTAGTAAAATTATCAAATCCGAATCTGGAATCAAAAAGGTTATCCTAGTTGATCGAACTGGTTTAACTATTGCACATGTTTCCAAATTTTCTTACATACCTGTTGATGCAGATGGAATTGGTGCCATTGCATCAGCCGTTTTCTGTGCATCTGAAGAACAAGGGCGAAATTTAGAACTTGGTGCCCTCCAAATAGTTACAAGTGAATTTGATCAAGGAAAAATATTTGCTTGTGCAACAGGAATGAGAGGTGTTTTGTGTCTGATTTCTGATGTAGATGTGAATTTGGGCTTAATTCGTTTGGTTTTGAAACGTTCGGGCGAGGAATTACGGAGTATCTTAGATGAATTTTTAAGTGAGATGCCCGATGATATGGATTTAGGTTTGGATTTGTCAGATTTAGATAATATCAGTCCAAACTAATGCTGATTTTTTTTTCGTACATACTTTCGTATCCTACCTAATTTTTAAGTAACTTTCAATTAATCATAGCAATATATAATTTTGGCAACCAAATTGATTTTTAGAAATAAAAAAGTATAAATTATTTAGAATTATTAGCATTGATGTTATTTTAAAATTAAGATATAATCAAAGATATGAAATTTGTATAATAGTTAATAAGATATATGGCATTGATTCAAATTTTAGGGTATATTTTTGAGAGTGTTGCGATAATCAGTGGTGTAATAGCTGCAATTACGGCAATACATCGTGATCCTAAATATCGCGCAAACCAATTGATGGCAAGTTCTATGATCTTTATTGCACTTTATGCATTTTTAATTATGCTTTATGATATTTCTTTTTTCCAAACTGGTAATCCTAAAATAATATATTTTAGTTATCCTCAAGCTATTATTGCCATTGTGGGTGCAAGCATCTTTTTATTCCTAACAATGCAAACAATCATAAATAGTTCACATTGGTTGGCAGTTTGGTGGCATTGGGGTATCCATATAATAATATTAGTTATATTTGGAATATTGGTCAATGTGGTTGATTTTATTACAATTATAGAGTCAGAAAATGTTGATACGCAAATTAATCTATGGGTTTTAGCAATAGTTGTAATACTTCTATTATATTATTTGTCACAATCTATTTGGACAACTTATGTCCATGGTATTAAAAAATCTCACGGGAATTCAAAGAAAAAATTAATAATATTTGAAAGTGGGTTAATTATAGATTTTATTGCAATTTTTGTAAATGTTCTATCACAAATGGCATCTAATATTTCAACAGGTCAAATTTTGGATTTAATTTTCTTCGGATTAATTGCTGTTGGAAATGTTATATACAGTGTCAGTTTTATTCTTCCAAGTGCTAATTTAAAAGCTTGTATCGATTGTGATTAATATCTATATCCCGCTATTTCTTTAAAACAAAATTAAAAAGCTTAAGAAAGGATGAATCTAACTCTTTTTTAATTTGTTCTGTCAATTGTTTTCCGTTTTGTGTCATCAAACCATTTTCTTCAACATATTTTAAAAATAATGATAAGAAAGTTTTCAAAGCGTTTTGGAGAAGAACAGAAGAACGATTAGCAAATAACACTGCTCCAAAACGTTCCTGCAAATCCATAATTAAAACACTTTTTTCCAAATAAATTGTCTTTATTTTTGATTTAAAGCCAACTGCAGATTCCATTACTGTGTTGATTGCTGAGAGAGCTCCACTAATGAAAACTTCAAGTTGATCAGTTCCTTCAATGAAGTCGTAAGAATATGCTGGAATACCGTTTTTATCCAGTATTATTAATCGATAACATTCATAAGGAACAATAAAAGATACTTCTGTATTTTTAGAATATGCAAGAGCAACAAAAAAAGAACCAACTGCAGCTACAAGCAAAACCAGTGAAGGAATAAAAATGATTTCAACTAATACTAAAGCGACAATTGTGCCAGGAATTGCAATAATAGCACCAATAAAAATTAAGCGTGTTTGGTTTTTTATTATTTTTTTATACATTATAAGCGTTGCTCTTAAGAATTCATAACCAGCACTTAAGATAAAAGCTAGTCGAAATCTTTGAAAAAGAAGAAAGCTGTTAAAGATTAGAATTAAATTTGCTAAGTTGCCTATAATTAAATGTAATATTGTAATGTTCATAAATAAATTGATGAATTATTGACGTAAATATCTTCACTTCACAAAAATGTTTGGCTTAATCAAGCATTTCAGATAAAGGATTAAAATCTATTTTATGCCCTTCTTTAAAAATACGAAAAACATAACGAGTTCGATTTCCAACTAATAAACCAATTATCTCATAATCAAAGTTTTTCTTATTTAGATAATTTTCAACTTCAATTAATGTTTCTGTGCGTGTTTTAGGAATAATAAATGCAATAATTCCTCCTGGATTTAGATGAGACCATCCTTCTTGAATCATTTGGAGAATAAAACCTTCTCCTGCACTTCCTTTACTTACTAATTCATGATTTTTACCTCCCCAAATAACCTTTGGAGAAAGTATTTTGTTATAATACGGGGGATTTGAAACAATATAATCGAATTTTATATCTTTTGGGATAACTGAATCAATTATTCCGCCCTTTGAATGAAATAATTTTATTTTCTTGTCCAATTTGTTCTTCTGAACGTTTTTTCTTGCAATTTTTATGTATTCATTATCGATTTCAGTTGCAAAAACATTGCAATCAAAGTGTTTAGCAGCTAGCATTGCAATAATTGCACTTGCTCCAGTTCCGATTTCCAATAGGGAGTATTCTAAGTTCTTTTTCTCTATCGTGGAAGGTTCATTTTTCTTTTTATAATTAATTACGTGTTTTAAGAAATTATAACGCATTACAGGAGTTGGAATGATCGCTTTACGAGAAAATTCAATATCCAAATGAAATAAATCTTGAGTGATATAACGATTATACAAGAGTAATAATTCCCTATTTTCGTTATCAATACGTGGAGGGTCATGAGATTTCAAAAAAGGGATTAAATCTGGATGTTTTTTGATTGCTTGGGATGTTGGATATCCAGTATTAATTCTTATTAAAGGTATACCTAAAGGATTAAACGATTTTTTGTGATCAAGGTTGATAGCTAAATGCTGCTTTTTAGTGTTTTTCATATTTTTCATATTTTCAATTTTTTTTTGATTTATTCGATTCTTTTTCACTATTCATAAAAATATGATAGGTAAAAAAAATTTTTTATTTTTATTTAAATAGATGTAATCCTATATCGTAGATAATGTTAGAAAATGAAATATATGATATAGGGAATGATTTTAAAGTTTTATGTTCAATATTATCATCTAAAACACAGCATAAGTTATTCCGTGAGTGCCAATTTTTTACTGATCAAACTTTATCAAAAATTTTTTTGCTGTTGATAAGTTTTTGATTTAAATTCAAAGAAAAAAGAATTAGGTAATCTTTTTCATAATATTTTTGAAAACTGATTAATTTCCTTTATTAAATTTCACAGAATCGCTTGTATAACCAACATCAATTATGTTTTTTATTTTTAATTGCTTTATTCAATTAGAATAAAATTTGGAAACATCTTTCTAATGAATTTGTATGGACATTTAAAAGATATTTTTGTATCTAACGGTACTTCAAAAGATTTCATATTCAAATTCTCACATAAACATGTAATTTTAACATGATTTGTATCTGTTATGCTAATTGATTGGGCATAATTACATTTGCCACATGGAATAAGTGCTCCAAGTAAATCCTTCATTCCTGCATCTTTAATTGGGAATTCCCTCTCTTTATTTGTCGTTCTATCCCCTCCCTCAAAAAATCTAATATAAAAAAATAGTCGCTTTTATAATCAAAAAAAATCTGATCAAAATGCATGAAGATTTTTTTCTATAGGTGTAAAGTATACAACAAAATATGGAATTAGCACATCAAATATCGTTTGCAGTGTGTTGATAAAAACAACAGTAACTATGACAGCGACTGTTCCATTAATTTGCTCCATATTCAGCCACTTTAAGCTCATAAAATCTAATGCAGAAAACATATATTTTAGAATAAGATAATTTAATAAGACCATTAAAAACGTCCGTAACAACCAAGCAATTATCATTGGTGGAAAATAATTTTTTGGCTTTTTTAACTGCTCATGGGTTAAGGTTTTATTATGGACTTTAAACCAAAAGTATGGTAGTATAATAAACCAAATTGTACTGAGAAATTTCATCGTAGGTCCAATCCAAATAGTTGGATCGAATGGAATTAATCCAATTGTACCAATAATTGTCGTAATTAGTCCTGCTCTGAAGCCAAATATTAAAAAAGCAGCAATCCAGATAAGAGAAACAGGATCGAACCATGCAATGTACCAACCAGGTATACGTGGAATGAATGTTGCTGTATAGGATAAAGCAATTGACAATGCACTAAATATAGCTGCACCAGCAATTTCAATTGTAAGGTTTTTTCGATTTGCAGATTTTGCCTTACGCTCTAAAGCCATATCCGATGAATTATTATCTAAATCAATTTTTTCGAGTAGACTCATATGAACTTTCCTGTCTGAACTATTAATAGACAAGTAATGGTGGAATAGAATCTATTTGAACCTTACCCAAAAATGAAAAATGAATACCCGATTTCGGGTAATATTAATTGTGTGATTTATTAAGGGATTTATTTTGCATTATATTATTTTTTTTCATTTTTTCTCTTTTGGTTCACGAAATCTATTAAAAATTAAAATATATCCAATTATCATAATAATTCGAGCAATTACAACCAATGAAATAAGTGAAGCATATAATCAGAAAAATTTTACATCTTTTTTCCAAGAATGTCAAAATTTTTTTGAACAACCAACAATAAAAAATGAATTAAGAACCAAAAAGATTAAGATTTCAAGAAAAAGATATCTATTATCTGAATAAAGACGAGAGAAAAAAATAATTGGAGTAATTTCTCATCGACATTTGAAATTTACATGGGCATTTTTATGTTATTTGAATGAACAAATATATGAATTTTTAAATTCTAATGAAAAAAAGCATGAATTAAATCTTGTTGTATATTAAGGTGTTGCTTCGTTTTTTTTACTTTTTTTTCATTAAAATTTTCTTTTTTTCGATATAAATCCACATACATAACGGTAAAAGAAAACACTTTTTAGTTACTTTAATGGAGAGTATTTTGGTGAATTACTTTTTTTTTTTTAATTTTTCGAATAATTGTGAAATGAAGTATATTCAATTAATGATTAAAGGTAAATGAAGGTAATTAAAATGGGAAATGGAATAATGGGTAAAATATATCGAATAAATCTTTCAAATAAATCTGTTGCTCTTGAAGAAATTCCCCTTGAAATATTTCAACAATTTTGGGGTGGTGCTGGTTTAGGAACAAAATTTATTTGGGATCAAGTAAAAAAACTGGAAGCGAATGGTATTAATTTGAAAGATTTTGATGCTTTTTCCGCGGACAATTTAATTTTCTTTGGAACTGGACCAGGAACCGGGGTCACCGGTTTTCCAAGCCCTGGACGTCACCATGTAATGACTTTAAAATCTCCCTTGACAGGTTCAATCGGATCTTCAAATTCAGGGGGTAAATTTGGTGCATTTTTGAAAAAGGCAGGAATTGATGGAATTATTATAGAAGGAAAAGCGGATTCGCCAGTGTACTTAGAAGCATTCAATGGAACCGTACAGATTAAAGAAGCAACTTCTTTATGGGGCAAAACCGTATTTGAAACCAATGATGCACTTTTGAAAGAATATGAAAATGTTGGTTTTAAGATAAGCATTGCATGTATCGGACCTCCAGGAGAAAAACTCTCACCAATTGCTTGTATTGTGAATGACGCACATAGAGCTGCCGGCAGAACAGGTGTAGGTGCAGTTATGGGATCAAAGAATTTAAAAGCTATTGTTACTGGGGGAAATCAGAAAGTTGAAGTTGCAGATCAAGAGAAATTTAAAGAAATATCAAAATCTCTACTTACAAAAATGAAAGAAAATGGAGTCACAGGTACTGGTTTACCAACCTATGGAACTGCAGTTTTGGTAAATATTGTTAACAATATCGGCGCACTTCCTGAAAAGAATTGGCAATTTTCACATAACGAAAACGCAGAAAAAATTAGTGGAGAAACCCTTACTGAAAAATACCTACGTAAGCGAAATCCATGTTGGGGTTGCACAATCGCGTGTGGAAGAGCTTCTAAAGTTGATGAAGGTCCGTTTAAAATCGCAGAAACTGAAGGACCTGAATATGAATCAATTTGGGCATTTGGTAGTTCTTGTGGTGTTTATGATATGCCTGCAATAATTATGGCAAATCATATTTGCGATGAATATGGTCTTGATACAATTTCTGCAGGATCTACAGTCGCAGCGGCCATGGAACTCGCAACAAAAGGATTTATTCCAGCAGATGACTATGCTGGTTTAGATCTTAAATTTGGAAGTGGTCAAGGTTTAGTTGATGCAATCAAGTTGATGGGTAAAGGAGAAGGATTTGGTCAAAAATTGTATATGGGTTCATATCACTTAGCAAATTCCTACGGTCATCCTGAATTAAGTATGACTGCCAAAAAACTAGAAATGCCGGCGTACGATCCTCGTGGAATTAAGGGAATTGGTCTAAATTATGCTACTGCAAATCGAGGAGGTTGTCATGTAACTGGATATACTGTAAGTCCTGAAGTAGTTGGATTACCTGAGCAAATTGATCGTTTAGATTATAAAGTGAAACCCACTTGGGTGAAGATTTTCCAGGATTTTACTGCTGCTGTCAATAGTACTGTAAACTGCTTATTCACTACATTTGCTTTAGGTGCTGATGATTTTGCAGCATTAATGAGTGCAGTCACGGGTTGGGATATAAAAGCAGAGACAGTTTTGACAGTTGGTGAGCGTACTTACAATCTTCAGCGCGTTATTATGGAAAAACTCGGAATTGTCGGCCAAGACTTTTTACCCAAGCGACTATCTGAAGAACCAATTCCGGAAGGTCCATCGAAGGGCGAAGTGTTTAAATTGGATGAGATGCTCCAAGAATATTATAAATTACGTGGTTGGGACGATCGTGGTGTGCCAAAACCAGAAAAGTTGGCAGAATTGGGGATTAAGTAATCATTTAAAATCACATATAGATCTTAATCCTTTTCTTTTTTTATTACGTTTTATTAGTGAAGTTATTAATGAATTCGTTCTCTTTGAAAACCTTACAAATTGAGATCACCACTAAATGTAATTTTGATTGTGCCATGTGCCTACATGCTCAAAATTCTCTAGAGCGTAATGAGATATCAATCGATTTATTTACAAAAATTGCTAAAGAAGTATTTTCTGGATTAGATCATCTTATTTTATATGGTGTTGGTGAACCACTTACACATCCAAATTTTCTTACCCTTTTGGATATATCACGGACTTATCTTCCTCCTCATGCAAAGATTGAATTTACTAGTAATGGATCTTTGTTGACGGCAGACTTTCTTGAAAAAATCTTAAAATATAAGGTAGATCGAATTATTATTTCAGTTGATTCACCATTTTTAGCCAAGAGTCGCAAAATGCGAGAAGGATTCAATCCAGAAGTATTTAAAAATTTAAAGGTTTTAGCTGAAGCATATCAATCAGGAAAAATTCCCGATCTTGCAATTGAAACGGTTGTATCAAAGCAAAATCTGTATGATCTTTCATATTTGGTTGAATTTTGTGCAGAGATGGGAATTCCAAAAATATTTCTATCTCATCTTCTTCCTTACACTGTTGAAATGGAAAAAGATTCTTTATTTCTTCCAATATCAGCTGATGCATTTACTTTATTAGATAAAATTGGAGAATTAGGTTGGGAAATATTAAATCAAGTAATTCTTACCCCTAATTATCATAAATTTATAAATTCTGAGCACAATTCTCAAATCCAGCAAATATTAAATTCTATTTCTGAAGCCCAGATAAATAATATTGATTTCGATTTACAAAAAATTATGGATGTTATTCAAAAGAAGCAAACGATTAAAAATGCTCAACGTGTTTTTAAAGAAATCTCTAATTTAGCAGAAAAAAATCATATTCTGATAGATTTACCTCCACTTTTTGCAGAATCAACTCAGCGAGAATGTCCATTTGCAGCTCGTAATGGATTATTTATTTCATTTGATGGAAATGTTATTCCATGCTATAATTTTGGTCATGAACATAAAGTTGTTATAAATCATCATGAACGATTAGTAAAACCCTATATTCTGGGAAATCTTAATGATCCAAATATTTCATTCAAAGATATATTACAGTCAAGCAAAGTAAAACGGATTCATTCTGTTTTAAATTCTATTTCCAGGCAGGTACCATTCTGTGGAGATTGTGTATATTCCACTCAAAATTGTTATTATATTACCGATAATTCAAGCGATTGTTATGGAAATACTCCTGGTTGTAATGAATGTCTTTATAGTGTTGGGTTTGTTAAATGTTTATTTGATATTTAATTTAGTCTATTAAAATGATATAAATAAATGATTAAAGTTATATACTATATTACGATGATATCTTAAATTTGAAGTATTTAATTGAATGAATGATAAAAAATGGATTCTAAAGTAGATGAAGAAATAAGTGAAAGAGTTTCAGTCGAAGTTCGAGTTTTTGCAAATCTACGCCCATTGACAAAATTCAAAAAACGTATTTATTCTGTTTCAAAAGGAATCACGATAAGAGAGTTGTTAGATGAGATTTCACAATCAATTCTCTATAATCGGGAATTTTTAGAAGAAATAATTGATTTTTCAACTCAACCTGAACAGTTAAAAAAGTATGTTAAAATTATTTTAAACGGCCGCATTCTATTTTCAGAATTAGCACTTGCAACTCGAATTGAAGAGAATCCATCGGTTGTGGCAATATTTCCTCCGATTGGTGGTGGTTAAGCGATCATTTATTTAGTAATGTTATTTTGACATTTGAAATATTGACGTTTAACTAAAATTTATCATATTTTATTTCCATCAATAATTTCTTAAAGTATGCTTTATACAAAATAAATAAGAATGCGATTCGATTCTAATGTTTACCTAGAAACAATCATGGGAAGCATGTGGGATATGCAAATGATGTCTCAGATGCCATCGACCATGATGATGATGTCCATGTTAATGGTAATGGCATAAGTAAACAAGATTCGATCGCTCTCTCTTCTTTTGTGATTGTGCTTGAACACAGAAAGTATCGCCGATGAGAACTGGGCGATAGAATCAATTTTCTGTGCATTTCCATTAGATTATCTCTATAAACATAATTTTGGAACAAGTATTAAGTTCTGAAATGAATCGATAGCATTTTGATTTCAGAAAAACATTATAGAATTAAAAAACATTACAAATAGAAGGAGAAATAACAATGAATCAAGAAAATAAAAATAAAAATCCAGAAAATATGAAAGAAGAAAATCCTTTAGTAACTATAACTTTAAATCCTAAGCAAAAGTTGAAAGCTGCAATAATAGGTTGTACTGGATTAGTTGGGCAATCTATAGTCGAAGCTTTAGTTAAACATCCTTGGTTTCAAATTTCTTCACTTCATGGTTTTGGAACAGTAGGAAAAAAATATAAATATGGTCGAAGAGGTACTTCAAATCTATATTTGCCAAAAGAAATTGCTGAGATGATTGTAAAATCACCAGATGACATAAATAAAGAAGAAATAGATATAATTTTTTCTGCAATTCCTTCAGAATATGCAGCAGAACTCGAACCCTTGTTAGCTCAAAACTATCCTGTGTTTTCAACTGCATCATGGGCGCGTTATAAACCAGAAATTCCAATATTTCTTCCTATTATTAATGGATCTCACTTCCAAGCATTTGAAATCCAAAGATATATCAACAATTCTCGAGGATTTGTTTGTCCTGGTCCAAATTGTACTACTGTTGGTCTTGCTATTGCGTTATATCCAATTTTTCGTAAATTTGGATTACAATCTGTGAATGTTGTTTCAATGCAAGCAATTAGTGGAGCAGGATATGCTGGTGTGAGTGCTTATGATATAATCGGCAATATTATTCCTTATATTCCTGAAGAAGAAAAGAAAGTCAATTATGAAATAAAAAAAATATTTGCAAAAATAAGTAAAGATGGATTTCAGGAAAAAATAAATAGTATTTCAGAAAAATCGATTTTTATTTATCCAGAATTTAAAATTGACTCTAAATGTAATCGGGTTCCTGTTTTAGAGGGTCATTTATTATCAATATTTTTCCAAACAAAAATTGACTGTTCCGAAGAAGAAATTCGGCAATGTTTTGATGATTTTAATCAAAATAAGGAAGGAAACACAATTAATGGTATGAATCTTCCCAATTATCCCAAAGTACCCATCCATCTCTTTTCATCTGCTGAAAGAGATAGACCTCAGCCCAGAATAGAATTAGTAGATCGATCTCTTGGTATGACTACATTTATTGGTGGATTAGAACCCACAAACTTTGAAAAAGGTTTTAAAATGACCGTTTTATCTCATAATACTGAATTGGGTGCAGGGAGAGGTGCAGTTCTTAATGCAGAATATCTTTATGCTAAAGGAATTATTAGGAGGAAAAATCAATGAATGAACAAGAAAATCCTAATAAAGTATTTATTATGAAATTTGGTGGGTCGTGTTTAACTGAACCTTCTGATTTTAAGCAGATTAAAAGCATTATTCGGACATACTATCAACAAAATAGCATTCCTATTTCTATTATTTTAGTAGTTTCAGCATTGAAAGGAGTAACCGACTTATTAATTGAAGTAACCAATTTAGCGAGTAAAGGATCTGGACATGATGTAATTTCTCGTTTAAAACAAATCGAAGAAATTCATGAAGAGTACATTGATTTATTATTTGAAGAGAATTTTAAGGTAACTAACAGTGCCAAAGGAGAACTCCAACTTATATTACATCAGCTTGCAAAAGTTTTAGAAGAAGTGGAAGAATTTGGAATAATTCCTTATTTTATCGATTATGTAATGTCGTTTGGTGAAAAACTTTGCGCTACTTTGGTTAATTTATATTTAAAACAAGAAAACTTTACTTCATCAGTATTTTTTGGTGAAGAATTAATCATTACAAACAGCGAATATAATAAGGCAATTCCTAATCTTCAACACACGCAAGCTCGTATTAACCAAAAATTACTTCCATTACTCTTAAATAATCGAAATCATCAAGTTATTGTAATCACAGGTTTTATTGGTCGAAATAAAATTGGCTATACCACTACATTAGGAAGGGGTGGAAGTGATTTTACAGCTACCATCATTGGTCGTATGCTATTTGACTTGAATCTCTTTCACGAGGGAAGAATTATCCTTTGGAAAGATGTTCCTGGTGTACTTTCTGGTAATCCTGAATATATTCAAGATCCACATTTAATTCAAAAACTCAATTATAAAGAAGCAAAAGAAATTGCAGTTCTTGGAGCTAAAATTCTACATCCAAAATGTATAAGCATTATTGAAGATCAAATGATTCCCATTGAAATACGTCATTTTCATAAACCAAAGAGTTCAAATTTTACCTATATTTCATCACAAAGCATGGAAATTCCTATAAAAGGGATTGAAATAACAAAGTCTTCTTACTTAATAATTCTCAAATCCCCATTTCTATTCCAAGAATCAACATTCCTAATGGAATTATTTTCATATTTCATTAAAAAAAATTGGCATATTTCACTCTTTCAGCAAACATTTTCTCAAAATAGGTTATTATTATGCTCTAAAGATTCAAATATCAGAAAAAAATTGGAAGAATTTTGTTATAAATCACAGATACAAAGGGAATGGTTAAAAATTAGCATAGAATCAGTTGGAATCATTACAATCATAACTGAATCTTTTTACCAAGCTGAAATTGTTTCAAAGATTGGACAAATTTTAAAAAAGCATGGAATACAAATTCATGGAATTTTGCAAGATTATAATGGAATAACTGTTTCGATAGTTCTTAATCGTGAATTTATTCCAATAGTTGCAAATGAAATAAATCTAATATTTTCTGATGAGTGCAATAAAGATGGTTATGCAAAAAAGAAAACGGAGGAATAAAATTGGAGAAAACATATGAAGATATTAATTCAAAAATTCATGATGGGACTGCAGTAATATTAACAGCAGAAGAAATGGTTTCATTGGTTGAGAAAGAAGGAGTGGAATATGCTGCAGAAGCCGTAGATGTTGTTACCACTGGAACATTTGGTTGTATGTGTTCAAGCGGTGTATTCTTTAATTTACCACAGCCTGATCCACCAATCAAAATTGAAACTATTGAAATTGATGGAGTAAATGCGTATCATGGAAATGCTGCAGCTGATTGTTATTTAGGTGTAACTCAAGGTAGTCGAGTTTTTGATAAAGTTGGTGGGGGTCACGTTCTCGAAAAACTGGTCAAAGGAGAAAATGTGTCAATTCACTCTACAGGGACTGGAACTGATTGCTATCCTCGAAAATCATTTGATGTTTCTTTAGGGCTTCAAGATTTTAATCAAGCAATAATGATCAATCCCCGTAATGCATATCAAAAATATATTTGTGCAGTTAATTCATCTGGTGAAATATTGTATACTTATATGGGGAAACTTCTTCCCAAGTATCAAAATGGTACATATGGAGGTGTAGGCACATTATCTCCATTAAACAATGATCCAACTTATCAAACAATAGGAATTGGAACTCCTGTTTTTTTAGGTGGTACGGTTGGACATATCATCGGTTCTGGAACTCAACATAATCCTGAATCAGAATGGGGTAATTTAATGGTATCAGGGGATTTAAAGAAAATGACTCCAGAATTTCTTGCAGGTGCATTTTTAAAGGGTTATGGATATAGTTGCTTTATTGGATTAGGTATTCCAATTCCTATTTTGAATGAATCTCTAGCAAGAACAAGCGGTACACCTGATAGTGAAATATTTACTAATGTTTTAGATTATTCTACAGGAAAAAGAGAACGCCCTTTAATTCGTAGTGTGTCTTATGCTGAGTTAAAATCAAGACAAATTGAGATAGATGGAAAGATTGTCCCTGTTTCATCCACTTCATCCTATAGGAAAGCCCGTATTATTACAAGATTATTAAAAAAAATGGTTGAAGAAAAAAGAATTCCAATTATCAAACCCATCCAGAATTTGTCAATAAAACAAAGTTTTAAAACTTATCAATTGGAGGATGCATAATATGAACTCAGCACAAATCAACAAAAAATCGATACAGTTTAATAAAGACTTATGTGTTGAATGTGGTTGGTGTACATCGTACTGTAGATTCGGAGCATTGAGTTTTGACAACAATTATTCGTTTTTATTCAAAGCTGAAAATTGTAAAGGATGTATGTTATGTTTAGATGCATGTCCTCGCCGAGCACTTTACATAACATGAAAGTTAAAAAAAAAAATGAAATTTTTGATATTTTTTTTTCCAAAATACCTTAAAACCCTATATATTTTCAATTTTTTTTTGCAGTAGAATATTCTTTTCATCTTTGATTCTGATTAGAGTAGGTAATTTCCCTTTTTTTCCAATCAGCTGATTTTTTACTATTAATACACCTAATAATTGTGGAATTGAATCAAATACTTCCAAACCTGCATTTATTGCCTCTTTATCCTCTTTTCCCTTAACATTATTACAAATATAGGTTGCAGCTGCATCTGCTAAAGCCGCATTAGAGGCAAAAACCACTACTGCATCTGCTTCTCCAAAACTCTCTGCATGACCGAAAGTAGATGAGCTGGTTGCTACTCCAATTGGTCTTGTCCCACCTTTATATCTAAAACCGAGTTTTGATTGTAATGTTGTTGATAAAACCATTAATCCAATAATAATATCTTCTTTAGAATTTATGGAAATTTCACCACCATTCTCAACTACAGCGATGGTTGTTTTTGGATTTTGAATCATTGCTGAAACCATTCTATCTGCTATTGCACCAGCAACAGCTGCCATTGGTCCAACATTACATTTAAGACTGGCTTGTTCCATTGTATAAATTAATGAATTTTTATTAGCTGCAGGTTGACTTAGAAGAGGAATATATGAGTTTCTCCAATCTTTATGAATATTAACAAAATTTTCGAGTTCTTTAATATCATTATAAAATTTGGCTTTAGATTTTTCGATATTCTCTCGGTTATTCGAAATAATGGTACAATCTGAGTGATTGTATTGAAAATGATGAGAAATCCGCATTTCAGTTGAATTTTTCACACTAAGGATTTATTGTTTCTCTAAATTTAATAATTTTTTTACAATTCTTCGACTATTTTTAAGGATAAAGGATCAATTAAGAGAAGCCATATTTTTTAAATTATTCCCAAATTATCTTTCAAATATTTTTTTTTGGCAACATAATTGAAACTTGAAAGCAAAACATACAATATTTTAAAGCTTTTGACAAAGAAAAGCAAGGATATGCAAAAATTGATTTTTTTATAAAACTCTCAAACTAGCAAAAAATATGCTTTTCGCAGTTACAGTTGCTATCAAGAAAATACAAGACTATGTGTGCAAAAGTTATATCGATTTATCCTGCAGAGAATATGATTAGTGTGATTGAGATTCGCGTGTATTTAACTGTTATTAAAACACATGAAGGCTTAGAACAGTGACTTCGAGTATATATTAAAATCACAAATGAATCCGAAATCTTAGGAATAGCCATTGTTCCACACCAATTTAGCCCCAAAATTCTATTTAATGTATAGAACAATTCAATAATTAAACTATTATTTCAATTAAACGAAAAATTGGGGAAAAAAATTCAAACCGAGGTGTCAATGAATTGATCCTTCGTAATTAAAAATAGCCAATTCTTCTAAAATTACGAAGATATTCTTTACTTGTATAATAACGGATTAATATAGGTAAGTTAAACCCTTTTTATTTTTCATTGGGATGAAGTTCCCACTAACTTTCTGGCGTTTAGTGAATACAAACCAGAAAATATTAAATTGCCTAAATGAGTATATGGATGTAGGTGTGAGAATTTTTCAAAGTACTTCTTTTTGGTGACCTCAAAATGAAAGAATTGATTTTCGAAATGATGCATGAATTGCTCGATATGACTATATTTGAACTTGAATATAATCATAGAGCGAAAAGCAATCCTTTCTCAGAAAAATGGAAAAACTGCACCCGCACACGATCTCGTGTTAAGAAGATGCAAAATTATTTGTATCGAGCAATATTGGTATTTTTACGTTCTGAAAAACATGAAATATTTTTTAATACTGTATTAAGACCTTTCGTCCATTGTAATTACAGTACTTTTATTGAGTCTTTCAAACGTCAGCAGAAATATAAGGATAAAGATGATATTCCACTTGATTATATGAATATTCTTTATCAAACAATTTATTTTAAATTAGATTTAGATGAAATATTCATTCTCCTAACTAATGTAATTATGTGGGAGCATCAATCTTATCCTTCTTTGTTAGAACATGCAATTTGTCAAGAATACCAATCGCAGAATGATATTGATACCAGTGATGATTTACTGCGATATTATATTCGCTTTTTGGATGTACTCTCTTCATCTGAGATTATTTCCTTATTTGATCTCGATGCTTTGAGAAATACAATTAAATTGGATTACCGACAAATAGGCAAAAAACCACTAAGTTCACTTTTACTTTTTAGAGATTGGCCATTATTGAATACAGAATCATTTCATCGGCGCTTTCCTCAATTTAAGGAAAATTTATCCCATAAAATAGTAAATCCTCCTGAAATGTATTATTCCAACACATTTAATATTCCTTTAAATTGATTAAATCATAATAGATTTTTTATTTTAAAATAAATCAAAGATGCATATATTTATAAGAGCTTAGTAAATCAACTAGTATGAGAATATAATGGCACCAGAAGCAATTTCTTCTATGTTTTTTCCATATAAAACCATATATGACGAAGCTTGGGATGAAGAATGGGCTCAAGATTGGAAAAAAATTACTGATATTTTTGATAAAATTGAGCAACTAGAAGAATTATTCAATTCTTTATACGTTTCAGTTTTACGTGAATTATCTCAGCAAAAATTAATTCTCGATTTGAAGAAATACGCCTATTCGCTTAGTAAAGTGATAATTGATAAATATAAAAGATATGATTAAAAAATAAAAAATAAAAAATTTTTTTTAACTTTCAAATTTTAGTTAATTCTTTTTAAATTCAATCTGAATTTCACCCAATTTTTCTAGGGTAACTAATTTACCACAATAGCTGCACTTATAACTTTCTCCTTTATGGATTGCTTGAACGTTTTTATCTCTAACTACTGAATAGCAATTCTCATTTAAGCAGACATTGAAACCATGGCGGGTCCAATTATCAAGATTAGGGTTTGATACAGGTGAAAAATCCATCGGATTCGCTGTGACCTTTATTTTAATTGCTTCAGCATTATCTTTTATCGTTTTTAAAAGAAAAGGATGTTTTGTGCTTAAGTGAAGTTCAATGGATTCTCCTGTTTGTAATTTTGCATTTTTACGGAGAAATTGAATAGTTCGAAGCAAATCTCGTAAAATTCGCTCTTGTTGAATTTCTTCTGATTCTTCTAAATCCAAATAAATTGCGTACTCTCCCCATTCTGTGGATAAATAATCTGGATTTTTCGGGTGAGTTTTTCTGATTTTTATTTGCTTTACATTACTCATTTCTTGAATCAATTGTGGGAATGAAGGTTTAGGGTTGTCATTTTTAGGAACGATAATTAATCCCTTTGTAGGCCAGCGAAGTTTTATTTTATGTTCAGATTTTAATGAACGCACTTCATCAATTATTCTACGAGCAGTCGCCATTTCTTCTTCAATTTCATGATTATCGTATTCAAGTGATGGTTTTGGCCATTGTTCTAAATGAATTGAGAGTTTTAACTGATCTGATAATTCTGAACGAAATATTTTTTGATAGATCTCTTCACTCAACATTGGATTAACCGGAGCAAGTAATAGTAGCACACGATATAATACATGCCAAAGTACTGCCAAAGTGGTGTATTTTGAAGGATCTTTATTTGATGGTTCAACTTGATCTCGTATAATGGTGATGTACCAGCGAGAGAGATCATTTAATATGAAATTTTGTAAAGTAGCAGGAATTGATGGTAATTCAAATTTTTCAAAATAATCCGTTATTGTACGAATCAAACTATTTGTTCGAGCCAGAATCCATTTATCTGCTGCAGAAAGTTCATCTTTTTTGATCAAATGTGTCTTAGGATGAAAGTCATTTAATTTCATTTTTTCTTGGGCAAATTTAAATGTATTCCAAATTGTATTTAAGACTTTAAACGTATCTGTATATTCTTTGTAATCAAAATTTAAATCTTTTCCCGGGGGAGTGCCCATTACTGAATAAAATCTGAATGTTTCAATTCCTTTAATCATTGACCAGCGTCTATCATCTTTTATATATTTTGGTTTCCAGTGTTTCTTGTTTTTACTTGATTTTTGTTTTGTTTTATCGAATTTAGACGTACGTTCATCCGCTGCCAATTCTCGTAAATATTCTTTTTGTTTTTCTGTTAAAATTTCTATATTTCCATTAATGACATCTTGTGGGTCTAAGGCATTTCCTAAAGATTTAGACATTTTCGTTCCATGACTAGTTACCCATCCGTGCATATAGCAAACGTTGTAATTTCTCTTCTTAGTAGAGACCATAGCACTACATAATAAAGAGTTAAACCAACCTCGGATTTGATCTTTTCCTTCAAGAATAAAATCTGCGGGAACCCATGAATCATAATGTTCATGCCCATCAACAAATTTATGTGACGCCCACATTACCGATCCAGAATCAAGCCAAACATCCATAACATCTGGAATACGGGTCATCTTCATTCCACATTTATCACATTTCCATGTAACTTCGTCAATCCAAGGTTTGTGGATATCTTCAGGACAAGTTCCTGCGATTTCTCGTAATTCTTCCATTGAACCAATTACATGCATATTATCACATTCTGGATTTTCACAGGTCCAAATTGAGAGGGGAATTCCCCAGTATCGTTGTCGTGAAATACACCAATCTTGTAAACTGGTTAACCATGATTTGAAATTTGTGGCACCTGCATACTCAGGTATCCAAAATATTTCATCATTTTCTTTTAACATTTCATCTCGCAGTGCTGATGTCTTGAAAAACCATTGCTCGGTGGCTCTATATACGAGTTTAGTATGACAGCGCCAACAATGTGCATATTCATGTGAAATTGAATCTTCATGAACTAATGTTCCCCGTTTGCGGAGCATTTCAATGATTTCGTGATTTGCATCATGCACATACTTACCTTTAAAGTATTCTCCTGCATCGTTCGTATAAGTTCCATCCATAGCGACTGGTGAATAAATCGGTATATTATAGGAAACACCAACTTCGAAATCTTCAGGACCGTGTCCAGGTGCAGTGTGAACTAACCCACTTCCCCCAGTTTCTTGGACATATTCGTGAGAAAGGATGATTGTGTGAACTAATGGTTGTTCTTTTTCTAATTCTAATTGTTTTGGTATTAAATCTGCAAAAGGATGAATATAGCGTTTTCCTTCAAGATCGCGTCCAGTATAACGTTCTCCATATGAAAAACCCTCTTCTGCATTTACTACCAATCCTAATTTATTTTGGAGGAGATCTGAAGTAGCTGCAATTGCCATTATCCAGTATTCGTCTTTTACACGCATTTTGACATATTCAACATCTGGGTTGGCCATAATATTTGTATTGCTGATTAAGGTCCAAGGTGTTGTAGTCCAAATAATGAAAAACGTTTTAGGATCATCAACTGATTGAAATTTGACAAAAATAGCTGTATCAGTAATATCATGATATTCATATTCATGTTTGGCTAAAGCAGTTGCACATCGTGGACAGCAGTTTTGGGGTTTATAGAATTTGTATAAATACCCATTTTCCCATGCACGTTTAAGAGTCCACCAGATACCTTGAATATATGTATTTTTTAATGTTACATAAGGATTATCCCAGTCCCAGAAAGTGCAACCAAGACGCTTGAATTGTTCATTCATACTGGGAATTTTACTTTCAGCATAAGCTCTGCATTCTGAAATAAACTTATCCAATCCAAACGTCTTAATCTCTTGCTTATTTTTAATTCCCAATTTCTTTTCTGTTACAACTTCAATTGGTAAACCATGAGTGTCATAACCAGGAGTATCAGTTACACGAAATCCTTGCATTCTTTTATATTTAATGACAAGATCTTTCATTATTTTATTCCATGCAGTGCCTAAATGGACATCACCTGTAGTATATGGTGGGCCATCAATAAATCTAAAAGTTTTTTCTTCATCAGCTGGTTCTTGAGCTTTTATTTTTTCATAGATTTTCTGTTTCTCCCACCATTCTAATATATCTTCTTCAATTTTTAGTAAATTTAGATTTCCTAAGGGTTTCATTGTTTTTTCCTCAAATATTTTCATATATTATTGAAATTTTTAAAGTTCCCGCCATTTAATCAATTTAAGATTTAGGTGGATTGTTTAATATGATGAACAAATTTTCATCTTAAAAAAAGATAATTGAATCACACTTGCTTTTTTTATTGAATTCTTTCAAATTTCAACGCATTTTCTTATTTCAGAATTATTCATCTGATTTCATTGACTTTGATCTCCCTAACAAATGAATAAGAAATTTAATTTCTTTTTGATAGTGTTTAATATTAATACTTGCGTCTGAAACAAGATAATTTTAGGGAGCCAATGAAAAGTGTTATGCGATAATTTGAATAATAGCGCCTGAGATGATCTTAAACAACTCCGTTGATATAGAAATAAGAATAGATGTTTCAGACGCGGGCATAATTTTCACTTATTCCTTTAGGACAGACCTATTTAAACTAAGATACAAATATATAAAAAGTTACGGGCATGAATGAAAAGAGCTAAGTAATTAAGTCGAAAGGAATTGTCAAATGAGTTGCTTTATCAAAATAACCTTATATGAGCAGTTAACTTGGCATTATAAAGGAAAAGAGAAAAAAACAAAAAGAAATCTTGAGTTTATTTATAATTGATTATTGTATCTAATTGGAACTGCTTTAATTTAGCAAATCTGTCGGTCTCTAAATCTTCACTGAACTGTGCTTCTCTTGCTAAGAATTGCTTTAATGCTTGGCGAACTGCTTCACTTCGTGAAGGATAAAATCCAAGATTAACCATTGTTTCTATTCCATCTAAATATTGATCTGGAATGTTAATCGTTACAATTTTCATATTTTTGAATTCCCCTTGGTTATCTTTAAAAATGATTAAAGAATCTTAAAAAATGGTTGATTGTTGTTCAGATTTAAATCTTTCGATTGACGAGATTGCAATGCGTCAATATTATCATTTTGTCGGAAATATTATTAAAACTTATTGGAAGAAGACGCATGGGTTCTGTTAGTACTTTAAATAGGTTAAGGATCTTATGTCAAAGGAGAAATATTCTTTTTAATGTATTTATTATTTATTTTTACGAAATTATTAATTCAAAAAGGAGCATCTTCAAATAAAGAGAATTCTATTATTTTTTAGTATTAATCTTTTAATTGAAAATTAAAATTAAGTTGATCATTAAGCAATGTGAAACATTCTCATGGTTCGACCTCAAGTATCTGATAATATTTGCGTTCGTTGTAAAGGGGCTCGTCTTCTTTGTGGAAAGTCAAAATGTCCTATATTACTAAAATACAGTGTATTAAAAAGCACTCTGTCTGTAGATCCTGGGCAATTCAAGGGAAAACAAGATATCTTTGGTGCTTCACCTCCTGCAGTTTTTGTTGGCCATGTTGGTTATCCGCATGTTAATATAGGGCCGTTAATTCCTATTGGAAATTTTTCCGCACAAAAAGATACGAAATATTTAGATTCACCTGAGAGTTGGTTTGGTAAAGACATTAATGAAATTATTGCTTATCGATCCGGTTTAGTACGTTCAAATTTTACTATGAATGTGAAGTATAATTTACCAATTTCAGAATTAGAAAAAGAACTATCAAGATCCAACTTAAAACTACTGGAAGCAACTCAAGAATTAACATTAGCTTCCAATTCTGTGGATACAGAAGCAAAACTTAGTAGAGTGCGAGTAGGGATGCTTTATGGAACACATTCACCACCACAAGGTCCAAGTGGAAGAGCAGAAAAAATACAAATTATCGATAATATTAAGATTTTAAAACCTGTTGATAAAGCTGTTAGCGATACTGATTTAAAGGCAGCAGATGCAATTGAAGAATATCTATATCATGCAGATTCTTTAAATGTAACCTCCATTCAACGCATCTTTTCTGCTGGTTTATTAGGGGTTAAACAAAACCGTCGTTTAGTGCCGACGCGTTGGAGTATTACTGCAGTGGATGATATAATTGGTAAATATTTGAAGAAAAAACTTCAGCATTATCCATCTATAGATAAGTATTATTCATTTTACGGGGAATATCTTGATAATAAATTTGTTATTATTTTTATTCCAGGACCGTGGGCATATGAAATGAACGAATGTTGGAATCAATCATCCATTTGGAATCAAGCAATTCCTGGTTTAAATCTCCCAATGCAAGCAATTCAACCGGTGATTGTGAATGATTTTGAATTTGAGCAAGGAAGAAAAAAATATGCTGATCATGTAACTGGTGCTTATTATGCAGCGCGAAAAGAAATTGAAGAATTTTTAGTTAAAAGTAGACGCCAGGCACGAGTAATTGTTTTTAGAGAAGTATCTGGTGGATATGTGGTCCCTCTTGGTGTGTGGGTAATTCGAGAGACAGTAAAACAAGCTTTAGCTAATGGTTGGAAAGGTAATAATGTAAAAATGCATGAAACTCTAGAATCCGCTTTGACTAGAGTTGAATCCAAATTATCCATTCCTCTAGAATATTGGAAACATGCTAGTAATCTTCTTCCTTATATCCACAAACAAAAGCGCTTGGATTTCTGGATACGTACATTTTAAATTATTTTAATAAATATGAAAAGATTATTAAATTGCGCATTCACTCATTTTAGTGATCACATTGCATGGTAACTTTCCAAAATGCGGTAGATCTGATTCAGTTGCGCATTCATTTCCGCTCAGAAATAAAATTATACTTAAGATAATATTACTGACAATATTATTTAGTGGAATTTGTTGCTTGATAATATTTGTTCCTTCACAAAAAATTAATGAGGACCAAATTAATTTAGTTCAATCTTCTGCAAGTATTTCTAATAATAATATATCAACAAATTCAAGCAATAATTCAACCGCAATTTATATGGAATACTATTATCAACCTGGTTGCTCTCTTTGCATTGAAAAAGAGGCTGTAATTGATTGCTTTTTGATGGATTTTACTGTAAATTACACAAAAATCGCGGTTTTATATGGTGTAAATGAATCATACTACTACTCTCGATTAAATAATCTTAGGTTACCTCGTATTGGAACACCAGGGGTGATTTTTTTAAAGGAAGACTATGCAATTGGTTTAGGATATAGCAAAATTACATATGATCAATTAAAATCAACCTATTATATTATGGTAAATTACACTTCTGGTGGAATTAATCAGAATTTACATGGAGACGAAATTACACCATGGATTTCGTTCGTTTCTGGTGTGTTAACAGGATTATCTCCTTGTATTATTCTGATTTTAGCTGTTGTAACACCAAGTTTTTCTGCAGAAAAATTAAACAAGAGTCAATTTGTAAAAATTTTTTCCGGATTGTCGTTAGGAATAATATGTATGTATATTTTGCTTGGTTTGATAATTATAGGCACGTTTGAAGCATTAGCAAATTTGATTTATTTAACTGGCTTTAAGTGGATTTTGGGAGGTATTATGATTGGATTGGGAATCTGGTATATTCTTGATTCATTTTCTGAGAAAAGTAAGTTATTTTCTACACCAGATTTAGTAAAAAAGTTTGTATCTAAAATGCTACGTAAAGGATCTTTTATTTATGGCTTTATATTAGGATTCATTTTTTCATTAATCAAAATTCCCTGCATTGGCGCCATAATGATTTCGTTATTTATGGGGTTAGTCGAAAATCCTATTTTCTTTGCTTTAAATTTAGGATTTTTCTACTTAGGATTAATTCTTCCATTAATAATTGTTTTAATTCTCTTGCTTCGTGGAAGTGAATCAGAAAAGATTAACCAAATAAGGATAAAATATCGCCCAATACTTCGAATATTATCTGGTGTTGCAATTATTGGATTGACATTCTATTCACTTTTAGGAGTATAATTAAAATAAAAAGCGAATAAAAATATTTAACCAATCAAAACCAATGACAAATTGTATCACACATGAATTCTAATAATTCTGTGCATTCGAAGGCAACTATTTTATGACTCCTCCGCTTTCAGGCTCACCATCCAGATCTTCATTAAAATATCATAAAAATCCAATGGATATTTATCAATTGTTAATATCTAAGAATCCAATTGATAATAAGGTAGGATATGATTCATTTTTAAGAAGAACGCATTGGTTAAAGGGAAAAACACCCGAATCATTAAAAAAATTTGCATGTCAGCAGTTAAATGTTAAGGAACGCAATGTCATTGCAAGTTTGAAGATGGTCGAACCTGCATTTCTATGGGCTTCGCAAGATGGTTTAGAAAGTGCTAAATTGATAATGGTTGAAGCAGCTTATAAATATACTCAAAGTATTGGAGATACTTTTCCTCCAATTGTTGTCTGGAATTTTTTCGATTCACAAAAGATGCGAATGATTGTACATGATGGTCATCATCGCGCATATTTTTTTCACCGTATACGAAAAAGGGTTCAAGTGGTGCTGCTAGAACCCATTGGAAATTATGATCAAATGGAAGACAAATTCCGATATGCGTTCCAAATTCAAAAACGCGTGATAGATCTACCTGTATCCCGCACTCGGAATTTTTCTGTGATTATTTCATAGAAATTCATATAAATTAATAAAAATTAATAGAAAATCATAGATATCCATAATGAAACGACATCTTATCAAAATGTCTATTGAGAATTACTCAAAAAAAAGATTATAAAAAAATGAAAATAAAAACAAGAGATTAATTAAAAATAATCTTCAAAATTAAATGGCGATCATTTCATGCAATTTCAAAAACCCGAAATTAAATGGCAGTTCATTAATGTTTCTGAATTTACTCCAGAGCATTTAAAACATTTTTCGCTTTCAGATATTCGAAAAATGTTCTTACGCGTGAAAGATCCCATGGTTCCCGAATTGGCTTATCTCTCATTTTTACAGCATAGTATGTGGGGTGTGGAGTTTGATATTGAGCGAGGTATTCAAAAAGTATTAATGCAGCTACGATTACCACTCTTTAATGGTCAAGGATTAAGTTGGAGGCAAACCTTTATCAATCCTCATATGGTTTGGGCTACTGAGGATTCACTTGATTACGATACCTATGAGATGCTAAAAGCAGGTATTCCTTACATGATACAAACTCAAAAACCGATTCCACCAGTTATTGTCTGGCTTATTAAGGATGATAGTCGTTATAACTATGTATGTCATGATGGTCATCATCGGGTTAAATATTTTGCTCAATATGGTGGAAAAATGCCAACTATTTTAGTAGAATACTGGATCGATAATCGAGATTCCCCATTACTTTCAAAGAAATTACCTTATATGAAAATTGATAAATATGTCAAAGATTTGCCAATTATTCAGCGTGATTTTTAAGTAAAGATGAAAATTTTAAGTTTATTATTTGAAAAAGTGAGCCAAAGTGCTTAATTACTACTCTTTTAAAGAGATCCTTTCTTAATCTTAAATATGAACTCTTTAGAAAAATATCAATTTGCAGTTACAAAATTTGAAGAATTTCATAATTATTTCGAAATTTCTGATTTTCGAAAATTTCTTCTTCTGATTTTAAATTTAGATGCCGGTGGTCCTGAAGCCATGATGCAACAGTTGGGAATGGGTGCAAAAACACGCCTTATTCTTCCATATGATCCTGAAAAGAAAATGTATTACACAAAAGTAATGTCTGGGTTATCATATCATCATCAAATGGTTATTTATCATAAAAGTGAGAGAATTTCTGATACATTCATTAATGAACCCACTTCACCTTTATTTACCAAATATCTAAGTGATTATGAGAGAAAGAATCTTCTTCCAGGTAAATTTAAAATCCTTACACCAGAAATGCAAGATTATACCAAAAATATATTGAAAGGGAAAAATGCAACAAAAGCGATTGTTACTGGAGTTGAATCTTTATTCTTCAATCTCGGTGAAATGATTGTAAGTCAACAGGCAAAATTTTTGTTTCTACTTGAAGATCCAAAGGCAGACATATTATTTTCTATGAATATTTCATTCAATCCTAACTTAGAAGCAGACCATATTCAAATGGTTGATGTATTTGTTGATGAAGAACATAAATATAAAGATCATACATTTATTCGGATGAAGGAAGGGGAAATGGAAGTTGATTTATTGGATGAAATTAAAGAATTGAGCCATTCTGAATTGTACAAATCGCATTTTACTATAATTGTTCCGATAAAATCTTTAGAATCTCCATAAATTTCTGTTGTTCTCTTTTTTCTATTTTATAATAAATTTCTTAATTATTCATCCGTAAAGAGTAAATCGAATTCTTTTTTAAGGAGCAAGAGAAAAAATAACACATGAATAAATCTATATTGATTATAAACGGTTCTCCTCGAAAAAATGGATTAACTTATTCACTAGCGAAAATATTTCAAGATAAAATTCAATCTTTGAATGATAATGAAAATAATAAACAAATGCAGAAAATAGACATTGAAATTATGCATTTGACTGATTTTCGTGTTAAACATTGCTCGGCTTGTGATAATTGTCTTCGCAAGCCTTATTTATGTCCTTTGGATGAGAATGATGATTTTAAAATAATTTCGGAAAAAATGCTAAAAGCATCGGCAATTATTATCGCAACACCAACCTATTTTTCAAATGTTTCAGGATTAGTAAAAGATTTAATTGATCGCAGCCGACCTTTAAAAATGGCAAAATATAAACTTAAGAATAAACTCTTTTCTGTTATTGTAACTTCTGGATTGCGCGCTGGGGGATTGAATGTAGTCCAAAATTCACTCATCCAATATGCATTAATTCAAGGAATGATTGTGATTGGCGCATTGGGTCATCCTGTTTTGATGGCAAATTTTCCTACAGAAACCAGTCAGAAAATGGAACTTACAGATTTTAGAAAATCTACTGATATTTCTGGAGTAGCTAAAGCAAATTGTGAAGCGTTAGCTGAACGATTTTGGAAAATACTTCAAGATGATTTTTCATTTGATTAAAGATCAAAGAAATATTATATTGAAAATTAAAGAATTTAATTATAATCAAAGAAAATTGAAAAAAAATTTTTTGTTTTTATTTATAATTTCATGATATAACCTTTAATCACAAATTCATCCAGTATATCTGGCACACGCGCATAATCAAATTTTAATAATTGATCAGCTGCAATTTTTCGTAATTCATCAATCAAATGTTTGAGTGTAATTGTTTTTTCCTTTCGTAACGTTCGTAAAGTATGCTTTTCTAAAAGATCTGGCAACATCTCTGCCTGTCTGATATGTGTTTCATCATTATACATGAATAAAGTTTTATCATCTAATTTCAAAACGATTTCTGCTTCACCCTCGACTTTTTGAAGTTTTTCAATGATTTCATTCCGATCACGCATTAATTGAATTAATTCTGGTGTGAAGTATTCAGCTTGTCGAGGATACTTTTTTCGAAGGGTTTTTTGAATTTTATCTGTTTTTTGCATATCTCCTTTTTTGATTTCTTCAGAAAACTTGATTAGATAATCAAAGAAGTTTTTTGCATAAACTATTTGAAGCTTAGGAGGTGTTTTCTTGATCATATCAAATAAATATTCTAAGGGTTCGGTAGAAATTGCACTGAAAGGTTTTTGGACTATTAACTTATAAACTACATTATAAATTGTAAATTTTTTCAGTTTTTCCTTATGTGAATCATTGTATTCTAAGAATTGATCTGCTGGAAAAATTTTGGCATCTCGTGCTACTGTTGGGAATAATTTAGAGAGGTAAGTAAATAAAACGCAAAATCGTTCAGATTCTGTATCATTTTCAATGAGAAGTAATTGAGTTCCTATAAATCCAGCAAAAAGTAAAATACGTAAATCATCTTCGCTAATAAATTTGGTAACATTAGCATAAGTGATATTAAACTCATCTGCACGTCTTAAAATGTCATTTTTTAGATTTTCGACTTTCTTTTCATCATCCATTAAGGAATATTCCAGTACCAAATAATCGCGTACATCAAAATTTTTATCTACATATGCATAAAATGAATGTTCGCAGACCATTCCTGCTGGAATAAACACTGATGTCGCACCGGTCTCTTTTTTCTTGACAACATCCACAGGAACGGGAATTCTCCCTGCATTTTTACATATAGGACAAATTACATTTATTCTTCGTTCACTCATATGGGCCCACTGTTTTTCTAAATGCTCTATATTCTTTCTTACTATTGTATTAGATTTTTAGGTGTTAAAAAATTTCGTTTCCCTTTAGCTACTATAATGTTGAATTTTAAGAGGAATCAAATTTAGTTTTATTCATTTTTTGTAAAAATTCAACAATTCGAGGTGCCGCCTCAGAATATTCAGTAAGAATCCCAACGAAAGGATGATTCGTTAGATTCATCAATAGGGGTGTAAGTTCAGAAAAGATTTTTTTACGTAATTCTAAGTTTCCTTCAGCTAATAAAGACAAATAATAGTCATTTATATGTGAAAAAATGATAAAACGATATTGTTGAAACCCTAACTTGACTGATATCCATTCTGGTGTCATTAATGTATTTGCAAAAGTATTTGCAGCAATAGCTTCTACTTTAGCTGTTATTATTGCTTCTTGTAGTTCAATCATGTCATCAAAATCATCCTCATTTACACTTGAAAGTGGTGGTAAATCCTTAAGTTTTAATTCAGTCGTAATCATTTTGGATAAAACACCGATTGATTGATAACTAAGACCAAAATAATCTACCCTAAAACCTTTTGAAAGTGTTTTTATTGGAGTGGATGTAAAAACATCATTAAGATCTATTATCGTTTCTAAAAGGAATTTAATTTTTGATCGGAATTTTTGACTAATTTCATATTTTTCCAACTTAGTCATTTGATTAATATTTTTGTGATGAAAATAATCCTTTACAGATATAATTAGTTGTTGTGTGAGCCAATTTGCCTTTTTCTCAGGGATTTTTCCATATAAAACAAATAAAAATTCTTTTTGTTCTGCAAAGTAACAGATTTCTTGTTCTTTTCCATCACTAGAAGCTAAAAACATCCGATCTAGTTGACCACTTAAGATAGAAGTTGCAATATATTCCAAATTTATCGATAAATCAAGTAAATATGTAAAAGTCTTGTTTAAGCTAAATATCTTTTCACGTTCTTTAGTAATTATTCCAATATACTTGATGTATTCACCTGAAATACCTAAAGGTATCTTTTCTTGTTCAACTTGTATACGTGTTACTTTTGTATCTGTTTTTAATTTGGCAATAGATCCATCGATTTTTAATTTTTGAATTTTAAAATCCTTTATTTTTAAGGAATTTCTTTCTTCTTTTTGACTGGATTCAAATGAACTGGAAATTATCTCAGGATTTTTTTGAATTTTCAAAGATTTTATGAAAGAAAGATGTGCATTTTGTTTACTCGAAACATTTGATTTTTTAAATTTTTGAATTTTTGTTTCGTGATATTCTTGATTAGTAGAATTTTCCACATTTTCAAGAAATTCTTGACTCTTTTTTAGAAAAAATTCTGGCGCAGTAGGTTTTGGGGTTTTATCTAATTGAAAACCACATTTTGGACAAATTTCAACGAAACAATCTAAGATCTTTTCTCCACATCGTGGACATTTTCGCTTTTTAATAGGTAAAGTAAATGCCATCTTTCAATACTCTCTTTTTTTCAATTTATTTGAATTTAGTGTTTATCAACTTTTGTTTTTCTGTATTTTTTTATTTTTCTGGTTTCTGAATCAATGCAATTTTTCGTTTTCCATCTAGTATAATAGTTAAAGGTTCAGAGAATTCTATATGGGCAAAATATTGCTTATCCTCCGAAATATTTTGTTTTTCAAGCCATTCCCAATCTATAAAATCTGTTTCTGAATTATGATTAATGTATAAATAACCTGTTTTCATACTAACCATATTTTGAAAAAAATGTGTTCCTTGGCTTTTTTCTATTTGAAAATCTTTTGTCCCTGTTTCAATAATAACTTTTGCACCACTGATATTATATTCTTTAACTGGAATTCCTAAAAATTTATCAAATGTGCCTAGTCGGCCAAATACGATTAGTAGATATGGTTTTTTCTGGGAAACTAATTTATTATTAAATTCATCAATCTCTGCAACCATATCTAAAGTTTTAAGAACATCAAAATTTGCTGGCTTAATGTATACAATATCTTGAATATTTTTAATAATATTATTACCAGAAAAAGATGAAGAATATGCTAATATCTTTTCATTTTCTCCTAACTCAATTTCTTCAATTTCTTTTTGGAAAATTTCAATACTAGGTCGAATTTGAAGTAAATTAAATGAATGTTTTTCCTGCTCATTTTGTCTAAAATTACCCGCAAATTCAATTTCAACAGGACATCCCATTGTTCTTTCACCGAGAATCAGTATTTCTTTAACTATTTTAGGTAAAGGAAAAGAATCGTCGTATAACAATTGACGATTAAAAGTGATTATTGGTGGACCTATTTTTTCGTCCCAATAACCTGATTGAATCACATCATTTTGGATGTTATAGGTATCAGCAATCATCTCCAAACTTCCATCTCTTTTTGCATCAAGAATATTTAATTTTACAAGATAAGACTCTTCATTTTTAATATGTTTGGTTTTAGTGTTTAAATCAATCGCAAAAAATTCTGTTTGACTACTTTTTAATTGTTCTTTTACATCAGAACAAATCTGAAGTTTTGGATAATTTGGACAGAAAGTTCTCGCTAAACCTCCATTAACAATTGTTCTTCCTAAACCTAACGCTAAAAAAGCAATACCATCATGCGACTTCATTTTACCTACGGGATAATAATTGTAACTACTTGCAATTCCTGAAAAATTTGGATAATAATGCTGGCTCTCTGCATATTTTCGACCAACAACTTTCTGAATTAAAACTCCCATTTTTACTTCATCTATACGCAAATTTAGTGCTTTACTATTAGTTTTTGCCATTTTCGAGAAAGTAGATGCATAAACCATTTTAATTGCTTCAAGAACTCGCTCTAAACGTGAATTTAGGTCTCGTTCTTGGTTTGATATCATGTAGGTTCCAAATACTCCAGCAAATGGTTGAAATTGTGAGTCTTCGACTATAGATGAGCTTCTTACAGCAATTGGATGATTTTTCCAATCTTTTAAAATAATTTTTAGATCTTCTTTCAAACTTTTAGATAATTTGGCTTTTTTAAAAATTTTAAAAAGTTCTTCTTCTTCCAACTCATTGGATAGAGAAATTTCATACAAATGGTTTCTTTTCATAAAATTATCGAATTCATCAGTACCAATAGCAATCGTTTGCGGAATTGAAATTTCAACTGTTGGAAAATGAGTAAGATTGTATGGATTCAAAATAAACATGAGAAATGCAAGCCCTCTTCCCTTTCCTCCTAAAGAACCAGGTCTTAATCTTATAAAATTTGATTCTGGATTATAATTGTTTCTTCTAAAATCAGTTACGACATTTTTCTGTTGAACTAGCAAATATTGAACAGATTCAAGTAAGAATTTTCTGATCATTTCTAATGATTTAAAATCCTCGATATGTTTTGATTTTAGTATTGAAGCAACTCTAAATTCTCCCCTGGCCATTAACCATCCAGAAAAATTATCATGAGTTGCATGAAAATATAGAGATTCAATTGGAATATGTTCTATTTCCTCTTTAAATTCCCGTAAATTAGATGCCTTGCCTACTTGTTTGCCATTTTTTAATCTGAAGATGAAATCACCAAAACCCATGTATTGAATCATAAAATTCCTTATATCTTCTAATAGTGTCTTAGATTCTTTATGAATGAAATAAGCATTGATCTCATGCGCTTTTTTCTCATATTGGATATTGCTAGATTGTAAAATCGCAGGAATTGTTGGAGCTTCATCTTTTACCATTTTAATGAAATCAATTCCTGCATTTTTATCGATTTTGTTATTTCGTGGAAATTCAATATCTGAGATTATTCCTATTATATATTCTTTATATTCTTCATAAAACTTCATTGCTTCTTCATAGGTATGTGTTAAAACAATTTTCGGTCGTGCTTTCATTTGTAACAGTCGATAGTAATCATTTACACCTTCGTGAATTAAAAATTGAACTTGCCGCATAATTTCGCTGTATATCAGAGGAAGATATAATGAATAGAATCTAATGGAATCTTCGATAATAATAATAACACGGACAAGCCCATGTTCTGTATCATATTTCAAATTCATTCGATCTTCAATCAATTTTGTTAATGAGATAAATATAGCGCTATCTCCGTTCCATAGGAATGTTAGATCTATACCTTCTCTCTTTTTACAAAAATCTGGGAAAAAATTGATTTCTGAAAGACTTGTAAGCAATAGAACAACAGGAATGTCTTGTATCTCTTTAAGTTGTTTTCCAAATTCATATGGATCTATCTCAAATAGCCTTCTCATAGTAACAACTAAATCAAATTTTTTTTCCTTAAGTTGATTAATTGCTTCGTTTACAGATGAAACTCTAGTAATATGGGGTAATGTCCTTAAGTTTAGATCGTGAAATTCTGCATATATTTGGTCAGATAATCTACCATCTTCTTCCAAGATAAAATTATCATATGCACTTGATACCAGTAAAATCTCCTTTATACGATTCTTCATCAAACTATGGAAGATTTCATATTTCGGTTTATAATCAAAGTTGGATTCTTCATCTGAAAAATCAATCATTTTACCAATAATATTATGATCCCATTGATTTTTTAAATTTTACCATAAATCAGTTGATTCAAAGATGAATTTGAAATTTTTGTTTGTTTTCCTACTGTATTTTAATTAAATCATTATCAAAATTTTCTATTTAGTGATTTTTTAGTTAATTGAATTAGATTATTTTTACCATTACTTGATGGTAACTTTTCCAAATTGTCAAGAGCTGATTGAAGATATTTATTTGCCAAATTTCGTGCAGTATCAATTGCCCCTGATTTTGAAATTATTTCAATTCCTTTTTTTAGTTTTTCTTCTGATAAATTATGAGTTCGTAATATATCTTTTAATATTTTTTGTTCATCCTCAGAAGAGTTTTCTAAAGCATAAAAAATCACAAATGTTTTTTTTCCTTGTCTAAGATCACTTCCAATTGGTTTACCCAATTTGCTTTGTTCCCCTATAATTCCTAGAATATCATCAATAATTTGAAATGCAAGGCCGTAATTCAATCCAAAGTTACTAAGATGATTGATCAAATCTTCATCAACTTCAGCAGCAATTCCGCCAGTACGAGCGCTTAATGCAAGAAGTTCTCCAGTTTTAAGAGAAATCATTTTTAAATATTCATTGATAGTGACATTTTCTTGTTTTTCAAATTGAAGATCCATGGTTTGACCTTCACAAATCTTAATTAAAGTCTTAGAAAAATCTATCATTATTCGAGTCTGGATTTCTTTTCTAAAATCTGATTGGCCAATTATTGAAAATACCAAAGAGTGTAAGACATCTCCCGCAAGAATTGCAATATTTTCATCCCATTTTGTATGCACTGTGGGAAATCCTCGCCTGAATTCATCTTGATCCATAATATCATCATGAATCAAAGTAAAAGTATGTAATATTTCAATAGCTGAAGCAATAGGAGTAATAAGAGAATTATCTTTTTTAAATAACGAGTATACAGTTCTCATAATATAAGGTCGAATTCTTTTTCCTCCAGCATTAAATAAATGAATACAAGCTTGAAAAAGAGTTTCATTTTCAATTCTGATGTTATTTATGATATATTCATTAATATATTTTATATTCTGTTTAATGTCCTCTTGCAATTCTTGAAAATCCATTATGATCTTTCCTCATTTTTTTTATCTTTGATTCTTTATAACTAAATTCTTTAAATTTTAATTCTATATTTTTTTATTTTATCTAACAATAACTCTTATTTTAGAAATAAATTTCTTTGCTTAACCCAAATATCTAATGGAGGCAATAAAACTTTTGGAATATTTTGAATTTGTGAAAGTTCTTTAGTTCCTGAAAGAGCCATTAAGATTTGTAATTCATATAGTAATTTATCAAAAAAATCTTCTAATGCATTCTCGCTTTGTTGAGCATATTTTAGAAATGGAAAAGCTAGTCCACAAAGATTAGCGCCTAAACTAAGACATTTTCCAACATCCAGTCCTGTTCGTATTCCTCCACTTGCAATTAAATAAGCTTTATCTTGAAGTACTGATTTTGCTTCTAAAATACTTGCTGCAGTAGGGATTCCCCAATGGGCAAAAGTTTGGCCAGAATAATAATTAATTATTTCATGTTTCTTCTTAGCTCTATCACTTTCTATCAAAGTAAAATTCGTACCACCAAAACCTGATACATTGAATAAGTTAAAACCTTGATTAAAAGCTCTTAAGATAAATTCTTTTGACATCCCTGCGCCGACTTCTTTTAAAATAATTGGAACTTTTAAATAATCTTGTAATTGAATTAATTTTTCAATTCCTTGTTTTAAGTGTAGATTTCCTTTTTTTTGAATTAATTCTTGTAATGGATTTAAATGAATACAAATACCGTCTGCGTCGATTAAAGAAATAATTTTATCAATATTTTCAAAAGATTTCATTTCAATTATTTGAGATATTCCAATATTTCCTAAGACAACACCAGTGGGATTTGTTTTTCGAACTATTTTAAAGCTTTCCAGACAATCACTGTTTGTTAAGCATATACGTTGACTTCCAACTGCAATTGGTATATTTTTTCTTTCAGCTAATTTTGATAAAGAAAGATTAATTTTGTATGCTAGATCAGTTCCTCCTGTAAGGGCATCAATAAAAATAGGTGAAGAAATTTTTTTTTTTAAAAAATAGGTTGATGTGTAAATTTCTGAGAAATCTAATAGTGGTAACGGATCATGAATTAATTTCACAAGATCCAACCATGTAGTTCCAGTAGTATATCCATTATTCTCCAATGAAATTAAAATATGCTCATCTTTTCGTTGATGGATGGTAGGATCTAATCCATTCATAATATATGTTTAATGAGAAGAGATCCATTAGAATTTTATGGTAAATTAAATATTACTTTTTGTTGGAAATGATTTCGAAAAACACCCAAAAAGAAGAAAAAAACCTAATTATTAGGCAAATTCAAAGAAATGAGACAAAATTAGCTCAGAATATAATAATGAAAGGATTGAAGGAGCGATGGGGTGCTTTGGATATGTCAAAAAATCCTGATTTAAATAATATTTATGTTTTTTATTACACAAATCGTCAAATATTTGTGGTAGCAATCTATCAAAGTAAAATGATAGGTACAGGTGCAATAATAAAGGAATCGGTTAATACAGCACGAATTGTTCGCATGTATGTAATGAAAGAATATCGAAGACAAAAAATTGCCCATAGAATTCTTATTTTTTTAGAAAATTTTGCAATTTCAGAAGGATATAATCAAATAGTGCTTGAGACATGCCATAATTGGATTTCTGCTATGAATTTTTACCAAAAAGAAAACTATCACATTATCTTTAAAGATAGTGAAAATGCTCATTTTATGAAGGAATTATTATAAAAAAAGATATAAAATGAATTGATATTTTTATTTCTGCAATATAAGATTCATATGCTGGGTTCTTTTATCGATTACTGCTTGAGTTCCGATATCTGTTCTGTGAAATAAATCACCTTGAATATATTGAGTGGCTTTTTCTGCTATTTTTTCAGCTTCATCAATCGAATCAGCAATTCCCAGTACAGCAATAGCGCGGGAAGTGGAAGTGTAAATCTTTCCTTCTTCTTCACTAACTGATGCATAATAAATTTTTGCACCAATTTCTTTCAAGGCTTTTTCATCAATTATTATTTCACTATTCGCCTTAGGATTTATTGGATATCCATCTGGTACTAAGTATTTACATACTGTTGCTTTTGTATCAAAAATTATTTCATTTTTAAGTGTTCCTGCTAAAATTTGCCGGCATATTTCCACGAAATTTGATGACAAAATGGGTAGAATATTCATAGCTTCAGGATCTCCAAACCGGATATTGAATTCAACAACTTTTATACCCTTATTGGATTTCATAAATTGACCATAAAGAAATCCTTTGTATTCAACTCCAGTTTCGTTATAAACTGCTTGAATTACTTTTTCCAGTTGATTTCTGGCATATTCTACATCTTCAGCTGTAATAAATGGAAGTAAATGATCACTAAAAGAAATTGATCCCATTCCTCCTGTATTTGGACCTTTGTCTCCATTATATGCTCGTTTGTTATCTTGAACTATTGGAGTTCCAACCACGTGTTTTCCATCAACAAAACAAATATAAGTAAATTCTTCTCCTTCTAATTTTTCTTCAATAACAACGCGCCCATTTTGATCAAAAATTTCTTGGCAATAATCATAGATCTCCTTTTCAGAATGAAGGTGATCTCCCCATACTTTCACGCCTTTTCCACCAGTTAAACCATCAGGTTTAACAACCACGTTTTCTTTGCCTATTTTCTCAACAAATTCTGGTATAGATTCCATTTTTTTGAATGTTTCAAATTGAATATTTGATTCAATGTGATATTTTTTTAATAAGGATCTGGCAAAAATTTTAGAGCTTTCTAATTGGGCGCATTCAATAGTGGGTCCTACTGTTGGAATTCCTTGAGCTTTTAATGCATCGACAATTCCCATCGCTAGCGGTGCTTCTGGACCTACAACTGCAAATTCAACCTTATTTTTGTTTCCAAAAGTTGTAATTGCTGCAAAGTTTGTTAATTTTCCCAATTCTACGTTTTTATTACAGAGTGCTGAAATACCTGGATTCATTTTAGCCATAAAGGCACAAATTTCAGCACCACCTTTGACAAGTGCCTCTGCAATTGCATGTTCACGGGCACCATTACCAATTAAAAGAATTTTAGTCATATTTATCATCTTAAAAGTGAATTAGTGACTGATCAAAAAATCAATTTTATAGGTAATTTTATGGTTGAGTTATCAAAAACTTTTTTCTATATTTGAGTGATATAGTTAAATGCGCATGAAAATTATTTCTTGGAATGTAAATGGCTTAAATTCTGCTTTAAAGAAAGGTTTACTGAATTTTCTAAAAGAAGAAGGTGCAGATATCTATTGCCTTCAAGAAGTAAAAGTGTCTGAAAAAACTCTTGATCCTAATTTTATAGAACATCCCATTATGAAGAACTATCAGATGTTTTGGAATCCTGCCAAAAAAAATGGTTATTCGGGAACTATGATATTAACCAAGATGGAACCAAAAGCTGTAATGTTCGGAATAAATCATGAAGAAGATCTAGATCTCGAAGGACGTTTAATCACAATGGAATATGAAAAATTCTTTCTCATCAATGGCTATCTTCCAAATGCAGGCTATGGATTAAAAAGATTGGAATATAAATTGCGCTATAATCAAGCATTATGGGATTTTATTGATGAATTGAAAGATAAAAAGCCGATAATTCTAACCGGAGATCTTAATGTTGCACATAAAGAAATAGATCTTGCAAATCCTGCATCAAATAAAAAACATGCTGGTTTTACTATCGAAGAACGGACTTCTTTTTCCGAACTCTTAAATCGCGGCTACATTGATACATTTCGATATTTTAATTCTGATGGGGGGCATTATACATATTGGTCTTATCGATCAAACGCGCGAGAACGAAATGTTGGCTGGCGGCTTGATTATTTTATTGTAAATCATGAATTTCTTCCACAAGTTAAAGCTAGTGAAATACTAGATCAAATTTATGGATCTGATCATTGCCCAATTCGATTAACTCTTGAAGAATAAAATAAAAAAAGTTTTTAAAAATCTTTTAACAAAATTACAGGATTATCGTGATTTCATGAAAAACATTTTTTTTTGTATCGGATCGTTGAATTGGGATCAATACATGCTTGCGAATGGGGAAAGTGTTTCTTTTTTAGGAGGGAGTGCTGCAAATACTTGTTTTTTTCTACTTCAGTTAATGAAAAATACGCTTTATCCGCTTGATTATGAGGTGAATCTCATTTCTACAATTGGAACTGATAAATTGGCTGAAAAAATTATATCTGCCTTGAAATCAGTAGAAATTAGTGCGGCTAATATCAAAATACTTGAAGGAAATTCAGGTAGAACCGAAATTAGATTGGATTTTCAAGGTGAACGATCAATTAAACGATTTCCATCTGTATCTTCCAAATTATCAGAAATAATTTGCGATTCGTCTTATTCTAAACTTCTTAAAAATGGCTTGATTCATTTTAATCATTCCCAAAAAACGCTTGAAAACCTAGTACAGATACAACCTCACTTATTTTCAATGGATATTAGTGGTATTTTACCGAAAGTTGATGATTTGAATGATATAAATAAAGATTATTTAAGAAATGCATTATTATCCCTATTTGAAAAAATATCTTTGAGAATATTGTTGGGAAATGAAGAAGAATTTGGAATCCTTTTTTTCTTATTAGGGAATGTAAAAACATTAAAATCATTCCTCATTCTTTCAACTTTCGAAAAATTACGTATTTTACATGATTTTATAAAAATTGTTAATATTGGATATCTTTGCATGAAATGTGGCAAGAAAGGAGCAATATTAGTTGATAAAAAAACATATTATTTTCAGAAACCACCTGAAAATTTAATAATTAAAGATACTACAGGAGCTGGAGATGCATTTAATGCAGGAATAATATTTGGTATACTTAATTCATTTTCGTTAGAACGAGCGTTAAACTTGGCTGTTTTTCTTGGATCAAAGAAATGCGAGGTATTGGGTGTTCCGAATTTTAAATTTAAGCCAAATAAGCTCTTATCTTCTTTTTAATTAAGGATTCTTCACATATTATCTGGATCATCTTCTATTCTATATTTTACTTTTCTTCTTGTTTAATTGATATAAATACTTCCTTCTTTTTTACTTAAGTATAATTTTCATTAACTTAAGTAAATGGAATTTATTAGATTCTAATTTCTAAAAAAAAAACACTTAGATTAATATACTTAAGTTTACTTAAGTAATACTTAAGTAGATTATAATATATTTTTTAGGTGTAGATATTTTGAATCCAAAGGATAAGAAAACAATAGGTATACTCGTTCCGATTCAATCGAATTTAACAGGAAGAAACTTAAAAAAAGGTATCGCTCAATTATATGAATTTTATGAGCGCTTGACTCAACTTTTACATAATTCTAATAAAATAACAATAGACTCTTTTTTAAAAGCCAGTGAAATATTGGATCGAGATTTATTGAAACTTATTGAGCAGGATGTGGTAAAAAGTTGAGTTTCTTGGATGATCTAGAGAAATTAAAAAGCACATCAATGGTAACAAAAAGGAAAACATCAAAGAAAGAACATGTTGTAAAGAAGAAAAGAAGTATTATTGCCCAAAAACAAAAAAATGAAGATTTTCCCTTGAAATTTATCGAAACAGATCAATATCAACAATTAAAAGATTTAATTCAAGAATCAAATTATTCTGTAATTCATATATTTGGATTTTTCCAAGTGGGGAAAACGACTTCTGTTTTGAACATAGTAAACAATAATCCATATTTCTATTTCTATATACGAAAAAAAGATGAGTTTGATAGCTTTCTTAAATCAATCTTCTATCTTCATCCTGATTTGCAGTTATTGGAGCCTTATAAAGTTCCATTTTTCAAAACTTTAGGAAAAAAAATTCAATATATTATAATTGATAATGTCGATAAATTCGATATTTTGAATTCGAAAATTTTTAACGAATTCTTCATCCAATTACTTTCTAATACTTCAATTAAAATCATATTTATTCATAGTTTATCGATCAACCGGCTGTATTTAGATCAAGTTTTCCCTCAATCATCGTTTACTCAAATCAAATTTCAATTATCGCCTATAAAAATACATGAATTATTTCTTTTTCATCCAACAATTTCACAAGATGAAGCTCTAATAACATTTGCCTTATTTGGAGGAATTCCTAAGTACTTAAACCAAATTTCGATTCCAATATGGCAGTTTTTACATTCTAATTTATCTATACAAGCACCTTTATGGAAAATGGAAGTGGAGTACTTTTTATTACAATATTTCAAAAATCTAAATGTATATATAGAAATTTTAGCATGTATTGCACAAAATAAGAAAACTCTGAAAGAAATACGATTGCAATTGAATATGAAAAGTTCTGATCTGTCTCAATATCTTCAAAATTTGATGCAATCTTCAATTATTAAGCGTGAATTACCTCTTTTAGCAAAAAAAAATTCACGTATTGGGCTTTATTTTATTCAAGTTCCTTTTTTGCAATTTTATTTTGGATTTATTTTTCCAAATTTTAGTAATATTGCTATGCATAAATTTTCTATAAATTCTCTTCACCAAAGTTTAAGTTTACAGATTGTTGACGTAATTTCTGAACAAGTTTTGATATATCTTCCAAAAATGGCTTTAACTTGGTTTAATTTTGACAAAATTGGTTCCTGGTGGGTAAGGTCTCGATATTATCCTATTGTTGCTTGGAATACAAAAAATCAAGAGTTATTGATTGGTAAATGCTTATGGTATGATAATCGGCCAATTTCAATTATTTTGGATGAGATATCTGCTTCACTTTCTTTTATAAAGGATTTTTTCAATCCTAAGAAATGTTATCTTCTATTAATTGATTTTTATAATCATGAAATAAAATCCTCATTTAGAGAATTTAAAATATTTTCACTCACATATGAGCAAATTTTTTTTAAAGAAATGCGAAAATTTTAAGAAATCTTAGGACAAAATAAACATGTACCATGGGATCGATTCAAGAATTTATTATTGCTAATTTAGAATATATTTATCTTTTTATGGGTTTAGGAATTATTTTTCTCTTCTTAAATTCAATAACTAAACGAAAATATCGACCATTATTCCATTCCGTTTTCTTTCTCACAGTAATTATGATTATTATTTTTCTAATTCAGAATAGCTTTGTATTCATTCTATTACCTTTTTTTATCTTCTTTATCCAAAACATCTTTAATGACAAGAATTTTCACTCTTTAATTACCATTGAAGAAAATGAGTTATTTAATGAAAATGAATCTGTTATTTGGGAGAAATTTGCAGTAGCTCCAGAATTAAAAAAAAGAGGAGATGAAAAAAATGTTTGAAGTTATTTTAAATAATTTACCAATTATGATATTATTTCTTTCTTTATTGTTAATCTTTCCATTTATGCATCAACCAAAGTATTCTTTTTATCTTGTAAACACAGGTTTGATTCTTGCATTAATTATGCAAAATTTAATTCTCATTTCTCCGGCTTTCCGATTTTTAGATTTTTTAACCATTTTTTTACCTGAAGATTCAACGAATTGGTTAATTACTGACATAATTTTGACAATCTTTTTAATTCTTCATATTGTGAGTAAACATCAGATCCTACGCTCACATTCAAATCAAAGTATATCTCTCTTGTTCATGCTTATCGTAATTTCGACTCTTTTGATTGAATTATCTTCTAGTATTTTTATAATTGCACTTTCTTATATCATCTTGCTAAATTCAATATATTTTCTCAGTTTCACAGGAGATTATAAAAAAGATCCAATTTACTTTAAAGAATTTAGAGAAATGGTTTCTTTTGTTACCTTTTTATTAATTATTCTGATATTATCGGTCGCTTTTGACTATTTTTCTTATAATTTAAAAGATCTTTCATATAGTTTTACATCCATTCCATCAATTCGAAAATATTTGAATTATTTTGGATTCTTTATAACCTTGGGTTTATTTTCTGGATTTAGTTTTATATTTTCACGATCCATTAGAAAAAATTTCGTAAATTCATCTTCTTTTACTGTTGGTATATTAACTTTGGTTTTTTTCCCATTAATGGGATTATTTATTTTTCAACTACTAACAATTTTTATAAGTTTTGATCATACTTTGGGATATATCTTTTTTGGAGTGGCAATTATAGATTTAATATGGCTGTTTGCTGAATTAATTAGAGAATATAGTAAAAAGATGGCGCAAGATCGGCTAAAATTTGCAGGAATCTTAATCCTTATATCGGGAATCGAGTTTCAAGTATTTTTGTTAATTCTTTCTGGTTATTATTTTTCTGCTCAAGCTAAATCATTATTTTATACGACAGCAATAATCTTTTATATTCTAACTCTTGTAATAAACAGTATTTTATTTGCTTTGCTTGAACCTATTATCAATGCTTATGATAAGAATGATGTAGGTAAATTAATAATATTTAAAAAGACAAGTGTAGAGTTAGTATTTATATTATTGGTTCCTGGAATGTTCTTTTTTAAGAATTCTCCCGGTTACCAGTTTTTTGAAATGTATTATTCAAGTTTGCTTAGTACAGCGCAAAATTTGTTACCAAATTCAATTGATCTTATTATTCTATGGATTATTTTGATTATTGGAATTGGATTGGTTATTTTTAAAACCTTAAGTATCATTTGGATTTATAATTCACTCTATTTTAGTAAATCTGAAACAGTATCATCTAAAATTCATCAAATAGAAAAAAATAATAGATCATCTTGGATAATTGTTTGTATTTTTTACATTTCTATAATTTTATATACACTTTTTGAATTTAAAATAGAATAAATGGATACAAAGAGATAAAGAATAATAAGAGAGATTAAGATTGCGAGCTTAAATATCCAAACATTTTTCTTTTTTTAAATATTCCATTTATTTGAATGCAATGTTTGGAACATGTGGAATACGAAAAAAATTTTCAACATATGATAAATCAGAACAAACTTTTACCCCAAATATGGCACTTCGCCTTGGTGAAGCAATTGGAACCGCTATTAATTCTGGTAAAGTTGTTATTGGTAGGGATATTCGCACAGCTGCACTTGCAATTGAATATGCGATTATAAGTGGTTTAGTAAGTACTGGATGCAAGGTATATACTATAGGAATGGTTACAACCCCAACTTTAGCTATGTCTATTGATTTCCTCGATGCAGATTGTGGAGTGATGATTACAGCGTCTCACAATCCTCCAGAATATATTGGTGTTAAACTTTGGAATAAAGGGGGTTTAGGCTTTAGTCCAGAACAAGAAGCTGAGATTGAAACAATTTACAACGAGAGAGCTTTTGTTCGAAAAGAATATAATAGACTTGGAACAGTTACTCAGATCTTTGGTATTAATGATAGACATATTGAACACATAATGAAACGAATTCAATATCATTGTGAAGATGATCATTTTACAGTTATTGTCGATCCAGGAAATGGTAGTGCATCTGAAATAGGTCCAAAATTGCTTAGTGCATTAGGTTTAGATTTTATTACTTTGAATTCACAACCAGATGGTACTTTTCCAGGTAGACTCTCTGAGCCAAGTCCAAAAAATTTAGAAGATTTACGTTTATTTATTCAACATTCATCAAAAATACAAATGGGTATTGCATTCGATGGAGATGCAGATCGGGTAGTATTTTTGGATGAAAAAGGTAATGTTGTTGAACCTATACGAATTTTGACCTTTTTAGCAAAAGAATATATTAATTCAAAATACCCTACTAAATCATCTAGACCACAATTGTCCGTTGTAACACCTGTTAATTCATCTGGAGTTATTGAAGCAGTTTTAGAACCTTTGGGAGTGAATGTATATCGAACAAAAGTCGGCGATATAAACGTTTCACAAGCAATGTTAAAAAATAATGCATTTTTAGGAGGGGAAAATTGTGGCGTTTATATTTGGCCAGAAAAAACTGATCATAAAGCACCAGATAGTTTAGCTACTATTGCGATTCTGTTAAAATATCTTTCACATTATAAATGTAAGTTTAGTGAATTATTTGCAGACATACCAGAGTTTCCATATCTGAAAAAGAATGTTGAGCTCGAAGAAGATTTACATTTTAGATCTCAAGATTATCTCACAATAGCTGAGAAATTAGAAAACAATTTAAAAAAAGCTGGATACAGCGACTTCAAACGTACGTTAGTTGATGGAGTACATTTACGTTTTAAAGGTGGATGGATATTAATAAGGAAATCTGGAACAACTCCAATTTTACGTATAACTGCCGAATCACAAACATCTATGAATGAAACAGAGAAATTGGTCCAAATTGGGATTGACACTGTAAATTCTTTAATTCCATTAAAAATTAAAGAATAAAAAATCATTCATAATAATCTATTTATTGTTTACGCTTTTTTCTTTCAATTTTCGTTTAATAATTGATTGATAATTCTTTTTTATTGTTTTTTTATTAATTTTTATCTTCTTTTTGTTTTCAAACAAGTTTAAAACTATTCGTAAATAATTTTCTGCTATTGGTTTAATTTTTTTTTCTTCAACTGCTTTATTCCATTTTTTCACCAATATTACTTCTTTTAAAATGGCTGCTGTTGCCATTTTTCCTATATCTAACCAATAAACTTTATCAATTTCCGTATTTGAAGATAGTCCAGGACAATATTCGATAGCTTTTTGAGTAAAATTCATTTTGATATCCAATCCCTTTTTTGGTTGAGAAATAGGATGAGAATGAAAATGAAAAGGAAATGTGCGACATAAATTAGGTCTGGCAGAATAGATTTTGCATTTATTTTTTTTTGATAAAAAAATACATCTACCATTAGATTTTTTACGAAGTCCAACAAAGGCTAATCCTCGTTCAGTTTGAATTGGAGGGATGACCATTTGTTCTAATTCTTTTTCAGTTGGTATATGGTCAAAGTGGTAGAATCCGATTATTTTTAAAAAATCATTTAAATTATAGTTTAATTCTTCTTGCATGCGTAAAATATCACTGTAAGTTAAATTTACAATTGTATCTGGATCAGAACAACATCTTCCACATTGTGTGCATTCAAAATGATATGGGGGGCCAAGATTTTTAGATTCGGTTTTTTTTTTTTCCAAGTTGATCGCCACGATAACTTTAATTTAAAATATTAAAGTATATTAATTAATTTAATGAAGAGAAATGTTTGATAGAATTGCACAAGATTGGAGTAATAAACGCCAACATCCATGGCCACCTTTGATTTCCATTTTAACACCTTATTTAACTAAATATTTTCAAAAGAATCAATACTTTGATCAAAAAAGTAATCAAAAATCATATATTTTTGCTGATTTAGGTTCAGGTTCTGGGCGACATTCAGAATATTTATTAAAATACTGCCGAATCTTAATCGATCTTGATCAATCAAGAGAAATGCTTAAAAGAAATCAATCAAATAGTATGAAAATCCAAGCAGATATATGTGCTCTTCCATTTCGATCAGATTCTTTAGATGGAATTTTCGCAATTGCCAGCATTCATCATATTAAAGGTAGTATTACTAGAGAAAATGTCATGGTTGAGTTTCAACGAATATCTACAATGAATGCCTTAATAGTAATTACTGTATGGAGATTTAAACAAAAAAGATTTATCAAAGAATATATACATCAAATAACAAAAATGACTTATGATGCATGTAAAGACAAACCTTATTTTAACAATACTATTGATTTTGAAGTAGGTGATGTAATTGTTCCTTGGAAATTATCAAGTTCCCAAGGAAATTTGACCGTTAATCGATTTTATCATTTATTTAGAGCTGTTGAATTTAGAAAATTAACTAAAAACTTTACTCCAATCTTAATACAAGCATTTGGAGCACGTAAGGAAAAAAATAACTTTCTTTTTATAGGAAATAACCCACAAAAAAAAAAGGAGGGAAAATTTTAATAGCTTGATCAGATATGCATAAAACAATAAAGAAATCACTTTACTATGATTTTGATAAAAAATTTTTATTCTTCTTTGTTATATTTTTAATTCAAGTTTTGTTACTTTCATTAATTCCTTCAGTACAAGCATCTTCTTCTTTTATTCCTGTTCCTTTTCAATCAGATGAATCTGTTAACATGGAAATAACCTATAACATTGATTATATAGCTCAATCTCCCTATCGAAGTACATTTAAAATATGGATTCCTCGATTGAAATCATGGGAAACTGGAAATGAAAATCATACATATATTCAATCGTCTAAATTGATAGATTTTAATCCCCCTGCATTTTATCAAAATTATTCATTTGATCCCAGTGATGTCTACAATAATTCATTCGATTATTATGAAGTTAATATGAATCCATATCAAGATCTCACTGAATTTTCATTTTCTGCAACCTATAACGTAACCCTAAAATCAACTTCTTACATAATTCCTTCAAATTTATCTTTATCTGATTATAACACATCTGATTGGCTTTATCAATTTTACACTTCACAACAACCATATTATGAAATAAATGATTCACAAGTGCAATCACTGGTTTATTCTATTACTCATAATTCAACAAATATAAAGCAAGTTGTTGAATCAATATATCTTTTTATTGAAAAATCTATGAACTACACAGATTCTATAGAAGTTTTGACATTAAAGGAAATAATAAACACATTTTCAGGTGATTGTTCTGAATTTTCAACATTGATGGTTGGTTTATTACGTGCAGCGGGAATTCCTGCGCGAAAAGTTTTGGGAATTGCTCTAATTGATGGCTCATTATCAGATCCAATTCCAAAATATACTCTTTCGTCTGGAGATAAATGGAGTTATTCTATTAATTCTGATAATGAAATTCCAGGTCATGCTTGGGTGCAATACTATTTGCCAACTTTAGGTTGGGTTAGTGCCGATCCAACATGGGGGAAACCTTATTTTCATTATGGAAATGAATCCGCTTTGCAGTATTTATATCAAATGGATTATGTTCATTTGATTACAACTATAGGTGGATGGTATGAAGAAGGAATTGATCCACCTTTAGATCTGATAACGAATGATACTGATGGAATTCCTGAATTTCCATTTTTATATCCGCTTGGAAATTCTCAAAAATATTATTTCGATTTTCAAATGGATTTTGAAGTAAAAAATACAACAATAGAACCTCAATCAGTATTAATTTTTAGCAATTGGTTGAAAATTATTTTAAGTTTAGGATCTTTTCTATTTATTTCTTTGATTTTTGGATTATACATAAGAAAACGTAAGCAATGAAGAAATTTTGTTAAATACTAAAAAATTTATAATTTTCAAAGATAAATGAAGAATTAAGACCATATAATTTGGGAGATTAAATAAAGTGAGAAAAACAGAAACTGGAGATAAATATCTAAAAATCGTATATTGGGGTTGTTATGCAAGTGGAAAAACAACTGCAGTCGACACATTATTCAAGATCATACAAGAAATTCCCGATTCTTTAATTAATCCTGAAGGAGAATTAACAAAAATCGCAACACCATCTGGTGCCACAAATTACTTTGATCGCGGAATCGTTAAAAGTGTGAAACAAAACCAATTATTTTATCATATTTATACTGTAGCTGGGCAGAAAAGGTTCTTACCATTACGAACAAAAGTTTTTTTTGGGGCAGATGCAGTAGTTTTGGTACTTGATGGTCAAAAAGAAAAAATGAATGCAAATGAAGATTCTATTGCTGAATTGACAGAAATTTCTGAATTGCCTATAGTTGAAAAAATTCCATTAGTTGTTATGATAAATAAGCAAGATTTGCAAAATATTATTTCAAAAGAAGAAGTAATTACTTTATTAAGCAAGTATAACCTTTATTTTCCAGAAAATCATATAAATGCTTCTAAAAATCCCCAAATATTTGAAACAATAGCACTATATGAGCAACATAAAAATATCTATGAGAGTTTCGTAAAAATTATTGAAAAATATGAAAATTGGCCTTAATCCTATTTTTTTCTGATTTTCCATAAAGAAATTGATTTATTACAAAAATGATTTTAATAGAGGGAAAATTCGGCTCTCAAATTCAGGTAATACTTTATCTAAATCTGAAAAAACTTTTGCATTGTTCTTTACTAAACACATTAAAAAAACAGGTTCTTGAGGTAAATTTAATCGAATAAAAAGAATTACTTTTTCATCCATTTGCCAAATTGCTTGACTTTTCCGTAATAATTTAAACTCTGAAAATGTCCTATACAAATTCTGAAAATGTGGTGCAGAAATCTCTGAAACTCTTTTAGTGAGTTCATCAACAGAGTAATCAGATAATATAATTGAACTATTATTTAGTAATAAAATTGCTTCAGCATTTATGTTATGTGCCAACCAACGAATTTGGCTGCGTAATATTTCTCGGTTTGGGCTCATGGCGCTCAAACCTTCAGAAAATGACTTGGTTAAAGAATATGGATTGAATATGGAAGTTTTAAAGAATTTTATTTGAAATTTCTTTCCAATTTTAAGCAATTCTTCTATTACAATTGGAATATTTTGTATTATTTCTTGATCGCATTCTATATCAGGATCGATTTTATGCAAATTAACTATAATTGGTGGATACTGATTAAAAGCTTCCAAGATTGAAATAATTTTACCAAAAAACTCATACATTTCAGGAAACCGTTTGCTATCACGCATATCTACTAAGAAAAATAATAGATTTGTATCAAATAAATAAAGATCTGCTTGTTTAAGGAAAAATTGGCGATATTTAATTTGACCTCCAACATCCCACTCCATCAGGTCTTTACCTAATATTTGTTCTTCATAGCGATCAACTCCACGGGTTGGTTTAATATTGGTTAATTCGCTATATTTTTGTTTGATTGCTCGTAAATAACTAGTTTTTCCTGATGCATCAAGTCCAGTAAAAAGGATTTTTAAATTTCTTTCACTACTAATTGGAGTCCTAACTTTATTCAAAAAAGAATCGATGGTTTCATATAATCTTAAAATTATTTCATATGTTTGTTCTGATGTGGTCATTTTATTTATTTGATTAGCACTTTCAGAGATAAAAATGGACAGATCTTTCATTTGTTCATATAAAATTGAAGCCATAGAGTCTTTAATTAATAATGAAATTGTGGCTGCTTTTGCTTTACCACGGGCTGATTCGTCACTAATTAAGAAAAAGTAAGTTAATCCTGTAAATTGCATATCTGGGAAAGGCAATATCCCAAAATACTTTATCGAATCAATCTCTTGTCCATCTTGATAAACTTGTTCTCCCATTAATAAACTAATTGATTTCATGGAAATCAAAAGTTGTTGATGTTCAGGGATGATTTCTGGAATACAAACAATTGGAATTGGACCTTCACTTTCAAAAACCGAGAATATTATACCTTTGATTATGTTTTCACTCGATTTTTGCAGAATATTCACCATTCCTTTTAAGATATATAAATTTTTTTTTTCTAATATATATTAAAAATAATATTTCGGGTTTCTTTAATAGATTTGGAGTGTAATTATGACGGATCCTTCATTATCTATTACTGAATTAAAAAAGAAGTTAATCATCGTAGAAGAATATGATCCCCCAAAGATTTTTCCTCTTACTTATATAACTGCACAAGAACTTCGCGAATACAGTAATATAAGCCTAAATTTGAATGGTTTACCTTCTGATCTACTTAGGGTAAAAGAAGTGAAATCATTTATTCCTCAAGATTTAATTTGTACTAAAGAAGGGTTCTATGTTTTTCGCCCAACATCGATGCAGTATCCTTCACTTTTTGAATGTATCCAAGATTTAGCTAAAAATTATTCATATTCTAACATTTTTTCTTCAATTTCATGGCAAGAATTTGAAAAATACTTGGTTGAATTACTTGAATCAATTGGTTATCAAGCCTTTAGATCATTTAGATTTTCTGCAAACAACCGAAAATATGAGATTGATTGTGTTGCACTTAAAAATAATCATATTTTATTTATAGATGGCAAAAAATGGAAGAATTCAACAATTTCTCCTTTAAAATTAAAAAATGCATTACAAAATCAATTTGAACGTGTAAAAGTACTTTCATCAATTCCCATGATTTTGAGTAATCTTCTTTCTAAATTTCATCTAAAAATAAAAAGAACTTATCGAAATAAAAACCAAAATTCAAATGTAAATTCATATAAACTGCTTAATTTATATCCAATAATCTTAGTATCTAATAAAATATCAGAGGTTATAATTAACAATGAGGGTGTAATTCTTGATTATTCATTATTAGATGATTTTATTAAAAATTTTGATGAATACCGGCAAATGTTGCATCCAATATCGATTTCAATTTAGAATAATTTATTTTTCATTAAAAAATATAGAATTGGGATTAGATTTATTCCTAATCGAAATAATTTCTGGACATAGATTCGCTTATTAGTTAATCTATGCAAAAGTAAAAAAGACCGGACTAAATTAATCATATCTACTTTATTGATAGGTCGCATTTCCATATTAATAATTCCTGAGAATTGTGTTTGTTTTAGAAAATCCTTAAATTTATCAATGGGTAGACTCCCTCCTGCTGTATAAAACGGCCAATGGCAATCACTTATTCCATCCAATTCTGAAATGTGAATATAAACAATTTCATTCAAAATCTTTTCTGGAATATCAAAGATATGAGATTTTCCATTTGCTAGATAACTATGTGGAATATCAAAACAAACTTTAATTTTAGATTTTGCCATGTTTTTTATGGAAAAATACCAATTTTCAAAATTTTTCCAAGATTGTCCAGGTAAATTTTCCAACAAAACAGTTACTGGGATTTGATTAATATTTTGGAGAAAAAATTTTTCATCTGAATTTGGATCTTTTGGAGGATGGACAACAACAGCTTTGATTCTAAGTTCTTTGTAAAATTCATTAAGATTTTGAAGGAATTTTTCTATTTTATCATGTTGTTGCTTGCTGGATAAATCATATCCCCAATCTGAATAATATGGTGAATGAAGAATTACAGATTTTTTTTTTGTATTTTTAATTAACAATAAGATATCGTTAAGATCGAAAAAAATTGATGGATCATATTCAATGTGATCAATACCCATTTTTAGTACAATTTTTGTATATAAAGAAGGTTTGATATTTTTATAATTTTGAATGGTTAAACCAATAATCATTTTTTTCAACAAAATTACTTGATCTCTATTTATTGGTTATTTTTTCGTAATTTAAAACTTCATATATAAAAAACTAATATGAAAATTGAAATTCAATCTTTAGAAACGTATCATAGTATAAATTATAAATTTAAAGAAATTTTTCTTGGAAATTCAGAAAACCTACATCTTTTAGAAAAGAAAGTTTTAGAAAATATCTCGTTTATTAATAGAGAAAAAGCACTTAGTTTTTTAGAAAATATGAAAAGAATAAAAACAAATAAAAGATTTATTGAAATCTCTTCTATTAGAGTAGTCATTCAAAATAAAATTTTACCGAATGAAGTAAGATTTGTTGGGCTTTTAATATTTAGGCATATTCCAAGAAAATTTGGTGAAACTCAAACAGAGTGGATAAATTGTATATGGATGATCGATCCTACAGAATTACCAACCTTAATCAAAAATTTTCAAAAATCATTTTTCTCTTCTTTTTTTTCTAAAATAATTCTTACCTATAGATCAAATATTTCATACATTTTTTGGGAGTTCCCTGAATCTTCAATATTACAAGATTTTTATCAGAAAAATAAAAACTCTTTATCAACTAATTTATCAGTGTATTTATATCCATATAATGAAAAATTTCTTCGAAAAAATAGCAATCGTTTTTATTATAGGAGCACTTATGGTTTTATTTGGAGTAATCCTAAATTTAATCCACTGGATGTGCCATCTGATATTATATCTCTATGGGAAAAGGCAAATACTCTCTATTATCACTTTAAAAATGGAATTGATTTAGATTCACCTATTATGAGAGATAAATGGAATATAGTATTAAGAAGAAAAAAGTTCCATAAAAAAAAAGCAAAGATTATACAGAAAAAATTAGAAAAAATCAAATTTTGCTTTAAAAAGAATTTTTCTGATCCAAATTTTTTTCAAATGATCATTTCTATAATGAAAGAAATTAGATTAACTTTTCAAATTCTAAAAATTCCCATTAATAATCCATCGAATCGTCAATTAATAAAAGATTTTCAGCTAGATTTGATAATATATATTATAGAATCGATTCCAACACAAGGATCACTATTCACAAAAATTATTAAAAGAAATGGTGAAATCAATCCTGATTTATTCGATATTTCTTTTTTAGAAAAAATTTTTGGAAATTATGCTGTTCTTCTATTCTTAGAACTTGACAACGAAGACCAGATATGTTTAGGTTATTCAAATGCTTTTTTAAAAAAGAATCCTGAATATCATTCTAGACAAATATTTAATGGAATAATTATTGGGGAACAGTTCCGAGGTTATTCATTAGGTAAGATTTTTGCTTATGTTGGTGCACGCGTCGGAAGTAAATACTGTGATATTTTTTATGAAGAATCAACAGTTCTCAATAAAGGAACTCTAAAAATGATTTCTCCCTTAAAATTTATCGATTTTGGGATACTAAAGAACTTCAAATTTTATTATGATCCAGAAAAATCCAAATTTCAAAGTGTAGATTTAAACAGGAAATATTGGATCAATCCAGATTTTTATCGAAAAATCAAAAAACAACAAAGAATTCAAAATAAAAAAAATCTATTGAAAGAAAAATAAGATTAAAAAAATATTCTTAACTTTTGATGTTTCAATCAATTTCTATATCTAAAAATTCAAAGAAATCATAACCGAGTTGTCTAGGCATTGAAGCAAGTTTAATTGAACCGTCTACTTTTAATTCTCCACTAAAGAATTGAGCATCTGTATTTGGATTTCCCATCATAATTTGAAGTTGACAGCTTGGAACCCAATCCATCCAAACATAATTCTTTGCTTCAATAGCTTCTTTAGCTGCTTCTTTATCCCATTCTCCTTCCCATAATCCTATCTTTTGTTCATCTTCGCTTAAGTAGAAGATAATTTTTGGTCCACCTTCAGCGCGAATTTCAATGAAATAAGCAATAGATTCATATTCTTCTAAATTGTCGGCAAGGTTTTCCCATAATTCATATTTGTCATCGTCTTCATCCATTTCTTTAGATGAATAAATCGTCCCAAATGTGGCTTGGAAATAAAAAACTGCATCTTTCAATCCATCAAGATCTTTTGCTTCGAATCTGTTAGGAAATTGTTTCATTGCTTCTAAGCATTCTTCTTTGGAAAACCATTTAGTTATTTTCATCATTATTTATCACTCTGCAATTTTATTTTTGAAAAATGTTGGTCAAAAGAATCAAATTCGATCCTTTTAACTTCAGCAAATTTACTTTTTATTCTTCGGTTAAAAAATGTTTTGTTCTTATTCTTACAGAAAAAAAGAAAATTCATAAATGAAATATTAAGAAAATTTTTTTGAACACTATACTATTAATGTTTTTAATTGGAAAATTAATATTTGAAGTTTTCTAACTTAATTAATCAAATGTTTTTAAATAAGGATAAAATACTTTAATTTCTCTAATTATTATTAATACTTGTGAATTATCTCATATCATCTTTTGTTAAAAAAATAGATAAAGAAAAGACTTCTATCAAATCGCGATGCTAATAGAATAAAATTCAAATAATGTTAGATCACACTAATAAATAGGTTAAAAGTTAAAAAGTGGTTATCGATAATAAAAATAGTTTTTATGGAAGAGGGTATTTTATGGGTTTAAAATCTATGTTAATATGTGATAATGGGGGATTACCTTTCTATTCACGAAATTTTGATGAATTTATTCAAATCGACGATGCATTATTATCTGGTTTACTTAGTGCTATTGGAACAATAGGAAAAACACTTTTCAAACAAGATATTGCCACAATTAAATTTGGTGAAGGAAATGAGATTTCACGCATTTTAGTTATCTCACGTGATTTATTTTCCACAAATCGACAGATTTTTTTTGTGTTTTTCTATACAGGAACAATAAATTTAAAAATACTTAGATCACTAACCACTATGATTTTCATGGAAGCAAAAATTGCATTTAAAAATCAGACTCCAGAAACGAAAATTGTTGCAAATATCATAGATCGAGTTATCGACAATAAATTTAATGGATTAAAGGATGTATAGGAAAAAGATTAAAAAAATTGAAAAAAACTGAAGAATTTTTTAGAAATCTTCTTCTGAATCTTCTTCTAAAATTTTTAGTTGTTTCAACAGATCCTTTACTGTTGAACTTGTTTTTTTCACAATTTCATTATCAATAAGTTTTGAATCTTCAAGAAACTTATCTGTAAAATTTACCCAAGCGCGAATTGCACTAATATTAAATTCTTTTATCTGATATTGAGTATTTTCTACAAATTCTCTTCCTTTTTGACCGAAAACTTGTTCTGTCATATCCAATACTGCTTGATTTAATTTATCAAATAAATTTTTTCTTTCTTTTTCTCTCTCCATTCTTCTCTTCACATGAAATTATTTATCAAATTATTTAGATGTTTACTTTGCATATCTGTTATATTTTTTAATAGGAATCCTTCTATAAATTATTTACTTGATAGTATTTTCACTTTTCAAAAATCTTTTTTTGTGTAAAATCTTCATTATAATAAATAATTAATGTTTCCTAAAGTGATTCTTTTAAAAATAGAGGAAATTAACGAGTTTTAAAAAAGAGATAATATTTATGATTACGGGAATTATTGCAAGATTGTTTGTTTATATTATATTTGGAATGCTTATTTTCTCAATATTAAAGATCTCCTTGAATATTTTCAAATATCAAAATAGTTTAAAACAGGGAGATATAGATTCTCTGAAAAAATTAGAGACTCGTCAAGAACCTCTTAATCTAATTGGAATGATACTTGTTCTTTTATTTATTTTTATTCTTATTAATATTAAAGTAGGTTTTGAGTTTGATGGCACTGAAGGAGATCTTCCAGGAAAGATTCTAGCATTAATACCTGCAATATTCAGTTTACTTATTCTTATTAATAGTATTTTTCAAAAACTGAGAGGGAAGAAAAAGGTTAGACGATATGGTTTGATTAATGAAATTGCTCACACCGCAAATGCCCAGGAATTAAAAATTGATCTTAAACGAAAATTTTATCATATTTTTGTTTTCTGTTTAATCTTTGGTTTTCTTCTATCTTCTAATCTTATTTTACAATCAAATGCAAATAAAGTTCCAGATTCAGATTTACATCAAGATCTACTTAGTTCATTTTGGGGATTTGAAGATCCATTATTTTTCATCAAAATTATTTTTATTCGACAATCATTACCTTTGGGTCAAACTATTACATTTCTTTTTATGTATGGTGCAATGATTGTTCTCCTTTTTAATGATCTTACCCGATTATCCCAAAATCTTCAGTTTATTATGCATAAGGAATCTCAAAAAATAATGCGATATAAAGAATTAGATACACTGGCATCTTACACTCATTTTGCTGTGGCTTACTTATTTTCTTCTATTATATTGCCTCCCATGCTATTTTTGGCCGCATTATGTCTGGGGAGTTTTGCAGATCCAGCAGCGAGTATTTTTGGATTGAAATTTGGAAAAATAAAATATAAATGGAATTCTAAATCTTTGGAAGGTACTCTAGCAGGATTTTTCTTCGCTATTATCAGCATGTTTTGGTTTGTAGGCCCAATATATGCTGTTGTAGGGGCACTATGTTTCGTAATTGTTGATCTTTTTACTCCAAAACCGATCCAACTCTCAGATAATCTTTTATTACCAATAATAATTACAATAGCTTATATTATTCTTGCCCTTTGTGGAATTCCACCAATAAATTATATTCCTTTATAAACATACTAAAGCTTTATTATTCCTAAAGCGTATATATAGAACTAGTTGATTATAATGGTGGATATCCAACTTGAAATTGAACATTTGGTGTATATTTTTATTACATCTATAACTTGGTTATTAATTACATTTTGGGGTAGAGCCCAATATCTTGCCTTATATGACCCGATTCCGAGTATTGGGCAATTATTTATTACAATTTCTTTTTGGGTTGGTGGTGTTGGGATTCTTATTGGTGTTCTTCTTGTACTAGTTACCATTTTTGAATAAATATTTCATTTCAAAGAATTTTAATGAAAATTATAAGAGGTTATAGCAGAATTCGGAAAATTGAAGGAAATCCAAAAATCTTATCTCAATTTTCCACAATTCCTAAATCTATTCTAATTTTAAATTTGTCGAAAGATGGTTAAAGAAAAAAAATATCATTAAGTCAATAATTCAAAGAAAAATGATGAAAATATGAAAATCTTGACCGAATTTAAGAGCGTAAAAATACCGACTCAAATAGTAATTGGATGCACGGAAGTATTGTCGAGAAAATTGGCTCAAAAGATAGATTTTGATTAAAATAAAAAAAATTACTAAAGCCTCATAAATAATCTTTGAAAATTCCCATATTTAAAATATATTTATTTGATCAAAAAACCTTGGATAATGACTTTCTAAAGCCAAATTTGAATAAAACCAAATATTTCCGATGATATCAATAATTGCTCCAATAACCATGAATAAACCACGAGGCCAATCTTCTTTTTTAGTCACTCGTGGATCAAATGCAAATAGTGGGATAAGAACTAAAACTATCGCTAAGATTAAATTATGAAAAGTAAAAAGTTGAAAATAAAATAGTCGACTTTGAGTTGCATAAAAATAAACAGTATAGAGAAAAACTGGTGGGTGTACTGTCAATCTCTCCAAAATTAACCACCCTTTATTGGGCATTGAATAACGACAATCTTGAAAATAGAATGGTAAATCGAAAAATATAAATGCCATTACCATTGCTGGCGCAGACACTACTGTAATTAATGTAAAGAGATTATTATCAAATCCTGTGATCATGGCGATTAAAAAGTAATAATTAATGAATCGGCTTGTATGACCCCTCTTTTGGTTCAAATCTTGGTCTAACTTAAATTCACATAACCAAAAACGAAATAAAAATCCTAAAGCACCAGCTATTTGCACATATAAGCTCATGGTTATTCAATTGATTGAATAAAAGGTGCAATATTAAAATATTCTCGTATTACCTATTGAATTTAGAAGAATTAAAATCATGTCATTTACATTCGTTCCAGTTTGACCTGTTATTAAAGCATCACCTATTTTTTTAAAAACTTCATAAGAATTGTTATTATCTAAATTTTGGAGTAGATATTGTTCTAAATCTTTATGGGATTTTTCCATTCTTTCTAAAGTGTTTGAATCAATAATAGCCCCCATAGCAGGGCTATTACCTTCTATGCCATCATAAGCGCCTGCTATTATTACAAAATCATATGTATTCCAAAAAGATGAGTGTGTTTTTGTTTTATTTCGGAATAAATTCAGTAGAAATGAAAGCAACATTTCTTGATTTCTACCACCTATTCCGTCTCCTTTGAGGGTAACTGTTAATTCTCCCGTTTCTATTAATGCAAATGGAAATTTATTAAAGAGTGAAGATAAATCCTTATTTACTAAATTTTTTCCAAATTCTTTTGCTTCACCTTGTAAAGCTGAATTGAAAAAACTAACTGAATAATTCTTTTGAGTTAGGAAATCTTGAACTGCATTTGCTGAATTAATAGCACTCCCAATTAAAAAATTATATGTATTTGTAAAAATAGATGAGTTTTTTTTTGGTGTTTCATCAATTTTTTTATTTAATCCTAATATAAGATGATTTTTAACCGAATTGGGAAGTTTTTCCCAGAAATGATATTGTTGAGCAATTTTTATTGCATCTTGAAATGTCGAACTATCAGGAACAGTGGGACCTGAGGCAATTACATCAAGTTGATTTCCAACAACATCAGAAATTATTAACGAAATTAATGGATTCGGATAACATTTTTTTGCAAGTTGCCCTCCTTTTAATATCGAAAGATGTTTTCGAATACAATTAATTTCATTAATAGATGCTCCAGATTCAAGCAAAATTTGATTTGTTATCTGTAATTCTTTTAATGTAATATCTTCAGCAGGTGCAGTCAGTAAAGCACTTCCTCCTCCACTTATTAATGCAATAATCAATGTTTCTGGTGTTTTTTTTTCAATTTGCTTAATCATTTCAAATACACCTTTAATTCCTGAAGAATCTGGTATTGGATGTCGTGCAAAATTTACTGTTATTTCTGATTTATTCTTAGATGATTTCAATTGTTTTGGAATATCTTGACCATAGGGAATATTAATAATTCCCGAAAATTGTATTTCTTTCGGAAGAAGATCAATTAAGCATTCAGCCATTAATCCTGTTGCTTTTCCACCACCAATAATAAGAATATGGTTATATTTTCGAAGATCAAAGGATTTATTTTGAATTACTAAATGATAATTTAGAAATTTGATTGCATTTTGCATTATATTGTATGGAAGGACACTTTCTATTCCAGTTATGAATGCCTTCAACCCAATTTCACGCATTTTTCGAAGTTTTAATGAAATATCTGGTCTTTCTGCAACCTTCAGAATATCTTTCCAAATTATTGGTGATAACTTTTTCATATTTTATTATCAATTCATTCTTCTCTTTGAAATCTTCCATATTTTGATAAGATCTTTTGCTCGCTTTTATTTAATGGTTCTGGAAGAAGATTATTCATCGCTCGTACTAAGAGTTCTCTATATTTCACTGTATCATAGGTTTTGTTCTGTTCTTGACATAATTGAATGGGTAATGCTTTATCCAGAGGATTTTGCGCTTGATCATCAGTAATGATAAACGAAATTTTCTGTCCTGGCTCAATAAGTTTTCCGCGATCTGCTAAATGGTGTGCAGCAATAACTTGATAATTATTAACTTTGTATTCATCTAAATTTCGAGTCAATCGTATTGTTATTGCTAATTCATCTATTGAGATATCGTGAGAATCTAATCGTTTAAAAAAGTGAAATAAAATTGGCAATATTGTCCGTTCAAAGAGTTTATTCCAATCATTTCTATATGTTGAATTTGCAATCGCCACGATAAGATTTTGTTGAAAAGATTTGATGAATGGGGGCGAATCATGGCGTCTAAGTTCGATTCCACGCACTTTTATTCTATCATCTGACTTTACACCCCAGTATCGATTAAGTGCACCTATTTTAGGTTGGTCTTTTGTTGGAAGAAAGGTAATAAATCTGAAAAAATCTGAAGTAGGATCATATTCAATCGGAATTCCAGATTTCTTCTTGATTTCTTCTACAATTATATTACATTGTTGATGGAATTTGGAAATCGACATATTTTTCGGCGCTTGAACATATAGTGAATCAACAATTCCATGTAAAAAAATAATTCCATGTTTTTCTACAATTTCCATTGCTTTCAAGAGAAATTCACGAGAGTATGCACATACTGCTTGATGTGCTTCAATGCGACCAAACCTAGCATTTTTGAATCCCAGATAACCAAAACATACGACTAAAATCCATTTTAATGCACTTTGCATTTGAGAATAACGCTTAGCCACATCAGGAGGGCTTTCTTTAATTTTTTTTTTGTATTCAATGCGCTTTTTTAAAGGAAGTTCTAAAGAAAGTGGAACAATTCCTTTCTTTTTTTGACAAAGGTGATATGGCAACCCTGGAACCTTGTTTTTGATGGGATCACAGCATTTACAGTTAATTTTTTCAGGTGACACATTATATTTAACCATGAGTGCCGGATACATTGAAGTAAAATCGAGTTCTGCCACATTATCAAACATTCCAACTATTGGGTTTAATATATGACCACCGCGATCAGAAAAGAGTAAGGTTGATGCTCGACGAAAGTGTTCTACATTTTTTTTTTCTTCTGGAATTAAAACATCTTGTTGATAAGCGTGGAAAAATTGCATGGACTGTAACGCTCCGCCGATTGTAATTCGGGTCAAACGTTGTAAAGTTACATACGAAATTCGTGCTACTTCCACAATTCCATAAAGATTTCCATCAGAGAAGTGTAAACCCCCCATTATTGCAGAATCAATGTGTAACCTGCCGTGGAGATAGAATTGGGTTTTTGAACGATGAAAAATTTGGCCGTATGACATATACGAACTTGAACCATCAAAAGAAAGTAACGCGCGGAAGATTGGAACATTCTTTCGTGAAAGTGAATAGCGACGATCTAAATGATGCACTCTTAATCTTCTAATTAGATGTGGGAAAATTCGTTCATCGCCTTTTGTTGTAAAAATAATATCTGGATCTAGCAGCTTAACAGCGCGTTCAAGTTCAAGCATTGTCTCATATTCTGTTGCTTCTGCAATACGAAGTTGAGGATTTCCGTAATTATCATTCCATATCATATCTTCAGGGAAAAATCGATGAAAACTAATTTTTTTACTATCGGGATCCCAAGTCAGGCGACATTCACAAATTTGATCATTGATTTTTCGAGCAACTCCTTCTGATTTTAATTTTATTTCAAACCATAGAATACGTAAAGGTGGAAGATCATAATCGATAGATTCATTTGAATCGAGCAAAACAAGATTTTTAAGGTAGTTATTTTGTTCATTTTCGCTAAATTCCGCACGACAGCGGGCAAAAGGAAAAAACTTCGATTCATAAAAGAATAATTGAACCACTGGAACATCTGTATTATATAGATCAAAAAAATCAAACGAACGAAAAAATTGAATTAAGTGTTTGAATTTGGTGGGAGAGATTGGTGTTATTTTCAAACAAGGAGATGTGAAATTATCATGTGCATGAATTCGACGTTCAACAACTGAAACTTTCCTTATCTCTTCATGTTCTGAAAATTTTAGGGCAAAATAATGGTATTTTTTGCGTATCGAAGAAAAATCGAGAATACGATATTTTGTCGGAGAAAATACGGCGTAAAATGAGGGAAAGAAAGGATATATCGCACTTTGACAAGTGCCTTTCTGATCTTTAAGCCATAATTCAATGCCTTGAGGATGTGGATTTGCATCTAATATCCAACAAGGATCAAGCACGTTTCTTTTTCGCATTCTTCCTCAAAGTGAGTTGGAAACTCTTGTGGAAAAATTTTAACTGGCAGCTAATTTAGTAGAATAGAGGAGATTTCATATTATAATGATGCTTATGAAGTGTAAAGCTTGAGGTGTAAAATGAAGTATCACTTATCACATCCAAAAGAGTTATTTATCTCAGATTTGAATGGATCTCGAATATTAACAGGAAATGAGGCATTTGTTCGAGGATTATTTGAAGCAAATGTGCAATTTCTTGCCACGTATCCTGGTACTCCCGCTTCAGAAATTGGTGACTTATGGGAATGGTATGCTGATGAAAATCCTGAAATTTTTTATGATTTATCTGTTAATGAAACTATTGCGTTTGAAGCTGCAGTTGGGGCAGCGTGGTCGGGAGTACGTGCTGCTGTTTCATTTAAACATCTTGGAATGAATTTAATCTCAGATGCACTTCATGCTGTTATGTATTCAGGAATTGATGGAAAGCGTAAAGCAGGCTTAGTTATTCTTTGTGGTGGAGATCCCGACATTAATTCATCTACCAATGCTGTAGATATTAGACTTTTTTCATATCATAGTCAACTTCCTATTCTAGAGCCTAGTTCCATCCAAGAATGTAAGGATATTGTGAAAGATGCTTTTAATCTATCTGAAATGATTGATTTGCCAGTAATGATCTATTTTCCCAGTCAGATTGCACATGCATCAGGAGTAGTGAATATTTCTGAAGTAAAAATTGAACTTATTTCTAAGTTAAAGCGAAAATTTCAGAAAAATCCAGAAAAACTTTTAAATGCAATACATTGGGCTAAGAAGAATCAATCAATGTTGTATTCTAAAATCTTCAAATTAGCTCATGGATATTATAAACTAAAATCCCATGATTTACGATGGGAAATCAAGGGAAAGAATACGAGCATACTTACAAAAAATCGGATAATCATAAACGAACCTTTGCAAGATTCAGAATCAATAGATAATTTAAATAAAGTTGAAGATCAAGTTTCTTTCGAACGTGAACCAATATTAGTTGGATTTATTGGTTCAGGATTAGGTTGGTCATTGATTGAAGAACTCTCATTGCGTGTTTCTGTTGATTTTCCTCGACTTCGCCTTAAACTCACCTATCCTTTTCCAATTGAAGCTATACTAAATTTTATCGAACAATTTGAACCAGAATTATTGGTTATTGTGGAAGATTTAGAACCATTTTTAGAAAAGGAAATTCAAGAAATTCTTTATCAAATTCCTGTATTTATTCCTATTATTGGAAAGAAATCCTTTCCCAGAGTCGGTGTGTTAACACCAGATATTATTCATAATATTTTAGCTAATCCCTTAGTAATTCAAGATGAAACCTTTTTTTTCCAAGAATTTCAAGATCATTTAATCGAACCATCCTCATCACTTAATCATATTGCTTCTCAAATTCCAGTAAGAGAACCAACTTTTTGCCCTGGTTGTTCCCATCGCAATGTTTTTTATTCACTTCGAAAAGCAGTTAATCTTTATTATAAAAAAACAGGAAAAGAACCCATCTTTGGTGGTGATATTGGATGTTATACTATGAGTATGTCAAAACCATATGAAACTATGGATTGGCTTATCTGTATGGGTGCAGGAGTTGGAATCGCTAATGGAGTTTCACATATTATAGATCCAGACAAACAACATGTCATTGCCATGGTTGGAGATAGTACGTTTTTCCATTCTGGAATTCATGGAATAATAAATCTGATAAAGAACAAAGTAGACGTACTGGTTGTCATCTTAGATAATTTCTACTGTGCCATGACCGGGCATCAGCAATCTCCTTCAACACCCCTCCAATATCAAAATAACTCGAAAATTTCAACCGGAATCGTTTTTTCAATTGTGGAAATTGTTCAATCCTTAGGGGATGTTTTTATTCAAAAAATGGATGGATATTCGATTAAATTGATGCAAAATCAATTTTATAAATTATTTAGTAAACCTGGTGTAAAAATTGCTTTGGTACAAGCAGAATGCGCTTTACAAAAATCTAGACGAAAAAATAAGATTAAATCTCTTTTCTCAAAACAAAAATTGACATATCTTTCTATATCAGAAGATTGTACTAAATGCGATGAATGTTTTCGTATTTTGGGTTGTACTGCCATCCAAGAGCGGAGTGAACGCTACTATATTGATATTAATCGTTGTTTGGGTGATGAATGTGCTAGTTGTCTGGAAATTTGTCCAAATTCTGCCATCCAAATTACACACATTATAAAAGAGATGAATAATAATGAATAAACTAGAAAAATTTTACAATATTTTGATTGTTGGAGTAGGGGGTCAAGGTGTAATTACATTGGGAAAATTTTTTCAAGAATATGCGTTTTATCAGCCTAAAATAATAAAATTTGCTGCAATTGAAAGTAGAGGTGTATCACAGCGTGAAGGTTCTGTTTTTGCTTCTATTCGCTATTTGGTTTCAAATAATTCTCCCAAAAATAATTATGAAAATAAAGATGGAGATCTAGATGATAAATCCATATTTTTTTCCGGAAATCCTCCCAAAGGTCAAATCCATTTAATGATTGCCTTAGAATTCTTTGAATTTCTAAGAAATGCCAATTACTGTCATCCACAAGGTATTGTTCTTTTAAATTTGCAACAAATTTTTCCAAAAAGTGCTGTAAAGCAAAAGATAGAAATATCTCAAGAAACAAATTCGTATCTACAGCAAATTAGGGACGCTTTACCTAATTTAAGAATTATTTCTCAAAACTATTCTGAAATGTTAAATAAACAAATAAAAAAATCTTCAAATGGACATTTGAATTCTTATATGCTTTCACAATTGTTAGATGTTAACATTTCTTTATTTCCAGCACATATTCTGAAAGAAGCTTTTAATAATTTCTTTAGTTAATTCAATTTTTTCGAAATGATTTCACTTTTTAATTATACCAAGGTAAAATATAGTCTCCTGTTATTTTTTCCTTTATTTTTAATGCTTGTAATTTGAATTTCACCAATTTCTCCCAAATTCTTAACGTGGCAGCCTCCATCAGGCTGTTTATCTATTCCAATATCAACAATTCTAACTTTAGTAATAGATTTTGGCAATCCCATTGCAAGCTTTGTCAGTGAAGGATCATTATCTAATTCTTCTCGAGAAATATATGTGATTTTTACCGGAAAATTTTGTTTGATTATCTCATTTGCTTTTTCAACAAAATTTTCCACTATTTCTCTGTTAAAATTTGGAAAATTAAAATCAATTCGGCCCTTTCCGATTTCTAAATCATTTCCTGTTACTTTTACATTTCCTTCATTAAAAAAAATTCCACTTAAAACATGCGCTGCAGTATGATAACGCATTAATTCATGTCGTCGTTTCCAATCTAATCTTCCAATAACTTCATCGCCTTTTTTGAGGCCTGGTTCAGCTATCTGATGGTATATTCGTCCTTTGGATTTTCCAGTAAAAACTACAGCAAATTCTTTTTTATCTGATTTTCTTATTAAAACACCTTTGTCACAATCAACTCCACCAGATTTAGGATAAAACGCTGTCTGGTCTAAAAATACTTGCGTCTCATCTTGAATCTCTTCAACTTTTGCTGAAAATTCTTTTAAATACATATCTTCTGTATATAATACTTTTGACATCTTCAATCATTTTTCAGATAGATTACGAACTTTTTTAATTTTGTCTTCATTTGAGATTGAAATCTTTTGAAAAGTCAATTTTATTTGCAATTACTTGATATGATATCAATATTCAACGATTTTTATTACGTTCCTTTTTTTAAAATATTAGTAAATCTTTTTTTATACTTCAACTTATATATAAATAATCATGCCTTCATCTTCGCAGGCGAACTTATTTTCTAAAGTTGGAATCGATTCAATCGGCTTTTATACACCTCCATTTTATGTCTCTCTAGATGAATTAGCCAAATCCCGTCAAGTAAATCCTAAAAAATTTGAAGAAGGATTAATGATGAGAGAGATGCGAGTTCCAGATGCAGGTGAAGATATTGTAACCATGAGTGTAAAGGCTGCTCAAAATGCTTTAATTAGAGGAAATGTGAATCCAAGAGAAATTGATGCCGTTTTTGTTGGAACTGAGACTATTACATATGCGGTAAAATCCGTTTCAAATATTTTAGCAGAAATACTAGGTGTTTCTGCTAATTGTCTAACTCAAGATATTTATAATGCATGTGCAGGAGCCACTTTAGCAGTTTTAAATGCAATTGGATTAATTGAAAATGGAATAATTCACAAAGCTCTTATTATCGGCGCAGATATTAGTTCTTATCCATTACATTCACCAGGAGAACCTACACAAGGTGCAGGTTCTGTTGCTTTAATTATTAAAAAGAATCCTAGAATCGCCACTTTTAGTCATAAATTCGGTAAAGTCTCAGGAAATGTAAATGATTTCTTCCGACCAGCAGGAGAAAAGGATGCTCAAGTATTTGGAAAATATTCTGTTAATTCATATTTAAATTTTCAGCTCCGGGCATTTGATGATTTATCAAAAAACTTAGGAAAATTTTCAGCAGACTATTATGTTTTTCATGCACCATTCTCTAAACTACCAGTCAAATTTCTACAAAAACTAATCACCGAGCGATCAGAACATTTCATTGAACATGCATTAAATTGGGAATATAAACCTCCACGTTCACGACTTTCTTCGCATTTACCTTCAATTAGATATAGTGTGAAGCATTTTCCATCTATAATTACGAATATTTTGCTTCATCATGGATTTTCACGTCAAGCTATTTCAAAACTATTGAAAACCGCAAGCAATCTTAAACATTATTTCTTTCCGCAATTAGAAGTTCCAATGCATTTCGGAAATATTTATTCAGCATCAGTTTGGGCTCAAATATTATATATTTTTGAAAAATCTGCTCAACCGGATGATATTCTTTATTTTGGTTCTTATGGCTCTGGAGCTACATGTATCAGTGGATTAATGAAGATTCAACCTAAAATTGAGCAAGTTGTTAGGAATGAGCCTCAAATGGAACATTTTCTACAACATAAAAAAAAATGCTCAATAAAAGAATATGAACGTATACATTTAGGTTTATTAAAACCACAATTTTCAATAGGGAAAATCGAAAAATATTCTCCTGATGATGATCGAGGAATTGTTCTTCATTATTGCGACGAAGGTTGCCTTATTCCAAATATTCCTGGATTAAACAAATGCCCCCAAGGCCACTCAGGTTATCACACAGTTTTCTACCCTCTTTATGCAAAATTGATTTCTGATCCTATTGAAGAACCTCCATCACATAATTATAATTTCATCAATCATGGAAAAGTCAGAATCATTGGAAATCCTCCAAAGGGTTCAAAATTAGAATATAATATGAGAAGAGTTAAAGCTCCTGAAGGTAATTCTTCAGTTAAAGGGTTACTTAATTGGATTCCAACATATATGCCTGCTGATTGGTAAATTAAAAAGTAATATAGTGATATGCAAAAAATTATCACAAGAAAGGGAAGAAAAAGAACAGAAAATGACTTCCATTTAAACACTTGAAATGGACGACAAAAAACCACTTTTTTCATTCTGATCTCGGAGAGTTTGTTCTGCCTTCGGCTTTTGAAAGGAATTATTTTTGTAACTTGAGTAACTGAACTGAAGGAAAGATTTCTATAATTAAACGAATCAGGCGTGGTAATTTATCAAGAAAAATGCTAAGAAACGAATCAAAAAGTACAAAAGAGATTTAAGATTATAGATTGTCGCCAATCACTCTACAATATTCCCTAAAAGAGGTCTTAAATCCCATGATTAATAATACGGAGCTCTTAAAAGAATTTACGGATTTCATCAGTCTTTTTGATCAACCATCAAAACAGGCAAAAATCCCCCATTCTTCTTCAGAAGTCCTAAATAGAATTGGTTTAACCCAAATAACTGCCATTCTTACAAATTCAGACACTGCATTTGCTCATCAGCTCTTAAAATCAATTTCAACTTTTTTTTATCCATTCTTAAATCCATTGCCGATACTGAAGATCCTAAGCGCATATTAGAGCAAATCTTAAAAAAATTCAATCTAGATCAACCAGCAAACTTACTTTTTACAAGTAGATCTTGTGTTCAAGCTTACATTCCACAAATGACAAAAAATCAACTTGACGAGCATTTAGAGCGTGAATATAAAAAGGAATTGAAGATATTAGACGATTATCATGCAAAATCTAAGTCTGTCGCTCTTGCGATTGATATGACGCACGAAAAAGTCTCCACGAAGTATAAAAATAATCAATATTCATACGTTAGAATCGGGCAACGGAAAGTATGGGGAACCGGCTTTAATCACTCAGCCATATATGATATTACTCATCAAAAGTTCTTGGGATTTAATCATTTCAATGAACATAAAGTTGCAAACACAAATAGCAACCTTCAGCCATGGATCCTTTATTAACAAAATAAAATATCCGCTGTAGAAGAGGCAAAGTGTCAAGTTGAATTAATTGAAGCCGATAGGGATTATTATAACTCTGAATTTTTTGCACTTTTTTATTTGGGAAAAATGCGGGGCTTTAACCTACCGTCTGAGTTTATCCGTTGTAGTGTATCAACTAAATTTTCTGCAGAGAAAAAAGAATCTATATGGAATTTTCTGATTGATGACAAATTAAAGCAAGTTTCTCTACAATCTATGCAGTTGAACCATTATTGTCCACCGAAGCTTCGAGATTTATGCCGTAAATATAATGTTCTTTATGAAGATGGATATTATAAGATTCTTGTGGCCCAGGTTGTTTTAGTAGATGAATATCAAAAAGGAAAATCCAGATCATTTGAATCTATAAGAAATGAAGCTTTTTCAATCCAAAATAAATTGCTTTCTATCCGGGAGCAGTTAAAACTCGCTGAAGATAAGTATTTCAAATTCTAACAAGCGACTAAAAAAAATCCACACCGACTCAAATATAGGAAAGCCAAACGACGGAAAAAGTTAAGCAATGCAGAGGAAGAACTACTTTATCGCCTCTGTTATTCACTCTATAATCACAAAATTCGTTTGGAAGAGAAAAAAAATTAATTCATGCTGTCACTTTCTTTACCATCTCAACTGCACCCGGAGAAGATACTACTAAGTTAAACGGAAAATTTATCAAATTTGCAAAAGATTATCATGAACGATGAGGGATTGAAAATGGTTTTCGAGATACGAAATACCAGTTTTTACATAAGAGTCGTTCCCAAAAATCTACACGACGACAATTTTATTGGATCGCAGGATTAGAACTGTATAATCAATGGCAGCGACATAAACTGCTGGATCTTTTAGTACAAGAACGGGGTCGCGTTCACAATATTGTTCCGTGGAATTCTCGCCGTCGACATATCCGAAAAAAACTGGAGAAAATGAGCCGTACAAAATGGTCTGCCAAGTTCTATTTGCTACGTTTGTGGGAAACTGGGCTTAATTTATGTGCTAAATCCATTTTAGATCTAGGAGATAAAAGTTAAAAAGTGAAGAAAGAAAAAAATTGTCACTTAATTCTTTACTTTAAGATTTTTTAAATAAATTCTTATTGAGGTTATTTAATCATTTGATTTTTGGAAACATTTTATTAAAAATAAGATATACTCCAATACCAAGTACGATTTCTATTGCAACTAATATTATTGCTGTATAACCTAGAGATGTTGTAGTAAGTAAATATCCAATTAATATCATGTAAGATATCGCTATTATCAATCCAATAATTATTATTGTAATATATTTTCCGACTTTACGTTCAATATAGACTTCATCTAATACGAATTTATATTTCATCTTTCCAAAGAAAAATACTTTAAGTTCCATAATAAATACTGCAAACACTATCCCCATTGGAATTATTATGAGAAATTCAATAATAATTTCTCCATAAATCGGTTTTCCTATAAAAAATATGGTTGGAAGAAGGTTTGCAATAGGAATTATAATCAATGTCCATAGTATTTTTGCTTTTGCCTGTTCACGAATCTTAATGGGAAGAGATGCTAATACTGTTGAACCTGATTTTTCTATATCAATCACACCAATTATCAGCATAAATGCACCCATAAACATGTAAAATATAGTCAATACATATAATACATCAGTTCCAGACTCTCCCCCTTCACTTCCACTCGAAGTCCCAGCAGCTATAAAAGCAATTAAAGGTAAAATTATCGGCATTATTATAAACATAAGGGATTGAATGTCTCGTGTAATATTTTGTGCATCCTTCAAGAAAAATGCTTTCATTTGATTGCTAGATTTAACTTTGATATCATCTATAGTAGAGATTTTCCCAGTATTTTTAACTCCCTGCTCCAACTTTATAGATTGATAAAAAATATTTAAAGCACGTTTTGCCAGTCGATAATCAACCAAAAAAAAGATTAAAATTCCTCCAAAAGCAAAAAGTAAAACTTCTGTGTTAAAGGTAGAAAAGCCAATTATACCCATTGTAATTAAATATCCTGCATTCATCGGGAAGGGAATTAAAGATAACCATTTATTAAGTGTTGTCAATTGATCTATTGGAAGAGGCATGGTACTTAAGAATTTAACCATAATTGGGTTTACCATCTGGATCCCTACAGACGCCATTATTGTGCCCAGTATATAACCAAAAATTACTCCTATTCGAATTAAAGTGGCGCCCTTGTTATTTCCGATATTGCTATTGATCAGTTTAGTAAACTTTGCTCCAAAAATAACTAAAAGTGCAATAGAGAAAATCGTTACCAAAAACGATTCAATTAATGCTATAATTGTCAATAAAGGATTCATAGTTATTACAAGAACAGAAATTGGAAAAACCAATGTCATAATGACAATTTGAATATTCATTCCTCTAAATAATGTGAATAATCCAATTATAGGCATCTTTTTTCTTTCAATTGGTAGGGTGGATAGCCATCGATAGCTATCTGGTGTGAATAATCCTGTAGAAGTAAATAATCCAAACATTAAAAGATAAAAAACCTGCAAGAATAAAAATACACCAATCATACCGCTGCTGGCAAGCAAAATTTGTGGTATAGGTGTATTTTGTGAAAGTGCTGACTTCATCATCCCTAATGATTGTATTGGTACAAAGATGAAAAGTGCCAAATAAATTGCCATTACTATCTTGGAGGTTAAGCGTTGATTTCTGATATACTTTGAATTCTTTTTTAATCTTTCTAAAATCTGCTGCTGATTGGCTCCTGCCATATTTAAGGTAGATTCTAAAAATGCTTCGTTATAGGAGTATTTTGAGATTTTGTATAGTTGTTTTGTGTTCATTCATTAATCACCTAAGTGTTATATTTTTCTATTTTGAACAAAATTCTCCGATTATTAACTTCCATTTGTTGATTTCATAGTAATTCGTAATTTTTTAATGATATCTTTTATAGATTCGTCTTGTTCTGTTAGTTTTAAGAAAATATCTTCTAAATCCATAGTAGAATCAATATCCTTTGCCATATGTCTAAGTTCTTCAAATGTTCCCATAGCAACCATTTTTCCACGATTTATGATTCCTATCCGATCACAGATATCCTCGGCAATTTCCATGATATGGGTTGAAAACAAGACTGAACCACCACGTTCTGTGTGTAATTCCAAGATTTCTTTCACAACCTTAACTGATTTTGCATCTAAACCTGCGAGGGGTTCATCCATGATAAGAAGATCAGGATCGTGAAGTATTGCAGCAATTATTTGTATTTTTTGTTTATTACCACGAGAAAGTGTTGAAATCAACCTTTCATAATATTCAATTGCACCCAAACTTTCTAAATATTGTGCCAGCTTTGCTGATACATCATCTCCGTTTAGATTCCTAATTGATGCAATAAAATTAAATAATTCGCGTGGAGTTAGCGACTTATAAATAAGAGGTTCTTCTGAAACATAACCAATTCGTGATTTTAACGCCACTTCATCTTTTTCAGGATCAAATCCTAGTATGCTAATGTTTCCTTGATTTGCTTCTAATAGTCCAAGCAAAAGTTTTACTGTGGTTGTTTTTCCGGCACCATTAGGGCCTAAAAGTCCAAAAATTTCTCCTTTTTTAATATTAAAGGAAATTCCATCGACTGCTTTCACTTCATCGAAATGCTTTACCAAGTTTTTTACTTCAACCATAAATTGCGTGTTTTCTACCATTTTTTTTACCTTTCTTTTAATTGAAAAATTAATTGTAATTAATTTTTATAAAATGGAAATAATTTTTAATGATCTATAGACCATCTTTATAGATTTATTGCTCATTTTTTATGATTTATAAATTACTCTTTCTGATATTGAATTATTTGAAATTTTTAGTAATTACTTTGAAATTGCTTTAAAGTAAAAATTTTTCTCCAGATGAAAAGAATTTTGATCTTTATCTGGAAATTTTATATTTACCTTATGTAAATAAATTTTAGAGCAATTCATTAAGGTTTTGCTGGTGTTTCATAAGAAAACATGTGGTACCATAAGGAAAAAAAACTTTCTTGATCTTATTAAAACTGATATACTTTTCTTCCACATTCTTCAAAATGCAGACTTTTTATCAATTTATATGACGGTAGATTTTTTTCATATACTTCACAGCGAAGTTCTTTTACATTTCGTTGTTTGAAGTAATCCCATGCTGAAATTCCTAAAAATCTTGCAATTCCACGGCGTTGCCATCTGGGATCTGTGCCCAAACCACATATTACGCCAACTTCCCCATTTTCTTCCAGATCAATAATGATAAATCCCACATCTTCATCTTGGATAGAAGCTAAGAGAACAACAGTAGTTTTATGTTCCAAAATTTCTTTAAACTGTTGTTCTGTTGCAGGACTCCATGGATCTGAACCACGCATGAACGCACGATTATATAATTTTACAAAAATGGAAAGATCGTCTAAAGTGGCTTTTCGTATTTTAATTCCAGAAATTCTATAATGCTCTAATTCTTTAGAAAACTCTTCAGTTATTTCATCCATATCTAGTTTCATTTGAATATATGTATAATCTTGAGGAATATATCCTGTCTCTTCTTTTTCTTCGCCGGGATGTGCTTGATATTTGATTAATTCGGTTGTATAGGTTGGTGTAAAGATGTGAAGAAGCTTTCCTCTAAATGGAGTCTCGTTAATTGATAATGAACTTTCTTTATTTTTAATATTTTGATATTTTCTTTTCTTTTTTTTCTCATTATTTTCAGAAAGAGGATATTCTTCAGGAGTCACATAATCAAAATTATAATCTGCATAATGAGTTTCAATTTTTCCAACTGGATTTCGTTTATCTTTAGATTTACTATTATTTTTCTTATCTTTTTTTCCCATTGATTTTCATTCCTTCTCTTGTGTTCATTTTCAAATATTATTTATCATTTTAATCGATTCTATTATATTTATTACAATTTTGACTTTCTTCCATTTATTATAATTTGCATCTTTCTATTCTACTTTTTTTTTTCTCCTTTTTTTAAATAGAATTAATTATCATCGGCAAATATGTTTCTAAATTTCCCAACATTCGTAGTGTGGCATATTTATCCATAAAAGTAGGATCTTTATTTATAAAAATTAGTTTTGCTCCCGCCTTTCTTGCTAGTAAAGGAATTTGATTAGCTGGAAAAACAGTTAAAGATGAACCCAATACCAGCATGATTTCACAATCTTCTGCATATTTTGTTGCTTCTTCCAGCAAATCTTCGGCTATTGGTTCATTAAACAGAACTATATTTGTTTTTATCCTGCCTCCACATTTTGGGCATATAGGAATCCCAGATTTTCGCTTCAACCACTTTAAAATATAGTTCCGTTTAATTGGGGTATAACAATCCATGCAATAAGCATGATTCATATTTCCATGAAGTTCAACTATGGGTACTTTTGAACCTGCGTCTTGATGGAAATTGTCAATATTTTGAGTAATAATTGCTTTTAATTTTCCTTTCTTTTCTAATGAAACTAAAGCTTTATGTGCTTTGTTTGGTTTTGCATTTTCAAATTTAGGTATCAAAGCTTTTTCTAATTGCCAATAATATTTTGGTGTTTTTAGGAAAACTGAATAATTTGCATACTTTAACGGATTAAATTGCGTCCAAAGCCCTCCAGGTGATCTGAAATCATCAATACCAGAAGCTGTTGAAATTCCAGCTCCTGTAAAAGCAACAATTTTATTACTATATCGCAAAAGGTCAATTGCAATAGATATTTGTGGATCAAAATATTCTCCCATTCGACTACTTTAGTAAGTCACAATAAATCTTAAAAAATTCTTTTATCTTCATTTTTCAAAAGAATGAAATCATAAAAAAAATATAAATAAAGGGAAATTCTTATGACGGTTAATTTTGAGAAATCTAAAAGAATTAAGATTATTTGGTCAATTGAGAAAACAATATCACCATATTTGTTTGAATATATTATAAAATTTATGAAATAGAATATTTCACTCACATTTTTTAAGAATCACACACAGAAAAATTGACTTGTTTCCGAAGAATTTCTTTTTAGCTCATTCATATTTGGAAGAACCCAATAACTAGATTTCGTCAATGATTAATCAACCAATTAATAATAAAATTTTATCAAAGGAAATCAAAGATCGTTAATCACAATTTGATGAATTTCATCGTAATTTTGTTAAAATTTAGGCTCTTTTCTGGATATTCAGAAAATTTAATCGGATAACCCATATTGATATGAGTATTTACAAATATATGTTTCTAACCAAGCATGGAAATAACCGTTTTGAAGGTAATGTTTAAATATCTGAATTGATATTATAAGATTAGGTTGGGAGAAATTAGCTTTAAAATAGCTTAGCCATAATAATCGATAATCCTCCGCAAATTTATCATGATTATTGTATCCTAACCTATTTTATATTTTTTTATTTATTTTTTTATCAATCTCTAATTTTTGGCTTAAATCTAAGTTGCAAGGTAAATTTTAAGTTCAGAGCTAGATTTTTAAACTTATTCTTATAAAAATTTTTTTTATAATTGAGGTTTGATGGAGATTAAGAACATAAAATCATGTATTGTTGCAATTCTGTTAACAGGAATACTTATTGGAAATTTTAGCACTCTCTATTTTAAAGTATATCCTTTTTTGCTCCAAAATGAGAAAATTCACGCTCAATTATCGATAGTAGAACAAAATTATCCTTTTTATTCACAAAATCCAAACTCTGCATCATCATTTTCTACTTTAAATGAAGAAGATCTCTTGCTAATCAATTCTTATAATGAATCAAATGTATATGATATGATTGCACAACAAATTGATTTTGGATATAGAATTCCGAGTTCAAATGCAAGTGATCAATGTATATCATGGATTTCTTCAACAATGAAAAATTTTACAAATGTAAGTATATATCCCTTTACTCTTATTAGAAATCAAAAAGAATGGCTTTGTAAAAACATTATCGCAAAATATAATGAAGGGAAAGATAAAATCTTGATTTTTGCCGCCCATTTTGATTCAAGAGCCGTGGCAGAGAAGGATCCTGATGAAAGTCGTAAAGATTTTCCAATAGAAGGTGCAAATGATGGAGCCAGTGGAGTTGCAGTTTTAATGGAAATTGCCCGGCTTATTTCTCAATCTGAGGTGAAATGGGATTACGAATTTTGGTTTTTGTTTTTAGATGCAGAGGATCAAGGCTTAAGTTTAGGGAGATATGGATTACCTAACTTTAGTTGGTGTGAAGGAAGTTCATATTTAGTAAATGATATGAAAAGTCATCCAGATAATTATTTTAGTGCCAATCAAAGTTTGAATTCGATTAAAAGCTTTATTCTTTTAGATATGGTTGGTGGAGAAGATTTAGAATTTATACATGAAAGTCATTCCAGCCCTGATTTGCAAGATCGATTTTTTAAAGTTGGAAATCATATTGGATATACTCAAACTTTTCCTCTTGAAGCAAATTCATATTCAATTTTGGATGATCACGTTTCTTTTTCACGAGAAGGCATTCCAACATTAGATTTAATAATCAAATTTTGGGACCCTTCGATAACTTGGTCTTATCATCATACACATGGTGATAATCTTGAACATATTTCAAAAGAGAGTTTAAAAATTATTGGTAAGACTCTGATGTATTTTATTTATTTTACTTATCATCCTTCTTTAGAAGGATTTTCCGCTGATTTTTCTTCACCTAGTTTTTTCCAAGAAAATTGGCAAAGCTTGGTTTTAATTTCTGTTGGGATCATTGCAATTGGTATATATATATTTTTTAGAATGCATACAAAACGTATCAAGATTACTCGAATGCCTAGTTAGAGAGTAATAAAGATCAAGCTAGCTCTTTTTTTGAATATACTTTATAGGCTTTTGGATATTTTTTCTTTAATTCTTCAATATCTGGAATTCGTTCTTTATATGGTCTGTAGAATTCACCTGGTTTAACAGATTTTATATTTTCTTCGATTAGTTTTTTAAGATTGTGATTAATTTCAAAGCCTATAAAATGGCGAAATTCTCCTTTAGCTGCCATTTGAGTTGTTGCATTCCCTGTAAATGGATCTAATACTACATCTCCAGGTTTTGAACTGTAATTAATGCATTTTCGCACCAATTCTAATGGTAATTTTGTTCCATTTTTTTTAATATTAGGTGCATATTGACGGGGAATCTTCCATACATCTGTTTCATAATGTTGAATTCGGTTGAAAAATGCCTTTCTTTCATCTTTTACTAAATAAAGCAGATGATAATGGGATGTAGCAAACTTTTTTTTTGTAAAAACGGCAAAATTATATTCCCAAATGATATGATTTCGTAATATTAGAGAAGTTTGTGATAATGCATTTAAAATTGACCTTAAATTGGTCCATCCTGAAAAAATATAAACAGAACCAGATGGTTTTAAGATTCTAGGCAATAATGTAATCCAATTAAAGGAAAAGGAATTATAATCTGAGTGTGAAATCTCTTTATAATCTGAAATTACTAAGTCCGCATTACGATTATAGAGACGCTCTTTTCCTGAAAATTCAAGCCCAAAGGGAGGATCTGCAATTACTATATCAATTGATGAAGATTCAATGGTTGGAATTAAGTCTAAACAATCCCCATAAAAGATTTTATCTAACTTATGATTTAGATTTGGAATCTGAGTTTGAACATGGTTATAAAGTCGTTGGGCTTCTTCAATACTCCAATCGAAATCAGGTTTAAAGTAAAATTCTGCTAAATTTGGAATGTACTTGCGCTTTCTAGGTGGTGACATGAGGGATCTCAATAGTTAATTAAATAAAAAAAAAATAAAATGATGATTTTGTTAAGTTCCTAAATCAAAATCTGAAGAATGTTGTTCACCTTTTGTATTTTCTTCTTTTGATGAATTTATTGTTTTATTATCTCCTTTTGTTTGTTCAAGAATATTTTTCTCTTTAGTCACTTCATCTATTTTGGTCTTTCTCTCTTCTTTTCCTTTTTTTTCTTTTTCTTCATTATCTTCTTCAGGATGTAAAATATCTTGAACAATACTAATTACTAATAGAACACTTAGTATCACAATTAAAATCCAAGTTAATCCTGAATTATCTAAAAACATTTTAACTTTTCCAACTTTAGGAATTTGGTAAATTACAACACCTAATACATTATCTTCAGGGACTGGTATTTCTGATTTGCCATTTATCATTCCTGGAGGATCTGTATCAAAATTATTATCTCCTTGTGTTATAAAATAATAGCGATTATCTGTATCGTTATAGTAGCTGCCAACAACCCTATGGACTACTGGCTCTGATATTGCATGATCTCCCCAAATTCCATGAGTATCATATATAATAATGCTGCCTGTGCGGTTTTCATGATCTCCTGGAATTATCTCAGAAGGATCTACGCCCTTTACTACTAAAAGATCTCCAACTTCGATATCTGGTAACATTGATTCTGAAGTTACTACAACTAATGGATAATCTGTATGTAATGCTAATTTAACTACAGCCATGGCTCCAAATGTACCACCAATAACTACAACAACAAGAATAATTGTATTGATTGCCTCTTTTCTCTGCTTTTTCGTCATTTTCTGCCAAAATTCTGGTGTTTTCATTGTAATTCCCCATTTTAAGTATCTATTTTAAATAAAAAAAATAAATTTATCATAAAAGTAGTTTATGGTTCAAAATAAAAATAGGTGATTAGGTGCTACAGTATTGAACGCGGTATTGATTCATTTTTTCTAACTGTTGATCATCAATCAAGATTTTTCCATCTATTTCTCGGTTATAAAGATATTCAATTATATCATTTAAATTTACAATAGAACATGTCTTCATGTTAAATTCTGTTGCGAGTTCTTTTAAGGCACCTTGATTTGTTTTACCCTTTTCCATTCTATCAACTGATACTATTAAACCAACAATTTCAACTGAACCTTGAGATCTTAAAATTGGGACAGTTTCTCTAATTGAAGTTCCAGCTGTAGTAACATCTTCAACAATAATGATTTTATCACCATCTTTCAGTTTGGCTCCAATTAGTGTTCCTTTTTCTCCATGGTCTTTTGCTTCTTTTCGATTAAAACAAAATTCAGTGTTATAGTAATATTGGTTATTCAAAGCAATAGATGCTGAAACAACAAGTGGAATTCCCTTGTATGCAGGTCCGAAAAGAATATTAAATGAAGTTCCAAAATTTTCTTTAATAGCTCTTGCATAATATTTACCTAATTTTTCCATTTGTTCACCAGTTCGATAATTGCCAGTATTAATGAAATAAGGGGTTTTTCTTCCTGATTTAGTAATAAAATCTCCAAATAAAAGCACATTCGATTTTACCATGAATTCAATAAAATCTTTTTTATACTGCTCCATAATCATACTAAAGAATTTGAGGTAATTTTTGAAATTTTGTAGTACTGAAAAAATAAGATATTGAGATATTTGATTATGGATGCATTAAATTAATAAAAATTAATTTTTAATATGTCGATTTTTGATATATGTCCAATTGGACACATTTAAATACTAATAATTCCTTTAATATATTGATGCTTATGAAACCACGACATCAAGATAGTAGAAGATTTAGGCCAGATGATCCACGCGCTCATCCACCTCATGAAATTAATCCCTCAATAAGAATTAGACGCCGTCAATTGCTACATCGGGACTCATTTCGTGAAATGCAGCTTTTAGTAATCTTAACTAAAATTCAACAAGAAACTGATGGTATTACAGGATATCAACTGCAAGAATTATATGCTATACCAAGAGGAAGCCTAATTCGGCTTCTAAAATGGCTGGAAGAAAAGAATTATGTAGCAGTTCGTGAAGAAATTGTTAACGGCCGCGTAAATAAATTCTATACATTAACTGAAGATGGTGCACAGCACTTGGAAGAGATAAGAGTAAAATGGGCTGAAAGAGGGGAAATATTAGATGATTTGGCTCCATTTGAGCGATATGGAATGGGAATACCTTTACATCAACCACATTTACATCATCCACACTCTCATCATCCTCATTCACATCCCCCACACTCTCATCATCCTCATTCCCGTCCTCCACATTCTCACCGTCCACCACACCATCAACCTCATGTGCATATACATCATTTAGATGAAAACATTGAGAATTCTCCGTTTTTTAGAAAACCAATAGATCAAGCAGACTTAATTGAAATAATTCTAAATAAAATCGAATTATTCCAGAATAAAGAAGAAGTTATTGATTTTCTTCGAGGTCATCGATCTCGCTTGACTCAAGTGGAACATCGATTGGATCTCAGATTACAAGAAATAAAAAAAACAAAAGATGAAATTGATGTTTTAATTAATCAAATTGAAAAAATGGAAATATTTGATCCAAAAAAAATCGAAGATTTATTCCCAAAAAGTTCTTAACTCCAAATTTTTTGCAATATTTTCTCTCATTGGATTTAATTAGATTATCTCAATATTTTTTGTATCTTTTTTTTATCCCTTTAATTTTCTTTCTTTTAGATTATTTAATCAATTTTGATTCGTTTTTTAGATGGATGTGAAGTGCGTTTTTCTAGTCGAACTTCCAAAATTCCATTTGTATATCTTGCTTTTGCGACATCAGGATTTATCTCTGTTGGAAGCGGGACCACTTTACGATAATTTCGGGCAGATTTCCCCGCATCTAGAGATGATGCCACGATTTCTAATTCAAATGGTGATGCTTTTAATTCAATATTTTCTTTCTGAACACCAGGAACCTCTGCTACAACTACTAAATCATTATCTTCTTCAAAGATATCAACCAAAGGATCACGTTCCACTTTAATTTCAGGTTCTCCTCTTGGTTTTGGTTTAACATTGCCAAATGAATTGATAATTGGTTTTCCATCTGGCCCAATTCCAAAATTCATTCCAAAAACGAAAGGTCCTTGAAAACCAAATTTATTCTTTTGCATGAATTTTTGAAGTTCTTCCGGTGAAAGATTATTAAGTTGTCTTGGATCTAAATTCATCTTCTTAAATATTTCGTTAAAAATTTTCCGCATTGATTTTGCATCAAAATTAGGGGGAATGATTCCTGGAAATGCTTTGAAAGAATTTCTCATTTGATCATTCAGCATATTAAAAAAATCATCACTTAAATTGAATGGATCGAATTGTTCGTTTACATGGTCGTCTTCAGAATCAAATTCATCTTCCTCACTTTCATCATAAACATTGTCATCTTCTTCATTCTTTGAATTATTTTCAGGCTTGTCTTTCGATTTTTCATCTTTAGTTTTACGTTTCCGGGAATCCATTATTCTCAATAATAATCACTGGAGCCGTCCTAAAAAAATTTAATTACTTAATCACTTATATTTCCTTTATGATTTTTCTCAAATTGTTCAATATTTTTATCCGTAGCTCAACAAAAGATAATATTGAATAATTTTTAAATCAAAAACTTAAAAAATTAAGATTTTATTAAGGAACGATAAAATTATTCCATGATACTCTTGGAAGTTCTTCTATTTAATAGATCTGCTAATTTTTCTCACTTTTATAAAAAAATATTATAAAGATCAAAGATAATTGCTATATAGATAAGCGTACTAAAAAATGGAGATTATTATGAATATATTTTCTGAGATGGATCCTGATGAAATCGATCTTTATTTGGATGTGTTAAAGGAAGGAACAACACCTTTTGATAGATTTGTTGCTCGCGGTTCAATGCAAGATGTAGTAGATATTCCAGGACCACGCGCCAAAATCGACCGCTTTCTCTTCCGTGCCATTCGCCAAACTCAAGCCGATCACTCTACACGTATGTTACCAATTATTGGAAGTGCTGGTACAGGAAAAACGCATGCTTATTGGGCATATAAAAGTATTGAACGTAAAATTCAACAAAGAGCCCAAGGAATTGAAGTAGATATCCCTGAAAATATCCCAGATAATTGGACAATAGTTTATGTCCCCAGTCCACCTGCAGCAGTTAGAATTCTTCTTCATGTTTACACTTGCTTACTTGATGAACTTACTGCTGAAATCCTACATACTGTAGCTGATAGACTTGTTGAGCGATGGGGTGGTCATAAGAAAAAGAAATTGGGGCTATTTGGGGGTCAAGATTTAGAAGAAACCATTCAAAATGGCATTAGAGAATATCCTGGAATCTTTGCTGATTGTGTTAAAGCTCTTTGTATATTTTCATTGGATAAAGATCGATCTGGGTTAGCTGAAAGATGGTTATTAGGAGAAGATCTCGAAGAGAGTGAACTTGATACTCTTGGTATTAATTCTGTCATCGAAAGTGATGATATCTGTCTTGCTATGATTAAATTAATATGTGAGAATGCAGGTCAAACGATTTTATTATATTTCGATGAACTTGAATCCCCGTACAGGATGATTGGGCCAGAGGCTGAAGCCAAATTCTTAGAGACTTTGAAAAGAATTTATAATGAAATTAAGAATTTAGTAATTGTTTTAGCAGTTCTAAAAGAAATTTGGCCTCGCGTGAAAGAAACTGCGGATCAAGCTATGCGTTCTCGGATGGAGGAAGAGCGTGAATTAGAATATTTCAAATTTGATGATCTTCTTCTTTATTTTGCGAAGGCAATTGAATTTTTCTGGGCACAGAATAATCTAAACCCTCCAATATATCCACTGTTTCCACTTAATGAAGATGTATTGCGAGCAATTTATGATAAAACCGATGGAAATCAACGATCAATAATCAAGCTTATTCGTCTATTTGTTGATAAAATTGTTTATGATGAAATGTCTCTGGATGAAGTTATTAAAAGCACGGCTGCTGAAGCAACTTCTAGTGCAAAAGCAACATCATCAGAAGCCGTACAATTAAAGGGGGCAAAAACAACTCAAACAAGCGCTCCAAGTAAATCAATATTGGATAAAATTGAAGAATTAATGCAAGATGAGGATTATACAATTGAAGCTAATCCACAATCTGTTGCAGGTGCTGCTTTGAAATCCATAAAAGTATTAGCAGAACGTTATGGAAAAGAAATTAATCTTGTTACTCCTCTTTCTTTTACATTTAATAAACGAAATTACAATTTAGCAGGTATGATTGAATTTGAAGGAGTGAAATATGGAATTGAGATTCCTTCAGTTAAAACCTTTACTAAAAGTGGTGGGGTAGCAGCTTATTATGCAGCAAAGAGAGTCTCAAATGCAATAGGCGAGGGCGCAATAGACAAAGCAATTTTAATTGTTCCAGAAGGTACTGGTGGAGCAAAATACAAATCGATCTTAAATCAATTTAGTGATAAAATCACTGTATTTGAATTTAGTGAAGATTCAGCGAAATTTTTGATTTCTCAAGCCATAAAACAACCATCTAGAGAAGGTCTATTCATGGCAGAATCAATATTTGGAAATTTGCCAGATTATGAAATTCCTGAGGCACCTTACGAAAAACCTGTTGATGAAATGGGTGAAGAAAAAGGTGAAGAAGGAAAAGAAGGAAATGAAATTGGATCAGACACAAATGATCAGTCTCCTTAAAGCAAGCACATCTACTATTAACAATTTAATGAAAATTTAATGAAATTTCAATGAAAATTCAAGGAAAAAGATGCAAATCAAGATTTTTTTCAAATTTTATTATTTTTTAATATTATTTTTTTCTAGTTCTCTAACTCAAATAATATATAAGATATATTGGTGAATAAAAAAATAAAGCTTTGAAGAATGAAGGAATGAGCCTATGGATATTTATTTAGATGGAACTTGGGATTTTATTGTGGATACTAAAGATGAAGGTTTTAAATTCCAATGGTATTCTTTAGAATGGCTGAAAAACCATAAAAAATCCTTTAAACAGATTCAAGTTCCATCTAATTTTAATTCAATTCCTGAATTAAATAGATATGCAGGTGTTGTATGGTATATTAAAAAGATTCCTGAAATTCCATATCGACCCAAATCTCATGAATATTCTATTGAATTTGAAGCAGTTAATTATGACACTCAAGTTTGGCTTAATGGACATTTTTTGGGTGAAAATAAGGGAGATTTTTTACCCTTTAGGTTTATTTTCAATCCAAGACTGATATCAATAACAAAAGATAATTATCTTGTTGTAAGGGTTTCAAATAAATTAGATCGTAACGGAGTTCCATCTGATTTATATGATTGGTTTAATTGGGGGGGTATTCACCGTACAGTAAAGTTACTTATACTTGAAAAGACAAGAGTAACTAGAATAAAAATTTATTCACAAGTAATACCACCAGATAATTCAAGTGCTCGAATTTCTGTTAGTTTTAGCATTAAAAATCCCCAAGAATTTTTAGATCGTTGCTATGCCATGCAGATTGAACCACAAGTTGAATGGGAATTATATTATTTAGGTCAATTTTTTAATGGTGAACAACAATTTAATCAAATATTAATCCAGACTGGGATTCAAGATGTAAATCCAAGTACTTTGCAAAAACTAGCACATATTTCTCATGATTATGAGTCTTTGCAAGAATATTTCAAAGATATTTTTGATGAAATCGAACGTGAAGAGGAACCATTAGATTTAGAATCATATTTTTCGCAAAATCCACGCAGTTTGGCAAAAAAGGGTATCAAAAAGGAACGAAGAGATGAATTTTTTGATAGTCAATTTAATGATACGCCTGATAATCGAGAATTATTAAATAACATTCAAATAACATTGGATAATCCTTCGTGTTGGACTCCGGAGACACCTGATCTTTATTTAATTAAACTTCATTTAAATGGTATTGATGAAGATAAAGAGATAAGATTTGGAATTCGAGAGATTAAGACTTTAGATAATTCTCTTCTTTTAAATAACAATCCACTTAATTTAGTTGGAGTTACATTGCATGAAGAAAAACTACCATTCGGAAGGCATTATTCACTTGAATTACGTAGAAAAGAAATAATTCGCATGAAATCCCTTGGTATTAATTTTCTATATACACATTATCCGCATGATCGAAAATTGTTAGCTCTCGCTGATGAAGAGGGAATTTTAATTATGGAAGAATTACCCCTTTTCTGGGATGTTAAGTTAAAAAATTCAGAAACAAGCAATTTGGCTACTAAAATGCTTTATACAATGATAAAAAGAGATTTTAATCATCCCAGTATTATTATTTGGTCTTTAGGATATGAAATTCCGGTGATGAATTTTACGTTTAGAAAATTCTTGAATACTATGATTTCTTTAGTTAAAAGGTGGGATTCTAGTCGATTGGTAAGTTTTATTGGAGATCATTTTGTCCTTGATCCTATTCGTCGGAATATAGATATTGTTTGTATAAATTTAAAATTCGGACTTTATTATAGCGGTCTTAATCAAATTTCATGGATACTTGATCTTCTTTATAGTACTCAAAGAAATAAACCATGGATAATAACAGAATTTCCAACTATATACGATGAAAAACAACTTTCGAGACAGAATTTAAAAGAAATTATTGATAAACAACAAATGCAATTGCATTATAATCATTTATGTGTATTTAATAGCAAACCGTATATTTCGGGTTATATTTTGGGATATTTTCGTGATTTTCTCTCACCAATTTTTTCGAAAAAAAAAATGCAAGGATATTGTCATAAAGGCATTTTTACTAAAGATGATGAATCAAAGAAAATAATCTACGCACTTCCTCCTTTACTTAAATTGAAAAAACAAATTCTTTACCATTTTCATTTTAATGTTTATATAATTCGATATTTCATGCTTATTTTCGAAATACTAAATATTTTAGGAGCAAAATTTAAATATTTTTTCTTGAGGAAAAAAATTCATCAGTATTATTATAACAACTTGACTTTAGAAAAAAAGAAATAACAAATTTTTTTTGATATATGTTCGTTACCAACTTATTGCAATTGTGAACACCTATGAACGATACAGAAATGTTTGACAATTTAATAACCCAACTTATGGCTGAAATTTCTGAAATTCAAGCTTCAGCTATTGTAGATCGTGATGGTTTGATTATTTATAGTAAATTACGTAATTCTCAAGCAGAAGATGATGCAATTGGTGCAGTTACTGCTGTCTTTGATTCTTTTATTGCTCGTATTAAGACAGATTTAGGATCAGCAAAAGAATTTGTAACTATTCTATCTGTAGATCAAAATAAGATGCTTTTTGTGTCTGCTGGTAATGACGCTATTTTTACAGTTTTAGCAGATAAATCAGTAAAAGATAATAAATTAAAAGTATATGGCGAGCATATAGCAAATAAAATTCGGTTAATATTAGAAGGAGATAAAGTAGATCTCGAAATACCTCCAATTATTCATATTCTGGCTAATCTTCAGCGAAATGAATTTCCTGCAGGTAATTTTTCTGCAAAGATTATTGTCTTAGGAGATCCAATGGTTGGTAAAACTTCTTTAATCAGAAGATTTGTAGATAATAAATTTGCAGAAAGTTATATAAGTACTATTGGTGTCGATATTTTACGAAAATCTATTTCATTTAATGAAGAATCATCAGTGGTTTTGTCTATTTGGGATATTGGAGGTCAAGAAAAAAACCTTACTCCTTATCGAAAACGATTTTATCAAGGTGCTGATCATGCTTTTATTGCTTTTGATATCTCTCGTCGGAAAACCTTTGAGAATATTGATCATTGGCTTGAAGATATGCAGAGTAGTCTTGATCGCAGAGTTTTTATAACTTTAATTGCGACCAAAATGGATTTAGAAAATCAAGAAATTACCATTGAAGAGATTCAGAAAAAAGCAGATGAACTTGGATGTCCATACATTCTGACTTCAGCTAAAACTGGAAGTAATGTTTATGATGCATTTCAATATGCTTCTTATAAATTCATTGAACGATTCTAAATTTAAGCCATTTTTTATTTAATATACTATATTTGATTCTATTTTTTGTATAAAATAAAAAAGAAAGTATATTTTTAAATCTGTAAATTTTCAAACGTTGTGGAGGAAATGATAGTCGATATTGATTTTGAGACAATTTGTGTTAATTGTAAGGAAAAAGGTTATTCTTTTGGATATACTTTAAAGAGTATTTTATATAATGGTAAATTTATTCTTGATCTACCTCAACGTTATCTTAATGGTTCTTGCCTCTTTTTTTCATATTTAGGAACTAATTTTTTCATTAGAAGTTTAGAAAACTCACATGCTTTAGGTGCTAAATCAGAAACACCGATTTTTTCCATGATTAATGCAAAACATAATCAGAGCTCGACTCTTTCACGATTTACATATTTGTACTCACTTCATAATCATCCTGAAATTCAAAAGCGAAATACAATTAACAATTTTAAAGAACAGCAGATTTATGAGTACGTAGATATGTATCGATTTCCTTCTGAACCTTATTTATTTTTGTTTTATTCATTTCGTAATGGAACTGACCATTCCTTAAATAATTTTAATTTTTATCAATACTATGATTTTGATATTTATGGTCAAGATTTTTTTGATACAGATAAAGTTGGATATAATTCCAATTTGGGCTATATATATCAATATGACTCTAGATTTTCAATAGAAGAAAGTATCTTTGCAGGAATTGGGTCTGTTTTAAAGAAAATACCAAACCATTTTGAAGGTAATTCACCAGACTCCATTTTCATCTCTCCTAAACGATTAGATTTAAGAGATAACCTTAATAAAGAAATTGGAGATCAAGCAGTGTCTCTTCAATGGAAAGTTCCTTCGATTCTTCCTGGACAAATTGAAGTATTTCCTGTAGCTATTGTACTGGGAAAGGGTGAAGCTGAATTTCTTCAAAATATAAAAAAAGCACAGAAACATATGCAAAAATTGATTTCTTCTGTAATAAAAGCAATCAATATTGATTCAAGGCAAGAAATTGATCCTAAATTAGAAAAAATGTCGTTTTCTATGAAAGAATGGTGTAAAAATTAATGGTAGACTCCTTTGAATTAGCTAAATTGCATCAAAAACTAAGATCTTTCTTTCAAAATACGTTAGAATTGGAATTAATATATATTTTTGTGCAAAATGGGGTTGTAGCTGCCAAAGATTTTCAAAAAATGCTTCCTGAAAAAAAAAGATTTGGAAATCCACGTATTTATCAATGTTTAAAAAAATTAGCAAATGATGGTTGGATTACTCAGATTGGGGTACGGCCTTTAACCTATGCAATCTCTGATAACGAAACTTTTCGTCATTTACTAAATAATGAAATTATTCTAACTCAAGAACATTTAGAATCTCAAAAAAAAAATTACTATGATATTGTAACAATTCTTGATAAATTACAAAGTGAGATCGGACAAAAATCTCCCGAAAATTCATCATTGCCTTCTATACCTGCAAATGTATCATCTTTAATTTCCAATATGATCAAAAAAATTCATAAATTTTCAAAATTAAAAATCTTCAATGGAGAATACAATATCACAATTGCTTTAAACACTGAAAAACGCCAATTTCACCTTAATTCTGTCGAATTTATTTCTGAAAAAGAAGAAGATCAAGTTCTTTTTGGAGGTTTTTTTACAGTTAAATTGCATCCAGAAAGTAATATGGAAAATCTTATCCAATTTATCCATAAATATCACTTAGAAAGTCTTGAATTTCGATATAAATTGGAAAAAAAAGGATATATTGATGGAAAATTTAGGAAATTAGAAAATTATAGATTTTTAGATGATTTCCATCTTGATTCAATTAGTAATAATGAAAATAATATTTCAAAATCATTTCAAAGAATTACTAGTGCATTTCAAATTTTTATTTCATCTCAAAAATTTTTAGGGAAAATAACTACAATTTCGTTTATTCCACAAAAATTTAACAAAAATATCAAAGAATCTTCAGAATTGATAACAATTTGGGGTGAATCAAAAGAAATTTTCGAGAATTTAAAATCAATTCTATTTAACGACGTTCTTTTGATTTGAATTTAAATAATCTTATAAATGCTATATCATATTAACTAGTATATACGAAATTGTATTTATCTAAATGGAGCAATTTTATGGAATTAAATCGAAGAAAAATTCAAAAATTTGCAAAATATAGTTTTGCCATAACTCTACCTAAATACTGGATTCAAAAGCATGGGTTGTCTCTTGATTCAACTGGCTCAAAATCTGAAAAAAATGCAGTAATTAACATGTATGAGCAAGCTGATGGATCATTGGCCCTTTATCCTACATCTCTTGAAAAATCAAAAAAAAATATAATTTATAGATTCGATTTAGATGCCGTTTTAAAGAAAAATCCAAAATTTATAGATGAAAAGGGAATTCAATTAATTCTTATAAGTTATTACATGAACGGAGCGGTAGGTGTTGAGATTCTAAGTAAATCTATAATCTCAAAAAAATTAATTGAGCAAATTGAACAAGCTCAAGAACGTTTACTATTCAATTGGAATTTGAACCAAATGTCTAATCATAAATTATTAATTAAAAATGTTTTTTCTGAGAGCCCAGAAAGTATTTTTCAAGAAGAAATTCCAAGGTACATAAGAGAATGTTTTAGTATCTTAATTTGGATGTTGGACGATCTTCAAGAATCCTTAGAAACGCAGAATTTTGATGGACTCTCTTCATTAAATGATCAAGATCAAAAAATTGATCGTTATTATTTTTTTATTGTAAGGCAAATCCGTACAATCTTTGAACATCCACAAATTTCCAAACCTTTAAATTATTCACATAAGAAACTGATTGATTTGAGATTACTTGCAAAAATTATCGAAGATGTTGGGGATTCTTTGAAGGAAATTGCCAATATTTTAGGTGATCTTCATAAAGTGATCATAGAACTTGGTTTACTGGATTATCTTAAAGATTTTTTCATTATTATTCATGATGAATATGGCATATTAGCCGATTTACTCCGCGATTTTGTTTCAGAAAAAGGTTCTTCTGTTGGAATGAACGAAAATGTTATGTCATTAATTCAAAAATTTCGAAGAGATGGAAGTTTATTAGAAAAAAAATGGCTAACTCTTTCACCCAATACTCAAATTCTTCAAGATGGGCATACTTTTTATGATTATTATCGTGTGGCATGTTTGATTGAGAATTTAGAGTCTGTTTTTAAAAGTATTTTCGATTTTACTAATATATTTTTCTAAATCTTTTTTTTTCACAATGTTCCAAAGCATGAAAAAAAAGCCTTTTTATACTATCAAAATTCTGCTTTCATATATGAAATTTTATAAATTACTTGAGCCCTTCCAAATTGGAAAATTAAACATACGAAATCGTATGATCATGCCAGCGATGCATTTAGGTGCATCTGATGATGGTTTTGTGAATGATAAAATAATTGAATTCTATCGTCGTAGAGCTGAGGGAGGGATAGGAATGATCATTATTGGTGGAATCGCAGTTTCTAAACGGGGAGCAAGCGCACCATTTATGCTTTCACTAGCTGATGATAAATTTATTCCTGGTTTAAAAACTTTAGTAGATAAAGTGCATCAAGAAGGAGCAAAAATTTGTGCTCAACTTTATCATGCTGGAGCTTATGCTTACAGTAAAATAATTGGTGAAAAAGCAGTATCAAGTTCAGCTATTTACTCTAAATTTACTCATGAAATTCCTAGAGAACTTACTACTGCTGAAGTCGAAAATGAAATTGAAGTAATTACTCAAGCAGGTAAACGAGCAGTAGAAGCTGGTTTTGATTGTGTTGAAATTTTAAGTTCAGCAGGTTATTTAATTGATCAATTCTTATCTCCATTGAAAAATAAACGAACCGATAGATATGGTGGTTCTACCCTCGAACAACGGCTAACATTTCCATTAGAATTAATTCAAAAGATGAAAAAAAGCTATGGAGATAAAATTATAATCGGTTGTCGTTTATCTGGAGATGATTTTGTTCCTGGAAGTAATACTTATAAAGAGAAAAAGAAAATTGCTCAAGCATATATGCGAGCTGGAATTGAATATCTTAATGTTACCGGAGGATGGCATGAAACAAGAATACCACAATTACCGATGGATACTCCTCCTGCAGCTTTTGCATACCTTGCTAAAGAAATTCGAAAAGTTGTTGAAATCCCTGTTTTTGTTAGTAATCGTATTAATGAACCGATGATAGCAGAACAATTATTGCAAGATTTCTATGCTGATGCGGTGTGTTTCGGTCGTCCTTTAGTTGCAGATCCAGATTTTCCAAGAAAAATTCAAAATGATGCTATAAACCAAATTCGACATTGTATTGGTTGTAATCAAGGATGCTTTGACAGTATCTTTGAATTAAAATCGTTGCAATGTACAATAAACCCACTAGCTATGAATGAATTGAAAATGCAAGAGATTAAACCTGCAACTCGATCACAAAAAGTGTGTATTATAGGTGCAGGTCCCGCAGGTTTAGAAGCTGCTCGAGTATTGGCTATAAATGGTCATCAAGTAGTAATTTTCGAAAGATCTTCCCGAATTGGAGGTCAAATCAATGTGGCTCATGTTCCTCCTGGTCGCGAAGAAATTCGGCGAATTATTGATTATTATCAAAATCAAATTAAAGATTTGCAGATTGATCTTAAATTAAACACAAAAATCGAAATGAAAGAAATATTGAATGAAAAACCGGATTATATTTTTATAGCTACAGGAGTAAATTTCAAAATACCGCCAGTTCCTGGATTTGATGGAAATCAAAATTGTAACGTATGTTTTGCTGATGAAGCGTTAAATGGTGATATTCCAATTGGTAAAAATATCGTAATAATTGGAGGTGCAGCAACAGGTGTGGAAACTGCACTTTGGGCTGCAAAAAAAGGTGCGATGTCTCCTAATATTGCTCGATTCTTAAGTTTTTATGGTGCTTTAGAATCATCAGAAGCCATGCAACGTACATTTCGTGGAGATCGACAGGTAACAATCATTGAATATCTTCCTAAAATTGGAAAAAGTATAGGAAAATCAACAAAATGGGTCTTTTTAGATGAAATCAAAAAATTAGGAATTAATGTAATAACTAATGCGGATATTATTGAATTAAAAAATAATATTGTGTTCTATAAAATACGTTCAGCTCCAGAATCTGATAAAGATAGAATTTTAAGCATAAGTAATGTTGATAATTTTATTTTAGCGACAGGTGTAATTCCAAATCGCTCTTTTGGAGAAGAATTAAAAGAATTTATTAAAAACCAGAATAATTCTTCAAAACCAAAAATAAAGTATATTGGAGATGCAAAAAAAGTTGGCACAATTCTAGATGCAGTTCATTCTGGATTTAAAACTGCCTTTAAACTGGGTAAAGTTCGATAATATTCTTTTTTTAATTAAATTTTCAAGAATATTTCTTTTGTAGTGTGAATAATAGCAACCTTTTTTTTATTTTCAATATTCTTTTAAATTGTGTGATTTTTCATAGTGAGCCCCATAGATTCGATTAGTCCACGCATTTCTAAACAAACAAACAATCTTTTATCTAAAAATAATAAAATCTTAAAGTTACCAAAGGATGCACAAAAATATATTTTTGAAGTAGTTTCTACAGTTTCACATTATCTTGGTAAAGATTCAATAAAATCAATTGTTTTATTTGGTTCTCTTTCTTATGGGACAATCACGAATAATTCTGACGTTGATTTATTATTAGTTGTTTCAAATAAAGTCTCCTTTAGAAAGATAAGAAAAATTCATCATATTTTACAAACCATAGAAATCAAACATAATTATCTTTCATATCCAAAAAACTTAATTGAGAGAATTCTTCGCGTAGTAGAGCGAAAAACAGGAATGTTTTGCTCTCATTTCATTTGTAGGGAAGATGATTGGCAGAATGATAAGTTTGCAAGAATACTTTCGGTAAATCGAACTATTTCAAGGTTTTTAGCCCCAGATAAGATTGTTCTTGATTCGCTGAAAAAAGGTGCAACTGTGTTATATGGACAATTAGATCTATCAATGGATGAAACTCCATATTCATATCTACAAATTCTAAAATCTCTTTTAATGACACTTTTTTTAGCTTATGGAGCCATATTGATTATCCCTTTTGATCGGAAATTTAATAAATATATTTTAGAAGCATATAAATGGGCACTTCGGGCTTCTTTTTTTTATTTATTTCAAAAAACAGCCAAACTTACAGAAATCTGCAATTATTTTACTTCTCATGGTTTTTCAAAACATTATATGAGTTTATTTAATTTTTATCGCAGACAGACTTATTCAGGATTTCATGTTCGATTCTGTTTACGTGTTCCTTTTGAAATTATGAAGCTTCATACTATGGCTTTAAAACTCCAAAAAAGACAGGAGAAAAAAAATGACTCAACAACAAAGTAATTCAATAGATGAAAAAAATAATTCTGCTTTATTTCAGAATAGAAATCAAGAATCAGACTTTATAGCTCAAATGTTTCCTATTTTTGATAGTAAAGATAAAAAACTTACAGAGTTTTTATATCATAATTCAAATTTACAAAAAATTCGTTGGATTTGGCAAATTCTGTCCTTTTTGGGAGATCCAAGAATTTGGCTTTTTGTTTTTCTTTTTTTTGGTGTTTATGGATTATATATTAAGGATTTAACTTATATTACTCTTTTTTTCACCGGATTTTTTCAATCTTTCGTGATTTATTATATAATTAAAAATTTGATTAAAAGACACCGTCCTTTCAAGCAAAATGAGACAATTATTCGCTTAGATAGTACAGGACATGGTTATAGTTTTCCATCTGGTCATTGTCATCATTCTACAATTTTATATGGGTTAATTGCGTTAATTTGGTTGCCTTTTTGGAGTATTCCTTTATTTTTTATTTTGAATTTATTAATTGCCATTTCTCGAATAATGCTGGGGTGTCATTTTGTATCTGATACAATAATGGGCATAATTGAAGCTTATATTGAATTAATTATCTTTTGGTGGGTTACAAAAATTTTCTACTTAAATATACTTTATGTAATTCAAAGTATTATTTTTTAAAATTTCCAAAATTCTATCAAGATTTTTTTGTTCTTTTATCTAATTTTAAATAGTTATGTTAAAAATATCGTGCAATTATCTGGATTTCATAATTAAATTAATAAATTTTATGGTTTCTTCTTTTCAAAAATAGTATTATCAATTAAATTGTCAGCAAATGTTTATAGGTTTACTTAACTTGATTTTTCTTTAATTATTTACAACAAAATAATGTGATTCATTTAATCAAAAGTTCAATGATAAGTGGTTTTCATATGAATTCTAAGAACTCTCGTTATATTTCGGGTATAATTGTGATATTTCTACTTTCTTTATCAACTTGGAATGTGAATATCGCAATTTCTTCTAATTCTGAGTCATCTCAGAGTTCTCCTTTGACTTATTTCAATGGAGATACATTTTCAGATGAATCAGAATTTTCGCCGATAAATGATATCCAAGCACCCCAATTTAATCCTGCAAGTTCTGCAAATTACGATTCTGGATTAGATTATGAATGGTGGAGCACTGATTGGACATATCGTTTTCCTATAGAAGTAAATTCATCCTTCTATAATAGAACAAACTATTCAATTAATTTATATCTTAATTTTACTTCGATTTTAAGCGATTTAAGTTTATCATCGGAGGAATTTGATGAAAATTCCATCAGAGTGATTCAATATGATGCTTCAGGTTCTATGATTGTTGCAAACTCAAGTTACTCTGATTCGAAACAGTATCTTTTAAAATCGTTATTCATTCCCACAGAAAATGTTTTCAATGCTTTGAATAATGCAACTGGTCGATTATGGATTGAAATTCCTGGAATGATGGAAGCAAATACTAATGTAACCTTGATGGTTTATTTTGATATTGTATCAAATGGTCCGAAAGATTCTCTTGACTCAGCTTTAACTTGGAAAACTAACTACAATTGGTATTCTGACCCAGTGAGTGATGGGAATTATCATTTAGCCTATGGTAGTTATCGAAAAAGCGCAGATATTGGATATGGTGAATTAACCATTTGGGATGAAGATCTCTCTTTAACCATGGGAGAACCACGCCAATATGATTATTTGCAGAACTTTTTTGATATGGCAGCAGGTGATTTTGATGGTGATGGCAATGTAGAATTAGTAATGAATGATATAAATGATGATTTTAAATTTGTTGATTATAACAGCGAAACAGGTCAGTGGCAATCTATTTGGAACACACGTTATTATTTTGAAGGATTAAATACCACATACGGTAGTACTCATTATGATATTTATGCATGGGATATGGATCATGATGGAAAAACAGAAATCATAGCACCTGATTATGGTTATGATGCAAATAGTAAATATTCTATCGTAATTTATGGAATTTACTCAAATAAAACGATGTATATCGAAAATCGCTTAATTCTTCCATATCGAATAATGCATGCATCTTTAGTTGATCTTAACAATGATGGTTGGATGGATATAGTAGTAGGTAATTATGCAGGAAATTATGGATTTGGATATTTTCTATATAATACTACTACGAGTTCTTATGATTGGTATGGTTATACAAGTAATAACACTGATCGACATATTCCTAGATATGTTTATTCAATAATTGCTGAAGATATTGACTTTGATGGAAAAATTGAGGTTTTACTAGGTGGAAATTATTATGGTTATATTCATTTATGGGAATGGAATGGAACTGCACTAGATTGGAAAGCTAATTTTATAACAAATACACCAAATGGTATTGTTTCTGATGTTGCAGACTGGGATAATGATGGTAATATGGAAGTATTAATGGGAAATAGTGAGAATACAAATTCAACTACTATTCGAGTTTATGAAGTTGAGGGAGATAATTCAATCAATTTAGGACAAATAGAATGGTATAAAGAAGATGTTTTGTATTCAAGAATCACATTTCCAAGATTTGGCGATCCAGACAACGATGGAATGATGGAAATAATTGCTAATTGTTATAGTGGACCTGATACAAGTACATATTATGATGGGCGGATATCAGTTTGGGAACAATCTGATATGACAAATCCCGAATGGCAAAGTCCTGAAGAAGGATATTATATCGGAAATTATTATGTTTATTCTAGTCAAATGACAAATATTTTTGGTGCATATGATTCTCGTATACTTGCAGCTGCACCTGAAATTTCAACTTATTCCTCACAAATTAAGCCACCAGATCTTACAATTCAAGTTTATGATGTTGATAAGTATCCAATTTCCAATTTAGGTGTGATACTAGATAATAAAAACGGTCCAGGGGATTATTCTGAAATCTTAATAAGTTCATCTGATGGAACAGCACAATTTGCAGATCTTGATTTTTCAACCTACAACTTAAATGTTTCAATCCAAAATCAATTTGGGAATCATTCAATATTTTCAGGGACAGTTACAATTAATAATACTAGGGAAACATTTATTATTGATTCAGATCTCTGGCAAATTCATTTCAAAGTACATGATGTAGATAATAACCCCGTAAGTCTTGGAAATCTAACACTTTATGAAGGAACATGGGGTGATACTTCAAATCTTGCTGAATATAATTTAGACGGTTCTGGTGAAGCGACTGCAATTTGGTTAAATAGAAATCCTGGAAATGAATATAATTTCTCTATTGATTATCAAAATACTAATTACAACCCATCAATTACACCTATTCTTAATAGTTCCTTAGATCAACAAGCACTAACTGAAGCAACTCATGATCTAAATGCAAGTGTTCCAACTGATTTAACCGGTGGAGATTATGAATATCAATGGTTCATTTATGCAAATGGAACTACTGGGACTTCTATTAATCAAATCGGTGACCAATCGATAAATTGGTGGAATATTTCTCTCTCTAATATTAGTTCATATATTTCTAGAGTTGATGTTTATGGTTTAGATAATCAAGGTGGATTTAATCTACTAAAAACATACACTGAAGATTTTACTGGAAATAATGTCAAAGATTGGTCAGAAGAATATTATCTCTGGAATTATGTTAAACCAATTTATGGATTAAATATCAAGATTCGCACTCATAATGATTCAAATATTGTTCAATATGGTCAAATTTATATGGAATTACAGGAAACTTATGTAAAAGATGTAGAAATCCCTATTGCTCAGCAAAAAATTACTGTAGTTGATCCTGATGGAGTTAATATTGAAGGTGCAATGGTAGAAATTGTTCAAAATGGTGTTTCATTAGTTAATTTAACAAGTGATGAACTTGGTGTTGCTCAAGATTCATTTGGATTCAATTTTTGGTATAAGTTGAAAGATGGATCACCTTCACAGGGAAACTATACCGCTTATGTTTATTATGGCGGAAGTCAAAAAACTTTTAAAAATGCTAGTGATACTGGAAGTTTTGTGGATTCCTATAATTTTACTTTAGCTGGATATAATGAGGTTACATTTAATGTCTCTATATACCCTGATGATTACCAAACATATCTTACAAATATCACAGCGATTCCAACCAACTTCGATTTTTCAAGCACACTATCCTTTGACATAAATGTATCTGTTTCTTATAAAACAAATCCAGCTACATTATTTAATGCTGATTCAGTAGGAGTTCGTTTAGAAAATGTAGAAACCTTACAAGAAGTTTATTATAATGCAAGTGTTACTCGAATAAGTACTGGAATTTATCGTATTCAAATCAATCCTGAAAAGGATGGAATTTCGGTGGATGAAGCAAGTAATGTTTTTCAATTGAGTGTTTGGGCATCGACTACAGGATATGGCGGAGATCCAACACCTCTTGTAAAAACAATAACAATTAATCCCATTGCTACAACTGCAGCGGTCTATACTGAATCATCTCTTATAGGTTCTACTCTTGAAGTTTATTATGGTACTCAAGTCTCTGTCACTTTAGTTTACCAAGCAAATTCTGCAGATGTCGGCAGCGCCACCGCAACCATTGATTGGGATTATGATTCAAATCAAGCTATGAGTGAAGTAAGTGGTGGTGGATATACAAACTATACCTTCTCAATAAACACATCTAAAGTAGCAAGTTTGGGACAATATCAAATAAATTTTGATGTTAGTCATGTGAATTATAGTTCTCAGACGCTTTCATTTGATTTAATTATTAAAGAGATAAACACTTCAATTAACAGTGCAGATTACATTGATCCTATAGAACTTTATTGGGAAGAGAACTTTACATTTACAATAAATTATACAGATGTTGTAAATAATTATGCAATAAGTGGGGCCGATGTCTATTATTATATTTTCGGAGATCCAACTTTTACACCGCATCCATTGACTGAAACTGCAACTCCTGGAATTTACAGCATTACCTTAAATAGTACTGATTTCGGACAAGCAGGTGAATATAATTTCCAAATTTTAGCAGAAAAGGAATTTTACAAAACAAGTCAAGTATGGATAACTGTTGATATATCAATTGTTCCTACAGAGTTTACTACTCCAGAATCTAATATTGCAATAACATGGGGAGAAAGTTTTACAATCTCAACAACATTTATGGATATTAGAGGTGCGGCTGTAGCTATTACAGATGGAAATGTATCTGTTGATTTTACAGGACCAAATGGTTATGAAAATCATACTCAGTTATCCCACACAGGAAATGGTGATTATAATATAACATATAGTGCAGAGAATCATACTTTTCCTGAAGCGGGAACATATACTTTTGTAGTCACTGCTACAAAAAATCAATATGAAACTCAAGTTCTCACAATTTCTGTTGACATAGCAATTGTACAAACTAGTTTAACTCCTGATGCAACAACCATTGATATATATTGGGGAGAGCTTTTCACTCTAGGAGTCACATATGAAGATGTTTCCGATTCGCAAAATCCAATCCCGATCTCAACAGATGCATCTGTATCTTATAGTGTTTCTGGAATGGATAGTCTTGTAGGTACCTTAGATTTCCAAAGCAACGGATATTACTCAAAAGATTTCAGCTCAACTATGTTTGGAACCACAGGATCTTATACTATCCAAATTGAAGCAAGTAAATCTGAATATGAAACTCAGCGAATTTCCATTATTGTAAATGTAAAACAAATCACCACAAGATTGACACCAGAAAGCACATTGATTTCAGTTGCTTGGGAAAATGATTATATATTAAATTGTACATTTGAAGATACTCATGGAGCAAGTACTGTTCCAATAACTGATGGAACAATTACGTACACTGTAATTGGTCCTAATGGATATACAAGTTCTGGATTTTTAACACATTTAAGCGATGGAGTTTATTTAAAATCCTTTAATCCATCTGAAGATTTACCAGAGAAAGGAACATATGTATATAACATTATTGCTCAGAAAAACCATTATTTAACACGTAACTTAACTATTACAGTCGAAGTTGCAACTATCCCGACTTCATTAACTGCAGTAGATGAATCAATCGTAGTTCAATTAGGTAATTCCTTTACTCTCGCTTTACTTTATCAAAACAATGAAACAGGAACTCCTATACCAATTACATCTGATGCAACTGTCTCATATGAAGTTACAGGACCAAATGGTTTTTCTGATACAGGAGTAATTTCTCATACTGGGAGTGGTTGGTACAATATTACATTGAATGCTGACGATTTTGGACAAGGGACTTTTACATTTTTGGTCACTGCAACGAAGAATCAATATGAAACGAAACAATTAAGCATAATTGTTGATATTGGTTTAATTCCAACTCAACTTAATGCTTCAAATGAAGAAATCACACTCTATTGGACACAAAATATTATACTTCAGGTTCAATATATGAATGTTACAAATTTGAATAACCCTGTAGCAATAAATAATGCTTCTGTTACTTATACTCTTACAGATGATTCTAGTTTTACTGGGAACTTAATCGGCCAAGGATCTGGGATTTATCTAATTGAATTTTCAAGTACACTTTTAGAACAAACTGGCACTTATACATTTATTATTTCTGCCTCTAAATCGACTTATGGTGCTCGTGAAGTTCTAATTACAGTAAATGTTCTAACTGTAACAACTAACATGACGAGTGATTATTCTGTTGATTATTCCTTGACTTGGAATGAAAATTTCACCATTAGTATTCTATATGAAGATCTTGTAAATGACATTCCAATTACAAATGCATTAATTACATATTCTGTAGGACAGATTGCCGATTTTACTGGAGATTTAATTCATACAGGTAGCGGTCATTATGAAATAACATTCAATTCAACCCAATTCCTCGGAGTTGGAACATATACAATTCATATCCAAGCAGCTAAATCACAATATACAACTCAAACATTAAGTATTTATGTAGATATCAATCGAATTGAAACAACTATTAATAATTCCATCTTTTTACAAAATACTTTGAAGATAAATGTAACTACAGAACATCTTTTCATGATTACTTATGAAGATGCAATTGGAAATGGAATTGAAAATGCGGATTTAGCTTATTATGAATGGGAAGTTAGTGGTGAAACTCAAATCGGTCAGCTTCAAGAGTTAGGGAATGGAATCTATCTTTTAGATTTCGATACTGCAAATAGATCAATTGGTACTTACCTTTTGATAATTCATATGGGTAAGGCAAATTATCTAGAACGAGCTGGTTCAATCACAATACAAATCGAACCAAAACCTGTAAAATTGGCAGTTCCATCGGAGTTACAAGATAATGTAGTATCCCAACCACAAGGTGAAGATATAATCATCCAATTAACTTTGACAGATCCAGTGAATAATAATCAACCATTGACAAATGCTACTGTTACTATGAATTATAGAGGAAAAACATATTCTTTTGAAGAGAAACAGCCTGGAGTATATGAATATATTATTAAAACTGATACTGATGAATATAATGCATTGATTTCTGCTATTACTGACTCTGCAACAATTTACATCCAGAAAGCAAACTATTCAATTAATCCCTACACTATCACAATTTCAATAACACCTCCAGAATATGTAATTGCAGGTACTCATATTCCGAAAATATTCGTATATATTGGTGGAAGTGTAGCTTTAATTGCAATTGCTATTGTTGGTAGCACAAAGTATATTCGATATCTTAGAATTCCTGAAACAATTAAGAAGATCGATCAGACTATGAAGGAAATAAGTAAAAATGCAACAATAAGTGATGACCCAATTATGCGTAGTTATCACGAACTTCTTGCTGATAAGTATGGAAATGCTTGGAAATTCCTTGATCTAGATTTAGAAGATATTTTAGACTTAAAAGGTCCAAAAGCTGTCAAAATGGAATCTAAAATTGGTTCTGAAGACCAAAAACAAGGAGGAGGATTTTAAATGCCAAGTGGAATGGTTATCATGCATTGGGATGAACGAACAGGTGTTGAAATCGTTGCAACATATCCCGAAGGAATCAATTTAGAAGAAAAAACCATGATGCAATTATATTCGCAACATGAGTTTACTGGAGAAGCAGGTATGGTTTCACTAACAGCAGGACCAATTAACCTTGCTTCTTATTATACTGGTCCTGAATCTTCTATATATGTGATTCTTTTATTGTTAACGACTGAAGATCCTGATTCATTTGAAGAAGGGATGATAGAAATATCTCGGCAGATTCTAACTAATATTGGAACTCCAAATTTAGAACAAATTTTGCCGACTTATTTCCAACGATTATCTGTTTACCCCACTTTAACTCAAGAACAACGTTATGCATCAATCATAAATAATGAGATAAAACGTTTGATAATAAATCGGTTACACCAAGAAGTGGCTATCCCAAAATCAGAACTCGCGGTTTGGTTACGAGATGTTTATCGGGATGGTCTGGTTGATTCCGAAAATGTTATTGCATCACTGGTAAAAAATGGTATGGTTAAAGTCGTTTCAGTAAAGGGAATTTCATCCGATTTGGTGTTTCTGATCGAAGATCTTGCCATATTTCGGCTCCCACCAATTCAATTATTGAAAGACCCTGTAGATAGACATCTTCCTGAAACTTTAGTAGATATGTATAAGACTGAAGTCAGACATTTCTTTACAAATTACATCCCAAGTGAAGCAGATAATCTTAAGATTATTGAAGAGATTATTTTGAATCCTCCTGCTTATGAAGTTCTGAAACTACTACGTGAAGCTATTGTTACCCGTAATGATTTGGAAAAACTTCGTAAAAAGGGTGTAGATGATGTGGATCAAGTCTTGAAAATCATGTGGGAAAATAAAATGATTGCAGTTTTTCAAGATACAAATGGAAATGAATATTATTGTCTTACTTGTGACTTTAAACTCGAACCAATTTATCCAGAATATCTGGTAGACACTATTCGAAAACAATATCGTGAAAAATCTCAAAATGAGCAAGTCCTTTTAATGGCTTTAGATACTTTGAAGGATCAATATTATATTTTCAAGAAGACCTATGAAACAACTAAGAAAGAATCTTCCAGTGAAGATATTTCTGTAGCTGATTAATTGTTAAGCTTGCTAATTTGCTTTTTTTATATTTTTCAAATATTACTTTTTTGTTTAATCTTTTTTGATTAGTAATTTATTAAATAATTGTAAAATTCAGAAAAATGCGAAAAATCCACGATAATTAGGAAAAATATATTTAAATAGAACAAAAATTTAACTAGGTACAAATATCGGAGTATTACAATGAGCAAACGACAAGAATTATACATTCTAGATCGCGGTGGTCAAATTTTATTTTATTTCTGTACAACAAAAACAGAAAATAAAGAAGATCAATCAATGTTATTAACCGCCAGTTACCTTACAGGTGTTTTACAATTCGCACGTATGGCTAGTGGTGATTTTATTTCAACATTTGAACTTGGTAAATTACGAATTATGTTAAGAATTGGAAAAAAAATGCCACTTTATTATGTATTTATTGCAGGTAAAGAAACAAAATTGAAGGAAAAAAAAATTGATCAAATTCTGACTGCTATTATTGACGCCTTTGAAAAATTCATAACTCCAGAAACAATGAAAAATTGGAACGGAAATATCTATGAATTTGAAGAATTTACTCCAATTGTAAAAAAAATCCTAAAAGTAAAATAAAATAATAAAACATTTTTTTATCTTCTTTCCCAAACAATTTCAATTTTGCTTGAATATTCAATATATACATGAATTTTATAAATAAAACCCCATTTTGTCTGCTTTTTTGTAATTGTGTGAGTACATGATGGAACGGAGAATTTTTCTTTAGCAAAGAAATATAGATCACCTGCATGTTTTCCTGGTATTTCCAAATTGATTATCATTGCCCCACTTTTTTCGTTTAATTCTATTCTTTTAATTTCTAATACACCTTGACAGATGTGAATGGTAGATGAAATAAATAAAGGAAAAGATTCGACTTGAATAAGAGGAATTAATGCTAAGTATTTGCAACCATGTCTGGGAATGGATTGCAACAAAATTTTTTCATCAAATTTATAAATTCCTAGTATTTCTTCATTCCAATAATCGAAAACAACAAATTGCTGCCCTTTTTTATATAAACAATGGTACTTATAGATAATTAGTTGATTTAGATAGTATGTCTTATCTGATTTATGGTTATTCCAGTTGATCACGCATATTAAATGCCTCTTTGATGCAGAAATATTATAGATATCAATTGTTTTAGCAAAAAGGGAAGGATATTGAGATGAAAATAAATCTAATGGAGTTGATTCAGGCAATATTGCTTGATCTTGATTTGTTCTTTTAATTACCTTATTTTGTGTTAATTTTTTAAATGAATGTGAATAAGGTGGTAATAATCGGTTTAAAAGATCCAGACGTTCTCGACTTACACGTTTCTCATCATCAGAAATTAAGATTTGTCCTCCACTTAAACCAAAAATGGTTAACTCTAACTGAATTTCAGCTTCTGTTAGTTGGGATCGATTTTCTCTGACAATAACACAATCGGGATCATTAATCCACCACGTATTATGCATATAGGAGCGTTGAATTGTTGATTTTAAGGCAGCTTTTAAGGATGTTACCGAAATTTTTGCCACTTTATAAAACAAAAATTCGTTTTTAAACCAACTTGCGGCCGTATCTGGTCCTATACGCATAATATCAACCATTCCTACAGCGGGACCAAGAGGACAGCCACATCCTAATATCTTCTTTGCATCTCCAAATCCATTTCGAATTGATTGTAAACCTCTTCTGAGAATTTGAGCGCGTGAATATTTTTGATTATGATAAATGAAATCAACTGCTTCTGAAGCATATAAAAAATCGATTTTTAGAAAATCGAAACCCCATTCATGAGATATAGTTCGGGCTTGATTAGTTAAATAATTTAAGACCTCAGGGCGGCTAAGATCAATAGCATATTGGTTTGCACCCCAATTGAAAGCAGTCGATACAGGCCTATTTTTTTTATTTTTCAGCATCCATTCATTGTGTTTTTGAAAGAATTCTGAATTTTTTGTCATAAAGAAGGGTGTAATCCAAAGTCCTGCCTGAAATGATGTTTGATGAATTTTCTCTACTAACCATTTTAAGCCATGAGGAAATTTTGAATTAAACAGGGAATTTTGCGTTCCCCAATCTCCAATAGCTGTTTGATAACCATCATCTAACTGGATTAAATCTATAGGATAATCTGAATTGTTCTTAAAGAACTCTAAATTCGAAATTACATCTGTTTCCTTAACTTTAGTATAATAATAATACCAGCTACACCACCCTGTTAAAATTTTATCCGCATTTGGTTTTTTGGCAATTGATCCCCCAATTCTGCAGATTTCTGTTAGGATTTCATAAGCCTCAGGAGTTTTATTTAAAGAAACCATCAAGGTTTCCGATTTACGCAAACCTTCATTCAAATCTTGAAGGATAATTGAATCACATTGTGAATAAGCGCATAACCATTCGATTTTTCCTTCAGATTTGAGACGATTCATTACAATTCGAGAGAATTGATCTTTAAGAGTAATGAAAGCAAGAATTAAGTTCGATTGACTTGTTATATCAGAAATTACTGTGTGCCATTCAGTTTGGTATCTTCCCTTAAGTAATTTTTCTTGATTTTCCATGTTAATGCGCGCCAATTTAACAGGTGATGATGTCCATTTATCATAATAGGTAAGTAAATAATTATTCGACCAAGACTGCCATCCGTTTGAAAAGAAAGTGATATTCTCTGGATTTTGAATCTTATTTTCTTGTATTAAATGTAGTGTTCCGTTATTTTCACAATATAATGGTGCATAAGCATATAATCCATAAGATGCTAACTTAGTTGGAATTAAATCCAGTAATATCTGAATACTTAAAAAAATAGGATTGGAATTAAATTTTAGACCATTTTTTCGATATGTATAAAATTGAAAGCGCCATCGACATGGAAGCTCCAGTGTTAAATCTTCCAAGGATTTAAAATAACATTTTAATTGAATTTGCTTACCAGTTCCTATTTCGTTATCAAAATCTATAATTTCAGTAGTAGCTAAGGAATTATTAATGATAGATGGAATTAACTTGAATAATTTTCGATCTTTCTGCAGAAAAATAGCACCAGTACAGTCCATTAAAGATATAGAGTTATTTTGAAGAGAAAAATAAATTATATCATTATGAAGATGAAAATTTATGGCATGATCACCAAAATTTAGCATTAAAGATTGAGCCGATTTTTCAAGATGAATGGTTGGCATTATATATTGATCATTTGGTGATTTTTCCATAAAAGAATTTGCAAAAACAAAAATAAATCGCTTAATACTGAATCTTTTTTCATTAAGATTTAAACGATTCAAAAAAATATCAAAAAAGCTTCAAAAAAGTGTCAAAAAATAGTTATAAAAAATAATATTGATTTCTCCGATCTTTAAAAAGATTGTTGTATTCGTTCATCTGTTTATTATGTGCTACAGAAGGATCTATATCAACAATATCAACTTTGGTCTCATTTTTTTCTGCTGAAATGAGCACATTTCCACTTGGATCAGTAATTTGTGAACCTCCAGAAAATGAAAAATTATCTTGTCCACGATGCTCTTTACCGAATCTATTCGCAGTAATGGTAAAGACACGATTTTCTAAGCTTCTGGTTATCATAGAGCGTTGACAATAGGGAAGGACTAAATTTGCAGGATGGGCAATAATGTCCGCTCCTTGTAATGAGAGTGATCTGCAAGATTCGGGAAATATCCAATCAAAACATATCATCACACCAAGATTCCAGTTCTGAAATTTCCAGACTTGAAATCCCCTATTACCTGGCTCAAACCAAAGTTTCTCTTTGTAAAAAAGATGAACTTTTTCATATATGCCAATTACTTGCTTCTCATTTACCACTAAAGCAGCATTAAAGATTTTATTATTAATTTTCTCAATGAATCCTCCAACTAAAATAGCTCTAGTAGACGATGAAAGATCTTGCAAAAAATTGGTTGTTTCTTCACCTTGTTTTTCCGACATTTGTTCCGCTTCGATTTTTGAATTGAAAGTATAACCTGTAGCAAATAATTCTGGAAGTACCAGTAAATCAGCTTTTACTCCTTTAGTTATTTTTTCTACAGTATGAAAATTTGTTTCTTTTTCTCCAAAAACAGGATTAAACTGAATATATCCGATTTTCACTTAGCTTCCTCCTTAATTCGTTTCATTTTTCAGCAATGTATGAAGATAGATATTCAAAAAATGCATTAAGATCGACATTTCCCCCACTTAAAATTACTCCAATTTTTTTATCTTTGATTTCGATTTCTCCAGTTTTTAATGCAGCCAAGGGAACTGCGCTGGATGGTTCAACAACCAATTTCATTCTTTCCCATAGAAAACGCATTGCACTAATGATTTCCTTCTCTGATACACGAACTATTGCATTTACATTATTTTGGATGATTTGAAATGTTCGAGGGCATAAATTAGTTCGAAGTCCATCTGCAATCGTTATTGGATTTTTGTTGGTTTGAATTTTTCCTGAAATTAATGAACGATATGCATCATCGGCATTTAAAGGTTCTCCTGCATAAATTTCGCAATTTTGATTGAATCCTTTGGCAGCAATGCTGGTTCCGCTTAGTAATCCTCCGCCACCAACTGGAGTAATTATTATGTCAAGATCATTAACTTCTAACAGCAATTCATAAGCAGCTGTCCCTGCTCCAGCAATTATTTCATCATTATCATAAGGATGAATTAAGGTTTGACCTTCATTTTCCATTATTCTTTGGCATGTTTCTTGCCTGGATTGAACAGTATTCTTACATAAAACAACTCGGGCTCCGTAAGTATTTTGAGTTGCATTTATTTTTACTTTAGGGGAGTTTTCAGGCATAACAATTGTAGCTGGAATATGTAATATAGAAGCGGCTAATGCCACAGCTTGAGCATGATTCCCACTTGAATGAGTAACAACTCCTAACTTTTTCTGCTCATGAGAAAGTTGACTGATGGCATTAAAAGCACCTCGAAATTTAAAAGCTCCCACTCGTTGATAATTCTCACATTTAAAGTAAACTTCTGCTCCTAAATCTTTATTCAGCATTCTGGAAGTCATTACAGGAGTATGATTAATTTCAGATTTAATTCGCTGATATGCTTGCTGAATATCTTGATATGTTATCATTTTTTTCAACTAAGATTAATATTGAATATCTGCAATTGTGTATCCATTTGTATTAGAATATAATAATAAATATTTTCTACATCATTTCATTCTTACCAATAATGAATCCTACTTCAAAAAATCATTCACAACGAATTGATCTTGATACTACTCCTCCGGACAATTCCCTTGGACTTCAACCAACTTCCATCCATTTAAAGGATGTATTTGCCGATGCTTGGAAAATATTCATAAAGACGGCACTTCCAACTTTAGGTTTATTAGTATTAATTAGTTTTTTAACTGCAGTATTTCGATTAATCTATATTCCCGCTGATTGGTACATTCACAATATAAATCCAGAATATACTGCAATTATTGAAAAAATATCCAATAGTGGTACTTTGACTCCAGAAGAGAATTCTCTAAAAACAAATTATCAGATTTTTACTTCATTAACACTATTAGGAAGATGGTCAATTCCCTTCTTTTCAATTTTATTCTTAACTTTAATTACAACAGGAAAAATCTATTATATTCAAACAAACGAACTTGACGGTTCACGTTCATGGAAATTGTCTGTTTTTGCTGCTTTCCAATCAAAAGAGCAAACACTAATAACAATTCTTTATCTCATCTTTTTTCCAATTATCATTACATTTGGTACAATTTTGATGATTCTTCCGGGGGTTTATTTTTTCATTAAAGGTATTTTTATTATTCATGCAATAATTATTGATGAACATGGCGGAAGACAAGCTATTCGGGGAGGAAAATTTTATCTACAAGGTAATGTTAAAACCATGTTAATTCTGTTTTTTATTGGTGTTTTTATTCCTTTTCTAATTGGAGCAATTATTTCAGATCCTATGATTGGAATGTTAGGATATTCTGATGAAAAATATTATCAATTTATTGATCCTTCAAGCCGAAATATCTGGATTGTATTATTTTATTACTTTTGCATGCATTTACTGGAGAACATTTGGTTTTTGCCTTTCCCTGCTTTAATTGGAAGTGCTTTTTTCTATATTCGAGAACAAAAATTAAAAATTTATCAAAACGATGATAAGTTTTATATAAAACACCCTTCCGCATCAAAAATCCATAATATTAAGGTAGATCCTTCAAAGGATTTTTATTATTGTCCAGTTTGTAAAAAAAAGTTGCCACTTTCTGCTAGAAAATGTACAAAATGCGGTGCTTTAATTCAACTAGAACCAAATTAAAATGATCAAATTTATCAAATTGATCAAATTAATCAAATTAATCAAAAAAATCAAAGCTAGATCCTACTTTTTTTTCTTATTTCCCAAAAATCTTATTAGGTTCATTTTTATTATCATGTTATCGGTAAAATCATCAAATTAATAATTATTATTGGAACAAAACGGATGAGAGGGTGTGATCAAGATCAGTGTGAATAGTTCTAAAAGGATTTTCAGTAGAAAAATTGTAAAATTTTGTCAGATCTTGATACTAATTACCTTTTTATTGATTGGAGCCACTACAGTGAACTTAATTCCAGCAATTTACAGTATCGTCATAAATTACTTTTCTCTACCATCTTTAACATACATTATGTTTGAAGAGGCGATATTTATATTAATTGGGGCATTAATCTCACTAATTTGGGGTTATCTCATTGATAAAATTCATCGAAAACGCATCTTGCAAGGTTCTCTTATATTTTTTATCATTGGATTAATTTTTTGTACAATGGCTAGAAAGTTTCCATTATTTTTAACTGGTAGAATTATTACTGCTATTGGATATGGTGCATTGATTCCTATTATTTATTCTCTTTTAGCAGATTATATTTCAGCAAAATACTGGTCAACAATATTCGGAATTCTGGCTTTTGTTAATGCTTTGGGGAATGTATCAGGAAATTTTCTTTCTGGTTTTATAACTCCAATAAATGTGTGGAATTTGCATTGGAAATTTTCTTTTGTTATTTTATCCATAATTACAGTAATTCTTTTTGTTTTACTGCTTTTTTTCCAATTTCCTGAACGGGGTGCAAGTTCAGTTGAATTATTTGATAAAAATTTAGGAGAACAACTACGTGAAGGAAATTTAGCTTATCCATTTCGAATTTCGCGAAAGGATTTTAAAATTATTTGGAAACGGAAGACTAACCGAAATATTGTAATTTTATCTTTCTTTGCAGTTATCCCTGGGGCAATTATGAGCTCGTTTTTGGTTTTTTATCTCACATCTTTCCCTTTTGCATCGTTTCCTGATAATATCCGCATCCAAATATCTCAAATATTTGCAGCTGCTGCTGGGGCTGGTTATTTTATTGGGACTCTTGTATTAGGGCCAATTTTTGATCTAATTCATCGCAAATCTCCTCGATTAAGGGCACATTTTACATATTTAGGGATCATTCTTGCCATACCTCTATTTATTTTGGCGTTTTTAGTAATAAATCCTGTAGAATATTCGAATTTGGAAATAAATCCTGCTTTACTGAATAATACAATTAACCCTATTCTGTATTTTAAATTGATAACCTCTATCTTTTTCTTTTATCCAGCTTATTCCTTTTATTTCTTAGCACTTTTCTTTGGAAGCTTTTTTGTGGCTAGTATAACGATTAATCGCACTCCAACTTTACTTGAGGTAAATCTACCAGAACATATGGGCACTTCACAAGCCATGCTTCACTTTTCTGATCAATTCGGTAAGGGATTCACCTATATGTTCATTGCATTTCAATATTACATTTATGAATTCTTATTTCATGTAGTAAATGGAAAACTCCTTTTGATTTTAAGTATTTTGTGGTATTTTATTCCTTTATGGTTATGGCGAAATATTTCTAAAGAGATTGAAGTAGATAGCAAAGACACAATGGAAATTATTGCTTTTAGATCAAAGGATGAAAAATTTGTTTCAAAAATTAAAAATAATTACAAGTGATTAAAAAGAATTACAAATAATTAAAGAACTAAGCAAATGAGGGAAATACCAGAGAGGCACGAACAATGAAATGAAAAAAAAAAATTTTGAACAGCAATTAAAGAAAGAAAGCAATCTCGTAAATCTTAAGAAAAATGATGTATATATTGCTTCTGATTCCCTTTCCATTATACTTCGCGCTCTTTCTATGATTTTTCACTCTAATTCTAAGATATCTCAATCTAGTTCTAGGATATCTCAATCTTATTCTAAGATATCTTCTAATTTTTCCTTGAATATTAATTCAAATTGGATTTATCATTATAAAGTTGAAATAATAAGATACCAGAATCAACTTCAATACATCGTGCGAAAAACTTTTCGGGGTGTCAAAACAAAAAAGGAGATTCCATCTTTATTAAAAAATGGTATATTTTTGTATATTGCATATCGAATTCGTTATGAACATGCTAGTTTTGAAGATCTTTGGCAGGAACTTTATTCACTATTACCAAAATATCTCATTAAAAAGCAATTTTCTTATTTTTATCGGAGAATTAAGAGTTTTAATTGGGATATTGCTTTAAAAGGAAAATCGTTGATTGAACAGCAAAGTCTCCTGTTTGCCATGCCATCTTTCTTTTTAAATCAAATGAGTAAAATAATGGATGATCATTCGTTAAAAGGTCAAATTAAGGCGATTTCAACTATTAATGAGAAAGGATTGTTTGGAGTATTTGTTAAATCAAATAATCATGAGAAATTTGAAAGAATCTGTAAAAAAAACCAAATTATTTTTGAACAACATTCCAAATTTCCTTCACTTTTTATTATTGAAAGTAAATTTAAACCAATTTTAAATTCACAACTTGATTTTAAGAAAATCGGGGGATATATTCAAGAAATTCCTTCAATTCTTTCCATATATGCAGGATTTCATGCAATAGGTACTGTTAATGCAAAATATTTTCATCCATTAATGATTTTAGATTATTGTGCAGCTCCAGGCAGTAAAACACGTATTATTTCGTCATTTACTAGTGAAAATGATAAGATAATTGCCCAAGATATTCATACTCAGCGTGTTCGTTTAATTTCATCCTTAAGTTTTGAAGAAAATATAAATATTATTCAATCTGATGGAATAAATCCATGTTTTCGAGAAATAAATAATTTTGATTTGATTTTTCTAGATGCTCCATGTACGGGTAGTGGAACATTCCATTCAAATCCTGGTATTAAATGGCGACAGTCTCCCAATTTTCTTCAAAAACATGTATTATTACAAAAAGAGTTATTCTATCATGCCTTTAGATTATTAAAACCCGGAGGAATTATAGTCTACTCCACATGTAGCATGTATCCTGAAGAAAATGAATTACATTTCATTGATTTTATTTATGATTTGAAACCACTAATTCCAGTCTCTCTTCCTTCTTGGTATCCTTCTTCTTACTCCATTGAACAAATAGCACGTAAGAAATCCAATATATGTGATATTTTATCTCTTCAAAAAGCTATGAGTCGATTTTCCCCTCTACATAATCATACAGCTGGATTTTTTATCGCTACCTTTACTAAGATAAAAAAATCGTTAAATTCTTCTAATTCCCAATAACAACCAAATTTTAACGAGTAGATTTATATTTTATCAATAGTAACTTACATTAGTAAAGATCCATAGCTGGTTCTTTATACAATTTAATTATAATATTTAATTATTGGAGTGAAATACCAGATTTGCCAAAAGATTTAGTCGGAATATGTCCAAAATGCTCGCTTCCTATCGAGTTATGTGTTTGTGAATCATTAGCTCAAGAAGACCAGAAAATTACTATCACAATTGATAAAAGAAAGTGGGGAAAATTAACTAGTGTCGTGAACTTTAGCAATTTTCAAGGAGCAAACCTTAAGAAGATAGCAAAAAAAGCGAAAAGTTTTTGTGCGAGTGGAGGCACTGTAAAAGGGAATTCTATTGAAATTCAAGGTGATCATCGCAAGAAATTAAAACAATTTTTATTGAAGCTTGGATATGCTGAAGAAAACATAGAAATTATTTAAAATTTTTTAAGTTATAATTATTTTTTATCCTTGAAAGTCGATATTTATTTTTTCTCTAATTTTATTCCTGTTAAAAAAAGTTGGGATACTAGAATAAAAAAAAAGCGATATTAATATAAATGATGATATTTGATTTTTTCACTTATTGTGTTTACTTATTTTTTGGGCTCATGTCTATCTTGAATATAGTTGAATTCAACTGCTTTTGGAAAATTATAGGTATAATTCACCCCATTATCCCAAATTAGAGAAATTGACTTCTTTTTGAATTGGAGAGCAGAAATTTTAAATAGAAGGTTAAATGAACACACTTAGGAGATAATATTTAGAAGTGTGAACGAGATCTTTTTGGTATTGGGGTCTTGTGAGAACTCGCTACCCCACTCTCACTGCTCGTTCATAGATTTCCTCCCTTCATTTGTGAACGTATTTTACGTTTAAACGAATAAAGCGGAGTCATTTTTATTCATTGCTATTAACTTAATCTATAATAAAAATAGATGAGAATCTGCAATACATTATAAATCGTAGAAATTGCATAAAAATTAAGAAATACACAATGAAAATTGAGGAATTAATATGGAACGAAAAAAAGTTGTTATTATTGGTGCTCTCGGATTTGACTTTCACTGTTTTAACACAGTTTTCCGAGACAATGAGGAATATGATGTACGCGCCTTTACGATGGCTGGAGAACAAAATGTGGGTACCTTAGAAGGTGTTGAACGTAAATATCCTGCTGAATTAGCTGGAAAATTATATCCAGATGGAATTCCAATGATTCCTGAAACAAATTTGGTTGATTTCGTTAAAGAAAATCAAATTGATGAAGTTGTTTTTGCGTATAGTGATGTTGCTCATGAAGATGTTATGCATAAAGGTGCTCGAGCATTAGCAGCTGGAGCGAATTATCGTTTAATCAGCCCCCGCTTTACTCAAATTAAATCCAAAAAACCAGTTGTTGCAATTACAGCTGTGCGAACAGGATGTGGTAAATCTCAAGTTTCTCGAGCTACTTATCGATATTTAAAAGAAAAGGGATATAAAGTCGTAGCTGTGCGTGAACCTATGCCATACGGTGATCTTGTTGAACAAACTTGTATGCGATTTGCTACATATGAAGATTTGGATAAATATAAATGCACAATTGAGGAACGTGAAGAATATGAACCATATATTGAACAAGGATTAGTAATTTATTCTGGTGTTGATTATGGTAAAATTTTAGAGGAAGCCGAAAAAGAAGCTGATATTATTGTCTTTGATGGTGGAAATAATGAAATCTCATTTTATGTCCCAGATTTAATGTTCACAGTTGTAGATCCTTTACGACCAGGACATGAACTGAAATTTTACCCTGGAGAAGTAAACGCTCGAATTTGTGAAGCATTTGTACTAAATAAATTAAATTCTGCTAAACCAGAAGATGTTAAAATTGTTGAAGATAATTTGAAAATATTAAATCCAAATGCACCTGTTATCCGAAGTAATTCTGTTGTAACAGTTCAAGATGGAAAAGCAGATTTGATTAAAAACAAGAAAGTCGTTGTGGTTGAAGATGGTCCAACTTTAACACATGGACATATGGCAATTGGTGCAGGATATATTGCAGCCAAACAAAATAATTGTGAAATTGTTGATCCAAAGCCTTATTTACAAGGATCACAGAAGAAAATCTTTGAAGAATTTAAGCAATTACAAGAAATTGTACCTGCTATGGGATATGATGAAAATCAAATCAAAGATTTAGAAGCCACAATTAATGCCATTCCAGCTGATGTTGTAATTGATGGAAGTCCTATTGATTTAAGCCGATTGATTAAATGTAATAAGCCAATTGTTAGAATTGACTATGATATTGAATGCATCGGCACTCCTTCAATCGAATCAATGCTTGATGAATTCATCGAAAAATATGTAAAGAAATAATTGAAAAACACATAAAAAAGTAATTTAAAAATAACAAGAATTGATGAATGACTTAGTAAAGTTATTTATCGAGTTCTTTTTTTTAATTTCTCAAAATATATTATAGATTAAAGAGAAAGAAGGTATTATTATCGATACAATAATATCGACAAAAAATAAACAAAAATTACTTTCCTAAAAAAGAGAAAAAAATGGTGAAAAATATGGCTTTACGACATTTAACTAAAGTAACGGATTTTACACGTGCTGAATGTGAACAGATCATTGATTACGCAATTCAAATGAAAGCAGATCGTTGGAATCCAAAATATACTTCAAAATTAAAGAATCGAACTCTTTTAATGCTATTCGCAAAACCTTCTTTGCGAACTCGAGTTTCTTTTGAAACTGGAATGGAACAATTAGGTGGACATGCGATTTTCTATTCAGTAAAAGATTCTCCCTTAGGGGTCAAAGAAACTATTGAAGATACAACAAAATGTGCGTCTCGATATGTAGATATGATTGCAGCTCGAGTTTTTAAGAGAGAAGAAATACAAAAAATCGCTGCAAATGCTGGCGTTCCTGTAATTAATATGTTAGATGATTTTGCACATCCTTGTCAAATCTTATGTGATTTCCAAACAATAAAGGAAAAGAAGGGCACTTTCGATGGCTTAAAACTGTCATTTTATGGTGATTGTCGAAATAACGTTACTTATGACTTAATGCGAATGTGCGCAATGTTTGGAATGAAAATGGATGTTGTTTGTCCATCAGATCCTGAATATGCACCTGAACAAGAAGTAATTGATGAATGTAAGGAAATTTCAAAAGATACAGGTGCTGTTGTTCGTGTGGTTCATGATGTGATGGAAGGTGCACATGATGCAGATATTATTTATGCAGATTCTTGGATGTCTTATGGGATTCCTAAAGAAGAAGAAGAAAAACGGGTAAAGGATTTGATGCCTTATCAAGTTAATTCCAAGGTAATGGAAGCAGCTAAACCCGATTGTATATTTATGAACTGCTTGCCCGCGAAACGTGGCTATGAAGAAACTGCTGAAGTAATTGATGGTCCACAATCAATAGTGTTTGATCAAGCAGAAAATCGGCTGCATGTGCAAAAAGCAATTATTCTATTCTTACTCAATCTAATGAATTAAGTAGGAATAATTTAGTCTCTATTAAAAAAAAGATTATGGCAACAGGTGAAAAATGATGAAAACACTTATCGTAGCTTTGGGAGGAAATGCTTTAATTCAGAAAGGTCAACGGGGAACTGCAGAGGAGCAATTAGCGAATATCCGGATGCCTGTTCGCCAAATTGCCGAGCTCTCACGTGATTATCAAATTGTTATAACTCACGGTAATGGTCCTCAGTCAGGAAATCTTCTACTTCAACAAGAAGCATGTGATGAAGTTCCAAAAATGCCCCTCTCGATTATTGGAGCACAAACACAAGGTCAAATTGGATTTATGATTGAATCTACCTTAGATGAAGAACTTATGAGAATTGGATTGAACAAAGCTAAATTATTTTTAACCGTTTTGACCTACACTCAAGTTAAAAAAGATGATCCTGCTTTTCAGAATCCAACTAAGCCAATTGGTCCTGCCTATGAACATCCAAAACCAGGTTTTGTTCATACATCTAAAGGATGGAGACGTGTTGTTCCTTCACCAAAACCTCATAAGATCTTCCAATATCGGGAAATTAAGCGACTTATTGAAGATAATTTTATTGTAATTGCATGTGGTGGCGGTGGAATTCCTGTAATTAAGGAAAATAAAAAAATCAAGGGTGTCGAAGCAGTTATTGATAAAGATTTAGCAACAGCACGTTTAGGTGCACAAATTGGAGCAAATATTCTAATAATTGCAACTGATGAAGAAAAAGTCGCTCTTAATTTTGGTAAACCAGATGAAATCAGATTAGATCGACTTTCAGTATCAGATGCAAAGAAATACTTAGAAGAAGGGCAATTTCCTGCTGGGAGTATGGGTCCTAAGATTCAAGCTTGTATTAATTTCTTAGAAGAAGGTGGAGAGCAAGCAATTATTACTTCTATCGACAATATTAAAGCGTCATTACTAGGTAAAGCTGGAACTTCCTTTTACTTAGAGTAAATAGGAATTTTTTTAATTTTATGAAAAATATGGTGAATATCATGCCAACATCACAAGAATATATTGAAATGGATCATAAATATGGTGCACATAATTATCATCCTTTAGAAGTGGTAATTTCTCGAGCAGAACGATGCTGGGTCTGGGATCCAGAAGGTCGAAAATACCTAGATTGTCTTTCAGCATATTCCAGTCAAAATATGGGACACTGCCATCCAGAAATCATAAAAGCTATGGAAGAACAAATTAAAAAAGTAGCTGTTACTTCACGTGCTTTCTGTAATGATCAAATGGGTCCTTACTTGAAAAAACTCTGTGAAGTAGTCGGGCCTCATCTAAATGATCCGAAGAATTCTGGAATTATGGCTCTACCAATGAATACTGGGGCAGAAGCTGTAGAAACTGGATTAAAAGTTGCACGCGCATGGGGATATATTAAAAAGAATATTCCGAAAAATCAAGCAAAAATTATTGTTTGTCGCGATAATTTTCACGGAAGAACGATAACAATTGTTGGTTTCAGCACAGATATCCAGCATGGAAATTACTATGGAAATTTTGGACCGTTTACTCCAGGTTTCGAAATCATTTCCTATGGTGATGCTCAAGAATTAGAAGATACAATTTTAAAATTAGGTCCAGAAAATGTTGCTGCATTCTTATTTGAGCCAATCCAAGGTGAAGCAGGTGTTAAGGTTCCACCAAAAGGATACTACACTAAAGTCCGTGAAATTTGTTCAAAATACAACGTGTTAATGATTGCAGATGAAATTCAATCTGGGTTATGTCGCACTGGTAAATTATTTGCACTAGATCACGAGAATGTAAAGCCAGATATGTTCCTCCTTGGGAAAGCTTTAGGTGGTGGAGTATATCCGGTTTCTGCTATTGTAACTAATGCAGATATTGTCGGACCTGAAGTAATTAAACCAGGAACTCATGGAAGTACATTTGGTGGAAATTCCCTAGCTTGTGCAGTTGCATCTAAAGCATTAGATATATTGATCGATGAGAAATTAGCAGAGCGCGCAGCTGAATTGGGTGAATATTTTCAAGAAGGCTTAAGAAAAATAGCATCCAAAGAAACTAAAGTACCTATTAAGGAAGTCCGAGGGCGCGGTTTGTTAATTGCAGTAGAATTTGATGGAAATGCGCGCCAATTTGTTGAACAATTTAAAGAACACGGAATTTTAGCAAAAGATACTCATATTACTACAATCAGATTTGCACCTCCCATTGTTATTAAAAAAGAAGAAATTGATTGGGCTTTAGAGCAAATCGAAAAAGTATTAGTTAAGTAGGATGAAATTCTTCAAAATTATCAAAGTACTGAAAAAAAGTCTTTGATAAATTTTGAAGTTTAATTAATTTAATTAGTCTAACTTCTTTTTTTTTCTTTTTCTGGGAAATGAATTTCTGTGAGGGAATAGATGAATATTGGAAGCATTAAATGAACGAAATTTGAACCGAAGTGCGACAATGAGTAAAAAACGCGTATAGGATGAACATCAATAATAGATCTTTGAATCATTTGTAGATCTTCTAGCTTTTTTAATCTTTTCGCCAAGATTGTTGAACTAATTTTTGTTAAGTGTTTTTTTATTTCATTAAAGTTAATTGTTCTATATATTCGAATTATATAAAGTATTTCCAAGGTCCATTTACCTTGAATAATCGAGATTATTTGCTTTAAATCTTTTCGTTCCATGTCAATTCTTTTCTTATTATGAGTAAAATTATGTAATTCGCGCTGAATACAAAGATTTGATGTTTGAATTATTTGAGGAAAAAGATTAATTAGTTCTTTGAATGTTTCTCGTTCATTTTCACGCATTTCATAATTAATTAATAATTTTAAGTAATTATTTTATTACTTAATCAGAAAAAAATAACTTCTTTGATTTTAAGATAAAGAAAATTCTTCTCAATTATTATGAGAATTCTTGCAATAATCGGGTCTCCGTTAAAAAGAGGAAATGTTAGTACAATTGCAAAACAAATTATTAAAGGTGCAGAAAAGAAAGGAAATATCGGTGAAATTATATATTTATATGATTACAAGATTGATTTTTGTAAATCATGTTGGGCTTGTTCAAATATTGGAACATGTATTTTACAAGATGATTTTAATTTAATTTTTCAAAAATTGCGAGAAGCAGATATAATTATTCTTGGAAGTCCTGTATATTGGGCAAACATAACAGGAATTATGAAAAGCTTTTTTGATCGACATACCGGATATGCCATGTATAATCCAAAAAATGCCGATAAATTTTATAAATTAACCAAATGGGAAAAAATTAAAAAATTGTTTGAAAGTATTTCCAACTTCGGGCCAAAATATGAAGATTTCAAATACAAACGCTACATTTTAATAACTGCTGCCACAGTACCTTTCAGATATTTAATGAACGAGATTTCACCTGCAATAAATGCTATGAAAAGATATGTAAAGAAGTTAAATGGCTCTGTAGTTGGAAAAATTATATATACAGATACTTTATTTCAATTTAATTCAAATAAAAAAGAGAAATTGATGCGTAAAGCATTGTTAATGGGAGAAAAATTAGGAAAAAAAAAAATGAATATTTTGCAATGAAAATGCAAATACAAATATAAACAATTTGCAATGAAAATGCAAATACATATAAATAAAAAACCTATTTTTTATTTATGGAACGTTATAATCCATGGTGGATAGGCGAAGAAGACGAGAATTTTCAAAATTGGCAACAAAAACAGATCAAATGGATCCCTGATATAATTGAAAAAATCACATTAGAGCCATTTTCTCTTCATTTTTTAACTGGTCCTCGACAAGTGGGCAAGACAACTACTATAAAAATATTAATTCACAATTTATTGGAGAATGGTGAAAATCCACACAATATATTGTATTATCCATGTGATGAATTGATAAATTTTCAAGAATTAGGAGAAATATTAGATAATTTTATTTCCCGCCAGATTAGTAGAAATAGCTCAATAACTATTATTATTTTAGATGAAATAACTTTCGTAAAAGAATGGTGGCGCGCAATTAAATCTCGAATAGATCAAAATCTATTCAAAAAATCAATTTTGATAATTACTGGTTCATCTAGCATTGAATTATTAAAAGAGAAGGAAAGATTTCCTGGTAGACGGGGTAATGGACAGGATTATTTATTGCTTCCTTTGAGCTTTCAAGAATATACCTCACTCTTTTTAAAAGACTTAGTCATCTCATCATTTAATTCATCTTTAACAGTTGAACAAATAATTCAACCAAATTTAATATATAAAAATCGAATTCAAGCTCTCTTTCAAGATTATCTTAAAACTGGAGGATTTCCTATCCCAATTCAGAATTTTTTCAATTTGAAAAAAATCCAAATGAGTACAAAACGCACTTATCTCGATTGGATTCGTGGAGATCTTCTTAAATTCAAAAAAAATGAAACATACATGAAAGAAATATTCAAATATTTATTAGAATCTCGAGTTTCTCCCATTAGTTGGCTCTCAATCTCAAAAAACACATCAATCAATTCTCCCCATACTGTCAATGCATATATTGAAACGTTAGAGAACTTGTATTTATTAAATATTCTTTATTTAATTTCACCTGAAAAGCAAATTAAATATCGAAAAAACAAGAAAATTCACTTTATTGATCCATTTATAGTTAAAATATTATCAGAGTATACAAATTCAACTGTTCTATCAGAAAATTTAGTTGAGAGTATTGTAGCTTCGCATTTTAGTAGAATTTATCCTACTTTTTATTGGAAAAATCACTCTGAAGTGGATGTTGTTTTATTAATAGATAGTATTTTGATTGGATTTGAAATAAAATGGGGTCCGAAGAGATGGAAGAAACCAATTCATTTAAAAAAAGTATCTGTTTTAGAAAAAGATACAATTCCTTTATTTTTAGCATCAATAAAGTGGCACTAAGAAGAAAAATGAGGTGTTTCTAAGCAATTTTTCAAATAAAGTGCAATATTATATTTTCAAAATAAAGATTAGCGTGATTGATGAAAAAGGTAATTTCTTTTATTTTATATTTGCTTGTTCACATTTTAATTTTAAAGCTGTATATTTTTCTTGCATTTCATCCAATTCACTCTGCATTTCGAGAATTACCTTAGTTAACTTTGTAATCATCTCGTAAGAAGTTTCTTTTGATAAAATATTGGTATTATCATCTGCCAAAACAGCTTCAACACCTCTAATATTTAGATGTGCATCTATATACAAAGTGGTTAATACATCCTTTTCATGATCTTCAATATTAGTCGGGGATTCAAATTTATGCATAAATGCATATGTAAAAGGATATTTTACTCGATTTTTTGCAAAATCAGGTTCAAATTTAATTGTATGGATTTTTTTACATACTGGGCATTGATATTGTTTCACGACTAATTTTTTTGATGAATCAACCATAGTTATTTTTAAGTTAACTTAAAAAAAAAATTTACTTCTTTGCAATTAAATTTGCTAATGGGTAAATTTTTTTAAAACTTGCATAAAGAATTCTTGTTGATCACTATTTCCTGATTTTGATAATCGAGTAAGAATCAATTCTGGTGTAGAATTTGCAAGATAATGATATCGGGGATTTCGATCTACAATCAAGTTAAGTTTTTCATCTAAACCTTTAGCCTCGATACCGTCCAGTCTAATTCTTTCACGTGTGTCTTCTGATAATTCTGAAAGTATTAATTCTCCTAAATGTGTAACAAATATTCCGAAGTTTTGTGGATTTGAAAGAATTAATGTGAATATACTAGCTAAAACTTTTGCAGCTGCAGTTGGTTCAGTAATTGCTTCTAATTCGTCAGCGAAAATTAATTTTAATGCTGAAGATTTTGCCATTGATACAAATTGTAATAGAGTTGTTTCAAATGCTCCAGCTGAAATTTGCCCACTTGATTTTTTAAAGAAATATAATTCATCAAATGGAAAAAAGTAAAAAGAACCTAAACTCGGAAATCCCATTTGCGCTAATATTATTGATTGAGCTGCTGTTAAAAGACACATAGTTTTCCCCCCTGAATTACTTCCTGTTAACAATGCTAGATTAGCATCAATTGATACATATTCTTTTTTATTTTGTGTTTCAGAAATAAACCCAATCTGATATGAGATAGGAATGGGTGGTTCTGTTGAAATTGACGGATTTTCTCGATCATTTAAATAATTTTGAACTAAATTAAGATTTAACAACGACTTTCCTAAAAATCCTTTATTATTTTCAACTAACTTAGGTATAGTCAATTGATATTGTAATGCAAATTCCCCAATACTGAAGAAAAACTCGAATTCTAAAAGTGTTTGATGCAATTCTAGTAAATATTGGTGAGTTTGTCTTAATTCTGAAGCGATTTTTCTCATTAAATTAAATCGATGTGTAAAATATCTAGCTGTAATTACTTTTTCGATTGTAAGAATTCCAGAATCGTCTAAGTGAAAAGGATATTCTAAAAACTCTGGAATTAATTTAGTTAGCAAATCATCCATAGAATTTGGCAGAAGTAACTCTTTTTTCATGAAATCTAAATTTTTTTGAATAATCTCATTAATTAGTTCATCAACCTCTGCAGGAATATACGTCCGTAAAGATTCAGCAGTTATATCACTTCGAAAAAGGTTCAAGATCTGTTTTCCTTGAATTTCAATAGATCGATCTCCGATTTCTTGTTGGATCTCTTGATTTATTCTTCCTTCAACTTCAGATATAATTGAATTAAAGTTCCGATAAACTTGTTTATAACTATCAAGAGTTAAATCTATTCTTTCACGTATATCTCCATTTAAATTTAAAATTGATGCATTTTCTTTAATGTGCTTTAGTTTTTGAAGATCAATTTTGTTTAAAAAATAATTTAACAAAGTTGTTTCTTTTGTACTTTTTAATGCAACTACGATTTTAATCATATTTTGGATGAGATCTTTATTATAACTGAAAAAATTTATGATATGTTCTGGAATTATCTGTTCTTCAGAGATTTCTTGTGGAACAAAAGTAATTAAATTAGGTAAATCAGGAATTTTACTGAGATTATTTCCTAAATATATGACTACATTAAAATTCCTTGAGTATTGCGATAATAATCCATCAATATCAGAGTTCTTTTCTAAATCGATAAATTCTGTGATTATGGCATCTCCAAATCTACGCTGCTTTAAATTTTGTATTACTTTTTTTGAATCGCTAAGATAAATTCTGCTTGAGATTTTTGAATATGACTCCAATTGTTGTAAATTGTTTAATTTTTTTAATAATAAAGAAAAATTTTGCTTTTCAAGCATTTCATGGTATTTTGAGAAAAATTCTATTGCATTTCTAAAATATTTTTGGCGTTTTTTAATCAATTGGATTTTTGAAGAAGGAAGAGGAAAATAAAAATGTAATTTTTGCTTGGAATATTCTGTTTTCATATATTTGCTAATAAGTGCCTGAATCTGATGGAATATCTCTAACATATCTGGTGTCCTAATAACATCAGAAACAGACAGTTTTTCAGTTAGTTCAAAATATGTTTGAGAAAAACGAAGTGCCTGTTTAAAAGTAAATCCAGGTGCACATCCAATAAAGCCCTTTTTAATTGCATCTAAAGCTTTTTCATCTGAACCATAGTATATGAGTAATTTTTCCATAGTTTTTTGACCAATACCTGGAAAATGAGCTAGATCAATATGGTAGCCAGTATTAAGATGTGTTATTGTTTTTTTTTGAGTAACTGCCATGTTTAAGGGTATTCTGGAAAGTATATATATAAAAAACAAAGAGATTGATAATTTAATAGAATATTTTAATGATTTTGAGCTGAAATTTGTCGGTGAAATGTAAAACTATTAGATGTGGTATGCTTTTTTAAAGAGTTAATTATATTAAAATAAAAATAAGAGAATGGCAAATAGCAAGCAAATAGCAAGCAAATAGCAAGCAAAAAGCTAGCAAAAAGCTAGTAAAATGCAAAAGAAAAAAATTAGAGTACTTGAGAGTATCGCTTTAATTCCCATTCAGTTACCTGAGTGCGGTATAAATTATATTCTTTCCATTTGAGATCGCAATATGCTTGATATGCTTCATCACCAAGCAATTCACGAGTAAATGTTGATTGCTCCATATGGCGAAGTGCTTCATCTAAACTTGTTGGTATGTTATCAATTCCCATATTTTTTAATTCATCTGCAGATAAGTGGAACAAATTAACATCAATCGGCTTAGGGGGCTCAATCTTATATTTAATTCCATCCAATCCTGCGTTTAGTAATGCTGCATACTGCAAATAGGGATTTCCAGCAGGATCAGGGTTCCTAATTTCACATCTTGCAGAATTGGCTTTATTAAAGAAATTCGGAACTCTAATTAACATAGATCGATTTTTAAATCCCCAAGCAATTAAAGTAGGTGCTTCATATCCAGGAACTAAGCGTTTGTATGAATTTGGCCATGAATTAAGCAAAGCAGTCATACTATGGGCATGTTTTAATTGACCTGCAATGAAATAGCGAAGAGTTTCTGAAATTTGATTTGGATCATCTGGATCAAAAAAGGCATTTTGGTTGCTATTAACATCCCATAAGCTCTGATGAACATGCATTCCTGAACCATTTTGTCCTGCCCAAGGTTTTGGCATAAATGTTGCTAACATATTATGCTGAGCAGCCACAACTTTTACTACCATCTTCATTGTCATTGTAGAATCTGCCATTTTTAATGCATTGTCATATTTCATACTAATTTCATGTTGAGAACGAGCAACTTCATGATGGACAGTTTCAACAGTAATTCCAGGAAATTTTTCTGCGTAAACTGCAATCTTCCGACGAATTAAATGATCTAATTCAGAGTCATCTGCTCCGAAATAACCTCGAAAATCAACAGGTTTTGGTGTCTCAAAGTGATTTCCTTGTTTTAAAAGGAAAAATTCAAGTTCAGGTGCTAAATAAAACTTAAATCCCATGTTTGCTGCTTTTTTTAGTGTTTTTTGAAGGATATACCGAGGATCTCCTGTAAACCTATCACCATTAGGTTTATAGATATCACAGATAAATCGTGCATCTATTTCTCCTTCTTCGCGCCATGGAATCACAGCAAATGTTTGAGGATCAGGAACTGCAACCATATCACTTTCTTCCAATCTGCCATATCCAGTAATTGAAGATCCATCGAAACCTTCACCACTATAAAAAAGATCTTCCAAATGTTCAGTATTTATTCCTATCGATTTTGGCCGTCCATCAATGGACAGAAATTGAAAGAGACAATATTTTATCTTTTTTTCTTGAATTTCATTAAGAATTTTGGAAATTAATTCTCGATTTTCTTGATTGTACATTTTTTTCCCTACGCAACGACTTTTTTATTGAAATTAATTTAAAGTAATAATTTAAATGCATAAAGTTGAACACAAATAATAATTTGATCCGTGCAATTAAATTATAATAATTATCTATTTTTATGCAATAGATTTAAATATTTGCTGTCAAACTATTAATATATTTAATATTATTGTCGTAAAAATACACATTAATGATCCAATATTCGGATCAACTCGTTTCTTATTTTTCAATTCTATTAGAATTTCATTTATTCTTTTTTAATGATTAAATGAAATTTATCGATCAAGAAAACATAATAATTAAAAAGGATGGAGTTTTGGAGTTAATTTGCTGATGGAGACTCCTACTTATCATATCGATGAAATAGATGAAAAAATTCTTAGTATTTTGGATCAAGATTCACGCTTAGGTTATACTCAAATTGCAAAAATTTTGAAAAAATCTCATACAACAATTAAAAAGCGATTAGACGAATTAGAACGGTTGAAAATTATAAAAAAATATACTATTGATATTGATTTTGAGAAAATTGGCTATGAAATTGTTGCGATTATAGAAGTTTCTATTGCTAAGGGAAAACTTCTTGAAGTTCAACAATTAATTGCTTCGCATCCTAATGTATTTGGTGTTTATGACGTTACGGGAGATTATGATAGTATAATATTAATGCGTTTTAAATCTCGTAAAGAATTAAGCAAAATTATAAAAAAAATTCTTAAATCACCTGATGTAATACGAACAAACACCCATATTGCTTTAACTGTCATCAAAGATAATGTAGATTTTGATAAAATGATTAAATCACAAAAATGGCAAGAATGGAGTGAATGGAAAGAAGTTGATAATAATAAAATGGATCCTGGTGAAATTTTAACAGATATTAGAGTTGAGTCTCAATTATTTAAATCGAAAAAAAAAAAGAATTAAGATAACGACAGATGAATAAATCAGAAATAACTATTATTCTTTTTTATACTAATTATATTCTCCCTTCTACAATGTTTTCTGCAATTGTAATCGCTTTACTGTAGATCTCATCAGAAATTATTTTTTTAGCTAAAGCTTGATCTAACAATTCTTGATCAACAATTGTTCTATCTCCAACCATATTTTCTACAATATCTAACTCAAGATCAATGTAATGAATTCCTTTCTTAGTAATTTCAATTGGAGTGTTTATATTATAATATCTGCCTTTTATTTCTCGATTAGCTGAATAATATGTAGAAATATAATACCAGTTATTATTACCAATTTCAGTCATTGCAAAATCACCACGTTCAACTGGTGTTTTTAATCCATCGTATTTTCCTCCAGGATGAAGATTTCTTCTTAGTAAAATCCGAACTGGTAAATCATCTTGCCACTCAATTTCTTGAATATATCCAGATGTTAAGGAAAATCTTTTACCAGTAAGCTTCTGATGAAGAATATTCAAACGTGAACGAGGGATTAGAAATCCTTTATAATATATTTTTGCAAATTTCTGATCGATAATATTTTGAGATTTTTTATCTAAACCCTCCATCAACATTTCAGTATAATGTAATAATTTTTCTAAATTATCTTCTTTTATTGCTTCTTCATCAGAAAAATCTTGACCTTGATATAAATGCCAAATTCTCTGAAAGTGTTTCTGATATAGTAAGGATTTGATTTCATGATGATTACTCAATGTTGGGATGATTTCTCTCCGAAATCCATCAAATTGATACTTAATTGGCTTTGTAAAGAGTAAATTTAATGATCGAAAATTTGAATAGATTTCACCAATTTTATTTGGAAATTGAGTAATTGTCGTTTGAATTTTTATTAATTCTTGCTCCAATTCTTCAACTTCATCCAATATTTCATCATCTGATGCTACTTCCGCTGCTGTTCTAAAAATAAAACCATATTTCTTATTTCTTTGAATTTCTTTACCTAAATCAAACAAGTGTTTTTTTACTCTACCTTGTCGAATCTCTTGGCTAATAATGATTTTATTGTTATAAGGGACAATAACTATTAGATCTCCTGGAACTGTATAATAAGATCCCAAACTGGCTTGATTTATTCCGTTATCTTCATGAGTTACTTGAAATATTCCTTCTTTTGCATCTGGAATGAAACGTGAATAACGTGCTAAGGTTGTTTGGAATTCTGCAGCAATCTCTGATCCGGATGAACTTAAATCTTCAGGAATTAGTCGAACTAAAGAATAATTCTGATTCTTATCAGAATTGACAATTAATCCTCGGTATATTGAATTTTTGTGAAACCGCGCTGAATATTGAATCAAGTTTGGAAATTGCTCATGAGTTAGTGGAAATTCTGCGAAGTTTTCTTTTTCTAATTCTTCCCACACCTTTTTTTTAAACATTATTGAAATACCTTGTCGATCCAAGCGGTCTTTGATGGTAATATCTTTTGAATATGACCCTTTTGGTCGATATGGAAGTTTAAATCGTTTTTGTATCTCCTCAGAAGGAAAAATGATAGGATAACCTGCGTCAATAAATAATTTCGTTAAAGCTGTTGAATAAATTCCTCGAATAAAGACATTTGGTTTCGTCATTAATTGTGTTACCCGCTTTCATAATGATTGGTCAATATTTTTCTAAAAAGCAACAAAAAAGTTAAACATTACGAGAAATTCTTTTTATTAATATCCCTCTGTTTCAAGTAAATTATGGGTTTTTAATATATTTCCTAAGTTTCTAATTAGAGTGGGGATCTGTTTTTCTTCTCTAACTCCTGTCATTATAACTTTACCTGAAGAAAAGATAAGAAAGACTGTTTTTGGAGAATAAACATGATAAATTAAACCAGGGAATATTTCTGGCTCATAGATAGAATGTTCTAAAACAAGAGATGCAATATCTAAATTTATATGTTTTCTTAAATTCACTGAGACTACAATATTTACTATTTCATATTTGGGATTTGATGAAAGATGAATATCAATAACACTTAACTTTTTATGAATTTTGGCTAAAACTTTTGGAATATTTTGTGTTTTTTTTAATACTGTAATTATCATTTTTCCATTTTTAAAAATTAAAACTGTCGATTTTGGTGTAGGAGGTGTTAAGTGGATGCAAATTCCAGGGAATTTTTTTGGATTTAATTCAACATCACGATATCTATCAGCAATAAAAGAAAGAGGGATTTCATGCTCATAATTTACTGAAATTACTGTATTTTCTATTGAATATGTTGCAGAATATCGCTTTTGGGATTTTTTGGATCTTTTAGATTTTTTAGATTTTTGCTGACTTGCTTTTTTTTGAATTGATTTATTGATCAATTAACTTCACTCCATTCATTCTCTAGCTTTTTCTATATTTTATTGGTGCCAACATTTTTAATTATTTAGATGCAACGCTAATTAAGTAAAAGGTCAAGATTTTAAAAAAGGCAACATATTTTTCAATTAAAAGCTATTTGGAGACTTTTATTTCATGGGAAAAATTGAATATGAAGGACATTATTATGATTTCGATTGGCTGTCTGTCATGATCTTATTTATTGGAGCCCCAATTATTGCATTAGCTATCTGGTTCTCGCATGATTGGGTTTGGCTTCATGGTATCACCGCAAAAATTACCGCATGGCTCTTAAATATAGTTACAAATACTCATAGTGTTGTTATGTACGATCCAAAATACTTTCCAACACCTTATTATTTCATTGTTGACGATGTGAATAATTTAGGGCTTGGATGGATATTTTTTGAGTCACTTTGCACTGGAATCCACGCAATTGCCATTTTCTCTGCTGTGATTTTATGTATTCCTGCGTCATCTGATCCCGAATTGAAAAAGACAGTATGGTTGCGAAAATTTAAAGCGATTGTGGTCACCACAATAATATTCTATATTGTAAACATATTACGGATGATTTTACAATTATATCTATATCAAATTGGTTATAAATGGGAAGATGTACACTACCCTATTTCATCTGCTAGTTCTTTTATTGCAGTAGCATGTGTTCTTGTAATGCATAAATATGTCCCTGAATTTATTATGATGCTTATTTGGATTGGAGATGAATTAAAGAGCTATCGCCGTAAAGGAGACATCAAAGAAAATATAGATTCAAATAAAGATAATGATGAAAAATCAAATGAGAATGAAATTGAAAAAAAGAAAGATGAAAAATCAATAGATATAAAAGAGTCAGAAGCGCCACCTAATTGAAGTGCAATGCAAAAATTTTTGATAGATTCTTTTTTTGAACAATAATCAATAATCATAAGGAAAATGGAATAAAACTTTTTTCGGATCTTAATCAATAAAAAATCTTTCTTTTTTTAATCTTTTATCAAAAATTTAGTATTTCTACAAGGATTTTATTTCATTAATTCAAAGATTCTACAAATATCGTCAATATATTGGCTCAAATTTAATTTATTATTTGAAATTTAAGAAGGAAACGATCGCCAAACTAATTATTAAAATCACGAAATCGTTCCACATAATCGATCTATAGAATTTATATATTTAGTCTTGATTCCAGCCCTATTTATAGGTGATTTATCTTGATTTGGGCCTGTATATGGTGGAGAAAGGTTGTGATGCAATCTTAGTATTTCAAATACCGCTTTAGAGTATTTAGTATCTTTCATTTTTCGATATTTCTTAAAAAAAAGTCGATATCTACCGAAAATTGATTCAATTGTGTTGGTATTAGCTCGATTGGGTGGAATTATGCTTTGAATCTTCTCAACTTTATCGTTAAACACCTTTTTCTTATTTAAAATAATTTTTGCTAGTTTTTTAGCAATTGGATATGGTGAATCAGAGTAAATTTTTAGTAAACGACGCTCTTTTTTCTTAAATTCATTCCATTTGCTGTCTAACAAATCTTTAAATTCTTTTACAAGTCGTCCACTTTGAAGAGCAATGATTTTAGATTTAATATATCGCAATTCCGCCTCTTTCAAATCCTTTTGAAAACATTGGATTTTCTTTTGCCAATATTTAACCTGTTTTTGATATGATCTTATATATGCTCGGAGATTCTGAAGCTCTTTCTTATATTTTGTCCGTTGTGCTTTAAATTTTTTTGTTTTACTGTACTTTTTAATTCCATGTTTCAAATAGAATTGATTTCGTTCAGATTCAATCGCATTCATGGAATTTATTGCAGCACTGACGGTCTTTTGGTTACTTTTTAGGTGTTTTTCTGCATTTTTTAAATTTTCTCGTATTTTCTTAAGCTTTTTATATTTTCGACGCGCTTTCCGATTGTAGACTTCTTGTTCTTTCATTACATCCCGATACGTATGCACGTGGCAAATTATATGAATAATATCTGGATACGTCGAATTTAACACAGGATTATAGGTGTGCAGCCCGTCAGTCACCCATACAACCAGGGAAGTTAAGTTATTTGAAAATTGGCTAAAAAATTTTTGAAAAGATTCCGTATTTTTGGAATTTAACTGAGTTAGAGAAACTAAATAGTTGGAATTTTTATCAGCAATTCCTATATACATGCCATTACGACCTTGGTAAATTTCATCAGCTTCAGCTATTTTAATTTTAGGCAGAACTTTATTATCGTAAAATCGATTAACAGCTTTAGCTTTTGCACCTAAATCACATAAAATATTTCTAATACTTCTAATAGAGATGTTGTAATTATAACATACTCGTAAATGGTCCTGAATTTCGTTTAATGATAAACCTTTAATTTTCAGATCAAGAATTAAACGGTGATAAAAATTCGATTTCTTTTTATTTTGGCGTTTATTTTTATGTGTTGGGGACAAACTTTATGGTTCACCTTTAGGGTGGTTATTTGGTTTGACGATTAAATAATTGTCCCCCTCCTTTGTAAATGTTTTGAAAATAAAATTCCAAAATTTACCCAAGATTCCATTTCGGATTCAAATTTTTAACATGATTTATTTTTTGATTACTTTAAGTACCTTCCAAAATTGTGATTGAACTTCGTAGGGATTTCTCCCTTTCAGTTAATTTCTCCATTTGGATTGCTTGAAAAATCTATCTTTTAATATCTATTTCATCGAAGAAGAATAATTTTCGTCGGAAAAATGAAATAAAAAAAATGTTTGGATTAGATCCCTTTTTTCGTTCTAACTTTTTTATCTTATTATTATTAATGTTATTATAATTAATGTAATTATAATCTTCGCAGTGAATCATTTTATATAAAGAATAAGCAAATTATGAATCTTTTTCTGAAATTTTGGGAATTCTTTTTCCAATATTTCAGCACAATCGCTATTTTTAGAGTAGAATAATGCGAAAAATATAAATTCATTTACTTGAAATTTATATAAAAATACAAAATCAGTGTTTGAAAATTGATATTTGCTCACACCTCCTTTAATTTCTGGGTGAAGATTGCTGAATTGATGTGCAATTGTGGTGAATTGAGGTGCAGCAATTTCAAAAACTTGATTTACTGATAGATATTTTCCCATCATTTCATGTTTTCTTTCAACTGATGCAATAACTAAACCATTTTCATTCAATAAAAGACTACTAATAATTTCGTGTTCTACGATGAAATCACGTAAAATATGTTCAAGTAATGGTCGATTTGGTGAAAGTTGTCTTAATCCAAAACTAAAAGCGTTTAGAACAGAGTATATAGAAAAAATTGATGTATGAAAGAATTTATATGGATGATCTCGTAAAATAGAAATCATTTTATTTTTAATTTTTGATAAGTTTTGTAAGATATTTTCTTGCTGACTTATATCTTCATCAAATTTTGTTAAGATAAAGATAATTGGTATATTTTGTTTATTTTCTTCACAAATATCTAATATTTTTGTTAAGAATTCTAAATTTTCTTCTATTCGAGGATTTTGAACATCGATAAAATAATATAACACATCTGTTTCAAAAATAAATATATCAGATTTTTGGATTATTTCTTCACGAATCTCTTTTTTGCCTGGTATATCCCATTTAAGAATAGTTGTGCCGAGAAAATCTAAGGTATCTTGAGTTGGTTTGGTTGTTGGAAGTAAAGAAGGAAGTGCGCTAAAATTCCTCTTTATTGTTAATAAAAAACTAGTTTTACCTGTATTTTCTAGTCCTGTAAATAGAATTTTTATCCGTCGGTGTTTAGTAACAGGAGAAATCGGTTTACTTTGAATAGATTGAAGTTTTTTAAAAAATTCGACAAAATTAGGAAGAATTTGTGGAAAAATTGGAGTACCTTCCGCTTCAGATGTGATATTATATTGCTTTATGGTATCAATTAAAAATTGAGCAAATTTGCGAGTAGGTTCCTTTAAACGAGGAAGACTATCATAAATAAAGCTTCTATGATGTTCAGGAATAAACAATGTAAGTGTAATAGGGGAATATCGTTGTGAATTTTTGGAGAAATAATAAGTAAAATAGGTAAACCCAATTGTATGAATATCAGGATAAGGAAGAACACCAAAAATTTCGTTTTTTTCTAAATGATCTTCTTCAGAACTTTCTAGAGAATAATCACTTAATAAGAGAGCGATACTTTTAATTGCAACTTGCATGTAACTTTGTTGAGTGAAGTCAGAAGTAATATATTCTTCTTCTAAATCTTTAATACGGCCATCTTTAGGAACAGGAAAGCCAAAAATCGCTTCTGGACCCATTTGGCCAAAAATAGAAAAAACACTCCCTTTAATGATGAGATTTTCTGTTTGTTTTTGCACCATAAATACTCCCTTATTATATAATTAGCTCTATTGATGTAAAATATCTTTTTTATTTTTGATTCGTTGATATATGTAGATAGTTGGTTATTTTTACTTAAATAATGTATGAATAGATCTTCTATTTGAAATTTTGTCAAGTGGAAAAGAAAAATGGAAAAGAAAAATTTAAGCAATGAGCAAAAATTATATAATATTTACAACCACTTTCATCAATCACGAAATATCAGTGAAAAAAGGAGATTAAATCCAATTTTACAGAAAATTCAAATGGAAAGCTTTTCTCCACAAATTGTCCAGAAGAATTTAGGAGAAGATGCTGCCATAATTCCTTCAAAAAAATCAAGTTCTACCCTTTCTCTAATAACTACTGATGCAATTTTACCTGAATTTGTAAAAAAATCCCCTTTTGGTGCTGGATTTTCTTCTATATATGTAGGAATTGATGATATTATTGCTTGTGGGGGGAATCCTACTGCTTGTAGTATAATTGTTGCCTTTTCTTCCCATAAGATAGGAAATGAAATAATTCGTGGAATTTTACATGGAACAAAAATATTTAAAGTTCCATTAATTCGAGGGCATTCTATTACTGACTCAGAGAACCTTTTTTTATCTTCAACTATAGTAGGGGAATGTCCAGCTGAATATTACATTTCTTCCAAAGGTGCTCAAGTAGGTGATTTTTTAGCAATTATTTGGGATAGAGAAGGATGTCCCGCAAAAGCTAATCCAATGTATTGGGATACAATTACCATGAAAACAAGCGAAGAATTTTATAAAAAACGAATATTTTTTCAAACATTAGCAAAGAAAAGACTTATTCATTCAAGTAAGGATATTTCAAATGGTGGAATTTTAGGAACTATTTATCAAATGATGCAATATAATGGATTGGGGGCTAAAATTGATTTAGAGCAAATTGAAAAAGCAGTTGAACAAACTCAAATGCCATATATATTCGAAGATTTTCTATTTTTATTCCTTACCTCTGCATTCTTAATTAGTGGATCAAAAGAAAATATCGATGAAATTCGAAAAGAAATTAAAAATTGTAAAATGGAATTTACTATGATTGGAACAGTTCAGAACGAACCTGAAATTCATATACAATTTTATAATTTGCAAAAAAAATTGATCGAAATTGAATGAAATTGATCGAGAGAGATCGAGAGAGATCGAGAGAGATCGAGAGAGATCGAGAGAGATCGAGAGAGATCGAGAGAGATCAGAAATAGTTGATAAAGATTTTTTATGATATGATAATAAATGATTTGTTAAAAGTAAAAAGTGATCGAAATTATGGAAATTTCTAAAAATTTTAAGCCTATTGTTAGTGTTTGTGGTTCAAAGACAATATCTAAGGAAATATACAAAATATCAGAAGAATTAGGAAGTTTACTAGCAGAGAACGGCTATATTGTTGCTTGTGGTGGACTTACAGGTGTAATGGAAGCTGCAGCTAAAGGTGCTTTTTTAAAAAATGGAATTGTTGTTGGAATTCTTCCAACTGCTACGAAAGAATCTGCAAATCCTTATATTTCAATTCCGATTCCAACTGGAATGGGAGAAAGTAGGAATGTAATATTAGTTTCTATGGCTGATGTTGTGGTTACTATTTCAGGTGCTTCAGGTACTTTGAGTGAGATCGCATTAGCATGGAAAATGGGGAAAAAAATAATAAGCTTATCCAATACAGGAGGATGGTCCGCTAAATTGGCAGGAACATCAATTGATAATACGCGCAATGATAAAATACTTAATGCTCATTCATCACAAGAAGTGATAAAATTAATCAAAAGTATTTATCAGTAAGTGCACTCATTTCACAATCAAAATATGCTCCTGCTAAATAGACTTTCTTTGAATATAGTGCTAATTTATCGAAAATCTCTCTTTTTAATGTTGTAAAATTCTCAGAAGTTTTAGCTGAAACTGAAATTATTGGAATGTGTTTATTCTGGTTAAAATTTTTTAAACATTTTATTTCATTGTTTGTAAAAGGAAAAATTTCTATTTTATTACGAATCAAGATAAATTGAACTTGTTCTTTATTTAGTTCCTGAATTTGAACGATAATATTATTAAAAAAAACAGCTTCACTTACAGAAAATAAATCAGTTACTAGCAAAACTAATTGAGTATCTGCTAAAAATGGAGATATCAGTAAATTTGAAATAGAAGTTCCCCCAAAATCAAAAAAATGAACATAAATTGCTCTTTTTGAGTAATCCTTGAGCATGAAATCAACACCAAGGGTTGGGAAATAATCCTTAAAATAGTCACCAGTGATTAACCGGGAGAGAATTGCAGTTTTTCCTACAGCTGCCCGCCCAATTAATATCACTTTCACTTTTATTTGAATAACAATCTTTCCTCCAAAATTGTTTTTTTTGTTTTGTTATGTTTTTAGCAAAAGTAAAATCTTATTTTACAGAAGGGTAAATACCTTATGAATTTTTTGAAATATAAGAATTTCGGTGAGTGATTTTGTATGTAAACCAAAAATTAAAGTTTTTTTCTTCATCGGAAAAATTTTTAAAGTTGAAAAATAATTCCTTTTTAATCAATTGGGAGATAATATCTTTCAAAGCAATAAAACGGAAAAATAAAGAGGAAAAACAGAATAAAGTTTGAAAAAAAAAATGAGAGTTGAATTCTTATGAAAAATAAAAATAAAATGATTCTCATATCAATTTTGCTATTAATTGCTGTGAGTAGTATTAATTTTGGGGTAGCGGATATATCTTTATCGACAGATACAACTATTAGTATTGAGGGAACAGAACAAAATGATTCTTATAAGCGACTTGCATTAATATCTGAAAAAAATACAATTAATGATATTTACGTTTCAGGAAATAAACCAGGAAAATTTTCTTTGACTGATAAATATGGAAATCCAAATATGGGTTATCCCATGACAAGTAATGATATTCGACAGTATCCACAATTTATTGGTAGCGTTGGTTATTTTTCAAATAATCAAGTTGATCCTTGGGAACAAGTTAATTGGATGAAAGTTGAAAATGCAACTGAATTAGATGGAGAAACTCCCAGATATAATATTTCAATGAGACTTAATAACCTTGGGGAAATTGCACCTAATAAAATAAGCTATTTTAGATTAGACCCAACAAATATGCTAAATCTACAGTTTAATTTGATAGTGAATCAGGAAGGACTTCATATTTTATATTTTGATCATGATGATGTGTTTACAATTATTGCTCTTTTATCTCCATCTGGGAATCCTGTGGATTATTCATTCCAAAATCTACCTGACGTTGCTCCAGGTGGTGATCCATATCGAACTATGTTAATTTTTACTGCTGATGAATTAGGTTTCTATCAGTTAAATTTTATACCAAATTCTAAAGATATTATTTTAGAGTTACAAGAAATTTCACCGACATCAAAGATAGAATATGGATCTTATGTGACTTATAAATCAGAAGATTACGATAAAATTAATCCAGCTAGTTTAGAATCTCAAGAATCTCTTCCAATTCAATCTTACGCGATTAATGTCGAAGCAAATCAAATTTTGAATTATAATTTCGATTTTATTTGGGGTCAAGCTAGCTCTGCCTATATTCAATTAGCAATTCCTACTCCTGATGGATATGATATGAAGGCAATACAAGCTGATGGAGAAGATCATTCAGAATTTATATCATTTAGTGGAACAGCTTATTTACAAGTAATTTACCGGGATTTTTACTACTGGTCTGGTTCAATTCCTATACGAGAACTCTGTTATTATAATTTTAATATAAATCTAATTACTCCTTCTGAATATATTCTTGGTTCAACTCAATTGTTAGAAATTTCTGTAAAAAATCCCAATAATGTTTGGAAATTTCATGTAAATGAGAGTACATGTGCCTATTTTAACGTTTCAATTATTTCTGGTAATCCACAATACACATTAGACTCTGCACCTTCATCGAGTATTTATTATAAAGATTCATATGGAAATGTTCATACAAGTTTAGAATTAAGTAAATTATATAATTCACATTTTTATTCTTTTGATCCTGGAGATTATTTTATCTTTTTTACACATTCAGGAATTGGAATAAATAATGAATATGTTGAATTAAAATCTGTAATTACAAAGGAATTTACTGAATTAGCTCACAAAGATCTAGCAATAGACAATGAAATCATTTCAATCTCTGATAAATCAAGATATTCACTCGATCATATTGCCTCAATTAATGGAGAAGGTAGTTTTCTTGAACCATTTGTTGTGAATTTTACATATGAAGATCCAATTATGTTTGGAGTAAATCTGTCTATAGTAAGAGGTGATAATTCTGATTTTGAAAATTACCCTTTTCGCTTGAGATTTAAATATTCTTTTGCTCAAATTTCTAAATTCGATAATTCAACTTATATTTACAGCAGTTCTGGTCTCACTAGTCCAATTTTATTAGATACAGATGAAGAAGAAGTTGTTGGGTTCATTCAATACTTTTTTGAATCCGGATCTTCATTTATTTCAAATAATGGTGAAGGACTACTTGCTGTTTGGCCATATCAAGCAGAAATTGATTTAGGGAGCGGATTTGTTAGTTATAATGAAACTTTAGATGTGCGTGTTAGTTCATTTAGTCTAAAAGATATGTTTAAATCCCATTCTATAACTGAAATTTCTGAAGTAAACCGCCAAATCGGGACAGGTCTTGATTATGATACAGTATATTATACAACTATTTCATCAATTAATATTTCTCAAACTAATAAAATTTTAATTGATGTAAATGCTTCAAGACAATTTGATTGGTATCAATTTATTTTAAAAACAAATATTTCTCTTGCTGGAACGTTATGGATTACTCTATTATATAATAATGTTTGGACAACTCTAACAGGACCAGGGACTCCTAATCTAGATGTAATTGTCTCTGCAAGTTCAAATGCTAATCAATCATTTGAAGTTGGAATCGCTCCTAAGCATTTTAAAATATATATTCAAATTTCCGATCCTGGATCTGAAATAATTTCTTATAGATTCCGTCTTTCCCATTACAATTTAACTGTTCTTCATTCTCCAATTTATACACCTGAATATAAAGCACCATTACCTAAATGGGTATTACCTGCAAGTATCGGAGGAGGTGCAGCAGTAATTGTAACAGGAGCTGTAATTTTAATAGTAAAGAAGAAAAAACGGTTTTAAATTTACTTTTTTAGATTTACCTTTTTATATATTCTTTTTTTGTTACATTTTTTGTTACCAGATGATTAAGATTGTTAATCTAAAAAAAATCTGAAGTTAAGTTTTAATAGGAAAAAATGTAACTTATTACCATTAAATAATTTGTGGGGATAATTTTGACAAAAGAAGATTCGATAAACACATCTCAAATTCCGCCATTAGAAGCTATGTTAAAGGAAAAATCTGCTTTAGAAGAAAAAAGAGAATCCGAAGATAAAATTCTTTTTACTGGACTAGATAATTCTGGTAAAACATCGATAATTTATTCATTAAAGAGAGAAATTTCACAAATTGCACTTCTTAAGCCCACTCGCCAAGCCCAACGTCAAATTTTTAAGTATTTGGGAAAACAGATTTCTGAATGGGATCTTGGAGGACAAGAACTTTACAGAATTGCCTACTTAAAGGAACCCACAAAATTTTTTGATCATACTTCTGTGTGCATTTATACAATCGACATACAAGATTCAAAACGATATGACGAAGCACTTTCCTATTTTAGGGATGTGATAATTCAATTTAAAAAATTACAAATCAATCCTCTTATCTACGTATTCTTTCATAAAGCAGACCCGGAATATTTAAAGTTGAATAGTGTTCATATTAAAGGAAAACTGATTGATTTACAAGAACGGATTAAAAAAATTGTTAATGAAGAATTTAATGTAACTTTCTTTGAAACAACGATTTATGAACTTTGGACAATAATGTCGTCTTTTTCTCAGATTTTGCTTCAACTTTATCCACTTTCGCATTTGTTGGATGAGACTATTGGGCAATTTAGCGAAAAGGTGAATTCTAATGCATCAATTGTTTTAGATCAAAATTCCTTATTAATTGCTAAATATTTTAAGGATGAAACTTCTAAACGAATTATTCAAAACTCCACACCATATTTTCTTACTCTTCTTGATTCTTTGGATAAGAATTCAGGTGAATCAAAAGAAATGCTAGTGAATCGAGCAGAAAAACAATTTTTTATTGCCCGTTTTCCTTTAGAAAAAACAAGTGGTTGGATTTATTTGATAATAATGCGTGAACAGTCTGAATCTCCAATTTCTCAACAAGAAATTGATGCTTATATAAAAATCCTTTATAGTATTCTATAAAGTAGAGAAATTTTTTATTGTATATATAATTTTAACCACTTTTTTATGAAATCAAAGAAAAAAATATCCAATTTTATTTTATCATTTCTCTTTTTATTTTTAATTTATCCAGATCTCCACTAATAACTGTTATAAAAGATAATTCATTGCATTCGCGACAAAATAGAGCTGCTCGTTGTAGAAGTTTATTTTCTAAAATTTGACAAAAACTATTCTGAAAATCTAATTTTTTAACAATATTTGTGCTATGGCAATTTGGGCACAATGAAATATCATTAAAATAGGGAAAATTTGCTTTTTGAATAATATTGGAAATCAAAGGTGAGCTTCGTGATTTAGAAAGATCCGTAACATTAGATGTTCCCATTAATGCATTTTCATATTCTGATTCACTTGATAAACTTGTAGTTTTTTCAATTCTACGCACAAATTGGCCATCTCTAATTACCAAAGTATAATCTGCAATTTTTCTAAGAGCTGGGTCATGAGTAACTATTAAGAGTGCTTTATTTGGATTTGATGCCATGAATTCTTGAAAAACTCTCATAATATTTTCTGCTGAAACCGAATCGACATTTGCAGTAGGTTCATCTGCAATTACAATGGAAGGATCGTTAGCAAATGCCATTGCAATTGAAAGTCGCTGCTTTTCTCCTCCAGATAAGGTGCTTGGTCGATGATGTTGGCGATTTTCCAATCCTACCTTTTTAAGTAATTCTCCAACTCTGGTGCGACGTTCTGATTTTGATAGCTTTCCCAAAACAACCATTGGTAATTCTACATTACCCCCTGCAGTCAAGCTTTGAATAAGATTAAAAGATTGGAAAACAATACCTATTTCTTCTTGTAGTAGTTTTTGAATACCTTCATCTCGTAATTTGGTAATCTCCATACCTTTGATTTTTACAGAACCTGCATTTGGGCGCTCAATTCCACAAAGACAATTCAAGAGTGTAGTCTTTCCAGAACCACTTGGACCCATAATTACGATAAGTTCTCCAGGATATATTTTTAAATCGATTCCCCTGAGCGCCATTACTTCAATTTTTTTTTGCTTGAAAATTTTGTACACTCCAGACATTTCTGCAATTGGTATTCGTTCTGCTTCAGATTTTGTAGATTGACCAATAGTTGTCAAACTCTTTCCTCCATATTATCATAGGTGTGAAATTTTATAATTCTTCTCCCCAAATTATAATTAAGTTAATTGGAAGGAGAAATTTCATCTGATGAATAATGAATATTTTGAAAAGAATAAAATTCAACTCCCAAAACACGAATTAGAAGTTCTAGCTGCGTTTAGAGAATTGATTGGTGAATCCCTTCCCGTAATTGATGATTTTCGCTATTCTTCATTCGGGATAAAAATTCAAGATGGAAAAATTAAAGGGATTGGTCTATACGGGAAAAATATCAGAAATTTGCCTGAAATAATCGGACGGCTGAATGGTTTAGTTGCTTTAGTACTTCAACGTAATGAACTGCAAGAATTGCCATCTTCACTTTCCAATATCTCAACTTTGCAGTACTTAGATGCTTCTGAAAATCATATTCAAGAGTTACCAGAAAATTTTGGAAAGTTAGAAGCATTAGAAACATTAAAAATGAAGAAAAATAAGCTTACAAATTTGCCAGAATCTTTTGGTAATCTTCAAAATTTGAAATTTCTCGACTTATCAGATAATAAAATCGAAAAATTACCAGATACTTTTTCTTCTCTTAAAAGACTATATATCTTAAGGTTAAGTCGTAATAAGATTAAACAAATCTCTATTCCATTTAGGAATTTCACTCATATTCGCGAGATGTATTTAGAAGAAAATGGTTTGTTGAATTTTCCATCTGATATCGGTGAATTAAATAAATTGGAAACCTTGTATGCCAATGATAACCAACTCTCATTTTTACCTAAATCAATCGAACATCTCAGTGCTCTTAAAATATTGGATGTAAATAATAATCGATTGCAATCCTTACCTAAAAATATTGGAAATCTTAGCAACTTAGAAGAACTTCATCTTGATAATAATCGAATCTCTCAAGTTCCAGAATCCATGCAAGATTTGATTCATCTTAAACATTTATCTTTGAAAAATAATCCCTTGGAATATATTCCAGAATTTCTTAACAGAATATCCATAATAAAAATATAACCAAAAACCACAACCATTTTAATTATTTGATCACACCTTTATGGAATTTTGCTTTTATTAATTTATGAAAATCAGAGCATTGACCCTGGGATATGATATATATCACGATAATTATGATCTGCAAGGGTTGCGTCACTTTCTGGGATTGATTCAAGAACTTAAGAATGAAATACAAAAATATTATGAAGTGGAATATATTCGCTTGGCATCTCCACCGTATACATCTGTCTCATCACAAGATGAATTAAAGCAAATTCTTAATGACGAAATAGTATGTAAATTGGATGGATTGATTGTTGATGGATTAATGGGTATCTATTCTTTTGCTCCCGGATTGTTGGATTTTTCTGAATCGTTGGAAAAAATTCAATCCAATTTAACTCAATCAATTCCGAGATTGTTAAAGGAACATCATAATATGTTTTCTAGTATGCAAATTGGTTCCACTCAACGAGGGCTTAATTTCCAAGGTATTGATTTAGCTGCTGATATTATTTTTGCATTAGCGGACCCAGATCCATTCCGAAATGTCCAATTTGCTGCAACTTTTAATGTTCCCACTAATACTCCTTTCTTTCCTTCTGCTTATCACACAGGATCCAAACCAAAATTATCCATCGCTTTAGAAGCTGCAGATGAATTGGTTTCTATTTTTGATAGAAAAAATGTGTCTAATTATTCTCTTCAACAAATCAAAACCGAAATCCAAAAGCGATTTTGTCAAATTTACGATCAAATTACTGAAATTGTAATTCCATTCTGCGAAAAAAATCAAATTGAATTTGTGGGTATCGATTTCAGCCCCGCTCCATATCCAAGTAAATCCAAGTCAATAGGAAACGCTTTAGAACAATTAGGATTTTGTCAATTCGGTTCTGTAGGATCAGTTTTCAGTGTGGGATTTATTACGCAGGCACTGCAATCTGTTAATCGTCCGAAAATAGGGTTTTCTGGCTTTATGCAACCACTTTTAGAAGATTTTATTATTGCTCAACGTAACAACGAAGGAAAGGTTGATTTATCAAAGCTCTTATTATATTCAACCATGTGTGGATTAGGATTGGACTGTGTACCTATACCGGGGGATTTACCTCGTGAAGCTGTTAAATTATTATTGATGGATCTAGGAATGATTTCGATTCGATTAAATAAGCCACTTACAGCTCGATTAATGCCAATTCCAAATAGGAAAGCGGGTGAATTTACAAATTTCTCTTTTGAATATTTTACAGATAGTAAAATTTGCCCAATTGACTTCATGCCACTAAATGAATGGGATAAAATACGAAAAAACAACTCTTATTATAGTTTATCTTAATTAAGCTATGTAAAAATAAAAGGAATTTGACCATTTACATGAAAGAATTAAAAAATTAGAAAAATAGAGAAAAATAATGGGAGAAAAAAGAAGAAAGAAAAAAGAAAATCTCATTATTATTAAAAAAAAAGGATATAAATGATAATTTTTTTATTTTGTCGCAGCGGTAATATTTCCATCCTTAACTTTGATTGTGGGAATAAAAGTGGGTGTATTTACTTCCCACCATTGAATTTGCTGAATATCCTTTCCAATTTGTGTGATATTTTTCAACATACGCAATAAATTATCAGATAATCGTACATTTCGAATTGGATATTGAATTTCACCATTTTCTACATAAAACAAACCATCTCGTGGAATTGTTGAAAAGGTACCTTCAATCTGATTTGTAAATCGGGTATACCAATTTGATGTAATGTAGATTGTTGGCTTTTTACTTTCTTCAATAATCTCATTTTTGGTAAAATCACCCGGAGTATATTCTATATTACTGGAATAAGGCGCTAATAATCGTGTTCCTGATCCAAAACCGATAAAAGTCGAATTTCCTGTGGATTTTGTAGAATATTGTATTGCGGTTGAAGTATTGTGGACATAATTCATCAATTTGCCATTTTCAATTAAGGGTGTGATTTGTCCTGGAGTTCCTTCGACATCAAATGGTCGAGCATTTAATCCTTCACTTAAAAGACTGTTATCGTGAATTGTTAGAAAATCAGGGCCAATCTGCTGTCCTATTTTATCCTTTAACGGGCTTAATCCTAACATGACAAATAAAGGATTAGCTGCATCTGTAATCTCACCAAAAATGTTCCCTGCAACAGTTGGAGAAAGAATAATATCATAAGTTCCTGCTTTTCCTTGTTTCGGATTAACTGCCATAGATGCTATCTTTCCTGCATTTTTACCCATAGTTATCATTTTTGCTTCTAAATTATCCAAATTTCTCCCACAAAGAAGATCTTGCCCGCTGCTTTCAGCTTCTACAAATGCACGTAAAGTTGCTCTATAGTATGAATGATCAAATTCACCTGAAAATCCCTTACTGGTCCGTAAAGCTGTGTTTTGTGAGCCAAAATAGAGAACTCCTGCTACTTTTTTAGCTCCTTCTTCTAAAGCAGCATCAATTGCCTTATAAACTAAACTTGAACCACTTTCTATTAAATTTTCTGTTTTCTTATAAAATAATCCATCAATTTTTGCAGGGGTTTGAATATTTGATTCAATTCCAGCATATAATTGACTGGGTGGCGAATTTTCTAAGTATATTAAAGATTGTTTAATTTTTTCTTCAATATTTTTTAGTGTTGGAGTTTGTATTGGAATCATTGTTGTTCTTTTATTCTTTACAATAAATAATTCTAGATTATCAACTTCCCATTGTTTGATAATATCCTGCTCTGAATTTGAAAACCTAATTTGCCATTCTTTACCCAAATGATACTGGGCAATTACATCATCAATTCCATATTTTTTTGTTAATTCTAATGTCTTTAAAAGTAATTCATTTGAATCTAATTGCTGTTTCTCTTCATTATTCATTCATTTCACCTCTTAATCTCCCAATTGAATTCCTCTCATTCTTACTTGGCCGCCACCCATCCACACAGGAACACCTTGTCCAGGGTCACCTTTTCCACAAGTTCCATGTGAATAACCTGTAGATTTTGAGACACCATCAACAGAACCTAAAATTCCTTTTGTTGTTAATTCTAAAATAGGTCTCCTAACCATTTTTTCTGTTATTTCACCATTTTGAATTAGATAGCACTCTAACCCAACATATTTGGATTGATAACGACGATCATCGATATTCCATTCAGTAAATGAATTCATTAGTATTCCATATTTAATATCTTCAGCCAATTCTTCTAATGTGAATGAACCAGGTTTGAAATAAGTATTAGCCATTCTTACAATGGGTTCTCTTTCAAATGTTTCAGCGCGGGCAGCTGCGTTGGATTGTAGTCCGAATTTATATGCAAATTCTCTATTTAAAAGCAGTTCATTAAGCATCCCATCTTTAATAAGAGTACGAGGTCGTGCTTTGACACATTCATCATCATATAGATAATAGCCCGAACTTCCTGGAATGGTTGGATCTTCCATAATCGTAACTTCTGGATTTCCTAATTGAACTTCTCCGAGATTTCCATTTTTCAGTAAATCAATGTAAAAAGATTCGCCTGCTTGAGCTCCTTCGCGACCTAAAATGCGATCCGCTTCACTTGGATGGCCTACATTTTCATGTGCCATAATTCCTGCAACTTCACTACTTACAATCACATCAATTTTGCCCAATTTCATTGGTTCAGCAAATTTTGCCGCCTTAATCATAGTTTTGGCATCATTGATTACTGATTGTATTATATTTTGTTGTTCAAACCACTCCCAACCTCCTGTTCCACCAATTCCAAAAAATCGTTGCTCAGTACCATATTTTCCCATTGCAGTATTGAATGTATGGATAATAGGCTGCATTATTTCTGATCTTACCTTTGAACCTTCATTTGTGCAAATATATTTTAGTTCATGGGATAAATTAACCATGATTGTGCGATTGGGAAGATCTTCACCAAATTCCTGTAGTAATTTTTTATCCATATCAATGAAATATTGTTGTTTTTGTTCAACAGGGATATCTTTGAATTTGATTTGATAAGGTGTACTCCATTTGGTTTCTACTGCCTTTTCTTCTGAAAATTGAATTGGATTTTTTCTTTTAGATGCTAATGCCATTGATTTTGCTTGATGTACCAATTCTCGTAAAGATTCTGCTTTCATATTAGCAGTGCTTAAAAAAACTAAATTACCATTATGAAGAACTCGAATTCCAATCCCATCAGATTGAGTTACTCCTCCACCTAATATTAATCCATTTCGTAAAGTATAACCTTCTGCGCGTAGATGAATATATCGCGCTTCAATATAATCTAATTGGCTTTTTTGTCCTTCTTCTATTATTAATTCAGCCAATTTTAAGTTATTTGTAAAAATATCTTCGTCTTCTGTGTTCATTATTCTAACCTTGTTTTTTAAAAAATTAGTGTGTTACCTAATTAGAAGCACCTTTTTTAAATATTCTAAAAGATTAGTTTATCAAAGGAGTAAATTCAGTGAAAAAGTAAATTGTTAAATGAAATAACTGAAAGTAATGGATAGAGAATTAAAAATAGTGAATAAGAAATATAGAAAAAGATATAGAGAATAAAAAATCGAAAAATAAAAATCAAAAATTAAAAATTATCTGCACGAACCTATGGAAAATCATGCTGAACTGGTTCACAATTTATTTGAACAGGGATACACGAGCGATACACTTTACTTCCTTGATCCCGTAGAAGATGCAGATTTCATCGCCTGGGCAGAGGATTACTACAACAGAATTTCATTTATTCATAACGATCCATACCGAAATACCACATCTATGGCAAAAGCGTATTTCGGACTTGATGTTCCTGCCGATCTTAACCCCGCACCCGGTTTCCACTCCTATGATTTTATATGGTTGACGGATGGAGACTACTACTGGGTAAACTTTACCGCTCCGCAGCTTCCGGCCAATTTAACCGAAGAAGAGCAGATTGCTTTTTGGGAAAATTACTACGCCGATTTAGAATCGCAGGGATACAGTCAAGATGAAATTTTCGGTATACATTATTCAGTTCCCGATATTTCCACGATTTCTCTCAGAAACACTTTCGCTCAAGACGTTAAACCTTACGATGTTTATTGGAAAGAAGCCCGCATTCACTACGACTACTACTGGCGGGGAACTTTACCCATTCAGTATGTAGATGGTGAAAAGGATGATTATTGGAATCAACTCGGTCATCTGCAGAGTGAACTTAAAGGAACGATTTCACTGCAGGATGTTGATTTCCGCATCAGTCCTGATGGATCCCCCTATTATACTGCTGTTCCATCCGTATCAGAGCCTGAAGGAGAAATCCAGGATTTACTTCACTTTTACGAATTCTGCTTCTCATCCATGTACTACAAGCAGTATGAATATCTGAACCGATATTTATCGGCCCAAAATTCCCACTGGTATTTACAGTTCATTTCCATTGTAGTTTCTGTGATCGGATCCAACTTGGGTTCATTCCTGGCCAATCCATCGGGTTTTACCGAAAATTTCCTCAACTCCATAGAAGGAGATAAAGCCGTAACTAAAACCGTTATCATTCAGAATATTGCCGCTCAGTTCTTGGATGAATTTAAGGATGAATTAATTGTTGAAAATATTATTTCATGGGGTTCCAAACTGATTTTCGGAGTAAATGATGCACTGGCAGAGCAGCTTGGAGAACTGTTCAGCTTCGGTGGAGAAAGTTTCCGAACTTCCATGAAAGTTGCTTCGGAAGTAATAAACGGCAATTTCCAATCCCTTGCAGATCACCTGCGATCGATATATTCACCAACTTCCACCTCTATTACAGCCGGAATCTAATCGGGAATTACTTCAATCTTTCAAAACATCAAAGCGGTCCCTTACTATACAAACATCAAATTCATTAAAAGCGTCATTGCATCTCAAAAATTAAGTTCCATAACCCAGCGCTTCCAGAACAACCGTTTCATGATTCAAAATCTGCTCGAATTCACCGCTGTTCACATGCAGTCGGATATAGAAAATTGGCTGCAGGAAGTTCATCCGGGTAAATCGCCCGAAATCGTGATTAAAAAAATCGCAAACCCGTATTCAATGGTTAAAGGAAGAAGATTAGATGTCACTGCTGCATTATTCATGTTCAAAGATCTTTCCGTTGATGAATTTTTGAAAAACACCGAACTGCATGATCTATGGAACGTCCTCGAAGGAAAAGAAATCTTCATTGAGAAAATAACCGATGACGGCGAAACGTTCAAAGCCAAAGAAGACGGTTTCGTTTACCAATACGATAAAGAAACCAATGAATTTTCCACCCTCAAATCCACCGAACAGATAATCGTCACTAATTGGCTCACCGATGCGAGAAAAATCTCTGTGGTTGATCCAGTTTCTAATTCGATAGTTAAGAAAATCCTTAGTACAAATCTTCCCGATTATCAGACAATGCAGGAAAATATTATCGGAGATGAATCTCTCAATCCGAATGCAGAATACTGGAAAGATAGCATTCAACTTTTCACCAACTTTAATTACAGGTATATTAATTTAATCGGACACGAAAAAGGATTTAACTATAAAAAAGCAGGGATGAACGATGATACTCTCATAGAAATTAAAGTTGGCAAAGACATTGATATGAGTTTGGAGCAGATTCTTAAGGAGCTCGGATTTGAAAATGTAAATGGGGTGAAAGATTCAAAAATACCCCTCGGATTAGTTAAAAACCCTAAAATTCAGATGATGTTTCTACCCATTAAAATTGGAGAGCAGTATTATCAAATTTTCTCATATCCAAATACTCAAACTGTAAAAATTTTAATCAATAATAAGGTGGAAAGTGCAAAAACCATAGAAGGTGAAGATACTCCTTTATATACTTATATTAATTGGCGTAAAGGGTTATTTGAAATTAGACTACTTTCATTTGCTTTTCAAAAAATTGCAAAAAACCATATAGCTGGTATAAGGCAATATTATAAAAATAAAAGAAATGCGAAAGGATGGAATTATAATAACGGTTTACAAAAAATCAGAGGCAAATTAAAAAATATTTATAAAAATGTTCCTGATATAGCAGAGCAGCTTAGAGACTTATTTTTTGATTTTAACGCTTTGGATAAAGATTTTCCAAAACTTGGAGATACTTTAAAAGAGCATTTCTTTGATGAATCTTTGGAAGGTATAATAATTCACGATGATTCTGGAACAACAATCGGTTATTTAGATGTTCTACTTAAAGAATTGTTCGATAACGATAAAAATCATAAATATTGGCGAATTGCAAGCAAAAATATAAAAACTGATAGATTAATTTGGAATAAAGAAATAATTAATCAAATTGAATATATCATAAAAAAAATTATTGATATTTCCCAAGATGCAGGAGGATATTCAAAACAAAAGATTTCTGTCAATCCTGGAGGTGCTGCTGATTATTTGACCCAATTTTTGCAGAAAAGATTAGGATACAGCGAATATTTACAATATATTAAAAAAAAAAGATTAATAAGGGTCAACAATTTAAATTCTGCCACTCAAATTCACGAATGGGAACTTCTGCAGGTAGCTTGGCTATCTTTGGCATCCCTTTTTCACAATATCGACTCACTCCGCTCTACTCTTGACTATCTTATTGAAAATAATATAAGAAAAGGTGAAAAAAATGATGAATACATTGAGAAATATTTAAATGAAAAAGTAGTCGATGATCATCACTATTATGTGCCCCCCAGCGCTCTACCCGACCCAATTATAATAATAGGTGCCAAAAAAAACGCATTCATTGCAAATTTCATACAATTCGGAAAAGCTAAAAGCGAATTAATAGGTTCCGGCAGAGAAGTGCTGATTTTCGGAAGTATGGTCGGTCAAATTCAAAATGATGAAGATCATACAATCAAATTTTTCCAACTCAGCACTCCGATTTCAGATGCCATTAAAGATATTGTCCCTACCACTCCTTCGCCCTATTCCATGATAATTCCGCAGTTTTCCATGGACATGTGGGACCCAGTGAATGAAGAATATTATAAAACCAAAGATTCAAAGATTAATAATGGAATTGAGCGCTTCGTTATGGATTTTCTGGTATTTGAGAATATGCTGAATTTACTTGGAACGGCTGGCGGTGCGGTGAATTGGCGGTATCCCGGAATTTACGGCGTGGGAATGCACGGAGTAGAAGATACTAATATCGAATATTATACAGAAAAAGCACGCAAGGTTTGGACTGCCTTCCAAAACGGCTTATCCATGATAAATATATTTGAAAATCAAAGAGGTATGGATAAATTTACTGAAATGATGGGAGAAAAAATTGGTGGAGATGTCACTAAAATGGTGCTGATTGAACTTGAAGACGGGCGAGCCTTTTTCAACCTCCGCAATCTTGCCGAATTTCAAGGCTCTAGCATCCGAGATGTAGTGGCTGTGCTGGCAAAGTGGGTTTATGAGCAGTATACACTGCATTCATCCGAGCATGATTTGAAAGATTTAAATTTAAAAAAGAAAAGATTTTACAACGATATCAAGTTATTGATGAAAGCAAAAAGTGGTACTAGAAATGCATATATAGCCACATGGAACCGAATAGAAGGCATCATCAAGGCATTCGGCGTTAAAGGTGAAACCATAACAATTAAAATAAATGAAGAAGAATCAATCGAATATTTCGTTCCCACTTTAGATGAGAACGGCAACATTCAATTTGACTCCCGGCTCGACCGGTGGTATTCTCAGATTGAAAACCCCGTGAGTATCTTCAATTCAAACTCACAGTTGTTGATGCTGCAGCAATGTTTTGCATATTATTTGAAATACAAAAATGAAATGCGCTTATACTACGAAGAATATGCCGATGAAAGTGCCATGAATAGTTTTGATGCATATTTAGATGCAATTGAGGGATTTATCGGATAAAAAATAAGTTCGCCGAAGAGGGGGTTAATTTTTTAATATTGTTTTTTTAATATTTGTTAGGTAAAAAAATAAAACTAAATGAAAAAAAAGTGGATGAGAGATAATGCAGTATAAAAAACCAAAATATGTGAGATACAGTCAAATTTATAACGATAAATTAGAATTGATATTGGTAAGGCAGGATTTTGATGTTAAAAATTGGAAAGATGTTGATAAAGTGTATAAACTTCATGTTGGTTATTGTAATTTTCCCAATAATGAAGCGGATTTTTCGGCTTTTGCCAACTGCAGAGAAATTGTAATATCTGGAGAAAATCAGCTGCGGGTGGTTAAATGGCCGCCAAAAATAGAATATATTCGCATTTCTAGATTTTCGAATATTAAAATCCCCCTTAAATGCGACCAATACCAATATTTAAGGAAATTCAGAACCTCAACTTCTGTTTTAGACGACTACAGCATAGATTTTGCCCACTGCTATCGACTGCGGGAAATTTCAATTGGTGAAGACTTTTATAACGAGCGCTATGAAAATATGTTCAATGGTGAAAAAATAACGCTGCCGCCGAAAAACGATGGAAAGCACCGCATGAAGCAGGTTCCCATCAATTGGGCATTCTGCCTTTCTCTCAAAAAATTGGAGTTATGGAGTCTACGAGAAGTAAAAGAGATTCCGATTGAATTTACCCATAACCCAAGGCTGTGGATTAACATTTCAAATCTTCCTCACATCCCTCATATTTCCTTTCTACCGATTGAGTTCTGGGACTGCACCCAGTTTGATAACAGCGAAAATTTTATGCTCATTTTTGATTCGTTCATCCATCCCCGAAAGCAGGAGAATATCGAGCGTTATAAGGAGTGGGAGAAACTATTTTTTGAAGAATACGGGTTTGAAACAGTTTGGACCGCTGAGCGGATTAAATTTATGGACTATGCTTTAATTGCTGCTGAACAGATAAAGGATAAAGAATTAAGGGAGCGATTTACAAGGTGGGCAAAAAAGTTCAGACCCAGATTTAAATTGAGAAGCGGCTATGAATTGATAATGTAAATTTATAGAACCAAAGTTTTTTGATCAATTTTCATTTTTCAAATTTTTTTCACATATTATGAGGTTTTAGGCAAATTTCATTTTTAAGATGTTTTGATATTTTCTGTAGCAGAATTTCCTGAAATTTTAGCAAAAAGTGCCTAATTGCGGTATCACCGATAAAAATATTCACATAATTCTTTCTCACATTTTTAAAGTCTGGCGAAAAATGATTCGGGAAACAAGAGAAACATACGAATCTCAAAAAAAGGATTTTGTGAAAGCTAAATATGCAGTATTACAAAATCCTTTGAATATGTCAGAAAAAGAGATTAAATCTCTCCGGAATTTCCTTAATCAATTTCCTTAGATGAGAGAAATTAGTAAAGTTGTCAGAAAGTTTCATTATCAATTTCGAGCTACACCTAACGCTCAAAAATCGTTATAATTCATGCAAAAAATTGTTTCTCCAGAGTCACATAATGAATTGAGAAGTGTAATCAATACCTTTATCGAGAAAGAACACCAAATTTTTGCTTATCGTAAAATTTGGGCAGAATACCCCCATTTGGAGGGAGATGTAGGACTTCGATCCAATCATGAAGAAGTCAATCGAAAAATAAATCTTGTTGCTCGAAACCAATATGGGTTTAGGGGTCTATAGAATATCCAATTACGGCTTCAGAAGATATTAAAATGCCCCTTTATTATATCTGAATCATTATTGAAAGTATAACAAAAAAAGGGAGGATTTAGTACAAAATCTATTAAGGTCGGATCATTGCCAATTAAAAATTAAAAATTATCTGAAAAGATTAATCCTTTTCTAAATTTAATTAATTTTATAATATCATCTAGTTGATTATCTGGGATAGGTGCAAATTGATCAAATAAGTTCTGCCAAAAAACACGACCGGAAGTGGCACCCCGAATTTCTTGGGCAAATTCAATCGATTGTCTTACAGACATTTTCGCTGTAATGTGAGCCCGATAGACATCTTGTGAGATTTCTAAAATTTTTCCATGGTTTTGTGAAATTAATGAGCTTACCGTTCCAATATATTCTTCAGGAGTGGTTATTAACATAGTATAAATTGGTTCTAATAATACAGGATGGGCTTGATCTATGGCTTGCTGTAAAGCATCTTGAATCATTGTGGAAATCTCAAAATAATTGGCTTTTTCTGGGTCTGAAGATAAGAATAATTCATGGATGGTAATTTTTAATTCAGAAATAGGTTCATAAGCAAGTTTTCCATGGGCACATACACCTTCTACTGCTTTGATTACCTGTTTACGCTCTTCTTCTGAAAATTGATCCATATCTTCTTCGCTTTTTTTAAGTTTGCTTTTTCGTTGAGATTTAGTTTTACGAGGAGTCCTTTTTGAAGAAGTTATTTTTTTCGAAGAATCATTGTATTTATTCGTTGGTTGGTATGATTTGGGTAGAACAATTAGGACATTTTGATATTTATCAATATTCCAAATCCCAAAAGCTTCTTTAGGAGTAAAATCTGTATATTTTGGTAACTCTTGTTCCCTTAAATAATCAAATTCTAATATAGATCGTTTGACTTTTCGGATATATTGACTTGTCCCTTTTGTCAGACGATGGATCTGTAATGATATATTATTTGCTTGATTGGGGCTGAAAACAGTAATAATAGAACTTTCACCTGCAACAGATTCATGAAACACACTTGATGGTTTTGATACTGAAACTTCAACGCCGCGCTCTTTGATGGTATTAGCTACAATTTCCAAATGTAAAGGGCCCATACCTGAAAGAAGAACTTCACCTGAATCTTCACTAATTTCCACTGAAATATTGGGATCTTCAATTGAAATTTCTTCTAATATTTCTTGAAGTTTTTCGAGATTCTTTAACATATCTGGTTCAATTGCAACGGTTACAACAGGTTCACTTACATAGTGCACAGATTCAAATGGAGCCGCATTTTCTTTTGATTGGCTATCAAACAAGGTCTCACCACTTCGTATTTGTTTAATCCCTCCAATCGCTACAATATTTCCTGCAGGAATTTCTGTAACACTTTCAATTCTAGATCCCATAAATATACTTAATTGGTTCAAATTGCTTTTTCTTTGTCCATTTACAAGCCAAAGTGCTTGACCACGATGAAGAGTACCAGAAAAAACACGCCCTGTTCCTATCAATCGATTTTTTAATTTTTGTACCTTACTTAAAAACACAATTGTTGTTCCTTTGGGATCACATTTTAATAATTGTTTTCCAATTTCAGAATTAGTATCTCCACTCCATATAGTTGGAATTCGATATTCTTGAGCTTCAATAGGATTTGGTAAAAAATTCACGATGGCTGCTAAAACACATTCCCACACAGGGTATTCTTTATTCAATTCATGATATGAATTATCTTCATATTTTGATTCAAAATATTCTAAATTATGTTTATATGGGACTAATTGCGGTATAACAAAACCCCAACGGTGGAGTGCAGAACCAAAAATAACCGATCCTTTTTCTGCTGAAACCATCCATTCTTTTTGTGCTCTTTCACTGCCATACATAGTAATAAGTTTATTAAAATCGCGTATTATACGCCCGAATTTTGCCTTAATATCCGACATATCAAGTTTCAATTCTTTAAAAAGACGATCAATTTTATTAATAAAAAGAATCGGCCGAACTGCTTCTTCTAAGGCTTGTCTTACAACAGTTTCTGTTTGGGAGCTTACTTCTTCGACACTATCAACGATTACAACTACGCCATCAGCTAATCGAAGAGCGCGAGTAACCTTTCCAGAAAAATCAAGATGTCCAGGTGTATCTACTAAATTAATTAAAAATGGCTTAGATTCTTTTAATGAGTGCTCATAATATAGAGAAATATTTGCAGATTTCATTGTAATTCCACGTCGTTGTTCTTCTTCTAGATAATCAAGAACCCGTGCTTCTCCAGCAATGGCTTCTGATAATAAACCTGCTTCAGCTAAAAGGCTATCACTTAAAGTAGTTTTTCCGTGATCGATATGACCTATTAACCCAACATTTCTAATTATTTCGGGATTTTGCATCATTTGAAGGATATCTTCTGTCATCTTTATGCGTCTAGACATGTAACTCACCAAAAGGAAATACTTAGAAGAATGCGGATCAAAACTCAAGATCTTCGTCATTGTATACAATCTCTTCGCATAATCATAATGTAATGTTATAATTAGCGAAAACTGATACTCTGCAGGGTCAGATTTTTCATTTCTACAAAAAACTTCTAGAGTATTTCCTATGAAAAGAACAAGGATTCGCCATAAAAAAGATTATTTATCCGACCACTTTACGTTCGGTAACTCGCCGAATTCCATTTTGATCGATAACTACGCGAACTTTTTTATAAAATATTTGAGAAGGCACTTTTTTAGAAGTAATAGCGCGTAATTTGAAAATTGTATTCAAATGATAAACTTTTGAACAAGTAAGTTCGTAAAATTCTTTATGAACTGGATCCCACACTAATTCTGTATTTATTGGATCATCTGCATATTGAAGAAAATGTTTTACATTAAATCTAATAATATCATTCACATTACGGTGGCGTTCATGAAATTCTTTTATCTTTTCTGTTCTTAAATTAACAGATTTTATATATTTAAAAATAACTTCTGGTTTTCCTTCATGTTCAATTGAAATTTTTGTACCGCGCTCTCGAATATTCAAGATTTCTTGGGGAATTTGATTAAATGACAGAAACCTCATTGATTCTTTACTAATTCCAATTTTATTGTTGTGTGCTGAATCAAAAATTGTAAATTTTCGATCTGGAAAATTTTTCTGTACAAAATGATTTGATACATTTCTAATCCATTCTTTAAATCGATCTTTAAGCATATATACCACGATTAAAAGAGTGAAATACATATATGTATTACCTGAAAAATCTTCAACAACTAAAAAACCTAACAATATGGAAATAAACATAGCTACACCCGCAGCTAATGAATACAGGAGTTCCAATGTCTTCGATTTTTCCCTAGAAGGTTGAACATCTAAATAAAGCACATTTTGAATATATTTTTTAAGAATTCCATCCCAATAAGTTATATTTTCATTAGATTTTTTAGGATTCTGCTTAAAGATGGGATTTAAAGGAGATTTTTTTGCAGACTCAAAATCTAATATAAGTTCAAGCATTTTTAATATTTCTTCATCAAATTTTGATTTGATATCGTCCTTTATTCTTGAATAAACAACAGCACAATGCTCAGAAATTTGACGACTAATATATTTATCTACAAAAATAAATGTCTCTTGAATTTCTTGTGGTAATTGAGCAATTTGTAATTGTATTTCTAATTCTTCCAGACGTTTTTGAAGATTTTGAATATCTTGAAAAAACTCAATTTGGCTAGAATTAATTGGATCAATTTCTTGTGAAACAAATTTATTAGGTTTAATTATTACTTTTTCTCGATTGGTTTTGAAAAAATCTAATTGATCTCTTAAAGTTGATTTAACAATACAACCTAATACTCTAAGTTCATAATTTATTCGATCAAAATGAATATGAGAAATATCACCATTCTTTATTAGAAAAAGTCGTTCTTGGATGATTGTAAAAGGTGATTTCGGATTTTTTGGATTTAATAAGCCAGAAAGTGCCATTTGAGGGGTTTTAAAACGAATGTAATTTGTCATATCGGAGAAAAATTCTTTACTGCTGTATGTTGTAGGATTAATCTGGAGAGCAGCTGGAATAAAAAAGTATATTTCTAATTCGTATCGATTCTGAGGGATTGTATCAATAAGGGGATAGTCTAGTTTGACTTCAAAATTAAAGCGATCATGCTGTTCAATTACTGTATCTTGCAATTCAATCGGATTACTTGCTTCTTCGAAATTTTTTTTGAAAAAGGCGCCCCATTTTCTCCGAGTTATCATTAACAAACTCCCTTTGTAATCTATTGAGGACTTTTCCTTAAAAAGTTTACATCTTAGAATTTCAAAAATATATGGAATTTTGATATTACTGAAAAGAATATTATGATTATGGTGTTGATAAGTTTAGAAAAGTTAAAAATTGAATATAAAAAGAATAAAAAACGAAATGAAAGAGTTTAGAATTGAATCTCTTGAATAATTATTAAATTCTTTGACCGCAAACTTCGCAGAATTGAAAGTTCGGTTTTATTGGTGCACCACAATTACGGCAAAAGCGTCGTTCAAGCTTATTAGATTGCCTTTTTTCTTTTTTTATTAGTTTTACAGATGCTTTTTTTCGTATTTGGTGATTTGAACTGATTTTGGCTACAATTAAGGATATTACTATAATACCGCCAACAGGCCACCAAAACCAGTTAAAATGATTGTCTGAAAAAACATCAATGAAAATTAAATAAACTGCAATTGTTAACGGAAATACTAAGAAATATTTGATAGTCACCTTTTCTCCAAACGATCGTTTCTTAATATTTACATAAATCAAGGCATGGAAAAGAATGTTCATACCCCATGAAATTGTTGGCCAAAGAAACCACCAATAATCGACATTATTAAAGTAATTTACCAAGAAAAGGAATAAATTAACTGTAGCATAAATAAAAATATGGTTTTGCAGTAATAATCTATTCATTACGATTTTTTTTGTAACTGGAACCGAAATAGTCCGTCCTTCCAATCGAAATTTGTCATATTCTCTTTGAATGAGTAAATCTAAGCGCGATTTACCTGAAAGATCTGATTTTTTCATCATTTGATATAAAACAAAATGATTGATCCAAATTAGCACTAAGGGAACCACTGCAAAAAGAATCCAATTCAAGCGGTGATTATCCCACCAATCATTCCAAATTAAATAACTGGAGGTAATCATTGTAATTGAAGCATGAATCGCTAAAGAGGTCTGTTTTGAATTAGATAAAAAGTTAAGTATAACCACAGCGACTGTGTGAATTAAAATAAGCATCCCCCATCCTGAAAGTGGGTAAATAAACCACATATTATTGAAATTAGTGGTGTAGTTTACCACAAAAAGGATTAAATTGGTAAAAACAAAAGTAATCCAATGGATCTTCAACCATTTATTTCGTAAAAATCGTTTATGTTTTTTTTTTACTTCTTCTGATTCAAAAGACATTTTTTCATCTACCTACAAATAAATATAAGTTAGCTACATTATATCTCCAAAGTTTTTAAATAGTTTTGAGTCCTTTTATTATCTTCAAGTTGAAAACAAAAATACATTTGAAGGTTAAACTTTTCTTAACCTCTATGAACGAGAAATAGAATAAGTTCCAGAAGATTTAATCTTTACGATTTACACAGAGAAAGCTTTACCTAGAATTATGAACTTATTTCAACAAAATTTTCTAAAAAAAAATGAAATTTTTGAAAATTTGTGTATATCATTAATACTTTGGTTATTTTTCGCTTTTTGCTGAAGATTGTTCTTTTTTCAATGATGTTCGTTTCTTTTTTTTATTGTTACCATTAATTGCAGATAAATATTTTTTTAAATCTTCTCTTACCTTCTCAAATGTTCTATATCGATCTCTGGGTTCGTATTTTATACATTTTTCTACAACTTTCTTTAGCATTTCAGGATAATCATAATCTTCCCATTGGATTTTAAACCTTTTCAATGCATTTCCAGATAATTCCTTCGGTTCTTCACCACCACTGGCGGCATAGTGTAAGATCATTCCAAATGAATAAATATCTGATTGAGGTACTTGTATTTTTCCTAAATCAATTTCAGGAGGGGCATAGCCTGGCGTATAAATTTGATCATCACCACTGTCGGGCAAATCATTTAAATCTTGTGGGATATTATCAATTGTGGCAGGGTCAAAATTTAAACCAGCACCCCAATCAATAACTACAGGAGTTGTTCGTTTTTTGTATTTTGTTATCATAATATTACTGGGAGAAAAATCTCGATGAATTAAACCATGACTATGTGTGAAAACAAAATAATCTGCTAGCGGAATGAATATGTTTCTTATCAAATATTCATGAAAATCATGCCGTCCTTGTTCACGAAATTGATGAAACCAAGTTTCGAAATCATATCCATTAATATATGAAGTAATGAAAATAAACTTTGGATTATTCTGATTAAATCGATCGATAAAAGCATCATATAATTGAAGTGCATAAGGTGCAAATTTTGATTGAATATTAATAAAAGCGCGTTCTCTTCGCCAATAATTTTCGGCTTGAATTTTATCATCAAATTTATCGTTTTTCAAAATTTTAATAATGACCTTACGATTATTATCTGTATTCTTTCCAATGTAAATGTCAGAAAAGCCCCCAGATTCCAGAAATTCTAAAATTTGATATTTACGTTTTACACGCAAAAGAGAACCCGGGCGTAAAATCTTACTCATTACGTTTCCAAGAAAATTTATGATGCAATCCATTTGAGCCTTTCGATTTTATAAAAGGAAGAAAGATAAATAATAAAATAATAATTGAGACGAAAAAACATTCTAATTTAGTAAAAAGCGATAATTTCATTAATCCAGCCAAATGAGATGAAAGTAGCTAAGCAAAAGCGAGTAAAGAAAGAAAAAATTTTGTTAAAAACTATTTCGGAATTTTGACAATAATTTGGTACGATTTACAACTTGAATACCTAGAGTTTCACCAAAAATTTCCGCTTGAGATGAAAAAATATCTCCAATTATAATACCACCTGCACATTTTGTATCCCGACAAGCTTTTTCTAATTGTCTGATTTGATTGACCCCAATTGAACGATTCCAGTCACGAATGAAAACACCGTATCGATCACCATTATATTGAATTATCGCATTGAATTTCCATTTTTGACCTGAGCGCCCGCGAATTGGTTCCTCTGGTTCTTCATATTTATATTTACGACTAAAATAAGCTCGTGTTAGTTCTTCCAATGACATATCTTCATACATTTTCACACACATCCTATGCTACCAGGGATCTCGCTTTGGGTCTGTTTTGTGAATTATTAACCCATGAATATATAAAGTAAGATCGACTGTGTATTTAAGCGTTATGTTAAAATTATGGCTGTTATTATTAAATCCAATATAATATCTATGTAATCTTACCGGAATACAAAAATATTTAAAAGATCTAAAACTTCCGACAAAATTCGGAATAATTAGAATAATATAATCAGAAATTATAAAGGATTGAACAAAAATTTCCTAAAATTAAAATGATTTATTTGAGAAATTCAGAAAAAAGTAAATTTGGCTTATAACCGTTCTGCTTAATGTAAATTTTTACTTGATCTGTTAATCTATCTTGAATTTTCTGTCTAAGCGTTTCACAAATGTGAATGCATTCAAAATATTCATATTCGCATGGAATAGATTCACAATATGGTTTTAATGCTAAATTCCATGATTCAGAAATATTCCACTTAAAATTATCCCAATCATCTTTGATTCCGGATAAATGTGCAGGTGCGAAAGACAAAAGTTCATCAAAGTGAAGATTTTTTAATCGTTTTAAAACTTCATTTACTGAGTGTTCTTTTTCAGCTTCTTGCTTGCATTTGAGAATATATGATTCTAAAATTCTATTTCCTTCTAATGCATCAACAGGTTTTGTAATTTTCCATCCACTTACGCGTTTACATGAATATTCTACATTATTAGGATCTAAGCCTGTTGGATAAACCCAACATTGAGGTATTTTTACTCCAGAAAAGTGAACCTTACAACCATTTATCTTTTTACTAAAAAAAGGGCACTTCAACGTATTTAAATCCATGTTAACTTCAAATGCAAACATGTTTCCTCTTTTAAAATCGGATTTTTTAGCTAAACCATGAGATATATAGAAATCTACTAAAGCTTTTGGAACATCAAGATGAACAAAACAGCAATCACCATGGCAGATAGTTGGATCAATACAGTTTGGACCTTCTATCACTCCTTGAATTTTATTATTAAATTTCTGTAGCAACTCGATAATTTGAGAGGAGATATCTGGTTCCATGAAGTTAATTTACCAAATTTTAACAAATATTAAAATTTAATCATTTCAGAAAATGAGAGAATAATAGAATTAGAGAAAAAGAGAAAAAAGCAACTATGATTAAGATATATTATGTAGAAAAGATCTTCATCTTATATTCATCATCTCTGAGTATAAGACCTTCTTAGATATTTTATTATTACGAGATGAATTATAATGATGTGGAAAACACCTTTAAAGAGTGAACAAATTAGAAGTACTCAGCATCTAAAGAGTATTCATCAAATCGCACCCGCAAAAATATCCATTATTGGAACACCTGCTGTAGGAAAAACAACGTTGACCAAATTAATGAGGGGGCAGCAGATATCAAACCGTTATTCTCCGACAATGGGATTCAATTTAGGACAAACTCAATTTGATGGAAAAAATATTCGTATATGGGATTTTGGAGGTCAAAAAGCATATCTTAAACAACATTTGTCGAAGTATGTTCACGGAAGTGATATTATTTTCATTGTTACTGATTCTACTCCAAAAAACGTATTAACAACAAGAGAATTATTGGAACATTCTCGAAATTTGGTGGAAGATAGCTGTGAAATTGTTGCAATTGCAAACAAACAAGACTTACCTGGACATATGTCTCCAAAACGGGTCGAAGACGTATTACAAATTCCTACATTTCCAATGGTAGCAATTGATGCTGCCAATAGAGAACATATTTTGGCGCTTATCAGAACATTGATGAACCACATTCAAGCAATAAAAAAAGGAGAATAATATTATGAATTTTACAGAGAATGAACTAATGGGCGCTGCATTAATAGGTTTTGATATGATTGAAGGACCTCATATAAAATGGTATCGAGAATTTCATGAAAATGCTTTGAAGATCGATATGGAAAGTTTTCTTATGAATTTCTATTTAAGTTTTCGGGGTGGGGATGAAAATCTTCAACCACTTGCGATTTTATATCCCGATTTCTATATTGTTGCATTTCCTCATGGATTAGAACTTTGTTGCTTATTCTTACATCCTGGAGATTTATCAAATAAATTATGGAGACTTAATCAAATAGCGACCGAATTAATTGTTCAAATGGAAGGAATTGAAGAAGAATCTTTGACAGAGGAATCATATTCTGATCTTCAATCTGAGATGGACTATGAGGAAATTAAAAGAATTGTGGTAAATTTACTTCATGATCAAGAAATTAGCACACCTGAGTTACGAAGATATTTTAAAATGACCAATTCTGAAATTTGGCGGGTTATGAGTCAATTAGAAGAAGCAAATGCTGTTACACGCACCCAAAAACGCGGTCGAACACAATTTTGGACCGCTTTATAAAAAATTTTTATCTTTTAATATTATTATGTGATTTGCTCGAAATTTAATATTTTTTTCCTGATTTTTTCTATATTCTCCTTCTCTTTTAATTTCTGATAAATTTTCATTAAAGTGTCTAAAACTTCTCGAATTTCTTTATTTTTTTGATTTCCTTTATTTTCTAATATAGGGATGTATTTGCTCCAATTTTCTTCCAAATTCATATCTAATGCCAAATCACAGTAATTATTAACAATTTCTAATTCATTAGGCGAAATCTGTAAAGATTTTCTATAGATTTTTAGTGCTTTTTTGTTTTCACCGATTTCCCTATATACATTCCCCAAATTATTCCAAAGATAAGGATCCATTTCTTCGAGTTTAAGTGCATCTTGATAATATTCAACAGCCTTATGGAATTTTCCTTCAAGTTCACAATAATAACCTAAGTTATTTAGAAGTTCTACATCATTTGGTCGAATTAATTGATATTTTTCTAACACTTCTATACTTTTATTGATTTTTCCATTATATTCATATAATTCTGCCAATTGAAAAACTAAATCTTTATCCAATGAATTATTCTTGAAATAATCTTCAATAATTTTTATTGCTTCTGAGAATTCGTTAATAAATTTCAAATAAGTGATCTTTAATCTGATCAATTCAAGATTTTCATCAAGAGGTTTCTGAATTTGTCGAAAATATCTATCAAAATTCTCATATCTTTCTGTCTGCAAAAAAACCTTGCATATATTAATCAATGCATGCTCATGATTTGGATTTATTGAGAGAGATTTTTGAAAGCAGTATTCTGCAGAAACATAATCTTGTGAATTGAAATATGATACCCCTAAATTATTCCAAGCATCTAAATAAAGGGGTTGCTGTTTTATTGCTAATTCAAAATAATGTTCTGCTTTATGAAAATCACCTTCTTCTAAATATGAACAACCCAGCATGTAATTCATTCTTGCTTGTTCTTCAAATTTTATAGATTGGCTATTTTGATTTGTTTTTTTTGTATTCATATTTTTTTTTCCACTTTCCATATACTTTAATTCTTTTCTATTTATAAAACATACCTTAATCAAAATTCCATTTATTCGCTTCTTTTAATGCTTTGTTTATTTCTTCTTGCATATTTTTCGCAGCATGGCCCGCAGCTTTATCAAATTCCTTAGCAGAATATTGATTTTTATAGGGCTCCATTTGATAGGCAAAATTAATTGATCGAGATGCATTAACGATGGCACCTAGTCCAAATTCATTTACTCCATGCACTATATCTTCAGCTTTACCACCTTGAGCACCATATCCTGGAATAAGAAGAATATTGTGAGGTGCTTCCTTACGAATTGCCTGTAATTGAGTCGGATAAGTCGCTCCAACCACACCACCTATATTTGTGAATCCATCTGAATCAATAGGTGTCTGTAATTGAACTAGTTTTGGATCTTCACTCCACTTTTTCATCAATCTGGTCATTTGAATGTAGTTTCTAACTATTTTTAGTTTATTAAAATCTTTATTTGATATCTTTTCAATTTCGATTTCACTAATATCAGGGGCAATATCTTGTAAAGAAAAAGAAAATAAATCTTGAAATTCGCCGCTAGATGGATTAGATGTTTTAAGCAACAATATTACTCCTTTACCTTGTGGAATATATTTAAGAAAAGGTTTGACACCATCGATACCTAAATAACCGTTTATAGTCACAGCATCAGCATTGAATATTTCAAATACAGTCTTCGCATAAGCAGCTGCAGTTGATCCAATATCATTTCGTTTCGCATCAAGTAAAACTAATCCCCCTTTTTTATGGATATAAGAAATCGTTTTTTGAAGTGCATCTAATGCTTGATATTGTTCATAAAAAGCAATTTGTGGTTTAAAAATTGCTGCATATTCAAAAGTTGCATCAATGATACGTCGATTAAATTCCCAAATTGCCGCATTATAATCATTTCCCATTTCTTCGAGTAAAAATGAAGGAATGCAGAATTTTTCTCCAATTCGCGGATCCAATCCAACACATACAATCGATTTTTTATTTTTTATTTGTGTATTTAATTTTTGGCTGAAATAATTAGATTTTTCAATATTCATTCCGATCAAAATACAAAATATCTCCGTATTTAAAAATTCATTTAGGTAGGGAATACATAGAAAATTTATTTAACACTTCTATGTGAGATCTATTTATCACTAATTGAATTAAATAACTTGAGTTTGTCAAAATAAAATAAATTTCTTCATATTTGATTTTTTGCATCGTTTTATCACGACAAAAATTGCTTGCTTAAAAAAGTAACCTTTAAATCTAAGGAACTCTTTGTTTAAATAAGCATGAAAACCTTGGGCTTCTACGACTTACCACACCAATTTCTAAAGAATATACTCCAAAATACCGTCCATCAAAGTCCTAATATGAATTACTTGATAGAACGTCTAATTACAGGTATTTTGGGTCAAGAAAAGCCTTCAGCTCGCAAGATCCATCAGGAACTTGTGGTTGGCGAAAGTTTGAAAACGTTTTATCGCCAGATTCATCACTTAGCTGCTCAAATGCCCTTTCTTTTCTCCAATATAATCAAATCACTCTAAAATGGGTCTGATATTCCAATGAAAGTGGATGGAGTGTTGAGCATCGATGAACACTTAATTCCCCACACGAGCCCAAAGATGGAAGGGGTGGATTATTTCCACTCTTCTTCTTCAAATGGGAAAATTTTGGCGCATTCGATCATCTCAACTCATTATTTTCGACGGGGGATTGAGTATCCTGTCTCGTTCCAGTTTTATCGGCGTGAGCGCGAGCTAGAAAAATGGGGTGAAATAGAAAGTTATCACAAAAAAAATGACATTGCCCAAGAGGAACTTGAAAAAATTTGTAAAATGGCCAATTCGCCCAAATATGTCCTTATGGATTCCTATTTTATGACAAAAGAAAATTGTCGATTGCTCCAAAATTATAAAAAAACATATATTTCTCGCCCAAAACGCAATTGGAAAGGGACATTGGGCCACAAACGCCAAAGCTTGACTGAAATATTTGAAGGGATTCCTGACAGAGAATTTCAACAAACATGCATTCGAAATTCAAAAATAGGGTCGAAGAAATATTATTTAACAGCGAGTCGGAACATCTTTTTTCCCAAAATCGGAAACCATCAAGTAATTTTCGTTAAAATCTTGTCAGATACAGTACGATCGCCTGATCTCTTTCAAAATGTCGAAGAAACTGTAGATTCTCGTGGTTACGCTTTTCGGGTGTTTATTACCAATAATCTAGAGATGTCCGTAGAACGAGCACTCTCTTTATACAGCCTTCGGTGGACAATTGAGACCGGTTACCGAGATATGAGCCAAAATTTAGGCCTTCATGGATGCATATGGCAAAATCTGAGCGGACAATACTGCTTTATTGGTCTGTCATTTCTGTGCTATATCTTTTTGATGTGGGCTCGGCATCGCGGTGCGTTTTCTCATTATGGTTTAGATTTACGAACGATAGGGCAACTACGAATGGCTTTTCGTCATTATTTACAAAGAGAATTTGCGGAATGGCTGGAGAAGATCCATCTTCAGTGTCAAGACTGCAAAATGGCAAATTGGTTATATCAGCATGTATTTGTAGGAAGTTGAGGACAAAATACCGCATAAAGAAGAAAAGAAACAAATTTAAGTATTAATGACAAACTCAAGTAAATAAAATTGTTTAATAAAAAGAGGAGCTGACAGATATGGTATCAGATAAGAAGATCGCATTATTAGGGCTGGACAACGCAGGTAAAACAAGTATTTTGACAGCAATGAAGAAAAAATTCGATATTCCCAAAGAAGTCAAAGGTATTAAACCTACATTAAAAGTTGAGCGATCTAACTTCCAATTTCTTAATCATATTATTTATTTAAATGATTTTGGTGGCCAAAAACGATATGTTAATGAGTATTTATCACATAAAACACGTTATCTTAGTTCAATTGATCTCCTCTTTTTTGTGGTTGATATTCAAGATAAGCTTAGATTTAAAGAATCTTATGAATTTCTTAATGAGATTTTAGATTATTTTCAAGAAATTCAATGCAATGCGCCGGTAATTATACTTTTTCATAAAAGTGATCCAAAATTAAAAAATGATCCTTCAATTCTCAGTAATCAAAAAGAATATGAAAGTTTAGTTCGACCTTGGTTGGAAAAACGTTCAATTCATTTCTACAACACTACAATTTATCAAATTAACACCATTGTTCATGCTTTTTCTAAAGGTATTTTTTATCTTTATGATCAAAATACTGCATTACAAAAATTGATTGATGAATATGTTGAGAAAATGGATAATGTGATGGCTTTGTTAATATTTGAACAGAATGGAATAGAACTGGGCTCATATTTTCTAGATCATATTACTTTATCCATGAAAAAAAAAATTTTAACACTTTATGAAATTTCCCAACGAAGAATCCTTGAAGAAAATATAAACACTTATGAATTTAGTGATCGATTAGATCCTTTTACAAAAATTTCAGGAACTATTCAAAGTTTTAATATTGAAGGTGTTAAATTTTATATTTTGTTGATTTTAGAAGAACATGATGAAGAAATAGTAGTCAATCAATTTAATTACTTTGAAAATGCCCATGATGAAATCCAAACAATTCTTCGTGCAATATTATTGGATGAATTTGAAGATGAATTACTTAATCCTAATGATTAAAAAAATAAAATTAAAGATTTTTAAGTAAATTTTTCAGAAAATTATTTAAATATTAGATTGGAATAAATGGGCCCTTTAGGAGTCAAAACTGACTTTTTTAATACGACTTTTGATATGGTCCATTCCCCAAAGTCATAATTAATGTATTTACGTTTTAAAGATGTATAAGAAATCTGTCCTGGTTTAGAATTAGTTTTGAATTTAGAATTAGAATGCTGATGACGGCGTTTAGAACGGGCAATTGTTAAATGAGGGTTGAATGGTCTGGTTTCTTTCATGATATTTAGATTCTGAAATAATTCTTCATCAATAATTTCATGTAACATTTGTAAAAGTTCTTCTTGTCCTTGAATTTTTACAAAAAAGACCTGTTTGCGGAAATCTCCTACACCTTTAAATTGACTTTGATATTGTTGGTTTGACTCAAAAAAAGATTGATTGATTTTCTCTTGAATAATTTGATAAATTCGATGAGCTTCACTAATTCTGATATTACCAAGGAATTTTAAAGTGATATGCATCAATTCTGGAGCAACTAATTTCAAAGGACCAATAGAAGCTTGAAGATGTGCTTGATATTTTAATATTTTTTGGATTGTTTCTTGATTGGGAATTTCTATGGCAATGAAACTACGAATTTTTTCTTGTTCTGATTGTTTCAATTGAGTATCATCCATTTATAATAATCTCCTCTATTTTCTTTTTAAAATTCTTTCTGCTTGTTCTTTAATTCTTAAAAAATATTCTTTAGCGCCTAAAATTGTTTTTTTTATCGCATCTTCTGAATACTTACGAATAATTTTCGGTTCAGATTTATCTTGATAAATTTTTCCTAGAAGTTCTAAAGCAACCGGAGTTTTATTTTCTCCTAATGCAAGAATTGCTGCTCTTCGCACTTCCATACTCAATTTTGGAAAAAGATCAGAAGGAATTAAAAGTTGTTGAAGAATTTCAATAGCACGAGATCCTCCTATACGACCAATGGCTAAGGTAATTTGTTCTCGCATTTCTTCAGAAAGATTTTCTTGTTGTAATATGAGAAATAATCGTTCTAATGTACTTTCCCTTCCACAACTGGCTAAAGCTTCGATAGTGAATTTTCGAACACGATAATTTGGATGATCTAACATATCTTCTAATGGTTGTAAAGATTTTGAAAAGCCAATTTCGCAGAGTTTTCCTAAAGCTAGAACAGTTTCCATCAAAATTGGGATGTCTTCTTGTGATAAGTATCTCAATAGAGTGTCTCCAGCTTGGACATCTTGGATAATTCCCAGAGCTTTAATGGTTTCAATTTGAACGTCATAATCCACTTTATTTTGAAGTAATTGAAGTAGCTCGGGTACAGCTTCCTGCAATCGCATATCTGCAATTGATTTTATAAGCTTAATTTGCTCGTTGGGATTAGCTTCTTTAAGTCTTTGAACTATTTTCTTAACTGTAGGAGACATTTTTTTTGCATCATTATTTTTACTTCATTATTTTTACTTCATTATTTTCTATTATATTCTCATTAGCTGTTCTTTATGAAAAATATTTTTATTCTATAGTTATCTCAATAAATTTAATTGCACATGAATGAGAATACTTTAATAGATGGAGTTTCTTTAAAAGTCTGGAAAGAAAAAGTACCTCTTTTAGAACCATTGATGAAGTTTAGGGAAATCTTTTGGTTTAATCCACGATTACAACGACTTAATTTTGTAAAAGAACAGATTGATAAGAAAGGTTTCTCATTAAAAGAAATTTTGAAAGCTCAATCACTTTGGGATCGTTTTTCTCCATTGTTTCAAGAACTTTTCCCAGAAACTGAAAAAACGAAAGGAAAAATCCAATCTTCACTTTTTGAAATAGATAAAATTAAAGAAAAACTACAAAATATCGGAAATACATCAATTATTGGGCGTGTTTTTGCAAAATGTGATAATGATTTAGCTATTGCCGGCTCAATTAAAGCACGTGGCGGCATTTTTGAAGTTTTAAAAATTACAGATAGATTATTACAAGATAAATGGAGATTTAATGAGAATTCTTCATATAAAACAATTTCAGAACAAAAATTTCGTAATTTTTTTGAGAAATACACAATTTCAGTAGGATCAACCGGTAATTTAGGTTATAGTATTGGAATAATTGCTAATAAATTAGGGTTTAAAACAAAAATCTATATGTCTAGTGATGCAAAAGAGTGGAAAAAGCAAAAATTACGAAGTTTGGGTATAAATATAATTGAAATCCAAGGGGATTACAATGAAGCAGTAAAAATCGGTCGAAATGAAGCATCAAATGATCCTACAGTATTTTTCATTGATGATGAACGATCATCTAATTTATTTATAGGCTATGCGACTGCTGCTCTTGAACTGAAAAATCAATTAAATCAACAGAAAATACTAGTGGATGAAGATCATCCTCTATTTGTTTATCTTCCTTGTGGCGTTGGTACTTCACCTGGTGGAATAACCACTGGATTAAAAATGCTTTACGGAGATAATGTGCATTGTATATTTACAGAACCAGTTGCTTGCCCCAGTATGTTACTTGGATTGCTAACAGAAAAACATCATGAAATATCTCCAAAAATGTTTGGAATATCATGCGAAACTCTTGCAGATGGTTTAGCTTGTCCAAGTCCTTCTGAATTTGTTGGGAGATTGGTTGAACCTTTGATTACTGGAATATACACTGTTACTGAGCAAGATTTGTTAGGTTTATTATCATTAATTTGGGATTCTGAAAAGATAAAAATTGAACCTTCCAGTAGTGGGGTTATTTTAGGCCCAGTTCATTTGTATCAAGCAGAACGTTATAGTAATTATCTTAAGAATCATTCGATTTTGGATAAGATGAAAAATTCCACTCATATTATTTGGCTTTCAGGTGGTAAACATCTCCCTAAAAATATTTGGGAGCAACATTATAAAAAAGGTTGTGATACAGAATTATATCAACTTTGTTCAAAATAATAAGAAATTACTCACACTAACAATTTCATTTAGAATCATACCACCAATTCCAAATACGATATGATTTCCATTCTTTTTCGACTTTTTTTAAGTTTTTTTCAGTAATTAAATTTCTTAATTCTGGAATTAAATGAATCTTTCTTAAATCTTCAGGTTTATGAGAATTAGCAAAGGTAAGAAGATCTTCAAGCATCATGATACTCATTTGTGCTCTAGTATCGGCGTCTGAGCTGGCATTATGCGGGATAAAAATAAATCGTAATTCTGGTCGCATTTTTTGGATTATTTTAAATTCTTCAAGAATCTCAGGATTGATGGGTTCTTCAGGATATACATCGAAGGCTAAATGAATAGAAATTTCCTTTTTTTTTAATAAATTGATTAAAGAAGAAAAGTCAATAACAGCACCTCGAGCTGTATTCACCAAGAGTGTATTTGGCTGTAGTAAACGAAGTTCCTTTTCTGAAATCATTCCTTTTGTCGAAGAATTCAAAGGTACATGTAAAGAAATTACTTGAGATTGCTGTAAAACTTCTTTTATATCTGAATAATATTTTAAATTTGTAAATTTATTCTCTAAAATTGAGTTACGATTTAAATCATAATATAAAATTCGAATTCCCCAAGGTGCAAGTCTTTTTACCAATTCAGTTCCAATTTCACCTAAACCAATTATCCCGACTGTGAGATTGTCCAATATATTTGTTAAATTTTCATCTAAATCCCATTTTTTTGTTCTTTCCCAATTACCTTCCCATAGGAAATTATGCAGATGATTGAGATTTCGTAAATTCGCTAAAATCAAGGCAATTGTAAAATCTGCTACCGATTTATGCAAAATCGAAGGTGTGTGAGTAATTAAAACTCGAGGATCCAGTTGAACATGATCATATCCCACCGTGCTTGTGCAAACTGCTTTAATTGTTGGTATTTCCATGATTTCTTTTTTGATTGGATGGCTAATATGACATCCTATGAAATCCACTTGAAATTTTGTTATATCTTGAATAATTTTGGTTGTAGATGGAAATCTTTCCGCTGAAATCTTTAAATTGGAACATTCTTCTAATTTATTTCGAAGATACATAATTTTCTGGCTGAATTTTTTCGAAACTTTTGGATGATTTGCAATTTCAAAGAAAACAGGAGAAGTTAAATAAATAGTTGGTAAATGGAATTTTGTTCCCATAATTAAAGAATATGAATAATAGGGCTTAAGGTTTAATAATAAAATGTTAATAAATCGCAAAAAAACAACCTTAAACCGGCAAAAAAAAATATAATTCAAAAAGATGCGAACAATTATCGTTTACGGTAAGATAATTTAATAAATTTCTTTATTTATCCATTCCGATATAGCGCGCTTGGACCTTGCGCTGAATGTTAAAGAAATAATACATTATAACCATTGTCAACATTGGAGGCACTATTAAATTATATCCTGCAGTTAATTGCAAGTTTGCAATCGGGAACACGTCAACATCAAGAATCCGAAATATAAACATGTCGGTTGGCAAAAAGAATGTGATTATAGCGCAAAATGCCCAACCAAACATATACATATAACTCCATTGTCGTATTTTGACCGCAGCGATGATAACCACGAAAAGGTGTACATGAATCATCTGTAACCATACCCATACATCCCATTCAAGCATTTGATAAATTGTGTTAATATAGCATGCATAAATTCCCAAAAGAAAATAATATAACAGATGATACCATTTAAGAGTGAAATTACCTTGACTTGGTATATTTCCTAAAATTGCTAAAGAAACTACATACGCCATATACAAGCCATAATAAGGTTTCATTGGAATAAATGTAAGAGCTGCAATAAAAAAACCACCAATTGCAGAGAAACCATAAGCAGGGGTTTTAGTTTTACTATTAATGGTCATGGAAACAACAATAGGAATAACCATTAAAAAGAATCGAACAAAATATGAAAAAGCCCATGATTCAAATGCATATCTACCATCTGGTAAATGAGTAAGCACACTATCCCAAAGTGATATTAGCCATGCTGTCAATAATCCTAACCCATAAGTTAAAAGAAAGTAAGTCAGCATTCTTATAGGTTTTCCTTTTAAATAGACTCTTTCTGCTTTGGGTTTTTCAACAGTTGTCCACCATGTAATGAGTTTTTCAAACATGGATAATTTAACTCTTCAGAAAATTTAAGGATTTCGCGCTTGGTTAATTAGTATTTATTAAGATCAAGAATGATTTAGTTTATTGTTGAAAAATTTTTTTCTGTAGTTCTGAAATTGACATTTTTCTTTCTGTAGGACAACCACTATAAACTGAGTTTTCTTCCATTATTGTAAAAGGGTGAGAAAATGAACCTCCATCAATAATTGTTCTTTCTTTTACATGAGTTCCTGGTAATAAAATAACTTGTGGACCAATTTGAACATTATCTTCGATAATTGTTTTAGCTACAAGAATTTTATCACCTTGAATCAAATAGGAATAAATAGCCGCTGATTGGCCAATAATAACGTTATTTCCAATTTCAATAAATTCTGGTGAAATCCAAGTGTGATTGATTTCTGAATTTTTACCAATTCTTACTCCAAAAAAAGAGAAGGTAAATTTTTTCTTAAAAAATATAAAAGGGCTTGAATAATTCAACCAAAATAGGAAAATTCGAGTTAAATTTCGTAGATTCCAAAATAAATAGTCCTTATCTTTTGGATGTCGATAAAAAACCCCTTCTTTTGGAGGATGTAGTTTATTTAAGAGAATATGCAAGATTTTAGTTACACAAGCAGACCATATTACTGTAATTACATATACTAAACCTAATAAAATAGGAAGAAAAATAACTGCCACCCAAGTTGGATATTGCCACCATTTTTTCAATAAATTCGGAAGAGTCCATGAAATCTCTGGAAAATTAAGAATACTTGGTAATATTTGGATAAACCATGGATATAAAATCCAAAATAAAAGAAATGCTGCTGGTATGAGAGAAATCCAGATTTGTATCAGATATAACCAAATGAATCTGCGACGAATTCGGGGATCAACATAAATAGGAGGTGTTAATTTGGTACTTGTAGGACTGCTCATTTTTTTTCTTTTTCCTCTGGTTTTTTTTCTTTTTCATGATTATTTGATTCTTTTTTAATTTTTATTGGTAATGCGATTTTTGCGGGAGATCCTACATGAATACAATATGGTGCAAGTTCTTGATTAAAATGTGATGTACAACCTCCCCCAAGTACTGCTCCTTCACGAACTATTGTTCCTGGCGCAACAATTGCACCTCCCCCAGCAATTCCACTTTTTTTAATAACAACTCGCTTAACATATAGTTGATTTCCAATGATGGCATGAGCAATTAATTGGGTGTTTAAACTAATCATACAGTTATCTTCGATATCAACCATTTCTGGATCAATCCAGCTATCATAAAGAACTATATTTTTACCTATATGTGAACCAAAAACTCGATAATAATACATATCTGCCCAAGGAAGAGGCATTGCACGAGCCACATAAAAAGCATAATAGCAGATCCAAAACCTAACAAAATAAAACTGAGATTCTCTACTTGAAAGATCAAATAAACCTTCTTTTGGTGGTTCTATAATTCTAATAAGATGATAAACCAATCCAGAGATTAAAATTGTAAGAATGTAAAATTGCCATACTATCCCATAAATAAAAATAGGAAGTAAAAGATAACTCCATGTTTGCCCTTTAAAAATATGAGAATAATAACCTTTATTGATATAATACATTAGAATGAGAGTGATCCATACTTCTATCAATAATATAAAATGTGAAACTCGTTTTCCTGAAAGATTCGCTGAAATTAATGGATAATTTTTAATGTTAGGATGAATCTCTGTAATTTGCTTAGGCATTAACACTTCATAAGATTGGAGTAATTTTAAAATTATCCATACTATTAACAATTGAATAAGGAGTATTTTCTTTAAAATTCAAATTATGTTTAATTAATTATCAAATCTTTAAGAAAAATTACAAAATAGCCCAAAAACTATCGAAAAAGTGGTTTTGATTAAAAAAATTTATTATATTTTTTTATTTCTGTCAGATTATTAATAAAAAATGAAAAAGAATGAAAAACAATGAAAAAGAATGAAAACAAATTGATAAAAAAGTTATACTACTAAAAGAATTAAAATTCATATCCGCATTTTCTACAGCGTTTTTTCTTAGCGTATAATGGAACATGACCAACATAACTTAAAACTTTGGTTTTATCTTCAAAATCAACGATTTCAGTACTATTGCACATTGGACAGATAATTCGAGTGTCTGTTCCATAAGTAGTGACTTCAGGAATTGCGGGTTCAAGTTCAGTGATCTTGGCTTCATATTCTTCAATTTTACTATCTTTTTCAGCAATTTTTCCTTCCAAATCTTCAATTTTATTTAAGAGTTCTTGAATTTTAAGATCTTGAGTATTATCTGCCAATCTTGTTTCCATATCTTGAACTTTATTTAAGTATTTAGAAATTTCTGCTTTCTTCTCTTCCAATTCTTTTGTTAATTCATCTACTTTTTTATTTAATTGATTAATCATATCATCTTTCTTTGAAACCATTCCTTCGAGTTCTGTGCTCTTTGTTTCGATAGTTCCTGTTAATTCATTTATTCTTGCTTCATTTTGAGCAAGATTTGTTGACATTTCTCCAATTTGTTTATTCTTTTCATCAATTGTTCCTTGTAAAGTGACGATTTCTTGTTTTAGTTGATTAATTTGCTCATTTAATTCGTTAATCTTTGCTTGTAAATCAATTTCATTTTGTTTATGATTTTCAACTTCATCTTGGATTTCTGTTAATTGAGCTTTTAAGGTATTGATTTCCATATCTAAAGTATTCTTTGCTTGTTCTAAGGTGGTTTTTTGTTGTTCTAAATTGCTTTTAATCTGTTCAAGAGAATTCTTATCCGATTCAAGTTGAGCTTTTTGTGCAGATATTGTATCTAGTGATTGTTTAAGTTGATCTCTTTCACTTTGAACTGATTGTAAATTATTAGTCAATGTTTGAATTTCTTTATCTTTTGATGTAATTGAATTGTTTAAATCATCTACACTCTTTTGAAGCGATTCAATTTGACTTTTGGCAGTTTCAAGTTCAGTCATATTTTTATTTAATGCTTGGGTGGTTTTTTGAAGATTATTTTCTAGATCATTTATCTTACCTCGTTGATCAAGAAGTGTTTGTCCTAATACTTTATGGGGTTTATCCGGCTTTTCTTTCACTTTTTGCCAATCTATACTCATATTTTTCACTTCACTTTTTCAAATGCATATTTTATAAATTTTAATAAATTAATAAGAATTTGTCGCTTGTACCTAAAAAAATTTGTTATGTGAAAATAAATACAATTTGAGTTTAATGATTTAATTTATTCTTAATTAAAAGAAAATTTAGGAAATGATAAAGCTGATTAAGATCTAAAAATAATGGTTAAGCAATATCCAATATCATTATTATCTAAATATGGATTCAATGAGAAATTTATTAAAATACTAAAAAAAGACCATATTACCAATTTATTTGAAAGTCAATTTCAAGTTGTAGCTAAGGGATTATTTCAAGGAAACTCCTTTTTGTTATGCACACCTTCAGGAAGTGGTAAAACTCTTGTAGCTGAATTAGCTGCTATCCATAGAATTTCAAAAAATGAAGGAAAAGTTTTGTTTTTATTACCATATAGAGCATTAGTTTCTGAAAAATATTTTTTATTTTATAGGAGATATCGACAATTTGGTTATAAATTTGCTCAGACTACAGGAGGAATTGAAGTATCAAAGAAAAATCTTGAATTTGCTGATCTATATTTTATGACTTATGAAAAATTCGATTCCTTTTTACGTTCAAAAATGCAAAACTCATGGATTCATCAAATTGGATTAGTAATAATAGATGAAATTCATATTCTGGGAGAAAAAGATCGTGGTGCTCGTCTAGAAAATTTAATCATACGAATTCTAAATTCATCAAATAAGGTTCAAATCTTATTTTTTTCTGCAACAATCGGAAATCCTGAAGTATTTCATCAATGGTGTGCTAAAATTTATAAATTTCACAATCCTGATAAAAAGCTTCATTTAATCACGACTAATCTGCGTCCAACTGATTTAAAATATTTAATTCAAATAAGTAAAAACAAAAATAACTCTATTAAAAAAATTTTAGAAAAATCCATTGCAAATAATAGTTCAATTTTAGTTTTTACGTATTCTAGGAACGATACTGAAAAGACATGCGACTTTTTATTACATGAACCTATTATCACCCAATTTCAAGCAGATAAAATGTATTTACTTCAATATTTAACTGAAAATTTTCAAAATATCGATTTTCGAAATATTAGGCAATGGAAATATATACAAAATGGATTAGGATATCATCATGCAGGATTATCCACAGATGAAAGATTATTGATTGAACAATTATATTTACATGGTTTAATAAAAATTTTAGTTGCTACATCGACTTTAAGTGCAGGAATCAATACACCTGCAAAAATAGTAATTTTAAAGTCAATCTTTCTTTATGAGAAAGTTGAAGATCATGCAATTAATCCAATGTTCAAAAAAAATACTGATAAAAGAAAAAAATATAAAAAAAAAATAATCAATTGTAATGAATTTCACCAAATTTGTGGAAGAGCTGGCAGGATGGAGTATGAGTCTAATGGTTATGCATATATTTTGGTTGATAATTTTCAAGAAAGGGAATGGTTGATCCAAAACTATTTCACCACTAAGAATAACAAATCCTTAATTCCAAAATATCAAAATATTCAATCTTCGATAAGTTTTAGTCAAGATATACTGGAAGAGATTGTTCTTCTTAGAATATATGAACAAGGTTCATCAAATTTCTTTGAATTAGAAGATTTTCTAAGGACTACTTTTCATAGTTATAATTCTAGGAAAAATATTCCTGTTGGGGCTCAAATTAACCTTTATCCTTTAGATATAATATCTATGATTATGGTTTTGTCAAATAAAATTTCAGAATTATTTTTGAAGAAAAGAAGTTATTCTGTAATAATTTTAGAGTATTCTCCAGAAAAAGAGTTGATATTTAAGGTTAATTTAAAATATAATAAAAAATTTGAAAGAAAACCAGAAAACCAAGATTCAACTTTTTGTGTGCAACTATTAATTAGTAAAGGTGTTAGGTATGCGAGAATAACAAAAAACGAATTCAACTTTAAATTTACAAATACTTATTCTAAATTTCCCTTTGACAATGATGATTTTTTAGTCTATTTGCTTACGATTATTCTGCATAGATTAAGAAACATAGAATATATATCAAAAAATGAAAAATTGCGTCTATTCTCACCAATTCAAAAGGTAGAATTTTCAGATTCAAGAAACCAAATAAATATATCAACTTTTCAAAAAGATGCAGAAAGAATTTGTTATAAAAGTATTTTTCAAAGATCTATCGTTGAGAATTTAGGAAAATATAATGTCATTGAAGAAATTAAAATTGAAAAAGAGACTGCATTTCCCCGTTTTCGATGCACTAATTTGGGAAAAATATGCTTAAATAATTTCCTTCTTCCCAAATATATTTTACCTCTTTATTTTTTTGCTAAACATCTAATTAAATCATCTGTACAATTAACCTTGATTCAAATTCTTCCAGGATTAATTCCAATTATCCAAAATTTATTTCAAATTGATGCCAATCAAATTAATACTTGCCTAAATCTGTGGATTTCAGAGTATGATTATAAATATATCATCAAAAAAATTCAGAAATTAAGAAATAGCAGATTTTCAATTAATGATCTTCTACATCTTACAGAAAAAACAGCACAATTGATAAAAGTTTTAATTGATTTAATTCATATGATATCTCCAACTACTTTTATAGGAGACTTAAAAGCAATAATGAAAAGAATCCGTTTTGGATTAAAATCGCCGTCTCTTATTCGAGTGACAGAATTTTCTGAATTAGATGTATTATTCATTCGTAATAATATTCTTTCCAGTAATGCATAACAACAGATTTTGTCGAATAACAATATCTGATCCAATATATTAAAAAACTAAATGAAATTTTTTAACCTAAAAAATCTACGAAAGGGACCATTAAATGATCACGATACGATGGAAATCGATACAAAAGAAAATAGTTCCAGTGGTTTTGGGTATGATTTTTATTTTGTCAATGAGTATTCAGACTTATAAACCTTTTAATTCTGTAGCATCTACTCAAACAAACCCGAATACTATACAAACTCCACTGGTTTCCCAATTAGATTATGAAATTCCTATCTCAGGACAAGGCAACCCTCAAGACGTCTATGTCTACATGCAAAATCACTCGATTGCCAATGGGGTTAATGAATTTAACATTTCAAGCGAGGATGGAGCATATTATCTTAATGATGGAACTTTCAACTTTACTATGAATAAAAATCACTTAGCAAATTACACTCTTGAAAATGATGACTCTTTACATTATGAACGTGAAAAAGTTTCAATTAGCACTACATCTGATATGTTTACAATTGTAACTGGTTCTGAAAATGCAGGAGCTGATTTTATTTCAGTGGATAGTGCTTTATCTGGGGATCAAGTTGTTGAAACAAATATTTCAATTGATGCTTCTACATATCCAAGAGATATATCTACAATATTAGGGTTTAAAATTCAATTTGAAATTCAATCTGGTTCTGATTTATTACTTGATTCATCTCTTTATAATTATTATTCCACTAATTTTGATGTTTTAGATTCAGATCGCTATATTCAAGAGATCTCATCAAATTATCGTACAATTACATATTATATTCGAAATGAAAATAATAATTATGTCAATATTTCAAAAAATCTTGTGTTAAATTTGCATTTTAGTAATGCGACTGAAGCATTTACTTTGCTTATCAATAGCCTTAGTGTGGATGTAATACGTGGGCATGAAGTAAGTTTCAGTTTAAATAATCCCATTGCTTTAGAATTTGATATTCGAGGAGATTCGACAGTTTATGGATTTCAAGCTTGGATTCGTGCACTTGATATCGAAGATTCTGTTACATCTAATTTAACAATTCAACTATGTCAAGCAAATATTACTGAACCAGTAGCAAGAAGTCAATTATTAAATCCGTCAAATTCTCAATTATTAGCAACACCTGATGAAACAGCAATACTTTCTGAGATATCAATTCTAAACTATTCAAATGATGAGCCAATGTGGTTTAATTTTACCTCAAATCATCTTGGTATTGATTTGTCTGTTGGAAATTATTTTATAATTATTTCAACAAATACTTCTAACGTGGTTGGTGAAAAACGTTTTACATTGGTGACAATTCCATTTGACGCACCATTTGATCCCAAAGATCCTGATAATAAAGTTGATCATCTTTTACTAACAAAATCTACTACATGGGAGCAAGCAAAAGCAGATCTTAAATCAACAAGTGATCATCCACAGTTAGATGCAAGTAATTTTATTATAAATTTAAGTAGACCATATTTACCTTCTGAAATTGGATTGACTATCGATGATATTCCAGTTGAAGATACTTATATTTGGGATTATCCTCACGACACTTTCGATGATCCAATTGATCAAGCCTATTATGCTTCTTATTGGTGGGGTTATGGAACAATAAAACTTGAATTTTCTACTCCAATTAGTTTATCTAATGAGAATTTTACAATCACACTTAATTGGGATCAAGATATATATTCAGGTGATATTTCATTTACAGTAGAATATTTAGTTCAAAAATACCTTATCAAATCAGCGGTCAGCACTTATCAATTAGAGATCGATAGTGATCCATTTTGGAACGTCACTTTTTCATTTGATCCAAATGAATCCATATTTTCAGATTGGAATTTTACAAAATTTGCATATGTAATTCCTGATAATTGGGAAATTTCAGATTTATTTGAAAATAGTACTCAAATTCTTTCTTTAGCACAAGATCCTTATATAGAAGATGAAAAAACATTCATCGAAGTGAATTCATCTATTGCAGATTCTCCAGCTGTTTATATATTATCAGCAAATTCCCCAAATTACATTAAAACTTCTAATCTTTTCTTAAAATATAATGATAATTTATGGGAAACTAAAGGATTTATGCAATCTGATGTAATTGCATTATCTGTTGGTCTATTAACAGATGATAATTCATATCTTTCAACGACAGGGAAAGTTACTGCTAGTTTGTATAACACTACTGGAAACCTTATGCAATCAAATATATTAACAGATGATTCGATTGATGAAAACTCAAGTTATTCATGGTTCAATTTCGGAAAAATGGCAATTCTTAATACAAATCAGACAACTCCTCTAGGTGAATATACAATTTTACTTAATTGGACAGATGGTAATCAACTCGGTTTTCTAAAAATTACTTTCTTTTTGAACGAATATCAAGGAGCTATTCATGAATTTAATCATTTAGAAGATCAACAAGTAAATCAATTAATTGGAACAATAACACCCTTTGAAACTGATATTAATACATACGATTATACAATTTACGCGGTTAAACCTATTGTTTCAAGTGAAATTCCATTCGTATTAAATGAAACTCGAGAAATATCACTTGGAGATGATTTGTATATAACAAATTATGCAATTAACGAAACAGTGTTGAATCCTAATGAGAATATTTCTATTGAGGTTAAAGTAGAAAACCGACACCATAGTTTAGATTATAATGTCTCAGTAATTGCCACATTAGTATTTGCAAATAATCACGAATGGAAATTATCGAATGTTTCTTCAACATATTTATTAAATATGTATGGTGCGGCAAATAATTCAGATGAACATTCATTCCTTTTGAATTTAACTGTTCCAGATATAAATACAGGAGGTTTGAATTGTCCAGTTCGCAATATGCCAATGCAGATCCAAATTTCTGTTAATATTGATGATTCTGAGATATATAATTCTGTGGAATCTCAATATTTATACTATAGTCATCTTGACGATAAAGATTTTGAAGGTAAAGTTTTAACCGTTAGATCTTATCATGATTTAACAGGGCCATCTTTCACTTCAAATATTCAAAGAGACATGTTAGAACTTCCTGGAGATGTAACATATTTCATCCAAGTATTCAATGATTATTATATGAGTATGACAATGGAGAGTAATTTAACAACAACTGATAATAAAATATTTGGTATTTTTACCGATTTACAAGCTGAAACGGATCCAATTGATCACTATGCAACACAAACGATAACCGGAAAACTTATTGATGAAAATTCAGAAATCATGCGTAACTCTGAAATTAAATTCTTCTATGATTCTCGTGAAAACTTAAGTGATTATACAGATCCAATATGGACTCCATTATCTTCAATAAATAACGATACAAGCATTCTTACTGATGATGAAGGTTCATTTGAGTTTGAATTCGATATGTCACAGACTCCATTAAACTCAGAAGTTCAAATAATGGTAGAATACATTGGAAATAGTACACATGCGACAGTTAACTCCACTTTAACGATTGATTTAAATACATATGAACAAAATCTATTAGTCTCAGTTGATACTAGTAAAACTTTGATTAGAGGTGCTCATAATTTAATAAATGTTCGACTTGAAAATACAGGTAATTCTTCCTTTAGTAATGTTTCTATTACCATTGATTCTGATTTTGATGCTGAAATAAACATTAAAAATGCATTAGAATTATTAGTAATATCTAGTGGAGAAACTTATGAATTTGTTATTGATTTTTATGATACTGATTATCAATTAGATTCAGTTATTGTAAATATTACAATTACTGCAACTGTAAAAGAGACTGGAGAAATCTTTACAATTGGATCTGTTCACGAATTTACTACTTATGAAGTAAATACCAATACTTTGTTAACTTCTGCTCTTGTTGGTGGTTTTATTATCTTTACAATTGGATTGTGGATATTCAGTGCAAAATATATCAAAACGAAAGTTGATGAGATTAACGCTCCAATAACCCCAGAAACTGTGGTTAAATCGAAGAAATCACGAAGAAGAGGAGGTAAATATGTGAATTTAGCTGATTTATCCACTAAGAAAGAAGATGAAACAAAAACTCCTTCAACCGAAGAAGGCACTTCTCTTGATGAATTACTCGATGAAGAGAAATCAGATTGAATTTAACAAAAAGAGTAAATTCTTATATTTTTCTTCATGATAATTTTTTTTTTGACTTTTTCTAATTTTCTATCCGAAATTTATATTTTCTTCTAATTCTAAATAACAAATATGGAGAATAGAAAACGGAGTAGAGGTTCAATTTTTGATTTTGATCGTTTTTCCAAACATAATGATTCAAAACCATCATTCTATAATTCTCAAATTTCTCATAAAAACAATTCTGATATTAATTTATTTCCATATCGGAAGAATTCTCTATTTTCTTTTGAATCTTCAAAACAAACCCAGAAATATAGAAGTATTTTTGATTCAATTTATATGAATACTGATGTAGCTTCAATTGTCTTAAAAGAAATTGATATGTATTCTACTGAAGGTATAAATATTTTATCCATAATTGGAAATCGATATCGTCCACGTATGATAAAGAAAGTTGAAGGACGAAGTAATCCTGCAGATCTTTATTATAAGGAAAATTGGTATTTTCATGGAACTGCTTTTGCAGAAGCTTCAAATCTTTCAAGAAGAGGGTTTAATGCTTCAATTTCTGCAAACAACAACACATTCGGTGTTGGTTTTTATATATCAAAAGAGATTGAAAAATCATTAAAATATGGGAAATTAATTTTATTAGTATTTCTTCCGCCTTATGTGACTATTGCAAGGTATGATTTAATACACACAAATATGAATTTACCAAAACCTGTTGCGAATGACCCCAATTTTGTAAACAAATTAAAAACAATGGGTTATGATGGTATAGAGGTAACTCAAGGAGTTCATGTTGAAAATTGGTCTATAAAAAATGGAGGATTTAATGATATCGTTGCAAATGATGAACTTTGTTTATGGAATTTTCAAAAAGCAAAAATTGCATATCTTCTTGAATTTTAACTAAATTCTTCATTATACTTTACTGCACGTTCAAATTCATCCCAAGTTCTTCCTTCTCTTTTTAAAGTCTCTTTTGTAAAATTTGAGACTTTGTCTACATAATATGGATCTCTCTCAAACATCTCTTGTGAACACCAAGCACAAACAGGTCTATCTAGGTAATATCTTAAACAATATAATCCTAAAATTACCTCATAATCACGATCTTTTAATGGAATCGTTTCATATGCATACATTTGATGTTTTGTGCAAAAGTTATTTAGAATACTATTTTTAGGAATATAGCCTTTGGGATGTCTTTTAGCTCTAAAATAATCAAATTTGGTCATTGATAATTACCTTACAGCAAGAAAATGAAAAAATAAAATTGTTTTGTTTTGGAATTTTCTTTATTTTTTTAATTCCACATAATATTTCTTAATTGCCTTACTAGTAAACCAACTGAAGATTTACCATCGCTTCCTAATAAACCTATAAGCATATGATCATCATTTCTTACAGCAATTATTGCCCCATTTTCAAGATTAATTGTAAAATCTTGAATGTTTCCCTTATCAATATTAGATAAATCCGCTTCAAATAATTTACTGAAACTTTTTGCGATGATTGAGTGATCCATTTCTATAAGAGTTTGACCAATTAACACTTCTCCAGAAATTTTTGCCAAAATTAAGCCTTCGCAGACAGGAACAACATCCATTACATCTGATAATTTAGGACCAATTTCTTCGATGTTCATATATTTCAGTTAGTTAGAAATCTATAAAAAATTAGTGTTTTCAAAAAGAAGAAAAATTATGATTTAGTAATCAGTTGTATTACGTAATACAATTAAAATTAAGCCTTCCTGAGGTGCAATCATTACTTCACCCTTGTCAGTTTCCAACCTTACAAAATTTAATCTTCCTTCTCCTAAAACTTCAACGGTTTGTTTTCCTCGAGAAATCAAAGCAGTAATATATGCCGAAATCTCTTCTGTTCTTTCAATTTGTTCCCCTCTAAATGAAGATTGAATTGGTAAACCTTCTGAATCACAGATGATTACAGCTCGCGTTTGGTCGTCTGCCATAAATTTATTAATAATTGCTTTAATCGCTTTTGAATCAATCATAACTCGTCACTTATTTTCAAATGATCCTAATCTTAAGTATTTAGCTAGTGTTGATAAGTTTTATTAGTATTTTATTTTATTCGCTTAAATAATTATTTGAACATTTCTATTTGTAATGAATTTGATTGTGCATTCTTAATAACATTAATACTATCTGAATTGTATTATTCACACAATATTTCAATAATATTTCCATGATATGTCCATAATAGTGGATTAAATGTATTTTAGCAGTCAACTTTCCATTATCTAGTTTGATTGCTATAATCATTATAAAGATTTGCAGACAGAAGGATTAAATTCATTATGGAAATAATACAACCAGAGCATCATCTTAGTCATATTGGAGAAAAATTGAATAATTCGATTAGAATTTCAAAAAATGTCTCAAATAAAATAGATTCCCAAGGCACTCAAAATTTATCCCGTACAAATAAACATTTATCCAAAAATTTCTCACTTATATCTCAAAAAGCTGCAGATCTTGGTATTTTACTAAATAATGATGAGTTTTCTAGCATGATCAAACAAAATCCTTGGCAAATTGATATAAAAACTACTTTAGAAAAAATTCAACAGAGAATGTACAAAAACAGTGAAATTAAATTTCGTATTGGAGGTCGCGTTCTTTATTCAACCTCTAGGTTAATTCATGCAAAATCGGATTCGATTATTCAAGACTCACATCATACACAAGATATATTAGAAGAAAATGAAGTCTCAGAAGAAGATTTCCATGATTTCGATGAAGAATTCGAAAATGATGATTCAAATGAAGAATTAATTAATAAAGTAGGATTAAATGCTATTTTAGGCAAAAGAGAATCAATAACTTCTGAAATTAATGATAATTATGATCTTAACTCAAATATTTCTCAGTATTTACATGAAAGAGATTCTGAATTGAAGAAATTTTCTTCAACAAATGCATTCTTTAAACAAGATCGAAATGGAAATCGATATTTAGCATCACCCATAAGAAAAGTATATCGAAAAGTCGATTTTTGTGAATTAGGAAATGCTTTAATTAAAACTTTAAAATATCAAATTCGCTCTAGTAATAAGAACTATAAACGAAACCATATAAGAATTGAAACAGATCAAATTATACCACCAAATTTTTTGAAAGAAGCAGAAGAAAATCATGCATTAATTGAAGAGCAAATCCAACAACTCTTTCAGACAATCCAAAAACGATATCAACCTGATGAACCTATTTCTTTTCTATATCTTGTTTTATCTCCTGAACCTGAAGGAATTGTTCGAACATTACTTTATTTATTACAACTTGTAAATCGGAAAAAAATTGAAATTTGGCAAAAAATTCCTGAAGATGAATCCAAAAGTCAATCAAATTTATTACAATATGATGATTCTGGCATAAATATTTTTATTACGCCAATTTTATAATAAATTATGGCTGGAACTCCTCCACAAATTACGGTCTCAAAAGCAGTTAGTCTTTTAAAAAGTGGACAATATCAGCCAGCTTTAAAGTACCTCTATTATTTAAAACGAAATATCGGAATTCTTTCTTTAAATGATAAAAATGATGTTGAACACTATTTTCTGCTCTGCTTAAAAATACTTTTTGATAAGCAATTAGTTAAGGCGGAGAAATCTCTTCAAGATAACAATGAAATTCGAACAAGCATCAATTTTATCAATTTATTAGATTTACAAAACTCACTTTATCAATATTCACCTTCTTCGGATAAGACTTTAAACCATAGTTATAAAAAATCTTTTAATCTTTTTGAAACATGGGTTTTTAAGGTATTGTCGACGATTCAAAGTGTAGAGTTGAAAAGACGACATTTAGAACGTCATTTCTACGAAATTCTCAATTTATTTGGTTATGTTTCATCTCTTTACATTGATTTTTTTTTAAAAATACCACAATTAAAAAAATACTTTATTCCAAATGAAGATGAATTTGTTAAAATTCAACAATTTATTTTTAAGGAAATTGCCAATTATTTTATAGAACAATTAAATCGCATGTTAATGAAAGAAAATATAATTCAAGCTTTGGATTATTGGCAGAAATTAAAAAGTATTTTAAAAATGATTAAAAATTCTAAGAAATTAGAGATTCAATTTTATAAATTTGAATTAAAACTAACAGAAAAACTAGCTGAGATCGATCTTCATCAAGGAGAATTATTAGAGCAACAGCAAGATTATTACTCAAGTTTGCAAAAATATAAAGCTGCTTTCACCAAATATCATGTAATAAAAGATGAATCTAAAAAAAAGATGGCCAAATCGAAATATCTTAATGCTGCGATTTTACTTGGTCGGTGGTTTGAAGATCGAGCATATAAATCTGAATTGAAATGCGATCCACAAAAAACATTAGATGATTATGAGAAAGCAAAACACATTTTTGAAGATATAAATGCTAAAAAAGAAATCTCCAGGATTTCAAGTCGATTAAAAAAATTCAATGAGAAACGTGGAGATCAACTTCAATTTCAAGCTACGAAACTCTCTAATGATTCTATTTCAGAAATCGCTCAGAAATTATCATTATTGAATGAAGCAAAATATTTCTATCAAAAAGGAGAAAATATAAAAAAATTAAAAAAAATAAATATGGAAATAATATCGCTAAGCAAATTGCGTTATAAATTATTGTCTAAATCTATTATAAATGCAGAAAAAGCTCAAGATTACGAATTAAAGTTCCTATTATTAGAAGAAATGCATTTACTTAGTTATGAAATGAATAGTGAAAAAAATACATATAAAATCGCAAAAGAGATTGAACAACTTAAACCTAAGATCAATTGGCAGAAAATTGAACAGATGAAAAAAGAGAAATATTTTGAGAATTTAACTTTTAGTACAAAAACAGAACAAGATGATAATGCACCAAATTTAAAATTCAAAAAACAACTAAATATTTTTTTTAGTGAAGAGAAAAAAATATCAAAACCAGATGTTTCTTTTGATCTTGAAAAAGCAATTCAAAGAGATCCACTACTGCAAATAACAGATTCTCCCACTTCAAAGACAAAATCTGCAAGTGCATTAATTGATTCAACATGGTTTACATCTTATGAATCAACACTTAAAATTGATCCTGAACAGACTCAAATTATTTCTACTTCAGCAATAGAAGAATTTTCCCAAAATTATGCTCAATCACGCTCTTTAAAACAAATTTACGTTTATTTGAAGAAACATAATGAGGGAAAAGTATTGAATCAAGTAGAGATAAAGTTTCTATACAATCATGGAATTAACCTTCCTCTAAATTCATTATATTATTATAAGTTTGCTCATATTCCCCACCAATTCTATGTCTATGACAATCCAAAAGGTGGGCCTCAAGTTCTAATGATTCCACGAAATCCGTTAATATCTAGACGAGCAAAATTTGGAGAAATATTACCTGCAATTCAAATATATTTGACAGGAAATCCACATGAATCTATTATACCTCAGAATATACTTCTTTCACATTTACAATTTGCTCAAATTACAAATAATTGGGATGATTATCTAGGTTCTTTTCAATTCTCATCTATAGAAACGTACATTTTTTTCTTAAATGCTATCAGATTGATGAATAATCGTGCTGAAATACCCGAAATTGTTAAAAATATCAATGCATCGCTTGTTGCGGAATTTATTAATCTTCCTTCACCTAATATGATTAATTTCTTTGAACAATTTAGTAGTTTTTATTTTATAGAAGAATTTATGGGTATTTCACAACAAATCAATTGGTTATTATTCTCAATTGGGTTAAAATGGTTCTATAATGGAAATATTTTACTTGCGTCTACCATTTGGTCTATGTTAGAAGTAAGTTAATACACTTTTTCTATTAAAAAAAAAATGTCTTCAAATAATATTATACCAAAAAAGCAAATATTAATATGCATGTACTCGGTGAAATTGATAAGTAAAATTGATCGATCTAGTCAATTGAATTTCTAAGTATGAAATAAGAAAAAACTTTTCGATATTTTTAATACACTTCAGAAATGCAGATATTTCCTTAGAATCATAGATTTGCTTGATACCTGAAGCGACTTTCATTCGAATATTTTCCAGAAAAATATTTAAATTTATTTTGGAGGTATAATTAAAATGGTTCAAAATCATATGATAAGAAGTAATAACAAAAAGAATAATGATGATAAAGTTTCCCATAAATTTTCTCAAGCAGAATATGAAGCAAAACGCGCAAAATTGAATAAAAATCTTGAACAAATTAAGAATAATCTCGAAAAATGTCTTAACAGCCCATTGAAAGCGAAAATGCTGGCAATAAATATTCAGAACATATCAAATGCAGTAGATTATTATTATAATGTGAATACATCTCGTGAATTGCCAAATGTTAATAAAAAATATAAAGAAAGTGCCAAATTAATTGTCAAAATCACTCGATTTATGCATGCAGGAGATCATACCGATAATATTCAAAAACAAGTATACTATCATCTTAATGAAATAATTAGAGATCTGCAAGATCAACGAACTTATATTGCTACTATTGAAGATGAATATCATAATAAACGAAGAATGCCGAATTATTAAGAAAAAAGTGCTAATTTTAACGCAATACTTATTTTGGTTATTTTTTTTAAAGTCCTTTTTCTATTTTACATAAGTGAGACCAGAAGCGACTCCATGACAATTACATGTAGTGCATACAAGAATTTCTTCTGAAATTTTTGCAGATTTTACTCCTCTGGGATTATTAAATTCTTTTTCACATAAATTTCGTAATTTACCTAATTTTTTCCTTATCTCTGTAGAAGGAATTCCTCCAATTCCTGGAGCTAATTGGTAACTTTCAAATAAGAAATTTGAGGGATTTGGCCAAGCTGTGCGGCAAAGATCGGTAATAGAAATTGGTTTTAATCGTTTGTGGATTGGACAATAACCTAATGGACCAGAACAATTAATTGGGCATTTTTCTTCCCATTTTGCATAAGAAAAAAAGATTGTATAAGAGTTTTCTGAAAATATTTGTAACTCTTTGGGAATTAGATCAGGTGGAATAGGAGGTATTGTCCCATTTTTAAAGTTTATTTCTGGAAACCAATTGTTTAGGGATTTAAGTATTATTTCTTTCATAACATGGATTGGAACAACTGGAATTAGGTATTCAAATGGAATTTCTTCCAAAAAATGCATAACTATTTCAATATCTCCTAAAATGAAAAGTGAATCTTTGGTATGATTGATTTGATCTCGAATATGGTTCCAATTAGTACTATAATCTTTTGAAATTGGTAAACTGCTCGCAGAACAATTCGGATCATTATCAATAATAAACAAACGGAATGTTTCATGGAATTTTTCAAAAACATGAGACCCAAATTTTCCACCTCCGTACACAAGCAGTTGTTTTTGCATTCTATTTCATTTCCTTATTCCCAAATTATGAAAAATAGCGATCCCGAAATATTTCCATGATTGCACCAGATATTGAATAGGGATCAGCACCTTGTTCATGACTTAAAATCTTCTCGATGAATTCGTTAATTTTCTCATTTGTAAAAACAATTTCTTCAACATTTTTAACCAAAAAATATTTCAAAATTTCAACTATATAGTGTTTATATCTAAATTGCAATCTTTTTTTTATAAATCCTGTTTGATTCAAGAATTCTTGATGTTTTTTAATATTCTCCAATAATAGAGGGACATTTTCTCCAGTTACTCCGTTTGTTTTTATCACAGGAGGTCGCCATCCATCACAACGAACAACTTTTGCTTGGGTTTGATCATTTTTAATTTCAATATTTTCTGCGAAATCTAGCATTGTTTGCAACTCTGCTACGCGTTTGTCCGCTCCGTCTCTATCCATTTTGTTTACCACGAATATATCCGTTATTTCCATTAAACCTGCTTTAATTGCTTGAATTTCATCTCCTAATCCTGGGGGTGTAATTACTAAAGTAGTATGAGCACTCTTAAAAATATCAATTTCTGATTGCCCAACGCCTACCGTTTCGATAATAATAATATCGCTGTGATATGCATCTAAAACATGAATAACATCTTTAGTGGCCATGGCTAAACCTCCTAATTGGCCCCGATTTGCCATGGATCGAATGAAAAATCGTGGATTTGTAAAATTTTTCTTCATTCGAATTCGATCTCCCAAAAGAGCACCTCCGCTGAATGGAGATGTAGGGTCAACAGCTATAACGCTAACTTTTAATCCTTGCTCCAAGTAATGATCTGCTATTTGGGAGGTTAGAGTAGATTTGCCGGAACCAGGTGCGCCGGTAATACCGATGATTTTTGCATGCCCTGTTAAATTGTAAATTTGAGGAATGATCTTCTGCGCGATTTCTGGACCACCATTTTCAATTAAAGTTATTAATCGCGCTAACGCTCTCTTTTTTTTGACTGAGTCTTCTTTCTGTTTTATTAAATCTATGTAAGATTGAATGAGATCATCAGAATATTGCATTTGCATCTTTTAAACTCCGTAAATGTCGCATAAACACTGAAAGAAAAAATTTTTCACTTGTAAATATATAGTAAAAAAAGAAATTAACTTAAGCTTGAAAATCTTTTTATCGCTTTAAATTAGCGCGAATATAATCTGCAATTTCTTGAATCTTCGTTCCTGGTCCAAATACTTCACTAACTCCTGCTTCTTTCAGAGCTGGAACATCTTCTTCAGGAATTATTCCACCCCCCAAAACCAACACATCATCAACACCATTTTCATGTAATTTTTTGGTTATTTCAGGAAACAAAACTGGGTGAGCCCCAGAGAGAATTGATAGTAAAAGCGCATCGGGATCTTCTTGTATCACGCTCTGCACAATATCATCTGGAGTTTGATGCAATCCTGTATAAATTACTTCAAAACCAGCATCTCGGAGCCCACGAGCAATCACTTTTGCTCCTCGATCATGTCCATCTAAACCTGGTTTAGCCACTATTAATCGTATTTTACGTTCCATATAATCACAACTTTCTTTTTTATAGAATTTTAAAAAATTGAATCCTCACGATAAACACCAAAGACTTCTCGAAATACATCCACAATTTCTCCAACTGAGCAGTAAGCTTTAACCGCATCTAAAATATATGGCATTAGATTTTCATTAGTCTTTGCTTTTTCACGTAAGGTTTGTAAACATTCTTGAGCTCGAGCATTATCACGCTCACTTTTTACTTTTTGAAGATTTTGTATCTGTTTTTCAGCAACATGTTCAGAAATTTTAAGAATTTCCGGTTTTTTATCTAGTTCTTCCTCAATTTTGAATTCATTAACACTCACTTGCACAAGTTCTTTAGTTTCTATCTCTTTTTGATATTGGTATGAAGCATTTGCGATTTCACGTTGATAAAAATTATTCTTTATACCAACATAAGCACCTTGGAGCATTGATCCATTTCCTAATTTCTTGATATGTTCAAAATATTTTTCTGCTTCGGCCTCCATTTGATTAGTCAACCATTCAACATAGTATGAACCACCAAGAGGATCAATAACATCAGCTGCTCCTGATTCATGTGCAATAATTTGTTGGGTTCGCAAAGCTATTTTAACTGCTTCTTCAGATGGAAGAGCTAATGCTTCATCAAATGAGTTTGTGTGAAGTGATTGTGTTCCTCCTAATACTGCTGCTAGTGCCTGTAATGTAACTCGAATAATGTTGTTATAAGGTTCTTGTGCTGTTAGTGAAACACCAGCAGTTTGTGTATGGAATCGTAAACGCCATGAGCGTGGATCTTTTGCATGATATATCTCTTTCATATGTCTCGCCCAAATACGTCGAGCTGCTCGATATTTTGCGATTTCTTCAAAGAAATTGTTATGAGCATTGAAAAAGAAGGATAGACGGGGTGCAAAATCATCAACATTTAACCCTCGAGCCATTCCTGCTTCAACATAAGCGAATCCATTTGCCAAAGTAAACGCTAACTCTTGAACTGCTGTCGAACCTGCTTCTCGAATGTGATATCCACTAATACTGATTGTATTCCATTTTGGTACATGATTAGTGCAAAACTCAATAGTATCCACAATCAAGCGCATGGAAGGTTCAGGAGGAAAAATATACGATTTTTGAGCTTGATACTCCTTTAAAATATCATTCTGTATGGTTCCTGTTAGTTTTTCCATAGGAACTCCTTTCTTTTCTCCTACTGCAATATACATTGCGAGAAGTATTGATGCTGGTGCGTTAATAGTCATTGAGGTGGAGATTTTGCTAAGATCAATTCCATCAAAAACAACCTCCATATCCGCTAATGTATCAATTGCAACACCTTCTTTGCCGATTTCACCTGCACTCATTGGTGATCCCGATTCATAACCATAAATTGTTGGAAGATGAAAGGCAACCGACAAACCTGTTTGCCCATTTTGGATTAAATACTTAAATCTTTGATTGGTTTCCTTCGCTGTTCCAAGACCAGCAAATTGACGCATAGTCCAAAACCGTGCTCGATAGCTGGTAGCTTGTGCACCTCTTAAATAAGGATATTCACCAGGAAAACCTAAATCATCAAAATAATCTAGATTCCCAATATCTACTGGTGTGTACAAAGCTTTTACTGGAATATTTGATAATGTTTTGAAATTTCTCTTTCGCTCTGGCACTTTTTTTAAAGATTGTGCAACTGTGGTGTTAATCCAACGCTCAGTCTCTTCTAAGATTTTTTTATTGAGCGATTCTTTCGTATTTTCTGTCATATTAAACACTTCTTTTTTGTATCTGATTATTATCTTGTTTTACGTTTTATTTTTTGTTGGATTATATATTTAATTAATTCTACTTTAGATTACGTTATTAGTTCTGTATTGCTGAATTCATGTATTTTTTTCCTATCTATCTATTTTTTGATGATAGTCCATTAAATAAATTATGTCGGTTTTGAATATAAGTTCTCATTTTCTTCTAATTAAGTTTAAAATTCAACTCCCTTTCGAGCTTGTACTCCTTTTTGAAAAGGGTGTTTTATTTCTTGCAAATATGTCACATAATCAGCCATATCTATAATCTTTTCAAGGGGTTTGTGTCCGGTCATAATAATTTCTGCTTTTTGATTTCGGTCTTTTAAAACTAAAATAATATCATCTTCAGAATATAAGCCCAATTCTACCATTGAACCAATTTCATCAAGAACTATCAAGTCATAATCTGTAGATTTTAGAATTTCTTGAGTTTTTTTTAAGGCATCTGCAGCTAATTTGCGATTTGCTTCAATCTGTGCAGGGGTTTTGACAAAACTATAATTACCAAATTGTATTACAGGAATTTGTAAACGTTCTGTGAAAGTAATATATTCTCCATAAAAAAAGCCTTTTGAAGACGATGGATCGTGTTTCTTCAAGAATTGGACTAGAATTGGGCGTAAATTATGCCCTAAGCAGCGGACAATTCGACCCATAGCAATGGATGTTTTTCCTGTTCCCATTCCATAATAAAAATGTATTTTTCCAAGATCTAATTGTTTCATTGTAATTACATTCTATTATTACAAATAAATTCGTTTCCATCTTGTGGAATTAGGTAGAATCGAACTTATTCATTTGGGTAGACATTTATTTGAAATATTAAAAAGTTTGCGCCTTTTGCCACATACGGTTGTTTTCATTTCAATTTTGTTCTATTTTTCTTTTATTTTTTTATTGAAATTATTATAATTTTTTTTTAAAATATTAGGTATTTAAATATAACAATGGATTATTGTCAGAGCAGAAAGAATAGAAATTGTAATTCAAACAAAAATAAAGAAGTTGCAAGAACCTCAAAGATTAATTTGGAAAAAAAAAAAAATAATAGAATGAAAACAATTAAATTTAACCTTAATATAGTGTTTTTTTTGCATAAATCTTTAATTTTGCTTTTGTTAAACCATCCTTACTCTGCAAAATTTCATATTTTGTTGCTGAAGGACATTTGATTGTAAAAGTTTTCTTAGCTAAAATTTGATCTTTTCCTGGATCCTCCTCTCGCATTTGAATTTCAACTTCTACAACTCTCTCTTCATCTTTTTTAAATTTAACAAATTCGCTCCACAAAGTTAATTTATCTGATTTTCCAAGAAACGCTTGGTTCTCTCGTAATTCAATACATCCTTTATTTGGTACTCGCGTGTGAAGGACACCTTTTGAATCAACTCTAAAATAAAATTCATTTGTCCTATTCATTAGATCGTATTTTCCAACAGTTTTTAAGCTTTCTAATGTAATTCCGATCATATAACGTCCTGATTTTTCTAATTCTTTCGAAAAAGATTCCCCTTTAGCTTTTTTATTTATAGGAACTTTCACTCGTCGTGTTGGCATAAAAAAAAATAACTAATGGTTTCCTAAAAAAGTTCGTTTTTATTTTCTAATATTTCATCTATTTTCTTTATCGCTTCTATTTTATTAAAAATTAACTTCAATATAGACGAGCTTAATTCTTTTTGATTTTATTATTCAATTACATATCATTAATACATAATTTTATAAATGATACACACTTTAAATACTTACTATATTTTTTTTCTAAAAATATTGCAAGGTATGTATTATGAACGATTTTAATGAAAAATTGGCTCAGTTAACTGTTAACTATGCCCTTGATGTCCAACCAGGTGATTTAGTTTCAATTGAAGGTTCTGAAGTTGCCAACGATTTAATTCGCGCAATTTACATCGAATGTATTAAGAAAGGTGCCCATCCATATGCGATTTCTGAAATTAAGGGAATTCACGTGGCAAAATTAAAATTTGGAACTGATGAACAGCTTAAATTCATTGATCCTATTTCAAAATTGATTGTTAAGCAATTTCAGAAACGAATTCAGATTTTTGCAGATTACAATAGACAGAAAATGGCGTTAATTAATCCTGAGAAGCTGAATATGATTCAACATAATCCAGAATTTCCTGAATTAATGCGTACATATCAAGAAAGGGTCGCTAAAAAGGAGTTAAAGTGGGTAATTGTTCCTTATCCTTGTGACAGCATGGCACAAGAAGCTAAGATGGATACTGAATCTTATAAAGAATTTGTATATAATGCACTAAAGCTTGGTGAATCAGATCCGGCTGCTTATTGGAAACAAGTGGAAGCAGAACAAGATAAAAAAGTCCAAATCTTAAATACATTTGATCAAATTCATGTTCTTGGTGAAGATACCGATTTAACACTTTCAGTTAAAAATAGACCTTGGATTAATTGCTGTGGTCATGAGAATCTGCCAGATGGGGAAATATTTACCAGTCCTATTGAAACATCCATTAATGGACATATTCGGTTTACATATCCTGGAATTTATCAAGGAAAAGAAATCAAGAATATATATTTAGAATTTAAAGATGGTAAAGTCGTTCATGCCACTGCTGAAGAAGGGCAGGAATTACTGGATACTATTCTAAAAATTAAAAATGCTGATAAAGTTGGCGAATTTGCAATTGGAACTAACTATGGCATACAAAAATTCACTAAAAATATGCTTTTTGATGAAAAGATAGGTGGTACATTACACATGGCATTGGGAATGGGATTTCCCGAAACAAAAAGTGAAAATCAAGATTGTGCCATTCATTGGGATATATTGAAAGATATGAAATCCTCTGATTCAAAAGTAATTGCTGATGGAAAAGTGATTTATCAAGCAGGAAAATGGTTAATCTAAGGATATAATTTTCGTTTATTTCCTTTTTCTTCATTTTTTTCCTTATTCTTCTACATATTTCCTATTCATATTTCTCTTTCATTTTCTATAATTTTATTTTTAAAAAAATCGAAAAAAGAGAAATAGATATAAAAAACAAAAAAAAGCACTTTTTCTAAATTATTTAGATTTCTGCTTCTTTATCACAACAATTGCTAAAGTTCCAAAGGTGATCAAAGAAAATCCAGCAATAAACCATCCGGAATAACCTGGTATTCCCCCAGAGGCACCTGAATATTTCAAAAGGCTTATTTTTACTCCGGTTTCTTTTCCATCAGATGAAAGTGTGCTGTTTTCAAACGTTGTGAGAATGCCATCTTTATCGTATTGTATTTTGAAATAAGTATTAACATTACTTGGAATATTCCAAAGTTTTATTTCCCATCCATATGATAACTGTTTAATTCCGTATCGATAAGTATCAAAATCTCCGTATGTTTCCATGTATTCTTCTGAAAGTTCTTTAATATAGTGGTCTGTGTCATTCTTGAATATAATAAATGCATTGTGATCGTATATGGCGATAACATTGAATGCGGTTAAGGATAAATAAGGTTCGTTAATTTGCTGTGAGGTCACATCTAAAGATTGTGCCAAATTGATTGTGTCTACGCTTAGATCAGAAGATATGCTATATTGTAGTGTTTCTGCTGCAGTGTCGATTGCACCTATTGTCAAATTGAAAGTTCCTTCAGCTGTTACAATGCCATCGTTTTGGATCTTTACAGAGTATTCTAAGTATTCACCTTGTTTTACTGTCCATTCTGTAGCTGCTGAAGCATTCATAACTGTGATGTTAAAACAAATTGTTAATATAATTCCCAAGGCAAAATATGTATTTTTCTTCATAATTGTTTACCTCCTTTAGTCCTCCTCATATTTATCTCTTAATTCATCAATCTGTTTTTTGGTAAAGCTTTTGGCTTCTCCTCTTTTAACTCGACTTAGAAAAATCATCGCAATTAACTCCCAAAATATCAAATATGGGAATAACATGAAATATTGTGCGCCTTCAACAGGATGTGTTATTATCTTATATAAATCAAAGGTGGCTCCTGCAGCTAATGGTCCAATGGTGGCAGACATTTGGCTGAAGAAATAATACGCTCCAGTATAAGTTCCAAGTTTGCCTTTAGGTGCCATTTGCCAGATTATTACAATTGTATTGATATTAATCATACCATAAAAAATTCCTATAATTGCGATCATTAATACTATCATTGGAAAAGATTTCATGAACATCATGATAAAAACGGTAATACTGAGTCCAATTAAGCCTATAAATATTGTTCGTTTTCTACCAATTTTTTCAGCTATTTTTCCAGAGAAAACTGCCGTAATGATCATTGTTACTGGAGCAATCATTAAAGCTTGTGAGGCACTTGCTTCTTCCCATCCCATATATTGGGTAGCATAAAGAGAATAGTAAGTATCCATTGCATTATAACCCAAAAACCATGTGAAAATTACGAGTAGCATGAATACTGCACTTTTTTCTTTTTCGGTGAAAATTGCTTTCAAACTTTGCCATATCGTTTCCTTTTTCTCGTTGCCTTCGACATTTTCACCAATATATTCCAAGGAAATTGGATCTACTGCAATAGGATGATCTGCGATTTCCATAAACTTTTTGCCGGTAGGGGTTTCCTTAATCGTTAAAAATAAGATTAACAAAGCTAAAGCGGTAAGAATACTAACATAATAAAAACCTCCGGCTCGAGTTTTATTTTCTTCTGGAATCCACCGAATATCGAAAAACATTTTCATTATTGTAGGACCAGCTAAAGCAATAACCATTGCAAAAGCACCCATTAAATTAATAATGGCATTACCTGTAGATCGTACTTCTGGATCGGTCAAATCTGGCATAAGAGAGACGCTTGCGCTGCGGAAAAATGCCATTGAAAAGTTAAACCACATCACAACGGCAATAAATCCAACAAAAGCTGCGACTCCTCTATTATGGGATAGCAATCCGATAACAGAAAAAGCAATTATTGCTGATGTTGTTCCAATTATAATATATGGCATTCGTTTACCAAACTTTGATCTAGTTTTATCTGATAATGCACCAAAAATTGGAAGCAGTAATATTGCTATTATATTATCCAAAATCATGACAATACCAATAGAAGTATCAATACCTTGTACGATTCCCATGCTTTTATAATAATCTTTCAGCAAAATCGGCATAATAAAATTATAATAATTCCAAGCTAAGGAAGAACAGAAAAAGGCCAAACCAATTAGGAAAGTTCGACCATATTTAAGCTTTCCTGGTGTATTTGGCTTCATCCTTGGACGAAAAAGGAGTTCTTCTGTTACTACCCGATTATCAACGTTTTCTTCAGTCATACAGTATCACTTGTATTTTTTTTTTTGTTATTTGCTAATTCCATTTTTTTACTTATAATTTAACAAAGATTCATGGAGTAGCAAATTGAATTGCAAAAAAGATTTATATAATTTTCTTCCTCTGAATAGATAAAAATTTGCTTTTGTCTTTTACTGAATTGAAAAATTGCTAACAGAAAATTTTAAAGAAGACAGAATTAGATTAATCATTAGATTATATTTAATAATTAATAGTTACTAAGTTACCTCATGGCAGTAATTAAAACAACAAATAAAGAAATAATCGATCAACTTCAGGCAAAATTAACTCTTCAAATTGGAAAAAGATTTACTCAACAAGAGATCGTGGATTTATGCATTGAATTTGCTCAAGATAATTTTGATGAGCTAATAATTCGAGCTTCTAACATGCCCAAATTGACTCCTCAATTAGCAGAAGAAATTATTAATGAAATTGAAAAATTCGATGAAGTTCCATATGATTTATCTCTTTCATCTGCTAACGAAATTGATAAAGATATTTATTGCATGTAGGTCTTTTTAATGGGAGTGTTTTTAGATACTGGTTTTTTTTTGGGATTATTACATAAAAAAGATATAAATCATAATTTATGTAAAAAAAATTTTAGAAAAATAAGTTCAGGAAAGTATGGATTAATATTTACTTCATCATATGTAATTTCTGAGACAGCAACAATTATTTTATTACGCACACACAATAATCCAACAACTTTGAAAGCATTTTGGGAATTAATTTATGGTAAAAAGAAGTTTATACGAATTTATGAATCCAGTCAACATATTAATTCATTAGCTTGGAAGATTTTCTTCATTCATAATCAGAAAGCCAAAAATAAAAATAAATATTTGAGTTTTGTTGATGCAACTAATATTGCGATTTGTCGTGAGAATGGAATTTTAAATATCCTTGCTGTTGATAGTGATTTTGATGGTTATTTATATCGTTTATGAAAAACACAATTGAAAAAATATTCTATTCTATATTATATGTAGCAATGAAAGAACGTTGATAGATAGAATTTGCTATCCATTCATTTTTCTATCTCTAGTAAATAAAAAATATATCTGTTTCTCAAATCTTCATATTATTCTGCTACACTCCCTTATTTATTTAGATTTTCTTAAAAAGAATACTTTAACTTGAATTCAAGAAATTTAGGTAGAAGTACAAATTTTTTAGCAGCTGGTAATCGTTGAAAGAGTTTCTCTCCAACCCATAAATCATTGTCGATTGGATATTTATCTAGATGCGGGTATACATAAGCATGATGAATATTCTTCCGCACTTTTTGAATATCTTCGATGTTTTGCAAATATGTATCCCAGATAGAAAAAGGAGGTGTTTCTCCGAAAAGAAAAAAAAGTTCCCTTGCCATCTTTCCTGCGGTCAAATATCGCTTTCCAATTGATATTTCAAGTTGTTTTTCATACTCTTTTAGATTTTGCTCTGAATAAGATTCACCTTTATTAAATATTTCTTTTAAAACTTCAGTTAAAATAGTAGTTGAGGCACCAATTCCAATAGTTCCTTCAAAATACATTGAATATAGCAATCCACCCGCATCACCAACAACAGCTGCCCCATCTTGAACTAATGAAGGAATTCTACCTATACTTGTAGTCCCAAAAAAAAAATCTTGATTGGATAACTCACTGGGATTTGGTGTAACTTGTTGCAAAAAGGGTTGTATTGGTGCGTAATTTTTTAAAATTCTCAAGAATTTTTCTGACATTTCTGAATATGGTCTCTCATCTACAAATCCAATATCAAAAAAATCAATAAAACGATTTATAAAAAGCATTCCACTCTTACTGATTTGAGGATGCAAACGATACAAATACTGCATTGGCAGATTTCGATCCAATACTTCTTTTGGGGCGTAAAAAGTACAAACTATCGTATTAAACGATTGAGGTTTTGTAAAACCTAAAATTTTATGCAGGGAATTTGATGAATTTGATGAATTTGATGAATTTGATGAATTTGATGAATTTGATGAATTTGATAAATTTGATAAATTTGATAAATTTGATAAATTTGATAAATTTGATAAATTTGATAAATCTAACTTTGGTGAAGTTAACCCTGATGAACCTGTGGCAAGAATAATGCAATTGGCTTCAATTTTCTGCAGATTTTCCTGCATATTGAAAATACTCTGGGAAGAAATTAATTCATTTGTTGAATTTGGAGAATTATTTTTTAGAATCAATTGCCATTTTTTCTTTTTGTCCTTTTTATTATTTGACTTTCTTTTCTCTTTTTCAGTTGTAAGTTGTTGAATGTCAATACATTCTGTATTCCAAAAAATTTTCAAGTTTTTTTGATTTGAATTTCGTAAATACCAATCTCGAATATCAAATTCGTTAATAACTACTCCTAATTGTTCCCCAAATTCATTTCCATCTATGAATACTTCCCGATTTCGGCTTGCATAAATTGTTTTCCAATGGGGAAAAAATGGAATTTTTGAAGAAGCCATGTCTTCAAAATTAAGCTCAGAATACCATTTCCAAGAATGTTTACAAATTATCTTGGCTTTTGAATAAGGTTTTATTTGATTCTCTTTCTCAATTAGCACACATGAAGCAATCTGTGAAATATAATAAGCAAGTTTACAACCAGCAATTCCTGATCCGATTATGGCAAATTCAATATCCATGATCGAATTCACGTAATACTGCAATTATTTTGAAATTTTCGCAAAAATTAAAACAATTGAAAAATATGAAAACTATATTTTTGGTTGAAAATTTTAATAAAAATATATAATTTGTTCTATTTCCCATATGGGTGCTAAAATTTCTTCATTGCTATGATAGATTTTCTACCCTTCCAAATTTTTAAATAGTATTCGGTTTTTTACTAATCAATAAATCTTATATCTTAATTGTATATATTGGTTATTCCCAAAAATACAAATGGGGATTAGACATGTCGAACAATACAAAGTTTTTTAGATTATTTAGGCGCAGAGGATTTTCCGAAACGCTTGAAATTTTAGCAGATTATCCCAATTGTGAAGTATTACAATCTGATTTTTTCAAGCGTCTCGTTGATTCGAATTCTTACCCAAATATCTACTTTCGAGTCAAAAATGATTTACTGAAACATGATATCATTGCGTATAAACTGGATAAGGATAACAATAAGGTAATTTACCTAACCGAAAAAGGGGTCGAGATTTGGAACAAAATTAATGAGATTGAAAAATTATTATAATTTTCAATGTTCATCTTTTAATGATCATATTTTTTTTTGTGATTCTTTTTTTGTTTCATTTTTTCTATTTATCATTTCCTCTATTCTTTTAGTATTTTCTTTTTTCCTCTTTAACTAAGATTGGTTTACTTAAATATTTTAATATTTCTATCCAATATCTTTAAATTCCGCTTGGTATTCATGTTATTAATGGATTCGGTTGAAATTTTACATCATTCTACATTGACTCTAGCAAAAAGAGGATTTACAAAAAGAAGCTTAAATTGGAAAGAAAATTTCAATTTAATTGCTCGAGTATTAAAGCACCTTTCTTGTTTTCGAGAATTGCTGATTCATCCAAAAATTTCTCGGAAATTTCAAGAACGGATTCTTCTAGCGGTTACTTCAGTGAATGATTGTCCATATTGCTCTTATTTTCACATGCAGGTAGCAATTGAAAGTGGATGTGAAGAACAAGAAATCCAACAATTATTAGATAAAGATTTATCTTGTGCTGATCACGAAGAATTTCCTGCTTTGGCATTTGCCCAGCATTTTGCTGAATCACATGAAAACCCAAGTAGAAAATCTTTATTAGAATTGATTCGGTATTATGGGATGCATCGGGCGAAGCAAATCATCGCATCTTGCTGGATGATTACCCTTGGTAATTTATATGGAAATACTGTTGATGCTTATAGAAATCGATTAATGGGAAAGATACCAAAGAATGGAAATCGTCTCTTTGAAGCATTACTCTATTATAGTTCGATTCGAATTTTAAATAAATTCGATAAAAGAAATCACTGAAGTATCACTATACTATTTTTAGAAAAAAAAGATTATTCTAACCATTTTTTATTTATTATTATTAGAGAGATTTGTCAAATCTTTGGGAATTCCTTTGGAATACTAAATAAACAAATCCCATTCCCGCAACTAGACTGAAAAAGAAAAAAGGAGCAATCAAATTCCATTCTGCCAACCATCCCGCTATAAAAGGTGAAATTCCCGAACCCAATCCAACTATACTTTCAAATAATCCTGCTTTCGAACCTTTTCCATGAGTAACATATTTCATCAATAACTCTAAGGCAATATAATAGATGCGTCCTGTCACATATCCAATAATAAAAAGCTCTATAATCAATAACCAAGAATTTCTGCTAAATGCTACACTAATCATAAAAATACTCACAAATCCCATATTTTGGCTTAATTTACGGAATGAATTAGTTATAAACTGGCCCATTATGAAACCCAGAAAACGACCGATTCCAAAAGCAAATGCAATTTGCCCAGAAATTAATTTAGACAATCCCAAGCCTTCAGGAATGACTGCATAATTAGGAACATAAGCTAAGATCCCTTTTGAAATAATTGCAAAGACTAAAGTGCCTATCAAAGTTTGCCAGATCATTCGACTTGAATCCGTTGTAATAGATGTTTTTGAAAGATTTTGGTGAGTGGGATTAAAATATATTGGCTTTTTTATTTCTATAGTTGAATTACTAATCCTTTTTTTGTCATTTTGTTGGATACTATTACTTTTTTCTATGATCACGCTTTTTCTGCTCGATAAACCCCAATAAACAATTCCAAATCCAATTAAATAAATTATTGAAGTAATAATAAATCCACTTATTAATATCCATTCTCCAAAAATGCCTGCAAATGACGTTCCCAGAGCTGCCCCTAAAGACCATGCAATACAAAAGAAGCTAATATAACGTTCGTGTTTTCGTTCATCACCATGTGCAGTTTCAGAATATAACACTTCAATCGTTGGCCAGTAAAAAGCGTAAGCTGTAGCTCTAAATGCTTGTCCTGCTAAAATCCAAAATAAAATTTTTGAAGGTGCTGGAGTCATATTAATTAAAAATATGTATATGATTGAAATTCCTGCTTGTCCTGAGGTTGCTATAAGTAAACTTTGGCGGTGGGGGAGTTTATCAATTAATTTTCCAAAAAGTGCGGGTGTAATAAGATAAATAATACCATAGATTGAAGAAATTAACCCAATGGGACCGGGTTCAAAACCTAACTGCACAGCATAAAAAATAAACAAGATATCAAGCATTGAATTACAAAAATCACCTATCCACGCTAAAGAGGACAAAAAGAATAAAATTCGCTGAGAATTGGGTGTTCTTTTCATATACATAAAATATTAATAACTCATTATAATTGAATATTAAGGAAAATGAATGCAAACTTATAGGAACATATTGAGTTGTATAAAAGTTAAGAAAACGAATCCAAAAATTCTTTATATTCGCTTTTAATAATTAAAAAGAAGTCAAAATTGAAAAAATTATGTTGAAATCTTGCGCACAATTGTCATTATCAGATCCTTAAAAGAATCTTCTACTTTCTCACCAGTTGCTGCAGAAGTAAAAAGAACATCTGTATTATATTTCTTTGCATATTCCAGAGCCTGCTCCTCGCTTATTACCCTATCTGATTCAAGATCAATTTTATTTCCAATTATAATCATGGGTACTTCTTTTCCCCGAATTTCTATCAATGATTCTATCCAATCTTCTAAAGCATCGAAGCTAGCTTGTGATGTGACATCAAAGACGACTAAAGCACCTTGCGAACCTTCTAAATACAACTTTCTTAACTTTCGATATGCGGATTGTCCACCGAGATCCCAAAGTTGAATTGAGGCTGATTTTCCTGCGAATTCATCTTCAAGTGCTACTTTTTTTTTTAAAAGATTGACACCTAATGTGGATTTGAAATCTTGACTGAATCTATTTTCGATATATCGGTAGACGAGAGAGGTTTTTCCTACACCGCCTTCACCTAATAAAACAATTTTGAGCACAAAGTCAACCATAATATTCGATCCCTTTTTTTTTTAGAATGGAGCAAGAACTCTATAGTTATTATTGTGTGAAAACACCTTAAAATGATTTGGGTTCAGAACCTATTAATTCTTTTCATTCCACACAATGATGGTGAAAATAAGTGGTTGAATTTGTAAAATCACTTAAAAAAACGATGAAATGTATTTTAATCATTTAGTATTTAAATTTTAAAATATAGAACGTAGTCGATCTTCGGTAGTATACACTAAATCTCCAAAAATACTCATTAATCGTTCTTCAAAGGATTTGAAATGATCGATTTTAAAATTCCTTATATCAAATAGTGAGTATCGATTTAAAAATTGCTCTAAAGCAGTATTCATACATTCAAGGATAACTTTATGATTGGTTTTTTTATCTGCAATTGTATATATTGATATAATTTCATCATTTTCTTCTTCGAATGGTGGTTCTTCATTTTTTAATTTGGATTCTGAATTATTTTTGTTAGTTTTGTTATTTAAATCATTGTTTGATTGTAGAGGGCGAGAAATTCTGAAAATGTGATAATTACCCATCGTAACGCCTTTAAGATCTTCATCAAACACATGTGTGGCAAAATCAGACAATGAAGAGAACATCAAATCTCGAAAATCACTCTGAATAAATTTTCCTCCTTTATTAGCAGGATATTGCTTCTCAACTAACATTCGCCCTCGAAATTGGATGGATGTTTCTAACACAACCATGTGAAGTTACTAGGAGAATAGAGTTAAAAATTCTCCGTTGAAAAATAATATTAAATGAAGTCCAGAAATTTATTAAAAATTGCAGAGTTTAACAAGTGATTGAAAGATAATGAACAAAATAATGGATATATCTGAATTATCAAGACTTTTTTCAATATAATTTTAATTTCTTTTAAAGATTTCAATTTTTGTATATTTTTTTCATGATAATCGGAAGATTAATAATTTTAATCATCAATATTAAAACAATCTTTTAAATACTTTTATTTGAATTGAAGATAAAAGGAAAATATTTGAAATGAGTGCTCAATCCCTTTCTAAAATTGATAATCAAGTGTATTTCAAGCTTCGAAAACGACTTGATCAATTGCCGATTGGATATCCAAAAACAGAATCTGGTGTTGAAATCCGTATTTTGAAGCATCTTTTCACCCCTCAAGAAGCAGCAATTGCTATTGATTTAAGTTATTTGCCAGAGACTGCAGATACTATATATATGCGTATCAAGAAAAGGAATATTGTAAATTCTAAAACAGATTTAGAAAATATTTTGGAGAATATGGCAAAAAAAGGTTCTATTGTTCAGCATATAACCAGAAAAGGTATCAAAATATATTCAATTATTATGCTGGCAATTGGAATGTTTGAATTTCAAGTAAATAAATTAAATAAATCTTTTATTCAAGATTTTCAGCAATATTTGGATGAGGCATTTCGCGATGAAGTCCTTAAAAGTGATCCCCAGCAATTACGACCTGTTCCAACAGAACACAGTGTTTTACGTGATCTTCCCATTTTACCTTATGATGATATACGAAAAATCGTTGAAAATTTGGAAGAACAAATATTAGTCGCCAATTGTGTTTGCAAACAAGGTCATGATGTAATTGGAAAACCTTGTAAAGTAACTGATCGAAGAGAATGGTGCATCATTATTGGTAGTGCGGCTAAAAATTTTCATGATTTAGGTTGGGGTAGGTATATAGATAAGAATGAATTATCTGAAATCTTAGCTTTGGCAGAAAAAGAAGGCTTGGTAGTTCAACCTTCAAATTCTCAGAAACCATTTTGTATTTGTCTTTGCTGCGGTTGTTGTTGTGAGGTTTTAACTTCTGCCAAGCCACTCGACAATCCTGCTCAATACTTTAGTTCTAATTATTATGCTGTAGTTAATGAAGATGAATGCATTGGATGTGGTATTTGTGTTAAACGTTGTCAAATGGATGCAATTACTCTGATTGAAAAGAAAGCTCATGTAGATCTAACCAGATGTATTGGATGTGGGCTTTGCACTTCAACATGCAAACCTCAAGCGATACAATTAAAGCATAAGGAACACACAAAGGAACCTCCAGTTAATCCAACCCAACTTTATTTGAATATGTTTCGAAATAGAGTTGGGAATGCAAAAATGGTGCTAATGCTAATCAAACGATTATTGGGCAAGAAAATTTAAATTATTTAAATTAACTAAGAGATTAGGTTATTGAATGCGAGTGGAATTGAATTCTTCTTCATTACAACGAAATAATAATTATAGATTACACGGAAAATCGCCATATTCTGTAATTGTTCTTCACGGTGGACCGGGAGCTTGGGGAGAAATGGAGTCAGTTGCCTCTTATATCGCTCAATTTCGTGGATGTATTGAAACCTTTCAAACACAACCGACATTAAAAGGTCAATTAGCCGAATTGTTTGAAATTATCAATAAGACTGCTCAAACACCTGTAGTATTAGTTGGATTTTCTTGGGGTGCTTGGTTGGCTTAATTTATTGCAGCTGAACCTGCATATTCGTCATTATTATCTCGGTTAATATTAATTGGAACAGGTCCTCTTGAAGAGCAATATTATTACAAATTGCAAGACACACGACGCTCTCGTATAAATGTATCTCAGCGCCAATTTTATTCAAAATTTGGAGAAATTATCAGAAACGCTTCATCTATATCAGAACGGGAGAGATTGATCTCTAAACTGGGTAATATTTGTGAAGTTGCAGATCATTTTGATGCGATGTCTGAAAAAGAACAGTAAGATTTGGGTTATTCTTTTCATGTGGTGAATTTTCCTATAGATCGAACTTCTTTTTTCACTGATGCTTTAAACACAGTTCAAAATTTTAGAAAAAGAGGAAAATTAATTGAATTAGGTAAATCCATTCATTGCCCAATTAATATAATTCATGGAGATTATGATCCACATCCTTTAACTGGAGTTGTCGAACCACTAAAACGTATTCATAAAGATATTACTGTTTCTGTAATTCTAAATTGTGGACATAAACCTTGGATTGAGAAGACTGCGTATAATACCTTTTTTGAACTGTTATCAAGAATATTTTCAAATCAATGATAAATAGAAGTGATATTATAAGATGCTCTAGCAATTTTTTTTATCTTAATCAAATTCTATCTTTTGGACCAATATTCTCGACAATATTCCAGCGCATCCAATTACTATTTGAGTTGGCATTTTTAAAACATTAAATGCGGTCAAGAATTTCACATTTCCATCATTTTTCTTTGAATTATTGACTTAATTATATATTTTTTTCTTAAACGATGTTTCGACAAATTTAAAATTGGGATAGATTTGGAGTTTATGGATAAATGATGCAAGATTTCCGAATTTTCTTCAATTTTTCGAATTTTGCTATAACCTCCTATAACCTCATAAAAAAAAATTTTTTCAAAAAAGAATGATTTTAGAGGCTTTTGACAAATTTCATGAATTATGAGAAATTTACTGAGGAAGGATATGTGTAATTATTACTTACATATCCTATTGTAATTGCTGGTTGGGAATCTATAATTGTAACCATTATATCTACAGTATCAAGAGAAGATGAGATAATTCCTGTTGGAGTTAAGAGTGAGATTCTAATTGAAGTATTTTATGGATATAATAAAGTAAAATCTCAAAGTTTTCATTTTTATCTCTCAAAACAATCGGCTGATTCGGATATTACTCTATTGTGGCTGAAAATACAAGATAAATAAGAAAAATTGAGAGCACAAGCAAATCGATCCTCTAATGTTCCATTTTTTTTTAAAAAACTTATCATTACTGAATAATCTTTATCAATTAAATAGAATTATTTAATAGGATAACTAATTTAGAGAATATCGAGGATCAACTAATGCATCGTATACTTGTTCTGAAAGGTGGTGGGTTAAGAGGATTACTTCAACTTCCTGCGTTAGAATTATTTGAGACTCATTTTAATAAACCAATATGTGAAATTTTTGATTTAATTGTAGGTTCCTCAGTGGGAAGTATAACTGGAGGAATATTAGCTACAGGAAATTATCCAGTATCAAAATATAATGATCTTTTTTTACGATACATTCCAAGAATATTCCATCGACGATTTGGAATCGGTCTATTACGACCTATTTATGATAAAAGAAATTTTAATCGAATGTGGAGAAATCTATTTCCTAATGGAAATTTAAAGATGGAAGATTGTAAAACACGCTTTTTATGCACATCTATCAATCTCTGCGATTATCGGACTCATTTTTTCAAATCATGGGAAGAAGAAGATGGAAAACTTCCTTTAGAAGAATGCATTATGCGATCATTTGCAGCACCGTATTATTTCGGACCTGTAGTTGATAAGGAGCGCCGCGCCGTATGGGTTGATGGAGGATTGGGTACTACAAATACTCCATTAATGATAGCATTTGCAGAAAGTATCAATTTGGGCTGGAATCGAACTAAGGTTGAATTTACAGTTATCGGAACTGGTTTAGTCGATTATTCAATGAATTTTGCAAAAGCCCGTCACGTGAATATTATTGAGCAAATGAAAATGTTTTTGAATCCACGTGAAGGTGGCTTGGCAAGAGTTCAGTCAACAATCAATCAAGTCGATTTAATGCATATAATCGCCAAATCCAATCCAATGGTCGATTTTTATTATTATGATATCGAAATTGGACCTGAATATTCAGGATTAGATAAGATTAAACATATTCCTGCATATCAAGGATTTGGACGTTTGATTGCGGATCAATTAGATAAAGATTTGCATGCAATTGACAATCTAAGTATGCCTTTATAAGAAAAATATATGACGAACTTTTTCAGAAATGTAAAGGTATTTATTCACAATCTCGTATATAAATATTTAGCAACTTTCTTCTTTGATAAACAAGTAATTAATATTCCCATTAAATATAGTTGGTCATTTGCTACTCTCTCTAATTTTACTTAATAAATTCATCGAAAGTTGCCTTGGTATTAATAACTAAAATAAATTGCAATTCTTGAGAAATTTTAGTTGAAATTTAAAATAATAATAAGGGGCATCGTAAATGAGTCAATCAGTATATAAGGTTGTGGAGTTAATAGGCACGTCGACCACCAGTTGGGAAGATGCAGTTAAGAATATTGTAGAAAAGGCCGCCAAATCATTACATGATATCAGGGTGGCAGAAATAAAAAAACTCGATGTTCGCATCGATGAAAATAAAGTGGTGCTCTTTCGCGCCAAAGTCGAATTATCATTTAAATATAAGGAAGAATAAAAAAATAAATTCATAGGTTGCGTAGAGTGAAATAATTTAGTCGAAGAATTTACATATTTTTATCTTTTTTTGTTTTCTTATTTTCTTATTTTCTTTTGTTTTCTGGGAAAATATTAATTTATAGAGTCTTATTTAGGATATAGCGAATTTAGGATTTAATAAATTTAAGATCTTTCCGTAAATCTTTAAATTTTGGTAAAAACATCCCAACATATTGCTTATACAATATGTATTTTTTCCCAAAAAGCGAAATTAAACCCATTTCTTCATATTTCGCAATTCTATAGTAAGGAATTATTCCTGTAAGTAAAATTAAGAGCCAAAAATTCAGTGTAACCAAAGGCAAACCAATGAAACCGGTAATATACATGAAGTATTCAGGGTGCCTAATTATTCTATGCCCCCAAGTAGTTGCTAATATTGGTTCCTTCTGATTTAAATAGAAACCTCGCCCAATTCTTCCCAAAATAGCAATAATTAAGCCTATCGACATCAAAATTATTCCTACAATACGTATTATATTTGAAAACATGGAATTTATTTGATAATTTGAATATACATTCTTTTTCTGATTAATCGCTATAATTGGAATGAAATATATATAAAAAAGGAAAAGATATGATGCTGTAATATAGAAAAAAGCATTACGTATTCTCTTAAACGGTGGGCTCGGATAATGGATTTTTCTTTTTCGACATAACATAATCAGATCCCATGGTAAATGAGAGAGAATATAAATACAATCATAACTAATAAGAAAAATTGTGATTATCTTCCACCAAAGCATCATATCATATTAACCGTTAATTACAAATTTAAATAATTTGAATTTTTGAAAAATTTGAAAAAAACTACTCATATTAATCAGAGTGATAGTGTTAATCATTATTTTTGTTGCAAGAATATAAATTTTGAAAAATAATACAAAAATTAGTGATTGTATTTTAAAATTTTTCAGATCTGATAAATATGTTAAATAAAGAGAAATTAAAAAAATATCTGCCTGCTTTATTAATAATTATTCTTAGCGGAATAATTGTTGTTTTGCCTTTTCAAAGACCAAACAATCTAAATATGGAAGATTCAACTAAAGCAAAAATAACTATTGAAAATCCAAGTTTGATAACGAATAATCAAATTATATTTGGAAAATCTATTCCTAGATTACCACAGGCATCTTCAGATTCCTATTTTGACAAACCTACTTCATCATACGTTATTATTACTACCAATGAAATTCAACAAAATAGTCTGCTTTTGGATGATTTCGTTCAATATAAGCAATCTTTAGGCTTTAATGTAATCGTTATCACTGAAGATGATTTTGGTTTTGATACGGGAAAAAACCGAAGTATAAATATCAGAAATTGGTTAAAAGACCATTATGAAGAAGAGAATATTCAATATTCCCTTTTAATTGGTAATCCCGACCCCGATGACGATGATATTCCCAACTCTGAAGAAACTATTGGTGATATTCCAATGATGATGTGCTGGCCTCTGAATAACGGAACTGGAGAAGATTATCAATATGAACAATCTCCTACAGACTATTTTTACGCTGATCTGACAGGAAACTGGGATTCAGATAATGATCAATACTATGGAGAATTCGGATACGGTCATTATGATAACCCTGAAGATGCAGGTGTAGATTTTAAAGCAGAAATTTATGTTGGAAGGATTCCTGTTTATGATAATGATTATTCTTCTTTAGATTTCATCTTAAATAAAACAATTTATCATCACAACAACGCTGGGATGGAAAAATACAAGATCTTAGAACCAATGGCAATATCAAACTATGATGATGAAGATGACATAACTGATTATGACCGAGCTGATGGTCGTGATCTGCCAGAATATATGTGGAATAACTTCCTTGAAAGTTTAAATATGAACGATACGGTTTTATATGAAAGAGATGGACTAGATCCTGTTCCAGAATCTGCTTTTCATTACGATCTTCCCTTAACCCGTGAAAATGTGATAAATGAGATAAATGATGGATATGGTGCCATTTTATGGTGGGGTCATGGAAGTGATACTGGTGTTTATCGAAAATACTGGTCAAGTGATAATGATGGTGATGGAATTCCAGACAAAGATGAAATGACTTGGACTTCCTTTTTACAATCATCTGATTTGAGTTCTGTAGAAAATGATCAACCTGCCTTTATATATCAAGCATCATGCAACAATGGGAATCCAGACATTAGTGATAATTTGGGATACTCACTTTTGAAGTCAGGAGTGGCAGTTACAACAATATCCTCCTCCCGAGTTAGTTGGTATGCTTGTGCCCCATGGGAACCTGACAATTATAATTATTATACAGATAATGTCGGTTTGGGTTACGCATATATGCAGTATTTACTTTCCGAAAATTTAACTGCAGGACAAGCACTTGCTAAAGCAAAAAATGATGGAGGCGATTCTTGGGGTGGGTATAGTTGGATGAATAAAATGGATTTCAATTTATATGGTGATCCCCAGCTGGAATATTGGAGTTCTATGAAACCAGAAGTGCCAATTCTTCAAAGTCCTGCCAATGGTATTGAAATTGACAATACAACTGCAAAATTATCTTTAATTGTCTCAGATAGTGATAGTTCTCTTCTAAATGTCTCATTCTTTAATGCATCCGATAATAAAATCATCGGTTGGGATTTGAATGTTGCATCGGGAGATGTATCTTCAATTTTCTGGGGAAATCTAACCAAAAATCAAACATTTAGTTGGTATGCAATAGTATCTGATGGTCAAACATTTAGAAAAAGCGATACTTGGTCTTTTAATGTGTCAACAAATATATCTCCGATTATTCTCTCTCTTAGTCCTGAGAATTTTGTCAGAGAACAATTAAAATCTGTGAATTTAAGCGTTCAAGTATATGATGAAGATCTTGATAATTTAACAATCACATTCTTTAATGGAGATAATATGCAAATTCTTGGAAATATCACTATTGTGAATGGTAGCGGAATTGCTACCTTTTTATGGGAAAATTTAGAATGGAATTCAGAGTATCACTGGTATATTGAAGTGGATGATGGAAATATTTTGATAACATCTCAATTAATGACATTTTATACTGATTCAATTCCTCAGATCATCTCACCTCCAAATCCAATTTCAGGATCATTGTTTACAGAAACAGAAGTATTATTATCTGTTGAGATTTTTGACGAAGATAATTCAACCCTTGTTGTTTCTTTTTATGACAATACTTCAGATTCACTAATTGATGCTGTATCCATTACTGACAACAACGGAACAGTTGAAATACTATGGAGTGGTCTTGCCTACGAAACGAACTACTCATGGTATGTCATTGTAGATGATGGAATAGTTGCGATAAAATCTGAAATTTGGTGGTTTCAGATCGATTCAGACCCAAACCAAACCACTACTGATACGGATGATACTACAGATGATACTACAGACGATAGTACTGATGACTCCACAAATACAGACACCAGCACAAACACTGACCAAAATAATGATAATAACTCAGGAAACGAGAATCTGCTTGATTCAATTTCTGCTTTCCCTCCCTATATCTTTCTCGGGATCCTTTCTATAAGCCTATTAATTATTTTATTTAATACAAATAGAAATAAGCGATAGAAAAATGCATGAACCTTATTGATTTCACGTGTACATTGAATAAAGATGTACCATTTTTTCTTTTATTTTAATTCGATATATTATTATCTGCTCTTGATTTTTGCATGGCATCTTATTCCGAACCTTTTTTAAGAACTAAAAACAACCTTATTACAGAGCAGAATTCGTGACTACCATGACAGAAAATGAAGAAGAATTCAGTAATGACTTTATATTCAAACTTTGCGTAATCGGAGCAGGTGCCGCAGGTAAAACATCGCTCATAAAACGATTCACGCAAGGCTCTTTCAATAAAGATTATATTAAAACCCTCGGCGCACAATTCAGCCGATACGAAACCATAATCAATCGACCAAATGGTGAAAAAGTACGAGCAAGACTATTTTTGTGGGATATAGCGGGTCAAGATCAATTTAAATTTATGCGTCCCACCTTCTATAATGGTGCAAAGGCTTGTATCGTAGTCTACGATTTGACACGGGAAGAAACAATGTATGCCATAAATGATTGGGTTGATGATTTCCAAAATTACTGTGGGGAATTACCAATGGTTGTATTTGCGAATAAATCAGATTTAATTGATGAAAGTACATATGATGACAGCAAAATCAAAGAAATAGTAGAAAAAAGGAAATTTTTAGGTATGTATATGACTTCCGCAAAAACAGGCAAACATGTTCATGATGCATTTAATGCTATTATCGATGTTTTAGTTGAACAAGCACTAGATAAGGGTTAAATAATTAAATAATAATAATGAATAAAAAGAATTGAAGTTGAAGATATGCGATAGAATCTGTCTATGCTTAATTTTTTTTTTAATGGATTGATAAAACAATCAATATTTTTTTAATTATATGGTTTTCTGAATTAATTGATCATTGATCAAATTGATGAAAATCATAATAATCGAAAGAAAAAAGCGAATATAAAGATGCAAATCGTTTGCGAATTAAATGTATAATATCTTTGAATTTTTTAAGTGGTAGAACCTGATAGAACAGAAATTGATTGACAAGATTTTACAGATAAAGGAACAAGAAAAAGTAAGGATTTTACCAGGATTTTATTGAAAATCATGGAGCTGCCGCGAAAAAACCAAAAATTTAGTAATTAGATCGAATATTGAGTAGAGGGACAATTAGATTATGGCTTATCCGTTGATATTATATTTTTCCAGTCCATATTGTGCTCCATGTAAAAATGTTGAGCGGATGTTAAATGATATCAATGTAAGCTTGTTTGGAAATAAGCTACGGATAAAAAAAGTTGATATTGCATCTGATCTAACTATGGCGGAGAAATATAAAGTAATTTCAGTTCCTACTATTATTATTGGGGATATTCGATTATCAGTAATAATTGACAAGAATGAACTAACAGATGCAATTTTGCAAGGATTTATCTCTTCAGTATCTTTTGAAGAAGAAGAGATTGATCCATTAGAATCTTTAGACTCTGAATCAGAAAACAACTAAAAGGAGATTTAGAAAAAGAATCTACAAATAAATAATTAATTGGTCATAATAATGTCATAATAATGTCATAATAATGTCATAAAAATATCATAGAAAGGTTATAAAAAGGAATAGATAATCATTATGAACAGAATTAAATCATACTGTATGCATAGAGTTCAGATAAATAGTAATAAGAGAAAAAAATAACACAAATATTACAAATAACGAAAATTTAGCAGAAAAATAAGAATTCTTTACTTATTAGGAGGGGTTAAATCATGAATCGAATGTTATTAGAAGAAATGTTACAAAAAATGAAAAAAGATTTGCAAAAAGGAAAGGATATAGGGAATTTAAAGATTGGGGCACTTTATGCCTTAGGTAATCAGTTAGATGCAATCTACTATTTTATGGGGCATGAATTAGGAGGTGCTCTACATGCAGATGAATTACCTCATGAACCACTTATTCCTGCACTAGAGAAAATTTCGCGGCAATATCACCTAGGTACATTCTACGTGTTGGAAGAAAATAAAGAACATATTACATTTGAATTAGATGAATGCAATTCATGTAAAGATATAGAGATTCCTAGAATGGCAATTCCACAAGGATTTTGCTCTTTTGAAGCAGGATTATATGCTGGTCTGGTAGAAAAAATGACTGGTAAGCACTGTTTTGCACAAGAATTAGAATGTCGATTGCAAGGAAAGACAGATCGATGTAAATTTATGATTGTAATTCCTCAAGATTAAATCTTGATTAATCATAAATCACCGATTCTATTATCAAAGAAATAAAAAATATTGATCTCTGGATCTTTAATTTTATCGAAAAACGAAATCTTTTTTTATTCAAAGTTACTGTAAGTAAAGATAGAACGTTATTTACTTATGAAAGTATGTAAAAATGTAGAAATATTAATGGAGAGAAAAAAATGAGTCGAGACGATAAAGTAGTGGCATTTATATTATTAGTGACTGATTCAAGTGCCACCCAACAAATATTTCAAGATGTGAAAAAGATAGATAAAGTGAAAGAGGTTCATATGATTTATGGTGATTATGATTTGATTATAAAGGTTGAGTTAAACAATTTGCAAGAAATGACCGCTTTTATGATGCAATTGCGCAAAGATTTTGCAATTAAGAAATCTTCTACATTAATTACCTTATCGGAAGATACAAGCGAATTTTAGCACTTTAAAATTTTTTTTATCTTTTATATCCTCTTTTATATCCATTTTTATATCCATTTTTATATCTATTTTTAATCAAAACCATAATGTATTAAAAGGTGATACCTTCCTTCCATATCTTCCTTTAAAATATTGTTTTCTGCCATTTTTTGTAGTATTTTTTCTAAATCCATTTGAGAAATCAGTGTAGATTTACGAAATTCAATTTCAACAGGAGTTTTATTATGTTTTTTTTCGATATGAGACGTTTTTGATAATCCAATATTTCCTATTGTATCTAACTTTATTTTTGATTCATTAAAAGTGGTATTAAGTTTATTCTTGATTATTTTATCTTTTTGAACATTGTTTGTTTTTGATTTTAGTAATTCTTGAGTTTTATATATATATGGTAGTAAATGTCCTGGATCCAAAGGACCATATCTTAATAAGAGAAAAATTATTAATTTATCTATCGACTCTTCATGTCTAATGAGCCATTCTAATGATTGCTTCATATCTATTTCTTTATTCTTTAATTCTGTTATTTCTTCAGCTAATTTATTTAAAACCGCATCTCTCGCCTTGAATACTGATTGAGAGAGTTGGAATAATCTTATAAGTTGGTTCTTTAATTGTTCTTCTTCATTTACATCAGTAACAACGCTATTCATGGTGTTTACAATATCAAAGAAGTCATTCTCATCTTCAAATTCAGAGAGAATAAGAACAATTACTTTTTCAAGAGTTTCATTACCAACAGAAACGGCGTGAAATCTTCCATCTTTGAGAGTGAGAAGTCCATCACTAAATGTATGAGATATTTGTAGTAATTGCACTAAATTTGTAGGAACATCAAGCGATTCAGGATATTTAAATGAGATAATTCCACCTTCGAATGCATCCCAATCAATAATTACAATTCCACGCGGCACTTTAATCTCCTTAATGAACAATTACCGATGAGATCCTAAAGGATTTACCTAAAAAAAAATTAAGTATCTTATGGCTCCATCTGAAGAAGAACCCCCAACTATTACTTTAAATGAGGACAAAATAGAATTTATTGATTCTCATGCTCATTTACTCTGGCCAACATTGCTTCATAAAATAGATCAGATAATCTCTGCTGCTGAAAAGAATCACGTATATCGCATTATTAATATTGGGATAAATTATGATGATCTTATTGCTTGCTTAAATCTTCAAGAAAAATTTAATAATGTATTTAATGTAGTTGGCCTTCATCCAGAGGAATCAATTAAAGCAAATGCAAATTGGGAGTTATTTAAAGCTGCGTTGTTCAGATATACAAAGAAATTTGTTGGAATTGGAGAAATTGGTTTAGATTATTGGGAAACAAAAGATTTAACACTCCGAAAACGACAAGAAGAATTTTTCCGACGACAATTGGATCTAGCTCAAGAGCTTCAGAAACCAGTAGTCATTCATTGTAGGAATGCAGAAAAACAGGCAATTAAAATTTTATTAGAGTCCCGATATCAAGATATTCCTGGGGTTTTATTGCATTGTTTTGGAGGTGCTCAGAAATATTTAGACATTGCATTAACTCAAGATAATTGGATGTTTACAGTTCCAACTTCGGTCGTTTATAAAAAAATCCATCGGATATTAGCAATGAAAGTTCCTTTAGGACGTATTTTACTCGAAACTGATTCTCCTTTTTTGAAACCCTATTCCTCATTACTCCATAATTCACCTCAATATGTCGTTTATGCCGCTCAGGAAATTGCCTATTTGAAGGAAATATCTCTTGAAGATGTAGCATTTCAGACTACAATCAATAGTGAAAAATTCTTTTCTCTTCCATCGAGATCATCGAGAATTAAATGATATGAAATTTCTATGCTATAAATTAATAAAATAATAAAAAAAAGTTCTTTCACTGCTAAACAAACTCTAATAAAGAATTAATCTCTGTGAACCTATCGTGCCAATCTTTTATGTTTATATATTAAAATGTGTAAATCGGATAACTGGAAATGTTTCTTTATATACTGGTTCTACTCAAAATCTTATAGTTAGATTTGAACAACATCAAAAAGGGAAAGGGGCGCGCTATACACGAGGAAAGGATATAGAGTTGGTTTATTTTGAGACTTTTCTAACTCGGAGTGAAGCTATGAAAAAAGAGTATGCAATCAAGCAATTAAGTAAAGAGCAAAAATGGGATTTGGTAAATAATTTTCAGTCTCGAGTTAATTCTAAAAAAAAAAACGAAACTAAAAAACTTTAATAAAAAAAATATAAAAATAGTATAGAATAAAAAGAAACTGGAGAGAATAGAATAGGTGATATAAAATGAATCCAAATGCCATAATTATTTGCTTGATTGGTTTACCTGCTTCAGGAAAAAGTCTTTTAGCACTGAATATTGCGCAAAACTTAAAAATAAGAAAAAAATTTGAGCCAATAATCATTATTGATATTGATAGAATTCGTAGGGAATTATTCGGAGATAATTTTTATCCAGAACGGGAAGAAATTGTCATTGCAGAAAAGAAAAACCAAATTGAAACCATATTGCAAAATATTAATAAGAAAAAATCTCAAACCAAAGATAAAAATAATTCATCAAATTTGAAATTACCACTTATTATCTTGGATGATATGCATTATCTTAATTCAATGCGAAGAGATATGCTCCATTTAGCAAAAAAAATGAATGCATATTATTTTTCTATATTTTTAGATACTTCTCTCGAAACTTGCTTGAAGTGGAATGATAATCGAGAGTTTCAAGTCCCACATGATGTAATTCAACGGATCGCAAATCAATTCGATAAACCGGGAAAGAAATATGCTTGGGATCACCCTAAAATGGTTTTTTCTCCAAAAAATGAAAAATTATCGATATTTTTAGATCGATTAAATCAAGAATTTCAAAACATCTTTTATTCAAATTCGAGCTTTCATCAATCAAATCAGCAGAATATGGCTATTACAAAAAAAAAATCTTTCAAATCTAATGTTCCCTTAAACAATAATAAAAATAACCATGATAGTTTAAGTAATAATTCTATAAAACATCAATTAGATCTTCAAACACGGGAATTATGGAATCAAATTATTCATGGGTATATTGAACCTGAAATATTCCAGAAATTAATAGATTTATTATTGAAATTACAAAATAATAACAAGATTAAATCTAAAATGCTCCATGTAAAGCAAGAATCTAAACAAAATCCGAATATTTTAGAGAATAATAATTTTGAATCTATTATTACATTACGCAATTTAAAAAATGTTTCACCTTCTTTTTTAGACTTTTTTATTTCTTTAAGAAAAAATTTTTTGATATGGTTATTTCAACATTCGATAAATACAGTTTCAACGGAAATTTTATTCACTTTTTTACTCAATTCGATGATTTTTAAAGATAAAGGATCAATTAAGAGAAAGCCTATTTTTTAAATTATTCCTAAATTATCTTTCAAAGAATTGTCTTTGGCAAATTTATTGAAATTTAGGAATAAAACGTAGATTTTTTTAATCATCTATTTCAAGTCAGTTCGCAAACCGATGTTTTGGAAATGTTTAAATCGTGTCGATCATGTGTTATCCTATGGTAGGACGCCCTAAAAAGGAATACCCTCCATTATTCGAGCCATTATGCATTAATTTCGAAGATGGAAGGGAAGAAATTCTAGAAATAATACTTGTTTTGTGCCCAGAATGTCGCTCTGCTGTCGTCGGAGTATATGGCACTCATAAACGGAAAGGAAGAAGGGTTCAATATTATCAGTGTAAAAATCCTGCATGCTTATTCAATAAAACTCACAATACTGCCCGACAATTTGCCTTGACTACATCTGGAGGTGTCAGAGAAGTGCTTGACGGCATGCTTGGCAAGATGACAAAAGAAATCATGAAAGGAAAAATCAGCCAGAGTGCTATAGCCGAAAAATATGGAGTTTCTGATACTCTTATCTGCTATTTACGTTCTAAGATAGAGAAAACAATTTCAAATCTGCAGGGATTAAAAAATCTGGTTGTGGAATTAACGAATGATACTGCGGTTGCAGAAGATGAACCTTTCATTCGAATTAACAGTGTACCGTTTTATATTATCATGTCCACGGGCTATACCAGTCATAAAATTCTTGGAATAAAGGTTTCAAAAACGAGGAACGAAAAAGACATCCGTGAAGTCTTTGAGGAAGCGAATCGAAATACAAAATTGCCGATAAATGTAGTTACTGCCGATGCATGGGGTGCTACACAAACAATGAGCAAGAATTTAATGCGTAAAATTACCTTAGTAATTCATAAGCATAAAAAACCCTATGATAAGGCTGGTATTTGGCATATTGATTATGAAAAAACGAAGCGGATAATCACTAAAATAGGTCTCAAAACCAATTTTTTTAAAAAACGGGGCAAGAGAGAGTATTTTTACTTAGTGAATGAAGATAATTTAAGTCTACCAGTACCAAAAAAGCGGGGAAGACCAAAAGGAGTGAAGAATGGGCAAAGAAAACAAAGAAAAAATCTAAAACCAAAAATGAAGCGAGGACGGAAAGGCCTCTTTACAGTTTTTGACAGAGGAAAACGGGGATATGCCAAAATTGACCCTTCTCGTAAAACTCTAATATTGGCAAAAAATGTGCTTCCTGCAGTTGCAGCTGCTTTTAGGGAAACACAAGACTTATATTGGCATAAGTCTATATCAGATAATCTAGCGGAGAATATAAATAGTGTGATTGAGTCTCGTGTTCATTTAACTGGCCCTAAAACAGCTGAGGGTTTAGAACAGCGACTTCGGGCATTTATTATCGCCAAAAATAACCCAGAAATCTTAGAAATTGCATTTGTCTCGCACAAATTTAGTCCAAAAATTCTCTTTAATGAATGGAATAATTCAGGAATTAAACGACTATTTCAATTAAACGAAAATTGGGGGAAAAAAAATCAAACCGAGGTGTCAGTGAATTGATCCTTCGTTATTAAAAATAGCCCTCAATTCATTATAATCAAGATCCCCAAAATTTTAACCCTTTCATTTCTTTATTATGTTGATACATATGGCAATGAGTGACATGGCATCAACAGAAGATGATCGACCGATGAAAACACTTCGGGTTGAAGAAATAGCTAAAAGTTCAGCCGGTCGATTTATGTGCAGAATGGATACTAGTGTAATTCGTGAATTGGGGCTGACTCCTGGCGAAATAATTGAAATAATAGGAAAAAAAACTACAGCTGCCATTCTTTTTCCTTCTTCTGAAAGCCAGAAGGAAATTATTCGTATTGATGGATTAACTCGGAGAAATGCAGGTGTAGGAATAGGGGAATATGTGAAAGTTCGTAAGTGTTATTATAAAATAGCAAATAAAGTAGTATTAAGTCTTATTCAATCAGATTTAAAATTATCTTCTACAACACACCAAATAAAACTGAATTTACTTAACAAACCTTTAAAGATTGGAGATATAATTAATATTTCAGGTTCGAATTTAGCTAAAAAAGAATCGGGGGAAGGACCCTATAAAGAATTGCGTGAAATGATGCCTTTTCTTAAAACTCCAACCGTCTCCATTGGTGAAGTCAAATTTGCAGTTGTGGAAACTAATCCAAAAGGTATAGTTCAAGTTCAGAATTCCACTAAAATAGAAATCAAAGAAGGTTTTGTTGCTACGAATTCTATGGGAGAAATTACAACGTACGATGATATTGGTGGTCTTGGTGATGAAATTCAGCGTGTGCGTGAAATGGTTGAATTACCTTTAAAACATCCAGAGTTATTTCATAGAGTTAATATAGATCCACCAAAAGGTGTTCTATTACATGGTCCGCCAGGAACTGGAAAAACGTTAATGGCGCGTGCAGTGTCGCAAGAAGCTAATGCTACTTTTATCACAATCAATGGTCCAGAAATTATGAGTAAATTTTATGGAGCATCTGAAGAGCGACTTCGCAAAATATTCAAAGAAGCTGAAGATAAGGCTCCCACAATTATTTTCATTGATGAAATTGATTCTATTGCACCGAAACGGGAAAACGTTTCTGGTGAAGTAGAACGTCGTGTTGTTGCGCAACTATTAAGCTTAATGGATGGTTTGAAGGGTCGTGGTCGAATCATTGTAATTGGAGCCACAAATCGAGTCAATTCTATTGATGAAGCTCTTCGGCGACCTGGAAGGTTTGATCGAGAAATCGAATTAAAGGTTCCAGATCAAGAAGGGAGAAAGGAAATTTTCTTGATTCACACACGAGGTATGCCTTTACACGAGGATGTTGATCTTAATGAATATGCGCGACAAACTCATGGATTTGTTGGTGCTGATATTATGGCAGTTGCGAGAGAGGCTGCCATTTCATCCTTGCGGAAAATTTTACCAAATATAGATTTAGATAAACCAATTCCACCAGAAATCTTGGAAAGCTTACGAATAACTGATGACGATTTCCAAAGTGCACTTACAATGGTTGAACCAAGTGCCATGCGTGAAGTAATGATTGAAGTTCCAGATATTAAATGGGAAGAAGTCGGTGGTCTTGATAGTGTAAAACAAGAATTAAAAGAAAGTATTGAATGGCCTCTAAAGTATCCCCATCTATATAAAAAAGCAGGCATTAGGGCAGTCAATGGTGTGTTATTGTTCGGACCTCCAGGATGCGGTAAAACAATGTTGGCAAAAGCTGTTGCAACCGAATCTGAATTGAATTTTCTAACTGTAAAAGGTCCTGAGATTTTCTCAAAGTGGGTTGGGGAAAGTGAAAAAGCTATTCGAGAAATCTTTAGAAAAGCTCGACTTTCTGCTCCTTCGATTATATACTTTGATGAGATTGATGCAATTGCTGCCAATAGAGGAGGCGGGATGGGTTCATCAGGATCAAATGTTGGAATGCAGGTAGTAAACCAAATATTAGTTGAAATGGATGGAATTGAAGATCGTAAGGGTGTTATTGTTGTTGCCAGCACAAATCGTCCAGATATTTTGGATCCTGCATTACTTAGACCGGGGCGCTTTGATCGTTTAATTTATGTTCCAGCTCCTGATCTAAAATCTCGAATAAAGATTTTAGATGTTCATACCAAGAATATGCCACTTTCAGAAGAAGCAAAAGCTAATCTACATTCTATCGCTGAACGAACTGAGTTATATAGTGGTGCTGATTTAGAGAATGTTATCAGAGAAGCGGGTATGCAAGCAATTCGGGAAAAATTGGAGGATTTTGAGACAATTGAGTATTCTCATCTTGAATTTGCACTATCTAAAATTGCAGCTTCATTAACACCCGATTTAATTCAAAAATATAATGAAATCTCCGAGACTCTCTCACGACAGCGAATTCGCGCCGCTGCACCGTTCAAAGAACCTGGATTATTTTCATAATTTTATATTTTTTTTTAATGATCAAAATTAAAGCAGAACATTAGTAATGAACAAAGCTGATCGCCAGTAATGAACAAAGCTGATCGCCAGTAATGAACAAAGCTGATCGCCAGTAATGAACAAAGCTGATCGCCAGTAATGAACAAAGCTGATCGCCAGTAATGAACAAAGCTAATCATTCATTAATATTAATTAAAAATTTAATATTATCTATTTTTTTTAGGAGGGGTATTATTTGGTGAATTATTCTACTTGGACAAACCATTTAATTGACGCTGGAAAAAAAGCATTCAATGCATTAATTGATATTTATGGAACTGAATTAGCTCGACGTAAACTTTCAATGGGTGCTGGAGGTGATATAACAGCACATATCGATCAAGTTGCTGAAAATATAATTGTTTCTTCGTTAGAATCATTGAAAAAGCCATTTGTAATGATTTCTGAGGAGATAGGTACATATTTCTGGGATGGTAATAAGCGACATAGTATTTCTTCTTTAGATAAGATTAATTTGGATGATTATCCACCATTATATATTATTTTAGATCCAGTTGACGGTTCAAGTAATGCCATGCGTGGAATTCCTTTTTCATGTGTATCAATTGCAATAGCGACTCAACCGCGTATTTCAGCAATAAAAATTGGCGTATTGATCAGTCTTCAAACAGGAGATGAATATGTAGCAGAAAAGGGAAAAGGTGCGTATCTTAATGGCAAAAAGCTTTATAGTTCTCCTATTACTGATATCCATCAAGCTGTATTAGGAACTGATTTAGATTCTTCTGAAATGTGTAAAGACTTAATTGTTCAAAATGAGAATCTTTTTCGATCTGTTTCAAAACGACGAATTTTAGGTTCATGTGCTTTAGAACTTGGTTTTATTTCTGCGGGAATTATGGATTTATATTTTGATGTGCGGGGAGTTCTTCGGATTGTTGACATTGCAGCAGGAATTTTAATACTTTCAGAAGCAGGCGGATTTATCATGAATTCAAAGGGTGAATCAATATCAGATGAAATATTTACCTTAAATTCAAAATATGATCTTATTGCAGGTTGTCCAGGATTATATTCAATTATGGTTAAAATATTAAAAAATTCACAATAATGACAATTTAATTTTTCATAAAATTGATAAAAAATAGTAAATAATCGAAATTCAATTCTATCGACCAGCTAATGCTATAGCTATGATCACAGAGATTAATACAACTAAAATAATACTGTAAGCAATCCACTGTCTTTTTGCGATAATTTTTTGATTTCTATTTCTGTTTCGTGGTCGTCGAGTAGGTGCTGGGCTCATATTCATATATCTCCAAATTTGGTAATTATTTATATTTTTAGGTATAATATTAGTAATATTTTTCGGTATATTTTAGAGTATATTTTATGATGCAATGCATTTTATTTCTTTACTGAGAATTTATTCTTTCAGGATTTGTGGATTCTGATTCTGCAAAAGGTTTTTCTGCTTGCTTAATTTCGAAAAATTTTTTTTCTTCCATTTTGACTTCTTCGATTTCTTTTGGTGTCATATTCCTAAATAGTTCAATTAAAACTACTCGGTTGTGGCTCATGAGAATTCGAGGATATAAATCTTCTTGTCTATACATTCCATCTGGTATAGATTCTTCCAAAGGGTATAGTTTTCGTTCTTTAATTAACTCTCCAAAATATTTTTTGTAAGTTTCATGATAACCATATATTTCATCTCCGACAATAACCATTTCACGTATAGAGTTTTCTGGTACCTCTAATTTTTCTAGAGTTAGCAATATTTTTTCAAGAGACATTTCTTCCAGCAGTACTTCATCTTCTATTCGACCTTCATATGCTGGCCCAGTTTGTTCTTCTTCATAATCTATTGCTTCTTCTATTCCAATTAGGATTTTAAACGCTTTAGGTTCATCATCTTCTTCAATTGTCGAAATTTTTATTGCAGGTCCAATTTTATCTCTAATTCTTGTAGCTGCATTTGCTGCGATAAATTTCATTCTTGTGCTTGCCTGTGAACCTGCCCATATATAAGACCTAAAAGTTTTAGGTTGAATGAAATAAAGAACTACTTCAGATTTTAATAATTGAGATATTTCCACATCTGCATCTAATTCAAGTTCTTCAAATTCCGCTTTCTCATCATTTAACTGGAAAATTCGAATTTTGTTTTTGATATCATCTGAATTTGGGTCTTCCACAGTCATTCTTCTTCATTTTATTTTTCTTTCTTAATAAATTTTGTTAGTTCCTTTAATGATTAAAAAATCATTTCATTATTCTCAGCGAACGCATTTTAAAAAGATTTAAAATTACCAATAACGAATTTAAAATATCTTTAGGAAAAAAATGATCCATTTAATTAATATTTGGATTAATTATGATCCATTTACTATATATTTAGAATTTTTGTGATCATTTACCAACATTAAGAAGGAATACTCATGACACTGGCCATAGATTATAATCTTAGACATAAATTACTCAGATTTAATGTTTCATTAAATTATTGTTATCAATGTGCAACTTGCAGTGGCGTTTGCCCCGTAGCTCGAATTACTGATGGCAAATTTAATCCTCGAAAAATAATTGAAGCAGCCTTATTAGGATTAAGAGAACAGCTAATTGATATGCAACAACCTAATGTTTGGTATTGTTTAACATGTCAAAAATGCGTAGAAAGTTGTCCTCAGAAAGTAGAATTAGTTGAAATATTTGATGTAATCAAAAACACCATTGTTAAAGAGGGAAAAATACCTGAAGCATATAATTCTCAAGCAAAAACTATTTTCCAAACTGGGGTTGCTTTGCCTTTTTCTGATGCAATTCTAAAACGTAGAAAGAAATTAGGACTTGAAGAATATAAAACTGCAGATATAAGCGAAATTCAGACTCTTTTAACCAATATTGGATTTAAAAAATTAATAAGATTTGAAGATAAAAGTTCAAACAAGCCAGAAGAGAATGAGAAGGGTGATAAATAATGTTAAAATCAAGTGAGAAAATTGAAAAAGAAGTTGATATGCAAATAAATTCAAATATTAGTGAAAACGATTCAAATGTGAACGAACACAAGTTATTTTTAGGTTGTGTAATTCCTGCTCGTCTTCCATTTATTGAGGGTTCTGCAAAAAAAGTATTTCAAAAACTAAAAATACCTATGACAAATATCGAAAATGCATCATGCTGTCCAGATCCTACTGGTATATCTGCTGTTGATCAGACCACTTGGTTAACATTAGGAGCCAGAAATTTGACTTTAGTAGATAACAAAAAAAATGATATTATAAGTCTATGTTCAGGGTGTGTTGAGACATTAAAAATGGTCGATCATATTCTTGCTAAAGAACCTGAGAAAAAAGAAGAAGTAAACTCAAATTTGGCTAAGATCGATAGAAAATTAGAAGGAAGAGTAGATGTAAAGCATGCTGCTCAAGTTTTATATGAAAATCTTGAATTAATCAAATCTAAAATTACACATCCATTAAAAGGGTTAAAAGTTGCAGTGCATTATGGCTGTCATTTCTTAAGTCCATCTGATGTTATTCAATGGGATGATCCTTTTGAACCAACCACAGTTGATGAAATAATTAATACTTTAGGTGCAGAAAGTGTAGATTATGATAGAAAACTGCAATGTTGTGGAAATCCTTTATTAAAAACTGATAAAGATCTCAGTTATGAATTGCTTTATCAAAAGCTATTAGAAATGAAAAAGGCAGGAGTCCATGTAATTACAGTTGTTTGTCCTTCTTGTTTCTTACAATTTGATTATCAACAAAAGGCAGTAAATAAAATATATGGAACTGACTTTAAAATTCCAGTATTGTATTTGACAGAATTAGTTGCTCTCGCGTTAGGATTTAGTGATAAGGAAATTAGTTTAAAATTTCATGGTATTAAACCAAAGAAAATTTTGGAAGAACTAAATTTAATTGAAAATCAATAAGATCGGAACAGAAGTGAGTAAAATTGGAAGAGCACACTAAAAGAGTGATGATCATCGGGGGTGGAATTGCAGGAATTCAAGCATCTCTCGATTTAGGTGATATGGATTATCAAGTTGATTTGATTGAACAAAAACCGTGCATTGGAGGTCGAATGGCTCAGTTAGATAAGACTTTACCCACCAATGATTGTTCAATTTGTATACTTGCCCCAAAACTCTCTGATTGCTTTCGTCACCCACAAATTAAAATTCATTCTTTAACTCAAATTGAAGCTGTGAAAAAGATTGGAAAAAAATTTGATGTAACATTAAAGCGACAAGCTAGATTTGTTGACGAGAGTGCATGCATTAACTGTGGGCAATGTGTTGCAAAATGTCCTGTTAAAGTCGATGATCAATTTGATATGGAAATGAGAAAAAGAAAAGCAATTTACTTGTATTATTTGCAAGGAATTCCCGCAGTTATGGCAATCGATAAGGAATACTGCTTACGATTGAAAAATTTGGATAAAAATAAAGAAGTCTGTGGTCTTTGCCAAAAAGTTTGTCCAAAAGATGCTATAGACTTTATGCAGACGGATGAGTTATATCATTTAGAGACTGATGCAATTATTGTCGCAATTGGATCAAACCAATATGATCCAAGCCCTCTGCATCTTTATGGATATAAAAGATACAAGAATGTAATTACAGGTTTAGAATATGAACGAATGATTAGTGCTTCTGGTCCAACTAGTGGACATATACGAAGATTATCAGATAATAAACCTCCAAAGACAATTGCATTCATACAATGCGTAGGATCACGGGATATACGGACAAATTCATATTGTTCATCAATTTGTTGCACATATTCAACAAAACATGCAATTTTATCTAAAGAACATGATCCTGAATTGCAATCATACATTTTTTATATAGATCTTAGAGCTGGTGGGAAAAACTTTCAAAAATATGTAGATCGAGCGAAAAATGAATATAATGTCAAGTATATTCGAGGTAAAGTTGCTGAAATTAAAATCGATGAAAATGATAATCCTATTCTATATTATGAAGATTTGAATACATTTGAAATAAAAACAAAAAAAGTTGAATTGGTTATATTGGCTTCAGCTATGATACCAACAAAAAATTCGGATAAAATAACAAGTATATTAGATTTAGAATTAGATGAATTTAATTTTATAAAAACTAATCTCGAAACTCCTGTCAGCACTAATATTTCTGGAATATTTGCATGCGGAACTTGTCTTGGTCCCATGGATATTCCTCATTCTGTGGTGAATGCTTCAGGGGCAGCTGCAAAAGCCGCTGAATACTTGTATAAACTAAATCGGTGATGAAAATGAAGAAAAAAGAAGAAACTCGGATTGGTGTTTTCATTTGTCATTGTGGAACAAATATCGGCGGCATTTTAGATGTTCCCTCTTTAACTGAATATGCTAAAACCTTGGATAATGTGGTTTTCACCCAAAGAAATTTGTATACATGTTCTGAAACAGGATTATCAGCAATCAAAAAAGGAATTAAGGAAAATAACTTAAATCGCGTTGTAGTTGCTGCTTGTACTCCACGTACTCATGAGCCTTTGTTTCAAGGTATTTGTAAAGAAATGGGATTAAATCCTTATTTTTTTGAATTTGTTAATATTCGTGAACAATGTTCTTGGGTCCATCAAATGGATCACGAAAAGGCAACTTCAAAAGCCCGCGATTTAATTCGAATGGGTGTAGCTAGAGCGAGTTTATTGGAAGCACTCGAAAAACATCAAATCGATGTTGAACCATCTGCTTTAGTTATTGGTGGAGGAATTAGTGGAATGAGTGCGGCTGAGATATTAGCAAATCAAGGTTTTCAAACAATTATTGTAGAAAAAAAACCGCAATTAGGCGGTCAATTACTTACCCTTCATAAATTATTTCCGAATAACATGGATCCCGAACAAATATTAAGAAAAAGGGATGAAATACTTTCTAATCCTTTGATTAAAGTTTACACCTCTTCAGAAATTTCATCTATTGAGGGATATATTGGAAATTTTGATATTAAAATTCAATCTACTGAAAAGGAAAAAGGAGAGGAGTCAAAACAAGAGAGAAGTGTGAAGGTTGGAGCTATTATTGTCGCTACAGGGTCGGATGTATTAAAACCTGAAGGATATTATAATTATGATGGCAAACGGGTTATTACGCAGAAAGAATTAGAAGAATTACTAAAACAAGATCAATTTACTTATCAGAAAATAGTAATGATTCAATGTGTAGGGTCTAGAATACCCGAACGACCATATTGTTCGACAATTTGTTGTATGACTGCCATGAAAAACGCACGAATTATTAAAAAGAATAATCCAGAAACAGAGATCTTTATTTTAAACCGTGATATTTATACTTCTGGAACGTATCAAGAAGAATTTTATCGAGACACTCGAAAGGAAGGAATTATTTTTTCTCGATACGATGAAGCACATCCTCCAGAAGTTACTGATCATAGCGTTATTTATTACAACTTCTCCCAAAATGGTAATATTGAGATTGAATGTGATTTAGTGGTGCTATCCACTCCTTTAATTCCATATCCAGAGAGCGAATCACTTTCTAAAATGCTAAAAGTTCCAATCGATGAGTATGGATTTTTCCTTGAAGCTCACATAAAATTACGACCTGTAGATTTTTCAAATGATGGAATATTCGTATGTGGTACTTGTAGATGGCCTGGTAATATTCCAGAATCTATTTCACAAGGATATGCTGCAGCCTCCAGAGCCAGTCGGATATTGAAAAAGGGAAAATTCAGTGTTGAAGGGGGTACTGCATGGATTGATCAAGATAAATGTATTCAATGTGAAGTTTGTCTGAAAAAATGTAATTATAAAGCTATTTCAAGAGATGAAGATGATAAGGTGGTCGTTACTGCAGTATTGTGTAAAGGATGTGGTGCATGCGCTACGACATGTCCTGAACATGCTATTGTAATGCGACATTTTACCGATAATCAAATTGAATCTCAGATTGCGGCACTATTGGAGGGAACAACAAGTGACTGAAAGTAAGGATAACATTGAGCCAAATAATAAATCTGAAGTTAAAAAAGACTTTGAGCCTAAAATATTAGGATTTTTGTGTAATTGGTGCTCTTATGCAGGAGCAGATTTAGCTGGAGTCAGTAGACTTCAATATCCTCCAAATATTCGTGTTATTAGAGTTATGTGTAGTGGTCGGGTTGATCCTGTTTTCGTTGCTGATGCTCTTTTAAAGGGAATTGATGGGATTCTAATACTTGGTTGTCATTTAGGTGATTGTCACTATGGTGAAGGAAATTACGAAGCTAAAGCAAATTATGAAATGCTTCAAATTTTACTAAAAAATATCGAGTTAGAAAAGAGGGTTGAATTAAATTGGGTTTCAGCTGCTGAAGGCACATATTTTAGCCAAATTGTATCCGATTTTACTGAAAACATAAGGACAATGGGACCTTCCCCACTTTCACCCAAAAATAAAGATTTTCCAGAAAAATCTCTGATTTCAAAGATGGAAGCAATTAAGCGAGTCGTATCAGATGGAAGAATTCGGAAATTGGTTGGAAGGGAACGAAGTATTTTAAATCAAGGAAATGTTTATGAAGAAAAAGTCGATGAAGATAAATATGCTAATATATTGGAAGAGGCAGTCCAAACTGAATATATCCGTAATTATATTTACGTAACTCTTAAAAATAATCCCAGTTCTGTGCGAGATCTCTCAAGAAAACTTAAACTTGCATCAAGCGAAGTTTTAAGCCATATATTAGTTTTACGGCAGAGGGGATTGGTTAATTTAACAACAATTAAGGATTTGAGTCCAATATATATTGCAATTGAATAAAGTGAAGTAACATGGAAAAAATTGGTGCAGTTTTAGTTGTCGGAGGTGGAATTGCTGGAATTCAATCATCATTGGATCTAGCAGAATCCGGATTTAAAGTCTATTTACTTGAAAAAAGCGCAGGTATTGGAGGTGTTATGTCTCAATTAGATAAGACATTTCCAACCAATGATTGCTCGATGTGTATACTTTCACCAAAACTCGTAGAGACTGGGCGCAATCCGAATATCAATCTTATAATTAATTCCCAAATCCTTGGTTTAGAAGGTGAAGCGGGGAATTTTCAAGTTCGTTTATTAAAAAATCCACTGTATATCAATCAAGATGCTTGTACTGGATGTGGAGTTTGTGCTCAAGAATGTCCTATGGAGAGTATCGATATATATAATGAAAAAATGGTTATTAATCATGCAATCTCTGTTAAATATCCACAGTCTGTTCCTTTAATTTTTTCAATCAATAAAGAAAAATGTATTGGTTGTGGTATTTGTCAAAGTGTTTGTAAAGCTCATGCAGTGGAATATTCTCAAGAAAAAGTTGAAGAAATTATCAATATTGGCGCAATTATCTTAGCACCTGGCTTTGACGAATTCGATCCTTCTCCATTAAAGATGTATGGATATGGGAAGTATAAAAATGTAGTATCGAGTATCGAATTTGAACGAATTTTAAGTGCTAGTGGTCCCTATTCAGGGATGGTTTTACGGCCTTCTGATGGAGAAATTCCTGAAAAGGTTGCATTTATTCAGTGTGTTGGATCAAGAGATGTTCATCATGCTCATCCCTACTGTTCTTCTGTTTGCTGTATGTACACAGCAAAAGAAGCTGTAATCGCCAAAGAACATCAACACCAAGTAAATCCTACAATTTTCACAATGGATATAAGAGCTTACGGTAAGGATTTTGATAAGTATATTGATAGAGCTAAAGATGAATATGGAATCAAATATATACGCTCCCGGATTTCTTCTATTGCGGAGAATCCTGATAATGATAATTTGATCTTAAATTATGAAGTTGAAGATGGCACAATAAAAACTGAAGAATATAACATGGTTGTTCTTAGTGTTGGATTAACTCCACCTTCTGATGCTATAGAATTAAGTAAAGTATTGGGTATTGAACTTAATGAATACAATTTCTGCCAAACAGACACATTTGAACAATCCAAAACATCAAAACCAGGTATTTACGTGTGTGGAGCATTTAGTTCACCAAAGGATATTCCAGAAAGTGTTATTCAAGCAAGTGCTAGTGCTGCACATGTAAATATTTTGTTAAATTCTGCTCGAAATACCCTTGTCACAAAGAAAGAATTGCCACCTGAAAGAAATGTTCAAGGTGATCCCCCAAAAATTGGAGTATTTATTTGTCATTGTGGGATCAACATAGGTGGCGTTGTTGATGTGCCTGGAGTTGTTGAATATGCTAGTAAGCTGGAGAATGTCGAATATTCTGAAGATAATCTTTATACATGTTCTGCAGATACTCAACAAAAAATAGTCGAAAGTGTTCAAACTCATGATTTAAATCGAGTCATTGTAGCTTCTTGCACTCCTCGAACACATGAACCGCTTTTCCAGCAAACACTTCAAGAAGCTGGGTTAAATCCATATCTTTTTGAAATGGCAAACATCAGAGATCAATGTAGTTGGGTACATATGCATGAACCTGAAGCAGCTACTCAGAAAGCAAAAGACTTGGTTAGAATGGCTGTGGCTAAGGCGAATAAAATTGAACCGCTCAAAAGAACTATTTTAAAGATGTCACATAAGGTTTTGGTAATTGGCGGCGGAATTTCTGGCTTAACTGCTGCCTTAGGATTTGCAAAACAGGGATTTCATACTTATATCCTTGAGAAAACTAATGAATTGGGAGGATTTGCAAAAAATATTCATGAAATGCTAACACATGAGAGTGTTCAAGATTATATTTCAAATCTGATTAATCAAACCAATTCAAATCCTAAATTGGATGTATATTTGGGAACCGAAATTGAATCGATCGATGGATTCATTGGAAATTTTAAAACAACCATCCATTATATTGATAACGGTGAACGAAAAGAAACAACTTTGGAGCATGGTATTATCATAGTTGCTACTGGTGGTGTACCTTATGAACCTACAGAATATTTATATTCTAAAGATCCAAGAGTAATTACTCAAATCGAGTTTGAAAAACAATTATTCAAGAAAGATATTGGATCAGATGTTCAGAAAATTGTGATGATTCAATGTATCGGCTCTCGAAATGAGGAATATCCATATTGTAGTCGAGTTTGTTGCTCTGAAGCCATTAAAAATGCATTAAAACTTAAAGAATTATATCCAGAAAAGGAGGTTATTGTCCTTTATCGTGATATTCGGACTTATGGTCTTAAGGAAAAATTTTATCGAGAAGCTCGAATTAAAGGTGTTCTTTTTATCCACTTTGAACCTGAATCCCCTCCTGAACTTGAAAAAATTAATAATAATCTAATTCTTCATGTAAATTCACCCAATATTGGTTCACTTGATTTAAACCCAGATCTTTTAGTCTTAAGTGTTGGAATAAGGCCTCCATACGAATCCAATGAAAAATTAGCCCCTATGTTAAAGGTTCCACTTAATAGTGATAAGTTTTACTTGGAAGCACACGTTAAGCTGCGACCTGTTGATTTTGCAACAGAAGGAATTTTTCTATGTGGATTAGCTCATTCTCCCCGAACCATTGATGAATCAATCATGCAAGCTAATGCAACTGTTTCCCGTGCTTTAACATATTTGAGTAAAGATGAAATTGAAACAGAAGGTATTGTAGCATCAATTAATGCTGTAAAGTGTTCTGGTTGCGGTTTATGCATAGAAATTTGTGCATATAATGCTATAACGATGAATGAGGAACGAAATATTGCTGAGATAAATTCTGCCTTATGTAAAGGATGTGGTGCTTGTGCAGCTAGTTGTCGAGGTTCCGCTATAGATTTATTCGGATTTACCAATGAGGAAATGTATCTCGTTATTAACGAGCTAAAATAGTGGAGGTCCATACATTATGAATTCAAATAATATAAAAAATCAAGAAAACATGCATAATAATATAAAAAATGCAGAAGAGCAAGCCGTAGATATCAAGGATATTGGCCAAGCATCTATTTTGGAAGAAGAGGAAATTAATAAGATTAAAAAGAATAACGAATTGAGCACACTTAATGAAATTGAAATTACTAATACTTCAGATGAATCGTGGGAACCAAAAATTCTGGCTTTTCTATGCAATTGGTGCAGTTATGCAGGTGCTGATCTCGCAGGGGTAAGCAGAATTCAATATCCCCCTAATGTTCGAATTGTTCGAGTACCATGCTCAGGTCGAATTAATCCACTTTTTATTTTGAAAAGTTTGCAAGTCGGATGGGATGGAGTCCTTGTTAGTGGTTGCCATCCAGGCGATTGTCATTACATATCTGGAAATTATTATGCACGCCGAAAATTTTCCATAATCGAAGATCTTTTAGAATTCATGGGAATTGAGAAAGGACGTGTTAATTTTTCATGGGTATCTGCTGCTGAAGGAGTCGCTTTTGCAAAAATTATTAAAAAGGTTACTGAACAAGTAAAGAAATTGGGTCCCAATCGACTTTTTACCCAAATGAAGAGTGGGGGTGATTAAAATGGAACAAAAAGAAGAGAATAAAGAAATAGAAAAAATTGGAAAAATGGAAGAAATACAAAATTCACTGAAAAGAATTGTAAAGCAGATTCTACTAGAAGAAGAAGTGGAGTATGTTTTAGGATTTGAACCCGGACCTTTACCATTAACTGCAGCACCTCTATTTATTGAATCAGAAGATGATATTGAGCGCTTAATTTGGACAGATTACTGTAATTTAAATCTTGTAAAATTTCTTTTAGAACAACCTCATACCAAAAAAGTAGGAATTATTTTAAAAAACTGTGAGATTCATTCATTAATTGTTTTAATAAATGAGAAGCAAATTAAACGAGAAGATGTTATTATCATCGGAGTGCCTTGTGATTACGGAATTATCGATTTAAATAAAATTAAGAAAATAATTGGAAATTCTGAAATAATAAAAGGAAGTATTGAAGGAACTAAGATTAAAATCTTGACTCATAAAGAAGAACAAATCATAAATTTCGATAAAATTCTTTCTGATTCTTGCTTATTCTGTAAAAACAAAATACCAGATGAATTTGATTACCAAATTGAAGTTTCTGCCAAAAAACAAACACCTAATTCTGAAGAATTAATGAAATATCAAAAAATTGATGAGTATCAAGATGTTATTGAATTTGAAGCCAAAGCAGCTCAAGAAAGATGGAATTATTTTACTAGTGAATTGGAAAAATGCACTTTATGCATGGCTTGTAGAAATGCTTGTCCGTTATGTTATTGCAAGATATGTTTCATAGATCAAAACCAACCTCAATGGTTTGATAAAAACGACGATCTTTCTGAAAAGGTTCTCTTCCATATGACACGAGCACTCCACTTAGCAGGGCGTTGTGCAGGATGTGATGCTTGTTCCCGTGCTTGTCCAGAAGGAGTAGATATTCATTTAATTTATAAAAAACTACGAAAATCTGTACGAGATCGTTGGAATATTGAAAAGGTAGAATTGGGAAGTAAATCCGTACTGGGATCTTATAATAATGAAGATCCTCAAGAATTTATTATGAGTGAGGAATAGGTAGGTGTGAAAAGATACATGGAAGGGACAGGAAATCAGAATCAAAATAGTCAAGACTGCTTCAAAGTTATTCCAAAAGAAGAACTAAAAATATTCTTGGAAAGATTAAATAAAGAATATAAACTCATACTTCCGACTCATAAAAATAAAGATAAAAGTAAAGAAAAAACCAAAAACAATGAGTTAATTTTTGATTATGTTGATGTATTAAATGAAGAATACGAATTTCCAGAATATCAAAATATTCGTATAGCACCAAAAAAATTTCTATTCCCACAAAGTGAAGTGCTTTTTTCCTATGAAATAGAAGGTAACAACATTAAGATTGCGGAAAAAGGAGCAGAAATTAATAATCAAATCATTTTTGGGATAAGAAATTGCGATGCACGTAGCTTTAAAATATTAGATACATTCTTCTCTTCTGGGAAGTACAGCGATCCTTATTATTTTAATAAGCGAAATCATACGTTACTTATTGGAATCGCTTGCAATGAGCCAATGACAACATGTTTTTGTACATCTGTAAATGGTGGACCATATTCGGTAGAAGGTTTCGATGCAGTTTTATATGAATTACCCGAAAAGTATCTTTTTCAGATTATTTCTCCTAATGGTGAGAAATTTAAGCCCTACGTTGAATCTTACTCAAATGCTTCATTAGAAGATTTAAAATTAAAAGATCAAAATGCTTCTCACGCCCGTGAGCAAATTCGAGTTTCCCTTAATTTAGATAACATTGAAATGGAACTTGAAGGTCTTTACAACCATGAAATATGGCAAAAAATCGCCCGTACATGTTTAAAATGTGGCGCATGTAGCTACATTTGTCCAACATGTCATTGCTTTGATGTGCAAGAAAAAATTGAAAAAACTGATATAGTTGGGAAATCTATAGGAAAAAGAGTCAGAATTTGGGATACATGTCAAATTCCTTTGTTTACCTTGGAAGCATCAGGGCATAATCCCCGAGCAGCTGGAGAAAAAAGAACTCGGCAAAGAATTTATCATAAATTCAATTATTATCTTAAAAATTATGATATTTTAGGTTGTGTGGGCTGCGGTAGATGTATTCAAGTTTGCCCCGTAAATCAAGATATTAGAAAAACTTTAGTTAAAGTTCAAGAAATCGCAAAAAATGTTCAAGAAGGTGACTAAAACTGCTAAAAGAACAACAAAATCATCAGCTAATTCAAAATCCTTATATTCCAGACATTGTTACTATTGAAAATATTAATTCAGAAAATGATGAAAATGATTTAAAAACATTTAAGTTAATCTTCGATGATCCAGATGCTAAAGAAAGATTTTATAAGTCTTTTGTTCCAGGTCAATTTGCTGAATTAAATGTGTTTGGTGTGGGCGAATCTCCCATTGGAATTGCTAGTTCTCCAACTGAAGAAGATTATCTATTATTTACCGTGAAAAAAACAGGAAAAGTTACCAGTCAACTTCATTCTGCTAAAATAGGGAAAAAAATTGGAATAAGAGGACCATTTGGTAATGGCTGGCCAATGCAAGAAGCAGAAGGAAAAAATATTGTCATTATCGGAGGGGGTTTTGCTTTTACTACCTTGCGCTCATTGATTGTGTTTATTTTAAATTCAGATAACCGCAAGAAATTTCAAAATATCACAATTATTTACGGATGTCGAAATCCTGGAGAATTCTGCTATAAATCTGAGTTATCTGAATGGGAAAAAATGAATGATATTGGAGTTTATTTAACAATTGATCGAGCTCATCCAAACTGGGATAAAAAAGTGGGTTTTGTGCCAACAATTACTAAAGAAGTCGCACCTTCTCCACAAAATAGTCTTGCATTTGTGTGTGGACCACCCATCATGATTAAATACACTCTTCCCGTTCTTCGAGAATTGGGTTTTACAGATCCTCAAATCTATCTTTCTCTTGAACGGAGGATGAAATGTGGAATTGGAAAGTGCGGGCGTTGTAATATCGGAAATAAATTTGTCTGCATCGATGGGCCTGTATTTTCTCAAGCCGAATTAAATACACTCTTAAGTGATGAATAATAATACATCAAATAAAAAAGGAGATTTCTATGCAAATCGAAAAACAACCGGATAATTCAGCTGGGATTTCAGCTGGAAACTTCGCTGAGAAATCAATTAAGCAATTAAGCTGTGAAGAATGTTATTATTTCTTTAATTGCCTAGTAGAAGGTAATGATATTCATGAATATTGCTCAGCTAATCCTGAAGCGTTGGGATATTGTGAATTATGGTCTGGTCCGCTTTTCAATTATAATGCGTGCCATGGTTTTACTCCAAAAAAGCATTCAGACTAAAATTCTATCTAATATCTTAAAATATTAAAAAAAAACCGCGCTATAAATACAGATAATTTAATATTTTGCGCTTATTCAAGAATAGCTACAGCATCAATTTCAATATTCCATTCTTCATACATGAGTTTTCCTACTTGAACAGCTGATCGAGCAGGAAGCTCTTTCTCAATTCCATTTTTCTTAAAAAAATCTATGTAGGCACTATTCATTTTAGCATAATTTCTAATATCTGTTAGAAAAACGGTAATTTTTACGATATCAGAGACATTACCGCCAGCTTTTTCCAAAATTTTTTTAATATTTTCCAAACATTGTGTAGTTTGGCCTTCTATGGTTGAGTCCCATGCTCCTGTTTTTGGATTCTTTGGAATTTGTCCAGAAATATATACTGCATTCCCTATTTTAACCGCATCACTAAACGGCGCTCTTCCATTAATTACTTCCTTTTTACTCATAAGATCATCTCTCTTTACATAATTTGGAGTTTAATCTTAATATAATTAACTATACTTTTCAAAAATATAATTAGTAGTTATGAGGTTATAGCAGAATTCAAAAAATTGAAGGAAATCCGAAAATCTTGCATTGACTATCCACAAAACCCAAATCTATCCCAATTTTAAATTTGTCGAAACATCGTTTAAGAAAAAAATATATAATTAAGTCAATAATTCAAAGAAAAATGATGGAAATGTGAAATTCTTGACCGCATTTAAGGGTTTAAAAGTGCCGACTCAAATAGTAATTGGATGCGCAGGAGTATTGTCGAAAGTATTGGCCCAAAAGATAGAATTTGATTAAGATAAAAAAAATTGCTAGAGCCTCTTATAACTTAATCTTTAATATAAAATATGAATTGAATATTTTAGAAGAGAAGCGATAAAGAATGAGTTGCTAAATCCTTTTCATGCAGTAGTAATTGCTTAAAATATACCTGAAATTTTAGAAAGTGTCTATTCTGCTTTATTTTTCAAAAAACTTGGTTACTAAATGAATAATAAAACATAAATTTCAAAATGGGGAAAAAATTTGAAACTAAGGGCTTATATAACATCGCTTCATGAGTTTTTTCGGCTATGAATATCCTTTGACTTTATCTTTATTCGGGGAGTATTGCCATCCTCATCAAAATCCTATAGAACCACCTCTCGAATACTCCCATATCCAAATTCATCCATCTTTTCGATGCATATAAGAAGAACTGTTCAAGTTCCAGTATTGTAATTGTATCATGCAAAATTATAGGTAAAAATTTCGAAAAACACCCTTAAAGATTCATATGGGAGAATTTATTATAAATCTCAATAAAAAAAAACCTATAATTTCCAACATTACCTGACATTTTGGAGCGAGCCATCGGTTTAAGCGAATCAAGCGCGGATTCTGATTCGGATGGATTAAGCGATGGTGATGAGGTAATCTTATATAATACGGATCCTAATAAATCTGATACGGATAGAGATGGTTTTATAGATGGTATTGATCCTGATCCGTCCAAATTCTTGATACCGACAGGATATATTATCGGCATTTTATTGGTATTGGCTTTATCTATATTTGCAGTGAGAATTCAAAGAAAAATCAAAAAGAAGATGTAAGAAATCCGAATTGCAAAGGAGAGAGAAAAACTTAGAATACTGGAAGAAAAACGGCAAGAAAAGGAGCGAGAGCGCAAAAGGATGATGAATATCACTCCGAAATCCATAGAAGATGCCATCTCTTGGCTTAATCGGATTCAGTAAGAAGTGGATGTTCTATCATACAATGAGGTGTATTCAGAGGCGATACCTCTTTTACGTTCGAAATCAAGATTATACAAGTATGCAATCGATAAATTTAAGGAATTCAATTTAAATGAGATGATTCCCGCCCTTGAAAGTGAGTTTAGGATGCATAAGAAATTAGAATATGAGATAAATCATCTGGGATGGCTTAAAAAACACGAAAAATTCTCGAATGAATTGGACCAAGCGCAAAAAGCCGAAAAATTTACGATGATCCGATGAAATTCAAATCCATTCAAATCCATTCAAATACATACAAATACATACAAATACATACAAATACATACAAATACATACATGTATTTTACAGCTCTATAAAAATCGTAATTTACTCTAAAGAAAATCATATTGTCGCCAATTACTTTTTTTTCTTAATTTTTTGTAATCAAATCAGCATTTTTACAATTTGAACATAAGATCAAGCAATAGCATAAGGGAATATTTTCCAGAAAAAATATTTCAATATACCGAAAAAAGTATAATCAAATCAGTATTTTTACGTATGTTCAGTTTTGATCAAAAAAAATCACTTTTAATTTCGTAAAAAGAAGAATTCTATAATTATCAACGTGAAATTTTTGATGCGGGGAGAGAGCTTCGAACTCTCGCGGCGCTATGCACTGGATTCTGAGTCCAGCATCGTGGACCAGACTTGATTATCCCCGCTCTTTTATTTTTTCCAAGATGAATATGTAAAGTGTTCTTCAATAGAAAATGCTTCTGGAATCAAGAATATTAGCGAGTCATTTCATAAAAAATTGCTGGTTCCTATGATGCATTAAATCTTTCAGGATAACATGCTTTCACTGTTTCTTGAATAGCTTCTTGAATTCCCCCGCTTCCATAACGCAAGATATTTCTACTGGGAGTTGGATCAAAATAAAAATGCCTTGCTTCAATATCGCGAAAAATATGTATATTATTTAATCCAGGTTCTTTTCCTGCAAGAAGATATTCTTTTTGAATTTGGCGCCCTTTTAAGGCAGCTAAATACCAAGGAATCGATATTATCTTCTTTTTCATATTCAATGTTTCAAGTACTATTTTAATCATTGTTTTCCATGAATGATTTTCATCACCAATTAAATATGTTTGTCCGCCTTTGCCATATAGAATTGCTCCATAAATTGCTCCATAAATTGCTCCATAAATTGCTCCATAAATTGCTCCATAAATTGCTCCATAAATTGCTCCATAAATTGCTTCAGTTACATGCTTCACACTTATCATATTTGAACCTCCTTTTGGGAAAAAGATAGGATTCATGTTGAGAATGAATTTGAATAATGAATCTCTATATAGTGGAATACGGGTGGGTATTGAACCGAATATATATGGTAATTGAAGAACTATAATTTGGAATTCTGGAGTATTTTCAGCAAGAACTTGTTTAGCCTGCTGAACTCTAGCTTTTATATAAGGATGATGTTCTGCTAAGTGGTATTCTGGATGAATGTTATCAAAATATGTAAAATATGAACTTAAAATAACCACACGGGATAATTTTGCTTCATGAGCTGCTTGAACAACTTTTATACATTCATCTACTAAGTATTTGTGAAAGAATTCTTCCGCCGGAGCCTTAGGAACTGTTCTATCATCAGGCCCTACTGCATATACTAACACATCCGCTCCTTGTAATTGTTTAACTAATTTTTTTTTGGACATGGTAAAGATAGAGCCAAAAGTTAATGGAATTGTTGATGGAAACCATTTCTCCAAATTCACTTCAGGTAGAGCGAAACCTTTAATTATATGTCCTTTTTTAAGGGCTAATAAGCAAGTATAATAACCCAGCAATCCTGTTGCCCCAATTACAATAATTCGCATTTCTAAATCACTTTTCTCTATCTCATACCATATTTTAAATTTAAATATAGAAATGAATTGAGGATAAATCTTCGAATATTAAGTGAATATTGAATACTAAAGTTAAAAATTTTAAATTTTCTTCTTTGAACTTGATGATATTATAGGATTTCTTCATTTTAAATATTGAATAATTAAAAAGTTTAAAAAAAAAATTCGATTTAACAAATATTATGTCGCAAAAATTAAAAAAAGAAATAGGGAAAGAAGAAAAAAATAGAAACCTTAAAATTAAACAAATTACTGCAATTGTATTCTATTATGCGATATTATTCTTTTTACAGTATGCATTTTTCAATTATTCTGCTTTTACCATTATTGGAGATATTATTTTATTGTTTGTGGCTCTAACTATTATTAAATTTGGTAATTTATTTAAAAATTGTAAATTGTCAAGAATTTTCTCATTAAAGAATAATAAAAATCAAAGTTTTAAGAAAAGTATTTCCTTAGCAATATCTATTGTAACACCTTTGAATATCGCTTGGTTAATTGGGATTTTTATTGTTGGTAAAGATACAATTCTCACTGCAATTCAACCTTCTTGGGCATTAAATTCTCCTAGTAATCTTTTCATTATAATTAAAGAATTACAATGGATATTTGTCGGATGCTTAGTATTTATTCTTTGGATTGCTTTACCAATTGAAATCTTAAATTTAGTAAATACTATTAATTCCCAATTAACAAAAAGAAATACAAAAAGAAATACAATAAGAAAGTTCCCTCTTTTAATAGTTCCTGTTTTTTTTTCATTATTATATAATACACCTTTAATTACTGGAAAGTGGGATCCAGTTGATATTGTTCTTTTTGGGTTTTTATTTAGTTATTCATATTACAAAACAGGTAATATTTGGGGGATTTGTATTGCTTACTTTATAGCAGAAAATCCTTTTTGGTGGGGTATTGCGGCTTTTTTTGGAGAGTCTATATCCATAGCATTTATAATTACATTAGTATTGAGAATCGCCTTTGGGTGTGTTATGATTTGCTATTTATTGATTCAAAGCAAAAAGAAAATAGCAGAAAAAAAGTAATATTGATAAAAATTGATAAAGTAAAGAATTAAAACACCAAAAAAAAAGTGAAGTAAAATTAATGAAAAAGTTATCGATCTCGATCAAGAACCTTCATCCGTTGAATTAAAACTTTAGTTGCATATGCGGCTTCATGAGGTGTCGAGAAAATAGGCACACATTCACGTGTCGCTACTTCTTTTACTTTTTCATATCCACTTCCGAACACTAATAATGGAATTAATGGTTTTTTGCGGCCTGTTTCATTCCAGGCGCGTATCATTCCTTCAAGATTTTTCTCAAATTTCATTCCTAAGAATGGAGGATAAACACCACACGGCACCACTATATCTATTCCAGAATCTTCTTCCAACATTGCTTTAGTAACCCTATAATAATTTTCTTCATTGGCGCCAGCAATCATATCTAAAGGATTTACCATTTGAACCAAATCGATTACTAAAGGTTTCAATTTTTCTTTAAGATGCTCAGAAAAAGGAGACAATTTTAAACCTAATTCTTCAGCACTGTCGGAATATAATACCCCTGCACCTCCACTATTTGTTAACACTCCAATATTGACACCTTTTGGAATGGGAAGTAAGGAAAAAGTTTTCAAGGTAGTAATATAATCTTCGATGTTTTCACACATAATTCCTCCTGCTTGATCAACAGCTGCTTTAAGGACAGTATAATTTGATGCAAGAGAACCTGTATGACTTCCTGCAGCAGCCATTCCGGCTTGTGTTCTTCCTCCCTTTAAGACAACTGCTGGTTTATTTGGGGCTATTTTTTTCAGTACCTGGTAAAATGCAGCACCATCTTTAACGGCTTCTAAGTATATCGCGATTACATGTGTATTTGGATCAGTATTAAAGAATTCCAGAATCTCATCGAATGATACATCCATTGCATTGCCGATATTGGCAAATTTCGACATTCCCATATCATTCCACTTTAGACCATCCATGATCGCACAACCAAATGACCCACTTTGCGAGACCATGCTAATTTTTCCAGGAAGAGGGTCTTGGATAAAAGATGCATTCATACCAATATCAACATTTTGAATTCCGACACAATTTGGACCAATGACTCTAATTCCAGCATTACGGCATTTTTCTGCCATTTTTTGTTCAATTTCTTTACCTTCAGGGCTGATTTCACCAAAACCAGCTGTAACTATAATAATACGCTTGACTTTTTTTTCAATGCAATCATCAACTACACTGGGAACAAATTTTGCAGGAACAAGAATAATAGCTAAATCTACTGACTCTGGAACATCTAAAATGCTACGGTAAGCAGTTAATCCAAGAATTGTTGAGCTGGATCGAGAGATAGGGAAAATTTTCGCCGTTAATTTTGGATTTTTAACAATATTTGAAGTAACTGCGTTTCCAAATTTCTTAGGATCTTCAGTTGCGCCAATTATGGCTATTGAATTTGGTGAAAAGAATAAATTCGTCATTTTTTTATCACGATTCCATAATGAAAGAAGAAAAAAACAAATTATTCCTCATTTTCTAATTTTTCTAACAATTAATTGATAGAGAATGAGTGAATAATTATTTTTCTACATAAAATGCTTGTTGAGGGCAGATATAAATGCAAGTCTTACATGATCTGCATTGAGACTGATCAATATAGGCTTTTTTGGTTTCAAAATTGAAATTTATTGCAGGACAACCAAATTGCCGAACACAAACTTGACATCCATTACATTTTTCAGGATCAACTTTTATAACTGGAAGAACTACTTTTTGTTTTTTGAATACCCTTAACTCTTGTAAAGCACACATGTGACGATTGATGAAAACTCTAACTCCACTTGCTTTTGCTGCTTCTTCAAATTTTTCCATTAATCCATCCATATCATATGCTTCATGGATCCATATCTTATCAGCTGGAACACCACATCCCTTTACTACTTCTTCAATAGGAATTTGTGTTCCAACTTCTTCAGTTAATAGTATTCCATTTGATGGATTATTCTGCCCCCCTGTCATGCTTGTAAAACTGTTATCACTAATAATAACTAATATATCATTTTGGTTATATACTGCATTAAGTAGAGGTGCCACACCTGAATGATAAAAGGTGGAATCGCCTAAAAATGCAGTAACAATAACATCATCAGGAAGTACCTTAGCCATTCCATTTGCCATACCAATACTTCCACCCATACATAATGCTGTATCAGCCATTTCCAAAGGTTTGTAAACACCGAGTGAATAACAGCCAATATCATTATTATTTGCGAATTTCTTTTTTAATTTCTTGGCTACCTTTTTCATTACCCAATAAATATTTCTATGGGAACAAGCTGGACACATTTGGGGCAATCTTGGTGGTGCTGAAATTTCTAATGCTGGAACTTCTGAAGTAGAATAATCAATTCCACAGAGTTTTGCGATTGCAGCTGTAATTGTTTCTGGATGCAATTCCCCTTGTTGTGGTAATAAATCTTTTCCATGAATTTCAACTGAATTACTCAATCCAAATTCAAAAGCGCGCGCTTTGCATTGTTCTTCAAAAATAGGCTCTAATTCTTCCACAACGAATAGAACATCGACATGTTTTAGTAATTTTTCCAAAGATTTGGGTGGTAGAGGATTTACCAAACCTAATTTCAATATTGAAACTGAGTTTTCTAATTGTAATTCAACTAATGCATCTTGTAAATGTGAATAGGCAATTCCTGCAGCTACAAATCCAATTTTCTTTCCATTAACTGTTCTATCTGATAAAACTAGTTTATTGAAAGGGAATTCATCTGCATCATTTGTCATTCGAGCCATACGATGAAGCAGATCAGCTCTTTGTGGGCGTGTATTTGAAGGAACACAAACCCATCGATTTCGATCCCAATCAAATTCAGCTGTTTGCTCTTTTTTATCGATAGTTCCAAAAACTACATCCGCTCTACCATGATTTAATCGGGTTGTAGTGCGGAAAACTACAACGATGTTATATTTTTCAGAGTATTCAAAGGCAAATTTCATCATATCTTTTGCTTCTTGTGGTGTAGATGGTTCAAATACAGGCGCTAAAGCATGAAGTCCATAGTATCGGTTATCTTGTTCGTTCTGACTGGAAAATTGACTTGGATCATCTGCTGAGATTAATACCATTCCACCACGAACACCATGATATACTGCAGTCATAAAGGCATCGGATGCAACATTGACTCCTACATGTTTCATAGCAGCTACAGCCCGTACATTGCACATTGATCCCGCATATGCAACTTCAAAGGCAACTTTTTCATTAACACTCCATTCTACCTTCATTTCGGGATGATATTTAGCACATTGAGCAACAGCAGGCATTATTTCAGAAGATGGTGTTCCAGGGTATGCCGCTGCAACAATGGCATTTCCCTCAAGAATTCCTCGTGCGATTGCTTCATTGCCCAACATTATCATTTTATAGCCAGGATCGTCCTGTGCAATTTTAGGTATTGGTTTTTCACTCATGAATTTTTCCTCCTTCATCAAATCCTAATTGAAATGCCGTTTTATTTATCTGTAAAGCTTTTTTTGGAACGAATTTTTCAATTGATTTTTCAATAGTCTTGCTTTTTAAGGGAATGATTCCAGAACCTACAGCAAATCCAAGCATCACAACATTTAGGGATTTACTTGTTCCTGCTTGTTCGGCCAACCCCAATGCATCAATAATATGTACATGGGGAGTTATTTTTGACAATTCCTTCTCGATAATTTCCAAATTTGGATACGAAATTTTTCGGTTTTGATAGATTGAAAGTGGTAATATTGGACTGGAATTGATGAAATAATATGTTTCTTTGTTCGCATATTGAACCGATCGAAGAGCTTCACTTGGTTCTAACGCAATTACCACATGAGCACCATATTTTGGAATTAAAGGTCCGTGAACATCTTTACCAAAACGAAGGTATCCTGAAACAGACCCTCCTCGCTGTGCCATTCCATGGGTTTCTGCAGTTCTAACTGGATATTGTTCGGCCATTGCAGCATCCGCTAAAATATGAGTTGCACGAATAACCCCTTGACCTCCCACACCAATTGTAAAACAATTAAATTTTGATAGTGTCATAAAAATCAACTTTTTTAATTACATACTCCACGCTAGCAATTCTTGAGTGTATTAAGTTGAGTCGAAAAAAAAGGCTTTCCTTTACGGGATCGAATTCCCATTATGCAAGTTCGTGCTTATCTTTTTAAAAATTTTGAATTTTTGGTTTTTTTAGGGAATAATTTTAATGTATTGGAGAGAATAACGATAAGAAAACTGAAATTTAGAAAAATTCTAAATAATTAGATGGAGTAACTCATACTTTTAGCACTGTAGATCGGAACAGAGATTTTAAATCGTAATGCGAATCCTGTAGTTATTATTAAATAAAAGAAGGGAATCTTGTTAGAAAAGGAAATTTGAGCAGTAAACAAAAATGCTACAATTATAATTAAAGTGAAAAATAGAATATGGAGAGCAGTATAACTCGCGATTGAAAAAGTCGCACGTTTAAAGAAAATTTGAAAAAGAACTTCAAACAAGACTATAGAAAGTGCAAATGTTAAGAGATACCCATAAACATGCTGGATTGTACTGAAGGTATAAGCACGCCAAAGAAGTAACCCTACAATAATAACTGAAATATTTGAAATTATTGCTGCAAAATTAAAAAAAGTCCGAATTTTTTGGTTATTTTCATTTTTAATATGAAAATACATTTCAAAACCTGCCATTTCATAAATAAAAGGGTAAAGCACAAAAATTGATGCCCATTCTATTCTAAAATTATCAAAAAAAACAAAATACTGAAAAATTAAGTAGCTAATTATATAAAAAATAAAAATCCAACTGGTTATCGAGAAAAATTTCGATCTACTTAGATTTGGATGTAGTAATTCCTTAATACTTATGAAAATTCCTATAACGGCCAAAATCACAATAATTGAATGAAAAACAAATGAAATATCGATATATTTTGAAAAATCCATTAAATTTATCAAGATCTCAGCAAAATAAAGAAAAAAACTGAGATAACTTAATAAAATAAGTGAAATGTAGTGCTTATATTGAATGTTGTGAAGATTTTCCATATAATCGATCCTTTTTAGCTTCGTTATTCTATTACTTTTCTTTTTTTTAAATGTTTACCTATGAACTACAAATGGGAACGCAGAACATATTAATTTATCAGCATCATCAAATTTGGATAAATCTATATAATTCATATCAATAGCTTTTCGAAATTTACGAACAAATTCTTCCCTAAATAATCGTAATCCTTGCCGCATTATTGCAGTTGATTTAGAAGTTATCAATAAAAACACCAGTGGAGTTTCTGAATCGTATTCAAAAATTAATCTCCCCTTATCAAATAGAATTTCATTCATTTCCCATTTTCCTAAAGATTCTTTTAAAACTGAAGAAACACCTTTAATCGCTCCCGAGAAGAGTGCATTATTACTCAATTTTAAAGAATTCCATGTATATTCATAAATTGGTAATCCAGAATCTGCTTGGATAACATGTAATCTATATACAACAAAAGGCAAAACATATCCTAATTTTGGTTCTTTATAAAAGCTATAGGCACATAAAAGAGCTCCAATCCCAATTAAAGTATAATCCGTTCCAGGAATAATCCAAACAAAACCTGTTCCAAATGCTATAATTGAACCTGGAGCTGCAATAATTGCTCCGATCATATTAATTAAAGCAATTTTCTTTAGCGTTTTAGGGGCATTTGTATATATTTTTATAGAATAAATTAACCAAAGTGTACCTGCAAATAAAAATACAAGCGATCCAAATATTTGGAAAAGTCCATTCATTGCAGGTGTATGTTCTTCTAATTTAGTAACATTTTCTACAACTGAATTATTTTCCAATCCTAAAATGATTAATGCAGTTGAAAGAACACTCATTATTAAAAATTTAATTATGCTTAACTGATCTTTAGAGATTGAATCAAAAAGAACAATTATTGCAAAGCCTAACGGAATAGATAGCATAATTCCTATTCGATATATCATGAAATCCATAAATAAATAACCAAAAGCCAAAATAATATTACCTAATCCCATAAAACCCCATGAAAATATCATAAATAGAAAGGATTTATATTTGTATCGTATATATCCCCTAATACTCATAACTGTAGCGAATATTTGGGGGATTGTGGCACAAAACATTACAATAGTAGCAACTGTCCAGTGAAATTCCATTTAATTTCATCCAATATATTCTTAGTTATTCTATTATATAGAAACTTATTTTTTTTTCGTATTATAATTATTAAGCAGTATGGGAACAACTCAAAATTGTAAGAATTTTAACAATAGATCAAATCATTATGAAGGTCATTTTATCAATTATAGTCATTTTTTACAATTACAATCATTTACTCAAGAAGTTATAAAAATTATTCAATCAATACCTTGTGGAAAAGTGCAAACATATTGTGGGATTGCGCGTTTGGCAGGAAATCCTCGCGGTGCACGTCAAGTTTCTCGAATTCTTCATTCCCTCTCTGAAAAATATAATCTACCTTGGCATCGAGTGATAAATTCTAAAGGTAAAATCAGCTTAAAAAATGGTTTTAATATTCAGAAAGCATATTTGGAATCGGAAGGTATTTGGTTTCAATCCGACGATTCTGTGAATTTAAATCAATATTTATGGAATGGAAGCATAAATTCTTAAGATTAAATAGTTAAAGTAATAGTGTGAACGAATATGACTGATAAACTACCCTTTATTAATATTAATCAATCTGCTATCTGTGTACCATTAACTCAGCAATTGGCCATGACATTGGAAATTAAAATTCTTCCTGAGCGTGATGTACCTTCCCGTCCATTCTTTGGAGTTTGGTTGCTGGATGTTTCTGGATCAATGAGTGGAAATCGTATTCAAAAAGCGAAAGAATCTTTAATCAAACAAATTGAGCAGTTACCTGCTGAAACAAACTTTAATTTAGTTCTTTTTCAATCAGAAGTGAAGGTAGTTATCAGAAATGAGACAATTACTAATAAAACAAGACAAAAAATTATTGATCATATCAATCAAATCTCAGCATTTGGTGGAACTGCTTTATATGAAGCTCTAAAGCAAGGTATCAAAATGGTAAAGAATTATAAGGGATCTTTAACCAAAAAGATAATTCTGATCACAGATGGAGAACCAGGAGACGTTCGTGTTAAATTGGGTGATAACACTGATCCAAATTATCAAGAATACTTCAATTTAGCTCGTGAAGCCCTTGAATATAAAGCTTCAATCGATACAGTGGGCGCATTAGGAGAGCATAATGTGTATCTCCTTTATGAAATTGCAAAACAATCTACAGGAAAATATATTTTTGCCAAAGATGCAGATGAGCTTAAAACTAAGATGTTAATCGCTACAGAGCAAACCACTCGAATTATATTTAGTCAACCCAGCATAGAACTTATTCCGGTTGCAGGAACGATAACTGTAGATGATGCTGTGCAATATAAACCAACAATTATTCGAATGCCATTTGAAAAAATTCGAGGGAAATTGAAAGAATATAATTATAAAACTTGGTTGCGATCTTTTGAAGCTGGAGATACATATCAATTCTTAGTGAAGTTAAGATTGGATTTAGACAGGAAAAAACTGAAACCTGCAGGGAATCAACACATTTTAACGGTTAAGTTTGATTTTGGTAAAAAGGGATTAAGTGAATCTAAAGATATATTTGTTAAATTCAGTGATGATGCTAGTGAACATCGAATTAATATGCAGATCAACAAAAGATTCGCTCAATACTATAGCACGGCTCAAGAGATCACAGAACAGACAATTAAAAATGATGCTGAAGGCACCCAGCGAATTCAAGGGGATGAAACTAAGAAAATTAGTTAATAAAGTTCAGTAAAGTAATGCTGACAAGTGCTGACAATTGTTGATAAGTTTTTTTTCTATGTAGTTTTAACAAGAATAAAGAATAATGCTTGTTCTTTTCCATTTTTTCTCATTTTGTTTGCATGGCAAAAAATTTCTCTGTTAATGGAATTTCGATAGATTTATTAAATTATAAAACAAACTTTTGATTAAAGAGCAATTCACCTAGATAAAGGTGAATTATTCAGAAAAAATACTAACATTAAATTTGTGAGAAAAAATGGGACGTTATGATGGAACCAAGATAAAATTACCTCCATTCAAGCGAATTGAAGCACATCTTATGCAGCGCCGTTGTGATTCGCTTGTATACTATACTGCACAATATGATTTATCTAAAACACTTCCATATATTGAAGAATATAATAAAAAACATAATTTAGATAAATCTGAGCGATTGACCCTCTTTCAGCTTTTTCTTTTAGCTTGTTCTCGTGCAATTGCTCAACATCCAAAGGTGAATCGCTTTATTACTGGTAGGAATTATTACCAAAGAAATCGAATTAATATTGCTTTTGTTGTAAAGAAGAAACTTACTCTTGAAGGGAAGAGCACCATGATGAAGATGGATTTTCATCCTTTTGATACAACTGAAAGTGTAAGGCATCGATTTCACCATTTGGTTCACAGAGCTCGCAGTGATAAAGGTAATGATACTGAAGGATTAATTAATTTCTTTGGAAAATTACCAAGAGGTATTTTGATGTTTTTAGTAAAAATCCTAAAATTCATAGATTTTCTCGGTTTAATGCCAAAGGATTTAATTGAAGGTGATCCACTTTTCTCAAGTGCTATCGTAGCCAATTTGGGTTCGGTTGGATTATCAGGAACAATTATTCATCATCTTTATGAATGGGGGAATGCTTCTGTCTTTTTAACTCTAAATAGAATTCGTAAAATACCTGTTGTAAATGAAGAAACTGATCAAATAGAAATCCATAAGGTTGTAGATGTGGGTGTTGCTATCGATGAACGTATCGCAGAAGGAATATATTTCCATCATACTTTAAGTGATTTAAAGACATTCATGGAGAATCCAAAACAGCTTGAGATTCCTTCATCAATATCTCCTGAAACATTGGCAGAATTAAAATTGCGTGATTTTAGCAGTTTACCTCACATTGATTTGGCTCGAGAGAGAAGTATTGGAGCAATGTTTGCAGAAGATTTAACAAGCACAACAATTGAACACCTTTCATAACTTAATTTTTTATTTTTTTTTGGTGTTTTTTTGAAATTTTTCATGAGAATGAGATTTTAGTTAATATTTTGAAGTTTGGATATAAATTTGGATTGGTTTTGGTAAGAAATTTCTTTTCGATAAGAATAAATGTTATATGAGGTTATAGCAGAATTCGAAAATTTGAAGGAAATCCAAAAATCTTGTATAAATTATCCACAATCCCCAAATCTATCCCAATTATAATTTTGTCGAAACATCGTTTATAAAAAATACATATAAATAAGTCAATAATTCAAAGAAAAATGATGAAAATGTGAAATTCTTAACCGCATTTAATGTTTTAAAGATGCCGACTCAAATAGTAATTGGATGCGTGGGAGTATTGTCGAAAATATTGGCTCAAAAGATAGAATTTGATTAAGATAAAAAAAATTGCTAGAGTCTCATATGATAAAAAAATTTAAAGTAAAAAATTATAGGATAAAAAGGTTAAAAGAGAATTCTATACTCTTAAATCCTTCTTTTTCTTTTCAGTTTTTTTTTTAAGTTTTTCTTTTCATATTCTCTTTCATATTTTCTGGAAGTTTGCAGCAAAATTATACCTACTATTACTAAAGCACTTAGAAGAAAAACAAAATCGTACAAAATATCCTTCTCTAATAAAAGACCAGCAATCAATGGCATAATACCAAACGATACTCCCATAAACATTTCATTCAACATAGAATATTTGGTAGTATTGTGAAATTTAGTATAATCCATTACAATCCGCTGAGTAACTCCCTGCATTAATCCAATTGAAAATCCACTGATTATAATTAATATCGCTATGAAAATCACATTGGGAGAAAATAGAAATATTATCGAAATAGTGATGAGTGATGAAAGCCCGGTGAAAAATGCATATTTTTTGGTGGAAATACGGCTCATGATGTTCAAAGCTGTAATTTGCATTATCTGCTGCAAGAGAACAACAAAATACACCCATGATGATTCAATATTATGATTCTTAAAAAAATAAGGTAGAGTAAATTTGAAAATTGACTTTGAAGAGGCATAAATAAAAATACCACCATATGCCATAATTATTGGGATATGTGCTAATTTATAGGTATTTTGAGGGCTTTGCGTTATGATATCGGATTTTTCTTCTAAGCTATTTTCTATTTTTTCTTTAATGCTTGATTTATCACATTTTGCTCTTTCATTAGCTGAATCTGGATGAGTTGTTTGTCGAAGCTTAAAGTCTTGAATAACTACTGCTCGATTATTAATAATTAAAAAATTATTGCATCGTTCTAAAGCAATAGCTGATGGAATCATAAGAAAGGCAAAGAAAGCAGAGATAATGAGCACTAAAAAATCGCTTCCGAGAAATTGAACAAAGGTATATCCAAAAATAAACCCTGAAATTAATCCAAAATTCCAAGAATTATTAAAAATCCTTAAGAAATCGATAGATTTCGAATTTTCATGGCGTTTTTCCCATGTAGATACCAAATTGATTGCATTTGGCCAAAAAAATCCATTAACAAAGCCATCGATTGCTCGTGCTAATATCAAAACCCAAGGAATCACAAAAAGAATTGAAATAACAATAGAAATAAAACTTAGGGTAGTTGAAATAATTAATGTATCTTTTATACCAATTTTATTTGTTAGTTTTCTTCCAACTAATGGACCGATTATGTAAGCAATACTGGAAATTGAACTTATCAAGCCAATAATACTGGGTATTATATCCTTTTCATAAATTAAGTAATTTGGTAAAGCTAGAGAGTATAAAGAGAAGAAGAATGTGCGTAAAAAACTCATAATAAAAACAGGCCAAAATTTAAATTTCCGCACATATTTGTTCTTATTTTCAGCATTCAACCCAAAAGATGATTCTTTAAGGTTTTTATTTAGGTTTTTTTCCTGATGTGAAAATTCGGATGTATGAATTTTTTTACAAGACACATTTGAAAAGAATAATTTCTATGATTAAAATGTGGTTATATAGCATTTTTCTTGAAGATATTTTTTAATTTTTCACTTCTTTTTTATCTATAAATAATTCCCAAATATATTTTATAAGTTCTTTTAAGAATATGATAAAACAATTGAAAATATAAAAAATACCTCTAAATGCGAGGAGATTATAAAAAATCGTAGAATAAAAAAATTTTCATTAGATCATAATGAGAAAAGATAATAAAAGGGATTATCTCAACTATTTTTATCTAATTAGGTGAGTAAACCTTGATTAGTCTTCCATTTCTTCTCGAACTAATTCTGTTAAAGTTCGGAATTTAACTGCATCAGGAAGTGGCCCAATAATCTTTAAATCACCGCTCATATATGCGCTTGTTGCATCGATCTCACCAGTAAAAACGCCAGCAGCAGTTTCTCCATTCATTTCTAAGGTGACATCAGGTTCTTCAATTTCTCCCATTCCGTAATCAAATTTTCCATCTTCAATTTTAAACCAGAAATTATCTGCATCAGAAAGTGTAATCTGGAACTTTCGATCCCAATCTTCAACTTCTTCAGCAACATCTTCCGATTCATTACAAATTTCCTTGAAGACTGCAAGGAATTCTGGTAAATCATCGATAGAAAATTCTCCATCTTCAATTTTTTCCATTAACTTTTCTTTATCTGCCATATTACAATTCACTTCGATTTTTCTGAAAAATCTTATTTTTATTATGGAATCACATCATATAAACCTAATGATTCAATTTTCTCTTCAAAAAATCATTATAATCTATATCTTGACTTTAAATCAAACCCACTTTAACTCTATAGTAAAAAAAATAGAAAAGATAGTTTAACTTCTTATTACTCTTCGAGATCAAGAATTTCAACTCGATAAGAAGGAAGTAAATCACGAAGTTCAAATCGAGCATCTAAACTGCCTATGCCTCGACCAACATGCATGGGAATAACAATTTCTGGATTGATTATCTTTACTGCTTCTGCACATTCTTGTGCATCCATTACATACGTTCCACTAACAGGCAAAAGTGCGATAGTTGGTCTTAAATTTTCCATTTCTGTAATTTTATCCGTATCTCCTGAATGATATATTGTGATTTCTCCAAGATGAAGTATTGTTCCTATATGTCCTGAATCTTTCGGATGGAAAGGTTTCCCTGGTGCTCGAAATCGGTGTGTATTATAGGCAGGAATTGCAGAAATCTTAATTCCTTTGATATTTATAGTTTCATTAGGAGATAAAGAGATAATTTCCTTCTTAGTTTTAACTTTATTTCTTAAAGTATCGTGTGTGATTGGAGGACCCACAAGAATAGTAGAAGATGCACTTATAAGATTAATGGAATCTGGATGACAGTGATCAAAATGCTCATGAGAAGTTATCACAATATCTGCTTTTGGAAAATCTTTCCTTGAAATTTCATACGGATCTAAATATATGGTAATTTCGTTATTTCCAGTTGATTTATTGGTTTGAATTAGAAAGCTATCATGTCCTAACCAGCGAATTTTGATATTTTTATATTCTAACATGATGATCAGTATTATATGAGTGGTACTTAATATTAAAGATCTAGCTTTGTGTTATCAGAGCAAAAAGACAATAATAGAAAAAGATATCATATAAATCTACAGATAATCAAAGAAGAAAATAATCAAAGAAGAAAATAATCAAAGAAGAAAATAATCAAAGAAGAAAATAATCAAAGAAGAAAATAATCAAAGAAGAAAATAATCAAAGAAGAAAATAATCAAAGAAGAAAATAATCAAAGAAGAAAATAATCAAAGAAGAAAATAATCAAAGAAGAAAATAATCAAAGAAGAAAATAATCAAAGAAGAAAATAATCAAAGAAGAAAATAATCAAAGAAGAAAATAATCAAAGAAGAAAACAATCAAAGAAGAAAATAATCAAAGAAGAAAATAATCAAAGAAGAAAATAATCAAAGAAGAAAATAATCAAAGAAGAAAATAATCAAAGAAGAAAATAATCAAAGAAGAAAATAATCAAAGAAGAAAATAATCAAAGAAGAAAATAATCAAAGAAGAAAATAATCAAAGAAGAAAATAATCAAAGAAGAAAATAATCAAAGAAGAAAACAATCAAAGAAGAAAATATGCATTTATAGATAGTACCAAAGATTTCGATAAGTTAAATTTGAGCAAATGATTTGCAAAAGTAATTATGGATTTTTCTGAATTGATATCAAAACGGCGTAGTATCCGAAAATATATCAATCAACCCATTCCGACAAGTATTCTTACTCGGATTCTTTCTGCTGCACAAGTTGCACCTTCTTGGGCGCATAAACAAGGTTCTCGTATTATTGTAGTTTCGCAATCTGATAAAGTTGAACAATTAATTGATGCAATTGGTCAAAAATGGACTGAATCCGCGGTTACTTTCTTAGTAGTATGCATTGATCCTGAACAATCTGGTATTGCTCGAAATAAAATGAACTATTTTCCAGTTGATGCCGCTATTATAATGGAACATCTTATTTTAGCTGCCACCAACGAAGGTTTAGGTACTTGCTGGATAGGATGGTTCGATGAAGATGCTGTAAAAAGTGCTCTTTCAATTCCACCTAAATGTCGTGTTATTGGAATTACACCTATTGGATATTTTGAAGAAGTTCCTCCCGCTAAAGAGCGTTTATCACTATCTGAATTATGTTTTGATAATGAATATGGAGAACCCTTGATTTTAAAAGAAGAAATAAAGGAAAAAGAATTTGAATAGAATGATAGAATGATAGAATGATAGAATGATAGAATGATAGAAGGATAAAAGGATAAAAGGATAAAAGGATAAAAGGATAAAAGAATAAAAGAATAAAAGAATAAAAGAATGATAGAAGGATAAAAGAATAAAAGAATAAAAGAATAAAAGAATAAAAGAATAGAAGAATAGAAGAATAGAAGAATAGAAGAAATAAAAATGATAGATTTTTGATTACAAGAATTCTTTAAAGGATTCTTTCAAAAGATCTGTATCCTCTGAAAAAATCGAAACATCTCCAGACCAGTTTACCAAAATATGCCCATGTCTGTTTCCAAAGCGTGTAAGAAAATCTTTTAAAGCTCTTCGTACCTGTCCTGTTTCTCTATCAGCAAAGATGGCACCAAAAATCGGAAGACTTTGGCTGTATTCCAAGAGCACTTTTTTATCTCCAGAATCAATACTGCGTAATAAATCTGCAGAATTGGTCACCTCTTTAACGAAACTTGTGATTGCTGAAAACATTCCTGATACTAATGAAGGAGCAAATTTTTCTCTGGCTTTCTCTTTTTCAGTTTGAAGGGCTTGAAATCGATGGAAAAATAAATTTCTACCATCTTGATATAAAATATAAACAGAATCAATCTGAGCGCGTTCAAAAATGCAAGAAAATTCTGGTATCCAAATTGATATATGTTTTAATTTAACTTCATGTTTTAACCATGCTTCAAATCGTTCATCAGTTAATGTAGATTCAGTTATTTCAGATAATTTTATTTCTCCCTTTTCCATTAGTTTTGATGCTATTTCATTCCATTCTGGAAGATTATATTCAAATTCAGATAAATTTTGCCCATTTTCTCTCATAATCAAAGCTCCAGGGTGAATATTGAAAAATGTTGGAAGATCGGTGATATTTTCAGATGAAACTATCGAGAAAGTTGTTCTTTCAACATATTTATGCTGTTTATCAAATGATTTCACCATAAATTGCTTATTACCAAAACAAAATAAATATCCCCATAAGATAAAAGTGGAAAATGGGCTAAAGATATAAAAAGGAATTGTTAAACCACGTAGAACCATATTTCCTGAAAAACTAGCGGTTAAAAATCCTGTCCTAACAGTAACAAACGAAAAAGATACATCTTCAATTGTAACCGGCACACCGGTCAACCAACTCGTTTCTTCAGAGAAACTTAAAGGAATTATTAAAGGAGAACTAAGTAAAATTGAACAAACAATTGTCAATGCTAACAAAGTTCCTCCATATATTAAAATAACAGTTGCGTTATGCAATTTAGTGCGGAGAGCATAGTTAAAAAAATATGACAGAATGATTACTCGAAACATCAATTCTATAGAATGTAAAGAAACAGATATTTCGGTAATTAAAGCAACTAAATAAGTTGGATTGGCACTTGCAGCTGAGAGAACAGTAATATCCGAACCAGAGGGAAGGTAAGGAGTAAATAGATATCCAATATAAGAGATTATGAAGAATACAATTACACTAAGAGAAGCGGCAATAATTCCATACAATACGATGATAATTAGATATTTTGATTGATGTTGAGTATTTTGGTATTTGGATGAAATTATATTTCGTAAAGAGAGATCCGATGAATTAGATTGTGTTTCTGATAATGTAGATGTTAAATTTTGATCTAATGACTCTTCATTTTCTGAACTTTCTTCATTTTCTGAACTTTCTTCATTTTCTGAACTTTCTTCATTTTCTGAACTTTCTCTTTTTTCTTTAATTGCTCGAATCCAGTGCTTAAATTTTCCAATCTGTTTCCATTTTCTTGCATTGATTATTTTTAATAAAATTAAAATGCTTATTGGTTCAAAAATACGTAAAAAAAGAATGAAAATAAATGCAGCCATTAAGAAATATCCAAAAATGTAGATAAATAGGAGTATACTGTCTGTTTTCTGTAAAATGAATAGAATAATACTTAAGATTGCAATTGGGGTTCCTACTTGTTTTAAACTGGAAAAGAATCGCGCTTCTATTTGCTCACCTATAAATTTTCCGCGAAATGAGAGTTTCGATGCCTTTATTAGTTGATATCCATATAAAAAGGTGGCAATATAGACGAAAAATATTTCTATTAACATTCCGATGGCAGTAGTGCTTTTATTCAAATTTACTGGCTCTAAACCTGAAATATCTAATACTACTGCTAGGAGATATATCGCAATTGGCATAATAATCAAAAATGCTTTGAACATTTCCTTTTCTTTTGACCAGTCATTTTTACGAAGGGCTCTTTTTATCATTTCTTTAGGGGATGTCATGTATTCATAGTGGATTTCTTGAAAAATATCTAAATTATCATTTTTTTTCTCCTTTCTAATTCTTAGATAAAGAATCAATAATGATACAAATGGAGAAAAAACAAAAATAAGAGGTAAAAGGATAAATGGATATTGAGCGTATGAAGTAATTAAGCTAAAGAATCGAACAACTAAATATAAGGCAATTAAACTGGGTTGCTTTAATTGTGAATCCTCTATTGATAATGATTTGATTTCCAACTGAAGGAGAGCAGGTAGAAACCAATATACTGCAAAGAAAAAACACAAACCATAATAAAATCGCAAATAAAATGATCTTTTAGCCGATTTTCGCTTTAGAAATGGAATAGGAAAAAGTAGTACAATCAATGGGATAATATTTAATAGAAAACTTACGACAATATCTCCAAAAGACATGATATTATTATAGAGTTTTAGTTTTATTTGCTTTTGGGTATCTTTGCAATCATACAAAAATGGAAAAGTATAAATTTCTGATGACCAATCTTATTTCAGAGTCGAATTCATAAATGTATCTTATTTGATTATACTGCTCATCGATGTGGAGGAGAAGCACGAGAAGCTATCGGTGAAACTATAATCTATAAAAAAAATGGATGGGACGGGGTAATTCATTTGTATCCCTTTACTTGTTTACCACATATTGCCTCAAAAAATATTCTTCCTCAAATTAGTCATTTATATGATATTCCTGTGCTTTCGTTAGTTGTGGATGAGCAAACAGGTGAAGCCGGATTTCAGACTCGTTTGGAAGCTTTTGTTGACTTATTAGCCAGAAAGCGAAAATCAAATAAATTTTTTACTTCATTCAAAAAAAAATCAACGAGAATTGAAATCTAGAATATTTGAAGAATAAATAAGGAGAAATCTTTAATGTTCCAAACAAAAGGGTGAAAAAAATGAAATCGGATGAGCAAAATTATTTTATTGGAGTTGATGTTGGCTCAATTTCAACCAATGTTGCAGTAATAGATGAAAATCATAAAGTAATTGAATCTGTATATATTAGAACTGATGGAAAACCAATACAAGCTGTTCAAAATGCAATCAGAATCATGCGCAATAAACTTGGATGTGACCTTCCTATACATGGTGCTGGAGCTACTGGTTCAGCAAGACAATTGACTGGTGTTTTAATTGGTGCAGATATTGTAAAAAATGAAATCACAGCACATTCTTTAGCTGCTTTAGAATTTAAACCAGATGTTAGAACAGTATTGGAAATTGGGGGTCAAGACAGCAAAATAATTATTTTACGGGATGGTGTAGCTATTGATTTTGCAATGAATACAGTATGTGCAGCAGGAACAGGAAGTTTCTTAGATCAACAAGCTCGACGAATTAAAATTCCGATTGAAGAATTTGGGGATTATGCATTAAAATCTACAAATCCAGTATCTATAGCTGGTCGCTGTACGGTATTTGCGGAAAGTGATATGATTCATAAACAGCAGCTTGGATATCCAGAGCAAGATATTATTCGCGGATTATGTGAAGCTTTGGTTCGCAATTATCTTAATAATGTAGCTAAAGGTAAAGAAATCCTTCCTCCAATAATGTTTCAAGGTGGGGTAGCTGCTAATAAAGGAATTAGAAAAGCATTTGCTGAGAATCTCGGATATAAGATTATTGTTCCACCATATTATGATGTTATGGGTGCTATAGGAGCGGCTATTTTAGCTCATGAAGAGATAGAAAGGAAACCTCGTCCATCAAAATTTCTTGGGTGGAATATTCCACAGTTAAGATTTCGAACAACAGGTTTTGAATGCTCCGATTGTCCGAATGTTTGTGAGATTGTTGAAATATTCAAAAATAATCAATTACTCGCGAGATGGGGGAGTAAATGTGGAAAATGGGATGATTTATCGCTGATACACAAAATAGAAGGGCAGAATCAATCATCATCAGATGAGATATTAGTTGAATGATTAAGAAAGTTAATTGGAATAATTTTGAATTGCAAAAAATAAACATGAAATACTTGCAAAAAAATCAACGCTGAAAAGGTGGGTTAATTCCATCACCAAAAGTCTGATAGATTTGGAGTCTCCTTATTATTTCTGCAAACACAGGATAAATATTTTGTTGAATATCATACAGTGCTATTGTTTCATAAATAATTGGGTTCCATAGACTCCAAGGATCTTCAGTTGGAAAAAATAAAGATTCTTCTTCGAGTATTTTTTGAACTTCATCCTTTTGAATTGCATCAGGTAAATCTTGTTTATTTACCATTACAAGCATTGGAATTTCTGTAATCAATTTATGTTCTGAGACATTTTTTAATTCTTTTAAAGAATCTATATTTGCTTGCAATCGTTCAGGTTGTGCATCAAAAACAAAGACAACAGCATTTGTTCCTTCAAATACTTTTTTTCGAACTGGGGCAAAATGAATTTGACCTGCAACAGTATAAACATGATATTGAAGTGATCGCTCTTTTTTTGAACGAAAAATCCCCCTATCAAAATATAAAGTAGCTCCATCACTTTGAGCAATTTTTTTAATAGTTCCTTCTGGTTCAAATTGATCTGTAAATTTTTCTTTAGTAAGTCTGTACAAGCTATCAATTATGGTTGTTTTTCCTGAAAGTGCGCAGCCCCAATACACAACTTTAGCCAGTATCAAACTCTCTCTTTTTGCATTTTCCATGATATGTTTCTACTTTAATTTTTTATTTTAATGGTATATCTTTGTAGTTAAAAAATTTAAGCCTACTTCTTTCATTTAGAATGTAATTAAGTAAATGTGAATATTTTGATAAGTTGTTTAAGATTTTATTATTTGATATTAATTTTATTAAAAGCAGTTTTTTTTTATTTAATGGGGATGATTAAAATTTCAACGACAAATTTCCCCAAAATTATCCCAAAAACAAATAATTTTAATACAATCGATTTTATGATTAAAAACAGAGAAACCCATTATTTGAATTAAAAAATTAGAGTCTTCTTTATCAAAACTCTTTATTTTAATGGGTAAAATGACAGGTATTGAGTATTATGACCTTGAAAGAAATTAAATCTCATCCTATACTAAAATATCCCTCCCGTAAATCTGTAAATTTTACATTTAATGGGCAAGAACTAATTGGTTATGAAGATATGGTGATTTCATCTGTATTGTTTCTTCATGGAATTAAAACATTTGGACATCATCCGAAAGACAATTCTCCACAAGGAATTTTTTGCGCTAATGGACAATGTGCACAATGTACAGTATTAGTTGATGGAAAGCCAATGAAAGCATGTATGACACCATTAAAAGAAAATATGAAAATTGAAAGTTGTGAAGGTCTTCCATCTTTACCAGCAGATGATTCAGCTCTTCATATAGGTGATCCATCAATTATTTCTACACAAGTTTTGATAATTGGAGCAGGTCCGGCTGGTCTTTCTGCAGCAAAAATATTAGGTTCCCAAAACATTCAAGTTCTGCTGATCGATGATAAAGATCGAACTGGAGGTAAATTGGTGCTCCAAACTCATAAATTCTTCGGTTCTCAGAAAGATGTATATGCTGGAAAACGTGGTATAGAAATTGGAAAAATTTTGGGTGAAGAAGTTCGTTCTTTAGAATCTGTAAAAATCTGGTTAAATACTACCGCCCTTGCTGTATTTCGAGATGGATTAATTGGTGTATTGAAAGACAATAAAGAGTATATTTTAATTAAACCAGAGCGGTTGCTTGTAGCTACAGGTGCAAGAGAAAAGATGTTGATTTTCCCAGGAGATACATTACCTGGAGTATATGGAGCTGGTGCTTTTCAAACATTAGTTAATCGAGATATGGTAAAAGCTTCAGAACGAATATTTATTGTTGGTGGTGGAAATGTCGGATTAATTGCAGGATATCATGCAATTCAAGCTGGTATTGAAGTGGTGGGCTTGATTGAAGCACTTCCAAGTTGTGGAGGGTATCATGTTCACGAAACTAAGCTTCGTAGATTGGGTGTTCCTATCTATACTCGTCATACTATCGTTTCAGCAAATGGTAAAGAACAGGTTGAATCCATTACCATAGCTCAACTTGATGAAAATTGGAATATTATACCAGGCACAGAAAAAACATTTGAATGTGATACTGTTTTAATTGCTGTGGGCTTGAATCCAGTGGATGAATTTTACCAAAAAGCCCTTCAATATAATATTCCAGTATGGGTGGCAGGAGATGCTCAAGAAATAGCAGAAGCTTCAGCAGCAATTTTTACAGGAAGAATCGAAGCTATTAAAATACTTAAAGATATGAAATTAGATATTGCTGATGATTTTGATAAATATGGAAAGTTAGAAGAATTGGAGAAAAAAGCGCAGATAATGAAAGCTCGCCCTCCAAAACCAATTGAACGGGATATTCCAGAAAAAATGGAAGGTATTTTTCCAGTTTTTCATTGTAACCAAGAGATACCATGTAATCCTTGTACCACTGTTTGCCCACAAGAACAGATTGAGACAGAAAATCAAGAAATCACCACTCTTCCATATTTTAAAGGTGAAAAAAATTGCACTGGTTGTGGGCGCTGCGTTGCTGTTTGTCCTGGCTTAGCTATTACATTAGTTGATTTTCGAAAAGACCCCCAAATGCCAAAAGTCACTTTACCCTATGAAATAGCTACTGAAAAGTTATCTAAAGGTGAAATTGTTACGATATTAGATAATTCTGGTGTTCTTGGGCAGTTTGAAGTCAAAAGAGCAAGATTTATCCCCGAATTTCCACATACACAGTTGATTACTGTAGAATTACCAAAAGATATTGCTAAACAGGCAATTGGAGTGAGAACTTGGAAAGATCATAAGGTTGAGCCTCTTGAAACATATATAAAGGCACCTTTGCCTGATACAGCTATCGTTTGCCGTTGTGAACGGGTTACTGCAGGTGAAATTCGTGAATGGATTAGAAAAGGAATTACTGATATGAACCAACTTAAAGCAATCACACGAGCTGGAATGGGTGCATGTGGTGGAAAAACATGCACTTCTTTAATCGAACGGTTGTTTCGTGAAGAAGGCATAGAGAATGAAAAAATTGTAAAGAATACTAAACGGCCATTATTTGTAGAAGTTCCATTAGGATATTTTGCTCAAGGTAAATCAAAGGAGGAATAAATTTGTTAAAAAAATATGATGTTATTGTTATTGGAGCCGGAAGTGTTGGAATTCCAATTGCTCAATATTGTGCTCGTGATGGCTTAAGTGTACTTGTCATTGAAAAAGAGGCTTCAGTTTCTCAAGGGGATAATAAACATGCTATTGGTGGGATTCGTGCGACACATACTCAGCGCGCTAAAATTTTACTTGGACTCCGAAGTATTGAAATATTTTCGAATTGGAAGCAGGAACATGGTGATGATATCAGTTGGGTTCAAGGTGGTTATTGTTATGTTGCATATACCCAAGAACATGCTCAATTATTTCAAAATAATGTAAAACTTCAGAAATCTTTAGGACTAAATATCGATTTTTATGGGCCTGAAAAAATAAAAGAATTAGTTCCAGGCATTAATTCTGATGGTCTTTTAGGTGGTACTTTCAGTCCTAGTGATGGAAATGCCTCCCCTTTGCTAGCAGCTAATGCATTTTATCGTGATGCCTTAAAAAATGGCGCAGAATTTCATTTTAATGAAAAGGTAACTGCAATTAAAAAAAATGGAACAACAATTGAGACAATTATTACTGATAAAGCTGAATATAGCGCAAAATGGATTATAAATGCTGCGGGTGGTTATGCGAAAGAAATTGGTAATATGGTTGGTTTAGATCTTCCTGTTGCACCTACTAGTCATGAAGCAGGGATTACTGAACCTGTAAAGTATTTTCTTAGACCAATGGTAGTAGATATACGTCCTTGCACTGACTCAGTATTCGGCAATTCTAAAAATTTTTACTTTTACCAAAACAATGAAGGTCAAATAATTTTCTGTATTACCCCAGATCCTCCTTATTTTGGACATGATCGTGAAGAAACTAGTCGATTTCTTCCTCAAATTGCCAAACGTATGATTCAACTGCTTCCCCGATTAAAAAATATCAAAGTTCGTCGTACTTGGAGGGGTTTATATCCTGATACTCCTGATGGAGCACCAATTGTAGGTCATGTAAAAGAAATTGATAATTTTATCAATACAATTGGTATGTGCGGCCAAGGATATATGTTGGGTCCTGGAATTGGTGAATTAATCTCTAGATTACTGCGTGATAAGCTTACTGATAATGATCAGATCATTCTGAAAGAATTATCACTTTATCGAGATTTTGGAATTATTGAACAATTAAAATAAATAAAATTGTCCTTTTTTTCACTTTTTTATCATAGAAGTACCCAAATAGATGTAATAACGTAAATATTAAGGTTAATCTCGCTTATATTCATATAAGAATGAATATTCAAGATCTTGAATTTCTTTTAATTTTAAGTCAACAAGGAGAGATCTATGTTCATAGAGTGTTTGAGAGATCACTTCTACATATGGATAAAGAAACATTTTCAAGTTTATTTACTTCATTATCAATATTCTCTAAGCAATTTTTTGGTTCCCATTTTGAAGAAATCACTTTAGGAAATAAATATGTCTATATCAAATCATATCCTGAATTTCAAATAGCTTTAAGCTCAAAAAAACCAATAAAAAAAAAAATCAGCCAAAATTTATTAGAAGAAGTAGGCGAAGCATTTAGAATTCAATATTTAGATTATATCAAAAATGAAGTAGTAGAAATCAGCAAATTTGATGAATTTGGAGCAATTGTTGGACAAATCTTTGGTATTGAAACATATATTTACTTAGAAGAGCAAGAAAAGATTTTAAACTTATTAGATGACGCCATCGAGGGGCGCTATAATGAAAGACAAACTATAAGATTAATTTTAAGTTTTCTAGATCAACTTACTGACTATAAATTAGAAATTTTATTAGATAATATAGGTGATAATCTTAGATTAATAATGAAAAATGCAAAGGATTTAACAAAATTGCAAAAAAAAAGGTATGCAAAAATACTGTAGTTCTTCTAAATTCTAAATTTTAAATTTTAAATTAAGGGTATTTTAAATTTCAAAAATTCGAATTTTTTCATTATATCATTTTAATTCTTCCGACTCAATTCTAATATATCCTTCCTTATTTTTTGTCGATTTTACTAAGTTGCCAAATTCAAGATATGTAATTCAAAAATTATGATAAAGTCAACATCAAATTGAAGAATTTATAAACATTATGGTAAATTTTTAATAAATTTTTTGAAAAAATCGAGTTCGACAAAAAAAGAATTGCGATATTTCAGAATTAAGTCGGATATATATAATTGATATTCAAAAAAGCGTTTAAATTAAAAAAAATAAAATATCCTCAATTTTAAAGTCTGAATTCAGAATTACTTATTTCAATTCTTCATCTGTGTAATCTTTTATTGTAATATAAACTAAAGTTTGATTCAAAAGTTGGTATCCTATTTCACCAAATGTTATAGGCCCAGTAATTCCCTCTGTTTTCTTTCCTTCTAATTCTGAATAAAGATAATTTAAAATACAATTACAACTAAAAGTAATATAATTTATATCTTCTTTAGGCATTTCATGTTCAAATTTTGAGACATAATCTTCTAATTTTTCAGCATTTTTATATATCTGTCCTTTAAATACAGGAGCATAAAAATTTACTTCCATGTTATCTTCATCTATTGATTGATAACTGATATTTATCATTACACCCATGTAATCTGCAACCAATGGAAATCGGGTATCATGATTAATTTTTTTGAGATATTCTGCAAAATTTTGCTTCTTACCATTTATTAAAGCATCTTTAACCTTGAAACTGTCTTCTAAAAATTGAATTTCATCTCCTGAGCCTTGGGTAAAAATATTTACAATATCTATCTCAGCATATTTTGTATCAGGAAGTGATCCATGAATTACAACTGCGTATTCATTCTTAAGTTCTCCAGTTAATCCAGTTGCGGTTTTTGCCGTTGTATTATTAATATCATCCAAATGAACTCCGGCAATCCATCCAATTAAAGGATTATATCCAAAATTTTTAAAAATCGGAGCATTTAAAGCAAAGTTGAAATGAACTTCACTCATTGCAGGAATAATAATAAAATTAATTCCATTATCTTTACTATCGACGAAAACATTTTTAATATCATCTTTATCATATGTTTTTATTTCTAAATCAAGAATAAAATCAGGTAACACGGTGACAAAACATTCATCTCTTGTAGAAACACCACCATTAACATCCATGAAGTATGGTATTGTTCCTGCAATCCAGTTACCTTTTTTTAATTGCAATAGAAGTTTTTCATCTCCTGCTATCATCAAAAATTTTCCACTCTCAATAAGCAAATTTGTCTGTTCGAGTGTCATTAATTGATTATTCATCTTTATTTCTGTCATTTTTTATCTTCTCCTTCTTTATCTTCTTTTTCTTTATCTTCTCCTTCTTTATCTTCTTTTTCTTTATCTTCTCCTTCTTTATCTTCTTTTTCTTTATCTTCTCCTTCTTAAAAATCTTTTGAAATTAAATTTCTTTTTGAAAATTTTATCTAGATCCCTTTTCGCTTTAGGAATGTGCTGATTTTTCACAAATAATTGTCTTAATTCTTTAGAACATTGTAAAACATTTTCTTCGCTTGGATCTTGTTTTACTTTCAATTGCAATCTAGCTAAAAGCAATTTTACAGGAAAGAACTCAAAATTTTTGTAATCTAGTCCAAGAATTAGAGCTTGCCATTTTTCATTTGTTGCTGGAGGTATTTGATCGTTCATTTTTTAGTTTCTCCTTCAAATTATTCATAAATAATAAAAAATATTTATGTGATTCTTAATAATTATATGTTTTATCATCGTAAATATTTAACATTATGATCTTTTTGTAATATAACTGGAAAAAGAAATAGACAAATCAAAATTTAATCTTTGAAAATAACAACTCATCTTTAATTTAGTTAAGAATTTTGAATCATTTTTACCTATGCAATCGTATACAACTTGAATATCCAAAATCTCAAACAGTTCGTATTTTGATAAATAATAAGGTGGAAAGTGCAAAAAGCTTAGAGGGTGAATCAACTCCTTTATATACTAATATAAATTGGCGGAAAGGAATATTTGAAATTCGGCTGCTTTCATTTGCTTTTCAAAAAATTGCAAAAAACCATATAGCTGGTATAAGAAAATATTATAAAAATGGAAAAAACGCAAATGCATGGAATTATAAATTTGGTTTACAAATCATTAGAAGCACATTAAAAAATATTTATAAGAATGTTCCCGATATTGCAGAGCAGCTTAGAGACTTATTTTTTGATTTTAACGCTTTGGATAAAGACCTTCCCGGCGCCGGCACAGAATTAAGAGAGCACTTTTTCGATGAGTCCTTAGATGATTTACAATATATCAGCGAAATAAAAGAATTGTTTGACGCGGATAAGACTCATAAATACTGGCGGACTGTCCGTAAAAAAAAGGATCATACATTAAGATGGAATAATGGAGTAATTAATCAAATTGAATATATTTTATATAAAATCAGTGAAATTTCCCAAGATGCAGGAGGTTTTACAGATAAGAAAATTGCAGTTAATCCTGGAGGTGCTGCTGATTATTTGACCCAGTTTTTGCAGAAAAGACTTGGATACAGCGAATATTTACAATTTATTAAAGAATCAAAATTGTATAGTATTGGTTCTTTGCTTTCTTCATCCCAAATTCACGAATGGGAGCTGATGCAGGCAGCTTGGATTTCTTTGGCATCCCTTTTTACCAATATCGAAGCATTTCGCTCAACTATCGATTATCTTGTTCAAAATAAATTAGAATCTCCAGATCAAGATAGAGTTAAAAACTATCTCAGCGAAAAAGTAGTCGATGATCATCACTACTATGTGCCCCCCAGCGCCCTCCCCGACCCAATCATAATAATAGGTGCCAAAAAAAATGCATTTATTGCAAATTTCATACAATTCGGAATGGCTAAAAGTGAAATGATCGGTTCGGGAAGAGAAGTGTTGGTTTTCGGAAGTATGGTCGGTCAAATTCAAAATGATGAAGAACACAAAATTAAATTCTTCCAACTCGGCACCCCGATTTCAGATGCCGTTAAAGACATTGTCCCTACCACACCTTCGCCCTATTCCATGATAATTCCACAGTTTTCCATGGATTTGTGGGACCCGGTGAATGAAGAATATTATAAAACCAACGAACCCAAAATAAATAATGGGATTGAGCGCTTCGTTATGGATTTTCTGGTATTTGAGAATATGCTGAACCTAATTGGAGCGGACGGCAGTGCGGTTAATTGGCGGTATCCCGGTATTTACGGCGTGGGAATGCACGGAGTAGAAGATACTAATATCGAATATTATACAGAAAAATCGCGCAAGGTGTGGACTACCTTCCAGAACGGCTTATCCATGATAAACATATTTGAAAATCATAAAGGTATGGATAAATTTACTGAAATGATGGGAGAAAAAATTGGTGGAGATGCCACTAAAATGGTGCTGATTGAACTTGAAGACGGTCGTGCCTTTTTCAACCTCCGCAATCTTGCACAATTTCAAGGCTCCAGCATCCGAGACTCCGTATCCATGCTGGCAAGGTGGGTTTACGAACAGTATACGCTGCATTCATCCGAGCAGGATTTGAAAGATTCAAATTTAAAAAAGAAAAGGTTTTACAACGATATTAAGTTGATGATGGAATCAAGCCATGGTAGTAATAGAAATGCATACATTGCCACATGGAACCGAATTGAAGGCATCATCAAGGCATTCGGCGTTAAAGGTGAAACCATAACAATTAAGATAAGTAAAGATAAATCAATCGAATACTTCGTTCCCACTTTGGATGAGAACGGCAACATTCAATTTGACTCCCGACTCGACCAATGGTACGCTCAGATTGAAAATCCCGTGAGTATCTTCAATTCAAATTCGCAGTTACTGATGCTGAAGCAGTGTTTCGCATACTATCTGAAATACAAAAATGAGATGCGCTTATACTACGAAGAGTATGCGGATGAAAGTGCCATGAATAATTTTGATGCATATTTGGATGCGATTGAGGGATTTATCGGATAAAAAATAAGTTCGCCGAAGAGGGGGTTAATTTTTTAATATCGTTTTTTTTTATATACATTGGATAAGAAAATAAAAGTAAATGGAAAAAAAAAGTGGATGAAGCATTATGCATAATGAAAATCCAAAATATGTGAGATACAGCCATGTTTATAATGATAAATTAGTATTAACACTGGTTAGGCAGGATTTTGATGTTAAAAATTGGAAAGATGTTGATAAAGTATATAAATTAGAAGCATATAGCTGCATATTTCCCAATAACGAAGCAGATTTTTCCGCCTTCATCAACTGCAGAGAAATTGTAATATCTGGAGAAAATCAGCTGCGGGTGGTTAAATGGCCGCCGAAAATAGAATATATTCGCATTTCTAGATTTTCGAATATCAAAATTCCACTAAAGTGCGATCAATATCAATATTTGCAAAAATTTGAAACTACTGCTGCGGTTTTAGACGATTACAACATAGATTTCGCCCACTGCTATCGCCTGCGGGAAATTTCAATCGGTGAAGATTTTTATAATGAGCGTTATGAAAATATGTTCGATGGTGAAAAAATAACGCTGCCGCCCAAAAATGATGGAAAACACCGCATGAAGCAGGTTCCCATCAATTGGGCATTCAGCATTTCATTAGAAAAATTGGAATTATGGAGTTTGCGCGAAGTTAAGGAGATTCCGATTGAATTCACCCATAATCCTGAATTATGGATTAACATTTCAAATCTTCCTCGCATACCTCATATTTCCTTTCTACCGATTGAGTTCTGGGACTGCACCCAGTTTGAAAACAGCGAAGAATTTATGTATGATTTTGATTCGTTCATCCATCCCCGAAAGCAGGAGAATATCGAGCGTTATAAGGAGTGGGAGAAGCTATTTTTTGAAGAATACGGGTTTGAAACTACGTGGACCGCAGAGCGGATTAAATTTATGGACTATGCGTTAATTGCTGCGGAGCAAATTCCAGAAAAAGAACTGCGAGAAGAATATATAAGGTGGGCAAAAAACTTTCGGCCTAAGTTTAAATTGAAAAGCGGTTATGAATTGATAATGTAATTCTGCTACCAGTGATGATTGTTGGGTTGCATTTAAAGAAGTTCCAAATGAATCTATAACTGTATTTACAGATTCTTTAAAAAATGCATTTTGGTTTGAACAGGAGACATCTTGAACGGAAATCAATTATAATAACCACTATACCATGTGCTTTAAAAATATAGGAATTCATTTTTTGTATATTCTATTTTTCCCAATTTCGACTGATTTATAAGGGGTTACTAAATTTGACTTAAAATTAAAAAATTCTATAGGCTCAATTCTTTTAAAAACTGTTCGTTCTTTAGATTTTCTAAGATATTCTTTATGAAAATAAGTTATATGAGCAATTTGTGAGAGTTATTGGTATGTCCGACAAAAAAACAATAAAAATAAATCAACAATTATTGAATACAGATCTTATCGATCAAAGAGAGTATCAATTAAATATTGCTCAAACTGCATCCTACAAGAATACATTAGTTGTATTACCTACAAGTTTAGGAAAGACAATTATAGCAGTGTTATCAATTGCTCACACACTTGAAAGTGCTCCCCATTCAAAGATTCTGTTTCTAGCTCCCACTCGTCCACTAGTTCAGCAACATTACGATACATTTCATCGATTTTTTAAATCTAATGTACGACTTTGTATTTTTTCCAGTGGTTTATCTCCAACGAAACGTGCTTTAAGTTTAAATGAAGCTGATATCTTCTTTTCTACTCCTCAAATAATTAAAAACGATTTAGAAGCAGGGCTTTATTCATTAGAAGGTTTTGGTCATATTATATTTGATGAAGTTCATAAAGCAAGGAAGCGTTATAGTTATACTTATGTGGCAGAAGTTTATCTTTCTCAGTGTTCTTGTCCTTTAATTTTAGGTTTGACAGCCAGTCCTGGTAAAGATTTATTCCGTATTAATGAATTATGTCAAAATCTCCAAATAGAACAAATTGTTTTTAGAAATCAAAATAGTCTTGATGTAAGAGATTATGTATTTCCAATTAATACAATAATTCAGCGAATTGAATTGCCGAATGAAATTCTAAAAGCCCAGATGATTTTAGATACTGCTATTCGAAAAATTCTCGAATATCTTCATGAGCAAGATATTCTTCCCCGTCGTCGATTTAGTTCTAAATTTCAATTTATTCAATTGATTCAAGATCTAAAAATGGTCGATATTCTTTGTGATTCTCACATGACTGAAGATGAAAAGCAAGATATGCTTCAAAAACAAGGTTTCCGTGGATTAAACTTCCCACACCTTGCAGAATTATTTGATGTTTCACAATCTAGAGAAATACCAAATAAAGCTACAGCCATGGGTTATGCTATAAATGGAATATATCTTGAACATTTAAAAGAAATTCTTACTACTCAAGATGTTCGTATGTTTTGGACATATTTGCAGAAACTCCAAGATCGGGCCGATTATGGCAATAAGCACTTAAAGCGATTTTTACATTCAAAATATATTAATGGCGTAAAGCAAATACTTCGCTCGTGTAATAAATCACCGAAAATGGATCCATTAATTAGAATTATTCAAGATGAATTGGCACAAGATCCTAAGGCTAAACTGATTGTATTTACCCAATACAGAGAAATGGGAACTTATATTGAAGAAGAATTGAATCGAAATTTTGCTATTTTATTTTCTGAAAAAATCGCATATCGATTTGTTGGTCAAGCTTCACGACTTAATGATCCAGGGTTATCACAAAACGATCAAAAAAAATTACTAAATCATTTTTCTAACGGAAAATATCGTATTTTAATAGCAACATCAGTGGCTGAAGAAGGTTTAGATATCCCTAATGTGAATGCAGTAATTTTTTACGATTCAGTACCAAGTGAAATAAGATTGATCCAACGACGTGGCCGTACAGGACGCCATACTGTTGGAAAATGCTATTGTTTAGTGAGTCCCAATACACTAGATGAAATCTATTATCAAGTTTCACATTATAAAGAAGAAAAAATGCAATCACTTCTTACATATCCAGAAAAAATTCAAACAATTGAAGAATTTCCCAGAACAATTGAAAAACCAAAATATAGTGTACAAACTCTCTCACAAATTGAAAAAAATAGGCAGAAATATAAAGAAAACCAAGAATTAGTTAAGATTAATCAAATAATAGAAAAGGTCAATGTCAATTATTCCCAAAAAAAAGAACTAACTAAAAGAAATAAGAAGCAAAATGGTAAAAAAAAGGCATATAATTTGATTTCGGATATAACTAAAGAACTTACTTCTTTAGGAAAGAATCGAATTCTGCAAAATAAGCACCATACTTCAGAAAATAATTCAACACACACTCTACTTTCAAAATACGGCATTACTAAGAAATATTATGATTGGATTTTATCCACAATGGAATTAAGTGGTGAATTGAAAGGTAACTGTCTATATTTTGAATTAGATGCATTATATTCAGAAGCACGAAATGAAGAGATCGATTCTATCAAAATTGAAATTACTATTGATAGATGTCTTAAAGCAGGTATTTTTCAAACTGCTGGAGCATATTTAACCTATGTATATGGATAAAATTTAGATTTTCTATATTTTCAAATATATTTTCGCGATTCAAATTAACTATTCACTCGATTCTGGTTCTAGTTGAGCAAATTGTTCCCTTCCTTTTCGAATCCATAGATAAATAAACAATATTATAAGAACTGCAATAGGAATTGCGATGAAGACTAAATTTGTGGCTAAACGGATCAAATACCATAATATTGTTAAGAAAGAAGCAAATCCTGTTAAAATCGGACCGAGAATTGCAAATACATTCACCAAACGCCTGATTCTTAAATATGTTTTAACATTTGTTTTCTTTATAATTTCTAATCGAGCAATACTTTTATCATCAAAACTTATTGTTCCTTCAAAATAAACATCATGTTCTAAATCAATTTTTCCTGAAAGCATTCCTTCGCTTATTAGACTCATAAGAATATGTTGTACTTGATCATGGCTTAAAAATAGGTTTTCAGCTATAAGTTTTAATGGGACAAAAGGCTCTTTAAAGGATTTTATCGAGAAAAAAGTAAAGTTTAACACAAGTTCTCTTGCATATACTTTATTTAAAGTAGAAATTACTGATTCTTCAAATTGTTTTTGAAAGTTTGTCCATTCTTCTAATATATATGGTGAGTATTTTATACCAAATACTTTTGATTTTGCATTAAACTCTTTGTTTGCTAATTTTATTTCTTTTTCAGCATTTTTCAATATTTTATATAGACTTTTTGCTCGTTGATTTAATTTTTTGGCTGCTATGATATATTCTTTTGCTCTAATTTTATTTTTTATTTCTAAATCAATTTTTCTTTGATTTTGTCCAACAAGGTTTTGCTTTTCGATAACAATTTCGTCCATTTTTTGGCGAAGGTTTTTTATTTCATTTATTTTTAATTCTTCTTCATAATTTTGGAAAGTTGTCTTAAAATCTTGCATGATATTTTGAATTCTATTTTTAAAATCATCTTCAATATCAAAGAAAATTTCTCCAAAATTTCCGTTTTTTTGAAAAATTTCTTTTCTACGGGTTTTTTCTTGTAAAAGAATATCATCTAAGAAATTTTGAATAAAACTCCATTGATTTTGCAAGTATTTTGTATGATTTTTATGCGATAATTTTGATGTAGTTTGAAATTCCTGCTCAATTTTATTAATTATTGAATTTCCAAAATCTTCTAAACGTGAAGTAAAATCCTTAAGTATTTGTTCAAATTCTTTTGCTTGATTTGTTGTATTCTGTAGTGAGTTTACTTGTTCTTTCATCTTATTTATTTTTTGATAGAATTGCAAGTATTCTTCATATATCAGATTGTTTTTCGTATTTATTTGATTATCTTGTATAAAAGTTTCAAATTCATTAGATTTGGTTTCTATATATTCATTAAACTCTTCAATAAGTGTATCGAGCTGGTCGCTTTTTTCCAAAAATTCATGATTGATTACTGCTTTATTAAAATAATTTTGAATTAAATTTACTTTTGCTTGTAATTCCCGACAACGAATTTCGCTTTCTTGTTTTAGTTTGAGATAATTTCTCCAATTCTTATTGTGTATTTCAATTTTTCTTGTTTTATTATATATTCGTGCGTTAAGTAAATTTTGAGATACTAATTGTTTTAGCAATGAATCTGTTTCAGATATGCTCATTTTTAATATTTGAGCGATCTCAGCAATTTCAAACAAGTTTTGATTTTTATCTTCAGCATATTTAAGAATTTTTCGAATTTTTTCTTTTCGATTATAATGATCAATTATTTCTTGAATTTCATGATTAAAATGCTGTTCAAATTCTTGAAATTGCTTAAGAGATAGAGATAAATCTATATTTAATTTGAGTTTTTTAATTTTATTGTATTCATCTTTTATTTGAGCTTGTATTTTTAAAAAATCCTTTTTTAATTTTTCAGCTTCATGATTATAATTATATTGGGATATGTTTTCATCATGTTTAATAAGGGATGAAAATCTTTTTTTGAATTCAATAAGCTTTTGATTCAGAATGGTGATTTGGGATTCTACAATAAGTTGAAAATTCTCGGTATGAAAAGAAATTTGATCCATAGTAATAGATTTTTGGAACGAACGCTTCTTTTGTTGAATTAGGGCTTCTAGTGAATATTGAAGCGAATTCCACTCTGTTATCAGTGCTTGATATAAAGGATTTAATTTACGCGCTCCTTTGCGTTTTTTATTAAATTCCTTTTCAAAATTATTGGTTAATAAATTCATATCATTAAAAATTTCAGCAAATTTTCTTCTATTCATTTCAAATGCGACTGAATAATCATTTTTAGATATTTCTTTTTTGATTTCTTTTTCAACTTTATTAATTCTTTGAAGAAAACTACTTTGTAATAATTCAAATTTTGATAGAGATTTATCCCAATAATCAAAGCCTTCTTGATAAAAAGCAAGTAATTGAGTAATATCTTGTTTATGCGAAATCCACTTATTAATTAGTTTATTACGCATTTGAGTGATTTTTGTTTTTTTACTTGTAATTCTCAAAGATCGATTTTTAATCCGTTTATCAAGCATATTTAAATTATCTTTTGTTAGTTTCAATTGTTCTTTTAGTTGATCTATTAATTTTCGATGATATTCTTGGTCAAATGTTTGTCGGAAATTTTCTTCAAAGTTTATTGCATTTTCAGTAATTTGGTTTATGCATGTATTTATTTCCTTTTCTAAAGAAAAGAGAAAGTCTCTTTGTTGAATTTCATCTTTTAAGTTGTCTAATTTTATATTTAGTATTTTTCTAATATTTCGAAAATCTGATTGAAGATTTGAATATAGGAGTTCCCACTCTTTAATTCGTGAATTAAGAGCATAATTTGGATTTAAATAAACAAATTCACTAGTAAAAGTTTCAATTGTTTTTCGGAAAAATGTAGCATCAATCAGGGTATTTTTGATTAAAAATTTCATATGTTCTTCAATTTTTTCGGGATTCATTCCAACCAAAATCATAGATTCAATATCATTTAAAATTCGGGTTTTTGCCTCTTTAATCTCATTTATCATATTGAATATGTCTATAAGGATTTCTTCCATCCGTTTTTTTTCATGTTGAATATCTTGCCAATTCAGTTGTTTGTCACATACAATGATTTTTTCGATGAAATTTTCCCGAATATATAAATAGGAATGGAAAAAGAAAAAACGATTACGAGATTTAAGACTTCCTGTAAAGAAAAATTCTTGTTCCATTTCTTGGATTAAATCACATATAAATTCAACTTTAATTCGATTTGTTCGACTTTTTGTCCGGTTATAATTTTTTACAAATTCATTAATATCGAATTGCAGAGAATTTCTTATTTCTTTCCTAATTTGAACAGCCAATTTTTCTTTAAATGGATTTAAACGATTTAAATATCGCCGAAATACTATGTTATTATCTAATATTTCTAATTTAAATTGAAATTTTTGATTTAATAAAGAGATAATTTCATTCTCTGCTCCTGCAAATCCTCCTTCATTCGAAAGTTTGTCTGCATTTAACATCCCTTTCTTAGATATATTAGTAAAAATTAAGTTTTCTACATCATTCAATAGAGAATCGAAAATACATGCATACAAGACTATTAATTGAAAAATAGACTTAATAGTATTCTTAGAGAAAAGATATTGTGAATCATTTTGTGTATGTTGATATTCATGTCGAAGAAAAGATAAAAGATATGAATATATTGGTCCTGGACGATAGGGTAAAAACCAACTATAAGTTTCTAAGGTGAAAACGATCCAAAAAGTATTCGATGGATCTGCAATAGTTGAATTTTTAAAATTAAAACCACCATTTGTTTTTTGAAGTTGGTGTAATGAAATCAAATCGCTTTCTTTCAAAGGATCTTGCATATTAAAAAATCGAAATAAAAGTAATTTAAAAACAGTATTCGGTCCTTTAGATTGCTTGATACTTGGCTTTATTTGCTGTATTACTTGGTGCTGAATCGTCCGTGGAGAATTTCCTAATAATAGATATAGTGTAGTAATGTAAAAGAGAATTTCTGCTTGAGATTTCCGACTATTCTTTTTTAAATGAAATTGTAAATCTAAAATATAATTTTCCAAATATTTTTTCCGATTTCCATTCAAAGTTGCTAAATATTCCGTTAATTTTCCTGTTAAGGCGAATATATTTAAGATGTAATATGTACTTAAGATATCTGAATCAGTAATCGAAAAAGTTGTATTCTTCTTTTTCTTTGAGTATTTCAATTGAGGATTTAAAAAACCCGATTTATCATTTTCTGTAACTTCATATTTAATTAATGTTTGATAATAATTTTCGAATTCACTAGTTTTTAATAATTTGAGATATTTTAAAGTGAGAATCTGCCAAAATAACGTTTCTATATCTGATGTATGGGAAAAATTATCACATTTTTGGAGTAATTCATTAATAAAACTTGGATAGAATATTGGCGGGTTTGAATCTATAAATGTGAATGGTTTCCACCGGGGAAATTTAAATTCAGCCATGAAAAATTCAGTTCCACTGGGTTTTAGTGCTTTATTGGAAAGTGAATTGATTTTTTTTTTTTTTATTTTAGATCCACCTTATCATTTTCAATTTTTAAATTCTAATAAAAAAATAACATCTGTCTATAAAATATCTTGCACGCCTAATAATTATCAGATAACCATTAATTAACATTGGATATTTTGTTTCAAACCACAAATAGAAAAAAACAATAAAATAGGATATTTTTCCAATATAAATATGATATTCGTGCTTTATTCTTATGGATCATCAAAAAATTCTGCTAATGAACGAATTAAATCCTTTGTTACTACAATTCCAATTACATGATCTTTATCATCTACAATAGGTACTCGTTCAATATTGTATTGATTCATTTTTTTAATAATTTTAGGTAAACTTTCATCTGGTTTTCCCACTACAGGATTTTTCGAATAAATATCATCAACATGGAATATATCAGTTCCGATTAATGTTTTCGAAATTTGAATATCCCGTTGTGTAAGAATACCAATTAGTTTTTTTGTTTCTGGAGAAACAACAGGTAATCCACCAATATTCTTTTTAATCATTAAAATTTCAGCAGTTGAAAGCTTTTCCATTGGTTCAACTACTGTAACATCCCTGCTCATTATATTTTCCGCTTTGATTTCATGTAATTCCTTACACGCTTTATTTTGGTTGCACATGCAAGATCAGTAAATCATTTTAACTTTAAGAAATTTCTACTTTTGATTTATTGAATGAATTTACAGCGAAAAACTCCATCTCATGAAATAGAAATTCAAAAAAGTTCATCAAATCAAACTGAAAACATAAAGAATTTTTTGATATCTCCAGAAATCGATTTGTATATCAGTATAACTTGTAAGGATAAAGAAGAGAGATCCAAATTACTACAAAATTTGGTGAAAACTCCCAAAGAATATTTCCTTCGAGTTAATCTTACTCGAATTTCAAGAAATAATTTAATTAATTATCTTATTGAAGCATATCCATCTTATAATTTTTCTTTAACTTCTTTGGAAAATATGATTTCAATTCAAATCAAAAAGGCACTAAAAATGGAAATTCACGATCCAATCGTCTATTGTGATAAATTTGCAGCAGAATCTGTTATGATGGGTGCCAATCTTTATGTTCCTGGTGTGTGTGAAATTGGTGGTAAATTTTCCAATAATACTTTGGTTTCTGTAATGTTGGATCCTCAAAAATTACCGAAATCGATTCAATATGATAAAAAACATTTCCATGTAGCAAATGGAATCACTCAGATCGCCTCAAAAGATTATCCGAAAGCAATCACGGGGATTATGGTCAAAACCTTACAATCAAAATTCAATATCCCATCTTATCGTCAAAGTGAATTCTTTGAAAAGGGATTAATATCAGATCAACATTTTCAAGCGAATCTTGCTACACGAATTTTCGCCTATTTTATTTTAGAATATTATTTCAATAATAAGGAGATTCCTGTGATTTTTGATACTTGTTCAGCACCAGGACATAAAACTTGTGCATTAGCAGAGTGGATACAATTTTTAACTAAAAAGAAGGGAGATCCAAAATGGTTTCCAATTGTCTCAATCGATCGATCAAAAAATCGACTTTTACATCTAAAACATGATATTGATCGACTGGGATTGAAAAACATTGAAGTAATTGCATGCAAATTAGAAAAACTTGAAAAGAAATACCCACAATATGTTGGAACTGGTGATTTTGTTATTTTTGATCCTCCATGTAGTGCACTTGGACCAAGACCAAAACTTTTTATTCAAAAATCAAAAGAAGATTTAGAAGCATATGCGTTGAACCAAAGAAGATTGCTTAAAATTGTCCATAAACTTGTTAAACCTGGAGGATATCTAATGTATAATACTTGTACTTTTGCTATTCAAGAAAATGAAGGCATTGTGGCATATGCTATTAATAAATTGAATTACGAATTAGTTTCACTTCCGCCTAAATTTAGATCTTTTGGTCATTCAGGATTAGATTATTCTGGGATTCCACCAGAAACAAAGTCCTTTATGCGCCGATTCTATCCAACTGAAGAAGACGGACAAGGCTATTTTATTGCTTTATTAAAACGAAAAAATATGGATACTTAATTGCATAATTAAAAAAAGTATATAACTTTGCTTAAAAATTAAATTAATCATGGATATTGAAGATCATCAACTTATCCAAGTGCTATTACAAAATTCTCGAATTATATATCGAAATATGGCTCAATTGTTGAACTTATCTGTAAATGCTGTTCATAATCAGGTACAGAACCTTATTGATAGGGAAATTATTCAAGCCTAATTGTTGATTTCTCCAATATAACAAGGATAAATGTTTTCAGCATGAAATATCGCTATACCTTGAGAAAATTTAGTGTTTAACTTAAAAGATTGATTAATTTCTTGTTGATTAATTAAATCAAGTAGAGGCTTAATTACACCTGAATCATACCTCAATTGCCATAAAGGTATCTGTATTTGTTTTTTTACTTCTTTTTTTTGTAGTATAATAATTAAACAGCGAGATTTCGAAAAACGTGCAAAAGCAAGAATTTCAGAATAAGAGTCTTCGTTTTCTGATGAATTATTTGTGTCAAATTGAAAATTAAAAAAAGATCCAATTTGTAATTCAGAATATTCTTTTCGTAAAAATATCATTTTCTTATAAAATTGTCGTAAATTTGAATTCCATCTAGCTTTCTCCCAAATCATAGGTTGTCGATTGGCAGGATCAGAAATACCCTCCATTCCATTTTCATCTCCATAATAAATCATCGGTATCCCAATATAAGTGAATAAAAAACACACTGCCATTTTCATTATTGATTCGTTTTTTCCTATTGCCGAAAATAATCTTGGAACATCGTGGCTGTCTAATAAGTTAATTTGGATTAGTTGAAATTGAAAGGGTAGCTTATTACGATAAATTTTCATCTGGGTAATCATATCTGAAAGTGAAAAATAATATGAAAATGAAAAACAACGAAATTCTTTATTACTTAATGCTTGAATTCCATCATTTTGGGTTAGCCATCGAATAAGAGGAGAATAAAATCCACAATAATTAGTGATTGCATCAAGTTTATGGTGATTCACTAATTCAGTTCCATCATAAAAGCTTTCACCAATAATAAAAGAATTAGGATTGACTTTTTTTAATTGAGTACGAATTTCTTCCCATACATTGATTCTTTTTCCTAATGAATCATATTTTCCAACCATATTTGCACAATCAAATCGCCAACCATCAATGTTATATGGTGTTTGCATCCAATATTTAAGAATCGAATCTGACTTTCGATATATTTGATCTTTTAGTTCATCAGAATTATAATTTAGGCGAGGGAGGAGTTTATAATTTTTCCATGCATCAAAACTTTCCGGATCTTCATTATAAAACCGATAAAAACATCTATGCGGATCATTTGGTGATGTATATGCACCTCCCTTGTTGGGATCGCCATTTCTATTAAACCATGGGTGTTTATCTCCCGTATGGTTGATTACAGCATCTAAAATAATTTGAATTCCTTGATTGTGCAATTCTTGCACCAATTGAGCAAATTCTTCGTTGCTACCAATATGTGGATCAATTCTATAGTAATCAATAGTATCATAACGATGATTAGAATTAGCTTTAAAAATTGGATTTAAATAAATCGCATTTATTCCTAAATCTTGAAGATAAGATATTTTTTCTTTAATTCCTGCTAAATCACCTCCATAAAAATGTAAACTTGTATAATTTTTTCCATATTCTCCAGGAATGTCATTCCATTCACAATGAACTGATTTTTCATTACCTCTTGAGATTTCGTTATTTTTTACATCTATTGAAGGATTTCCATTGCAAAATCGATCAGGAAAAATTTGATAGAATACCGTTTTGGTAACCCAAGATGGAATTAAAGCATCTGCTATTATAGTAAAACAATACTCACTTGGAGGTGTTATTCGAGTTAAACCTAAACCTGAATACCAAAAATGTTCTTGATTTGTCAAAATTCTAAATCTATACTTAAGTTCATTTCCTTTTAATTCTATTTTTGTAGAATATACTTTTAGATTTGAAGAGTAGTTATTTCTTTCCAAACTTGATTTTGGAAGTTTTTGCATTTCAATATTTATTTCTTCACCATCTTGAAAAAAGCTGAAGAATATTTGAGTAATGGGAGAATTTTTTAGCATTTGAATATAAATGTGAATCTTTTCTCCCTTTTTTGGGTTAGAAGTAGACACAAAATTCGAACTACTATCATGAAATATTCCTTTTTTCCAATTAAATTTTTCTGATTCCATTAACTTCAGCTCTTTCTTTATCAAGGTGTCAAAATTGAAATATTTTTGCAATTAAAGAAAAAAATATAATTAGGTCATTATTATTTCATTGAAGATTCAAGAAAACTAAAATAATTGGATATTTGGATGTGTTGTCGGAAACAATGGCTTAAAAGATAAATTTTGATTAAAATAAAAAAAATTACTAAAGCCATATGAGCCTTTGTCAACATTTGATAGATTAATAAAAAAATAAAAAGCATGCATAATTTACGCATTTACCAACATTTCATCCAAATTTGAAATTTGTCGATCAAAAATTTAGAACTTTTTTTATCAAATCCTACTAAAATTTGATTAAAAATAGTCAAAAATCAACCCATAATTATATTTTCTAAGGTTCATCTTTGCCGACTGAAATAATTCTTGGATAAGTTTGATTATTGTCGGAAAATGAAAGATTAAAATGGAAATTCTGTCAAAAATAAAGAAGTTGCTAGAACCTCATATATATTAAGATTAAAAATAAAAGATAAAAATTCTCTAAATAAAGCAAGATTAAATATCTTGCATTAAAAATTCATTTCTATTAGGAGTAAATTTTAATAACACTAAATTTTTTGATTCTGGGCCTTCTGGCCAAAACATCTGAAGTGGGTCCCTCCATAAATCTTCTTTTATTTTCAAATCATCAAATATTTGAATAGTTCCAAATAGAATTACCTCCTCTCTACGGAAAGGATCTTTATAATTGATAATTACATTGTTATTTTGCTTTATATCTTTAACTTTTCGAGTATTCTGGCTGGTTCCAAACCAAATTGCATCTTCATCTTGTGGGCGTGTTAAGACAGTCATTTCACGACCGCGAATTTTATGATCTGATGAATAAGTGTACAAGATAACCACTTGACCATAATGGAATATTTGTGAAATTTGCTTCATTTTAAATCAGTAATGATCTGACGAAATTAATTCACCAAAAAGATATCTATTTGAAAAAATTATCAATTAATGGATTTTAGTTAATTTTTATAATTTCCTTTAAATTTCTTTCCAATAATTGGGATCTTCTAATCCTAAATACCAATAACATGCACCTGAAAAGGGATAATTGCTGAAAAGTTCAAGTTTTTTCATAATTGTTGTTGAATCGCTGTAATAAGCAATGTGTTTTCCATCTTCTATAGAATAGCTCAATTTCAATTCGTAAGAATCTATTGTTCTCTCAACTTTCGACCAATCTTGTTCAGCTATTGAATTAAATTTAGAAAAACCATCTGAAAATGATGAACCTGAATCTATTCCCCAATCATAGCCATATAAAGGAATTCCCATGAAGACTTTTGAATAATTTGTTTTACTTGGATCAATTTGTGCTAAGTATTGCTCCACTTTTAAAATCCACGAATTTGGTGAGATTTCTCCAGGTAATGACCAAGGTCCATGATAATCATAAGTCATAATCATCATCCAATCTACAATTTCCAATATTTGTTTATAATTAAATGCACCGCCCCAGCCATTTAAATCATCCCAAGTTTTTGCTGGTACATCAATAGATATAATCCATTCTTTGGGAAGATTATTTCGAACATATTCTAAAAAACTCGTGTAATTTGGTCGGAGTGTTGAAGGAATATTTTCAAAATCTAAATTAAATCCTTGAAATCTGAAATTATAAGTATTTACTTGTTGATCTTGTATATCTTTAAGTGATTGAATAAAATTCGCTTGAGCGCTGGAAGATAAGAGTAGATCTGAAATTAAAGTGGCATTAAATTCATCATCATAATTTGAAATTAATGGATGAATTCCAATTCCAGATTGATTATAAAATATGATTGTTTGATTTACTTGCAGATCGTCTAAATATGGGTTCCATACAACCGTTCCGTTGGGTCTAATTCTTAACCAAACAGGGGAAATATAATCAATTTTTTCTGCATGCTCCTTTAGAGCATTAAATGACAGATTATTCCATGAAGCAAACCAAAAGAAGGATTTCTGGTGAGTATACTTTCCAGATTCGATGAAATAAACTTGAATATGTGGATAAAGCAAAAATCCTCCAATAATTCCTGTTGTTAGTAAAAATACAGTAAAACTAATGAAACATATTTTCTGATTTCTACTTTTTTTTATTCGCAATGTTCTTTTTCTCACAATGAGTATTACAGAATTAATTGCCTATACTTTTTTATATTTTATCTGTTCCATTATAGCTATGGGAATTAGTACAATTATTTTAATGAATCCTTCAGGTGTGCCGTATTTTTCTGGAAATTATATTTGTCCAAATGGAAATAATTGTCATGTTTATTCGAGAGATGCTGTAGTTCAAAAAAATCCCTCATTAGTTAGTGGGTTCTTTTCTGCTTTAATCTCGATGTCCACTTTTTCAGGTGGTAAATTACGCCAGATCAGTTTTGAGAAATTTCAATATCTTGCTGCCGCTGCACCCAATGTAATTATAATAATGGCTATTAGTATTGAAGATGAAGTAAGTGATTATGAGAACCGCGTGCGTTTATGTTTGGACATTTTCATCAAAGAATTTAGTAATTATATAGAAGATTGGAAAGGTGATCAACAAATCTTTGATCAATATCAAGCATTGTTAGAAGAATCTAATGTTTTCGATAATGAACCGATGTATCGCAAAAATTGTATAGAATGAAGAAACCTTTTTCTAAAATCCATCTTATTATTTATTGATTTTTCATGATACTCTTTTTTATTCTCACTCCAATTGAAGGAACACCGATTCTGCATTATCAAGATGATCGAACATTTCAAAAGATTATAGGAGAAGCCGTTCCTGATCCTTTCATAATCATTCAAATGGCTAAATCACTATATCTTATGGGAGAAGAAATGCAAACTGGTGGGCTTCAAAAAATGGATATGACATCCTATAAACTATTTACTCATTTAAAGGAGAACTTGCTGCTTATAATTGGTGTTCATATCAACCGACGTAGCCAAAAGAAAATTGAGACATTAAAAGAAGCCCTTCCTGAAATCCACTCTCAATGTCTTAAAATAATGGAAAAAATGGAAAAAATGGAAAAAATGGAAAAAATGGAAAAAATGGAAAAAAATACTGAATTACTTGATAACATCGAAATAAATGAGATTATCAAACCTTTTCCGTTATTACGAAAAGAATTCAAACATTTGTCTTCAAAACTCTAAGCAGTTAAAATTTCGTAAAACTCGTAAGGTATTTAGGGTTAAAATTCCTGACCAATTTTGTTTAGCTGTGTTCCAGAAAGTATCATATTGACCCCATTGCCAACTAGGCTCGATCTGGGTGTTTTTTTTCAGTTTTTCGATATACCATTTAATATTTTTATTCAGTAATTCAATTGGTATTTCAAATGGATTTTTATCTGGATGATTTACAAAATCTAAAGGTTTAGGGACATAATCTTTCCATTTGGCTAAATCTGTTTCAATAAGGGAATTAACTGCTGTTTTAAGTGAAGAAAGTAGAATTTTTTGATACGACTCATCAACTAACCAATAGAGACGAATTGCACAATAAATTTCATGTTCTGAAGTGAATACCTTTTTTTCTGAGAAGTATTTGATTACAAATTTGGTTGTGGCTTCAATAAATTCTTGATACTGCTTTTCAGGGAGTAGATTTCTATAATGATAAAAATAACCTGTTAATTCAGCAGTTGGATTTGCCCAAGATTTGTCAATTACGGTCATTCGAGTCAATTCATCCCAATGCCACCATGGAGCGTGTGGGAAATCGTTGATCTCATGACGAACTGCATACCAACCTCTACGATTAATATCAAAGCTTGTTATCAAATGGTGAAGTGCAAGAGCTATTTTTTGATCTATTTGATTCTCTATTTTAGTGAATAAATCATTACTGATGAGAGTTCCACCATTGCGCATTTTTTGATTAATTTCATATTTAAGTTCATGGAGTAATCGCAAGCCTACAGAAGTTGCCATAGAAGTAGATTGTGGAAGATGGAAATCTGGTTCAATTCCCATGCCAAATCCCCCATCTCTATTTTGATATCGTGTTATTTCTTCTAAAACAAGTTCAGGTGAACCATTTTCAAAAAGAAAAGAAAAGAAGTTTTTCTCCAAATTACGGGCATTTTTAAATAAGGTAATTCGCACTTTTTCAAGCGTTTCTTTAGAAAGAATAGGTGAATAATGCATTATAGGGAAATTAATACAAAGAAGTATTAAAAAAATATTATTTTCGATTAATTTTTCCCTTTTTCATGTATTTTGTGACAATTTTTTACTAATCAGAACTGCTAAATGCTTTAATAAGATGGAATATTAATCTCGAGGTGCACCATCTTTTACTAGAGATTTGCTAAAGGTTAAAACGAAGAAAACTCAATCCCTGCAATTTTTTTAATTTTTTCAAAATCCTGTTTGTCTCGAGTAATAATTCTTGAGATCCCCACAGATAATGCAGATCCAGCAATTAAGCAATCATTTTGCTTGATAATTATTCCTTTACCTTGAGCCTGTGCATAAATTATTGCACTTTTTTCTGCTGCTTCTTTTGAAAATTCTAAGACGGTACATGCTTGTAATAGTTGATTATAATCTGCAAGAAACTGATCTACTAAATGAGGACGTCCTTTTTTCAAATAGAGATTTGCGATAATTCCTAGATAGACTTCATAGACTGAAATAGAACTAATGAAAATAGGGTTGTTTTCTTTTACAATTTGTTCCATAAACTTAACAATTGATGATTCTCCTCTCAAAAATCCAATAATTATATTAGAATCAATTAATATCGCCATTTTTTAACACCAAAATTCAATATTTTAAACCATTTTAATTGGATTATTTGGTTGATTTCTTAGTTTTTCAACTACTTTTTCTACAAAATCTACTGCTTCTTCATTATTCGGGATTTTACTCCAAGCTCCAGCAAGTTTTAATATATTTTCTTGACGATTTATCAGTCTAAGTATTGTTTGAGAAAAACTTTCTCCTTTTAACTGAAATTTTTTCAAAAGAAGATATACATCTTCTGTTATTGAAATTGATTTGGATGCCATTTTCCTAGATCTATATATCGATGTGATCACTTTTATAGTCATTTATTATAAAATTAAATGTGTTATTGATTTCTTTTAGGAATTATTGAGGTATAGTTGATACAAAATAGTATCTGGTGCCAATACGGTATGTTTCATCTTTTCGAACACGATTTTGCTTAACTAAATGATTAAGCATGCGATTTATTCGCACATCTGACCATCCTGTAGCAGATTGAATCATATCTAGTGTTAAAAATGGATATTTTTGCGCTAAAGCAATCAATTGTGCTTTATCTTGAACAACTTCATGAGCTTTCAAAGCAAAATACATCTTTTTCTCAAATTTAAGATGATCATAGGGTGCATTTGCTATTTTTAACATCTTTTTTAATAACTTTTTAGAAATTAAAGATTGGATGGAAGTACGATGAAAAATTGAATATAATTCATCAATCGTTAGGATTCCGCCAGTATCTACTTCTCTTTCTTTCAGAATTTCCCATATTTTGTGAGCTAATTTTTCATAATTAATTTTTGATGATGTAAAATTATCAATAATTTCTGTATATTCATCTTCAGGAACAACAACTACAAAACTATCATATGATTCGACAACATATGCTGAATCGCCCTTTTTTAATTCAAATTCACTTTCAGCTCTGCAAATATCCATTGTCCCATGATAATAGGTAACCATACCATGACGATTTTGGTGGTTCCATAAATTGATTTCAACTTTTTCGCCTATAGGAATTTTTACCATCTAAGATTTTACTCCAATTTCTATTTTCTATGATATAGAATCGAATTTGTGTGATTAGTTACTTTTACATAGATCAAAGAGTTAAAAAAATGATTAGAAAAAAAGGTTTTCTACTTAAAGATGAAAGCTTTTAAATTTCAGTTCATAGTCATTAGTTCTTTTTTTTTGTTTCTTTCTTTGTATTTTTCAAAGTATTTAATAATTCGGTTGGTAATCCTGATTGCATAATTGCATCCATTTTAGGTAAGAAATTAGAAAGAACATTACCTTCTTTAGTCATGGGGATATACATGATTTTGTTATTCTTTCCCAATGCTTGAGCCACTTTTTCAGCAGTATCAACTTGAGCAACAGAAAGTATTTTCATCATTTCAATTTGAGCTGCAAAGTTTCCATCTTTCATAGCAATAGCTTTTTGTTTTAAGACATTTGCTTCTGCTTCTCCTCGCGCACGAATACTTTCAGCTTCAGCTAATGCTTTTATTTTAATTGCTTCAGCTTCAGCTTTAGCCCGAACAGCAATTGATTCTGCTTCAGATTGTGCATTTATTAATTTCTGTTGTTTCTGAGCTTCAGCTTGCATACGAACTCTTTGCATTTCTATTTCAAGTTTTTCTTGTTCAACCGCCTTCTGTCGAGCAGCAATCATTTGTTCTCTTTCTAGTCGTGCAGCTTCTTGCTCTTGTAACATTTGTTCGGTTTTAACTTTGGCTTCTTTGTTCTTTTCTACCTCAACAACAATTGCTTCATTATTATGGATTGATTCGCTAATTCGTGCATTCTTTCTCAATTCTGCTATCTTAACTCTTTCCAGATTTTCAATAACATCTGCACCTTCTACATCTCGAATATTTTTAATATCAAAGATAATTGCACTTAATCCAAGTTTTCCTAATGCATCACTAACCATCATGTATATTGCTTGTTCAATTTCTTCTCGCTTTTTCATAACATCCAAGATTGTGCGTTCCATAGCTACTGAACGAGCAGCAGACATTACAGTATCTTCGACCACTTTGGCTACTGTTGAATGATCTATTCTAGTTAAAGTTGCACTTGCTTTTTGCGGATCTGTAACTTGAACTTTTACGGAAATTTCGACACCAAACGGTAAATTATCTTGATCATGTAATTTAATCAATTTAGGTTCTATATCCAATATATGTTTTGGAATAATCGTTCGACTCATGAAAAATCGAATGAATACATAACGTCCTTTACCATCATAGGTGGCAACACGTTTTCCTTTTGAAACAACGTGGGTTTCATTAAATGGAACAACAGTATTTCCTTTGAGAACAATAAACCCTACAATTGCTATTAAGACAAATACGATTATTATTACTGTAGAAATAATACCACTCTCTGCTTGTAATATCATTTTTTTTTGTACCTCTAATTGGTAAAAAAAGTATTATTAATGTTTTAAGTAGATTACATGGAGAAACTATATAAATCTTAACTGGGGTTTAAAAAGAAACTAAAACATGATGATAAATAATTAAAAAAGGGCATCTTTTGAATCAGATGCTATCTGTTATTAATATTATTTAAGACCTGCAGATCAGTTTATCAAAAGAGAATTTCCATTTTTATTTAATATAAACCATTCCATTTTCTTTCCTAAAAGGGCTTTAAATACACCATAATTGACGTAAGATAAAATATAACCTCCATAAATTAATGATCCAAATATAAATTTTGGAATTAGCTTTTTATTCTCTTTTTTAAATAAAATTATTGCACTGCTGATCATTGAGAGACTTGAGAATATAACACCAATAAATAAATTAAAAATCAGAGCTGAAATTGGAAGTGGGGGATAGAATGGGTTAGGAATAATAAATTGAAGTATTCCAAACATTGAAAGTAAGAAAAGTAAAATTGGATAAACATATCCTGTAGCAAGAATTGTTGCACTTAGTTTATCTTGAAAATTTACAGTTTTTGAACGAAGAATTGTACCCAATCTTCTTTTTACAGCACTAACAATTCCAAAAGCCCATCGCATCTGTTGTTTATAAACATCTTTAAGTGTAAATGCAGCTTCACAGTCAATTAAAACATCTTCTAAGAAAAGCATTCGTTTACCTTTCAACATTAATTCAAAAGATAATTCCACATCTTCATTTAGTGTTCCTTCCATCCAACCTCCAACATCTTCAAGTACAGATTTACGAATAATAAATCCAGAACCTCCAACATAACAATTTCCACCTATTGCTTTAAAAAAGGGAAGAGCTGCATAATGTGAGAAAGAACTTACCGTTCCACCTAAAACACTGAATAAATTTTGGTCAAGATTGTGAAGTCGCCAACGAGCTTGTGTAAGACAGAGCGTTTTATCATGTACTAATGGATAAAGAAGCTTACGTAAAAAATCAGGTTTAGGTAAGAAGTCGGAATCAAATACTGCTATATAATTACCTTTAGATATTTTTAACATAGAATTCAAATTTCCTGATTTTAATCCATAATTTGTTCCACGTCTATTGATTGTTATTCGATTGGAATACTCTTTTTTGAAAGCATCTAATTTTGCTCTTATTTCTGGATCATCACTATCATCACCAATAATTATTTGCATTTTATCTGCAGGATAATCAAAATTCAAACAACATTTAGCACAATTTATTGCTGCAGCTTCGTTATAAGTAGGAATTTGAATTGTTACAAATGGCTCATGACCTATTTCTAAAGAAGGAGTTGGTTTTATTTTCTTAAAATGCCCGACCAAACCCATAATAAGATATAAAAGAGAATGCAATGTTACAAAAAAGAGAATAATCCAGAAAAATATTGTAAATACACGATGAAAAAATAGTTGTCTTTGGATAACTTCCACTTTTCCCCAAATAGTATCAGGTTCTAAATATAGAAGTACACGCGAAACGATTGATTTTATTAATATTAGATTTTGATGAATAAACATAGAATCACATCTTTTATTTATTATTTTGATACCTCGGAAGAAGATACTAAGGAATTACCATTTTTTTGAACCATGTACCATGGGATTTTTCGATTAAAAAGTCCACTATAAATACCTATATTAACATAAATTAATAAACCCATTCCTACAGTTAGAGTGCCACCTATTAATTTAGGGATTAATCTACCTTGTTTCTTTTTAATAAGAACCATAGAACTTGAGATTAACGCACCACTAGTCAACAATATTGAACCAATAGTACTTAGAATAAATGCTAATAAATTAAATGGTGGTGAGATTGGATTGGGAATAATTTGAGAAATAATACCCCATATACTTAGAAAAAGTAAGAAATAAGGATAGATATATCCGGTACTGAAAATAGATGCACTTATTTTTTCTTTAAGTGTAATTTTCTTTGATTTCCATACATTCAATAAATTCCTCTTAAATGCTGTTATATTTCCTGATGCCCAACGTTTTTGTTGTAAAAGAAGATCTTTGAAAGTAAAAGGTGCTTCACAATCAACTAAAACATCCTCTAAATAAGTTATTCTTTTGCCTCGTTTTATTAATTCTAAACTTGCTTCAATGTCTTCAGTTAATGCACCAACACGCCAATTTCCAATCATTTCAATGTGTGATTTTCGTGTAACATGAGCAGAACCGCATAAAAAGGCGCTACCTCCTATTTTTTGCATAAACGGAATCGCAATATGGTGCGTAACATAAGAAGTTATACCGCCTAATAGACTGAAAACATTTTGTGATAAATTTGTAATATGCCATCGAGCTTGAACTGCAGCAAGATCGGGATTTCCTTGAAAAGGTTGCATTGCTTTACGGAGAAAATCACGAGGTGGAAGAAAATCTGAATCAAAAATTGCAATAAATTCTCCTTTAGTATATTTCAACATATGATTTAAATTTCCAGGTTTAAAGCCAATATTATTACCTCTTCTAGTAACCATTATAATTTCAGGATATTTTGCTGCAAATTCATCAATCTGGGCAGAAATTGATGGATCATTACTATCATCACCAATTATAATTTGCATTTTATCACGAGGATAATCAAAATTTAAGCAACATCGAGCACAATTAATTGCTGCCAATTCGTTATATGTGGGTATTTGGATTGTAACAAAAGGTTCATCACCATAAGGCAATGATCTACTAACTATTTTTGGCTTAAAATATGCAATAATACCCATAATTAAATAAATTATTGAGACAGTAGAAACTATATAAAATGAAATTAGATATAATACTTTTAAAACTTGATGAGCCGATATCAGCCATCTAAGTGTTCGTGAGTATGAAGAAATAACATAATTGATAAGATATAATGGAATTCCAATAAAAGAAACAATTGATAGTGATGATGTAGACATTGAAGTCATATTTTCAAACCTCATAAATTAAAAATTTTACTATATAGTAAAGAATTCATTTCTGAAAATAGTAATGAATTCTTTTATAAAAAAGATATGTAAAGGATTATAAAATAATTTTATTTTTTCATTCAAAATCCTTAATCTTTAAAATATTATTCGATCGATTTCTGAAATCAAGTATTGCTTGAAATTTGAATACTTTCATTAAAAATTGCGAATTAACAATTAATTTTGTATTAATTGTTGAATATTTTTAAAAAACGAAAAATAATAAATTAAAAATTATTGATTTTTTCATGGCTATATGGATCATAACATTCGAAATAATTACTCTTATATTCTTCATTACAGCAATTATAAGAGTTATAGCGAAGAAAGATTATCGTGCATTATCAACGATAATTGCAGGTGCTATTTTTGGTGTGGTTCTGGAGTATGTAAATATCTACTTTTCGCACGGTTATTATTACAGTCAAGATTTTATTTTTTTGGTTGGTAAGGCACCAATTAATGTTCCAATAGTAATTGGTTTGTCTTGGGGAATGCTTCTGGAATTATCACATGAAGTTAGCAAATGTTTTCACTTACCAATTATATTCAGAACAATTTTTGAAGCAACCTTTATTGTGTCTATCGATTTATTTTCAGATATTGTAGCTGTGCGTTTAGATGGAGGTTTTTGGATCTGGACAGATCATCCTGCCGTATTAACTATAACTAATACAGATTTTATGGGTATAGCATATGGGAATTTTTACGGCTGGTATTTTGTGATATTTTTAAGTTCACTTATTCTTCACATTTTTGATTTGAAATTTGAAAAATCGAATTTTACTACATTGGGAATAAGAACCATAATTTGTGTTGTTGGAGCAGAAATTTTACTTTTTGCTGTACTTATAATTGTTCAATTCTTTCTGAATTGGGTTTGGCTTGTCTTTTTGTTGATATATATTGGTTCGATTATTTCATTAGTTGTCTACTTTACCTCAAAAAAAGAATATCCGATAAAAGAACAGATTCCTGATTATTTTCCATTTATTTACTTCGTTTTTCATTATTTGTTTAATATTACTGCTATGATTTATTTACAGTTAGCAGTTCAAATTCCATTATACTTTGCTTTAAATATTCTTTATACAATAGGAATTATCTTTCTCTTTGTAAAGCTTTCCTATTTTGAAAAAAGGAAGAAAAAATTGGAAAATAACAATAATTAAAAGAAGAAAATAAAAATAGGTATCCAGATATCGCCATGAAAAAAATAAAGTATTTTTCTCTCTTATAGCTGATTTTTTTTAATTATTCATTAATTTTTTTAACTTTTTTGCAACTACAATGAAAGAATTTATCGTTTTAAGTAAATAGATACAACATCACCATCTTCTAATACATGTTCCATAGTATTAAATTTTTGCCCTGGGTGTTTCGCAGATGGGCCCCAAATTAGTGCATATCGATAATTCTTTAGAAATGTTTTATGCAGTTTTTCACACAATTTCTGTATTGTATCTCCTTCTTTCAAGATAATTGGTTCTTCCATGTCTGCTTCTTCACCCGGTGGTTTCAAATAAACGCGAATTAAATGCAATTGTAGGAAAATTTGATGGCGTAAATCATCAATATGGTCTTCATTCAGTGCAGAGATTTTTATCCAATTGCGATGGCCAATTATTTCACTGATTTCTTTATCTGTATATGTATGTTGTTCCAAATCTGATTTATTAATAACCACAAATTCAGAAATATATTTTCGATTTCCTAATACATAATCAATAAGTTGATCGGGAGTAACATTCGGCTCAAAGAAGTAAACAGCAGCATTGCTGTAGCCTAATTCATTCATTAAACTTTTTACTTCATCTTTATCCATTATTTGTTCGCCGTTATATGTAAAACCAATTCCTCCTCGAGTTTGAGTTTTAATTTGAATCCTTGGGGGTTTTTGATTAAGTCTAATACCGGCATCAAATAATTCTTTCCGAATTTGAAAGAGATGGTCGAAATCTATACTGCCATCATATTGAAAAGCAATTAGAATTAAAATAAGGTCAGCATTCCTGGCAGCCCCAATTATTTCTTTTCCTCGACCTTTTCCTGCAGCAGCACCCAAGATAATTCCAGGGAGATCAATCAATTGAATTCTTGCATCTTCTATCACCATCATACCAGGAATTGCTTGTAAGGTTGTGAAATCATAAGAGGCAACCTTTGAATTAGTATTTCCTCCTGTCAAAAGGTTTAGAAGAGAAGATTTTCCAACACTTGGGAAACCAATAAAGGCAACTTGTGCATCACCAGATTTCTTAACGCCAAATCCACCTCCCCCTCCTTTTTTAGAACTGGCAATTTTTAACAATTCATTCCGCAGTTTGGCAATTTGTGCTTTAGTATAATTAATTGCTTTTTGTGTAGCTTTATTTTTTTGAGTACGGGCTAAACGTTCTTCAAATTCGCGGATTTTTTCTTCAATTTTTTCGCTAATTCTAAAGTCTCCTCCAATTAACAGCTATAAATATGTATTCTGATAATGTGAAGAATATTCCATTCGCAAAAAATTTTTACCAAATTGCACTATTCTTTCAATTTTTTAATAAAAAATAAAGGTAGATTAATATGCTTTTTATAAATTTTATTTCCCACATAGGAACCACAAATGGAAGGGTAGGCTTTTAATAGGAAGTGAGCCATGTATAAATAACAAGGAAAGATCACTACCTTGGCAAGTAGGGAAAAGTGTTTTCCTTTAAGAGAGGACAGAAAAATGAATTTAATGAACGATATTTTCGAGGCGGATTCTGAAATTGCCGATTTAATTTTAAAAGAATTAAAACGTCAAGAAGAAGGTATCGAATTAATCCCTTCTGAAAATTATACTTATCGTGCTGTATTGCAAGCAGTAGGAAGTGTTTTTACTAATAAGTATTCTGAAGGATATCCTAAAAAACGTTATTATGGAGGAAATGAAGTCGTAGATGAAGTAGAGCAAATTGCAATTGATAGGGCGAAACAATTATTTGGGGCTGAACATGTTAATGTACAACCTTATTCAGGTTCACCCGCTAATCAAGCAGTTTATTTTGCTTTACTTAATTTAAAAGATAAATATTTAGGTTTTAACCTAACATCGGGTGGACATTTGACCCATGGAAGTCATGTAAATTTCTCAGGAAAAAACTATACATGTGTTTCATATGATGTAGATCCAAAAACTGAAATGCTTGATATGGATAATGTCAGAAAATTGGCTATTCAAGAAAAACCTAAAATGATTATATCTGGTCTTACAGCTTATCCACGTGCTATAGATTTTAAAGCATTTCAAGAAATATGTGAAGAAGTAAATGCATATCAATTAGCGGATATTTCTCACATTGCGGGATTGGTTGCTGGTGGTGCACATATGAGTCCAGTACCTTATGCTGATGTAGTTACAACAACAACGCACAAAAGTCTACGAGGTCCACGTGGTGCAATTATTATGTGCAAAACTGAAGATCGTTTACATGATCTTTATCATCCGACTTCTAAGAAAAATTTGGCTCAATTGATTGATTCTGCTGTATTCCCAGGATTACAAGGTGGACCCCATGATCATGTGACTGCAGCTAAGGCTATAACCTTTAAAGAAGCTATGAAACCCGAGTTTAAAGAATATGCTCAGCAGATTGTTAAAAATGCAAAAGCCTTAGCTGATGAATTAATGGCTCTTGATATAAAATTAGTTTCAAATGGAACAGACAATCATCTTATTCTTATTGATTTACGACCTGATGGATTAACTGGAGAAGGCAAATTAATCCAAAATGCATTAGACGCTGCAGGAATCACCACAAATAAAAATACTGTTCCTTATGAACCATCAACTCCATTTAATCCTTCAGGAATTCGTTTGGGAACACCTGCAATTACAAGTCGTGGAATGAAAGAATCTGAAATGAAGGTAATTGCCAGCGGAATTGCTCGTGTTATCAAATCTAAAGGCGATAAATCAGTAAGTGCTAAGGTTCATGAGGAAATTTTGGAATTAACTAAAGAATTTCCATTATATCCTGGATTGTCAATACTCAAATAAATATAATATGAAACCGTAAAGCATTTTATCTTTTTTTTAATTATTCTTATGGATATTAGAAAATGCAATCATTGATTACATCACATCGTGTCTTTTTTCATACTTCAAAACAATTGACTGAAATTTCTGATGAGACGATTCATTTAGTTGTAACATCTCCGCCGTATCCTATGATAGAGATGTGGGACGATATTTTCAGCGAACAAAATCAAAAAATAAGAGATTTATTAATTACTGGAGAAGGAAATAAAGCTTTTATTTTAATGCATGAAGAATTACAATATATTTGGCAAGAAATATCCCGGGTTTTGATTCCTGGAGGAATTGTTTGCATAAATATTGGCGATGCAACCAGACGCATTGGAAAAAAATTTCAATTATACCCATCTCATGCAGAAATAATTAGAAGATTTCAAAAATTGGGTTTTCAATCATTACCTGAAATTATTTGGAGAAAATCTACAAATTCTCCTACCAAATTTATGGGATCTGGCATGCTTCCTTCAAATGCTTATGTTACATTAGAACATGAATTTATTTTGATTTTTCGAAAACAAGGAAAGAGGGAATTTAAAACTGAAGAGAATATAGAGAAACGCAGGAAAAGTGCTTATTTTTGGGAAGAACGGAACGAATGGTTTTCTGATGTTTGGAAATTTAAAGGAATTTCTCAATCTTTATTTGATAATAAATCTGGAAAAAAGAAAAAAGAAAAAAAAACTTCTTCTCTAAATGGTTTAGAAAACAAAATAAGAATGAGGAGTGGTGCGTTTCCTTTTGAATTACCATGGCGTCTTATTCACATGTATTCAATTCAGGGAGATTATATACTAGATCCTTTTTTAGGAACAGGTACAACAATGTTTGCAGCAATGTGTGCTGCTCGAAATTCAATTGGATATGAATTAGAGGGGCGATTTAGCACAATTATAATAGAAAGACTTCAAGAAATTCGCAAATTAAGCCAAAAATTAGTACACAACCGAATTAAAACTCATGAAATTTTTATTAAAAATCGAATTAATGCAGGAAAAATACCAAAATATTTTAACAACAACATTAATCTTCATGTTATAACCAATCAAGAACGGCTTTGCTCTTTTCCAATTATCTCAAAAATTAGAAAAAAAAATCAAAATGAATATGAGTGTGAGTATTTTCTTAACTAAATATTGTCTAACCAAAAATTTATCTAACCAAAAATTTATCTACCTAATTTTGATGCTGATATATCTTTTCTTTTTCTTTTTTCTTTTGCGAACAAATAAATCATGTAAAAAAATAAATTCATTCACTCCATATACTCATATGAGCACATGTCATCTATAAATATTTCAATTACAAAAGAGATTTATTACAAATTAAAACGATTAAAGCGCCCAAATGAAAGTTTCTCCAAGTTAATTAATCGATTATTGGAAAACAAAAAGGATCCATTTGAATATCTTGGAATCTGGGAAAAGAAAATTGAAGGCGATGAAGAAGATGAAGGGAGAATTTTTGAAGAGGCAATTATAAAAGCTCGAAAAATAGATAAACAGAAGAATGAATACATTATAAATCTTTAGAATGATGAGATGTAAGATGATAATTGCTGATACTACTTTTGTTATTGATCTTCTTAGAAATCGAGGTAATGTTTCTCATGTTCAAAAGAATATTCTGCAAGATTCTATTGGACTTTCCTTAATTTCTATATCAGAATTGTTTACTGGACTTTATTATACAAAAAGAAAATTGGGAGAAGCAGTGTTTCTTAAGAAATCTAAAGAGCTTAAATCTGTGCTTCTTTCATTCGATATTTTGTCCCTAAATGAAGCAATTATGGAATTAAGCGGACAAATGAGGGGAATTCTTCTTTATCAAGGTGCTAAAATCGATTTAATCGATCTCATTATAGGAGCTACAGCAAAATATTACAATGCTAAATCAATAATCACTCGAAATCGCCTTCATTTTACATGCTGGGAACTTCCAATATTAGAATATTAGAATCTAGCATATTTACTTAAATTTAGTTATTGTCATCATTTTGATTTTATATCATAATTATTCGCAAAAAAAGAGCAGATCTAAATTTTCATAAAAAAGGGTTCTCTTTACTGTATATATCAATATGGGTCAAACTTCTAAATTTGTGAGAAGGGTAAAAAGTTGATAATAGTACAGCAAGAGAATCCTTAATTACTATCATTTAAAGTTTAATTTAAATTCTGATGAACCTTTGGTCCTTAATCTTGATCATCTGAAAGATTTTCGATTAATTATTTTAAATATTCATAAAGATAACCCTTAATTATATAACTTGCTTAACAATCCTTGAAAAATGCCTAAACTTATTCGAATTGATTTAGCAGATAATCATATTCAAATTGAAGAAATAATTAAAGGTCATCCCTATTATTATTTTGGTGGTAGGGCTCTTTCTTCAAAAATTATTGCTGAAGAAGTTGATCCTCAAATAAATCCATTAGATGAATCTAATAAACTAATTATAGCTGCAGGATTATTAACAGGAACACCTTGCCCAAACTCTGGAAGAATTTCAATTGGAGCAAAAAGTCCATTAACCAAAGGTATTAAAGAATCGAATGTTGGGGGAAGAGCTCCTGCTTTAATCGGTCGACATGATATTCGGGCTCTAATTTTTGAAAAAAGAGCGATTTCATGGAAAATATTAATTATAGATGCAGAAGGTAATCTTAAACTTCAACCTGGCGACCAATTTCAAGGAATGAATAATTATGAGCTAGCAGATGCCCTAAAAAAAGAATTTGGTCCAAAAATCGGTTTATTCTCAATAGGAACTGCAGGAGAAAAGCAGTTAAATTCAGCATCCATTGCTTCAATTGATTTAGAAGGTTATCCTTCGCGACATGCTGGACGAGGAGGCATGGGTGCGGTGATAGGCTCAAAAAAATTAAAGGCAATAGTAGTAATACCTCCAAAAAAGAATAAGTTGACTTATCTAGATTCAAAATCCTTTAAAAATGAAGCAAAATCTTGGGGTTTATCTGTATACAAGGCAAAGCGGCTTTTTTCGCAATTTGGTACTTTAATCGGTCTAACTACAATGAATTCGCTTAACGCTCTTCCAACACATAATTTTAGGCGTGGATCATTTGATGATGTAGAAAAAATAAGCGCAGAAACATTGTATGATTATATTCAAACCAATCATGGTAAATCTGGTCTTGCTTGTTCTCCAGGTTGTGTTATTAAATGTTCAAATTTGGTGAAAAATTCAAAAGGAGAACATATAACTTCAAGTTTGGAGTATGAAACAGTTGCATTAAATGGATCAAATCTATTAATTAACGATATTGAAAAATTAGCAGAAATTGATCATGCATGCGACGATGTAGGTGTTGATTCAATTGAAATTGGTAATGCAATGGGAGTATTTATGGAAACGGGGAAAATAAAGTGGGGAGATGCTGATAACGTTGTAAAACTTATAAATGAAATTGCTGTTGATAACCCAGATAGTCTTGCAATTGCAAATGGAGCGGTGTATACCGGAAAAATGTATAATATTAAACGAGTGGCTCAAGTTAAAGGGCAAGGAATTCCAGGATATGATCCACGGTCGTTTAAGGGAATGGGCGTTACATATCTAACATCACCGATGGGTGCTGATCATACAGCCGGTGCAGCTATTACAGGTAGAGTTCCTTATCCAGATAAAGAATATGGAAAAATAACCGAAGCAGAGCATAAAGTTGAACTATCTAGAGGATTGCAAATATTTACCATGATCCACGATTCTATTGGTCAATGTTATTTCATGAATCCAACATTTCAATCCACCCCTCATATTGTTACATTATTAAATGCAAAATTTGGATGGAATCTTACACCAGAAAAGCTGATTGAATGGTCAAAAACATGGTTGAAAATTGAAAGAGATTATAATGAAAAGGTAGGACTATCTCCGGTGGATCAATTTCCAGAATTTATGATAAATGAACCTCTTGAAGATAACCAAGAGCGAAGATGGGATGTTTCTGATATTGAACTAGAAGATTACTGGAGAGAATTTTAGATTAAAACTTTTCACTTTTAACTATTATTTTAAGGATCATTGATTAAAATGCGATTTGCGACGATAAATTATAAAAACAGGGAGCAATTGGCAGTATATATAAATTTAAATCAAAATAATGAAGTTTTTTTTATACCAATTGAAGTACTTAACACTTTTTTTGATGTAAATTGGGCTCTATCCATTGAAGAACTCTTGAATTCTAATCTTTTCGATGAATTTTTAGGTTGGTTCCAAAAGAAATATCAAGAAATTCAGAGGAATATAATCTCTCAAAATTTAAATGCAATTTTAGCTCAAGAAGTTAAATTTTGTCCACTCTATCGAAATCCTTCAAAAATTTGGGGAATTGGATTAAATTACAAAGATCATGCTAAAGATTTAAATGAAATTGCTCCAGAATCATATCCTGCAAGTTTCATTAAAGGAAAAAACACAATTATCGGTTACCAAGATCCCATTATAATTCCTGCACTTTCCCATAAAACTACAGGTGAAGCAGAATTGGGAATAATTATTAAAAAAAAATGTAAAAATGTTCCGCGTTCAAATTGGAAATCTGTGGTGGCAGGATTTGTTCCTATTTTGGATATGACAGCAGAAGATATTTTGCGACAAAACCCTCGTTATCTAACTTTAAGTAAAAATTTTGACTCCTTTTTCAGTTTTGGACCCGTTTTAATAACTCCAAATGAATTTTCTGAAATAGCTACGATAAAAGTTTCTACTGTTATAAATGGGCAGATTCATGCCAGCAATTTCATTTACAATATGACATTTCCTCCAGATTATTTGGTTTCTTTTCACAGTAAAGTAATGACGCTTTATCCTGGTGATATAATTTCAACCGGAACCCCGCGCGCAGTGCCACTAAAAGATGGTGATGTTCTTGAATGTCACATCGATGGATTTCCTGCTCTTATCAATCCAATTGTTAAACAGAATAAAGTCTAATTAGAATTTGATAATGATAATGATAATTTTTTATAGATCAAGTGTGAAGAGTTTTTGGATACTGGATTATTTTTAGGATTACATAAAAAGGAATCAAATCATGATTTTTGTCGAAATTGTTTGTTTACTCTTTAACATGAATATTCTCATTCCTTAAATATTTTTGGAACGAAATTCTTTTATTTGGGAACGATCTACTTAGAATATCAGCGATTTGTTGGAAATCCCAACAACTGCCGACAAATTTTCATGAGGGGATTATTGAATGACTGAAGAATCAATTTCCACAAACAATCCACAAAACAAAATTACAATAAAAAAACTAGAACCATGTGCAATCTGCAGAAAAATAGAAGGTGAATATCTTTTTTACCATGCAAGATCTGACAAATGGTATCATAAAAGTTGTTTTGAAGATTTTACATGCAAAAATTCTATCTCCAAGTTAGGAAATTAATTGGAACAGAATTTTATAACAAATTTTTTCTTTTTCTTCTTTTTCAGTTTTAGAAATAAAGAAATATCTCAAGAATTTCTGTAGAATTTCTGTAGAATTTCTGTAGAATTTCAACAGCAGCTTGAAAAGCCACTTCAGGAGCATTTTCATTCATTTGGACAATTTTATTATTTTTAACATTTTATCGAAATAGCAATTTAGTTGATCTCTATGGTTTAGATTTAAAAGATTTAGAATGTTTGATATTAAATATAAGATTTTTATTCAAATTCTATAATTGAACTCTATTTAATTAGATCGTTTGTTTTTGAACAAGAAGATATAAATTGATAAAAGTTTTTCTATCTTTAAATTAAGTGAGATTATTATGGAAAATGTTCATCAAGTGGGTAAAGAATTAATGAAAAAATGCAATAATTGTGGAAAATGCTGCACCGCTTCACAAGAGGGAGATGTGCTAATATTTCCACATGATTTTCATCGTTTACTCAATTACTTACAAATAAAACCCAAATTACTCATTTCAAAATATCTAAAAATAATTGAATATGAATATCATATTCGAGATGAAAATTTTCAATTAACTGGAATCTCAAAATTTATTCCTGTGTTTTCTATTCGCATGCAAAAAAAACATGGTTGCCCATTTTATAATTCACAGACGAGAAATTGCGACATATATCCTGCGCGTTCAGACCAGTGCCGCTTTTTTCCCTTTATTTATTGTATTTTAGAAGATTCTGTTCAATTACAAAATATGTATGATTCATGTAACATTATTAATTCCTTATTTCGAGTTTTTCCTCAAAAAAAAAATGATGAGATATTTTTACCTATTGGATTTATCGATAAAGTAGTTGAAAAGGAGCGTAAAATAGAATATGAATATTACAAATTACTTAACGAAAAGCTTTTTACAGATTTCAATCTTGATCTTGATGATTGGAACAAATTATCCATAAAAAAACAAGTAAAACTATTATTAAGAATTTATTATAATAATTGAATCAAATTGCAGAAGAGGAGCAAATGGATCGGTATAATTTAATCAGGAAATTTTTACTTGCTCAAATAGAACAATATAATATGAAAAAAATGGCAAATCATTACCGAAAAGGCACAGTTAGTTTGCAAGAAGCAGCTTATCAAGCCAAAGTAACTATTTATCAGATGATGGAATATCTTGAAGCGGAGAAAATCAACCCCCCATCGCAATCTGATGAAGAAATCGTACATGATTTAAAAAGAGCTGAGCGAATTTTCAAAAGAATAAAAGAGAATTAACCTCAACGAGAAACTTTTAAAAAGTAGAATATTTTATAAAATTCGAATTAGATGTTGAATGAAAAATTTCCTATAATTCTCATAATGATATTGACCTAGATCTACAAGAATTTTCGAAAAGATAAGTTTTCAATTTAGCTTATTCATAATTTATCAATATTCAGAAAGTATAAATGATCTTTTGAATAAAAAAAAATAATTGAAAATTTCTTTTGTGGGAAAATATACCACTTATATAATACGATGTTTTTGGTATCATTACTATCAAAGAAATTGAGAAGAGAATCATGATTATTTTCGTGAAATTTTAAAAATATAGAACGGAAAGTAATAAAAAATGATTAAATTAAATGAAAATAAACGAGAGCGGCATTGGGGATATTTCTTTATGGGAATTTATATTTTTATATTCCTATTTTATCTTTTCTTCGATGGTTGGCATTTTGAATGGCTACATTACGGATATTCTGGCGCAAATCAACATTTTGACTTTAATATTTTTGGAGATATGCAATGGGATATAATTAACGGAGAAAGAGTATATTATTCTACAAATAACCTGCATAATCTAGTCTATATTTGCTATTGGACGGGAACAATCTCATATTTAGCACTAATTACAGGTAATAAATGGTTAAGACAAGGCTCAGTAGCAACAATGGCATTTCCTGTAATATCTGCTTTCAGCACTATTAATCCATTTGTGGCTTCTGATATCTTTACGTGGGATATATTTTATTACCATTCATATATACTCCAGATTATATACGATTTGAATCATTTATGTGGAATCATTATGGGAATTTATAATTATAATGCTTTGAATAAGAATAATGAAAATATCAATTTTAAAAAGATTACTCCAACAATTCTTTTTACTTGGTTGTTATTTATATTAGCAAGAATATTTCTACAGAAATGGCCATATTGGGCACCTGGTAATGAATTAGGAATGATAAGTACAAATCAAATAAATAATATGCCGTTTGTCTTTTACGGTTTGGAATATATCATTGTTATTGCTTTACTCTATTTTATTAATGGAATTCTCTATTTCGTAGGTCCGAGAATAAAGCGCACTTGGGTGAGAACTCTTGCTCAATTTTTAGTATTCGCGATAATTACAATAATTTTTGTGCAAGTTGGTTTGATTGAATTACAAGTTATTCCTTATACTGCCTTTGTACAGTATTGAGATAATTAAAGTTAAATCAATAATTAAAAAAAATTAAAATATAACACAATTATATTGAATGTATTTATTTCTTTTTTCTTTTACATATTAATAAAAGTAAAAAATCATTTCAAAAGATAAATTGGATAAAATATATTAAGAAAAATCAAGTGAAAAAAGAGCAGAATTAATGTATGTTTTCAAAAAGCTATGATATAGTGTGAAAAGTTTAATTTATAATTCAGAAATAATATTTTTAATTTTTTTATCCAATGATTTAAGATCGAAAACTAATTTTCCTGCTAATATTAAAGTATTAGAAAGTTCCATAATCTTTTCGATCAATTCATCTTCTTCTAATTTATCAAGTAAATCAAGAGTTTTGTCCAATTTATATACTTGTCTTTGATAAGAAGGTAAGTTTATTGATTTGGATAGTTCCTTAGAAAATGACGAAATTAACGAACGAACATCTTTTTCATATTGCGGAATTTGGGTAAAAATTTCAATCTTCTTATTTAAATATTGTATTATTCCATCATCTTCAATTTTTTGTGCTAAACTTAAGCAATCACCCAATAATTTTCGTGCTTGTCTATAACTATGCTCTTTCGCTATTAACTTGCTTTTAAGATAAGTAGAAACCATTTTTTCAGGAATTGTTTTTGCAAGTTTGATTAAATCTTGAGCTTCATCAAATTTACCACTATCAATTAATCTATTTGCAGAATGACCGATTTCTTCTTGTAAAACGCCTTCTTTTTCTAATTTCATCAAAATTTTATTTCTATATGTAAAAATTTCTTCAAGACTCTCGTTTAATTCAGAATTTCCATTGATTTGCATCTCAAGATTTTTTATTGTTTCTTCAGAATAAATTTGAGCAATTTCTAAAGATTCTTTCGCATCTAAAAGATAAACTAATAAAATAGAACGATCTTCCTTAATTGGTTGAATGAAATATTTGAATGGAAAAAGACGGATATTCAAAGTTGAATTATCATTCGAAGAAAAATAACGAATCATTATTTCGTTTACTGTTTCATGTTGGGGTTCATCTTCTTTTTCAGGGATGAACTTAGCTAAAATGGACCAATTCGGTAGAACACGAGATGAATTAGAATAGTTTTCTCCCTTTGAGCCTTGTATTTCGTTCTTATTTTGATCATTGGATGCTGGTATTTGAACAGAAAACAGTATTAGTCCTTTAATCATCTGAATCACTTTTCCTTTCCTATTTCTATTCAAGAATTCATAACTAATTAAATATTGCTTTAAAAATGAAAAAAAAAAATTGGATTTGAAACAAATAACATTAACTAAAATTTTTTACCCACACAAGCCAATGATAATGTGAAGATTGGAAATTATACTATTTTTATTTAACAAATAATACTAAGCTGGGTGAGAAATATCGGGAAAAAATCAATCTATAACGCTGCATTTATGAAAGCTCAAAAAACTATGGATATTAGTAAAATTAAGGAAATTCTTAAAAAAAATCTACTTTTAGTTCATGAAAATACTGAGAATTACACAGAAAGAGATGCCCAGCATATTGAGTATATTATGAATCTATTTACTAAAATAAGAAAATTGCGAGAAGAAGAAGTTTTGTTAATATTCTCAGAATGTGAAGAACTCTATTTAACGAAAAATTTCGAATTGGCATTAAATTTAATTGGTTTTGCAAAAACGATTGTAAATCAATCTGGATTACATAATTGGTCTCAAAAAATTCATATATTAGAACGTAAAATTGCCAGAAGTTTAGAAATTGTTGAAAAATATAGATCTTATTTCTCAATTGACTTAAAAAATATACCAATTATTCAAATTCAGCAAATTCATAATCAATTAGACATGCAATTCCAAGAATTAGAAGAAGATCAAACTCGACAAGATGCAATTCATCCTGAAATAAAAAATGATTATAAGATAGTATTTTCGAAAATAACAAAATTTATGGAAGATCATGGAATTCCGAGTCTAAATATAGAAGATACTAAGAATTTAAGCATGTGGAGTTCTACAAAGAAGAATCTAGATTTAAAAAGCAAAGAAATAAAATTTAAACGATATTATACTAATGCAGAAAAAATCTTAAAAGAAAATACTCCTGAATCAATTCAGCAAGGTCGTGAAGAACTCCTAAAAGCATACAAAATCGTTCAAGAAAATCCCTTATTGTTCTCATTAAGCCAAAAACAAGAAATAATTGAAAAATTAGATAAAATTAATCATAAAATTTCTCTTGAAACGGAAAAAATACCACAAATTTTCCAAGAAATTAACCAAATGTGTAGCAATTTTCAATTTGAGGCTGCTCTAAAGAAATTAAAAGAGCATAAACAAAAATTACAGGCAATGGGTGTAACACATGATGACATCAATCTTGATGAATTTCAAAATCGTATTGAAGAAAATAGAGATCTTTATTTAGAATTGCACAAAATCGAAGAATCTTTAGAGAAAGGTGATATTTTAGGAGCTAAAACTAAAATTATACCTTTTAATCAAAACTTTTCACAAATTCGTAATAAAATAGATATATTTTCGACATTACTAAATCGTATTATATTAGTTCAAAATTCCCTTCAATCATCTACTGCAGATTCATCTAAACAAGTTGAAGCTTCTTCAACATTTGATCCTTTTCAAGATGAAATACCAAAAAATGAACAAGATTTGGATAAACAAGAAATCTTTTCAAAAAAAGAGATTTTTAAGCGACTTTTAGCAGAAAAAGGACAAATATCAAAAAATGAAATTTCAAAGATACTTGATATTCCGATTGATGAACTTCTCCACTTTTTAATGGAGTGCAAATCAAGTATTGACTTTACTGTTCAAGGACCTATGATTTACTCTGGAGATAAGCAATTTTTAACCAATAAAAAAATAATAAAAAGTCAAAATTCAAAGTACTCATCTTCAAAAACAAAAGAAACCAGAAATAGAAAGGAAAAGGAAAAAGAAGATGAAGATCTTCTGGATACACTAGAGGATCTTTTAAATGATGATTAATCGAGAGAGAGATAAATTTATAATACGTTATGATTTTTCAAAAAACTTCTAATTGTATCTTCATCTTTATTGAAGATTTCAGAAATAACTGTAATTGTGGTACTTTCATTCATCCCCATATTTGTATAGTCTTTATACAATTGGATCCAAGTTTGTTTGTCACTCGCATATTCTTTTGGATGTGTTTTTTCAACATGGCGCCAGTATGGGCGTTCCGTTAATATTTTACCGCAATATGGACATTTTCTGGTTGCTTCGGGAATTTTTATCACCAAATATTTCTTTTAATATATATAAATCAAACATCTTTATCTTAAATGTTTTCGGATGAGAGTAATCAAGAATCAAAGTCCAGTCGAATTTTAATTATTTATATTAATTTAAGTTTATTGAGAAGTTATAGCAAAGTTTTCCCGCATTATAGATAACTTTACAAAAAGGATTATATTTTTCTTTTATGAAGCTTTCATTAGCTTGTTTCCCGTTGTATTTGGAAAATTTTTAAAGTTATATGCCGAAATGTTCTTGTGAAAAAATAATGGAGGCTAAAGAAAACGTTTTTAGAAACATATAATTTTTCCTTAAAAACAAACAGACGTGAAGAATTTGTTCAAATAACTCAAAAAATAAAAAAGATTTTAAAAAAAACCAATGTTAAAACAGGATTTGCAAAGATTTTTTGTCCTCATACTACTGCTTCTGTTTCTATTATTCAGAATGCAAACCCCGACGTGTTACGTGATATAAAAACAATTTTACAGCCACTTATTCCTCACAAACAATTACTAAATGTTGAAGGAAACTCAGATGCTCATTTTAAATCCACTTTATTTGGTAGTTCCCTAGATATTCCAATTGAAAATGGTGAATTAGTCCTTGGATCTTGGCAAGGTATATTTTTCTGTGAATTTGATGGACCTCGTGCAAGAAAAATCTATATACAGATTTTTGGTGAAAATGTTTAATTCTTTTAATCAAAATAAAAATTGAATTATTTATTTGAGGATGTTTTATCTTTTTTAATTTAAACGCTTTTTTGAATATCATTTACATATATCCGACTTAAATTTGAAATATCGCAATTCTTTTTTTGTCGAACTCGATTTTTTCAAAGAATTTGTTAAAAATATACCATCCTGTTTATAAATTCTTCAATCTGAAGTCGATTTTATTAAAATTATTGATTTTCATACCTTGAATTTGGTACGTCGATAAAATCGACAAAAAATAAGGAAGGATATTTTAGATTTGAGTCGGGAGAATTAAGATGATGAAATGAGAAAATTCGAATCTTTGAAATTTAAAATACCCTCATTTAATTGAATCCTTTTTTTATTAATTAAATTTTCAAAATTTTCAAGTTTTTTTAATATAAAATAAAATAAATTTAGTTGATTATTCTATGCTTTTTCAAATGAAACGGTATTCGAGCAAACTCCTCTCTCCAATTGGTAGAAAATTCCAAAAAATTCCTGCAAATTATTTTACAATTATGAGCTGCTTATTTTCAATCATTACAGGGATTGGATATTATTTAAATAATCTAATAATTACAATTATTGCACTTCTTTTTATTGAATTCTTTGACCAATTAGATGGTATTATAGCAAGATTACAAGGTCCAACAAAATTTGGCGCATTTTTGGATTCTACTTTAGATCGGTACGGTGACTTTGCAATTATTATTGGAATATGGGCAGGAAGTTATTTTGAAAATTTGGATTATTGAAAGCTTGCGAAACTTCATAACTAAAGTATTTTCTTCCGCCGTTTTTAAAATGTATTGCAGGTTGAATCCAATTGGGAATATTTGCCCTTTTTTGTATATAAATAATCCATTCAAATAATCTTTTGAAGGTAATTTCGATGGTATTTTTTAATGTCAAAAAGTGAAATATCTAATTCATATCCAATATGTATTTGCTTAGTTGATTTGAAGTTCATAGAAATCAGAATTGTGGTCATAAGAGATATAATAATTTGTTGTTATATTAAAGTCAAATAGAAGATTTCAAAAATTGTGAGAGAACGATTAAAGTTTTTAATATAATAACTATCCAAATTAATAGCATTATCAAATTCATAAGTATATTTTTTAGTAAAGATCTCACAAATCTCATGTTGTCTTGAAATAAAAAGACCAATTAGGGCATTATCTGGAGAGGTGGAGTACTGAATTAATTCATTATTGTTTTTTAATAGAAAATTAGTTAGGACATTTTTTGTGACTTTTATTTTAATTGAATCAAATTTAATTTCGCTTTTTACTAAATCTTCAATAAAAGAAATCTCTTTTTCTTTGAATATCTCTAATTTATTATGCAAATATTCTTCAGTTATTAAAACTTCTAAAGTAAGGGAAGGAATTGCTTCTTTCCATTCTTTACAATATGAAAGAAATGTATTTTGTGATTCTAAATCAGAAACTGATATATTTTTAATTAATAATTTTAATTTTTCATTAAAAGAAGTCTTTATTATATCACCTTTTGCAATACAAAAAGATTTAGCTTTACCGATAATTTCATTTTTGAAAAAATCTGGAGAGTAATCATTAGGATTTATATTTATAAATTCAACAGGTGGAACTGATATACTTTCTGGATTTAATTTATATTCATCAACAAAATTATGAAAACAAATCTCACAATTTTCTATTCTTCGATCTGCTTCTGTTCTAATCTGTTTTATTTTTTCTGAAATTAAAATTTCCCATGATGATATAGGATCCTTTATATTTACAATCATTGGTCGATTATAAACTTGAATTAAGCCAAGTTTTTCAAGTAATTGGATTACTTTATAGGTTCTTTTCAAACTAAGTTCGCTATTATCAATGAATTCTTTAATATCTTCAACACTTTGTTTTTGAAGGAGTAGATCATAAATATATTCAATTCCTTTTTCTCGAATATCAATTGAATGAAAAAGATCAACCAAAAATGCAATCCTTCCATCTGTATTCATGATTACCCCTCTTAATGCAGTTTTAATCGTTCAATCTTTTTTAACATATGTTCTGTTAAACTTTGAAAAATAAATTCAACATTTTCGCCGGATTTTGCTGATGTTTCAATATATTCGGTCAAATTATTTTGAATTGCAGTTTGAATCCCATGATCTTCAGGAACTTTTCGAATATCTGTTAGATCTTTTTTATTTCCTACTAAGAAAATAGGTATTTGACTATTTTTTTCTCTAACAATTCCGATCCAAGAATCAAGTTCATGTAATGTTTCTGGTCGGGTAAGATCAAAAAGAAATATTGCACCAGACGATCCAAGACAATAGGTTGGCAGAAGAAAGCGAAATTTGGATTCTCCGCCGAGATCCCAAATTTGGAGTTTCACAAATTTATCTTTATAATGAATTGTTTTTACAAAGAATTCAACTCCAACTGTAAGTTTAATATCTTCAGAAAATATTCCATGCACGTATCTATCAGATAAAGAAGATTTACCTGTAGATGCAGAACCCAACATAAGAATTTTGAAGGTATAATCAATATCTCTTGACATTTTTTTTCACTGTTATCATCGGCGAGAATAATAGAAGCCACTTTCAGAACAGAATTATGTATGTGATTAAATTATTTTAATTGTATTAACAAAAGTTGGTCAACTTCCTTAATTAATTTAGTGTTCTTTAATCAAAAAATTTATCATTAGCCAATTTCTAAGTAAGTAGTATATTATGGTTGAAATTAAGTTCGATCCAAATTCTCCCTACCGTATTGATATTATCCGAAACTGGAAAGATAATCTAGAACAGATTTATTCTATTAGCATATTTTTGCTAGTTTTTCTAATTTTCTCAATTTTAGCTTGGATTAAACGTTATCCTTCTGATTTAGCGTTATTACTTTGGGATGTTATATTTCTTGGAATTTTACTCTGGTTCATTTTACCTATCAAGCATTTGAGGATAGATCTTGATAAAAATCAATGGAAAATACAATTAAAAATTATATTTATGATTATTCCACTTTCATCGGAAAAAATCTCAGATCTAAGTTTTATTTTGGTAGAAGATATAACCGAAGATAATAGAGATACGAATAAAAAATTAACATTAAATTCGCTTAAATATCATTCATCATTGCAATTATTAGGATTTTCTAAAAAAGAAGGTGAATCTAAAGATTTTCGAGAAAAATGGATCTTTTCAAAACGAAATACTTCTAATTTTCGCGTTCATCTGCGCGAAATCAGAGAAAATACACGTATAGCACAAACTTTAGTTGAAATTTTTCAAGGTTTAGATATTCCAATTGAATTAATTTTAAAACGTAAAGTGTATCAAAATGGAGAATTAATTAGTCAAAATTGAAATAAAGAATATTACCATTTTTTTAATTGCTTTTGAATAATCAGTTTTAATGGAGGATAATCTTCTCGAATAAGAGTTTGACTTAGTATTTGTTTTGCTTTTCTTCCTCCCAATTGTGAAAGCGCTTCGATTGCTGCCTTTCTAACCGCCATATCATCGTCTTCTAAAAATGGGAGAATTTTTGTTATCCATTTCCTATCCCCAGTGCTTCCTAAAATTTTCAATGCATTTACTCTAATTAAAAAATCAGGATTATTTAATTCTGCTACGGCTAGTTTTATATTGTTTGGATTTAACTGATTAAGCACTTTCTTAACTATATTTAATTTCTTTTCACTTCTTGATCTTAAAGCGTTTTCTAAAATTGGTTCGCTGATTGATGGAAATTGAATTATTGTTTTTATAGCTTCTTGTTGTAAAGGAAGATGTGAATGATAAATCAGAGGAATTGCTAGAGGAATCAGCGTTTCATCATTATTTTTTTGAATAATTTGTAGACCTTTGATTTGGTAAATAGGACGATTTGCATGAATTAAAAAATTTATACAATTTTGTTGAAACCATTCTGGATCGTTTGAATGAATTATGTTTTCTAAAAATAAAGGCAAAATTTTAATTGGTAAATGAGAAAGAATTTGATTCATATATTCTTTAAAAATTGAATAATTTTGATTTTCCATATCGTTTATTAGCAATTTAAGAAGATATGCAAGCTGATTATCTGCCATAGATGAAAGAGAAGTTTTATGCCATTTATCAAGATATTGAAAAGCTTTTGTTGGATGTTCAAGTTTTTTATTCATAACTATAGCGTCCTATGGAAGAAATCATTATTTATTTACATTTTTAATACGGTGAATTATTTTGATTTTATTTTTTGACTGATTTATATATTTCTTAAAGATTTACAATTATCTTGTATTATATAATTCTAAATTTGAAAAAAATTAATAATCTTTATTATTAGAGCATTGTTCTTGAAAGAAATACTTTATAAATTTTTTCTTTCTCCAACGATAAATCCTTAAAAAAATATAAATTTAATTTTATGGATTATGAAATAATTGCAATATTGCAAAATAATTTGAAATGTCTAACAAAACATTCATAAAAAAAGTTATTAGTAATTACAATAATGTATTAAAACATTAAAATTCAAATAATATTATCAGCTATTTAATTGATGATTATTTAATTTTTAGTAAGAAGAAAAAGAGATAAAGAGAAAAAATAAAAAAAGAATCAGTATGTGAGTTATGGAATGGAAAAGACAGATTGGAAATTAAATACTATTGATTTAAGTATATTTGAGTACATTGAGAAGCCAGTCTTGATTTTTTCCAGCCACGGAGATATCATTTTTGTAAATAGTTTTACTGCAAATTTTTTAGAATACAATGCAGAAGAATTAGAAAAACACTCAATATTTGAATTTTTAGAGCAAAAATCAATAAATATGATTGAAGGTATAATTGAACAGGAAAAATTTTTAGACTGTGAGGTTTTAGAACTCACAATTAATACTTTTTCGCAACAATATTCAATTATTGCTCATTTATCTTTAGCTCATCAAAATTCATCACAAAAGTTATTTCTATTAATTATTGAGAATCACAGTAATTCAAATAATAATACAAACAAAACTAAATCTCGTTCATTTTCTCAAATCTCTCGATTCTTGGAAGATAAGCGTCTATTTGATAAAATAATTGAGTCAAATCCATATGCAATAGCGATTTTTGATCCAAAAGGTTATTTTTTACATGCAAATAAAGCTTTTTATCAAATTTTTAATCATGAACCATCTGAGAGCTATTCATTATATGATGATTCAACATTATTACAGAAAGAAGGGTTTTATGAAGGAATGCGAGAAATTCAAAAGGGAAATTCTTTTGTTTTGAAAAAAGTTTCTCTTAATTTTGAAATTAATGATTTAGAAAGGAAAACTACAGATAATTTAAATAAAAAATGGTTTAATCTTACTTTTTTTTCTCTCTATGATAATGAAGAACAAGTGTATTATCCTGTTATTATATTTGAAGACATATCAGTTCAATTACAATTCACTCGAAAATTAGAAGATTATCAAAAAAAACTAGAAGAACGTATAGAAATCGAAACAAAGACTCAAAAAGATTTCTTTCATCTTAATCCATATGGTATTGCCATTTTTGATGAAGAAGGAAATTTTATCGAATCAAACAATGCATTAATTAATATTCTTGGATTTCAACTTCCATCAGATTTTCATCTATTTGATATTTCAAACATAAAAGAACATAATTTAGAAGAAAAATATCAAAGTCTACTTAATGGAAATACAATAGAAATACCTTTGTTAAATTTGAAAAAACATCAATTTAATAGATATCCTCTTTGGGATTTGTCATTAAGAATTATAGCTTTTCCAATATTTAATCATCAAAAGAAGGTTGAAAGAATTATTTTCATGTTTGAAGATAAAACACAACAAACTAAAGTTAAAGCAGAATTAGATTTTGAGCGAGAGCAATTACTTTCTATTTTTGATAGTTTTCCTGAAATTACTTATGTTTATCAACCAAATCAACAAAAAATTCTTTTTGCTAATCAAAAGTTAAAAAATTTATCTATTCATTATGGCCCAATTGATGACATTGTATTTGATTTTCAACAGAAAGTAACTCCTGCATTATCAAAAATGGATGAAAATCATTTCATTGAAAATTTATCTATTCGTTTTGAACATTACAATTCATTTTTGCAAAAATATTATCTATTATCTACTCGATTAATAAAATGGAAAAAAAAAACTATTGCTCATATGGTATTTGCTATTGATATAACTAATCGAAGAAAAATTGAAAAAGAATTGAAATTTCGACTTGAATTTCAACAAAAATTAGCTGAAATCTCCGCTAAATTCATTAAATCATATGATATCTCCAGAATAATAGAAGAATCTTTTGCAGATATTTCTGAGTTTATTAAATGCTCAGAAATTATGCTTTTCGAATTTAAAGAACATCAAAATAGAACAATTAAAAATATAATTCAAAATTCCGAAAATTCATTTTCAATTGATTCAATAAAAGTAGATCTTATTAATTATTGGATCAAAGATGGATATGACTACTCATTTATTGGAAATCCTTCATTCTTCTTAAAGAAGAAATCACCATTTTTTCAAATTTTACAACGTGAAGAATGGATTTCTTTTCGTTATACAAAGAATCACCCACTTTATCCAATAATTTTTCAAGATATATTCCGAAATATGGATGAAACTTATTCAGTTTTCTTTCCAATTCGACATCAAGATATGATTATAGGAACGCTATTAATTAGATTTGAGAATCAAATTGTTAATAAAGATTATTTTACTTTATTGAAAATCTATACTGATTTACTCGGAAATGCTTTGGAAAGAGAATCTGTGGAAATTCAATTATCGCAAGAAAGGCAGATTTTAGAAAATGTAATTAATTTTAATCCATTTGGAACAACTATTTTTGATGGAAATGGGTATTTTGAATCATGTAACCCTGTTATTAAAAGATTTTTTAAGAACAAACTAAAAGAAAAAAATTTTGAACTAAATTTGTTCAAAGATAGAATCTTAATTAAATTAGGTTTAATGGAAAAAGTTAAAAAAGTATTAAAAGGAGAAATTGTAAAAATTCCTTTAATTCAATTGGATCACAATTTAATTCCAAACCTTTCATTAAATGAAACTCTATCATTTAAATTAACCATTTTCCCTGTTTTTAAAACAAATAAATCAAAATTAATTAATCAATCTGATAATGACAAAAAAATAATAGAGCACATCATTGTAATTACAGAAGATTTAACATCAATGACAAATACACAAGCAATTTTAACTGAAACAGAGATTAAATATGAAAAATTATTCCAAAATTCACCAATTGGAATTGCAATTGTCGATCTTAATGGACATATTTTAGAAATAAATGAAACCCAATTAAAATTACTTGGATGTTCACGCGAAGAAGTAAAAAATATTGATCCCAGGACACTTTATGCAAATATGGAAGAACGAAAGATAATTTTAGACCTTCTTGAAAAAAATGAACGAATTGATAAATACGAAATCCAATTTAAAAATGCTTTAGGTTCTACATATTGGGCACTAATTTCCATAACAAAATTTGAAAGCGAAAAAGGCCCATTATTGTTTATTTCTCAAGTTGATATTACTAAAGAAAAATTAGCTCGAATAAAATTGGCTGAAAGTGAACGTAAATTTCATGCTTTAGTTGAAAGTAGCAGTGATATTATTTGGGAAATTGATATACATGGAAATTTTGTTTATATTAGTCCCACTTGCTATAAAATTCTTGGATATTCTCCAGATTATTTTATTGGTAGATCTTTTGATATGCTTTCTCTTAAACCTGAAGTAAAAAAGAGAATTTGGAAAGATTTTTCCAATCACATAAATAAAGGTTTATTATATCAACAAGGTTATCACGGATTTCAAAATTATATATTTGAATGTTATCATAAAAACGGTAATATTGTCTATTTAGAGACACATGGTGTAGGTATTTTAACTCAAGATGGAAAACTTAAGGGTTTTCGAGGAGTAACAAGAAATATTACCGCTCGTAAAAAAGATGAAGAAAAAATAAGGGAATCTGAATCTAAATATCGAAATGTGGTTGAAACTTCAGATGATTTGATATTTATTATTAAAGAAAATGGAAAAATTCTATTTGCAAATAATAGCGTTTATGAAAAATTAAATTATTCAAAAGAAATTCTTGATCAATTAAATCATCATTATTTAATTCATCCTGACGATAAAGAATTATTCTTGGGAAACCTTAGAAAAATCAAATCTGGTAATAATAATGACTCAAATATAGAATATAGATTCAGAAAACAATCTGGAATTTATTTATTACTTCAAACAAAAACCAGACCATTACTTAATAGTGAAGGAGAAATCGTTTCATTCTTATGTGTTTCACGCGATATTACAGAAATTCGAAGGAAAGAAAGAGAATTGCGCGATAGAGAATTGAATCTACAATACTCTAATGTAATTTCTATGATTTCATCTATGTTAATTCATGATTCTCATCATTCAAGAGTGAATATTGCTCCAATTCTTCGTACTTTAGGTAAAACAATTAAGGTAGATTATATATATGCTCTAGAACGAGATTTTTCTTATAGAAATATCACATTTGAAATTCGTGAAATATGGCAAAAAAATCCAGAGAATAATCAAGAATTAAGCCTGCTGGAAATGCCTATTGTTAATTACTTTGAAATAATCGCTCATGAAAAAAGACCTTCAGAAATTATTCGTTCATTAACGCCAAAGGATTTTCCACTTGATGCTAGAACGATTATGGAACATTTAGGAATTGAAAAGATGGTTGAAGTTCCAATCTTCAAGAATAACATCATAGCTGGACATTTAATAATAATATCTACTCAAAAATCATTTGAATTTACATCTCATTTACGAAAACTAGCTCTTAATGTGGCAATATTAATTGGTTTTGCATTAAACAAAAACAAAAAAATCGATATATATAGTGATTTAATTGAAGTATTAAGATATATTGAAATTCCAATATGTATTTTCGAAATTAAAACTAAAAATAATCTAAACTTTCTTTTTACAAATTTGGCATTTCAAAATAAATTGAATAACGATGAAATAAAATTAAACATTTCTCATAGAAACCTAGAGAGAAATAGAGCAAGAAAGCTTGAACCTTTATTACAAAAAAAAATGAATACATATGATAAAATTTTAGAGAAATTAAGAGGATTAAAGAAAGGACAAATTTATTCAGAAAAATTAGAAATAATAACAATGATTGGATTAAAAGAATTTAAACTTAGTGTGTTAATGGCTCCGGTAAAAAATAGACAAATATTTTTTGCAGTTTTCAATGATTTAATTTTAGATGATAAAGAATAATCTATAGATTTTCATTACTTTATTTCAGTTAATTTTAATTTTTTCATTCTTTTCCGCTAAATTGAAAGCTAGACACTTATAAATATCCTACACACTTTTCATAGTACCTATAAATCTGGCATTGTATTTGGAGGCATGCCTAATATATAATTTTTTTAGGTTTGTATCTTCATGTAGGAAAATGCTAATAACTATAAGTTTAGGTTGAAAAATATGGAATATAATAAAGTTGAAGCCAAGGATATTGAATATTTCGAATCCGTTGTAGGCAAACGTTATGTGAGTGCTAACCCAGCAGTAACTGCTGCATACATGTCAAGATCTGTTATGGGTTTAGAAGCTTCCATTGCAGATTGTGTGGTTCGCCCTCGTTATACAGAAGAAGTACGAAAAATACTCATCTGGTGTTCAGATCGTAAAATCCCTGTTTCACCCATTTCAGCGGGACTTTCAGGAGGTTTTGCTTGTCCGGTAACACGCCCCGGTGGAATCGTGCTTGATATGAGTCGAATGAATCGTATCATTGAAATTGATGAAGATAATCGTTATGCAATTATTGAACCTGGGGTTACAAATGGAGAATTATGGGCATACATGAAAAAGCATCATCCTGCATATATCCCACCTATCGCAGATGGTGCACCTCCTGCGGCTACAGTACTTGGTGATGGAATTGATCGTGGATTCAGTTTAGTTACTTCAAGTATGGGTCCTCAAGGAGAAATCTTTATGGGTGCTGAAGTAGTTGTTCCAGCAGGTGATATTTTAAATTATGGATCAATGGCACTAAATGGCGCAAAACCATTTTATAGATGGGGTTTAGGTCCTGAATTATTCTCTACATTAATGGGTTCGCAAGGAACTATGGGGGTCGTTACAAAAGGAATAGTTAAAATCTTTCCTCATCCTCATTATAAGACAATTAAAGCCTATGCAATGGGAAATCCGACAGATATGCAGAATCTTACATTAGAACTAGGTAAACTTGAATTTGGAATTGCTCATAATACAGTTATGGTTCAAGGAGGAAATTGGCCTTTAGTTATGACTCGATGGCCTAAAGATAAGGTCCCGCACGATTATAGCTTCTATAAAAAAATTGGCGTTCCAAAATGGTGGATGAATTGGGAAATTTGGGCTCAAACTCAAGAAGAAATGGATAATGTCATCAAAACCATTGATAAATATGCTGCAGAATTCAAAAAATCAGATAAATGTATTGATCCAGATTCAATTGTTGAATGGAAACTCCATCCCAAGCAAATTGAGTCACGATTGAGAAAACCAAACAAAATTGCAATTCCTTACAGTTATTGGGAAGCGGGATTCTTATTTATTACCTGGTATACACCTTGGAATGAAAGTGCAGCTTTTGCAGAATATTATAATTCTATTCTGAAAAAATATGGATTCCCTGAAGTAATGTGGATAGCATCTATCGAACGATGTCGTCAAGCCATCTGTATGCCAATTGTGTGTTTTGATTCTAGTAACCCTGATGATTTCCAACGGGTTCAAGATATGAATCGTGAAACTACAGAATACTGTTTACAGAAAGGATGGATAAATTATCGCCCTGATCCATATGTACATGCTCCATCTACATACTCAAAAGCAGGCATTTACTTAAAATACTTGCGAAAAGTGAAAGAAATGTTTGATCCAAATTATATCTTACACCCAGGGAGGTTAATGTTGCCTTAAACCACATGTTCTTCGCATGATCGGAAAAGGTATGTATAATAATAAAAAAAAGGTGAATATTATGGAACGATTAAAAGAATTAAAAAATGATATTTATCGTTGTATTCATTGTAAAGCATGTCGATTTGCTTATTCTGGTGATCCTAACAGAGAAGGTATTGGCGAATTCACTGGAAATACAGGAAATACGGTTTTATATGAAGGAATGGTCAATGCATGTCCGGCAGGAATTGAATTTGGATGGGAAGCTTATTGGAATGCAGGAAAGATGTGGATTGCTAGAGCTGTGCTTGAAGGAGATTTAGATTTAAAAAGACAAGGTCAAGAAATTGCTGATGTACTGTACCCTTGTATTACTTGCGGTATGTGTGGTGCTCAATGCGAAAACCAAGTGAGAACGGTTGATATCATAGAAGCTTTACGCGCTGCAGTAATAGAAGCTGGTTTGAAACCTTTAAATAAGCATGCATGGATGGAAAATGCATCCAAAACCAAAAACAATCCTTATGGTGGTCCAAAGGATCAACGTACGCAATGGGCAAAAGATGCAGGATTTGAAAGTATATTGAATAAAAATGTGAAAATTGCATATTTTGTAGGTTGTACTGCTTCATATCGACAAAAAAACATTGCTGTTGCTACTGCGGATTTAATGAATAAAATTGGATATGATATCACTGTCCTTGATGATGAAATTTGTTGTGGGTCTCCATTTTTCCGTACTGGATTAATCGATGAAGCCAAACGAAGTATGAACCATAACTTAGAACTATTCGGGAAATATGACATCATATTATTCAGCTGTGCTGGATGTTATCGGACATTCACCATTGACTATCCTAAGTGGACTGGTAAACCAAATAAATTCAAAACTATCCATGCAATGGAGCTTATCTCAGAAATGGTTGCTGAAGATAAAATCAAATTGAAAAAGAATCCAGAACTTGATGGAAAAGTAGTAACATATCATGATCCTTGTCATACTGGGCGTCATTTTGGTGAATGGTTTAAAGAACGTATTATTGACAAATCCAGCAATTTAATGCTTGATATGCGAAAGGTAGATCAAGTTGTTAACGAATGGTTTGAAATTCCACGTCGAATTATTAAAGCCGTTCCTGGAGTGCAATTTAACGAAATGTATCGAATAAAAATGGATTCATTCTGTTGTGGTGCAGGTGGTGGTGTACGAGCACAGTATCCGGAATTTAGTATTCGAACATCACATTTGCGCATGGATGAAGCAGATGCAGTAGGTGCGGATATCATGCTAACCGAATGTCCCTTCTGTTGGCGAAATTTGTATGATGCAAATGAGCAGTATGGGCATGGGAAACAAGTGATGACCATTTTAGAGATGATCAGCAAGTATGATATGATTGAAAAGGTAGAAAAAATACCAATAGAAGACGCTCTTCGAGATAATCATGTAGAAAAGATTATAGAGGGAATTGGTAAGAAAAAGAAAAAATAATTTTTTAGTAAAATTTTTTTCCTTATTTCCTTATTCAGTAAAATACTGGAAAATGTCATATATGACATAGATGTATCACTGTACATGTGAACCCACATGAATGGGTTTTTTTTACTTTTTTCTCGGAAGATTTTTATTAAAAGGTTGAAAAATATTTAAATATCCATTTTCTTTTTTGTCAATGGAAATTTAGGAAATGTTAGAAAACCACTGTTTTTGACATTTTTTAGATTAATTATCGACGTGATGGTTATGAAAATAAAAAGAATACTTTTACTAAGTTTTCTTGCGAGTATATTATTAATTAGCTCGCAAAATATAGGTCAATTTAGTTTTGCTCAAGCAGAAATTCCTCAATTTGCTTGTTCTGGGACTGTTTCCGGATCTGATACTGGTGATCCAATTTATGGCGCAACTGTGAAATTATATTATGATGATACTGGAATTGGACCTACATCAATTGATGTACCCCAATCATCTGGATTTACTTTAGTGCAGACAACTTCAACTGATTCATTGGGGAGGTATAGTGTTTCATATGGTGGTGTTATTAGTGGAACATTTCTTGTTGAAGTTTCAAAATCAAATTACCAAACAACAACTCATACATTTGTAGAAATTGGAACTTATGTGTGGAATCCAGTACTCACAGCAGTTTCTTCACCTTTTACTTGTACTGGTTATGTTTCAATGGTTGGAGGATCTCCAATTTCATCTGCAACAGTTCGGGTAAAAACAGAAAGTGGGAGCACGATTAGTTCAGTTACAACTAATTCAAATGGTTATTATAGTATTACCGTTTCAAATCCAGATTCTTATTCAGGAACTACTTTTACAGTTGAAGCAGCAAAAAGCTCCTTCGAAACACAATGTACTTCTTTCTCAAAATCAGGAAGTCATACTAAGAATTTCCAATTACAATGTTTACTAGGAATGCATTATTATGGATATATCAAAGATTCATTTGGTATTCCTATTCAAGGAGCAACAGTCTCAATTACAACTTTGGGTTCAGATTTAACTGACTCAAGTGGAAAATATGATATTGTTGGACCTTCATCTAGTTGGGAAACAGTACCTTTTGATGTTACTAAGTCAGGATTTCAAAATTATCACTCTCTTGTAGAAATAAGCAGTGGTGATCAACAACGAGATGCAACTCTTTCAAATTTACCTTCATATGAACTTCAGTGGTCTTCTCCTGCAGCAGGTGCATCAATAACATTTGGTCCAGGAAATGATCCTTTTCTGTTTAATTTTAGTTATACTTATAACGATATTTCAGATGTTCATCTTTTTCTTAATGATCATGATTATGGGAGTGTTTGGGGAAATACTCAAATTTCATTAAGTTATGATGGAAATGTTGATGGTGATGTGGTTGCTACTTTGGTTGGTTATGATGGTTCTGGAACTGAACAGGTTTCAAATGTTCGCAATTTTTATTTTACATGGATTTATTCTCAACAAGATGAAACGCTGGATACAGGAGCTGAAGTAATGCCTCAGGAATTGTATACTATAGTTCATGATCCTTGTGGAGATGGTTCAAGTTCCACTTTTGAACAAAGTAGTACATTTACATTAGGCGTTGGTGTGGAATTAACTGCAGGAGCTACCGCAACTTTTGAGGTGGGTGCAGATGCCAGTCTATTTGGAATTGGAGTTGGTGCTTCTGAAAAAATTTCACTATCTCTTGAAGCCAGTTTAGGTTATGATTTTGAATATGAACTGACAACATCAGATGAATTAACATCATCAGATGTATCTGATGATCCTGATTTTATAGGTCCAGGATACGGAGATATTTATTGGGGTGAAGGATGGACTTATGTTTATAATATTGTAGCTAAAAGAATTGAATACTTTAATGCAACAATAAAATATACAGAACCAAAAATATTATACGGAATTGAAAGAAGTTCTGAACTGATTGTTAACTCACTTCATGCTCCACAAGAATGGAAAGATCTGAATCCTATTTTAAATGGTTATGAAGGAGTAGTTTTCGATGATCAACCAAAAACTTTTGATGGAGGTCATTCATATACTTTTACTCGATCTTCATCAACAACCAATACACTATCTCAATCATTAACTATAACTCTAACGGATGAACTTAAAGCAAAAATAGGTTGTGAAGAAACCACACTTGAAGTATCTGTAAGCTTAAATGTACATGGATCCGAATCTTGGGAAAATATGATTCAAACTAGTTATACATTAGCAGACGATGAACCAACAGATATTTTTATGGTTGAAATTGGAACAGATCCATTGTATGGAACACCCATTTTTAGGACAGTAACTGAGAATTCCTTAAGTTCAGCACCTTTAGAATATGATACAATAGATTATCTCCCTCCTGAAATATTAAATCCCATTCCTTATCTCGATTCTGATGGGGTAGAACCAAGTCCAAGCGAAGATGATACTCCAAGAATAAGAGCTACAATTATAGATGAAGGTGGAATTGCAACAGCAATGGTTTATTATTCGATTGATGGCGGATCATTTTATTATCATGTCGATATGGAACAAATCCCAGATACTGATTTGTGGGAAGCAAATATTCCTTCTCAAGATCATGGAACAACTGTTTTATGGTATATAAGAGCAGGAGACAATTCAAATCACTATTCAAATTGTACAGATGAATATGGAAATCCATTTACGTATACCGTTCTTAATCGAAATCCAAGTGTTTCCCTTATTGCTCCAAATGGTGGTCAAACATATTCTGATTCAATTCAAATTTCTTGGACGGGTTCAGATCAAGACGAAGATAGTTTAACATACTCTTTAGGTTATTCTTTTGATGGATCAATTTGGAATTCAATTGCTACTAATTTAATTGGAAATACTTATAATTGGGATATTTCTGGCTTTTCAGATGAAGATACTGTCTTAGTTAGAGTTATTGCATATGATGGTTATGGAGGTGATGATTCAGATCAATCTGATTTTGCGTTTGCAATCAATAATCCAGATGTACCTAGTGTTGATTATCTTGCACCTCTTGGAGGTTTTACATACTCAGGAATTGTTTCTATAAGTTGGGAAGTTATAGATATTGATGGATTTATAACTTCCTTTGATTTAGCGTATTCATCTGATAATGGTGATTCTTGGACTAATATTGTTTCTGGATTAGCTGCCTCTGTTTATTCATATGATTGGAATTCTTCAAGTTTAATTTATTCTAATCAAGTAAAATTAAAAATTACGGCAAATTACGAAATAGAAGGAACAACTGATGCAACCTTTGATTTATCTGGAATTATGACAATTGATAATCGTCCTAACATGATTGTTTCATTAATATCTCCAAATGGAGGTGAGCGATTTGAAGATAGTGTATCTATTGCATGGAATGTTAATACTCTTCCCGAAGTTGTTTATGAATCGACTTTAGAATATACAGTAGATGGTTCAACCTATTATGCTATTGCTACTGGTTTAAACACTACGAATTTTATCTGGAATACTCATTCAATTCCATATGGAACTAATTATCGAGTAAGAGTTACAGTTAGCGGAACCTATTTGGGATATACCTTAACAGAACAATCAGATATTTCAGATGGTGCATTTGTTATTGATCCTGATGTTTTGGCACCAGAATTTTCATCAACACCAGGTAATCATGTTTATGAATTTGCAGAAAACGGTCATACATTAATTTGGGTTGCGAGTGATCGAAATCCACAAGAATATAGTTTGAAGCGAAATGGAGTATTTTTAATTGAATCTGCTCCTTGGACATCATCTCCAAACTCATTCGAATTTTCATTAGATGGATTAGCAGTTGGTGAATATGTTTATGAATTTATTGCAATGGATATTTGGGGACAAGTTTCAACAGATACTGTCTATATTACTATTACAGATTCTATTGCTCCAATTTTCCATTTCAATACACCTTCAAACGGATCTAGCTTTGAATTTGGAACAGACATTGAATATTCATATACTGCATCAGATCCATCCAGTTACAGCATTGAATTGAAATTAAATGGGGTAACCATATCTGATACTGGTGCTTTAAGTGGATTAAATCCTGGATCCTATACTTTGATTGGATATGCAACAGATATCTATGATAATGTGGCTATGGAAAGGATAGATTTCACAGTTGTGGATACCACGGCTCCTGCTGTTACTATAAGTTCACCTGTAGATAGCATTGTATTTGAATTCGGCTCAGATGTCAATTATGCATATTCCGTTTCTGATTTAGATTCAACAACAGTTACAATTTTACTTAACGGAGTTGAAATTACAGATTCTGGAGTGTTGAGCAATTTAGCGATAGGTTCTTATACTTTAACAGTAAATGCTGTTGACGGCTCTGGAAATACTGGTTCGGATTCAGTTTCATTCAGTGTATCCGATACAACGGCTCCTGTTGTTGAAATTACATTACCATCTGATGGTGCTGTATTTGAATTCGGTGCTGATGTGAGTTATTCATATTCCGTTTCTGATTTAGATTCAGTGAGTATCACTGTTCTTCTAAACGGTGTCGAAATAACAGATACTGGTGTGTTGAGCAGTTTAGCAATAGGTTCTTATACTTTAACAGTAAATGCTGTTGACGGCTCTGGAAATACTGGTTCGGATTCAGTTTCATTCAGTGTATCTGATACAACGGCTCCGGTTGTTGAAATTACATTACCATCTGATGGTGCTGTATTTGAATTCGGTACAGATGTGAGTTATTCATATTCCGTTTCTGATTTAGATTCAGTGAGTATCACTGTTCTCCTAAACGGTGTTGAAATAATAGATACTGGTGTGTTAAGCAGTTTAGCAATAGGTTCTTATACTTTAACAGTAAATGCTGTTGACGGCTCTGGAAATACTGGTTCGGATTCAGTTTCATTCAGTGTATCCGATACAACGGCTCCTGTTGTTGAAATTACATTACCATCTGATGGTGCTGTATTTGAATTCGGTACAGATGTGAGTTATTCATATTCCGTTTCTGATTTAGATTCAGTGAGTATCACTGTTCTCCTAAACGGTGTTGAAATAATAGATACTGGTGTGTTAAGCAGTTTAGCAATAGGTTCTTATACTTTAACAGTAAATGCTGTTGACGGCTCTGGAAATACTGGTTCGGATTCAGTTTCATTCAGTGTATCTGATACAACGGCTCCGGTTGTTGAAATTACATTACCATCTGATGGTGCTGTATTTGAATTCGGTGCTGATGTGAGTTATTCGTATTCCGTTTCTGATTTAGATTCAGTGAGTATCACTGTTCTCCTAAACGGTGTTGAAATAATAGATACTGGTGTGTTAAGCAGTTTAGCAATAGGTTCTTATACTTTGACAGTAAATGCTGTTGACGGCTCTGGAAGTACTGGATTAGATTCAATTTCGTTCAGTGTATCTGATACAGCGGCTCCTCTTGTTGAAATTACATCACCATCTGATGGTGCTGTATTTGAATTCGGTACAGATGTGAGTTATTCATATTCCGTTTCTGATTTAGATTCAGTGAGTATCACTGTTCTTCTAAACGGTGTCGAAATAACAGATACTGGTGTGTTGAGCAGTTTAGCAATAGGTTCTTATACTTTAACAGTAAGTGCTGTTGACGGCTCTGGAAATACTGGTTCGGATTCAGTTTCATTCAGTATATCTGATACAACGGCCCCAGAAGTGTTACTATTATCTCCAGAGTTTGGATTTGTTGGTGAATTTGGCGAAAATGTCGAATATTCCTATGAAGTTAGTGATTTAAGTGATTATACTGTCAATATATTGTTAAATGGTGATGAAATTCTTGATACAGGAATATTGAATGATTTATTAATAGGAAACTATACATTGCGGGTTGTTGCTACTGATGATCAAGGAAATTCTGGATATGATGAAATTACTTTCTCTGTTGTTGATTCTATTGCACCTATCATCAACATTCTCACTCCAATTAATGGATCTGTCTTTGAATTTGGGGAAACAATTTCATATTCTTATGAATTCTCTGATTTGGATGATGTTGTAATCGAAATCTTACTTAACGGAGAGTTAATTGAAGATGTTGGAACATTTGAAGGATTGAATGTTGGAGAATACAATCTTGAAATTAGAGGTACTGATAATTCAGGTAATTTAGGAACAAATATGATTACATTCTTTGTAGTTGATACAACTGCTCCAGTTGTAGAGATTAATTCACCCGAAGAAGATTCAACATTTGAATTTGGTTTGAATATCACTTATACATATGAAATTTCTTCAGAACAAGAGATTTCCATTCATATATTCTTAAATGAACAAGAAATAGAAGATACTGGTTTGTTAATTAATCTTGAATTAGGTGAATACACCTTAACAATTGAAGCTGTTGATGAATTTGGTAATACCGGTTCAGATAGTGTTACCTTTATTGTTCAAGATACAATTGCTCCTTCAGTTTTTATCCTCACACCTGAAAATAATACAACTATCGAATACGGAACGAATTTTAATTATACCTATGAATTTAATGATATTCAAGAAGTTTCGATAATTGTCATGTTGAATGATGTTGAAATTCCAGATGAAGGAATTATTTCTGGATTGTCTCTTGGAATTTATCAATTGACAGTAATTGTAAGTGATGCTTCTGGAAATGAAGGAAGAGATTCAATCCAATTTACTGTGATTGATACAATTGCACCAAAAGTTTCGATTTTAACACCAGAAAATGGTGCTGAATTTGCTCATGAAAGCACAGTCAGTTATTCCTATTCGGTTTCTGATTTGAATGATTTTGAGGTATTCATTTATTTAGATTCGAATTTAGTTGAAGATACTGGCTCATTTGAAGGATTATCAGATGGAGAACACACTTTTCGTGTTGTTGCTGTAGATTTAGGTGATAATACAGGATTTAGTGAAATAACATTTACAATTCTTGAAGATAGTGTTATTCAAGTTACAGTAATTAGTCCTAACGGTGGTGAAATTGTAAGTGACTTATACAATGTTACATGGGAAATAGTAAATCCTGAGTCTCTTGATCTCCGTTATAATTTGTATTATTCACTCGATAATGGTATCACTTGGATTTCGATAGTAAATGACACATCTGATACATACTATTATTGGAGCACAAATGATATTGAAGGAACCTTTACAAACAGTCTTATTAAAGTAGAAGTGCATTTACTAGGTGATTCGACCATATTAAGTAAAGATACATCTGATTATACATTCACAATCGTGAATCAGGCAGGTGGTGGAATTCCTGGATATTCTGGGCTAACCTTAGGAATTTTTGGTCTTTTTTCATTGATTGGAATTATTATATTTCAAAAGAAGCGCACAAATAGATAATAATTTCAAGATAGCATGTTAAGACTATAATTTTTTTTTATTTTTTTTCTACATACAAAAATATAAATAATCACATTTCCATTCAATTATTACACGCGATACTCATTTCTCGCGTTTCGATTCCAATCTACAGCATGCAATTTTTATAAATTTTTACTTTTCAGAGAATCAAAATTGTTTATTTAAAAAATATTGAAAAAGATTGGATAAAACAAAAATAAGAGTATCAAATGCAACATGAGGGATTAAACTAATGAAGCAAAAAAGATTACATCTTATCAATATTGGAATTCTACTGACAATACTTGTATTTTCATTTGGATCTTTCAATTTTTCGTTTTCAGCAACTAAAGATACAATTATCAATCAAGAACAAAGTCAAACACTTCAGAACATTTCAAATATTGATAGAAATAAGATTTTAGCAGATTTTATCGCCCCGAAAATTGCTTATGAATCAGGCTATCGGGAAGAATTATTTGTAGATATAAACCCTGAAGGAAATATATATTCAGAATATTCCTTTGGAGGACCGAATATACAATTGGGTGGAGAAACCCTTGAAATGATTAAAAACAATTTTCCCGAAGAATTTAACGCTTTTCGTTGGGGAAGTTGGTGGTTATCTGAACCAATGGATCCTTGGGATCATAACTCCCGAATAGAATTGACTTTTGAAACAGCAGATCATGAACAAGCAAGGGGATGGGCAAATTGGATGATGGACTTTGTTAACTTTTTTGTTTATACTGACTATTTTGAAGACGGAGTTTGGTCTTGGGATGAAGAATGGGATGGAACTTGGCACACTCTCACATCGGTTTCTTTTTCAACAAGTGTTCAATGGCCACTTATAATGGAAGATTATAATAGTCTAATTCCAAAATCTTACGGTGGTATCGCCGAAACTATTGATATTTCAAATGCATCTGCACTACGAATGTGGATGTGGAATGGAGGAGACAGAATTTATCAATCATTTGGAGCCAGCTGGGATCATGAAGTTGAAAAATTAATTGGTGGATTTCACTATGAAATAAGGGATTTCATCCCATTTACAATACTACAGCGTTCTCCTTATCAACAATCTGGTGATCCACTTCAAATTCAATGGCAACTACCTGAACTTTGGAATCTAACCTATTCTACAGGTTGTTGGTCAGAATATCATCCAAATATTGAAGAACCATGGAATTTGCATAATCAATATTCGGTATTTTTGCAGATAAATGAAGGGGATACATATCCAGACTGTTGGGTTGATTTTGATACAACATTTCATCCTTATGAAACTCTACCAATAGAACGTGCATTTGTGGAAGTTAATCCATATGGATATGATTTATCTGTTATTCAAGTTCAGCATGAAATGGCATATTTTATCGATCTCCAACCGTATATTGCTACCATGCCAGAATTATTTAAACTCGATTTAAATATTCGAAAAGCAGACCCCTGGCATAACCGAAATGATTCTGTTGTAAAGATTGATCTTAATTTTATCCAACCTGGAAATCATCAAATAGAAGTCAATTCATTCATCTCAAATCTTAGTATAACTTATAATTGGAATTTAGTATATTCAAATAACTGGTCAGAGTGGGAACAATGGAGATTTAAAGAAAATTTCGAATCAGATCATTGGGAAATTCTCCTAAATACTTCAGACACTTCATTTAATTGGACTGATTATTTATCAAATTCATGGATTTACAATCAGAGTGAAATGCTACAAAATTCTGCATTAGATAGCCTTGATTTCTATCGTGAATCTATAGAATTTGATCCTCGAATGGGTGGATTTTGGATTTCAAATCTTGAATGTTATTGGAATTCAATTGATATCATGACTAAAAATCCTGTAAAAACCTATTCCGAATATGATTTAAATCCACATTCATTTGATTTTGCATATCATTTTGGATGGAATAGACTAAATGTAAGCACTGGTTTTTATAAAGCAGAAGCCCAAGCCAATTTACCTATATCTAATGAATGGGATGGTTTTAACTTAACATATCCAGAATATAATAATGGATACGGTTTTAATACTTGGTATTGGTGGAATTGGGATGAGAATAATGTTGAAAATTTAAATATACATTTAGAGATATTTACTAATGATGCATTTTATGAAAAAGATGGAACCAATTATAGTGTTTCAGATTTTTCGTTGGATTTCAATTATAATTTCCATCCAGATTCAGATGATTTAATTGCTCCTGGTGGAAGATTTGGATGGTTCAACACAACTTCACAAGAACCAATTTTTGACTATCAATCAGAATTTTGGAATAAAGATACATATTCAAATGTAGAACGAATAACAGTTGAAACTTGGGATAATTCTTGGTTAAATTGGTGGGGAAATGATGTATATAACGGCACAGATATTAATGGAGACCCACAATTTTATCAACGATTTCCAACTTCAGAAATTGTTAATGTAACATATGACATCTGGTGGGGTGATTTAGCAATCCCACATGAAGATTTTCACTGGAATTATCAGATGTTCTATAATTCGACCGATTATTACTGGTATCATGATTTAAACACAACCGAATTGGCTGATGGATGGTATTATATGAATGCACTTATTACTGATGCAGCAGATAATGTTGGAGGTTGTGGATGGGGTATAGAAGTTGATAATTACAATGAATCATATGTAACACCTGCAACTATCGAATTTTTAGATCCAACACCCATTAATGGAAGTGCTGTTAATGATACTGTTACTTTTAAAGTTAATTTAACAGATGATATTGGTGTTTTCGCAGCGGTATATACAAAAGATGGAACTGGATATGTTTTAGATGCTGATAATTATGTTTCTGAAGGTATTTATGAATTCACATGGGATACATGGGCTGAACCCGAGAATAGTTGGCATCTTTTCAGCTTGACAGTATGGGATATGGAAGGTCACAAAACAATTGCGTATTATAACTTAACAGTTGATAATCTCCATCTTGGAAATGAACCATTTGTAGATATAGTTTCTCCAGCTATTTCTGATGAAACACTACAAGGTTATTATACATTTGAAGTAAATATTACTGATGATTGGGGTATTTCTTCAGTACAAGGAAGAATTGATGATCGTGTAAATGAAGATTTATTATTTAATAATATAACCGGTTTGTGGGAATATACTTATGATATTTCTTCATTAACTCATGGAACGCATACATTTACCGTTCGTGTTATTGATGTAGATGAAAACCAACACATTCGAGAAGTATCTATAGATTTCTTTGTAGATAAACTACCTAAAATAGAATTCATCACACCATCTGAAAATGATTTAATTTTAAGTGGGGAAATTACCTTTGCAGTTAATGTAACAGATGATGAAGGTATACTCATGGTTCGCGCTCAATTTGATACAGAACCATTTGAATCAATGGAATTCAATTCAGGAACCGGATTATATGAATTAACGCGAAATGTTACTCTGTTAATCAACGGGACTCACACATTTACGGTTGAGGTGCGCGATACAGATGCATATCAGAATATTGTTACAGAAACACTTACATTTATTGTAAATGATTCAGTTACTGTTCCTATTAGTGATCCTCCAGTAGTTACTTGGAAAACTCCATCTGAAGTAGGTGAACACCTTGAAGCGGTTTCATATACTTTTGAAGTGACGATTACTGATGATTATGGCATCGATTCTGTAGTGGCACAAATTGATGGTGGAAGCACTATTCCAATGATTTATAATTCTGGAACAAATAGTTGGGTTTTATCTTATAATTTAGCAACTCTTTCTTCAGGAACTCATGCTATTACAATAACTGTTAGTGATACAGATCCTGCCCCACACACAATTCAGGTTTCACGAATATTCTATGTAGAATATACCACCCCTCCATTGTACAAAAATGTAGTTCCTGGAAACTTTACAAGTGCAGATGATATATTTACAAAACCTATCGACTTCTCTATTGATGTTCTTGATGAAGATGGAATTGCTTCAGTTCAAATTCAAATCTATGAAGTGACTGGAGTAAATCCTACAGATGTTAATACTCCAGGAGATGTTGATTTATCTGAAGTGCGAATTTTGACAGGATATCCTATGGATATGACAAGGGGAAATACTATAGATAATTGGACCACATATACTAATACATGGGATATTTCCCAATCAAATTCTGGTATATATTTAGTGGAAATAACAATTGCGGATAATGCAGTTATTCAAGGAACAACAACTGTTAAAATGTTGGTGATTATTCAAAATTCCAGTATAGCTGAAAATCCTTTTGGTAATATTCCTGGATTTCCAATAGAAATATTCATAGCTATGTTTGGAATTGCCATAATTACATTATACAAGCAGAATAAACATAACTAAGCCTTTTTTCTATTTTTTTTAAGTTCTTTTTTTATATTAATTATCATTTTTCATTTTTTCCCATTCTCTTTTTAAAATTGAACTGATTTGAAGATTGACAAATTCACCGCGCTCAAATTCATAATCTCTCAATATTCCTTCCTTTTTGAACCCCAATCGCTCAAGTAATCGAATTGAAGGTAAATTTCTAGGATCGACCAACCCTTCAATTCTATTGACATTTAATTTATCAAATGCATAATTCAAAGCAGATTTTCCTGCTTCTGTCATATAACCTTTACCCCAAAATGATCGTTTTAGTTTATAGCCAATTTCACATTTAAAATGCCTTTTATCCAAGCGATGGAATCCAATATCCCCTATACATTCGTTTGTTTCTTTAAGTGCAATTATCCATCTTATTCCCTCTCCTTTTTCTACTAAATCTATAAACCATTTCATTTCATTTCTTACATCATCTATAGTTTTAAAAGGTTCCATACCAATGTAACGCATGATTTCTTTATCTTGCAAAATTTCTTTTTGAATTTGTTCATCATCTTTTTGGGGTTTTCGTAATTTTAAACGCTCTGTGAATAGAATGGGAAATTCAACCATGAATTGAAAAAATAATTCTGTTTTAAAAATTTTTTTTGTTAGAATCTATTAAGTTCATTTTTTTTAATAATTCAATTAAGTTTATAGAAGATTTCAAGCGTTCAAACCAAACGAAAGAATCGAGTTGAACCGTAAGAAATTTCTTTCACTTTTGAAATCGCTCTTAATTCGGAAATTATTTGTTCTTTTAATTCTTTAATTCTATCAGGATTATTAATTATTCTTCCATGTAAAAATGTTTCAATATCTTCTTCTCTCATGGGGTGCCTTCCTATAATATCTATAATGGCTTCAATAGGATTTTTTTCTAAAGAGCTAAAATCTCCAGCAGGTAAATAGTCCATGCGGCGCGCATTTAATATTTCACGCGCTTTATCGATATTCTCTTGGTCTGGTATTTTTACCCATGATTCTGCCGGCGGTCTAACAGGAACATTAACAAATACTACATTTGGATGGATTTTTTCAATTAATTTTGCAATTTTTGAGACTTGTTCTTCCTTATCATTTATTCCTTTGACCAACATTACTTCAAGATATAATATTCCTGAAAATTCTTCTCTAAATTTTAAATAACCTTCATAACGCTTTTTAAAATTAATTAATTTTAACGGACGGTTAATCTTTTTAAAACTTTCTTCATCCCAACTGTCAAAATTGAGAAGAACAACATCTGCAAGAGATAAATCTTGTCGAACTTGTTTATTTGCCATTAATGAGCCATTAGATATTACTGCCACTGGCTTTTTTTGGATACTTTTAATTTGATTTATAAGTTCACCTAATCCTTCATAAAGAGTAGGTTCTCCGTCACCTACAATCGTAATAATATCATATTGTGCTTCACTAATGCTAGATAAGTATTCCTTCAGTTCTTGGATGATACGGGTAATTGGAAAAAATAAACTACGGTTTTTCGTGAATTTCTGTGTTCTTCCGAGTTGACAGTAAATACAAGAATAATTGCAAGTTTTTTTAGGGATTGGGCTAATACCAAGTGATTGACCCAACCTTCGCGAAGGGACAATTCCAAAAACAGTATGAACTGCTTTATCTTTTGTTATAGATGTTTTCACCAAATTAAATCAATAATTAAAAGTACTCAATCAAATTAAACAAAACTGATAATTTTGAGTTTACACTTTTTTAAAGACGATAAATTTGCTTTATAATGTATATCTTTTTTAGGGTAAAGTTACTTGGTTACTAAGTGATCTAGTTGCTATGTCAACAATAAAATTTGATCATCAAAATGAACTAGATGAATTAATTGCACGAATTTATCTCGATACTAAGATTAAATTAACAAAAAAAGAATTATTATCATTAATTTTTAAAATTGGTAAAGAAAATTATCAAACTATATTAGATGCTCTTAAAAATCGAGAAAAAGCCAGTAACTCTAATATTCGAGATGAGTTTATTAATTCCTTTTCAGGAATTTTGACTGTAAAAGATCCTGATGAAATTAATCCTAAGGAAATTTGGAATTCTAAGGAGTTGGATTGATATTACAGATTATTTCGTTGATACAAATATTCTTTGGTGGTATTTAGTTGCTAATTCCAAGAATCATAAAATTACTAAAATATATTTCGATAAATTGATTAAAATTCCAGATAATGAATTTTTTATTAATGAATTTATCATAATCGAATTATCTCATTTGTTAATAAAAAAAGTGGGAGAAAAGGGCTTCAATATTGCAAAAAATTTACTTAAATCGAAATTTCCTTTCTTTAAAATTTCTTTTGACATAATTAATCAGGGAGATCTAGAAAATACGCTTAATTTTCTATATAAATATGGCTTAAAAACAAGCATAGGTGGGCGCGATTCAACGATTTTACATTCAATGAATCTTCATAATATTAATAATATTATTACAAATGATAAAGCATTTTATTTCATAGAAAATATAATTGTTCACAATCCATTTTCAAATAATTTAAAGAATCAAATGTAAAGCTAAAAATTTTAAATTGTAATTCTATTGCATTATTGATTACACTTATGAAATTGAAAATTAAAGGATTAAAAAATAAAAATTCTGATAAATCTCATCAAAAAAAGAAAAAAATTAATGCTCCATTCATTGGCAGACAACTCTCACGGTTTAAGCTTGGTATGTCCTATTTAACTTTAGGAATGAGTTCCATTACTGCTGTAATGACAACAAAATATGCATACGATTCAATTAGTATTTGGCTAATTTTAGCTGTTTTAGTGCCTATTGCTTTAATAGGAACAATTTTACTCGGTTATTTTCTTGATAAGCTTGATATTACGACGCAAGATCAAAGAAAAAGTAATGAAATGACTCATCGATTTTTATTAACTAGTGATCTAAAAAATCAAGAATTTCAACTACTTCAAACAAAAATATTATTGATGGCGCTTCAAAACGTCAAAGATAAGAAGGATATTGATATTGAAAGATTAATGGATGAATACCAAATATATTTAGATAAATGGAAATCACCCGAACAAAAGTAATCTTTTTTTAACTTCAAATTTTACTTGATTTTTTAATTGATTTGTTCTTATATATTATGATTAAAATGGATATTATTTTTCGACCAATTGGCATTATTCACACACCTTATACCGAAAAAGCACCATATCAACCGGTGACAAATGATAAAGGAATTTTCTATATTGAAGTTCAAACAAATTATATTAAGGGACTACAAGGTTTGGAAAAATTTCGTTATATTTTTGTGATTTTTTACATTGATCGATTGAAGAAAAAAGGAGATATTAATATCGTTCAACCCCCTTGGGTTGATAATATGAAAGTTGGAGTTTTTGCATCGCGTTCTCCTCATCGTCCAAATCCTATAGGGCTTTCTATTGTTAAATTGAAAAAAATTGAAGATAATAGAATCTATACTTCAGGTTTAGATGTATTTAATAATACTCCTTTACTGGATATCAAGCCCTATATTCAAGATTTAGATGCAAAAATCGATGCAAATTATGGTTGGTTGCAATTTAATAATCGAGATGATAAAGAACACTTACTTCTTCATATTAAAGGTGTTCCTCATTGATTTAATTAAAGTAAACTAAAGTAAAGTAAACTAAACTAAACTAAACTAAACTAAAAAAACAAAAACAAAAACAAAGAAAAATTCGATCCAATAATTATGATATAATTTTTAATGAACGACCTACATTTTCTATGATTTCTAAAGCTTCATCAATATCTCGCTTTGAATGGGTAGCAATAATACTACTTCGTAATAATTCATGACCAATTGGCACGGCTGGAATCATATAAGGATTAGTATACACCCCATTATCCAGTAGCCCGCGCCATAATTGAAAATTCTTTACTTGTTCTCCTACAATGATTGGTACAATAGCAGATTCGCTGTAAACAGTGTTAAATCCAGCATCAACTAATCCTTTACGATAACGTTTAAGTAGATTTCTCAAGTTTTCCCTCATATCATCGCCGTTTTTAATTAATTCTGTTGCTTTTATCACGCTGGCACAAGATGCAGGAGGCATAGATGCACTGAAGAGAAAACTTCTTGCAGTGTGTTTCAGATAGTTTATTACTTCTTCAGAGGCAGATGCAAATCCACCTATTGACGCAAAAGATTTAGAAAAAGTACCAGATAGAATGTCTACGTCATCCTTCTTCAAACCCAAGTGATTTGGTGTTCCTTCTCCATGTTCTCCAAGAACACCTGTTGCATGAGCATCATCAATCATGACTTTTGCATTATATTGATGAGCAATTTCGGTTATTTCTTTTAAAGGTGCTAGATCACCCTCAATGCTAAAAACACCTTCTGTAATTAACAATTTTCCCGCTTCTTTCGGGAGCTCTCGAAGTTTCTTTTCAAGATCTTGAGGATCATTATGCTTATAAACAATTGTTTTTGCTTTCGATAAGCGACATCCATCAATAATTGAAGCATGATTCTTTTCATCAGAAATAACATAATCCTTTTTTGTAGTCAATGCGCCTATAATTCCGATATTCACTTGAAATCCTGTTGAAAATGCGATAGTATCATCGTATTCTAAAAATTTTGAAAGTTTTTCTTCCATTTCATTATGTAAATCAAGTGTTCCATTTAGTAATCGAGAACCGGTGCATCCAGTTCCAAATTGGTCAATAGCATTTTTCGCAGCTTTAAGCATTTCTGGATGAGAAGTCAAACCCATATAATTGTTACTTCCCAGCATTATTGTTTCTTTTCCTTGAATAGATGTACGTGACCCAATAGTTGCGCTAAATTGAACAAAATACGGGTATAATCCAAGTTTTTTGAATTTTTGTGGTTCAGTAAATTTCTCTGCCTTTGTAAAGATGTTTTTCATTAAATCACTCTCATATATTTAACTTGTTTGGTAATTACTTTAACTGATAAGTATAAAAATATATAGTTTGAAAATTTTGAATTTTGGAATTAACAAAAAATGCAAAAATGCAAAAATGCAAAAATGCAAAAATGCAAAAATGCAAAAAATCGAAAATTCTTCTTTTATCAATTTAAAAAATAATTACAGAGCCAAATATTATTTATATATCCAAAATTATTTTCAAAAGGAACGAAAGTAATATGAATGATTTACATTTTATTCAAGAATATAAACCAATTTCTGTTACATTTAATGAATATAAAGATAAAGATGAAAACAAAGAGGTAAATAAAAAAGGAGACATACAAATCACTTATGAAAAACCTCTTTTTTGCTCTATATCGAAAATTCTGCAAATAAATAAAGAAAAAGGATTTACCACTGTTCTTTTAGTAGATGCAAATGGAAAGGAAATTTTTGCGTTTGTCTATAAAGATATTGCTAATATATTAGCTGAACTGCCAAAATCGTTTTTTCCGATAACTGTGGTTATTATTAAAGGAATATTTAAGATTCTTCCATCAAGACAGCGCTATTTGGAAATTTATCATGCCATTTTAGATAACTTTACATATATCAATTCTAGTTGGATTGGAGGTTATGAATACTGCGAAATTCAATCCTTTCTTGATCTTTATTTTAATGTAGCAAGTGAAGCAAATGAATACATGATGTGGGGAAATTTAATTCATGATTATCTTGCTATTCTCTTTCCCAAGCTGAAATCTTCAAATGGTTTTCGGGTTCCCACTAAACAAGATATATTAAGTGCTTTTCAAATTGCAGTCTCGCAAAATTGGCAGTATTTTGTGATTTTAGGAAAATTAGAAAAGAATATTATTAATGAATTTTATGAAAACTTTTTAGAAAATGAATTGGAATTTATAAGAACTCATTTGCAAGATTATCAAAAAAAATTTTCACGTTTTGACATATTCTGTGAAAAATTTGTTCAATCACCTGTGATTGGATTACAAGGAAGGATTGATAGATTTATTTTAGATTTAAAACAAGAACGATGTACTATTATAGAAACAAAAACGGGAAGAAGTAAAAGAGCATCTCAAATGATTGCATATTATCAAGGTTTAACTTATGGGGCAATTTTGCAAGATTTATATCAATGGAATATCGAAGAGATTCTTATTGAATATCCGCGACATCCCCCAAATGAGCGTTTTTCACATTATTCATTAAATCCACCGAACAAAAACAAAGAAATCGCATCCAATAAAGCCATAGCGCTGCAATCTCCCGATTTTTTACGAATATTGAAAATTAGAAATAAATTATGGAGTTTTTTAGTCGGACTTACTCCTTTAAAGAAACCAGATACACCTTGTGCTCAATGCAGTGCAAAAAAAATATGTAAAATTTACTTAAATCTATATAAAGATAAATTTTATCAATTAAATTTAAAATCTGGCGCATCAACTAACGAACAAACTATTAATGATATAATTTTTCAAACAAGTTCCATCTCTGAGTCTACATTTAAAAAAGATCTAAAACTTATCCGATTTTATGCTGATTGGTTTCAATTTTTAATTGATCACGAATTTTTGGCTGTTAAACGCGATATGCTAAAGAGTTTTAACGAAATCCAGATTCAAGAAGAGAAAGGTGTAGCAATTGGGGGATTAACCTTAATTATTGATGATTGTTCACAATCTAGGTCAAAAAATTTGATAAATCAATCATTCCAATATCAATTTTCTAAACCAGCTGCCAATTCAAATCAAAAAACTCGATTTCGCTCAGGTGATTATATATTAATCACCCCACAGACATTAAATAAGTACAAGGTAGGTAGTATAAGTGGAATAATAACTGAAATCAATTCAGAAATCATTATCGTTCAAACTTCACAGACATTAGAAAAATTTGGAAAAGATTTTGCAAAACAAAAATATCGAATTGATTTTTCCTTCTCAAATTATCATATTTGGCAGTATAAACAAGCATTAGATGTATTTATCAGAGCATCATTTAATCCAGAACAAAGTCATGAGCAACTTCTCAAAGATTTACTCCTTTTTAAAGAGTATCCTAAATTAATTAAAAAAATTCCATCAATTTCTGAGTTTGAAAAAGAAAAAGAAGATAAAAATGAGACTAAAAATAACTTAAATCAAAGTCAAATACAAGCTATTAATAGTGCACTACAAGCTCAACGACTAGCACTAATTCAAGGGCCTCCAGGAACTGGAAAAACAACAGTAATCACTGAAATCATCCACTATTTTCTTAAAATGTACCAAAATAATCACCTACAAAACAAAAATCCACCTAAAAATCGAGTAAATGCATTGGATCGTTTTTTTAAAACTCGAAAACGCTATATCCCTCCAAAAATTCCTGTGTTAATTTGTGCTTTTACAAATAAAGCTGTTGATCTTTTAGTAGAGAAATTGATTCAGCGCTATCCAAAAATCAAATGCATCCGCATCGGCAATGTTCATAGTTCTAATTCTAAAATTGTTAAAAGTCATAATTTAGAAATTTTATGTACATATAAGAAAAAATTATATGATCAAAACGAAATTTTAGCTGTTGATCCATTAAAAGCGCGTTTGTTGCTAGAAAATGTAGATGTAGTTGCAACAACCACAACTATGGTTGGATCATTATTACTTGAACCATACTTCTTTGCTATGGTGATTTTAGATGAAGCCGGGCAGATTTTGGAACCTGGAGCAATAATTCCTTTGTTAAAAGGAGAAAAAGGAGTATTAGTAGGAGATCATCAACAATTACCACCAATAACTCAATATGAAGTTATTAATGATGATAAAAATTTAGAGAATTTAGTTAATAATCCACTATTTGCAAAATTGAATTTTGATTATCAGTCTGGATTAAATAAAACACTTTTTGAGCGACTTCTACCTCGATTTCAAAATACTTCGAATTTTACATTACTACAATCACAATATAGAATGCATAAAACGATTTCACAGTTTATTTCACACACATTTTATGAAGATAAATTAATTCCTGGTACAATTAACAGCAAGAATATCGGAGATTTTACATGGTTTGATTTTCTTTCTCAATTTATTCCAAAGTCTACTCAAATCCAAAATATTTTCCTTACACTTTCCAATCTTGGGAAATTTGTTTGGAATTCATCTAACAGTATGATTTTCTTAGATACAAAGCAATTGAAAGGATATGATTCATCCTATAATCATTTAGGTGCTGGAAATGAATCAAAATACAATACAACTGAAATAACTACAATCAAAGTTATTATCAAAGAATTATTAACTGCACTTCATGGTTCAAATATTAAGCTAATTGCAATTAATGAAATTTTAGAAAATATAGGAATAATTTCTGCATTTCGAGCGCATAATGCAAAAATATCTGAATTTGTAAATACTATTCAAAAAAATCTAAGAAATAAACAAATTAAAGAAATTCAAATGAGTAATAAAAATATATCTTTTAGTGATATTACAGTGGATACTGTTGATAGATTTCAAGGAAATGAAAGAGAAGTGATAATCTATAGTTTTGTGGATTCAAGACCAGATCATGAATTAAGCTCCTTGAACTCAGATTTTCGTAGGTTAAATGTTGCAATCAGTCGTGCTCGAACTAAGATTATTTTTATTGGAGATTCAGCCACATTATGTTCTAAATCAACAAATAATTCCCCACAAACAAAAAAGATTAAATCAATTCATAACCAGCTTCTTTTACATATTAAAAATTCAAACGGATACTGGAAACTTTCTCCATTTGATTTAGAAATCAAAAATTAGATAAAAAATTAGATTAAAAAATTAGATTAAAAAATTAGATTAAAAAATTAGATTAAAAAATTAGATTAAAAAATTAGATTAAAAAAAAGGATCTTGGAGTTTATAAATTAATGAGCACTTTAATCATTTCTGAGAAAAATAAAGCAGCACAAGCAATTGCTGAAGCATTGGGACAAACAAAAAAAGTGCAAGTGAATAAATTAGTATCTGTTTATCAAATTCCTTCAAGAAATATATATGTTTTACCTTTACGGGGACATATTCAACAATATGAAAATACTGCTCCATATAAAAAATGGACCGCCAAAGATCCTCGAGATATTATAACCGATCCCCATGCAATTGCAAAAATTCCCACTACTTATGCAGGTGCTTATATTTCAGCTCTGAAACAATATGGAAAAAAATGTGATACGTGTATTATTGGAACAGATGCCGATGTTGAAGGTTGTAATATTGGATTAATGGATGCTATTCCTTTTGTTAAGCAAGCTAATCCGCAGATAAAACTGGCACAATTATGGCTAAATGATCTTCAAAAAAAGACAATTCAACAAGCTTTCAACCAATTGATTCCTCCAAAATGGTCATGGGCATTTTCTGGTGAAGCAAGGGCTCAAATTGATGCAATTATTGGTTTTTCGGCCACAAGAGAAGTTTCTTTGACTTTGAAAAACATACTAAATTCCCTTAACATTAAATTTGCATCTATTGGGCGTGTCCAAACCTCTCTACTATACCTTATTTATTTACGGGAGGATATAATAAGAAACTTTAAACCTACTCCATTTTGGAGTATTTCTGCAGATCTTAAGATTGGAAATAGAAATTTACGTGTAAATCATCAAAATAATAATTTTATTGATAAAAAAATTGCAGAAAGAATATATAACACAATATCTAATGAAAAATTTGCACAATTAGAGCAAATTTCAATGAAAACTAAGAAAATATTACCGCCCACACCTTTGAATACTTCCCGAGCACTCCAATTAATTACAAAAAATCTTAAAATCACCGCCAAACAAGCTCTAAAAACCTTGGAAGATTTATATTTAAACAAATTAATCACATATCCTCGAACAGATTCCGATGTTTATTCTCCAAATTATGATCATAAAAGCGTACTTCAAAAATTCTTAACACATTCGCTTTACGGAGGTTATACTAGAGATTTATTCAAAAATAACCGGATAAACCCTCGACAAGGACGCAAAAATGCAGGAGATCATTCTCCAATAAGTCCCCTAAAATCACTTGAACCATCAGCTAATGTTTTTGAAAATAAACTGCAAGAACAAGTGTATAATCTTATTACTCGACATTATTTAGCATTGTTTGGTGAAAAAGCTGAAGAATCTGAAACACGGGTATTATTCGATATTAAGGGAGAGAAATTTCTTGGACAATTCAAAACTTTATTAAAACAAGGATTTTACATTATTGCACCATTTCTTTCCCCAAAATATTCAGCTCCAATGCCAATGATAACTCAATATATTGATCCAAACTTGAAAAAACCTAAATTTCCTATTAATAAGATTAATTTTGAAGAGAAAGAAACTCAGCCACCACCTCGTTATACTGATACAAGTTTACTACAATTAATGGAGCAAAAAAATCTTGGAACCAAATCTACCCGACCTGCGATTATACAAATTTTAATTGATCGAAGCTATATACAACGCAAAGGAAGATCTATATATTTAATGGATTTTGGATTTTTATTAATTGATGCGCTTAAAAACATTTGGAAACCATTTTTAGAACCATCTTTTACCGCTAAAGTGGAAAAATTATTAGAAGAAGTAAAGAATCAGCAAATAAAATATAATGATGTAGTAGATTCCATTAAATTAGAATTTTTAAAGTTATTCGATTTATTTCGAGCTCAAAAATCACAAATTGTTTCGAAGATTCAGCCGATTCAAAGCACAGGCAATATAATTAGAGGTAGAAATAATAAGATAATCACTTCTTCTAAACAAAAAAGTAGTTCATCAACAAATGCAAACTTAAATACAAATACAAATACAAATATAATTTCATCTCAAAAAAAAGGTTCGACACCTGCTTTATCAACTTCATTTTGCCCAAAATGTAAAACTCATCATATGAAATTAGTAATAAGTCCTCAAAAAAAGAAGAAGTTCTTAGTATGCGAAGATCCCAAATGCCAAACATATTTAAGTTTGCCAAAAAAAGGAACTCCACATTTACTAAAAGCAACTTGTTCTATATGCTCTTTTAACATCGTAAAAATTAGCACTTCAAAAAATGGTCATCGTTTTTATTATTATATCTGTCCTCTTTGTTGGACTCATGGCTTGAATAATCAAACTGGTGAAGGATTTTGTAGTAATTGCAAATCTTTTTATATAGTTAAGGGGAAATGTGTAAAACGTTAGTGATTTCTTAAATATATCAGAAGTTGAATTTATAGGTGAATTCAAGTGAACCAAAGAATCTAAAGGAAAACAATTTTTTTTTATATCAACATTTAAATCAATACCCTATAATAGAAGAGAAGATTTATGCCTAAATCGAGAGAAAGATATCCTTCAACAGAAAGTAATAAAAAACTTTCATCACCTAAAAAAGGAAATATGAATTCAAAAACTTCAGAATTTAAGAAGCGATTGATTATACTTGGGAAATTTATTGCACGGAGTTTAATGTTAAAAGTATTTATAATTGTATTTTCATTAAATCTGATATTAGCTGCAATTTATTCTTCTCTTGAAGGAATTCCTTATTATTTAGGCTTATATTGGGCGACAGATACATTAACCAATACTGGTTCTGGCTTAGTTCCACCAAGTAGTATCAGAACATGGCTATTAACCACTATTTTTATGTGGATTGGTTTAGGTATCACTTTATTATTCGTAGAATTTGTATATGTTCATATTTTTCAAAAATTAAAGGGGGATCGTGAAATTAAATTCTCAAATCATATTATTTTGATAGGTTGGAATCCAAAAGTACGACATTTTCTTAGGAATTTACCTGGTGATCTTGGCGGAGATCATAATTATGTTTTAATTTCAGATATTACAGACCGACCGTTTGATTTACCAAAAGTTGTTGAATTTATTAGAGGAAATCCTGAAGAAGAACGAATATTAAAAAGAGCTGGAATTGAAAAAGCACAACAAACAATTATTGTTGTTGAAGATGATGCTGAAGCCGTTTTGATTGCAATGACTATTCAAAGTCTAAATATTGATGTAAGAATAAGTGTTAATTTACAAAATGAAGAAAATATTAAACATTTGAAGAGATTAGGAATAGAGCAAATTGTGTGTGATGAGGAATTAACAGGTAATGCGCTAATTGAAGCGTTTTATAAAAATCAAGAAGATTTCTTTCTTTAAGAAATGATGATGATAAAAATTTTTTAATAAAGAATATTTAAAAATTCTCCGTTCCCAGCAAAAATATCGTTTCAATCTGCTCAATTGGAAACATCATGAAATGTTCATAAGAAATTAAGATATTTGATTCAAGGGAAGCTGATTTTGGAATATTATCTGAATTTTCTAATTGATGTTCATCGAATCTTGGATCTTGGATCTTTTGTTCTGATTCAATTGATTTATCAGATTTATCTAAATCTTTTTCCTTTTCATCCATATATGGTATACCTCCTATGATAATACAGTCATAGAAGACTAAATGCATATCTTCATCTCCTACCAATCGGTCCCCGATAATTAATCCATGATTCTTTAAAATGGCTACTGGTCGGTGTAAAATTTCACCTGCTACAAAATCTAAATGATCAATTATTCGATAACCTAATTTATGATAAAGTAAAGCAGTATGCATTAAGCGTACGATATTTGGATAAATTGCTGAAAATCGGGCATTATCAAATTCTTTAATAATTTCAGGTTCCAAACGGACAATATAGATTATATCATTAAAAGAATTTAAATGCAAATTTTGTTCAGAGGAAAATCCGCGTCCGTTACGGATTCCTACAGCCAATCCTGAAATGTCTATTGAATTTTCTGTTAATATTACATGATCGGAGAAAATCATTTTAACAATTTGATTTTGTAATTTTATTATCAATCCGCCTTTATATTCCCCAGGATGAGATATTTTGGCATATTTATCATAGATCACTATAGGATCGGGGATTTCTTCTGTCTCCATTATGATGTTTTCTCCTACAATAAGTCTTCTTAATTATCCCTTACCTATATATTTTTAGCGCTTGAGAATATGAATTACTTATGGAATATTCGGAAACTGAGAAAGCATTTCTTCACCATCTTCAAACATCATTAGGACCTTTCGAAAAGTTTGTCGCAAAGATGGATATCGAAGAAAATCTTCCTCTAGTTCCCGATCGAAGATATATCATTGAGAATATCGCCGACTTACTTCTTAATGCAAAAAAAAATGTAATAATCCCAATTGTTGGAAAAGTAGGATTTGGAAAAACTCATTTATGCTGGCAACTTCGGAAATCTTTAGAGATCAAATCAATTCCAGTATTTTTAGAAATACCTGAAGAGTCAAAATTTTTTTATTATAATCTTTATACAGAATTAGTTGAAAATCTTGGTGCAGAACGTCTTCGTGATTTATCAATTCAGATTTCTGATCTCTGGGGTGCACAAGAAAAGAAATATGGCCTTTTTCGAACAAGTAATGTTGAAAGAGTGCTTGCACGTGCCAAAGAAAGTCCCGAATTTCTTCATAGTCAACATAAAAATGAATTGGAAGATGTTATGCGAAGTTTAATTACTCATGCAATAGATCCAGACAAGTCTCATTCTGCCGAACGATGGTTACTTGGAGAAGTCATGGATCCAGACGAACTTTACTATTTAGGATTATCTTTCAATTTAAATGCAGAATTTGTTGCAATGGAGCTGTTAAAACTTCTTTTAAATTTTATTCCTGAAGGTTTATTACTAATCATTGATGATTTGGATGAATCATGGGCTCGTTATAATAATCCACGATATATTGAAGATGATTGGACATTACCTTCATCTTCACTTCAATCTACTGAAGTAAATCAAGAATCGTCGAGATTAGAAAATCAAAAAAGTCAAAAAAGTCCGATCAATGAAGAAAATCGGGCTTTAAATTTAAGCAAGATTCCTGACTTTTTCCAAGATTTATATCAACTTTTTACTGTTTTTCCCAATATTCATTTAGTTTTTACAATTAAACCTAAAAATGAAGCCGAAATAATGGCTTATTTCGATCCTATTACTGATATTACAGAATCTATTACTTCAATCATATTGTTTCCATTTTCTATGAATGATTTAAAGAAATATTATGAATCAGCAATTAAGGAATATTGCAAACAAAAAGGATTACAATTTTCAAAAATATCTGAATATTTTCCATGGGATTCTGATTTTTTTCGCTTGATTTATGAAAAGACACAAGGAAATCCCCGGTTAATTATACGGAAATTCCAAGATGCATTTGATTATTTCTTGTATGATCGAGAGCCAATAGAAAAAATTAAAGAATTACTCTAAAAACGATTACAGTAACGATAACTATGATATCAATTGAATTTTCACAACAATTACATCAACAAGATGAGAATCTTTTTCTTATAACTTGGGAAATCAACGATCTTCGTATTTTTAAACATGACTATGATTTTTCGCCAATTACTTCATCTATAAATCAACAAATCAATCAAGAAATGAGCATTGAAGAAGTTAAAAATCAACCAATTTTTCAAGCTTATCGTAGATTTTACTGGCGGCAGTTACATGTTGATCCCACTAAAATACGTCCTTCAAGTGAAGCTTTAGTTCGCCGTATTATCAGGAAAAAATCGCTTCCAAAGATATCTCCTGTTGTTGATGCTTATAATTGGGCTAGCGCGCTTTCTTTTATTCCAATGGGTGCATATGATGTTGATCAAATTCAACCACCTCTACAACTTAGATTTTCCCTAACTGGAGAAAGATTTACTCCAATAGGAAAAAAAACGGTAAAATTACCTATAGATACGCTTATATTGACTGATTCTCGTAATATCATTTTGTCACAATTTCCTTACAGAGATTCTCAATTGACAAAAATCACCTATTCCACCCATTCTATTCTAATTGTAGCTTGTGGAATTGCTTCCGTACCAAAAAAAAGCGTTGAATATGCCTTAGCTAAGACTAAAGAGTTAGTAAATTGGTTTAAATTCCAAGGGATTCTTGATTATAAAGATGGAGGATTCCATTATTTTGCTTAATAATAATTAATTTTTGTAATACAAATCTTTTTTAAATGGGAATATTTCAAATCATCATATGACGAAAAAGCATTCAAAATCAACTTCCACTTCAAAAACTCCATCTTCTTCATCTCAATTTTCCTCATCATCACAGAATGATTCCTCTAATCCTTCTTCTTTGTCAGAACAAAAGAATTCTTCTCAAATTTCCTATAAAGGAATTACTGTTCGCAATTCTGAATATTCTGAAAGTTTTGATGAATATCTTGAATGCATCTACCGTCTTTCATTAAGAAATCCCGCAGGGTGGGTAAAAAATAATCAAATTTCTAAACGACTTCAAGTAAAAGCACCATCTGTTACGAATATGTTAGAAAAATTATCGAAAGCTCAATTAATTGATTGGAAACCGCGAAGGGGAATTCGTCTTACCGATATTGGGCGAAAACGAGCAAAAGAAGTCGTATTTTACCATAGTATAATGGAAATTTTCCTAAACCGTATTTTAGGAATGACTAATCCTGAACAAATAAACAAAATTGCTTGCGATTTTGAACACCACTTAACAAGAGAATTTAGTGATAGATTGATTGAACTTATGGGTATACATGGAGAATTGAAAAATGTAGATAATTTCATTATGGAAGATCGTTTACCGACTCATATAGAAACTCGACCAATATATTCAGAAAAAGCTGTTTTAGAAATATTAGAAAAATTCTACTTTAATCTAAAAAAAAGAATTCAATCAAATGACCTTTCTGAAAATGAATTAAATGAAGAATACAAGATTATTCTTGAAGAAATTGCATCAAAATAATTATATAAATGCTTTGAAAAAACAATCAATTAATTAAATTAATCAGTTTTCTCTCAAAATTTCAATTTTGTATGCATCGATTAAAGGGCTGCATCCCCCACATCTAATACAACCTGCTACATTTTTTCTAGGATCTAGATTGTATTCAATGCATTTCTTAGCAGCAAACCGTAAAATCTCCAAAAAATTATTTACATCAGTCTGATGGGGTGATAAATTTGTTCCAGGAATAATTCTTACTGGTGTTATTACAGGTAAAACACCAATTTGTAATATTTTATCTAATTCTTGTTTAAATTTATCGATATCCTTTTCAAAACCAGTAATAATAAATGTACTTACTTGATTTGGCTCAAAAACACGCACTGCTTCTTTCCAATGTTGATAATATACCTCTTTTGTTATTTTACTTTTTCCAGGACACATCTTCTGGCGAACTATATCATCTAATATTTCCAAGTGAATTCCAATTGTACTTGTCCCCACATCTTTTAAAATTTGATACCATTTTACATCTTGCATAGGCTCAATTTGAATATGGATAGGAATGTTTGGGAATTGTTGATGAAGTTTTTGAACTATTGATTGATAAATGCGCATACCTTTATCTAGTTCTGGTTGTGTCCCAATTGTTAGAGTTAAGTGGCGTACAAATTCAGGATTTTCTTTCCTCGCCATCGTAATTGTCTCAATTATCTGTTCAGCAGTTTTAAACTCAATTGTTGCGTTCTGCTCCAGCGATAATTCTAGTCCACAAAATTTACATTGTTGATTCCCTCGCCAATAGCGACAGCGTTGATGTACGGTTGTGGCTAAAGTATGATTACCATGCATTAAAGCAATTTTTTTAAATGGAATACCTTCCTTGTTTGAAAGAGAATAGAATTTTGGTGTAGGAATCAAATAAAGTTCTAAATTTGATAAATTTGAGCTATTTTGTCCATTTTGAGACTTTTCCTTATGTGGTAATTTATTATTATTTATGGATAATTGGGTTTCTTTTCGTTTTAAAATCACTCTCAAATCAGATGTAATATCAACAATTTCAAAATTAGGATAATTTGATGGAGAGAGATATAATGGTGTGTTTGATATGGAACCATTTGAAAATTTGAAATATCGCCCACCTGCAGGTCCTGCTCCTCCTTTTCTTCCAAAATCAAATGAAATACCTTTTAATTGAATTTGTTTGATCGTTGATTCAGATATTTCCAACCCATTACACAACATTTCGGCTTTCATTTCTAAAATTGAATTTAACTCAGTTAGATACTTAGTAATATCGCTAGTATTTTTATTTATTTTATTCACAAGATCAGTGCTCTTTTCCATGGTTCCCATAGAATAATTAACTATTTATCTTGTTAAAAATTACCGCTTTTTTTTCAAAAGGCTTTAATGAGATTCTTTTTTACTCTTCACTAAAAATTTTTGAGCAAAAATGAAATCTTTCAAAGTTGTATTATTTATTTTTCAGGAACAGGTTCAACAGCCTATTTTGCTTCTAAGCTGGGAGAATATTTGAGAAATCATAATTGCACTGTTGAACTTAAAAGATTAGTTAAAGATTTGAAGGTTGATTTATTAAAATACGACTTAATTGGATTCAGTTCTCCAGTTTGGGTTTGGCGCGCACCACGAGTAGTTACATCCTTTTTATCTAAGTTAAGACTGCCGAACATTCCATATTTTACATTTCTTACAAGCGGTAGAAATTTTGGTAATGGTCCATATTCAATGTTTAAATCCCTTAAAAATTCAGGAGGAATTGATCTTATTTATTCGACATTAATCCAAGATCAAGGAAATTTATCCATTGAAAAATTAGAAAGTTTACGTAAACAAGCTCCTAAAAAATACTTTTTATTGTCTATTGTTGGAACAATTTCAACATATAGATGGCAGATGCAAGCTTTTGTGGGGAAAAAAAAAGTTGATCTAAACAAATGTTCAAAATGTAAATTGTGTTTCACTAAAATTTGCCCTTCTAAGGCTATTTCCCCATCTACTAATAATACTCCTATCTTTCATGAAAATTTATGCGTCGGATGCATGGGATGTATAAATCTTTGTCCTCAATTAGCAATTAAAACACGGTCTTCTAAAAATCGCCAACCTTTTGTCCAATATGCTCCTTACATCCTCCAAAATGTGTAATTTTTCCATTTTCAAAGTTTTTTTTACTTTCTGCATATTTATTTTCTGTATACTTTTTTAGATTTGATAAAAAACGTTCATCATTGCAAAAAATGTAATTTTTGCATTGGAAATCATCCTAAAAAAATATGTGATAATCATTGGTTGCCAATTTTCTTATATGTAAAAGCAAAATAGTAACAATAATATCAATATTAGTTATAATTCTTCTATTATAAGTGCATTAACATGAAATTGAAAAAGAACTACTTAATCTATATTATTGTGTTATTTTCGCTTAGCTATGCGCTTCAATTAATTATATTTTTTACTGGTGGAATTGAATCAAAAAATTTTCGATCTTTTGCCTTGATATTGATGTGGTTTCCAGCGCTAACAGCTGTTGGATTTCGAATACTTACAAAAGAAGGTTTTAAAAATGTTGGTTGGGGCTTAAGTAAATGGTGGTTAAGTATAATTGCAATTTTTACACCACTTTTAGTCGTATTCCTTTCCTCTGGAATAATTGTGATTTTTAATTGGGGCGTCATATCTGAAAATTTATTTCAATTTAAAGATGGAATAGTTATAATTGGGAATGAAGTCGGGCTATTGTTAGGAATACATCCACAGAAAATTGGTTATTTCGTGCTAAATATTATTATAACGATTATATTTGGAGCATTATTCGGAATGATATATACTTTTGGAGAAGAATTTGGATGGCGCGGTTATTTACAAGGAAAATTACTGAATAAATTCGGAATAAATAAAGGCTTTCTTCTCACAGGATTAATATGGGGATTTTGGCACATACCTATTATTCTTATGGGTTATAATTTCCCAGATAATCCAATATTAGGCGCATTTGTTCTTATGCCTCTTTCAACTATTTTTATGGGCTTGTTTGAAGGTTTTCTATATTTAAAATCGAAAAGCATTTGGATGCCAACTTTAGCACATGCCGCAATTAATATAACTGCAGGATTATTCTTTGAAGGAATTGAAATGCTAACTAATGAACTACTTAGACATGTTATTTGGCTTTTTATTTGGGGTATAGTTGCTGGTGGCTCTTTATACCTTATACATCATACAAAAGATCATTTATTTGAATGCGAAAACAAACAAATTGAATCTGAAGAGTTCGTTTTAGAAAGTTAACTGATTTTTTTCTTATTTTACTAATTATACATCTTTTTTTAAGAATATAACAATAAATTGCTTCTTTCTATTCTTCTTTGGTATAGATCTAAAAGAATATTAATATTTTAAAATAAAATAAAAAAAAGCGTTAATATTAAAAGCATCTTGCTTTTTACGATTCATTCACTTATTAATTTGTTTGCTTGTTTAAACGGTCACAAACTTGCTGATATGTGGTAATGGAATTCGAGCAATCATATCTTCATCTTTTGTGTCTAAAATCACAATTTTTGTGGTTGTACAAAGTTTCTTATCAGCAATCTGAAAAGCACGCTTTACTTGTTCTACGTGCTTCATCGCACAACCGCATTCCATAATTATATCGCCTGCTCGAGTGCGCGCACACTTTCCAACCGGTCGACCGAAACCGTTACGCATTCCAGATGAAAGCCTATCCGCTCCAGCGAAGGACATCATCGCGTGCTCGCGATATGTAGTGTGAGGATGCTTGCGAATCTTCAGGTGAAAGTTTGCTCGCCCAATTTTTTTAATAAGACGACGATTTATTGAAGTTCGAACAGCTTCGAGTGCAAAATGACTGATATTAATATTATGATCGGAGATCATCCCAATTTTGACGTCCCAATCAATTTGTTTGCGATTGCCGATATCAAATCGAGTAATTTTAGAATCTGCTCCCCCACGAACGAATTCACGTCGGTGAGACCGACTTCGTTTTTTTTGGTAACCTTTTACCTTGAAAACTGAGAAGCATTTCCATCTTCGTTTAGCCATGTTATTCACATATTGAAGTATTTATTATGAAGATAAATTCATCATGAAATAAAATTTTTTTGGAATTAAAGCGGGGAAAAGCTAATGAAGAAGATTAATGAAAAGAATTGATGAAAAAATATCAAGATGGATATAAAATGAAAAAATCCTTTATTAATAAAGAATATACATGAAGACTCTCGACAAAAATATTTCTCTTTGGTTTAATTTTTATATTAATATATAAAATGATTAATTAATTAGGAAATAAACTATCCCTATTAAGGGATAGTTATGGTCTTTGACCTGCAGCTGGTAATTTTATTACCTTTAGGTGAGCTACTTCACCATTAATTTTTAAAAAATGGGGGTTTCTAATTTATGTGATTTTATTTCCATAAGTCTGAATTTCTTCATTTTCAAGAAAGCAAAACTTAAGATTATCTCAATCCTAGTTTCTTTATGGGTATTTATCAAGATCTTTCTCTATTTTTTGCGCCTCACTCAATTTTAATCATCGGATCTTCTCGAAATGAATATACGGCTAATGGTATTGTGCTTAAAAATTTATTAGAAGCGCGCTATCATGCTCATATTTCAATTGTTCATCCTTATACAAAATCGTTAATGGGAATTCCAACCATAAATAGTATTGATGAGATTGGAACAATTAAACCTCGTCCAGATTTGGCGATTATTTTAACAAGGCATAATTTGCTTGAAATATTAGAAACTTTAGGTAAAGCCGAAATTCATTATATTTTACTCCAAACTGATTTAGCATATATAACAACAAAAGAAGAATATCTGAAATTGTCTCAGAAAATTAAAGCTATTCTTGATAAATATCATATAAAGATGTTAGGACCTTCGATGATTGGAATCATTGATTTTTTGTCGGGTTTTACATCATCAATTATCCCAATTCGTTCACATATTATTCAGATCAGCCGAAAACAAGGATGGAAATCGGGAGTAAGTTTTTTAGCACAAAGTGGTGGATTATCAGGGGCATGTGGATGGTGGAATTTACCACAACCTGTTCCATTTTCTAAGGTTTTTCATATCGGAAAACAACTCCAAATTACTGAAGCTCAAATGCTTGAATTTTTATTTAATGATTCTCAAACTCAAGTTATAACTTTGTATATGAAAAAAATTACTCATGAATTTATTGATGTAATGCATGCCTATCGAGGGAAAAAGCCAGTTTTAATTAAGTATGTCGGAAAAAACCAAGCAAATTTTAATGAAATACAAGAGGCGGGAGCAATTTCAGTTGAAAATTACATTGAATTATTTGAATTTGCAAAACTCTTTTTATGGTGCCCAACGCCTCAAAATGATCAAGTGGGTATCATTGGACCATCATCTGGCGCGATAAATCTTCTAATAGCTGAGATGCGACTTCAAGGGATTCATTTAGCATCACTTCATGACGAAAATAGAAAATACATTTTAAAAAATATTGGAGGATCGACTTGTGAACTTGGAAACCCTGTAGATTATTGGCCTCCAAAAGAATTCATTGGAACTCAAGTTTGTCAAGTTTATTTTGATGCTAGTAAATCTTTATTAAAAGATCCTAATGTAGGATCGTTATTTTTAGCATTAGAATTTTTTACCGAAATTGAATTTGATTTTGGTATTTTTAAAACAATTAAGCGTCTTTATCCAGATAAACCCATAATTACAATATTGATTCAAGCGGAAGAAGAAGGAGCTCAACGAATTGTACAGATTGGCAATGAGTTACATATTCCCGTATTTGTAAATGAAGTGGAACGCGGTGTTCGAGCATTAAAAATAATGCTAAAATACCATAAATTGAGAAATTCAAAAAATTAGAAAAAATTAAAGAAGATTAAAGAAGAAAAATCAAAATCAAAATCAAAATCAATTACTTTAACGTATGTTAATCATTTTTTTAATTTTCACCAAAAATACGTTTCAATCCACTGGGAATTGATTCATTTCCTGGAGAATTTAAAAGAATGTAAGGATTTTTTCCACATTTTGGACAATTTTTACCAATTAATAAGTAGAACTCAAAATTGTCATGTAAGGTGGATTGACTTGATTTCATAGATTTCAATTGGATTGAATGATTACACTCACATTTAATTTTGTTAAATGTGCTAAATTCAGGTATAACTAAATCAGGATTATCAATTGTAGAAAATTCTGAAGCGTTTAATAGAGCTTCTGGTAATTTATAATCACTTTTTACTGGAATTTCTTGATTAAATTCATATAATCGTCCTTCTTCATCAAATTTAGCATTTTTAAGAAAAATAAAAAGATCATTTTCATCATCTTCTGGAATTCCACTAATGCCATATTGATGTGAAGTGCTTGGGCTCATTCCTTCTGGATATTCGAATTGATATACAGCTCTAAGAGGTGATCCTCTAGTTCCTCCTTGATTTCTGACAAAACTCACATTTGTATATCCATCAGAAAATAAAACAAATTGAATTTTCTCTAAAGCAACATTGTTTGAAATTAAACGATCTCTTACATCATCAATAATATCTTGAATGAAAACACGAACATCTTGTATATTTTCGCTCTGAAGTTCAAAAACCTCGGAATTATGTGCTTCTTTGAATTTTTCAAATCGTTTAGTTAACCAAGAACGTAAAAATTGAGGCCCAAAACACATTAAAAGAAAAATAGGAATCGACCATGTTGTACTATTTTCTTGCCCAAAAATTGTTCCTATTATAAAATATGAAGCCATGGAGATAACCATTAGAATAATACTAAATGTTCCAATTTGTTTATTTACATGGGTCTTCACTCCATGCTTTTTAGCAATTTCTTCTGCAGAATTTATAATTGTTTTTACTTTTTCTCCAACTTTAATCCGTTCAAATTCTTCTCGAAGAAACAATCTTCCTCCGTCAGCAGTTTCAGGTTCGGTTTCTCCACCAATTAATGGAATAATTAGTTCCTGCTCATATTTTTCAATCAATTTTGGTTGAAAAATTAAATCTAATGCATTATTGATGGCGTAATCATAAACTTTGATGATTCCTAGTTCTTTTTCTAATATATCTTGAAAATTAAGATTGGTTGGATCTTTTGGAGGTTCATTGCTTTTTTCTTCTTTTTTACTAAACCTACTTCTTTTTTTCTCCCCATCATTAGAATTTTCTTGGATAGGAAGATCATTATTATTTGAATTTTCCATTAAACATCCTCATATTTGCAGTTATTTAGCTATTAATACAGCCGTCTATTTTAAGCTGATTTAGTAAAAAGCGCACTAATATTAGAAATTTTGGAAAATGATCAATTGTATAAACATTATAAAAAATGGTAATGAAAAAAAAAATAAATATGATCATAATGGTTAAGATCAAATCAATTATTTGAATTTATTATAAAAAACAGATTATATCTATATTTCTAATGCGTGACAAAAATCTTTTTGAAGAAGAGCATATTACCTCAAACATTTGTGGAGGTTTTCCCAAGATGAGATTATTAGCTAAGATTGAAGAAAATTGTGTAGCGTGCCATTCTTGTGAAGAAGCATGCAGTAATCTTTATTTCAAGGAAGAAAATCCTTTGAAAGCAGCATTACGTATCATTGAAGCAAATAATGATTCAGATCCGCATCAAATTATAACCTGTACTCAATGTGGTGCTTGTATTGATGTATGTCCTGCTCAAGCTATAACTCGAGCCAAAAATGGAGTAGTCCGAATTAACAAAAAGATGTGTGTAGGTTGCTTCATTTGTGTTTCAGTTTGTCCTGAAAATGCCTTATTTTTTCATGATGACTTACAAGAGCCGTTTAAATGTGTAGCTTGCGGTGTCTGTGTGAAGAATTGCCCAACAGAGGCATTATATATTAAGAAAATTCCTGATGAAGCTTAATTGGCAAAAATTAATAATTGATTAAACAAAGGTGTAAAAATATGGAGAATGAAAGTATTAAAAAACTAAAAGAAGCCCGAACTTTGTTAAAAGAGTGGAATTATGAATTACGACCCATTGAAAAAGGGTATTGCAATCGAACACTTTACATTAACATTTCTAATAATGTTATTGAATCAAAAGATGTTACTCCAGAAATGAAAGAAAAATTCATTGGAGGAAAAGGATTTGGTTTATATTTGCTCTGGAAAGCAGTTAAAAATACAACAAAATGGCATGATCCTGAAAACGAGATTGTCATCGGTACTGGACCAATTTGTGGTATTACTCAATATCCTGGGGCGGGTAAATCTTTACTTGTATCGATTTCACCATTAACAGATATTGTTATTGATAGTAATGTAGGAGGATATTTTGGACCTTTTCTAAAATTTGCTGGCTGGGATGCACTTGAAATTCAAGGAAAAGCAAAAAATGACATAATAATTTTCATTGATGGAACATCAGGTTCAATAAAAATTGAAGAAGCTCCTTTAGAAGCAATTGATAGTCATGTATTGGCGGAACAGCTAACCGAAATGTACGCTGATGATGAATATGATAAAAGAAATATTTCTGTCGTTTCATCTGGAAAAGCCGCAGAATTTGTTCGAATGGGAATGCTGAACTTTTCATTTTACGATCCTCGTCGAAAAGTAGTTCGAGTAAAACAAGCGGGACGGGGTGGAATTGGCCGTGTGTTTCGAGATAAAAAGATTAAAGCAATTGTAATCAAAAATAAAGCCACTAAAGGAAATCTTAACAATCCTGTTAATAAAGCATTAATTAACAAGGCAGGATTACGATTGCATCGTGAAATTCAACAATATGACGATAAACAAAATCGAATGCGCCAAGTTGGAACTGCAAATATTATTGAAATTATGGATGAATATGATTTGCTCCCCACTCACAACTTTAAATTTGGAGGCCATCCAGATGCAAAAAAGATATATTCCAATGTGTTTCGTGACAATTACTTAACTCAAGGTTTGCCTGATGGATGCTGGTACGGGTGTTCAATGGCTTGTTCTAAAGCTGCAGATAAATTTGAATTAAAGACTGGGCCTTATGCGGGTCAAAAGGTTACTGTTGATGGGCCAGAATATGAAAATGCTGCAGGATTAGGTGCAAACTTAGGCTGTTTTGATCCTCAGTTTATTTTAGAAGCTAATTTCTACTGTGATACATACGGTATTGATATAATTTCATTTGCCACCAGCACTGCATTTGCGATGGAATGTTACGAAAATGGTATACTTAATTCTGAAATAACAGGTGGAATTGAACTTAAATTCGGAAACAGCGCTGCCGTTTTAGAGATTTTGCATCAAATGGCTCGAGGCGAAGGTTTTGGTGTTGTAATTGGTCAGGGGATTCTCAGAATGAAAAAATTATTTATTGAAAAATATGGCGCTGATCCAAATTTCGTAAATGATATTGGTATGGAACAGAAAGGATTGGAATATTCTGAATATCAAAGTAAAGAATCTCTCGCTCAACAAGGAGGATACGGCTTTACTAATAAGGGTCCTCAGCATGATGAAGCATGGTTGATTTTTATGGATCAAGTAAACAACCAAATACCAAGTTTTGAGGATAAAGCTGAAGCTTTACATTATTTTCCCATGTTTCGTACATGGTTTGGCTTAGTTGGATTGTGCAAATTACCATGGAACGATATAACCCCCCCAAGTAATAAGAATTATCCTCCTACTGAGGCAGCAAAAGTTCCTGAGCATGTAGAGAATTATTGCTGGATATATGAGGGAGTGACAGGTGAGAAATTAACACCTGAAAAATTAATTTTGCAATCAGAGCGTGTCTATAATTTTCAACGTATTTTTAATATTCGTTTAGGAAAAGGACTTAGAGAACACGATGCAGTTCCGTATCGTGCAGTAGGACCTGTTACTGAAGAAGAATATAAATCCCGGGAAGAAAGATACGATAAACAAATGAAAGAACTGATTGGTATTGATCCGACGGGAAAATCCATTGCGGAAAAAGTTGCTATTGTTAGAAAATACCGACTTGAACAATATGAAAAATTGATGGATGCAGTTTATGAACGCCGTGGTTGGAATAAGAATGGAGTTCCTACAATTGAACATTTACAAAAGATTGGAATGGATTTACCGGAATTAATTGAAATCATTAAGCCATTACAATAATATCATTTTATGTTCTTTTATTATTACTTCTTCAATTTTTTTTTCAATTCTTTATGAGATTTTATCAACATTTGATAGATTAAAAAAAAAAAAGAAATCCTGCATAATTTACGCATTTACCAATATTCCATCCAAATTTGAAATTTGTCGATCAAAAATTTAGAACTTTTTTTATCATTTTCAACTATAATTTGATTAAAAATAGTCAAAAATCGATCCATAATTATATTTTCTAAAGTTTATTTTTGCCGACTGAAATAATTCTTGGATAAATTTGATTATTGTCGGGAAATGAAAGAATTAAATGGTAATTCAGTCAAAAATAAAGAAGTTGCTAGAACCTCTTATCTTTTTATTTATAAAATTATTAATTTGATTTTAAGAGGCTCTAGCAATTTTTTTTATCTTAATCAAATTCTATCTTTTGGGCCAATATTTTCGACAATACTCCTGCGCATCCAATTACTATTTGAGTCGGCACTTTTAAACCCTTAAATGCGGTCAAGAATTTCACATTTCCATCATTTTTCTTTGAATTATTGACTTAATTATATATTTTTTTCTTAAACGATGTTTCGACAAATTTAAAATTGGGATAGATTTGGGTTTTGTGGATAGTCAATGCAAGATTTTCGGATTTCCTTCAATTTTTTGAATTCTGCTATAACCTCTTAAGATATTGTGGTAAAAATTATGAATTTTCAATTATTTCATTACTTGAGAATAAAATGATTCAAGTTAATAATAGAGATTTTGAATGGTTTGAAGGTTTAACAGTCAAAAAGCTTTTGGAATTAAAGCGTTATACATTCCCAGAAATTGTAGTAAAAATTAATAATATTTATATACCTCCAGAAGAATATGAAAAAACACAAATTAAAGATGGTGATAATGTATTAGCTTTACATATGTTTGGTGGAGGCTAAAAATAAAATAGATGATAATTATTATCAAAACGATTATTTTTTTTTAATTAAAATAAAAATTCCCAAAAATTTTTTAAATTGAGCGAGATAACCCTAAATGAAAGAGGGTAAACAATGAATGAGGGAAATAAAGTAGAAGAACCTATAGTGCTTAAAATTTCAAGTAATTTTCCCATTATTTTCAAAGGTGTTCATAAACATTTTGATTATTTGAATAATCTTTATCATGCCAATCAAATTCCTTTCTATATTGAAGGAATTGAAGAAGGTTTTCTTTTTATCGCACGTTATCAAAATATTTTTGAAAAAATTGCAGATTCAGAAATTATTTCTCGAAAATTAAAAGATGTTCAAGAAAATCCTCCAATAATCAATAAAAATTTTGAAAAATTATTAACTTCAATTGAACAAACTCAATCTAATCAAAAAACAAAAAAATCAAATTTAGTTTTCAAAATCGAATGCAATATGAATAATTCTGAATACCTTTTTGAAGTTTTAAAAAAAGGATTCTTTAGAGTGAACCCAAATATTAAGGTATTGCCTGCTGATTTTAACTTGATTGAAGTTGAATTTAAAAATATGGATGAATTTCGATCATATATCAAGCTTTGGATATCTTATACATCGGATTTAATTGATCGTCTAAATTAATTATTCTAAAGGAAATCCAAGAATCTTTTTTGTTATATCATAAAAAGTAAAATCTTTGATAACCTGCATCTGTTCAAATACATATTTTCGAGGCGAAGGTGTATAATTTAAGATATTATTTTCCTTCAAAAACGTTAATTTTCGAACTTTATCTTCTTTATATGCAGAATATTCCGGATAAGCACTGATAATTACTGCAGTAAATTTTCGATGTGCACAGAAAAGAGTTGAAGGAGAATTTAACTGCTGTATGATATCTTTATTTATTTTTGCAGTTGGACTAAATTTTAAGTGATAAAAGACTAAAAGTTTAAAACCAATTTTTTTTAAATTTGGAATGACTTTTATTCGAATTAGATCTTCATTAAAGAATTTCTTTTTCATTCTAGCAACTGTATGTCTTGAAAGATCTACTTTTTCTCCTATTTCTTGCATAGTCGCCTTAGGATTTTCAATTAAGGCAATAAAAACCTTTTTTTCTTTATCATTTAATGTAATTTCTGATTGAGGACTAAACCATGGTTTAGTAATTGATGGTTGTAGTGTAATTCCTTGTAAAGAATGTGAAAAATGATGATAAAATAAACGTGAATAATCAAAAAATTCATCAATGGAACTAATTTGAAAGGGAAAAATTACTTCTCGCGGGAATTCTTTTTCTAATAAACCTTTTTCACCAAATGTTTCAGTTCTTTTTTCGTTTATTGCACAAAAATTACTATAATTTTGAGTAAAACTCAACGAAAAACCCATCTCAGGGGCACCAACGGAATAAAATATTTCTTGTGCACTTTCAATTTTATCCTTAGTAATTCTTACTCGTTCTTCAAAATCAATAGTTGGATTGAAAGAAGTGAAGATGATTCCTAAAAGCTCAACACCCAAACGATTCAATTGTGGAATGAAATGATATGAAAAAAATTCATTTTGCTCCAGCCTTTTTTTTATAGATGTTAAGGTTGAGTCTTTCATCTGAAGTAATGCAGCTAATTCTTTATCATTTTTTTCTGGGAATTGGACGATACCATACAGTACTCGCTCTTCATTTGGAGTTAGGTTTTTATTTTCTGCCATTACAATAAAATCTCCGTAATATTAATCATTCCGTTCTAAAAGAATATTTCAAAGGTGTCAGTGTTTGATTAATTTACATGAACATGAATTCATACTTAAAGTTTCCCATAAAAGGGCATTTTAATTATAAATATGTGCCAAAAACCTACTTTTTTGATTCAAATTATGATAATATGGAAATTGGCTTAATCTCAAGGATATTTGTAAATTTACATATTCTAAAGAATTTCAAGAAATTAATCACCGATATTTACAAGATTTGTTAACAACCATTAAGAAATGACAGTATAAAACCAAATAAGAATTCAGTTTTTTTATGAATGTCCACAATTGTCGTTGACCACCTAGTGACTGACAAAAAACTGGCACAAATTTGGTTTTTTTCTTTATTTTTTTTGACGGTTGCTGTAACAACAACCATTAAATTGACATCTCATAATCGAAGAAAATGCAAATTTAAACACGAAAATGATCCCAATCTTCTGCACTTTTCACATGATCTATTATTTATTAGGCGTTAACTGTTAATTATTCACATATTTTGTGATAAGGGGATTTTTCTATGATAAAATCAAAGGATCAAGGAAAAACCAACCTTATTGAACGGATTTTGCATCAATATTATCATCAAAAAAAATCTATTCAAGAAATTGCTGACATGGAACACTGTTCTATTCGAACGGTGTACAGATGGCTCAAAATCGCAAAAAGTGGGAATATTTCCCGTCGTTCTCAAAAACCAAATCTATGTCAAAAGCGTTCTATATTTCCTAATGAAGTATGGAATCGGATTGTTGATTTAAAACAAGAAAATAGCAAGAGAACTGCACAAATCATTTCTGATTTGCTTATCAAAGAAGGATTTTCGAAAATTCCCTCGTTAACTTCAATTCGAAGACATTTATTGAAGAAAGGACTAGGAAGAATTTCGACGGAATACCGCAGGGGTTATAATGCATTTGAACGAGAGAGTCCTAATGAATTATGGCAAATTGACATTGCTGGTGCTCAGACAATTGGTCATTTAGGGTCCCTCTTTCTTTTCACCTTGCTTGATGACTGTTCTCGATTTGTTGTTGCCGCTTTTTACACAACTGATCAAAAATCAGGACATGTTATTGAGTTATTGCGGCAAGCAATCTCTAAGTACGGTCGTCCATTAGAGATCTTGGCGGATAATGGCACTCAGTTCAAAAATATTCTTGGAAATTTAGGATCAAAATATGAACGGATTCTTAAACTATTGGATATTCGACCTGTGTTTGCGCGTGCCCGACATCCACAAACCAAAGGTAAGCTCGAACGTTTCTTTGGAACGGTTAAAACTATGTTTCTATCTGAAGTTCGATATCAAATTAAGCAAGATCCAACCATTACTCTGACAGAGTTCAATCAAATGCTTCAAAAATGGATAGAATTTTACAATACAAAACATCGACATCGAGGTTTACCAAATCGTAGTTCACCAAGTAAAGTCTATTTTGGGAAACAAAATCGAATTGATCGCCCATTAGAGGTACAACTTAATTGGGATAGATGGATTGTTGAAAGAGAAACACGAAAAGTAACGAAATCAAATTTAATAAGTTATCATGGACAACAATTTGCTATTCCGCCTGGATATGCAGGTTTAGAAGTAGAAATATGGATATCACCATCAAAAATCGATATCTTTCGTGGCCAACAGTGTATTATCTCTCATTCTAAAAGTCCTTCAAGTAGTTCACGAAATAAAACTCAAACGAGAAAGATTTCTTATAACGGATCATTTGGATATAAAGGAAAATATTATTATATCTCGTACAAGATGAAAGGACAGCAGATCCTAGTCAGAGAATCTGCTGATGGACAGGAACTTTATATTTATCACCAAAACAAGTTGCTTATGAAACTTCCTGTATAATTCGACTTAGGATTAAAGAATAAGAATCCTTTTTTTTATATTTATATGATGTGAATATGATGACAAATTGTGACAAGCAAAAATGGTTTTTTGACTGACAAAACATATGGTTACTAATACAAGATTCATAAAATTAAGAAAGAATATCAAAAAAAAAAATAAAGATTTAATTGATCATTGTTTTTGAAAATTTATCAAATCTTTTTCATTTTAATGAATACAAATATCATATTACAATTTCAATATTGGGCTAATTTTAATTGATTTACTGAAAATTTATATAGTTGTGTTGATCTTATGATTTTGGATTAGGTCATTCACGCAAAATATTTTCCATTGGTGCTTCTTAATAATTTAACTTGCATATCAGCAAACAACCCTAACTTAAACGAAATAAATACTATCCAATCCCACCTTTCAATAATAACAATCACAAACATTTTTTATCTCTTGAATAGAGGGTTCTCGATTTGAACCCTTCTTTTTTTCCTTTTTTTGCCTAATTTATCGATCTTTTTTAAGAGCCTTTATCAACATTTGATAGATTAATAAAAAAATAAAAATCCTGCATAATTTACGCATTTACCAATATTCCATCCAAATTTGAAATTTGTCGATCAAAAATTTAGAACTTTTTTTATCATTTTCAACTATAATTTGATTAAAAATAGTCAAAAATCAACCCATAATTATATTTTTTAAAGTTCATCTTTGCCGACTGAAATAATTCTTGGATAAATTTGATTATTGTCGGAAAATGAAGGATTAAAATGGGAATTCTGTCAAAAATAAAGAAGTTGCTAGAACCTCTTAAATTTAAAATATTTTTAATTCCAAAGAGCAATCTTTATTAATTATTTGATTAAATATACTTAATTTAAATGCTCAAACTAAACAAAAAAAAATGGAAAAGCAGATAATTATGCAAAAAACAGATTTAATAAGAGGTAGTGTTGTATTAGGGATTTTAGCTCTAATAATTGGTTTTTTTTCGGTGCCATTGCTTGGATTAGCCCCAATGGGTAAATTATTTTTTCCAGGGCAAAGTATTTGGGAAATACCCATGGAAATAGAAGATACTATGATAATTTCTGATTCTTCATTAGAAGATCAAGTTACGGTTTATAGAGACAATTACGGCATTCCACATATTTTTGGGAGAGTTGAAAATGATGTAATGTTTGCTTTGGGATACTGTATGGCTCAAGATAGACTGTTCATGATGCAAATGGCACGTTCACTTACACGTGGAAATATGAGTGCAATACTGGGAGAAGATTTACTAGAAATTGATAAATATAATTTAGCAATGTTGAAAGATTATTATTCTGTAAAAACATACAAAGCGTTAGTTCAAGGAGCAAACACTGATCCTAAAATAAATACGATTTTGCAAGAATTAGAAAGATTTGCGGATGGAGTTAATTATTATATCGATAATACACCTACTTTACCATTAGAATTTCAATTATTGGACATAAATATGGAACATTGGACCGTAATCGATACAATCAGTATGGGAAAATATATGGCTGAAGACCTTACGTGGAGTTTAGAAGATTTGTATCATTTAGTAATCGTCGAGAAAATGGGAATTGAAGCATATAATTTCTTTTTGGGATCTCCCCGACCTTATCAGATACCTGTTTGTCCGAATTATGGAAATTTTTCTACTTATGAGTTCATACATCTGAATCAAACATTTTCCAATTTAAACGATAGTATTCCTCTTTCATCATCTATAAATGCTCTCTACTACAAATTATCGCAATTTCCACAAGAGCAGACTCGTTCAGAGTTAGGTGCTATATTGGGATCGAATAATTGGGTAATTGATGGGAATAAGAGCGCCTCTGGTTATCCAATTATTTGTAATGATATGCATCTTGAGTGGAATCTACCAGGAATCTGGTATCAAGCCCATTTGGTGATTTCTGCATCTGACAATCCATTTAATATTTGGGGTTTCTTTTTGCCAGGTGTACCCTATCCATTAGTCGGCCAAAATCAATTTGTTTCATGGGGATTCACAAATACTTATTTTGATAGTATGGATTGGTATTATTATACTTCTGTAAATGAAACCCATTATATTCAAGATGGAAAAATCACACCATACAAATATATTAATTATACAATTGATACAAAAGAAGGTAGAACAATAAAATATAAAATTAAACTTACCGAAGAAGGCCCTGTATTTTCAGATTTTATTACTGATTCAATACTAGATTCCATAAAATCAAATAATATTATCGCTTGTCGTTGGATAGCTCATAACGTAACATGGGAATTGAAAGCATTCTATGAATATTCTCATGCAAAAAATCGGGCAGATTTTAATGCTGCTTCACAGAATTTCTGGTTACCTTCTCAAAATCATATATATGCAGATATATATGGAAATATTGCAATTCGTCCGACTGGTAAGGTGCCAATTCGAGACGATTCTCTTTTAGATGATAAACGCTTTGGAAAAGGAGTATTTCCATATAATGGGAGTGCAGGAGAAGGGAAATGGATTGGTTGGCTACCATTTGCTGAATTACCTGAGACTATTAATCCTAATCAACATTACCTTGCTTCTGCCAATCAGATTGTTGCAGGACCTGATTATATGAACGCTCATTCAAATCAAACATTTCAAACATATTATTCTAACGGCTATCGCGCCCGTCGAATTAATCAATTATTAGAGAATGCCACAAATCTTACCATAAATGATATGAAAGCTATTCAATTGGATACATATAGTATAAAAGCAGAAAAAACTCTACCTATTCTTCTTGAAACTATAAAAAATAGCGCTGATTTGACTAATGAAGAAGTTCAGATACTAAATGATATGAACAATTGGGATTATCAAATGAATTTAGCTCGATGGGAACCAAGCGTTTTTAAATTATGGATTGAAATTTTAAAAGAACAGATATTTCAAGATGAATTAAATGAATGGGATTTAAAGGATTTCATTCCCTACATTTCAGACGCATTAATTGAATATCTTCTAAAAAATTCCTTCTTAGATGCTTGGTTCGATAATGTATCAACAAGTAATACTGAATCTGTTCAAGATACTATTCAAACTGCATTTCATCGAACAGTTAATGCACTTCATTCATTTTTTAATACTGGGAATTTTGATGAATGGAATTGGGGAAATTTACATCAGAATATTTTTAATCATCTAACTAATATACCAGGTTTTGGTGTGGGACCTATTCCTGCTAACGGTTCTGCGGATACGATAAATCCATCTTATGGAAATATATGGAAAAATGGTCATGTATCAGTAGCAACCAGTCATGGAGGTGCATCTGAACGATGGATATGTGATTGGGGAAATTTAAATCAGAGCATATCAGTAATTCCATCAGGAGAGCGTGGTATAATTGGATCAAAACATTATAGTGATCAATTAACTTTGTTTCTTAATGGAGATTATCATCAAAACTACTATTTAATTACTGATTTTCAATCATTTCCTTCCAATTTGATTGAATCTAGAATTTATTTTAAAAAGGAGGTATAAAATATGAATTCAATACAAAGTTCATCCCCAACACAAGTAGAATCAAAGAATTTGCTTTATTCCTTTTTGTTAATTTTAGCTATCAGTTTTCTTATCTGGATTTCTACATTCGTCCCATTTTGGCAAATTTTTGTCATTCCGTGCATTTTTGGAGGATGGTGGTTTAAAAAAGGTTCTAAAGCTTTTTATTCTATAGCATTAAGCACAATACTGGGTTGGGGAAGTTATTATCTTATCAATTTTATTAAGAATGACTCAGTTAACCTTTCAAATTACTTCACAGGATTATTTCTTGGCAATTTTTATATAGGATGGTTGTTAATTTCATTCCTTCTTATAATAGGAGGATTTTGTGGAGGAATTGCAGGTTATTTTGGATTTATTTTACATAGAATATTCCAATCATTCATAGAGAAAAAAGAAGGAAATTCATCAATCTAATTACTATATTGATTTTTTTTTAACAATATCGTAATCATTGTTTTTTTTATTAAGTTTTTTATAATTATTTGATCTAATTATAAAAACATGGAATCAAATAATTTTGCAGAATTAGAGAATAAAATACCTGATTCACCTACAAAAAAAATGCTTCTATTTGCATTTCCACGCATTGGCTCCTCGCTTCTATTAGGTTTAATTGGGTTTGCCTTATTTACCTTATACACCACAGGATTTGGATTAGATGAAACAAAAGTTACGAATCGAATCACTTTAGGATATATTGCAATCGCATTTTCTCAACCCTTTTTTGGTTGGGTAAGCGATGTTACTTATATTAAAAAAATAGGCGGTCGAAAACCTTATGTTTTTTTGCTTGCACCTGTATTGGTAATTTCTTTTATTTGTCTTTTAATTCCCCAATTATTTTTAGACAATCCTTCAGATCAAACACTTTTAGGATGGCTTCTTCTTTGGAATACTCTCTTTGAAATCTCATATGCTGTAACGACTCCTTACCAAGCTTGGATGGCAGAGCAATTTAATGTTCATGATCGCCCAAAATGTTCTCAAATTCAAAATATTTTTAATATTACAGGGCAGATCATTCAGACTCTTTTTGCCATGTTGATTTTGACTGATTTTAAAGATAAGATTGCTGAAGATCCAAATAATATCCCACCTGCTTATTTTTGGGGTGTAATTAGTTTTGGAGTAATCTTTCTTATTAGCATATATTTTAGTGCAATTTTTATGCCCACTGAACCTCGTAAAGTTGAAAAACCCAACTTAATTGAGAATTTTAAAATTGTATTAAAAAATAGAAAATATCAACTTGTTGTTTTTATGCAAGGATTTGCTTCAATTGGCTGGGTAATGGCAGGAACAGTAATTCTTAAATATTTAGAAGAAGTTCTCTTTTTAGATACAATTCAAAAAATAATTGTGTCTGGTTTCTTAGTTCTTGGTATAATGTTCTTTTTAGGTTATTGGAAACGATCGATTTCAGTTCATGGAAAAACTAAGAGTATTAAACGAGTTTTCTTATTTGGTATAATTTTTATGCCTCTTTCTTTAATAGGATTAATTCCTGTAAAAAACACTCTTTTATTGGGATTAATATTAGTTGGGACCTATGCTTTTGTGATTGGGGGCTGGTATCTCTTCCCATATATTATGTATGCGGATTTAGCAGAAGATGATGAACGACAAACAAAAGTTCAAAAAGCAGGTTTGTATGTAGGTTATCCCAGTATAATATTAAATATATCTCAAGCGTTTGGTGTCTTTTTACTAGGTCAACTTTATTTATTTGGAGATATGACAATTGGAGAGAAAACTTTCAAGATTGGAAATATTATTTGGGGACCAGTAGTAAGTCTTATTTTAGTCGGCGTTTATTTTTATACCAATAAATATGTGCTTATTGATTTTGATTGGGCACGAGAAAAATCCCAAAATGATTTTAAAAACTCCACTATTAATTAAAAGAATTTAATGCTAAGCGATTGATAGTGAATCTTTTTTTTTCTTTTTGAATTAATTATTTATTCATACTTTTTCGATACCAATATTCATAAATCTCTTTAAATCCAAGTTCTGCATAGAGATTCCATGCTGCTTTATTATTTTTAACAACTTGGAGAAATACTGTATGAGCATTTTGATTTTGTGCATGTGCAAGCATATTTAGCATTAATTTTCTACCAAATCCTCTTCTTCGATATTTGGGGTGCACTACAACATCAAAAATTCCATAATATCCCATCTGTAGTACACCAATACTGCATGCAACAGCAGATTTCGCTTTTGATTTATTATCATCTATATTTTCATATAATATATAAAACCAGTGAAGAGGTTTAATAGATTGAAGCATTTTATCCATAGTTGTTCTAAAACTTGGATTTAAATTTTGAAAAAATATAAACTCTTTTTTCCAATCTTCAGAAATTATTGGTAAAGAAGAAAAATTCTTAGAATTTTTATAATTTTGAAATATTTGAGAAGATTTTGATATTGATAACATTTGTACACTCGATTTATCAATTACTGAGAATCCAAGTGAATCAAGATTTTGGTCTATTGCTAAATTACTTGCTAAAGGTGTTAATTTAAATATTAAGGGGAGTGATTGTTGTTCATACAAATTTTTACAAAATTTTAGTTTTTCCTGAAAATGCAGAGATCCTTGGTAAAGTGGAGTTATAGAATTGGATCTTTTTGTATAACCATTAGCGAATCGAACGATCCATCCATCCACAATTAAAGTAGTTAAGGCGGGCCATGCATTCATAGAAAGTGATTCAAAAAGCTTAATTTGATTTAAATTTGAATGGGAATGATTGATTTTCATAATAAACCAAAAGCAACAATTTCGTGAAAAATAAAAATTCTTTCATCAAATTCTATTTTTAACAATTCTTCAAAATACAATTTCATAAGCCGCTTTTGAAAATAATCTGTAAATATAAAAGAAAATAAAAAATAGTAACTATTTAGAGATAGTTACATTATAAAGAAGAACGTTTTCAGGAGTTCTAAAAGAGACAGTTACATTTCCATTGTTGAATTGCACATCAGCAAATCCGAAATGTGTATTATCAAAAAACATTGAATTTTGTGAATAATAAGTTGGATCAAGATCATGGGGACCTCCCATCGCTCCAACGATAAAATAATTCACACCTTCTTGATCGATATGTTCCATTTGATGATCGTGCCCTGAAAACACCATATCTACACCATATTGTTTGAAAAGCGCTTGAAAGGTATTAATCATATCAGGATTATCATACCAAGGGACGCCTTGATATTCAGTACTGGATGCATAATAATATGCATGGTTCATAACGATAATCCAATCATCTGGATCAAGTGCTTTAAGCTTGTTTTCAAACCATGTTTGCTGCTCTTTTGTATAAGTTTCAGTTCCCCATTCTAAATCTAATGTGAATATATGAATATTTGTTCCAAAATCAAATTGATGCCATAATTGAGAATCACTAGAATTATTAGGAGTTTGAGATGGATAGAAATATTCTTTCCAAAATTCAATACCACCAAACCATGCATCATGATTTCCAACTACGTTTCGATATGGGATTAATGTGGTGTATTGGGAAAATAGATCGATTTGTTCTTTATACATTGAATCATCGTTTCCCATATCGACAATATCACCCAAACAGAAAAACGCACTAAAATGATTAGCTGGATTAATCATTTGTTTTAAAATATTAATTGTAGCGGTTCGATTCGCTTCTTCTAATCCAATATGAGCATCAGAGCTAATACCAAAACGTAAATTTTCTATTGATGAAGGAAAATATGTAAAATTATAAATAGTGCCTTCTCCATTGATTTGGTAAAAGTAAAGAGTATCCGGAGTCAAATCAGCTAGTACAAAAGCGTGAGTCTTTGATTTGCTATTTTCGTCTATTCGATTATTCATATCAGTAGTTGTTCCATATCTAACCCAATTTATTGTTCCTTTTTGGGTATAAAATATAACCGCTAAATTAGGAAATCCACTGGATCCTGGTTGATCAATAATCATCAATTCAGGTGCTTTATCTCCTACATGTTTGTATGGTGATAAATAAACTAAATATGCACTAGGCAAAATTATTCCAATTAAAACCAGAGCATAGATGTATTTTCCTGGAATTTTTTTTGGTGAACTTACTTTTAATGCTCTAATAAAAAAATCCGTTATAAAACCTATAGGGATTAAACCAGCAATTAAGCAAATAAAAATGAATATATTATTTTGAGCTGGATTCCATTTAAAAAGATCCATATTTCGATGCAATAACATAACCCATATTACTAAAGCTAACGTTGAAAAAGAGAAAATAAAGCTAATTAACACCAAAATACGTTTTTTAGTGCTCCAAGAATTTATAATTTCTTTAAACTTCATTTTTCATCATCTTTTAAAAATACTTCTGACCATTTAAAAAAATTTTGAATTCTTTTTTTTAAATTTAGTTAATATTAATTGCCTCTGAGAAAATGTATCATTTACAATGATATATATTTTGAAATTCAGAGAATATTTTTGATAACAATAATATCTTCTCAAAAATACCACAATTTTTAAGAATCTAAATATTAATAACTAAAGATGTGAAAATCAAATGAGCGAAGAAATATGGTTAAATTTAGAATGCCCTACTTGTCATACTCAAAAGAAAGTGAAACTTCCACGCTTCATTTTTGAAAAAGATTCAAAATCTCTGAAGAAAGTGCAGATTGATTCTGGAGTTTGCTGTGAACATTCTTTTGTCGCGTTTATTTCACCTTCATTAAAAGTTGTGGGTTATGAAATCATCGATATGATCGCAGATATTTCAAAAAAAATTAATCGAAAATCACAAAAATTATTATTAACACAGATACTCGAAAAATACGGTGAAGAAATAACTTTATTGCTTTTCCATGCTGTAATCATAGAAACTCCTATAATTATTTTATCTCATCAAGATTCATCTCTAAATCAAGCAATGTATTTAAATCATTTTTTCAATCAAATTTTACCAAATGAAATTAGAAATCCATTTCTCTTCAGTGAAATGCAAGATGAATCCCAATTGATGGGAAAAACAGATCAAGCTTTAGTGATCACTACAGAAAATAAAGTTAAAAACATTTCTTGGGAATCTATACCGTTTAAATTTGAAAAAGAACTAATTGAGAAAGCACTTGATATTCTAGATCCTGAAATGCAAATTGAAGTTATGAGGGATGCCTTAGAAACACTTTTTAAGTACGCAAACAAGATCTACGAAATTTTCCAAGAATGGGAAAGGTTAGATAGACGTTATTATCGTAAATTGGGAAAAATTCATGAATACAAACCAAAATTAATTTACCTTGAAGATTTAAAATCAGCAGCAGAAAGAGAATTTCCAAATCAAATTTCAGACTACGGTCTTCATTTAATTGCGCAAATTTTATATCACAGGTTTCATGTAAATTTTTATCTAGATAATTTATTCGAGCAAGATATTGCTAAAAAAATGCCCAAAACTAAAGGAAAACGAAAACTTTTTGGAAAATAAATTAATAAATTTGTTATCTTTTTTTTCAAATTTTTGCTAAAATTATTTTTTACAACATACGAATTTTTTCATGTAAAGGTATATTTTTTTCGATAATCTAACCATTATTTTGATTACAATACCTTTTTTTCGAAATTTTGGATAATTTTAGTTTTTGATTAAAACTCTTCGCATTCCCTATCTTGAACTCACATCAGACCAAGCCCGCTTTCTGCAGCGCTTGAAAGTAATGTGGGAAGACCCCAATGTCGATTTTGATCCCCAAGATCCTCCATACATGAAAACAAACGGTGTGTTTGGCCCCGATTTTAATTTCAAATATTTTAATATGCTATATCTGGCTGGTATTCACCGTACTCCAACAAATAAAATCTGGGCTCATTTAACCCACTTTCCCGATTTATTTCCCACTACTGAACATCTCTATTTGGAAGACCAGTTTCTTACCGAACTGCCCGAATGGATTAACCATTTGGCCCAATTAGAAACCGTTACCTTGATTCTTTACAATCTGATTTCGTTTCGGGCCGATTTTTTTACTTGCCATCCCAAACTCAGAGCGCTCTATCTTTATTTACCCCTTGTTTCAAAATTACCTGATTTATTTGAACATCTACCCGTTTTTCGTACACTCTGTTTTTATAATTCGAAAAATCTGCGCTCGTTGCCCAACAGCCTATTTCATAATTCCTCTATTCAGCGCATCGAAGTATATCCTCCCACTAGTATCGGTATTTCCGTGCCGCAATGGAACTCGGTCTACGACACTTCATTTCTAGAAGAAATTCATAATAATCCAAAAATGTTCGGGAAGCACTGCATTGATAACATCCCCCTAAATTCTGAAAAATGATCCTCGAATCAGAAATAATGAGCAAATTTCATTATATTATCTAACATGAAACCAAAATATCATCTTATAATTTGTGATCTTGAAATCGAGTAAGTGAAATTTTAAAAATTGATCTTCTTTATATTATATCAAGTAGGGACCATTGCCCTACATTTTCAATTTTTGAGATGATCAAAAAAAATGGGCTCAATCGCGAAAAAAATACTTCAAGATCATATGGTCGAAGGAACTTTTGAAATTGGGAAAGAAATAGGCATTAAAATTGATCAAACGTTAACACAAGATGCGACCGGAACTATGGCTTATTTGCAATTTGAAGCAATGAAATTGGATCGCGTTAAAACTGAATTATCTGTTTCTTTTGTTGATCATAATACCTTACAAACTGATTTTAAAAATCCAGATGACCATCGTTATTTACAATCTGTTGCTGCCAAATTTGGCATTAAATTTTCCCGACCTGGGAATGGAATTTGCCACCAAGTCTTTTTAGAACGTTTTGCACGACCTGGGAAAACATTGGTCGGGTCTGATTCCCACACACCTACTGCAGGTGGAATGGGTCAAATTGCCATAGGAGTAGGTGGATTAGACGTTGCTGTTGCGATGGGTGGAGGTTTATTTTACCTTAAAACACCCAAAATTGTTGGAATTAAATTAACGGGCCAACTTCAAGAATATGTAACTGCCAAAGATGTTATTTTGGAAGTTCTACGTAGAATTAGCGTCAAAGGAGGAGTGGGTAAAATACTCGAATATTTTGGCCCAGGAATTAAAACTTTAAGCGTACCTGAACGAGCAACTATTACAAACATGGGTGCTGAAACGGGTGCAACGACTTCTATCTTTCCAAGTGATGAAGTAACTCGCCAATTCTTAAAGTTAGAAGGTCGAGAAGATCAATGGGTTGAAATTCCTGCTGGTTCTGACGAAGATTATGACGAAATAATTGAAATTGATTTATCTGCAATTGAACCTTTAGTAGCAAAGCCTCACTCACCTGGAAATGTCGTACCATTATCAGAATTAATTGGTATGAAAGTTGATCAAGTTGCGATTGGGTCTTGTACAAATTCTTCCTTAAAAGATTTGGAGACAGTTGCTGCTTTATTGAAAGGTAAAAAAATTGCACCTCATACCGTTTTGGGAATAGCACCTGGATCACGTCAAGTATTGGAACAAATTGCTCGAGATGGTGCTTTGGCAAATATTGTTTCATCTGGAGCTCGAATTTTAGAATCAGCTTGTGGACCATGTATAGGAATGGGATTTGCTCCAAAGACAAATGCTACCGTTGTAAGAACTTTTAATCGAAATTTCTTCGGTCGAACAGGTAATAAAACAGCTAATGCTTACCTTACCAGTCCTGAAGTGGCTGTAGCTGCAGCTGTTTTTGGTGAATTTACCGATCCAAAAAAATTAGGAACATACCCTACGTTCACTTTTCCTGACGAGATTCATATTGATGATTCCATGATCTTAGAACCACCGACTGATGGTTCAGAAATTGAGATTATTAGAGGTCCAAATATTGCACCTTTACCTGAATTTGAACCACTTCCAGAAAATTTTGAAGAAGTTGAAGTAGTAATGAAGGTAGAAGATAATATTACAACTGATCATATTATGCCTGCTGGTGCAAAAATACTACCTTTACGCTCAAATTTGCCAGAAATCAGTAAGCATGTTTTTGAGCAAATTGATCCTGATTTTTATGGACGCGCAATGAAAGCAAAAGAAAATAAAGGTGGTGCAATTATTGCTGCAGAAAATTATGGACAAGGATCAAGTCGTGAACACGCGGCATTGGCTCCTATGTACTTAGGTATTAAATTTAAAATTGCTAAATCTTTTGCTCGAATTCATAGGGACAATTTAGTAAATTTTGGAATAGTTCCATTAACTTTTGAAAATCCAGATGATTACGATAAAATTAACCAAGGAGATAAACTGGCTATTTTGAGTATTGCTACAGCATTAAAGGAAGGTTCAAAGCCTATTATCGTGAAAAATCTTACTCAAAATATTGAGATTCCTGTCACTTATGATCTTTCAGAGCGAGACAGAGAAATAATCTTAGCTGGTGGAAAACTTACCTACGTAAGCTCAAAATTAAAATAATTTTTTTCCAAATGTCTTTTATAATTTTTTTATTTTTCAACTTACAAATCAGAAAAAGAAATAAATAAAACAAGTAGACCTACAATGGCACAAAAACCAATTTATGAATATGATGGAAAAAAGCTTATTGCAAGCCAGCTCCCAAAGTATTTTCCGGAATTTAAATTTCATAATAAATTAGCAATCCTTACTCCGGAAACCGATATTGATGCTCTAGCTGAAAAGCAGCCCTGGTTGAAAACTGATCGATTGGTAGCAAAACCTGATCAGCTGTTTGGTAAACGCGGGAAAGCAAATTTGTTGTTATTGGATGGAAATTTTGACCAATTAAAACAATTTGCAGCCGAAAAACTTGGAAAAACATTTGAAATTCGTGGAAAAAAAGGCGTTTTAAAAAGATTATTAGTTGAACCATTTGTTCCTCATAAAACAGAATATTATGTTTCAATAACATCAGATAGAGATCACGATATCATTCATTTCTCAGTTGAAGGAGGAATCTTCGTAGAAGAAAATTGGGATAAAGTTGCTCATATTCCCGTTCCTTTTGATGCCGATATTGATAATTTCGATTTTAAAGGGAAATTACCAGATTTGGGCGATCTATCCGATTTAGTCGAGAAATTCATTAAAGGATTACTACATGTTTATCAAGATCAAGATTTTGCTTTCTTGGAAATTAATCCATTTGCAATTTCTGAAGATAAACAAATAGTACCTTTAGATTTGAAATCTCGTTTAGATAATACAGCTTATTTCTTGCATCCAGATACATGGGGCAATCCAGAAAACCCTATTGAATTTCCTGGAGGATTCGGGCAAGAATTAACACCTGAAGAACAAAAAATAGCTGAATTGGATGAAAAAACAGGTGCTTCTTTAAAATTAAGAATAATTAATCCAAATGGGCATATCTGGACCCTTCTTTCCGGAGGAGGTGCATCGGTTATTTTTACTGATACTATTGCTGACCTTGGATTCGGAAATGAATTAAGCAATTATGGAGAATATTCCGGTAATCCTTCATTAGAGCATACTGAAATCTATGCAGAAACGGTTATTGATCTAATGACTCGTAATCCAGACCCTGAAGGTAAACCTAAATATCTTTTCATTGCTGGTGGTATTGCAAACTTCACCAATGTTAAAGCAACTTTTGCTGGAATTGTAAATGCATTTCGCAAAAAAGTTGATGCTTTGAAAAAGGCGAATGTAAAAATTTACGTTCGTCGAGGTGGTCCATATGAAAAAGAAGGTTTACAAATGATGAAAGATATTGGAAAAGAATTAGACATACCAATTGAAGTATATGATCGATATACACCATTGACACGAATAGTGCCGATTGCATTGAAAGGAGGAAACTAAAATGGAAGAATACGAATTATTTGATGAGAATACTCAAGCCATTGTCTATGGATTTCAAACCCGTGCGATCCAACGAATGATTGATTTTGATTATGTTTGCAAACGGAAAACTCCAAGTGTGGCAGCAGTTATTCGTCCCACTCAGACTGATTATATTGCATATCACAAAGTTTTCTTTGGCACACATGAAATTATCATACCTGTTTATAAAGATCTTTCTTTAGCTGCACAAAAGCATCCTAATGCAAGTGTAGTTGTAAACTTTGCTTCATTCAGATCTGCTTTTGAAACCAGTAAAGAAGCTTTAGAGCTCGATTCAATCAAAACCGTTGCTATCATTGCTGAAGGAATTCCTGAAAGACAAAGTCGTATTTTAGGAAAAATTGCTCGAGAACGGGGTAAATGGATAATTGGGCCTGCTACTGTAGGAGGAATTCGTGCCGGTGCTTTTAGAATTGGAAATACTGCGGGTACAATTGAAAACGTAATTCTTTCTAAATTGTATCGTCCAGGGTCAGTAGGATTTGTTTCAAAATCTGGTGGTATGAGTAATGAAATGAATTTTATGATTTCCCAGAATTCTGATGGAATTTATGAAAGTATTGCTATTGGTGGAGATCGTTATCCTGGCGCATCTTTAATTGATCATCTGTTACGTTATGAACATAATCCAAAAATCAAAATGCTTGTTTGTTTAGGAGAAATTGGTGGTACAGATGAATATAAGATTGTGGATGCGTTAAAAGAAGGAAAAATAACAAAACCTTTAGTTATCTGGGTTACTGGAACTGCTGCAAAAATCTTACCTAAAGGACTTCAATTTGGTCATGCTGGTGCAATGGCTGGTAGCGATAAAGAAACAGCTGATGCAAAAAATTCAGCGCTTAAAACTGCTGGAGCAATTGTTCCTGATACATATGATACATTGGGAGATAAGATTCGTGAAACATTTGAAAAATTAAAAGCAGAAGGAAAAATTGATCCTGTTGAAGAATTTGAACCTCCAAAAATCCCAATGGATTTTGCTCAAGCAGTAAAAGAAGGATTAGTTCGACGCCCAACAGACATGGTTTGTACTATTACAGATGATAGAGGAGATGTTCCACTCTATAATGGTAAAGGATTAGATAAAATCATTACTGAAAAGAAATCTATCGGATACATTATTGGTATGCTTTGGTTCAAAAAAGAATTACCTGATTATGCTCAAGAATACATTGAAATGGTAATTAAACTAACAGCTGATCATGGACCTGCAGTTTCTGGAGCTCATAATGCTATTGTTACGGCTCGTGCAGGAAAAGATTTAATGTCTTCCTTAGCTGCTGGAATTTTAACCATTGGACCTCGATTTGGCGGTGCAATTAGTGACGGTGCCAAATATTTCAAAATGGCTAAGGATAAGGGTATGACCCCGATGGAATTCATAAATTACATGAAGAAAGTAGAAAAGAAAAATATCCCTGGAATTGGACACCGAATTAAATCTGTGCAAAACCCTGATGTTCGAGTCCAATTACTCAAAAAATTTGTAAATTCCAATTTTCCCACCCATCCATACTTAGATTATGCTTTAGAAGTTGAGAAATTGACTACTTCAAAACGAAATAATTTAATTTTGAACGTAGATGGATGTATTGGAATCTGTTTCCTCGATCTATTAGAGAATCTTGGCTTTACTGAAGAAGAAAAGCAAGATATACTTAATAGTGAGGCATTAAATGGGTTGTTTGTATTGGGTAGATCAATTGGTATGATGGGACATATATTTGACCAAAAACGCCTTCGAACCCGATTATATCGACAACCTTGGGATGAAATCTTGTTCTACCGGGATTAATTAATTATAATATAATAAAACTCTCTATTATTTTTCTTTTTTTAATAAATAACCTATTTTTTTTCAATCAGTAAAAAACCGTGATAAAATATGTCTGAAGAAGAAATTCAAAATGCCGTTAAACATTTCGAAGAATTGGTCCGAGATCAACTTGCTCGAGTAAAAAAAATGAAAGAAGAAGGAGATTGGATCGATTATTCTAAATTAAAACCAATTATAATTGGTGTTTGTGGTGGAGATGGAATTGGACCTGCAATTACAGCTCACGCTTCTGAAATTCTAAAATTCTTGCTTGATGAAGAAATCAAAAGTGGAAAAATCGAAATCCGCAAAATTGAAGGTTTAACCATTGAAAATCGAGCAAAAGTAATGAAAGCTATTCCTGATGATGTTTTGGAAGAAATTAAGAAATGTCATGTTATTTTAAAAGGTCCAACAACAACTCCATGGAAAGGAAGTCCTTGGCCAAACATTGAAAGTGCAAATGTTGCCATGCGTCGTGCTTTAGATTTATTTGCAAATGTGCGTCCTGTGAAAGTACCTGAAAAGAATATCGATTGGATGTTCTTCCGGGAAAATACTGAAGGTGCTTATGTTTTAGGTTCAAAAGGTGTAAATGTTAATGAAGATTTAGCCATTGACTTTAAAGTAATCACCTCTCCAGGAGCAGAGCGAATTATCCGTTTAGCATTTGATTATGCAGCTAAAAATAATATAAATAAAGTTTCAGTCATAACAAAAGCAAATGTAGTTAAAGCAACAGATGGAAAATTCTTGGATATGGCTGAAAGAATCGCAAAAGAATATCCACAAGTTGAATGGGACGACTGGTATATCGACATTGCCACTGCAAAATTGATTGATCCTGCCCGTCAGAGTCAATTCCGAGTATTTGTTGCTCCAAATCTTTATGGTGATATTATCACTGATGAAGGTGGTCAAATTCAGGGTGGTGTTGGAACCGCTGGTAGTGCCAACATTGGAAAACGTTACGCAATGTTTGAAGCCATTCACGGTTCTGCATTGAAAATGATTAAAGAAGGTCGAGAAAAATATGCTGATCCTTCAAGTATCATCAAAGCAACTGCATTATTATTAAACCACATTGGTTTTGTAGAAAAAGCGAAGAAATTGGAAATGGCTTTAGATATTTGTGCTCAATTTGAACGTAAAAAGAAAATTACCGGTCGAGATACAGGTGTAACCGGCGAAGAATATGCCGAGTATATCAAAGAAACAATTCGCAGACCTGATTTAGAAGAAGTTTGGAAATCTTACCAAAAATAATTTTAGATAAGTTATTTCAAATATCGTGTCTATTTTTTATCTTTTTTTCCATTTCCATTATCTTAACTTTCATATACTTCTTCATCATCCATTTTAATCATATTTTACCAATGAGCAACGTAGAGATTAAAGATTAAAGTGAAATCTTATGAAAAAAAAGAACTGTTTTATTAGTTCAACGATTCTTCAAGAATTTCTTTTTCATATTTATTACGTTTATCCTCCAAATAAGCAGGAATGGGCACATCCCACCAACCCCAAGCAGGGCTTCCACTATATTTTGGATCTCTATTCACAATTATTTCAATGACTGCAGGACCTTTTTGTTCAAATGCTTCTTTTAAAGCTGGTTCAATTTGAGAATTCTTGGAGATTCTAGTATTCCAAATGTGAAATCCTTCAGCAATTTTTGAAAAATTTGGAGAATATATATTTCCATCTTGATCATAGAATTCTGTGGCATAAGATCTATCAAAACCATATACAGCGCGTTGCAAATCGGTGATCGCCATCCAACCGGAGTTATTCAAAATTATAATCACGATATTTAAGTTCAGTTGTTTTGCTGTATGTAATTCTTGCATTGTCATCATAAAATCTCCATCACCCGCTAATGCGACGATTTGTTTGTCTGAAGCGGCTAATTTAGCTCCAATTGCAGCAGGTAACGCAAATCCCATAGTAGAAAAACCACCTGCAGTGATATTTGTATGAGGTTCATAAAATTCGAATTCTTGGATGATCTGCGCTTGAACATTTCCAGAAGAAGTAACTACAATAGCATCTCTATTAAGAAATGCGCGCAGCTCCTTCAATACGCAGGAAATCATAACAGGTTCAATTTCTGGTTTCGCCCATTCGTTTATAAATTGTTTCCATTCGTCTCGATACTTTTGAAGCTCAGCAAAATATTCCGTTTTTTCGTAATCTTTCGCTTTAAAATTATTCTTCAAGTATGTAAGTAATTCCGCAACAACTGCTTTAATATCACCAAGAATTCCAATATCAACAGGATAATTCTTCCCAATTTCATGAGGGTCTATATCTACTTGAATAAGACGTGTGTCATTTTCATTTGGACCAAAGTTCCAAGCGATTCCTTTTTTATATGAGCAAGTAGATTCATCTGCAAATCGTGTTCCAAGAGCTAATACGACATCTGCAGACCGAGAAATATGGATTCCGCATTTAGTTCCTTTTGAACCAGTTGAATAGGCAAATAAAGGATGATCGTTAGGAAAGGCATCTTGAGCCATCATTGAAGCCAAAACGGGCATTCCAATGAATTCTGCCAGTAATTTAACTTCATTAAATGCTTCAGAAGAAACGACACCTCCTCCCATCCATAAAACAGGTCTTTTTGCTTTCATCAACATTGAGGCTGCTTCTTTGATTAATTGAGAATCACCCCGTTGACGAGCCGTAGTTCTACGTTTAATTGGCTTTGGTAATAATAGATTGCATGGGGCACATTGAATATCCATTGGAAGATCGATATGTACAGGACCACGACGCCCTGTCATCATGAAATTAAATGCACGTTGCATTACTTTTGGGATCTGATTAACATGAGCTAATTCAAACTGCCGTTTAACGATCGGTTCTAAAATTTTAGGAAAATTACTATCTTTTTTTCGCTCAATTTCTTGTAATACTCCTACTCCACGCATGTGAACATGAGTATCTCCAGTGATTACTAACACAGGCATCGAATCAACGAAAGCATCGGCTAATCCAATAGCAGTATTAATTCCACCAGGGCCAATACTTGTGAATACTGCTAATGGTTTTCCACAAACTCGAAAATAGCCCACAGCCATATGAACGCCTGCCATTTCTTGTTTTGGTTGGATAACTTTGATCTTTTCTTTGTTCCGGTAAAAAGCATCTGTAAGACCTAAGGATCCATGACCGGGAATTCCAAACACATAAGGAACACCTTCTTGGATTAAATACTCAACAATTAATTCTCCACCAGTTTTTACAGGTTTAACAGTGTTTATTTTTTTACTTTCTGTTTTTGATTCTTTAGATGATATTGAAGGCGTTTTTATTGGGTTCTTACTCAAATATCTCATCTCCAAAATAAGCTAGCATTTATTATTTTAATTTTATTACTAATAAGGTGAATCACTACTAAACATTATTCTATAATAAAGAATTTTGGCGACCATCAAAATGCCTATAAAATTAATACCTGAAAATGCATATAAACGCGCACTTTATCATGGATGCGGATATTCTCCTTCAGATCTGCAAAAACCATTAATTGCAATTGCTAATTCATATAACACTATGAATCCGGGTCATGTTCATCTGCAAAAACTTGGAAATTTAATTGCTTCTTCAGTAAAAAAAGCAGGTGGAACTCCTATGCAATTTAATACAATAGGTATTTGTGATGGAATTGCAAATAATGGAGATCGAAGTAAATATGTATTACCTTCCCGAGAATTAATTGCAGCTTCAGTTGAAGCTCAAGTAATGGCACAAGGATTTGATGCTTTAATCTGTATTGCATCATGTGATAAAATTATTCCAGGTATGTTAATGGGAGCCATTAGATGTAATTTACCAACCGTATTTTTTACTGGAGGGATTATGAAACCTTGTAACATTCCTAAATTGGGTGAATTTGTTACTTCTGATATCAAAGAGGCTATAGGTAGATGGAATGTAGGTGATTTAAGTGAAAATGACCTAAACTTAATAATTGAAAATACTTGTTCTGCTGGAGCGTGTAATATGATGGGAACCGCAAACACTATGGCATCTATGATTGAAGCTCTGGGCTTGTCCATCCCCAATTCTGCGTTAATTACAGCTCTAAGTCAAGAACAGTTGGAATTGACTTCAAAAATTGGAAACATAATAATGGATTTGATAAAAAAGCAAATTACAATAACTAGAATTGTTAACATAAAATCTCTTGAAAATGCCATTCGGTTGGCTTTAGCAATAGGTGGTTCTTCCAACTTGGTTCTTCATAGCTTGGCATTTGCACATGAACTTGATATTGATTGGGATCATTTTAAAATAGGTAATTTTTCAGATGAAACCCCATTATTGATAAAATTAAAACCTTCATCTCCATTAACTATAACAAAGTTTCATGAATCTGGAGGCATCATGGCCATTTTAAAAGAATTATCTCCTTTACTTCATCTTAATTGTCTTACTATTCTTGGTACGACACTCAAAGAGAATATATCTATTTATACCCAATCACAGAGTGAAAAGTCACAATCGTCTTCACTTATTGCACCTTTAAATAATCCAATTTCTGATCATGGAGGAATTGCAGTATTGAAAGGAAATCTAGCACCAGAAGGTTGTATTGTCAAAGAAAGCGGGGTTCACCCCAAAATGCTAAAATATACAGGGATTGCAAAAGTTTTTCATTCTGAAGAAGAAGTACGAGATGCTTTATTGTCAAAAAAAGTCAATCCGGGAGATATTTTAGTTATAATTTATGAAGGTCCTAAAGGATCGCCTGGTATGAGAGAAATGTCAATTCCAGCTGCGTTATTAATTGGAATGGGATTAGGAGATTCAGTAGCAATGATTACAGATGGTAGATATAGTGGTGCAAGCCGAGGGCCATGTATTGGGCATGTATGTCCTGAAGCATATGAAGGAGGACCTATTGCTTTGGTTAAAGATGGTGATCAAATAGAAATTGACATTCCAAACAGAAAATTGAATATTCTTATTTCAGAACAAGAATTAGAAGAGAGAAAAGCAAAATGGAAACGCCCTCCTATAAAGAATAACAAGGGTTTTCTATTTTTATATCCGAGAATTGTATCAAGTGCTAAATTTGGTGCAATTTTTGAAAATACACATAGAAAAATTAATTAACTAACACTAAATGTGCTAAATGTAGTAAACTACTAAATTATTAAATGATTGCAAAAAAAATTGTTTTTATCCACTGATTAAATTCCATCCTTTATTTCTTTCAATTTTACCTCCCTATAATGTTCTCTGCTGGATTTTACCGCTGCTAAAGCAATTTGGAGGATGTAACGTGCATCTTCAGGAGTTAATTGTGGAGTTTTATCTGTGCGCAAACTTTCAATAAAGTGTTTTGAGCAATTTATGAATGATTGTTGCCAATCTGAATTCATAGAAGTATCACTGTGCCATTTTCCATCTTCAGTGCACCAATGAATACCTTCCTTTCCAGGACCTACTTCACATGTTTTAAACCAACTTCCTGTGCAACCAGGAATGAAAATTGCACCTTTTTCACCGATTATATCCATATATTCGTCGCAATTATAATAATCTGTATGCATTGGGAAAAAATCTTGAAGATGTTGACTCCAAGTTGCGTAATGAGATTTATTTTTACATATATAAGTTATATTTGATGGACTATCCCAAAAAATGGGAGTTGGAAGACCACCTAATTTTATTTGGTATTTTCCAACCCAAGCAATAATCGACTCAATTGGCTCTTGAAGCATCCAAGAAATAACTGAATGTTTATGATAACCATCATCAAAAATCGTAGGTGATTTATAATTTGCTTTCTCAGTTAATCTCCATAAATTAGATTTCATAGGAACTTCCCATCCACCCAAAGTTTGATAGCCAGCATACATTCGGTAATCGATTCTAGTAGTTTCTCCAATTACACCTTCTTCAATCATTTTCATGGCTTTTACATAGGGCTCATGAAACCGAAAATTTTCAAATACTCGAAATTGAACTTTATTTTCTCGGGTAGCATTTATCATATGATCCATTTGACTTAGTGTCATGGCAGGGACTTTTTGAAGAGAAATATGTTTTCCTGCTTTTGCTGCCGCTATTGTTACCTTTTCATGAAGATTATGGGGTAAAAGAATTTCAACAGCATCCACTTGATTAAACTTTAACAAATCTTCATAATCAGTAAAACAATTTTCTTCTGGAATATTAAATTCATCGGAGATTTCTTTTAATCTTTTTTTGTTTTTATCACAAATTGCAACCAGCTCTGCATTTAAACCATGTTTCTCACGATAAGCTTCTAAATGAAGGGTACTGATACGACCTAATCCTATTATTCCCATTTTAATTTTATCTGCCATTCTTTTTAATCTCCGTTTGATTTCTCTTTATTCTCCAATTTTGAGAGTTTTTCTTTGCTCTTGATTCTTCTTTACTTTTTCTTTTGTTAAAGGAAATTTCCACAAGAAAAATAAGCCGATTAATAGTGCAATTGCAGGGAAAATAGACATTAACAATCGTAATCCTAATTTCTGCTCATATGTGGGATTATCTAATGATACTTGCTCCCACCCATTATATGAAAAAATGATATTGATACTCAATATCTGTAAAATTCCTGCCAAACGGATGAATATTGCGTGAACACCATAAAATGATGCTTCTCTCCTCTGTTTCGTAAATAATTCATCTTGATCTGCAATATTTGAAATATTCCGATCAATAAAATATGGTGCACCTCCTAACCCAAAACCGATGAAAACCATGTTTATCAAGCAAAGTGGATAGGACTGGATAAATAATAAAGGAATAAAAGAAGCAATCCATAAAAGATGAGAGAACATAAATGCCTTCCGACTCCCAAATTTACCATCTATTTTAGACCAGAAAAATACTCCTGGCACTGAAGACAAAAATGCTACAATTAAAAGTAGACTTGTTTCAAAAGAACTTTGATCCAATTGAAAATTAGCACTGGCATAGATAGGTAATATCATTGGAATAAGTCCAAATACGTACCAATTCATAGTAGAGCAGAATACAATTAATAAGAAATCTTTATTTGTTAAAGTGTGTTTAAGCGATTCTTTTAAAGAAAAAGCTTGTCGGAGTTTCATTTCCTCTAATTTGGGCTCCTTTATTCCATATTTAATATGAATTAGCATGAAAATGAATATTAAAATACCAAATACTGCTCCACATAAAATATATTGATTTTTAGTGGTTTGATCTGTTCCTACTAAATTATCAATAATAACTCCTGGAAGAACAAAAGCAATTAACAATCCAACAATCATTATTGTTCGACGTGTAAAACCGACTTGCTCACGTGCAGCATTTGCTTGAAACATTTCTGGATAAAGTGATGTATGATTCAGCGAATATGTCGTGTAAAATGTATCAAAAAGAATCATAATCATTGCCATATAAATGGCAGTGGCAATCGGAGATGTCTGAATTGGTGTAAATAAAAATACCATTACCAGAGGTAAAGGCAAAATCATAGAAACTATCCAAGGACGCCGTCTTCCACCTGTTAATTTTGTCGTTCTGGTTTTATCTGATAAAGCACCTAAGATTGGATCATTAAATGCATTTATAATCGACCAAATTATAAAAACAACAGTTATTTTTGAAATATCCAGCTGAATTACTACTGAATAGAAAGTGAAAATAAGAAATGAAAATCCTTGGTATGCAATCATATCAGGAATTTCCCCGATCGAAAAACCAAGGTTCAATTTCAACGGTACGGGATTTTTTGATTCTTTATTAGTATTTAGAGATTGATTTGTCGAAATATTTTGAGGTGATTGTTCCATATATATATTTAACTATCCAAAATAAAAATTTTTCTTAATAACAGTTCTTGCATGCTGATATGATTGATTTACCGAAAAAAAGGAAAAATGTAGGAAAAAAATGGAAAAATGTAGGAAAAAAATGGAAAAAAACCATCGTCTCTATAATTATTATCTTTTGAATTTCTTCATTATTAAGAAAAAGACACCAGTTAATACAATCAAAGTAAAACCCAACATGGGATATCCAGGAACTGATAATAATTCAGAATTAGTACTATCATCTGCTAAGCCTATTGTTGGATCATATTCTAATCGACCATTAAAATGTTCAAATGCTAAAAATGCCATAGGATTACCTTCTTCATCGGCTTCACTCATTTTTACACCAATTGTAGTCTCTTCTGAAGTAGAATTATCATCTAATGTATTTGCAGCATTTGGAATGGTAGTCTCAGGAATATTGCTAGTCGAATTTGAAGAAGAAGAGTTAACAATAGTGGCACTTGGAGCACTACCAAAATAACCATCAGATCCGAATTTAACAGTATTTTGTGCTAGAACTACAGGTTCTTTATCTCCCATTAAATGAAATCCCAAAACTAGTAATACATTTGGCTCATCATTTACGAAGCTATAATTATCAATAATTATATCAAATTTTAACTCTGCTTTATTTGAATCGAGGTAATTTCGGAATTGGATCATGAATTCTCCGTTAACGCTTGTAATATTGAACTTTATTATTCCATTTTCATCTACAATGTCTGAAAAATCCCAGGTGAATGATGGTAGCGCTTCATTTGAACGTGGAACCATACTATCTGTTCCTTTATCATATACACCATTATCATTTTCATCAACAACTTCGAATAATCTGTTGAATTTTACTTGATATTTTGTGTCATTATTGTTTACAGCCCAAAAAGAATACTGTGGTACATTTTGGCCGCCTGTAATTTTCAAAGCAATGTAATCATTTTGAATGCTAATATTTTTATCTGAGGCTGCTGATGCGGAAATAGGATGAATGGAAAAAACTAATAAAGCCAGCAGGCTCAAACCAATAAAATACTTATGAATAGATCGACTCATGCGAATCAATAATATTAAAGAGTATGACTATAAAAAGCGATATGGGATGAAAATCTCCCTTTTTTGAAACGTATTTTTTAAGTTCTATTCTCTTCGAAACTCATATATAGATCAAACCTATTAGGTAATGGGAGTGTGTATGCATATTACGAAAAATCACATCGGAATCCTTTCATTAGGAGTGATTATTTGGTTTTTGGATACAATATTTAGTAAAATTTTCATTTATCCGGAGAGACGCTTCTTAGATCTGCTTATTCTAGACCCTTTTCAAAATTGGAATTATTAAGTGCAATTGCCGAGATTATTTCAGATAAATAATGATTAATGATATTAAAAATAAAAATAGACAGTCTTCAAGGTTATAATCTAAACGAATCAATACGACAATAAGCGAAGACCGAAACAGTTTTGAAGGGAAAGGAGAAAATTTATTTGATAGATTATGAGTTCTTTTACAGAAACGACGATTCCCCAATCGTCCCTCCCACCTTTCCCTATAAATTTATTTCTCCGTGGAGAATTTAAATCTTATGTTAACAAGTTGGTGGGTCGATCGGAAATCGCTCAGAAATTTCGTCCAAGACTGTATACCTATTGTGATTTCATTTTAGTCAAACTATACGCTTTAGCCAGCAAGAGATCCATCGAATATGCTTCAAATTATCTTAACAAAAAACTTTCTAAGCACTACCGAAAGAAATTTAATCTTAAATTGAAGGACTTTCGCGATGGAGTTCGTAAGAGACGGTTAGTCCCTCATCAGACTGATGTTGATAAATTCTTTAGGCTATTATCTGAGAAAGATATTCACTTTATCTTCGGAAACCTTTTAAACCATGTGAATCAAAAGATTCGAAGTCATTCGATTGATGGGTCAAAAATGCGGTTGCTGGTCGACAACACAGAGTATCCGTACTATGGAAAACCTAGACCGCCTTTTGAAGTTGGAACTCATAAACAACCGGGAACTCGTAAAGCCCGTTTGTTTCAAGGCATAGCAATTCAAGGATGTGGTATGACTCTGTTTTCAGAATTCCGACTCCTTCGCCACAAACAATACCGTGCAAAACATATTGGACTTTCCGCAAAATGGCTCAAATTTCAAGGATTTAACTTCAGTTATGCGCTAATGGACCGCGAATTCTACCGCGCTTCGCTTATCAAAGAATTAAAAGATCAAAAACTTCCCGTTTTAATTCCTGCTAAAAAATTCCATAAAGTTAAGAGGCTTTTCAAGGAATTTTTGTATGGTAAAAAGGGATTATGTGAAAAATATCTGTTCGCACAGAGTCCAAAGACCAAACCTTGGCCGAGCTCCGTTTATGTGAATTTAGTATTAACTGCACATCGAAGTAAATCAGCTTTGCAGGTTCGTGAGCAATTCCGCAGAAAAAACTTGCGCTTGATGAAGCGGTTGAAGAAATTGAAGGTTTTTACCACTCTTCATCCTCGAAAGAATTTAGCTCGATGGAGCCGCTGGCTCTCCAGAACTTATAAAAAAAGATGGTTCGAAGAAACTGGATTTCGCATGCTTAATTCTATCCATGAATCATTCCGAAATCACTATCCCTTCCCACAATTAGCTCAGATATATCTGAGAGCATATATTTTTAACTGTTGGCAATTTTACCGCAAACAACAAATCAAATGTCACACTAAATTATGGGAAACGAGTTTAAATGTTTATCAATCAAGCTTAACTGAGGTGATCGAGAGGGAGATGCTTGAAAATACTAAAGAAAATGTGTGGTCTTTACAAAAAGAAAAAAGGAGGTTGTTCTTTGAAGTTTAGAACATAACCTTAAAGACTGAATAGAAAAAAAAGTTTTATTGAGGTTTTAAGCGTTTTCTAAGAAATATTAGCCCTAAAACTATTGAAACAGATAAAAATGTAGAAGAATAACCTGAAATTTTCGATTTATTTGATGAAGAATCGTCATCTGTCGAAGAATCATCATCTGTCGAAGAATCATCATCTGTCGAAGAATCATCATCTGAAGAAGAAGTTGTATCTGAATTATCTGGTTCAATAGTTTGAATTGTGAGAGAATAGAAAACTTTAAACTGGGATCCATCAGATTGCTCTGCCAATCCAAGTTCACCGTAATCAAAACCTAATTTTTCAATACTTCCTTGATATGATATTGAGAAATTTGATGTACCATTTACAAAAATAGGTATTGAAGAGATTATTTCACCAGTTGAAACAAAAAATCCTAATGATATATTTTGAGCATATACATACGGATTTCGTTCTTGATTTGAATCAGATACGGTAAAATTGAGAAGATTAGTTTCTTTGTCATAAATTACATTTGATAATTGATAATTCGGAAGAAAATCATTATTATACCATTGATTAAAGAACCAACTCAAATCTTTTCCAGCAGCTGATTCAAAAGCTAACTTCATGTCGCTTAACCAAGCAAATTTAAAGCAATTATCTTGAAAATACTTTTGAACACCAAGGAAAAAAGTAGTGTTCCCTAAATATTGGCGTAATTTCTCCAATATTATCGGAGCTTTGCTGTACGCTAAATCCCAATATGTATCTCCTGATGAATAAATTGATTGGTTTATTCTACCGGAAGTATCATAATCATTAATATAATTATATTTTCGTGTTGTATTAACTTCATTCGTAAAATGGAGGTAATCTTCATCAGGATATATACTGTTCATATAGAAATCTTCCAACCAACAAGCCCATTGTTCATCTAAATAACCAGCATCAACTTGATCATTACCTACTAAATGGTAAAACCACTGGTGAGCAGTCTCATGCGCGATTATCAATTTCAAGATACGAACTGGTTTATAATACAGATTAGCAGATTCTGTTATATATACTTGCAGTGGATGTTCCATACCTCCGTAGTGAGTATATTCTTCCACTACATTAAAAGTTGGATAGAGGTAAGTTCCAACACTTGTAGAATACAAACGAATTGCACCAACTGCTGTATCTATCGCATTATCTTCCCATAAATAAGCATCTTTTGGAAGAAAATAAGTCGTAATATTAATTCCATTATAAATTTCACTTTCTGTCTGAAAATAACGGGAAGCAGAAAATGTAATTTCACGTACTGGAAGCATTGGGTCATAATAAAATACTTTTTCACTTCCATTATTAATTTCTGAAGTTAATGCTCCTGTGGCAGCGACAACGAAACCAGTAGGAACTTGAACTGCTAAATTGTAGCATCCCATATCAGTATACATAGGATCTCCAATATCTAAATATGGATCCAGATTCCAACCGTCCTTTTCATCCCAAACACAAGGCATTGGATAAGCCACTGCAAATTTAAAGATTCGAGATTGGTCTAAATCAGAACCGGAATCACTACTGCGATCGATACCTCCATCTGGTAAAGTTGTGATAAAATGTATTGAAAATGATTGCCTTGAGCCTGATTCAAGCGGATTGATTAAATTTACCCAAAGTATCTGCTTCTCTGAATTTACTGTATAATTCATTAATTCTTGATTTATGGAGTAATTTCTAACAGAAATAATTTCAATATTTCCTGGTCTTAAATTGTATGCCATCCCTAAAACAAAAAGATGGAATGGAATTGCAGAAAATGATACAGGATCGGCATTATAATACGAAACGTTCATAATCCCTTCTACTTGCGAGGTAGATTCATGAACTCTAAGCCATATAGAATAATTGGATAATTGATCAAAGTTATTATTATCAGCAACATAATTAACCATTTCTTCCTTCAAAATATCAAAATTGGAAACTTTATTGAAACTTATTTTATTTACAGATGAATTTTCATTAATAAATGCACTAGAATCACTAATAATCATCTGGTGATGAAAATTTCCTATAATTCCAGTTAAAATTAACAAACAAATAACAATTTTTATCTTACAATTAGTATGCATCCGCATAACAATTTAATACTCAAAAAAGTATTTAATTTTAATGATTAATTTCTCAGAATTATTCATAAAAAAGATGCTTTTACCAGCAAACTTTTACGTGGGTATTTTCAATATTTTTAACATCTATCAATGTTTGTAATAATAGGTCGGAACTGATTCATGAATGAAATGATTACAAATTGGATTCTCTTGGTCGATTGTACTGAAAATATGAAAGATAATGATTTCCGACCATCAAGATTTCAAGTTGCTTTGAAAGGTGTTCAAAAATTCATTCAAATGAAGTTTAAGTTCTTTCCAAAGGAATTTTTAAGTATATATTTATTCAGTAATAAAACTCAAATTTTAGCCCAATTAAGCCGCGATTCACAATCAATTTTAAAACAATTAATGTCACAAAAATTCTTAAAAACCCACAAACCAGAAGGAAATGGCGAAGAACTTTATTTTGCATTAGAACATGCCGTTAATTTTATTCGATCACAAATTCAATTAATAGGTGGACAAAAAAGTAGAATAATAATAATAACTGGATTAAGACAAATTCCAATGTCCGTTGAAATGGAAAAACTGGTTAAAATTATTGAAGGGTTGAATATATATGTTGACTTATTCATTTTTACTTCAAAAAAAAAGGAAAACGCATCAAGAACAATCAATTTCTCCCAGTTTATGGAAAAACTTAATGGAGAAATAAATATTTTCACATCTAAGAAAGACTACTATGAAAAAATAATTTCTTATGCAAAACAAAAAGACAAGTTAAAAGAAGCGCATCTAATACCCCAATCAAGTTCTAATACTAGTGATTCATTGATGGAAATAGCTCAAGATCTACGGAAACCAACAAACGACGAAATAATACAGATGAAAGATCCATTAAGTATGCTCCGTTGTCAAATTTGTTTTTCAAAGAAATCTCCCATTACTCATAAATCACTCAAAGTTTCTGGAAGATTCTGTCCACATTGCGGAATTCCAATGCATTTATCATGTGCAGGAACTTGGACGGATAAAACAGACGAAGGAGCAAATCTATTCCGATGTCCCTATTGTTATACTTTATTAAAAGTTCCTATGTATATTTTAAAGGGTATTCGTAGTCGAAAATTTTTGGTCTCTGCAGAAGACAAAGCAAAATTTGTTGTAAAAATGATAAAAGTTAAAGAAATTTCTCCTCAAATTGAATCTCTTGATTGTGCTTATTGTAATAAACCTTTATTTAATAAAGAAGAAAAAAAGAGTTCTATATTTAGATGTTCACACTGTAATGCTCATTATCATATAAAATGTTTGGAGAAAATGTATAAAAAATCGAAAACATGCGAAAATTGTGGTAGAAAAATAATATAATTTTTAATCGTTACAAAAGTATTTATAAATTTGTTACTATAATCAAAAGATTTTTACTTTTTACACCGTTCCTATCCAATTTTAAGTAAATTTTAAGTAAGAATTCATAAAAAATTGTTCAAATCAGAAATTTTTTAAAGAATTTTTCTCAACTTCAACCATGAGTGAACCCCAACTAATTTTAATCACCGGAGCTACAGGATTTATCGGTTCACATTTAATTCAAAAGAATCTACAAAATAAATCTCATGTCCGTGCTTTGGTTCGAAGCTCCAGTCTTAAACGTAAAGAACTTGAATCTATGGGTGTTGAAATAATAATTGGAGATATGACAGATTATGAATCGCTAGAACGTGCTTGTAACGGAGTAGATATTATATTTCACTGTGCAGGAGTTGTAACAGATTGGGCACCACGTGAATTATTTGAAGCCGTGAACATTCAAGGGATGGAAAATTTATGTAAAGCTGCAGTTAAAGCAGGAATTCAAAGACTGGTATATCTCAGTACTAACGATGTCTTTGGTCCAATTGAAGATGTTCTTATTGACGAGACTTTTCCGTTAACACCATGGGGTGAACTCTATCCAGATACTAAGATTGAATCCGAAAAAATAGCTTGGAAATATTATCATGAATATCAATTACCTGTAACTATGGTTTATGCTTGCTGGGTTTATGGAAAAGGAGATCAGACTTTTATTCCATTAACCGCAGATGCAATTATCAAGAAGGAGATGATGTTTTGGCGAAAAAATGCACATACATGGCCTGCTTATATCGATAATCTCATAGATCTACTAATGATTTTAAGTTCCAATCCAAAAGCCGTAGGAGAAGGTTTCTTATGCCATGATGGAGAAATGGTAACTTTTCAACAGTTATGCGCCGATTTAGCCGAAGGTTTAGGAGTTAAACCTCCAAAAACTCATATACCCTATTTTCTAGCTATGGGAATTGCGCAATTTATGGAATGGTGGTGGAAATTAACGAAAAAGGAGACTCGACCTTTATTGACAACCTATACAGTAAAAAATCTGGGATCTCGATTGAATTTTTCTATTGAGAAAACAGAAAGAGTGCTTGGTTGGACTCCAGAAATTAGTTATCAAGAAGGCTTAAAACGAACTTTAGATTGGCTAAAAACATTGGAAGCTGATGAATTAAAGCAAAAATAAAATACCCAAAGATTTGAAAATAGCGCTTCAATATTTAGTGATATGAGTAAAAAACGCAAATGGGTGATCACATCAGCCTGGCCTTACGTAAATGCAATCCCTCATCTTGGCAATTTGATTGGTTCGGTTCTTTCCAGTGATGTTTTTGCCCGTTATTGTCGCTTAAAAGGAGATGATGTGGTTTTTGTGTCTGGTTCTGATGTGCATGGAACACCAGTAGCTGTTTCTGCAATTGAACAAAACACTACGCCAGAAAAACTTGCACAAAAAAATCACCAAATCATCAAAGATCTTTTTGAAAAATGGCAAATTTCATATGATAATTACACTCAGACACATAACCCTATCCATATTAAGTTTACTCAAGATTTTTATCGACAAGTAGAAAAGAATGGATTCGTCTCGACAAAGACGCAAGAGGTATTTTATTGCGAACATGATAAACTTTATTTGCCTGATAGATTCGTCGTTGGAATATGCCCACACTGTGGTTCTGAATATGCTCGAGGTGATCAATGCGATGCTTGTGGAAAACTTCTGGAACCTGAAGATTTAATTGATCCCAAATGCAAACATTGCCATAAGACACCAATAAAACGTGAAACTACTCATTGGTATTTAGATTTTAATAAATGTGAAGATGGAATCCGTAATTTTGTTGAAAATAACAAATATATTCCTGCTAATGCGCGTACAATGTCTTTAAACTTTCTAAAAGAAGGGTTACCAAGCCGAGCAATTACACGCGATTTAGAATGGGGAATTCCTGCACCCTTTAAAGATGCTAAAGATAAAAGCATCTATGTTTGGTTTGAGGCAGTACTTGGTTATATATCAGCAGTAAAAGAATGGGCGGAAGAAATTAAAAAAGATTCCACCTTGTTCGATAAATTTTGGCATGATCCAGACACTCGTTCTGTTTATTTTATTGGAAAAGACAATATCATTTTCCATTTAATTATCTTTCCAGGTTTGTTAGTAGCATATAACAAAGATTTACCTCCAGAAGAGCAGTTTACAATGCCATTTAATGTCTCTTCCACTGAATTTTTGAATTATGAAAATCAGAAGTTTTCAAAATCACGTAAGGTTGGAATTTGGATAAATGAAGCGCTAGAAATTGCCCCAGTCGAATATTGGCGTTATTCTCTACTCAGAAATCGTCCTGAAAAACAAGATTCTAACTTTTTATGGAGTCAATTTGGAAATGATGTTCTTGAACTTAACGATATTATAGGAAACTTCATACACCGCACTTTATCCTTTATTACCAAACGATATGATTCACAAATCCCAGATGGCCCCAATTCAGAAGATATTGATGAAGAAGATCAGATTTTAATTGATACTATCAAATCTGCACCAAGTAAGGTTGGAGATCTTTTAGAACATTTTCACTTGAAGGAAGCACTGAACGAAATAATTAAGATTGCGCGCGTAGGAAATGTCTATATTAACAATAAAGCACCTTGGAAAATAATCAAGACAGATAAAACAAAAGCAGGACACACCTTTTATTTAGCTGCACAAATGGTTCGAACTCTATCAATTCTTCTTTCTCCATTTATTCCTAATATTGGAGAAAAAATCCTTCAAGCTTTGGGAAGTAAGGAATCAATTAAATCAATTTCTTGGGATTCAGCCTCAGAATTAAAAGTTGAAGCAGGTAGGAAAATTCCACCAGCAAAACCATTATTTCAAAAATTGGATATTAAAGAACTACAAACTAAATTAGATACAATTCATGGAGTTCAATCCTCTTCGGAAAATAAGGCATCATCTTCAGCAAAACCTGTAATTGATTATAAAGATTTTTCCAAATTAGATCTTCGAACAGGCACGATTGTTGATGCTGAAAAAGTTCCTGATACATCTCATTTAATAAAACTTCAAGTCGATTTAGGTGAAGAATCCCTTCGAACAATAGTTGCAGGTATTGGAAAAACCTATAAAGCTGAAGAATTAATTGGCACCCAAATTGTTGTTCTTTCCAATTTAGCACCTAAAAAAATTAGAGGAATCACTTCTCATGGAATGTTATTAGCTGTAGATCTTAAAAAGAAAGGAACTACGTTAGTTCGTCCTGAGAATGGAATTCCTAATGGTTCATTGATTAGATAGATATATTAAAAACTTATCAACAGCAAAAAATTTTTGAATATTAAGCAATTTTACAAGAGATTTAGTTACTTATTGCAGTTAAGTAAATTTTTCCTTTTTTTATGTTTTGTTGATTTTTCAAAATGTAATTTATAGGAAGATCAATAATCGATCAAATCAAAACCATGCAACCCTTAAATATCCCCTTCTCTATCAAATGTTTGATTATCATGGGGGATGCACAATCCAAAAAAAAGAACTAACTGTTTCTGGCGAAATAAATACTGAGAATACCAAAAAATCTGAAGTTATTCTGATTACTACGCAGCAGGACGAAGAAAATGAAGAAGGATTTGATGGATAGCATAATATTTCCGAAATTTTAATATTTTTTTTCATTCCATTTCTTTGAAATAGCCAAATCAGTGAATATTTGGCTTGTTTCAATCGTAATCTCTTCAAATATTTTCCAAAACATTATAAACTTTCAATCTATTATTAATTTAACCACCAATGATAGTGGTTGATCAAATTTGATCAGTAAAAAATTATCATTATCATTATCAAGATTTTGTTCAATTAAATTAACTTTTTTTTTTTATTTTACCTTCATTCATATTATTTTGAAATCTTTCAAAATGAGAACCAGTTTTCTCATCTCGTTATAGGAAGAAATTAAGTTGCAAGTATTGCAAATTATCATAGATTTTTCATCATAATGAGCGTTAATGACGAGAATTTCAAATTCTGATTAAAACTACAATAATTCAAGCGTTTTAGACCTAAATCTTCAAATACGATCGCATCTTAAAATTAAAATGGAGGATTAATATGAAGATATCTGATCAAGCAAAGGAATTTCTTGAACGTCGCAAAAAAAACTATGATAATCCTACATTGTTGGTTTACTATGCGCGTTCTAAAGGTTGATGAGGTATTCAAAGAGACGTCAAAGTGAAAATTCAAGAATATCCCTTTCATTCAAATACGGAACTTCATTGGGGGAAAGCGGATTTTATTCCATATCCTCTTTCAGATGCTCCATTTCCAATCTATTTGGATAAAGAAATGAAAACTTTGGTAGAAAAAGCCACCATAGATATGGAGAAAAGGGGAATGTATAAATTTCTCTCTTTGACTTACTAAAATCTCATCAATGCACTACTTTAACCAAAAGATGATGGTGCATCAAAAAGTATGGGATGCATCGGATGGATTGTAAAATCTGGTTGAATTATCTGTGCAGTATTTTATCTTTTTTTTAATATTTTTCATCCTTTTTTAAAAATATAAGGAGAAGTTTATTTATAAAAGAATTCTTTAATTTAGTTAGAAAAATTCGCAATTTTATAAATATTATAAGTTGGGGGGAAAAAAATAGTCCATTACAAGGATAATATTTTAAGAAAGGAAGATTTAGAAAATGAAATCGATATATCTATGAAAGATGCTAATGATTCCATTATTTATCCTGAATGGACGATTGATGATGATGGAATTCCATATTGTACCCAACAAACCGATTATAATAAAATAATTGAATCAAATCTTAAAAAACGATTTCCGCATGAATTTGAGAAAATGCTTCATTGCAATCACTGTGAGCATTATCATAATGATGATTGTTATTTTCCTAAATCAGAAATTGATAAAATAGAACAAGATCGCAATTCTCTACGAATAAGGTGCCAACTTTGCGGCGCGAAAATCGATCGTATCTTTTCAATTTTAATGAGTCTTTACTATAAGGAGAAATTTGGAGTAACTATGCCTGTTATTTGTTGCTCATGTTATAATTCATTAGAAAATAATACATATGAACGAAATTCAAAACGACGATTGATACTTTTTATTATAAGTTTAATTACTTCAATTTATTTTCTCACAACTTATCTTTTTTCACTTTTTAACTTTCAATGGCTTGGTTTCCTCTTTTTCTTACTTCCATTCTCTTTTTGGGGTTATATTTCCCTTCGAGACTTGAAAAATATTTATTACCTACATCAAGGACGAAAATATTACAAGAAGATAATGAAAGCTTCATATATTGAAGCTGATGTTGGAAATGATCCTGCTGCTGCACGACGTAATGAGTTATTAGATGAAGATGATAAGAAAAGACCAGATGAAGGATTTTTCCATTCACCAGGATATGAATATTAGGAAGGAAAGAATTTAAGAGAAATCAAGAGAAATCAAGAGAAATCAAGAGAAATCAAGAGAATTTAAGAGAATTTAAGAGAATTTAAGAGAATTTAAGAGAAATCAAGAGAAATCAAGATTAAAAAAAGGACTACTTATTATTTTGTTGTGAATAACTTTATACATCATGGATTTGTTCTAATAAACTTAAAATTTGATATATTTGAGTCCGGCTATGAAGTGGACAATTTAAATCTTGAGCAATGTCTTCTAATAAAGAAATGCAATTACTGGCACAAACTATTGCAGTATTATCTTTATCATCAATTGTATCAATTAAATCCAAGGACTCTTGAGCAATTTTACGAATATTCCTTGGAACTCCATTATCTTCATTTATCATATTTAACAAATATTTAACTTGTTCAAAATTTTCCTCATTTTCAGCAATCTTTTCGTTTTTTGATTTTCGTGGCATTACGACCATCTCGCAATTATAATTAACCGTTATTTGTGAAACTCGTTAATAACTATAAGGTAAAAGTTAGATAAAATAACCTATGATTCACGTAGGTAAGTTAAGCATATTTAAAAAAATTTTGGTTTGGGAAACAAAAAAGAAAAAGAGAAAATAGATTTAAAGGAATACTTTTCCATTATTGCTATAAGATGCTAAATGGAGAGATCGAAATATTCATTCATTATGATAGCTTTACTTTTTTCTATATCAATCTTTCTGCCCCAGAAGAAGAGCCCACTATTGATATTCAGCTAATGTCTGGATTCTTATCTGCTTCAAATTTATTTTTTGATGAATTGGGTCTATCTTCAGATAATTTATTTCGTGTTTTGCGAGGAAATTGCGAAATTCGAATGTGTTTAGGAGAACATGTTCATGGGACTTTATTGTTAAAGAATCTCACGAATCTCGATTTAAAGACATATTATGAATTAGATGTTTTGACACGGAGTATAATTCATGAATTTGAAACACATTACCTTCAAGAAATCAGATTATTTATGGATACAGGAAGATATGAATTTCAAGGCATTAAAGAATTTATAATGAAAGAAGTGCAAAAAATGAAGGCTCATATGTATAGCAGTTATCTTATTCAAATTTTAGCGAGTGCGATTAACCAAAATGTGAAGAAAAAGCAATCTCGAGATTTATTAATTTCAATTAACCGTATGTTTAGTGATCTTCCTTTAAATTATCAAGAAATTCAAGATAATCTTGATTCAATTCGCCAAAAAATAATTGAATTTAAAGAAAAGCATATTACTTTCGCTAAGATTATCGAAAAAATAAATAACGAGAGTAATCAAATATGGGATTTATTCCAAGTTCCAATAATTGAATGAAAAATATAAAAAAATATCAGAAAATAGAAATGAAAAAGAAAAATTTTCAGTTCTTATTCGCTTTTATTGATTATTCTTTATAGTATCTGCCCATTTTTGATATAATCGTTGAACTATATAAAAACTAATTTTCGGTTGACGATGCACATCTACAATCCCCTTATTATTCAATTCTTGTGGTTTATCTCGAAAACCGTTGTAAGGACTAAGTCGAAAATCTTGAAAATGACCAATGCAAGCTCCTGCAATGTATTTTTTACTAATTATTTCTGAAATGTAAGCGCGCAAAAGATCATATTGGAAATTTTCACTCCAATGTGCGTTTGCAAATGATTTATTACCAACAATAGCTTCAGCACCAAATTCTAATAGAACTAATGGTTTTAATTTTCCTTCTTGATGTTGTTGCTTAATTGATTCCCAAACTTGATCAATAAATTTAGCAGATTCATTAGGTGAAGTATTATAATGGCTATACCATCCAGAATCAGTTCGTGTGCAAATAAAATCTACTAAATCAAATGTTTTATCTTCTAATGGATTTTTAGATACTAAGGAATGTGTTCGAAAAGGATCTAATTCACGAGATAATGATAATAATTCTTGCATGAATTTTCTTCCTTCTTCTGTATGAGTTTCACAATCACTTGAAACTAACCATGTAATAATAGAACAATGATTCTTATCTCGATGAATCATTTCCCATAATTGTTTCTGTGCATTGGTAAGATACTCTTTAGTATAATCATCTTTTGAAAATCCCCAAACTGGAATTTGCTCTAAAACTAAAAATCCCATCTCATCTGCTAATTCTAGTAATGATTCATGGGGAGGAAAATAAGTTGTGCGAATACAGTTAATGTTTGCATCTTTCAGAATATTAAGATCATTATAAATTAAACGTGGGTTAAGTGAAGAACCAACATCTGGATGATCATCAAATCTATTTATTCCACGGAGCACAATTTTAGAATTATTCAAATAAAAATTATGTTCATTAACATAAAAATCTCGGATACCCCAGCGAATATTTTCTCTATCGATTTCCATTCGATTTTTTTCTTCAATTAACTGAAATGTAATATCATATAAATAAGGATTTTCTGGAGACCATAAAGTGGGTGTTTGTAAAGGAATAGTTGTATTAATGAATTGAATTTCTTTTTGACCCATTCGAATTGGAACTTCATGGGTGATTTGATTGAAATTGTCTTTAACAGTAACCAATACACTACCTTTGAATGGTTTAGAGTATTCTCGATAATCTTTGATAGAAAAACGAATATTAAGATTTACTTGGCATTTTTGATATCCTTGTCCTACAGGTCGATCAAACTCTATTTTATTAGTAATTTTGATATCATCAATACAAATTTTGGAAGTTTGTTTCAAATAAACTTGTCGGTAAATGCCGCCGTAATTCATCCATGGGGGGCTTTTTCCCCATGGTATTCTATTTGGAACATAACGATTATCTACTTGGACAATTAATAAATTCTCTTTTCCAAAATTAACAAAATTATTAATTTCAAACCAAAATTTGGTATAACCACCTTCATGGAAACCAACTTTTTGTCCATTTAACCATACAGTAGTTTTGTAATTAGATCCATTAAAAACTAAAGTTATTTTTTTGCCGTTTCCTGAACCCCATTTTAGGGGTAAAAAAAAGGAAGTTTCATACCAACCGGTACCAAAATGGTAAAAATTTTTGCGATTTTGATAATAGGACCAAGTAGATGGCACATATACTTTCAAACGTCGAGAATCATAAGGAATTCCTGTTTCATACCATTTTTCAGTAATACCAAGATCCTCTCCATCATCATCTTGTGAGAGTCCGAATCTAAATTTCCAAAACACATTTGAAAGTAAGATACGTTTTAAATCCGCCATTATCGTTTTAAAATTTCACATGCCATATAAAAATTCACAGAAATAAAAAATGTTTAACAAGCGTACACTTATAATGGAATTTCATATTCACTGCAAGTATAATTTTCTTTTAATTTTACTTCTCCGTGTATAATTTTGGTGGCGTATTGACCACAATTAGAACCTATCTGATTTTCTTCCCATTCACCTATACTTAGTATTGTTTCATAACCAAGTTTTCGAAAAGAATCACATATTATTTGGTTGTTTAACATATCTGATGTAATTTTACTGTTGAGTTTATTCTGTTTAGCTTGGTTAGTTGGATTGATAGGTGTTATTTTAATTAAAAATTTCTCAGGATCAAAATATGGAATAAGGTTTTCAGGATTTAATTCAACACCTTCTCCTACTGCAAAATTCAAGGTTATTTTCCGATCTCCCGCTTCATGCCATATATTTCCATAATGAGAAATTTCATCGAAAGTCCAGATTGGAATAGGAATTATTGAGCGTCTTTCTTTTTGATTTGTCGAATGAATAGAAAATTGAAGTTGAAAATGCCCATTTCGATAATATTCCTGCTTTATTTTTAATAATTCTTTAAAAAAATTCGAAGCCTTAACTGGAGCAACAGTACTTATGCAAGGAATTAATCCAGGAGCATTTAATAAATGAGGAAGATCAGCTAATAATTCTAAAACTGCTTCATTTAAACTGGGTTCTCCCATACGAGCAAATTGAATTTTAAATTTCTTTACAGGAACATTTAAATCTGGATATTTAGCAGAAATCATATAATGTAATTGTTGCCACATTCCCTTTTTCGAAATTTTTCCATGATAATACTCTCCAGCATCGCACATTAAACAACCTATAGGACAACCATATAAAGTAGATAGAATCAAGACCCATTTTTCTTTTTGGGTAAAGGGAGGTTGTACACTCTCAACAAATTCAACAATTTCATTATTGTAACGGCCAATATATAAAGTAGCTAATTCGGGTTTACCAAATTTTCTTAAAATTTCTAATTCCAATTATTTCACCAAATCAGTATTCACTTAATTTTATGTGAACAAGTATACAAAATAAATTAGAGTAATGAAAATAAAAAAAGTTCTCTATAATTTTAAATTTTCTCTCTTATTCTGTCTATTTCTTACCCAAATTTTGCTCAATTTCATGGCAGCTTGAATTCCATCTCCCATGGCGATACTAATTTGTCGAAATTTAGAATGAGCAAAATCACCTATTATATAAAGTCGTTTTTTAAAAATTAATTTATCTTTTATTTCTCTAATTTTCGATTCTATTAGTAATTGATTTGGATGGCGCCCAATTGCAACAAAAATATGATCAACATTAATAGAGCGTTTTTCATTTGATGAAGAAGAAGTTGACCATAAACGAACTGATTTATCTATTACAGAGATTTTATCAACTGGAAAATTGGTAATAACTTTAATTAATTTATGAGATCTTACGAGCGCTTGTAATCGAGGCAACGCTTTTATATTGGATGACCTAACTAGTATGAATATTTTATTATTTTTATTAACGAGGTTCAAAGCGTAATCAAAAGCTACATCTCCCCCTCCAATTATAGCTATTGTTTTATTTTGAATGTTAGTATTTTTTATTTCGTAATTAAGCAAATGATCCTCATAAGCAATTTTTTCTCCAGAAATATTCAGTTTAGAAGGAATGGAACCAATTGCCAAGATTAAATATGAAGAAGTATATTTTTTTTCATCTGTTTTAATTAAAAATCGCTCATCTTCATAATCAATACTTTTAACTTGACAAAAGATAATTGGAATGTTATGTTGAGAAATTACTTTCTCTAAAGTTTCAGATAAGTTGACCCCTGAAACTCCTAAAGGATATGTAATTAAATTTTCAATCAGAAATGCGTTTTTAACACATCCACCAACATCATTAGATAATATGATAAAGGGTATTTCCTCCCTTTGCAATTGCAGAGCTGCAGCAATCCCAGCAGGTCCAGCACCAATTATCACAATAGGTACGTAATTATCGCACATTATTCTCTCCAATACTTAATCATTTAATCATTTGGTTGTTTGGTTATGCTATTACTAAAATCTAAGATTTCTAAATAACTTAAACAAACACTAAATCCATGAGCAAGAGCGCGTAAACTTCCAATATGAAGATCTTCAGAATAAGTAGCAGTTGCATCAATTACAAAGAAAGTTTGGAAACCATGCATGAAAGCATCCCTGGCTGTCGTTTCGCAGCAAAGATGAGTCATTAGTCCTGTAATTACAACAGAAGTGATTTCTTGAGCTCTTAAAATTGAAGATAATTTTGTTTGATAGAAGGCGCTGTAATGTTTTTTTTTAAGAAATATGGTTATTGAAGGAAAAATTAAAGCCGAATTAAGCTGAAAATCTTTGGATTTTTTTTCAATCGGATGTTTCCACCATTTATTCATTAAATTTTTTTCATTATTATTTTCAGGAACATTATAATGTTGAGTGGCAATAATTGGTAAATTCAATCTATCAAATAGGGAAATTAATTTTTGAATATTTGAAATGATTTCTAGACCAGAAGGAATAAATGCATGTGATTTTTCCTGGAGAAATATATTTTGCATATCTAATACAAGAAGTGCAGTATTTTTCAATGTGAATGAAAAAGGACGATAAGGTTTAATATTGAAAATTATGCTTTTCCATTCAGAAACCTTCATATTGCCATCTTGTAATGTATAGTACTTTTCTTTCTTCATTCCAAGAGCAATAATATCTCTTCAAAAAAGAAAGCTTCGCTGAAAAAAAATATCAATCAATTATGGAATTCTGGGGAGAGGGAAAATATTCATCAATAATTTCAGCAAGAATATTAACAACTGTCTCTTCACCATATTTTATGGCAAGTTTACGCAAAACTGAACCAATTTTCATCTTTAACTTATTATGTTGTGAATTATCAAGGTCGGGAAGTTTTTCTTTTAAATCAAAATATTCTAATGCATCTTTTTGCGAAATTTCTTCTCCATAAATTTTTTTTTCATGAAAATGAACAACAAAGAAACCATGGAAAAGCACTTCTTCTTTGCTTCCCCGCTTAAAAACACATTTTTGCTCGATTATATCCCCTTCATTAAAATTAGATTTCTTGAAAACAATTTTTCCATCAAGTGTATAAGTTCGAAGAAAATTCCTATCAAAAATAAATTTCTCTCCTCGAGTAATTTTAGCAATGTAATTAACCGACTTTGGAGATTCTTCCCAATTTTCAGGAATATAATAATCCCCGTAGTATTCACGTAAAAGACAAGTTAATTCGCAGATCTGTGTTTCCATTTTAATTTGCACGAATTTTATTTCTCAAAGAATGAGTAAAAATCTGTTGTAGAACTATTATAATTCGGATACATTATTAATTTTGTAGATTATTAAATTATTCATATCAGATCTCTTATGATTTCCGACAAAAACTTATTAAGGAGATGAATTCCACTCTAGCTATTATATGATATTCGCAGATCTGTTATTTAAAGGGAAAAGATGGATCTATCGTATAAAATATTATGATTTAATTCAAAAATCAATCAAAAGAAAATCAAACGACTTAAATGAGGAAAAAAGAAATTATTTTTTCTTTAATTTGATGAAAATTTGGCCTTTTACAAAACAAAACCGTCTTTCCGATATGATTGATAATAAAATAAGCCAATTTTTTCAAGATTATCTTATTATTCGAGAAAAGGATCCTTTTATAGATTTATCAATGAGTATAAGTCCCCTTATTTTTCTTGAGTGGACTCGGAAAAACTATAATGAAAATTTCCGGGACATTCAAAATATGATTCAAACAAAAAAATGGGAAATAGTGAATGCAGGATGGGTTGATTTTTTACCTGAAATGTTATCTGGAGAACTTATTATTCGAAATTTACTAATGGGTCAACGTTTTCTCTTGAAATGGTTTCATACAGATTGTTCTACTTTAGTCTTGACAAATCCTAAACATTTAGATTCTCAAATAATACCAATTCTTTCACAAATGGGAATTTCACAACTTCTTATAGTTTCAACTCAAAAAAAGCCAAATTATTTGAATTTTCCTTTAAATTTTATTTGGCAGAACAAAAACCAAGTCAATGTAAATGATGTTCAACAAACCGATGAAGATATTTATGAGTTAACTACGACTTTCACATCTATTTTATCAAGTATTAATAAAACTATTAAATTTCAGAAAAAATGGATAAAAAATAATGCTAATATAAGTTTTCCTCTCATTCTCTATAATTCATTTCCAAATCGCCTAACAAGAATGCTTCCATTAAGAAAAATAATAACTGCACAAGCATTAGAATCAATGAAATTAGGAAAAATAGTCTCACTTCAAAATTATTGGTCTTTTGTTGATCAAAATAGAGATGATTTACCTGTTTTATCCACGAATATTAAGTATTCAGAAAATTTCCCCGCTCAGCATCAAATTTCATTTATAAATTCTCATATTAAATCTTGTGAGCAGTTGTTTTTTCAAACCGAATTTCTTTCCCTTTTTTCTGGTATTTTTGGTGGGCCGCATTTTCAAGATGAATTGACGAATCTATGGGAACTTTTTTTAAAACAACATAATCAAAGTCTTATTTCAGGAAAGGTCATTACAGAGGTTCTTCGAGATAGTGCAAAAGAATTTAATTCGATTTTCTCAGCCTTATTTAGTACTCAAGAAAATTCTATGATGCATATTGCACATTCTATGAAATCGACTTTAAATCACGATGTTTACAGTGTATTTAATTCTCTTTCTTGGAAAAGGTCGGGATATTTAATACTTCCTGCACGCTCCTTTGCTCATGTCTTAGATGCCAATAATCAACCATTAATAACTCAAAATATTGCATATTCACCCTTTACTTTTAACCGTGAAATTCAATTGGGATTAACATTTGTGGAGGGAATAAACTATCTAAAAAACATTGAACAAGAATTAGAAGATATTTGTGAACTCCAAGATCTGAATGTACAAATTGATTATAATGATGAAGATTTCGATAGAAAAACAGCCAGGGATAAACTTTATACCTTCGAAAGAGCAGAAAAGGAAAATTTATTGATTTATCTCCCTCCACATGCAGAAATTGATCCTTTTGGAATAAGTAATATTTATGGAATTAAATCATCGATAGAAATACAAAATCGAAAAAAATTATTAGTAGAATATGGAAATGATTTTATTTTTGAAAATGCGTTTATCAAGGTAAAAATTGCTAAAGATACAGGTTATATTAAATGGTTAAGCGAAAAAACATCTACAAATTCTGAATTAAATCTTTTAAAACCAGATGGATATTATTTCAATATTCAATCTTCTTCACATATTTTAAATTCTAAATCTTCAATTATGCAACCTATTAAAAAAATCTATCAAAATCTAAAAGAATTTAAGATTAAATCAATCCAATTTGAAGAAAAAGGACCAATTCGCTATTCACTTAGATGTCACTATCAAAAGCTACACACAGGAACAGAACTTCATGTTAATTATTATTTTTACCATAAATCTAGCCGAATTGAAGTTGAAATTTTAATCAATTGGCAGGAACCTCATTCTGAATTACTTTTTAATTTTGAAACATCAAAAACGACTCCAAAAATAACTACAAAATCTATTATTGGATTAGAATCATTTGAGATTTCAAATATTTCGGAATTACCACTGGATAATATTGGAAAAGATAGAAAAAGAAATGAATATAATAGAGAATTAATGATCGATCTTAAAAGTCAAGATTTTATTATCAGACGAACTAAAAATAAGCAATCTAATTTATCTTCTGGTGAGGGAATTGCTTTTTTTGCCCAGAATAAGCATTATATTCATGTTAATTCAAGTAAAACTATCATCAAGCTTATTGGTTCTAAAGCAACAATCATACCAAAAACAAACCCAATTTCATTAGATTCTGATTACTCTCAACAAATTCATGTTCAAGAAATGGGTTTTCACCGCATATTATGGGCTTTAGAACCTGTTACTGAAAAAGTTAATGATTTAGAAATATATCATCAATATCAAGAGTATAATACACCACTAATTGCTGTTCCAACAAATGCAGTTCATCCTTCATTTTCATTAATTGATGTTTTTCCGAAAACCGTTGAAATTATGAGTGTAAAGGAAATGGAACCTTACATGCGTGAAGCACCTGAATGGTTTTACCGTCCTTCCATGAGTGAACTACCTTTCATCATTCGCTGTGTTAACTTAGATAAATCTAAACCTATAACTAAAGCAAAAATAATACTTCATAAGAATATAGTGATAAAAGAAGTAACTGAAATTGATCCTATTGAAAAAATTGTTAACCAAAATATTCAACCCGGCGAAATTAGAATAGTAGGGCAAAAACTGCATTTTCAACTTAAACCAATGCAAATCAAAACAATTCTGGTTGTATGTAAATTGCCATTAGAAAATGATGAAGTACTTGTGAATAATTAAGAAAAAAATTTTTTAAAATAAAAAAGGAATAATCTCATCTAAATAAAAAAGGCAAAAATATTGATTAAAAAGTCAAATTTGGTGTTCCTTTTTTACTTCCAAATCTTTTATTCAACCATTGTTGAATTGGAGGTGCATTCTCATCAACTAAAATAATACCTGAGTCTTCTATAGGATTTTTAATCTTAAGATCCTTCACATATTCTTCGATTATCTTACCAATTTCAGGTTTTATTTTCATAAATTGAATAACACTATCTTCTTGTAATTGCCCATGAGCATGAAAAGATAAAAATGCAGTAAAAATTCGTCTTGGAGGATCAATTTTCATTTTAAATTCTTTTAAATATTGCAAACTGGCTTCAAAAATAACTCTATGAACTTTCTTTTTATGAAACCATCCCATTTTTTCCATAAAATTACCAACAATTATCGCTCGACGTTCTGTTAAAAAAAAAGTCGCAGGAAAACCTTTCACAAAAGCAAAGGCTTTATAACCAGAAACGTTAGAACCCCATACAAGATTAAACATCGAACGAAATTTTACAATTACACGCATTATAAATTATTTAAGTTCACACCAAAAAAGAATTTTTCTTTCTAACTTTCATCTTTTTTCTTTATATTCATTTGTTTTGGCCATTTAATTGCAGCAAATATTGCAAATAACAAAATAACTCCACCAATTATGTAATATGGAATAAAATTCCTTGTAATATAATAATCTGCAGGTAAATTTAAGCTACTATAAAACGGTGCAATTAAATTCCGTAAGAAATTTCCAAAACTAGAGACCAAAGGTTGTACAAAATTCATAAATGGAACTAAATACGGTAAAATTATTTCAATAGCAGTATAAATCTTCTCTAATATTTCAGTAAAGTCTGGAACTTGAAGAAACCATATCATTTTTAATATTTTTAATAATCTCATTTTATATCATCACCAAATACTGATTTATATTCTAATTTTTTATGACTTTTAGATTCATGTTCGTAATTCATAGTATTTTTCTTTTTACTCTTGGACACGTTTCTATTTGTATTTCTTTTTTTAGATTTTTTTTGTGATTTCTTGATTTCTTTCTCATTTTTATTAGAATTTGGTTCAATTGGGCTAAAAATCGCCAAAATTAAATCATACAAATAGATAATGATATTTAAACCCATAAGTCCCATAGATGCATAAATTAAATTGTTTAAATTCAAAGATATGGAAGTACTAAGTTTTTCAGTAAGTGAAATTGATATATTCTCAAATTCCATTATCCCCGAAAAACGGTACACATACATATAAAAGAGATTTGCAGCTAAGAGAAAAATCTCTGCAATAGCTTTTCTAACTGAATACTTCGGACTACTGGCAACCCAAAATCGAATCGCAGTAGTTATAATTCCAACACCCCAGATCCAATAAGTGATTATTGCTACCTTTTCTTCAGAAAAAATTTCAATTCCTAAAACGTCGTATCCCGAGAGGTAGGTAAAAATAGCAATTGGAATAGTAACTTTTACGAACCAATTCATTACTGCTGCAAAAAATCCCTTGATAATATTTCCTACAACCTTATTCATATTTTAGCTCTCATCCTTTTCCTTTCTGTATCCGATAATTATATCCCTTTTGATTTGTTGTTAAATTTTATTTATAATTCTTAGTTTTTTTAATTACACTCTGCTTTTTTTTAGGGTAATAATGAATCTTTGTAAGTAGGATAATCTGAAGTAAAACCTGCATCATCATAGGTATAAAGATACTGAATTTGCAAACCAATTGTAATTAGGTTTAAGAAATACGTAGATTGAATACCTAGTGAAAAGTGAATATCATAATGCCAAAGAAGATATGGGTAAACAAAAATTGACGCATTTTCTTCAGATATTGTTCCATTATCTATATAAACTTGAACGTCTGGATCATTCCAAGAATTTCCATTATCACTTAACAAATGCAATGTTTGGAAATCACTTTCTAAAGCAAGAAGATGAAGAACATGTTGATTTTTGGATGTTAGTGTGTCTTGGAATAATATTTCGTTTAAAATTGTGAAATTTTCATGAGATGTTTTATTCTCAAGAGTGAATTGTACAAATATTGTGAAATTATCGAAATCAAAATAACCTGAATTTTCGAAGGTCATGTTTAAAGCAAATCGATTTCCAGTAGGACCAATATTTATATCCATATTCTCCCAATCTGCCGTGATGTTCGCAGGATCAGAGAGAACTGTAAAAATTGAAATACTTCCAATTAATAACGTAAGTGTTATAGATAAAGAAATAATTTTGATGCTAGATTTTAAAAGAAACCGAATAAATTTTTTTAAATTCATAATTTCACCAAGTAGTAAAATTATTCGTTTCTAAGTTGATAAAATTTTAGGTTTGATTTGATTTGATAATTCACGCCAATCGAACCATTATAACGAACCGTATGGATGATAACTGCCGAAGGATGTATCCAAAACCTTAAGCAAACCGCTGAAAAGTTTATTTGTCCACTTTTCATGGATTTTGAATTTCTTTTTCCTGTATTTTTGTATCGATCAATCTGCAAATTTACCGTTTCTTCAAAATATTTCAATTTATTATATCTGGCAATGTTTTAAGCGCCGTTAACATCTCGATCGACGATAAATTTTTCTGCTTTTGGTTTTTCATCATTTTCAGATTTAACTGTATTTTCATAAAAAAACGTATTTCCTTGAGAAGCTGAAACAAAGACGATATTAGTTTTATTTTTTTTAGAATTGAAGTAATTTTTACATGATTCAATTATTTTTGTAGGAGCCGTAAAATTATACTCGTATTTATCAGGATTTTTCAAAATAAAAGCAGCAAATTCATTAAAATTGACAGTATATCCCGGTCCTTTTACAGGAAATATTCTATTATTATGAAAAGCCATGAGAAATCCTTTTTTGCCTTCGGTTCCGTTTATGCTCAGTTTTGAAGTATAGGCTGCAGGAACATATTTCACATTTATTCCCTTCATGCTTCCCATTTCTTGGGTGTAATCAGGTAGTAAGCCGCGAAGCCATCGGACTTTTTCAAGAGCAAATGATTCACCTTTGGTCGCTTTATACTTCCATAAGCTTTCAAAATTGATTCGGGAATGCATTTTGAAAATATTTTTGATAAATGATGAATTAGGATTGTTTTCGTGTATGAAAAATTGAGATCCAACAGAAGGCCAAAGATTCTGTATATACGATATTACCGATTGCTTTAGATCTTCATTTTGCAGACAGTGATTAATTGACGCTTCAGATGAACGGAAAACAGCACGGAATAAATTATGGGCAATGTTTCGGTTTAATCTGGTTGATTTATTATTGATGACGCGCTTCATATATGATTTTTTGAGTAAGTATTAGGAAGCTCGAGTACATTCTTTAATATTTTTAATTGAGGATATTTTATCTTTTTTAATTTAAACGCTTTTTTGAATATCATTCATATATATCCGACTTATATCTGAAATATCGCAATTCTTTTTTTGTCGAACTCGATTTTTTCAAAAAATTTATTAAAAATTTACCATCCTGTTTATAAATTCTTCAATCTAATGTCTATTTTATTATAATTTTTGAATTACATATCTTAAATTTAGCACCTTGGTAAAATCGACAAAAAATAAGGAAGGATATTTTAGATTTGAGTCGGAAGAATTAAGATGATGAAATGAAAAAATTCGAATCTTTGAAATTTAAAATACCCTCAATTTTAAATTAATTTTCTATCTGGTTTTTTTTCTGCTGAAGTAGAGCAACCGCTTTTACAGTACTGTTTGAATGTTTTATCAATTTTCTCTGCTCAAAATTCTTTCTGGCTGTATATTCTGATAAAGATATTTGATTAGTATCCGAGGTTTTTATTTTAATTTTACTTGTTGACTTTTCTAAATGTGTTGTTCTCATTTATCAGAAGATTTACATTATCAATTCATAACCGCTTTTCAATTTAAATCTGGGTCTGAACTTTTTTGCCCACCTTATAAATTCTTCACGCAGTTCTTTTTCTGGAATTTGCTCCGCAGCAATTAACGCATAATCCATAAATTTAATCCGCTCAGCGGTCCAAACTGTTTCAAACCCGTATTCTTCAAAAAATAGCTTCTCCCACTCCTTATAACGCTCGATATTCTCTTGCTTTCGGGGATGGATGAAAGAATCAAAATCATACATGAATGATTCGCTGTTTTCAAACTGGGTGCAGTCCCAAAGCTCAATCGGTAGAAAGGAAATATGAGGGATGTGAGGAAGATTTGAAATGTTAATCCACAGCCTTGGGTTATGGGTAAATTCAATCGGAATCTCTTTTACTTCTCGTAGACTCCATAACTTGTCAACTTGCTCAGTTTTCTTTCCGAATCCCTCCTAACATACCTCTCGATAATGGCATCAATTCTTTCCCGCTCTTTCTCCTCTCTATCGTAGCCTTTTGCCTGAAGCGCCCGCAACTGATACAATTTGCCCGAAAACGACGCAATCAGCGCCATCAAATCCGTCACCAGCTGTTCCTCTAAAGAAGTATTCAATCCACGCTCCACCTCGATTATCGGCACATCGTAAATTCTGCAAACATATTCTAAAAACGGAAATCCGAATCTTGTGAGCTGATCTTTATAAGCAATCAGCACCCGTGCCATCTTCCTCTGCTCATTTTGCTTCAGCAGCCGCCACAACCCTCGACGCATCGGATTCAGTCCAGAGCCGTATTCTTTAATTACTTTGGCAGGTGATTCATCAGTAAAATGCTCTTTGTGATATTTTTTCAATCGTTCGACCTGTCTGTCAAGATTTCCATCCTTTTTCTGCTTGAACGATGAAACTCTTGCATAGATATAGGTCGATTTTACAGTTTCCTCCGCTTGTTAGCAGGGTAGATTAACCGATTCGAGCAGAAAATCCGCCAACTGTTCCCATGAGTATCGGCGGTGATTTCCAAAAGTTCTTTTTGGAACGAGGTATCCGTTTCTATCCCATCTGCGCAGAGTTGCGGGAGTAACTCCAAGAAGGCGTGATATTTCGGAGATGGTCACCATAGAATTAAATTTAGGAAAGATCTATATAAATTAAGCGATCAATGATTAAGTTTGATCAAAAATTTTTTTGCTGTTGAAGCACACTTGAAGTTTTTTCGATAATTTAAAGAATAATTTCATATTAAATTTTTTATGGGAGTATCAAATTTTTCTGATATCATATTACCAAAATCAATTAAACAGCCCGAAAAATGCAATTATTGCGGAAAACCTCTTCCAAAACGACATGTTGTACATAAAAATATCAGCCAAGATCCACCTGAGCACAAATTTTGCTCCCGCCAATGCAAAGAGCAATGGTGTCATGAACAATCTCAAAAATAATAAGGATCTCTAAGCTCTTTTTATATTATTATCAAAAATACAAATACCTCTATGGTATGTTTGATAAATTTTTATTTTATCTATTTCTTTTGGGTTTATTTTTAAAAGATCATCTTTGAAAACAATAAAATCTGCGATTTTTCCCTTTTCTAACGTTCCTCTTATATGTTCTTGATGAATTGCATAAGCTGCATTTTGAGTATATAATTTAAGTGCATCTTGTATAGAAATTGATTGACTGGGATTTAATCCAAAACGTAAAATGCAATCTTGTAAAGCACGCAAAACACTTAAAGATTCAACTGGCGCATCTGATGCTCCTGCTAAAGGTAATCCATGTTTAATTAAATCTCGAAAAGGATATGTTATCTTTATTCTCTCGTCTCCAATATAATCAATCAACCAAGAAGATTCACTTCGGATAAATTCCGGTTGCGATACAGGAATTATATTTAACTTGGCCATTTCTCTAATAACTTCGATTGACAACATTGATGCATGTTCAATTCTAATACGAGGAAAATTATGTTTATTAGATTTTAGATTAAATTTTTTCCAATGATTAGAAATCAATGCAACAAGTTCTTTATTAGCGCGATCTCCTATCGCATGCACCATTACATCTAATTCTTGTTTAGAAGCTTCTTTAAGATCCCTTGCTAATTGTTCCAAATTTGTAGCACACATTCCCGATAAAAAAGTATCGTTTGTTTTTGTATCCGTTTCTCCTAAATTATTGTAAGGTTGATATAACCAAGCGGTTTTTGCTCCAAACGAGCCATCCATAAATCTTTTTAATCCATTTACAGAAATGTGATCTTTTTTTGATGAAATTACTTGGATTTTCTTTCGTAACGAAATTACATTAGAGATTTCTTTAACATTGAAATAAAAAGCGACATCTTGGGGAAAAGATTTAAAAAAATCCAACTTTTCTAATATTGGGAGATATTGCTCTGAAACTACTGCACCTATAGCAGTTATCCCATGAGATCCTAATTCAAAAGAAAATCTATTCATCGCATCTATTAATTCAGATTTAGTTGGTATGGGAATCATAGGATCGAGTAGTTTCATCGCATCTTCGGTTAAGAGCCCATTTGGAATGCCATTTTTATCCACTCTAATTTCTCCATATTGAATTTTATGTCTTGAATCTAAAGAATAAGGTGAATTATCTATTCCAAGAATTTCTAAAGCTCTTGAGTTCAAACAAACAATATGTAAATCGTAGCGATAAACCACTATAGGATGTGAAGAAATAACATCATCTAAATTCCAGCGATTTGGTAGAATTCGTTGATTAGGATCGGTGAAATTTTGTTCATTGAACTTAATCGCGACTATCCACTGATCTGAAGAATATTTTTGATTTTCACCTGATGATACAGGTGTATTTATTGTGAAAAGTTTTCTAGCAAAATTCTTTAATCCTTGTGCAAATTCTTCAAATGAACGGAGATTTTCACAATTAAAGCATGTATTATTTACAATACAAGTAATAGGATGAAGATGCGCATCAATAAAGCCTGGATAGACGAATTTCTTTTGTAAATCAATTTCATTTAGTTCAACATTGAATTTTAAAGAATTATTTTTCTTATAATAATCTCTCCAAAATTCATCAATTTCTTCTATTGTTCCTAATTTTTCTATAAATCCATCGATAATCAGCATTGATTCAAAAATTGAGTTGCTCTGATCAAGAGTATATATTATTGCATTTTTGACAATGGTCGCTTTTTTTATCTTCATATAACCTTTTTCCTTTTTATTTCAGTTGTTGAACATGGAAGCAGAGGTATTTTTATCGATGCACATTATCTATTGATTTAATCCATTTTTTGATCTTTCTTGATAATTTAAGTGGATTTCTTTGTATATTTAAGGTTTTTAGCTTCAATTTAGTTATACTATCCGGCAATTTAACTATTTTATTATCCTCAATATCAAGATAAGTCAACTTAGCCAAATTACCCAGGGTCTCTGGAAGAGATGTTAATTTGTTATTCGTAATATATAAACTTTTGAGGGACCTCAGATTATCTATATTCTCTGGTATAGAATTTAATTGATTACCATGAATATACAATTTTTGGAGATTAGTTAACTTTCCTATACTTTCGGGAAGAGACTTTAGCTGATTATTATTAATTTGAAATTCTTGAAGGTTAGTTAAATCTCCGATATTTTCAGGTATAGAATTTAATTGATTACTATGAATATACAATTTTTGGAGGTTAGTTAAGTCACCTATACTCTCTGGGAGAGTAGTTAATTCATTATATTCTAAATACAATTCTTTAAGGTTGACAAGCTTACCTATACTCTCTGGGAGAGTAGTTAATTCATTATATTCTAAATACAATTCTTTAAGATTGACAAGCTTACTTATACTCTCAGGTATAGAATTTAATTGATTTCTATTAATATACAATTTTTGGAGGTTAGTTAAGTCACCAATACTCTCTGGGAGAGTAGTTATTTTATTACCTTCTAAATTCAATTCTTTAAGGTTGACAAGCTTACCTATACTCTCTGGAAGAGTAGTTAATAAATTACCTTCTAGACTAAGGTATGTAAGGTTAACTAGATTTCCTATACTTCCTGGGAGAAAAGACAATAGATTATAATTAATTCCTAATATCTGTAGGTTGGTGAGCTTAGCTATACTCTCAGGGAGAGAACTTAATTCATTATCGTTTATTCTCAGTTGTTGAAGGTACTTAAGATTACCTATGCTCTCTGGTAAAATTCCAAGTCGATTATAAGATAAATTGAGTACACGTATATTTTCTTTATTATTTAGAATTTGGATTTTGTCCATTGGTACTTTTGTTAATTTTATATTATCGAGATACAAAATTCCATAATTAGACCCTTTAATTCTTTTATCAATTTCTAAATTTATAATAAAATCCTTCTCAAAAAATTTTACTTTTGATTGATCATTAATCAAATTATAAATATCTGAATTATCATTACTAATTATACCAAGTGGGGTATAAAGATCAAAAGATTGATAATTCACTCCAGAAGCTTCCCTCACTCGTTTAATTAAATCATTAACCGAATCACCTGAATTAACTGTAATAGCAACAGTTCCCCGGGAAGTGATTACAAAAACTATTTTCATTATTACAGCTTTTGATTTTCTTGTTATAAGCCTTCCGGAATTCACAAAAAATCTTTTTTTAAGGTCCCCATTGAAATAAATTTTATTACATTATTCTCATCCACCATCTGGTTCTGGTAAATGTTAATTTCGTTATAAATCAAAAGTTTGAAAAAATAGATCCACAAGCCAATCTCGATATTCTTGCAATATCATTTGGTGATTAGGTTAAATTTGGTCTTTTTCAATCTGCTAGTAATTAAACAATAAATATTTGCCCATTTCACCAAAGTCTGGTTTTTATCAATTTGTCACTAATAATTAGAATACAGATAAAATCCTTGCTATCCTTTATGATGTTTAGTATTTCACTAAATATTATTCCAAAAAAACCGACTAAATAAAAACAGGATAAAAATATAAAATCAGAGCAATATTGAGCCGTAAAATTAAAAATCTTTACAATAATAAAAATTGTTAGATCCTCTTTAAATTAAAAATTAAATTTTTCTTTCTTATTAAGCCATACTGAACAATTAGTAAAAAAATTTATCAAGTGTGAGAAGTGTGAGAAGTCAGCCAATATTTTTAAAATCTCGATTTTTTCAAATATTCCGAAAATATCGAAATTCACATTTGGAATTTCCTTCAGCAATCGTAGAATTACGCTGAAATCGAACCCATTTATTCAGGTTTTCAGCTAAAAGGTTATCATATTGACAAAGTATTGATGCAAGTCTTTCTTGATTATTTGCTTTAAAAATATCAAAATAGTAGCATCTGTTAATATTAAATCCAAACCGTAATCTGTCTTCTACAACATATTCAACTTGAAAGTATTCATTTTCATATAATTTGTGATTTCCGTTTTTTGTAATTTCGATAAAATGTTTCCATGGAATCTTTGCATTTTTCATAGATTGCAACTGTTTATCCAATAATGGTTTAACCATTATTTTATAAATCTCCATGATCATGGATTGAATTTGATTCTTTTGATAGTTTTCTGCTTCTATTGCTTTAGAAAACGCAATCACAAAAATTGGGTTGATTGCATGTAAATTTGCAGTTTTATTCCCAAAAAATTGACTATTTTTAGGAGAATCAATTAATTCTTCAAAAATTTTCTTGAATTTGTCACTATAAACTTGTGCTTTACCTGGAAATTTTTCTTTCAAATACTGTTCAACAATTAAACAATAATAAGTTCGAAGTGTGGGTAAATTTTCCATTAGTAAGAAAAATCAGCTGTAACTCCAAAAAAGGTTTTTTATCACCAATGTTGAAGCTTTTTCTTTTAAGAAAATAGAAAAAAAAATTTTCTAAATGTGATTTCTGTAACTCAAAATAACCAACTAAAAATTCAAATTAATATATTTTGCAAATATGCAAAATTTAAATACTAATAATTCTATTAATTCTATAAGGTAATGTTTTGCATTTATGCAAACGTTTGTAATATTGCAACTGCAATTATCTTATTACTAAATGAACTGTGATCAAAATATGACATTACAAGATGATTTGAATAAAAATAAAGAACCGTTTGTTCGCTTTGAACATGTCACCAAGAAATTTGGTAATTTTACTGCTGTGTCTAATATTTCTTTTGAAATCTTTCGTGGTGAAGTACTTGGATTTTTAGGACCAAACGGAGCAGGAAAATCAACGACTATGAAAATGTTGGCGAGATTACTACGACCTACAGAAGGAACGATATTTATAAGAGCAAATGATCATTTGGCACCATTAACAAATCAGTCTAAAGATATCTTACTTAACAATGTTGGATTTCTGATTGAAAACCCTACATTCTATGGAAACATGACTCCAAGAGAGATTTTAAGCTATTTTGCTGAATTAAAGGGATATCCTCATAACAAAGTCAAAAAACGTGTTGAAGAAGTTGTTGAAATGGTTGAATTATCTGATTGGATTGATGTAAAAATGAAGGGATTTTCAAAAGGAATGCGCCAAAAAATTGGAATAATGAGCGCAATTGTGCATGATCCAGATATAGTTATATTGGATGAACCACATACAGGATTAGATCCAAGAGCTCGCGCTGAAATACGAACACTAATTTTGAAACTTAAAGAAATGGGAAAAACCATCTTTCTAAGTAGTCATCTACTTTATGAGGTTAGTGAAGTAGCTGATCGTGTTGCTATAATCTCAAATGGAAAAATAATTGCTTTAGATACACTAGAAAACTTAGAACAAAGGGCTCAAGGAAGTATTATTGAGTTAGAACTTTATAAATTGAATTCATACTCTGATGATGAAATTGCAAATCGAATTGCACAACTGAATCAAATAGTAGAACCATTAACCGGTCTAGCACCAGAGGAAAATTCAATCAGATTTAATCCCAATTCTAAGCAGATTGAGATATTATTTAATGGTAACCCAGAGAATCAATTAAAGATATTTCAAGCTTTGTTCAAAGCTAATTTTCAAGTTTTGGAATTTTCAGTTCCTAAAGCTGGGTTATTAGAAGATCTTTATCTAAAATTCATGGATGAAGAAGATTCAAATCAAAAAGCGCTTATACAAGCAAATCAAAATATAGCTTCTAATTCGAAATCAAAAACAAAAACAAAAGCAAAAACAAAAACAAAAACAAAAACACCCGGAGTAAAGGTATAGAGGAGATTAAAAATGAGCACACAAATCGAACATTCAAATAATGTAAAATCCACACCTAAAATTCCTTTAATAGAAATTTCTCAATTAGAACAAACAGAAAAGATCGGTGTAGGAATGCGACGAGGTTGGATTCAAATAAAAAAAACAGTGTCCTTTGAATTCCTTAGAAATGCAAAGAAATTTATGGCAATGCTAATTACCGCGCTTGGAATATATTTACTTTTCTTAATAATTCAACTTATTCAAGAAAATCAAGGTGCGGAAATGCCTACTGAAGCTGTAGATTATTTTCAATCTTATCTTGGAATGATTGATCTATTAATTTTAATAATTGGAACTACATTTTTCGGTTCAATTATTGCAGAAGATTTCGAAAAACAAACTGGGAATTTACTGTTTCCAAAGATACCTAAAGAAAGACTGCTAATTGGAAGATTCTTCGCACGATATGTTTATGCGGCTTTAAGCGTGGCTTTCTTTTATTTATTAGTTGGAATAACCACATTTATTGAATATAATGGGGTTCCCAAAATCGTTTGGGGCTCAATGTTGTGGGCAGAATGGTATTTATTCGGTGTTTCTGCATTCATTACCATGTTAAGTAGCATGTTCAAACGATCTGCAACAGCAATGATTAGTGGTTTATTATTATTACTGATTATTTTCAATTTACTTTCTATGATATTTATGTTCACAGGAATCACTGCAGAACCTCTGTATTTTTTAACATATTATTCAAATATTATCATAGAATGGTTCAATATGCCAGCTGATGACAATCGATTTCGGGAAATTGCATTTAAACGAGGGCCAGGAGTAGAAGCATCTGATGGAAACACCTATTATCAATGGATTACTCCAAGTGCTACAGGTGCAATTGTTGGTTTGTTAATTTACGCAGTAATTTGTCTTGCGATAGCATATTTCGTATATAAGAGAAAACAAGTATAGAATATTTATTATAAATTTATCTTTGATTTGTCATTTTTTCTTTTAATAAATTCTTACAAAATTCCTTTTTTATCAAATTCCTTTTTTATCAAATTCCTTTTTTATCAACCAAAAAAATATAAGAGAATCGGTCTTGTATGAAACTTAAGATGTCGGTGAACCCTAATTCTCGCACGCCTCCCTCGACTCTAATGAGTCTGAAGCAAAGTTGGCAAATGCTACGAGAAAATTATAAAGCTTTCCTATTTACAGAATTTTTCGCAATTGCTGCTTTTCTAATTCTGTTTTTTGGAAGCTTAACTCTTTTATTTTCAATTATTTCAATCATACCGAACTATACATTTATTAACTTTTTCTATGATTTACGTGATAAGTTTGCCATTTCATTACTTTTTAGGTTAGGCATCTCTCTTATTTTTGGCATAATCCTAATGGGATTCATGAATTGTCAATTTGGTTTAGCTAATGATATAATTAATTCTGGCGATATGTTTGCTCAATTCAAAGGTTCTTTTCACTATTTCCGATCTCATTGGGCAAAATTTTATTTACTTACGATATTACAGTTAGCCTTATCGTGGATTTTTTCAGGACCCTTTATCGGTTTTAAGAATTCAGAACCTGTTATTGGTGAATTTACTTTAGGTCATTGGTTTGTACTTGGATTACGTATTATCTTTCAATTTTTCTGGTTCCTGCTATGGATTCACTCATTTCCAAGTGTAGTATATCAGAATAATCTATGGAAGGCTTTAAAAGAAAGTTATATCATTTTTAAAACAGAATTTCGTAGAATAGTAAAAGCATGGGGTATTTTCTTCACAGTTTTTTTTCTACCCATATTATTGTTGAATCTATTTATTATTATTTTCCCATCTGCTCATCAAGAAAATATATTTGTGCTAATATTGGCTTTAGGTTTCATGCTTTTATTATTATTAATTGGATTTCCGCTTTTGACGCTTTTAGCAACTGGAATTTACAATAACAGTTATATAAGAATCAATTCCAAGAACTCTGAGATTTTTCAAAATAATTATGATTCTCATGATTCATTAAAATAAAATATAGATTCTTCTTCAAATATGCAGAATAATATGCAAAATTAAAAGAAATAATTCAAATTTAAAAGAAAACAGAAAAATCAAACCAAAAAATCAAACCAAAAATAAAGAATATATATGAGGAATAAAAATGACTGAACCAAACTCTGAATATTATCACGGTCCAACTCCAGTAGAAGAGCGCACCATAAAAGATCCAAAGTTAGTGGTTCAGGTAATGCATGCTAAAAAACAATTGATTTTAAAACAAATTTTTTCCCGCGCTTTGACCATCCAAGACTTAAAGAAAAAAACAGGGATGAATCCAGGAACAATTAAACGACACTTGGATGAACTCATGCATCATGATTTAGTATATGTCGAACGAATAGAGCGTAATACGTATAATATTCTAATGAAATTCTATCGCACTACAGCAAAAAAATTTATTATTAATTTCATTCTTCCAGATGATTTCCCCAGTTAAAACTTATCAACACCAAAATTCTGTCATTATGCTAAAGAACAAAGTATAATTTTCTCTTACAATATAAAAATAAATTCATATAATGAAAGATAACCATTAAAGAAGAAAAATAAACTCTTTCATTTATTAACCGTTAATATTATTGCTCAGGTTAATTAATGTGTAAAGAAAACAAAAAACAAAAATAAAACCGGGATAAAATTTCACCATTTCTAACATTCGGTACGGTCGATATTCCCGGATCGCCGTGCTTATTTCCGCGCTTAATAATAATTATTGTTATAATTACGACTGCGTCGTTCTTGGCGGGGAGCTTTCTTTGTGACTTTCACATTTCGAGCTTCCATACCTTTTTCACCCTGAACAGATTCATATTCAACTTCATCATTCTCGTATAAGGTTGCAAATTCGTTTGCATCCGTAACAATTGCGGAATAATGCACAAAAACATCTTTTTCTCCTTCAGAAGGAGTAATAAAACCAAATCCCTTGCGGGAATTGAACCACTTAACAGTTCCAGTAGCCATATTATTTCACTTACTTTATTAAATTCTTGTTCATAAACGAACAAGAGGCTTGAAAAACAGTCAACACAAAATTTGGTGGAGATGAAATTCAATTGGGCTTTCTTGCGAGAAGTAAGAAAAAATTGAAACACATTCCTATTATCTTGAAGTAAACATTATTTTCCAAACAAGATATAAAAAGACAGCATCTTAATAAAAGTTATCCAAATTAAATAGAAAAATTGAGTGTCTTTTTTAAGAGGTTCTAGCAACTTCTTTATTTTTGACAGAATTTTCATTTTATTCTTTCATTTTCCGACAATAATCAAACTTATCCAAGAATTATTTCAGTCGGCAAAGATGAACTTTAAAAAATATAATTATGGGTTGATTTTTGACTATTTTTAATCAAATTATAGTTGAAAATGATAAAAAAAGTTCTAAATTTTTGATCGACAAATTTCAAATTTGGATGGAATATTGGTAAATGCGTAAATTATGCAGGATTTTTATTTTTTTATTAATCTATCAAATGTTGATAAAGGCTCTTAAAATAAAAAATAATTGAAGATAGAAATAAGAAAAATTAATATAATATAGCATTTTCTCAATTCATATTTTTCACAATTTGTGAATTTAATTCGATACTTTTTCACATAATTAATCGAGGAACCAATTTTTAATTTTTAATAATGGAATTTTTGAAAAATGTTTGACATTTCTGGTATATAATGTTTCACTATGATTTAATGCAATTGAACCAATCAACATATCCATTTTTCCTATTTTGTTTCCTGTATTTATTAAATTTGCTTGAATTTGGCCAAATATACGAGCATCTTCATTTGAGAATTCGATAATATCAAATTTTCTTAATAATTTTTCAATCGCATTTATATCTTTTGCTATTTGAGAAGATAAATACGCACCTGTATATAATTCACCCACATTAATTATAGTTGTTTTAAGATTTGACTCTGATTCGATTAGTTTTTTAATTTCTTGTACTGCCTTTTTTTTATTTCTCAAAAAGCTTATTAAAATATCTGTATCTAGTATCGGCATAATTATTCCTCAATTTCTTCAATATCCAAATCATTATCATCTATTCGATTTTTATACAGAATTTGTTCAATTTGTTCCCATTCATCTGAATTTTCAGTGAAAGTACCTGCTAGGGACATAATATCTGCGTTATCAGAAATTCCAAGAATCCTTAATATTGTTTTTGAAAAAGATTCCCCTTTTTTTTTTGCTTTTTTTAATTCTTTATATGCTTTTTCTGAAAGTGATATAGTTTTCTGGGTCATAATAGATTAATATAAACAGATCTATTTATGTATGTCTATTTTTTTAAGAACTTCACTTCACTTCAATTCACTTCACTTCACTTCAATTCAATTCAAATAGTAATTAATAAAAAAAAAGATATAAGAAAAAGAAAATTTCTCATCGAGCAAATTTTTTAAGAATAAGAAGTATAATATGGATGAGAGTATTTCGGCTAAATAGTTGATAATTTATGTTAAATTTTAAGAAAGAATTTGATGAGCTTGATAAATTAAAATTCACAGATACAAACGCAGCAAAAGAACGTATTCAACAATTATTAACATATCCATGGTCTGAACTTCAACGTTTGAAATTGAAAGTATTATTAGCTTATTGTAATTGGGCAAATAATCAAATTCACGAAGCAAAAGAGCAATATCTTGATGTGTTGAATGAAGCTGAAAGACTTAATTCGTTGGAAGAAAAAGCGGATGCACTTAGTGGATTGGGAACTATAGATAATGAAGAAGGAAACTATGAACAAGCTTATCAAAAAATTCTTAAAGCGATTCAAATCTATCAATTATTAAACTTACAGCGTAAGGAAGCTCAAGCAACAAATCGATTAGCAATAAATCGACTTAATATAGGAGAAGTTGAAGAGTCAAAACGCTTGTTAGACCGAACAATTGCTCTTTCTAAGGATATTGCACCTTTAATGGCTATCCAAGCTCGGAATAATTACGTTACAATTTTATTAAAAGAAGGAAAACTTCAAGAAAGTACTAAGGAATTAGAAGAATGCATAAGAATATCTAAAGAGATTAATTTTCCTTACGGTCGATCTATTCTCTTAAGGAACTATGCAGAAATACTTAGAAAACTCGGGGAATTTAACCGTTCAATTGAAACTTTCAAAGAAGCAATAGATTTTACAAAGAGTATTAAAGATTTTAGGAATCTTGCCAAAATTTATGCAAGCTATGCAAAATTATTGGTAAGAAAAGGTGCGATCATTGAAGCAGAAAAAATATTAAGGAATTCCTTTAAGCTTTTTGAGAAATTTGAAAATAAGATAGGTTATATCTATTCTTTAGACTCTGATGCAAAATTTTGGATGAGTAAAGGAAATTATCAAAAAGCACTTACACAACTGCTTAAAGCCTACGATATTCTGCAAAAAACGGGACTACTAGAAGAAAAATTGGATATTTTGAATTCTTTAGTTGAAATTTATCAAAGTCTTGGTGATTACAAGCAAGCTTATCAATATTTAAGAGAGTTGGATGAAATTGCAGGACAGTTGAAAAATGATGAAGGAAAAATCATCTGTCTAATTGCAAGAGGAATGATCAATATCGATAGAATGAACTTGAACGAAGCAGAATTAGTTCTACTAGATGCTCTTCATTTAATTGAAGAACATAAATTTTACGAATATTTCTTCAAAGTTAAACTTCTCTTAACTAGAATATCGATATTACAATATCAAGCAAAATTAGAGAAGAATTCAATAAAAAATATCGAAAATGTAAACAAATTAGAGCAATCAAATAAAAATCAAAATGAAATTAAAAAACAGGAATTTATAGAGCGTTCTTGTTCCTTAATTGGAGATGCATTCTTCCTTGCTGAAGAGAAAGGTCTTTTTCTCGATTACGCAGAAGCTGGAATTATTCGAGCATTGCTTTATGCTTTTAATCAAGAATACTCCAAAGCACAAGCATTACTACAAGATTTGAAAGATTTAACTGCTAGAAAAGGAATGGTCTTGCAGACTAAACGAATAATGCAAACCCATTTGGTGCTAATCAGCAAAATGGAAACCTTAAATGATCAAAAAAAACGGGAAAAAATGCTTCTAAGTTTAATTTCAGAAGAAATTCAACGAATTACTATGCAGTATTCTGGATATATGGTTTCAGAACAAGAAATCAATTCTATTTTTATGATTGCATATAAAATGGATGAGATTTTCGGTCCAAAACTGCAGGCAATTGAAAATGTAATAGAAGAAAGTGAAGAATATAAAAGTAATTTATATTTAGTTGGAAGTCTTTATACAGCAAGTTTAGGGCAAGGACAGCAATATAATGAAGGATTATTTGGGCCTTTTCCTTTCGGATCGGAAGATCAACGTGCATTAGTTTACAGTGTTAATGTAATGGATTCAGAACAGGAAGATTTACGAAATAAAGGATCGATTTACACAATAATTTGCTTAATTTTTCCTGCTCAATTGCTACCTGTATTCTTCGATCAAAAACGATTAGAAGCAATTTTTAAAGAACATCTTAGAAACGTTCATGAAATGGCTGAAATTAACTCCAATTTTCTTTTTAATCTGCGTAGGCACATTTTACATGAATTTATCTTTAAAAATATACCAGAAAAAACTTTTGATAAAATAATAAAAAAAGCTACAGAAAAAGCTACAGAAAAAGCTACAGAAACAAAAAAATAAAGAATTATTTTTAATCAAAATCAAGATCAAAAAATATAGATGCATTTCTTAAAATTTGCTTGGCAATCTCCTGTTGACTGGAGTTATTAAGATAGGCAATTGCACAAACAGCGTATTTGACATTAACTGGCATATTAAAAGCACCCATTTTGAAAGGATGCTGCCAAGCGGAATCTGTTTCAGTTAATAGTTGAGAAATCTTTACTCCGTTAAAATTACGCCGCCACTTACGAAATCCAAACGCTGAAGCGGGTACAGATAAATAATAACCTTGTTCTGCTAAATATGGCCCCCAATCAGCCGGTCCTGAAAAGCAATGCCACATTACTTCAGAAGGTGGGATATTTTCATCTTCAAGTATCTCCAAAATAATATTGTTAACCCTATCAGGTTCATTATACGGATCTTTAGGATTATTTGGATCAATATCTCGAGGTCCAGCATTTCTGACATGTAAACTGTAAGGTTTTTCCAGATGTTTGGTTTCTTGGATTATTTTCTCAAAAATATCTATTTGTCGCTCACGTTCAGCAAGAGTTCGAGCATGATGAAAATCTAATCCAATTTCTCCTATACATGCAAATTCATCTGCGTGTTTTTGACAGAATTCAAGAAATTTCGGAAAATCGAGATTATGTTTTTCTTTTGGACTATATGTAACAGTTTGCGGACCCCATCCATAAGTCATCAACATTTTATTATGTTTACGGACAAACTCTGCAGTAGTCTTATATTCATAATAATCAGTGGAAGTAACAATCAACAGCCCATTTTGCTTAAAAAATTCGGAATATTGTTTTTCATACGAGAAAGGTATACCTTTAGGAGGATGATTCAACGGAAAATGACAATGGCAATCGATAAGTGGAAGTTCTGGTTCAGGTTCAATTGGTATACGATCTGATTTTCGTGTCATGTATAGTTAATTTTAAGTCTCCATATCTTTTTATTTCTTCAATTTTCTTATTCTTAATAGCTATATTATTTTCTAATATATTATTTCAGAAGGAAACATTGTGAAGAAGCCTCAGTCTCCAAAACCCTTAAAATTAAACGAATTAACAAACCTAATCAAACCTGGTTATCGCATTTTTTTAGGAACGGGATGTTCTGAACCAGTGATTATTTCGAAGGAATTAGTCCGAAAGAAGTATAGATGGTTTGACTGTCGATTGATCCACTATTTAACGCTATCTGATTTAAAATATTTCTCTGAAAATCACTCTACTCACTTTCGCCATCAAACTTTGTCAATTATTGCATCAGAATTGATGAGAAAAGCGGTTAATCAAGGAAAAAGCGATTTTGTTCCAATTAAATCATCTGATATTCCACGTCTACTTAAAAAGGGAGCGATACCAATTGATTTGGCATTTCTTCAAGTTTCCCCTCCTGATAAATATGGGTATTGCTCATTGGGAATTAATGTTGATATTAATTATACAGTGGCAAAAACAGCAAAAAAACTTGTTTTCCAAATTAATCGAAATATGCCATATACTTCAGGAAATTCATGTATTCGATTTGATGACGCCGATTATTATATCGAACACAATACCTCTTTATTAGAATATCCAATGGGATTGAAATTTACTTTAGAAAGACATAAAACGGATCAGAATATCAAGCAAAACTTTAGCGAGAAGATTATGAAGAAAATCGGTTTTTATGTAGCGCGCTTAATCGAAGATGAAAGTACTTTAAATGTTGGCTTAGGAAAGCTTCCACCTTTAATTTGGAAATATTTGGAAAGTAAAAGGGATTTAGCTATTTATTCGGAAGTTTTAGTTTTAAATCATGAATTCTTCGATTTACTTGAAAAAGGAGTAATTTCATGCTCAAAAAATATATATACCCATATAATGACTTCTTTTGCAGTTGGTTCTGAAAAATATTATTCGAAACTCAATCGTAATCCATTTTTTGAGTTTCATCCAACTGAATTCATCACCAATATTCACAATATTGCCCGTAATAACAAACCTTGTTCAATTTATAGTGCGATTGCAGTGGATTTGACGGGTCAAATAACGAATCATCTTTCAAATTCATTCTACAGTGGGATTGGTGGCGAATTGGATTTTATACAAGCAACCGCTTTAAATCCACAAGGAAAAACGATAATCATCTTACCAAGTACTACAAAAAAATGTGATATTTCAAGAATTGTGCCGTTAGTTGTTCGTTCAAGTATTCCAGCTAGTGATGTTCATTATGTAGTAACAGAATGGGGGATAGCTCGTTTAGCGGGTCGTAATATTAGGGAACGAGCACTTCAGCTTATTGGAATAGCTCATCCTAAATTTAGAAAGGAATTATTGAATGAAGCTAAACGAATGCACCTAATTTATGAAGATCAAATTCTTCCAACTAGCATAGATGGTCATATTGCACTTTATCCTAATAAATATGAATGGTTATATGAGACACCTCAACATGAATTCATAGAATTCCGCCCTGTAAAGCCAACGGATGAATCTCTTCTTCAAGATTTTTTCTATCACTTAGATGAAACAAGTCGAAGACTAAGGTTTTTAGTTCCAAAGAAGATCTTTCCACACGAACAGACTCAATTGGAGGTTAACATAGATTACTATAATACAATGGTCATAATCGGTTTGATTGGAGATGAAGATAGAGAAGAAGAGAAAAAAATAATTTGTGCTGGAAGCTATTACCGGGAAATATCAGGAAATACGAATTGGGCAGAGATGGCAACCGTAGTTTCTAATAAATGGCAGAGAAAAGGAATAGGTACACACATTTTTAAACGATTGATTGAAATTGCTATTGAAAATGGAGTCACCGGCTTCTATGGAGAGATTTCTCCTCAAAATACTGCCATTTTAGCAATATTAAATAAACTTCCGTATGAAGTGAAAGTTAAAACTCAAAGTGATTTGATAGAATTCAGGATTGAATTTACAGTTCTTGCATAAACGTCGAGAATCTTAATAATTACAATTTTTACTTGATTAATTTCCTTCTATTCGCATAAAAGAAAAAAAAATTTTTCCAAATCTTTAAATTATTATGTAGCGTTATTTATTGCATGGCAAATGTGCCAAGCAAAAATCGGTTAAAATATCGTTTTGCTCAGTTTAAAGAGTTTGCTGTTTAAGGGGGAAATTAGTTAAATGGTTATTGGAATTATAACTTATCAATTTGATTTGAATCAAACTGAAATGGGTGAAATTGAACCAAAATTTAGAATTGTTGCTCGTTCTCATGGAATGGATTACGAGGGTGAACAAATTGAAAAACTAATTTTAAAACAAGAAAAATTTCGCCTATTTTATGAACACACCGCTGGATATTCTTCAAAAACTCATAATAATAAAGTTTCAAGCACAATTTCAGGACGGTTAAAAAATAGTTCTTACAAATTTTTGTCACATTATCAAAAAACAGATAATAATCTACAGTTCTTGACAGTTGCACTTTTTGAATGGAATACTGAAGTTGAAATTGTAGAAAATTTATTTCAAATGTTTGTTTCTCGCTTAGAAATCAAATTTGATAACATTTCTCTATCTGAACTGCGTAATTTCCAAGCTTCTACAAAAATTCAAAATAAAATATTAGAAGAAATAAAATTCTGCGTTTTCCAAATGGATCGATTCAATAATTTAACCAAACTTCAAAAAGCAGCACTTATTTTTGCAACTTATGAACGTGAATTCTGTTTGCAACTATTGAGAAAAGCTCCGATTTCCAGAAATAATCTTCAAGAAAAATTAGAACACTACAAGCATAACGTTAATATTGATGTTTTACTCAAACCTTTTGTAGAATTAAATTTGGTTAGAAGAGATTGGGTCAAAGGAGTCAAAGACAAAAAAACGGGAATTATTCGCGGTCAAGGAGAATATATATTCTTAATAAAAGATATTGCTTTGATTCGAACACCTCCAAAAGAAGTTATTGCTAATTTACAAAGACATTCAACAATAAAGGAAAATTATTTGAAAGAATTAAAAAAATTTTATGAACATTATTCTCCATTTGAAAAGATGGATGAGGAAAGTAATATTTTTGCACAATTGTTATTAGAACCAGATACATTTGATTTTTTATCACTTTTAAGAAATCGAGCATATCCTCTGAAGAAAATTCCACGAGTAATTTCACAATTTTCGAAAATGAGAGAAATTCTTGATCGTTTAATAACTTTTAATATAATTCGATTGATTCCAGATAGACATGGAAATGAATGGGTATGTATGATTAGTGAGATAACTCCTTTGATTGTGTTTCCGGAATACTTGATTAATAATATTGCGGATAGAACAGCAATTGAACCTGATGCAATAGATGAAAAATCATTAGTAGCACCTATAACCAATGAGATAGGTGAACTAGCATTAAACTTGCTTGAATTGACATATGAAGAACAGATCGAATTTTAAGGAAATATATGGAGAATGATATAAAAAACCAACAAAAAATGGAAAAGGAAATAAAAAGAGCGAAATAAAAAAAAAAAATTCATGAAAATTTAAATAAAATAAGAGAAGGGATGTAAAAAATGAATTTTATGAAAGAAAGAAGAGAAAATTCTATGATTTTTGAAGCATTGTTAAATGCAGGGTTATCAACCCAAGAAATCGAGATATATCAGCAAATTAAAGATAAAGGGGCAGTCTCTAAAGGTGAAATCGCCATAATAACTTCATTACCTACAGAAATTATTCAAACAAGCATTAATTCATTGGTTTCTAAAAATTTATTAAAAATTATTCCTGGACAAATTGAACATTTCCAAGCACTACCTCCTTATGTTGCCTTAACTGCCCAATTATCTCAATTCACAGCAATGATCAATGATTTGAGAAAAAGAACGCCAGTTGAATTAAAAAGATCAATTTTAAAAAGTAACTCAAATAACGAAAAAGGATTACATAATTTACTTGAATTTGTTCAAGAAATGCATGAAATGAAGCAAAGACTATCATTAGAGCTTGTTGATCAACAGAGATCTCTTAATAAAATTCTTCAACGATTAAAAAACCAGAAACAAACTGTACTTAAATTAAAAATGCTACGAGATCGAAGTATTGCTATATTAGATAACTATTTTGATTCAATAATGGTTGAATTTGGGAATTTAAAGGAAAAAATCCATATAAATCTCGAAAAGTTGCAGTTAGGTATTATTGTAAATACTGTAGAACAAATGATTGAGAGAAGTATAGATGCTCATTTAAAATCAGTAAAAAGTGAAATGAAATTAAATTTTGAGCGAAAACTTACAAGAGTGTTGGAAGAGACAATTGATGAAATTATGCAGATACCTGATAATGCTGACGAAATAGAGATCCAAATTAGGGATGCTTTTAATTCAGTAATAAAAAAATTTGGAATAACATTAGAATCTACCCAATCCACACTAAATTCAATTTCAGGAAACGTTTCTGATTCATTTGGAAACCTTAAGGAAACTTATTCAAAGAAGTTAACTCGAACTTTAGATGATATCTTAGGTAAAATTCAGCAGAGAATTGATTTAGAATTATCTATTTTGAATCGTTTTTGGCAAGAAGCAATGGCAAAATCTAATTATTCCATGCAAGATGTTTGGTTTATTAGAAGTCCAGAAGGGATGCAGGCACAAATTTTAGAAATGTTACAGCGAACAAAAATGAAAGCTTTGATAGTATTACCAAGATTAAACGATTTAGATGTTGATCTTTTAATGAATTTACCAAATCACCTAAATATAAGAATATGTGCATCAATAAATCAAAAAGATCCAACTCATCAGATGATAATGCATAAATTAGATAGTAAAGTAAATATATCTTATCGAGATAGAGAGGTAGAAAATCTTTGGGGAATTCATAGAGATTATGAAGAAATAATCTTAGGGATTGTTAATAATCCCAATTCAGGTAAAGGTAATGGACCAATTCACAATAATATAGAAACAAGTGCTTTGGAGGTTGCTGCTGTTGGCAGTGTTTTGGAAGAACATATTAAAATCTTTGTTCCTATCTTAGAAGATGCTTGGATTAGTGCCCATAAGGAATTATCAGAAGGATTTAAAGTAAAAACTCCATCAACAGTCCGGAAAATAGAATATCGAAATAATCAAAGCGCAATCAATCAAAATATTAAAGCAAATTGTATTACTTCATCAAAGTTTAATGGAATAAAAGCAAAATCGGTCTCAAAAATAAAAAAATCAACCACACCCACACTCACACCCACACCATTAAAAGGAATTTCAGTAAAATTTGATACATCTCCTGTCTCAAAACTCCAAGATTTAGCAAGTCTAGAGCTTAACAAGGAAAATAAGAACAAAGATAGTAAAAATAAAACAAAAGAAATGAAAACAAATCATATAGAACTTAATAAAATTACTCCTAAAAGGGTTTCTTTACCCAAAAAAGTTACTGTTCCTAAAAAAGAAATTAATCTTAAAAAAATATCAAAATCATCACTTGTAAAACCATCAGAACGAATATCACAACTAAATAAACAAATTGATTCTGTAAATGTGGGGAAGATAGGAAAAATTGGAAAAATTGGAAAAACTAAAAAAACGGAAAAAACTGAAAAAAACAAGATACCAAAAGGAGAAAGTGAGATAATTTCAAATGCAATATTTGTGCGGGCGGAATCATCACCAGAATACAAGAAAATTATCGAAAAGATTGATTTTATTAAAAATATTTTACCAAAAACTGATGCAAAAGATTTAGTTAATGAATTAGAACTATTGATTAAACTATATGAAGGTAAAACTAAATTTACTCGGTTGGTTTCTGAAATAACAAACTGGTCTAAAGATCTTCAACATCAAACCCAAATAGATGCATTTCGCAGAAAAATTATTTTCAAACGCCTTGAAAATTGGCGTGAATTGACTTTAAATTAAGGAGGGTGAATTATGAAATTAAAAAAAAGTAAAAATATTTTTATATTGGCACTTATGTTATCTTCAATCTTTTTACCAGCTTTTTTAAAAATGTTTGAAAAACCGATAACGCCTAGTATAAACATGCATCCAACTATGCAAGGTGATTCTATTATTGAAAATCAAACAATTATTACTCGACAATTAATTCGTGATCCAACCTTTGGTCTAGTTGGGATAGATTCACCTTGGGTTGGTGAAAAACAAGGAGATTTAAATGATACAGAATATAATTTAAGTGGAAATCATGCGAATTTTAAAGTTGTTGGAGATGTAAAACAATTCACCTATAATGCAGATCCGATAAATTCATCTGATTGGTCATCTCAACAAAATCCCGAATTTCCTGCCTATCCAGAATGGTCTTGGGATGATCCTAGTCCTTCTTTCGGAATTGATTCTTTTGGACTCTGGGCAAATCACAGCTGGAGAGAAACGGCTGTGCAAACTCCGAGTATTCAGTGGGTTCATAATTTTAGCATTCCAGAAGATATGACAGATTATACAATTACTTCTGCTTCAGTGCAAGGTGTTGTTAATGCTTCTGTAGATATTAATATTGATACTCCAGCTGATAATGGTGAAATTGCAGGAGAGAATAATCAGCTAGTTTCTCAACATGTAACCTATGACTACGTGAAATTTTATGTAAGGGTCGCCGATCTAAATCAATCCACTATATATACAATTGCCTCATATAAAACAACTACATTAGGCCAAAATTCTCCTTCTATCCTGACTTTAGCAGATACATTTCTTGAAGCAGTTTCAGAAATTAATATGAAATTTTATATTAGCCAAGTGTTGGCTGTTGATTCTCATAATTTTACTGTTATTATTGGAATGGATATAAAATGTGAAGATAACGCTGCAACAGATTATGATTATTGGAATATGCTTCGAATTAAATCTTTTTCAATGAATTTTTCATATACAAAACGAATAGATGAATTTACATCTATCAGTTGGTCTCAAACTGGAAAAATGATTAATTCATCTTTATATCCTGGTGATCAAATAATTATTAATAATGCCACTTTGGATTTTACGTATTACGTTGATAAACCATGGTCTAGCTCTTCTCAAAATAGTGAAATTCGAATCTATTTAAATCATTATTTACATACAGAAGTTATCAAATTGATAAATACTTCCACATCTCCGCAACATGTTAAAGGAGGTGCTGGATTTGATGTTTCTTCTTTAGTGACAGATGTGGATCAAAATGTTTCAGTTAAAATTGAATTGTATTTAGCTGATACGTTTGAACTTTCAGAGAATGTAACCTTAATGATTAATGAAGTTTTTCTAAATGTAACATATACAGTCATTCATCAAGAAACTCCTATTGAGACAAGATTAGAACCTATAAATGCATATTCAATTAATGTTCCTTGGAATTCTTCTATTATTTTACAATTAAACTATACCGAATTAATAAGTAGATCCGGAATTCCAGGTGCAGAATTCCAAATTGATTGGCTTGATTCATTTTCAAATGTTAATATTACTGATGATGGCAATGGCATATACTCAATTTATTTCAATACGACTAATACTCATTCTGGTCAAAAATATTATATGGATATTACCGTTCTTGGTCAAGGACTATATTTAACTAAAAACTTAGTAATAGAAATATATATTGAAGGACGGCCAACATTATTCAATGTATGGGTAAATGGCATCGATGTCAATACTGCTCCTTTAATCTCATTAATGTATGGTGCTGAAATTAATATTACATCAATATTCAAAGATGAAAATACCACTAAAATTATTGATAATGGTGAAGGATTGCTTTTGGGTTCAGAATTAAATGAAAATGACTACAATTTTACTCAAAATTTAGATGAATACCATTTTATTTTGAATACTTCTACTTTAGGTATTGGTGTTCATGTCTTATCAGTTTATATTTCTCGAGAAAATTATCAAACAGGGTTTAAAAAAATACAAATAGAGGTAACACCTCGGGATTTTCAGTTATTTTTATACTTAAACGGAAAGAATGCAACAATAACTCCACAAATATCAGTTCCAATACAAAATATACTTAATATTTCATTTTATCTTTTTGATCAGAATTCTTCAGAATATGTCAAAAGTTTAAATTATTCCTTAGCAGGATTATCCGATTCTATATATTTTACTAAGATAACTGGATTTAGGCATGAAATATTTATAAATACTTCTACTATGGTTATAGGTATTCATTATATTACACTAATCATTGAAAAAGAAAATTATAATTATGTATCTCGAGTAATTGAAGTAGAAATCACACCTCGAGAAGCAAACATTAATTTTTCTTTTAATAATCAAACATGGAATATTTTGCAATCTGATGAAATTTCAATTCCAATAACCGGATCTATTAAAATTTCCGTAAACGCACTAGATTATAACACCAATGCTACCATAGAAGAAATGGACTTTAATCTTATTGGAATTTCTAGTAATGCATATAAGCAAGAAAATCTAGAAAATTCAACTACAGAATTTCAAATAAACTCTACACATCTTGGATTAGGGGCATTTGTTATCTCAATATTTGCTGAAAAACAATTTTATGAAGATAAGATATTTTCTTTCCGCTTAATTATTCAACCTATTCAAACAAAAATATCTACTCCATTAGCAAACAATTCAATTACTGTATCGCCAGGAAGTAATTTTAATGTAAATATTAGCATTGAAAATACTGATTTTGGTGGTGTTGTTGAAAATTGCAGGGTTACTTATTCGTGGGAATTTGGACAAGGAGAAATGCAAGAAATTTCTCCTGGAGTTTATGCAATTGATTTTCAAGAAAAAGATTCTCGAAACATACCAGAAGGAGTTTATCCAATATTTATTACAGTTTATAATGGTCCAGATTATCAGTTTGAGCAATTTATCATTACAGTAACTTTTATTCGACCTGATAGTGCAGGATTACCTACATGGACAGGATATTTATTCTTAGGAACTTTAGCGATTCTTGCTTCATATTTAGTAGCATATCAAAAATACTTTAAATATCCAAAAATAATTCGTAAACTACGTTCAGTTCGGAAAGGGGTTAGTAAAGGTAAAAGCGTTAATGCACAATTTAGAACTCGCAGAGATCTTTTCCAATCTGCATATATTAATACAATTACACCAATATTAGGCATAAAAAACGCAACTATCGAGAAAGCTATTACTGAAAGTGATAAACGAACAAAAGCACAATTAATTCCTCCTAAGAAAAATAAATTTGTAACTGCATCAGATGAGAAAAACATAGGAAAAATAAAAGAAAAAGAATCAAAGAAAATAGAGGAAACAAAACCTAAAGAAAGTGTTGAACCAATTAAATCCTCAGCCCCTGCAGAAGTTCTTTCTCGAATAATCCATAGTCCATCAACCGATCCAGAAGTATTGGATGAATTAATAAAATCTAAAGATATAGAACCAGTAAAAGCTTTAAAAAAAGAAGAAGATAAGAATTTTATGAAAAAATAAAGGATACTTTTTTTAGTTGTTTATTTTTCGATTTTTATTCGTTTTTCTTTTCGTATTCTATATAACGACAATCCTAAGAATATTCCAAATCCAATCGCTGTAATAATCATTGATAAATAAAAGGCCATTTTGTAGGAATAAATTTGAGAATGTCCAATTGAAATTAAAGCATCAACAACAGGTCCTATAAACAATGTTCCTGCTAAGCCCCAAGAAAGGAAAAAAGTTGCATTATAGATGCCAAATAATTTAGCCCGTTTTTTCTCTGGGATTAAAGCTGCTGCATATTCGTATGATGATGCCATTATAATTACTTCTGAAATACCAGCTAACAGGCTCCCAATGAAAATAAGCGGAAGTGAAGCAAAAGTGGTTAATCCTAAAAAGATAATTGCGAGAATAATCCCTGAAAGGAGTAATTTGGCAATTCCTAATTTTCGCTTTAGAATTCCAACCAGCATCCCAATTATAATAGTCGCAAATGAACGCGCATTAGCAATATATGAAATCATTTCACTACCTATATCTTGCGAAAAAAGACCAGGAATTTTAAGATATTGTGAATAAATGGTTGCAATAGAATTTCGCCCAAAATTAATAAAAACAAGTGATATAATGAAAATGATAAAAATTTTGGTCAAGTAATTGGAATTATTTTCATTTTCATTTTCATTCTCAATTTGAAATTCTGATAATTCTTCACTATATTCATTATTATTCTTTACAGAGTCAGATTCATATTGAAATTTGATTACATTAATTCCACCTTCAGGTACGAAAAACATAGGAATTACTGAAAGAAACATTACTGTTGAAGCAATATAGAATAACGCACCTTCTCTAAATCCCCATCCTTCATAAAATTTCTGAGAGAAAAAGCCATCATAAAGCATTCCCCCTAAAAATATCCCAATTATCCTTCCTATCCCACCAATACTAGTTAATTGCGCCATTACACGACTTCTTTCCTTTGAAGGATATAAATCACTAACTAAAGCACTCCAACTGATGTTTGACATTGACCAAAAAATTTCAATAATGGACAATCCAATAATTATTATATATCCCGCTAATTTTAAATCAGAAACACTCGCATGAATCCAATAAGTGACCAAAAGCAATATTCCTGCAATAATCTCTCCCAGAATAATAAATGTTCGTCTACGTTGTAGTTTATCTGACAGCCGTCCCCATACAAACGTCTGAAAAATTGAACTTAGGACCATTGGTATAGATGCATATAATGTAGTTGCTGTAACGCTTAATGTGAGGTAATATCGCATATAAATTGATAAAAAGGTATAAAATAGACCTCTACGAAACATAGCAAGCATTTGAAAAGAAGATAAGTTCAGAAATATTTTCTTTTGATTCAAAGTTGATATAGATTGAAGATTAGAAGTTGGTGAGATTTCTTCAGCCATGAATATATGAAAGAAAAATGGTTTATTATGTACATGATTTTTGAAGTAAAATAATTCCAACTTTTGCTGAATTTATATTCAATTGAATTATAGATTAAGAATTCAATAAATAAATAAAAATTAAATCGTTAAAAAATTGAAATATGAAAAAATATATAAAATAAAAGTAAAATAATTATTAATTTCCGCCAAAATAGGTGCTTTGACCCGCACTTGGTTCAGAATCACCCGAATCATCTAAATCTTGCGTGGATGAATAAGAATCTGCATAAGTATTTTCTACTAACCCTGCCTCTGTTTTTTCTTTCTGATTCTTTTCAGAAATGACCCCAAAAACTATGCCTAATACCACAAAAACTCCAGCAATTATATAAGACATAACATATGAATCACTAGGTAATATTTTGATAAAAGCAAGAGCCAATTTCGCAAAAATTTCCCCTAACGTAATATAAATAGGAGTAATAAACACTATTAGCCACTTAACATATGGTGTAATTGGAGCTAAAAAGTTTAGTATATCATCAATCCAAGACATGATTATTTAACCTCCTTTGGTTTTTCTGGAATAAATGCAATCAAAAAGTCGAGTATTGTGATTATTATATCAAAGATCACTCCACCCATCGTAAAGTAAAATACTCTTTCAATATCAATATTTACAGCTAGAGAAGAATCTGATAATATATTTGCTGAAAGATCAATTGTATTAAAATCTAAAAATAGAAATAATCCCCAAAATACAATTTTTAGAAATAAACGACATAATCGCCAAATAGCCTTAATTTTAGATTTGTCAGCAGCCACATTATATGCAAACGCTACACCTATTATGATAAAACCAGTGCTTTTTATGTAAAAGAGTAATTGATCATAATTACCAATACTGATATCTATGAAAGTTAAATATTCCTGCCCTCGATCGATCAAAGCAAAAATGTACTCTGGAACAGCAATATAAAAGAAATATCCTGCGGCTGCAGATATAATTGCAAATATAATACGAAAAGCCAATTTCATTAAAAACCACCCTCCAAATCTGCAGAATTTAATAAAATCCCAATGTGCAAATTATATTGTTTATATGCGTAAGCAACATCAAAACTTAGAAATACACGGATTTCAAAAGATGTATTTAAAAGATCGGCTAAATCCCAATTTGGATCACTTATTCCTAATATAGTTGCAATTTGTGTTGGATCACTGGTAAAATCCGGAAGACTGGCATTTAAAATTATAGATCGCACTTGATTTGGATAAATTGTTTCTCCATATTCTGGAATAGAAGTATTTAATTTTGTACTGTCTGTATCTATTATTTCATGCCATTGATCTGAAATATTTGATTTTAATTCTGCTCGCATCCCTAACTTAACACCTTCTAGGGGATAAATTCCAGTATTATTAATTGTGAGCCCGATTTCAATATGGAGATCATCAAATTTTATTCTGAAATCCCCTGGGTTAATATCGTTAACTTGTACACCTTGATTATCCATCATATTGACTACTGTTGTTACCCCTGTGAGCGCATTAATGAGAAATGCAATAGAAATAATAACAGCGATACCTTTAACGATACCTTTAATTAGTTTTAAAATATTCATAGTTATAATTCAACTCCAATAAATGCAATCATATTCATAAGGAAATTCAATAATCTCCTCAAATGTTTGCTTGTGGGATAACATCAACGCGAAACCCTAAAAAATTTTGGGAAATAAAATATTTGGGAGATACTTTTAAGTACAATAAAATCGTTAAAAAATGAAAGTTTTGTATTCTAATAACTTGATCTCTTCAATATCTATTCAAATTTAGTAAAAAACTAAAAAAGTGAAAAACTAAAAAAGTGAAAAACTAAAAAAGTGAAAAACTAAAAAAGTGAAAAACTAAAAAAAGATAAATAATGCAATAAATTCTGCTATACATTCTCGCAAACAGGTGGAATTGAAACCGTATTTAACAATACCAACCGATCGACAAAAATATCGTATTCACTATCTTCATCTAAATCCAGCATTCGAACCTTTTCGACTTCATCATCCCCCATAACAGCCAAAATTTTTGCTTCAGTTAGAATTTTTACATTTGAATTTCGTAATTGAGTTTTTAATTCTTTATCATCTGTATGGATCTTGGTTGAAGAAGTTGAAATTATAACTCGATTGGTAATTTTTGTTAATTCCAAAGCAGCACGAATGCTTTCATCACCATTATATCGAATTAAAACCCGTTGATCTTTGAAATAATCCTTATTAGTTATTGAATAATAAACACCTTTTCCAAGGTACTCTAATTCTCCCAAAATAGATTTATTTTCTATCGGTTTTTCAATAGATTCAGGTTGCTCTACTAATATTCCTGCCTTATAGTTCTTAATTGCTTCATGCAGTGCATCTGCAGCCAGGTTACTACAATGCATCTTTATTGGGGGAAGACCGTCCAATTCTTCAGCCACATCTTTTCGAGTTACCTTTAAAGCTTCATCTAATGTCATTCCTTTGACCATTAGTGTTGTCATAGAACTGGTTGCTACAGCTGAACCGCATCCAAATGTTTGAAATTTAATATCTTTAATGATATTATCTTCGACTTTTATGTACATTTCCATAATGTCACCGCAGGTAGGATTACCTACTCTTCCGAGAGCAACATTTTCACCAGAAAGAGTGCCAACATTCTGGGGATTTCGGAAATGTTCTAATACTTTTTCTGAATATTTTGTTGATTTCATTATATCACCTTTGTTTTGGAATACAGTGGAGAAATGGCACGAAGGCGCTCGACAATTTTTGGTGTTAATTCCACTGCTTTTGAAATATGATCTTCTTTGGTAAATCGACCTGTGGTAAATTCTAACGAACCGTGTGCTTCTTCATGTAATAACCCTGTCGATATTAATGTATGAGAGGGTTCTAATGTTTTAGAACTACAAGCAGACCCTGTTGATACAGCTATATTATGTTCTTTAAACATCAATAAGATGGATTCACCTTCAATGCCATCAAATCTGAAATGTGAATTATTTGGTAATCGTTCTTTAGGGTGTCCATTAAGATATGAATGAGGAACGGAATCAAGTATTTCATTCTGAAGTTTTTTTTGAAAAGATTTATAACGTTCTACTTCTTCGGCTTGATGTTCTTCAAGCAATTTAGTTGCATAAGCCATTCCAACAATACCCGCCACATTTTCAGTTCCTGATCGAATTCCTTTTTCTTGTCCTCCTCCAATTAATAATGGAGAAACTCTATATCCTTTCTGAAGATATAATACTCCAATTCCTTTAGGACCATAAAAATCATTGCTACTTATGGACATTAGATTAATATGGTGTTGTTTTGGGTTTAAAGTAATTTGTCCTTGAGCTGCTACTGCATCGGAATGAAAAGCGATACCCATTTCTGCAGCAATTTCTCCCACTTCTTTAATTGGTTGAATAGTTCCAATTTCATTATTAGCATACTGCACAGAAATTAGAATAGTTTTTTCTGTAATTCTTTTTCTAAGTTTATCTATTCGAATTTTGCCGTATTGATCTACAGGAACTTTAGATACCACAAATCCATTTTTTTCTAAATATTTCGCAAGATTGTGTTGTGAAATATGCTCCACTTCTGACATAATAATATGATTGCCCTTTCGTCGATTGCGAATTGCATATCCAATCAATGCTAAATTAATCGATTCTGTGGCGCCAGAAGTAAAATAAATTTCTTCAGGTAAAACAGAAAGAAAATGGGCAATTTGTTCGCGAGCTTTGGCCATAGCATCTTCTGCTTTATCACCAATTGTATGTAAAGAAGAAGGATTGCCGTAGATTTGGTTAAAATAAGGAATCATGTGTTGAATCACACGTTCATCAACAGGTTTGCTTGATTGGTAATCCAAATTAATAATTTGATGCTTTTGAGGTTCATCTCTATTCTTATAACTTTGAGAACTTTGAGAACTTTGAGAATTTTGAGTTATCATTTTTTGATCTCCTTTAATTTGGTGTTTAATAATCTTAATATTATAAAAATTAGAACCACATTGTTCCCTTAGCATCATATACTAGATCATTTAAAGTAGCTGCACCTACAATTTGCAAAAAAGAAGGTAATTCTATGGATTCCCAACCTAACATTTGTTTTGAAGCTTCACATACATAAATCGGAATACCCATTTTATTGGTTTTAACTAATGTATCAAAAAGATTAGGAAATGTTCCAAATTGGATTTTTTGAGCTGTTTCAGGCAATAAAACCCTTAATCCTTGCCCTAAATAATATACTTTTGCATCAATATCCATAGCTTTGGCAGATTGGGCTAAAATTAGAGGAGAATATTGCCTTTCGGGGTTATCACTTGTTTGAACATAGAGTAGATATTCTTTTTTTTCAGTCATTATTTTCATCTGATACCTTTTTTGACTATTTTTTTTGAATTAAAAATCGAAATTCACCTGCATTCTCTTCAACTTTGAGCAATATATGACCAGTACGTTTACAAAACCGAGTTAGATCTTCCTTAGAAGCTGGATCATCCGCAAATACTTCTAAAATATCACCGCAATTTAAATCATCGATTTTAGATCGAGTTTGAAAAAGTGGTTCTGGGCAAAAAACACCAATACAATCTAGTGTTTCAGTTGGTTTTAGTGTTGGTTTTATATTTGGTTCTTTATTTGATGATTCAGTGTGAGTTTCACTTTTTTTCATAATGCTCAAAATTATTATATTATTAATAGATTTAATTACGCGCCTTTTGTGACATAAATTTTTTGCTTATTTTGGTTATATCACTTTTTTTTGAATAAAAATGCAAAAAATAAATTGAGGATATTTTATCTTTTTTAATTTAAACGCTTTTTTGAATATCATTCAGATATTTCCGACTTAATTCTGAAATATCGCAATTCTTTTTTTGTCGAACTTGGTTTTTTCAAAGAATTTGTTAAAAATTCACCATCCTGTTTATAAATTCTTCAATCTGAAGTCGTTTTTATTAGAATTATTGATTTTCATACCTTGAATTTGGTACGTCGATAAAATCGACAAAAAATAAGGAAGGATATTTTGGATTTGAGTTGTAAGAATTAAGATGATGAAATGAAAAACTTCGAATTTTTGAAATTTAAAATACCCTCAATTCTGAATTTGAATTTCTTATCACTATTTATTTAATATTACTGAAGTTGAGTGTGAAAAATTTCGCTGTTTTTTGATGATATGGATTATTTTTTTTCTAATTGCATCTTATTGAAATTAATGATAAAATGTATATCATTTGATTTATGGGAAACATTAATTAAAGATCACTTTCAATTTGAAGCCCGCACTGAAATTTTACATCAATTTTTAGAAAAAAAAGGAATTTTTGTATCAAAGAAGCAGGTAAAAAACCTCTATATGGAAAAAGCAGGAGGATATGTCGAATTTTTAACCGAAGAAAATGCATATAAACATGTTCCATATCAATACCGCTTTAGACAATTTTTTCAATCCTTTAAATTGAAAGTTTCTGAAAAGGAAATGAAGAATTTAATTCATGCATTTAATCAAATATTTCTAGATGATCCTCCTGAATTTTATCATGAAATTATAGATCTTCTACCCATTCTTGCTGAAAAATACAAAATAATTCTAATAAGTGATACAGGATTTACTTATGGCCATGTTATGAGAGAATTGCTCAAACGTAAGAAAATTATTCAATACTTTTCTCGCTGCTTTTTTTCTGATGAAATTGGGCATTATAAACCCCATTCAAAACCATTCCAAATGGCAGAATCCTTTATTCATTGTAAACCAGTAGAAATGGTACATATTGGAGATCGGATCGATACAGATATTTTAGGAGCTAATCTAAGAGGTTGGTGGAGCGGTTTAATTCAATATAATAATGAAAATCAGAAACAAAATCTAAAAAAATCATTTCAAGAAACTAAAAATCAAAAATATAAGAAAAAAAAAGAAAAAAATGTACAAATTATAGAATCTGATATATTAAAAACACCAAATTTCATCATTACAAAGTGGAATCAATTAGATTTCATATTAAAGAACCTAAAATAGATTAAACATATCGCCTAATGATAATCCCAATATAGAGATTAGTTATATTTGAAAAAAGGTCGACTTTTTATTTCCGACTATGTAAATATTATAGAAAATAAAAAGAGGAATAAGTAATTATGATTCTATTTTTCAATTTTATTCTAATTTCTTTATAGATTTCCATCAAAAAGATTGATGTTCTGTTCTTCGTATTATTTCATTTTGCAATTGAGAACCTAAGTTAATAAAATAATCACTATATCCTGCCACACGCACAATTAAATTTCGATACTGTTCGGGATTTTTTTGAGCAGCACGCAAAGTTTCTGCATCAACTACATTGAATTGAATATGGTGCCCATCCATTTTGAAATAAGCGCGTATTAAATGTAAGATTTTTTGAATTCCTATATTATCATGAAATAATGATGGATTGAATTTCTGATTTAGTAATGTTCCTCCGGTACGCAGGTGATCTAATTTTGCCGCAGACCTAATTACAGCAGTAGGTCCTTGAATATCAGCACCTTGAACGGGCGAAATTCCTTCAGAAAGAGGCATCTTCGCTTCTCTTCCATCTGGTGTTGCACCGATTACACTACCAAAATATACATGAACCGTAGTTGGGAGCAAATTAATCCTATATTGACCTCCTTTTGAAGTAGGCCTTCCATCTACTAAAGAAAAAACAACTTCAAACACATTATGAGCGAGGCAATCAACATAATCATCATCATTACCATATTTTGGAGTTTCTTTTAGTAATTTTTGACGAAATTCATTACTTCCTACAAAATTTTTATCTAAAATTTTAACAAACTCAGGAAGTTTTATTGTATGATTATCAAAAACGTGATATTTCAACGCAGCTAATGAATCAGATATTGAACCCATACCAACAATTTGAATATATGAACTATTATATTTCGCACCCCCTGCATTATAATCTTTACCATTTTTAATGCAATCATCTATTATAATTGATAAAAATACTGCAGGTAATTGTGTAGCCCAGATTTGTTCAATTATTTGATTTCCTTTAATTTTAATATCTAAAAAGTGTTTTAATTGTTTTTTATAAGCTGAAAATAAATCATCAAAAGTCTTAAAATCCGATAATTCCCCAGTTTTCAACCCTATTTGCTTTTGAGTACGCGGATCAAATCCGTTATGAAGTGTTATTTCGAGTACCTTTACTAAATTAAAATACCCTGTTAAAATGTAAGCTTCTTTACCAAATGCACCAACTTCAACGCAACCACTTGCTCCAGATAAGCGAGCGTCAATCAAATCTTTACCTTGACGAACTAATTCTTGAATAATTGCATCACAATTAAATACAGAGGGTTGACCGAATCCTGTTTTAATAATTTTTAAAGCGCGTTTTAAAAATCGATCAGGGGTTTTTTTACTAATTTGAACATTTGAGCTAGGTTGTAAAATTCGCATTTCTTCTATAGTATCTAAAATCATATAGGAAATCTCATTTACACCATCAGATCCATCAGTTGTTAAACCTCCAATATTAATATTGCAGAAATCCGTGTATGTATTACTTTCTTCAGCAGTTACCCCAACCTTAGGAGGAGCAGGTTGATTATTAAATTTTATCCAAAAAGCTTGTAATAATTCACGAGCAAAATTTTCATCCCATGTTCCTTCATTTTGTTCCCTTTGTAAAAAAGGAAATAAATTTTGATCCAATCTCCCTGGATTGAATGAATCCCAAGTATTAAGTTCAGTAATCACACCTATATGAATAAACCAGTAATGCTGTAATGCTTCCCAAAAGGTTCTAGGTGCATTAGCTGGAACATATTCACAAATCTGTGCAATTTGTTCAAGTTCACGTTTTCGTTGTTGATCTTGTGCTTGTGATGCCATGCTTCTTGCTAAATTTGCATATCGTTCAGCATAAGAAATAAGAGCTTCTGCAGCGATATGCATAGCATTTAACTGCTCACGTTTTGTAAAAGCTTCTGGATCAGTAAAAAAATTCAAATTATTTATTGATTCTTGAATTTCATCTTGAAAATCTCTCAAACCTTTTTGAAATACTTGTTTTCCAGCAACCGTATGTCCAGGTGCTCGCTGTTCCATAAATTCAGTAAAAATTCCTGCTTCATAAGCATCGATCCACTCTCGGTCTACAGCTTGAAAGATTTTATCTCGAATCGATTTCCCTTTCCAAAATGGTAAAATCAAAGTTTCGGTCAATTTTCGTGTTTCATCTGAAACTTTAAAAGAAATTTTCTCTCTAGAATTTAGAATATCAAGATCTTTCACAGTATGACAACAAATTTCAGGATATGTAGGTGTAGCTCCCGGTGCGGGACCGCGTTCTCCTACAATTAATTCCTCTTCATTGATACAAATTTTTTTGTGTTCTAATAGATATTTAAAAGCAAGTGCTCTAACAATTGGTGTTGAATATTGCTGTACAGCATCTGAAGAATAAAATTCAGTTAATAGTTTTGCCCGTTCAATTGAAATCTCGGGAGTTGCGTTTAAACTTTGCTCACGAAGTTTTCGGATTCGATCATTCATAATATTCAGCTAACCACCTATAATACATTGGTTGAATCTTTCTAAAAAAAAATCGCGAATTTCTTCCATCTTTTCTGAAGATGGGGGTTGGATATAACCCAATTTATAATACATACCTAAATCTTCATATTTTCTTTCCCCAAGTGGGTTATAAGGTAGCAGGTTTATTTTTCCTGAAAAATTATTTTGAATAAGAAAATCTCTTATTTGAGTAAGGTTTTCAGAAGTATCTGTTATTGTCGGAATAATTGGAATCCGAATATTTATATTTTGTCTATAATCCATAAGCTGAAGGAGTTTCTTTAGATTTCCTAAGATTATTGAATTGTCAATGCCAATATATTTATAATGTAATTTAGAATCAAATAATTTCAAATCGTATAAGAAAAAATCAATATATGATAACATTGATTTAATTAATTTCCATGCCACATAACCAGATGTATCTACTACTGTGTTAATCTCCAAAAGTTTAGCTTGTGAAAGTAAAGCTGCTAAAAATTTTGGTTGCATAAATGGTTCTCCCCCAGAAAAAGTTACTCCACCCCCTGATTCATCATAATAAATTATATCCTTTTCAACTTCTTTAAAAACCTCCTTCACAGAAATAATTCGCCCAATTGTTTCATTAACTTTGAATCCTGAGATATATTTTTGAGGGGTTGGATTCTGACTTTCTGGATTATGACACCACCAGCATTTTAGCGGACATCCTTTAAAGAACACTGTTGTTCTAATTCCAGGGCCATCATGAATGGCGAATTTTTTAATATCAAAGATGATTCCGCTTACCATATTTCAAATAACAATTTCAAATAATTTTAATTTACGGATTTGAAGGTTCAAAGATCAATATTTTTCGCTTAATTTTCGAATAATAGAAACAAAATTGAGTAATTAAAAATTAAAAATTAAAAATTAAAAAAAATATAATAAAAATATTTCGAGTTTTATTTGATTACCAATCATAATACTTATATCCAGCCAATTGGGATGAATATTAGCAGCATTATAAAATCAACTGCCCAAATTGAGCCGATTACTATACGGCGAGTCTTAGGTTTCCAATCATAAGCATAAGTTGCTCCACAAAAGAAAGGAATGTAAACTGTAATAAAAACTGTTAAAGCTCCCCACCAAGGATATACCCAAACAAATGTTGGAGTCATAACCAAGAAAATCTCCAATATTGAAGCAAAAGCAGCATTGAATAATCCATAGAATAACCTATTTGGAATACCAAATATTTTTTCTTTAGGATCTTCTGGTAGCATTTTAGCAACAGCTATTCCTGCAATTGAAAACATCAGACTTAATTCTACACCTACTCCAACCAATAATAATAAAGCAGTTCCTTTTGGAACAGTCCATAGTGCGTGTCCTGAAAAATGTTGTATTAGAGCATTAACGATCTCGACAAACCAGTGAATTCCATAGAGAGTTAGACCAGATGCAATAATCTTCCAATTTTTCTTTCCAATTTCAGAAAAATATATATACATAACAATAACAAGCATGAAAATAACATACCACTGAAAATTATCTCCTTTCCTAAGAATGTTAAGTGCTTGCTGAGTCGCTTCAGGGTTATTCAGTTCAAAAAGCATAATTTTAAATCACCATTTTTTCAGCTTAATAATAATGGAAATAACAATACTAAACTATGAATTTGAATTTGCTTTATTGACTTATAATGATTTCTTATAAGAAAATAAAAAAATCAGATAAATAAAATAAAATAAATACAATCATGCTGGATTAAAATTAATGAATTTAATTACTTTTGTCAAAGAGATAAAAAATCTTATATATTTTTTGCTTGTCTTTTCAAATTCTTAGCTTTTTTCTTTAAATCTTGAGCAAGATTCATTTTCATTTGTTTTTGATCTGGATCTTGAATAATGTATTTTGCTTCAAGTTCTAATTTATCCGCTCGTTCCAAGAATTTTTCGGCTCGTTCAATTAGTAACCCTTTTTCTTTCATTTTAAGAGCATCATCTTTCATTTTAAGAGCATCATCTTTCATTTTTAATGCAATATTTTTTTCCTTTATCTCTTTTTTCAATTCAATAATTAATCCTGACATATACTGCACCTTTAATATGTTATAATTAAGACAGATATTTATTTCTAAATCTTTGTTAAAAAAAGGAGAATTATTTCTTTTGATCGCTTCTATTACATATTTTTGTACTTTTAAATTATGCTTATGAATAATTGCTAATTCTTTCTGAGCTAATTCTTTTGGGGTAAAAAAGGGTTTTCCCTTTTTATTCATTAAATTTTCATCTAATATACATAAATGAAGTCTTTAACTTTTTGTGGATTTTCATCAAAAAAGGAATTTTTATAAAGAAATGAAAATCCAATTAAAAAATAAAAACATTTTCTAGAAACAAGATATTTTTCTAGCAGAACATGCGATTGCAAACGCCTTAAAATACGGAGCTCGTCATTTATAGGAGAAGTAAACATTTTTGCTTCAATCGCTTTAAACATTTTATTTTCAATAATGAAAAAGGCATCAACCTCAATATGAAAATATTCAATTTAGTTTTAGGTTGAATTTTCTTTGAAATCAATATCTCTGCAAAAAATTCACCTGTTCTAAAAATATTACGAAGTACTCCTTTCAAAGCTGTATCTGCTTGATGATATAAATCATTCCCTTTATGTTCTGCAATTGATTCTACTAATTTTTGTACATTTTCATTCCAAAGGCTTAAAACTATTCCAAAATTCTCCATTTTAGTCTGCAGTACATTATCTGATACACAATGAATAATATCATCAATATGCATAATTTTCATATCTAATAAATAATTTTTACGTTTTTCTTTTATAGAATTAATACCCAATCGAATTTTTATATTTTAACAACTCAATATAGACTTATGTTTCTCGATTATTCTGAAGCAACATTGCAAGCTTTAAATGGATTGCGCGATTGGAGCACTATGAAATGGTATGTTATTCCACTATTAGCCTTAGTTTTTTATATTTATGCATTTGAAATAAGAAAAGCACGCAATACAGGTAACTGGGATATTATAGCCTGCGGTTTGACAGTATTTGGAATGGATTTTTTTAATGAGACCTGGAATGGCTGGATCTTAATATTTACAAATCGAAGTGCATTTTGGACAACTCCAGGTGAAACAGCATTACGAGTAACTATTGGCTGGAATATAGAAATAATATTTATGTTTTTACTAAATGGGATTATTTTTGCATATATGTTAGAAGAAGATGAGAAGAAGAAGATATTAGGGATTCCAAATCGATGGTTTTATGCCATAATTTTGGCAGCATTCTGTGTTTTCGTAGAAGTGTTATTAAATATAGGCAACTTGCTCATTTGGGAATATCCTTTTTGGAATAGGTCATTTACAGGGATTTGGCTTATCTTTTTCATCGGATATTTCCATTTCTATGTAGCATGTATTTTGATATTAAAAATAAAAAACCTAAAAAAGCGATTTCTCTCAATTGGTGGCATATATGCGGTTCCAATTATTATGAATGTTATTGCTGTAATCGCTGGATGGGTATATTAATGAGCATGCTATTTTTTAATTTATATAATAAAGCAATCTTTTTTTGTTATTATAAATAAAAATGGCTTGTTCACTGTAAATCAAACTCTGATCAAATATGATCATCCAACATAATTTTTAAATATATCTTGATAAAATTTATTCATATGTTATCTATCTCAGAAACCGCCGCTTTAATCGGCGTCACCATCGCAACCCTCCGCAGATGGGATAAAAAGGGATATTTGGTACCAAAAAGAACTTTGGATAATCATCGAAGATACACTTGGAAGCAGCTGGCTGATTATTTGCCCGATTCGGTGGAAATCGAAAAATTAAGTAAGGATGAAAAGATCAAATGCACCTATATTTACGCCCGTGTCTCATCGTCCAAGCAGAAAAAGGATGGATCGCCCAGGTTTTCATATATAGTTATGTTAATTAACTAATGATTTAAATTTAGCCATTGCTATTAGAGACGATTTAATTTGATAGAATAAAATGAATAATTTTCGATGTCGAGTTGTATCGAAGTAAGGAGCTTTTAAAGTTAAGTAAAAATAAAGGTTAGTGGGGCATCTATGAATAATTCACAAGAATATATATTTTCTAACTCGTCTTCAGTATATCAAGAATTTGAAGACGTTTCTAAAACAACGCCTGCATTCACCTTTTTCAACAACGGTTTAAAGAAAATCTTAACCAAAAGTCTTCAAAATTTCAAATACGAAAAGAATAATATCGCTTTTGATTCGACATCGAAAGTTTCGGAAAATATTGAAAAAGTCGCATCATTTTTATCAAAAAATAAAGATAAATATTTTAAAAATGGAAGACCGGGTTGGCTTCCAAAATCTTTTTGGAATGAAAAAGAAACTGAAATAAATTCTTCAGATAATCAGAAAAATTTTGAAGAATCAGATAGTAGAAAAGATCCACCTTAGATACAAATTTTTAAAAATTTTTTTTCCATTTTCTTTATGCTCATATTAATTCTGAGCATTTCAGTGGACTTTAGGCATTTTTCTCTCAATTTTCTTTCCAAAGATTTAAATAGATGGAATTATTTTTATGATTTAACCAATAGCGATTTTGGTTGATCATATTTGATCAGGAAAAAATAATCGCAATGAAACAGATGATCATTTATGGCAAAAATAGCTTATATTGAAAATATCTCATCGAATAATATTCCTTATATCCGTTTTGGAAATGGAAAGAAGCAAATGCTTGTTTTTTATGGAGGACCGGGAGACATCCTACCAAGAGGAATGCTGTTTTCTGTCTTTGCTAAAGGATTTTTTCCATTTAAAGAAGAATATACCATAACTATGCTTAGCCGAAAAATTGGGTTAAGGGAAGGATATACAACAGAATTAATGGCTCAAGATTATGCTACATTAATTGAGAATGATTTTAATAATAAAGTTGATGTAATTATTGGATATTCTTATGGTGGAATAATTGCACAACATTTTGCTGCTATGTATCCGAATTTATTTGATTATTTAATTATTTTAGGAGCAACAAACAAACCAACAGAAAAAGGATTGGAATTAGATAGGAGATTTTCAAAGTATCTAAGCGAAGGCAAAAAAGCGAAGGCATTCAGCATAATGGGAGAAATTTTCTCAAATTCTAAAATAAAAAAAGCCTTGATAAAATTCGCTTTATTTCTCACTTCATTCTTTGTAAAAATACCAAAATATGACACTTTTTCAGAAGATATTCTCATCGAATTTGAAGCAGAAGGGACCCACGATGCTTCAGATCATTTTGCCTTGATTAAAAAGCCTATTTTAATTATTATCGGAGATGAAGATTACTACTTTACAGTAGAAAGTGCAAAAAGTATGGCAGAACAAATTCCAAATAGTATTTTGAAAATATATAGGGATACAGGTCATAATTTGGAAGAGCATCCTAATTTTGAAAGAGATTTGAGAGAATTTATTGGAAAAATATAAAAATAGAATTTAAATCGTAAATAATCAAAAAGAAAAAAGATCTATACCATCCCACCATGTAGATGAATATTTTTTCGAGATTTTTAGTTTTTATAAGATTTATATATGAAAAAAAAATATAACTCATTTTCTAAAAGCCAAAAAAATAAGTTCATACTAAAATATAAGAGAAAAAATGTATTTTCGATGAATTTTGGAAATTTATATCAAATGCTGTTTAACATTAAAGCTTATCAACATTGTCACAATGTTAAGATAAATTTGCCTTTTTTGAATATATTATAACTAATTATGTTCACTAACACTTTAATATTGCATATTTTGAATTATTTTTATATCTATAAAATGTTTTATAGTTGTATTTAATATTAATATTTAATGACACAGAAAACAATTTCTTTACCTGAGAATATATATAATTCGTTAAAAAAAAGAAAGAAGAGTAAAGAAACTTTTTCTGATTTGATTTCCAGACTAATAAAAGAAAATGATCAGAAATCGAGTCAACCAGATATATCCTGTTTTTATGGAAAATTGGAAGAAGCAGAAAAAGGGGAATGGGATGAGATAGAAAAAAAGATCTATGAAAATCGAAAAGCCTCAAAAACACATCGAACTGATTCTTGGGATGATTAAAATGCCGTTTATAGACTCAGATCTCATGATTAAATGTTTACAACCCCAAAATCAAGAGATCAATAAAATAGCAAGAAAGGTTCTCTCATGGTTATTCATGAATAATTCTGAGGTTAAAACAACCATTTATAATTATGCAGAACTTTTTCGAGGTGCATTTTTATCAAAACGCGTTGCACATAACATGAGTTTGGTTGAAAGATTTCTTTCTCGATTTACAATTGTATTTCCAACATTTAATAGTATGAAAGAATATGCAAGGATTTCAGCAAATTTACAGATCAAAGGTGCAAAAATTGGAGATTTAGATGAATTAATTGCCAGCATTATTGTAGATGAAGAAGATATCTTATATACAAGAAATATTCAGCATTTTGAAAGAGTACCTTTAATTAATTTGGTGAATTGGGAAAATTTAGATATCTAATGTGAAGATATTTTCTAATCAAAAAGAAAAAAGATCTATACCCATCCCCCACGTGATTGATTATCATGTTCTAATTTTTTCGATTCTTTGGATTTTTTGGACTTTTCCCGATTTTTTATTAATGAATTTTGAATATTACGAGAGATCGTTAATGAATCTCTTATTATCCAAGTGCCAATCTTTTTTACTTGATTTTTTATAGAATTTTGAATCGATTGCCATTCATTCGTCGCATCTTTAAAGAATTTTTCAATATTTTCAGAACGTTTGGCTAAAATATTGAAGTACAAAGTTTCCCTATTTAGAATTTGCTCAACATCCATTGCAAAATCTCTAAATTTCGAAATATCAAAAAATTGATTATGTTCTAATAATAATGCATATTTCTCCCCAAATTTTAAACGAAGTTTATTTAACATCTGCGATGATTCAAAGGATGAAATTTCATTTTTTGTTAGCAAGATTAATACTAACCGTGAAGTAATACCATAAACAAACCTTAAATTCTCTAACTGCAAAAAACGAATATTTTCTTGAACAATCTCTTGGGAAAGCGTTGTAATAGCGAATAAATATCCTGCAGTCAAATCAGAATTAATATCATTCGGAAGTTCTGCAAAAGTTTGGTTAAATATGCATATTCCAGAAGGATTGTCGATAACCCAAAATTTGATAATATCTGAAGTTTGAACTGGATTCATAAGTGATGAAAAATCAGATCTCAAATAATTTTTATCTAATTTTGCACTTAAACATATAAGAAAATGGGATATGATGAAGAAAAGAGGAATCTTGAAAAAATTGGACAGTTTTTAGATAATTTAGGAATTCCATTTAAACACCAAGACATTGGAAATAAAACTGAAGATAAATTCCCTGCTTTAGTTTGTACCTATCGTTTTGAAGAAAAACACAATTTTGATGTAATAATTTTTTCTGTTGAAGAATGGATCCATGTAAAATGTCTGGTTCTAAAAATAAATCGGTTGAAATCAAAATTACGCTGTGATATATATGAAATGTGTCTTCAATTAAATTATGATTTACCCGAAGTGACTTTTTCGGCTAATAAGGGAGATATTTACATTGAAATCGATGCTTTAGTAGAAAGTTCATTTGAGGATTTTACAGCCGAATTTCAATCGATCAGCCAAGGTATTAGTATATTTATAGAAAATATACAGAATCAATATAATATTGAAATTTTGGATACAAATGGAGAAGAACACACAGGAATTCAGCGAAAGAAACGAATTTTCCATGGTGTGCATAAAAAATAAAAAAAAGAAGATTTCTGGTTAATAAAAATTCAGTCTTAATAGAGATTTCAATTATAAAATTGCAATTTTATTTAAATACATCTTCTTTCTTTATTGAATTACCCTTCATTTATTCTTCAATACCAAACTTATCCTTTTTTTATTTTTATTAATTTACTTCTTAATTTACTTTTTATTCTAATTCCTATTGGAATTCCTTTTTTTTTTGACAGCTATTGGCTTCTAAATACAATTTATTTCATCTTAATTTTCATCAATCAATTAGCGTTAAAAATATAAATTAATAATTTTTAATGGTAAGAGGACTAAAAAAATGAATATTTTAGTAATATATTATACAAAAACAGGGAATACTAAGAAAATAGCAGATATTATACATAATACTGCAGCAAAAGAGCATAATTCAAGTATTTTACCTTTAAAAAAAGTATCTTTGAATATGTTAGATAAATATGATTTACTTTTTATTGGAGCTCCATGTCATAATTCAACTTTAGCTAAACCTATACAAAAATTTTTGAGCAAATTACCTGATTCATCTACTTTTAAATTTGCAGGATTCTATACTCATTCTACAGTTCTTCCAGAAGGATCAGAAAGAAATAAGCAGCTTTTTGATAGGTGGGCAGGAAAATGCCATGAAGTTTTTGAAAAAACTGCAAATGATAAAAAAATTGAATTTCTAGGAGATTTTCACTGCCAAGGTTCAGCGAATTTTTTTATTGAAAAATTTATTCATCTAAATATCATCACTGATAAAGAAGAATGGAATAAATTCAAACCAATGCTCCGAAAACACCCAACTCAAGAAGATTTTGATAATGTTCAACAATTTACAGATGAGATATTAAGTAATTTTTAATTTTTGGTATTTACTGCCAACTTTAAAATTTTTCAAAATCATCAATTGAATCACAATTGATGTTTTATTATTTATGCAAATTTCTTTCTATATAAATCGATTATTGCTTAACTTCACAAATATCAATAGAATCAAAGTAAAAGTTATCTAAATACAATGTATTTTGGAAAATTTCTCATAAGCTGAATATAAACATTAGAGTTTTGTTGGTAACTTTATGAAAGATGTAACTTCTATTAATTGGAAGCAGACTTCTTGTGCTCTGGGTTTAGATAATTCACTACAGACAGATCCTCCAAGCACTGCATTTCATTTATGGTTGCATCAGCATTTTCATATTCAAAATCCACATGAAAAGTTCAACGTTCTTTCACATTTAATTAGCGGTTTCTTAGCATTATTAGGACTAATTGCACTACTAATTGAAGCAACACCTGGTGAAGGATATTTTTTAACGATTTGGATTTATGGATTTAGTTTAATATTTGTGTTTTTCGCTAGTGGTTTATGGCACATGCACAAACGAAATGAAGAAGATTTTTCCCGATGGACCTTAGTGGATGAAATCGCAATCTATGTAGTTATCGCAGGAGCTTTTACTCCAATTGCAGTTTTTTATCTTGAAGGACTTTTACGTAAACTCACAATCGGATTTCAATGGGGAAGTGCTTTAATGGGAATTCTCTTTAAGATTAAATTTGCAGTAATAAAAAGATGGAAAACTGCTATAATTTATCTGATCATGGGATGGAGCGCGCTGATCCCAGTTCAATATGCTTTTTCTCAGATGAGTTCATCTACAATTATGCTGTTATTCGGATGTGGAATCTTTACGAGTATAGGTGCAATTTTATTTGCTACTAAAAAACCTAAACACTTCCACGAGATATTTCATGTTTTAGTCACTGTAGCTTTAGCATTTCACTATATCACAGTATTTTCCTTCATTGCCAATTAATTCGAACATTCTTTAAATTGTATCTGAAGAGTTCTTTTTTCTAAAATTAATCAATCTCTCCATTTAGCAGTTAAGATCTTTATCTAAGTCTTGTTTAATGCAAAAAATACAGATATATATTTGGTATACTCAATTTTCTCTTTTTTTGTGGTTGAATATTCTTTTAATTTAATTTAATTATTTTGAAAAAATTTAAATTGTATTTAACTATTTGAAACTCAACTTCTCAAATATTTTTTGCATAATTATTTATAACGTTTAATCAAGCAAAATTTCGAGAAAAAATGAAAAAGTATCTAAAAAAGGATAGTTAAAAAAAGAAAAAACCAAGATTTTCTAATCTACTAAAAATGCTTCAATATAAAAGGTGGCTTTAAAAATGTTTAAATACATTGGTGAAAAGAGAAATTTTATTCGAAATTTTACCCCATCATGGTTTGCCTCTGTGATGGGAACAGGAATTCTTGCTTTGACCACATTATTTTATGCTGAATTTATTCCATGGTTTGCATATATTGCTCAATTTCTTTTTTATTTTAATGTGTTTTTATTCTGTTTTTTATTAATTCCATGGACATTACGGTTGCTTTTCTTTCCAAAAGAAGCAAAAGCCGATTTAATGCACCCAATTACCTCAAACTTTTATCCCACCATTGCGGTCGGTCTTCTTGTTCTCTCTGCAGATGTAATCGTAATCGGTAAAAATATCCAAATAGGAACAATTCTTTGGGTTATTGCATCAATATTTACCATATTTTTCAGCATAGAAATTCTTTATGTCATGTTTGTAGGAAAACATGTGAAAGTACAACATATTAGTCCTGCTTGGTTTATCCCTCCTGTGGGATTAATTGTAATACCGATTCCAGGAAGCTTGCTTCTTCCACATTTTTCTGGATTATTTTTAGATTTAATTGTTTTTATAAATATAATGAGTTGGGGTGCAGGATTTTTCCTTTATCTTGCAATTTTGGCAATTACAATGTATCGATTTATACTCCATGAACCCTTACCTAATGTTCTCTATCCAACAGTTTGGATAAATTTAGGCCCTATTGGAGCAGGAACCACTGCATTGATAAATCTTGCGAATAATTGTTGCCTAATCAATACAAGTGATACCTTGGAACTTTTTGGTTTCTTCCTATGGGGTTTTGGAATTTGGTGGATTATAATGGCGTTGGCATTAATGATGCATTATATTAAAAAAGTAAAAATCCCTTATGCAATGTCGTGGTGGGCATTTACCTTTCCATTAGGTGCTTATGTTTCTGCAACTCATTCAATTTCGATGGTGTTTAGTTATTCTCTTATAGATTACATTGGATTTGCACTCTATTGGTTACTTCTTGCTTTTTGGATTATAACCTTTCTATATACGATTATAAACTCATTTAATGGAAAAATTTTTGCGCCAGTAGAATCATCTAAAAAAAATGTTGAATAAACCTATTAAAAATTATAGTTTCAACGAATTTACTCTTTTTTCTATTTTTCCTTTAACTTTTTCTTTTTACTTTTTCCTATATCTCTTATTTCATGCAATTCTTTGAAATACTAAATGGTTCTTTTATCTATTAGGATGATTTTAATTAAAAATTTCATAGTAATTAAGTGGCAGTTATATGATTACCCTCACTGAAATAAAAGAAATTGCTAATAATATATTAACTCTCAATCCTGATCCAGTAGTTCAATATCTAATAATTCGAAATATTCTGGAATATTCATCAAATAGTAGCACTTTTCAAGAATCTTATTCTAACTGGTTAAATAGTAAACATGTGAAAGAAATAATAGGAGAGCAAAAGCAAGATGGAAGCTGGGGTGCTTTTCATAAAAGATGGCCTATCAGAAAAAAATTATTTATTTCATCTACTCTGTCTTTACTTTCTCCAGATCATCCTATAATTAGTAAGAAATGGAAGATATGGTATCAAATATTAAAAAGTTCGTTTAAAAATGGAGAATTCGATGAACAAGAGGAACTAAAAGCGCATAAAATACATACTGGGTTAAGTGATGATATTCGTTATTTACATATTAACTCAAAATACCATATTGAATTATTATCTTCAAGAAATGATTTAATTGAACCCAATTTACAATCAAAATACATTAGATGGTTGTGGAACCAAAAATCAGGAATTATGTATCTTAGTATACCATTACAATTGGATTGGAATAAATTTTCTTGGACCCAATATGATAGGGGACTTAGATCGCTTGAAATAGTCTCAAGAATGAAAAAAGGGACAAGAATTGATGAAATCGACCAGCTAATACAATTATTATGGAATAAAAAAGATGAATTAGGGTTTTGGGATTTTGGACCAAAAAATTCAAAATCTATCTGGTTTCCCTTATCGGATAATTGGAGAAAATTAAAAAATAGGAAAATTGATTGGACAACTAGACTTCTACATTTGTTTAAACAAAGAATATCCTATTAATAACTCTAAATTCAATAATTTTTCAAATTTATTTACATATTTTCTATTTCATATAAATTCTTATTGATTTTTAGTGGATCTTGCCAATCTATTTTTTTCTTCGCTAAAGATGATGTGATATACAGCATGAACCAATCAAATGTTCCATAGAATTTTATCATTTCCCAAATCCGAAGTAAAATAATCCAAAATGCAATCACAACACCCAATAACAGAAATCCTTGATATATCGTATTTATATTTCCATAATTAACAAAATCGAGCCCAGTTATTTGTGATAATAAAAATCGTGGAATTAGATCCAAAAATTGGGATGCAAAAAGTGTCAATGATAATATTCCTGCCCTACGTATATAACGCACTTTTCGAATCCTGATTCTACTTTTTTCCAGGGATTTTGGATAGTCAAGTACATTTAAAATAAAAGCTATAACGAAAGTTTGCAATCCTGTATTAAAAATTAGAAACCACATTGGGGCAATCATAAACGTTTGCATTGGTTCCATTCTTGTTAAAATGATCCAATCAAGCAAACCAATTATAATTATAATAATGCCCATAATATAAAGATTAGAGAGTTTTGCTTTGTTAGACCACTGATCTTGGCTTAAAATAATCCCAATAATACATCCTAAAAAAGTAACGGCTAAATAGGGAAAGAGAGGTTGTGCATATCCAACGATATTTGCTAAAGCCATAGCTTCTAAAAATTGAAGAAGAGATTCAGTTTTCATTCCCATTATTTCATCCCGTGTAACACCATAAACTGAATATAAAATCTTGTTCATTTCAGGAGTAAAACCAATAATGAAGAATATTAAAAGCGAATATATGAAAATATTGCGAATGGGTTTTTCAAATCCACGATTCTTCATAAGATAATAATGAATTATTGAGTAAATAATTAGCCCTAATCCAATCATTTGAATGGCATCAGAAAATTTTAACCGAATAATATAATTTTCAGGTTGCCATTGCCCTGTTTGTAGAAAATATCCAACAGCTGCATAGGGATCTAAAAAAACATTAATAATGCAACCAAACAAAAAGAGAACTACTCCCTTTAAAAGATTTGTTCTTAAAATACTGGCTGCATTCCCCGAAGTACGCATCCTTTTCTCAAATGAATAGATATATACTGTAGCAGAAATTAAAATGAAGAAACCACGCCAACTCATAAGTAATAGAAAAGGACCAAATAGATAAAATTGCCATTTTGGTGCTGAAGTTAGAAAATGATCCCAGAAATCTGAAGGTAGCGCTCGCTCAATTGAATGAAAACCAACAACTAACAGAATTGCAATGCCTCGTAGATAATCTAAAGATGCCAATCTCTGTTTATTGTTAATATGATTAGAAATTTTAAGCGATGATGACTCTATTAGAGAAATAATGGGTGCATTTATTGTTAGTATGTCATTTTTTTCTGATTGTGATTCCTTTAATTTGTTTAATTCGTTTAATTCGTTTGATTCTTCTGATTCTTCTGATTCTTCTGATTCTTCTGATTCTTCTGATTCATCTGATTCATCTGATTCATCTGATTCTTTTAGAAACTTATAATCGGATTTATTCTCTAAATTAATACTTGTTTTAATTACAGAATTTTGATTCACTACTGTTTTTTTTGATTGATAACTAATTCCTTTCCATTTCACAGGACGACCTAATACTCCATCATAAACTGATGTAATTAAAATTATTGTTGTAATTAAAAGCCCTATGGGATAAAGAAGATAAACGAGAATATGGTCTTTTCGATTTGAATGCCAATCATAATAGAGTGCAAATATAAAAATTAAGTAAAAGAATCCAAAAAGTATCCAAGAAAAATCGTTTGGTGTCAAGATAGATTTTAATAGAAATACAGGGGTGAGTAAACCAAATAATATCCAAAGAATTGCCATTATTGTTTTTTGAATGGGAACAATTTCCATTCCAGTCCAAATGGATTTTCGAAAACCATCATAAAAACTTTTAAATCCATCAGGATACATTCGACAAAATACTAATTTTTTATTCTCTACATAATATAAACGTTGGTGATGCTCTTTTACAAGTTTGGCCAGAGCTAAATCTTCGACAACATTTTCATGAATTGCTATATGACCACCAATTTGCTCGTATTTTTCTCTTTGAAACAACATATACTGTCCAATAGCAAAAAAATCTTCTTTTTGTTCATTTATAATATTTTTCTTTAAACCCCGAATCAGCCATGCTAAAAAGAAATAATATCCTGATAAATATTCATACCATTTTTCAGCCAATTGATAAGGAATCATTGAGAGAAGTGTAACATCATGACCGAGTAATTTTGCTACAGTATAATCTAATGAATTTGGAGCATGAACAGTATCAGCATCAGTAAATAACAAAATATCCCCCTTCGCTGCTTGATAACCTATATGACATCCATATGATTTTCCTACCCAATTTTCAGGTAATTTTTTAAATCTTAATACTTTGACTCCAAAACTCTTAGCGATTTCATAGGTTCTATCCGTAGAACCTCCATCAACAACAATGATTTCTTTATTTGGATAGGTTAGATTAAGTAAGCTTTGTAAGCATTTTGGAAGATTTTTCTCTTCATTTAGAGCGGGAACTATAATACTTACCAAAGGTTTTTCTTGGGATCGATCATATCTTACAGGAATTTCACGATAATCTTCCCATATCAGATAAATTAAATGAAGAAAGCATATAAACACAATTATCGAAAATGATATTTGTACGAGCATTTTTTTCTACAAATATTAAAGAACCATCGGTATAAATACAGATATGCAGACAAATGATTAATAAATTGAGTATATACGTTGGCTTATATATTTACAATATGTAGGTGACAATTTTTTTCTAATTATATATTTATTCTATTTTTTTTACACAATCACTACTTTTTAATTAAATTGTATAAATTTAATAAAATGTAGTTATATAATTACTACAAATAAAAAAAAATAAGGTTAATAGTAAAATGTAGTGACCCAGATGGGGAAATTAATTCAACGAGAAAAAAATGGAAAAAAGTATTTTATTTTAGCACACTACTTTAGAGATTCGGGAGTACCTACTAGAATTGAGAAACATCTTGGAAAAGCGCTACCTCCCTCATCTGAACTAGAAAGAAAGCAAGATGAATTCGATTATGAAGTTTTTAAGCATTTTTGGATTCCACCATTGCAAAAAATTCATTTAAAATATAATAAATATTTGCATAAGTATCCTGATGCCTTGAAATCTAAAGAATTAAATCAATTTGGGATAATATTCACGCATAACAGCACAAAAATTGAAGGATCTACTTTATCAAGTCGGGATACACAATTGTTACTTCAAGAAGGGATTACTCCTGCTAATAAACCAATTAATGATGTAATTGAAACAATTCAACATATGAAAATTTATCAACAAATGCTTCATATCCAAGAAGAAAGTTTATCATTAAAACTAATTAAAGAATGGCATAAAATCTTATTCTTTAGAACAAAATCAGGAATGGCTGGTATATTTCGTGGAATTGAGCACCCTTTTAATGTAAAAATCGGTGGTAGTAAATATTCTCCTCCTCATTGGGAGAATGTTCAAAATGAATTAATGAAATTAAATCTATGGTATGTTAAAGCAAGAAAAGAATTACACCCAGTATATATTGCAGCAAAATATCATTGTTGGTTTATTGCGATACATCCTTTCACTGATGGAAATGGAAGAATTGGTAGAATTTTGATGAATTTTATTATTTATAAGAATAATTATCCAATGTTCGATATTACACCTGATAGACGAAAGCAATATTTTAATGCATTAGAAAGAACAATGATAAAAAAAAATTATCTTCATTTCATAGGTTGGTTTTGCCGGAATTATATAAAATCCACTACTAAATATCTACAGTTCTTCTAATTGTATATGAGTAAATTGTATATTAGTGAAGATGAAGATATTGTTTTTGTAAAGTTAGCATTTTATCCAAGATTCTACGGGCTTGATCGGGATTGTCCACGCAAGGATCTGCCAAGAGAGCTTGATATGTTAAATCTTTAGATTTGTGAATTGCAGCTTCCACGACTAAATCTTGAACTGAACCTTGATATCTTAGTAATGCAGCCAATCCTTTTGGATATTCACCAAGAGGAACTCCATGAACACCATCTTTATCAACAATAGCAGGACATTCAATCACTAAATCAGAAGAAAGATTTGAAATTATTCCATCATTAGGAATATTAACTGAATTTTCTAGATGATGAGAATCCGTTAATATTCCTTCGATAATAGGAATAGCGCGTTCATCATCTGGTTTTACTAATTGGGCGCCTTTATTTTTTTTAATTAAACGATGAATCCGTTTACCTTCAGCTAATGTCATTTCACGATAAGTATCACGAAATCGCTGTACGCCATCAAAATCTCCTACATCTGCTGCCCAATGAATATATTCCCCATAGTGAGAATCAGTTGTATAAGGTAAATATCCATATGTTTCCAATACAAAATGAACTAAACCAAATCCATCAACTTTTGGAACAGATTGAAAATAATCTTTGGCTTTAGCTCGAATGTCAGGATAAGCATCTTTTCCAGAATCTTTATATTTAATATCTAAGATAACTCCGAAATGGTTTAATCCTCCCGCTTTATATTCTAAATTTTCATACGGTGTTTCCAACATCTTTGGTATATGTTCTTTAACAAAAGCGATTTCATGACAAAGCCCCACAACTTTTAAATCTGGATATTTACGATGAATTGCTAAACAAATACGGCTCATCGGGTTTGAAAAATTAATTATCCACGCATTTGGACAAATATTATGAATATCATCACATATCTCCAAAATTGGTGGAATTATACGTAATGCATGAAAAAGACCACCTGGACCTCCATTTTCTCCCATCATTTGTCTATTCCCAAATTCTCGGGGAATCCATAAATCTTGATCCCATAATTCAAAACGGGGAGTGACTTCAATAGATGAGATTATAAAATCCGCACCTTTCAAAGCTTGCTTTCGATCTGTGGTAACTTCAAGTGTACAAGTAGATTGCATACTTTTGATAGCTGCCCGACAAGCTGTTTCAATTAACTCTAAATTCTCTTTGTTTATATCATGTAGAGTTATAGTGCATCCTGCTAAAATTGAGCTGTGAAGAATACTTCCCACAGTTCCCAATCCAAATTGCAATGAACCCGCTCCAATTAGAACAATTTTCGGTTTAATGGCTAAATTCCTCCTAATATAAGATTATAATATATTATTACCTAAAGATTTGACTTCTTGAATTATTTAGCCAATTTAACGAATCCAAAATGTCTTCTTTTGGGGTTATTTTATTTTTGTTAAAAGGAATTTCAGTAAGCGCAAGTTTTCGAAAAAAGATAAAAAACAAAATATTGAGCTTTCTAAAGACAAGGGATGATTTCCTGTTACATAGGACAATTCCTGAACCAAAGGCAATATATGAAATTATTAATCAATCTCCACATTTAAAACACACCCTGACCGTTCCAGATAATTTGATAATCAGCCTTCGGAAAAACTGATCTATTTCCTTCTTTTTCACTTAAAGATTTTTAAATTATGCACCAACTTCATACTTGATCTATTTTTCTTTTAAAGGTGAATTTCAAATGAAAATTTTAGCCGAAGGCCAAGGAAAATTAGTTGGATGGCATGATCCAGATGAACAACGTGAATGGGTATCCAAAAAATCTCGTGCTATGGTAGATAAACGAATGTCCATCCATGATGCTGTAGAAAAATTTGTACATGATGGTGATGTAATTGCCATGGGAGGATTTGGACATATTAGAATTAGCATGGCAGCAATTTATGAAATGATCCGTCAAAAAGTTCGAAATTTAACCATGTTGGGTAAAACTGGAGTGCATGATATAGATGTTATGATTGGTGGAGGATTAATAAGCCAAGTTGAAGTTGCTTATTGTTTTGGACATGAACTTCGTGGATTATCTAAATGCGGACGAAATGCTGTAGAATCAGGAAAAGTAAAAGTAATTTCTGAAATCTCAAACGCAGGTCATCAATGGCGCTTTCTCGGCGGAATGATGGGAGTACCATTTATTCCAACCCGTACAATGTTGGGTTCAGATACTTTACGTAAATCTTCTGCAAAAGTAGTGGAAGATCCTTGGTCTAAAAAACCAATTTGTCTTCTACCCTCTGCAAATCCGGATATTGTTTTTATTCATGTTCCACGTTGTGATAAGTTTGGAAATTGTCAATATGATGGTTACATTGTTGAAGATTTTGAATTAGCGCGTGCAGCACGCCGACTTGTAATAACCACTGAAGAAATTATCGATAATGAGCGAATTCGCGAAGAACCTTGGAAAACGGTCATTCCTGGTTTCTTTGTTGACGCCGTGGTAGAAGTAAAATATGGATCCCATCCTTGTAATATGCCTGGTAAGTATTATTTTGATGAAGAGATTATTGGCGAATGGCTTGAAATGTCAAAAACTGAAGAAGGAACTAAAGAATGGATGGAAAAATACGTATTTGGAGTGAAAGATTTCTCAGAATATCTTGAAAAATGTGGTGGAATTGAAAAAATGCATTATTTGGAGAAACTTGAACGTTATGAAGCTCCTCTTAAAGCACCTTGGTTGGAAAAGAAATTAAAGGCAGGAGGTAAAAAATAATGGCAGAATTACATTATACCAAAACACATCTTATGGCAATAACTGCAGCAAAATTCTTGAAAGATGAAAAAAGCGTATTTGTTGGTACTGGATTGCCTATGATTGCCGCTATGTTTGCCCAACGAACACATGCACCAAATTTATTACTAATTTTTGAGGCAGGTTCTATTGGACCACAAGTTAAAACTTTACCAATTTCAGTTGGAGATTCACGTACGGGGTATCGCGCCATTTCAGTATCAGTAATGCATGATAACATGTCATTTTCCCAATCAGGTTGGACCGACTATGGATTTTTAGGCGGCGCAGAAATTGATATGTATGGAAACTTGAATACAACCTATATTGGTGAAGATTGGAATAATCCTAAAGTAAGATTACCTGGTTCAGGCGGTGGGAATGATGTGGCATCGCTCAGCCAAGGTTTCTTTATAATTATGCGGCAGACAAAGCGCAATTTCGTTAAGAAGGTAACATTCATCACTTCTCCAGGATATCTTTCTGGTCCTGGAGCTCGCGAAGCTGCAGGATTACCAGCTAATGGAGGGCCTCTCAAGGTAATAACGCAATATGGAGTATACGGTTTCCAACCAGACACTAAGCGAATGTATTTAGAATCTTTACATCCAGGAGTAGATGTTAATGAAATCAATGCCAATTCAAGTTTCGAAATAATTATTCCAGAAAAATATGCTATTACTCCTGAACCCACAAATGAAGAAGTAGCTTTATTGAAAGAATTAGACCCAACTGGAATGGCTATCGGAAAGTAATTTGGCTATATTTATTTTTATTTTTTATTATCAATCTTTGAGTAAACTCTTTTTGTCGAATACTTAAGAACTGTTTTATCAGCATTCTAACATCTCACCCCAGCACCCAAATCCTAACCATTGCACTCCCTCAGCGCTCCCTACCTATACCAAACCTAAGATGAATATAATTAGAAAAACTCATCAATTTTTACTTGTTTTCTAATCTTAGATAAAAAATTATTTGATTTTAGATAGCAATAGGATTGTGGGGGTCTAAAATCAGATTCAATTTCAACTGGGTCTATTTCTTCTTTAAATTTCGTAATATTTTTGATGCTAATAGCGTAAGCGACTTTTTTATCTTTAAAATATCAAAAAAAATCCTTCTTATCTATTCTTGCAAAATTTTGACACGTCTTCTAAAGTTCATCAGGTGCTTTTTTTATAATTTCTCCTACTTTGAAAAAATAATTTCTAACAAAAAATTCGATTACAAACTTGTAAACCTCAAGAATTGAGCGAATTTTCTCCGCAGCAGCCCATTTATATCTTTTTAATGTATACTTGAGTAGGCAAAAAGAAAACAATCAAAATTTATGTATTTCTAAATCTTTAGTCCTTTTTCAGTAATATGCAGATACTATTCTGATACAAAGTAGATCATAAGCATTTTCTATAATTTACAGAGTTTAAATAAAATTGTCTATAGAATCGTGAATACCTGCATAATCTATCTTGATTGTTTTATATAAAAATCATTCTCTCATCATTTGATTTTTTAAAAAATAAAAGATAAATAATAATATTTATTGTTAAATAGTGTTATTTATCGCATAGTGATATTTATTTAAAATAACAGTATTTTTAAGAATGCAGTATTTAATTTTAATTGATAGTGATGGGTGGACCGAGGAATCCATATCAGAAGGAGAAAATTATTTTTGAGATTATCAATTCATCGAATAAACCAATTGCCTTTAATGAAATCGCCAAAATTGCAAAAAATGATTATAATTTTACCAGTGGAGCCACGCAAGCTGCTATCGAACGTTGTTTAAACCCACAAGCACTCTTTCCTATTTTTGAAAAAAAAGTCTTCTTCCCTGAAAATAACCGAATTATTCGCTTTTTCTCCACAAATTTGACTACTTTCGATGAAATTTCTCAACCAAGTATTGATGAATTACTAACATCATATCAACGAATTAAAGAAGGAGAAATGATTCACACCGAAGAAGAAACAATATTACCACTCTATTTATCAAAGGATCAAGCTGAAATTTTAGAGATTTTAGTAGAAAAAAATGATAATTTTAAATCTGTGGGAGATCTTTTCTCTCAAGCATTGATGACTTTCTTGAAAAATTCAATAACTCGTGAAAACCTTCTTGAAGCAATAGAAACAGCACGTGAACATAAAAATCAAATTAAAAGAGAAGAAAAATTGGTTTCATTAAAATCCAAAGATAGATTATCTGATTCCAACTTAGATCCCAAATTAAAATCCAAAGAATCACTAAGCAGACAGGAGGAATTACTATAATGGCAAAAAAGGATTTTAAAATTTCTCTAGATTTTGATCAACTAATCTCAAATTCATCAGATTCATCAAATTTGGAAAGTGAATCCAATAATGATAAAAATATTTCTATAACACCAGAAAAAATAAAAGAAACTATGGAGATTCAAGAAAAACCTTTCGATTTATTGCATTATTCTGATAATCCTCCAATACAAAAGAAAATTCCACAAAAGCAGAAAGCAAGAAAGTCTAAAAAGAAAAAACCTACCGTTTCTAAATCTGATTCGCAACATTCTCAAAAAATTTCAACTAAATCAATTAAATCTGTTGTAGCCAGATCTACTCCTGCGAAACTAATTATAGAAATCGAATTTTTTGATCCCCGGCTTCCAATTCATTCTCTCTCAGAACATTTACAATCAATAAATCAAGCACTCCTAAAATCGGCCCAAGATCTTTTACAACACTTCGAATAATGACATACAACTATGTAATCCTAAAGCAAAATGATTTTATTCGAGTTTGCATAATCTCTCTTAACCTACATTAACTTTTCTCTCTCATAAATTAATAAATTAATAAATGAAGATTGAAGAAATTCAGGGGGAATAATAATAATCATGGGATTTTTTACCACATTTAAACAAAAAATGAATCTTATTACCACTCAAATGTTTATAGGTCAATCACCAATCGAACCTTTAATTAAAGAAAATCGTCAAATGTTAGAAGCAGAATTAAAACTCAGCTTAGAAAGTACGGAAGGAATTCAAGCGTTAAAAGAATATAGCGAAATCGAGACACCTGTATCAAAAGAAGCCTTAAATAATACATCTGAAGTGTTAAAAAATATTGAAAAGTTGAGACAAAAACTGGTTGAACAATTACGTATTGGATTTGTTAGACCATTTGAACAACTTTCTAATGCTTGGAAAGAAGTAGAAATAATGAAAAAAGAGAAAGAACGTGCACAAAAAACATTAAAGCATGCTCAAAAAACTCTAGAAAAGAAACAAGAAAAGAAAGAAAATAGTCCAGAAAAAATGAAAGAAAATGAACTTGAGTTAGCTGAACAAGCATTATCTGAAGCAGAATCCGTATTAAAAGAAATTTCAGAAAAGTTGGAACAAAAAGAAGAAAACTTTCATAATCAAAAACTAGAAGTTATTCAAAATTCTCTTAAAGTTCTCATTCGTGAGCGGAAAGCTTTTCATGGTACAGCTAAAGACTCACTAGAAAACATAAAAAATTCAATTCTTGCCATTAAAGTCAGAAATGAAGGGAAGCTTTATGCAGAACTTGATAATTCGCTTGTTCAAGAAATGAAAGAAGGTAATGCGGAAACAATTAAAAAAGGGAAGGAAGAAGATAAACCTTCATTTAAATCTAAAATATATTCATTAACTGAGCGGATTACTAAAACAGATTTGGAATTATCCAAAGTAATTCGTGAAAATAAACAAATTCTAGAGGCTCATGCTAAATTAATGAAAGAAACAATAGAAGGAATAGCTGCTTATAAAAAATACGCTGAAATCGAATCGCCAGATATTCAATCTATTTTAAATCGTTTTGCAGGTGCATTAGAAACAATAGAAACAAATCGTCAAGCATTTATCGAGCAGATGAAATTTGAATTTCTTGAACCATTGGAAAAATTATCTGATGAATACAAAAATTTACAGGATGTAATTAAGCAAGCTAAGCACGCTGAAGAGATTTTAATCAAATGTCAAAAGAAATTAAAAAAACTGCAAGAAAAACCAGAAGAAAAACGGAAACCAGAAGCGTTACCGGAGGCAGAACAAGCACTCGAAGAAGCTAAATCAAAATCTGAAGCAGCAAAAAAAAATTTAGAATCAAAAACTCTAGAGTATGGAATAATTAAAGCAAAAACATTAAAAGATAGTCTTAAATCGTTAGTAGAACGAAATTATAAATTCCATGAACAAGCCTATAATATTATCCAAAATGCTGAAATTTTGGTAAAATCTTAATTAATTATTTGCCGATTTTTTACTCTTTTTCCCTTTTATTATATCTTTTCTATTCTTTCATTTAGTCTTTTTTATTTTTAGTCTTTTTATTCCTAAATTAAGTTTATAAGAAATAAAGATTCCATCTCCATTACATATAAGTCTTTTAGAATATATATGGTAAAAATTCTATAAAGTAATAAGTAGATAGAAATAAATATATCCTATACCAAGCAAAACATGAAGTAATGCAAACAAACCTCCAATAACCATTAGCGATTGATAAGTAAACCCTTCCACCTTGTTCTTTTTGGCTAGTTCTAAGGTCATCATATCACAAGCAGCACCTTGAGGTAAGAAATTTCCCCCAAGATTAATTCCCAAAGTAAAAGCAATAAAAATAGGATTACCTGGATGATTGTACATAAGGAGAAGATTATCAATTATTGGCAAAAACATAATTGTTATCGGTGCATCGTCTAAAAATCCTGAAAGAATAGAAGTTATCACCAAAATTGCAACAGAAATTAAAAAGACATCATGATGCCCCCAATTCTCGACTAAAACATCTATCCAATAAGTTATGCCTGCCAAATCCATAAAATAGACTGTAATAAACAGAATTGAAAAGAAATAAATAAGCTTAGCATCTATTTTTTTAAAATAATGTGAAACAGAAGCAATTTTCTTTCCATTTGAAGTTTGAATTGGATTTATAAAAACAAATAATAAAAGCCCAATTAAACCTGCAATTACAATTTTTGGGATTAAAATTAAAATTACAGTGAATATCAATAAACCTATCATATTTCGTTTAAAACTTTCTCGATTACTTTTCATTGTTAAGACATCAATTTTGGGATTTTTTTTTCGATGTTCAATTATATTTTTTAATTGAACTTCAGAAACCGTTATTGAAATCATATCATTTCCGTTTCTAACAGAATTTGCTTGAGCTTGCTCGATAGATCGAAAGACTCTTTCTTTAATCTCTTTTAGGCGAGCATTTTTCAAAAATTCATCCCTCAAATGATGTGAAGGCGGATTTTTTTGAAGTTGGGTTTTTGTTTTAATTTTTATATTATTACTTTTTTTAATAGATTCAGGAAGCATACCCTTTGGATTTTCTTGGAATGTAATTAGATTGGGATTAAAATATCCAGGAATAGCAGTATATAAGTCATAATAATATCGTTTAAGGTAAAATGTCAATAAAAACCGATCAAGTAAAAATAAAGTAATAAAAAGCACTACTACAAAGTAAATCCCTAAATTAACCAAATGCCAGTGAAGTGAAAGACTGAAATGATTTGCGATAATAATATTTTCAGCAGATCCAAACGGAGTAAGGGTGCTTGCTAAATTGATGCAAATTGTGATACCAAACATATAAGGTACAGGACTAATTCGAATTCCACGACAAGCTTGGATTACAATTGGAATAAAAATAATCGCTACGCTGAGATCTTCAATAATTGTTGCAATCATTGTTGATGTAATGCATATTGCGTAAAAAAAACCTCGAGGATGTAGTGCAAACCTATTAACAATTTTTATGGCAATTTGCTGAAAAACCTGCTGTGTATTTAGAATTTCTACAATAGAAAATAAACAGATCAAAAAAATAATCACATCCCAATCGACAGCTAAAATAATCCCTTCCAGCTCAGATGTATTCATTCCTCGAAGAAAATATGTTGAGAGGCCGATTATTAAAACAAAAATAATGGAATATGTAAGGTAATCTTGCGATTCTAAAAAGAGCACTATTACAATACCAATAAAGCAGAGACCAATAATAATCTGCAATACTATTGAGAGAGACATTTTCACCACTTCATTAATAATTGAAAATAATTAGAGATCTTCAAACAATGGGAGCGGAATGATTCCAAGTGGGAGTTAGTGGACAAGAGAAGCTAATTATATGCCCATCCTACCGGTGTATGTGTGATTTCGTGTCCATTGGAGAAGAACATCAATTTCGGAGAATTACATTAAGTGTGTTTAACCGAATATCTACCTTACCGTAATTAATATTTATAAAGTTTGGGAAAAAAATGGGTCAAAAATATGGATCAAAAATATAGGTCAAAAAAATAGATCAAAAAAATAGATCAAAAAAATAGATCAAAAATAAAGTAAAGAAACATAAAGATATATCGAAAAAATACTAAAGGATTGATATTTTTGAAAGAGCCTTCTTTTTCTGATTATGATTTGAATGTGAAAATGAAAAATGTGCACCTTTAATTAAAAATTCCAATCTATTAGTAATATTGACTTCACTTGTACCAGAATCCATATCTAAGTATAATACATTTAATTCAGGATAAACTGCTCGGAGTTTTTTCTCCACACCTTTTGCAACAATATGATTAGCGATACAACCAAAAGGTTGAAGGCACAAAATATCTTTAATGCCATGACGATATAGAAGACCAATCTCGCCAGAGAGCATCCACCCTTCTCCATATTGGTGATTAAGACATAATACTCTCTTAGCTTCATTAGCGATATCCCATATTTTAGGAAAGGGCACTATAGGAATATGAAACTTTCTCAGAATAAAGTTTACTTTATCTAAATAACGGGCAATTAATTTATCACCTACTTTCAATAAAGTAAGATAAGTTTTTGAACGTGGAGTTATATGTTGATTATGATTATACTGATTTGATACAAAGATATTCAAAAAAAAGGGTAACAATGGAGATACTTCAACTTCTATCCCACGTTTCATTAACCAATCAACAATATAATTGTTAGCAAATGGATTAAATTTAACATAAATTTCGCCTACAATCCCGACTTTTGGTTTCTCTGCAATATCAATAGGAATTTGATTGAATGATTCAACAGCTTCATTTAATAAGCTAAGCAATTGTCGATGTGCTCCAAACTTCATCAATGGAAGCGCTTTATCAATGAATTTTTCAACCAGTTTCCAACTTGTTCCTGGAATTTTTTCTCTAACTGCAGTGCGATAGTAGAGTTTTGCTATACAATCAGCATAAATAATACCGAAAAGAGCACAATAATTAAATTTTATCGGATTTAAAGAAAAATCAGGCTGTTCATTGAGTAAACGGCTTGTAGTAGCCATAACAGTTATTACTGGTGTTTGATTGAAACCAGCATTGATCAATGCTTTTTTGATAAGTGCTGCATAAGTCGATGCACGACATTGTCCACCTGTTTGAGTAATACCTACTGCTACTTTTGAAGGATCATATTTTCCTGACTTCAACGCTTGAATTAAATCGCCAATAACTATGGATGCAGGGTAGCAAATGTCATTATTTGAGTATTTTAATCCAAGTTCAATACTTTTTTGATTTGGTGATGGTAATACATCTATTTTATAACCCTCATTTTCAAAAGCAACAGTTAAAAATCGAGTATAAAAAGGAGAAAACTCAGGTGCTAAAATAATTCTTTTCTTATCTTTTTCAGTAAACACGGGTGGAGATAAACGGAGCATATTCTTAGATTGATGCGTTTGAAAACGCATTTTTAAAGATTCAATGAGACTTCGAATTCTTAGTTTTACAGAACCTGGGCTGCTGATTTCATCAATTCTCAGAACAGTAGAATTTTTTCCTGCTAAATTAAGAACTAAATTGATTTCATCAATAGAAACTGCATCCGGACCACATCCAAAGGAATTTAATTGAATTACTTCTACATTTGGATGATTTTTGGCCCAAAGAGCACAATCATACATTCTATTTGAAAAAGTCCATTGTGTTAATACTTCTACTTCATTCAAACTTCCTCGCTCTTCCACAGGAATAATGTCTTCTGTTAAAACATGCACTCCTAAAGCCGAGATCATTTCCGGAATTTTATGGTTTATTAAAGCATCGAGATGATATGGACGACCTAATAAAAGAATCGCTAACTCGTTATTTGCTTGAATAGATTTGAATACTTTTTGAGCCTTTTGTGAAATCTTTTTTTTAACTTCTATATAATTATCATGAGCTGATTGAAAAGCCCGAGTAAACCGAGATTTTGATACTCCTAATTTGGAAAAATATTGCCAACATAGTTTTTCTGCTTGTTTTTTAGAAATCCATGTCATTGGAAAAAAATCAAATGGAATCCCAAATTTCTCGAAGGGCTTAATACTAGATTGGATTACCTCAGGATAACCAGAAACGATTGGACAATTATAATGGTTTGTATGTTCAGGATGTTCAATTCGATTATAGCGCACCATTGGATAAAAAATGCGATTTACTCGTTTTTCAATAAGATTCATAATGTGGCCATTTACAATTTTAGCGGGAAAACAGATATTTTCTGACATCACAGTACCATATCCAGATTCTGCTAAAGCCATTGTTGAAGGATCTGAGATTACGACTTCAAAACCACATTCATTAAAAAGAACATTCCAAAATGGAAAATCTTCCCAAAGATTTAATACACGAGGAATTCCTACACGAACTTTATTATGACAAAGTTGATAATCATTCTTTTCAATATCTTGTTTTAAATCTTGCTTGAAAATCTGCTTAGTTTTCCATTCGTAAAGGTTTACCCCTCTTTTCTTAGAATTTAAGGAATTTGTAAAGATCCTTTCACATTTATTACCTGTATAGTATTTTTTGCCGGATTTAAACCGGAGAATGGAGATTTGACATTGATTCTCACAACCACTGCAACGAACATGAGATCGAGTAAAATTAGTTGCATCTTCAAGATTAGAAAAGCCAATAAATGATGATTTTATAGATGATTCTTCATTTTTTTTTGGGAGTTTACTCAATAATCCATATTTCTCTTGAGCATAAAGTGCCGCGCCAAATGCACCCATTAATTCAGGATACTGAGGACGAATTACCACCCTCCCTAAATATTGTTCAAGAGCGCGTAAAACAGCCGAATTCTTAAATGATCCCCCTTGTACAACAATATTATCACCTAATTGATTGGTGTCGGTTAGTTTTAATACTTTTTGAAAACAATTTTTAATTACTGAAACCGCTAATCCTGCTGCAATATCTCCAATTGAAGCATTTTCTCGTAGGGCTTGCTTCACTTTGGAATTCATAAAAACGGTACAACGGGTCCCCAGATCACATGGATGATGAGCGATACAGGCTTTTTCAGCAAAAGTCTCCACTTCAAGGCCCAAATTTTGAGCAAAATTCTCAATAAAAGATCCACATCCAGAACTGCATGATTCATTTAATTCAATATTTTGGATAACTTGCTGGTTACAAAAAATCGCTTTCATATCCTGTCCGCCGATATCCAATATAAAACTCACGTCTGGGTCAAAGAATGCAGCTGCTTTATAATGTGCAATTGTTTCAACTAAGCTATCATCCAAATTAAAAGCAAAACGAATTAATTCTTCACCATATCCAGTAACTGCAGTATAGAGAATTTGAAATTGGGGAAAATGTCGATTTAACGAATCTTCAACAGCTTTCAAACCAAGAATTACTGCTTGGATCGGATTACCTTTATTATTTGCATAATAATGTGCTGCAATTTTTCCTGAAGAATTAATTACAGCAATTTTGGTAGTAGTTGAACCTGAATCTATTCCTAAAAAAAAAGATTCTTCATTTCCTGATTTATTTAGAAGAAGAGGCATTGAAATTTGAGTTTTTGTTGCCAACCACTTATTATACTCTTCAGTTGAAGCAAAAAGAGGAGGTAGACGGGGTGTCTGAGAAAAATCAATATTATTTTCACAAGATAATATTTGAATTAAATCATTCAAATATATGAAATATTTTCTTTGAGAAATAGAAGAAAATTGATTTTGATTTTGAATTTGATTTTGAATTTGATTTTGATTTTGAATTTCATTATTATTTTGTAAGCGTATATGTAAAGCCGCACCTACAGCAGGAAACAATTCGGGATGTGCAACCTCTTTAAGATCACAAGATTTAATTCCCAAAACGTGAATAAATGCCTTTTTAAGTTCAGATTGAAAAGTCAACGGCCCCCCTGTAAAAACTACTTTCGATTTAACTTCTGTTCCACGAGCTAACGAACTAAATGTTTGAAAAGCGACTGCTCGATAAATAGATGCAGCAATATCATGTAAAGGAATTTGTTTACTGATTAAATTTTGTACATCTGTTTTTGCAAATACGCCACAACGTGATGCTATAGGATGAAAATTTCTAACTCCTTTTGCAATGTTATTCAATTCTTGTGGAGAAATATCAAGAAGAGTGGCCATTTGATCGATAAATGCACCTGTTCCTCCTGCACAATTACCGTTCATACGTATGTCAGGTTTTAAATCGTTATTAAAAAAAATGACTTTAGCATCTTCCCCTCCAATATCAATCAATGTTCTGACTTCTGGATATAATTCTTGTATCACCTCAGCAGATACTACCACTTCTTGCACAAATGGAAAAGAGAATCGTTCAGCTATACCCATTCCAGCAGATCCAGTAATCGCCAGATAAACTGGAACATTATCGATAAAGTCGATCATTTCTTGAATTTGATGTATTAGTGTTATCCGTGGTTTGGCATTATGTCGGTTGTAGCGGTAAAAAAGAATTTCTTTTTCAGAATTCATTAGGATGATTTTTGTGGTGGTGGATCCCACATCAATCCCTAAAAAATAAGTTGTCACAAACAGATCCTCGCTTTAAAATCTCTTTATTTTTATATTTGGTTTAGAATGGCTTGTATAAAAATCATATGACATTCTTTTTAATAATCATTCTAAAAAAGAAAAAATAAATATTCAAGATACTGTCTTATTTTTATGCAATATCGAAAATTCAAAGACCAATACAGAAATAGATATAAAATGTTTGCTATTTTTATAAGTTTAATGCTTTTACCAACCTTTGCAACCATATTAATCCACGAAATGAAAATTAATATGCATGAAGACAAAAAAGATAATCAATCTACAATTACAAAGATTGAAAAACCCAAGCCAATGGAGTTCAGTGAAACTTTTATTTCAACAAAAAAGCCATTTAAAGCTGATATTATCAACATGGTTCCAGAAGAAGAAATTCTAATTGCAGGTCGTGATAAATGGAATAGTAGAATTAAATTCTATATTGAAGATCCTCAAACTTTCCAAGAAATTTATGATTCAGACTGGAATTCTGGTTATGATAGAGCATCTTGTACAGCAGCAGATGTTGATGGTGATGGAAAAGATGAAGTTGTTTTAGGATTAATTGATAATGTCGATAATCTTGTATTAATTATCTATAAATACAGCAGTGGTAATTATCAAAAAATCTATTCAAAAAAACTTACAGCATATAATCCATATAATAACATTCAAATGAGAGCTGGTTACATTAATAATGATGAATACGAAGATCTAGCCGTTGTGGGAGACTTTAAAGGAAAATCAACAACAATGATCTTTTTTGGAGATTCTAACGGAGTATTGCATAATGTATATACAACTTGGAAAACAGATGATCAACATCCATCAGTGGCAATAAACGATGTTGATGGAGATTCATACGATGAAATCGTAACTATTGCCTCAGAAACAATTGATCAACATCGAATGCATCTTTCATTTTGGAATTATGATGTCGAACAACTTGAATTCTCTTATTATAACAAATATTATACTTGTTCTGGAGGATTCAGTAATCCATGGGCTGATGGTGGAGATTTTGACAATGATGGTTTGGAAGAATTAGTTGTGTTTGGAACTAATTACGATAACGAAGACGCTAATGGATGGGTGCTGGATGATGCACTTCACAGCTTTTCTTCTTTGAAAAAATGGGATGCTAATGATGATGCAAAAAATCCTTGTGTTTGTGTTGGAAATTGGGATTATGATGCAGCAGATGAAATTGGATTGGTGTACACCCATGGAAGTAGCATGTATATCAAAATTTTTGATGATGCTGGAAGGAATTATGAAGAAAGATTTTTTACATATAAAACTAATTTTCCATACCCTGCAAGAGCAATAAGAGTAAATAGAGATTCAGATAATTGTAATGAAATGCTCATCTCCAGTATGCATAAGGGTGATTGGAGAAATTACTTGATTGAAATTGCATGGCGCAGTAGAGATGAATATGTATGTTGCAACTCAGTTAAAATGGAAAATAACATTGCATTTCCCCCCTATCTGGCAGTAGGAGATTTTGATGGTGATGGAAGAATAATGCAGTATAAAGGATGGAAATCAATTGTTGAACCTCCTGAAATTCTAGTTCTTGCTGCTGCTGCACCCAATATCGATTCTATTAGCCAAAGCTTAGTCCACTGTGGAACAACCATCGGTTGGGAAAAAACAGAAGAAGCATCTCAAACTCGAGGTTTTTCAGTTACAGATTCAGCTACCATCACTATGAGCACTGATATCGATCTGTTTTTTTTTGAAATGGGAATTGAGTCTTCGATTTCAGCTAGTTGGACAACATCTCACAGCCAAACATCTTCAGTTTCAACCACATTCAGTCAAGCAATTGCATTATCATCAAATGAACATGGTGTATTCTATTCTTTTACATATATATTGCAATATATTTACAAAATTATTTCAGGAAAACGAACAGGTGCTTACGTATATATCAATGTTCCAATTGAAAAAGTAATAACTTGTGCAGAATTGGATGCTTTTATAGATGCTTATCCTGAATATAGTTATCTAAAATCTTACATTCCTTATGATCCAAAAAATCCGTTTACTTATTATGATAAAGATGAATGGATTCAAAGTCATGGAACAAATACATTTGCCAGTGCTGTAAAATCTTATCCCATTCAAACTCAACTTTCAGAAGGATTTACTGAAATAGGGATAACAATAACAAAAAGCACAACATCTTCTGAACAATGGGATTTTGGATTTGAAAGTGCAGTTAAAGTTACTGCAGGAAGTATGAGTGTGGAATACACTCATGGGAGAACTGATTTTACAGCCACAGAAAAAATGTCTGCGGTAGGAATGTCAGTAACAGCAGCGATAGGTGGCTTAGTTGGAGAAGATTTTGAACAATATGCATATTCAGCTAAGATGTTGATGTATGAAGCCACTATTCGAATGGATGAAGGGGATTACACCTTTAAAGTCGTTGATTATTATATTACTCCATTAAAAAATGACAAATCCACTTTAGTTACGTTAGTAGGCAGCCAAATCAACCAAATCAATCAAATCAACCATATTAACTTATTTTCAATAGTGATGATTACAAATATTCGCACAGAAAGGAATGGAGTGATATAAAATGAATATGAATTTGAATTTCAAGAATAAAAGAAAAAAAATTGCAAGATACTCTAAGAAAGGAATAAAATATGGAAATTTTAACGGTAAAATGATTTTTTGGTTATTTATTACGTCAATGGTCATCATTTCTGCATTTTCTGTTTCTCTTTTAGATCATTCAAGCGTCAATTCGACTTTTTCTAATTATACTTTTTACTTAACTTCTGATTCTTCTGATTCTTCTGTTTTTTCAAAACCAACAAATAGTTTTATTGAATCTTCTAAGAATTCAACTAAACCAATCTCACCAAAGGATAATTCATTATATGAAAGTGATAATTCAATCCGCGTAAATGATTCTCTACTATATTATACCATCGGTTCGCTTGGTTCAAATTATGAAAATATTACCTTTCTAGATACCGAAATCGATACAATTTCTAATTATTGGAACTATTTATTCAATGATAGTATCAGTTCTTTTACCAATCCTAACCAAAATTCCTCCGAAATTATAAATATTAATGTCACTGATGAATACTGGAAAACTTGGAGTTTTATTACCGGTCCATTTTTCATCGCGCCTAATCACTCTTTAAAAGCAAAAAACTCAGAAATAACCGCTTATTTATCAAATTCAACACTTTTTGAACCTGGCGCGCCTGTTGAATACAAGATTACTGAAAATTCTTTAAATGCTACAGGACCCAGCTACGGATTGATAATTAATCTCTATATGGAATTTGATTTGGAAACTGGAATTCTGGTTGAATTCTATTATAATGATACGATGACTGCTGAATCATGGGTATTAGTCGATTCTACCTTAGATATCCCCTTTTTAAGCACCCCCTCGATATTTAATGTTGAACATAATCAAGAATTAAACTATACTTATTGTTTGGGAATTGATGGGGATTATTCTTCATATAAAATAAAATATTATGGATATTATTTCGCAAACAACCAAACAAATCATTTCATTTTAGCAGATGAAAAAAGAATTCAGAATTATGAGATAATATATCAACAATGGTCTGTAATTGGATCATGGGCAGAAAACAGCACATTCTCTGTTGATATTAACTTCTTTCTGCCATATTATCTGAATCTAACGACTTTATATGTAAATAATCATATCTATGAATTGAAAACTGGTTCAAATTACAATTCATTCATCATTTCTGATTATACTCTAAATATTACGTATAATTATTCTGGATTCGATTTTTATCGATATTATGAATTCACCAATATTGCTGATTGTTTCATTCGCAGTTTTGTGGTAACCACAGAAAACGCTTATGATTATACAATCTTAACCGATTTTTCCTTGTATCGTAGTGATTCACATCTATCTGAAGTTGGAATTTATCCCCATGATAGATTGTATTACCTAGAAAGAACTTTCAATCCAAAAGAAAATAGAGTTGACATCCAATTCCGAGAATTAGCGATTCAAAATGTAATTTGTGTTAATAGAACTTTCTTATTTATAGGAAATGTGTATGAAGGTCTAAATCTGAACAATTTATCTTTAGTTGCAGAACACAAAATGCTCGGTAGTGTAGCTTACGATCCACTTAACGAAAATAAGCCTATATTCCTAAATCCCTTAAACCTTGAACATTTAGGGAATTTAAAAGACGTATTTGATATTTATCAATTACCTTATCCTTTCCTCCATCCAAACAATCGCAATTTTAAGGAGTTCGAAATTGATTTAATAAATTCTTCTTTCTTTATGAATATCTCGAGTTATTTATTTATGGAAATTGAAGAAAATACCATATTTTCGCAATTCCAAACGACAGATGGAAAATACCATGACTTTTTCGAAAAATCCCAATTCGGATTGATGAATTATTGGTATTTCACTACATTTACTAATTCTGAACCTGAAGCGACCAATAATAAAATTGATAAGAATCTTGAATCAATTTTTGAAGTAACATTATATGCCTACAATGATCTAAATAATTCCTACGACAGTATTAATACTACAGAATGGGGAATTAGTATTGGAGATAGTTTAGTCTGGTATTATTCCAATTCTACACTTCAAAATGGGACATTTGAGTTAACACAGATATATGATATTCATCTAATGCCTTCAGGCTATTATTTATTGTTTGGTGCGCGATATATATGGAATTTTGAAGGAAATGAATGGATTCCTGCATTACCACTATTAAACTTAGGACAAAATTTGAGTATTCCAGCAGATATATTGGGTATCTATGGAAACGGCCTTTATCCATGTCAATATTCTCCAGAAGTGCGCCCTACATATATGTTTAGAGATTGGTCAGATGCTTACTTTAGTTTGGTTAGCGTTTACCAAAAATGGGAAGGACCATTTAATATTTCAAATGATTTCTACTACGATAATAATAAAATCTCTATTACTTTTAGGGATCTTGAAACATCTAATAAATGTAGAACTTTAGATTTAATTTATAATGAAAAAGGAATTTTACAAGACTATTTAGATATTTTCTACGATTCAAATGATAGTATAATAAAATGGGAACGAAAAGTACTTATCAATGGTCCAGGAAAAGTGGGAGAATTCTTTGGGAATACAACAGGAGGAGTTCCTTTTAATCTTACTGATATCCCTCAATTTCCCTCAGGAAATAATTCAAATACCGATGATTCTGGTGAAATTGCCACTACTGAAAATACATTTTTTGGAAATATACCTCCTGCAATATACGCGGGGGTAGGATTTCTTGCAGTACTCGGAGCTGGAACAACAATCATTATCAAGAAAAAGTAGAAGCGAATAAATATTCGAGAATGGCAAATTTCTAAAAACATACTAATAGTAGGGGCATTTTAATGCTAATTTGAATGTAAATAGATAGAAAAGAAATTTTGATTTTGATATTTTTTAAAATTATATTTTCCCTTATCAATATTAGAGAGATTGGTAAAAAATTAAAAATTTGCATGTTTTTTCCATATTTCAATATTCCATTCCATTTTGAAATTTGTTGAACAAAAATTCAAATTAAAATATTTTGGACCCTTTTTAAGAATGAAGGATCAATTAAGAGAAGCCTTATTTTTTAAATTATTTCAATATTATCATTCAAAAAAATCTCATTGACAATTTCATTGAAGTTTTAGAGCAAAACATACACTATTTTAAAGCTTATGACAAAGAAACGCAGGGATATGCATAAATTGATATTTTTATAAAACTCTCAAACTGGCAAAAATATGTTTTCCGCAGTTACAATTGCTATAAAGGAAATACAAGACTATTTGTGACAAAAGTTTTATTAAATTATCTGGCGGAGAATATTAATAGTAGGATTAAGACTCGCGTGCATTAAACTGGTCCTAAAACACCTGAGGGTTTAGAACAGCGACTTCAGGCATATATTACAATCACAAATGAACCCAAAATCTTATAAATTACCATTGTTTCACACCGATTTAGCCCAAAAATGCTCTTTAATGAGTGGAATAATTCAGAAATTAAACGATTATTTCAATTAAACGAAAAATGGGGGAAAAAAATTCAAACCGAGGTGTTAGTGAATTGATCCTTCGTAATTAAAAATAGCCATATTTTGAATAATTTCGGTAAATAAATTTGGTATATGCCCAGTTAACTTATAAATTTCACGATAAACGGTTATTTGACCAAAATGGAAATGAATTCTCTAAGAACCTTACGTTGAAATGTTTTTTCTATTAAAATAATTCCTGAAATCAATTTTCAAATTAAGATTTTAAACGCTCTTACTTCATCATTCTCTTAGATTATGGATGTATGATTTATGATGAGAGAAATCAGTTAGATTAAAGATAGATTTTCGATAATTATTATACTTATCTCATTTGGCAGATGAATTTATTATTATTTACTTTTTATTCCAATTTGTATTTTTTTGGTTTTTTTTCGGTTTTTTTTCGGTTTTTTCTTTGTATTTTAATTGTTTTGGAGTAATTTTATTATTATGAAAATCCAAATCATAAAATCAACATAAATTTAAAAGTCAAATTCATTATTTATTCCTTTGACATTTTATGTCAAGGTGGATTTTTATTCATGAAAAAATCAATTAAAATATCAATATTATTTTTAGTGCTATTAATAGCAAGTTATTTTTCACCTATTTATTCACGAGCACTAGATGATAGTGATTATGAACCAAATGATGATTTGGCAAACGCTGCTCTCATCACAACAGGAGTTCATACAGGTCTTGCATTTTCTCTTTCAGATAGACATGATTGGTTTAAAATTGAACTTACAAAAGGAAAAGCAATTTCAGTAGAAATGGAAGTTATAGATTCAGATGATGCAAATATTTATGATTTATTTCTTACAGATGAAAATGAAGCTGTTCTTGTTCAAAAATCTTTTATGTATTATGCTAATAAGGAAAATCACAAAAATTATGAAAATGTTGCATTTTATGCTGAAGAAAAAACATTAATGGTTTATATCTATTGTCGCTTTAGTTTTGTAAATACTAATGAAGCTTCTTATAACCTTAAAATAAATATTGTAGATCCCAAAGGAGAGACAAAATTCGATTATGGGCTTGAATTAGGTGATGAATTAATTTATACTGCATCTAATAATATTGACTTACAAGCCAGTTCTAATTACTATAACGAAGTTGGGGGCTATTTTGTTGATCAAATTGAAAAAAATGCAAATCAAGATGTTTTCTCTAATAGTTTCAATTTCTCAAACTTTATGGGAGATTTATTAGATTATATATCGATGGATATTGATATAAAGATGAATATAAGTGATATCTATAATTTGGATTTGAAAACAAATAATATTTCTACAGATATGATAGAAGGATCAATATTGTTTGGAAATGATAACAATTGGACTTTACCATCTAAATATATGGCAGGAAAACTTGAAGATTTTGATTCAAAATTTAAACCTTATTTTGATTCTAATTTTTATAATTATATCAAAACTGGGTTAGATACTGCAATTTCGGAACTAAATAATATTGAAGCAGATGAATTCGAGAATTTACCTTTATCTAGTCATACTTATTATGATAACACCACTGATTCAATTGGAATCTCTGTAGATCCGCTAGATGATGGAACAGAATTTCCAGCTTATCCGAATAACCACTATTTTCCATTAGAAATGGGTCTTTATTTGACTCCTTATTACCCAACAAATCCTTTTATCCCATCTGGAACGGTATATTCTCCGATTTCAAGCCTATCTTCAAACATTGAACTATGTTACCCTACAGACTTTAGCTTTTTAGATTGGTATAATTGGGGATTAGATGTCTATAATTTTTCTGTACAATACGCAGAACAAGAAGGAGAAGATGAAGCTGTTTTTGATCACTCTATTCAAGATTTATTTGAAATTGGAGGAATCTCATCATTCCATGTAGATAAGCAATCAATTGGATATGTTTGGTCGTTAAGTGGAGTTGACTTTGAAACCCTCGCAACTTTATTAAACTACACTGAAGGGGATTTAGAAGAAGAACTGGCAACTGGATTAGCGAATCAAGGGATTGATTATAACAACTCAGCAGTTGCAATTTCATTTGCAGTTGAATATAATAGTGATATGGTTTTAGCTTCATATGCTCAATATATTGATGTTACTATGGCATTTGTTAATACAACAAACACAAAATATGATATTGATGGTGAAACTGTTAGTTATTCAATATCTCAAACGCTAGTTCGAGAAGGTTATAAACCACCAACAGCCGAGCAAATACAAGATGGAGAAATAGGAGAAAATCGTAATTTGAAGGGAGGAATCTTCTCAAATATTCCAGGAGCTCCTATTGAAATGATTAGTTGTGCATCTTTAGTTTCCTTAATTGCTTTAGTGTATTTAATAAAACGCCGAAAATAAGTTAAATTTTTTATTTTAACCTTTTTTTTTCTTTTAGGTAAATATTTTCGACAATATTCTTGTTCATCCAATCATTATTTGAATATATTTTTTTAAACTCTTAAATCTGGTCAAAAATTTCATATTTCCACCATTTTTCTTTGAATAATTGACTAAAAAAGATTTTTTTATCTTAAATGATGTTTCGATAAATTTAAAATTAAGAATGATTTGGATTTTGTAGATAATCGATACAAGAATTTCGGATTTCCTTCCATTTTTCAAATGAATTTACTCGATTTCCCCAATCCGAGATCCAAGACTATTATAAATTGTTATATCAAGCAGTTTTTGGTTCTGAACATATGATTTCGGACAAATTATCTTGTCTACAAATGATAGAAAATGAAATGTCTGATTTAAAACCTGATAACCATACTCCTCTTTATTACGAGATTGGTATATTCAATCCTATAATTCGAGTTAATTTAGCTCGATGTAAAGCAGAACATATTACATCCTCTCAAATTGCATCTGCATTTTATCAAGGTTCCAAAGTGCTAACTCAGAAATTTGAAGGATTTAAACGAAATTCTAAAAAAAATTTTGAAGATCTGGTATCTTTTATGATTGAAACTATATATAATACTCCATTTTGCATCTCTAAACATACTACCATTAATTTTCTTGATAATATAAAAAAAAACAACTTTCCTGCAGTTCACTATTCTAAAATCTATAAAGAACTATATCAACCTCATTATAGAATAATTCCTAAAGATATTTGGATTGAAACAATTCAAAAAATTTGATATATTCATATTTTAAGATAGTGGATAAGTTATTCCTCTCATTTTTTACTTCCGCTTTTTTCAAAGTGAAAATGTATCACTTAAAACCCATTCTATTTCTCAAAATTTACTCGTTATTAGAAGTTATTGGATGTTATTAGGCATTATTAGGTATTTACGGACATTATTGGGCATTATTGGGCATTATTGAGCATTATTGAGCATTATTGAGCATTATTTGGTATTATTGGAAATAAATTCTTTAATATCCCAGATTTCTATACCTCCCCATTCCTCATGACCAAAGTATACATATTCTTCATCTGCATAACATCCCAAGCATCCTTTAGTTAAATCTACCTTTGCTAAGTGAGTAAATTTATCAATTTCATAAATGTGAAAGAAAGGTCTATTCATCACTGAAACAAATAGAATTTTCCCAATAATTGCTAAACCTGTAATAATGTAATCTGTATCATCCAAATGTTTGATAATTTCCCCATTTTCTCGATTAATTACATAAATATTACCCCAATAATCCCCTACAATAATTTTAGTATTTATTAAAGCAATTCTTTTAAAGCTATATCCATGAGGATTCTTAAATTCAAAGTATTTATCTGATTCAATTTCCCATTTAATTAACGTTGAATCTGCAGAACAAGAATATAAGTAATTTTCATCCAACTTCAAATCAATAACCCAATCATTATGAATCTCAAGTTCCACACATTGCTTCCATCCTTCTTTTTCATAGAGAAAAATCATATTATCATAGCCACCAGTGGCGAGATAACGTTCATTAACTGCAAGACCTGAAATTTCATTTTTATGATCTTTTATTTTCTTAATGCAATCATGCGATTTTTTATCCAAAATAGAAACGCAACCTTTAGAAGCCACATAAATATAATCATCATCAATGATTATTTTATAGATGGAATCTTTATCACAAATCTTAATTGTTTCAACGTGTTCAAACGAACCTTTCTTGTAAAGATTTATCGAACCATAGTTCGTTCCAGCATACAAATAAGATTCATCACTAATAAGTGAAATATATTTAACTTCTCCTCCGATTATTTTATTCTGCATAAGTTTTGAAAATTGAAAAACGCTCATGAAATCCATAAAATAAATGAGATGTGATGAAATAAAAATTATATTCGAATAATAAAATTAAATGAAAAATGATATGCTAAATAGCTCGCAATTTTACAATCTTATTCCAAGATTATTGTTCTTCAACCATTTTATTCAAGTTAACGATTTCAAGCCTACTTGGGAAAAAGTTAAAGCAAGTAGGGAAAAAAGGATAATGTAAATTGAACCAGGAAAAATAATGTCGTTAAAGTTATTTGAATATTGATTAATTAAGAAAAAAAGAAAGAGACAGTCTTCAAGGTTATAATCTAAACGAATCAATACGACAATAAGCGAAGACCGGAACAGTTTTGAAGGGAAAGGAGAAAATATATTTGATAGATTATGAGTTCTTTTACAGAAACGACGATTCCCCAATCGTCCCTCCCACCTTTCCCTATAAATTTATTTCTCCGTGGAGAATTTAAATCTTATGTTAACAAGTTGGTGGGTCGATCGGAAATCGCTCAGAAATTTCGTCCAAGACTGTATACCTATTGTGATTTCATTTTAGTCAAACTATACGCTTTAGCCAGCAAGAAATCCATCGAATATGCTTCAAATTATCTTAACAAAAACTTTCTAAGCACTACCGAAAGAAATTTAATCTTAAATTGAAGGACTTTCGCGATGGAGTTCGTAAGAGACGGTTAGTCCCTCATCAGACTGATGTTGATAAATTCTTTAGGCTATTATCTGAGAAAGATATTCACTTTATCTTCGGAAACCTTTTAAACCATGTGAATCAAAAGATTCGAAGTCATTCGATTGATGGGTCAAAAATGCGGTTGCTGGTCGACAACACAGAGTATCCGTACTATGGAAAACCTAGACCGCCTTTTGAAGTTGGAACTCATAAACAACCGGGAACTCGTAAAGCCCGTTTGTTTCAAGGCATAGCAATTCAAGGATGTGGTATGACTCTGTTTTCAGAATTCCGACTCCTTCGCCACAAACAATACCGTGCAAAACATATTGGACTTTTCGCAAAATGGCTCAAATTTCAAGGATTTAACCTCAGTTATGCGCTAATGGACCGCGAATTCTACCGCGCTTCGCTTATCAAAGAATTAAAAGATCAAAAACTTCCCGTTTTAATTCTTGCTAAAAAATTCCATAAAGTTAAGAGGCTTTTCAAGGAATTTTTGTATGGTAAAAAGGGATTATGTGAAAAATATCTGTTCGCACAGAGTCCAAAGACCAAACCTTGGCCGAGCTCCGTTTATGTGAATTTAGTATTAACTGCACATCGAAGTAAATCAGCTTTGCAGGTTCGTGAGCAATTCCGCAGAAAAAAACTTGCGCTTGATGAAGCGGTTGAAGAAATTGAAGGTTTTTTTACCACTCTTCATCCTCGAAAGAATTTAGCTCGATGGAGCCGCTGGCTCTCCAGAACTTATAAAAAAAGATGGTTCGAAGAAACGGGATTTCGCATGCTTAATTCCATCCATGAATCGTTCCGAAATCACCATCCCTTCCCACAATTAGCTCAGATATATCTGAGAGCATATATTTTTAACTGTTGGCAATTTTACCGCAAACAACAAATCAAATGTCACACTAAATTATGGGAAACGAGTTTAAATGTTTATCAATCAAGCTTAACTGAGGTGATCGAGAGGGAGATGCTTGAAAATACTAAAGAAAATGTGTGGTTTTTACAAAAAGAAAAAAGGAGGTTGTTCTTTGAAGTTTAGAACATAACCTTAAAGACTGAAGAGAAAAAATGTAAAAAATGTAAAAAAATGGCAGAGAAAAATTAATTGTTGTTTAAAAGAAAAAAAAAGGAATAATTACTTTTATTCCATTTTAAATGTTTAAACTCCCCTTTCCATATATTTACAAGCGATGTTATGTGATGTCTACAATATTTATTACGACTTTATTCTTTATTCTTTATTTTCTTTGATTCCAATAATTGCACCTACTATGCTAATCAAACCTGCACCAGCAATTATAAATAATCCATAACCATAGCCAACGGAATAACTAGAGCCACTTGTTGACAATCCATAAGCTATTAATGAAGCATAAATGAAACTATCGAAAAAGATTATCATTAATAGACTAGATATCAAAATAAATAATCCACCGATTAACGCTACCACAGGATTTCGAAAACTTGCAAATAAAAGTAAAATCATTCCAATCAACATAACAATTGGCATTGAAGTTGTAACCATGGTCATAGTGGTGATTGAAAATGTTAATCCCGCTGCACCATATGCTTGATTTAATGCGTCTGCACCTTGCATCATATAAATAACAAACATAAATAATCCCAATGAGCCGAAGATAAAGCTATATCCGGCATAATTAATAGTTATATCACCTTGCGGAGTCCCATTTACTTTGACAACCAAAAATGGAAAGATTGTGGCAACTAACATTAATAAAAGACTTACTAAAATTATTATTTTTCCTGTTTTCATTTGATACGCTCCTATTGTTGGTGTATATTAATGTTCACCCACATCAATTTAAGTAATAAAAATATCACCCCCTAAAGGTGGTACTTTAAAAAGTTGAAAATGGTAAAAATATATGATATAGCTATATCAATTTTTTCATTAATTCAGGATGATACTGGAGCATTTCTTGGAATGATTTATGTGCTTTTTCATTTGTAGTTCTAAACATTTTGAGAAATTCATTACAGATATGACGAGATTCCAAAAATAAACCCAAACAAAATGTTCGTAACAACGGATTCTCGAAAAAAAAGCCGATCAAAAGTGAATCAATAATTACAAAACCATACCGTAGCGCTGAACGATTGATCATATAGTAATTAATGCGGTTTTTCATTTTTCCATCACGTGATTGAATAAATTGAATTTGTTGCTGTGGTAAATTCATTAGTAAATCTTCATTAAATACGATTATCTGAGAAATTTGAATTGGATAACATTTCAGTAATTGTTCAATTGTATCTGTAACACCCTCTTTCACCCCAACAACATATAAATTCCAATCTCCAAAAAAATGGAGTGTTTTCCGCGCTTGAATAATATAAGAGTTTAATTCTTGAAATATCTGAGTAGGTGAACCCACAACCAGATCATAACTGGTGATAAATGGGGGATGCTTTCGCTGATCCATTTCTTCTGATTCAAATTGAAGCGTCTGCATGAGATCTGCAATTTTCGTTTGCATAGTATCGAATTCTGACACTTTTTTTGTAAAATGTGCTTTTTTATCTGCCAAAATTCCGTTTAAATCACATGGCCAATACTTCTTTGGATGAGTTTCTGCAATCATTATCAATTTCCTTGCAGAAAGATCATCCAGCAATTGATATACTTTATTTTGAGGAATGTTGGTTAACTCACTTAAGCGAGGGGCCCTTATACCTGGATGACGTAAAATCTCGCTGAAGAGTTTCGCTTTCTGTCCTTTCAGGGATAAAAGATCTAAAAGGGTCGCCAGATCGTGGTGGGAGTTAGAACCATTGTTCATACATAACAATGCTAATTATGAGGTTAAATAAGTAATTATACAATTCTGTCTTTAGAAATATTTCTTTATAATTTATCATAACTAAATCAAGATCCATGATAAACAGTTAATTGAGGATATTTTATCTTTTTTAATTTAAACGCTTTTTTGAATATCATTTATATATATCCAACTTAAATCTGAAATATCGCAATTCTTTTTTTGTCGAACTCGATTTTTTCAAAGAATTTGTTAAATATTTACCATCCTGTTTATAAATTCTTCAATCTGAAGTCGATTCTATTATAATTTTTGAATTACATATCTTAAATTTGGCACCTTGGTAAAATCGACAAAAAATAAGGAAGGATATATTAGATTTGAGCCGGGAGAATTAAGATGAAGGAATGAAAAACTTCGATTCTTTGAAATTTAAAATACCCTCAATTCCATTCGTCTATATCAACTTAATTTTAATTGTAAAAATCAACAAATTTTTTGATGAAAATCTATCAGGTTTTGTAAAATCATCTTTTCAAAAAGGTAAAATATATTAAACTTTATATAATTCAATCATCAATTTAATAATAAATGTTCAAAGAAGAAAAGAAATGACACAATTTTCATTTACTCAATTGAATCAATGGAAAATTTCTGAATTGCGTGATTTTGTCAAAAGTAATAATCTTCATGCAACAGGACGAAGTAAACAAGAAATAATCAAAAAATTACAAACACTGCTATCAACGAAGCAATGTGAAAAACTAGTTTCTGCTTATATGCAAAAAAAGACTAGTTCTACAAAAAAGTCTTTTGTTAAGAAGAAAAGAACTTCTTACAATCAATCTTTGACAAGTAATCGCCAAATAATTAATAAAATCAATATTATAGAAAATCAAATTCGTACATTGTTTACCCGAATTAATAAAATTGAAGATAAACTCAACTCAGTTTTTTCAGAATCTACTGCAAACTTAAACCGTAATATGGCACTAGAACCATTATTATTGACTTTAATTCCAAGAGAAAGTGGAATTACCATTGATAACCTTTTAGATCAACCAGAATTGAAAAATATTTCAAAATCTCTTATTGAACAGGCAATATTGGATTTAGTTGATGATGAAAAAATAATGGTATCAGAAGGTCGATCTAAACAAAAAATTGGAGGATATATTGGGAGAGTAAGTAGAGTTCGCTAAATTTAAGGAATCAAATTGCATAATGTTGCATAATGTTGCAAAACGTTGCAAAATGTTTCAAAATGTTTCAAAATTGCTAAAATGGGAATAAAAAATGTGGCAAAAAAAGATCGATTGGCCTGACAAAAATAAACAAAAAAGTCTTAACGAGTTAATATTTTCTTCTTCATATGAGCCATTTGCATTAGCTAGTTATAAACGTGGACAAGAAATTACAGATTTTGTTGGGCGAAAAAACGAACTAACATATTTTAAATCATATATCAACTCTGTTGTTCAATTTGGAAAAAGTAAAGCAGTAAGATTGGAAGGTCCTGCAGGAGTTGGAAAATCTACCCTTTTTAACTATTTGAAACAATCGATCGAGCAAGAACGCACTAAAAAAGGGGGATATTCAGAATTTATTACTATGGATACAGATATTATCACAGCTTATTTTGAAATTCAAGATCAAATTTTGGAATATAGAAATATCTTTAGACCCTTATTTGAGACATTAGTTGGAACTATTGCTACTGAACTTTCTGAAGATATAGGATTCCCTGAATATGTCGCTTTGAATATTATTTTATTCTTATTAAAAGAAAACCCATCTGAAGTAGGTCAAATAATTTGGGATGGAAATATTCCAATCATTAACTTGAATTATGTTGGCTTAAAAGATATTATCGATCCAATAATGAACAATCCCAAAAAGGTAATACCTCAACTTCAAGAATATTTTAAGCAAAATGCTCGTCGAATTCGACCAAAATTTAATACAAAAATTAACAATCATCCTTATAATATTTCTCGCAGAGATACTTCCACAATAGTCGAACTTTTTCGATCTCTTGATGAACTTGATGATTATCTCGAGAAAGTAAATAGTGCAGATAGCACTTTATTTCCTACTGATGATGAACTAATTGCTTTCTTTAATTCTTTATTAAGATTTTGTATTTGTGTTACAAAAAAGCAACCAATTTTACTAGTTGGGATTGACGAAATTGCAAAATCCGATCACATAGGTCAAGATGCCTTCTATCATCAACTTGGAAATCTTTTTGTGGCATTACGAAATAAATTAGATTTTACGCTATTTGTTTTTATTTCAACCACTGAAGATTGGGCACAATATGATCGAGTTTTATTGAAATATACTGATCTAAATAACCAAATTTCTGATTTTATGGAAAAAATGGTCTTAACACCTCTTACCATCGATGATGTTAGTTTAATTTTTCAAAATCGAATGAATCAATTTTGGAATCGGTTTCAACATATTCGCCTTGCTTCTGCTCCTTTTTATCCATTCTCAAAAAATACATTTGAATATGCCTATCGTTTTAAAAATAATGATTTACGCTTAGCGATTCATCTTTTACGAGATATATGGAGGACATTTAAAGTAACAAAAATAATTCCATGTTATCGCAGCAAATTCGATTCTATGCGAAATATTCGACAATTTATGAATACTGATTGGAAATTGGATTCAATTAGGAAATTCGAGTGGAATTTAATCACTCAAGAATTTGAAAAACCAGGACGATTCAAAACTAATTCTTTACGTTCTGCTTCAGTGGAATCTGCTTTAGAAAATTCATGGAGAATATTAATGAATTCACGAATAACGCAGATTTCTAAGGTCGAAAATAATCCAGTGATAAAAATTGATAATCATAGTCATCGACCAGATGTAGTAATCAAACTTAATGAATCCATGGGACAAAACTATCAACGTGTAATCGAATTTCAAGTTAAAGTTTATGAAAAAAACAGTTACGTTATACTTAAGCACATTGAATCTTCACTTACTCTTTTTGAAAAAGGTCACACTGACTTTTTATATTTTATTATTACAGGAAAAGGATTAAGTCCTACTGCGATGCAAAGAGTTGAATTACTAAGAAAAAAATACCCTAATAGGATACGTACTCCAACTTTGAATGCAAATCAGATAAAGTATCTCTATTTTCTGGTATTGTTTAATGAAATTACAGGGACTCCTTTGAGTTTAGAACATGAAAATCTAGTATATAATGCTTTAGAAATAATCCTCAATCAAAAACCTGAAAGTCTTATTCGAGAAGTTGTGAATTTTCCAGTAAGAGAAGACATTGAAATAAAACATTTTTATGATTCAGAGCCACTCCAAAATCAGATCTTAACAAATCAAAAAGCTGTTTTGTCATCATTTATTCCAAATTATATTGAACACCAACAAGCTAATGCTCCAATAGTAGATGACATAACCGAATCAACTCCACAACGATTATTAAATTTGCAAAATCAAATACAAAAGCAACCGATATCTTCATCAGAAAACGCGCTTAAACAGTCAGAAAAAGTAGAAAAAGCAGAACAAGGAGAAAAAGCAGAACATACACCTCTTGAATCTTGGTTAAATAATTATCCATTTCTTAAGCCCTTCCAAGAAGAAATCTGTGGTCTTTGCCAATTTATGCAGAAACGTGAATCTGGGCGATACAAAGGTAAATTTACTGATAATGTGATAATTAAGAATGTTATTGTAGGAAATCCTTCATTAAGCAAATCTACATATAGAGAAATGGTAAAGCAATTATTAAATAAAGGATTTTTGATTAAAGAAAAAACCTCCTTCTTATTTACTGAAAAAGGATGGAATTTATATTGGTCTATTAAAAAAGCGAATTTTCTTCCGTAATTCCTAATAGCTTAACTTAAGATATTTTTTTATAGAAGAATGGTTTTTTGATTCATCCTTTTTTATCTGACTTTTATAAACAATCCTTTTTCTTAGAATATCTCCTTTATATTTTCATCCAGGAGTATTACACATATCTAATATGATCTTAAAAATTATAAGAAATATCATCATGGATAATTTATGGTTTTTACAAAAAGAAAAAAGGGGGTTATTTTTTATGAATTAAAAATATAACCTTAAGAGGCTCTAGCAATTTTTTTTATCTTAATCAAATTCTATCTTTTGGGCCAATATTTTCGACAATACTCCTGCGCATCCAATTACAATTTTAGTCGGTATTTTTAAACCCTTAAATGCGGTCAAGAATTTCACATTTCCATCATTTTTCCTTGAATTATTGACTTAATTATATATATTTTTCTTAAACGATTTTTCGACAATTTTAAAATTGGGATAGATTTGGAGTTTATGGATAAATGATGCAAGATTTCCGAATTTTCTTCAATTTTTCGAATTCTGCTATAACCTCTTAAAGACTGGATAAAAAAAAGGTATTTTCAAGTAATACAAATATTAAAAACTGAGAGTTAATTGGGCAAATTACCCTATTTCTTACGCTTTTTGATTATTTTGACCTCTATAACTCCAACGGTGACAATTCCTATCAAAGCCAAAGAGTTCCAGCTTCCGCCGCTTATAGATCTACTCGGCTGATTTTGAGAAGCATCGTCAGTATCTATGGTATCGTCTATATCGTCTATATCGTCTATATCATCTGTATCATCTGTATCATCTGGTGCGTTAGCATAATTATTATCCGGATAATTGTCTTTGGCTTCAATACCATTTACAAAAATATAACCATTAATATTTTCCAGAATCCAGTTATTCAAGATCTGGTTAGATATTATTAAGTCAGTGTCAGTGGCGTTTATTTCTATGCCGATTAAGTTGGATTGAATGAGATTTTCTAATATTTGATTACTCTCTGAATTTTCTAAATAAATTCCATCATCCGAGTTATTTGCAACTATATTCCTCGTGAACGTGTTTGAATCAGAATCATATAGGTAAATTCCATTATCCGAGTTATTTGCAACTATATTCCCCGTGAACGTGTTTGAATCAGAATATAATTGTAAAATTCCTTCACGTAAATTATTTGCAATCGTATTGCCCGTGAACGTGTTGTTGGAAGAATAACCCCATAGGGTAATTCCATTCCACGAGATATTGGCAACCGTATTGCCCGTGAACGTGTTTGAATCAGAATACCATAGGAAAATTCCATCCCACGAGATATTGGCAACCGTATTGCCCGTGAGCGTGTTTAAATCAGAACCATATAGGTGAATTCCTTCACCAGAGCTATTTGCGACCGTATTACCCGTGAGCGTGTTTGAATCAGACTGCCATATGTAAATTCCATCATCTGAGTTATTTGCAACTATATTCCCCGTGAGCGTGATTGAATCAGAAAACCATAGGTAAATCCCATCATTCGAGTTATTTGCAACTATATTCCCCGTAAGCGTGTTTGAATCAGATCCAATTAGGGAAATTCCATCATCCGAGTTATTTGCAACCGTATTGTTCGTGAGCGTGTTTGAATCAGATCCACTTAGGTAAATTCCATCATCCGAGTTATTTGTAACTATATTCCCCGTGAGCGTGTTTGAATCAGATCCACTTAGGTAAATTCCATCATCCGAGTTATTTGTAACTATATTCCCCGTGAGCGTGTTTGAATCAGATCCACTTAGGTAAATTCCTTCATGCAAGTTATTTGCAACCGTATTGTTCGTGAGCGTGTTTTTGGAAGAAGAATACAGGTAGATGCCCGTGTACACATTTTCTATGTGAAGGTTTTTAACCAACGAGTGGGAGCAATTAATCAAAAATAACTGCCCGACATTCAAGAAATCACCGTCAATTTCCAAACCGACTTCATTTTCGTAATAAGCCAGGATTTTTCCATTCACGGTGTTGGATTGATCGATGGAATTATTATACGAGTCATAGATATGCAATCCATTATTTTCAAATTCATTCCCCGTGAGCGTGTTGTTAGAAGAAAAAAATAGGGAAATTCCATCATGCAAGTTATTTGCAACCGTATTACTCGTGAGCGTGTTTAAATCAGAACCATATAGGTGAATTCCTTCACCAGAGCTATTTGCGACCGTATTACCCGTGAGCGTGTTTGAATCAGACTGCCATATGTAAATTCCATCATCTGAGTTATTTGCAACTATATTCCCCGTGAGCGTGATTGAATCAGAAAACCATAGGTAAATCCCATCATTCGAGTTATTTGCAACTATATTCCCCGTGAGCGTGTTTGAATCAGATTCCTCTAAATAAATTCCTTCACCGGAGTTATTTGCAACCGTATTGTTCGTGAGCGTGTTGTTGGAAGAAGAATACAAGTAGATGCCTGTGTACATATTTTCTATGTGAAGGTTTTTAACCAACGAGTGGGAGCAATTAATCAAAATTAACTGCCCAACATTCAAGAAATCGCCATCAATTTCCAAACCGACTTTATTTTCGAAATAAGCCAGGATTTTTCCATTCACGGTGTTGGATTGATCGATGGAATTATTATACGATCCACGGATAAATAATCCATTATTTTCAAATTCATTCCTTGCGAACGTGTTTGAATCAGAATACCATAGGACAATTCCATCCCACGAGTTATTGGCAATCAAATTGCCCGTGAGCGTGTTTGAATCAGAATCAGATAGGAAAATTCCAATATTATCATTATCTCTAACGATGCAGTTTGATATATTGATATTTTCACAGTACTTAATTCTAATCCCTGAATCTAGCGGATTTGAACCACAATTCGTCAATGTGCAGTTCTCAATTTTCAAGTAGGCGGTCGAATTCCGAATGAATATACCAGAACCGACCCCTCCCGCATCGATCTCTAGATCCTCTATCACGTACGGGTCTGCAAATGTTCCACTGCCCGTCACCGCATCACAGTCATCCCAATCGTTTGCAAGATCATCCCCATCAATAAATATGGGGGAGTGGACGGCGGCGGAACCAGGTTCCAAAATATTAACTTTATTTGTTTTTCGCATTCCATTAGGTTGGCTGATATTTGCGTTAGGAATATTGTCTGAAATTCCCAAAGCACATAATAAACCCAGTAATACCAGCGCCAAAATAATTTTTTTGCCTTGATTTTTCATGTTGGTTCCATCTATTACTTTGTAGAAGAATTCACAATTTCGAAAAATTGCCTGAATTTTGTTACGATAATGTTCGACAGCGATAAATATAAAGTTTTCAGTATAAACTGCTACTATTTCAATTGAATAATAGATGCCAAAAACCAAGCGGTATTATATGAATTGTAGGTTGCATCAGAAATAGGATATGCCGAACACCAAATTACTTTTAGTCGGAAATTATATTGTAAAATTTAAGCAGTATCGACTCATCGTTTCGATTTTATATTTTCATTCAAGAGTATTACACATATCAAACATGATCTTAAAAATTATAAGAAATAATATCATGGATAATTTAAGGTTTTTACAAAAAGAAAAAAGGGGTTATTTTTTATGAATTAAAAATATAACCTTAAAGATTGGATAAAAAAACTGTATTTACAAATAATAAAAATATTAAAAACTGAGAGTTAATTGGGCAAATTACCATGTTTCTTACGCTTTTTGATTAATTTGACTTCTATTACTCCAACGGTGACAAATCCTATCAAAGCCAAAGAGATCCAGCTTCCGCTCCTTATGGATCTACTCGGCTGATTTTGAGAAACATCGTCAGTATCTATGGTATCGTCTGTAAAGTCTGTATAGTCTGGTGCGTTAGCATAATTATTATCCGGATAATTGTCTTTGGCTTCAATACCATTTACAAAAATATAACCATTAATATTTTCCAGAATCCAGTTATTCAAGATCTGGTTGGATATTATTAAGTCAGTGTCAGTGGCGTTTATTTCTATGCCGATTAAGTTGGATTGAATGAGATTTTCTAATATTTGATTACTCTCTGAATTTTCTAAATAAATTCCATCATTCGAGTTATTTGCAATCCAATTACCCGTTAGCCTGTTTGAATCAGAATTCCATAGGAAAATTCCATCACCGGAGTTATTTGTAACCCGATTATCCGTGAGCGTGTTTGAATCAGAATATAATTGTAAAATTCCTTCACGTAAATTATTTGCAATCGTATTGCCCGTGAGCGTGTTGTTGGAAGAATATAACCATAGGGTAATCCCAACGAATGAGTTATTTGCAACCGTATTGCCCGTGAGTGTGTTTGAATTAGAATGGCATATGAAAATTCCATCCCACGAGATATTGGCAACTGTATTACCCGTGAGCGTGTTTGAATCAGAACCATACAGGTTAATTCCTCTACCAGAGTTATTTACTACCGTATTACCAATGAGCGTGTTATTGAAAGAATAATATAGGGAAATTCCAAAATAATCGTTATCTCTAACGATGCAGTTTGATATATTGATATTTTCACAATTCTCAATTCTAATCCCTGAATCTGGCGGATTTGAACCACCATTCGTCAACGTGCAGTTCTCAATTTTCAAGTAGGCGGTCGAATTCCGAATGAATATACCAGAACCGACCCCTCCCGCATCGATCTCTAAATTCTCTATCACATACGGGTCTGAAAATGTTCCACTGCCCGTCACCGCATCGCAATCATCCCAATCGTTTGCAGGATCATCCCCATCGATAAATATGGGAGAGTGGACGGCGGTGGAACCAGGTTCTAAAATATTAACTGTATTTGTTTTTCGCATTCTATTAGGTTGGCTGGTATTTGAGTTAGGAATATTGCCTGAAATTCCCAAAACACCTAATAAACCCAGCAATACCAGCACTAAAATAATTTTTTTGCCGTGTTTTTTCATGTTGGTTCTCTCTATTACTTTGTTGGAGAATTCACGATTTCGAAAAATTGCCTAAATTTCGTTACGATAATGTTCGACAGCGATAAATATAAATTTTTCAGTATAAACCGCTACTATTTCAATTGAATAATAGATGCCAAAAACCAAGCGGTATTATATGAATTGTAGGTTGCATCAGAAATAGGATGTGCCGAACACCAAATTACTTATAGTCGGAAATTATATTGTAAGATTTAAGCAGTATCGACTCATCGATTTGATTTTTTTTCAATCTTTTTAGTAAACAATAACCGATTTTTTTTCACGAATTCTTTCCCGAATTCTTTCCCGAATTCTTTCACGAATACTTTCCCGAATCCCTTCACGAATCCCTTCACATTAACATTTTCCCCTTGATGAATGGCTTGAAAAAGCGCAAAGGGAGAAGCATAATTTCCCGCCAACTCTTTTGCCTTCTTTGTCCCAGTTAATAACAATCCTTCCAGCAGCGTCATTTGAGCCTCCGCCAGATTTCTCCACTTCGGCTTGACCCGACCCATGGAGGGTGGCTTATCTTCGATTTGAAGACGTTTAGCCAAACTTCGCAAACACAGGGCGGTATCGGAGGCGGTGCGGGTGGGAATCCAGATAAAATAATCTTCTACTGTACTTTGTAAAATATATCGGTGAAGGAGGTGGTTTATGGGAAATTTTTCGAACCCTTGGTGTAGGAAAACAAACCCATCGTATTTATCCAGCAGCGAAATGGCTATGGTTTGAAAATCATCAAGCTCAAAATTCACCTTCACTAAGGATGGAATATGAAGAACCACCATTACCGAATCTTTACTCATCTCGATAATGCAGACCGCCGCTCGAATCGTAAGATTTTTCCATTGTTGATAAAGTGGTTGGGCTTTTCGTATATTTTACCCCCTAACTTGGTGAATTCATGTAATACCGCCGACTGAAATCCGGGTCCTGCACCGTCGTAAAAAATCAAGGGTTGCGTTAGGGTCATGTTACTTCTTCCAAGACTTCGAGTTTTTGATAAAATGATCTGCGGTGCCGCTTCTCCGCCCGACCGAGATGAATGGGGGGCCGATTGGAGCCCATTACGGGTATTTTCGGTTTTTTCCGCCTAAATATTGCTAACATTTTTCCAACCAAAAAAATCACCGATTCCATAATTATTAATCCAGAAGAAATAACCAAAAAATCCGCAACATATCTCATGATATTTCTGGATGAAAAAACTATATCTTGAAGTATGCAAGAATTTATAGCAGCCGCATCATCATCAAGCAAAACAGCAAGCAAAACAGCAACAAAAACAGCCATCAAAATTTCAATTACAATCGTAAAATTTGCAAGATAAAGAAAAAACAGTTGCTTCTTCACCAAATCTTGATTCTTCACAAAATCTTGCTCCTTCTGAATCTTGGTTGTCAATTTATCCATTTCTCAAACCATTCCAAGAAGAAATCTGTGGTCTTTGCCAATTTATGCAAAATCGCAAATCTGGGCGTTACAAAGGTAAATTTACTGATAATGTTATAATTAAGAATGTTATTGTAGGAAATCCATCATTAAGCAAATCTACATATAGAGAAATGGTAAAGGTATTATTAAATAATGGTTTTTTGGTTAAAGAAAAAACCTCCTTCTTATTTACTGAAAAAGGATGGAAGTTATATTGGTCGATTAAAAAAGCGAATTTTCGCCCGTAATTCTTCATGAAGACTTTATATCACGGTTCATGACGCACTTCTTTTCTTTTAACTTCTCAATTTTTGCAGATTCTTTCTAATAAGTTAAATAGATGTTCAAATAATTTTGCCTAATCATAAAAAATTAAATTTTCTTGTATCATCCACAATTAAATATCGTTAGAATAAGATTATTAGTAATTATTCTGACTCTTTTTGACTATTTTATAACAATTTTTTTTAAATTCTTAAATAAGTAAAAGTATAATGTTAAGACTTCTATTGGGATAAATAATTTTTCATTTGTTTTTCACTATTACAAATAATAAATCGATGGGCTATATTGTATTGTTTATCTAAATACCATTGATAAGGAAAATTCTGATACAATTTTTCTAAATATCTTAGTAGAACCTTTGATTTATCTTTTTCTGCAAGACTTGTTATTGAAAATACTAAAATATTTTTAAAATCAAGAGGAAGCATATAAATTGCACCTTCAGGAACTATGGTTTGAAAAATAGGATCATCAGCTAAAAAGATTGGGAAATTAAGTTCAACCAAAATTGTATTATGAATTCCCGATAAGGAAGCAATTCTTGTCATTTCAGGAATAAAAAAAGAGAAAATTTCTTGTTGATTGATAATTGTTTGGTTTCCAAAAAAGATCGGATTCTGTTTATTTTTTTCAATTATTTTATTTGTGAATTCAATTGCAAAATTTTGGGAAACTTGAGATCTGGAGAAAAGTAGATAAATAAACCCTATTAAAAGTGCTTCTATTCGTAAACCATTAATTCTTATGCCAGATTTGCCGTTTAGAATGAATTTGCGTATCTGATTATAATGGCGCTCAAAATTTTGTAAATATTCTTCCAAATCATTTGAAAAAAGATTTTTTCTTATCCCGAAATTAGAAGGACGAATATATTTGAAAGAATTGTTTTTTTTATCATATGCTAGAAGTGACTTTTTTTATTTGAGTGATTGATTGGAATTGTAAAATGCTTCAAATAAGTCTTTGGAAGATAATTATGAGATCTCACCATTATTCTACTCATTTCATCTAAATTCATACTAAAAAATAAATGCTTTTTTTAGGAATAAGTAAAGGTTTTCCTAAATTGAAAATATAATCAAAATGATAAATTAAGACTTTATTAAATTTAAATATCTGAAATCAATACTGATTTATTTGAATCGATGATAATTAAAGTTTAAGAATTATTTTGTATTTTAATTTTAAAAAGAAATAATGATAGAAATGATAAGTGTTTTATCGAGCAATACTGCTTTATCTTTGGGAACAATTGAAAATATTTAAGAAGTATTGCTTTCAACGTATTTTAAGAAAATCTATGAAAAAAATTTTAGCCTGAAAACCCCTTATTTTTCTGTACAACTCATTCTATTTGCCGATTTCGCAGAGAACCAAACGTAAGATTAAGAATTCAAGAAAGAATACTTGATTAAATACGTTAAAAATATAATATGAAAAGGAAAATAAAAAAATGTCACGAAAATATTAACCGATTTTCGGTTTTTTAAATCACATTTTTTCTTGTCTTTTTAATCTATCCTTTTTTAGAATTTGTTGGTAATTTGAATTGTCCTTCTTCTAAAGCAAATCAAATTCTTGAGGTTTGAAAATTAATTTCAACATCTGAGTAATTCTACCATTTTTCATTTAAGAAAATACAGTAAACTTCTGGAATAAATCGCCACATTCGAGTTTATGGAATGTAAATGCTTTTAGTATATATAAATATAGTTTTATATATTGATGTTCTATAACTTCTATATTTCAACACATATTACCCCATTCGCGTTAAAACCAACGTCTTAAGTGAGGGTAAGCGCTGAATGATTGTTCTTATTTCATAAAGTTCGTGTTTTTCATCATTTTAAAAAAATATAAAAAATATAATACAAAAATCATAAAACGAATAGATTTTCTTAGTGAGACTCTGATATTTTAATAATTTTTATCCTAAATTGGGGACTGGGTCAATTCATCATATTTTTCATTATATAAAACCAGAATATTTTCTACAAATTGTTGAAGTTTGTTCTTATCAGAGATACTCGAAAGATCTATCTCAATAAAAAAAATGCACATTTTCTTATCATGTTGAGAATAAGTTTCAAGCAAATATTTTAATATCTCGGGCTTGTTTACTAATTTTTCTTTCATTGGATAAATTAAAAATCCAATTTGGAGATCAAATCGACCTAAATACCAATTTAGTTGATGTTTATCTTCCCGATTATTTGTAAAGAATTTGTATTTTGCATCAAAAATTATTTTTGGTGAATTTTCTTTCGAAAGAATTATATCTGGACGATCCCGTTTAATTTCTTTATCATAATTTCCATGCATTTTAGAGACCTTATAGGATTCAACTTGGTATTCGTTTTGGAACATTTCAATGATCATTAAAAGAAAACGCTCAAAAATATTCCAAGAATTAGTTAGGTGTGGTGTCTTCTGTGAGATGTGGAGGGTCGGACTAACGGTTTAACGTGATGGTGCTAATGTAGTTGTGACCCTTTTTTTGGTGTGTTCGGAATTTATGTTTGATAATTTGTACCTTTTAATTTTCATTAATTAACAAATTAATAATCAATGTGTTAAAGAGAGCAGATCAATTATACTTAAATTCCCCCATCCATAGCTGGGAAATATTCTTGATTTAAATACAACCATCACATGAAATTCAAGGGAATTAATTGTTAAAAACTAATGAACTCTTGGTGGGATCGACTTAAAAGTAAAAAGTTTAAATGATTATGCGCCCTGTAACACATACCTGAGATAGGAAATCAGTATGAATTTATCAATAAATGCTCAAATGGGTCTCTGCCGGTTCGTTCCAAATTTGGTTAGAAATAATGGGCAGTATCACAAATTAAATCACAAAAACAAATCCAAATCCAGACCTAGACCCAGACCCAGACGTAAACGTACCGAATCATCCTACCTTCGGTTAGATTCCTTTTTAATAAAATCCAAATCTAAGATAAAACGGTTTGCACCTTTAGATAAATATCTTGGGATTGAAACACCCATAAAAAATGATGAAATACTCGTTATCCTCTCTTGCACTAAAAAGAAACTCAACCATCCCGCCCCAGCTTCCGAACTTTATCAGGGAGATGTCTTTAAAAAAGCACATATTTGGGTAACCCAACATAAATTTAATGAACTCATCGTAAGTGCCAAATACGGATTAGTGGAGCCGGACGAGATTTTGGAGCCTTACGATAAACAACTGAAGACTAAAGCGGATGCTCGCGCCATCCAAAAAAAGATTTTACCCAAATTGGAGCAATATCTTAAAAATAAAAAGGCCATCATCATGATAATGGGAAATATTTATGTGGAAGCCTTGAAGCCTGCGCTGGAAGACTTAAAGATGGTGCCGGTTTATCGAATGGCTTCAAAGAACGGTATTTTTGACTATAAAAAGAACATTATAAAACTTTTAGATGGCAGCTTGGAAGTGCTGTATCATTTTTCAGGACCTGAAAAAAAAATTCACGAAATAATTGCTCCAGGAGAATGAAAAGTAATGACAATATTATATAATACTCCGAAAATTGAGGAGAAACTTGGTGCATATTTCCAGAATCTTGATTTTTCAAAAAATATCGATTTTCACACTCTTACTTTGAAGAATCATAAAAAAATTGAAGGTCCATTTGTTTGGTACGGATTATCTGTTATTGAAGATAAAGAATTCCATTTGGAAGTTTTTGAAAAGGCGGGTGTTAAAGCTTTTCTCTCAAATGCTTTCGATCTGCAATTTCAAGATAAGAAACAGAAAAGGAAAGGAATAATTGAAGCATTGGTTGGAAAAGGTTTGCTGCACAAGATGGACAGTGGTGGCTTTCAATTAATGAAAGCAAATATTTCAGGCAAAAAACTTCCAGCAAGATTCAACCAAGATTTGGTTTTTAAAATTCAAGAAAGTTATAATCCTGATATAATGGTCCAGTTGGATGTGCCACTATCACCTAATTTAACGAAACTCGAAAAATTTCAATGTAATAAACAATCTTTTGAAAATTATATTCGTCTTTTTGATTTAATTAAAGATAGTTCGGCAAGTGCGACGATTATGCCAGTTATTCATGGTCATTCTCCAAAAATGCTAGAACACGGTATAAAACAATTGGCAGAAAGATTTAGTAGAATTCCACTTTTGGGTATTGGAAGTCTTGTTCCTATGGTTAAATCAATTAAAGGAACAAATAAAATTGGGGGAAAATGGACATTTATTGACAATTTATTATATTTACGGCACCGTTTACCAAATACTTTTATCCATGCATTTGGAATTGGAGGAACCATGCAATATTTAGCGTTTTATTGTGGAATTGACTCTATCGATTCTAACGGCTGGATTCAGAAAAGTGGTTATGGAGTTATACAGCTTCCAGGAATTTCTGATAGATTTATGCGTAAAAAAGCACATAATCGCCCATATCTACAAAATCACCGAAAATACAAACGAAATGGTAGAATGTTTATTAAAAATGAAATTGATGAATTATTAAAATGTAAATGCCCTATTTGCTCTGATTCCACTTTAAGTAATGATATGACTGTTCGTTATCAACAATTACAAAAAAAATTTGAGGAGGATGGTACTCTGGGAAGAAAACACAGGGCAATCCATAATATCTACGTACAAAATGCTGAATTGGAACAGATTAAGAAAAGTCAAACTTCCGGGAAACTTTACAAATTTCTGAAGGAAAGATTGATATCAAGCAATTATTTTAATTTGTTGGAATATGCCAATTACCTGAAAAGGTCAAAATTGGATAAGGCATATTATTTGAAATTTGGAAAAAAAGACATTAGGTTTCATAGTTTAAGAGATTTTATCTAAAAAATTCAAAAATTTCAATCAAATTTGTATCAATTAACAAGCATGTTTTTTAGTAATAATTTTGTAGTTCAGTGATGAACAAATCATGATGAGAACTAAGTCACTATGGGAATTTTTATAGCAGTTTTTCAATTAAAACAGTAATCTCCACAAGGATGCCGTAATTTCCATCATATTATATTCGTGACATTTTTTTATTTTCCTTTTCATATTATATTTTCAACGTATTTAATCAAGTATTCTTACTGGTATTCTTAATCTTCCGTTTGGTTCTCTGCGAAATCGGCAAATAGAATTCGAAAATCCCAATATCTAGATGGTCAAACAGAAGTGGAAAATTAAAAAATGGAAATTTATCTCTAAAGAGGGGCACTACCCCTCAGGCTAAAATTTTTTTCTGAAAATTTTTAAGTTACTAATTTGAAATATAAAATAGTATTAATAGGAAAGATCAAAAAAATGAAGGGATATTCTTGGACAGTACCTCTTAACAATTCTACTTGGTATGAATTTATTTTATTATTAATTAAGAACAAGAAAGAAAAAGAAATTAAAACTTATGAAATTAGAAATATTATTGAAGACCTCCCATTTAAACATAGCGGTGGATCATCAGTGAGAGATCCATATAGAGCTATAATAATGAATTTAGATGAAATTGAATTAGTTGAGTTAAAAAACAAAAAAAAAAAATCATCTGAACCTAAATTAGACAGTTTTATTGAGTTTAATAGGAATTTTAATCAATTAGAAAAATTACTTCCTCAAAAAAAAATTAACGAGTTTTATGATTATTATTCCAGTAAAAAAAAATCAGAAAAAAGAAAAAATTTTTTTGATTTGAATTCTGAAGAGGGATTAAATAGAAGGCAAAAATTCTTTGAAATTCTAAAGCCATTTAATATTTTTTTGCATAACTTATTTTATAATCGAAAGCTCCATTATCGAATTGCCATTGATTTTTTAAAAACACATTCAATAAATTATTATAATAAAGAGGAACTTGAAGCAGAATTGACAATCTATTCAATTAGAAACGTAACTCACCCCCTATTTAATGAAAAATCTGTTGACTCTTGTTTATCTGTTGGTCTTTCAATAAATTCAATAGTCAACAAATTCGAAGATTCTAAATCTAAATTCAAAATAAAATCAGAATTTTTTAGAGATATAAGAGAGAGTATAATCAATAATCAAATAAAAGAATATCTTGAAGATAAGGAAATTATCAAAACACAGAATTTATTAAATTATCTAATTAATGAGAATTATCACTCATTTGACAATTTAGATTCAAGTTTCGATTTGAAAAAGCACTTATTAAGTTCAATTAAAAGTTTTGTAAAAAATTCAAAAGATTATCAATTCGTAAATGGAAGTATTGGAACACCTTTAATATCTAGCGATTTGATGTTTATTCAACCAATAATGGAGGTCTAATAATGGAATTTGCCAAATCTAATCCATTTCCTTCAACAGGAATTCCAGATCAAATTTCGATAGAACCTGTAGGGCATGAAAAAGAAATAAAAGATGCAATTATCCATCTTAAAAATGTTGGAAACCAATTTATTATACAACCTATATTAGGGGAGTATGGAACTGGTAAAACAACAGTCTTGAAATATTTTGAAAATAAACTTAAGTCAGAAGGTTATCATATATTATGGGTAAAAAATAGAGAAATAACAAAATTAGAAAATTTAATTCGGGAGTTTTTCAATTCAAAAGAAATTTCGAAGGGATTAATAATTTTGATTGATGAAATTCAGTTAATTTTAGGAAATGAAAATCAAGTACTTTCAGATGAATTTATTAAATTTACTGAATTAATTAGAAATTTGGGAAGTAATGAGTATTTAAATGATGGAATTGATTCTCATAAAATTGGGTTAGTTCTTTCACTTCATCATTCCGTAATTCATTCCTTTCAAGCTGTTGGTGACGTCTATCAAAGAATAAATCCTCAGAGAAAAATATCCCTCAGTAGATTATCTCTTAGCAATGCCCGAGAAATTGCTTATCGATATCTTAGCAAAAATTTCTCTAATCCACAAGAAATATTGCCTATAGAGATTATCGATATTGTTTATGCTTTTCAAAGCAAAATAAGTTCTACACTATTAAAGGATAAATCTAAAAAACAACCAATTGGTAGGTTTTTTGTTCAAACTTTGTATAATTTAATGAATCTTAGTAAAAATTCAAAGATTACATTAGAATTCATTAAAAAATTCCTTTGTGGTGAAGAATTTCAATTTAAATTTCAAAATGACAACGAAAATCTAGAATTTTCTGCTTTAGCTTTTAATAATCTAAAGCTTTACAGCGAATTAGAGAAGAGTTTTAATAAAATTGGAAAAAATTATGCACAAGAACTAAAAGAATTTATTTTTTTCCCCTTTTGGAAAAATACTAATACATTGGAGCCAGATTTTTTCAATTTTATCGAAATAAATAAAGAAATAAGTGATTATTTTTCTATAATTCCAGGAATAGAAATTGATAAATTAGATTTGGATAGATTCACTAAAAATAATAAAGAATTGATCTCTGAATTAAGCGAGCTAGAAGTTATCAGAAATTGGATTTATCCAGTTAATTCTAAAACATATGAAACATATATCATCCTTTTTCCACCAATCCATATATCAATCATTGAGAAATTGAAAGATAAATTTGAAAATAAATTAACAAAATTTATTAGATTGAAGGATATATATTTACAAGGCTTATATGGCTCAATTATTGGAAAAAAGAACCCCTATTTAGATGAATTATTAGAATTTAATGATTTAGACTACTTTGATCAACAAACACGTGTTTTAGAAAGTATTTGGGAAAAATATAATGGAAACCTTATGGAAAATCAATTAATCTCCTTAGATTTTATATTCCGAAAAAACACAGTTATAGAAAATTATAAAATTTCATATTTAGATCTTAAAATTGAAATAAAAGATGATACTTTTATTATAAGAATTTGCTATTATTCAGAAAAATTTAATGAAATAAATATCAAATGGGATGAATTTTTGAATAATTTCATTAGTTGGAATGAAAAAATTGCTAATTTTGAGAAAATAAATGAAATTAAAAAACCTGTCAATATAATATATTGTTTAATAAATCCAAATTTTGATATCTCTTCAAATCGGTTTTATGAGCGTGATTTCCAATATTTCGATAATCCAAGGAGAGTTTTTTTTGATAAAATCGAAATTGACCAATTAGGTAAATTAATTTCTGATCACAAGGATGTGAAATTGAACTTTCTTTCGCCTCTTGAAATTATTAATTCATATTCTGACTATTCTTTTGACAAAGGTTTAACTTATTCAATTTATGGTGTAAAAAAGAAGAGAACGAAATGGCCAAAGTTCTTTTCCTTATATGAAAAAATAATCGACGATATATCGATGAAAAAATTATTATCTCCCAATGACAATGAATATCTTGGTTTTGAGGATTACGTTCAAAATTATAATTTAGATGTTAGTACTGTAGAAAATTCTATTTTAAAAATACGGTATCTTAATGAATATTTTGAGTTCGAACAATCTTCTTTTAAAATATCAGATTTCAGAATTTCGAAATCGTGTTGGAAATTAATTCAAATACTTGATAAATTCCCTGGACAAAAAATTTCTCATGAAAACTTGGAATTAATCATCGCACAATATTTCATTATTCCTACTCACGATAATATATCGCTAATTAGTACATTAATTACTGAATTAATTTGTTTAACTTTAATCGAAAAAAACACAGACGAAAATAATAAGATTAATTATACTTTCCAAAATCCCATAGACATTTATAAAAAAATAAAAAGTCTTTTAGCAGAACACAAGATTAATTTGAATTTAACTAGAGATGAAAAAGATAGACAAAAACTGAATTTTATTGACCAAGTTTTAAATTCAGAAATTTATAAAGAGGAGTATATAAATAAACATTCAATTTCTTTTGTGGAGCTAGATTTAGAAACTACGAAACAAAAAGTAATGTTGAATAAAATTCTTAAGAAAACACTTAGATATATAAGGGATATTATAGATTTAGATATTGATTTAGTTATTAAATTTAAAAAATTATGGAATTCGATTGAAAAAGAATATTTAAAGATTAGTAACCAAAATAGATTGAGGAATCATTATATTAATTTTCTGTCAAATAAAACAAATGAAAAATTAGATGAATATTGCCTAAAACTTATCAATCAAGACGAAGTATGCAAAAAAACGCTAATGTTTGAAATTTTTTGCCTAAGAAATGAAGAGGATAAAAATTTCAATGAAATTATAATTGAAAATGCTTTGAAAACCGATTTTCTTAAACTTATTAAACTTGAAAATATAGAAGAAGACAAAATCAAAAATTTAAGAATCAAAAATTCTGATTTAAAAATTATTTATTCTTTATCAGAAAGATTTAATAGTTTCATAAAAGAACGAATTAAAGAAATTAAAGATCAAGAAGAATTTCTGACCAATGAAATAGAAAAATATTTGTTAAGTACTGAAAAAATTAGAAAAATTCATAAATATTTTGAAGCAATTCCATCATTGCCTATTGTACTTAAAAAATTTAACATACCTGAATCAATTTACACTAAAATTTTGAATTTCAAAATAAAACCTTTAAACGAGCGGTCATTAAATTTAATTCTTGAGTTTCTTCTATTCTCATCTGATTTATATTTACCAAAAAGATTTTTTCAAACCGTTAATGAAAAATATGGTTTATCTTCAATAAATCAAACAATAAATTCGTTTTATAATGATTTTGAAATTTATTTAAACGCTTTTGATCTTGGAAAAAAAATAAAAAACCATAGTCAAGATTTAAATTCAGATGACTTATTTGCAATTCTCAGTTCTATCATTGTAACCTTCAATAAATTTAATTTATCCGAAGAATCTATTGATTTTCTTATTTCAATTCAATGTCAAATTGAAGATGCATTAAATGAAGAGATAAAAAATGATGAAATTATAGATTATCTATTTAAAGATAAACTGATAACAAAAAAAATCATTCAAGAAATATTATATCCTGATATAATAATACATTTGATTGAATCCATAAATTGGAATTTTGAAAAAATTAATTTAATAAAAGAACATATTTTCAATGACACGATTTCATTGAAGAATAATATTATGAACCATGATGAGGATCAACAAATTTCATCAGAAACTTCAATACTTGAAGAAGTTTTAATGAAAATTTACAATGATTCCCCTGCTTTATTATTAAAAAATACAGAAATCCAGGAAAATGAATTAATAGATAATTTTTACCAACACAAATTTTCGTATGTTTCAAATTATATACAAAAAAGATCTCAAAACTTTGAAAGAATTATTGACGAATTCAAAAATAATAAAGATTTACAAAAAGAATTTAAATGGATAATATTGATGGCGCCTGAATTAAAAACCGGTTATTTTGAAGAATCAAAATATCTAAAAAATATTTTCAAGAATTTAAACAACATATTTGAATTTGCAAAATATCTTGGTAGAGATTTTGATAAAATATACTTGAATATAAAAAAATTCTGGCCAACATTGTTGGATATAAAAGAGAGATTAAAAAAATAAAATAATTTGGAGAATTGATATGTATATTTATGATAACGATATAAGAAGTTTTAGGTTAGAACTTTTCAATTTCTTTTTAAACCAAGGTAAGTCTCTTATTAAAGACATAAAAAAATATCATAAATTATCAAATGAATATTCTGATAATTATCTTATTCCGTTTAAACCTAGTTCAAACGTTCCAGAAATTAATTATTTAGTTACGGATGGAACAGTGATTAAACAAAATTTTAGAAGTTTTGCTATTAGTTTTGCTGCTGCAGGAGTATATGAAAGCAAAAAAAAAAGAATCAAATTTCTATCTAAATATACAATTACTAACAATTATAATTCTGACTTCATTCATTCGATTTACCAAAAAGTAATTGAATATAAATCAATTTTGGCTGCATTGAATCAATCATTAGAAAACGGGATTAATATTGATATTATTTTTATCGACGGATCAATATCATATCCGAACAAAATGAATTTTAATTTTAACGAAACAAAATTCGATAACGAGCTAAAATTAGCAATTGATGAATATAAGAAAATTGCAAATGAATTGTTTTCAATGATTAGAAGATTGAAAATTGGGTTAATTGCTGTGATAAAACAACCTACTTCTAATAAATATCTATTAGCACAAAAAAAAATATTGAATCAAATGACCATATCAGAAATAGATAAATTTCTAATGCAAAAAAATGAATATAATGAGACAATCAAACAATTGATAAATAAAATAGATCCTATAAAAATGAATGAACAAAGTATTATCAATTATATATTTAAAAATAAGAAAGGCTCATATCGAACACCCTTTGTTGTATTATCAGAAAAATATGGATTAAGAGGTAAAACTGAAATTAAAGATTTAGACAATGAGAATATTCTTGCAATGTATTATAAAATTGATAAATCAAACAATTTTTATTTTGTAGAAATACCTAAATGGGCAATTTCCGAGGATTCTAGAAAAAAAAAGGTTCTAGATTCACTTTATTATTTTTCAAGAAATTCAACAATATTGGGTTATCCTTTGCCTTTAATTTATGCTCACAAGAAAATAACAATGACAAAAATTCAAGGTAGGAAATTAATTTCTTTGTTAGAATACTTCTTTATTAATAACTGTAAAAAAAATGAAATTTTTGATGTTTTACAAATTTTTGAACAAAATAAAATAAGGGAATATTTATGAAATCAAAAAAGATGATTGGTGTAATATTCAAAACAGAAGGATTTTCACAATTTAATTTCGTATCAAAACCTGGATTAAGGTTATCATTAGGGGATATAGTTGAATTTTATTCAGATAATTTTCGGCAATTAGGTCGTATCTCCTCAATAGAAAGTTCAAATCCATTAATAAATGAAAATGGTGCGGTAAATTTAACAACGATTTTTGAAAATGATGATATAGAACGCGAAGCAATTATTGGCGATTTTGAAGATTACTTAGTATGCAAAGTAGAAGTCATTGGAAGAAGAAATCCAAATCTCAAAAACTCTATCTTTGTTAGAAAGAAAGTTCCTCCAAAATTAGGTAGTAAAGTATTTCTAGTTGCTCCATCTTTCTTAGAAGAGCAATTATCATTCAATGATGAAACTTGCATTAAAATTGGAAATTTTATCCAAAATGAAGAAATTTCAATTTTTGTTAATGTTGAAAAAATAATATCAATGCATTTTGCTATATTAGCAATGACTGGGGCAGGAAAGTCATGGACAGTTGCAACAATAATTGAAAGATTAAAAGAAGCAATACCTGATTTTCCGATTATTATATTTGATCCACATAGTGAGTATTCTACATTGAAAATACCTGAAAATCCAAAAGATAGTTATTTTTCTTCAAGTGTAAAAATATTTACAACAGGCAATTCTCAAGTTATTAATATAATTGATGAAAATTTTAAAAAAAAGTATGATTTCGATAGAAATTCTGTTAGAATTGCCACAAGAGTTAGAGAAATGGAATATTATCAAATTTCTTATTTGTTAAACACATTGTATGGATTAAGTGAAGCACAAACTCGAATATTACAAGATGTTTGGGGTGATTTTAAAATTGAAAACAAAGGTAGAGATTTTCAAGTTTTAGAGGACTTCACAAAAGTATGTAATAATAGTGATGTTTCGACAAAAACAGCAAAAAAAACTTTGATACAGAAATTCAAATTATTAATTACTCATACCCCATTCTTACAGAAAGAAGTAAATGATAAAGTTTTAGATTATAAAGAAATTGTGAAAAAAGGTCAAATTTCTATTATGGATTTAAGTAATTTATCTAATGTATATCAGCAAGCTTTTGTAGCAATGATCACTGAAAAAATCTTAAATGAGCGAATTTTTAGAAAATTACCTCCCGCTTTATGTATTTTTGAAGAAGCTCATAGATTTATTCCAGGAAGTGCTGAAAGTTCCGCTAGCAAACCTGCACTTAAAAGATTAGCTCAAGAAGGTAGAAAATTTCTTATGGGCATGGGTGTAGTAAGTCAACGACCTAGTAGATTAGACTCTGACGTCCTTTCACAATGCAATACTCAAATTGTAATGAGATTGACTAACCCTGATGATCAAAGGTATGTAAAGGGTATATCTGAATATATCAGTGATTCAGATTTAATTCAAATAAGATCATTATCTCCTGGTGAAGCTTTCATTTTTGGACCTTCAGTATTACTAAGTTTACCAACAAAAATTAGAAGTGATCGACTATCCAAGCATGGGGGGATTACACCAAATTTAGAAAAAGAATTAGATAATTTTTCTCCTTGATAGCACTATCAGTTCTTTCTCAATTTACTTAATTTGTGTGATTTTTTACCTAAAATTACATTTTGTGAAACAATTATCAACCATCAGTTGTTTGGCAGTATTTAAAATCCCGCAAAACTATGATATTTTAAAGGATTTAGAATTTAGGATGCAATAACATTTGATGAATAGATAGAAAATTCTTTCTAAATTTGAGTTATGGGCTTTTGTGAGAAATAATGAGAGAAAAACTCACGATTTACGTACACACAGAATTAATATAATCGTTTTACTAAGATATATCAAAAAATTACTTCAAACTTTAAAAGTATACTGAAAAAGGATCATACGCTATGAGGAAAAAAATGTTAATTATATTGTTAATACTCTGATTCCAGCATCCAATTTGCAACAACGTTCGATATCCGGGGTTGATTTTCCGCAAATGATCACTGGCTCAACATTTGTGTTGAATTTATCTTCATAAAGTTTTTTGTAAAGTAAAGCTTGACCAACCGCCGTATAATTCAATTCATTTTCAACTTCCACAACCCAAATCCCATTTCTTTTAACGTGAAGCACTGCATCAGCCCTACGATTCCCTAAAGGAACTTCCGTTTCCACTAAATCAAATTTCTTAATATTTAACCTTAAAAATCTCTGAAAGAGTTCAGATTCATGTTTAGAACTCAAGGGTTTTACGATTCCTTCTTCAGGTAATCTTGCTGCCTCACTACATAATTCAAAAAGCGGACAGTAATAGCAAAAATTTTTATCCTTGTCTTTTTGACAATAACCAGCAATTGCAGGCCGGCTCAAAATAAAATCATATTTAACTGGGTCCTTGGGATTAATTTCTTTAAGAAAACGAGTTGTTTTAAGAACATCTTCCAATTTTGCTGATTTTCTTAATGATATTTTGAATGCTCGTTGCAGAACTCTCTTTATTCCTGAATCAAAGGGGATGAGCAAATGTTGAGGGTCAAAAAAGTTCCATCTCTGCAAATCTGGATACGGCCGTACCATCCAGCGGAAAAACAAGCAAAGCCTTTTCATAGGACCGGTAGAATTGTCTTTGCGAAATTTTGGAATTATTCCTCGAGGAAAATCTGGTGGCAGTCCTTCACTTAATTTTTCAGTAAAATTTTTCAAGATATAGCGGAGTGGATATTCGGGATCTGCATTTAGAGCTAAATCGTATAAATATTCAATATATTTACCCAAAGATTCGTATTTTTTTATAATTGTCAAAATTTGATTATTTATGATGATCAGCTGGGGATATCGAAAAAAACGATGAATATAACCCAAGTTATGTTTCCCCCATTGAAAAGAAGATAAAATTTGCTCCGCCTTATCTGGATGATAGACTAAATCAATATAATACAAATTTTCTTGGTTTAATCGATTCATTAATGCAGTCATCATTGGAATTAGATTTTTAGTCACACTTAATTGATAATTTGAGATCGCACAGATGAATGTCCATATTTCTAAATCAGCAATGTTTTTTTGCTGATAAGCACGCACAACCGAGAGCATTGAAGTGTTCAAAAATTCTGCATCAAATGCTCTAGTATAAATCTGTGATAATTGTTCAAACTTTTTTTGGATTGAGATTTTCATAATAATTCGAAATGTGGATAATAATTTTTATAGAAAGGTAGAATTAATTAACGGTTTGTTTTTGTGAAATATAAAAATATCTTTTTAAACAGCAAATTTGGATTACAATTATTTTTTATTTTAGAATGATGAAGTTGAAAAATATCCAAATCATAAACTGAAAAAACAAAGTAGTTCTTCAAAAGATGCTACATTGGTCATCTTTAAATACAATTTTTTGTATCTCTAAATAGATAAATATGGAAAAACGACTAAAATGGAATGCAATAGGATTGATTACAAAAACCGAGAAATTAAAAAATTTTATTGCTTTACAACTTGACCAAACACCACAAGAATATACTAACATCCGAAAAACTCTTAGGAATTTCTTGGATGAGTTACAAAATTTATTGAAATCAATAGAACTGATTGAATCCGTTTTATTGCCAAAATTGGAAAAAATACTAAGAATACATTTCGAAACACCAGAAATGGTCTTTTTAGCGCTATGTCGCCCTAGTCTTAACAATTTATTCGAACAACTACAAATTCGTTTTCAGAAAGAGGAGAATTCTGCTTTTCCAAGCGTGGATTTTAAGGAATTGTGCAATATAGGGGACGTAGGAGATACTCTGGCATTAATTGGTGATGCTGCTTTAGATTTAGCTACTATTGAATCCTTTTGGGATTCTTCAATTTCCAAAATTGGCGAACTGACAAAAAAGCGGATGAATGTTGTTAATAACGATCATTTGGCAACCATTTGTGATAAATGGGGATTATACGAATATAGACTAAAGCGAACCAGGATGATTGATCCGAAAAACGTGAAAAATCTAAACCATGAGAAAAGCACATTGGTCGAAGCTATCTTTGGGGTAATATATCTCGAATTTGGTTTTAAAAAGGTGTTGGATTGTGTCCCGATTATTCAATGATCATTCTAAATAATTTATAAATAATTTGCAATCTAAACAGAAACAAATTTTTTAAATTTATAAGCAAATTTAAAATTAAAATTAAAAAACAAAATGAATAAAAATTAAAAATGGTGATATAATTTGTCGGGAATAATTACTATAGAAGTTGAACAAGGAACATATAATTGCCGTGAATGCTTAGAAGATGCAATAAAGCAGTTAAGTTTAGCTGATCTAAAAATCAAATCAACTGGAACTCATTACTGTATAGCTTCAAGCGTCCGTACTCAAGATGAACATCAAAATTTAACTAGGAATCGGCTTAATCAAAGATTAACTGAAATTAATTCTCAAATTCTACCTGCTTATACTTTGAATCATGCTAAACATACTCTAAGAAATAAAGGATTTCATTATAAAAATAAACGAGCAATTATAGGAGGCTATCGTTTGTTTTTTGAAAAACTTATTGGAAATGGAAGAAATACTCAGAGATTGACATATCAAATCGATGTGCTTCCAAATGAAAACCGAATTATTGTGGAGGCAGGAGCAATGCCCGAATTGACTTGCCGATCTTATTTAAAAGACTTTGAAAAAGGGATGGGAAAAGTTATTAGTTTTACACGACATAAACAAGCGACCCAAAGAAATACTACAAGAAATCAGCAATATACACGAAGTAATGTACGACAAAAAATGAAACGGTGATTTTATGTGATTCCCCAGAATAATACAGTGAGATTACATAGTGTGATTGCAAAATCATCAGTAAACGGACCAGGAGAAAGATTAGTTATCTTTTTTCAAGGATGTGAAAAAAAATGTCACGGGTGTATCAACCCTCAAACTCACGATAAAAATGGGGGTTATTTGATGAATATTGATGAGCTTTTTGAATTTTCAACCGAAAATTCGAGCATTGAGGGGATTACGCTTTCTGGAGGTGAACCTTTCCTCCAACCAAAAGCCGTTTATGAGATAAGTAAGAAAGCCTACCAATTAGGGCTTTCTGTAATTATTAGCACAGGTTTAACCTTAGATGAATTGAAATTAATCCCAAGTTTTAACAAAATATCCCGATATGTTGATGTAATAATTGCTGGCCCGTATCAACATCATGAGAGAGTTGCAATAGGAATTATTGGTTCTGCAAATAAACAAATAGTTCTGTTTTCAAGTCGTTATTCTCTGCAAGATTTCATTCCAAAGAGAAATATGGAAATTATAATAGAAAAAGGGAAAGTTATCGGTACAGGAACGTCTCTATATGATAATTTTGATTGGAAAACTTTTTAAATAGATAGCAATTATTTTTTTTCAAAAATGATGAAAAGGAGTTAATAAATTTGAATTCAGTTAATAGTATTGATTTTGAACTTAAACGGAGTCTTGAAGCACGGGTAAAGGCAAGATACCCTTATCTCTGGTTAGTCAGTGACGAAACCGAGCGAGTTTTAGCAATAATTAAAGAAATTGCCACGAGATCTAACCGAGAAGCTTATGTTTTTGATGAAAATATCTTTTGGTCAAATTTAAACGAATGGATTTTCCATCTAACTCAAGAAAATGCAAGCCCACTTCCTCACTATTTATCAGCACAAAATTTCCTTGATGCTTTCCAAACAGACATCATGGAGATAGCAAAAGAAGGAAAAAACTATTTACTAATTTTCCCTGATTTTCATTTTTATATCCAGAATACAGATATAGATTATTCGCAAAAATTGATTCGTGCATTAAAAAGGTTACATCCTTATATCAAAGAGAGTAAATGTTCTGTAATCTTTCTTTCTCATTCAGAGAAAATTCCTCGAGAACTAACAGATCTCTTCGAAATTGAAACGATCCGTCCTCCCACAAAAGAGGAATTAAATCAAAAATTTACTCGAATATTAAATAATCTTAATTTACCAGGAAAAATAGAAATTCCAGAGTCAATAATGGAGCAAATTGTCAGATCTTCTTTAGGATTAACAATGAACCAAGCAGAACGGCTTTTTAATTTAGCACTAGTTTTAGAGAATAAACATCCTGAAAAAATGGTTGAGATTGTGGTAAAAGGCAAAAAAGGAATTATCGCAGCATCTGGAGCTTTAGAATTTTTTGCCCCAAATGAGGTGCCGCAATATCTAGCAGGTGTGGAAGTACTAAAAAAATGGCTAAATCGAAGAAAAGATTCATTTTCTGAAAAAGCACTAAAATATGGACTCCCACAACCACGAGGTGTTTTTTTGCTGGGGATCCCTGGAACGGGAAAATCACTCACAGCAAAATTTATCGCGGGAAGTTGGAAAATGCCATTACTGCGATTAGATATTGGAGCACTATATAGCTCTTATGTAGGTGCTACAGAACAGAGTCTCCGGCAAGCACTACATCTTGTAGAAGCTACTGCTCCCGCTATTTTATGGATTGATGAAATTGAGAAAGCATTTGTAAGCGGAGGAGGCAATTTAGATGCAGGAGTTTCTAATCGAGTATTGGGGAACTTTTTAACTTGGATGCAAGAAAATACCTCACCTGTTTTTGTAATTGCAACTGCTAATAATGTTGATGAATTGCCACCAGAATTAATGCGAAAAGGTCGTTTTGATGAAGTGTTTTTTCTTGATTTGCCAAACTCAAAAGAACGGGAGAGTATTTTTAAGGTCCATATTAAAAATGTGAAAAGAGATCCAAATAAATATGATCTCGAAGAACTGGCCGAATTAACAAAAGGATTTGTTGGGGCAGAGATAGAACAAGTTATCAAAGAGGCAATGTATATTGCTTTTAATGATGAAGAGAGAGATTTTACGCAAGAGGACTTAAAGCAAGTAATTTATGAAACAAAACCTCTTTCTGAAACCAAAAAAGAGATGATTGAACTATTAAGAGTTAAAGTTGAAAATCATGAGGCTGTTCTTGCTTCTGAAGAAGAATCTCGAATTCACAAACCCAAAAAAGGTGGAATTGAAATAATGTGATTTTATTTTTCGCTGATAAAAATATAATTTGTACCAGAGTGTAAAGATTTGAGAACAAAAAACCACAATGCAATTCCTGAATTCATTTATTCTCCTAAAGATGGACTTGCAAAGAACAAAGCAATTTTCTTCCGTTCTTTTTTTTCAAGTAATAGGCTTAAGGTTAATTCAGAAGAACAAAAACATATATTGAATTTTTTGGAAGATCTTCTTAAAAAAGGTGGAATAGACGATATCGAAATTTTTTACGAGATATTAACTTCCCACGAATCGTTAAATATTCGAAAAATTGCTCATGATGTATTGATAAATGTTCGAAAATTAATTGATCGAGAAAAATTAATATATATAATGAGATTGTGGGTAAATTATCCGATGTCTTCAATTTCGGATATAATTGCACATATAGATAGTATTTTAAATGAATTAGATAATGAAGAGTATGCTTTACACTTAATATATAAATTACTATATTCTAATAAATTCCTTAATTCGAATGAAATGAATGTGATTGAAAAATATATTTCTGACAAACCGATCTTATATCTACCCATTCAGAGAGCAATTCAAAAAAAGCGAAAAAAAGATAAATCGTTAAATTTTGGCTACTTAATTAATCAAAATAGTCTTAAAGGATCCAATAGTTCAATAATATTTGATTTAGACACATTTTGCTTTAGTAGGGAAATGATATTTAACGAAAATCCAGAAATTATCTGGCGAAAAATGTTAAATAGTTCAATTCTTACGATGATATATTTCTTTAACAAAATTCACGCATTTCAAAATTGGGCTCCCCCTCAAGACTCTGCGAAAATTTTTTACATTATCAAGGAAACATTTTCAAATTTAAAATGGGAACAATATTCCTCAATTATGCTAGAATGTTTAGAATGTGATTCCTGGCAATGGGATAATTTTAATTTTCATCTTACAGTTAGTCCGTATTTTTTTATGTTTCCTGGAAAAAATCTAATAAAACCAACCGACATTAAAAAAATCCATTTTAAAACAAGTTATTATGACGATATCTCGAAAAAACAGTCAGTATCTTTAGAGTTAGAAAATGGGGATAAAAATTTTCATATTGGTTTATTAGAATTTAATACTCCCGAAGAATTGAATTTTTATAATAAAACTACCAAAATTATTTTTGGAGATTCTCTTTTTTCTTTTTCAATTTTCAAGTTTCTCTGTTTTATTTCACCGTTATGTGTTTTTTCCAGTGATATGATAAATACACTTTACAATTTTATTGAAGATGTTAAAAATACAAGATATTCCTATGATTTCATTAACTCTTACTCTTTAATGAGAAAAAAACACAATAGATATCGTATTTTATTCCAAAATCTTGCTCAATATATTGCCTCTCTCAGATTCTACTTTGAATTTTTTCCAAATAATAAAATTAATCAAGAGGAATGGCAAATCTTAAATTCTAAAATAAACCATGATGCAGAATTAAAAGTAAACCAAATAAATAAGGAAAAAAGAAATGTAGATCTACTGATAGATTTTGGAGAATATTCCACAAAATTAGCATATGCAGAAATATCACAAAATACAAAAAATGTAAATTTAATTCCTAGTTTAGAAATAGCATATTCCAATGAGAAAGATAATGAAAATTATAAAAATTGGTTTAAAAATCAATATCTTGAGATTCCTACAAGATTAATGTTCCATCCGCAACATGGAGTAAGTATAATTGATGATAATAAAATTCTTCAATTAGCTAATTTATCCTCAATATTACTTATTCATGATCTTAAATCACATTTGTATCGAGAAAATTGGAGTGTTAAAGTCAATATTGCAGGACAGAAAGTAAATTACCACGATCTCATTTCTAAATATTTCTTTCTTGTAAAAAAACATTTAAATTTATCAAATTTCCAAATTCAAAAAATTAAAATTGCTGTTCCAAGAAAAGCTAGTAATTCATTTAAGAATTTTTTGAAAGAAACATTTTCAAACCTTTTTGGACTCAAAGAAAATGAAATTGTTTGTTATGATGAGATGCTAGTCGCTGCATATTCCCATTTACATAATATCCCATTTAAATTAGAAAAAGAATTGATTGATTCAAGAAAGCAAAAGAATTTTATCATTATAGATTGGGGGGCGAGTTTCTTCAAATCATCTCACTTAATTGTGTCAATTAATAAAAAAAAAGAACAGGTTATATTAAGCAATTATCTTGAATGTGAAAATGGAGGCGATTTTATTGAAAAAAAATTGCAATGGAATAAAAACCTTAAAGATTTAAAAGAGAATCAAAAAATCCGATTTTTTCTTCTTAAAGATTTAAAACATCAGAATTTTAATTCTATTCCCTCCTATTTCCAAAAATTTAAGCCAAAAATTGAAAAAAAATCTCAGTTTAATCCAAAAAAGATGTTTAAAGAATTTTGCATAAGGGAAGGTAATCAAATAGTAGAAAATATTCGTTCTCAACTAGAAAATTATACATTACAAAAAAGTGAGAATAAAGAATTTTTTATTCTCTTATCGGGGCAATCCTTAAGGATAGACTACTTCAAAGATATTTTAACGGATATAATAAGTAATAAGAAGAATTTTAAGATTTTATCATCTCAATCTGATTCAAAATTCTTAATTCTTGGTTTATCTAAAATTGAAAAAAACCCTATTATCCAAAATAATTTGTCAGAAGAATTAGGATTGCTCGGAATGAATCAAGGTAGCTTAAAATTCATCCCAATGGATTTATCTCCAATAATTCCTAGTAATAATTTATGTAAAATATGTATCAAGCCTTTAGAAGGTTTAAAATTTGTAATTAAAGAGCTTCGACTAATAATCTTCTCAAAACACCCAATTTTTCAAAATATTAGTAAAAATCTCCAAGAAGATGGAATATTAGACCATATTGTTGATATTGATGAAATTTCATCATTCCATGAACTTAATCAAAAATATATATTAGAAGAAGTTAACCGTCCCCCGTTTTACATTGAAATTAATTCTCAAAATGGTCGAGAACCTATTGAATGTTATATTTATATCAATTCCAGTAAGCAAATAATAATAAAATACAAAAATATAAAGGAAAAAACTCAAGAAAATGGAACCGTGTTTGACTATGAAATTATTGGAAGTATTTATTAGAAATATTCGATCAAGAATTTTAAATCATTTAAAAATTAAGGAAGTTTAACGAAATGGATGAAAATTATTTTTTTGACTTTTTTCGAGATAACTCTAGTTTAGAGAAATCGATTAAAAGAGAAGAGAAATGGACTTTTGTTATAAATTATTTGAAAGAAGGAATTAAGAATAATAACATTTTAGATAAAATTTTGGATTCCCCATCGATCGAAGCTCATTTTGAATTAATTTTTTCTACGTTCGTTAAACAAACCAAAGAGACAAGCCCTATTGAAATAAATTTGAATAAAGACCAATTTAATAATGATGTAATCAATCAGAAAATCGTGGAAAAAATAGAAGAAGTTAAAAATTTCCTATCCAATGATAAAACCTATCATAGATTGAATATTGAAATGATTTCTCCTGAATTAGGTCTGAAATTTCGAACAAGCTATACTTACGATCAAGACTCACTTCTATGTTTTAGTGTAATATCAACAGGAAATTGGAATTTATTGAATGTTTCCGACCATTATTTATGTGTTTTAAAAAAAGAAGGATATTTTAATCCAGAAACTTTAAAAAATACAATTTTTCGCTTATTGAAGCAATATCTACGTCAAAACTTTTATAAAAATATAAATGTTTTAAATAATGAATATCCTGAATTTTTATTAAGGAAATTTAAACCCTTTGATTATTATATGGATGCAGAATTTCAATCGATTGTCAATGATGATTATAAGCCACAAGCTGAATTCAACCATCTTTCCATTAATTATATTGAAAAAGATTTTGCCGAAAAAGGAGAAATTCTTTTAAATAATACTGAGAGTTTAAATGAAGAACAGCTTAATTTAAGATTAGATTCAGAATTAAATCATATTGAGGATATTAAGCTTTGGTTTGAATCTTATCCTCCTAAATTATTATCTCAAACTGGAACAAAACTTAAAATTCCATATGGTGAAAAATCAAAAAATAATAAACGACAGAAATTCATCATCGTAGAGGTTGAAGACTCAGATTTTAACAATGAACTGGGCTCCACTTTTATATTTCAAAAAAAAGAAAATTTGAAAGAATTACTAAAAATCGCGGGAGAACTATCTAAAGGTGGTAAAGTTATACTATATGAAAATTTAACTTTACATTATCGCAAAAGAAATGCCTTGGATCTTCTTAAAACACCTATTTTAACACCCTTACAGGATTTAGTAGATCAAATTCTCCGACCAGAGGTTTTTACCGAATATAAACCTCAAGAGATCTTACCAATCAATTCCGAAATCAATTCCAAGAACCAAGAAACATTACACCAATATACTGCATTAAAAACTGCGTTATCTAACCCTGATTTGACGTTAATGCAAGGTCCACCGGGCTCAGGTAAAACCACTTTGATCATTGAAATGGTACAGCAATTTTGTAGGAATGGGTTAAGAGTACTAGTCGTTGCGCCAACACATGTCGCAGTTGACAATATTATCGAAAGGTTACACAATAAACCAAATCTTGGAATTCAAATGGTAAGGATTGGGAGACCAGCCAAAATTGAGGATAAATTACGTATATATACAATGGAGAATATTAAAAAGAACTGGAAAAACTTCATGCAAGAAGATATCTTGAGATACTATCAGTTAACTTCTCATAATAAAATCCCAGAAAAGCAAAAGTCAAAAAAAAAGACTAATTTGAATGTAATCCAGGAAGAGTTTTTTATAAATGTTGAAAATGATCCGTTCTTAATTGACGATACAATTATAAATTCAGCCAACCTCGTTTTTGGAACTTCCAGTGGTGTCGTATGGATTTATGATCAAAATAGATACTTACAGAATTTTGATGTAATGATAATAGATGAATCGTCAAAAGCTACTGTACTAGAATTTTTAATTCCCGCTACGCGGGCTTATAAATGGATAATTATTGGGGATCAAAATCAGCTACCACCTTATATTGATGTTGATGAAATTGAGATTACATTGGAATATCGTTTTAAAATGTTAGATGATGAATTAAAAGAAAAACTAAATTTATTTTCTCAAAAATTACAAAAAAGGGCTAATAAAAGACAAAAATCCCAAAGTCATTTTCAAAAAAACTCTAAAAAACAAACTTCGCCTTTTATTGAATTCATAATGGAAAAATTTCAGATGATTTATGAGGGACAACATTATGTTGGGGGGGAAAAATTCACTGATAAGGAGTGGGAAGAAATATATAGATTGGTGGAATATGATCGATCTTTTATTAAAATTCTCGAAGAATTTATCGAAATTTTAGGTAGTATTTATCATTATTTCTTTAATCGCATCGAATCTTCACGAAAATTTATGTTAAATTATCAATATCGATGTCCTCCCATTATTGCTAATTTTCTAAGTGAAAATGTATACAATAAGGAATTATTATCTGCAGAAATTACAAATTATCACGGATTTAATATTTCTAAATCAAGATTCAACGCGAATTCAAAAGAAAATGATTATTTTGCGTTAATGACGTTTTTATCAACATCCTATTTTCAGCCCAATTTAAGGCAAGAGATTTATAAACCTGAATCAACTTCAAAATGCAATATATTAGAAAGCTATATCGTATGTCAATTACTTTTACAAATACGAGATGATATAAAAAAAAAAGGGGTTAACAATTTATGGAGATACCGTGAATATCAAAAAAAGAATAATATTCCATTTGATGAAAGACACCCTCTTACAATTGGTGTTATTACGTTTTATACATCGCAATTTTTTGATATTCGTGATAAACTAAAAAAAATGAAAGAAATCACATGCCAAAAAGGATTATATTACTATAGAGATATAAAATCCGTGGAAATTAAAGTAAGTATTGTGGATCGGTTTCAAGGACAAGAACGAGAAATTATCATTGTCCCTTTAACACGCTCAAACAAATATCAAACGATTGGGTTTTTGAAAAGCGTTCAACGACTAAACGTAGCTTTCTCACGATGTCGACAAAATTTATTTATAATTGGAGATCATGAATTTTTTAATTCTTTATCAAAAAAAAACAATAAAAACAGGATTTTTAAAAATTTGATAAAATATGTAATTTCAAATCATAAAGGTGAGACCAATCCGCCTCTTTTTTTGTTAGATCCCAGAAAAGCGCTTAATTCATTGGAAATATTCAAAGATAAAACCATAAAATCTGTGGTTCTCGATGGTCCAAATATATGTCGGGCAAGTACCAAATCTAAATCTGCTCAATTTTCGAATATACAATTAGCAGAAAAATACTGTCGAAATGCGGGTTATGAAGTTGAAGTTGTATTTAGCACTAATTTGAGGAATTTTATTGATAACAAAAAAGCTTATCTCGCATATTTAGACAAACCTTATGTCCATGAAGCACCATTAGGAGAATATGATGATAAATACTTAATATTAAGGGCAATAAAATCGAATTCTTATATAATTTCGAATGACAATTTTACAGAGGAAACTTTTAAAAAATATAAAAAAGAAATTCAAAAAAGAAAATTAGGTTATTTGATATTTGATTCCAGTCAGATTGAAATATCGGAATTACCCCCTCTTGATCCAAATTTCAGACCTTCAGAACGTTATTTATCTTGCACATACAAACAATTAAATATAGATGCGGATTCACTCCTCAAGCTAATCATTCACGAATTCCCTAATAAAAAAAAACCTGAATATGCCGATGACGATGTATTAGCATCTATTCTAAATAAAATAATAAATTTTACAAAAAACAACAATTTAAATATCAATTTTTTCGGTACATTTTCGATTGGAGTATTAAATTTTGTAATAGAAAAAAATAGAACTCTAAATAAAAGGAAAAAAGAGATCGGAATGATTAAATATTCCAATCATAAAGAGATGAATGAAAAAATTGAAAATTATGAAGGTTATATTGCTACATCAAAGAAATCAAAGAGATTCTACCGTTCAATCACTTCAAAACGTTTATTAGAATTGGAAATCTTTTCCGATGGTCATATTGAAATATTCCAATGGAAAAAAGGTTATAAATATAAATTAAGATCAAAATGAAATAGAAGAGATGAAAAAATCATATGGTCTTGCTTAAAACCAAAATAATCTGCCAACTTTTTCATATTGAAAATCTCTATTTAGAATACAAAAGACCTCTTAATGTATTGGAACGTTTGATTTTAGAGTTATCTTCCTACTTTGAAAAAATAACTGCCTATGAAGTACTTTTTTTTTCCACTCTTAAAATTACAATGAAAAATCACATTGAAAATATTTTTAATGATTTAGAAATCCAAGGATATATTGATTTGGTTGATAATTTTGACGAAGAAAATTTCAAATCGAATATTTCCGAACTTAAATTTCATTTTCAAAATATTCAAAATTCAAAATATGTAAATAAAAATACCAGATACAATGATATAAATCAAAAAAAAAATGCAAATTTATTCCAAAATCATGATAAAAATTCATCTGATCCTTATTATCTAAAATTCTCCATCAAAAACATTCTAAATCACTTAGAAAGTTATATTCGAAATAGAATCTATTATTTAAATCAATATAAAATAACGAAAAAAGGTTTAAAAGCATTAAAAAATAATGAAATTTCCATTTCTAAAGAACAGAGTGCGATTTTTGCCTTATTGAAAATTGCAGATTTTAATGATCTGGATGAATTCTTTTGCTTTTTATTATCTCGAAAGTTGAATTGGGAAATGAAACGTTCTTTACCGATTCCACCTCTAATTATCCAAAATTTCTATGAAAAAATAATTAATTCGAAAAATAAATTAATCAAACCTGAAGATGATACACGAAAATTTATGGGATACAGCCCTGAAGTTTCTGGTTCAACGATTCGCGAAATATGTTTTCTAACTCTCAAATTGGATTCTAATTTTTCGCCAAAAATGCCGAAATTTAAGTTTCTTAAAATCCCAAAAAAATTCTCATTACCTAAATTATTTTCTAGTAATTTACATAACATCCTTGGAAATGATTTTTCATCTGCATTTTTAAAAGAGAAAATACGAGAATTGATTTTTTCCAAGATTGGTTATGCTGATAATCCCTATGAATATGTCAAAACTGGTGAAATACTAAAAATTCATAATGATCACCTAATTTTAATTTATTATTCCGAAGATCAATTTTTATGGTGTAAAAAAAATTTTCCCGATCTAATTAAAGATCCTTATGCTGAAAAGCAAATTTCTGAAAAAATCGGTGAAGAAATCGAGATTGAGACTAAATTCACGATTCTACCTGGGGATCAAACTTCTTTTTGCTTCTATGCAAGTGAACGAATTGTACACGAGAAATTGAGTTCAAGAAACAATATGATCTTAAAGGCTGAATTACTATATTTCTTTCAATCCGAATTAAGAATGCTAGAAAGTTACGGAATAGGAATAGTGCATAATTCAGAAGATCAATATAAGTTTTTAGAAGAAATCGCATTTAAAATACAAAACGACCATGGTACTCTTTTTGTGGATGAAGAAATTGTAAATTTCTTGGACGAAAAGGAAATAATTCCGAATCCCCATGAGTTATTATGGATGAATGTGGATAGTGGTAAATTTAAATTGTTTTTTATTGATAAAGTTGTGATTAAAGCTAAAGTTAGCGAAAATCCTTATGAAAATATATGTCAAATAGAAAAAAATTGGAATATTCGTATAACGTGGAAAAATTTACAAGGAGAATCGATGGAGAAAACATTTAGAACAGAAATAAATATAATTCCTCAAGAAATGCTTGTAAATGGAAATGTTTCTCATCTAGATCTATTTTTCAGGATGTATATTGCAAAATTTCTTTCTAACAATTCTAATCTTTCAAAAATAAAATTAGATGGATTGCCTTTGGTTTCCTTTTCTTCAATATTCCAAGAGATTGAGAGATACTATCAAAACATCAAGCAAAACTATGAAAAATCAGATTATAAACCTGAAATAAAACTAATCTCCGCACAAAAGTTAAACAATTTCTATAATGAGAAAATCAAGCAAACAAAATTTTTAGAGGAATGGAAAAATTCCAAAGGATTTTCAGAGAATGGATTGTTGCTCTTTGAACTGTTTTATGAAAATTTTTTGAAAAGTTTTATATCAGTTTTTCGCGAAATTCCCTTGATTGGGTCTTCAATTCAGCTACTCCATCACCAAAATATAGATTCAAACTTAATACCAATAAAAATCTTCTATTCTATTGGATGGAATGAATTATTAGAGTTTGATAAGAAAAATAACAAGAAATTTCTTGAACAATCTCCCTTGGTTTATAATCTTTCATTTCACACACAATCGATTTCATATTCATATTTTCATTCATTAAATCCTAACTATTTTCCGCATACCAAACTAATTGATTTAAAAATTGAGATCTATCGACTCATAGAGCCACCAGGCAATTTACAAAATAAGGAATTAACTCCATCAAAGAAAAATAGTCTTATTAAAGAATTAAATATAATATTTTCTCATTTCTTTTATAATGGTAAATTGAAAAACAATCTAAAAATCGAAGATAGATTGAATAATTCTAAATTTCTTACCCATACAAGCATTTTGAAAGAATACACAAGATTCATTACATTCTACCAGCGAATTGTGGAAATTAGTGAAAAATCGAGAATTTATTCTCTTTATCAAATTTTGAAACCAAATATATCTATTTTATTTAAAATTCTCAAAGAATATGAATTTAAAACAGTAGAAGACTTTATTATTGCCGATTTACTGCAACTATTCTCTAAAAAAGGTTATTCGAAATTATTTTCATTAATTCGTTCAAAAGAAGATTTTATTAAAAATATTATCGAATTCACCCCTTCGCTTGAAAACTTTAAAGAAAAAATAATTAATGAGCAAAATATCGAAAAAATTAAGAAAAGTTTTACAGATTTTAATTATTTTATTCCTTTAAATGAAAAAGATTATCAAGACAATAAAGAAGTACTCTTTTCCTTACCATTTAATCCTTATCCATCTCTTTCATCGAAAATCAAATTAGGGAATACTGAAATAGCAAGTTATTCAATCTTTTTCCGGCCTCGACTAGAAAAGAATAATCTTCAAGCCCAAGATTTTATCTTAGATTATTTCTTGACTCTTTTTTATAAAAAGATCAAATATTCGACTTTAATAACAGAAAGAGATCTTCACGATTTATTGTTTACTTTTCTGAAAAATTTTAATATATTTTTCGGTGATGGATTAGGCAAATCACAGCAAGAAAAATTGGTGGGAAAATTTATTAAATTTCTACGAGATCATAAAACCAATCCTATCAACTCTAAATTGGAATTTCTCCAGATCGAATTTGCTTTTCTCCATGAAAAAAACCAAAAATTGAATAAATTCTTTCACAAATTCGATATACAACCAAATAAATATGAACGTTATGAACCTCAGCACAAATTGGTTTATTATATGAAGAGTAAATATTTTAAGAAATTATCAAGTTTTGAAGATTTACAAATTTTTATTTCAATTCATCCGCTAGTTATAGAGATAGATGAAAAGAAAACAAATTGGAATGTTGTTATCCTCCCCTATCCAAGTATGCAAGTCTTCCCCTACTATGTCTTTTGTAAATATCTTTTTGAGACATACTCAATTCGCAAATTACGGTCCTTTATAGATAAAGGTCAGTTTCATACAAATGAAGAATTTAATGAGTATGCTAAGCGATTTAACCAAGAGGTGCAGATTTGGGCTGCTGAATATGTTAAAAAGCCAGAAAAATCATATTGGGATGATCAAGCGAAGGATATCAATAAATGGCTTCAAAATTTAAAGAGAATAATTAATGATTCAACCAAGTCTTCATAATCTTACATTTGTTTCTCTGCAGTTGCAAGAAAATGAAAAAATTCATGATAAAGTCATTAAATTATATCATTTCTAAATCAATAGAGAAATTTTTCTAAATTTCTTGCTTGATTTCTTTATTTCCACAAAAATTTATCGATCTTATGAGCTTTTATCAACATTTGATAGATTAATAAAAAAATAAAAATCTTGCATAATTTACGCATTTACCAATATTCCATCCAAATTTGAAATTTGTCGAACAGAAATTTAGAACTTTTTTTATCAAATTCTACTAAAATTTGATTAAAAATAGTCAAAAATCGACCCATAATTCCATTTTCTAAAGTTCATTTTTGCCGACTGAAATAATTCTTGGATAAATTTGATTATTGTCGGAAAATGAAAGATTAAAATGGTAATTTAGTCAAAAATGAAGAAGTTGCTAGAACCTCTTATATTTTAAGTATAATTTTTTACAAGTTGTTTTTGAGAGAGAGAGAGAATATCAAATTTATGAATGGAGTGATATAGGAGTGTTTTATATTTATGTATTCCTTAAAATTAAGTAACTGGTGAATCAAGAATGCTACAATCTTCAGATTTAAATTTATTGAACGGTTTACTATCTGAAGTAAAAAAGGATCCTGACATTGTAGCTCTAATTTTATATGGAAGTAGTGTTCGCGAAGATGAATATAACGATATTGATATTTGCTTAGTACCGTTTCTGCATGTTAAAGGTATTCCTCTTCAAAAAGTCTTGTATTATAAAGGAAATTTTCCATCGAAACTAGATATTCAATTTTTCACTGATTTGCCCCTCTATGTTCAACATGAGGTTTTAACACATGGAAAACTGATGATAAATAAGGATTTTGAGCAAGTATGCGATATTTATGAGAAGACCTACCGCGCTTTTACCGATTTCTATCCACATTTTAAAATATTTTTAGAGGTGGATTAAAATAGAAATTGAGCGAATATCAATAAAAATTTCAGAATTAGAGAATTATCTTGAAGAATTAAATGAATTTATTCCTAAAGAAGATGAGATTTTCTATAAATCAAACGAAAAACGTCGTGCGATAGAGCGGCAACTTCAAATTTGTATTGAAAATGTGATAGATATAGCTTATCATCTTGTGAAGTTTTTACATCTTGGACCACCCCAAAATGATGAAAATCTCTTTGATCTGCTACAAAACCACCTTACAAACATATCAAATTTAAAAGCAATGAAAGGATTTAGGAATATTTTAGTTCATCAATATGGAAAAATTAATCAAAAGCGGGTTCTTCAATTTATAAGAGAGAATTTATCTGATTTTAGATATTTTATTAATGACGTCAATAAAATATTAAAAGAGATTAAAAGAGATTAAGAGAGATTAAGAGAGATTAAGAAAGATCAAGAGAAAAAAAGAAAGGGAAAGAATCGATGGTAGATAAAACGAAATATGAGAATATGCTTATTAGCCGGGCATAAGTTTTTATAAAACATATTATAATAGTTTAATTTTAATTTTGTGCAGATTATTTATCACAATTGTTATTAATATATTGTTAAAATTAAGTAATTTGAAGTAATCCTTTACAATCGACATAATTAAAGTATTTAAGAGTAAATTTGGAAAGCATATATGGAAAGAACAAGAGTACAGGTTTCGAAATAAAAATTTGATGAAAACTGTAAGGTTTCCCAGTTATCCTTCATATTTTTCCCAATATTATATCAATTGTTCTTTTTGTAAAGGTATTCTTTCAATTTGTGCATAATTTTCTGATGAAAAGCCATCCCATCCGCATTCCTTTTCAAGCTTTGGTCATAAGATGCAAAATATCGTTAATTTCAACCAGATTGTTTATATATTTGGTGTTCACAATTAATTCATCAAAATGGTTTCGGGAAATCCAGATTTGACTAAAAGACCAATAATGCCAGAAATCGTGTTTAGCGAAAAAAAGTATTTCCTATACCACAGTAAATCAAGTGAATGTCATTTACACTTATCATTTGTGTCCTTTATGTCAAATCATAATCATGAGAAGTACATGAAAACTTAGTCCGAAAATTATAGGAAAATATCAAACATAATCATTCATTGAATCTATCTTAACCAAAAGGAATCCAGAAACTATGTTTTAAGTTTTTTTTATGTTTCTTTCTTCTTATGTTTCTTTCTTTTTATGTTTCTTTCTTCTTATGTTTCTTCTTCGCTTTCTTCTTTGCTCTCTTCTTTGCTCTCTTCTTCTTCTTATTCTTCGGTTTTTTCTTTGATCTCTTCACATTTATATCTCGAAGAATGTATTTTATATGATCAAAAATAGAATTTAGTTTAAAAATCTCTTGATTCGAGAATTTAAAAGAATTTTCAGGATTATTTAAAAATCTAACCAACTTTCTCAAAATTAATAGTATGGATTTATCAATTACGGGGAGATTAAAAGATTTAAGGGCTTTAATTTGATGATATTTATAACCTTCACTGCCTGTAGATTGACGATAATGCACGAATGTAATACTTTCATGATTAAAACGTGCGGATCTTAAACTTTTATGTTTATATCTCTGATTAATTTGGCTATTAACGAGGTTTAATCTAAATTGAACACCATCATATTTCAAAAAAATAATAAAGGGAGATTTATTTTCTCTCACCAAATCTTGAAGCTTTTTTGACGGAAACAATTCATCGGTTATATTAATTGATTTTAAAACTAATTGTCCTATTGGTAATGAGCCAAGAAGAAGCAATTTCTCCTTGAGTTTTTTCTGATTTTTCGGACTTAATTTTGTGATTGCTGTTAGAAGATTCAATATTTGAACTTCTATTTCTGCAAAAATTATTTGTTTTTTATCGATTTGAGAAAGTTTTATATATTGTGGGGGTAATTTAGTTGCCAATTTAGAGAGTCCATTGGTTTGGACATAATTAAAAAATTCATTAAATCTAGAAAATTCAATCTTTTCTAAATGAAATTGTTCAATTTTATTTAAATAATGTTTTGTGAATTCATTTTTATTGGAACCGACTATTCCTTTAACTTGTAATGAAAGAATTTGCTTTAATCTATTCAATCTTACATAAGTCTTTCTAATAGGATTATTTTCAGATTGTAGGCGATATTTCAGTTCAATCATTTCTATATGGTCAGAATAAATTAGTAAAAAATCATACTCACTCAGCATGAATCCCGAGCGATTTATTACAATCTCACCTTTATTTCCTTGTGTTAATCCTTCTTTAGCATGATTTTCTTTCTGAATATTTTGAGGACATATATAACCTTGACATCCAGGGATCTTCGTATTTATTTGGCTTAAAATCCAATTTGTATAAGCTTCGAAATAATAACCCCGTAAGCTTCCCAAAATGAGTTGGATTGGTAAAGTTTTAGGTTGGTTTTTTTCTCGTTGGTTAATTCTCTTAGTAAATAACTGGATAGAAGAAAAATCCAAACTGGCTTCAAATTCTTTAATTATAGTTTGAAGAATATTCTCTTTATTATTTATATTATAAGTCATTTTATCACTGATTTTGAAGTATTTCATAAAAATATAAAGCTGTATCTGACCGTACCCATTAAAATCAAGATGATTGGCAATGGATTATAGAGGGATCCTATTTAGGATACCTTATTCCCGTCTACCTGAGATATATGTTACTCGGTGATAATGTATATACAATTTTGAAATATTACTGGTATAAACATAATTCACTGATTTAATTCTTTGTTTCTTTTTGTTATTTACTTTTCTAGAAGGAAATAGTTTTCATTATTTTCATTTTTATTGGATTTAGCGCATCAAGCTCGATATTTCTATCCACTATTTGGAATATTGAATCCGACTTTTCCACAGGAATATATAACGAATTAAAATTGCTAAAATAATTATTAATTAACAGAATGTTCCTGTCTTTTTTTCGGGATTTTGTGGGAGGATCGAATCATATCCAACGAATATTATAGGGATAAAGTTCATACCTTGTTTATTTTGAAATTTAAGGTCATCCTCTGATATTTTTTCATTGATATTTTTGATGCTATAATTTTTATATATAAAAAGATATCTTGGGAATACAAAAGTATGTAAAATATTAGAAAGGGAACAAAAAAAAAATAAAGAGTCTTTTTTTCTTTTTTTTTCCAACTTAAATTCAGAGACCTATTATTTGAATAATTTGTAAAATTGTCTTTTCCATAGTTTCTAATCGATGGAATTAACAGATAGTATATAATGCGCAATTTCCAAGAACCATAATAGCAAAATTTTCACTTAATGATATGATTGTAAATTATGTTAAATTAAATTGCGACATCCTCGAGCAAACAAATACGCTTATTACTATTGAAGTTAATTGGGAATGGAAATTTATACTATCAATTAGTACACTTTTTTTTATTTCTTATATCAATTAATTTTTTATGAATATCTTTTTATTAATATTGTATATAAAATGTCAAACAAAGTAACTTCAATTAATGCAAAAGGGATGATTACAATTCCATCAGAAATCAGGAAAAAATATAATTTAATTCCTGGAGATAAATGTAAAATATTAGATTTAGGCGATGAAATAATTATTATTCCTTTAAACAAGAATTATTTGGATAAATTTCGAACTTTTTCATCAAAAGAATATAAAAATTTAATAGAAAAATTAAACAGTGATGAAATAAGCCTTGAAAATGAAATTTAATCCAAAATCAAGCGTGTGTCTTGATACAGGTATAATTGTTCTTTTCACAAGTAAAGATCCGAACGAAAAGATTATTCAATTATTCAATTCAATTCGAGAAAAAGAAAAAACTGCTTTTACAATGAAAACAACGATTATCGAAGTAATTAATCATCTATGCATTTTGCAGGGAAAATCACTCGCTTTGATACGTGTGGCAGAATTATTAGAAGAGTACCCAATAATACAGGTAGAATTAAATAATCAGATAATAAATCAAGCAGGAATATTGAAATGTAAGCACAGAACAACTTTATCCTATAATGATTGCATCTCAATTGCATTTTGTTTAATTGAAAGTATATCTTTCCATACAACAGAAAAGAAAATAAAAAAAATTCCCCATAATACATTAAATAAATTACAGGTCGTGAAATACAATTTTTAATTAAAGGACAATATACTTCAAGGATTAACAATGCTAAAGAAAGGGCAATAATCTGAGAAGGAAGATTGGAAATCATCAATTTGGGGAAAAGAATCGATGGTAGATTTGTATAAACCTTTAAATTCCTAAGAAAAAAAGCTTAGATTACTTTTTAAGATCATGTTATTTTTAATTAACGCTAAATAAAACGAAATATGACAATATGCTTATTAGCCCGGGTTTCTTATACAAACCTAAAAGGGGAGTTAATTATGCCGTCTATTATAGACAAACTGGGCTTTTCACAAACAGATAAAGTTGTGATTTTGCATTTAGATGATTTAGGCATTTCCCATAGTGCAAATCAGGCAGTAATTGATATATTCAGTCAAAATCGGATTCATTCCGGTTCAATTATTGCGAATTCTCCATGGATGCCTGAATTAGTTCAAAATATTAAGGATTTATCTCAGAAAATCCAACTTGATATTGGTGTTCATCTCACATTTACAAGCGAATATAAGAATTTCCGTTGGCGCCCTATTGCAACTAACGATCCTCAAACTGGATTAGTAGATATTCAAGGATTTTTATGGCAGAACCTAAAAGATGCGGTTGCGAATGTTGTACCCAAATACGGTGAATTGGAAATGCGCGCTCAAATCGATGCACTTCAAAAATTGGGTTTAGAATTAACCCATATGGATACTCATATGTTCTCGGCCTGCCATCCTAAATTTCTCCCAATTTTAGTTAAACTAGCAAAAGAATATAGAATTCCAGCGATGATTCCTAATATGAGTAAACAGATGTTTGAGTATATGGGACTTGACGGCGATATAGAACTCTATCATAAACAACTCTCCTTGCTGCAACAACAAGGTTATCCTATCGTAGAAAATTTTAAATTTGCTTCCCTACAATCTGTGAAGAATAAACTACGCGCCTATAGAAGTTTATTAAAATCTATTGGACCAGGTTTGACCCATATTTTCTTTCATCCCGCAATTTATAATGATGAATTGAAGGGAATTACCCCAGAAACAGCAGTAGGGCGGTTTCAAGATTATGAAGTTTTAATGAATCATGAATTTTATAAGTTATTAGAAAAATTTGGAATTCAAGTTTACACATATAGGGAATTAAGCAGATACTTTTTAAGTATAGTCAAAAATTTAGAATGGAAACCACTAGAACAAATATCTATTAATTAATAATCATCAAAATAGAAGTAAATGATGAACATCAAATAATAACTCATGAGAAAAACGATTCTTTTTTCATATTATAGCCGAAATGAATATGGAAATAAGACAATTTTACTGTATTAAGTGCTTTATTGCTAATTTTATAGATGAAAATACAAAAGTAATTTTAAAAATGATATTATTGACTCTTTAACCTTTTCCTACTAGTCAGTATTAGTGTTTTTCTTAAATATTCTAAATTATAATCAATTTGTAGGAATTCCAAGAAAAATTAATAAACATTTCCATAACTTAAATATAAAATCACACTCGAAAAATGCATATTATGGTCAAATCCAGAAATTCGACTTATTACAAACTTGTTACGTTAGTGTTAGGAATTATTCTAATCCCTATTTTGGGAGGGATAATTCTTTTTAATATGCCTATTTACGAAGGTAAATTAAAAACCTACCTTCTCAAAATGATCCTAATTTTCTTGAAAAACCGAAACCAATGGATTTTAGTGAGACAATTGTCTCTAATAAAAAACCATTCAAAGCAGATATTATTAATATGGTTCCTGAAGAAGAACTCGTGATTACCGGAACAGGTAAATGGAATAGTCGAATCAAATTTATTGTAGACGATCCAAAAACCTTCGATGAAATCTACAGTTCGGGTTGGAATTCAGCCTATGATGAAGCATCATGTGCTGCAGCTGATATTGACGGGGATGGGATTGATGAAATTATTTTAGCAACTCAAGACGATAGTGAGCAAATGCGGTTGTTGGTCTATGATGATGCTAAACATGATTATGAGAGAATTTCTTTACAATTTATTCGAGTTACAGTCCTTATCGCAGGATCCAAATTGATTCTGGATATATTAATGATGACGGCTATGAAGATGTAGCTATCGTTGGTGATTTTAATGGAAAAGCCACCTGTATGATTTTCTTAGGACAATCAAGCGGAGTTCCTCATAATGTTTATACAACTTGGCTAAGAACCACTCAACATCCTTCAGTTGTCGTTGCTGACGTCGATGGAGATTCATTTGATGAAGTTGTAATGCTTTCAGCTCTTAAAAGTTCCGATCATACTATGTATCTCAATTCTTATAATTATAATCCAACTAGTTCCTCATTCAAAACTTTCGTACAAAAAGAATATTCCTGTTCAGGGGTTTTAATAATCCTTCTGCAGCTGGAGGAGATTTCGATAATGATGGTTTAGAAGAAATCGTTGTTTTTGGAACGAATTATGATGGTGAAGATAGTAATGGCTGGGTTTTGGATGATGCTTTTCATGAATTTGTCAGCTTAAAATCATGGGATAATAATGACGATGCAGAAGATCCATTTGTCTGTACAGGAAATTTTGATTATGATCCTGCTGATGAATTTGGATTAGTATACAATAAAGGAACTAAACTTTATATAAAAGTGGCAGGAGACGCAGCAGAGAATTTTAAACAAAAATTTTCAACATCACTATCAAATTATCCCTATCCTGCCCATGCAGTCAGTCTAAATAGAGATCGAGATAAGTGCGATGAATTGTTGATTTCAAGCATGTATAAAAGATTGGCGAAATCATCTGATTGAAATTGGATGGAATGCCAGGACGGATAAATATTATCTTTTTGTTCAAACGAAAAATGTCTAACAATATTTTTAATCCGCCGTTTATGGCAGCAGGAGATTTTGATGGGGATGGAAGAATAACGCAATATAAAAGGCTGGGAATCAGTCATTGAGCCCTGAAGTATTGGCTGCGGGCAGCTGCCGCACCAAATATTGATGGAATGAGTCATAGTTTAGCACATTGCGGTACCACGGTAGGTTTGGGAAAACAAGTGAAACTTCATTTACATCAGGGTTTTCTATTACGGATTCGGCTGCAATTACTATGAGTGCAGACATCGATTTGTTATTTTTTCGAGGTAGGTCTGGAAAGTTCAGTTTCTGCCGGCTGGACCTCATCGCATAGTACAACCAATACTGTATCTACGACCTTTAGCCAAGCTATGGCACTTTCTTCAAAATGAACATGGCGTATTTGTACTCATTTACCTATATTCTACAATATCAATATAAAGTCATATCAATGGAACGCCAAGCATTAATAGAGTTTATATCAATGCTCCAATGGATGAAAGTCATTACATGTGCGGAATTTGAATGCGTTCATTGCAGCCTATCCAGAATATGCTTTTCTAACGATTTTATATCCCCTATGATGCCAAAAAAAATCCCTTTTACCTATTATACTAAAAGATGAGTGGATAAACAGCCATGGAACTAATACTTTTGCGAAAGTGCGGTAAAATCTCTTCCTGTTCAAACACAGAATTCTGAAGGATATACCGAAATTGGAATCGTAATTACTGAGAGTACTGCTCAACAAGATCAGTGGGAATTTGGTTATGAAACTGCTACAAGCGTTAAAGTAGGAAGCATGAGTGTTGAATATTCACACGAACGAACTGATTTTACCGCTACTGAGAAAATTTCTGCCAAAGGAATGGCCATTACTGCAGCCATTGGTGGATTGACAGGTAATAATTTTGATCAATACGCTTTTGCAGCAAAAATGTTATTGTATGAAGCCACCATACGGTTAGATGAAGGGATTACACATTCAAAGTGGTAGATTATTACATTACACCACTATATATCGGAGAAATCAACATTAGTCGAATTGGTGGAAGTCAAGTTGGATTACTAAGTATGGCGGCTATCTTTTGGCAAGGATCGTTTGGAATCCCGCTAAAATTCATCTAGAGTATTGGTAGCGATGGAAGAGCTGCAGAAGTTAACAAAGAGAAAACTCCGAATACATACATTCGTTATTTGGTGTTTAATCACCATCCACAATTATGTTAAGTGGTGGAATATTATTTTTACTCGGTAACAAACACTTTGGCGTTGAGGACGATTTCCCTCTGAATAATTTTGGACTTAATTCGCTTCCTACAGAGTAATTCTAGACGATTATCCGATTCAAACCAATCATTCATTTTTTATATTATCGAACCTGGGACTTTTGGTCCAGCGAAATCTTGATGGTCCAGAAGCTCAGAAGTGCGATTCTATTCAGTCATCAATAAATTATACCATCCCTGAATAAATAGCTCTTATGTTTACATGCACCTACAATGACAACGGAGCAAATAAGAATATAAATTAACTGAAACATATTGGTCCGAGTGGGATCTGTTAGAACCCTCTTTACTTCATTATACCCAACCAAGTGTTAACTCGATAACATTACAGAAATTACAGACTATGTTATTAATGGAGGCTATTTTGGCCAAGAGGCAAAGCTTAATTTCAGCTTCACATCAGAATCAATTAATATTACGGGTACAGATTCAGGGTTAGTTTATAACTATCTACATGGAATTCGATCATGAGACAGGAGTAATGCTGGAATATTATTTTAACGACACCATGACCATCGATTCATGGGTTTTAATTGATTCAACTCTGAATATTACGTTTCTGGATTCTTCTTCGGTATTTAACGTTGAGCGGAATCAGTCATTCACTTCTCTCCTCAAATTTGACAAATGCAGGAGATTTTGTTTCCTATCGCATCCAATATTGGGGAAAATATTATGCGAACAATAGGACAAATCATTTTGTCCTGGCAGAAGAGCAATTCTTTCAAAACTATACAATCGTGACCACTCAATGGTATCAAATGGGTTTCTGGATTGAAAATTCATCGATTTCCTTAGACCAATCCACATTTCTTCCATATTATATGAATCTCACATCTTTAGAAGGTCAGTTGTATGAAATTCGTGATCCAAGCTAATTATGTCGCATTCAATCTTTCAGATTATGCGATAAATATTACGTATAGTATGGGATTTGAAAGTGATTATTATTATCATTATTATCACTATGTGGACATAGCAGGAGTTGTTATTCAGAATTTCATGGTACGCACAGAAAATGCTTATGATTATTTGATATTGATCAATTCTTCCGAGTTTTTGATGATCCTTTCTTTTCCGAAACTGGAGTATACCCTGGAGATAAACTATATTATTTAGAACGTTATCAATCGGGAGATTTGAATACAACGGTTATTCAATTTAGGACATTTGAAATCACTAAAGTTATAATCTTTAATGACAAAATGATTTATTTTGGAAACGTATTAGTGGGGAGAAATTTGGGAAATTTAACTCAAATCGCAAATAATACTGTACTTGGAATTATTTCCTATGATCCACTAAGAAATGAAGAGCCGGTTTACTTAAATCAGATAAATTTGAAATATTTAGGAGAAATAGCAGTTGATGTTGAAGTTTACAAATCTTCATACCCCCTATTTGTTCCCGATCCCGAGATTTCTCATCATACGAAAACTTGCTCGCTAATTCTACTTTTAATCCAAATGTACAGAGTTATGAATTCTTAGAAACAGAATCAAATACAATATTTACTCGCTATTTTACATCTACATCTAAATACTGTGACCTTTTTACTAAATCCGCTGATGGTTTGATGAATTATTGGTATACAATTATCTATTCTTTGTCAGCAGAGGGAAAACAAATCATTTCTTCCACATTTGAAGTATGCCTCTATGCTGTTAATGATCTGAATAATTCTTATGATTATCTCGACACCACCGAATGGGGAATATCCATAGGTGATAATTTAATCTGGTATTATTATATCCGAGTTTCCCTGAAGGAGAATTAGAATTGACTCAAATATTTGATATTTTTCTAATGCCTTCAGGATATTATTTAATATTTGGTGCAAAATACGCATTACAAGCAGGATCAATAGAATGGATGCCCGCATTACCTCTATTTGATATCGGTAATAATGTTAGTATTCCTGTCGATATTCTTGGAATTTATGGCAATGGATTACTACCATGCCTTCATTCACCTGAAGTCAGACCCTCTTACATGTTTCGTGACTGGTCTGAAGCATATTATGGCATGGTTAAAGCATATCAGAAATGGGAAGGTAGCTTTGATCTTGTTAAAGATTTTTATTATGATAGCAACAAAATTGAAATTCTTTTTAGAGATTCATCCACGTATAATGCCAGTCGAGCCCTCAATATCCTATACAATGAAAATGGGATACTACAAGACTATATGGATATCTATTACGATTCAAATGGAAACATTTCCTCATGGGAGAGAAAAGTTCTCATCAATGGTCCTGGTTCCTAGGTGAATATTTTGGAAATACAACAGGGGAATTCCTATCAACTTGACTTATTTCCTTTTGTTAATCAATCATCTTCAGATAATTCTACAATTCCAGATGATACCACAAATACTGAAAATTCGTTCTTCGGAGACATTCCTCCTGCCGTATATGCAGGTGTAGGCTTTTAGCCTTATTAGGCGCAGGAACAACGATAATTGTAAAGAAGAAATAGTTTTTAAGGTTTCTAACAACTTTTTTTTCGTTTTATTTGATTTTTTCACAATACTTAGTAATATTGTGTTTTTTGGCATTATTATCTGGTGATCGTAAAGGATTTTGAGTGGGGACAGTTATTCTTGATTTTTTTTAATTTGTAAAGCCGAAGAAATGAATTTAAATCAAAAATATGATATATTTTTTATTAATTTTTGCTATACTTCATCTATATCAAATTCTGGAGTAATTTCAAATGTTTTTTCGATATAAATTAACAATTCTTTTTCAAACTCCTTCAATTTTTTGATTTCATCATCTAATTCTTTAATCAGATACAAAAAGAATTGTTTATCGTGATCTTTTGCTTTTTGATTTTTGAAAATTAAATTTTTCTTTTGCTCTTCTAAATTTCGAATTCTATACTGAGTTCCTGCTTTAATATTAGTCATAAGATCCATATCATCTGGAATTGTTAACGGCATGATTATCCTCCAAATATTTTGACAATACTTGTCATGATAATAGAGAAAATTTATGGTATTAAAGGAGATTATTGTGTATTACGTAATTTAATGTAAAGCGCGGATTATCATCATTCAATCATATGATTTTTATTCATAAAATAATCATTATGAAAATTGTTACTATCGAATTTTCAGAAAAAACAATTAGTAAAGCGTTTGCATTAGCTAAACCTGTTTCAATTTTATCATTAATAGAGTCACCAGTATATAACGCCCAATGATCAAACCAAGTATTAATTCCATTCTTTTTTAATCTGTTTGCAATTCTTTCAGCGAAGGTTCTATCTCTTGAAGAATAACTAATAAAAACATTCATCCATTAAATACTCCTTTTAAAATTCAAAAAGACTAAATTCCTTATTATAATTCATTTGTTGAAGATAATCTATAATAACTAAGATTAAACTACAATATTTTTATCCTTTTGAAAATCATTGTTTATTCTTATTTTATTTTTTTTTTAATTATTAGGTCGATTTATCAGAATTTGATTTGAAATAAAATACTATGAAATTCTATTTTTCTTAAAATTTAGAGGAATGTAAAAAAAAGTTTTTAATAGGCAAAATCACAACATTAAGCAATTGCTATACGACACTTTTTGAGCAAAATTGAATAAAGGATTAATGTGAAGCAAAATGGTTGATTATAATTTACTTCCTTATCAACAGGAACTATTGGAAAAGGCACGAGCCTTCACCAAAGAGCATATTACGCCACATGCAGTTGAATTAGATAGAGCGGATGAAATTCCAATGGATTTACTCCAAAAAGCATACGAAGCGGGACTAATGAATCTACATATACCTAAAGAAGCAGGAGGGCCCGGATATTCATTACTCGATGAAACACTTGTATCAGAATCGACTGGTTATGGAGATGCTGGATGTGCTACCGCAATTATGTGCAATAATTTAGCATTTGCACCTTTGGTAATTGGAGCTACAATAGAGCAACTTCAAAAATATATTAAACCTTTGATTACCGGAGAGAAGGTCAAATTAGGTGCATTTTGTCTCACCGAACGTGAAGCAGGCTCAGATGCAGCAGCTACAAAGACAATGGCGGTGAAGGAAGGTGATGAATGGGTTATTAATGGTCGAAAGTGTTGGATCACTAATTCTCCAAAAGCTGATATATTTACTGTTTTTGCTCAAACCGATCCGAGCAAAGGATACAAAGGAATGGCAGTTTTTATGGTTCCAAAATCAGCAGGAGTAGAAATTGGGCATATAGAAAATAAAATCGGCCAAAAAGCCTCAGCACAAGCAGAAGTTATTTTTGAAAATGTTTATGTGCCTGAAGATTGTTTAGTTGGTGAAGTTGGAAAAGGATTTCATATCGCTATGAAGACCTTAGATAAAACACGCGCTGGAATTGCAGCTATTGCATCTGGGGTAGCTCAACGGTGTGTTGATGAAGCATCAAAATTTGCTATCACACGTAAACAATTTGGAACTAAAATTGCAAAATTCCAAGGTATTGGATTTATGCTTGCAGATATGCAAGCCCGTGCTTTGGCAGCTCATCATCTCACTCGTTATGCTGCATGGTTGGCAGATAATCATATAAATAATTCCACAGAGTCTGCTATTGCCAAATTTGTAGCTTCTGATAATGCCATGCAAAATGCAATTGATGCAATTCAAATAATGGGTGGGTATGGATATGCAGAAGAGTATGGCATGGGTGTCATTTTCCGCGGTGCTAAATTACTTCAAATTTACGAAGGAACAAATCAAGTTCAACGCTTAGTTGTAATGAGTAATTTAAAGAAACGAGCAAAGACACTGGATACAGGCTTTAAATTGCATTATGATGGTGTAGATGCTCCAGATCACACATGGCTTCCAGAAGAGAGAAAGAAATAATTATTTTTGGATTCTCGTTTGATTCAATTAAGTTTAATTAAGATTATTCAATTTTAATTGAATTTGATTATATTTTAATTCTTTTTTCTTTTTTTGTAAATATATAATTTACAATCATCGCCTATTTCTATAATTTTACCGCAGTTTTGTCTTAAAAATAGAGACCTATTTTATTCAAATTATAAATGAAAAAATCTTGCTTAAACTCATGTTTTTCTCGTTTTTTTTATGGTTATAATTAAATAAATACAATAGTTTAATATAATTGGGAATGAGAATATGGAAGAAGAATCAGCAAATGATGCTAATAAATTCAGAAGTACAAGACATGCTTTGGATGAACATCTAAAATACTCGTCAAAGGATGTAGATGATGATGCTCAGATGCTTAAACCTAGATTAGGTCGTAGAGAAAGTGAGCCGCATTCAGCTAATATTTCATATATTTATGATGTTTTAAGTACAAATTTCCCGGAACACCGCGTTATTTGGGATTTACATCATTATTTTTACGTTGCAGATGAAAAAATTGACATTCAATTTGATATTTCCTTTTTTCTCAACCTAAAAATTGATTACCAGCTTTCATCTTACAAAGCTGAAAAATTTAATAATAGAGTCCCTGATTTAATAATTAATATTCTTTCAAAAAGTACATGGCATAATGATTTACTTGAGAATGTTGCCTTATGCGAAAGATTACGTATAAAATATTATATTGTTTTCTTTTCATATGAAGTTTCTACGAAATTTTATCCACCTCCCTTTTTACGTGTTTATTATTTAAATGAGAATTCTCGATATCAATATAAAGATTTAACTAAAATAATGTTTGATAAAGGAAAATTACTAGATTCAACTGCGAAAATTCAATTAAGTCCAGATCTTCCATTTGACGTTGCATTAGAATGTATTACTAAAAAATATGATAACAAAAAGCCAATTTATAAAATTATTTTTTTGAAACCAAATACTGAAGATCAATTCTTAACTGAAAAAGAAATTGAAAAACAGAGGGCCGACAAAGAAAAGAAAAGAGCTGATGAAGAAAAAAGAAGAGCTGATGAAGAAAAAAGAAGAGCTGATGAAGAAAAAAGAAGAGCTGATGAAGAAAAAAGAAGAGCTGATGAAGAAAAGAGAAGAGCTGATGAAGAAAAGAAAAGAGCAGAAAAGGCAGAAGAACTGGTTAAAAAGTTGAAAGAAAAATTAGAAATACAAAATCAATAAAAATTGGTTGAATACATTACTATTTTATAAAATAAAATCAATCGAAGAACTCTTGAGCTTTTTGCTCTTCATATTTTGTTTTAATTTCCAAAAAACATATGATTCCCCCTAAATCTGTCAATCGATTTCCTGCGCTAGATTCACTGGAAATAATTTTTAATCTTATTTTTCGATTGCGTACAATTTGTAATAATCGTTGAAGACGAGCTTTGTTGGGATGTTCTTCAAGATATTCATCTGTTAAAAGTATATATTCAGGAATAAGTGGTAATGACTTAAATTTCTTTTTCCGAGTGCCTCCTGCATAAATTAAACTTTCAATCTCTTTTAAAGAATGTAGGAAAAAACTTTTTTCATGATTATTCAATCGTTTTTCTAACAAAGTAATAATTGAATCTGCTTCTTTTTCAACAGTTTGACCGAGAGACTCTTTAAAAGATGAATTTTGAGTGAATGAAGCAACTTGCTCCATATCAGTGAGATCTCCAGTTAATACTGTTATATATGCTGAATTAGGATTATTTACATTAAAAATCCATTTATGATGTTTTTTTAAATGATGTAAGAAATCAGATGCTTCAGTTTGCTTGATTCGAGAAACTAATAGAATGCTTTTCAATCCACTTTGGAGAACAGGTCTAATTTCTGTAAGAATCTCTTCAAAAAGATGATATTTTTGATTTTTTTCCATATTGGTATATTTTCGTGCCAGTTTCTTATTTTTAAAAGATTCAATGCGTTCGCTGTAAATTTTATAATAAATAACTCGCATGGATATAAATGCAATCAAAAAAGCTACAGGATATCCCCGTTTAGTGCGCTGTTTTCTATTCTCCATAAAACTTGTTCACATTATTCCTGTTTGATCAAATATCTATTCTTTCAAAGATATGACAAAATGATCATGATATTAATTACCCATTATATATATGTTAATCAAAAAATATTATTGTCATAATAACAATTTTAAAAACAAAAATACTCCAAGATTATTAAAAAGTGCGAATATTTACTTTTTTGATTAAATAATTTCTTTGGAATGAAATATATTGTGACCCCTCTTGAAAAAATACCTGAGAGCGATTTCTCATCATCTACTACTACTGCTGTGTTTGTTTACGGTGGACTTAATGAAATTGGTGGAAATAAAATAGTTTTGCGAGCATCTGATGGTTCAGGGATTCTACTGGATTTTGGCTTTGAATTTCGGTTTTTAAATGAATTTTTTGATGAATTTTTACCAATTCGACAAACGCAAGTCTTAATAGATGGATTTTTAATAGGATTTTTACCCTTTCCTTCCAATATTCTAACGGGTATTTACCGTACTGATTTATGGAATCATAATCAAGCCCGAATTAGCGAATTATATGGAAATATCCCCACAGAACCACTAAAAATTACCCACGTGCTAATTTCACACTGTCATGGCGATCACATTGGTTCTATTCGCTATCTGAATTCTTCAATTAAAATAGTTTGTGGTCAAGTTAGTAAAGCTATTTTAGATTATTATGAAGAATTCTATAAAAGTAATTCCATGTTTAGAGAAATCTTAAAATATGGAAAAGGATTTCAAATAAGCGAAAAAGGGACAAGAATGAATAAAAAGAATAAAAATTATGAGAATATTGAACGAAAAATTGATGAACTTCCTGACTATTATTACGGAGATATAGATGGGAGTTTTGCATTTAATATTCAACTTTATCCAGTTGATCATTCCATTCCCGGCGCTTGTGCTTATTTATTGGAAGATAAAATTTCAAAAAAACGTATAATTTATACAGGTGATCTCAGGTTGCATGGTCCAATGGGGCAAAATACGAGAAAGTTTATCGACGAAGCAAGCCGATTCAATGCTGATCTGCTTATAACTGAAGGAACGCGCTTGGGACGCGTTCAAGAAAATCTTTCAAATACTGATGATTTAGATTTTGTAGATTTTGATCAAATTTTATCTGAAAAGGATGTTGAAAGTGAACTTAAAAAGATATTTCAAGAGATAAACAGAGAACCAGCACCTAAGATGATCTTTTTTACTTGTTCAATGCGCGATAGCAACCGTTTAGAATCATTTTATTTGGCATGCAAAGATAATAATCGTACTTTAATTTTATTACCTAAATCATATCTTTTTCTTCAAAAAATGATTGATCTTAACCAATCGCGCCTAACCCAAGACGCTTTCCAAAGAATTAGGGTGTTTCTTCCCAGAAAAGGGTGGGGAAATTATGACATGATAGATTATAAAAATTCCCCTGCAATCAAAGCTATTATCGATAATCCAAATACAATTAGAGCGGATGAAATTCATCAAAGTCCTGGTAGATTCTGTTTACAAATGTCATTTTATAATATGAATGATCTTTTAGATGTTCGTCCTCCTCCAGGTTCACATTGGATCAGGTCTGAAAGTGAACCTTTTACTGATGAAGCCCAAATTAAAATGGATAAACTATTGAATTGGTTAAAAATTTTTAATATCAGCACAAAAACTTTTCATAAATTACACTGTTCAGGTCATTTATCAGCAAAAGATCTAGCACAAATGATCACCAAAATACATCCAAAAGCAGTCCTGGTAATTCATTCAGAGCATCCAGAATTAATCTCCACTTTAGATATTCCTTCTGATATTAAAATTGTCAAACTATCGAAAGCGCAAGAATATCAAATTTAGTCATTAATTCTAATTGTTAAAAAAAAAATTAAAAAATCAACGGGCTCCAAAGTTATATTGCTAATATTAATAATATTCATCTTATATTATTATTTTGAATTAAAAGGTGTGAACTTCCCCATGACACAACATAGTGAAAGACCTGATTTTTTTTCTACAAGACATGCTCGTATGGATGCTGAATACGAACGGGAATTAAGAGAAGAAGCAGAAAAAGAGCCACCAAGAATAGGTCGAAGAGAAAGTGAACCCCATTCTGCGGAAGTTTCATTTTTATTTGATGTATTAAGTTCAAATTTTCCAAACCACCGGGCGATTTGGGATTTACATCATTACTTTTCGATCGAAGGTGAGCAAGTAGATTTACAATTTGATATCTCACTCTTTCTAAATTTTATGATTAATGAAGATCTTCCATCATATAAAGCTTCTGAGTTTGGAAATCGCATTCCGGATTTAGTAATAAATATTCTTTCTAAAAGTACATGGAGAAAAGATCTTTCTGAAATTCAAGAATCATGTAAAAGATTAAAAATCCCTGTTTTTGTTCTCTTTCTTCCATATCCATTTGCTACAAAAGTTCTTAATTATCCATTTTTAAGAGTTTACATTTTAAACGATATGGATATGTATATACCCCAAGAAATAAATAGATATATGTTTGATGGAGATAAAATTGCTGATAATCAAGCCCGAATAAAATTACCAGAAAGAATTCCCTTTGATCTTGCAATAAAAAAACTAAAAAGAACTTATTTAGGATTTAAACCCCGTTTTCGTTTAGTATTACTTAAAAAAGAAACGAATGAAATGTATTTGTCAAAATTTGAATTAGAAAAAAAGAGAGCTGATGAAGAAAAAAGAAGAGCAGATGAAGAAAAAAGAAGAGCTGATGAAGAAAAAAGAAGAGCTGATGAGTTAGAGAAAAAACTACAAAAATTGAAATCATTACATAATCCTTCTTGATTTTTTATAATTCCTTTTCTTTAAATCAATCGTTATCTCAAATAGTATTGTTCCTTTTTTATTTCTATTAAAAGAATGAAATTGCTTAAAAAAATAAGGTATTATGTTCTATTTTATTACTTCAACATCAAGTTCTGTTTCTGATTGCGAAAAACGATGCTTTGATTTAGAATGTAAAAATAAAAACCCAAAAGTGGCAATGATTGCCAAGATTCCTCCTAAAAACCAAACCCAATTCGGATTATAATTATCCATAATAATCCCCGCACCTAACGTACCAAACAGAGCAGGAATAATCCAAGAATAACTGTAAAACGCCATATATCGACCCCTCTTATCTTCAGGAGCAAAATGCGCTGCAACAGTCTGTCCAAATGGAGAAATTACCATCTCTCCGATAGTAATCACACCCATTGCAAAAAAGAACCAAAATGCAGTGGAGACATAACCATACATACTAAATCCGATAGCATATAATCCCGCTCCAATAGCCATCATAATCATTGGAGGAAAGCGGGAAATTTTTCGGGTAATCCAAAATTGAAATAACACAACCATTAATGCATTCATACTTAACAACAATCCAAAATTCTTTTCTACGAAACCATGTTCATCGAGTAAAAACACTGAAAGAGTGGAATTCATTTGCATATAAACTAATGCAATAATGGAAGAGATAAATAGAAATACCATATAAACCAAATCTCTGATCACTACTTTATAACCACGGAACGTCTCCATGAATGATTCATGTTTTATTTTTCCTTGATTTTCAGGTTTAGTTTCTGGTATTATTCTAAAAACAATAATCGCTGTAATACCACTGGTAAGGGCATCAGCAATAAATAAATAAACATAAGAATAGGCAGCTAAAAGACCTCCGATAGCTGGACCAATTGTTGCAGATAAATTAACTGCAACCCGAAGAGCTCCAAAACCTTCTGCTTGTTTTTCAGGAGGAAGTAAATCAGCGACCATAGCTTGTTGGGCAGGGCCGCCTGTATTACCCAAAATACCCATTAAGATAGCCAAAATATTAAACACGATAAAATTATTAACAAAAACCATTAAAATACTGAAACTTCCGCTAATAAATCTTAGAAAAGTTCATTAAATTGCGAAATAAAAATAAATATCAAGAAAAAATTAGATTTCTTTATTATATATTGCTTTTACAATCGTTTTCCACTTGGGATGTTTTCGGATTCGTTCTAAAGCTTCTTTTTTTGGTTTTCCTTTATCGTCAAAAAAGGTCTTAAAAGCAACATAAGGTTTATGCTTTTTTTGCCCATGTCTATCTAATTCATGTCCTGTAATTCCAAATTCGGCTTCAAAATCACCTTCCAATTCAATGTATGTGCCTGTACCTTTTTCAGCAGTTTTTTTAATATGATAATTCGTAGAGTTCATAGTTTGATCTTCAGATCCTTTATCATTATCAATAATTATTACATAAGGAATTTCAAAACCGTTTAGTAGCGTTTCATAAAGTTGTGCATTAAATTTACCCCCCATATCAATATATGTGGTGGTAGCAAGAAGATCTGCTTCATTTGGGAGAAAATATTCAGCCCATTGTTGAAACATAAGTTTTTCTGTTTCACCTTCCACCAATACAACTCGATCAGCAAAAAATAACTCGTTTCTGTGTGGATCCATAAAATAATCGAGATTTAACGCATTAATTTTATGAAATTTTTCTTTTTTTTCGGGAACTGAACCATGTGCATGTGTTAAATCTTTAAATTCCAATTTTCCATTACGATATTCAATAGGTTGAATAATTTCTGTGCATGGTACCCCATCTCGAATAGGTTTAACAACTCTTGCTACTTTCTTATATTCTTTAAAATCGATAAAATTTGGAGAATGAGTATTTAATATTACTTGATTATCTGGCGCTTCTGCGATATTTTTTAAGTAATATTTCATCAACCGTTGATATTGAGGATGAAGGAATAATTCTGGTTCCTCAATTGCGAAAAACAAAGAAGAAGAAGCGAGTATCTTTGATTTATCATCTTTTAAAGTCTGTGTTGGATTAGAATTATTCTTTTGAACGAGTTTATTAGCCCAAGCTTTAAACAAAATTACCATAAAGTAGCGCTGTAGACCATGTCCTTTATGTTCCACTTCAGTTTCAACACCATCATTGATGAAGATCTTCAATGAATCACGGACGACTTTATTTATTGAAGGTAATTCCGTATCGAATCTTACTTGAGAACCATCAAAATCACTTAAATATGAATTTAATCCCTCGCGCAATTTGTTTATTTCAGAATCTTCTTTATTAATTCTGTAAATTTCTTGAATAATTCTTCGAATCTCTGCTTCATATTGCTGCTGTCGATCTTGATTCTGCATTTGAGCAAAGATATAACGCATTAATTTGGAAATATTTGTATTTCCTTTTGCAGAAAATGTTGTTTCTTGTGTAATATCCTGCACCGCCGGAATGAAAAAATAATGCCCAAAATAGCGTTCAAAATCTGTCTTCTTTATTGCTAATGGTTCCCATATTATTTTAGAATGAATTTTTTCCTTCTTGATTATCTCATCAATATATTCTCTTTTTGCGCGAATAATATGCTTTTTTGAAAATCTTTCTCCTGAAGAGAGTTGTTCAGAGATTTTTTCAATTTTTTCTTTAAAATCATCAGGAACATTTGAAGCTTTCAGAAGTTTAGATTTAGTATTTAAACCTTCATCATCTAAAAAAAGATACTTCTTTTTTTCATCTTCAGTTGAAGGATCTAATGTTTTAAAAGCAAATGTATATTCAGAGTGAATAACTTCGCCATTTCTTTTTGCATTAAATCGAATCACGACTTTTTCAGAAGTAGATCCAGGATTATAGATAAAATCTTTAAACAATTCTTTTTCTTCTTGGTTTAAATTTTTAAATGTTAGAATTATAGAAAAAGCCCTTACTCTTTTCCCTTTTTCTATACGAAAGTCTTCAAGAGTAGCATTGTTATGAAAAAAAACGTTCAATGCTTTCATAAGATTAGATTTACCTGCATTATTTTTCCCTACGAATACCATATATGGAAATAAAAAGCACGTGCATTTCTTCATCGTTCTATAATTTTGAATTTTTACTCGTTGAATTTGCATTCTCATCAAGTGTTTTTTTGTTTATTTTTGTTTTTTCCCATTTCGGGCTTTTTGGAATTCTTTCATAGATTTCTCTATGAATAGAATCATCATTTTAATATTATTCATGAAATTTAAAAAAGTATGCACTGATTTGCTGTATTTAAAAAATTAATTTCAGATTGATTGCAAAATACTTTTCCACCCTTAATTTTAGAATATATTATGACATTTTTATAAAAAAAATAGATGAATAATTAGTTGACGTAAAAAAATGCAAGTATATTTGGTGAAAAAAATTAAAGATTAAAAATTGAAGATCAAAAATTGAGATTAAAAATTGAGATTAAAAATTGAAGATTAATAATTAAGATTAAAAAGAATAAAACTTCTTAAAAAGAAGTTGAAAAATAATCTTGTAATTATGAAAAACATTAAATTCAGGATTTCTTTTCTTGTGTTGATTCAGGTTTCAGTTTTTTCTCAAGAGATTTAATTTTTGCTTTAATTTTTTTCTCTTTCTGAAGAATTCTCCGTTTCTCTAAGATAATGTGTTTTATTTTTTTATCAATTTCTTCAGCTTCTTTTTTTCCATGAACAGCACGACTTCTTACACGCTTATCTGTGGAAAGTTTCTTTTGTTCAATTTCTAACTGCGACATCTTTCGTTTTAATACTTTTAAATCCCGCTGTAATTTTTCTAATTTTTTCATGATGAACATCTCTATTTCTTATAATTCTGTTAATCTGATCATTGTGCCCAGATCAACCGTTTTATTCTGAGAAGAGAAGATCAAGGCAATATAATACCCAATCTTCATTTAACTTTTACTCTCCTTAATTCAGAAAGGAAAACCAACAAACCCAAAATAAATAATGGAATTGAGCGCTTCGTTATGGATTTTCTGGTATTTGAGAATATGCTGAATTTACTTGGATCGGACGGCGGGGCGGTGAATTGGCGGTATCCCGGTATTTACGGCGTAGGGATGCATGAAGCAGATGCAAGCGATACCGAATATTATACAGAAAAGGCGCGCAAGGTTTGGACCGCCTTCCAAAACGGCTTATCCATGATAAACATATTTGAAAATCAAGATGGTATTAATACATTTACGAAAATGATGGAAGATAAAAAAATTGGTGGAGATGCCTCTAAAATGGTGCTGATTGAACTTGAAGACGGTCGTGCCTTTTTCAACCTCCGCAATCTTGCAAAATTTCAAGGCTCCAGCATTCGAGATGTGGTGGCTGTGCTGGCAAGGTGGGTTTATGAGCAGTATTCACTGCATTCATCCGAACAGGATTTGAAAAAATCATATTTAAAAAAGAAAAGGTTTTACAACGATATTAAGTTGATGATGAAAGGAAAAAGTGGTATTAGTAATGCATACATTGCCACATGGAACCGAATTGAAGGCATCATCAAGGCATTCGGCGTTAAAGGTGAAACAATAACAATTAAAATAAGTAAGAAGAAGTCAATTAAATACTTCGTTCCCACTTTGGATGAGAACGGCAACATTCAATTTGACTCCCGACTTGACCGGTGGTACGCACAGATTGAAAATCCAGTGAGCATATTCAATTCAAATTCGCAGTTACTGATGCTGAAGCAGTGTTTCGCATACTTTTTGAAGTACAAAAACGAGATGCGCTTATACTACGAAGAGTATGCGGATGAAAGTGCCATGAATAATTTTGATGCATATTTAAATGCGATTGAGGGATTTGTCGGATAAAAAATAAGTTCGCCCAAGAGCGGGTTAATTTTTTAATATCGTTTTTTTTATATACATTGGATAAGAAAATAAAGGTATACAGGAAAAAAGGGAAAATTAATGAAACAAAAGGGTTAAGGAGGTAATTAATGCTTTGGCATATACAAGATACGATTATCACGATGAAAAAAAAAGTATTGACAATTGCAGGTGAAGTATTCGATATCAAAAAATTGAAAGATGTGGATAAAATTTACAAACTAAAAGTATATGATTGTATTTATTCCAATAATGATGTGGATTTTTCGGCTTTTACCAACTGCAGAGAAATTGAAATATCTGGAGAAAATCAACTGCGAGTAGTTAAATGGCCGCCTAAAATAGAATCAATTCTAATTTTTAACTTTCCAAATCTGAAAATACCCCTAAAATACGATCAATACCAACATTTGGAAAAATTCACAACAATTGCTGCAGTTTTAGATGACTACAACATAGATTTCGCCCACTGCTATCGACTGCGGAAAATTTCAATCGGTGAAGACTTTTATAACGAGCGTTATGAAAATATGTTCGATGGTGAAAAAATAACGCTGCCGCCGAAAAATGACGGAAAGCACCGCATGAAGCAGATTCCAATCAATTGGGCATTCAGCATTTCATTAGAAAAATTGGAATTATGGAGTTTGCGGGAAGTAAAGGAGATTCCGATTGAATTTACCCATAATCCTGAACTATGGATTAACATTTCAAATCTTCCTCACATCCCACATATTTCATTTCTGCCAATTGAGTTCTGGGACTGCACCCAGTTTGAAAACAGCGAATCATTCATGTATGATTTTGATTCTTTCATCCATCCCCGAAAACAGGAGAATATCGAGCGTTATAAGGAATGGGAGAAACTATTTTTTGAAGAATACGGGTTTGAAACCGTCTGGACCGCTGAGCGGATTAAATTTATGGATTATGCATTAATTGCTGCGGAGCAAATTCCAGAAAAAGAACTGCGAGAGGAATATATAAGGTGGGAGAAAAACTTTCGGCCTAAGTTTAAATTAAAAAGCGGCTATGAGATTATAATGTAAATCTTCTGATAAATGAGAACAATACATTTAGAAAAGTCAACAAGTAAAATTAAAATAAAAACCTCGGATAATAATCAAATATCTTTATCAGAATATACAGCCAGAAAGAATTTTGAGTAAAGAAAATTGATAAAACATTCAAACAGTAATATAAAAGCGGTCGCTCTACTTCAGCAGAAAAAAAACTGGAAAGAAAATTAATTTAAAATTAAAAATATTAAAGAATGTACTCGAGCTTTTATATTCTTACTCAAAAAATCATACATGAAGCGCTCAATAAATACTAAATCAACCAGATTAAACCGAAACATCGCCCATATTCTATCCCGTGCTGTTTTCCGTTCTTCTGAAACATCAGTTAATCATTATCTGCAGAATGAAGAGCTAAAGCAATCAATATTATTGTATATATAGAATCTTTGGCCTTCTGTTGGTTCTTAATTTTTCATAGACGAAAACAATCTATTTTTGATTGGCTTTTTGTCGTTTTTGCTTTACATAAAGATCTGCTACCTTTTCAATATCAGCATCAGTAATTGTACGCTTTAGTTTAATACGGAGTTGTGAAATGAATTTCTCACATAAATCCAATGCTAAAGTCTCACCTTTTATCAAAATAGTCTGTTCTAATTTTTCAGCGGGGGTAAGAATTTTTTTTGGTGTCAGTGGTGATTTTTCAAGGGTAAATTGCTGAAGTGGATTTCGCTCTATAAATGGAGTGGTTGTTCTTGTTTTTTGAATATTTACTTTTGGTTTCTTTTGTTCTGAAGAAACTAATGGCGATGCTTCGAAGGTAAGTGTTTTACGTCTTGTATACCCCTTTTTTTGTTTTGAAAGATTTGATAAGAATGGATTAGGTCTTTCTTCAGCTTTTTCATGATTTTCTGGTAATGGCGCGCCAGAAAGATCGATTGGATTAACAGAATAATTACGTATTTTAAAAGTATCGATAGATGCACCTGATTCGATATTTGGAATTGCTTCCCTTTTCTCTTCCTGAATAGAAGATTTAGTGCCATTTGATTGATATTTAACTCCTTCGGGTTTATTCTGCCAATTTTGTTTTTCTTTATCATGATCTGCCTGTAATTCTTCAAAAAAATCCAAATCGTTGCTTATGTCTTTAATCTTATCGTGCTCTTTCAATAATTTCTCAATTTCATTTTCAAATAATAAATCAGGATTTTCATCAGAATGATCTGTTGAATCTTTTTTAGATTCATGGGAAGATTTGTCGTCTATGGATTTCTTTGATAACATTTTACCAGGATCAACATTTGGGATTCCAGTAAAGAATGGATTTGATGCTTGATTTGATGCATGATTTGATGTTTGATTTGATTTTTCATCTTTTTTTTCTTGAGAAGTTTTTATAGATTTTGATGAACTTAATCCACTAAAAAATGGATTTGCTGAATCAATATCTTGTAATATACCTTCATTTCCAGACGATTTCGGTAAAGATTCACTTACATTCTTATCAGTGGATGAATATGAAGAAGAAATATGCGATAATGGTTCTGAACTCGATTGTTTATCTTTGGATTTTGTGCTGACTTTCTTTAATTTGCTGAGATCAGGAAGAATTTTACCTTTTAAATCTGTTGGGAGTGTTTTTGCACCTTTAAATTTTCCAAAAGATATTTTCTTTGGAGCTTTTATTTTTTTTCTTTCAATTTCTTCTTGAAGTTGTTTTTCTTTCTGCTTTTCTTGCAACTCTTTTATTTTATTTTGAAAAACGTCAATATAATTAAATTCTTGATATTTTTCGCATATTTGAATTAAATCTTTTAATAAATTCAAAGCATCTTGATATTTTTGTTGACCCACGAAATCATTTGCTTTCTTAAGTTTTATTTTAAACTCTGGAGGTAATGGTTGCTTTAAACCGATAGCAACACTCATAGCATTTATTAATTGATCTTTTCCATCTCCATCATCCAAATCAATTTCAAAAATAGGATATTTTTCTAAAAAAGGAAACTTTGAAATTAGATTTTCTTTACCAATGAAAGAAGGTTGATGTGCATGTGTTAGGAATATAGCCGATTTACTGTATTTTCCCTCTCTTAAGCGTAGTGAGTGAAAAAATTTCAGAGAATGTTCATTTAATTCTTGACTAGTTCCATCTAGAATGAATAAAATCATATCAGAACCGCGAACGTAATTATTCCATAATGGTGAAAGAGTATCCTTTTCAATAAAGTTCCATAAATCCAAAAAGAGTGTTCCAATTTGAATTTGATGATATACTGCAAAATTCATTATTCTTTTATCAGGTTCTGGGCTTAATTTTAAATAATCTACTATCTGTTGTCGATCTGTATAATTTGGACCCATTAAACAAATTTTAGGATGCAGAAAGTAATGAGTTTCGTTGATAAACTTAATAAATTCTTCTTTTTGCACCGATGGATTTTTAATTTCTAATGGATCTGGAAAATATTTTTGAAACATGCGCGCAGCACGTTGTATTTCTTTAGCAATAACTTTTGGACGATCACTCATATCTGTAATATATAGAAAAAATACATTACCAAACATTCCAAAATGCGCTTGAAAATCGAAAAGAGGTTTATTAAAGGTCTGACCTCTCGATGGTTTTTCAATATATCCAATTAATTTTTTAGTTAAAACTAATTCAAGCGTTTCTTTTGAATAAGCTTGTGCAAAAATATGAGTAAATATTATTTCATTTTGAAAATATAAAATTACTTGCCTGAGCATTTGATGTTACTCCTTTTCCCTCATAATATATATGATTCACGCGCTAATTAAAACTGTCGATGATTATTCCTATCGAGAATGCTTCCTTAATGAATTCACTTTCGCCCTCACATCTTCGATATGAATATCTTCTGGTGGAATACGTTCTAAAAGCTTTTGTGCTGCTTCCATTGCTGCATCTATCATTTGAAAATTCTGCATTAATTCAATTATTTCCAAGCAATTATCAGTAGATAATATAATTTGTTCATTGTTTGAAGATTCTGACACTTCAATGAACCTTTCTTTGCTTTTTCCTATAATAAACTTGCTTAAATTTTTCTGAACAGTTAACTGAAAGTCCTCTGAAAGAGGAACATCAATCGATTGAAGTTTCTTCATTATTGATTTAATACCTTGCATTATTGCAAATTCTTGATCGTATGAATCAATTCCAGCAAATACTTGTCTAAGCAAGCTTAATGCAAGTTCAGGAAGTTGAGCTTTCAAAGTTGTACCACATAATGTAATTAAACTTTGCTCTCGCAAGAAGGTGCTATCAATATTTGGAACAATTTTTGATGATAGATATTCAAGAATTGGTGTAAAATCTTGTTCAGGGACTTTTGAGATAATATCATCAATAAACAAAACTATTGTATGTTTTAGGCGCGAATCATTTGTGGTTTTTCCAATTCCATAATTAATTATGATGTATTTGATCCGTTCTATGACTTCGTCAATTTTAGGGGGTATTTCAATAAGTTTATAAAAGCTTGCTTCAACCGCATTTTGAATTTTTTCTTGATTTTCTAAAGGAAATGGGAAATATTTTGTTAACTCCGGTTGCGGTCCTGTAGATGGTTTTTGTTTTGCTGTTCTTTTTTTACGTGTTTTTTTTGCTTTAGTATCAGAATCCTCTACCTTATTTGATTTTTTCTTAGTTTCTAGTAAATTTAAATCAGGAATTTCATATTCCTTTACTGGCATTAATATATAGCGATCATCTTCTTTCCAAAAGGCAAACAATTGCTTTTCTTCTAATTGTGATCGAATTAATTTTGGTAATGTAATCCCCCCACTTTTGGTTAATTTTAGAATTTCTACAGGATTTTGTGGTAGTTGCCTTTTTTCTTTAATAGTCGATGATTCGTTTTCGTTAAAAGATTGGTTTTTGGGGGATTCATCTGATTGTTTTTCTTTTATGATTCCTGATAAAGTGGATTGTTTATCTGACATTTAAATTCCCTACAATAAATTTGATTTCATGAATTAAAAGCATTACTTGCTTTCACGTTAAAACCAGATCTAATTTTTTACCTATTTTTTATTTTTTTTCTTGTTGGTTTTACCTATTTTTTACACATAATATCAATATTTTACTTATTTTTTACCTATATTTTACCAATATCTTTAAATAAATAAAACCGCTACTTTATATATTGAATGTCAAGTCAGATGGTCAAACTTAATTCCAACATGAATAATTTCCTTCAAAAAGCCACACAAGAACTAAAAATTCTCTTCATTCTTTATCATCACGACAAAATTCGACATTCTGAAATCCAACATTTTAATGAGAAATATCCAGGAGTAAATCGTAAAAGTAGTCGCACTTACTATAAAATTTATCAACGTCTAATCTCGTTTGGCTTAATTCAAAAGGTTAAGGATATAGTTTCCAATAGACAATATTATGCTTATACAATAACACAGCAAGGTCGAGAATACTTAGATTTTCTTTTTAAACTACCCAAAAATCAAAAAATGATTAGTTATCAAGATTATCAGAATTCATTAAATATCCACAAGCTAAAAAATAGTAAGAATTTGAATTCAATTTTGCAAATTAACCAAATTCGTTTAGATAAAGCCCAAAATAATATCGGAAATACTTCAAATAGTCAAAATGATCATATTATAAGTTATTTAATCGAGGAAATCAAATCGCTTAAATCACAACTAAAAAATATTAATCATTTTCAAACAATACCTTCCCAAATTTCCCATGAATCATCAAAATCAAATTTAAATGATGAACATGGGGATTATGGAGACTATGATGATTCTGGAGATTCTAGAGATTATGAAACATATAATAATGCTAATTCAGTAGAAAGTAGTATACTTGAGAACCCGCAGGGAAAAATATTATATAATAATAATGGAAATAATCAAGAAACAACCTTAAAATCTTCATCTGTTTCACATCTTAGTTCTAATGTAATCTCAAATTCAATATCTATTCCTAATAAGGATATCTATGAAAATAAAAACAATGAATTAAATTCAAGTCAGCAGCAAAATTCAGTCATGCAGGAATCTCCTAAGAAGGAACCTGTTACAGAGATTCCAAAAGAACCACCATTCTTAACCCATCTAAAATCAATTACCCAAGAAGAAATTTTAGAAGAAATTGTATCGATTTTTGAAGATTCCGCCAAATGGGGGTTATTTCTACAGTATTTTCAAGAATTAGAATATAAAAGTGAATTCAATTTGGCAATATTTAACCGTCTTTATAATCATTTTAAAGAAAAACCAGATCTTAATAGAGTAAAGACAAATCTTGTACAAATAATTAGTGAATTAGATTTTACCTTTAACGAGCTTAATGAAATCTTTATTAAATATCCAAGTCCGGTAATTGTGCAAATTTTCACCGAACATTTATTGACCAACTATTCTGTTGCTGAATGGGAGAATATCAATGTTAGTTATGGCAATGGAAAAACATCAATTATTAATTTTCTTCATTATATCGCGCGTTATTATTTCATTCAGAAACGATATCAAGCTTGTTGGGATTTGATTCAAGAAATCCGCAGAAAATATACCCGCATTGGTGAAATTGCTTTCCAATATGAAATTTCAATTCTAATCCGTCAATTAGAATTTGATCAAGCTATTCAATTGATAAAAACTGAACTTTTTGATAGGGAACGGCAGGTGGCAGAAAAAAAAACATGGTATTATATCTTTCGCGCGTTTTATGATGCTAAAAGACTTCCTGAGTTCTTAAATCTTCAATATAACAGGGATAAACGAGAAATTTATTATCAATGGGCGAAGCTAGTTGAATTAATATTTCAAATTAAAAAAGGTCCCGAATTCATGCCTAATTTTTTTATAATAAAAAAAACATTAGAAACCTTTCTTCCAATTTTTGAAAAAATCGATATTATGAATTTAATTCCCCAATATTTAATTGAAATGAAAAAATATCAAAAAACAAAAGAAACAAATCAAATATACTATTATTATTTCCATCTTGCTCCGATAATCTATCTTATTTTTCAAAACCCTCTTATATTAGGTCTTTCTGCAGATTCTGATTATAAAATTGAAGAAATTCTTAATATTTGTCTCCAGAATGATATCAGGGATATATTTGATGATTTTCCATCTGTTTTACAAGAAATTAAAGAACTTCTAGGATTAATTCATTAAATAATCAGATTAATAATAATTAAATCAAAATATAAGAATTTTAACCATTGAAATTTTAGGATAATACTTTATTTTAATTTGAAATAGATTTTAATTGGATTTACTGTTATTAAAAATATGAATGATGATCAAATTGCTGAAAAATCAAATCGATTAGCCTGGCTTGCTAAAGATAAATCTTATCTTTCGATTACGATTATTTTTATTACATTATTATCTGCTGTAGTATTAATAGTAATTGGATTAATGTTAAAAGTCGCAGAAGTTAATATTTGGGTTTGGCGTGGCTTTGTAATTGGAGCAGGTGTATTAGCATTAGCTACTGTCGTGGAATACGAATTCCTCTCATAATACAGCTGTTAAGGAAATAACATTGCATTAAAGCGAAAAATAAAAAAAAGAATAACCCAAGAATAATCCAAGAATACAACAAGAATAAAAATAAAATTTAAAGAAGCTTCTCTGGAAAAATATAATAATACAAGCGCTAATTAATTTTTCTTTATTTTTTCCAAATATTTTGCAGATTGCGTCTCAAAATACAATTGATACATCTTTTTATAAGGCCCAGATTGTTCCATTAATTCTTCATGAGTTCCTTGTTGTAATAATTTTCCTTGATCAATAACTAAAATTAGATCACTTTTTAAAATCGTTGTTAATCGATGCGCTATAACTAAACTTGTACGACCTTCAAGCATAATATCAATAGCATCTTGTATTTTTGACTCAGTATAAAGATCCACTGCTGAAGTGGCTTCATCTAGAATAATTAATTTCGGATTAGCTAATAAAACACGAGCGAATGAAAGCATTTGTCGCTGTCCAGCGGAAAGGTTTTTCCCTTTTTCATTAACAAAAGAGTCTAATCCATTAGGAAGCATCTCTATAAATTCTCGCGCTTGTACCATATCTAAGGCATTCCATATTTCTTCATCTGTTGCTTGCTCATTTCCTAATAAAAGGTTATCCCGAATTGTTCCTTTAATCAATAATACTCGCTGACTAACCAAACCAATCGATTTTCTTAAAGCACTTAATGGATAATCTAAAATATTTTTACCGTCAATAAGGATTTCTCCTGATTTAATCTTATAGAAACGCATCAGAATTGAAGCAATTGTTGTCTTTCCCGCTCCTGTTGGACCAACTAAAGCAATTCTTTGGCCAGATTTAGCTTTAAAGGAAATATCTTTTAATATTGGATTATTCTCTTGGTATTCAAAATTTACATGTCTTAATTCTAATTCACCATGGATATCTAAAGCCTCCATCTCATAATCTGCTGGTTCTTTTAAACCTAATTGTTCGCTACTTTCTAATAATCGTTCTAAGATTCCAAATAAAGATTGAAAACGATTATAATGGCGTGCTAAAGCTATAATTGGATAGAAATAATAGTCAAACATAAAAATAAACAAAGAAAATGCAGCAAGCGTAATATGAGCATTATTATATTCTAAGGTTCCAATCCATAAAATAATGATGAGCAGTACATGTCGGAGGAAATCGCTGATTGGACCCATAATAAAAATACCTAATCCACGTTTTACAGATGATTTGTAGGTTAATTCATTTAATTTATGGAACCGTCTAATATTTTCTTCTTCTCGTTCAAATGCTTTTGAAATATTGATAGATCTCATTGATTCCGAAAAACTTTGATTTACTTTTCCAAAATTTTTCCGCCAAATTCGTGCAACTCTTCTTTGAAATTTTCGTAGTGCCATTGAAATAAAGAAAAAAATAGGAAGAAATGCCATTGAAATAGCCGTTATTCGTGGTGAAAAGCTGAAAAGAATTGAAACGGTTACAATTAGCCTAATCAAACTCGTAAAAACAACAACAAACCGCTCTCCAGTTTCATATAATTCTTGAATATCATTAGTAATATTACTTGTTAAAACTCCAGTTTCTGAATGATCGAAAAAGGAAACAGAATTTTGCAAAATTTCATTAAAAACTTGCGTACGCATTGCATTTGTTGTAAAGCTATTCAACTGAATTGTGAAAATTCGCTGAATTACATTTGTAAACCATAATACCATGACGATTATGAAGTAAGTTAAAAGAAATGGAAAAATTCGAGATAGATTAGGATTAATGCTTGCTTCTTCTATTAAAGCTAATGCTTTTTGATATAATAGAGGGCTTAGAATTCCCAATCCAACATTAACCAGCATCAAAATACTTACAATATAAAATTTCTGCTTATTAGGTACAATATAGCTCCATAAATAGTTTAGTAATTCTTTATCTGAGTGTTTTCTTTTTTTTTGTATTTTTTGTAGTTTAGAAATGGATTTTTTTATGTTTTCACTTTTTAAATTAGGAGATTTAATTTTGCTTGTAGTTTTTTGAGTTCTTTTTTTCATCTCATCTAGCGATTGAAGAGAAGAATCAAAAAAAATACCAAATAATTTACTGAATTCTCCTTGTTTTTTCTTTAATGTATTGATTTTATCTACTTTATGAATTTTTGTATCTTCAAGATCTACACTCATTTTTTATTCTCCTACAACTTCAGTATTTATTAAAACCTCCTCAATAGGAGGAAGCTCATAGTGTCGCTCAAAAAGGCGCCTATAGAAAGAATTCGAACGGATCAATTGTTCATGTGTTCCTAATCCGACAATTTCTCCTCTTTCCAATATGATAACCAAATCAACCTTACTTATAATCGAAAGTCGATGTGTGGTTATGATTGTGGTATGCGTTTTCAAAATATTAGATATTGCATTTTGAATTTGAATTTCTGTTTGAGCATCAAGAGCTGATGCCCCATCATCCATCAATAGAATCGAAGGGTTTACCAATAATGCTCTTGCTATCGATAAACGTTGAGCTTGTCCCCCCGATAATCTAATACCCCCTTCTCCGATAAGATTATTATATTTTTGTGGTAATTCCATAATGAAATTATGTGCTTTGGCAAGTTTTGCTGCTTGTATTACTTCTTCGTCTGTAGCAGATGGCTTTCCGAACCGAATATTTTCCTTTATTGTCGTATTGAAAAGAAAAATATCTTGTTCAACTGTGGCTATGTTTTTTCGAAGTGATTTATTTGAATATTCTTGAATTGGTCGTCCTCCTAAGAGAATTTCTCCCTCATTAGGAAGATATAAGCGTTGAATTAATTTAGCAATTGTTGATTTGCCAGATCCTGGTGAACCCACTATTGCAATTGTCTGATTTTTATTTACTTTGAAAGAAACATTTCTTAGAGCCCAAGGAAGATTTGATCGATATTTGAATGATACATTGCGGAATTCGATATCAGATTGGTTTGAATTAAATTCTTCTTTTCCATCAGAAAAAGAACCAGGATCATTTTCATGAATAATGTTATAAATTCTATTTGCTGATGTATTTCCTCGAATCAAGAATTCTGTAGACCATCCCATCTCTTCGGACATTCCGGTAAGAAGGGTTATCATGCTTGATAATTTGATAACATCACTAAATGTGACTCCAAATATCCCCTTAAAAGCAAAAAAGAGAGTTAATACAATAATTGATGCAGAAAAGAAGGTAACTACCAACATTGGGTAAAACCATGCTCCTCGTTTTCCTGAAGCTAATTCAATAGAGCGATATTGCATAACTTTTTTACCATATTTTCGTTTTGCCCAAGATTGGGAAACAAATGATTTAATTTCGCGTATACCTGTGAAATATGTATTAGTTGTTTCTGATAATTCACCAAATTTCTCTCTAAGATTAACTGTATAGGGAACAAGCTTTTTTGCATAAAAGAAGGTCGTAATTGTAAATAAAACAAACACAATAATTGCCCAGAGTAATAGTACCCAATGAACCAAAGCAGTAAGTATGAAAATAACAGACCAAAGTGTCAAAATTTCTAAGAATATTCGTACTGCAGGTGAAATTGCAATATTTACAGTTCTTGTGTCTCCCGTGGCTCGCGCCATAATTTCACCAACATCTTTACCATCATGATAAGTTAAACTCCGATATTGAAGTGATTCAAATAACTCTTGTGTCATATCAGTGGTAACCCTATGCGCAATAACTTCATTTAAAAACGAAATAGAAAAGAAAATCAAAGCTTGGAAAAGAGCCAGACCAAAAAGAAAAAAAAGATCTGATTGAACATCTTTCATGGTTGCTCCATTCAATAATGCTTCGATCAACTGCGCAGTTATTGATATTGGAAAGATGAACAACAAAACTTCTATAATTGAAACAATTATTACATAGATTGTGGTTATTGGATACTGAAATGCTAATTTAGCGACCCATTTACTTCCTTTCATCCCTTTCATCAAAAAGTTAAAAAATACTTACTTTATATTCTTTAAGGTTGAACAATCGAAATTCTTCAGCCAAAAGTGAACTTTCCATTGAAAAAATGGTTAAGTTTATAATTTTGATTGTCAATAAATACTTTCAATTAGGAATCAAGTGGATTTTTATTCCAATCTTTAAAGACATCGAATTCAACAACAGATCCATCTTCTTTCAGATGCACGACTCGAGATATATAAGCATTTGCAATAATTCCTCGGCATACATTACAAATATAATTGTGTCCGAATAAATACAGTGTCGCTCCAGCCGTGGAATGCCCATTTTTTGCAGCTAAAGCAATTGCATTGGATTCTGCATGCGATCCTGAAGCTCGACATTTTTCAAGTTCTGTACCACTTGCTATGTTATGTACATCTCGATAACATTCGCCCAATTCTAAACAATTGATTTGAGGTGCTGGGGCACCATTGTATCCTGTTGAAATTACAGCTTTATCTTTTACAATCACCGCGCCTACTTTTTTCCTCCAACAAGAACTCCTTCTACTGGCGATATACGCTAATAATAGAAAATATTCATCCCAATTAGGACGTCGATTATCTTGATATGGGAAATTCTCACACCAATTAAATAATTCATTAGAAAATGTCATTGAATTTGCATTCATTCTTTATTCACATTTTATTAAAATTTTTTTAATATAAATAATTTCTAATCATTTATTTGAAAAGAGTATCCCAATATATTTATTATAATATAAATAATTTCTAATCATTTATTTGAAAAGAGTAGAGAAGAATATTATGGCACAATTTGGAAGAAATCTCCGAATCATTATCACTATTTTAGTGATTTTAATTATTATTCTTTCCGATCTTTTTATGAAAATCCCAATTTTTCATCCAAATTGGTTGTATGTTCTATTTATTCCTATCTCTTATACAGGTGCTCAAATTGCAGCAAAAATTGCAGTTTATCCCCACAGTTTTAAAAAGCATCCTGTTTGTTATTTGGGTCAAACTAATGTTTTTAATCAACCTAATACTCGGGCTATGTATGTTGTTCAAGTTTTTTTCTTAGGATTTGCTTCAATGTTTTATTTTATAGCTGCAATTCTTCGAAATTATTTTTCTTTTAATCCATATTTACAAGCAACTGCATTTGTTCTTTATATTTGTGTAGTTTTAGTTATTCTTATGGGGATAATTCCAATAAATGAATCGCGCCCGCAACATTTAATGGTTACATTTACACTTTTTGGACTTCATTATGCGATTACTATTATAATTACTGCCTATTTTTTATACATGCAAAGATATAGCGTGTTTGTATCAATTATGGTTTATATTGGAGGAATAATTCATCTTATCGGTGCTTCACTTTATTTAATTGCTTATATCATCCAAAAAAAAGCTTCTTTATTCCAGAATTTTTGGTTTATCGGAAGTTTTATTGGATTATTGGCTCAAATTGAGGGCCTAATTCAAATCATCACTTATCTATAAATAAATAAAAAAAATAAGAATATATGAATGAATAAAAAATTGAAGAATAAAATTTGAACAGAAGAATAGACGATGAATGAGAAGAGAGAACTAATTCTAAAAAAGAATTTAAACGGGAAATATTTAATTGCAAGTATTTGTTATGTGTTTTTTTTTGTAATTTGCAACAAGTATTTTCAATTTTCAAAAACAACTTTTCAAATTCTCTTTTATCTTCACTTTTTGTTTAGTTTCATCAGTTTATTTATAGCTCGAAATGTAACATCTTATAATCATAGATTTTTTCTCCATCCTGTTAGTTATATTGGACAAATGCAAGTACACGGCATTTCTAATATGCGTGCTTATTGGTTTTATCTTATCTTTTGTGTTTTAATGGCAAACATTGCAATGATGTTCGGAATTCTTTTACGTCATTATTATATCTATTTAAAACATATGAATCTTTTAGTTTTTTTTCTGTATTTTACTGCATTCAGTATGTTTATTCAAGGATTAATACCAATTGATCAAGTAAAATGGATGCATATTTTTGCAACAGCTTGCGTTTTTGCTGGAATGACCGCTGTCAATATTGCTTTGTTAATTTTTTATAAAAAAGTGGGTGTATTTATCGAAATGTCTTCATTTTATCGAATTTTTGCCTTTGTTTTTCTTGGATTATCGATTCTTTATCTTCTTAGTTATATCGCTCAAATTCGTCCTGGATTCTTTCAAAAATTTTGGATCTTCGCGCTTTCAATCATCTTATTAACAAATGGATTATTATTTTGTCAAATTGATCATATTGATTTTGGTTGATTGAAAAACCCACAATTTTTTATAAGTAGTGTGATATAGATCCTTTATCATAAACAGTAGTTTTTCATAAATAAAAATTAAAACGATAAATAATCATAAATATATCAAAAATAATGAGATTATCTAAAATAAACAGAATAGATTGTATATTTTATAATTTTAAAAGAAGAGGGAGCAGATATAGTGCACATAATGGAATCAAACAATTCTCCAAATTCAGATGAACCTATTTCATATGAATTACTCACATTTGTTGCTGTATTTTTTCTGTTTTCTTTGTTTGGTATTGTGATCTTACTTGTAGAACTCGATTCTAGCACAACACTTTTAGATCGATCCATTTTGGAGCAATTTCTTTTACTGGCTATTGTATCAACTGTATTATCTTTAATTCAATTGGTTAGATTTTTTTATAAGATAAATTTATTAAGCCAACCTGATGAAAAAGATTATTCTCCAACTCGAGCTTATCAGTTGCGCGGAGGAAATGTAATTGATTTTTATCATCTCCATCAAAAATTTGTGTTAAAGGATGATCCTACTTTTCAAGCTTTACAAGAGAAATATCATCGGAATTCTGCATATTTTTCATTTTTATGTATTATAGCGGGAGTCTTTATAATAATATTCTTAAATCGAACGAAAAATCATGCTCCTCGCCCACATTTTTTAATCGAAATTATTATTAGCACTTCAATTTTCCTTGCTTTATTAATCTTCGTTATTGCTCGATTAGTTAGGCTTAGTAATCAAAAGCGGTTTACTTTACAAATTCATTCTTTAGAATTTAATAATTATTTAGATAAAATGGGAATAAACATTCATTCTAATCCAATAACTCGCAGACAATTAGAAATACGTGAATTTTTGGAATTAGCAAATTTTTTACAAAAATTCTATCAAGATCATTTTCAAAGTTATCTAAAAATTCTTTTTTATTTACTTTTGCTTTGCATTGTCGGAATTATTATGCGTTTTAGTGGAGATTCAACGAGATTATTCCAGAGAATTGGCTTTGCTCTTATCATTTTTTCTGCTATTGGTTTTGCAATTAACCATTCTCGATTTATGATGAAACGTGAATTATACTTAATGACGCGCTATACTCTAAGTAGTTACTTCATGATGATTTAAGTTAATTTAAGCTGATATGGCTTAATACCATACCGAAGTAAGTAGGATGAAGATATTGAAGAATTTTGGATTTCAATGACAAATCACTGTATCTATCTCCATCTCCTTTTCTTTTATGCATAACATGAATAAATCCTTCCATTATTGAAAGCGTTGACAATCCACATGCAAGCGCTTTTCTTTCATAATCAAAAATTACCTTAGGAATTGTGTTAAAGGTCTTATTATTTGAAATATTTTGAAGCCAAGTGATTACTGCTTCATCATATTTCCTGCTTGATGGATGGAATGAAAAATTCTCCGAATCTTGATGTGTATGAGCTAAATCTCCACTAAAGAAAATGCTAAACTTTTTATTTGTATTTAACGCAATTTCTCCAAAGAATTCTCCACAACTTTTCAACGCGGAATAAAATTTGATAATATTTAGTCTCGCACGAGGAAGTGAAACAACGACAATCTTTGGATGAAAATCAGGTTGATTGCAGTAATATAACGGAACACTCGCGCCCCATCCAAGAGGAATGGGATAATTTTTTGTTCCTAATGTAATTCTATCCAATTTAAATGGGGGATTCTTTAATGAGTTGAATTTTTCCCAAATATCATCTAATAATACAATATCACTTGAGAATTCGATAGTAGAGTGAATTTGGGTTCCATCCACATTAGATCTGTTTAATATTGGGTAATAGGCGCGTAGGGTGTCTGCATAGTATAGACAAAATTTTTGTTCAAGCCGATACCCATGAGGTGTAAATAATACAATGGTATCAGGATTTTCTTTTCGAAGAATTTTAATCAATTCTAACATTGACTGATGCATTTTGGAAAATTCAGGAGATGCTTTCGGATCCAATCCCGGAATTATCTGCATTCCATGAGGAACAATATTTAGGGAAGTAATTACCATAATTTTTCACTTTTTCACTTTTTCACTTTTATTTTATTATAATTACACCAAATTCTCACATACTTAAATATCATTAACTCATAATCCTTCATACATTTCAGGTGTTGGAGTATCGTAAATTCTATCTAATTCTCCTCCACCAAATTCTATAATAAGAGCTTTTCCAAATTTCCAAAAACCAAGAATACTTAAAAGAGCAGAAAAAAAGCTTACTATGATAAGAATATTATCAAATTGAGGAATAAAATTTAGAATTGCGCCTATAAATAAAAGATTGATACCCTTCTTCATTGCTTCAAATAAATCAGGTTCTATATCTTCTTCGAATAAGTTCTTTTGCCATTTAGATAAAAGAAGTACTGATATTAAGGAGAGAATAAAGATTGGTAAAGAAATAGTGTAATGAATTATCCAAGAGTTATAAGAAATATTTAAGAAAAATTCCACAAAATTAACTAAAATAGCACCAAGTAACGTAATAATTTCAATCAGAAAGAAATTTTTTAAAGTAGGATCCTTAGAAAATTTGACAATTTGCTTCAATGCAACTAAATATCGCAGATATCGAACAAATAACCAAATTGAAAAAAGAAATAACATTAAATACGCTATATCAATTAAATCTTGAATTTTAAAAATATTTGAGAGTTGTTCTGTAGTTGTTATGATTAATACAATAAATTGAATCTTTATTAGATTTATAATGGAATCTCCCCAAATTGAAATATATTCTCTAAATTGTTTATCGCAATAGATTGAAGTGCTCATTAAAATTTCATTATCCTTAAATATAAGTGATAAAATATTAGCTAAAAAATAAAAAAGCGCAGATTATTTGAAAATTTTGATTTTTGGTAATATATGATGTAAAAAATATAAAAGATTTTTATAGATCATGTGATTGCTTTAAGAAATCTTTCTGTATAATATAAAGCAATTTGAGATCCAGAATTATATTCATTCCAAGCGAAAGCATGCGAATAAAATTTCAACCAAATTACCACACATTCTTCATTTCCCGCATTATCATATTTTAATTTAATCTCTTGAGAAACATCTGGATTAATTAACTGATCTCGAGTGCCTGTAAAAATTAGGCAAGGGGGGGAATTTGCTTTAATTAACACTTCTGGTGTTAATAAGTCGGGAGTTCCTATAACATCGCGGTTTTTTTGATATCCACTGGCAGGATAAAACAAATATAATCCCACAAAATTGATTTTCTGTGAAATCCATTCAGAAAATCGTGAATCAGATTGTCCATATACTATTGCCATCGCTAAAGTGGTACCGGCAGATGCACCAAAAACCACAGTTCTATTAAGATCTGCGCCATATTCATCAGCATGTGTTTCAAGATAATGAGTAAAATTTCCAACTTGACGAACCATATCATCATGTGTGAAATTACCTTTTATATTCGTAGGAGTATTTGATGTCGAATTATGCAATCCATATTGAATATCGAAGACAATATATCCTTGAGCTGCAAAGTAACGACATTGCTGCACCATCATTTTTGTATCACCTTGTACCCAATATCCTCCATGAATCCGAATAATGGTTGCATTGTGTCCTGGGAGATTTTCTGATGATTTTAGGGGAGAATAAACATCAAAATGAAGTAAAAGATTGTGATCTTGGGGAAAAGAACTCTGAGAGCCATTGAAAAAGAGAATATCTTCTTGAACTTTACATTCTGGAACAGTTCGACCAAAAATTTGAGAAGAGAAAGAATAAGGCTTCTCCAAAAAGGTAGGATCTTCAGTATTCCATCGATTTGGAAAAGTTTCCTTAGCTGATTTAAGATTAAATGGGATAAAAAGAATTGGTATTAACATAAGAAGAATGATTAGGATGGAAATGGGAATATAAATTTTTTTAAGCTTTGGGATTAAATAATTTCTCTTTTTTTTATTAAAATTATTTTTTTCTTGAATTAGTGAGAAAGTTAGAAGAATACCGAGCAAAATTATAATTGGCATTTCAGTTGGAAAATTTAAACCCATAATTCCTAAATAACCCCAAAAATCTCCGTTGACATAAATCCACAACAAGACAGTAAAGAGTATCCCTGAGAGAAAAAGCAAAACTCCAGTGAATTGAGCGATAAAAAAAGCAGTTAATCGAATATACTGTAATAATGTAGAATGAGATTCTTTTATTTCCATAGATTCGTTCTTTTTCCAGCAAAAAGTAATAATTATGGGTAAAATAAGAACAATTATTTGGAAAATTCTCCATTTGATTAGACTTGGTGCTATTTCACCCCAACTATTCTCGTATTTTGCAGATAATTGGTACTTTTGCATATAAATTCCTAATTGAAGCAATATTGAAATAAATAACCAACCAATTAATAATCCATAATTTATCCGTGAAAGTTTTCCTCGAAATCCAATAATACTTATGAAAATATAACTTCCGATTTGAACAATCCAAACCGTCCAAGCACAAAAAATAGAAATTGCTGAAAACACTGGAGTTGTTATTCCTATAATCATACAAATTATCGCAAATCCATTTAATGAAAGCATTGGTATCCAAGCTTTTTGATATTGTTCTGTTGCGTTCATCGCAGTTTATCAAGGAGCAATATTAAAAAAAACCTTGCTAAAAATTAGAAAATGCAAATGAGGGTATTTTAAATTTTAAAGATTCGAAGTTTTTCATTTTATCATCTTAATTTTCCCGACTCAATTCTAAAATATCCTTTCTTATTTTTTGTCGATTTTACCAAGGTGCCAAATTCAAAATATGTAAATCAAGAATTATAATAAAATAGACATTAGATTGAAGAATTTATAAACAGGATGGTAAATTTTTAACAAATTCTTTGAAAAAATCGAGTTCGACAAAAAAAGAATTGCTATATTTCAGATTTAAGTCAGATATATATAAATGATATTCAAAAAAGCGTTTAAATTAAAAAAGATAAAATATCCTCAAATAGATTATTCGATTTTTGAATGAAGTAGATGAATAGCTTCTTCTCGCGCTTTTAATAATGTAATTTCTTTGATATTTCTCATTTCAGGGGATCTAAGAATTTTTTCCTTTAATACTTTTTTGAATAACAGATATTCGTTTTTACGTGTAATAAAGGGTTCGACTTCTTCAATATGAATGAAATTTTCAATGGATTTATTTTTCCCATTAAGATTTCCTTCAGTCAAGTCAAAACGATAATCCTTATATTTCAAAAAGCAATGAACCATTGGAATATACGGAATACTATATTTATCCAAGATTCTTTGAGTTCCTGTGCAGATTTCTTCTGTAAATCGGTATATACCTACATTTTTTTTAACAGGAAGATTAAGTTCTTGAGCAAGTGTTGCAATAACTCCGTGTTTTGTAGTACATGATCCTTTATTTTCTTGAAACAGACTCCATTTATTATCCTTATCTGTATTATATCCATAGGGTAAATCATGAACATACAAACAAGCGGCTTGAAATGTCATAATGTCGTGAACTAAAAAATATCTGGTCATTTCGCCGCAGTCTTTTATAGGTATATCTGGCAAAAGTAATAGTGAATCCATATCCAATCAAGTATCAAAGGAATGCTACAATTAAAAATAAGCTTAAGCATTAAAATGGATAATAATATTCAAAAAAATCTAAGGATAGATTATTGAAAATAAGCACAATATTCATCAATCTCAACTTCTTCTTAATTAACGGAATTTAATATGAAAAAAATAGTTGTAGCAGAACAAGATATTTCTTCCACACCACATAAAGTTGCAGTACGTAAACTCCTCGAATTTCCCTATGCAAGTTATATTCACATTACATTAAAACCAGGTGAAACTCTTAAAAAGCATATAACTCCTGTAGATGCGTGTTTTTATGGTTTGGATGGAATTGGAAAAGTGGAAATTGGGGATGAAATCGAAACATTATCAAAAGATGAAATTGTTTTTAGCCCTGCAGGAATAGTTCATCGTTTATTTAATGAAGAATCTAACACTAAAGATTTCAAATTTTTGGTGATAAAGACCCCAACACCTCAAAATCAACCAACAAAAATACTTTGATAATAATTATACAATTAAGTGATCATAGTAAAAAGAAAAAAGAAAAAAGTTTTTTTAATCTTTTTATTGATTTGTAATTCGTTCTCCTTCTTTTGTCAATTGACGAAATCCTTTACCCGATACTGTTATTCCTAAAACAATTAAGGTAAGAATTCCGCAACAAATATAGATAATTGGTATTGAACCAATCGCATCGGCAATAATTCCTGATAAAAGTAATCCAATAGGAGAAGCAATATTACTCAACATCATGATAATTGATGAAATTCGCCCTATCTTATCTTTTGGGATAATATTTTGAATACCCGTCAAGAAAAGACTGTTCACGATAGGATTCATAATAAGCATCATAACAGCATCGATATATAAGAGGATAAAGAAACCTTCTGGAATCAGCCCTAAAGCAAGATAAGCTAATGCTTCACTTACTAACCCAAGAATTATCCAAGCAAACCAATTCCGCCATTTTTTAACAAGTATTGTTAATAAGGCTCCTAATAACATTCCTAATTGAAGGGCAGCCATAAAATATCCTAATTCGACTTTGGTGCCTCCGTGGTTTATTTTTATAAAATTAATCATCAACGCATCAACAGGCATAAAGATAAAATTCAGAAAAATCGCCATGATAATTACACTACCTAATCCTTTTATATCATGAATTACATCCAATCCTGCCTTTATTTCACTAAAAAAACTAATCTTCTTTTGTTTTTCTTGAATCTCATCAAAGTTAGTAGTTTCAGTTTTTGATTTGGGAATTCTTATTCTGATAATTGTGAAGAAAGCAATGAAAAATGTAAAAATATCGATCCATAATGCTTGAGAAGGCGATAAAACAATTAAAAGCCATGCTCCAACAATTGGGCTGATCATATTGATTAGGCTGGATAAAAGATAATTTAAACCATTGACTCGAGTCATTTTATCCTTAGGAACCATAAGAGGAATAATTGCAATAGAAATCGGGGCTTGAAATGCTTGACAAATGCCTCTAAAGAAGATTAATAATAAAATATGCCATATTTCAACCACTCCTAAGGCAAATAGAATAATCAAAATCAAGGTTAAGGTCGCTTGTGCAAAATCACTGATTATTATTATTATTTTTTTATTCATTTTATCAGCGATTACTCCTGCCAGTGGAGAAATGACTATTTGTGGAAAAAAGCTTACGAAAAACGCTACAGAAATTAATGTATTATTTCCTGGTTCCATTTCTGAAAGCTGCCAAATAATAATAAATGATACTATTGCGGAACCCATGAGTGAAAATACTTGACCTATCCAGAATTGAATATACATTGAGAAATTTCGTTTATCTTCTGATTCTTTTGCTTTTTCATCTATTTTTGTAATATTATGATTGAAAGATAGATTGGGATTTTGTTCATCCATGAAAAATCATCACATTAGTTTTTGAATCAACATCATTCTATTAAGTAATCATTTCTATGCTCGTTAATTTTTATAAGATAAGGGTTCCATTGTTTTTCAAATTCCTTAATTTGATTTTTATTTTGAAATACTTGTTATTAATATTAGATTCCATCCCAATTATTAGTAGAAAACACACAAAAGTAATATTAACTGTTCCAGGTCTTATAACAAATAAATAGCCTAAAGAAAGGTAAAGATAAATAGTGAAAATGGAAAAAAGAAAAAAAATCTAATGAAAAAAAGAAAACCTAAAAAAAAAAATAGAAATTAACTTACAATTTGTTTGTTTTTATGTTGTTCTGTTTTCGTTTACGAGTTATGAATAATATTGAAAGCATTCCAGCAATTCCTATAAAACCAGTTGAATATCCAGGAATTCCTATTTTTTCACCAGAATCATCATTTCCAGTATCATCTGAAGAGCTCCCAGCTAATTTTACAGTTCGACTAAGAAAGATATATGGATTTATTCCAGTCCATTTATTTTGATATGCAATTTGGTTTTTTGCTTGATCAATCCAAATATATGCAAAAAGAACATTTTGAATTCGATCTGCAATTTGATTTGCAATATCTTGACGTTCTGCATTATTACTTGCAGTTAAGAAATCGTTGATCAAATCATCTACTATTGTATCATTGAGAGTAGCAATATTAAAGAATCCTGTACTTAAGTGCAAACGCATTAATAGATGGTAGATAGATGTTCCAAAGCCGACTCCCATTACAAAACAATCAAAAGTATTTTTAATATCCTCGTCGCTATTTGAAGTGATAAATCCAATGAAATTGGCTTGATCATATGAAATAGAATCAAGTTTAATTCCCAAATTTCGGCAAGCATCATTAAAAACAACAATATAATCATCAAATAATGGTGAAATATAACCAATTTTGATTGAATATAATGGAGATTCTCCATCAGCTATTGTTTGCCAATCAGTATCTGACCATGAATCTGCTGATGACGGTGCGATTCCTGCATCTATGAGGACTTGTCTTGCATATTCTAAATCATATCCTGGTAAATCCAAAGTATCATTATGGTAATCAACAGATTTAAAAATTGCTCCACCAGATCGGACTGAGGCATTTGCTTTAACTTCTTCTATTATATAATTATAATCAAATGCAAAATTCAAAGCTTCTCTAACTTTTATATCAATTGTATCAAATAAAGCAATATAAAAGGATGAAGGATCTGCACCAGCTTCCATGATTGTGATGTTTTCAGCATCTTTAAGTTGATCATTATCTGGAGCATCAATCATATCAATTTCTCCCGCCAAAAATGAAATGTGTCGTGCATCATCATTTTCAACAAAAGAAAAGATTAATTTTTTAACATCAGGAGCTCCACCCCAATAGTTTTCATAAGCTTTAAGTATAACTTCACTCTCTGTTACTGAATAACTCTCAATGGTGTAAGCTCCAGTTCCAACTAATCCATCGTCCGTAGTCATTGTTGCATTAATAAAATCTGCATGAGTTGTCGGTGAGATAATGAATACATCTTCGAAAATCGAATAAATATCATAAGGAACATTCAATTTAAATTCTACATTATAATTATCAATTACTTTTGTTTCGTTTATAATATAAACAGGTGCACCTTCTGGAACCCAACTCAAGTCAAGATAACTTAATCCTCGAAAAATATCAGAAGAAATGTACATTGTATCTGCTAAACTAGAAGATAAATAAGTTACCGCATTATACAATCGTCGAAAATTCCATTCAACTGCACTGGCATTCATTTCACTTCCATCTTGAAAGGTGATATTTTCTTTCAATGAGACTTTATAGGTAACAGTATCAATTTGAGTAATTGAGTCTGCAAGAATTGGTTCATAATCACCATCTGTTGATAATTTCCCAAATAAAGGTTCTGCTACTTGATTAATTATATGTTGTTCCGTATTCAATGTAAAAAACATTGGATCAAATGTATCCATCTCAGCGGATAATTTTGAGGCATATGTAAACGAAAGTTCATCAGAATCTTCTGCACTATCAGGAATTCCTAATTTTGAAAAATCATAATATCTTTCATGAGTTTGCATAGCCATAACCATTAAAAACCCCAACAACAATCCAAAAATCATAGTTTTTTTTGTTTTATTCATTATTGCTCATTCCAATTTTTGAATTAAAATCATTTCCAAGAATTTTTCGCCACTAAAAAAAAACACCAAAGATGTTTCCACATCAATAGATTTTTCGTTTAGAAAATAATGATTGAAATCTAAATTGATAACCTATATAAATGAATACAAGTTATCTATTTCTTCCATTGACAAATATATTTAAAAATCTTTGGTAAACAAATGAAATGTCTTGTCCTATTTTGTTTTCTAATTTCAAATTGTAAATTTAATATATCATGTTAAATCTGAAAGTCATATATTTCATATTTGCGAATTACATTAAAAAATATGATTTTATTCTAATGATTTAGTTGTAATTTGATTATTTATTAATGAATAATATTCATTTATAATTTATTTTATTTTTACTTTATTATAAAAAAGCGCTAGTACTCAAGATTTTATGAAAACATCCTTATAATCTTTATTAATTCAATTTACAATATTGTTTAAAAACTATTTCCAGATATCTATTATTATTGTTTTCAATTTTATCAATCTTTATTACAATTTAATAACTGTTTTTAACGAATAATTAAAAGAATTATTTGACCTGATTGACATTTTATTCTTTTTCTAATGAACATAATTCATTTAATAGTAAATTAATTAATTAAGTTTTTTAAATGAAAATGATTTTTATTCATGTATAATTGGAAGTGAAACAATGAAAGAGAAGAAGGAATTGATTGATTTTCTAAAAAAAAAGGAAATTTCTCTAAATTTCAAAAGAATTGGCAATTTTAGTATATCCGTAATTATTATTCATTTTATTTTCTTTGGGATAATTTGTAATTATCTAAATTACAATACAGATGAAAGGTTAATATGGTTTTATCAACTTTATTTTGAAATTTATCATGGAATTTTAATTCTTATTCTCATAGTAACAAGTGCTTTTCTTGTTTATCAAGAAGATATTTCGATTATAGGAATAAAACAAGTTTTAAGATTGGGATCTGTAATTATTATTTTCTCTGTGTTATGGTACTGGGAAGAATTTGGTTTTTCTATCAATCCTTTTATTCTTATTTTTGGTTTTTTTCAAGGTTATTTGAATTTTTTAATTCTTTTTACCATACTCTTAATAGGTGCACTAATCGGTCGGAAATTTAAACAATATAAACTTCTTAAACAAGGCGTTATCCAATTGATCCCTTTAATGCCAAAAACTAAAGATTATGTTATAGAAAAGGAAGTGAACTAAAGAAAATGGTAAATAAAATGATGATTTATATTATCAAACGTATACTTTTAGCGATTCCTATGATTCTTATTTTGATGGTTTTAACTTGGATCTTTGCTCAACTTATGCCGGGTGATCCTTCCAGTAATTTTCCTTTAGGAACGCCACCTGAAGTAATCGCTGCTTATCAAGAAAAATTCCATTTGAATGATCCTTGGTATATTCAATTTAAAACATATTTTATTAATTTCTTTCATGGAGATTTAGGAATCTCCTCGAGTGTTTCACCAAATGAGAAAGTTTCAGACTATATCCGAATTGCTTTGCCTAGAACTATTGAAATAGCAATCATTCCTATCGTTTTGGTACCAATTATTGGAATTAAAACAGGTTTAATTTCTGTCAAGTATAAGGATAAATGGCAAGATACATTAATTCGAGTTTTCGCTGTTCTGCTTGTAGCATTACCAAGTTTCTTTTTAGGGATGCTTTTTCAGTATCTTTTTGGAATAATTCTCCCTGATGCTACTGGAGATTGGATTTCTCTTCCAGTATATGGTGTTAAAACTCCTGGAGGTGCTGATCCTCCATTTGTAACTGGATTTCGAATAATAGATAGTATTCTTGCAAATGATCAATATTTACTAAAAGATGCTTTAATTCATATGATTCTTCCTGTATTATGTTTAACTGCCCTTTCTTTTGCAACAATTACTCGACAGACACGAGCTAGTATGCTGGATGTTTTAGAAAATGATTATATTCGCACATCTCGAGCGAAAGGTGCAAGTGAAAAATCTGTTTATAATAAACATGCCTTGAGAAATGCACTTATTCCAACAGTTACAATTGCAATTAATAGAATTGGTGGTATTTTAGCAGGTTCAGCAATTATTGAGATGACATTCAACTATAAAGGAATAGGTTATGGACTTGTAAAAGCCATTGAAACTAACGATTATTGGATGATTATTGGCATTGTTATTGTTATTGGGGTTATAAATATTTTCAGTAATCTTATTGCAGACATTATTTATACAATTATTGACCCGAGGATTGTGTATGAATAAAAAACAACTAAAAACAAATGATTTGGGTGCTTCTTTTAATCAAAATATCTTAAAAGATAGAAAAAAAACCTTTTCAAAATCTCCATTTAAAGAAAATAATAGATTTGATACTTTGAAAAATATACTTAGATTTCTATTTCTCCCAAATCAACTAACCTCTAGTTATACCGATTGGAACGTTTTAAATCGAGAACACGATGAAAATTCATTAAAGATTTATTTCAAATTTTTCTTTAGTAAAAAATCAGAAAAAGTTCTCTCATTGGAAAAAGAAATTGCTAAAAATAAATCAAAACGTTCGATATTTCGGAAATTATTAACTCCACTTTCAATTGTTGGTTTGATTATAATATTAATTATGATTACATTGGCGGTTTTTGCGCCATGGTTGTCTCCATATTCCTATTTGGATGTGGCAATTAATATATTTGCGGGAGATTTTGAGGCTCCTTCATCTGCTCATCTTTTTGGAACGACTGAATTTGGTCGAGATGTTTTAGGACGATTAATCTGGGGGTCACGTGCATCATTAACTTCTGGACTTATTGCTATTTCTCTTGGATTGATTATTGGAGTAATTATTGGTTTAATTGCAGCATATTTTGGAGGATTTATTGATAATCTTATAATGAGGATTATTGATATTATCATGTCTTTTCCAGGATTGATTTTAGCAATGGTAATTATCGGAATTTTGGGAAAAACCATGGAAAATATACTTATTGCATTTAGTATACTTTTAATTCCAGAATTTGCTCGATTAACGCGTGGTTCTGTATTACAAGAGAAAAATAAAACATATATAGAAGCAGCTAAAGTCTCTGGTGCTAGAGATTTCAAAATTATGTTTAAATATTTATTACCAAATTCAATATCTCCTATCGTCATCGCAGCAACATTCGATTTAGGGTCAACAATTTTGGGAATTGCTTCTTTAAACTTTATTGGTCTGGGAGAACCCAACATTGTTGAATGGGGGAGAGATATAAATGTAGGTGCTGCAATGTTACAGGTCGCCCCATGGGCGGTATTATGGCCTGGTTTCTTTATTTCTATTACCGTCTTAGGATTTATGCTTATCGGGGATGGTTTGCGGGATGCCTTGGATCCAAGATATATATCATAATAATATAGAGGTTAAATGAAAAAATGACATTATTAAGTGAGTACACTGCATCAAGATTCAATATTATTATTATTGAACAAGTTTTGATTATGGGGATAATATCTTATCTTTACTTAAAATTTAATGAATTTTCAATTATAGATAAAGAAAAACAGGTCGAATATGAGTTTAATCATAAAATACCTATAATTATTCTTACTGGAAATATCCTTAGTTTTATTTTTCGCTGGTTTTTTGAAAAATTTATTCAGATTCCATTCCCTTTCTTTTTACAATTAGCGATTACTGCTTTGATATCCTATAGTATTCTAATAAATATACTCAGAAAGAGTAATTTAAATAAATATATGAAAGAACTAAAGAAATATCATCTGATATCATTGGTCTTTCTTGCATTTCTTGGTATTTTATTTTCAATTTTTAAAATTCTCAATGTATCTTATATTCGAGAGATGAAGCTGGGCTTTTGGTGGACTTTCTTAATTTTAGGCATATGTAATTTGACTTCAAAAATAATTAATATTCTCAAATCAGAATCAAAAAGAATTCAACCAGAAATAATCTCTAAAATTAATTTTATTGCAACAATCATCTCAGGGTGCATCTGGAGTATTCAAATACTTTATTTTGGCATTGTGAGAAGAGGATATTTATTTGAAATAAATGGATATGGGATCTTGATTATCCTTTACATATTTGCTTTTTTATTAGTTAAAAAATCTATTATGAAAATTAATTCAGATTATTATTTTGAAAATGAAGTAGATTCTAAGATTTTAAATGGTTCTTCAATAGATGAGCAGATTGAAGAGAAAAAGCCCGTCTTAGAAGTAAAGGATCTTACCACCTATTTTTTTACAGAAGAAGGAATTGTTCGAGCAGTAGAAAAAGTAAGTTTTGAAATTTATGAGAACGAAAATCTTGGGTTGGTTGGGGAAACTGGTTGTGGTAAATCGGTTACTGCTCTTTCTATATTGCAATTAGTTAGAAAACCAGGAGAAATCATAGATGGTTCCATTATTTATAATGGAGAAAATCTCCTAGAAAAATCGAAAGATGAAATTAGAGATTACAGGGGAAATAAGATAACCATGATTTTTCAAGATCCTCTTAATTCGATAAATCCTGTTATTAAAGTTGGAGATCAAATATCCGAAGTTTATCTTTTACACAAAAAGAAGGAATTAATGAAGATAGCACAAGAAAATACAAAAAAAATTCATTCTCTCAAGAATGATATTGAAGAACTAAAGAGAATGATTAAAAATAATCCTAATAATAACGCAAATTTGACTCAATCTTTGAAAGAATTAAAAAATCAAATATCTAATTTAGAAAAAAGAACTTCAATTTATTATATTGCCAGACTTTGGTCAATTCAAATTTTGAAAGATGTAGGGATACCCGACCCAGAAAAGATATACGATCGTTATCCTCATGAATTAAGTGGAGGAATGCGACAACGAATTATGATAGCAATGGGATTAGCATGCAATCCGAAATTATTACTGGCAGATGAGCCAACAACCGCTTTAGATGTTACAATTCAAGCCCAAATATTAGAATTAATTACTGAATTACGAAGAAAATATAATACTTCAATTCTCTTTATTTCGCATGATTTAGGGGTCATTTCACAAATATGTGATAGAATCGCAGTTATGTATAGTGGAAAAATAGTTGAATCTGGAGATACACTGAGTATTTTCAATAATCCACTACATCCTTATACAGAAAATTTAATCGCAGCAGTTCCAGTTGTGTCACGAAAAACAGAGAAATTAGCAACAATTCCTGGTTCTGTTCCAAATTTAATTTATCCCCCTTCTGGTTGCCGATTTCATCCAAGATGTGAAAAAAGAATTCCAGAATGTGAATCCATTACTCCAGAGATCATAGAAGTAGAAAAAAATCATTTTGTTGCTTGTCATTTATACAAATCAAATAATACTATTGAACAGAAAATCCAAAATCTAAATTCCAAAAGGAGTGCGAATTAACAAATGATTCTTAACACAGAATTATCTGACAATTTTATATCAATTTTTCTCTTTATTATTAGTTTAATCGTTTTTTTTAGCATAACGATCTTTATTGGCAATTGGGGAGATAAAATTCAATTAATTCAGAAAGACAAATTAATTATAATTCATATTTTAAGTTTAATCCCTGGATTGGCAAGTTTGATCATAGGTTTTATTTTTTCACTTAATAATTTTAGATTATCAATCTTGAATATCGAATTTGGAATTTCACTATATACAGGAGGTTTTTGGTACAAAATTCTTTCTGCAGGATTAATTCTTACGATTATTTGTTTAATCTTAGTTCGTTTTATAATAATCCGAAAAATTGATTTTGAAAAACTTCAATCAATTAAAAATACAAAAAAATATGAAACTCTTTTACAAGTAAAAAATCTGAAAGTATATTATCCTATTTATGGAGGTATTTTAAAACATAAAGTGGGTGAAATAAAAGCGGTTAATGGTGTATCATTCACAATAAAATCGGGAGAAACCTTAGGTTTAGTTGGAGAGAGTGGTTGTGGAAAATCAACAATAGCAAAAAGCTTACTTGAACTAATTCCCAAAGAAGATGGAGAAATCTTTTTTGAGAAGGAGAAATTACCAAAAGTTTTTAATGCTCAATTACGACAAAAAATACAACTTGTTTTTCAAGATCCTGATGCTGCATTGAATCCTCGAATGAAGGTAGTAGATATCCTTTCTGAACCTTATAGAAATTTAATGGGGATTACCGATAAAGATATACTTCGGGATAAAGCACTTGCTCTTCTTAATCAAGTTTCAATGAAACGCGAACACCTTGATCGTTTTCCACATGAATTTTCTGGAGGACAAAAACAAAGAATTGTAATTGCCCGTGCATTAGCAAGCAATCCGAAATTAATTATATTAGATGAACCAACATCTGCATTAGATGTTTCAGTTCAAGCCCAAATTTTAAATTTATTAAAAGATCTTCAATCAAATTATGGATATGGATACTTATTTATTACTCATAATTTATCTGTTGTTCATCATATTGCAGATAATATTGCTGTAATGTACTTGGGTAAATTGGTTGAATACGGCAAAGTGGATGAAATATTTGAAAATCCAAAACATCCATATACTAAAGCCTTACTTTCTGCAAGATCTGAAATTGATCCAGAACATAAAATCAAGCGTATTATTCTTGAAGGAGAAGTTCCCAGTCCAATTAATCCACCTCGAGGTTGCCCTTTTCACCCACGATGCAGCTTTAAAGACTCACAATTGGAATTATGTGAAAATAAATATCCTGGTAAAATCCAAATTAACGAGGATCATAGTGTTTGGTGTCATTTATTCAGAGAATAAGAAGGTAAATTGGTGAATTAAGAATTTTTTTACTTTTTTTCTATTTTAAGAAAAAAGAATTGAATCATTTGTAACAGGGATATCTATATAAGAAATATGAGTTTTGTCATGGTAAATTGTATATTTCTGATTCTTTCTATTCTTCAAATTAATTTCATCAAATGTCTGAGAATCGTTCCCAGATATTGATATTTGGATTCTTGAACCTTTCTTTAATACAATTGAAGTTGGAATAAACGCCAAGTGTAAAGATATTATTTCATTTTCTTTTAATTGATGATAATCTTCACGTTTGAAAGAATGATAAGGAATTGGTGTAATATAAGGTGGACTTGATTCTTTGCAAGAACCTAAACGTATTAAGGCTTCAGTAATGTAGAAGATATCTCCAGAAGGAGAAACTTCTTCCAAATAGACAAAAATTGCCCCATCAGGTTGTGATGAAGTTAAGTATAACTTTACTACAGGATAACCGATTATTTTAATATCATTTTCAATAGGTTCTGAAATAAAAGAAAGAAAATATTTTCTTGCTTTATCCCTATTTGTATACTTTACTTTTCCTCCCCCATATTGAGTGTAATATCGATTGCGTTTTCCAGTTGTTGGTTTAGTACTTACATTATAGGGTGTATTTCCATATAAATTTGGATTCATTTTTGGAATTAGTCTTGAATTTTTACCAAAAAAAAGCCTTTTTGAAGAACAATTATTTGGAGGCCATTTATTTGTAGTTTGCCATTTTTTTTCCTTAATTGTATAATAAATTATTCTATTTTGCTCTGTCCATCCATTATTATGCATATTTTTCAAGTAAAAATCAAAAAATCTTAATATCTCCCCCATTTGAGAAAGAGGATCTAGCCCTATTTCATATTTTCCCTTTTTTGAAAGAACTACTGGATTTCCTCCTCCATGTGCCCAACATCCAATTAATCCAGTTTGAATTATGTTGTAATTTAAAAATCTATGAATTACAACATTACTTACTTGGGCATCAAGCCAGCTACCCCAGTGAAATATCGGAACATTCGAATTTTCAATTCGATTTCTCTTGCTGTGAATACTAAAGTCATCGATAGTTAAATTTGTTGAACCAAATGAATCTTCCCGAAATTGTATTTTTTTTAAAGAAGTAAAGAAATTCGCATTTTTTTTATGTTCTTTAATTGCTTTCCTTAAAAGAATTCTTTGATTATCAGAATCTACTGGTTTTACACCCTTTGTGAATAATTTCATTAAAAATTGATTTGGTTTATTTAGATCCAAGTTTCTGGTTTTTTCTCCCCAATCTTTGAAAAAAGCGGAAGGAAATAAACCTCCTGGAAAAAAAATATCTGAGAATGAGTCAAATTCATTTCCTCTAACAAAAACACATTTTAATGCTTTATGATGATGAATAGTAGTTAATTCTGCCACAGTACCTGGATAACTATTTCCATAAGTGCCAACTTTTCCATTTGACCATGATTGTGAAATAATCCAATCCAAAATATCTTTGCTATCATCAATTTCATTTTTAGAAAAGGGATGATCTTTAGTTCCAAATGATGCTCCAGTCCCTCTTACATCAGCTAGCACCATTGCATAGCCATAATTTGTGAAGAAACGCTTTATTAGGTCTCCTTTTGGATTTATTTTTCTCCATATTTTTTTAAACAATTTTCGAGGGATGATATTTCGCCAATATCGTGTTTGATAAAGCAATGTTGGAAATTTTTCATTACTTTTTGATGATTGTGGAATTACTACATCAACTGCAATCTGGATACCGTCTCTCATTGAAATGTATTGAGAAAATTCTAAATATTCATGATATTCAATATTTCGTAATTTCAAATACGAACCAAAATGAATTTTTTGTAAATCATCAGAAAATTTCAATTATTTATCCCTCATATTATTATAGTTAAAATCTGTGAAAATGGAAAAAAAAGTGCGAATTTCCCACTAATAAAACAACTTAAGTTAATTTATTTTATGAAATAAGAATCGATCTGCTGTTACTAAAACCTTATTTGATTCAGAAGATACAAAAAACTGAAATTCCATTCCTGGATCATTTCCAAAATACGGTTTTGGAATTGAAAAACGTAGTTTAGCAAAATCTAGAGCATATAAAGGGAAAGTATTAGATGAAGGTCCAGACGTAATTGTTCCGAAGAGTTTTCCACCTTGCAGGTTAACTTCTAATTTATTTATTCCTTGATAAGAATGATAAACACCACAAATATTCTGTAGAATTTTCTTTCTATGAAAAACATCTAATTCATCAAGATTCTTTCCTAATAATAAGGTAAGAATTTCCCGTGTTAATGTACTTGAATAAAGAAAATTTGTATTTGATTCCATTACAACCCCTATTTTCTTTTCTGGTAATAGTGCCATGTAACTCGAAGACATTCCTGTATTTCCTCCATGATGAATCAAGGTTGTATTAAAGAAATCATCTTCTCGTATCCAACCAAGGCAATATTGTGGATTTTTTCCAGCTCCATAAGGACTTGATATAATAGTTTTCCACAATTCATCGAAATATTTAGAAGAAATTATTTTTTTACCATTGTAAACACCTTTATTTAACATTGTGATAAGATAATTTGACATTTCATCTACTGAAGAAATTAAACCTCCACATGCATAGAGTAGCCAATTAAATGGAAAATCCGTTTCTTGCATATTAATTCCATCTGGTCCAGGTTTTATCATATATCCTGTAAATTTATCGTTTAAGGGATCGTTATCAAAAACTTCTTTTGAGAAAGTTGATCTTTTCATATCTAATGGTAGTAAGATTTTTTTCTGTATATATTCCTCAAATGGCATACCCGTAATTTTTTCGATGATAAGTAACAAAAGAGTAAACATATCGTTATTATAAAAGAAGTGTTCACCAGGATCAAAGAAAAATTCCGATTGTGCCCTATTTACATGTCTTAGAAAATCATTTTTACTTGACATGGGAAAAAGAGGATCTGGGAAACATACTTTTTCGACAATAGAGCGAATAGATGCATCTAAATCAGGTATTCCAGAGGAATGAGACAATAAATGTCTAATTGTGATTGGTTTTTTTTCAGAACCCAGTTTAAATGTAATGTATTTCTGAACTGGATCATCAAGATTGATTTTTTCTTCCTCAACTAATTGCATTATTGCAAGAGCTGTAAAAGATTTTGTAGAACTTCCGATCCCATATAATGTTTTTTCACTAGCGGGTAAATTTCCTCGAATTCTGCGAGCTCCAAAGCCATTCGCATAAATTACTTGATTGTTTTCAACAATAGCTATACTTAATGCAGGAATTTGGGATTCTTGTAAATTATTTATGATTAATTCCTCAATTTTTGATTGAATTTCTTGATTTATCAATGTCTTTATCTCCAAATTTTAACATGAAGATGATTTTCACGTTAATTTTTATTATTGCTAATATCCAAACCATTATTAGTTCTAAAAAAAAAGTTGTCTCGTTTTAGAATTAAATGAACGGAGTTTGTTTATATGTTAATCTTAGTAGTTTATTAATATTATGAAATGTAGGTATCTTGATATCAATCTCAAAAACTATAATTTAAGAGAAAAATTCAATGAAAAACGAAAGATTAATGAAATTTTTATGATTTTTTTGTTTAATTATCAAATCTATTGAAGCAATAATAAAATATTTGGTAATTTTATTGAATATTTTAATGAAAAATGTTCATTTAATTATGTTTTATCCAAAATTACATCAGAAATTATATTTAAAGATTGATCATTTTACCAGGGTATTGATCTTATCTTAGAAATATTAACTCGTCTGATTCGTGAATTTCGCTCTTTAAAGACATATTCTTCTCTTTTTGCAGCAGTTGTATAAACATATTTCAACTGATCCTTTAGCTGATTAAAGACAAAGTCTCTTAAATCGATATTCATACCAATAGATTTCGTATTATTCATTTCGTAATATGTTCCATGACAAATTATCCAAAAATAAGAAGCAAGATATTCACTTTTCAATTGAATAAGTTCATTTCGCGATTTAGCTAAATCAATTGCTGTGATTATTGGTTTTAAAAAGTTTAAATTTTTAAATTTGCGTTCAAATTTTCCAATTTTCTTTGCAGATGGTGGTGTTTCATTCAACATTTTATGTATTGATGGAAATTGTATTTGAAAATCAATTATCATAAATTTAATTAGATTTTCGATAAGCGATATGGAATCATCTTTATGGTTCTTAATTATTTCAAGCATTTTCTCGGAAAATTTATTTGTTTCTTGATATAATAATGCATACCATAATTCACGTTTGCTTTTTACATAATTATACAAATTCCCCTTAACTGTTCCCACTTGTTCTGCAATATTTTGAATATTTAATCCTGAAATACCTTCATTTTCATAGATTTTTTTAGCTTCAGCAATTATTCGATTAAATTGTTGTTCTTTGAGATCAACTGATCGATTTCTTTTTTTTTTCATTGATTAAGCTTTTCCTCTCTTGTATTATTAAATTAAAGTTATTTATTTGTGAGTATAAATTTTTTTAATTTATTTTTTCAAAAAAAAAATGAATTTTGGAGAATAAAGAAGATGAATTCCCTAACCATGCCAACATTTAAATTATTTCAGTATTTCATCTTAATATCATAGGTTAGATTTGGATTAACAAAAAATATTGGTAGAAAAAGTTACTGGAGAAATATTCTCGTAGAAATATAAATGAATGTGATTTACCCATTATATTTCAATTATTTATATTTGAAATAGTTATTAGTAGGTCCATTTTTCTCTAAATCTTGAGACAATCTTTTAATTTGAAGGAAATTTTTCATAATTATTATGAATATGGGTGAATTTTATGAACGTTTAGCAAAACTAACGGTAGAACATGCTCTTTACGTTCAACCAAAAGAAAAAATTTTTATTAGTGGTTCTGAAATTGCTGCTGATTTAATGCGAGCTTTATATGTTGAAATCTTAAAGAAAGGAGCATATCCTTACGTCCATCTCTCATTATCTGGTTTAGAAGAATTATTGTTTCATTATGGTTCAGATGATCAAATTCAATTTGTTTCTCCTGTTGAAAATACTCTGATTAATTCTTTTGATGGAAGGATCTATATTTTTTCTGAGTATAATACAAAAAAATTCCAAAATTTTAATTCTAAAAAGCTTTCATTATATGAATCTAGTCCAGAAAGAGCAATTCGAAGGAAATTGCGCGAAATGCGTTGTGATGAAGGAAAATTTAAGTGGAGTGCTATTCCCTATCCATGTAATTCATTAGCTCAAGAAGCTGGGATGGATCTTTATAGTTATATTAATTTTGTGGCAAGTGCAATTAAACTTAATGAACCAAATCCAACAAAATCATGGAAAGAAGTGGAAGAAATACAACAAAGATATGTGGATTTTTTGAATAATAATCGAAAAATAGTTCATGTAATAGGAGAAGATACTGATTTGACCTTTTCAGTGAAGGGTCGAAAATGGATAAATGCAGCAGGCCATCATAATCTTCCAGATGGTGAAGTTTTCACAGGTCCTGTAGAAAATTCACTTAATGGCCAAATTCGCTTTACTTTCCCAGGAATATTTCAAGGACAGGAAATAGAAGATATTTCTTTAAAATTTAAGGAAGGAAGAGTGATAGAAGCAAGTGCCTCTAAAGGTGAAAATCTGCTTCATTCTTTATTAAAAATTGAGGGAGCCGATTATATTGGGGAATTTGCAATAGGTACAAATTATACTATAAAAAATTTTACTAAAAGTATGCTTTTTGATGAGAAAATTGGTGGAACAATTCATCTTGCTTTAGGAAATGGCATAAAAGAAACAGGTAGCCAAGCAATTTCTGCAATCCATTGGGACATTTTGAAAGATATGAGTACTTCATCATCAAAAATATATGTTGATGATCAACTTATATATCACGAAGGGATGTGGAAAATATAATTTTTGAGAGCTTATTTACAATTATTAACAAAAAACAATTAACAAGCGTGATAACATGAGAATTACCAGTATTGATATTTATAAAATGAATATGAAATTATCTAGTGTTTTTGCAACTTCTATTGGTTCAATACCATCAGCAGAAAATGTATTAATTAAAATAAATACGGATGAGAATTTAATTGGATGGGGGGAAGCAAGTCCCTTTTCATTCATTACAGCAGAAACACAAAATACTTGCATTGAAGCTGCAAAATTCCTTGGGAAATTATTAATAGGAAAAGATCCTACAGCAATAGAAGAAAATCTTAGCCTACTGAAAAGGTCTCTTCCTTCTCATACATCAATTCATTCTGCTTTTGACATGGCAATGTGGGATTTATTAGGAAAAGAATCTAATCAACCAATATATAAATTGCTTGGAGGAAAAAACCATCAACTACGCACAGATCAAACAATGGGACATGAAAAAAGTGTTGAAGATGTGCAAAATAAAGCAAGAAAATTCATAGAGCAAGGATTTAATGAAATCAAAATGAAAACTGGAAGACCTGGTTTAACTGATTATAAACATGTAAAAGGTGTACGAGAGGTTATTGGAGATGAAATTGAACTTAAAATTGATTCAAATCAAGGATGGGATTTAGCAGAATCATTAAAAAATGCACGGTTGATGGAGAATTTAAACTTATTATATATAGAACAACCACTTCCCATATGGAATTTGGAAGATATGGCACGTTTACGCTCAAAGATAAATACTCCAGTTTGTGCAGATGAATCTGTATTTAATGAAATAGATGCCTTTAAAATTTGTAAACTTGGTGCAGCAGATTATTTAAATATTAAATTAGGTAAATCTGGAGGCATTCATACAGGATTAAAAATTAATGCTATCGCAGAATCATATGGAGCAAAATGCATGATTGGATGTTTTTCGGAAAGTCGATTAGGTTTAACTGCAGCAGCGCATTTAGCAATTGCACGACCTAATATTTTCTTTTTAGATCTTGATTCTGCTTTCATGATTGCTGAAGATCCGATTATTGGTGGAATAGAATTCGGCAAAGAAAACATGAGTTTAATTAATGTAAATGAAAAACCAGGTTTAGGCGCAGATGTAAAAGAAGAATATCTTGATAAATGGACGAAATTTTCTATTTCTTAAAATATAAATGATCTATAATTCAAATTATCAAGTAAATTTCTTTTATTTTTTTTATAAGGATGGTTCTATAATGAAAAATGATTACTTGGAAAAAATCGAATATGTTATTAATGATATGATGATTGGTGCGAATATTCCAGGATTGAGTATTACAATATTTAATAATGGGCAAGAATTTTATACTAACTCATTTGGAATTAGAGATTTCGAAAAAATACTGCCTATGACTAACGATACTTTATTAAAAATGATTAGTGTTTCCAAAACCTTCTGTGTTTTAGCAATAATGCAATTAGTAGAGAAAAAGAAAATCTCACTAAATGATAACATTTCTAAATATTTAGATTTCATGGTAGAAATGCCAGATCATCCAATAAAAATTCATCATCTTTTATCAAATTCTTCTGGTATTGCAGATTTAAATTTTGGAGCAATAATTTCAGCGGGATTAAAGAAAAAGGATCAAAGATTTTTACCTATTGCTGATTGGACAAGTTTTTTTCAATACCTAAATCATGCAAAATCTCAAATTATATGTCCCCCTGAGCAGAAATTTCTCTATAATGACACAATGTTTTCTGTTCTTGCTGCGCTTATTGAAAAAGTAACTGGAGATAAATATGCGGATTATATTAAAAAAAATATACTTTCTCCTTTGCAAATGAAAAGATCTACTTATCATTTAGATAATGTCCATAAAGATGGAAATTTTGCTAAAGGATATATTCATAATCAAGAAAATAAAAGTTTACAGCATTTTGAAACGCTTGATTATGAAATTGAATATGCAAATAGAGGACTATTTAGTTCTATAAATGAGATGAAAGCCTATCTTGAATGTTTGTTAAATAATGGAATATATGATGGTAAAAAAATAATCTCTAAAGAATCAATTAGAAAAATTTGGACCAAACATATTGATCTTGAAGAAAATTCAATCTACTCACCAAATAATGCAAGTTTTGGATATGGATGGTTCATTGAAGATAATTTTTTCAATAACAAACTTGTTCATATTGAGGGAAATGGATTAAATTTTTCAAATTATACTGCACTTATTCCAGAATTAAAAATCGGAATTTCGATTGCAATTAATTCAAATATGGGTGCAATTGCTCAAAATCTCTCTCGCATCATTTTAGCAATTATTTTAGATAAGGAAATCTATGATGCAATCCCAGAATTAATGATTACACAAAAACTTGAAATTTTAGAAGGAAATTATGGATCTTATGGAGATGTGGTAACAGGTCATTTAACAGTAAAAAATGGGTTTCTAAAATTTACAATAAATGATCCATCATTCTTGAAACCAGTAGATTTTATTTGTATTCCTTCAAATTTAGAAAAATTAGAATTTTATTCTCCTTTAGGATGGCCAAAACTGAACATTAAGATAAAATTTTTCATAGATCCTTCCAATTTGCAAGTAAAGGTGAATATAGACAAATATTTATTGCATAAGCATTAAAAATATGAAAAAAACTTATCAACAGCAAAAAATTTTTTGATCAGTTTTGATCAGTAAAAAATTATCATTATCATTAAAAGGATTTCATTTCAATATACATCATTTTGAGCATTCTTACAAAAAGAAAAATTAAATTCATGAAAGATGAGTATGAATTCTAATAATGTTAGGAGGTCGTATTTTCTGAAATCCTCCAGATTGGATCCAAATATTTGTTTTATGATATACTTCATCAATTAGATTTTTGGAGTGGGAAAAATCATGTGCTGATATTGAAAGTGGACATAGTGGTGGAATAAGGTGGATTTGAACTTGTTCTTTATATAATTCTAAGTCAGTACCTAATTTTTGATGCATCATATATGAAAATGTAGTTAAAATCATTTCAATTATCGATTTTGGAGTTGTTTTACGGTCACATGTATATCCTGTTGGCAATACAATAATGTGTGTTGCTCCAAGCTTTACAGCTGTTGAAATAGGAGTATTGTTCACGACACCACCATCGATTAATTCGTGATGACCAATTACAACAGGTGGGAAAATCATAGGAATCGCTGCACTAACCATTAACGCTGAGATTACTGATCCATCAGATAAAATAACCTCTTCTCCTGAATTTATATCAAATTTTTGATAATTCTTTCACACCTTCGAGGTTGGGGTGAAAAGCAAAATAATTATTTTGACTTTTTCTTTATTTAATTAAATCACTTTAGTGTTGATCAATCCATAATTTATCAAAATAAATCAATATATATGGATATGATTTTTTTTTACGAATCAACTATGATCAAAAATTTTTTTGCTGTTGATAAGTTTTTTAATTTTTAAGTTGAATATCATGAATCTCATTCAAATATTAAAATAAAAATGCATTAAATAATTGTTTTCTATTCAATCTAGAAAATCGATAATATGATTGAAACAGTTGCTATCAATGAGATTTTTTATAATTAGAATTATTCTAACATTATTTATAAAAAACATAAATAAATATTATCATATCTGCATACCCATTGGGGAATAATTTTGCTAAATTTTAGGCGTTTCTATGAAAAGCATAATATATCAATAGTAGTCTTGCTGATAATAATATTTGACACTTCACTTTGGATTAATGATATTTCTCAACGCCAGCAAAATCAAATTTCTCAATCAATAAAAGTTTCTGATGATCTTACTGATAGCATTCTTTCTGAAATGGATGCAAGAATTCAATCTTTACATCTTTTGACTCAATTATGGTTAAATACGGAAAATGAATCTTCTCTTTATGATTACAATAGATATCTTAAATATGTACCATCATTTTATGAATTACATTCAGGTTTTTTAGCAATAAACTGGATAGATTGGAATGGCACAATTCGATGGATATATCCATTTGAACCAAATGAAGGTGCTTTAAATAAAAATATTCGATATTTGGTTAGTGGGGATTATAATGAAGCTTTTGCTTATGCAGAATCTTCAGGTAATTTTGGAATTTCAGGTTTAGTCCAGTTTTTCCAGGGAGGATTTGGATTTGTGACATATTTTCCTTTGATTTATAATGGAAATATAACTGGTTTTTTCAATGGTGTATTTGATTTTACAATATTATTTCACCAATTAATCGAAAGTAATGAAAGTATTCCTGGAATTCAAGATTATTCTATGTATATTTCAAGTGAAGGAACTGAACTATATCATTATAATGAAAATTTTACAAAAGATGATGATTTTGTTGTTGTTAAGGAATTTAACTTATACAATATTCCTATTCAAATTTTACTTCGACCTAATCAAGAATTTTTACGGCAAGTTTCATATTTTTATAATTTTCAGATTATGGTTGTTGGTCTTTTACTTGCTTTAATTATCGGAATATTAATGAAAAGCTTAAAAGATAAAATCAATATAATTCGGAAAAATGCAGAAGAAAAGCAGAGATTAATGGAAGATTTGAGTGTAAAGCAAAAATTAAATTCACTTGGAACATTAGCTGGCGGAATTGCCCATGATTTTAATAATTTACTTAGTGGAATCCAAGGATATACATCACTTATTGAATTAGACTTGGATGAGATGGAAAGTTATTTACAAAAAGAAACAAATCAAAACACACATTCAACAAAATTAAATAATAGTGGTGAAGTAAATAATTTTCCAGAAAATCTACTAAAAGAATCAAAAGAATACATCGCCCACATTAATGAAATAATTTCCCGCTCAAAATTAATAAATAAACAAATTCTAAGTTTTTCTCATTCAAAAGATGTAGAATTTCAGATTGTAGATATTCATGCTATCTTAAAAGAAGTCTATATTTCATTTTCTAATATTATTGATAAAAGAATAACCCTTGTTACTCATTTTTATCTTGAACAGGTATTCTTAGTTGGGGATCCTAGTTATTTTAGTCAAATTTTTATAAATCTACTTATTAATGCTCGGGATTCGATTTCTGGTGAAGGTTCAATAACAATTTCAACAACACCAATTCCGAAGTTTCTTTCAGGAGAAATTCTTTCAGAAATGATCAAAAAAATCCAACTTCAGAATAAAATTGAATTGAAATTCGATAAAATGTATGATTTTCAAATATCAATATCTGATACTGGAAAAGGAATCCCTTTAGAAATTCAAGATAAAATATATGATCCTTTCTTTACAACAAAGAAAAAGGGAAAAAAAGGAACTGGCTTAGGTCTTACCATTGTTCATAATTTTGTTTCAACAATGGGAGGAAATATTGACTTTAAAAGCGAGCAAACGAAAGGAACTACCTTCAATCTTTCATTTCCACTCATCGCAAATTCAAGTTTAACTAATATTGAGTCAAAACATAAATCTTCTGAACAATTAATTAAAAAAATACCTGATTTTTCGAATTTAACTATTTTAATAATAGAAGATGAAAGAGATATCCGAGAGACTATAAAAAAGTTCCTTTTGCAATCTAAAGCCGCTTTCTATGAGTCAGACGATGGATTAAAAGGATTACAAATTTATAGAACCTTTAAATCTCAATTTTCTCTAATAATTTTAGATATTAATCTTCCAAGTATGAATGGAGTGGATGTTTATCATAGAATTAAAGAAATAACACCAACTCAAGCAGTTCTTTTTATTACAGGATATTCAGAAAAAGAAATTCCTCCTATGGATAATTATGATTTAGGCGTTTTATTCAAACCATTTTCTCCACAATCATTAATTGATCGAATTCAAACATGGCAAAAGTCTTTAAACCAATTAAATAAGCAATAAAAAATAATAAAAATGCAATAAAAAAGCAATAAAAAAGCAATACTTTGATAAAGTCTTTGCACAAAATATAATCATGCCACGAAGACCAGACGCTACCCTAGTGAAAGGGATAAGTAAGTATCAAGAACTTGCTTTTCATATTATGCACCGAAGAAACGATTCTTTTGCTTTATTTCCAATGAAAATTGATCTCGAACACACATTGGCATATTTGGATAGTATCAATTCCAACAGAGCAGATAAAATTACACTTTTTGATGTGGTGCTCTCATCGATGGCTCAAACACTTTGTTTACGTCCAAGGGCGAATAGATTTGTTTCTGGTAGAAGATTATGGCAACGAAATGAAATGAAAATCTCATTCGTTGTTAAACGGGAAAAATCAGATGACGGTGAAGAAGTTAATGCAACAATTTATTTCAAACCAAATGACACTTTATTTTCAGTTCACGACCGCTTAACTAAAGAAATTTATAAAGCTCGGGAGGGTGATAATCCCAATGCTGAAGATGTGAGATTCTTTGGAGCAATGCCTCGTTGGTTTATAAAATTGCTCATTAAAGTAATTTGGAAACTGGATAAAATGAATCATCCTGTTCATTCAATAACAAAAGATTTGCCCATGTATTCTACTGTATATTTAGCTCATTTAGGGTCCTTAAACATGCATGCAGTTTTTCATCACCTCTTTGAGATGGGTACAACTTCCATTTTTGCAGTGATTGGAAAAATTCATAAAGATACTGTAGTGAATCAAGAAACAGGTGAGGTGCAAGTGCATAGAGTTATGGATTTGAATTTCAATTTGGATGAGCGAATTGCTGACGGTATTTATTGGGGTAGGACATTAGATATTTTGCAGGATTTTATAGAACATCCTGAAAAATTAGAAAAACCTTTAGATCTATCTGAAGAGCAAATTAACGCCCTACATCTAAAAGCAGAAAAAGTTAAAAAATCAGATAAATCAAAAAAGAAATAAAATGAGCCTGCAAGCATCATTATATAAACATGAAAAACAGACTTTCATTCTTTATGGGGTTAAAGCTTTAAATTCTTCAGATAATTTGGCAAAAATAGATTCCAATTCTAATTCTCCTTTTTTTCGACATTCTTGCTGAACAATTTTTGCCATTTTTTGTAATTCTTCCATTCCAGTCATGAGAGATAAGCGAATAACCGATTTATGTGGTCGGAATATAGATTTTGGTGATTTTATTTTCTCAAATGCACTTTGAAACGCATTTTCAATCTTTTGAAGGATCTGCTCATCTTGTCTATCTGGCTCCCAACTACCTGAGATAACAGATTGCATTTTGCCTTTTATTGTTGTTAAGAATTCTTCTAAAGTTATGTTTGCAGGTATCTTTAATTCATCTTTACTTCTCATTCCAGCCAGACGCATGAGTTCTTCCCACCAAGGTGCATATTTTCGAACCCATGGATACATTATTCGATTTATCTCTGTAGACATCCTGCCATGAAATTCTTCTGATGGAGCATTCCAATATTTTTCAGATACTTTTTTTATACTTGTATTATCTAAAAAGAAAAGTTTCGATTTTCCAAACACACCTTCAGGAACTGTAATCAATGGAAGAATTTCTGCTCCTGTAAGTCGATGGAGCCTAATGTAACTTTGTGGTGTGTTAATCAGAAAAGGTAATTTGCCTGCAATAAATGGAACTTTCAACTGAGTTTTGGATGAATAATCATGATACATGACTAAAGCATGGTTATTTGTCAAGTTTTTCTGAAGTATCTTAGATATTTTTGCAAATTTTGTACTAGCGTAAATATATAGATTATCAAAATGAGGGCGATTATTAAATTCATACATCGGAAGGTTTTTAATACTGGCGACAACAGACATGTTATATTTTTTAGGGTGAATAAAAACACCAAGAGGATTATGAAAGTGTTCTCCGAGATGTAAGATAAGGACAATTGCACCCTTTCCTTTCTCAAGTACCTTTTCCAATCTTTCAAAATTGATATAATTTAATTCCTTAACTTGCTCGCCTGGAGGATAATCACAAAGAAAAGGAAGTCTAAAAATAATATCCATTAATAACATACCCATGTATTTCACATGAGTATTGAACATAGTGTGAATTGCTTTTGGACTTGCATTTGGATACAGTGCTCGTAAGCTTACCTTAACCCTTCTCTGGATTTTGGATGAACTACCAAAAACAAGTTTTCCTAGTAGATGTCCCCATGCATTCAAAGCTGACATTGAACGAAATTTTCCTAAACGATAGATCTTATATCGATCAATCCATTTAATAATTCTCAAAATACCTCCCATAGTATCACCCCAACTTTGCTCTGCTTTTTTGTCTCTAACAGATTGTTTATTAGGGGTTTTCTTTTTATGGGTAATTTGCTGGATAGATAGTTCACGGGTTTTTTTTTGATCAGCTAAATAGAGATGTGCCATTGCAGTAAATAATTTAAGGATAATAATAAAAATTTCTGATAATTCTTCTTATGAACATTAATCGCATGATAATAAAATATATGGTAATTGAAAAAAAGATGAAGAAATAAAATATATTATTATTATTGGAGTATGTTCAATAAAGGAATGTGCTCGAATTGATTGTTGTAAATTTCTGCATAAAATCCTTTTTTGGTTATTAATTTTTCATGAATACCTTGTTCCACAATATCTCCATCACGCATAACTAAAATTAAATCTGCATCTCGTATAGTTAATAATCGGTGTGCAATTATAAAGATTTATCGATAATCCAATAAACAAATAGATATAACAGCAATTATTTTCTTTTAATTTCTGTGTTCTTTTAAAAAACAAGCACTCTATTCTTAACGGATATTTTATGTCGTCAAGATTCAAGGGTTTGTATATTAAAGCGCCAGTTGAAGGAAATATTCAGAAAAAAAGCACCATATTCAATTCTATCTATAGTATATCAGAACTTATGAAGATAAATTGAAGCGTTCATTCGAGATTATTTTTTGAAAAGGAATTTTTTATGTGCAATAAAGATGATTGAATCAATTATATGATAGATATCATCCCGTACACTTTTTTTATGAAGAATTTTAACAAAATCTACCTTAAATTTATAATTTAAACTGAAGGACTAAAAGTGAAATTTATATTATCGTGTTTAAATTAGTTAATTGTATGTCTAAAAGAATTATTATTGATCCTTCTATTTGTGTCGGAAAACCATGTATTAAAGGCACTCGTCTTTCAGTAGATTTTATTTTGGAATTATTAGCGCAAGATTGGTCTTATGATAAAATTCAAGATGAATATAATATTACAAAAGAAGATATTTTGGCCGTTTTACATTATGCCACGAAAAGTATTCGTGAAGAACAGATTTTCAAGATTGAAGCTTAATTGAGGGTATTTTAAATTTCAAAGATTCGAATTTTTTCATCTCATCATCTTAATTCTTCCGACTCAAATCTAAAATATCCTTCCTTATTTTTTGTCGATTTTACCAAGGTGCCAAATTTAAGATATGTAATTCAAAAATTATGATAAAATCGACATCAAATTGAAGAATTTATAAAGAGGATGGTAAATTTTTAATAAATTCTTTGAAAAAATCGAGTTCGACAAAAAAAGAATTGCGATATTTCAGAATTAAGTCGGAAATATATGAATGATATTCAAAAAAGCGTTTAAATTAAAAAAGATAAAATATCCTCAATTATGATGTTGAATTTGATGAATTTTAAATTTCTTTTAGATGAGAATATTCCTAAATCTGTTTATCTTTCGTTAAAAGATACAGGATATGATGTTATATCAATAAGTGAAAAATTTAGAGGAATTAAGGATAAAAGATTATAAAAATTAGTAGAAAATATAAAAGAATTATTATTTCACTAGATAAAGATTTTGGTTATTTAGTTTTTAATCAAAAAATGAAACCATTTGGAGTAATTCTACTTAGAACACATCCCCAATCACCACAGAAGATTTTGTCAATAATACAGAGGGGTTTAAAACAATTCAGGATAGAAAAATTTCAGTAACTTATAACTACATTGTGATGAAAAAACTATAAAGAGCCGCAAGATTTAATCATTTGTACTATCTTTCTCTAAATTTTACCAGAAATCAGTCATTTCTTATTTATTTAACATATTTTAGATTTATTTTTAAAATACAAATTAAGAATAGAATTGATTATTTTTAAGGATAAAAGATCAATTAAGAGAAGCAATATTTTCTAAATTATTCCCAAATTATCTTTCAAATATTTATTTTTGGCAACCTAGTTGAAATTTATATGCAAAGTGTACAATACCTTAAGCATCTATTTCAAGTCAGTTCGCAAACCGATGTTTTGAAAATGTTTAAATCACATTGATCAAGTGTTATCCTATGGTAGGATGCCCTAAAAAGGAATATCTTCCATTATTCGTGCCATTATGCATTAATTTCGAAGATGGAAGGGAAGGAATTCTAGAAATAATACCTGTTTTATGCCCAGAATGTCGCTCTGCTGTCGTCGGAGTATATGCACTCATAAACGGAAAGGTAGAAGAGTTCAATATTATTAGTGTAAAAATCCTTAATGTTTATTCAATAAAACACACAATACTGCCCGACAATTTGCTTTGACTACATCTGGAGGTGTCAAAAAAGTGCTTGACAGTATGCTCGGTAAGATGACAAAAGAAATCATGGAAGGAAAAATCAGTCAGAGTGCTATAGCCGAAAAATATAGCGTTTCTGATGCTCTCATTTGCTATTTGCGTTTTAAGATAGAGAAAACAATCTCAAATCTTCAGGGATTAAAAAATTTGGTTGTGGAATTAACGAATGATACTGCAGTTGCAGAAGATAAAACTTTCATTCGGATATACGGTGTAGCGTTGTATATTATAATGTTCACGGGTTATACTACTCATAAAATCCTCGGAATAAAGGTTTCAAAAACGCGGAATGAAAAAGACATCCATGAAGTTTTTGAAGAAGCGAATCGAAATACAAAATTACCGATAAAGGTAATTACTGCCGATGCATGGGGTGCTACACAAACAATGAGCAAGAATTTGACGCGTAATATTACCTTAGTAATTCACAAACAAAAAAAAACCTATGATAAAGCCGTTATTTGGCATATTGACTATGAAAATACGAAGCGGATAATCACTAAAATAGGTCTTAAAACCGATTTTTTTAAAAAACGGCGAAAGTGAGAATACTTTTGCCTAGAGAATAAAGATGATTTGAGTGTGCCAATATCAAAAAAAAGGGGAAAACCAAAAGGAGTGAAAAACGGGCAAGGAAAACAAAGAAAAAACCAAAAACCAAAAATAAAGCGAGGACGGAAAGGACTCTTTACAATTTTTGACAGAGGAAAACGGAAATATGCAAAAATTGACCCTTCTCGTAAAACTCTAAGATTGGCAAAAGATGTGCTTCCCACAGTTGCAGCTGCTTTTAGGGAAACACAAGACTAATTTTGGCACAAATCTATATCAAATAATCTAGCGGAGAATATAAATAGTGTGATTGAGACTTGTGTTCATTTAACTGTTCCTAAAACAGCTGAGGGTTTAGATCAGCGACTTCGGGCATTTATTATCGCCAGAAATAAACCAGAAATCTTAGGAATTACCATTGTTGCACACCTATTTCGCCCAATAATTCTATTTAATATATAGAACAATTCAAGAATTAAGCAATAATTTCAATTGAAGGAAAAATAGAGGAAAAAAAGAAGAAAAAAAGAAGAAAAATTCATACCGAGGCTTCAATGAATTGATTCTTCGTAATTAAAAATTGCAAGTACTTGAAAAAAAATGGTATCAGTTAGTCAACCGATATTATCGGTTCATCAGCCATGGTACAATAGCACCAACACGTTAAGCCGTTAGCAGGTCTCTCTACATTTTTTAGACAAGACCATACCTAACCAACCCAAATACTTAAATAAGATGTTATCATTAGTTAATTTTATTATAATTCAAGATTTTTTTTTTGTATAAAAAGAATATTGGAGCGAACAAATCTCTTACATCATTTTGCATTTCATTTGAATCAAGTGACTTAAATGACTCATCATCTGACCTAAATTTATTCATTGATAATAAAAACGTGTCTTTAGCTTGTATATGAATTTCTCGAAGTATTTCAATAGGAATATTCTCTTCTCCAAAAACTACATGAAGACATTTATTTTTATCACGAGAGATTACTGCTTGAATTGATCCAAAATTTACTTTTGAAATAGTTTCTCCAGTTGCTTCAATGCTTAAAGTATTTAATGCACTTAATAATCCTGAAAGTAAAATAGTATTCATTTTCATCTGACCATCGATGTTTGTATCATCTAACAGTGGATATTGAATTATAGGAATTCCATTTTTGTCAATTACAAGGTAAACCCACATTATTATCACCTTTTGAAAAAGACAAAACCTCGTCGTCGTTTTTTCCTTTTTATATCAAATTTTTGTAATAATGCCATAGAGAGATGATTTCCAACATCAGCAACTCGATGTGGGTAGTATTCTTTGTAGATATCTAAGATAGCATTAACAACATTCGGTAAATCTTCTTTTGTTATTTGTTCAGGAGTTTTATTTATATTTTGACATGCTAATTCTACAGTATAATAAGCTGACATGGAAATTTTCTCTTCTAATACTTCAACAATTTTATAAAATAATTCCTTTTTTAAGGTTGATTCACTCATTTTATTGCCCCTCCTTTACAGAAATTGCATAAACGCAGTCATTTTCATCCAAAAGTTTTGAAAGCATTTCTCGGTCCATTTTGATTGCTTCAACATCACCTTCGCTGATATTTCTCCCTTTTCCTTTATCACACCCTAAATGAATTAAATTAAAATCATATTTACCGTTTAAAGTAAACGAAGAAATAAGCATTTGTCTAATTTGTTGTTGAATATAACAACCAATATCACTATAATTTCCTGATGTTTCATTTTCTCTTAGATGAAAATCATCTAAAACAGAATTTACGTTTTGGTCGTATTCATCACCTTTCGACATTTCTTGCATAATTTTTTTCATTGGGCAAACTTTTACAGCAAAAACATTTGTTTTTTGATCTTGAATAACAGGTGATAATTGTCCTTCAATTTTATTTAAAGGAGAAGTTCCATCTTGTATTTCTTTAAAAAGTTCCATTGGGCTACTATAGTCTTTATGGCCAAAATTTTCAACAATTTCGGCACCAATTTTCATAACTCTTGACATAATTTCATTCAAAGGCATTCCATTTTTTAAAAGTTCACGAATTTTTTCAATCGGAAACTTTTCTTCCATTAAATTCACCTTTTATATTCCTCCTATTTCATATCATTTAAATATTCTAATTGATATTAAAAAATTTTAGTTGATATTTAAATTCAAATTAATATGGAGTAATTTGTTTTGTTTAAATGTAAACATAAAGTTTACAATATATATTAGTCATAGTCATATATATAAACATTTGGATGCATTTTCAAGTTGAAGAAGAATTTCGAATTTGGGTACATAATATTCTACTCATAAAGTATTAGGCTTAAAAGTTTCTGAAACACGTAAATGGGAAGATATTCGTGATGTAATCTTGGAAGCGGATTCTAACTCACAAGAACGGATTGAAGTTCTTACAGCAGATGCTTGGAATGGAACTCGGGCTTGTGTTAAGAATCTAAATCGCCCAATAACCCTAATTATGCACAAACATAAAAAAACCTATAAAGACATTGTGATTGAAAGATTTAACTACGAAAAAAACAATCGAATCACTACCACAATTGGAGTGAAATCAGATTTTGCCAAAAAAAGAGCGAAAAAGAAATATTTTTACACAGAGAAAATTGAAAATTTGAACCATCAGCTTAAAAAGAAGCGAGGTAGACCGAAAGAAGTAAAGAACAATCAAAATAAGAAAAAGCAATCTTCAAAAGTGAAGAAAAAACGAGGCCGAAAAAGATTTCGCACCGTATTTAACAAGGGAAAACGGGGCTATGCAAAAATTGATCCGTACCGAAAAACGGTATGAGTTGGTAAAGAAATTTCTCCTGCTGTTGGCGCAGCGTTAGCAGAAGTTATACATCTTTACGCATTAAAACACATCCAAAATAATCTTGCAGAACATAAAAATAGTTTGCTTTCGAATTTTCTTGTATTAACAGTGCCGAAAACGGTCGAGAGTATCGAGAAGCGAATTCGAGCCTGCATCATCTGTCAAAATAATCCGACGATATTGGACTCAATTACTATTCGCCATAACTTTCAATATTCATTCCTAAATACCAAAATTCTAAAATCTCCTTTGTTGGATATATTGGTGTGTTAAAATGTGAGATGAAAAAAGAAAAATGAGTAATCTTCTAATTTATCCTTCGACTTGAAAATTCATCATCGAATTTAAAAATTCAAAATTTATTATTTTCATGGGTATTTATTTATAATTTGCTGGATCGATTGTTCGCAGTTTTTTTTTTATGTTCAGCTAATAGAGATGTGCTATTGCAGTAAGTAATTTAAGGATAATAGAAAAATTTCTGATAATTCTTCTTATGAACATTAATCGCATGAGAATAAAAGAAATATATGGTATTTGAAAAAAAGATGAAAAAATAAAAATACGGCTATTTTTAATTACGAAGGATCAATTCACTAACACCTCGGTTTGAATTTTTTTCCCCCATTTTTCGTTTAATTGAAATAATCGTTTAATTCCTGAATTATTCCACTCATTAAAGAGCATTTTTGGGCTAAATCGGTGTGAAACAATGGTAATTTATAAGATTTTGGGTTCATTTGTGATTGTAATATATGCCTGAAGTCGCTGTTCTAAACCCTCAGGTGTTTTAGGACCAGTTTAATGCACGCGAGTCTTAATCCTACTATTAATATTCTCCGCCAGATAATTTAATAAAACTTTTGTCACAAATAGTCTTGTATTTCCTTTATAGCAACTGTAACTGCGGAAAACATATTTTTGCCAGTTTGAGAGTTTTATAAAAATATCAATTTATGCATATTCCTACTTTTCTTTGTCATAAGCTTTAAAATAGTGTATGTTTTGCTCTAAAACTTCAATGAAATTGTCAATGAGATTTTTTTGAACGATAATATTGAAATAATTTAAAAAATAAGGCTTCTCTTAATTGATCCTTCATTCTTAAAAATAGTCAAAAATACTATTATTTTTGGTTTATGCTCAGTAAAGGAATATGCTCGAATTGGCTGTTGTAAATATCTGCATAAAATCCTTTTTTAGCCAACAATTCTTCATGAGAACCTTGTTCTATAATATCTCCATCGCACATAACTAAAATTAAATCTGCATCTCGTATGGTTGATAATCGGTGTGCAATTACAAAGCTTGTTCGATTTTCCATTAATTTATCCATCGCTTTTTGAATCAATATTTCTGTGCGTGTATCTACTGAACTCGTGGCTTCATCCAGAATGAGAATCTTTGGATTGGCTAAAATCGCTCTGGCAATCGTTAAAAGCTGCATTTGTCCTTGAGATAAGTTAGTTGTCTCTTCATTCAAAACCATTTGATATCCTCCTGGTAATGTGTGAATAAAATGGTCCACATGAGCCGCAGTTGCTGCAGCAATGACTTCTTCATCTGTAGCATCAGGTTTCCCATAACGAATATTTTCCATGATTGTATCATTATACAACCAGGTATCTTGCAGTACCATTCCAAACATTGAACGTAAATCCCGTCGAGTAAATTCTGTAATGTTATGACCTTCAACTAAAATGGCACCTTCATTCAAATCGTAGAACCGCATTAGTAATTTAACCATTGTAGTTTTTCCTGCTCCTGTTGGACCAACAATAGCTATTTTTTGCCCTGGATTTGCTTTAGCTGAAAAATCTTTGATAATTATTTTATCGGGTGTATAACCGAAATGCACATGTTGAAATTCTACTTCTCCCATTACTTCTGGAACTTTTATTGGATTAGGTGTATCTGGTGTTTCTTCTTCCTCAGATAAAAATTCAAAGACTCGTTCAGCTGCAGCGGCTGTTTGTTGAAGAACATTGGATATATTTGCCAATTGTGACATAGGTTGTGTGAATGAGCGCACATATTGAATGAACGCCTGGATATCTCCCACTGAAATGCTTCCAATACTTGCCAACCATCCGCCAAGAATAACTACTGCTACATAACCTAAATTACCAATAAAACGCATTAATGGCATCATCAATCCAGAAAGAAATTGTGATTTCCACATTACACCATATAACGAATTATTGTGTTTATCAAATTCTTGAATACTTCTTTCTTCACCATTGAAAGCTTTGACAACAACATGACCTCCATACATTTCTTCTACGTGGCCGTTAACATGTCCGAGTTCATCCTGTTGCTGCTTGAAGTATTTTTGTGATTTTTTGATGATGAAACTGATGAAAACCATTGATAGGGGGATGATAATCAAAGAAGCTAATGTCATTATCCAATTTATAGTGAACATCATAACTAATACTCCAATTACTGTAACAACTGAAGTTATTATTTGGGACATGCTTTGACTTAATGTTTGATTAACTGTATCAACATCATTTGTTAATCTTGAAAGTACTTCACCCTGAGTGGTGTTATCAAAATATTTCAATGGAAGTCTATTAATTTTCTGCGAAATATCCCTTCGAAATTTATATGCCACAATGGTAGAAACTTTTGCCATTATCCATCCTTGAATATATGCGAAAAGCATAGATATTGCATACAGTAACAGAGTTACAACAACAATTAAACCAATATAACCGAAATCAATGGTACCTGTTCCGTTTAATTCTGTGATTATTCCTTCAAATAAGGATGTTGTAGCTTTTCCTAAAATTTTTGGACCAACAATACTCGCAGTTGTTGAAAGAATTGCAAAGAAAATTACAATCCAAATTTGAAATCGATATTCTCGTAAATATTGGCCTAGATTTCGCATGGTTTGTTTAAAATTCCTTGCTTTTTCTCCACTCATCATCATAGAATGTTGCCTGCTACGAAAACCACTTGGACCTTTAGAAGGTTTTTCTGTAGAGTTTTTAGAGGGATTTTGTATTGATTTTAAAGGAGAATTTGGTGATCTGATCATTGTAGTTCCTCCAATGCAAGTTGTGAAAGTGCTATTTCTTTATAAATCTCACATGTTTCAAGTAAATCTCGATGAGTACCTTTTCCGACTAATTTTCCTTCGTCTAGCACTATAATTTGATCTGCATTCATTACAGAAGAGACTCGCTGTGTAACCAAAAAAAGCGTTTTATTTCCCATTTCCTGCTTTAAAGCATGTCGTAAAGCAGCATCTGTTTTAAAATCTAAGGCAGAAGAACTGTCATCTAGGATATTTATTGGTGCTTTTTTTACTAGTGCACGTGCAATTGCCAATCGTTGTTTTTGTCCTCCTGAGACATTTATTCCACCTTGAGCTATAAGTGTGTTATATTTTTCGGGAGAAGATTCAACAAATTCTTTCGCTTGAGCAATTGATATTGCTGTGTTCAAAGTATCATCATCTGCATTTTCATCTGCATATTTTAAATTAGAACCAATAGTACCAGAAAAGAGAACGCTTTTTTGTGGAACATATCCGATTTTTTCTCTTAAAGAATGTTGGGTGACATCCCGGATATCAATTCCATCGATTTTAATGGCACCTTCAGTTACATCATAGAATCTGAGCAGTAAATGAATTAATGTCGATTTTCCAGAACCAGTTGCACCAATAAAGGCGGTTACTTGACCTGGATTGGCAGTAAAGGAGATTTTTTCTAGAGCGTACTCTTCACCACCAGGGTATTTAAATGAAACATTGTCAAATTCTACTTTACCTTGAAAATCTTTTTGCCAAGTTTTAGGTTCCGTTGGATCATTGATTGTAGGTTCTGTAGATAGAACTTCTGCAATTCTGCTGGCAGAAACGGTGGCACGGGGTAAGATTATGAACATCATTGATAACATTAGAAATGCCATCACAATTTGAATTGCATACTGCATGAATGCCATCATATCTCCAACTTGCATATTTGCATCCGCAACTCTATGAGATCCAACCCAAATAATCACTACTGCTAGTGCATTCATAGTAAACATCATTACTGGCATCAGCAGAACTAAAACACGATTAACATAAAGACTTACTCCCGTTAAATCTGCATTTGCACCATCAAATCGCTTTTCTTCAAATTGTTGCATATTAAAAGCTCGAATTACCATTATACCTGAGAGATTTTCACGCGCGATCAAATTCAGACGGTCAACTAAGTTTTGAATACTCTTGAATCTTGGCAATGCAATTTTAACAATAATTAGAACTAAGCTGATTAAAAATCCAACTGCAATTGCAATCAACCACCACATGGATGCATCCTTGGCAAATGCCCGAATTATTCCTCCTATTCCTAAAATCGGTGCATAAACAACAAGACGTATTAGCATTATCATTACTAACTGAATTTGTGTAATATCATTTGTTGTTCGAGTAATTAATGAGGCTGTTGAAAATTGATCAAATTCTGCGTTTGAAAAACTTTCTACCTTTCTGAAAACATCTGTACGTAGATCCCTGGCCATTCCCGCCGCAGTCTTTGCTGAAAGATACCCTACAATTACAGTACAAATTGCTGAAAGCAGTGTAAGAAGAAGCATTAATCCTCCGATGCGCATTATATAATCCATTTGTATTTTGTCAGTATCTATTCCAATGGCTTCATATTCTGCTTTCACTGCAAAAATAGCTGCTTGTTTGATCATATCTTCACCCAAGCTCAACAATTTTTGATTTATACTGTCTCTTATTTCCATAAGTTGTTCGGAAGGAAGAAGACTTAGAAAAGTGAAAAGATCCATTCCAGGTGGGATTTTAGACATATCAAAACCAATAGATAAATTCATGTTTTGATTTTGAATTTCTGTTGAATTCGCTTGAATTTGTTCAAGAGTAAAAACCACCAATAAAACATCTGCCATCACTGAATTCAATTGTTCATGAATTGTATCATTATCTTGAGTAAGTATGTACAGTGATTCATTTCTTAGAAGTGGAAATTCTTCCACATATTCCATAAAATCTGCAGAGTTGTTGCTTTTTAATTCATATGCCTGCAAAACTACAGATTTGTTTTCTTTACTCATAAAGAGGAATGTGTGATTCATTTGATTTTCTCGAATTGCAATTGGAACTGCGTCTTCAATTCCATTTTGCTGAATGCCAACATTTACAATTCTTGAGAAATAATCTGGTAAAGCCAAATCAAAATTTGCTTGGGCAAAAAGCAACCCAACTGCAATTAAAATCATCGGCAGATAGGGCTTAGCATATTTTGTTATATGTACCATTGTTTGATATCTCTTATATTATGTTTATTTGGATAATTGCTTTTCTGTAGTGCTTTTTTATTTATTTCTATAGTGCTTATTTTAATCTATTAATTTAGCGAATATCATCGTTGCATTTGTGTTTTTGGGGTTGAACAAGATCTTCTGATTTATGGATCAAAATTTTAAGTGCAATTTGTACCTTTTGTTCTTCTTCAGGGGTTAGCATTTTAATAAGGTCTTTTTGCCAGTATTGACGGGCTTGAAAACTTTTTTTTAAAATTTTTTTTCCCTTTTCTGTCAAAGTGAGTTTCTTTACTCTTCTATCATTTGGATCTTCTTGTCTTGTAATAAATTGCTGCTTAACCAATCGATCTAGCATTTGACTGGCAGCTGCACTTGTTATCCCTAAATTGCTCCCTAGATGTGAAATTCCACATTGATTTTGACGATGGATATACATCAATGCGCTAATTTGAGATATGGATAAATTCCTTTTTTTTGAAAAGAGAACTACATTATGCATTGACAGACGTATAACAATTTCTAACCATTTTTGAAGTAAAGAATCAGTTTGACCCATCTTAAAATGATTAATCAATCTTAATATTTAAGTTTACTTAAATAAATTTAATTCTCGCAAAGACAAAATTAAATAAAAAAAATGGATTTTATTGGATTATTATTAATATTCATATAGATTTTCACAAATCAGTCTCAATTATTTTAGTAATATCTATCTTATTTTCACTATTGCTGTATTTCATCTTTTTTTTGTAATTTGCAAAATAACAAATATATATCGCCAAGGCTTATGTCTTAGTATGAATTCAAATGATTCGCCGATTTACATTGTAGGCTATGGAACATTTATTCCAAATAAAACTTATCTCAAATCAACAGACGTAAAAGTGTGCATTGTGCGAAATTATCGGCGAATTTGGATGGGTGATACCATTTTTCCCTTTATATTAAAGGATCCACAAAATTTCGGATTTTATGCTTTAGTCTTTTCCCTCAGTCCTTCACATGTTGCAAAATTAGATGTATATGAAGGTGTAGAAACAGGTCTTTTCACTAGAGAGAAAATTTCGGTAGAATTACTTGATGGTACAGCTCAAGAAGCATATATTTATGTTCCTACTATTCAGACAATTAAAGAAAGAAACTTAAAAATAGAAGACGATCTTGAAGATTGCTGGTTGGAAGAAATTCAGAAAAATAAGGAGATCGTTAAATTATTTCCCCAATTAGTCCAAAAAATGGAAAATAAATAGCATATTTTAATTTTTGATTACGTAGATTTTGGTGAATTTAAAAATATAATAGGTTTTTGTTCTTTGATTTCCTAATAATATTATATTTTCATTTTCTGTGAATTTCTATTATAATCTTCTTTTTATCTTCTTATCTTGCTTTAGATTTGATATTGAATGATTTCACGAAGAAATTTTGGCAATTTTTGGAAAATCCAAACAATATCTCTAATTTTAAAGAAGCAGATAAATTAGTCGAAAATGTCTTCAATTTTATTCCTTAGTTCTTCAGTGATTGCAATATTTTATTTAGTTTTCTTCTTTTTATTCATCAATTCGCTTCTTTCATTCCTTTTCTTTTCTTTTTCTTCTTCATTCCGTTTTCTTCTTCATTTCTCTCTATATTTTTACTTTATCAGATCAGAATACTTTTCTAAATCCTTTTCTAAATTTTTATCAGTAAAAAATTATCATATTGAGAATACTGAAAGCATATAAGTATCATAGACGGAAATACCTACAGTATGAAAATTATTGCCAGAAAGGATATTTTCACCACCAAATGGCTATGCCTCCGCAATACTAAATATATCGACAAAAACAATAAAGAACAAGAATGGAACTATGTTTGTCGAAATCACTCCCATGGTGTTGTCACACTTATCTGTAAATCTCGGCAGTATGGTCATATCTTGTTTATCTCTCAACCACGAGTGGCAATTGAGAAAAATGAAATTAGTTTTCCTGCTGGATTAATTGATAGTGGAGAAAGTCCAGCACAAGCCGCTTTGCGTGAACTTAAAGAAGAAACAGGATATACAGGCGAAATAGAGGAAATCAGCGGACCATTCCCTAAAAGTGCAGGAATAAGTAATGAAACAACGTTTTGGGTTAAATTATTGGTAGATGAAAAGAATGTCGGCAGCACACAGATGGACGATACTGAAGATATTCAATTTTTCTGGAAAACACCACGACAGATGTTAAAATGGATAACAACACTGGACTCGAATAAATACGCCGTTGCAGCGGATGTATGGTTTTTCTTAAAAGGAACTCAATGGAAATAATCGCTCTTTATTCGATTTGTGGTAAGACTCTTTGTAAATATTTAATATTAACAATTTATATTTTATCCAGTTCATTCTTTATTCTTCATTCTTCATTTCCATAAATTTTAATAAAATTAAACTTTAGAAGTGTATCGTCTTCTCGATTTTGAATCAAAATTTCACCATCTGAAATTGATCCAATAATTTTATAACGAAAATGATCAGCAAAGGATTCTAATAAATCAAAAATAAAAATCTCCAAATTGGAAAAAGATTTCGGATTTTCAATAAGACTATCGATTCCATAAAACTCTTTAAAATTAAAATCCGTTAACTTACCCCCCTCTATTATCTCATTTAATCCTATTTCTTTTGGCTTATTTCTAATCAGGTAATTATAAAAATTATTTGAAAAATATTTAGAAAAATACTTTGAATTAGTTGTTATCATATTCTCAGAAATCCTTTTTTATTGTTTATCAGAAACAACTTTTAAAAAAAATTTATCAATTTTTATCAATTTTTATCAATTATTATCAATTTTTATTAATTTTTATCAATTTCATAGTGTCTCAAATACTCTTTTTTCTACATTATTTCACTCTCTCTATAATATTTTATCTAAACATATAAAAAAATGAAAAATCTTATTTTAAATCCAATTAGCCGATTCCGATTTAATAATTTATTCTTTCTTTCATTATCTGCTATTCAATTCTTCTTTTAAGTAATTATATTTATTTTCATCTATTTTCATTTGTTTTCGTTTAATTTCGTTTTTGTTTTCGATTAATTTTGTTTTTGTTTTCGATTAATTTCGTTTTTGTTTTCGATTAATTTCATTATATTTACTTTTTTTTCTTGCTGTTCTGTTTATTTTTTTTGTTTACGTCTTTTTTAGTTTTTCTCTAATTTTCGCATTTATGGTCACATCCCTCCCAAAATTTCCTCCACCCACCTAAACTATCCACACTTTTTCGTGCTTTTGAGTGAATTATAAAATTTCAACCCACAAGCTTTTTATTTGAATGAATGCATTTTTACATACAACAGTACCTAGCGTGAGCATCGTTATTCTCCCGCTAAGTAACTAAGCCTCCTTGAGGCTGTGTCGATTTTTCAAATCAACATTAGTGAGATTGACGAATATGTCTGAATCTGATAAAGAAAAACAAAAAATCTATTATCCATTGCCTGAACTCGCTGAAAACGCGCGTATCAAATCAATGGATCAATACCGCGAAATGTGGAAAAAATCCGTCGAAAATCCAAGAGAATTCTGGGCGGAAGAAGCTAAAATGGTCGACTGGTTTGAACCATATAAAGAAGTTTGGACCGGCTCTACCCCTGAAGATTTTGTTGGAAAATGGTTTGTAGGCGGAAAATTAAACGTTTGTTACAACTGTGTTGACCGCTGGGTTGAAAAAGGCTATGGGGATGCTAAATCACTCATCTGGATGGGTGAAGATGATACTTTAAAAGAATTCACCTTCTCCGAATTAAAAGATGCTGTAAGCAAAACCGCTAACGCTTTAAAATCATTAGGAATTAAAAAAGGGGACAGAGTCTGCTTATGGTTGCCCATGGTCTCTGAATTAGCCATAACCATGCTTGCTTGTGCACGTATTGGTGCTATCCACTCTATCGTTTTCGGTGGATTCAGTGCTGAATCTGTAAAAGACCGAATTGATGATAGCCAATGTAAAGTATTAGTCGTTGCCGATCAAGTTATGCGCGCCGGTCGACCACGACCTATGAAAGATAACTTAAAAGGCATCATCGAAACATGTCCATCAATCGAACATGTGGCAGTTGTTAAAGTCACTGGTGATGAAAACGTTTACAAATATGAAAAAGATGTCGATTTCACCGCTTTAGTGGCAGAACAATCTACTGAATGCCCATGCGAACCTATGGACGCTGAAGATCCATTATTCATCTTATACACCAGTGGAACCACCGGCAAACCTAAAGGTGTCGTGCACACAACTGCAGGATACTTAGTTTATGGTATGTCCACAAACAAATATGTATGGGACTATTCCTGTTTAATTGACTTAAAAGGTGACACAGTCGAAGGACGCGACGTTTGGTACTGCACCGCAGATATCGGATGGATCACAGGACACACACAAATCATTTACAGTCCACTCGCTCTTGGAGCTAAAACTGTTATGTATGAAGGTGTCCCAACATGGCCACACAAAGGTCGATTTTGGGAAATCTGTGAAAAACTCGGTGTTACTCACTTTTATACCGCCCCAACTGCTATCCGTGCTTTAATGAAATACGGAGAAGAACCAGTTAACAAATTTGACCTTTCTAAACTTAAAATGCTTGGAACTGTTGGCGAAGTGTGCAATTGGCCGGAGTGGAAGTGGTATTGGGAAGTGGTAGGGAAAGGAACCACCGGTGAAAAACCAGTCGGTCGACCTATTGTTGATTCATACTGGCAGACAGAAACCGGGTCGTACATGATGGTCAATTTAGGAGCTATCACTCCTATGAAACCTGGAAGTTGTACCTTCCCCTTCTTTGGAATCAATCCCGTTTTATTGGATGAAGATGGCAACAAGGTCACTAAAAGTATGACTCAAGCTTATTTTGCCTACGACATGCCATGGCCTGGTTTAATGCGAACTGTTTGGGGCGATCATGAGCGTTTTGTCAAAACTTACTTAACCAAATTCCCAGGACATTACTTCACTGGAGATTATGCCCAAATTGACGATGACGGCTATTACTTCATCTTAGGGCGCTCTGATGATGTTATCAAGGTTTCTGGACACCGATTAGGTTCTGCTGAAGTTGAGGCTGCAATTAACTCCCATGAGGCAGTAGCAGAAAGTGCAGTTTGTCCTTATCCTCATCCTGTAAAAGGTTCTACCATCTTTGCCTATGTTACTTTGATGACTGGTGTGGAACCAACCGAGGAATTGAAGAAAGAGATTCAGAAGCATGTTCGAACCACAGCTGGACCTGCAGTCTATCCTGAAATCATTATGTTTTCAGATGCTTTACCCAAGACTCGATCTGGTAAGATTATGCGTCGTGTTTTGAAGGCAATTGCGACCCAGAGTGATATTGGGAACACAATGACTTTGGCAAATCCAGAAGTGGTGCAACATTTGATTGATGAGCGTAAGAAGCTCGGCGAAATCAAATTCTAAAATTCCTATTATACTATATTTCTAAAAGGGCTCGTAAAAACTCGTTTTGATGTTTCGAGTTCTTTTCACTTTTTTTTTCATACTTTTCTGCCCTTTTTTATGAAAATAAGGAGCTGAATGAAACTTAGCAAAATTGGCTTTAATATCTTGATTTATAATTCTTGATTTATGCCTGTTGATTTCCTTTTTCTCTTTTCAATATTTCGAGCCAGACGTATACTTCTTTGACCATATATACGAGAAATATAGTTTCTTAATGTGTTTATATCTATTTTCATCAAATCAGCAATACATTGAAGTTCTTTACCTTGATATATGAAATCACGCAATTTTTCATCAATTTGTTGAATTTGACTTTCAAAAAATTCAAGATCATCTGGATTTAAACCAAAATTTTTTTGATAAAAGATCTTTCTTTTTGTTTCTCGTATTTTAGCAAGACTTTCTAATGAATTTTTTATTCCTTTTCTTCCTTTACTTATATTTTTTCTCCAAGATTCAGGCAAGTGAGTGTTGAAAAGGAAATGATTAGGTCCAGAGAGGCTATTACTAATTTTTCTTCTTGTTATTTCTGATGGTTTTCTTCCTTTCAGTTTAGAAACTCTTTTTTTAATATGTTCTGGAGTTTGTTTTCTACCTTTCATTGGACTTGGTCGATTTTTTAATCTTTTTGATATTTTTTGTTTAGTTTCTTCTTTTCTTAAACGACCTTTTAAACCTCTTGATATTTTTTCATTTTGTTCATCTGTATTTACACCACCTGGACCATCTAATGTCATATTATAGCCACAATTGGGATTTAATGTATTAAATTTTACAGAGTAGAAAGCTTCTGCACGTTTCAAAGTCCATACGCTACATTTTTCAATTATCTGAATTTCATTACAGGAGAAATTTTCTGGATGATATTTACGCAAAGCGCGATTAAATCGGGTAACTTGATTTTCTTTTTTATAGATTTTAAGATGTTCTTTCCATCTTTGAGTCAAAGAACGATATGTTTCTCCAAAATAAGGTTTTCCGTTTAGATGACAATAGCACATATAGATTGTTCCATTTGTTATCTGTCGTTTATATTTTGGGTTAATGCTTGGAGGAATGTTATTTTCTAGAGTATCTATAAGCTTTTTTTGTTGATTTTTAGAGAGTCGATAATCCGGTATAATTTTTCCGTCTAAATAAGGTGTTTGTTTACTTTTTACTTTTATTTTACGGATAGGAGTAACTTCTTGAAAAGATCTTGAATCTCCTTGATTTGGATAGCTAATTTCTTCCTTTGCAATTATTGAGAGAAAATCAGAAAAAGTTAAATTAGATTTGATAAAATTCGGTGAGAATTGAGATTTTGATTTGGTTTGAGATTTTGATTTGATTTGAGATTTTGATTTGATTTGAGATTTTGATTTGATTTGGGTTTTTATTTGATTATTTTTTAAAGATTCCTTAGCATTTTCATATGGATGATTAATAATTAGTTCATATTCACCATGTAATTTTTGTTTTTCTTCATAGTTTTGGAGATATTTATTTTTTGAAGATAATTTTGACGAATCATTATCATTACAATCAATTTCCTCCATGCATATCACTTTTTCAAAATATACAAGTTAAATTTAGAGTAGATTAATAAATTCCGATAGTTTTTAGAGTGTTATTAAGGAAATGATTGAAAAGAAAATAGAAAAGAAAGAGATTCGTGAAAAAATAGATAAAATTAATAGAACAAATGACAAATTAGAAGAATCTGAAGAATCTGAAGAATCAGAAGAATCAGAAGAATCAGAAGAAATTGATAAAGAAATAAAATTGGGAGAGAATTAGAAGAAAGAATTAAGAAGAATTTTAAACTTAACCTCTAAAAAATTTTATGATAAAACATGAGAAGATCTAAAAAAAGCAACGCAAACTTGTTATTGCTCATTTGACTTAACCTCATGGTTTACATCCCTAAAGTAAAAAGGCGGAATACATGCATCTATCTTTTAAATTCGGCGGTTATTTTTTCCCCTTTAAGCAGTTTGAATAAACTATTATAATCATCCTGTTAAAATTCAGATTCTTTTGGTAAGTATTGTTTTAAAATTGCTGAATTAAAAAATTTTTAAAATATTTACATAATCGAATAAGGAGAATTAGGCAGCTTTTTCTTAAATTTCTGCAAAATATCTTGAATCAGTGGATCGCTGGAAGGCAGATTTTCCTGTAGAAGCGTAAGAATTGAAGGTGTAGCCAACATCAGCAGAAGTTTCCGATGTCGAGCCGTAAATCCATGAGGAAATGAATTAGGATCAAGAGAAACATCTTCAACCGAACTGTTGATTTTGATGTATGCAAACGCCATATCGGGAATGGTGGGCGGATTGAACGGAATCTCGAGCTTGGGGAATTTGCCGACTATTTCGGAATAGGTATACGTTTTAATATCCTTATCCGGTCTTTCAATAAAACTTAAAATAAAGTTTATTTCTAAAGATTGAGAATCAAATTCCATCTTTTTATAAAAAAAGTCAAGTATTGCCTTTCGCTCTTCTGGATAATTATCATTTATTACATCAAATCCGTTTTCAAAAACTGGATAGCCGTTTTTATCATAAGCTGGAATCGGAAAATTGGGTCGGACTTGCCGTACGAAATACAATGCTAACCAGAAATTTGACTCGGGTAAGCCGTCTCGGGCTCGGGGCACTATTTCGGAAGAAGGAAACGGCATGATATACCATTTAAAACTGTAATCGCATGGATACTGCCGTAGATCGATTCCCATCACCCAGAAATAGTGCATGACCTTAAAAATATATTCAGCTTTGTGAGGAATAGGTTCGGGAAATGGAAAATAGATCCTTGAAGGAATGAAGCAGGGAGAAAGCGATTTCGGGTCGAGTAGGCGCTCATAGTGGTAAAAACGCCAATACGGATGAAGGGGAACGCCGAAATCATCGGTTGGAATATTAATTGGAAGTGGAAGCCCGTATTGAAACCCGAAAGGATATTCATCCTCAGGAGCGAGTGGAAATCTTTCATAATCATCGTCATCATATTCATCTGTATAATTATCATCGTTGTAAATATTGTTAAAATAATTCATCAACCATTCGCTGTGGTTCTTCATTTTTATGCCATTTTCTTTTATTCGTTTATTCTTTAATTTATTCTATCCTTTATTCTTTCTCATATATTTATTTCAAATTTTCTTTTTCATGCTTAACCTTTAAAAAATTTTATAGAAAAACATGTCAAGATATAGGAAAAACATGGTATAAAATAAAAGTAAAAACTTGATTTCTCTCCTATTAAATGCTAAAAAAATTTCGGGTACAACCCCGATTGTTCAAGATATTGACATACGGTCATTAATGACCGTAACCATGGAATATTGGGTTTATAGGCTAAGGTAAAAGCGTGAAAAGCATAATTATTTTGAATTTTAAAATTCTTTCACTAATAGTTGATGAGATCAACAGATGATTTCTTTAATAAATATCGTTTTTTGATTGTATTTCCACAATTTTTTGCAAACGGGCAATGAGAGCATTTTAAATTTAAATTACAATTTGTCTTTATATCATCAATCGTTTCTATAAGATTTTCCTTAATTAAATCTTCGAGAATCATATTCAAAAGATTTTGTGTTATATCAAAATCAATAACTATTCGTTCAAGATCGATGATACCTGCATTTTCAATATGCTGAAGAATTTTAGGGATTAAATCTCGATTTAGTAGGATCTTCTTTTTTGTTTTAGACATGTCTAATAATAATATATTTTTATTTAATAATATTCTTTAAGTTTTCCGGCTGATTAAATTTTGATGTATTTTATTTTAATACATTTAATATTTAAGTAATTCTGAATAAAAATCTCTGTTATTCCTATAACAATCAAAAAGAAACTTTTAAATAATAATATAACTAATTTTTATTAGACACGCCTAAAAAAGTTTAGATAAATAAAGCTAAATTTCGATTTTATCTAAACTTGAGGTTATACCATGATTTTGTTGTCAGAATTGAAGATTGGAGAAATAGGAATCATTAAAAAAGTTGATTCCGATTTACATCGCCTTTTAGAAATGGGATTAATCCCAGGTTCAGAAATAAAACTAATTCGAAAAGCACCTGTTGGAGATCCTTTCGAATTTGAAATTAAGAATTATTCACTCTCTTTAAGAAAAGAAGAATGCCAGAAAATTGAGGTGGAAATTCGTGAGTGAGCAGACAATAGCTTTAATAGGAAATCCTAATGTGGGAAAAACAGTTGTGTTTAATGCATTAACTGGTTCCAAAGCCCATGTTGCAAATTGGCCTGGAGTAACGGTTGAAAAAAAAACTGGAAAAATGGATAATATTACTGTTGTGGATCTTCCAGGAACATATTCCTTAACAGCCACTGCGATTGATGATTTAATTGCACGAAATTATATTTTAGAAGATTCTCCACAACTTGTTATTGATATTCTCGATGCGACAAATTTAGAAAGAAATTTGTATTTAGGACTTCTTTTAAAAGAAATCAATGTATCGGTTATTTTTGTATTAAATATGATGGATATTGTTCGGAAAAAAAAAATTCAAATTGATTTAAAAAAACTGGAGAAGTATTTAAAAAGTCCGGTGATTTCCACAGCTGCAATCAATGATGAAGGAATATCAGATTTAAAAAAGCTAATTAAACAAGAATTGAAATCGTCTTCGTTAAAGGATGATAGAGTTTTATATGATGAAGAAATTGAGAGTCGCATAACTCAAATTAAAGATATTCTGACTAAGTATGATCAATTTCAAAAAGATGATAACTTACGCTGGATTTCAATCAAAATCTTGGAAAAAGATGAAAAAGTTTTTGAAAAAATAAGAGAAATCCCAGATGGAGAAAAAATAATAGGTGATATAGAAAAACTTGTTAAAAAGGAGGATAGAATTTTATTAGCAAGCGCTAGGTATTCATATATAAGTGAAATTATTAAAAACTGCTATAAAAGTCCAAGAAATCATTTTAGTGTTAGTGGATTTTTAGATCAATTTTTCTTAGATAAATATCTTGGAATTCCAATATTTTTGGTTATCTTGTGGGCTATGTTTGAATTTACATTTCAAGTTGCAACCCCATTTATGAGTTTAATTGAACTTATTCAAGAAAAGCTAGGTGTTCTGATTATAAATCTGTTAGGAGAATCGCTATTAAGTTCATTTCTTGTTGATGGTTTGATTAATGGGTTTGGTTCGATAATAATCTTCTTACCCAACATCTTTTTGATGTTTCTTGTTTTATCATTTTTAGAAGATTCAGGATATCTCTCTCGAGCCGCATTTGTGATGGATCGTTTTATGTACAAGTTAGGATTGCATGGAAGATCTTTTGTATCTTTGATACTTGGTTTTGGGTGTAATATTCCAGCAATAATGTCCGCCCGCTCAATTGAATCGGAAAAAGATCGTTTAGTGACGATAATGATAAATCAAAATATCTCATGCAGCGCTAGATTGCCCGTTTATATCTTAATAGCAGGAGTGGTGTGGAGAGAAAATGCAGGGGGTATAGTTTTCAGTCTATATTTATTAGGTATAATAGTCGGCATTTCTATGGCTCTTATTCTACAAAAATTTGTTCTGAAAAGTGAAAGAAGCCTATTTTTATTAGAATTAGGAGACTATCGTTTTCCAACTGTGAAATATACCGTAATTCATATGTGGGAACGGGGTCGTGAATTTCTTAAGAAAGCTGGTAAAATCATATTAGTAACCGTAATTATTCTATGGTTTTTGCAAGTATTTCCTTTAGGAAGTTCGCCGAATGAATCATATCTTTATACATTTGGAAAATTCATTCAACCTATTTTCAGCCCTTTACATTTCGGCGTTATTGCTGTTATCGGAATTATTTTTGGATTTATCGCAAAAGAAGTTGTGATCTCCGCTTTTGCATTAATGCTTGGAGTTAGTGAATCTTTACCAAGTTTAGGTCCAACAATATTCATGGAATTTGGTTCATCTCCAGTAATTGCCTACAGCTTTTTAGTATTTATTTTACTTTACACCCCTTGTGTTGCAGCTCTCGGTACTATTTATCAAGAAACAGGCTCTAAGAAATGGACTATATTTAGTGTTCTTTATGGATTAGGATTAGCCTATTTTATGGCATTTTTGGTTCAATTAATCGGAGGTGTATATTTCTAATGAAAGAAAATTATCCACAAATAATGAAGCTAATTGCAGTCCTTAATCTATTCTTTATATGTTTGATTATTGCCTTAGAAGTATTATCTTTATGGATTAAAATCCCATTTTTATCCGGTGAAACACTAGATCCTATCGGTTTATCCGAAATAACCGGAAGTTGGCCAGATTTTCTAATTAGACTCTTTATTATGGTGCTATCATTAATAATTTATATCAGTGCACTAACGAATTTGAAATTAAATCCATCAAAAGCATATAGTTTCATTATTGGAGGGGGATTTCTATTATTAGGAATTGGTGGATTAAGTATCCTTATCTATGGATGCCAAATTCTCGATCTTTTGATTCAAATGAATTTTGAGGGATGGAATTGGTATTCAGGTTTCCATCTGGAGATGATGCTTTTCTTTATTAATCTGCCCGTTTTGAGAATTTGGAAGAAAAAATATATAATTTTTGAAAAAGTGTGATAAAATCAAGATTATAGGAAATAAAGATTAATCATATAATTTCTATTCATGAGCGAGAAGTTCACTTCAATAATACAGATGTTGACAAATGTTGTTCATCGAAAATGTTATTAAGATTAACTTCTCGGCTCTTTTTTAGCAGTTTTAGCAGTTTTAACAATTTTTACTTTTTTAATTTTTTAGTTTTTTAATATTTCTAAGAAATTTTATCATGAAAAAAAGGAGAAAAAAATGCCAAAACATCGTTTCCAACGAAGAAGACAAAGACAACGAAGATTTAGTCGAAATTCAAAGAAATTTGATTTAATTTGGTCCGAATTGCAAGATTTAGGCGAAGATATTTTACGAGCAATTGTACAAGAAGAAAAAAAACAAATACAACTTCATCTTTTAAAAAAAATTTGCCCAGATTCGAAAAAATTGGGGCGAATACTTACAATAATGGAAAATCAAAATCTAATAATTATAGATAATGGATGGATTATCTTATTAGAAAAGGGACAAGAAATAGGAAAGGGCATTTTGCGAAAATATGAAGCCATCGAATCTGCTTTTCAAACAGAAACTCCATCAATAAACAAGCATAAAATCGCCCATATTCTTGAACATATGATTTCGAATCATGACATTGAAAAAATCATTTTTACTCAAAAATTAAGTAATATAGATAGCATTCCATTGTCAAAATTTACTCTTCCCTATGCAACGATTTATCGGATTTCTCTGAAAAATGAAAAAATGTTCTATAAATTAATAGCCCTGGGAATATATCCTGGACAAAGGATTGAGATCTCGTGTCGAAATAAATATAATCAAGTTTTAACGATAAAAGATTCCAGGTTTGCAATAGACAGACAATTAGCAGAACAAATTTTTGTCATTCCCTAAAAAAGGCCTAAAAATGTGGAAAATAAGAAATATAAAATAGACCGTAAAGTTAAGGATGAAATTTTGCTTAAGAATCTTTTCGATGAAAAATGCAAATATAAAAAACCTTTATATAAGAGGTTATAGCAGAATTCAAAGAATTGAAGGAAATCCGAAAATCTTCTCTAAATTTTCCACAATCCCCAAATCTATCCTAATTTTAAATTTGTCGAAAGATAGTTAAAGAAAAAAAATAAGATTAAGTCAATAATTCAAAGAAAAATGATAAAAATATGAAATTATTAATCGAATTTAAGATTGTAAAAATACCGACTCAAATAATAATTGGATGCATGGAAGTATTGTCATGAAAATTGGCTCAAAAGATAGATTTTGATTAAATTAAAAAAAATTACTAAAGCCTCATAAAACAATCGTTTTTCTTTTAATTTTACTCACAAACCTAAATATCAATTTTTTCTATTCTTTCCAGATGATTCGATAATTATAATTTAAAATTCAGCCGTGAAGAGAGTAGAAATCTTTGACTTATTCGCGGCAAAAATTTTTTTGATCCGATTTGTTCAGGAAAAAATAAACACGTTACAATTTTCGCATTATTATTCAATTTCGAATCCTAAAACTTTAACGTACTTTTTCATGAATATGGTATATGTTCCTCAGTTTTTTACTGCTAGTCTGGATATTATTTATTGAAATAATCCTTATTATAGCAATTCAAATGCATTTTCGACAAACTAATTTTTTTCCTAGTCTAATTAAGTCGATATTTCTTATTTTATTCTTTCTAAATGACTTATTTTACTTAATTACATTCTTTATTCCTTCATCAAGACCTGAAATCGCACTGATATTAATGGAAAGTCGTGTTATTTGCTGGTTTGTTAGCATGCCTCTATTCGTTTTTTTTATCGAAACACTTCAACAAGAAAAATTAACAGGAAATTTCTTTTTTATTTCAATATACTCTGCTTTTTTATTGGGAAATTGCATCCACTCACCTTGGATTATTGAATATTCATTAAATTATGGTTGGATCTTGAAATTTACTTCGATCATGAGCATTTTTATTGGCATTTTTTTAGGATCTATTGTCGGAATATTAATTTACCGTTATACTCAATCTTTTAATAAAAATACCTTAACCAAAGAAAAGAACTATCAAAAATATATCTTAATGGGTTTTATTATTGCATTTTTAAGGGAAGCTTTTGTGAAAATTTTTCATTTCATGTATTTACGCGAAGTTTTTTTAATTATTGGATTCTCAATAACAACATTTTTATATTTACGCTATCCAAAGTCGATATTCATAAATTCAATTAAAGTATTCCAGTTTCTTATTATAGATGCTGAAAGTGGAATGGTTTTATTTAAACTCGGAAAAGATGTTCAACTTTTAGAACCAAGTTTTCATGCTTCCACCATTATTCAGCAAAAGATTGCCTGTACTCAATCAAAAATCAAACAATTATATTTTGGAGACCGAATTTTTCTATTAGATTACAAATCAGTTCAAAATCGATCCATCTGTGCGATTTTATTGGTAAATAAAATGTTTTTCGGAATTGAAAAAATAATAAAAAACATATTAGCCCAGTTCATCAAAAATTTTAACCAGGCTTTAAAGGAAAAATTGGATGATTTGAGTATTTATGCCACTTTTACCTCAAAAATAGATTTTCTTTTCAATCTTCTTCCATTTGAAAAAGCATTTTAAGAGAGAAAGGAAAATAAAAAATTAGTTTTGAAGGATGGGCTTTTTATCGTAAATCCATAAACCAGCTGAATACAATCCACTTAATAACATAATTATATCTTCATATACTCCAAATTGTGGAATCTGAATAAAGATTGGAAAAGGAATTGCCCAAATAAGAAGTAATAGGAATATTTTCCAATCGATTTTTCGACTATTTCCAGAAATCAAGACTAAAGCTAATGCTGTGGTTGGGCATGGATAAGATCCGAGAATTATTAATTTTGGGTAAGAATGGCCACCTAATAGATAACCAATTAATGGATAAGCAAATACTAACACTAACAACACAAAATATAGTGTTTTCTTAGTTTTTCCTTGAGGTATTTTAAAAACTATTCTATTCCATTTGAAATCTATTGCAAATAGTATCCCTAATAAAGAAAAGAGCGAAGTTTGTATAATGTATGCGGGTAAATCTTTTCCTAATAGAAAGAAAAAGATAATTCCTATCCAAAGAAATGCATAAACAAAATAGCATTTCAATAATCGGCTAGCAAGTTCATTTTTTTTGACTAAAAAGTAAACAACTAAAACAAAACCCAATGCAAAATTGATAAATTGCATCGGAAAAATCGATAATCCATAATTACTGATAATATTCCACCAATCAGATGCAGGAATCATAATTATCTGAATAAGGGTAATTTAATAAATATCAAAGATTCATCATTGTAAGTAGATTTCTGCGCAGAAACCTAATTGGGAGGAATTTAAAATCGTATCAACCGTTTCTGGAATTGATCAAGAAAGATTTCAAACAGTATGGAAAGAATTAATTCAATTATATCCACAACTTCAGAAAGCAATCATAAAGGGACTAAACGAGCATAATTTTGAACCGAAATCACATGCAATTATTGATCTTGAAAATAATGCAATGCATGGAATATTTCAGTTAATTCAAAAGAAATGGGTGATACAAATCGTTAATGCTATTGTTACATTAAAAAATCCATTTTATAATGAAATAAAGAATCATATTGAAAAAATTTCTTCAAAAACACTTTCAATCCGACTTAAAGAGCTTGAAAATTTACAAATAATTTCACGCCATGTTATCGATTCACAACCTATAAGAGTATTATATACTTGCACTGAATTTGGATTGGGATTATTTATAACTTTAATGCCGTTTATTTTATTCTATGTAAATCCAAAAGTTTTTTTAGATCAAATAAAAGAAAGAAGAAAAATGGAATAAAATAAATAAAAATACAAATATACGTAAAATTCTTAAATATTGACAATAACTATCAAAGATCTTAGTCTACTTAAAAGAGAATGCAATATAGATACTAAGTAGTAATACATGACATAAAGTAAAGAGAAAATTTGTTTCCAAAGAACCAAAATGGCTTAATAATTAAAAGAAAAAAGGTATAGATGGTTTTAAAACACCTTAAATAGTTGTGTTATGAACTTTTTCTAAATTTAATTTTTTCTCCCTTGTAATCGAGGATCTAAGGCATCCCGTAATCCATCACCTACTAACATAAAGGCTAAAACAGTCAACAGAATTCCAAAACCTGGAGTAAAAGCTGCCCAAGGTGCATCATAAATATGATTTCGAGCGTAATTAATATCCGTTCCCCATTCTACTAATGAACTATCAGAGAAGCCAAGAAATGATAGGCCGGCTAAGCTTAAAATAATTCCTCCTATATCAAATGTAAATGCAACAATTATTGGTGCTAAACAATTTGGAAGAATGTGCTTGAACATTATTTTTAAATCGTTAGCTCCTGCCACTTTTGCAGCTTCGACATAGGTTTTATTCTTTTCTTGGAGTGCGGTTCCTCGAATTAATCTTGTATATCCCGGAATCCCTAAAATACCATATGTAAGTAAGATTGTTTCCATACTTGGATTCAATATTGAAATCAAGATGATTACAATAATCAATCCAGGAAAAGCCATAATAATATCAACTATTCGCATGATGATGTTATCAATTATTCCTCCTTGATAAGAGGAGAAGATTCCAAGTAAAGTTCCTAATGTGACACTAATGATAATCGAGAATAAACCCATAGTAAGTGACGATCTCGCACCCCATATCAACCTTGCTAATACATCACGCCCAAATTTAGAGACTCCTAAGGGGTGTAAATAATTTGGTGCAGACCATGGAGTAATTCCCTCAGCAATACCGGTAATTTCTATATCATAATCAAATACTGTGATTAAAGGGGCAAAAACAGCCCAAGTAACCACAATAAATATTATAAAGAACCCAAAAATTGTCAGAGGATTGTTTAATTTGGTAATAAATCTTCGTTTACTTTTAAAACGTGTCAACATTTCATGTCGTCTTTCTAATTCTCGACTTTTCATTCCAGGAACAAACAAAAATCCTAAGTATTTTTTAGTTATTTCTGACATTTGTTTCTCAAAAGGTTCTGGTTTATATAACTTCGCTTCAATGTTAGTAACTTTAACATCTTCCATTTTTAGAGCCTCCTTAATATCGGATTCGTGGATCCACGACTCCATATAGTATGTCTGTAATTAAGTTTGCAAGTACGAAGATGATGGTCATTAGGAATACGCTTGCATTGATTAAGAAATAATCTTGACTGTTGATTGCATCGAGTGTCATCATTCCCATACCATTTAAAGCAAAAGTTGTTTCTGTTAATACCGCTCCACCAAGTAACCCTGCAAAACTTAAAGTAACAATTGTAATTGTAGTTATTTGTGCGTTTCTCCATGCATGTTTGTAGATAACTTGATGTTCAGAACATCCTTTTGCTCGGGCAGTTCGTATGTAATCCAATTCTAATACTTCAAGCATACTTGAACGGGTTTGTCGTGTAATTCCTGCAACTGAAATGAAACTTAAAGCAAATACAGGCATGATAAGGTGCAAAACTGTATCTTTAAAGACATCAAAATCACCTTTAATAAAAGAATCTAAAAGTCTTAATCCTGTAATATCAGTTTTATATGTAATGTATTGAATTCCTTGATACCCAGTTGCATCTAACCAGCCCAATTTCACCGCAAATATAAATTGTAGAATCATTCCTAACCAAAATACAGGAATTGCAACTCCAACTAAGGCAGAGAATCGAATAATTGTATCAGACCATTGATTTCGATGAACAGCAGAGAATATTCCTGCAAAAATACCTACAACAGTTGCAATACTTACTGAGAGAATTGTTATCTCAAATGTTTTTGGGAATTTTAATGCTATTATATCCCATACAGGAGTATCTTTTGGAAGAACTGCAATTGTATTACCCCAATCCCCCGAAAATAGATTTTTCATATAAATTAGAAATTGGGTTAAAATAGGATCATAATATCCCCAATTTTGTTTTTGCTCTTCTATATATTTTTTCCGAGCATCAGTTAAACGTTCCCCAGCCATTAAAGTCCAAGGATCGGAAGGCATTAATTGGGCTAACCAAAAAGTTAGGAACATTACTCCAAGTAAAATCGGGATTAGTGCAATTAGCCTCCTTATTGTATATTTTATTAAACTCATTTTAGATTTCACCATTTTCTTAAAAAAAAATACTGATAGAATTTGATGATAATGTGTCCTAAAAAGCCCCTCGTGGAGAATGTCCACTGATTTTGCTTTTTTATGGATCATACAATATCTGTTTATAAAGCTAAATTGACCTTCAATAATTAGTGCACTAATTGTATCATATTTAGGAAACTTGATTATTTAAATCTTTCAAAAAATTGAAATTTTGAATTTGGTTTTTTTAATAATTATCAATTACTCTTGATGTTTCACCTTTTTGATTTTATAAAAAGAGATGTCATTATTTTTGTTTTTCTTGAAAATATTATAAATAAAAATATAGAGAATGAATTTTGAATAAAATACTTTTTTTGAATTATCGTCTTTAAGATTCTTGCTTTTTGTTGAGAATAATTTCATCAAAGAATAAAATTTCAAAAATTTGAAAAATAAATCATCGATAAATTATAAATGTTAAATTAAAAAAAAAAAGAAAATTCAACTATAATTCTACTGTAATTCAACAATATTGAACCAGTTCGCCTTGAAATGCTTGTTTTATGAAGATAAAATAATGTTCTATAAATATTTTCCATTAAATTTGAAATTAAGGTTCATGTATAGCAATGGTTGAGTGGTTATGTAAAGCACTTAATCAAAATAATATCATGTCTTTTGAAATAGCACAATTCTATTAGTGTTTGTCCCTCGTTTGTTATTTTTAATTCCCCAAATATTCGAGGTTTTTGTGAATGATTGTTGATTAACTATTATAGCTTTGGGTGTGAAGCTTGTATTTTTCCCGATAGGAACCACAATCTCATCCAAATTAATTTTTCCCTTATCTAATTCTCCAACTTCAAAAGCAATCCAACCGTTAGGTTTTACAATGCGGTAGAATTCGTAAAATATTTTCGTCATTTCATTTACCCATATATCAATAGAACTTGTTACGGTAATTTTTTCGGATATTGATTTTGTATCTATCGAATTAAACCAACATCGTAGCCAATTATCGCTTGAATAATCAACTACTTTTAAAAATGGTGGAGAGGTTACAATAAGCTGAACACTATCATTTTCAATTTCATTTGTGTCTTTAGCGTTTTTCGATAAAAAAATTCCCTTTCTTCCTGTTTTCTCTAAATTTTCTTTCTGGATTTCTGAAATATTTCTCAATAAAGATTTTGATTTCTTTAGTATTCGGGAGAAAATTTCTTTGTATTCAGGAGTTTGATTTCGTTTCTTGTTGATTTTAATTTGACTGGATTGGGAGACAGCTTGATTAGGGGGCAATGTATAAACTGAAAAAAAGCCTTGTGAATGCCCAGTTAGACGATTAGTTGCTACCATTCTAATCCATCTATCGATATCATCTTCTTCTTTGTTTTCTATTCGTTTTTGAAGATATTTTTTTAAAGAAACTATTTCACTTTCAGTTTTTTTATGATAAAACATAGAAAGATCGATTTCTGCTTTTGCTGAATAATCAATAGGAATTTCTTTTAATCGCTTCTGAATCTCATCAAGCTTAGGTAAAAAGAAGCGTGGTTGACATAGAATTTGGCTTAAAGGATTAATATCATTTTGAATAATGTTCCTTCCTAAAATTCCTGCTTCTATAACAGTGGTTCCTCGACCACTGAATGGATCGTATATTATATCTTTTGGTTTTGAGAGCAAATTAATGAAAAATCGCGGTAATTGAGGTTTAAAACAAGCTCGATAGGAAATTTCGTGAAGAGAAGATGCTTGTCTTTGTTTTGAGGTCCAGAATTCATTGGTATATTTTGGAATTTGGATATCTTTAAGAATAAATAGTTCGATTAATGTTTTTGTGGATTCGGTGGATATTCTTGTATTTTTAATTTCAACATTTTTCTTTTTTTGATTAAGTTTATTTAAAGGATTTTGCTGAATTTGGTGCGAATTATTTGGAGATTCATTACGTTCCATAGAATTTGGTTGATTTAACATAAAATTTTCTAAGAAATGAGCAAAAATGAAAAATTGGATTTTTTCTCTATATTTATGAAATTTTTTCTAAGAATTTTCTCTAGATAAAACTTTAAAAAGCCGAAAATGTTAATCATGATAGGGAATTCTTGAGAACTTTGCAGAATACACAAACAAAAATGTCTAAAATCCATGATATGCTCTCATATTTTTCCCGTTGTTGGTTTGAAGGTAAAATATGCACCTTTTACCCCTCTCGCTAATTCCATTAAACGATTAAAAGTGATTGTTGTATGCCAAGTAAAGATAAAATTAATATAAATATTAAAGAAATGGAAGAAACCGTTTTGAAAGCCGACAATTCGGTTGATTCCATAATCTGTAACGGAAAATTAGAAGTTGTTAATCCATCTTCAGCCCATAAAATATGGAATGTAGAGTTGGATATTCAAGATACTGAATTATTGAAGAATATTCAAAGCCATTACGAGCGAAATGTAATTGCTCCAGAAAATACCTGGCTTTTTGAATATGATATTCCGCAGATGAAAAAACCTGTCCTTGAAGTGGTAGAAAAATTTGATACTTCTAAAGATTTTGATGATTTAAATCAAAATTTTACTCTTAATGCCAAGAATTTTGGTTCAATATTTATCACATTAACCAATACAATCGATGTTCCAATTCGAAACATTGAACTCACAAAAACTCTTGCTGATTATTTGAAAGAAGTGAAAATCGCAAGATTTAGCAGCGGTAATGCAGTATATGATGGTGAAACACGACAATTAAAGTGGATAATTGATTCATTAGCACCTCATGAATCTACAGAAATTGAAATCGAAGGTCGAGCTACTATTACAGATTCTAAGATAAAAAATGGAAATGAACTTCAAGTAACCTATACTGCCCCAAATGCTTTGAAATCTAAAATTGCAGCTAAAGTAAAAGCAATAACCGAAACAATGGTTGGAATCTCTTCAGAAGAAGATGATACTAAACCTGGTTGGTGGAAATGCGAGTTAGAATTCGATAATGATTCGGATTTTGAATTAACCATTACTAAAGCAGAAGTTATTCATAATACTGAAATCCAAGATAAAATCATTGATTTGGATTTAAATGTTGTATTACCACCTAATGAGTCATGGGTTCATGAATTTTCATTAGAATCAGTAAATGTGCCTAAATTTTCTCATAAAGTTGATTTCACTGTAAATTATATTGTAGAAACCGTACTTAATGGTAAAATTGTTAAGGTTCCATCTGAGTTTAATGTTTTAGAAACAAATGTAGAAAAAGATATTAATCCTCCACAAGTTAAAGCAAATGCAAAGACTGATATCAGAATTACTAACACTATTACTAATGTTGGAACAGCCACAATTAACGAATTGAAAGTTATTGATACCATTCCAGTCGATTTTGATGTTCCAGATATAATGGAAATTAATGCACACTTAGTTGATGCTAATGGAGATACAATAACAAAAATTGAACAAGAAAACCTAAAATATACAATAAGCCCAAATGATCATAATGTTGGAACTCCTCACACAATAGAAATGGATTTCTTTAAATTAACAGAATTACCAAAGAAATATTTACCTGGTTCAAAAATAGTGATTACTTATCCTATCGTTGCTCAAAATCCTCAACCAAATGAGCAGTATAATCTTAAAATTTCAACCTTTGCGAAAACTTTGCCAGAAGGATATGCATTTGAATTTACAGATGAGAATCCTGAAGTAAAAATTCAATATGCAAAACGAAAACTTAAAACTTCTAAAGCGATTCAACCTGGAAGTTCTGTGGGTGAATTTCGTGTTAAAATTAAGATTAAAAATGCAGGTGAAGTTGAATTAAAAAATGTAGCTATAGAAGAAACAATCCCTGCAGGTTTTAAAGTAGCTAATTTCAGTCCAAGTGATTTAAATCCTGAATATAATGTATCTGAAGGAAATCACCCCTCCAAAGTTATTTGGATGTTAGATATTATGCAACCAGGAGATCAAGTCATACTTTCATATGATGCTGAAGGTTCTGGTAATTTTGAGCGTTTTGAACCTGTTGTGCGAGTTGCCAAAGCAGATTATATGAATCGGGGAGTAACTGAATTAAAACAAAAAGTCGAAAGTGAACCAAAAGAATCTGAAGAAGCACCTGCAGAAGAAGAACCAGTAAAAGCAGTAATTCGGGAAAATAAACCAGAGCAAAGTGATAGTCGACTAATCTGTGCACACTGTAATTCGAAGAATATTGGAACCAAAGAAGATCGTGAACATCCAATTTCATATATTAGCGGTTCACCAATATATGGTAAAAAATATTACTGCAAAGATTGCGGTTATGAATGGAAATAGAAATATTTCTTAAATTTTTTCTCTCTTTTTCTTTTAGTTAAAATATATCAAAATCCAACTCTTAAAATCAAATTCTTTTCTTAATATTGCAATTTATTAATAAAAATTGAAGAGTTCTGAAGAAAATTAAAAAAAATATTTATGGAAAATAAAAAAATCTTAATTATCTTGTTCCCAATTCAGCAGTCTGCGCTCTCCTTCTAGGGTTTTAAGATGTGAAATCTCTTGTGAAACTTCTAATGTTCCTGCATAGTTATTATTTACATCGCGTACTGCAAAGTATCGAATGTAAATGAATTTTCCTCCCATTTGAATCCAAAATTCGGCGACATCTTTGCTACCATTCTTAAACGATTCCAAAATCCTTTTTACAATATGTTGACTTTTAGGAGGATGGCAATTCATAACATTTCTTCCAATTATTCCGGGACTACGGGGAAAGATACGTTCTGGCGTATCAGAATAATATAGTACATTATCATCTGCATCAATGAATGTCAAATCGAGTGGAAGGTGTTGAAGCATGAGATCTAGTTGGTTTAAAGTTAATGTACCTGTATTAAGATCTAAATGAACACCTAAGTTGGATGTTAAATTTGATAAAGAGCTATGATTTTTCGTATTGTCTTTTGATTTTATTTTCGACAATATTGGTTTTATTGAAGTTTGGTGTAATGTTGCTGGAGTTATTGGTTTCCATTGATTTCCTGGAGTAACCCAAGCAAACCCTATTTGTTCTTCTCCATTTTTTACTTTTATCCATTGTGTTTCTGATAATTTATCTAAAGCTGCTGGGAAGAGAATATTTTCTTCTTTAAATGCCATTTCTTCAATTGCCTGATAAAGTTCTTCTTTATCAACTGTATCTGGGTTGCGAAACATCTCTCTTACTTCATCATGTTTTGCCCACATTACTTGAGAAGGTCCAGAAAAACCCACTTCTTCAAGTAAGGGGAAAAGTTGATTTTCTAGGCGAGTATAATGGATTTTGATCTGTTCTAAAGATTTGAAAAGGGATGGATTGAAGTTTTGACGTAGTTCTTTAATAATATCTTTTGCTTTAACATTTTCCATCCTATACGTATGAATAGGATGGCCTGGACTCAATTCTGGATGATCCGGAATTTCAATTGATTCTTTAAAAATCTCCACATGCAAATCGCATAATTTTGTTACCTGTTCAGCAGTTAATTCTCCATTACTGATTAATTCTTGTTCCATAGCGGCAATTTCATCAGAAGATATACTTCCAAAGTCCTTTCTAAATACATCTTTTAGCTTATTAGGATCCTTTCCTGCGTGAAGTTGCAGAATTATTTCCTTTAATCGTTTTTTTCGTGAGTTTTCGCTCATATGTAACGGGTATCTACTTAAAATTAAAAGGTATTCTTTATAAGAAAAATACAATTGAAAGTTCTGCATTATATCACAAAGGGATCTTTGATATAAATACTGATAAAAAATAACTTATTTATATGATCTAATTATATTGGTAGACCCAATCTCCTTTTTTTACAGGTTTATCCACCTTGGTTGTAATAATTACGCTTCTATTAGGGGGGATTTGGGGTGTTTCGGTAATAGACTTAGTTTTAAACTGCATTGATTGTATGTTTTGCCGTAAATAAGTGCCCAATTTCGATCCTTCAAAAACTATTTCATCACCTAAATGTAATCTACCGGTGTGAAGTGCAATTTTTGCAACTTTAACTTCCCGATAATATGCAATCACCTTTCCAATTTGGACTTTCTTTGTTTTTGCTTGATTTCCTGATTGATTTACTGAAATATCTTCAGGGCCAGGTCGCTGAAAATAAAAACCAGTTGAAAATCCACGATTATAAACTTTCTCTAATCTTTCCATCCATGAATCAACCATTTCTTTAGAGAAAGTCCCCGAGTATGTGGCATCAATGGCTTCTCGATAACATTGGGAAACAATTTCGATATAATGAGGATCTCGCATTCTTCCTTCGATTTTGAATGAAGCAATGTTTGCATCAATAAGTTTAGGTATGTGAGCAATCATGCAAAGATCTTTTGAATTTAAGAAAAAACCTTCACTATAATCGATTTCTACTCCGGAATAATGCTTCAAAGTCCATTTGTGTCGACAAGGTTGTAGACATCTTCCTCGATTTGCAGAACATACAGGATCGTCATAAACATATGCTGAAAAATAACATCTTCCTGAAACTGAAGTGCATTGGGCACCATGAACAAAAGTTTCGATTTCAGCGTCTGTCAATTTCTGCCCAATTTCTTTAATTTGAGCAAGAGAACATTCCCGCGCAAGAATAATTCTTTTTGCACCAAGTTTTTCATAAAATTTTGCAGCACGAGAATTTGAAACACTTGCTTGTGTAGAAATATGAAAAGGTATGCCCATTTCTCGCGCTAATTCAACAGCAGCAAGATCATGTACTATAACTGCATCGATTTCAGCAATTTTTGCAGTTTGAAATAGATTTTCTAAATAATTAAGTTCGTTTTCATAAATTATTACATTAGTTGTTAAATAAGCACGTAGATTCAAATCATGGCAGAAAGAAACAATGGGCTTAAGATCCTGCAAAGAGAAATTATCCGCATTCATTCGCATATTCAAAGCATCACTTCCAAAATAAACAGCATTGGCAAATGGTGCAACTGCTTGGATAGATTTCTTGTTTTGGGCTGGCGCAAGAAGTTCTACTTTTTTCATAGGTCTTAATCACCCAATACTAAATGAAAATATACAAAAAACCAAAAACTTTGCGTTTTCAAAAATTAAGAAAAATGCCAATAAAGAATATAAAGAAGAGTCTGCCTTTGAATAAATAATATAATTATCACTCCAAAGAAAATAATATTTGTAATCAATAGATCTCTTTTCATTGGGGGAGATTTCCAAAATATCAACAAAAATACACCAACTAAATATCCAATTGGGAAAATAAATTCAAAAGAAAGTCGAGAATTTCTCCAAGATTCACCAATTTGTTTCTCCACTTCAAAAGAATAAGAATCTAAAATATAAATTGAAGAGCTTTTTTCATCTAAAACAAAAATCTTGGAAGAATTATGCATTATAGCTTGTGGAGTGGCAATATCTAAAGAATCAAATGATTTTGAAGAAGAAGGCCAACTCATATTAACCAAAGAAAGACCAGGAGTACCAAATGATGCAACCAATATCATGTTTTGAGAAATCCAATCGATATCTTGAATTTCTTTCACAAAACCATTCGGAAAAGTACGCGAATAATAGGACATTAAAAATCTAGAAGGATAATTAATTCGACTAATAAGGTGAGAATCGCGTTCACCAATAAATAGATCTGAAGTTGGAGCTAATAATGCAACCCGAGGAGATTCAAGAGAATCATATTTAATGTATTTACCGTAAGACCATATAATTTCAGATGTTTCAGAAATAGTTAATTCAAAAATAAAGTTAAAAGATTCACAGCAAACTAAAAGAGATGAAGCATTTTGTGCTTGTTGTGAACCATTTAATAATTGAATTGAACTTATACCCAAAAAGAAATCAGATGAATTTACACTTTTTGAAAATGATAGTACAGAATTATTATCCCAATATTGATGAGAAAGCCACTCTGACCAATTGATATCTGCAGGATTATGTGCATTCCACTGCCAAAGAACGTGTGATACATTTGAAAGTGGAACTTGTATTATTTTATCTTGTAATTGATCAACAATAAAAATTGTATTATTAGGTCCCATTTCTATATCACTAACATAAGGAATTTGAAGAACATTCTCTGCCAGAATTTTATTATTTTGAGAAATAATTTTCAATTGATTAACTCCATCGAGAACTATGAAGGAATTTTTAAATTCGCCATCTTGAATAATATCAAAATCTCGAGGAGATGAGAGAAGTGATGAAAATTTGTTATTATTCTTCCCAGAAAACATTATTAAATTCGAAAAAGAACAACTCAAGATCATAAAAATTGTGAAATAGAACACCCAATGTTTGAATGACTTTGAAATTAGTCTTTTAAAGGACTTTTGAAAGAATGTATTCGAGTGAAATTTAATTGAAAATAATTTATTTTTAGAAATCTGTTATCACCATCCTATTTTGAAAAAAATAGAAAATCCAAGAAAATAACACGGGATATAAAATATAAGAAATATCACAGATAAATATCCAGATCTGAGTAAAATATCCTTTTTTTGGCCTAAAGGGTAATTATTAGGTAGGAAATAAACAAATAAAGAACACCAAAATAGAAAAGTAAAACCTCCTAAAACCCAATGGATAGAAAAATCTGGAAAGAATCTAAATATAAAATAACCAGTAGCTCCAGAAATTATTCCAAATATGATTACCATCGCTATTCCAATTGAGAAAATTCTTCTTTGTGTCAGCATAATTATCTACTTGCAGTTGTGGATTGCCAAAAATGACCTAAAAGATATGATTTATTATGTTCAATTACATGTTCATATACAGATATAGAACTGTTAGAAAAAATGTATATTTTATTGAAAGTGTGAAAATGTGGGCGAACACATTGAATTGAAGAAAGAGAACCTGTAAAAGATAGAATTGTTTCTTCAAGTTGTAATGAAAATCCAATATTGTTCTTACCCATCAAGATCAAATTAATATTATTACTAGGATCGGTAAAATTCTTTAGTACACTACCCGAATCTTCAAGAATCTTTTCAAACTTAAGTTTAGGTGAAGGAATTAAACGGTGATTCATTGCAATTATATTTATTTTTGAATCGACTTTCTCTGAAAAAAATTCAGTGATTTCTTTCATTCGTTTTCTACCTACAGCACCATTGCTAATATGAGGATCCACAGTATTTAATCCTAATATTCTTAAATTTTCATTTTCAAAATTTGGTTCAGTTTCACTAAAATAATTAGAAAATCGATCCCATCCATATTTTGTCAAATCTTTAAATCCGGGTAGTATAATTTGCAAAGTCTTTATCCCAGCTAGTTGCTTTTTTGCTAATTCATATTCTTCTGCTCTATTTCCTCCAGTTAATGATCCAGTAAAGATAAAAATATCTGGATTCCAACTATTTATTTGTCTAACAGCATGTAAGAAAATATCTGAAAGAAAATAAGAAGCACCAAAATGAGAGTTTCCTGCATGAACAATTTTTGCAATTGGTTTCATAGAATTTAAATCTGGTTTTACTTTTTCATCTAAATTTGAAGAAATATTATTAAATTGAAATGGCTGAAATCGTTGGTGAATATAACGTCTTCGTTCAATATAATTCCCATCCATTAACTTTTTAGTTATAAATTTAGCGTAATTTTCTTCGATATCTAAAACTGTGTAAGTAAACAATTCTCTATAGCGTGTCTTATTTGCAGAAAGAGTACCTGAATTAAAAATTACTAAATCACTTGTTCCACTCGAACAGGTATAGATATTAGAAATGTGACGATGTCCATTCAAGATTAGATCAACATTTGTGCGCAGTGCCATTTCAAGAGCGTCTCCAGCATCATAAATAGCCGAACGCTCCCTACCAGTATAAGGAATAGGTATTAATTGATGGTGAAAAGCGAAAATTTTAATTTGATCTGTATGATCTTCAAAAGCTTTTTCACTATATGCCAAAGCTCTTGAACCAATTCGACCAGTATTTTGATCTGGGATACTCGAATCTACACCTAAAATATAAAGATGCGGTTCTTCAATTTCAAAAGTACGTTTTCCCACTAATTCTTCAAATAATAAATAACCTACATTTCTTGCATCATGATTGCCTGGAATGATATAAAATTTCTCCGAATTTATTTTCCTAATCATGTCTAAGGCGATTTCATATTCCATATAAGTTCCATCATGAGTTAGATCTCCAAGATGAATAATATAGTCGACATCGGGAATTTGAGAAATCTCTTCTAATCCTTTTCGAAACATCACGCAATTAAAACTGGAATTTGTTCCTGAACTTATGTGAGTGTCAGAAATCAAAACAATTCTACGGTTTGGGAAATTACCAGACTTAATTCGTGGTAATTTCAAGGTTTTTGTATATCGAACATAATTGGGCATTCCCAAGAGATTTCGAAGAGGCATCTTAATTAATATTAATAGAATGATACATGGAAAAAAAGTTTGTTACCAAATTGTAAAGTTTGTATTAATTTTTTGGAATAATTGGAATCAATATGAATTTTGTTTGTGTGTTCTTATAATAAGTTTGAGAATCATGGAAAAATTAGAATGTAGGGAGAATCTGGCATTAGTGGTTCTACCGTGCTCTCGTTGTATACATGCGGAAAAAATTGAAGTCATCGGTGATGAATATCATATCTGTTGTACATTCAATGATTTTCAAACAAATTTAGAAGAAGCAGTTTGCATAGCGCGCATATGTCCATATTTTTCACAATCAATTGATACTCTTTCTAAAATTATCAAAGAAAAATCAAGTTATTTGAATAAATTATTTTAATAAAAAAATTTTTTTGAGTATATTTTTTAGGAACAAAATTCCAGTATTTTTTATGAGCGATAATAATTATAATATTACAGACAATTCTATTCAAGCGGATAATTTCGTAATTTCTAATCCTGACTTGAATACTATCGAAAAGGCAGAAAAAATTATCGAATTTCGCTTAGAGAAACTAAACGTGATACATAAAATCCTTTATTTTACAGTAATTACTGTGGGTTTATTATTACTATACTTTCGACCAATTGGGATTTGGGCAATATTACTTAGTCCAATCATCTTTTTTTTGATTCCTATTTTATGGAAGAAAATTGGAATGATTTTTTTTAAGCGCGATTTAGTTCCTTTAGTTAAAAATTACAAATACAATATAGAAAAAAAAAACAAAAAAAATAAGCAACAACCAAAGGAAAAATTAAAGATCTCTGTTTTCTGGAAAGTTTTGAATTTTTTGATGGATTTAAAATATGATCCAACTAAAACATACTATATTGAACGCGTTCCAACGAATTTAAATGCAAATAAAATGAAAGATATTGGAAATAGGATTTTTGATGTAATTTCCGCATCACTTGCGATTACTTCGCTAGTAGGTATGATTTTCACATGGATTTCCCCTATTTCTACTGTTGAAGAAGGTCAAAATTTATTAAAAATAATTATAATTATTGTGTTTATTTCCCCTCTACTTTCGAGTTGGTTAATTCCAACCTTATGGATAATGCAGGATGCTTGTATAAAATCGATTGATCCTGACCATAACAGTGAAAATGTTGGATTGTTAATTCGAAAGGGAACTTTAAGGAAATTTTTAGGAACAGGAGGTATAATGTTTGGCTATGGATTTCTCCTTCAAAACATTCAAACTTTACAAGAAAATATCCATAGTTTAGGGCCAGCTGAAGTGTACTTACTTGCAGGAGCATATTTATTCGGATTTATTGTTATCATTGCATTTCCCAGCATTGTACTTACGTTTATTTATCTTTTTAAGTTTCACGTTGGGAATGTCAATGAAATCAGGAAAAATCTAAGCGATCTCTTGAAAACCGGTACCACTACTGTTGAATACATTTAAAAAATTTATTAATTATTTCATGATTGATTTTTTTTATTTTTATTTATTAGATCAGAAGTTCAAGATTGTTTTTTATTTTAAAATCTATTGCTTGATATAATCAAGTTTTAAGCAAATATTCGCAATTTAAAAGCACAAGACAATTCACTTACTGATCAATTGATCAAGATTTAAATTTTTAATTCACATCAAATTATTAGTGAAATTAAAGGAAGTATAAACTGAAATTAAAGGAAAATCGGATGAATTTCATATAAATTTCACCCATTAGGTGATTGAATCAAAATATTAAGAAAACCCCATTTGTTTGAGAAATCTTTTTACATGAAATGTTGATATGGTGATTGAGGGGTATGGATGAAAAAAAAATTAGTACAGGATTAGAAGAACTGGATTCTCTTTTACAAGGGATAAAACCAGGCGATAATTTCGTTTGGCAAATTTCTTCAATTGATGATTATATTCCATTTGTCGAATATTTTGCTCGTTTTGCTAATAAATCTAGGTGTAATTTGGTTTATTTCCGATTTGGGAATCAGAAAAAAGTAATAAAAGATGAATATGCCGCAACGACCATTTTCTTGAACCCTGCTGAAGGTTTTGAAGACTTTGTTGCTCAAATTATTCAAATTATAGAACAACAAGGCCCTTATGTCTATTATATTTTTGACTTACTAAATGATCTCATAGTTGATTGGTATAGTGATGTAATGGTTGCAAATTTCTTTCTATTAATTTGTCCCTATTTGCATAAAATGAAAGCATTAGCCTATTTTTCTCTTTTACAGAATCAAAATTTATCCCATTCATTAAGAAATATTCAAAACACGGCACAAATTGTTATTAATGTTTATCCTCATATAAATACAATCAATTATTATATTTATCCTGAGAAAGTCGAAAATAGACATTCTTCAAGTATCCACATGCTTCATTAGTGGGATCGATCAGAAGGTTTAGAAGGAAAACTTACGCCTGTTCGGGAAAGTGGGACAATAACCAGAATAATCAAGAAGACACCTCTTCCAGAATTAAATTTTACAGTTAGAAGAATGGATTCATGGTTCGTCGATTTTAAAAAAGCCCAAGATTTGATGGAAAAACTTAAAGAATCGAATTATCAATTTGAAGAACAAAATCTAGAAAAAAATGCAGAACTGAAAACAGAACAAAATCTACAGCAAGAACAACAACAAAATCTACAACAAGAACAACAACAAAATCTACAACAAGGTATAGAATATATCCAAGAACAAGAAAATGAAATTAAAATAAAGATAGAATTGTTAAAAAATAAACTAATTCGCAAGGTTTTACCCGATGATGATAGAATGCGAATTTTGGCAGTTAACTATTTATCGTTAAGAAATTTAATCAAAATCGGAAAAAGAATGATAGGAACGGGTCAAATTGGGGGAAAAGCATCAGGTTTCTTAATTGCAAGAGCAATAATTAGAAAAAATAAGCCAGAGATGAAAGAAAGACTTGAACAGCATGATTCATTTTTCATTGGCTCACATTTTTTCTATACATTCTTGATTTTGAACGATTGTTGGGAAGATCGAAAGCGCTTAACAAATAAAGATACATTTTTACAAGGATTGCAAGACATCCAAAGAAAAATCTTAAATGGCAAATTTGAACGCTATATAATTCGACAATTCCGAGAAATGCTGAATTATTTCGGTCAATCACCAATTGTTGTTCGATCCAGTAGTTTACAAGAAGATGCATTCGGAAATTCATTTTCTGGAAAATATGAAACGATTTTCTGTCCCAATCAAGGTACACCTGAACAGCGTTTAGAAAATTTTATTTCAGCAATAAAACGGATATATGCAAGTGCTGTTTCCCGAGAAGCTTTGTTATATCGCCAAGATCGTAATTTATTAGTAAAAGATGAAGAAATGGCTCTATTAGTGCAAAGAGTATCAGGCATTGATTATGGTCAATATTTTCTTCCTCACATTGCAGGAGTTGGATTTTCTTATAATCCCTTTGTTTGGGATGAAAAAATAGACCCAAATTCAGGCTTCTTGAGATTAGTTTTCGGATTAGGCACTCGAGCAGTAGATCGTACAGGAGATGATTATACCTGCTTAGTAGCTTTAAATGCACCAAACCTACGCATTTCAAAAGATTTATCTGAAATTAGAAAATATTCTCAATATTATATCGATGTTCTTAATCTAAAAACTAACAAATTAGAATCAATACCTTATCATCGATTTTTTCACATGAATCTTGATATTCCCATTAATTTATTTGTTACTGCTGATCCGGGTGCTGAGCGGCGAGCTCAACAGCTGGGTTTGAAACATTCGTTTACTTCTATTCTAACCTTAACACCTATTTTAAATAACTCAAAGGTTCTTCAAGATCTCGGTGATATTTTATCTGAATTACAAAAAGCTTACTCTTTTCCAGTAGATATTGAATTTACAATTAATTTTCGATCTTTTGAAGAATATACAATTCATTTACTTCAATGTCGTCCATTCCAAGTTACTCAAGAAACGAAGGGAATCAAAACTCCCGAAAATATAGAGCAATCCTACATAGTAATAAAGTTTAAAGGGCCAGTAATTGGTACAAGTCGAAAAGTATTTGTAGATCGATTAATCTATATATCCCCTCATGATTATTCAGAATTAAGTATTCAAGAAAAATATCTAATTGCTCGTATTATTGGAAATATAAATCTTAATTATTGTTCTCATTCGCAAAACATCATGCTGATTGGTCCAGGCAGATGGGGGACGAGTTCGCCTAATTTGGGTGTTCCTATTACATACGAAGAAATAAATAAAATTAGCATAATTGGAGAAATTGCAGAAATGCATGATCATTTGATTCCTGATATTTCGCTGGGAACTCATTTCTTTAATAATATTGTGGAAAATAATTTACTTTATTTTGCTGATAAAGGAGAATATTATCAAAACTTAGAATTATTAAAAGATGAACCAAATAAATTGCTTTTTTTTAATTCACAGTAATAATTATAAAATAGTGATTTCCTTTTATCGCATCAAAATATTTTTTACTTCATTAACTAACTATAAATATGCAATCAGAAATTAGAAAACCAGGGCCTTTACATGATAGTAATGGACATTTGATTCAATCAGGTTGGGCGCGAGATCTTATATTACAATACGACCGCTCTAAAGTTCGTGCAAATCCTCTCCGAATTAAGGAATGGGATTTTTATGAAATTCGTAATGATGAATTTGGTTTAATTTTGGTTATTTTTGATGTTGGATATCAAGGAACCATTAAAGCTCAATTTTTAGATTTCAAACGTCATGAAACCTCAGAAGCAAGTGAATCAGAATGGTTCACCAAGGGAAAATTGAATTTACCACCATCGAGCAATTCTGGTGATATTCGATACTCCATAAAGAATGCATCTTGGGAATGTTTGAAGAAAGACGATCACCGTCTTTTTAAATTTAATTTTCCTGATTATCTTGGAGGAAAAGGCTTCAGTGGTGAAATAAAGCTACTTCACCCAAAAGGTATGGACTCACTGATAAATGTTATTCCATTTAAAAACCCAAAACACTTTGTTTATGCACAAAAAGCAAATTGTATGCAGGCTTTTGGTTCTTTTAAAGTAGGTGAAAAAGAATATCAGTTTTCTGAAGAAAACCCGAGTTTTGGATGTATAGATTGGACTAGAGCAGTGTTTCCTTATAAAACATCATGGTATTGGGCATCAGCTTCAGGATTATGGAAAGGAAACTTATTAGGTATCAATTTTGATTATGGATTTGGAACAGAATCCAGTAAAAATATGATTTTCTTTAATCACAAGGGACATCATTTAGATGAAGTAACTTATCATTGGAACCATGCCAATGTAGAAGATGATTGGATTTTTGAAAGTAATGACGATCGAGTAAAAATGCGACTCCATCCCACATTTGTCATGGTTGAAGATACCAATTTTCTTGTTTTACGAATGAAGGTTTTAAAAGCATACGGTTATTTTTCAGGAGATTTGGTGTTGGATAATGGAGAAATTCTTCATATTTCTAAAGAAGATCGCTTATTTGGACATGCAGAACATGCTGTAAATCGATGGTGAAATTTCACTTCATTTTCCAATTATTTTTTTTATTCTGCTTCATTAATATGCTTTGCTATGAATATCATCAATAGGAAGATTTTTCTGAATAAAAACAAGCGAAAAAAAAACTTAGTGATATATCTTATACTTTTATTCTTCATTATTTCTCAGATTCAATCTCAAAATTTATCTAAAAATCTATCTAAAAATCTATCTAAAAATCTATCTGAAAATCTATCTGAAAATCAATCTTATAATCGAGTTATCCAAGTAAAAGCAGCAGGAGACTCTTCTGCAATATTCCATCGTTCCAATTCTTTGCAATTTTCCTCATCAATTACTGCTTTTGAAATTTCGGATTCATATTTATTCATTGCCACTGAGAATAAGCAAATTAGAATATTTAATATATCTGATTCTTTGAATCCTGTTGAATTATCATCAATTAATACGAATTCATCAATACTTGCTTTGACGCTTAATGAAAACGGTAACTTTCTATTTATCTCCCTTGAAAATCAAGGAATTTCAGTTTTCAACGTTACAGATCCGATAAATTATGAACTTACGAATGCAATAACATTAAACATTAGCAGTTCTCATTTAATTGTATCAAACAATCTTCTTTTTGCACAATTTCAAAAATCAATTTATTATTTTGACATTTCCAATCTATATAATATTGAAAATATTGGAAGAATTTATTGTGATAAATTTAACTCTATGCAATTCAGCCAACCTTATTTATTTTTAGCTGAAGATAGTATTGGATTACGGATTGTTGATTTCTCCAATTTGAATATACCTGTTAATAGAAGTGTTCTTGTTGATCAAATTAATGACTCAAACTCCAGCTTAATTAATAGCGAAATAAATGGAAAAGACTTAGCTGTCGATTTAGATAATGATATTGTTTATTTGGCTGCAGAGAATGCTGGGTTACTTTCTATTTACTTAAAAAACATTTCTCATATTGAAGTGATTGATATTTTAACAGATACAATTCCAATGGAACATATTTTACTTAATAATAGTTTTTTATTTGGGGGCTTTAACTCAGCAGGTTTATGTTTATTGCAAATTCCAATCTATGGTTATCCTAATTATGTTGATGTAACTGAAGATCAAGGAAACTTTGGACAAATGAGATTAGTTAAGACAACTTTATTCGTATTAAATCAAAGTTATCAAACGGACCAAAATGATCAAACAGATCAAACAGATCAAAGTGATCAAAAACCAGATATTTCAGAGTTAATAATATATGATTGTTCAGAAATAAATGAGTATCTTTCTGGTCTTGATAATTCTGGAATAAACATTTTATGGCAGATTGCAGCTTTATTTGTAGTATTTGGTGTTATTGGTTATATTGTTGCCAAAAAAGTAACTCCAAAAGCAACATAATTATTTTTCAGCGTAAACTTTTTTGGAAAGCAGTTCTTGGGTTAAATTAGCACCATGGTTTTTAATGTCCAAGATTTAGTTAATTATATTTCTACAGATATTGTGCCTCCAGAAGCCATGATGCAGCTAAATCAACTTTTATTTAAAGAATTGCGGGAATATTGTTTAGCTTGTGAAGATGACCGTATGATATGCGTACTCTCTCCTCAATGCCCTAAACGGATCTTATTAAAGGTTCGATTGCAGGCAGGAGCAGGATATGAAGATCTTCCCCAGTTTTGCTACTCTCAAGCGGTGAATAACATACGACGTTATTTGAATAAGAACACAACGCTCTACACACCACAAGACGAACTCATTTACAATAAAGATTTTCTTGATATAATGTTTCCCCGCATGTATAAGAACATAATCAAATACTATAAAACGGATATTAAAAAACTTCATGAATTAATCCAAAATAGTAAGATCCCTGCAGTAAATTTAGATTTTCGTTATGGTGATCGAGAGATTTTTGATAGGATTATCCATAAAGATAAAGTCATTCGAGAAGGAACCTTTCTTTACGACATAGTTGGACCTCATATTATAACTTGGTTTGAAGGAGCTATATTTATATCTGATTTTACCACTGATCTAACAATTGTAAATGCAAAAGAAGATATAATAAAAGATTTAAGCATAATAGATCTAGTTTTCCATACATATTGTGCAGAAATGGATCTTGAAGGAGTTTCAATTGTTAGTGGAGAACATCAAATTAACTTAATTATAAAAATACCATTTAATCAAGTGCATTCAGATAATATTTCCGAAGAAACTCAATTCTTCATAAAATTTTTTGAATTTTTACAAGAAAATTATTTTGAAATTGAATTAGCAGAAGATTCACAGGATAATTTGACTTTATCCTTAAAATATCAAAATCTTAATCATTTTTTAAACCAAAATCAACTTCATGCGTTAACTTATAACAAAATTCGAGAATTACTGAAAAAATTCAGCGCTCTACGTCAAGATAATTCGAAATTTAAGAAACATCAATAAAATAAATCAAAATATTATTAATCTTAATCATGTAAATTGCATGAATAAAAATCGTAAGAACATTAACATCTTTGAAATAGATCTTAATCATTCATATCAATCAAATATCAATTAGATATCAATCAAATATCAATAAATAAATGCAAAAATTAAAACAACTATGGGAATGAATCATTATGGAAAACACAATGGAAAAAATCTTCAATTTTATAGATAAAAAGGATTATAATGCAGCAGTTCAATTAATAAAAACTAATTTGGATAAACGGGATCAGAAGTTTATTGAAGATCTCGTTCCCAGCTTAAATATCATAACTGATACAGCCGAAGAAGTTGTAGAAAAAATTATGCCATCCCTGCTTGGAATCCTTAATTTTGATGATGATGTTATTCGCTATTCCATAATCATATCTTTAAAAAAATTTGTTGAAGCCCATAAAAAATTAATTTTTCCCTATGTTGAAGATTATATTCGCTATGGTTCTCCTAAAAAACGGGAAGGCATGTTACGACTGCTTAAATATGTCGCAGATACTGATCCTTCTTCCATGATTCCTTTCTATGATTTAATAATATCATGTCTTTCAGATCCAGAAGAATTTGTTCGTAAGAATGCGATTCAAGTGCTTCAAACAGTTGGAAAATCCGATCGAAATGAAATTGAAGCCCGGATTTTAAAATTTTTGAAATTATTAAAAGACGAATCTGAAATCCGCGCTAGTAATACTGAAATTGTGAAAACGGCAGAACAACTCTTAGCTGAAAAGAAAACTGATGAAGATATTTCTCCTGAAGAACAACTCTTAATTACTGCTGCAGATAGGGTCTTGAAAAAAGATGCAGATGGTGTATTAAAACGTGCTAGTGTTGAAGAAGCAAAGATTGCTGCAGATGAAGTTCTAAAGGAAATTGTTGATATTAAAACGCTAGAACAAGAAGAGTTGGAACGCAGAGAGTTAGAAGCTCAATCTAAAGCCTTAAAAGAAAAACTAGAAGAAGATGAAAAAAAACTCGAATTGGAAAAGTTAAAGTTAGAAGAAGAACAGCGAAAGATTGAAGAAGAGCGCCTCCGACAAGAAAAGGAAAGATTGGAAAAAGAGAAGGAAATAATTGAAAAGCGAAAAGAACTTGAACGCGTAAAACAAGAATTGGAATTGAAGCGTTTGGAAGAAGAAAAAAGAAAAATCTTGGAAGAAAATGCAGAACTTGTGCATGATCGTGCGAAAAAAACATCAGAAAAAGATAACGAAGAATAAATCAAACTTATCATCACTAATCAATATTTAACATGACAATATTAAATAGGGTAAAAAAATGACACAAAAATCGAATCAGTCAAACCAAAATTCTCAATCCAACCGATATTCTCAATCCAACCAGCATTCTCAATCCAACCAGCATTCTCAATCTAACCAAAATTCTCAACCATTACAAAAATCACGTAAAGTTGTTTCTAAAGCTGTAATCTTGGCAGCAGGCTTCGGAAAACGTTTAGCACCACTTACAGAAACACGCCCCAAACCACTTATTGCCATTGGTGGAAAACCCTTACTTTCTCACACACTTGAAGCCCTTAAAAATATTGGAATTAAAGAAATATTACTTATCGTGGGATATAAAAAGGAACAAATTCAGAATTTTTATGGAAACGGAGAATCTAAACTTGGTCTTCAAATTTCTTATCTTGACCAAAAGGAATTTCTAGGAACAGGCCATGCAACTCAATTAGCCGAATCATTTGCTGACAACAAACCATTTATGTTGATTTACGGTGATTTATTCATGGATCCACGTATATATCAACAAATTCAATTAGACTACATCTCAGAAAAATATGACGGAGTGATTTCTGCCAAATCAATGCCAGATCCTACTAAATGGGGTATTTTACAAGTTGATTCAAGAAGTATTTTGCAAAAACTTATTGAAAAACCACCTGATGATCGATATGGGAACCTTGCAAATGCTGGAGTGTATATTTTTTCATCCACAATTTTCGATGCTTTAAGACAAATACCAAAATCCTCTCGAGGAGAATATGAATTAACAGATGCCATTACCGTCCGAATTAATGAAGGTGATATTTTCCATGTTTTTAATATTTCTGATTCATTTTGGAGTGATGTAGGACATCCATGGCAACTTTTAGAAGCAACTAAGTATCTTCTTAACAAACTTCCAGGCGAACCCACAACAAAAACAACCCTGCCCTCTCCTCGTTTAATAAATAACGGTGGAAACGTTGAAAATTTCGTCACTATACACGGTACGGTAGTATTAGGTGAAAATTCGATAATAAAATCAGGTAGCTATTTAGAAGGCCCTATTGTAATTGGAAAGAACTGTGTTATTGGACCAAATGCATACCTTCGCCCATATACAGTTTTGGGAGACTATTGTAAAGTTGGAAACGGTTCCGAAATTAAAGGATCTATAATTATGAATCATTCAGCAATTCCACATCTCTCGTATATCGGAGATAGTATCATTGGAGAACATGTGAACTTTGGTTGTGGTTCAATTACTGCCAATTTACGATTAGATAAACAAAATATTATGATGGAAATAAAGGGTAAACGGGTTAATACTGGGCGCCGTAAATTAGGCACTGTTGTTGGAGATCATGCACAGCTAGGTATTCAAGTCAGTATTATGCCTGGAAAAACCATCGGCTCTTATGCTCATGTTGGAAGTAATACAATAATACATGAAAATGTGCCATCAAATTCCATCTATTTCGATAAAACAACACCCCATCTTAAAAATCGAGAATAGAAACTATGAAATTGAAACCTTGAACTAAAAATTTTGAACATGAAAAACTCTTCTTGAAAACTAAATCCTTCTCATTCTTGCATACTCATTCTTACATGCTCATTCTTGCATATTTTTTTATTCTATCCGATTATTACGCAATTCAAAATTAATTAGAGTGAGAATTTTTATATTGTTCAGATTTCTCACGCATTTTAAAACTTCGCAGATTTTACCCATCTAATTAGCAAATTTATGATTATAAAAACAGAAATAAAAAAAAAGACGTGAATTGTTTTTGTTTTTGTCTTTGTCTTTGTATTTCGATCTATCTACTTGAAACGTCATATATTGGTTCAATGTATTGGTTCAAATTATTCATTTGATTTTTCTGAGTTGCTTGAATCAGTACTTTCGCCTGTTTCACTGCTTTCACTGCTTTCACTTGGTTCCACGGCTTCAGATCCCTCAGAATCAGCAGCACCTTCACCTTCACCCATTTCTCCTTCTTCGGCTTCATGCTCGTGATGCTTCTGATGTTTCTTTGCCTTTACCGTTTTCCCATGCTCTTTTAATTCTATCTCAACTTCATCAAATTCTTCTTGATCGCTTACTTCAATTTGATCTGTAACTCCTTCAGGAATACTGATTACTTTCACTTTCCGAATTTGACATTCCCGAAGTGGATAAATTGTTTTTGCAATCTTCTTAATGTTTAACGCAAACTTACCATATATCACACCTTGAATAAATTTCTCATGCGTCATATTTTTGGCAAATTCTTGTAAAACATCATGAATTATCTTCCGAATGGTTAACTTCTGAGACCTCTTCGCACGCCGTCGAGTAACAACAAATGTACTTACCCGATAAACAACACCATCGGCGGTAGTATAGTTGAAAATTCCATCCACTCGGCTTGAACCTCTATGAATCAAAGACCTTACAAAATCTCGAGTCAATTCATGTCCAAAGAAAACTGTATTACAACGCTTTCCTTGAACATCAACAATCTTAAATTTAAGCTTAATAGTTGTATGTTTAAAATTTTTGGTTAAATCATACAATAAAATTTCGATGGTCCGCCCTACTAAAGAATCGGGAGTGGATGACGGAATTTCCCCTAAAAATGCTTCTTTAAAGGCTTTCGGAGCAAAAACTTCATACCATTCTTTGGATTTCCAACTATCAATGGTTTTTCCTCGCGCACGCTTGCCTTTTCGACCTTTATGAGCTCTACTTGACATATTTTTTCATCACCGTTCGCTTATCGGAGGAAAATCTTGATCTTCTCCGGATCATACTTAAAATCAGGGGGCAACACTCCCTTCCGTCGATAGTATTTCACTAAGCGACGTATTTTCGATTCTGTCCGATTTAATCCCTTTCGGGCTTCTAAATCTTTCTTATTCTCTTCTAAATGATGGCGGATATTTACCGCTTTTCGCGACAAAAATAGCACATCTTCAGGAATCTTCGGAAGAAGATCATTTTCCCGCAATATTTGGGAAATCTTCTTTCCAGTAATTATTTTTACTAAGGGTGTACCAAAACTATCTCGAAGCTCAATTCCGATCCGAGACATGGACTCCCCCTTCCTTGCCAATTCGATGACTTTTGCTTCAACTTCTTCGGCATTGTGAGGGAACCATGGCAAAATTTCTAGCTTTGCTGGTCGAGTAGACCCCGAACTTCCTTTCTTACGTGAATGCATTCGAGCCAAAATGTTCACCAATTATGTTTAAAACCATGTAAAATAATAATAAAGATAAGAATATTTTACAGTAGTTGAAAGCAATAATGTTTCATATAAAAAAAATTTTATGAGTTTGAGTAATTAATTTTTGATTTTAAACCAAAAATTGATGAATTTTCAAATCAAAGTAAGAATTATCTTATTTCCCTTTTTTTCAAGGTTTGAAATTTATGAAGTTTATATTCTAATTTTTTCGTTTCTTTATTTTCTGAAATCGGATTTGCTTATGGAAGGTACTTTATAACTTCTTGTGAGTGTTCGAGTAGCACCATCAAGCAATCTTCTAAAAGGGATTCCCCACCCAAGCAATTTAGATAGGTTAATGTATTACTCCGGTAATTATGATAAAATTCTAAAATAATTCCTTGCATTTTTTGTTTTTCTGAATATCTGATGGTGCGAAAAGAAACGGGGGATGGTTTAACTTCTCTTAACTGACTAGCTTATTTTTTTACTTAGAATTTTCCATATATATCATTCCATATAATGATTTGATATGGTTTTATCAAGTTATTTAAAAATAAGCAATTTCTCTGCATTGATTTATTATAACAATTAAATCGGATTTTGTCAACATATATCATTAAAAATAAGTTAAAATGATTTAAGATGACAACCAAAAATTCAAAAATATTTTTGCATTTGTATCATTATTTTAAGAAATTGGTTATAAGATTCAATTGGAATCTGTTTTACTTCCGAAATTAGATGGATGTGAGAGTTTTTTTTCTAAATTTAAATGTAAATAATTTAACGTCGAATATATCAGTATAGAAAAATAATGATAGATTATTTGACCAAAACAACGAAGAGAGAGATATTTCAATTAATGTTAGATCAAATCTCTGAATTGAATGTAAAATAATGTTATTATAAAGAGAAGAAGCCAAAGTAAGACTTTAAAGAAATAAGAAATAAAGGATAATATCGCTCCAATTAAAAATGTGAAATAAATGAATTCAAAAGTAAATTCTGAATTAATTGATATTCCAACTTTTATCGATAATAGAAAAATCAAATTAGGGGATGTGATAAAAAAATATTTACAAGGTTGTAAAGAAGTGAAAATTGCAACTGGGTTCTTTTTTTTATCCGGTTATAATGAAATATATGAAAAAATCAATTTAAATCGTATCGATAATGAATCTTATATCGAACTTTATGGAACTTCAGCACCATTTTTATTGATTATCGGAGATCACACCGATAAACTTACAAAATCGACATTGAAATATTCTCATATTCCTAGGTATAATAGTAAAACCTTGTATTCTAAGATTAAAGATGAAATCATTTCATTATCAGATAAAAATTTTGATGGATTAATCTCATTTTACGAAAATATTCAAGATGGGATAATAAAAGTGAAAATTTTTGACCAATCTAAACTTCATACAAAACTATATTTATTTCATAGGGTTTTACCTGAAGAATTTGGTGGTACTTTAGATGATAAAGGGATTTTCGGCTCTTCTAATTTATCTACATCAGGTTTAAGAACTAATGTGGAATTAAATGCCGTTTTTAATTCTAAGGAAGAGAATCAGTGGCTAACAAATTATTTTCATGAATTGTGGCAATCTTCACAAGACTATAATGATAAAATCTTGCGAATTATCGAATCAACACCGAAATTTAAAAAAAAAAAAAAAAAAGTAGAATGGAAATATTTTCATCCAAAAAAATTCATAATCCAACAAATTTTAGATTGGAACAAAGAATACTTACTTGAAGAGAAAATTGAATTATTGCCATTTCAGAAAGTAGATTATCAACGAGCTAAAGAAATTTTGAAGAATTTTAATGGAGTTATGATTACAAGTTCAGTGGGGCTTGGAAAGAGTTATATCGCTTGTAAATTGCTTGCAGACTATTTGATCTATAAAGAAATAAAAATTTTATTAATTTTACCACCAGGGATTATTAAACAATGGGAAGATTATCTAAGAGAGTTTCAAATATCACCTTTAGACCATCGAATCGATATTATTTCAATGTATTCATTTGGAATTTCAGATTTTGAAATAAATAAACATTATGATGTGGTTTTAATAGATGAAGTTCATAATTTTAGAAACAATACATCAAATCGTTATAAAAATTTGATTAAAATTCCCAAAATTGGGACGAAATTCATTTTATTAACAGCAACCCCTATGAATAATTCCTATATAGATATCTATAATATCATATCAATATTCCATGATGAAAATCAATTTAAGCAGAATGATATTGAAGCTGAATATCACCAATTATCAGAATTTGTAAAAAAAATAGAGAATCCAATGAGGAAAATTACAAATGAAGATGAACTTTCAGCATTTCTCTTAATGAATCAAGATATTATGTTGTCTCAAAAGGAACAAATAAAAAAGATAAGAAAAGCACTATTTGTTCAAACAAGTAGACTTGATTTGAAAAAGATGAAAAAAGAATATTATCAAATAAAAAATAATGATGTTAGTATAAAAGATCCAATTTTACAACCTCTTGAATACAAAATTCAAAATCCATCATTTTCTTCGCTCTTCAAAGAAACTAGAGATATGATTGTGGACCTAAATTTACCTCATGTTGATCCATTAAAAGATGATACTCAATTTCACACATTCTATTACATTTTTTTAGCAAAAAGATTGGAAAGTTCTCCCTATTCCTTTTTTACTTCAATATCAAACTTATTATTGTCGGAAATGACGATTTTAATTTTTATATACTCTTCTTTTCATTATAGAATTCATGAAAGCAAGGACGAGAAAGAAAAAGAAGAAGATATTGATAATGGAAATATTAAATTTTTAGAACAGAAGACCCTTTTAGATAAAATTCTAATTAATTTAAAAGAAGATGAAAATGAAGAATTTGATTTGAACCAAATCTCAGAAAAATGGATTGAATTGCTGAAATTAGATGAAGATGAACTATCTATGGTTATCTCTAAAATATTTTACGATTTGAATTTAATTAAAAATATGCTATTTAATATTAAAAATATTTCAGATGATAAAATATATTATTTCATTGATAATGAATTATTTTTAATAGAATTAATATTAGGTAGCGGGTATAAGAATATTTTATCAGAAATCAGAGAAAATAATGATAACTTTAAGAAAAAAATGGAAAAAATTATAAATACTATTAAAAAATTAACTGATTTTGATAAAATTCTTGATAAATACGATTATATCCTAAATATCTTAAATTATTTAGTTTTTAAAGAAAATAACTTCCAGCAAGAAATTAATAAAGAAAAAAGAATGAAACTATCAAATGTTTTCAAAATTGATGAAAAAATACTCTTGTTAAAAACATTCCTTTCGAATCCAGGATTACTGATTAAATTTGAAGGATACAATTTGAAACATTCAGATACTAAATTCCTAATTTTCACTCAATATGCAGATACTGCACATTATCTACATGATAACATAGAAAATTCTTTATTGATAACCGGAGCATTATCTAAACCTGAGCGTTTTAATGTTTTAGAATTATTTAAAATGGAAAAAAAAAATCAGTTTTTAATTTCTACTGATGTATTGAGCGAAGGGTTCAATATCCCAGAAGCAGATTGGGTTATTAATTATGATATTCCTTGGAATCCTGTAAAAATGATTCAAAGAATTGGAAGAGTTGATCGAATTACTAATATTAAGGATATATTTGTCGCAAATTTCATTCCTGATAATAATATTGAATTTCTCGAAAGGTTTTTAACAAAAGTCAAATCAAAAATAAAGAATATAGCCCTAGCAATAGGGACTGAATATTGTATTCTTACACTTGAAGAACAATTAGATATAATACAAAATCAAAGAGATAGCATGTGTGAAATTATAAATAAAATAAAAAAGATTACAGATCTATCTTTCCAACAAGAAAATTCTGAAGATATTGCCCTAAGATTTAGTAATTTAGACAAATTCCTAATAAAAATGACAGATGTTTTTGGTATTAAGCTTAGAGATCTGTTCGTTCCAAAATATCGAAAGAAATATTTTACTATTTTTAAATCAGATCTCAATGCTAAAGTTATTACTTATTTACAATCCGAACAATTTTTAAAAAATTTCTACTATAATATAAAGAAGAGTTATTCCTTTAATGATGAATCTATCAAGATTTATGATTTAATTAATTTTGATAAAGAAGATAAAGAAGATAAAGATAGAAAACTATCCGAACAAGATTATCTTGATCTAGAAAAAATTAAAAAGATTTTTAAAAGTGAAAAAGAAGAAATCATAAAAAAGTATAGTTTGAAATATACAGTTAAAGAAAAATCAATCGAAAATAAAAAAACGGAATTAAACACTTTAGTGAAAAAGTATTTTTATCCAAGAATGACAGATTTCTTAAATACTACCAATATTGAATCAGTAAAACAAGCGCAGAAAAAATTATGGGAAAAATTCCATCTTTTCCTTTCATTTTCTATGAATAAGATAATACTTAATGAATATAGAGATATTTTAAATAAATTAATTGAAAAATATAAAAATAAAAATCCCCCTGCAAATCCATATAAAATTCTTTCGGAAATACAAAAATTTGATGCGTTTTTAGAAAATCAAACCGAAAAATTTTCCCAATACACATCAAAATTACTTAAGCATGATGATATTAAATTAGAAATGAAATCCATGATAATTTTTAGAAAATAATGAAGGTGAGAGAAATAAAATTTAAAATGATAAAATCCTCTGATGATTTAATTAAATTTTTTGAAAAGAAGGGTTTTCCAACTAATGGAAATATAATACAATTGAATGATTTTAATGAACAAGTAATATCAAAATCAACGAATATTATTAATAGCGAAAAAATAAAAGAAATTCGAAAAGAACTTCGATCAAAGACTTATGAATATTTGTATGCTGTTTGTTGGGAAGAAGAAACTCAAAATTTCGCAATAGTTCGTAGAATTTATACTCCAATTGAAACAATTATTAAAAAAGATGCACTTCCTCCGTTTATATATTCTGAAATATGTAAATTTTTTAATAATTTTAAATTTAATTCTTTTGAATATACAAATCCTTTTGAAGTACTATATATGCCAAGATATAGGCAAAAGAACACAGATAAAAGAGTAAATCTTGCATTTTTGCATTTTCCTAAAAATGCATATGAATCTAAAGCATTTTTTAGATTAATTTCCCATTTTTGTATGAATAACAATACCATAAGTAATATATCAAGTAATTTATCTCTACTAAAACAAATCACTTATGATATTCCCATAAGTTTTATTCCAAGAGCATCTTCGAAGACTAAGCGCGGTTCAAAAGAAGAAATAAGGGATTCCCTTGATTTTGCCAATTATATTGGATTAGTGTCTAAAACGAGAGAAGTAAGCGAATCAGGGGGTACATTTAATTACTCTTATAAAATTACAAATAAGGGGGAAATTATCTGTGATGGAAATTTTATTGATAATAATTACGAATCTCTTGAAAATATCTCGCAAAAAGAAAAGGAAAGACGACGATTATTAACTGAATCGATAGTAAATTATGGTATTTTTAATTGTGAGCAAGATTTAACAAATTATTCCGAATATATGTATATGAAAGCTAGACCCTTTTACATCATGCTCTGGATTCTTAATGAGCTTGAAAAAAAAGGTTATAATATTTCAATTCATCAATATCTTTTAGGTTTTTATATTCTAACTACTTTGCAGGAAACACCTGAAAATTTAAGAAATGCTTTGATTGGAGTTGAAAGATTATTGGAAATACCGAATAAAAAACAAAGGATTAAAGAAATTAACAAAATTTTGCAAAAAAAATATATTATTTGGAACAATAAAACTAAAGATTATATTCCTCTCACATATAATAAATACAAGAAAAGAGTAAACAATTTCACAAGAAGGATGTTTGGTTGGGCTTTTACAATCGGATTAATTGATCTTGAAACACAAGGGTGGAAAAAATCCAATAATGTCGAAAGTATAGATAAAATACCAAATAATTTATCTGATCCAATTGAAATTATAAGTAGAGGGTACAAAATTACATCCATAGTAGGAATTACTGAAAAAGGAAAAGAATATCTATCAAAATTAAATGAAACAACATATATACCTGTGACAAGTAAAAGTGCAGAAGAAATATCCTTATATAGAAAAATTAATGAAAATTTTGGAAAAACGATAAAAATTCAAGATTTACCAATGCAATTGACGGAAGAAGACACAATTTATCAAGATTTGGTCGATAAAAATGTGATAGAAAAATGTAGTTCTATAAAAATTCAAATAAACAAAAGAATTGTCTATTTTAGCGGACAAACATGGGATGAATTATGAGTGAAAACCAGTTGAATTCTAAAAAGAAAGGAAAACAAAAAAGATGGGTTATTCCTAAAGAAATTCTTGATGAGATTGATAAAAATCCTAATTTTAAAAGCAATTCTTCAGATATAATTAATAGAAAGAATAATGAAATACTCGATTTAGTAAATGAAACTAGAAAACTTTTTGAAAAAGGGGATTTTATTAATAGTGCTAAACTGTTTCGTCTTTTGGCTAAAGAAACAAGAGAAATTCAATATAAATGTGAAAAAAAAGGGGAATATGATGAAAGAAACTCTTTAAACAATCTAACAGGTAAAGAATGGTTAAGACATACAAAGAGTTGGCTTATAGTAGATGGAAAACCTTCAGATATTCCTAAAGAAATTAAAAATCATCCTGCAAGTTATCCTCCTGCACTTGCACGACATTTCATTGAATTTTTTTCAAAAGAAGGTGATTGGGTTTTTGATCCATTTCTTGGAATTGGTTCGACTTTAGTTGCTTGTAGAGATTTAGATAGAAATTGTTTCGGCATAGAATTAAATCCGGAATACGCTTCTTATGCACAAAAGCGTTCTGTTGACAATCAAAAAACTTTAGATTCATTTTTTAATAAAGAAGAGTCAAAAACACAATATATCGTTATCAATGATGATTGTCGAAATACTGTTAAAATATGGAAAGAAATGAAGTTACCTAAGATGAAATGTGTAGTTACATCACCACCTTACTGGAATATGCTAGGAACATCAAGAGGAGGTGTAAAATCTGCTTTAAAACAGAGGGTTGAACAAGGTTTTGATGAGAAATATAGCGATGATGAAAAGGATTTTGGTAATATTGATGATTATGATAAGTATTTAAATAATTTAAGCGAAATATTCTCAAATATCTCTCAAATTGTAGAAAAGGAAGGTTATTTCATTATTATATTACAAAACATTCGCGATAAAGAAGGTAATATGAGACCAGTCGCTTGGGATTTTGCTAAAATCCTTGGAAAGAACTTATCTCTAAAACAAGAATTTATTTGGTGTCAGGATCAGAAATTTATGGGAATCTGGGGTTATCCAACTACCTATATTTCTAACGTTCACCATCATTATTGTCTTGTATTCCAAAACCTTTGAGATTTGTGTAAAACTCAATAAATAATGCAATTACCAAAAAAATAATGCAAGTTTTTTCTTATTAATATTTCAATTAATATATACCATTCTTGTATACACATCAATCGCGATAGTAATAGTTGGAATCCACATATTCATCATGTGAAAAGAATATAAGAGAATAAAAATGAATGACGAAGAATTCCTCAACAAGGTTTTAAGAAATAGTCACCCAGCTCAATCTCAAATTGATAGTATGTTAAAATTGCGAGATCGGATCAGAAGATGCATTAATGACTCTATTGGCGGACATCCAAGTATGTTTATGGCTGGATCATTCAAGAAAAATACTTGGATTAAAGAATATCATGATTTAGATATGTTTCTCATCTGGGAACCTAATTTTGGGGATATAAAAAAGATTTTTTATCAAGTTGAAGATGCACTTCATTTAGAATGGAATAAAATAATTAAGAAGAAAGTGGCATGGTGTTTGCCATACAATAAAACGTTTCATGTGGATATTGTGCCATCTGTTCAAGATTCCCACGATCCGGATTATTCTTATCTCTATAATTCTGAAACGGAACAATATTTACGAACCAGTTTAAATCGACATATCAATGAAATTGAGAAATATAATCGAAGAGATGTAATTCGTCTGCTAAAACTCTGGAAATTCCGGAAAAACGTTCCTATCTCTACATTCTTACTCGAAATCATGGTTCATTTAGCTTGTTGGAATATAACAAGAACTTCTCTTTCTATCCAATTAGAAACATGTTTAGAATATATCGCTCGAAATATTTGCGATCGAGAATATTATGATCCCGCAAATAAACAGAATATTGTGACTGATAATTTAACTTCCAGAGAAAAAAAGGAGATTGAGCAGAAAGCATATCAAGCATTAAATCGCACATATTGGGGTGAGATCTTTAAGAAACAGAGATGAGAATTGGAGATTTGCTACTCTAAAGAAAATTGTATTTTTGCATGATCTCTACAGAATTAAATACAAATTTGTATTCTGAGAGTTTAGTTTCAGGATTGACAAAATAATAATAAATATTTATTGGTCGATCCATTCGGGGATTATAAGCAGAAGCCATATGGAATAAAGGTGGAACAGGTCCGGCATAAAAAAGATGAATTTCCGATTCTGGTAATCGTTCTTTAATTTCATCCATCAAATTCCTGTAATGATTTAAGAATGATTCTGTTTGGTTAATTGATTTTAACCAAGTTCGAGAAGGATCTTCTACTTGAAGGGAGGCTTGATTTTTCAGATTCAAGCCTAATTTTTCAATTATTTTGTTATTGATTTTTGACGATAATTCTATTTTTAGAATTATATCCTTTGTATCGTGAATTTCTATTGAGGATGTGAAAACATCATTTTGAGCCGTTTCAGAAAAACCTTCCCATTTATTTTTTTCTCGATTCCATTGATGAGCAAATAATTTTGGGGTATCATTGAAAAACAATCCAAAAAAGAATACATAGGGAATTTGAGTGATACCGTAAATATGAAAACAGTCTATCGAGGATTTCAAATCTTCAAAGAAATCTGTCTTAAACTCATTCCATTTATTAGTATAATATTGAAAACCTTCTTGCCATGGAATTTCAGATGAATTTTGGGTTTGCGTTCGAAAATCTAAATAATTAACAACTACTTCACTTTCAGAAAGAGTATTTTGAATGGTACTGGTGTTCAATCCTCCAAAGTAGTCATCCCTTAACAAGATAATAATCACTCTTTCTATTACCTTCAAATCCAAACGTTTTCTTACATTTCCAACATGATTTTCTCGAATTTTTTTCAATTTTTTAGCGGGAAACTTTTTCACATTTTGATCAATATAATTATGATGATTTGTACATAAGAGCAAGAAATTTTCTTTAGAAGCAAGAAATGACTCTGGAATCTTCTTATCATAGCGCGGTCCTTTTTCATTTTCAGAATAAATGTGAGCAAATTGTCCAATATTAAATGAATCCAACTGGTTTTCTTCTTTTGAATTGGTATAAACCTTTTTTCCTCCTAAACCACACAGCGCACATTTTCCACCATGATCGGCTGTAATTTTAAGCTTAGTAGCAGGAGTTGGATATTTTGACATGAATATTTTCTCTTTGTTTAATGATGATATTTTTAAAGAACGATTATTATATATAGTTAATGGCTAATTAGATGATTTGAAATGGCAATTACCGATTATCTAAAAGAACTAGTAAAAATATAAAAAATCAGCAAAAAAGAACAAAAAGAAATGCGTCAAGATCGAGACTATTTTGAAATTTTAAATAATCAAATCAAAGAATTATCTCGTCCTAGTTATTATTGGGGGGGATCATATGGAAAAAAACACTGATTAAATGTTCATATGATATTGATATTTTATGCAACTTTCCTTTTGATGATCCTCATCTTTTGGAAGAGATTTATATGATTGTTAAAGATTATATACTTTTCGTTGAACCTAATGCATATCAAAAGAATATTGCTATTAGAATTGAAAAACGTGAAGGATATCATATTGACATTGTACCTGCGAAAAGATCAAGTACAAACGAATCAATGGCATATCTATATAAATCTCAGGAAAAACAAAGATTAACTACAATTGTAGAGAAACAAATTCAAATTGTACGTGATTTTGGGAGAAGAGACCTATTAAAAATAGTTAAATTGTGGAAATATAGAAACAATATTGATATTCCGAGTTTTTTAGTTGAAATTATTACTATCAATATGAATCAAGATGAAAGAATCAGGTTGGAAGATGGCTTAATTAATGTATTCCAATTTATAGCGAGTCGAATTGAATCATGAAATATTCCTGATCCAGCTAATGCTTCGAACAACATCGTAGCAGATGAAGTATCTGATCCTATTGAGAAGCAAAAGGCAAAAAATATTGCAGAATGGTGTTTATCTTTGAATTTACAGACTATTGAAGGTTGAAAGGAAGTATTTCGAAAAAAAGATCAACCACTTGCTAAAATCGAACATAATCAACCGGAATATGAGAATACGAGATATAATGATTTTTTCAAATTCGCTCTAAAAGTTGGAGCAGAAATACTGGGTATTAAATTATTAAAAAGGTTTTTTTAAAAAAAGTAAAGATAATCTCTAATCAATTCTGATCGATCTGTCTGGTTGTTTCACATTTAAATTAATTTACTTTTTCTCTTTACTGTATATTTAAATATAAATTAGTATAATTAGTTAATGACCATAAGGAGAATTTTAAATGACAATAACTGAATATTTGAAGGAATTAATCATTCAACAGAAAATTCCCGATAATTTTAAAAAGGAAATGCAAAATGATCGGGAAAAATACGAAGGAATCATTAATTCAATAGAGAATCTAAAAACACCAACCTATTATTGGGGTGGTTCGTATGGAAAAAAAACAATGATCCGAGAATCATATGATATGGACTTATTATTGTATTTTCCATCTGAAGAACAAAAATCTCTAAGGGAAATATATTTTGAAGTGTTAAAATTTATTCGGGGAAAAGAACAGTCCATTATACAAAAAAATGTTGCCTTGAGAATAAATAAACGTGAAGGTTATCATATCGATCTTGTTCCAGCAAAAAGATCGAGCTCAAATGAAGACAATGCTTGGATTTATAGATCTAAAGAAGACAGTCCATTAAAAACAAATGTTAAGACTCATATAAAGGTGATTCGTGATTTTCGTAGAAGAGATCTCTTAAAATTGATGAAATTATGGAAAGTACGTAATAATATCGATATTCCAAGCTTTTTAATTGAATTGATTTCTATAGAAATAATTCAAGATACATACATTAGCATTGATGAGGGATTAAAAAAAATTTTTAAATTCTTAGAAACGTCAATTGATACATGTCGAATTGAAGATCCTGCAAATTCATCTAATAATATTGCAGATGTAGCAACTTCTTATGAAAAAAAAAAGTGTAAAGACGCAGCATCTTGGGCTTTATCTCAAAATTTAGATATTATTGAAGGTTGGAAAGAGATATTCCGCCAAAAATCAGCAGATTTTCATTCAAATTATCGCAATCAGAACAGAAATAGAAAATCACGTCTATCACCTGATTCTCCGGGAACTCGATTTGCATAACAGGGTTATAAGATGGATAATATAGTTTTTGAAGAAGATCAAGACGTTATTAAACAATTTCTAGAGGAAAATGATGAATTTTCACTAGAATACAAATCAATCTTGAGAGCATGGCGAGGTAATTATAAATATGGATCTCATCAATTTTTTTTTGATATAGTTTATCATCCATTATATCCTGCGTTTCCTCCCAAATTTTTTTGTTATACTAATGAAAATTACTCTAAATTAGCAATTACTGATTTCTGGAAAGGTCATTATTTCCAAGATTTTAGTATATGTCTTTTTCCGAGAGACAGTGGCGAATCCGCGTGGACAGATTCCTATCGACTTGATATGGTTTTAAAGAAATTTAAGAATTATATTGATTTAAAATATACTGGAAAATTATCCGAAGAACATACGTCAATTAATTATAATCTTGACGATTATGCAGTCAAAGAAAAATATTTTATCAATCCAAGAATATATGATAGAATTTATAATGAAAACATCGATATAATATATTATCATGCTTTTTCTATTGAAGAATTCTCAACTCTTCCTTTCCAAATAATCTATGGGTTTTTTATTGATGAAAAATCTCAAAAATTTAATGAATTGAGAAAAAGACCATTAAAAATCGTAAGATTATCTCATGGAAATTATGAAACTTTTATTGAAAGAATTGTCTCTCAAAAGAGTGAAAATATTAACCTTTTATTAGATTCTTATGATATTTTTATCAATAATGAACTTAGTGACGATTTATTGATATGTTCTAAAATTAAAAATAAATTTCCTCTTATATTCTTCCATTGGAATAGAAATTTTAGGTTAAGTGATTATTTCTATTCAACTATTGATTCTGATCAGGGATTTTATGATCTTTTGTATAAACGGCAGAAAAATATTGAAGAATCTCAATTTTCGAATATAAAAAGAATAAAAATTATTTTAATCGGATTAGGTTCCTTGGGTTCAAAAGTCTATGAAGAACTAATTCACAATGGAATTCAGAATATTGTAATATATGATCCTGATATATACAAACCTGAAAACGTCATGCGAAATTTCATGCCACTTCCCTATTTAGGTCTCCCAAAAGCTTTTGCCATGAAAGAATTTACTCATTTTCTATCTCCCAAAGTTTCAGTTTCTGCATATAAGGGATCCCCATTTAATCCAATGATGCGTAGTGAGTTCTTTACTCATTTAAAAGATTCCGATCTTGTCATTTCTACCATAGATCATGAATTGGATGAATATGAATTAAATGAAGTTTGTGTAATGAATAATGTACCTTTGATATTTGGGACTTGCTTGAAAAATGCCCGTTTCGGAAGAATATTTCGAGTAAAGGATGGCTCTCCATGTCTTAACTGCATTAATCACCAAATAGATATTTATCCAGACAAATTTCCCAGTATGGTTTTTGAACAACATCAAAAAGATTTATATCACCAATCGGGAATTCCAGGAATTAATTTAGATATTAAAGAAATTGCAAACAAGATTGTACGATTCGCATTCCAAACACTCGCTGAAAAAATAAATCTTCAGAATTTCTTTCAACCGGTCGATTATGATCATTTTTTAGTAGGAAATTACCAAGGTTGGATATTTGAAGAACCAAATATGATCAAAATTCAAAATTTTTCGAAATGGCAAGAATGTCCGATTTGTGGTGAAAATGATCGAAGTTGAAATTGAAGAGAAATTATATAATCGATTTTTTAGAGATGTAAAGTATGAAAATTACAAAAAAGAACGTTGTGGAATCTTAGTAGGAAAAAAAATTAATAATGAATTATATCGTATAACAGATATTATCGAGGATGAAAATCCAATCTCTCAATCACCATTTGGTGTTTTTAGATCCACAGAGCACATTTATCCTGAATTAATTGAATCTATTAAGCGAAATCCAGATACAGATTATCTTGGGGAATGGCATACGCATCCTCATGGTCCTGATTCTGCTTCATTTATTGACAAATTGTCAATTAAAACTATGATCAAAAATCCAATCTATGGAAATATTAATTGGGTTATTTTATTGATAATAAGTAAAAAAACAGAAAATATTATATATTTTTTTCAACACCGAAGATATATCATCGGAAAACTTTCAATCCTCTAAATAACAACTTATACATTCCTTGTATGATAAAATATTCAAAAACATTTATTTATTTGAATCATGATTTAGATATTATTCTATTAATTTGCTAACAACAATTCTTTTTTAAATTATAAAAAATATAGCAATAATCATTAATTCAATATATATCTGTTCATCTAAAATGAAACCTAAGATAATTAAAGTATAACCATAAAATTCCGTATAATATTTTTCTACTTTCGTTGCTGAAATAGTAATAGGAACTAATCCAGCGATTACTAAAGCAATATTTGCATAATCAGTCATTCTAATTAATTTAATATTTTTATAATTTTTTTTAAGGGATGTTTTGGTATGCAAAGGAAAATTCAAATCCAGATATTATTAGGTTTTTAAGATGGAGTTTCTCCAGATATTTCAATTTCTCTGCAGTTGATGAAAGCAGAAAAATCTGCTTCATTATTGGGAAAAATACAACTATATGCATCTATTTTATAAACTTTATCAACATCTTTCCTTTTTTTAATATCGAAATCCTGCCTAACCAATATCAATTCTAATTTATCGTTATAAACATGAGCAGACCAATCTTTTATCCGATAAATCTCTCAATTGCATCTAAATATGCATTAAAATTATTCATGGCACTTTCATCAGCATATTCTTCATAGTATAAGTGCATCTCGTTTTTGTATTTCAAGTAATATACGAAGCACTGCTGTAGCATCAATAACTGCGAGTTTGAATTGAAGACAATTTTTTAATAATATTTAGCGCATCTAAGAATAATAATCGATGGCTCGACGTCATTCATTCCAAAATTTGCGGGATGAATTCATCCATATCTTTAGGTGCGCATGAGAATTAACTGCTTGTATAAGTACTTTCCATAAAGGTGCACTTCTAATCTATCCCATGCTTCCATGAGTTGGTGAGTAATCAAAATTGGCATTTGTAATAACTCACAGTAATTCGGATTTGTACATATGCGTTCTTTCCAATTCATTTGTGTTATTTCTATGTATGCTGAGAAATCAGTGATAGAATTCCGAGAACTAAGTGAAGCTTTGGGATAGGTTGAGATTCCGCATCAACCACGATATATTTTTTCATACAAAAGTAATACAGGCAATTCGAATGAATGGCGCTGCTTTTCAATATATTGAAGAGCTTTAGTTGAGATTATCATAGTAAAAAAAAAGTATTGCTCAATAAGGATATTGTGATTTTGATATAAAGATGGAGAAGTGAACTGCATCTATACTTATATACTCAATTTATACTTAATCTATACTCAATTTATACTTAATCTGTGCTCAATTCATACTTAATCTGTGCTCAATTCATACTTAATCTGTGCTCAATTTATACTTAATCTGTGCTCAATTCATACTTAATCTATACTTAATCTATAGTTAAAAGTAATCAATCTTCTTTTAGTTCATCAAGATTTTCAAGTTTCACAGTTTTAAAGTCGAATTTATGGCAATCTTCACAATACAGTACTGCTCTGGTGATAATGTATCCATTATGCAGCTGAAACTGACCCTTTCGTTTATCTAATCCAAAATTAATATGAAGAGAATCGCAGTATGGGCATTTAGTTATTTCCGAAATTTTTGGATAATTTTTTTGATAAGGTTTATCTCGTAAATGTTGCTGGATTTCATCTTGTAACAGTGGTTTTTCAAATGGAAGACCTTTCTTCGCTTTATCCATATCATATTCAGGATGAATAGACCAGTTGGATCCAGCAGTTAAATTTAGATATTTTGCTAAATCGTCCAATATCAATACTTCATTGTCTGCTTTTGGATATTGTCCTGATAGTAAATAAAAATAATGCTGGAAATTTTGAGAATTATAAAAATCTGGGGTAAAAATATAGAAAGATTGATCCCAACTATTATTAGATTCTGTGTATGCAGAAATACTATAACCATTATAGATATAAATACTTGGATACAACCCTTGTATTTCAAAATCATTGTTTTCAAGCATTTCTAATAGTGTTATTTTATTTTGTTCAGTTAGAAAATCGCTCGAAAAGGATTTATCTCCCTCTTTTACAAATCCTAAATCAAAAACATTATTATAAGATTCTTCGAGAGCCTGAGACTGATATGAATCGATGTAATAATTTACTCCTGAAATTAAACTTACAGCTAAGCCCATTGCAATTAAAGTTAAGATAGATTTGGCAATAGCAGTTCGCCCTTGATGAAAATAAAAGAAGAATTGATTAAGCAAATTTAATTCAACCTATTTTGAGAATGGATAATACAAACTTAGTAAAGGTAAAATAAAAAGCTTTATAATAACAAAAAATGATTAGCACGAATTTTTTATAACACTCTAATTGCAATCATTCATATTTATATCATTTCGCCTATATTTTTCTCCAAGGGTCTCATTAATCCTTCATTCGACCAAAGTGACCAGTCTTTTTTTAACATTTTTTTCTCAAAATTCAATCTTTATTTTTGTCTCTGTTAAGAATAATTGAACTGAGAATACCAATAAGAATTACGATAGCTCCAAAAATGAAATTTATAGAAGTTGATTCCTGAAGTAAAATGATGCCAAATATTGTTGCAAAAATCGGTTCAAGAGAAATTATTATTGCAGTGGAAGTTGAAGTAATATGCTTCTGAGCCCAAAATTGAGCTATAAAAGGAGTAATTGTTGCAAAAATTCCAATATATAATATTAATGCCCATTGTCTTAAAGAGATTGAACTGAAAGGGAAAGTTTCTTTGGTTATAAGAAGAGTAATTATCATGAAAATATTAATCCAGAAAAATTGTGCAATTGTTATCATAATACTATCATATTTTTGAGCGTATTTTTCAAATAATACAATTTGAAAGGCAATTACAAAAGCTCCGATAAAATTTAATAATTCTCCTAATCCAAAATTGAATAGCTGACCTGATTTGTTATAAAACATGATAAGATAACCACAAATTACTAAAAAAATAGAAATAATTATTTTTTTGTTTGGAACGGTTCGTAAAATTAACCATGCAAAAAAAGGAGTGAGAATAATAAAGGATATGATTACAAATCCAGCAGTTCCAGCAGAAATAAATTGTAAGGAAAAGGATTGTGCTAATAAACCAATAAAAAAAACAAATGCAAGAATAAAGGAATGTAAAAACAATAATTTGCTTAATTTTAACCTATTTTTAAGAAACGGAAGAAGAAAGATGAAAGCGATTAACATTCTAATTCCACAAAGCCAAAATACAGGAAAATCACTTAAAAGAATTATAAATACGCTGTAAAAAGAACCGTAAGAAATCGGAACACTTAAAATTGCCAGATAAGCCAAAAAAAGTGATTTTTTATCCATGAATTTGTATATTTACCATCTATTAAATGTTTTTTATTGCATGATAACTTAATTCAATTATGATTCAGTCTATAAAGTTTTGCACTGGAAATCCAAATAAGGTTAAAGAAGTGCAATCAATGTTTACAAATTCACTCCCAGGAATTTCTATCGTTCAACATAAATTACCGTTAGTTGAAATTCAAGCAGAAACCTTAGAACAAGTGGCATTATTTAAACTTCAAAGCATTCAAAATAAAATAACACCACCCTTTTTTATCGAAGATGCTGGTTTTTTTGTAGATGATCATTTACATGGATTTCCAGGTGTATATAGTCATTATGTAATGGATACCATTGGATGCGAAGGAATTTTAACATTAATGCAAGATAAAAAAGAAAGACGAGCGCATTTTGAAGCTGTAATTGCATATATGGATGTAAATAAAAATGTTTTCCTGTTTAAGGGGGAAAATGTGGGAGAAGTATCTTTAGAAAAACGTGGTACTTCTGGATTTGGATTTGATCCAATTTTTATCTCTAATGATACTCCTGGAAAAACCTTTGCTGAGATTGGTTTGGAAGAAAAAAATAAAATATCCCACAGACGGCGCGCATTAGAGAAATTTATTAATTATTTTAAATCGCATCTTGATAAATAAGAGAGAAACAACGAACTAAAACCATAAAGAAAAAGAAAAAGAGAAAGAGTAAATTCAAAAATTCAAAAAAAAAAGGATCTGATTTAATTTATTTATTCTTTCCTCTTGTAATCATCAGTAAAAAGATGAAGAACAAGACCATAAACAAGAATAGAAAAACCCAAATGGTTGAAGTTGCAGGAGACCATAAAAAGGCTAAGAATGTAAATGGAATTCCAAAAATTAATGTAAGAATAACCAAAGCAACGATATTTGTCTCCATATCCTTAAGATCCATCACTACAGGAATGATTACAGATAGTGTTAATAATGTAACCAGTATTTTATAGGCTAAAACGATTCCAAATACTGCGTGACCTGTAGTTTCAGCATCAAAGATTGGTAAAAAGAAATATTTTAACACAGGTGTTGTTCCATTCTTCATATATTCCAGACCAGGAAGAGCTGGTAAAACAGCTGACAGAATTAAGTTTATGATAATTCCAACAATTAGCATTAAAGCAACATCATCTGCATCTTTAAATCCTTGTGCTCTATCTTTGATAATTATATCCCTAATAACTGCAAACAACCACAATACGCATAAAACAAGCATTGCACCTAAAGCTCCAAAATCAAGCATATTGTTTTTAGTTACAATACTCCAAAGATAATTTGCAGGCAGAAGTGCGGCAATGTATGCGATAGACCCATAATTATCGCCCCGTTTAAATAAATCATAGAAGAGAAAAACCAAGTAAATTAAACTAAAAGAAATGAGTAAGATTATCTGTTCAATTGCAAACGCCATAATGATCACTTTATCCTAGGTATAACATTAGTGAACTTCTTTATTAAATATTCTAGCGCCTTTTATTAGCAAACATAAAAAAGGGGCTTTTCTTTTGTTATTCATTTTGTGATCTTAGTTAATAAGAGAAATTTTTATTGGGAATTCTGCCTAAATTCAAACCATATGGAGTTGAAAAAAGAATTAATTGGTTTAAGAATCTTTATGGGATCTTTTTTTACTGAAATTGAAAAAACATTTGGGTCAAGTACCGTAAAGGCAATTCTTAACCGGATGGGACAAAAGCCTGCAGAAATTGTTGCTGATAATATTTTAAAAAAATATGGCAAAACAGAATCAGAACCATTTGATGTTCCGTCAGCCGCATTTAGCTTATTCCAAAATACAATTACAAAATTATATGATGCAGAAGTAATTGGACATGAAGAACTTAAAGATCGGTATATCATTCATATAAAAAATGAGTGTATTTACCGCCAGATTATTAAAAATCATGAAGAATTAAAATTCGGGGATACATTATGCGAATTTACCTTTGGTTATTTCGAAACTGCGATGAAAAAACTTACTGGATTGAATGTTGAATATAAATATGACCAGAGCCAAAGCGATGATGATGCCTGTTCTGTCAAAGTTATATTTTATAAGAAATTTGAAGAGATTGAAAAAAAACCACCTAATTCAAAGGAAATTCCTATAGTTAATATTATCGATAAAACAGAAAAATGATATATTACGACGTTGTGTGAAAAAATATGATTCCATTTACCTTTTATGATGCACTAGCAGGTGATTATCAAACCCCAACCAAATTTGCATTATTCGGAATTCCTTGGGATGCTAATTCTACTCATACTCATGGATGCCCAAGAGCAGCACCATATAAACTACGAGAACTTACATCATTTCTTGGAAGAGCGACAGAATTGGAACAAGATATTACCCAATTTAATATCTGTGATTTTGGTGATATCAAGGTTCTTTCTTCAAAACCCGAACAGACTCGAAAAAATATTATTGAATTTATCAACGAAATGCTACCGTGGAATATATGCGAACCGATCCCAGTCATGTTAGGAGGAGATCATTATTGCACGTATCCCGTAATTAAAGCACTTCATAGTCGACGTCAAGAAAAGCAAGAACCTTCATTTGGTGTCATTGTTTTTGATGCTCATTTAGATTATTATGACAAATGGTTAGATGAAGAATCAGATTTTCACTGTACGGTGACAAAGAGAATTGCAGATCTTCCCAATATGGGAGTAGAAAAGGTAATAATTCTCGGAGTAAGAGATATGGATATTCCAGAAATCGAAATGGCTCATCACGACAATTTAAAATACATTCCAGCATACAAACTGCAAAATTACGAACAAATAGCAGCTGAACTGCAAAAAGTATTACAACAATTTCAAAAAATAGGGTTATCAGAAATATATGTTTCAATAGATATAGATGTCCTTGATGGATCAAACACACCAGGGACTGGTTATAGTATTCCAGGTGGTTTGACATATAGACAGTTATGGAACGCACTAAGGTTCTTAGCTTCTCATTTTCAAATTATTGGATTTGATTTGGTTGAAGTAGCTCCCGATTTAGATCTCCCAACAAATCTAACCCAAATCACGGCTGTTAAACTAATAACAGAATTCATGGGATTTATTATTGAGCAAACCCGATTAAACGAATAAAAGGAGAAAAAGTTATAAAATGAAAGAATTACCAGAGGGTTTAAAGACACGCCCAGTCGAGCAGATGGATGTTCCAGCCAGCCAAGATATTGTTAGAATGGTAGACTCATGGGACAATATGGGTTTTAATGCAAAAAGATTAGCTAAAGCATGTAAAATCTATGAAGAAATGATTCGAAATAAGGAATGCGTGAAATTTTTTGCATTATCTGGAGCTATGGTTCCAGCTGGTATGCAGAAAATAATATACGATTTTCTAGATCTTGGATTTGTGGATGTTTTAGTCACCACTGGAGCAAACCTAACCCATGATATTGTAGAATCATTAGGTGATCATCATCTACAAGGATTTTTAAGTGAATCACCCCAAACTAATGAAACACTTCATGAAGAAGCCTTAAATAGGATTTATGATGTATTCATGCCAAATCAAGTATATGAAAATATGGAAGATTGGTTGAAAACTTTTAAGATTGATCCAAAATCATCAGTAAAAGAAGCTTTATGGACGATCGGGGAACATTTACCAGAAGGATCGATATCAATATTAAAAAAATGTGCTGAAAAGAAAATCCCAATTTTTTGTCCTGCAATCACTGACTCAGGATTAGGAATGCAGTTATCATTTCTCTATCCTGGTTTAAACTTGAATCATTTTTCAGATTTGCAAGATTGTATTAATTTAGCATGGGACTCTGCTGTACCGGGAGTGTTTATTGTTGGAGGAGGCGTCCCTAAAAACTTTATATTCCAAGCTATGCAATTTTCCCCTAATTCTGCGAAGTTTGTTGTTCAACTTACCACTGATGTGCAGGTTTCTGCTGGAGGCCTTTCTTCTGCTTCTTTAAATGAAGCTATATCTTGGGGGAAAGTAAATGCTCATGGAGATACTTCTCAAGTTCATATCGATGCCACAATTGCACTTCCTATAATTTTATCGTATCTAAAGCAGAAAAAAAGCCAAAATCTTATCTAAATTTGTTTTTTATACATTAAAATGATATTAGAGGTTTAAATTAATGCAAATAACGAAATTCACCTTTCATTTGACCCAGAATTTGTTAAACACGGATGATTTTTCCATTGTAACAAAATTACTGAATCAAATATTCATTAACATGGAAAATAATCCAAGTCTTCAAATCCAGATCCTATGCAGTGAACAGGCAGTCTATATGCTTCTTTCTCCTGAATCATTTCTTTCAAAACTAAAAGATCAACCAAATACGGAGATTTTTTTTAATCTTGAACATTGTAAAAGTCTTTTAAATGAAAAAAACACTCAAAATTTAATTTTTCAAAATAAATCTTTTCAATGGATTAAAAGAGAATTATTTAATGAAGAAATTATCTTAGCTATACAAAATCCTAGCGTCTGCTATTTAAAGTTTTAATTGATAACTCAAGGAACGGGAATTAATATGGAAAATAAAAAAATTCTTGCACTGGTAGTCGATTCACCTTATTCCACTCCTCTCTTACCTGAAAAAATTCGAATAATAAAGCACTTACTCGAACATCAATTTGAAATAGCTTTATTCTTTTACATCGATGGAATTCACCAACTTCAAACAGAGCAATTTCCTAAAAATTTTGCCAATATAGGTCAACAATACGCATATTTACATCAATTATATCCTGATTTACAATTCTATGCTTGTTCTCGTTGTACAGCTGCTCGAGGATATATTAGTTTAAATCAATCAAATCTTGAAGAAGAATATTATGTTTCGTCAAAATTATTCCCCTTCGTTCAAATAGTCTCAATTCGTAAATTTGGAGAATTACTTGCCAAAGGGTATCGGCTTCTTCAATTATAATGAAATAGTCATAATAATATTCATAATAATAATAATCATAATAACAATCATAATAATAATGATGATAATAATGAATTCACTAAAAATATCTATAATATGAGGTAAATCAAATGATAATTCTATTGAAATCTTCTCCTTATGGTTCAGAATTTCCGTTAGCAAGTCTTTTTATTGGTTTCTCCACTGCTCAGCAAGCAATTCCCACAAAAGTAATATTTCTTGAAAAAGGGTTATATAATCTCTTTCCTGAGCAAAATTCGGCAAATCATCTTGAAATACCCCCCATTTCAGATTTGATTTTACAATTTATTGGTTTAATTAGATTTTATGCGATTCCATTGGATTCATCTGAAGGTGTTTTTTCTAAATCATGGTTTATAGAAAAAAAAAATATGTTACCAGGAATTAGAATCATCAATTATTCTGATTTAGTCGAATTTTTAGAAAAACAGCCAAAAAATGTGCTTATTTTATGAGTGATCAATCTTCAATTAATGCAGAAGAATTAAAAAACCAATTTGGTTCACAATCAACCTTTTTTCGTCTTTATTCTCAAATTTTTACAAAGAACATTCACTCTCAAGAGTTTAAATCTTCTTATAGAAATTGGAAAGAAGAATTTGGCAATCTTTCGGCTCATTTAGACTCAGAGGAAATGAAATTGAAATTCTATTTACGAATTTCTTATTTTATTTGGATATCACAGCAAATCATTCGTGAAATTGATTCTACATTTGATTTCAATCAAAATTTACCTTTTTCGTTCGCACCATTTCAATTTAATTTTAATTATCCAATTCAATCTTTAGAAAATAAACAGTTTTCTGCTAAAAAAACTTTAGACAAAAAACTTACAAATAGTATTTTCGTAATTAAGAAATTTGCTGATGAAGATTTGTTTTCCCCACTTTTGACTGATCTGCTTTCTTTGGATACTCTAGAAGAAAAAGGTATGTTCTTTACTCCTAACAGTATTGCCAGATTTTTGGTCTATCAACTAAATAGAATTGATGGTTTCACCTTAGAAAATGCAAAAATTGATCCTACTTGCGGCAGTGGGGCAATTCTACGAGTGTTAGTTCAGCAAATTCTTGATTTAAATATCCCTTTTTCAAAATTTCTCCATTATTTCAGCAATATTTATGGAATTGATGAAAATCCTGCTGCTTTACTCTCAACTATTTTAAATCTCTGGATAATGATTGTAAAGCACTATAATCATCAGCACAACTTCAAAGAATTATATCAATATTTTAAGAAAAATTATTTTTGTTTGGATTTACTCGATATAGCAGACAATCAATTATTTTCAGAACGGATATTTCATATATTTCATATTGTTCCAACGAATACTTCATTTCAATCATCAAAAATTCAAGAGAATAAACAGAAACCAAATTCTCGATATTTTTTTACTGCAATTGGTAATTTACCGTGGAATGTTTTGAATAATATCCGCACTCCAGCCCTTAAAGATAAAATTCTTTCTTTGGCTAAATATTATCAAATTGGAATGACTTGGAAAAATCAGTCAAATATTGAAATCGCTACTATTTTCTTTGAAATTATCCGTAGAACATTAGTTAAAGCAGGAGGAATAATGGCATTTCTGCTTCCAGCCAGTTTACTAACTGGATCACAACATGCAAAATTCCGTCGTTTTTTGGGAATAAGTAAAATCTCAAGTTTCCAATTATTTCCCGATTATTTTCCAATTCATTCAATGTTACTAATTTGCAGAACTAAAGATGAGATAAACACCTCTGAATTAGATAGTAAATTGAAATTTGTGCCATTACCGATAAAATCCAGTAAAGTTACTTTTCTAGAAAAACAAAATACTGAATTAAAACATCCCAACTTAAATTGGATAGAAGAATTTCTTGGAATATCATATCCAGTAACGTTTAAAATTTACAGAAATCAGCCTTTAGTTGGAAAATATATTGTTACAAGTCAAGATCGTTCCAAAATATCTATTTCTCCTTCCGATTATACAAAGTTGGTTTATCGAGGATTTGATATTACACCTCGCAAACTACTTTTTGTTGATTGTAATAGAAAGCATATCGAAGACCCAAAAAGAGAAGTGATTCAAGTCTTTCCTATAAAATCCGGCTATAACTCGACTCAGAGTACCCGTTGGAACAACGTCACCTTTACACCTACTAAAATAGAGCGCGATTTTATCTTTCAACTAATAAAAAGTACCGATCTTATTCCTTTTAAAATTATATCGCAACATTTTGCATTTCTTCCAATTAAATTGGAGAAAAAACGCTATCAGGTATTATCTGAAGATCAATTACCGCCGTTGGCTAAAGAACATTACAAAAAATTGAAATTTATTTATCAAAACAATCGTAATCAAAAAGCACGAAATACTTCATTGATTCAAAGTATTTCTTATGGAAAGAAGCTTTTTAATCCTCATTTAACACAATACCTAAAGGTTATTTATCCCGTCGGAGGTAGTCGCTGTAAAGCAGCAGTTATTCGAGATTCAAAACTATTGATTGATGTTACATTTTATTACCTGACTCCAAAATGCGAAAATGAAGCTTATTATCTTCTTGCTTGGCTTAATTCGAATTTTTTACAAGAAAATTTACATCGTGTTTGTTCTATTGGAGCAAATGGTTCAATACGAGTAATTCACTTAGCACCATGGCAATTTCCCCTACCTAAATATAAAAATGCGAATGATTATAATAAAATTGCAGAAATTGGGAAAAAAATGGAAACAAGGGTTTTTCAAATATATCATGAAAATAAAATCGATATAGATCCTACAAAATCGACAAATCTTTCAAATAATCATATCAATCATCGATATTCTTTAAGCAAAATCTATAAACTCCTAAATCAAGATGACCTATATCAACAATATCAAATTCAATTGAGTAAAGCGCTTCAGCATTTATTTACTACTTATGAAAATAGAACTTTATCCGTTTCACCAAAAGATCAGAATGGTTAAACACAGTAGATAGATGCCCATCATTAGGAAATGTTCTTAACAGACTATGGGGAATATTTTCAGCAAGATTTTCAGCCATGAACAGAGGTAAGATCTGATCTTTTTCACCGTGCCAAATCTCAATAGGAATATCTGAAGAAATTGATGAAAGATTAAAACCCCAATTTCTTAAATATATCATTGCATCTTCTTTCACAGGTTTAGTTCCATTCATGAATGCCTCATACATTAAGCGGGCATAAATTTCAACATTCTCCCGAATTTGAAAAATTCTTTGATCTTTTTCAGGAAATGAACTAATATCTTTCAGAGTAGATTTTAATGCTTTTTGCCAATTATTATACCTTCGAGTTAAAGTTATCCATAATCCAAAGGATAAAAAAAGGGGAAAAGATCGTCCAAGAATAATGCCAATTTTGAACAAACGGTCGATTCCTTGCAAATTCGATTGTAAAGGTGCAACTCCAGATATTGTAATAATGGATTTTAGATGTGTATGATCGATAAATTTTCCACATACAAGTGCATATGGCGATCCACCAGATATACCTAAAATGGAAAACTGATTTAACTGCAGAAATTCAGCCAATTTTGAAACGTCTTGTGCCCAATCAATCAATTGCCTTGGAGAATAAAAAGTAGAATGCTCCATGCCAGGTCGATTAGGGCTGATTATTCTAATTCCTTCTTTTTTGGCAATATTATCTAAGAATTTTCCTTCCATACCACTTCCAGGAAATCCATGAAAATAAAAAAGGGGAATACCCGATGGATCCCCAAATTCATAGAATGTAATAAATCTCTCATCTGTTATTTGAAAGGAATGAGATTGTGGAAATTTATTCATTGTAAGCAATTCACTTAATTTTTTTTGAAATTTCAATAAATGAATCGAAAAGATATTTTTATCAATGTTCCGCTGCTTTATTAATTGAACGATTTTCATGCAATCAACTAAAATGTATTCACGATCTAAATTTGGAGCGATTTTTGATGCTCATATCCATACATATTACGATCTTCACGATGGAACAATATCAGCTGAAGACTTAATTAAAATCACATTAAAATGGGGATTTAATTGGGTTAACGCCATGGCTCATGATAGTCTCCGCGGTTTACCTAAGATTAGAAAATTAGCTCAGGAAAAAGGTCTTCCTGTAATTCCTGCTTTGGAAATTTCTACTGGATTTAATCATATCTTGGCATATGGGGTTCAAGAATGGCATTTAGCAAAAGATTCATGGAATCCAGAAGAAGTTATCGAACTTCTCAGAGAACAAGATTGTGCCATTTATTTAGCTCATCCAGGTTTAAATCCTTTTAAAGGATATTGGTCACCAGCAATTGTGAAGAGATTAGATATTGATGGCATAGAATGGGTAAATGGCTCGAATTATTTCCTAAATAAACGGACTCACAGATGGTTTAAAGGTTGGAAAAAAGGAAAAATTGCTGGTACTGATGCACATCATATCAGCCAATTCGGGTATACCTTTACACAAGTTCCAACTAGCACAGAAGATCCTGATGAATTGGTGAAATACCTAAAACGTGGAAAATGTCAACCTGGTGGCTCATATATTCCTATTAATCGATTTTTAATGTGGGAAATTTACATATATAGTAAAAAGCATTTCTTTCCTTCTTTTTTCTTTGAAAATTCATGGATCAAGCCGCAATATCAACCAATCGGAAAGCTACCAAACGATTCTTTTAATGCAGAAAAGTGGAAAGAAGATCTTCTAAAAAAACCTATACGATTCAATTGGTAATAAAAAGTGAAAAATTCTTTAAGATGAAATAAATATGAAAGAATAACTATGGTATCATTAAATTTAAATGAAATTTCCATAGAAGAAGTATCAAAAAATTTCTTCACAGGAATGCAAAAAGAGTGGTTTTTAATAACTGCAGGAACGATTAATCGATATAATATGATGACTGCAGCATGGGGTGGTGCAGGAATTCTATGGGAACAACCAGTAATGTATATCTTCGTTCGCCCAAGTCGATATACATATGAATTTTTAAATCAAAATGAGTTATTCTCGTTGAATTTTTTTCCAGAAGAGAAAAGAAAGATCTTAAAACTTTGCGGTTCTAAATCGGGAAGAAATATTAATAAAATGGAGATAGATGGATTAAGTCCTGTCTCAATAAAACTTCTTGATGAAGCGATTTATTTCAAAGAAGCAGATTTAGTATTTATTTGTGAGAAAATTTTCTATCAAGATTTGAATTCAACGCAAATTCCAAATTCAGTGAAGAATGAATTCTATTCTTCAGAAGATTATCATAGAATGTATGTAGGGAAAATTTTAAAATGTTATCGAAGAAATGAAAGTTAATATTCAAATTAAATTGATTTTTTTATACTATTGTGTATGCTTACTACAAGTTCGTCGATTTTCTTTACAAAATAATTAAAGTTCCAAAAATAAAGAATATCTATGAAAAAAGGAGCAATAATTACCATTGTTCTAACCCTTCTACTCGCTGGTGGAGGCTTAGGAGCATTTTTCGGTGGTCAAATCTATTTTTCATCAAAGGTTAATGAAGCCGAAATCAATCTTACTTCGATTGAACTCATGGAATTTCAAAATAACCAATTTATTTTCCATGCAATTCTATCGCTTAGCACAGATGTTCCATTAAATGTATCAGTGGAATTGCGAGACATTAGTATCTCATATAACAACAAAGAAATTGGTCCAGTAACTATCAGCAATCCTATAATTTCAACAAATCAAAGCCAAATTTCTTTTACAGGTACAGTAACAATATCTAATCCCAGTATTTATCAAGATCTTGCTTCAGATTTACTTTCTGATTCTTCTGTTGATGTCTCTCTTAAAGGTTCAGTAGATTTCAGTGCAATTGTTTATACAATAACAGCATCTTTTGATAAATTGGTAACGCTAACCGGTTTTAATGGTTTGGCACCAGAACTATCAAATTTGCATGTTACAGGTGGTAATTCAACTGATTTATTTGTTGATTGTGACATTTCGTGGAAAAATCCTACTGATTTAGAAATTAACCTAAAAAACTTGCAAATTAACATTTATTATAAAAATACCAAGATTGGAGATTATATCTTTGGGATAATTACAATTTCCCCTGGAATACATGAAGTACATATTAGCTTAACTGTTGATGCCACATCTTCCAGCTTAATGAGCGATTTTGTTCAAGAAAAATCAATTGAATTTGAATATGGATTAGTTCCAGACTTAGGAATTGAAAATCAAACGAATTTAGGCGAAATTTACAGAGATTCAATTACTCTGGCAGGTTTAGATCAATTACCTTTAATAATAAATAATATGCATTTGGTTAATTATACCGATTCTGCAATCGAAATCGAATTAGATTTAAACTACACGAATCCTTCTGCTGTAACAGTTCAGATGTCTTCATTAACTATAGATATTACTTATAATGATCATATAGTCGGGAACATCTCTGTTGAAAATTTAGTTTTAAATCCAGGTGATAATAACTTACGTATTAATGCAACTTTAATTCCTGCTGGCACTACATTATTGGATGATTATATTAATCTTGATACATTAACGTTCTGGCTTAATGGATATGCAAATATTATCAAAGATGAGAACGAATCTGTATTCCTATTCAGTAAAAAATTTGAATTAGAAGGATTTAAAGGGTTACCTTTAAGTATTACGGCTTTTGATTTAATTAATCTGACAAAGACGGAGATGGGAGTTAAAGTCGATGTGTTAGTAAATAATGAAGCGTTATTGGAAGCATCTATTCCTGAATTAGGTATCAATGTTGAGTATAAGGGATTTTTAGTTGCATCAGAAGTATATCATGATGTAGAACTAACTAAAGGAGCAAATTTGTATTCTTTTAACGTTGATTTAAATCTTACTGAAATTAATTTAGTAAATGAATTTATTTTTGAAACCGAGTTAATTTTTGAAATTACTGTACAAGCGCGCTATGGAGTGGCAAATATTCTCCAAGAAATTTATAAAAATTATACAGTTATAGGTATGGGTGGTTTGAACTTAGAGATTAAAAAGTTGGAAGTAAATGACGCAGCAGATGATTTTCTAAATTTTACTATCGAAACATCGTTCAATAATCCCTCCGAATTTGAATTTTCAAACATGAATTTATATATCGATATCTACTATAACAATATCTTAGTTAGCAATCAAAATTTGCAAATAAATCTAACGACTTCTGAAAATACTTATATTGTATGGTTAATTATCGATGATCCAGCCGTAATTGATGAAATCCTCGATCTTTATTTGCACACTGAGCAAATTCCATTTGATTACAACATAACAGTTTCATTATTTGATAGTAATATCACTTTTAGTGGGAAATATAACGTAACGGGATTAGGTACAATGGAAGTGAGTATAATTGATTTCACAGTCAGCGAAGCGACCAATTCCTATATTGATTTCATTGTTCAGACAAATGTAACTTTAGCTACAGGAATTTCAGTAAATCCCCACAATATTTCAGCAGATGTGTTTTATAACAGTTCTTTTATTGGAACTGCTTTTATTTCTCAACCAAATCTAACTGCAGGAGAAAACGTACTTGATCTTGTGCTCCGGATTTCTGGTAATTCGAGCGACGTGGAAGAATTCATGAGTAATTATATCAATGGGAATAATAGCTTATTTAAAATCAACATTTCGATAATGGTTTATAATTTGAAAATCACAGATAGTATGAATTTCACTTTATATGGAATTGATGAAGATCTTTTGACCATATCAGTAACTTCTATAAGTGTAACAATCACAGCGGGATTTCCCGATCCATCATATTCATATACAGTCAATCTAGCATTAATTTTCACCAATCCTATGGGATTTGAAATCAACATTACAAATTTTGTAGGAACGATAGATTTCGATGATATAGATGGTTGTTCAACACCTATTTCATATAGCCCATATATGAATTATATTTTAGATAATCCAAATTTAGATTGGTCTGGATCACCCATCGAAATTAGTGAACATTCTTCTACGACTAAATCTTATCAATTCACAGGCAATGATGTTGAAACCACAGTTAGATTAAATGATGATTACAATTTAGACAACAATCTCTTATTGGACATTATTGGAGATCTAACCATTCAAATTGGATTATATGATTTTACAGTTCCTATAGAACTACTTGATGTTCACGTTGATTAAGTGGATTTTTTTACCCTATTTTTTTCTCTGTTCTTTTATAAGTATATTTGGATTATTAGTCAAAAAATGCTCATTCATTGTGATATAGCAACATATTTTATTTAGAAAAGTCAAATCAAATTAGATTTCTTTAGATTTCTAAAAATATCACAAATTTTTCTATATTTTTTCTTTTAAGTAAAATGCATTTTTATTTATTCAAAAAAATTCTTATAATAAACCCATTTTTGAGATAAGAGTTAAATATGAAGATAAACATATTTATATTAGTGTTTTAAAAACATTCAATCATTTCAAAGCGTGAAATGGTTTAATCCTCGACAACATACATCTCCCACATTTAACTCTGTCGTTGAAATATATAAAACAAGATAGGATGTTTCTGGCGAATATTGTTACGTACATTCTATGTCTGGAGAATATCCAAAGAAAAAAGCAATAAAAACACTAATTAATCTACTTTGAAAATCTCAAAAGAAAAAAAAATATCTTAAAGGGAGATATATATGTCGAAATATACAAAAGGAGGATAAATAAAAATGGAAACCCATCATGAATATTCAGAAAATTGGAATATAGACCAAAATCAATACAATAAAAACTATTTAGAGACAAAAGAAATTTTAGAATCGATTAAAAATACCTACCCTGAAGTTGTTAAAAAATTCCCTATGAGAAGTACCCCATACTACCTTTCATTAATAAATTGGGATGATGAAGCAGATCCTATTGCAAAAATGGTTATACCTTCCCAAGATGAATTGAATTACAAAGATATTGGAACAATTACTCATGAACATGATAATACAAAGTTATTTGGATTACAGCATAAATATGATCAGACCGCTCTCATTCTTGTTTCTAATGAATGTGCATCTTATTGTCGATATTGTTTTAGAAAACGATTTGTAGGATTACATCAGAAAGAAATTATGCATAATTTTGAAAAGGCAGTAGAGTATATTAAGGATCATCCAGAAATTAATAATGTCTTGCTTTCAGGAGGAGATCCACTAATACTATCAAATCAGAATATTAAACGAATTTTAGAATTGCTAGATGAGTTACCTCAATTAAAATTCATCAGAATTGGAAGTAAGGTGCCTGTAACATTTCCAAGTCGAATCACAAATGATCCAGAATTGCTAGATATTTTAAAAGATTACAGCAAACCTAATCGTAGAATTCACTTACAGACTCATTTTAACCATCCAAAAGAAATAACGAAAGAATCAATTTCAGCAATTGACGCCTTAATATCAGCAAATGTTTTAATTCAAAATCAAAGTGTTCTTTTAAGAGGTGTCAATGATGATCCAAAAATATTGGCGGAATTATTGAACTCACTGGTGGGAATCGGAGTAAATCCTTATTATGTCTTTCAATGCCGTCCTTTCACTTATAAACCATCTGCATTCCAAGTTCCATTATGGGAAGGAATTGACATAATAAATGAAGCTAGGAAATACTTAAATGGTCAAAGTAAACGCTTTAAATTTTGCATGTCTCATGCAACTGGAAAGATTGAAATTATAGGAAAAATGGGTGATGAAATCTTATTTAAGTATCACCAAAGTAAGTATCCGGAGAATCATAACAAGATATTCACCAGAAAATTGCCTAAGGATGAAGTCTGGCTTTGGGAACACACATAAAAAGTTTTTTTGTTTTTCATCATTTAAAAATAAAATAAAAGAAGAGCATTTCTAAAATATTATTTTTTCTCCAGGAACTTTTGGAAAAAGACAAACATCCGCAATATTTGCTTGTTTTGTGATGAATCGAAGCAATCTTTCAACACCTAAGCCCCCTCCTGCACTGGGGAAGAGTTTTCCTTTTTTTGCAAATTTTAAATATGATGAAAAAGCAGAAGGATCTTGATTTCGCTCCTTTAATTTTCTGAGAATAACCTCATATTCATATTCACGTTCTCCTCCTGAAAGAGCTTCATTAAAACCTTCCGGATAAAAAAGATCATAATTTATATAATGTCCCGGTCGATTAGGATCTTCTTTATCATAAAACTCACGTTTATAATCAGTAATCCAAAATAACGATTTCTCTGTATCTGATAATATTTGTTCAAAATCTCTACCATATCGATTGAAAGCAGATTCACTTGAATACCGCGGGAATGGACGGCTTGGAATAATCAAATTTGATTCAAATACTGCCAATTCTGCTTGACATTGACTCTTTACATGCTTAAGCACCTCAACTATAACATTTTCCATCAATGTCATAAAGTCATTTTGGGAAGCATGGCGTAATTCAATGTCAACTTGACTGAATTCCAATAAATGTCGCAAACTTTGTTCTTTTTCTTCAGTTTCTAAGCGAACATTGGGTGAAACAATATATATACCTTCAGCTCTACTCATGGACAAAGCTAATTGTTTATGCAAAATCATACTTTTAGTTAATTGAAGTTGTTGCTTACTATAGTGAATTGATGCATCATATACAGAATGATTAAGTGGATCTGTTATAGGTGATAAAATTACAGGCATGAGTTGAATAAATCCTCGACTATATAATGAATCATGTAGTGCTTTTAATACTTCAGTCTGGATTCTAAGTAGGGCTGTTCTTTTCTCTATGTCTATATCTTGAGAATTTAAATATTTTAATAGCTTTTTCTCCTTTTTATTCGATAAAGATTGTTGCGATTTTAGGGTTTTTTTAATTGTATCTAACATTTTAAACATCTCACTAATAATATAATAGTATGTTCTTTCAAGAAATTATTAAATTTAAGATTATTCATCCCAAAAATGTGGAATAACTAATCAATAAACACATTTTAATCCTTAATTTATGGAATGAACATTCCAATAATATTTATCGATTTTTGAGATTTTTCATAAATCAAATAAAAATTTAGAATTACATGTCTTTTTTCCAAATTTCAATATTTTTTAAGGCAAATATTCAGAAGTTTTAATTATTTCGGTATATTTACCTCATTATGCGATCAATAATCGATGAAAAAGATATAAAAATATTAAATGCATTGAAACAAGATGCCAGCCTTTCTGTGGCAAAATTATCTGATAAAACAGGGCTTCCAGCGACAACTATACACAATAGAGTAAAAAAATTAAAAGAAAATCGTATTCTTGATCATTATACCATCGCTGTTGATAAAGATCGCTTATATGGTAATATCGTTGCATTTATTTTAATAAAAACTTTTCAAGCAAATCAGCGTAAAATTGCAAAACACCTGTTGAATATTTCTGAAGTGGAAGAAGCAGCAATAATTACGGGGGATCAAGATTTGATGATAAAATTCCGTTGCCGATCAATTTCTGATTTAGATAAATTCATTATCGACGAATTAAGGAAGATTCCAGGTATCCAATCTTCACACACCATGATCTCGCTAGAAAACTATGAAAAATGAAAAATAATAAAAAATAGAGCACAATTTTATGAATTTAAGCAGATCTACTTATAGTTTAGACTCAAGCCAATTTATTAAATCTTGTATTACTTCTTCTTTATTTGTTTCATTTAGTGTTTCATGCCGGGCGCCATCATATATTTTATAACTTAGATCTCTAATTCCTAATTTTTCATAACGATCAACTAATGCTTTAAATCCTCTAGTTTGCATGTTGGTTGGATCTTCTCCCCCTGAAAATAGATAAATTGGAAGATCTTTTGGAATTTTTTCTTCATTATTCGGTTTCCATATTTTTTTTAATCCTTTGGCCAATTCAATAAAATAACTGTAAGGAACCATAAAACCACACCATGGATCTTCATCATACTTTTTTACAACTTCAGGATCCCTACTTAACCAAGCATTCTGTGAATCCGCTGGTTCAAAAGGTTTATTCAATGGTTTTATAGCTAATTTATCAATGAATTTACCCTTGGCATTATATCCTTTGAATTTTGCAATAATTGTTCCGATAATTAATAATAAATTAAGCATTGGTTGGACACCATTGGTCCCACTTAAAACAACACCCTTTAATTCAGATCCCCATTGTTGGATATAATCTTGTGCTAAATATGAGCCCCATGAATGCCCTAAAAGAAAAACAGGCAAATCGGGATATTCTGCTTTAAGATAATCTGTTAATTCTCGAATTGATTTCAAGGTCCCTTTCCATCCATCAGGACCCAATTCTCCTGCGTGTTCTAATCCTAATGCACTTTTTCCATGTCCACGATGATCGTCTGCATAAACTATAAAACCATGCTTAGTCAATGCTTCAGCAACATGTTGGTATCGAGCAGCATGTTCAGCCATTCCATGTAAAATTTGCACAACAGCTCTTGGTTTAGTTGATTCTTCAGGAATCCATTTATATACAAAAATTTCGATACCAGCATAATCTGTATAAGTAAAAGTTTTACTTTGCATAATTTAGCTTTTGTCCTATTTCTATTTGAAGGTTTGGAAAGAATTTCATGATATTTTAGAAATTAATACTGTGAATGAGTAATCAAAAAAATAGGAAATTTTAGAATATTTTATAAAAATAATACATGAATCTGAACTAGATTTTAAAAATTTCATCAAATTTGCATATATTTAATTCAATTAAGAATAAAATGCTTATTTAATTAATAATTCAAAAAAAAATAGAGATTTAAAAATATTGTTAGGATTAATTCTTCGAGGTGAATGTAATGATAATGCCTGATCAATCGAGTTTTCCTTAAAAAAACATCATAATAGAAGTTAATCCATCAAAACTTAAAATTGAATCAATTGAAAACTTTTTTTCTTTCTTTTTTTTTAAAAACTTTTATTATGAAAACTTTTCATAATTCTTATCCATTTTATAGATATTTTCTTAAAAATAGAATTAGAGATGAAAGAATATTATAGAAAAATATGTTTTCTTTAATTATTCTATTATAAGAGGCTCTAGCAATTTTTTTTATCTTAATCAAATTCTATCTTTTGGACCAATATTCTCGACAATATTCCAGCGCATCCAATTACTATTTGAATCGGTATCTTTAAAACATTAAATGCGGTCAAGAATTTCACGTTTCCATCATTTTTCTTTGAATTATTGACTTATTTATATGTATTTTTCATAAACGATGTTTCGACAAATTTAAAATTGGGATAGATTTGGAGTTTATAAAGCGTCATCCGGGAATTGAACCCGGGTCGCTGGCTTGGGAAGCCAGCATACTAACCGCTATACAAATGACGCTTATTTAACATTAGAATATTTGAGTTGAAATAACGAATCATCTAATAAAAATTAAATGGCACTTTCAATAAATATCTAAAAAAAGAACACAAAAAGAAAATTGAGGGTATTTTAAATTTCAAAGATTCGAAGTTTCTCATTTCATCATCTTAATTCTCCCGACTCAAATCTAAAATATCCTTCCTTATTTTTTGTCGATTTTACCAAGGTGCTAAATTCAAGATATGCAAATCAAAAATTATAATAAAATCGACATCAGATTGAAGAATTTATAAACAGGATGGTATATTTTTAACAAATTCTTTGAAAAAATCGAGTTCGACAAAAAAAGAATTGCGATATTTCAAATTTAAGTCGGATATATGTAAATGATATTCAAAAAAGCGTTTAAATTCAAAAAGATAAAACATCCTCAATTGAATCATAAAAAAGAAAGAATATTTGCTTTAAGAACAAAAAATAAAATATATTCTTCTTATGTATTTATATTTGCTTCATGTATATGTATCTGTCAAATGTGGCAAATTTAATAAGATTACTTTTAGAATCCCTATAAAATTGCACATAAATAGGCTTAGGAGAGATTGATTGAGACACTACGAATTGTAATTTATCAAAATTTTCTAAGAATAATGGAAATTCTAAAGCACCATCATCAATTTCCAATTGTGCATTAATAATTCCTTTTTTCTCAGAAATTTTCATACTGTACATTCCATACGGAGCAATATATTCACCGCATATTTCTTTTAATAAAATAATTCGGCGAAAATCTTCGAAAATTATTTCAGGTTTTTGTCCTAATAAATATGCGATAGCAGCTCGTCCTACTTTTTCAACAGAATCGATACAAGTATTTTGAGCAATAGAGATACCTATCTTTAATTCTGGAATTAAAGCAAGAAATGAACAACTAGTTCCTAAACCACCTCCATGGTGTATTATTGTATAGGGAATTCCATTTATTCCTTTATCAATTACCCATCCTAAACAGTATTTTGGTTGAGGTCCATATCCATAAGGAGTATTAATAACGGGAGTCCATAATTCTTCAACTGATTTTGGTTGAATTAATTGAATATTATTATAGCGCCCTTTATTCAGAAGGCATTCAGTATAATGCATCATATCCTCCATCGATACATAAAGACCTCCTGGAGCTTGTAAATCATTAAAAATTGGGACGGGAGCTTTAATCGGAACCGTTTTTTTATCTTTTAATTTAGGAAGATACCCTGTCATGCGGTTATTTTCTGAATGATTATTAAACTGATCAGGTGTAAACGCAACATTGGTCATTTGTAATGGGTCTAATATTTCTGATTTAACAAATTCAGCATATGAGCGCCCAGTCAAATTTTCAATAATAAATCCAAGACAAACATACATATCGTTATTATAGAAGAAATGTTCTCCTGGAGAAAAGTAGAAATATTCTTCAGCATCTGAGATATGAGCTAAAAATTCATCACGTGTTTGTACAGGACAAATTCTAGAAAAATCACCAAAAAGATAAAACATTTCAAAAAGACTAGCATCACAAGCAGGAATTCCAGAACTATGTGATAATAAATGTCGTATTTTAACATTTTGATGATTAGAAAATGGTGGATAAGGTAGATATTTACTAACAGAATCATCCAACGAAAGCATTCCAGATTCAACTAATTTCATTATTGCCATTGCTGTAAACGATTTAGTCACACTGCCAATCCCTATCAATGTTTGAGGTGTCATTGGAAGACCTTTCTCCAAATCCCGGGCACCAAAACCTTTTGAATAAATGATTTGTCCATTATTAATTATCGAAATTGCAAGACCAGGTATTTTCCCCGATCGCATGTATTTTCTTATATATTTATCTAAATCCTGAAAATTATATGAACTGTTATTCATTTTTTTCTTCTCTTTTAATAATAATAAAATGATTGATTTATTAATTTGTTTAGCAATAATTATTTGATATAAGAGCCTTTATCAACATTTGATAGATTAATAAAAAAATAAAAATCCTGCATAATCTACGCATTTACCAACATTCCATCCAAATTTGAAATTTGTCGATCAGAAATTTAGAACTTTTTTTATCAAATTCAACTATAATATGATTAAAAATAGTCAAAAATCGACCCATAATTATATTTTCTAAAGTTCATTTTTGCCGACTGAAATAATTCTTGGATAGAATTGATTATTGTCGGAAAATGAAAGATTAAAATGGAAATTCTGTCAAAAATAAAGAAGTTGCTAGAACCTCATAAAAAATGAAGAAATTTCAAAAAATAATTCAAAAAAATTTTTTTGGTCTATTTTCAAAGTGTAATCTATATATTCTTCTTATCTTTTAATGTCTTTTTCACATCTTTCTCACATCTTTCTCATTTCTTTGAATCATCATGCTTTTTATTTTTTTTAATTGATAAAAGATCAAGAATTATTGTTCCAATTATTAGTATCATACAAAAACTTAAATAAATAGGAATTTGAGACCAATAATTCATAATTAAAGAAATTACAATCAGATATACATAAATTGATATCCAAAAGAACAATGAAAAAGATTGTTTCACATAGTGAATTGATGGATGCTTAATAATAATAAAACTTATAACAGAAATAAAACTCCCTAAAAAAAGAATTAAAAAGAGAATCGCACCATAATGATGTAATCCTAAAATTCCAATAAGAAAGAAAGTGAATAATAATAACCCATCTGACAAGATTGGAATTGCAAATATACGAATAAGATTTTGTTTCCAATTAATATCTTTTAGAAATTTCCGTCCAATTTTTCTAAAAAGACCGAAATAGAACATTACAAAAAACCAACCTATAAAATTACCCCAAGGAATTCCAAATAACGCTTCAGAGTTAATAGTCCAATCTATTGCAAAGCCTCCCCAAACCCAGAAACCACCTTCAAGCCGAATTACAATCACATCTAAAAATAAATCATAAGAAACTGCTAAAATAACAGACATGAGAATTTGAAGAATTTCAGGAATCTGAAATCTTTCACTGAGTTCAGATGTTGTTATTCCCAATAAACCCCAAGCTAGTCCAATAACAATTGGAACATTATTAGGAGGATTTCCAATCTGAAACAGAAATCCTACATGATAAGTATAACCATGAAATAGAGCAATGTTCAAATATTCAAGCATTAAACCAAATAGAGTTCCACCAATTAATTCACTTAAAACAATTCCATTTTTATTCAAAATTAAGCCAATCACGGTAAATAAATATATAATAACAATCATCCATTCAAATAATTCTAACCACATAGGTAACCTTTCTCATCTGGAAATTTAAACACTTCACAATTATTTTATTTCTATTTAAGCATTTTTTGAATACTTTACTTAATTATTTAAAAGTGTCAACATAAATTTAAAAGTCAAATTCATTATTTATTCCTTTGACATTTAATGTCCAGGTGAATTTTATTCATGAGAAAAACAATAAAAATATCAACAGTATTATTAGTGCTATTGATGGCAAGTTATTTTTCACCCATCTATACACGTGCACTAGATGATAGTGATTATGAACCAAATAATGATTTAGAGAATGCGGCTCTTATCACTACAGGAGAACATACTGGTTTAACTTTATCATCAACAACAGATGATGATGATTGGTTTAAAATTGAACTTACAGAAGGGATGGCAATCTCTGTAGAAATGGAAGTAACTGATTCAGATAATGCAAATTACTTTTATCTTCAATTGTATAATGAAAATGAAACCTATTTAGATAGTGAATCTTTTTCATACTATACTGATGATAATTATGAAAATAAGGGAAAGGTTTCATATTATGCAGATGAATTTACATTAATGATATACATTCAATGCCATAATTCTTTTTGGAACACAAATGATGCAACTTATACACTTAGAATAACTATTTTTGATCCAAAAGGAGAAACTAAATTTAGTTATGGAATTGAAACTGGTGACGATTTAATATATACTGCGATTAATAATATTGATTTACAAGCTAGTTCAAAGTTTTATAATGAAGTAGGAGGCTATATTGTCGATGAAATTGAAAGTAATGAAGGTCAAGATGTTTTCTCCAATAGTTTTAATTTCTCACATTTTATGGGGGATCTTTTAGATTTTATCTCTACGGAAGTTGATTTAAAATTCAGCATAAGTGATATCTATAATCTTGATTTACAGAAAGATAATATGTCCAATGATATTATCGAAGGATCTTTTATGATGGGAAATGACGATAATTGGGTTTTACCTTCAGCATATTTGGCAGGAAAACTTGAAGACTTAAATTCAACATTTAAACCATATTTTGATCCTGATTTTTATGATGATGTTCAATCTGGCTTAAACGAATCAATTACTGAATTAAATGAAGTTGAAGCTGAAGAATTTGAAGACTTACTTATATCAATTCACACTTACTTAGATAATGTTACAGACGCAATTGATTTATCTGTAGACCCCCTTGATGATGGAACCGTATTTCCAGCATTACCAGACAATCATTATCTCCCAATACCCCTTAATGGATTTTTAGGATATTACTCAATATTCAGTCTATTTTCAAGCGTTGAACTATGTTACCCTACAGATTTTAGCTTTTTAGATTGGTATAATTGGGGATTAGATGTCTATAATTTTTCTGCACAATACGCAGAACAAGAAGGAGAAGATATATCTGTTTTTGATCACTCTATTCAAGATTTGTTTGAAATTGGAGGAATCTCATCATTCCATGTTGATAAGCAATCAATCGGCTTTGTTTGGTCGTCAAGTGGAATCGATTTTGATGCATTACAAGATCTTTTAAATTATACTGATGGAGATTTAGAAGAAGATCTAGCAACTCAATTAGTAAATCAAGGCATTGATTACAACAACTCAGCAGTTTCAATTTCATTTGCAATTGAATATAATAGTGATATGGTTTTAGCTTCATTTGCTCAATATATCGATTTAACTATTGCATTTGATAACACATCAATAACAGAATTTGATATTGATGGCGAAACTGTTACGTATTCGATTTCTCAATCAATCGTTCGTGAGGGATATGAAACACCAACAGCTGAGCAAATACAAGATGGAGAAATAGGAGAAAACCGTGATTTAGATGGAGGATTTTTCTCAAATATCCCCGGAGCTCCTGTAAGCATGATTAGTTTTGCATCTCTTCTTTCCTTGTTTGCTATAGTGTATTACATAAAACGCCGAAAATAAATGAATAAATGAACTTTTTCTTTTTTCTTTTTTCTTCCAGTCTTTAAGGTTATGTTCTAAACTTCAAAGAACAACCTCCTTTTTTCTTTTTGTAAAAACCACACATTTTCTTTAGTATTTTTAAGCATCTCCCTCTCGATCACCTCAGTTAAGCTTGATTGATAAACATTTAAACTCGTTTCCCATAATTTAGTGTGACATTTGATTTGTTGTTTGCGGTAAAATTGCCAACAGTTAAAAATATATGCTCTCAGATATATCTGAGCTAATTGTGGGAAGGGATGGTGATTTCGGAACGATTCATGGATAGAATTAAGCATGCGAAATCTAGTTTCTTCGAACCATCTTTTTTTATAAGTTCTGGAGAGCCAGCAGCTCCATCGAGCTAAATTCTTTCGAGGATGAAGAGTGGTAAAAAAACCTTCAATTTCTTCAACCGCTTCATCAAGCGCAAGTTTTTTTCTGCGGAATTGCTCACGAACCTGCAAAGCTGATTTACTTCGATGTGCAGTTAATACTAAATTCACATAAACGGAGCTCGGCCAAGGTTTGGTCTTTGGACTCTGTGCGAACAGATATTTTTCACATAATCCCTTTTTACCATACAAAAATTCCTTGAAAAGCCTCTTAACTTTATGGAATTTTTTAGCAGGAATTAAAACGGGAAGTTTTTGATCTTTTAATTCTTTGATAAGCGAAGCGCGGTAGAATTCGCGGTCCATTAGCGCATAACTGAGGTTAAATCCTTGAAATTTGAGCCATTTTGCGGAAAGTCCAATATGTTTTGCACGGTATTGTTTGTGGCGAAGGAGTCGGAATTCTGAAAACAGAGTCATACCACATCCTTGAATTGCTATGCCTTGAAACAAACGGGCTTTACGAGTTCCCGGTTGTTTATGAGTTCCAACTTCAAAAGGCGGTCTAGGTTTTCCATAGTACGGATACTCTGTGTTGTCGACCAGCAACCGCATTTTTGACCCACCAATCGAATGACTTCGAATCTTTTGATTCACATGGTTTAAAAGGTTTCCGAAGATAAAGTGAATATCTTTCTCAGATAATAGCCTAAAGAATTTATCAACATCAGTCTGATGAGGGACTAACCGTCTCTTACGAACTCCATCGCGAAAGTCCTTCAATTTAAGATTAAATTTCTTTCGGTAGTGCTTAGAAAGTTTTTTCTTAAGATAATTTGAAGCATATTCGATGGATTTCTTGCTGGCTAAAGCGTATAGTTTGACTAAAATGAAATCACAATAGGTATACAGTCTTGGACGAAATTTCTGAGCGATTTCCGATCGACCCACCAACTTGTTAACATAAGATTTAAATTCTCCACGGAGAAATAAATTTATAGGGAAAGGTGGGAGGGACGATTGGGGAATCGTCGTTTCTGTAAAAGAACTCATAATCTATCAAATAAATTTTCTCCTTTCCCTTCAAAACTGTTTCGGTCTTCGCTTATTGTCGTATTGATTCGTTTAGATTATAACCTTGAAGACTGTTTCTTTTTTCAATTTAGTTGTCAATTTGGTCAATATTATTCATTTTTATAAGCATTTCTTATTAGAAGAAGGAGTTAATTTAATTGCGCGGGGAAAATTGAAAAAAAAATTTTGGTTTATTCTATATCTTTTTTAGTCGATTTAATATATGATTCCTGCATTTCAAATAACAAATTGTGAAATTGTTCATACATTTTTTTTGCATCTTTACTATGTCCTCCAATAACCCAATATCCTGATTTGGCATTGAAAGAAAAAAACCGGCCCATAATTTTTGGAAGCGGAAATGTTTGACCGATGACTAAAACAACTTTAAAATGTTTGCGTGAAAAGAAAAATACATTTAAAAGTAATAATACTCCACCTATTGCTAAAGTGGTAATAGTTGTTAAGTTAAGCCAATTACTTTCTTGTACTGTCAAAATGTTAGCTATATCTGCAACTTTTTCAAATATCCAAAAAACTACACTTGTTAAAAGCATAAATCCTCCTAAGATCATTATTTGAATATCAGGATAACGATATTGATTACGTTCAACGATCAAAACATCTGAAATCTTGGTTGAAAATTCACGAATCATACGAAATTTTTTCAGAAATAATAAGTTATATTCTGATTTATAGATTACGCGCTTGTTGGTTAGAATTAAGTATTTCTTTCCATATCCTATGAAAAATAACAAAGAAATCATAAATATTATCCATATTCCCAATACAACATCAAGAAAAATTTGTGTATTCTTAGAGATATCATCAGATCTATTACTAATAATCAGTAAAATAATAGGGAAAAGTAATAATAAAATCCAAATAATAAATCCGAAGAGTGAAGTGGTTCTATAAGGAATAAAAAAGCTTCTAATAATTTTTTCATCAGATAATCGTTGAGTAAGAACATTTTGCGAATTTTTTTCAATATTAGTGATTTTTGTATTTTCGTTACTCATTATTTTTCATCCTCTTTTTAAATATATATTAATTGGGATGTCCCTTTATGATTTTTTATTTTACGATTTCTTTTAAATAAATCAACTTTATGTTTTAATATATCGAATAATGTTTTTGGCAAATTCTCTTAGATTTATTGGTAAATTATTTGTAAAATTTCTTCACTAATACGATCTTATCATAGTAGCACTATTATTGAAGATTAAAAATTTGAAAAGTAAGAAAAAATTTTTCTTTGAGAATTCCTTAAAAAAAGGAGAATTAGATTAATTCAATTTCTACTAAAACGCTTTCTGGAAAAATGATCTTCATAATCAATATCATGGATCGTTCATCAGCATTAATATCAATCAAGCGTTTATGAATCCGAAGCTCCCAAGTTTCCCATGTTGATGTTCCTTGACCACATGGAGTTTTTCGTGTTGGAATTGTCAATTTTTTTGTTGGTAATGGAACAGGACCGTATTGCTTTACACCAGTTTTGGTTACAACGCGATTAATTTCATTAATAACTTCTTGTAATGCATCTAAATCAGGAGAACTTAAACGAATGCGGGCTCTTTGCATATTATATCACAAATTTTGTAATTTTTTCTAATTTGGGTTGACGGAGATTCTCTTTTGCCAGCTAGGTTAAAAAGAAAAGAGAGAACGGCTTGTGAAAAAGAAAACTTATTCACATTGAGACTCTCCTTTCAACATACCCGCAAAAGAGTTTTTAATTCTTTCGCCAAACTAACTAATTTGATAAAATATTTGAATGTAAAAAAAATTTGCGGTTATATTTGGGGATTCCCTTTAAATATTTCGATTTTTGATGAAATATAATCAAGATTAATCGTTTGTTAGAATTAATCGAGATCTGATGAAATTTTTCGCAATAGTAAAAATTTTTTTTCTTTACGTGTTCCAGGATCTGTTTTTAACATTCCACCTTGTATGGGGAATTTTTTTAAAACTTGAAAAAAGATTTCTTCTTCTAAGGGAGTGGGATAAAATTCAATTACAATTTTGCCTAAATCACCAATACAATAAATGAGATCTTTAAAAGCTTGGTAAATCTGTCGATTAATTTGATTTTTATTTTTAGCACCTTCACTCACAAAATTATATGCAGAAATTGATATAACCGTAGAGAAAAGATTGGAGCGAAATGGTAGAGCCCGTAGATCTGCTTGAACTAAATGAAGAGAATTATTATTAGGAATAAATTTAATCATATCTCTTGAAAAATCCAAACCAATGACCCGCGAAAAGAAATGAATTAATTCTAAACTCGAAAACCCAGAACCGCATCCTAAATCCAGACATAATTTAGATTCAATGTATGAATCTCCTATTTCTTCTTTTTTTGTTTCAGAATTATATTCCATTTCAAAGTACGGTGAAGTATTTAATAATTCAATGGCTTTCAGAGTTGTTTTTCTCTGATTTCGTTCCATCCACTGTGAATGAGCATATGCTTCAGCATCTAAGCCAAAATATTCATGGATCATAGGTCGATTATTTTTGCTGATAGGTTTTTTTTTTTTTAATCTTTTTTTTGTCTTTTTCTTCACCATGTTTTTTTTTCTCCATCTCTCTATCAGCAAATTTTTTCTATAATCTATCAAGAAGTAAGAAAATTCGTCTTTTTTTGGGGTTTTCCGGATTATCAATCACAAAATTTCCTTCGAATGCACCTATTTCTTTAAATTCGTGTCCTAATTCCATCATGGCTTCATCTGATTTGGGATAAAATTGAAAAATTAATTTTCCTTGAGGTTTTAAAATTTCTGCACAAAATTGACTGAAATCTTTAAGATATTGTCGGCGTTTTTGTTCATCTGATTCAGCCAAAATCCATTGAACCGCAGAAATCGAAATAATAAAGTCTATAGAGCGAGGACGTAATCTAAATTCCCGCATATCTGCTTGTATTGAATTTAATTCAGGTAAGGAATAATAAGAAAGGAAGAAACGATTTATATCCAATCCTATTGTTCTAAATCCTTTTAAATTTAAGAATACCGATGCAAATCCACATCCCATCCCAATATCCAAAAAAAGTGCAGGTGGCGCAGCATGAACTAATTCAACGCACCTTTTAGTAATTCCTTCTTGAATTCGCATTAAAGACTTAGATTCAGCATACTCTTTTACTCGTTCTGGAGTATAATAAATGAGGGGATCTTTAGCAAATTCTTCTGGTCGCTGATGTTTTATAAAAAACTCATAAGCTTTCTTTTTCTGTTCTTGCCGATTTTTCCCCATTAAATCAATTCTCCAATTAATTGAAAGTCTTAAGATTAAACATATTTTCTTTCATTTATTATTAAGATAATTAGTCTTCCTTTCCATTTATTACTGATGAATTAGATGCACATAATTCATCAAATGAGTAATATTTTGCTGAGAAAAGCCAAAATTTTTTAATTATGCAACATTGAGCCTTCATAGATATAAATACCATATTTGATGTGTTGTACGATGGCAAAGAAGAAAAAAATTGATTCGGAAGAAGAACAAGAAGAATCCGAAGATTTAGTTATGGATGATGATAAGATCAATAAAGTCCAAGCTGAAACCCAAGTTCGAAAAATGAATAAGAAATACGGAAAAGTGGCTACTTTAGAAACAATCCAACGTGATCCATATCTTCCTTTAGCTTTAGAAAAGAAATTACGAAAAGATATTTTAAAAATGAAAGCAATTACAGCAAATGAATTAGCAAGTAAATATGAAGTTCGAGTTTCGACAATGAAGAAATTCTTATTAGATTTAGAAGCTGAAGGAAAAATTAAAAGAATTACAAGTAGTTCAAGGTTAAAGGTATTTAACCCAGTTTAGTCGGTCAATATCCTTAATTTTCAACAAATTTTTCCAAAGTTTACCTTATAAAACAAACTTTTTTTTTCTCCTTTCGTTCAACGATATTAATTGCAAATATAAATGTGATTTTTATGGAATTTTTATTTCAATTGCAAGAAAAGGTCCAGATTAGAGAAGGAATAGAAGGGCATCGATTAATATTGCGTGAGATCTACCGTGCAGGTCATATTTCTCTTCAAGATTTAGCCTATCAAACAAAAATACCAATTCCAGTCCTTTCAAAAGTAATCAATTTTTTAATTGATAAGGAAATCTTAGATCGAATACCTGAAGGAATCTTATATACAGAAAAAGGGATGCAATTTATTGAACGCGAATTGCATTTTTATGGATATGGAATTAGTGAATGTGATGAATGCGATAGTCTTCCAATCTGGATATCTCCTAGATGGGAACCATTACTTGAATATTTAAATGAAATATTTGCAAAACGACCTGTAGTAAATACTCAACTAGATCAAGCATTTGCAGACGCAGAAACCTCACTTCAAAGAGCTCTTCTACTTTATCGTAATGGTGCTTTAGAAGGTAAAAAAATCTGTTTTCTTGGGGATGATGATTATACTTCAATTGCAGTAAGTGAATTATATCGTGGTTTTTTTCCAGAAGAACCCCATTTAATTCCAAATCAAATAATCGTTTTTGATATTGATGATCGTCTTTTGCAAGATATAAAAAATCAGAGTAAGTGGGATTCACCAGAATTTGTTACATTTCATTGGGATTACCGCAACCCGATACCTTTAAAGTTCCTTCAACAATTTGATACAGTTATAGTTGACCCTCCTTATTCAATTTCAGGATTACAACTAGTTATATCTCGCGCTATAGAATTATTAAATCCAAATTCGGGTAGAGAAATATATTTATCATTTGCTCACCGAAGTCCTGAAGAAATGTTACAAATGCAAGAATTATTCACAAAATGGGGTTTAGTCATTGCTGAAATATATCCTCGTTTTAATTATTACGAAGGAGCACAAATATTTGGCAATATTACTCAATTATATCGTCTAGTTACAACAAAACAAACATTAATACTAAAAAAAGCTTCAAGAAAACTAAATTCATTAGTTGCTGAAGATTCACAACAAGTAAAAAATATTTTAAAATTTGTTAAAGCAGATGAAATATGGACAAAACCGATTTATACTGGAGAAATTTCCCCTTCAAACCGGAGTTATTTTTGCAAATCCTGTAAAAAGTCAATTTTAGTTGGAGTTAATTCAGAAATTTCCACAATTGAAGAATTAAAATTAAAAGGTTGTCCATTTTGTGGTTCTCATGGATCTTTTGAATTAGAAGGAAAAATATACGAAGAAAATCAAAAAGAATAAAAAAATTAACTAACTAAAGTTGAAATCGATATTCCTCTTCGCATATAACTAAAATCATTAAGAAATTCTCATCTATTTGATTAATTTGATTTCATACTTTTGGCGCGCTTTTCTAAATAGTCTTTCCACCTAACTTGCTCGGCTAAACTATCATCTTTTATATATTTTAAAATTAAAGAAAATGCAGGATAATCTTTTATAGGCCTTTTTTTGAAGATATAGAATCTATCCGACTCATTTAAACCTTTATATGGTATTTTCACTCGAGAAACTAAAGCAGGATCATGTAAATCAACGATCAAACGGCGTGGATGCCAAATTGTAAATTCATCTTCAAAAATTGCACTTATCTCAGCTAAAATTGAATTGTATTTTTCATTTGAGTTTATATTTTCATTTGATTTATTATTTTTAATTGTTTGAGAAGTAGAAGCATTTAATGATTTTGAAGAAATTGATGAAGTTGTAGATGTAACTAAAATTTCTCTATTTTCCTTTTTCTCTTGTTTCTCTTGATTTTGACTATTTTCCTTAACATTTTCGATATATTTAATGTGGTTTCTATTTTGTTTTTTATAGCGAATTTCTTCAACTACTTCTTCAGGAATGTTATCTTTTGCCTGTATCTTGTAAAATCCACGAACAGCTAACCAATGATGTTGCTGTCCGTATAATATAATTATATCGGGGTGTTGGGAAAACTTTTCTAATCTATTCCATTTAACTCTGGCTGATTGCGAAATTTCACGGCCTAATTCTTGACTTGTAAAATAAATTGCACCTGTATAATCTTCAGCATCTTGATATAGGAACTGATAATTAAATAATTCAGCCAAAATCTTCAATTCCAAATCTGTTTTCATTGTATGAAGGTTTTTATAGAGTAGTAGAGGAGTAATATAATCATGATCCTCAGTATAATGCAGAAAAGTATATGCTTCTAATAGCTTCTTTTTACGTAATAAAGTGTTATAATACTGCTCTTGATTAAATTTATTCATTATTCGTTGATCTTCATACATGAATTCCAATCTTTGATTAAAAAAGGCATATAGATCCTCTTTATCTGCATAACCTACAATTTTTAGTAAAATATATTGGAGCACAATAGCCCATTGGAGTTCAGGTTTCACCACAGGGGGGTTATTATAGAGAGGTTTGATATAAGACCATATCTTATCTAAAAACTTTTTGATAGAGGGATTCTTTGGAACATTTATCAACATTAATAATGAAGCTAATCCACAACCGTTAGTATGTTGAGCATAAAGAGGTAGTTCTAACTTTGGTTTTATAAATTGTCCTGTAGTTTCTTCTTTTGATTGTTCCTTTTCACGCTCTTTCTTTGGCGTTGACACTATACTTCTAGTTAATGCAAGATCCCTAAATTAATTTCGGAAAAAAATTTAGCGAACAATAGAATTTATTTTAGTCTTCAAATTCAAAATCAATTTCAATATCCCATTCTTCAGAAGAATTCTCATTATTATTGGAAATATTTTTCTTCTTTTCTTTATGATTTATTCTTTCATTGTCTTTTTCAGACATAATCTCAAGAGAATTCTGAGATTTTTCAGAATTCTGAGATACTGGAGAAAAAAACTCTTTTTTCGAATTATCTTTAATATGAGAAGATTCTTGATTTATTGAGGGATTTAAGACTGCAAATAAGGCAGAAGCTGAATCTTTCTCTTTTCTACTCGCTAAAACTTTCTCAACTGCATGCATTTCTTGAAGGTGTGACTCTGTTTTTATGTCTTCTTCTACAGTTTCGAGCACATTTTCCCATAATTTATTTAAATTCAATTTATTCCTTTTAAAAATATAAAATCGATGAGAATTATCTAACTGATCTATTTTAATTGATTTTACACTAGCAGTCATCGGATCATTATAATAAATCTTAGGTATTTCTGTATTAGTTTCGGATTCAATTATTTGAAATACTGCAACCCAGTGATTTGAAAAACCATATAAGATCCTATATTTCGGATCTTTGACTATCTGAATTAATTTTTTTGCCAACTTATGATATGTTTTACGTTTCCCAACAGCTTTTTTAGGAATATAAAGTGCACCTGTTCCGTCTCCTGATTCATATGGTATAAACGAAAATCCAAAAATTTCCATTAAAAATTTCAATTCTAAATCTGTTTTCATTGTTAACATTTCATTTTGCAATAAGTCAGGAGTAATTAAACCACGATTTTCTAAGTAAAGCTTATAACAATCATAATAGGAAAATTTTTGAGAATTAAGGAAATCACTTAGCTTAGAACCAAGCAGATAAGTATGAACTGCAACTTGATCATCAAATGTATAGCCAAATTTACCATGTAAATAGTTATAAAGAAATCGATATCTTATACACTCTCGGTTTTGAATTTTCAAGAGAATATATTGAAGAGCATATTGTAAACAGATATCATTTTTTTTTTGTTTACATTCATCTTTGATAAGAGGTTGAATGATTTCTAAGAGTTTTATAAGATTTCTGCGAATAAAAAGTAGTGATTTATCATAAGAAAGCATTAATATTGATGCCAACCCACATGTATTAAACATTTGCTGAATAATAGGAATTTCAACTGTAGGTTTACCAGTAACCTCTGGCATAAACGAATTCACCACACTCCTCAATTCGCATTTATCTCTGCGCATTGATAAATTTTTGCAGTGTTTCGCTATTTTTCAATTTTCTTTTAGAGAGAATTTGAGCCATAAAACTTTTTTTTTTAGAATTGTACTTTCACATAAAAAGTTAAAAAGCACACGTATCGAAGTGGTTACCGAGTCGGATTCGAAATCCGATGCCAGTAATGGCTCGCAGGTTCAAGTCCTGCCGTGTGCGCCTTAATTCTGATTAATAATTCTTTTATATCAAAGGAAAAAAGCAATTTTGGAGATTTTTATTGATTTTATTTCTTTAAAAGATAGTTTTTTTCTTTCTTTTTGTGAAAATCTATGAATTTAAAAAGGCAAAGAGTAAATAAATAATATTCAAAGATGATTAGAATGAAAAATAATACTAATAAATTTGATTTAGAAAAAATCGAAAGAAAAAGAGAGATTAAAAAATCTCTAACAAAGAATATTCCGCTTAGCCAATTTTTAACCGAAATTCTTCAAACCAGCAATTCTATTGAAACTGTATTATATGAAGGCATTGTAGGGATAATGGCTCAATCTTCAGAAGAAGCGATGAATCATTTTTCAAAAGATCTCTCTCTATTCTTTTCAGAATTTTGCCATTATTTTGATTTCGAAGTAGGATTAATTACAAATCCTCAAACACCGTTTTATAAAGAACTAAAAAAAGGAAATCACCAAAAATTCAAACAAGATTATGAAAAAAAGCAAAAAACATGGCTTAAAAATAAAGAATGGAAGCAAAAATTTGAGAATAATCTAAAAAATGTATGGTCTTTTATCCTTACTCCTGAAAATTTTCAAGGAAACAAAGGATTTATTACCACTTATGATGGAGATGAAAGATTATGGCGGGAACAAGGCGCAAAACTAGAAACCTACTTCTTTTATAAAAATCGAGAACAAAATATCTTTACCAGCGCGCCTTTTAGTGATAGATTATATGAAATATATGAAGATCTGTGTCGATACCCAGATTCTTTTACTACAACAGTCGAAAATATGTTAGCACAAATTCTAGATAAAAATGATTCAAATACTTGGATAAGAATAATTAATAATTTATATAGAAGAGAAAATTTTCCTAGAGAGAAAACATTATTCTTTTCTAGAAAGCATGAAGTTGAAAATTGGGGTCAAGATGGTTGGTATAAAGCAATACGCTTGCGTGGAAAAAAGAAAAAAAAGTGGACTGAAAAAGATTATAACTTTGGTATTTTCTCAAAAGAAGCGAAATTGTTAGCGGCAATTAGTAACCAAATTGGTTATTTCATTGAGATTTATTTTCCAGGTAGAGGATTCTATGAAGAAGAATATCGAGAATTTTATAAAGATAAAAATTGGTGCATGGCAGTTGCAAATGGGATAGAAGGAATTGTTGAGAACAACCTCTCAGATGAAGAATATAATATTAGTAGTGAAGAACTTGATTATCCACATATTACTACTCTAAGATTAGTTGGTATTAATTTGGAACAGATACCCAAAGAAGTATTTTCATTGCATTTTCTTCAAGATATAGATCTTTCTAACAATAAAATTTCTTCAATACCCAATGATATTTCACATTTACGATATTTAAAATATTTTAGCTTATATAATAATCCGATCAAAATAAAATATGTCAAACTTATAATACCTATTGATGATAGATCAAAATATTTATGTCAATATTTAAAAAAACGAGCAGAAAATGAACAACTTACAATAGAAAAAATTGAATCTTGTATAAAAAATAACCAACCTCTAGATTTTTCTTCACATATTCCCAAAATACTAATACAAAATAAAGATCATATTTTGAAATTCTGTCAAGAAAATACCACTGATACTGCAAAATATGTTGAATTTTTTGTAAAAATGGAATATATTCAAGGAGAACCGATAAATCCAGATGAGGCACCATGGATACGCATGTTGTTCAAAGAATTAAAGCAAGAAATACCAATATACCGTTGTATAATTGAAGAATTTGGTGAAGAACTATTTTATGAAATAAATCAAGGAATAATAATAGAAAACGGTTTAGTTACTCAACTTTTTCTAAATAATCTAAATATTGAAAAATTACCTGAAGCCATCCTTCATTTTAAGAATATTCGAGAGTTGTATCTTAAAAATAATTCTCTTACAAATCTTCCAATCGAAATGTCAGCATTGCAAAATTTAGAATGGATTATACTTAGTGATAATAATTTTTCTGATTTTCCACCTGTGCTAGGAAGTTTTAATAAATTAAATATAGAATGTATAGAAAATCTGGAAGTTCAAAATGAAGTAAGTAATGATTATTTTGATGATGAATTAAGTGATTATCTCAAAATTTTATATGGAATAGAAACATGGAAATTTGAGGAATTTTGTAAAAATATTGAAGATAATTATTGTATAAGAAAAATTGATGCATTATATCCTGATATAATTAAGTATAAACATCAAATTTTAGAATTTCTAAAAAAACTAAAAGAAAAAAAAGAAATTACCAAAATTTTATCACAAATTCAATTAATTTTTCATCAACAAGAAATTCTTCAAAAAATAGAACAAATACTAGGTTCACATATTCCATTTTTGATGAACCCTTATGAAAAAAAAGGTTTTTATATTAAAGATTTTAAAATTACAGCATTAAATTTAGAGAGTTGTAATTTATCAAGTGTTCCTGAAGTAATTTATGATTTAGAATATTTGGAAGATTTAGATCTAAGTAATAATCCCATTAAAGAAATCTCTTTTAAAATTTTGAAATTGAAAAAATTACGTACATTATATCTCAATGAAACAAAAATAAAATCTTTACCTTTATGTATGATACGAAAAAAATGTAGGTTAGAATTCGATGATGCAGATTTTAATTCGGTTGATGATGATGTATGGACACACTGGTTTAAAGATGATTTTCAAGAATATCTTCAAAAACAGTATCAAGATTGGTCAATTCAAGAGTGTATTGTACGAATGAAAGCAAATGAACCAATAACAATTATTGACAAAACTCATCCAAATTTGATGCAAATGCGCCCTATCATCGAAGATGAATTATTAAAAATAAAAACAGAATCTGCTAAGACTTTTCTAAAATATTTACGCGATGTTAGTGAAATAGAACTTAAAAATTCAGAATATTCAATATTTTTATAGTGCTTTTTACTATTCTTAAATTTTTTATAATTTTTTCTTCTAAATTTCCCTTTAAGGAGTTTCAAAAGAACATAAGATATATAACTAATACAAATTAAAAGATTTCAAGATGGTGCAAATTGCTCAAAAACTTGAAGAGGCAATTTTTATAAAACGGGAAAATCGATTTGTGGGAATAATAAAACTCCATGGAGTACAATATAAGTGTCATATTCTGAATCCAGGTCGAATGATCAAATTTTTGAAACCTGGGGCGCGTGTTCTGGTCGAAAATCGTTCATCTCCAAAACGTAAATTGGATTATTCTCTCCTTTATGTTAAACATCCAAAATCCTTGATATTAATTGATTCTCAAGTACCAAACGAAATAATATTTGAAGCCCTTAAGAAAGACCGCATAGAACCTCTTTCTCCGGTGCATAAAATTAAAAGAGAAGTTCGTTATGGTCAAAAAAATCATTCTCGTATTGATTTTTTACTTAATGATAATATTTTCTTAGAAGTTAAAGCAACCAATTACGAAGAAAATGGCGTTGGTTATTTTCCTGATGCCCCTACTAGTCGAGGAAAACGTCATCTTCAGGAATTAATTCATTTAGTTCGCAACAATCCTAAAAATCAAGCTGTAGTGCTTTTTCTAAGCCAACGTATGGATATTCAAAAAATTAGTCCATTTGATCGAATTGATCCTGAATTTGGTAATTTACTTCGAAATGCAAAAAAAATTGGAGTCAAAGTGCTAGCATACGGGATCCAAATTAAAAAAGATGGAAAAATAGCCGTATTAGGTAAACCTCTTTTAGTTCAAATTTAAATACTTACATTTTCTGAAAAGGACATACAAATACAAAATTTCAAAAACATAAACGTCGATAATAATTATATCCTTATGGAGAGGATATAATATGGAACAAAGGGAAAAACGTTATCAATCAGTCGTATTTATTCTTGGAATATTGCTTATCTTAGTATCGTTTATAGAATTCTCATATGGGAATTTTTTGTCAAATTATGCAGCAAATTATCAAAGTCGGATTCAGAAAGCAGAAAAAAATCGCCAATATTTAATTGAAATCACAGAAAAATCTTCACGAGTGAATATGGAATATGTTGCTTTAGATTTTGATTGTTACGCTAGCACTATTAACGGCTATTTCAATACTACAGAGGCAATTATCCGTCTAATGGCAAAATCCATCCATTTCAGTGAACCTTATCAAGATTTAGAAGATTTCTTTTTATCCAAAATCAATGATCCTACTTCAGAAATTGCATGGATTTTCAGTGAAAAAATAATCACATTACAATGGTTAGCAGAAGATTTTTCTTCAATCAAAACTACATTTGAAAATACATACAATATTGATAATTTTGATGAGTGGAGCACAATAGCATGGGCTTCAAGTGCTGATTTTTTCTATTTTGGTGCTTCCTATACAATATTGAAAGATTGGCTTGGGAATATGCCCTTTCTAATTGTAGTTGATTTTTGGAAATTTGATGATTATGTTGAACAACACTTTCAGCGACCTCTTTCAAAAGCAGAGCAGCAAATTAATCAACTTAATGCAATGATAAGTTTAACTACATTAGGACTCTTAATCATTGGTTTTATTGTAGATTTTGATAGTGTTTCAACATTCTGGAAAGTATTGTTTTTGATAATTGCATTAAGCGTGATTGTGGTTGCTATCAGGTCTTCAGTTCTTATTTTTCAGACAGGAGGATAGAAAAAAATGAATAATACCGAAATTAAGGAAAAATCAAAAGCAAATCATCAATATTCAAAATATCAAACAATAATCTATCTATTAGGTTTAATTTTTATTTTAACTTCTATGTTTCAATATTTCACTGGAAACGCTATTAATTCACAGATTGCTACTGCTGAGCAAAATGAAAACACATATTATTCACTTTATGATAATCTTCTTGACCTTAAATTAAAATATGAAAATCTATGGTTTGGTTTATTAGAATTAGACTATAAAACATTTGGAGATGTATCCATGTTGGGAGAAGATCCTGTAGAAGCATATAAAAATCTTCTAGTGTATTTACTCAAATTTACAGACACTTGGTATAACTTTAAAGATATATATTTGAAAAACTATGATAATCCAGTTATTCAATGGTTGTTCACCGAACATGTGTTTACTTTTTGGTTTTATCGTTCTAGTATGACGATTTCAGAAAAAAATGAGCAAATATTAGAAGAAGTTAATCGATTTGGTCAAGTCGTACTCACCCAAACGGACCTTAATCAATGGGACATCAAATGGATTCAATCTAGTAATTTAGATTTTGCTTTTACATATGTATATACTTCATTTATTTATAATGAAACTTATCAAGCATATGAAGATAATTTAGAAGGAAGAGCAGGATTTATTGAGATAAAGATAGATCGATTTGAAGAATATATCAATACACATTTTACCTTACAAAAAGAAATCTTATCAGAACAATTAGGACAAGTTGAAAATGCAGCTATCGCTAATACAGTCGGAGTATTAATACTGAGCTTTTTATTAGATTTTGGTACACTTAAACGATGGATCAAGCGTGTTTATCTATTTATTATGATTCCAGTCGTGTTTATTAATCTAATATTCGCAATTGGTTGGTTTTTCTAATTTTTTTTAAATTATTTATTCTATAAGGTTCTAGCAACTTCTTTATTTTTGACTGAATTACCATTTAAATCTTTTATTTCCCGACAATAATCAAATTTATCCAAGAATTATTTCAGTCGGCAAAAATAAACTTTAGAAAATATAATTGAGGATGTTTTATCTTTTTTAATTTAAACGCTTTTTTGAATATCATTCATATATATCCGACTTATATCTGAAATATCGCAATTCTTTTTTTGTCGAACTCGATTTTTTCAAAGAATTTGTTAAAAATATACCATCCTGTTTATAAATTCTTCAATCTGATGTCGATTTTATTATAATTTTTGATTTGCATATCTTGAATTTAGCACCTTGGTAAAATCGACAAAAAATAAGGAAGGATATTTTAGATTTGAGTCGGGAGAATTAAGATGATGAAATAAGAAACTTCGAATCTTTGAAATTTAAAATACCCTCAATTATGGATCGATTTTTGATTATTTTTAATCAAATTATAGTTGAAAATGATAAAAAAAGTTCTAAATTTTTGATCGACAAATTTCAAATTTGGATGGAATATTGGTAAATGCGTAAATTATGCAGGATTTCTTTTTTTTTTTTAATCTATCAAATGTTGATAAAGGCTCCTATAATTCAGAAATAAAGAATTAAGAATTATATAACAAAAGTTATTTATGTCTAAAAGGTGACAATGGATACAAATGTGTAATCACATTCACATTTTCTGGGGGATGTAAATTTTGATACATAAAAAAAAAAGAGTTTTACTTCTTAGCTTGGTCATATTCAGTATTTTTTGCTTTATTCCGCTTAATGTAGCAATGACTACACAATCTGATCTTATCTTAAAGGATCAGAAAAATATGAGAGATTATCAAAATATAGATATGCCTTATTCCCAAGATTTAGAGATTCTTTTCTATGGTGATTGGGTGGGTTATTATTGGATAATGTCAGGCAATGATGAAATAAGTTGGAGTTTTTCTGGAACTAACACTTATGTTGGAATAAAAGTAATGGTGATGGATTCAGCAAACTATAATAATTTTTATTATGGATACTCATATACTTATTATCTTGAATCATCAGGAGATTATTATGCAGATTCTGGAACATTCACAATTCCTTATTCAGACACTTGGTATATCATTTTTGCAAATTACGATAGTGATCAGGAAAGTACAGCACTTACATATTCTGCTTCAAAAACTAGTAATTATTTTGGTGGTAGCTTAATAAACTATGGTGCTTGGGGATATAGCTATTTTATAAATTCTTTAGATGAAGCAAGTGAAGTTGAATGGAGTTTTACAGGTACGAATCATTATGTAGGAATTACTGCAATGGCAATGGATGAAAGTGAATATGCCGCATTTTCAAGTGGATATTCCTATTATTATTATTCCTTATCAAATGGAGATTATTTTAGCGATTCAGGAGTCTTTACAGTCCCGTATTCAAATATATGGTATTTTGTATTTTTGAACAATGATCCAGACGAATTACCTACTGATTTAATATGGAGTATTGAATTATTGGCTCCACCTGATGATGTATATGAAGAAAACGATAATATCGGCTCTGCAAAGATAATTACAGAAGGATATTATTCTAGTTTAGTATGCAATGATGACGATTGGTTTAAGATATATATTGAGAACAATGAAATAATAGAGATATTATTAGAATTTTCTACAATAGACGGTGATATAAATCTAGAACTTTATGATCCAAGTCAAAATTTAATCAGTTCTTCTTATTCTTCTACTGATAATGAATTTATAAGTTATAAAGCGACATTATCTGGTTATTACTATATTCATATAGATGATTATGAACCTAATCCTCATTATGATATGACAATAAGTATTTCTATAGCTGATGATGAATATGAAGAAAATGATGATTTTGATTCAGCTCCAGAAATATATGAAGGTTATTATCCCAATCTCGTCTGTTTTGATGATGATTTTTATCGGATTTATTTAGAAGATGGGGAAATCATTGAAGTACTAATAGAATTTTATAATTCAGAAGGAGATATTGATTTAGGTTTATATGATCCTAATAAAAACTTAGTATCATCTTCAACATCCACTACTGATAATGAATATATTAGTTATCAGGCAGAAATTTCAGGTTATTATTATATTCAAATTGATGAATATGAACCGAATCCACATTATGATTTAACAGTTTCCATAACTTCAGGTGATGATGCATTTGAAGATAATGATGATTATATTCATGCAACATTAGTTGTTCCTGGTTCATATTATGATCTTTGCGCCTTTGATGAAGATTGGTATAAAATATCATTGGATTCTAATAGTCAAATTGTAATTGATCTATTGTTTAGCAATCTTGATGGAGATATTGATATGGTTTTTACAGATAGTTCAGCGAATATATTAGCACAGTCAAATTCTACCAGTGATAATGAACATATTGAAGCAATAATTGATTCTAGTGGTATGTATTACATTTTAATCTATGCGATAGAACCAAATCCAAATTATTCAATGCAAATTACAGTAACAGATATAGGCTCTTCAGACGATACCGCAACAGATGATACTACTTCAGACGATACCGCAACAGATGATACTACATCAGATGATACTGCAACAGATGATACTACTTCAGATGATACTACTTCAGATGATACTACTTCAGATGATACTACAACGGATGATTTAAAATTTGATATCTCAAATATACCAGGATATCCAACATACTTGTTTATCTCAGTGATAATGATAAGTATAAGTCTTTTACTTATAAAAACAAGGAAATTAAAATAATTAATAGTCTTTTTTTCTTTTTTTGATATAATAAATTTGTCATAATTATATACTTTATTTATTCTCTGATTTTTAATGGATTTTTATTAATCTCCTTACAATCAATTAAATATTTGTTATTCATTAATAAATGTAAGGGAGTAATTTTTTAATATCTCCTTACATGACTAAGAATAAATACAATTCTTTGTAATAGTAAGGGTGATAATAATACAAATTCGAAAAAAAAAAAGGAATTTCTACTTAATTCACTCATATAGAGAAGGTAAAGTAAAGAATTTCGAGCGATATATTGGAAAAAAATACCCTACAAACACTCAAATTGAACAGTTTATATACGATTATTTCAAAATACGATGGTTATCTCGTATAATTCATCTTCAAAAAATATATAAAAATAAAATAAATAATCTATCAAGTTCTTTAACAGAAAAAAATCTACGTTCATTTGGAATTCGATTTACTCACAACACCAATAGAATTGAAGGATCTACCTTGACAGAAACAGATACTAGAATGTTATTAGATTACAATCAACTTCCCATAAATACTCGTGTAAATAAAAAAGCCAGCGATATAATTGAAACAAAAGCTCATTTGTTAGTATATGAAGAAATGATAAATACACAACAACCACTATCAATGGAGTTAATTCTAAGTTGGCATAAGAAGATTTTTGGAGTAACACAATCAAATCATGCAGGGCAAATAAGAAACGGCCCAATTTTTATTGCAGGAAGCAACTATGTCCCACCACCATCACGATATGAAATAGATCTTTTACTTGATGAATTATTTGAATGGTATTATAAGAATTTAGCAAAGTATAATTCTACTTTTATAGCAGCTGTCTTTCATTATAAATTTGTTAGCATTCATCCATTTGAAGATGGAAATGGGCGGATAACTCGCTTAATTACTAATTTCATTCTACATAAAAATAATTACCCGATGTTTGATATTGAAGCAAAATATAGAATATCGTATTTCCGTGGATTAGAACAAGCTAATCGAGAAAATCACCCTATGCGTTTTATTGGATGGTTTTACCCACACTATATTCGTAATATAGAAAAGATACTAAAGAATTATGGAATTTCATTGTAGTTGTGAAAGCTGTAAAGACATGACTAAAATCAAAGTATTAAAAAAATAGAAGAAAAAATATTTAGATAATATTCAGTTTTTTACCTACTTTCTCAATAGAATTAAGCGCATAATCTAAATCTTCACGGGTAAGAAGTGCATTCATTTGTACACGAATTCGAGAAAGTTCACGAGCAACCATTGGAAAAACAATTGGAGTGGTAAAGATATTTTCTTCACGATATAATAAGTCTGCCAAATTTTGAGCTTTTGCAGGTTCTCCAATGATCAAAGGAATAATTGGTGTACAAGAATTTCCTGTATTAAACCCTAAATCTTGAACTTTTCCTCGGAAATATTCAGTATTTTCCCATAATTTTTCGACATGTTGTGGTTCTGTTTCTATTACTGAAATTGCCGCATCTGCAGCTGCAACGATTGCGGGAGGATGAGCGGTACTTAAGAGATATGAACGTGATTTATTTCGAATGAAATCAATAAGAGCTTTTGAACCTGCAACAGCGCCTCCAAAAACACCAAAACCTTTACTAAGTGACCCACCTTCTATATGAACCTTTCCTTGCAAACCAAAATGGGATACAATTCCACGTCCTTTACCTAACATACCTTCGCCATGACAATCATCCACATAGATCATTGCACCGTATTCTTCACATTTTTCCACAATTTTATCCAATGGTGCCATATCTCCGTCCATTGAAAAAACACCATCAGTTATAACCAAAATACGGCGTGCATTATCGGAATCTGCGATCTTAAGTTGTTTTTCTAATTCTTCCATATTATTATGCTTGTATACTCCCCGTTTAGCCCTAGTAAGTCGAACACCATCGATTATTGAACCATGATTTAATTCATCAGAAATAATATAATCTTCTTTTCCAACTAATTGGGGAATAACACCTTGATTTACAGCAAATCCTGTCTGAGCAATCAGTGCTGCTTCAACTTCTTTAAACTTTGCTAAGTGTTCTTCGAATTTTTTCGTGAGATCAAACGTTCCAGCAATCACAGGAACTGCTCCAGCACCCACACCATATTTTTCAATCGCATCTAGTGCAGCTTTTCGAACTTTTGGATGAGTTGCTAATCCTAAATAATTGTTAGTATTTAACATCAAAACTTCTTTTCCATCAACCTTGGTATGAGCTTGGGAAGCTCCTTCCAAATGACGAATAACCCAATTTAGGTTTGCATCATATAAATTCTTTAATTCTTCATGAAGAAATGCTTCTGGATCTCGTTTCATAATTTTCCCTTCTAAAAATAATTAATGTAGAATGAAAGAGGTAAAAAAGTGATCTTTTTTTAAATTTCCTACCTCAATCGATATAATAGAATGCAATTAACACTTACTCCCCACACAATATTAATTTTTTTATCCTTTCAAAGAACTTGTAAAAAATATCGAACGATGGTAATGTGCATGTAATTGAACTTTTTTACTTAAAGATATCAAGCAGAAGACAACATTTTTATGCCACGCCTCTCTTGATTACCCAGTTAATGCCTCTTTTACTAAGTATAATACGAAGAATGAACATATTTTAAGTCCATTCATGATAATATATATTGTATTATTTCTTAGTAAAGAATAAATCAAGATTAGTTGAGAAAACTGTGACAAAAATCTTAGTTACTGGATCATTAGGTCAAATTGGCTCAGAATTAGTGCCCACTTTGCGAAAAAAATATGGAAATGAAAACGTAATTGCAACAGATATTCGTCCTAACGCACCTACATTTATCTGTGAAGAAGGTCCATATGAAATTTTAGATGTCCTTAACAATTCACGTTTTGAAGAATTAATTAAAGAATATGAGATAGATACAGTCTTCCATCTTGCAGGATTACTAAGTGCTACTGGAGAGCGATTTCCACAAAAAGCATGGGATTTAAACATTAATAGTCTCCTTTCAGTTCTTGAATTTGGACGAAAATATCAATTTAAACGAATATTTTGGCCCAGTTCCATCGCAGCCTTTGGCCCAACTACCCCTAAAGATAATACACCAAATGAAACAATTTTACAACCAAATACCATGTACGGAGTAACAAAAGTTACAGGTGAACTTTTACTTGAATATTATTGGCAAAAATTTGGGCTTGATACACGATGCATGCGTTTGCCAGGTATTATTAGTTCAGAGACACCTTGTGGAGGGGGAACTACGGATTATGCAGTTGAAATATTCTATGAAGCTATCGAACATAACCATTACACTTGCTTTGTTAAGCCAGAAACAAAGTTGCCTATGATGTACATGCCTGATTTATTAAAATCCATTACTATGTTGATGGATGCTGATGTGGCTAAATTAGAACATCATGTTTTTAATATTACTGCTATGAGTTTTACTGCAGAAGAATTAGTTCAAGAAATTCAGAAACACCGCCCAAATTTTACAGTAGAATACAAACCTGATTTTCGACAAACAATTGCTGATTCTTGGCCTCGATCTATAGATGACAGTTCAGCTCGAAAAGAATGGGGCTGGAAACATGATTTCGGATTAACGGAAATGACAAAAGACATGCTTGAAAAACTTATCAACAGCAAAAAAATTTTTGATCAAAATTGATCATTGATCGCTTAATTTATATAGATCTTCCCCAAATTTAATTCTATGCTGACTATCTCCGAAACTTCACGCCTTCTTGGAGTTACTCCTGCAACTCTACGCAGATGGGATAAAAAAGGATACCTCGTTCCAAAAAGAACTTTTGGAAATCACCGCCGATACTCATGGGAACAGTTGGCGGATTTTCTGCCCGAATCGGTTAATCTACCCTGCCAACAAGCGGAGGAAACTGTAAAATCGACCTATATCTATGCAAGAGTTTCATCATCCAAGCAGAAAAAGGATGGAAATCTTGACAGACAGGTCGAACGATTGAAAAAATATCACAAAGAGCATTTTGCTGATGAATCACCTGCCAAAGTAATTAAAGAATATGGTTCGGGACTTAATCCGATGCGCAGAGGATTGTGGCGGCTGCTGAAGCAAATTGAGCAGAGGAAGGTGGCACGGGTGCTGATTGCTTACAAGGATCGGCTCACAAGATTCGGATTTCCGTTTCTGGAATATGTTTGCTGGATTTACGATATGCCGATATTCAATAATCTATCAAATCAAAACTATCTAACCCTTAAATATATCATAATCTATCAAACGGTTGATCATTATGAAAGATGCACAAACCAAAAAAGAAGAACTACCTGTTTCTGGTGAAACAAATACTGAGAATTCCAAAAAAATTGAAGATATTCCGATTACTAAGCAACATGACGAAGAAAATGAAGAAGGATTTGATGGATAGCATAATATTTCCGAAATTTTAATTTTTTTTTACAATCCAATTCTTTGAAAATGCCAAATCAGTGGGTATTAGGCATATTTTAGGCGAGATCTCTTCAATTTTTTTCCAAAACTTTATAAACTCTCAATCTATTATTGTAATAACCACCAATGATAGTGGTTGATCAACTTTGATCAGTAAAAAATTATCATTAGAACTAAAGCTTGCTTCATCAAAATAGAATTGTACATTACAGGTGATTTTTTTTGTTTTTCTTTTTATCTTGTGTTTTTTATCAAATAAATTTGAAAAGAAAAAGGAAATGATTATCCATAACTTAAGAATAAAAGGAAAAGTGGGTATAATTGAAGGAGAGATTCACACTCCAGAAAAAATAGCTGTCGAATTAAAAGATATTCAATCACTCTCAACCACCTTAGTTATTTTATGTCATCCACATCCTCAATATGGAGGGAATATGCTTAATAATGTGATAAATGCATTATTTCATGAACTTCCAAAATACGGTTTTGCAACAGTACGATTTAATTTTCGCGGTGTGGGAAGATCTGAAGGAAAATATGATGGAGGTTATGGAGAACAAGAAGATCTTAAATCTGTATGTGATTATTTCTTGAAAAAGAATTCAAATTATAATTATAAACAAATAATTCTATGTGGTTATTCTTTTGGAGCCACTATAGCAGGTGCGATTTTCGCTCAAGCACCAGAATATGTTGGCTATATCTCAATATCATATCCAATTACATTCATCCCTGATTTCTTAGATTTTATTCACGTAAGAAAGACAAAATTCTTTATTATGGGAGATAAAGACGATTTCACAACATCAAAAGATTTTATCTCTTTATTTGAAAAGTTACCTGAACCAAAACAAAAAAAAATTATAGCTGGAATCAACCATTTTTGGATGAATGCAAAAGCAGAATCGCTATTGATTTCTGAAATAAAAAATTGGTTAGTATCTTTTATTTCTGAATAATGAACACATTAATTTCTTCTTTTGCTTCAAATGAAATATTATCAGGATTTCCATTATAATAATCACGAATATCTATCAAATCCGGATGATTTGGATAGAGTGCTTTAATTTTATCTATACCTTTCTTGTTAAATTCAAAGATAACTAATTTCCCATTTGTTTTTAACACTCTCATACATTCATCAATTGCTTTATGAACTCTAGCTATATGATGAAATGTTGCCCATGCTGTAATTAAATCAAATGAATTATTATCAAAAGGCATATTTTCTGCCCCAAACGGTTGAAATGAAATTTGTTTTATTACCCCAACTTTTTGAGCAGGTGTTCTCCAATCAGCCCATAAGTCTTCAGAAGGTTCCCCAGTTTTTACTTTATATCCCATCAATGCAAGAATTATTGCCATCTTACCTTCTCCAGTTCCAATATCCAATACTCTTGCTGTAGTGGGATAGTGAAGTGATTGAATTGTTTCCCATATCTCATCAGCATGGGATGCAAATTCATCTCCTAATATTATTTTCGCTTGTTCTAAATCCATTTCACTCAGCATATGATGTGATCGAAATATTATAAGAGATCAAGACTGATCAATTTTTTAAAAAAAAGAATTCTTCTCATTGTTATTTACGATTTTGAACTTTAAAAATATTTGAATCTTAATACAAACGTGTCATTTTATTTGGACGTATTCTGAAAATAATACGATTCACACAACAAATTAATAAAACACTTCACCTTATTTTTAATTATTAGTAAAAATAAACAAAAAAATAATTAGGGGAGTAAAATATATGCGATTGCTTAAAGATCGATTTCAAAAAAGTATCAGTGGATCAGAAATTATAAGCGTCGCCTTTGAACCCAGACAAAAATTTATTGCCAGTTCAGCATTTGAAGAACCAGTTCAAGTTTTTCGCTATCCATATATGAAATTATTCAAGAAAATTATTCATAGGGAAAAATTACCTGAGATGAATCAAGAAAATGCCTTAATATACATGAAACAAACCGGAAAAATTGATGAGTCTCAACTTGATAAATTAGAAGCAATTCAAAATAATGAAATTAAGATTAAAGGCCGTATTTTAACAGCAAATAAAGTTCTTTTCACTCCAAATGGTCAATTTTTAGTAATCGGTTATTCAAACGGGGATTTATTAGTATATAATACCCGATCGTGGAAGAAAGTTATGGAGAAAGAATTTAATTCCAAAATAATTGGTATGCGCTTTATAAAAAATGGATCAGAAATTATCATTAATCTAGCAAATTGGGAAATTTTGTTTTTAAATCCAACCACATGGGATGTTAAAGAGCATAAACAAATATCGACTCAAAATTTAGGTGAAATTTTAGTTAACGATCAAAAATCTATTTTAAATCTAATCTCCGATCGAAAAAGATTGCTAATTTTAAACTATAAAGATGAAAAAGAAATATTTCGCTTAAAGGCACATAATTCTGGTATTAATATGATTAGATTATCGCCAGATCAGAAAATATTGGCAAGTTGTGGAAATGATGGAAAAATTTGTCTTTTCAATATTAAAACAGGAGAAATGATCACCCACTTAATTGGACACACAGATGAAGTGCATGCCTTTGCCTTTTCTCCCAAAGGAGATTATTTAATTTCAAGTTCAGAAGATTATACATTACGATTATGGGATATATCTACATTTAAATGTGTAAAAGTTATGAAAAATATTGCTGCTGCTTATACAATGCAGGTAGTTGGTCAATTTCTTGTTATGGGAAATGTTGAAGGTGGAATAATGGTATTTAAGTTGTTTTAGTCATTCCACCAAGATTTTAGCATTTTTTTATCTTTATAGTTGATTTTAAAAGAAATCTAAATACTTTCCTAATTTTCCAAGATGATAAATAATCTTCTTTACTCGTTTAAAATTCGGATAAAAAATAAAAAACTAAATTTTTAATTAACTTCATATAGTTAATCATAAAACAAGGATGATAAATATGGGAAAACTAAGAAAAAATAAAAAAGAAAATTCAGTTCAATCAGTTCAATCATCCAGATCAGAATTAATGCGACAAAAAGAAGAAGAAAAAATTGTTACTACAGAAGTATTTTCCCATCCATCCTTAAAAGACTCTAATAAAATAAAAAACTCGGAATCTTCATTAAATTCAAAAGACAAAAAAGATAATAAAAGAAAGGATAATGAAAGGATAAATAAGGAAGAATCAAGAAAGAAATTAAAGCATAAATCAAAATCCCAATTAAAAAATAATATAACGACTTCTTCTCGAAGAAATTCAATGAAATCTTTGGAATCCATGTTTGAAATGATTGTAATTTCTAATTCTAATTCCTTTCATTTTAAAGAGAAATTGAAAGTCAAAATCATTCTTAATAAAGTAGCAGAATATGTACCTCATGAAAAACTTCTTTTTAAACTCTACTATGTATCAAATCAAAATCAGCGATATTTATTGACATATGGATTAAAAAAAATGAATAAGGGCCTTAAATTGAAGCAAACACTCCAATTTTCAGCAAGATACCCTCCTAGTCCATTAATCCATTTTGAATTAGATCTTTTTCATCAAAATAAAAAGATTCGGACATTTTTCTCTGATGATTTCATTGTAAGTATGACTAATACTGAAAGGGCAATCAAAATTCATAAAATAACTTTTCTATCTACTGTTTTAGTTCCCGAAAATCCATTTGTATTCTGGGTTCATACAAATTCACCCCTCCTACCTGATGCAATTTCTCTTAAAGTTCATTTCACACTTCTCGATCGTAGATTAGTTTTAGCAGAGGAATTTTTTCCAGTTAAAATTGGGGGTCCAAATGCCAATCCTGACAATATTATGAAATATCCTTTTCAAGTTATGATGCCGGCTATGGAAAATAAAGATAAACGATTGAAAGTTCTTATAGAAATCATCGAAGTTGAGAATAATAAAGTAATATATACTCAAAATGATTCAATTCCAATGGAAATATCACTTACAGGATTTAAAATAGAATATATTGGATACAAACGTGATGTTTCTTTAGGGGAAATTGCCTACATGATGGGAGACATTCAAAATCGTTCTCAATATTCAATTAAAGGTAAAGCGCAATTCTATTTTTATACCCTCTCAGGAGATAAATTTTTGTGCTTTAATCGTAAGTTTAAAATTCAAGAAAATCAATATGAAAAATTATCAGAAGATATCCCATTGTTAGAATTCCTAGGTGGAAAAGAATATTGGGTTGTATGCTTATTGAAATTTAAAGCAAATGGAATTAATTACAAAATAGAAGCAATATCTGAACCACGATTAGCACGTATACCAGCTCAAAAGATCTTTTTTGGAAAACTCCGAGCAAATTTACCTAAAGAACCACTTAAGATAAATTCAATTGTTCCTATTGGTATTGATGTACGTGTCAGAGCAGAAAATCAATTTCACCCCCTTTATTGTGAAATTGTCGAAAATTATGAAAACTTAGATATAAGACGATTACATCGTTTCAAAATTAAACATTTCGATGTAGATCATTCAAATTTTCATTGGAAAATCCCAGTACATTACGGAACCTATCTTTTACAAGTTCGTTTCATATATAATTATGTGCAAATCAATCCTGAAAATATTGAATCAAATACATTAGAATTCACAATTTTTCCATAATCAAAAAATGTAAATTTATCCGCACATAATACAACTTAACATGACCGATCCACAAGCACTAGGTTTTCACTATTTAATTGAGTTATATGAATGTAATTCAATAAAAATTCAAGATAGCCCTTGGCTTGAAAAACTAATGAGTGATACTGTTAAGAGAAGCAACTCTCATGAAATTGGGCGCGTTTTTCATCGATTTTCCCCACACGGTGTCAGTGGAGTGGTTTTAATTGCAGAATCACATTTTTCGATTCATACATGGCCCGAGTACGGTTATGTAGCAATAGATTTATTTACTTGTTCCACAGATACAGATATCTCACTGGCATATAAATATTTAGTGGAACAGTTGGAAGCAAAACGTCATTCTATCACAGAGATTAAGCGAGGTTTAAATCTTCAATTAATTTAATTATGTAATGAAGGGATAAGGCGACAAAATTATATAATAGAGTTAGATTTTGCCTAAAACGGTCATGTATACTACACTTTCTTGAATTCCATCAAGATTTAGTAATTTATTAACTTCATTATCGTAGAATGCTCCAATTTGACAAGTTCCCCAACCCAAGGAGACTGCCCCCAATGTAAGTTGAGCCGCAATATGGCCTACATCCATAAAAATATAACGATAAGCACGCTCATGATATTTCCATTTCGATCGGCTGAAAACTGCAGCCCACACAACCACTGCGGGAGATTTAGCGACCATTGTTTGATCTAATGCAGCAGAACTTAATTTTAAACCAAAATTACCTCTCTGAAGAAGTTCTAAGGCATGTTCTCGAATATTCCAATGATAGATTCCTGAATCAAGATCTGAAGATTTATTTGAGGGTATTTTAAATTTCAAAGAATCGAAGTTTTTCATTCCTTCATCTTAATTCTCCCGGCTCAAATCTAAAATATCCTTCCTTATTTTTTGTCGATTTTACCAAGGTGCCAAATTTAAGATATGTAATTCAAAAATTATAATAAAATCGACTTCAGATTGAAGAATTTATAAACAGGATGGTAAATATTTAACAAATTCTTTGAAAAAATCGAGTTCGACAAAAAAAGAATTGCGATATTTCAGATTTAAGTTGGATATATATAAATGATATTCAAAAAAGCGTTTAAATTAAAAAAGATAAAATATCCTCATTTATGAAAAGATATGTTTCGATAGGATAAAGAGCTCCAGCGCTGGTAGCTGTTCTATACTCAAAATTTGGAGTAATTTTGGATAACCCATTCGATAACCATAATAAATACCCCAGTACTTCTGCCGAAATTGGAGTTGAAGAAAATTTACGATAACTACGACGATCTTTGACGCAATTATATAGCGAGATTGGAGTTTTTGAACCAATTTCTTTTGGTTTAGGTAAAAAAATCTGCTTTTTACTGGAATATCGTTTATATCGACTTGGATCATAAGGATATTGAATTTTGGAATGAAATTTTGAATGTATTTCTGAATTTCGTGAATATTTTGTTTGTTGAAAGAATATTTCTCCAATTTTCTGCAAGAATGGTGGTTTATTTTCTGATTTCATAATACTTCAACATAAAATAAGTATTTAGATTTATAAAAGGGATACTAAAAATAGATATTTTTGCGAACGAATCCATTTTATCAAAAAAAAGTACATTTATTATTTCTAAAATCAATCTTTATTCAACGATGAGCGAAACAAAATGCAATCTGACGAACAACCTAATTGAAGGATTTTTGTATGAAATACTAGATAATTGGTTGGATTTTGACACGATCGAGAAAATGTTATTAAAACATTTTGGAGAAAATATCTGTGTTCCTTCAGATTTAACTAAACATGGAGAAAAACGCTATATTGTTAAACTTAAAAAAACTCTCAAACGTGGAATTATGAACAAAATTTATCTATTTGATGAAGCAACACAACGATATAAAAATAATGTATAACCTTGATATCTTAGATATCGGAATTTTTTACCTTATATCACATTTTATTTTGAATATTAATGACTCAAGAATTTCAAGAAACCCAAAAAAAAACAAATTGGAGATCTCAATCAAATTCACCCTACAGAAGATTTTAAGGTATTTTCTTTAGTAAAATGCCCCATTTGTAATCAAACCTTGCAAATCTCTTTAGATCTGGATTTAATTGATAAAAAAGATTATTTTCCATTCCCACATGTTATAGTCCACGGGATTCCCACACACGCTTTAATCGCTTATCTCGACCGTGAATTACAAGTACGCGCTATAGAATTCTCAAATTCGCTCCAAATAATATAATTTACAAATTACCCATTAAAGTGGGTTCAAGATAAAAATACTTCGCTAAGCGAAATATTTATGTTCTAACTCTCATTCAATTACACAACCTTTCCTCCATTTGGGTCCAGTTCTCAAGTCTTTTATCACCCCTCAGGAAAGCGAATATTTACAAGAGGTTTGACACATGGGAGATTATAAAGTAATTATTGATTTTGACTTATGCACAGGATGCGGTGAGTGCAAAGCTGTTTGCCCCTCTGAAGTTTATGATGATCCTGTTAATGGTAAAACAGTTGTTGCCCGTGAAGATGACTGTGTTGGTTGCCAAGCTTGCGTTTCCGCCTGCCCAGAAGAGGCAATCACAATTGAAGATGCATAAAGATTAACAAAAAGTCTGCAAATATCAATAAATTTGCCTTTTTTCAATTTTTTATACTTTCTTTTCCTTTAAAACTTAAATTCTTGTATTTTTAAAACAACTAAATTCATTTAAAAATAAGAAGAAGAAAAAAATTAGAGATCGGCTTTATCTGGAGGACATCCGTATTGATCTCGTACTTTACAACGATCTCGACTGGATGAACCTTCACAATCAGCGCATTCAACATCTCGTAACATATTCAAAATTTCATCATCTGATCGAGGTTTTACATCGCTATCATCTGCGAGCATTTCATCATCTAATTCATCTAAATCTTCTTCGATGAATTCAGGTCCATCTTCTTCATCATCGAATTCATCTTCAGGAATTTTATCTTTTTTTGATTTGGATTTTGCAGGTGATTTAGCTGTTGTTGGTTTTTTACTTTTAGTAGCTTTTTTACCTCTAGTAGTTTTTTTTGCTGTAGTCGTTTTTTTAGCTTTCGGACTGGAAGTTTTCTTCTTAGCCATATGAAAGAGTATTTAAAAAGTCAAAAAAAGTTTTCGATTTTTACATAGAAATTACAGATAATCAATTTTAAAACCAAAATATCGATTTTTTTACGTATCTCAGCAAGTTTAGAAAGACAAATCTTCAATTAAAATAAATATACAGAATTAAAAACAAAATCAATTAATTAATTGATAATTAATAAAAAAAAGAGTATTAAGTAATAAAAAGATGATTCTCTCATCATACATCCAAATGAAGGACTTTTTGATTACGATCTGCACCAGCAGCATAACCCCGTTCTTTTTTGAATTTTCGGCGCAGAGATTGAAAAACTAAATCTAAAGGAATATGCATTGGGCAATTAGTCGTACATCTACCACATTCTACGCATGTATCACCGACATGTGTAAAACGTGTGGTAATAAACATTACTGGGTCCATAGTTTTTGCTTTAACTTGTGCTGTTAAATTGCATACAACACAAAAACAAACAGGACATGATTTAACACATATTCCACATCCTGTACATTTGGTTAATAAGGAGAATCGATCTTCATTGTTTAAGAATTCATCTAAATCACTCTCACGCTTAATTGAACAATTTTCTATTACATTTTGGGCAGTTTTTTCGTATTTTTCATTGGTTTTTTCATCAGCAGCTTTATTTTCCCAATTCAGTTCTTTAATAATTTTTTTCGCTCTATCTGATTGAGGTGTTAACACATAAGTTTCGTCATTCTCAGGAACACCATAGTTACCTAATAAAAAGTCTGCTAAAGGATGGCTTTTTTCAATGCATCGAGAACAATTACTCGCTATATTAAATGTTTTTGATAGCGGTTCTTTCTTCATCGATCCATCTGAAAAAGTAAGAACAAATTCCTTTTCTGTCAATCTTTCGTTCACAATGGTTGACTCATCAATTTCTTCCTTTTTGAACCATTTTTTCAAAACTGCATTTGGAATATATCCCAAATCATGAAATCCAATTAAGAACAAGTTTTCCCAATTTAACTGATTTTTCTTATCCAATTCCACCATGGCGCGAATATCACAAGCGCGAGCTACGACTGCCACTGTAGTATCAAGAGCTTTTTTAGAGTGTAAGATGGTATTTGAAGCAGAATCAGTACGTGCATATCCATATGTAAGTAATTGACTTAATGGAAAATTCTCTAATTCTTTTGGATCCGAAACAAATTCGGGAACAATTGCATAACGATTTCTCTTTTCTTTGCCTGAAAGAATTTCAGACACGTATTTTCTATCGATTAAATGAGTAAGTAGCTGAGTAAAATCGGCTTTTGTAATGATATATCGTGTGAGGGACATTCTATAGTTAATCTCCACATTGGTTAAATAGATGTGAAATTGCTAATTATGAGAAGATCAATGTGAGATTAATTATGAATGTTTGCGTATGATGAAGGAACTTAAATTCCGTGTTAAATATTTGTTGTGCAAAACATTGCCACAACGAAAGAGAAATGAAAATAAAGTTTTTGTCGATGATTTTCAAGATTATAAGTAGCTAAAAACAATTTTATAAGTGGATTTAAAATGATAAATTGTCTATCTTTTTTAGGTTTCGCAAGGTAATTTTATTAATGGTTCAAATTTTAGGAACTCCAGATAAAACAGCGACAACTGGAGAGAAAAAGATTTTTAAACTCCTTCAAACGATGTTTTCGACTAAAAATTCTGTTTATCTTTATACAGAGCCATATTTTAAAAGTTTAAGACCTGATTATGTATTAATTGGAGATTCAATAGGTGTAATAATAATTGAAATTAAGGATTATTTAGAATCGAGTTTAATCTCAATCCCAAAGGCAGAACCATGGAAACTTCTAAAAAATAAGACCGATGAACAAAAAATAATACCAAATCCCTACGATCAACTTTATAAATACTGGAAAGTTGCCCAAAATGCAATTAATGGTTGTGAATTTCCAAATAATATTCAAATCCCAATTTATCGGATCCTGATTTTTACAAATGTTTCGAAATCTTCAGAAATTGGTATAATTATCAGCAAAACACATCAAAAACAAGTTCAAATCGGCTTTAAAGAAGATATTGCCAATAGTAAAACATTTACAACATTTTTTGTTAATTTTTCTTCATTTAGTAGTGATTCTAATTTTTCTTCAAAACATATCAAATTATTAAGAGCTAACTTATTTCCAACAGCTCGTCTACCTTCTTTGCATCAGAAAAAGCTTTTTGAATTTTTATCAGCAAAAGAAAAAATCCATTTATTAGATTTAAAACAGGAAAAATTTGCCCGAGAGTTAGGTTCAGGCCATCGCTTATTATTTGGGGTAGCGGGGAGTGGAAAGACAGTTGTGTTAATCGCAAGAGCCCGAATATTGGCATTACGCCACAAAGATTGGCGTATATTGGTAATTTGCTATAATAGACTTCTTCAGAAAGTTCTTTATCAAACGATTATCCCACAAGATTTTCAAGCTCAAATATTTGTAGAATCATTTCACAAATGGGCTCAAACTATAATATTAAGCGAAGATTCTCCTGAAAACACAGCATATCAGGAAATTATAAGAAAAATTAAAACACAAGATCAAAAATCTGTTTTTTTTGGGGAGATTGTTCCAAAATTACTTAAGCAAACATTAATACGGCAAAAATTAAAAATAGAAAAAGTTCATAGTCAAGAAAAAATCAATAATCAAAAAAAAGCAAGAACAAAATTCCAGTATGACGCTATTTTAATCGATGAAGCTCAAGATTTCGAAAAAGAATGGTTAGAAAGTATAATGTTAACACTTAATCCAGATACTAATTCTCTTTTCATTGCATGCGATGGATTACAGGGAATATATGCAAGAAAGAAATTCTATTGGAGCGATATTGGAATTCAGGCGCGGGGAAGGGTAAAAAAGCTTACAAAATCTTATAGAAATCCCCAAGAAGTTGGAATCTGTGCTAAAAAAGTGCTTCCATCTTCTTTCATTGACTTAATTAAAACAGATGAAGCATGTTTAGAGACAAAAGATTATGGATTTATTAAAGGTAGTGTAGAAATTTATCCATGTAATACCCGTAAAGAAGAATATGCTTTAATTTCAGATATAATCTCACAAATTCAGAAATTCAATCATTTTTCAAAATCAACTGTTATTTTAAATCTACAAAATCTTTCTAAACATCAATATAATCATCCAATTATTGAAATATTTAATGAAAAGAATATATATTGGACACCTACGAAAAGATGGAATGGTTCTCGGGAGCAAGTTCTTCTAATTACCCCATATAGTGCTAAAGGTTTAGAATTTGACATAGTTATTATTCCTGAGGTTGATAACTATGATACTCGTGAGAAACGTCAATTATTATACGTAGGAATAACAAGATCGACTCAACGTGTGATATTTACAGGAAAGAAGGGAAATCCAATTGTTACGTTTCTAAAGAATATAATTAAGAATATTTATTCATCATAATTAGATAAAAATGCAATTTCCCAAATTTCAAATTTACTTTCATTAACTATATGGCTTGTTTCTGCAGGTCGGATAAAATTGTTCTGCTTAAGGAAAAATATTAATGAATCATTCTCCATGGATCTGCGTAAAAGGAATTGATTTTTCCCAAGTCCTGGATTGAAATTATTTACAGATAATTGAGCAAATGGCTCACCATCTTCTGTAATCAATCTCACATTTAAATCCCCCTTCTTTGTGTGGGAAATTTTCCAGAATAAATATTCAGATTGAAAGAAAATAGGTTCAATTTCTAAATTGTGGTATTTTTCCAATACAATTTGTGATTGAGTCATATAATTATATTCATTCATACCTTTAAAAACTGCAAAAAAAAGTAGAAAATCAAACATAAAAAAGAAAATATCGAAAAAACAAAAAGCAGAAAAAGAAAAAAAAGAAAAATCAAAGTAAAAAAATCAAAGTAGAATAAACAAAGTAAAAAAACTTATCAACAGCAAAAAAATATTACAATTTTTAAGTAGATACTGGTTGAAATCCAATGTCCCATCGAAAAACAGGGTTACCTTCCTTATCTGTTCTGATTTCAGTTTTTAAAAAGGTAGCTTCGACTGGCATCCCGATATAATAAGTATTTGGATCCCTTTCATCAATCCCCACCAATTGACCTGAAACTGATGGACCTTCCTCCATTTTTACAACAGCAAAGACATAGGGATGCTTTCTATCATAACCTTTCTTTGTCATAACTTTAGCACCGACATATATGGCAGTAAAAGTCTGTATGATCCCTTTTCCGGAAAATTCCATCCATTCCGATTCAGCCAAACATTCAGAACATAAACGACGAGGTGGTAAATCAATATTTCCACATTTGGGACATTTAGCACCCATTACTTTCTTTTCACGTAAATATTCAAAGTATTGTTGAACTGTTATCATAGGTGTTGTTGCCATTTTGATACCTCCCTAAATTTTCTCCTTGGTGATAAGGCTCACCACAGCAGTAGCTCCAGAACCACCAAGATTGTGGGTCATTCCTACTTTTAACGGTTTTTTCACTTGGCGCTCTCCTTCTGCATAACCTCGCATTTGTTTGAAAATTTCAACAATCTGTCCTGCACCAGTAGCTCCAACTGGATGACCTTTGGTTTTTAGTCCACCACTTGTATTAACTGGCAATTTTCCATTTCTTTTAGTTTCTCCACGTTCTATTGCTTTAGCTGCTTCACCTGGGGCATAAAATCCAAGATCTTCTAAAGCAATTAATTCAGCAATAGTGAAACAATCATGAACTTCAACAATATCAACGTCTTTAGAAGATAATCCACTCATAGAATATGCTTGTTGAGCAGCAGCTTTAGTTGCGCGCAAAGATGTTATTATTCCATCTTTTCGATCATGCAAACTTAAAGAATCACTTCCCTGCCCAATTCCACTAATCCATAATGGATTATCAGTAAAATCGTATGCTCTTTCTTCTGATGCTAAAAAGAGCATAGCTGCCCCATCTGTAATTAAACTACAATCGTATAATCGCAAAGGTGAGGCAATTAAAGGATTTTTTGATGATTCTAAAAACTCAAATTCATCTTTCCATGTTGGTTCAGGTTGTCCTTTTTGAATCGCTCGTTTGCGGTATTTTTCCATTACTTCAGGAATGGTTCTTTGAACTTGAGCAAAGGGATTATGTTTACCATTTTCATAATCTTTAATCGCAATACGCATTAAATCTTTGGAAGTTGTGCCGTATTTATGAAAATGGGCATTGGCAATTGCAGCATATAACCCAGGAAAGGTAGCTCCAGCATAATACTCATAGGTTGTATCAGCTGCAGCAGCAAGTGCCCCAGTTACCCCTTCAGTGTTTAATTCATGCATTTGTTCTACTCCACCAACGCATACTACATCATTTACACCTGATGCTATGCTCATAACCCCTTGTCGAAACGCAATACCTGAGCTTGCACAAGCCCCTTCAAACCTTGATGCAGGTTTGGGATTTAACCCAATTAAATTGGCCATTTGAGGTGCCATATGTCCTTGATGATTAAATAAATCGGCTGTAAAATTTCCGAGAAATAATTCATCAATATCTTGTGGTTTAATACCTTTATCGGTTAGTTTTAAGGCTTCAAGCCATGCTTCTTGCCATAGATCGATACTTCGTAATTTTGGATAATGAACACCAAAACGACTCATTCCTGCACCGACTAAAGCTACTCGACGATTTAATTTTCCCATTAATCAGGTTCACCTATTTGCACTTATGTAAGTAAAGTGCCATATAGAGCATAAAATTTTTTTAAGTTTCATGCTCAAATATGTCAAGTATGATTTATTTAATGCAATTTTATTTAAATCATTACAAATTCTCTTGATTAAAGTTATTAGAATTGTTGTGAGTTTTGTAAGGTGAGAACAATAATGAAGTGGAATTTTGAAAACAAAATTGCAATTATAACCGGTGGAGCATCGGGTATTGGTAAGCAAATTGCAAAAGATATGGTTGAATCGGGAGCATCAGTCGCAATTTTCGATTTAGATGCCACCCAAGGGGAAAAAACACTCCAGGAATTACAAGGTTTGACAGAAAACAAAGTAAGATTTTTTCAAGGATCTGTGGCAGATAAAGAGTTTGTCGACTCAGCAGTATCCGAAGTTTTTAAAGAGATGGGAGAGGTTGACTTTCTCATTAATTGTGCCGGAATATTGCGAGATTTTATGATCCATAGATTCGATGAAAAAAAATGGGATTTAACCCTTGAAGTCAATTTGAAGGGAGTGGCTGTCGTTTCTCAAGCTGTTGTTACACAGTGGATTTCGATTTCTAAAGCAAAAGCGGCTGAAAAAGGAGAAAAATACTTACCCGTTTTAGAAAATCCACCCCGAGTAATTGTGAATATAGCTTCGATGGCTGCAGATGGAAATATGGGTCAAATGGCTTATTCTGCATCTAAAGCAGGTGTGGTGGGGATGACATTAACTATGGCTAAAGAATTGAATAGATATAATATTCGCGCTCATGCACTTAAACCTACCTTGATTGAAACACCCATTATTGGAGATTTACTTCAAAAAAACGATGGAAAATTCCGAAATATGTATGAAAGTAAAATTCCATTTGGTATTGGTAAAACAAAATATGTAAGTGATCCAGTATGCTTTCTTTGCAGTGAAGGAGGATATTTCATGAACGGATGTATTATTCCTATTAATGGAGGTAAACTTGACGGATTGTAAAGCTTTAAGTAAAAATTTAAAAAAAGAACACAAAAAAAAAATTAAAAAAATAAAAATCAAAACGGAAAAGATGATATAAAGATGTTCAAAGAAGCACCAGGTGTTCAAATTATAGATCCAGAGATTAAAAAACATATCACCACGCGTAATATATATAAAATCTTTAACCAATTTATTTATCCTCAACTTTCTTCAGAAGAATACGAGTTCCTCCTAGAAGTGGAAGAATTTATGCTGACAGAAATTGAACCAAAAATCGATTTAACGGAAGATGTATACGAACTCTTTCCAATTCTAGGAAAGGGGAATTATATGCAAAGACTTAATCCTTTTGGTGAAGGAAAGCATTTTGGTATGAGATATGAATTATTATTGGCGATGGCAACTTCTATCGTTGACCCCGAGCTTGATCTTGCACGAGTTGTATCTGGTTTAATCTTTACAAATCCAATTTTTCAGAATCGTAAGGATAATCCGAAAATGGATCAAATCTTACGAGATGTGCTTTCTGGAGAAAAAATCGGATGCATCTGCATTACAGAGCCAAAACAAGGATCAGATGCAGTTAACATGAAGACTATAGCAGAAGAATATCCCACAGGAATTACAGTCACTGGAGAAAAAATATTTACCACAAATGGACCAAAAGCCGACTATTTTATCGTTTATGCAGTTACTGACATAAAACAACCAAGAAAAACTATGTATCAAGCCATAGCAGAACGCGGTTTTGAAGGTCTGGAAACTGCGCGTTTGGGAATTCCTGCAGTACCACGAGTTCATATTGGACAAACCAAATTTAATCAAGTTCATATCCCTCCTGAAAATATTATCGCAGGACGTGGTAAAGGATACGAGCATTTGTTCTCAGGATTAGTTGCCGAACGTGGAGATATCGTTGGTTCCAGTTTAGGAGTTAGTTGGTTATCTTTAATTACAGCTTTTCTCTATACCAATCTTCGTGTACAGTTTGGCAAACCAATTTATAATTTTGAAGCAGTATCATTTCCTATGACTGAATTGTTTTCTGAATTAATGGCAGCCACTTCTTTAGGATTACAAATGGGAACTGAATATCGCAAATTTGTAGAACATCCTGAATATAAATTTATAAGATATAATGCCGCTCTGAGTTCAGGAGTAAAAACTATTGCTTCTAAATTATCACATAAAATTGCCTATGAAGCACAGCATTTATGTGGCGGAATTGCATATACAGATAATTTACGAATGGATAGAGCACTCAATGTAAGTCGAATTCAAGAAGTTATTGGTGGTTCACGAAACATTCAACGTTTCTTGATAGGTCGAGTTTTAAAAGATATGTTAAAAAAACTTGATTGGGAACAAATTTAACTTCAGTTTCTTTAAAAGAAATTCAAGATATTTTTTCTTCTTGATGAATTTTTTTTCTTTCTTCATTTATTTTTATTAAATTCCTATTTCTGATTCACTTTTTTTTGAAGCTTTTTTTGAGCCTTTATTTTTTAATATCTTTCTTATGAATTGCCATTTCATTCTTATAATAAAGATAAACCAAACCACAACATCAATGGAAGCATTATTAATCCGATCAAAGTTAACACTACAACCCCCAACGCGGCGAACTGTTCATCAAATTCGAAATAAATAGAGTAGATTACATTATTCTGAGCCGGCGGTGCACAAATAATTAGAAAAAGAATAGTTCGAATTTCAGTTTGATAATTTGGAAAATGAAGAATGAATCCTAAACATAAAAAGATTAGCATACCTAACACAAATCGGATTAAGGCTGTTTGCATGAGCGCATTTTTATAAAATTTAACACGTTTTTTTGAGATTCCAACCAATGATATACCAATCAAGATAGCACTAACTGCCGAAGTTATTTGAGAAAGTGGTGTTTTAAGTGCTATGAGAAAATCACTGGTTTGAAATTGAGGTAAGGCGCGAAAAAGAATTCCGAAAAGAATACCTAAGAACGGAGGAAAGAGAAGTAATTTTCGCAAGGTTTGACCCAAACTTTCATTTTTTGATTTTATACCTAAATTATGAACTTGTAATGGTAAAAAAGTAGCTTTAATTGTTGTCATTGCACTGGCATAAATAACTGGAATAATTAAAAGTTCTTCAGGAAAAACAAGTAATATGATTGGAGTAATATAATAAAGTGAATTAGGAAAAGATCCATGAAGTGTTTGAGCACCAATTCTTCGATAATCATCTGATTTTTTACTGAAATACTTTAACCCTATATAAAATTGAGTATAGTGAGATATAATTGCAATCCCAATAATTTGAAGGATAGATTCAATTGAAAGATTGAATTGAGAAACAAGAATAATAATAAACACTTGTAATGGAGTAATAAGGTTGATTAATAGATTTACCATCTCTTTTTGAACTCTTTCCTTATAAGAACCAACTACCCCTCCTAATAATACACCTACAAGGATGAAACCATACACTAATAAAAGTTTCCAAAATACGTAAAACTCCATTAAGTGAGCCAATTATTCCCACTTTATGAAGATTTCCCCTTAATTGAAAAAGAAATATAAAAAAAGTTTTTTGTTTTTTGATCAAAATTTACACGAATTAAGTAATCAAAGTTACAGAATTTTAAAAAAAAAAGATTTAAGGTTATTCTTTCAAAATTTTCTCGATTGCATCCCGAATTTCTTCCACAGCTGAACGATCTTCAATAGTAGAGATATCACCAATATCTTGCTGCTCGGCAATCGCTTTAATAATCCTCCTCATAACTTTTCCTGAGCGAGTTTTAGGTAATCGGGATACTTTTAACACATCCTTCGGAGTTGCTATTGGTCCAATCCCATCTCGAATAGTTTGGATAAGTTCTTTCTTCATTGTATCATCCCAATTAAAACCTTCCTTCAATACAACCAGCACAAGAGGAACTTGACCTTTCACTTCATGAGCAATACCGATGACCATGTTTTCTGCTACAGCAGGATGTGAATTTAATAATTCTTCAATTTCACGGGTACCAAGACGATGAGCTGCCACTTTAATTACTTCATCTGCTCTTCCTAAAACAAAATAATATCCCTCTTCATCTTTAATGGCGTAATCCCCAGTATAATATACTTCTTTTCCTGGAATTTCACGGAAATAAGTCTGCACAAATCGTTCGTCATCTCCATACACAGTCATCATAAAACCAGGTGGCGTGGGAGGATAAGCAATTAGAAAACCCTTTTCATTTGGCGGCATTGGATTTCCTTCGGCATCCACTACATCTAAATTCCACGTCCAAGTAGGAAATGTGGGAGATCCAGGTTTAATCGGGATATTATCAACCCCAACAGGATTACAGAGAACGGGCCAGCCTGTTTCAGTTTGCCAATAATTATCCACTATTTCCACCTTGCCAAGTACTCGTTTAGCCCATTGATAAGTTGGTGGATCTAATGGTTCACCAGCTAAGAACAAATACCGTAAACAACTTAAATCGTGCTTGGTAATCCATTCTTCTGGATACTTACGAAGCATCCGAAAAGCAGTTGGGGAACTAAACACTACATCTGCTTTCACCTTAGCAATCGTTTCAAACCATATCCCAGGATTTTGTTCTCCACCCTTACCATGCAAAGGAGTACCATCATAAACAATAGAAGTTAATCCAGCAATTAAAGGCCCATATATTGTATACGAATGACCAACAACCCAGCCAATATCTGATGTTGCAAAATATACGGAATCTTCGTTACATCCATAAAGAGAAAAGATGGAATGATAAAGAGCAACCATGTATCCCCCTGTATCTCTAAGAGCACCTTTCGGTTTTCCAGTTGTGCCGGAAGTATATAAAATATATGAAGGATGATCCGATTCTAAATGCTCGCAAGGTACTTCCTTAATAGGGCAAGAATCTAACTCAGTCTGCCAATCTAAATCTCTTCCTGAAACTATATTATAATTTTGGATACCAAAATTTACCACTAATACATTTGGAACCTTATATTGTGCAATTTCGATTGCATCATCCACAATCGACTTCAAAGGTGTTATTTTACCTGCACGTTTACTTGCATCGCTGCAAATGATTAATTTAGGTTTGGCATCATCAATTCGTACAGCAATAGATTCTTTGCTGAAACCTGCAAATATTATAGAATGGATTACTCCAATACGGGTGCAAGCTAAGGCGGCAGCACAAGCTTCTATGGACATTGGCAGGTAAAATATGACACGATCCCCTTTTTGCAACCCCATATGTCGAAATAAGCCAGCAATTTGATTTACAAAGGTATACAATTCTGCATATGTTATTGGTTTAGATATACCTTCTACAGGATTTTCATATATAAACGCTGGTCGATTCGCGTGAGTTTCAGAAAGTGCCCAACGATCTACTGCATTATAACAGATATTTGTTTTCCCTCCTTTAAACCAGCGATAAAAGGGAGGATTTGATGTATCGAGAATTTTCTCAGGAGGTGTAAACCAGTGTATTTTTTTGCTAATAGGTTCCCAAAATTTTTCTGGGTGAGTTATTGATAGTTGATAATCTTCTTTATATGTCATATATAATCGTTTAAATTTCAATCTTAAAGTTTAAAAGCCCTTTGTATTAAAGAGAGAGTGATCCACTTTGATAATATCTTGATTTAACTTGCTGTTCATCTTCAATTTTCACTTGATTAAATAAATTTGTGTTGATAAGTGTTGATAAGTATAATATGAAAATCTTCTAAATATATAAAAAGAAAGAAAATGATAATGAAAACATAAAAAAATGATACAGAAAATATGAAAAAACAGCAAAGAATGCACTTTTATTATACTTCAGTATCATCTATAAAAGAAAATTTTGCTTTTCTCTCTAAAGAATGAGGTTTATCTTCAGTTCGATATTTCTTAGGAAGTAGTTTTTGAAACCATTCAGGTTTTTTCGTAGAAAGCGCAGCCAATCCCGCTATTCCAAGCGATACACCAACAATAATTCCAATTGTAGTATATGGAGGAAGTGTCGAAAAGATCTTTAAAGGATCAAACCATTTTTGGGCAATATTTCCATATATATCAAATATTTCTAACATAAAAACCACATCTGAATCAACATTGTCTAAGATATCAATAGTTAAGTCAATTTGTTCTGTTGTTTCCTTATTATAGAAGAGAATTTGATGCCATTGATTTTCTTGCAGAAAATAAACGCGTATTTTATAAATTAAGTTTGCATCTGATACCTTTAAATTAATCAAAACTTTTGGTGTGGAAGTGGTAATATCTTCAAGATTGGCTTCAACTATGTTTGGATTATCTGTATCTCGATAAATTTGATCGTTTGGAGAATATTCTAAAGGAATATTTTCTAATTCTTCTCCATGTGTTTGCAGCGAAAATTTATCGTACATTCCCCAAAGTTCGCATTTTCCACCAAATGAATTTTTCAAATTAATTACTTGGATTTTATAAGAAATACTTGTATTTCCAACAGGAAGAGATGCAAAGTATACATGAATACGAGATCCTTTAATGTCAACAGGATAATTAGATCCATCTATTGAAAGAATTTGCATAGATCCTGGAATATATTCGGTTCCTTCAGGTAGAAAATCATCTAGCGCATAATACTGGCGATTTTCTCCTGTATTTTGGATTGATATTGTCACAGTAATTACATCTCCACCAAATAACCTTTGATGAGTATCGAATGATTTCTTCAAAATTATTCCATCTTTTGAAACTTGCTTGGACGAAGTATCATCATTAGCTGTATTTGGATAAAAATATATCGGAGGAGATTGAAATCCACTTAAGAAACTTAAATCACCTGAATCAGCGGCAGAAGGGGAAACCACATTACAAATGATTGGTCCTATTTGTTTATAGATATGCTGATAAGTAGTGCTGTTATCGATTGGATTCAAGTAAACAAAATCACCAGAAATTCGGACTTTGGTTAAATCATAATTACCTATTTTTCCAGGTGCCATAAGGACGAAATTAAATTGACTTGTTCCAGTTGTAATTGCCTCAGTAAAAAGTGAATTTGTATTGACTGGAGAAACAATATCAAAATTTTGATTTAAATCAACCAATTCTATTGAAACTTGTTGTAAAGAGTACCAAGAAGGAATATCTCGGAAAATTACTGAGAAATTAAATGATTGTCCAGATAACGCAGTAATATCATTTTGAATTTCGATAGTTGGCATGACTCTGACAATTTGGAAAGATTCAAACATATAAACAAATTGTCCAGTTCCTGAAGAATCTAAAGTGAGAGTGTTATTTCCTGTTTCCATGCGTGAATCTACTCGTAGTTTAATTTGAGACGGAATCCAATCACTAGTATAGTTTAACTCATAAAGCGGAGTTTCTTGATTATTCACATTTACATTTATACTACCGTTAAATTCGAGAATTTCTTGACCTACAGTTATATTTTTCATAAAAATTAAAGCCTGAATAGCTGAAGAAGTATCTGCTGTAGTCCACCACCCATATTGATGTTTCTGTGAAAGTAAAAACTGAGTTGCTTTTTGAAGAAGAGGAAAATGTGATATATATCCATCAGCAGCTAATGCCATAATTACATTGGCAGTAATTTCAACAGTCCCTCCAAAATATCCCCAGTACCAATAATTATCTGAATCAAAAGACCAAAAGACATTCCCATTCTGATTGTGCTTATTCTCGAGTAGGAAGTTTATCAAAGCGTTGGATCGATCAGAATTTTCAAATACTGTATCATGGGTAGCTAAATAATACATGGCTGCACCATATGATCCTCGATACTCTTCATTATCCCATTGGTCATCTAAAAATGAAATAGCTTGAGATACTGCTTCAGAGAGATCAATAGTAGATATTTTCTGCGAAAGAAGCAATTTAGAAATATATGCAGTAGCTTCAAATGCAGTATTACCATAATAACTAGCGAGTGTCCAAGAACCATCGCTGTTCTGTTGATTTAAAAGATAAGCCAGTGCCTCATTAAAATTGAAGGAATTGATATAGAATCCTGCTTTATCAATTTCAATCATGGTAAAAAGCACAATTGATGTCATATAGATTCGTGACTCATCATCTTGCCACCAACCCCAACCTCCATCAGAATGTTGCATTGTATATAGCCGATTTAATCCATCTGCCACAATATTTTGAATTTGAATTTCCAATGTTTCAGTTAATTCACCAGTCATTTGTAAATACTGATATATTAAAACACTAGGAAGTAATTTAGAGACTGTCTGCTCCACACATCCATAAGGATACCCAATTAATGATGACCAACTATCTAAAGAAACATCGAGAAGATCACTATAAATCGCAATAGTTTCTTTGTGATAAATTGTATTTTCATCAATTGAATAATTTAAAATAAATGGATCGCTTGCATTCACCACACCAATCTGCTGAAATTTAAGTTCTAAGCCATTAGGTTTGACATATATTTGAATCTGTTTTGCATCGGCATAATCACCTATCGAACTATTAGTAGCAGCTAAAATGGTAATATTTTGATTAAATGCATCTCTACAATATGCAGAAAATTCTACTTCAGAGACCATATTCGATGGAATAAACACTTGCTGGACTTCATTATTCAGAATATTCAATCCTTGAGCATTAATAGCCACTAAAGCTGTAGTATCTGTTCCTAAATAATTGTAGACATACGCTTTAATGGTTATTATATCGTCTTGTGTTACTGGTTGGGCTATATCAAACTCGACAAAGAATGGTAAAAATGATTTTATTCTAATAGTTTGAACATCTCCCCATAAAACATTACTACCACCTTCTTGATCAATACCTGCGGCTACGACACGAATAGTCCATTCTCCAATATTATCTGGTAGCTTAAAAGTAAAGTTAGTGGGTTCAGTAATCCACAATTTTGGATTCCAATTTGATGATTCAGAAATATTTTTTCTAATATCAATATCAAAGGATCCTAAAATATCTTCGAAGCTAAAAGTTGGATTTCCATCATCTCCTCTCTGAACATCAGATAATAGGTTAACTTCATCAAAACCTGATGCTTCATCATAAGCAATATAGGCATCATCATATCTAGGCATAAGCCAATACAATCTTCCAGTGGGAGATCCATATCCTATCCACCAATAATTTGAACCATCATATCCTACTCCCCAAGAACTGGAAGATTGAAGATACGCAGCATAATTATAATTGGAAAAATATGCAAGTTCTGAATCATCTTCTGGTTCAACATCTAAAACTGCGCTATCGATGAATGAAAGAGAAATTAAGGTAGGATCATCAGATGTTGGCGAAATAGTCAATGTAATAAAATCTCCAGGCTCATACACTTCTTTATCTGTCTTTAATGAGATTCCTACAGTGATATTTACATGAAATACAAGGTAATTTTCAATAATATGTCCCGTTTCAGAGATGGTGTAAACAAATATTGTAAAATCAGGCAGCCATGAAGAATCAACAACAAATTCATAGGAAAATGTTCCATTTGTTATATTGAGTGGAGCAGAAAAGATTAATCCTCGTTTATACACCTCTATATAGTGTAAGTTATTTGTAGGTACATCTGAAGAACCAAAAATTTTAATATAATCCCCTGAATGAACTAAAAATCTATATCCTTTTTCATCTTTTGTTGTAACATTAGTGTCTAAACGAATTTCATAAGTTTGCCCTACAGTAAATTGAATATAAGCAGATTGATAAGAAAAACCTCTATAATAAGAGTTACCTTCTGAAAGTACGTATGAGTAAATACGATAAGTTCCAGATTTTGCATATTGGGATAAATTGAAGTATAGATTTTCTTCACCATTAAAGATCATTGTTGCTTTACCGATTCGCTGATAATTTGAATCGTAGAGATATAATTCACCTTTCCCTTGTACAGGTTGATTAGCGATATTATCCCAGAATTTGGTAGAAATTTTAATAGTGTCACCGGGAAGATATGTTTTTTTATCTAAATTAAGACTTAAACTATATTTTTTAAAGCGGAAATAATCACAAGAAGAAGAAGATCTTCCATCTTCTAAAACCATACTTATTTCTATTTGAAAAAAATCATATTTCCCAATTAAAGAAGAATCTACAGAAAATTGAATAGAACCAGAACCAAACTCATTAGTGATTCCTTTATATGTGGTTATATATTTTTTTGCCTTTAATGAATTTTCATCGATCCAAATGGCGTTAATCCCATAAAGTTTAACCGATACTGAGACATTAGCTAATGGGTTAAACTCCCAATCCCAATAAGAAGATCCTCCTGGACGCATTAAGTACTGGTATGCATAGAAATAATATGTTAGTTCATCTCCTGGATTAGGATCCCATGGATTAACATAACCCCAAATATAAGTGTCTTTTATACGTGTATAACTCTGTTTACTCGCCGAAGATCTTCCATAATCGTCAGAAACTATAGCATGAGCATCAAAACTATAAGATAAATCCGCAATATTGTTTAAATAGATTGCAAAATGATATTTCCCTAAAGCATTTGTATTCCCTGTCTCAGAATAAACAATTTCTCCATTATAATTCACAATTCTGAGTTCTACTTCAGCACCGATAACTGGTTGCCCAAAATAGTATTCAACAACAACATCTCCTTCAAACAATGTAGGTTTAAAATATAATACATCTGTTGATTCTGGAAAGAAATTTTTTCCATATGTGTCAATTGATACGCGAAAAACAGGTTTTTCATAATATTGAACTTTAATCGGATAAGAATAACTATGATTCTGATAATCAAAAAGAATTGAATATGTTCCAATATCTGTATCGTCGCTAAAATGAAAATCAAAGGTCAAAATTCCAGACGAATCAGTTAGAATTTCTGTCCAATATACAGTAAATTCATCAGGATTATTCACTGCTACCCGAATAGGAGTTCCAGCTAAGGGTGTGCGCGTCTCATTCATAAATGAATATTCTAAGACCATTGCTCGTAAATGCATGGTTTCTCCCAAGCTATAAATAGTTTTATCAGTTGTCACAACATATTGAAAATGATCTCCATTCATAGATTGTTCACCTCCCCATAAACTGAAATAATAATACTCCCATGACTGGTAAAGGAACATAGAAAAATGAACTGTAGATCCAGGAATTTCTATATTTAAGCGCATGTAATATTTATTTTCCATTTCTGAAGGAACTGTAAACTCTAAAAGATTGTAACCATTTTCATCAACACTTCCATTTCCAGCTAAAACTTGAACCCAACCGCTATTATCATATTCCCAATTATAATATGAAAGAGAATAGGAAAAATTCTGCTTAGGTAAGGGAGAAAAATTCGATAAATCGACTAAATGAATACCAGCTCGAAAATCCTGCCCGGGTTTATAATATCGTGGGGCTTTTACAAAAATACCTTCATTTCCAACGGTGAATTCTTTATACGAATCAACATTATAATCAGTAATATACAATGTATACATACCTTCAGCTAACTCATCAGTAATTGAAAGTACTGCTCGACCTGTAGAATCTGTATAGACAGTTTGATGATAAATCTGATCAGATTCACTAGTATCATCATAATAATACGAATAGTAATAGTACCAATTACGCCAATAGTTCTTATAAACATAAACATCAATTACGTGATTAACAACTGGAGTAAAATTATAAGTCATTTGGATTTCTATATTAATATCTTCTTCCGAAGTGAAGGCATATTTCTCTAAATTCACTGCCATAGCATAATCGCTATCCCACCAATATTGAGAATGCGGAATTTGATTTGTCTCGGTTTCTGAATCAGTAGCAGAAGTAGTTCCATCGTCTGAATAGGATTTATCATTAATTTTTCCCTGTTGCTCTTCATCAGCCATTTCAGTAAACAATGGTGTCTTTGGATTTACAGAAAAACGATATGGAGTAGAATGTGATGGATATGAATTTTTTATTAAAGAAGTGGATTCAGAAAAATCTGAAGAATTAATTGAATTGGGAGAATTAAATGCACCCACGTCGAATGCACCTACGGCAAGAATTTGGAAACAGACCAAACCAACCAATATTATTGCAATTTTTTTACGATCTTGATTCATTTTTATTTAACACCAAAATTAATCGTTATTAAAAATATGAGTCATTACAATTTTATCCTAAGGTTTAGAACACATTTCATGCACAAATCAAAATCATAGAACAGTAAAGGAAAATCGGTTAATTTGTCAAAAAATAGGAAATTAGCATGTTACAATTTAAAACACGATGATTATAATATATTTTTATAAAATACTTTAAAAAATGAATCCAAATGTTAGATTGGTCGATGATTTAGATGATAAAAAACATCATACCACAAATAAATAAGAATTACAATTCCAAAGATGATTACTATCGCACTATCTCTATTCCATGTAAAAAAAATAAACCCAAGATAGCCGATGAAAAAACAAGTAGTAAAAATAGCCATGAATATCGATCGAGGGAGTAACCACCTACCTAAAAGAACCCAAGTGGATAAAACTGGAATATCTGCTTTATGTTGAAGTTGATATACTCCATTATTATTACTCACTAAATTTAATTCCACCAGCTTATCCAAATGATAACGTGCTACACTCGGGCTGGACAATTCTAAATTTCTCTGTAATTCACGTACACCTGTATTATGCTTATTTAATAAGACAAAGTAAACCATTAGGGTGGTTCCATTAAGTTTTTTTTGAATTTCTGCCTTATTTAAATGATTTTCTGAATTTTTTCCTACATTTGGTACATTATTGCTTTCTTTTTGGGTTGAGTCTTTTGATTTTCGGGTAATAATAAAATGTTTGATTCTTGTAATAAAACCAGTTTTCTCGCCCATTAACAAAAAATATGCAATACATCATTATAAAATTATGGATCTGTACAATTTTTGTTCAAAAAGTGTTCCTTACATTATATTCTTTTATAAAAAGGAAAAAAGAAAAGAAATATTAAAAACTTTTCACATCGAAATTTAAAGAAATAATCCTCACCTTAACAGATATATCTCAATTCCTTCAAGTATTGCAAATTATCTTGAATATAACAAATATTAAGGAACACGCAATAGATTTCCGATATTCCCGATATCTGATTTCTTGATTACATTCCTTACAGAGAGAAAGATATTACTGATGAAAAGTAAAATTGAACCAAATAACTCAATAAGCAATATCCCCCAAGGTATTACCATAGTTCGCTCTAAAAGTGAATTCAAATACATCATGTTTATGATTTGTAGCAAATCAAGGTGATTCAACTGAATGATAAGCCCCAATGCAACTAAAATCCCACCAAATATTGAAAATACCAAAGATAATAAAATTAAAGTAAAACCTTCTACTAATTGAATTTTGTATAAAGTTATTTTGGAAACGCCCCGAGCACGCATAACTCCAATATCATTTGCTTTCTCTTTTACTGAAATAGACATGATAATCATAATCCCAACAACAACCAGCGATATAAGATAAAATAATTCCAATTGAAAAAAGAAGATGGAAGATTGGGAAATATTTTCAACATCGTCTTTAATTGGTTTTATTTCTTGAATATATGTTCTTGGAAAATTCAAATCCCAGAAAAATTCTGTGTATTGAAAGGATATTAACTCATTAATTGAGTGTCCTTGTTGAGGGTAGAACACAACATTTAATTCACTAATACTTGCATTCTTTACCCATTTTTCATCGACAACTAAGATATTTTTATTCGAATAACGCGATGAGATTAATGGAAATGCATTATATGAACCAATTATATTTAAAGTAATTTGCTCCATTGAAGAATTCGTAGATCTATATTTCACAGTTAAAGTTGTTCCAATCAGATAACCCAATTCAACCATTTTCTGAGGGATAATCACGTTTTTATCTTTCACAAGTTTCTCAACGAGAGCATTTCCTGCAACGTCATTGAACCATCGTTCTTGAAAATCAATATGTTGTGAAAAATTCTTGCTTGGAATGGCAGTCATACCAAAATATTGAACATTGAAAATTACATCAGATAATGAATTAATTCGGTCTAAATTCAAAGAAGTATTTGTATTCGCGCTGTTTACTACAAAATCAACCTTCACTTGATCTATTTTAGACTGAAACATATGAAAAACGAGCCATTAGTAGAATTCCTGCAACATGTTCATTAGTATGATCATTTTATTTTTTAAGAAGTTCTTTTCTTCCTTCTGATTTTAATTAATCTGATTAAGATTATCCCGACAATTATTACTCCGACACCTCCAAAAATGAGATAATCTTGGTTACTTGAGATAAAAGTCTTGTAAATCTGTACCTATGTAATAATTACCAGTATAACCAAATTCAAGAGCGTAAGCATCATAAAGTCGATCATTATCTTCACTATAACAGTTAGCATATTTTTCAAAGCCTTTATATACTGCTTTATTTGAGAGGTTCCCCCATTGTGAAATAACTACTGGATCATTCATTTCCCATTCTACGCGGGTAATGAGGAATGGCATAACACCAACTTCTGTACCATCCAAATAAGAAACAACTCCGGAGGTCGCATTGAAACGATATATATTGGTTTTGGAGTAGAGCGGATCTGTGGATGAGTTCCCAAATAATTTCAGAGTTAGATTAAATGTGAGATCCCCAGATCCTTCATTAAATTTAAGGTAGAAAAAAACCTCGGTTTATAGCCCACTTGGATAGATTGTTCCATTTAATACACTTAAATACAGTTTGCGGTTATGATAGGTAAGTGAAAGATTATCGAAATCAAGAGCACTTGGTGATTGAGAACTGGGTATTTCGATTAATGCTGAGGAATGTTGCATCATCAACATGCAAATTAAAAGTGTTACGAATAAATTTGATTTTTTTGGAAGAATAATTATCATATTAATCTCGTTGGCTATTTTTAATAACGAAGGATCAATTCACTGACACCTGGGTTTGATTTTTTTTCCCCAAATTTTCATTCAATTGAAATAACCGTTTAATTCCTGAATTATTCCATTCATTAAAAAGAATTTTTGTATTAAATTTGTGCGAAACAAATGTTATTTCTAAGATTTCTGGGTTATTTTTGGCGATAATAAATGCCCGAAGTCGCTGTTCTAAACCCTCAGGTGTTTTAGGACCAGTTAAATGAACACGAGTCTCAATCACACTATTTATATTCTCCGCCAGATTATTTGATATAGACTTTTTCCAAAATAAGTCTTGTGTTTCCCTAAAAGCAGCTGCAACTGCAGGAAGCACACTTCTTGCCAATTTTAGAGTTTTACGAGAAGGTTCAATTTTCGCATATCCCCGTTTTCCTCTGTCAAAAACTGTAAAGAGGCCTTTCCGTCCTCGCTTCATTTTTGGTTTTGGATTTTTTCTTTGTTTTCCTTGCTTGTTCTTCACTCCTTTTGGTCTTTCCCGCTTTTTTGGTACTGGTAGACTTAAATTTTCTTCATCACTAAGTAAAAATACTCTCTTTTGCCCCGTTTTTTAAAAAAATTGGTTTTAAGACCTATTTTAGTGATTATCCGCTTCGTTTTTTCATAATCAATATGCCAAATACCAGCCTTATCATAGGGTTTTTTATGCTTATGAATTACTAAGGTAATTTTACGCATTAAATTCTTGCTCATTGTTTGTGTAGCACCCCATGCATCGGCAGTAATTACATTTATCGGCAATTTTGTATTTCGATTCGCTCTGTCAAAAACTTCACGGATGTCTTTTTCGTTCCTCGTTTTTAAAACCTTTATTCCGAGAATTTTATTACTGGTATAGCCCGTGAACATGATAATATAAAACGGTACACTGTTAATTCGAATGAAAGTTTCATCTTCTGCAACCGCAGTATCATTCGTTAATTCCACAACCAGATTTTTTAATCCCTGCAGATTTGAAATTGTCTTCTCTATCTTAGAACGTAAATAGCAGATAAGAGCATCAGAAACTCCATATTTTTCGGCTATAGCACTCTGGCTGATTTTTCCTTTCATGATTTCTTTTGTCATCTTGCCGAGCATGCCGTCAAGCACTTCTCTGACACCTCCAGATGTAGTCAAGGCAAATTGTCGGGCAGTATTGTGAGTTTTATCGAATGAACATGCAGGATTTTTACACTTATAATATTGAACCCTTCTTACTTTCCGTTTATGAGTGCCATATACTCCGACGACAGCAGAGCGACATTCTGGGCACAAAACAGGTATTATTTCTAGAATTTCTTCCCTTCCATCTTCGAAATTAATGCATAATGGCTCGAATAATGGAGGATATTCCTTTTTAGGGCGTCCTACCATAGGATAACACATGATCGACACGATTTAAACATTTCCAAAACATCGGTTTACGAACTGACTTGAAATAGATGCTTAAGAATATATACGTTTTGGTCCTAAATTTCAAAGAGATTGCCAAAAATAATTCTTTGAAAGATGATTTAGGAATAATTTAAAAAATAGGGATTCTCTTAATTGATCCTTTATCTTTAAAAATCATCATCTCGTTAAATATTATTAAAATTCTTCATTAAAAGTTTTTGAAAATTTAGGATGAAATTTAAAATCGAACGAAAAATTTATTAGTTCTCCGCCGAAGCTTCGAGATTTATGCCGTAAATATAATGTTCCATATGGAGATGGATATTATAAAATTCCCGTGGCCCAGGTTGTTTTAGTAGATGAATATAAAAAAGGAAAATCCAGATCATTTGAATCTATAAAAAATGAAGCTTTTTCAATCCAAAATAGATTGCTTTCTATTCGGGAGCAGTTAAAACTCGCTGAAGATAAGTATTTCAAATTCCAACAAGCGACTAAAAAAAATCCACGCCAACTCAAATACAGGAAAGCCAAACGACGGAAAAAATTCAGCAATACTGAGGAAGAACGACTTTATCGCCTCTGTTATTCACACTATGATCACAAAATTCGTTTGAAAAAGAAAAAGAATAAATTAATTCATGCTGTCACCTTCTTTACCATCTCGATTGCACCAGGAGAAGATCCTACGAAGTTGAACGGTAAATTTATCAAGTTTGCAAAGGACTATCATGAACGATGGAGGATTGAAAATGGTTTTCGAGATACGAAATACCAGTTTTTACATAAGAGTCGTTCCCAAAAATCTACACGACGACAATTTTATTGGATCGCATGATTAGAATTGTATAATCAATGGCAGCGACATAAACAGCTGGATCTTTTAGTACAAGAACGGAGTCGCATTCACAATATTGTTCCGTGGAATTCTCGACGTCGACATATTCGAAAAAAACTGGAGAAAATGAGCCGTACAAAATGGTCTGCCAAGTTCTATCTGCTACGTTTGTGGGAAACCGGGCTTAATTTATGTGCTAAATCCATTTTAGATGTAGGAGATAAAAGTTAAAAAGTGAAAGAAAAGAAAAATGAATATTCCTTAATTTAAAATTTCCCCTTCAGGTGGTTGCGGAAAACCGCGTTCAAGAATCTTTCGTAAAGTCTCTAAACGATCTTCATTAACATTCGGATCAATTTCCTCAATAAAAATCGCACCTTTAGGACAATATTCCACACATTGAGGTTCCCCATAAATCGTGCTTGAACACATATCGCACATGATCGCCTTTTTGTTTTTCGTATGCACAGTGATCGCTCCAAAAGAGCATGCTCTCATGCAAGCTCCGCAACCATCGCATTTATTCTGATCTACTTCTAAAATTCCTGTTTCAAGATTTTTTGTGATAGCACTAAGAGGACAAGCTTTTACACAATCAGGATCATAACATGAAACGCAGCTTATGCTGGAATTGATTACAGGTTCAATGCGGACTCGATGGATGCGAGAATTCATTGGATTAAAAACATCGTCGTGAACCATTCCACATACGGACTCACAAATTTCGCATCCTGTACAACGGGCAGGATCCACAACAAGAATTTTATGCATAATTGCAGAAGTATCAATGCTTGAATTTTTTTCTGTTTTGGGCGTATTATTTGCTTTCATTGACATAATCATCACCTAAATTTTTCCTATTACAAAATCTAAGCCTCGAGTTTTGAGGGTTTCTTCTTTCGGATAACCACGTTCATCCCATCCACGGGCAAGATAATATTGCTTGATTCCTTCCCAGAATCCTTTTTCATCATTGTACCATCCTTTTGTAGGTCCATCGAGATTAGGTTCATGGAAATTTCGCCATGGAAGTGAATCTTCACTCATAGGTTCAACTCCTTCTACTTGACATTCTCGAATATTGAAACATTTTGCCAAATCATGAATTCTATGGCCTGCAAGTTCGATTTCTTCACCAGTCATGGGAATACCAGTTACCATTTCATATACTTCTGCAATTTCTGGTAAACCACGGTGATATATTCCTCGCGTAAATTTACACACAACTAATGAATCAATAATCGCCATAAAGGCATCTTGTCCAGCTAAAGCTTGACCCCGTTTGTCAAGTTCATCGTATTTTTTCCGATCGAATTTCTTTTTCATATCATAACCATATGACCCGTTTCGAAGATGGCATGCACCTCTCAGTGAGACAGCAAACCCAATAGATGCAGTAGTTAATCCTTTTAATTCATAGCCCGGAATACCCATTCCTTTAATTTCACACGAGAATTTCCAAGCGTCTCCTCCCAACTTTTTAGCTGCATCACGTGAACCATCAGCTAAAAGATCTCCAGCTGGAGTTGATCGAAAGCATATATCTTCAATAAGTTGAACAACTGCCTTATAATCTCCCCATTGAAGACCATTTTTATAAACAGGATTATCTCCGAGCATTTCTTTGGTTATATATCCCTTTTCATAAGCTTCAATAGCAAATCCCAAAGTGGTACCACCGGTCATGGTATCAATTCCGTACTTATCGCACATTTCAACCATTTTAATTATAGCTGGAAAATGATCGATTAAACAAACAGAACCGAGGGCATAAATACTTTCATAATCTACACTTGAAACGACGTTTGGATAATCTGGATCATCTGGTTTGGTAGCACATAAATGATCACAAGCAATTGGGCATTGACTGCATCCAGTCTTTTTTACAACCCATTTTTCATCCATAGTTTCTCCAGAAATTGCATCAGCTTTATCCCAATAACCTGTTTGGAAGTTTTTTACTGGTAAAACACCGAGATCGTTAAATTTCATTACATTTATTGGTGTGCCTAAATCACGGTATTTTAAAGTATCTTTTCCATTTGCTAATTGAATTAATTCTTTTGCTTTTTCCATAAATTCTTTCGGTTTTGCCACTTTAATGGATTTAGTTCCTCGAAAAGCCATTGCTTTAACATTTTTTGAGCCCATTACTGCACCCAATCCTGTTCGTCCTGCTTGTCGAGCTCTATCATTAGTAATGCAAGCTAGTTTTGCTAAATTTTCTCCTGCTTGACCAATACCCATAACAGAAATACGATGATCACCATACATATTGCGAATTTCTTCTTCAACGGTCCAGATATCTTTTCCCCAAAGGGTATCCTTACACGGTATGATGTTAATAGCATCATCATCGAAGAAAATGAAGACAGGTTCAGGAGCTTTGCCAGTAAGAATAATCAAATCAATTCCTGCCCTTCGCATTTGCGCACCACATGATCCAGAACTGATCGCAAATCCAATTCGTCTTGTTAAAGGAGATTTTGCACCTACACAGTATTTGGATGAAGTGGGTACAATTGTTCCTGGAAACGGTCCAATTGCCATTACAAATGGATTTCGGGGGTCAAATGCATCTGCACCTTTCGGACATTCATCCCATAATATTTTTGTAACAAAACCATAGCCACCAATGTACTGCTTGCAAAAATCTTGGCTTAAGGTTTCTTTTTTAATTTCACCCGTGGTTAAATTGATGCGTACACAAGTTTGAGTATATCCTTCTACCATAATTTTCACCAAATTTTACTCTTTTTTATTTATTATAGATTTCCTTTTTTTTTTATAATCGATTATTCATTCCAAAGAAGATTCTTTCTCCATTATAATGATCGATTAGGGCAGTTATAACATCTTTCATGCTATCTTTTATCGATGTGCCGAAATCTTCCAACTTCAAGCGAGATTTAGCTTTTAATTCTTCACGTGCTTTATTTTCAATTTCATCACTTAAAATCCAAGCAGGCATGTTTTTTTGGACCCAATCACGTAGATGATCCTTATTCAATACTTTTATTTCTTCAGGAACTAATTCTTGCAATTTAGTAAGAATATTCTGAATATAATCCATACCAAATGCTTTACCACCATCTAAAGCGACAAATATTTCTTCCAAATAGGCTTCTCGGTTAAACGTATCAAGTGATGCAATAATAGTTTTCAAGCTTGTTTCCAGAAATTCATCGGGAATGATTTGATTTCTATTTAATACTGCCATAGTTAAATAATAATTTAACTGCATAACTTTTCTGTTATCCCAGAATTCTTTCCCGATAGGATCCATGTTTTTAATTTTCTCTACAATATGATCAACCATTTTTAATACAGTTTTTTCATCAGGATCATCAAGATTAAAAGAAATTACATTTTGGAATTGCCCAACTTGAGATTTTATTTCAAAAGGATGTTTTTCGAGAGAATTCATCAATTTTTTTAAATTTTCTTCAGTCAATTCCAGTATAAGTTGATTATCTTTAGGAATAAATCCTAATTGCAGCAGAAAAGACTTGAATTCAGTATCTTCGGGAACATCAATACTAATTTGAGCCACACCAGTCAATCCAAAATATTCTAGTAAACGAACAAATACATAATCGAGAATATTTCGATATATATGAGATTTATTTAATCCTGTTGGTCCGAATTTTAATTCATTTCCCACCCGTTCAATTCCTACAAACATGCCAATATGATAGCCGTTTGCATAAATATCAACAATTTCAGTAGTAGTCTTGCGCGGGCGCTTGGTTATTTTGATAATTTCTTTATCGCCAAAATTTACTTCAATGGGAAAAAATTCCCGAGTATGAAAAAATTTCGAAGATAAATTATTCGATTTTGATTCTGCGGTTATTTTTCGACACCTCAAATCCGGTTTGTGAGTGGAGAAAAGATATCACTCATCACATGATATAGGTAGTAAAATACGCTTTACTATTAGAATTTTTATTTGTGCACCTTATAAAGATCATACAAACTATTTTAGGTAAGAATAATGAAAAATATAAAATCTGCAAATATTTTGATAGGTTCTTCTAAAACATCGAGAAAAATTGACAATTATTCAAGATAAGATAGATTTTACCATAGTAAAAAAGTGCTTTCACCAAATTAAAGAAATTAAAAAAATATTATCTTGATTTTTGATTTTTCAACGGATTGGGGCCTAATTCTTTTAGTATTTTCACATATTCTTTAACAATTTCAGTTAATTCCGCACCTTCTGATGCTGATATATGTCTTAACCACACACGATTAGGATTAAAACCATATTGTTCAATAAGGTTTACTAAAACCGGCATACGCCGAACTGTCTTGTGGTTTCCATTTACATAGTGACAGTCCCCGATATGACAAGCACCAATAAGAACACCATCTGCCCCACGTTTTAAAGCTTCAATAACCATTTCTGGTTCAACACGGCCACTACACATAACACGCATAACGCGCAAATTTGCAGGGCGTTGCATTCTCGAAGTACCTGCTTGATCGCATCCAGTATAGGTACACCAATTACAGAATATTCCCAATATGAATGGTTCAAAATCTTTATCAATCACTTCGGAAGAAGGATTGTCTTCAATTTTTGATTTTATCATACTTGATAATCTCCTAAAACACCATCAATAATAGCCATTAATTGTTTTGTTGTAAAATGATTTTGAAGAATTGCATTCGATGGACAAGTAGATGCGCAAGTTCCGCATCCTTTGCATTTAATTGGATTTATATGAGCAATTTGCAAGATTTCATCAAATGTAATTGCTCCAAATGGACATTGATTAATACAAGATCTACAACCAGAACAGAGAGCAGGTTGTACAATTGAAAAATATGGCTCCACTTCCACCTCCCCTTTTGCCATTAAGATAGCAGCACCCGCAGCAGCACCTTTTGCTTGAGAAACAGCATCTGGAATATCTTTTGGTCCTTGAGCAACTCCAGCAATAAATATTCCATCCGTAAGAGAATCAACTGGACGAAGTTTGGGATGAGCTTCCATGAAGAAACCATCAGTGGATTTTTGAATTGCCAGCATAGAAGCGATTTTACCAGAATCATGAGTAGTTTCCAAACCTATTGAAAGAACAACCATGTCTACATTAATTTCAATTGGTTGAGCAAGAAATGTATCTTCAGCGCGAATTAACAGCGATTTATCAGGATTTTCTTGAATTTCTGCTAAACGACCCCGCATAAATTTGATACCATATTCATGACTGGCTAATTCATAAAATTCTTCATAGCCCTTACCGAATGCGCGAATATCTATATAGAATATATAACATTGAGCTTCAGGATGTTTTTCCTTATACTGCCGGGCTTGTTTAATCGCATACATGCAACAAACTCGGCTACAGTATGGATGATAACCTTCTCTAGTATCCCGACTTCCAACACATTGAATCCATACAATCGACTTGGGGGAAGTTCCATCTGAAGGACGCACAGGATGACCCAGATTAGGACCTGTACTGCTAAGATTCCTTTCCATTTCAAGCCCTGTAATCACATTTTCAAATCGACCATATCCATAATTTCCAAGATTAGATACATCGATTGGATCATATCCGGTAGCCACAATAATGGTTCCGACTTCAATTGTATCAATTTCATCTTGATCATCAAAATTTATGGCTTGAGGTTCACAAACGGTGGTAGATGCACAAATGCCACATTTTATGCAATGCTCCATATCAATAGTATACAATCCGGGAACAGCTTGAGGAAATGGAATATAAATGGCTTTTCTATGACTGAGTCCCAAATCAAATTCATTTCCAACAGAAACAGGGCAATGTTGGGCACATTCCCCACAGCCTGTGCATTTCAGTTGATCCACATAATGAGCCTTCTTTCGAATTTGCACTTGAAAATTTCCAACATATCCATCTACATGTTCTATTTCTGAATAAGCCATAACTGTTATGTTAGGATTACGTGAAATTTCGACCATTTTTGGAGTAAGAATACATGAAGAACAGTCCATTGTGGGAAAAGTTTTATCCAATTGTGCCATATGACCCCCAATAGTCGGTTCTTTTTCAACTAAATATACATGAAAACCTTGATTTGCCAAATCTAACGCAGTATTAATTCCAGCAATACCTGCGCCGATAATTAAAGCAGATGGCTTTACCATGACTTTTTGTGGTTTCAAGGCGCGGAGCTCTCTTGCTTTTGCCACTTGCATACGAACATGATCTTGGGCAATTCGTTGGGCACCAGCAGGATCATTCATATTTACCCAAGTGGCATGTTCTCGAATATTTGCTTGGACAAAATAAAATGGGTTTAAACCCTCATCAACTAAAACGCGCCGAAAAGTACTTTCATGCATGCGGGGACTACAAGCAGCAACCACAACGCGATTAACTAATCCATCACGAATATCGCGAGCAATTTCAGCTTGTCCGTTATCAGAACAGTAGAATTTATACTGGCGTGCTATTACAACATTTGGAAGTTTCTGAGCAAATTTAACCATTTCATCCATGTTGATAACACCGCCTATATTAACCCCACAATGGCAGAGATAAACACCAATGCGAATTTCGGTGCTTTCTGAATTATTAGAAGGGGAAATTATATTTATTTTAGATTTACTCATAGTTTACTCTACTCATTTTTTATAATTATTTATATTATTGAAATTATTATTGTGATCTATTTTTTTAAGCGAAGGATAATGATCCATTCGACATTGAAGTTTTTTTCTTAATTCAAACACGAATTCTTATGATTTAGCAGTATTGGACAATATTCTTTAGAATTTCGAAGTTTAAGCTATTTTTTACTTTTTACTTTTTTTTGTTTTTATTGGAAATTCGGGTTTTTTTTAATTTTTTCTTTAAACCCTTTTTCTTTTTTGTCACAGTTTTTTTATTTGTGCTTGTTTTCTTTGTTTCAGATTCAGATTTGATATTGGATTCGGTTTTGGTTTGGGAATCTGTTTTGATCTCAAGTTCTTTTTTGATTTCTACTTCTTTTTTAGGTTTAAGTTCTTCTTTGACTTTTGATTGGGATTTTGATTTTGATTTTGCTTTTCTTTTTACCTTACTTTCTCCCTCATTTTTTCCCTCACTTTTTTCTTCACTTTTCTCATTAACCTTTGGCTTCAGTTCGGTATTTTTTGGTTTCCAATCAACCAATTTATCAAAATTCGTAGCGTGCATCAATATCTGAATATCTTTAACAGCTTCTGGGTGACTGTGTGTTGTTGGAGGAATGTCCGGTAAGCCATATGATGCCCGTAATTGACTCCAATTATTCGGTTCACCACCTTTTTGCGTTCCCAACGGAACACCATGGCCTGTATCAGCTAAAATATGAGTAACTGCTTTATGTGGGGGTTTCATATATCCTCGTTGAGTGGCTAAATTTCGCAATTTGATAATTATGTCAGTAACAGGTATACTTCTTGGACATCTTTCAAAACATGTATAACACGTACTGCAGAGCCAGATATCATCAGAAGAAAGCACTTCTTCCAATCCTAAAATTACCCGACGAATAATTTGACGAGTACGAATTGCAGTTCTACGTCCAGATGGACAGCCTCCAGAGCAAGTCCCACATTGAAAACATGCCCTGACAAAAGCCATTGCCTCGTCTTTTATTATTTCTTCGCTGATAATATCCGAAATGTGAACAATAATGTTCCGTTGGATTTTTTCCATATTTATTTCCCTCATGAGAGTGAGAAAAACACCTTATTCATACCACAAGAAATCATGAAAATGGTGTTTTTATTTTAAATCCATGCAAATAGGCAACATGAAATTAAAATGGGTATTTGATGGTGTAGTGTTAAAATGAATGTTTAAAAAGCTTCATTTATTGGATTTGGTGAAAAACATAACTTAATTTGAGGTTCATTCGCTAACTCCAAGAAAAGTACGATTATCTGAATAATTCATTTATTTTTACTTGAATTGTTAAATTCTCTTTCGAAAAGTGATCAAAATCTTCCTAAAAAAAAGCTACATTCAGCATTTTAGAATTTCACACGAATTTCACTCAAAATTCCATAATCCAATAAAAAAAATCTTAAATAGTGATTAGCGCCAGATGAATATTATCCTACGAAAATTAACTTATTGTTTTTCGTAATTAGTGAGAATTATTATGGAAGAAGTAGATAAAAAAATCCTTCATCTTCGAAGATATGCAGAATCAATTGAAGATCTTTCCGAACTTGGAGATCTCTATATTGAGCAGAAAAAATATCTCGAAGCGCGCTATTATTTTGAGAAGATGATTGAGAAAGATCCTACCAATATTCTTGGATATTTGAAGAGGGGATATTTGGCTCTTATATTGGAGAATTACCGTGATGCCAATAATCATTATTATGAAGCACTTAAGTTAGATGGAAAAAACATCGAAGCTTTAATAGGATTAGCAAAAGTCCATCTGATGTGTAATGGTTTTGAAAAAGCACTATTTTATCTCACCAGTGCGAATAAATTTTCTCCAGGATCTCCCGAAATTCTCTTCTATTTAGGATTTCTGCATTTTAAACGCCATGAAATATACTACGCAGAAAAATTTCTAAACGAAGCAAAGGAAATTTTAAAACAAGAAACAAACGTGAAGAATAAAAAAGATGGAATAAAAAAGAATGTTGGAAAAGAAATAAAAAATAAGAATAACAAATTATATTCCAAATCAAAAATCTGGGCATATATATCTTTCTTTTTAGGTACAATAGAAGCACAGAAAGGTTTATATCAAAATGCTCTTAATGAATTCACCTTACTTGAAGATCATCCTGTTTTTGATCCAATCAATTTTATCAATTTCCAAGCCTTATGGAATAATATCGCCTTAGCACAATTTCGATTAGGAGAAATATCATATGCAGAAGTTGCTCTTAAGAAAATTATTGATTATACTGAATCAAATTCAAAAAAGGTAAATTCCATAACTTGGTTAAACTTAGCCATTCTTTACTGGACTCAAGATCAACTGGAAGAAGCAAAGAAAGCCTTTGATGAAGTTCGTAAATTAGATCCAACCTTATGGCCTTGGAAAAAACAATTACAAAATTATACAACCCATGGAGCGGAATGGTTAAAAAATAATTTAAACAATATGCTAAAAGAGAACCCAGAAGGTGTAAATGTAGCAATGTACCTTGGATGTGTTATTCCTAATCGCTACCCTTTCATTGATGCGGCTACTCGTAGCGTATTAAATGCATTAAAAGTTGGGGTTGTCGAGTTAGAAGGAGCAGGGTGCTGCCCTGCACCAGGAGTATTCCGTTCATTTGATATTGATACATGGCTTACATTAGGCGCAAGAAATATAACGATTGCTGAAGATATTAAGCGAAATCTTTGTATTATGTGTAATGGTTGTTACGGCACATTAAATGATGTTAACACTGAATTAAAGCACAATTCTGAAAAACGAGATTTCGTAAATAGCAAATTGAAAGAAATAGGAAAAGAATTTAAAGGTATTGTCGATGCCGAGCACTTGGTTTGGATTTTATATAATGATGTAGGTATTGAAAAAATTAAAAAAATGATAACTCGAAATCTGGGACTTAAAGTCGCAGTACATTATGGATGCCACATTTTGAAACCAACTCATAATAAGCCATGGAAAGATGATTTTGAAACACCAACTTTCTTAGATGAACTAGTTGAGTTGACAGGTTGTACTTCTGTGGATTATAGAGACAAGTTAATGTGTTGTGGCGCAGGTGGAGGCTTGCGTGGTTCTGAAAAAGAAGTCTCTTTAGACTTTACTCGAGACAAATTGGAATCGATGCGAAAAGCAGGAGTAGATATTATTGTGGATTGCTGCCCATTCTGTCATTTACAATTCGATTTAGGACAAATGGAAATTAATAGTATCTATAAAGATCAGATTTCTGCACCATTTTCCATTCCTGTGCTCTATATAACCCAACTTTTGGGATTAGCGATGGGAATTGATCCATTTTCACTCGGTATTCTCAGATATCCAAAGCGAAAAGGAGTACCTCCCTTTACTCCAGTTGATCCAATTTTTACTCATTTAGAGCGAGATCTGGATCTATCAGCACTTAACCAACCGACGAATTAACCAACGAATTAACCAACTAAACCAACTAACTAAGGATATACCATTACCCTTTTTTATTCCCCAACTTTATAAATAAATATCTCTTAATCATAATTTTATCTTTAAAAATTCGAGGATAACAATATGGCCTTTCCTAAACGATTAAAAAAAATAGATGATACTGAAATCAAAATCACCCATAAATACCTAGTAAAACAATATGATTTGATTCTTGATCGAATGAAATGTACTGGGTGTGGGCAATGTTCAATTGTCTGTCCAAAAGATGCTATTTTATTTGGCCCAGCAGCTGCTGTTTATGAATCGAAACCCAAAGATCTGAATGCTTCTGTAGTAGATACAGTAGATCCTGATTTATGTGTTATGTGCGGAACGTGTCAAATTTTTTGCCCGTTTGATGCTATTCAATTGTATGAAGATGGTGAATTGGTTCCTACCGAAACACTTAAACTTATTGAGCATAATTCAATTCCGAAATTGGAAATTCAAAAAGTACCTTGCTCTAAATTAGGACGAGATGCCAATATTTACTGGGAAGGAAAAATCGAGGTAACTTATGAAATACCAGATGACAAAGATGAGTTTATTAAATATTACATGAATAAATGCCCTGGTGATTGTCATAAATGCGAGCAAATATGCCCTACGGAAGCCATTACTTTTAAAGAAATGGAACCAGCATGGGAATCAAAGATTCATATTGAAATTGATGATGAAAAATGCATTAAATGTGCCGCGTGTATGAATGTTTGTCCTCAAGATAATTTCAAGGTTTGGTGGACAAAAATCAATACCAGCGGACCCTACAATCAGATTTTCTGGGATCCGATTAAGGAGAAACTTTTAAAGCAAGAAGTTGTCCTTTCAAAAGAATAGATCTTATCTATTATGACATAATTTTTTAGTTTTTAGAAGTTTTGCTTATTAATTCAATAGTTTTTTTCCTTATTATCTCTAAGAAAGAGATATTTAATAATAAAAATGAATCTTTTACAACTTCCCAAAGTACCAGCATAATAATTAATAAAGTTAGCACAGAAATCTATTCAAATTGATTAATATCTACTAAGATTTATTCAATAAATTGATTTGATCTAGATTTTGAAGTTGATTTTCCAAAGTATTTTTTACTTTCATCAACCATTTAATCCGCTGGTCAATAATAACAATTCTTTTTTGGATTAACTCACGTTCATCAGGTTTAGTTGATGAGCCAGTAAAACTCAGGCGTTCAGATTCAGATTTCGAAAATTCCTGCATAGAATCAACTAATTATTTTTTAAATTAAAGTACGCAAATGTAATTATAAAATAATTTATGTGGAATACTTATAACTTTTTCTCTAAATAAATGATAATCAAGTAATAATTATCTCATCAAAAAAAATGAAAAAAAATAGTTTTTTGCATAATATTTATAAGAGCGAATCGAGTTAAATTTCATTAAGAAGGCATCCGATGGAATTTCGGATTTTTACTTCTTTGACATATCTGTAAAAGGAGCATCTAGATGACAGAATCAATCTCTTCTCGAATTTCTTTAACAAAAGAGTTATCAATCCCACCAATAGGTTTGGGAACTTATGCTTTAAGAGGATCTACACTCACAAAAGTTTTAAGCTATGCATTAAAAATCGGATATCGATTGATAGATACTGCTTCATTTTATGGAAATGAGAAAGAAATTGGTGATGTCATTCGAGAATCAGAGATCAATCGTGATGAAATTATTATCACTTCTAAAGTTTGGAATACAGAACAAGGTTATGAATCGACATTAGAGGCATTTGAACGAAGTCGGAAAAAACTACAAGTAGATTATATCGATCTTTATTTAATTCACTGGCCGGTACCCGTGAAGCGCAAAGATACATGGAAAGCTTTGGAACATCTGTATGATGAAGGATTATGTCGTGCGATTGGAGTAAGTAATTATTACATTCCCCATTTGAATGAAATTTTAGAAAACGCGGGCATAATTCCATTTGTGAACCAAGTAGAGTTCAACCCATTTTTAAATCTCACAGAACTTCTCATTTTTTGCAAGAATAATAATATTCTTCTTGAAGCTTATTCTCCATTAACAAATGGTTATATGCTTCATCATGAAGGTTTGAAAAAATTAGCAGAAAAATATCATAAAACAACAGCACAATTAATGCTCCGATGGTGTATTCAAACAGGAGTAGTTCCAATACCAAAGTCACAAAGATTGGATAGAATTGAAGAAAATGCATCTGTTTTCGATTTCTCGATTGATATAGAAGATATGCAAACCATGAATTCATGGAACCAAAATCTACATACTGATTGGGATCCTTCTGATGTACATTAATAAAAGAAATAAAGTAATAAGTAAAAAAATAAGATATCCATGGAATCAGGGTTTTTAATGTTGTTCCAAAAGCGTACAAATCCTTTTTCTGATATAAATAGGAGATGAACGTTTTATTTTTATTTTAGTTTTTATTTTATTTTTCTTTAATTATTAATTTCCAAAGAATGAAGGCAAAAAGAAGATAAAAACTATAAATTGTGGTTTCAACTAATGATGGATTTCCATTATAACCGAATAGACCTTTTAAGATACTGCCAAAATTTCCCTTCTCATCAATAAATGAATTTATATCATAAATATGCTCAATAAATATTGGAATAATACTTGCTTCTTGTAATTCATGAATTCCATAAGCAAATAATCCAGCTGCCACACAACCAAACAAAAGTTTTCATTTCCTTTCTTCCAATTCGATTAAGATAGCTGAGTATTATTCCTATTATTAAAGCCGATTCTAAAGTTTCTCGAAATGTTATAATTAAACTTGTGATCATGTCGTTCACCTTTACCTGAAGATTTAAAGTAAATTCATATTATTAATGGAGTCTTTTATTATTAGACATGACTAATTTTAAAAATAAACAAAACTCTAAATTTACAAATAATCAAATAATAATGCAGATTTTTCACCCATATAACAGAATTATAACCGAGAAAAAAGGATAAAGAAGAAAGGAAAAAGAAGAAAGAAGTAAAAAGGTAAAAAAAAGAATATTTATGGCTCTATAACAATTTTAATATATTATTTTTCTTCAAATCCTTTTTTTAATGCTTATTGTTAGTCTTTTTTAGGACTATCATCTGATTTTTCATTCGAATTGCTTTCAGAATGGTTTTCAGAATCACTATCATCGATTATTTCTGCATCTTGAACATTGCTTTCTTTATTTTCTTCTTCGTCTTCTTGTTCTTTATTTTCGTCAATTTCTTCATTTTCTGACTTTGATTCAGATTTTACTGGAATTTCAGTAATTTTCTTACCTGTGATCAACATTTCTAATATTTGATTGATTCGAGGTACCATATTAGCTGGTTCTGGAAGATCACCTTCTGCAAGTAGACAGTTTTCAAACATCTGCTCAATTACAGGATCAATAAATTGGTTCTTAGGATCATCTTTATAAAGTAAGATCATTTTCTGAATCATTTCATGTTCTGGATTAAATTCAAATATTTTGCGGGGGATCTGAAAAGATTTATCCAAATTAGATTGGGTCCAATAACGCATGGCACGCTGCATGCTGGAAGTCATACCAGTAGAAGGATTTGCCAATCTGCATGCATTTTTGTATAACCGCTTGGATATTTTTGCATCGATAATTTTATCACCCAATAAAGATTTAACATGATCAAGAAATGCTTTAATATCAGATGGTATCTCTTCATCTTCATCTTTCTCGGATGATTTATCCTTCTCTTTTTCTTCACTGCCAGGTTTCTTTTCTTCTTCGGAAACATCTATTGGTTTAAATGGATAGGATTTTTCTTCGGAATCTTCACCTTCACCAGATTTCACAGAATAATCATGGACGTTCATCATTAAGAAATTGTCAATAGGTTGATCAAAGAATATTACTTCGAGATTTTTCTGCTCATAATATCCAAGATGAGGAGACATCTTCATACTTTCAAGATTCTCGCCAATTAAATAATAAATTTCGCTTTGATCTTCCTGCATCCGTTCAACATAAGTTTTTAAGCTTATATATTCATCTTCAGCAGTCTTATTTGTTTGAAATCGCAACAATTCCAACAATTTTTCTTTTCGGGCGTGATCGGTAACAATTCCTTCTTTGATAAAGGTACCAAATTCTTTCCAAAAAGTTTTGTATTTATCTGGGCTTTCTGTATATAGATCTTCAACTTCTTTGAAAAATCGCTTTACCACCAATCCTTCAATTTTCATGATCAATCGATTTGTTTGAATTGTTTCACGACTGATATTAAGAAGAATATCATCTGAATCCACAATTCCATAGACAAATCGCATCCATTGAGGAATGATATCCTTCGATTTTTCCATAATCATAACATTTTTTGAATAAAGAGCAAGTCCATATTCTACTTCAGGTCGAAGTAAATCTTGAGATCGCGTTTCTGGAATGAATAAAATGGAACGAAATTGTACCCTTCCATCCACTTTATAATTAATTACTTTAAGATAATTGTCATATCGCTTAGAAATATAATGATAGAAATTTAAATAGTCTTCATCGGTGATTTCTGTTTTATTTCGTTTCCAAATAGGGTTAATTTGATTAACAGGAACACGTTCAGGTTCTTTTTCTTCTTCTATCTTTTCATCTGTAAACTTTTCTCCTTCTTCTTCACTAGTATGTTCCTCTAATTCTTTATCTTTCTCTTCATCTTTCTTTTCATCAGTCTCTTCATCAAGATCTACTTCAACTTTTTCTTCTGGTTTTTTGATTTCAGTGACATAGATTGGAAATGGAACAAAATTGGAGTATTTCTTAATGATACTCTCAATTCGATACGATTGTAAATATTCTTCTTCTTCATCCTGCAAATGGATGATAACATCTGTTCCACGATGATCTTTTTCTGTAATTTCAATTTCAAATTGACCTGAACCATCTGAAATCCATCGATATGCAGGTTCATCTTTCTTATATGATTTTGAAATGACTTCTACTTCCTTAGCAACCATAAACACAGAGTAAAATCCAATTCCAAATTGTCCAATAATATCCAGATCAATTTCTTTGTTTTCTTCAGAAGATTGTTCCAATTGCTCTAAAAATTTCTGTGATCCACTTCCAGCAATCGTACCTAAATTCTGAATCATCTCTTCTTTGGTCATTCCAACTCCTGTATCTTTAACAATTAGTGTTTTTTTTTCTTGATCTAAAACTATTTCAATCTCGTGTTTTAAATCAGGATCTGCTATATCCTTATTAGAAAGACCAATGAAATGGATCTTTTTCAACGCATCAGAAGAATTACTTATCAATTCTCGAAGGAAAATTTCTTTATGCTGGTAGAGCGACTTGCTTAAAATATTGAGTAATTTCTTGATTTCGGCTTTAAATTCATGCGTATTTGCTTCAGTCATTATTAATCACCATTATGTTGTTTGCTTTATCGATCAAATTGGTAGATTACAAAAGATGTTGTCAAGTTTATTAAAGTAAATTCATATTAAAACTTCTACCTAAGGCTTCAAAAGTTAGTTTGGAATTAAGTGATAATTTTTAAGTTTCAATTTATTTTTAATTAAAAAGTATGAATTTCTAATGTCTGTAATTTTAGTTATATGGAAAGAAAATGTAATTTCCTAAAGAAAAAAACTAAGAAAAAATAAAATATTTGAATATAAAAAATGTTAAAATAAAGAGATAAAAGATCAAGAAATTTTAAAATATTTATCATCATATTGAATTTTAAAGAATGACCTTCGATCTTCAGAAAAATCAGATTTTATTAGGCAATGCTCTTGAAATTTTGCCAAAAATACCTAATAAATCTATAGATTTAGTTGTTACAGACCCTCCTTTTTATATAATGACAAAATCGAATATTAAATTTAAACATCGTGCTGATATTATACAAAATGCTCATTTTGATCATTTCCAAACTTATGATGAATTTTTAGAATTTACTGATTCATGGATAAAATCTCTTGAATCTAAATTAAAAGATAATTCTTCTATGTATATATTTTTTGGTGCTCAATATATTTCTGATTTGATTCGTATTACTGAAAAATATGGATTTCGATATAAAGGTATATTAGTCTGGCATAAAACAAACCCTGCCCCGAAAATTAGGAAATCGGGATATCTCTCGTCTACTGAATTAATCTTATTCATCGTTAAAGGTAATCCGCCTTTTAATTTCCTAGGTCAAAAAAAAATGCACAATCTCATAGAAACGCCTATATGCCAACGACCTGAACGATTAATAGACTTACAACCAGACTCAAAAGGTAAATATAAAACCTTACATCCCACTCAAAAACCAGAAAAATTAATTGAAAAATTAATCACAGTTTCTTCGCATCAAAATCAAATAGTGTGCGATCCATTTGCAGGAACTGGCACTGTTAACATTGTTTGTAAAAAGCTAGAGCGTTATTGTATTGGAATTGAAATCAACAAAAAATTTTATCAGGCAGCCATTAATCGTTTAAGACAATAGATTAATCAAATAATGATTAAAAATGTTTTATATAATAGTTAACTGTTAGCATTAGGAAATTTAATAAAAGAAAGAAATGCCCGAAGGATGATACCTTCGGTGCGTTGTAAAGGAGGTGATCCAGCCGCAGGTTCCCCTACGGCTACCTTGTTACGACTTCTCCCTCCTCGCGCTACACGATTTCAAATGAACCCTAAGGACCCATTTTCAACCATATAACACTCGGATGGAGCGACGGGCGGTGTGTGCAAGGAGCAGAGACGTATTCACCGTGCGATGATGACACACGATTACTAGGGATTCCACGTTCATGACGGCGAGTTACAGCCGTCAATCCCAACTGAGATATGGTTTCGAGATTGGCTTCTCTTTTCAGAGTTGCTACCCATTGTCCATACCATTGCAGCCCGCGTGTGGCCCGGGGATTAGGGGCATACTGACCTGCCGTGGCCCACTCCCTCCTCCACCTATATGGTGGCAGTCCACCTAGCGTTCCCGACAAACCCGTAGGCTTTCGTTGGCAACTAGGCGTGTGGGTCTCGTTCGTTGCCTGACTTAACAGGATACCTCACGGCACGAACTGGCGACGGCCATGCACCTCCGCTCAGCTTGTCTGGTAAGGTCGTCAACCTGACCTTCATTCTGCTGTCGCCCCCGGTAAGTTTCCCGGCGTTGAGTCCAATTGAACCGCAGGCTTCACCCCTTGTGGTGCTCCCCGCCAATTCCTTTAAGTTTCACTCTTGCGAGCGTACTTCCCAGGCGGCGCGCTTAACAGTTTCCCTACGGCACTGATACGGCTCATAGCCCTACCAACACCTAGCACGCATCGTTTACAGCCAGGACTACCGGGGTATCTAATCCCGTTCGCTCCCCTGGCTTTCGTCCCTCACCGTCAGGCGTGTTCCAGTCTGGCGCCTTCGCCACTGGTGGTCCCCCAAGGATTATCGCATTTCACCGCTACCCCTGGAGTACCCCAAACCTTTCCCACCCTCTAGTAAGGCAGTATTCCTAGCCAAGTGACAGTTAAGCTGTCAGATTTAACCAGGAACTTACCAAACCGGCTACGGACACTTTAAGCCCAATAAAAGTCCCGACCACTTGAAGAGCTGGTTTTACCGCGGCGGCTGGCACCAGCCTTGCCCTCTCCTTTCTCATAGGGTTATCTACACACCTATAACAGCCCACAGTTTTTCTCTGGGCACTCCGGGTAACCTTATCACACTTTCGTGCATGGTAAAGGTTTCGCGCCTGCTGCGCCTCGTAAGGCCTGGACCATTGTCTCAGTGTCCATCTCAGGGCTCCCGCTCTCACGGCCCTTATCGATCATAGGCTTGGTGAGCCATTACCTCGCCAACAACCATAATCGAGAGCGATCCTATCCTTTAGCGAATCATTGACATTTCAATGTATCTTTCGATGAAAAACCATTCCAGGCATTTTCAACTATGGAGTATTAGCCTCAGTTTCCCGAGGTTATGCTCCACTAAAGGGTAAGTTGATCACTTGTTACTGAGCAGTATGCCATGGAGTGCAGCCACTCCATTCGACTTGCATGGCTTAGTCTTACCCGGATAGCAGTCGGATCTGGCAGGATCAACCAGAGTTGGTTTTTATTATCCTTCCATTTGATCTCGCTTCTATTCAACTTAAATTCCTTTTTGGGGGTCGTTTACTTACCGACCATCTGTGCATAACAACTTCAGTCCTTTCTAAAGGACTTCATTTATTTATCATAATCAAGGAATGGAATACTTCATTTCCGTGACAAATGTCGTTGATCCATATTCACGCCGATTGATATGATTTTTTTCCCATGACAAAATTTTGTAGTTAATTTCATAGCGCGTTCTGGAGTCCTGACTCAAAGCCAGGGCCCATATGTTCCTTTTCCAGTCCAAACACTCGCTCTATTGAGATCGGCCGGCTACGCACGTCGCAAATGCTCCGTGTTTACACCGCCTGACTCACCTACCCGGTCTTTTACCGGTGAGCTCGTCTTGAACTACGGTTACTGTCGCCAGTCCCCGTTCGCAGAATGCTACAAGATCCTTTCGGCAAAAAGAATCTCACAATCTGCACGTGTTCTTGAATGGGAGTCTCGTTTCGAGGCATCCTTCACGCTTAGATGCTTTCAGCGTTTATGATTTGCCGCGTAGCTGTGGGGCATGCTCTGTCGAACAACCCCTCACCAGAGGCGACCGCGCGTTGTTCCTCTCGTACTGGACGCACGCTGCTCTCAAACTCCCAACAGCACCGTTAGATAGAATCCGACCTGTCTCACGACGGTCTAAACCCAGCTCACGTTCCCTTTTAATGGGCGTACAGCCCCACCCTTGGCCACTGCTGCATGGCCAGGATAGGAAGAGCCGACATCGAGGAAGCAAGCCGCAGGGTCGATATGAACTCTTGCCTGCGACAACTCTGTTACCCCCAGGGTAATTTTTCTATCACTTCCACCACCTACCAAAGGTTAATGAAAGATCGTTAAGCCAGACTTTCGTCTTGGAACCCCTTGCTGTCAAGGGTTCCATCAGGCCAACTTTTGCCTTTCCACTCTTCACCGGATTTCTGTCCCGGTTGAGTTGACCTTAGGGTAGCTTGGATATCTTTTCCAAGCTCTGGCGCCCCACCGAAACTGCCCACCTGCACCTGTCCTCGCAAGCGACTCGCGAGTTAGACATGCCCCGATACAAGGCTGGTGTTCCATTGTCGCTCCGCTACACCCGAAAGCATAGCATCGACGCTCCCAGCTACACTCTGCATGTAACAGAGTATGTCAAGAACAAGCTGCAGTAAAACTCCATGGGGTCTTCTCTTCCCAACGGTGCGTGACGGACCGTTCGCCGTCCTGTAGGTTCACGGAGTAGGATGTTGGGACAGTTACCACCGCGTTGGTCCGTTCATGCACGTCGTTACTTATACGACAAGGCATTTGGCTACCTTAAGAGAGTTATAGTTACTCCCGCCGTTTACAAGAGCTTATTCCGGTTGGACCCGGTTTTGACTGACTTGCACTGGGCAGGATTCACTTTCTGTACACAACCTTTCGGTCTTGCAGAAAGCTATGTTTGTATTTAACAGTCGGGTGATACTAGTTATTGCAACTTAGAGCCCCCCGCTTTCGCAAAGGCTCCAAGCAAGCGTTCTTCCGAAGGTTCCGCTCCATTTTGCCGATTTCCCTAACAACCCGTAATTCCACACGCCTGAGGCTTCTCACCTTGGGCACACCTGTGTCGGTTCTGGGTACGTCTTAGAAGTTTGTTGAAGATTGGCTTTTCATTGGGAATTGGAATCGTCTCGAACCGCCCACAGTAAGGCGGCTATTCATGCTTTAGTCTGGTTCTCGCCGCAAAGGCACATCCCAGAGTTATACATTTAAACGGGAACGACAATCCCGCTCGAACTATCCACTTCCGTCACCAATCTCCCGTTCGTCGCCGAATACCTAGCTTCCAAGTACAGAAATATAAATCTGTTTCCCTTTCGGTCAAGACGGTTAAGAATGACCTTAGGAACGACTAACTCTTGGCTAACGACGTATTGCCAAGAAACCCTTGGCCTTTCGGCGGATACGATTTTCACGTATCTCAGCTGTTACTACTGCCAGGATCTGCACTGGAGCACGATTCATACGACCTTACGGCCGTACTTTATCTCGAGCCCCACGCCCCTCTACCGGATCATACTCGCTCCTGAGTATGCCCCCCGGTATCGGTGGTAGACTTGAGCCCCGTCCATTTTCTGGGCCATTTTTCTTAGCAAATGAACTGTTACGTACTCATTGTAGGGTGGCTGTTTCTGAGCCTACCTTTTTGCTGTCTTCGAAAAATGACGCCATTCGGTTTAACACTTAGTCTACACTTTAGGACCTTAACCGAGGTCTGAGTTGTTTCTCTCTCGCTACCCACGCTTACCGCGGGTAAGCCGTCTCCCATAGTCTACAAGGATTGCAGCTTCGGAGTTTAAGAAGCCGGCGAGGATTTTACTCCCCGTACCAAGCGAATTAGTGCTCTACACCACAATCACTCTCGTATGAGGCCTGCCTTTGAGCAGCTTCGAGGGGAACCAGCCATCCTCGGACTAGATTTAGCTTTTCCGCCTAGACCCAGTTCAACTCAACGAATTGCACGTCAGAACGATATCGGACCTCCATGCGGGTTTCCCCGCACTTCGCCCTGACCAGGCCTAGATCGTCCGACTTCGGGCATTACATCAGTGACTATAGGCGCTTTCACACCGCATTCCTCACTTCTAATGAAGTTGCGAATGTATCGGTTTCCCTGCGACTTCGGGGGTGATCCCCTTAATCTCGCCACTAACATAAGCTCCCTGGCTAATGTTTCGAGAATAAAGAAGCAATCCTGATCCGCTCTCCTCGTTACCACACTCACGTGTACGAACTTCGGAAAGCATTATTTCTTTCAGACCGCTTCACTCTTCACTGCATAGTTTCAGGCACTTTTCACAACCATTCCTGGGTGCTTTTCATCTTTCCCTCACGGTACTAATACGCTATCGGTCTTAGCTTATATTTAGGTTTACCTGTTGGTACCAGGTATATTCACACGGAACAACCATCCCGTGCTACTCGGGATACTCGCCATAAACCTCGTGAATTACATTTACGGGACTGTCACCCTCTATGGTCTAACATTCCAGAAAAGTTCAATTTCTTCACGGAGGCTCGACACGAGTCCACACTCCACATCTCCACCGACTTTCACCGGCGGATTCGGTTTGACCTCATCCGTTTTCGCTCGCCGTTACTCACGGAATCGCAGTTGCTTTCTTTTCCTGCGCTTATTATGATGCTTCGCTTCAGCGCGTTCCCCTCCCCTAAAGGGGATGGAAAGGCATTACCCTAACCATGATGTCACATTCGGGAATCTCCGGATCAACGGTTACGTGCACCTACCCGGAGCTTATCGCAGCTTGTCACGCCCTTCATCAGATACTAAGCCGAGACATCCACTATGCAGCGTAGGCGTATGGACCTTAATCAGGAACGAGCCCTGATTACTTATCAGAGACGATATGTCTCCATTTACTCCATTACGCGTTATCTTCCATAAAATTACGGTTATTTGGTTTACACAAATTAATTTAAAATAGGGAAGAGCTATTGAAATCATACTACATTGTCCGTATTTACTCAATTTGAATTTTACGAACAAAATTTTGCCATAGGACCAATGCACATGCTTAATGCATGTTGAGTAAAGCATTCAGAATTCATTCCTGCATTCTAATCCTTCGATTAGTTCTCAATTAAGATAATGAAGGAATCTTTCCAATGTTTTACCCAAATACCCATGTTAGTAAAGATATATACTTTAGGCAATGGTTGTCAAAGCATTATCCATTTTTGTAGGGTATTGAGTTGGTAAAGTGTTAAGTCAAGATGACTTCACACAAACTATCTAAGGTTTTACTCCTATTTAACCTTTATTTTCGATTTTAGACAAAATTTAAATAGAAAGATGCAGAGAAAGGCATGAAAACCATCTAATTTAAGATTTACGTCATAAATTTCTGACTCCAACAACTTAATTCGTCTAACAACATAAATGTAAATAACTCATTAATTCGCTGAAATATGTTTTTTTTCATAATATTTCCATTTTTTTTTTCTAATTAGCCAAATTTTCTTCTAGTTTTACCGAATTTCTCAAACAATACATTTAATTATATTTTTCTTTAAGAAAATATTATGCAACTTGAAAAAATATTTGTTATCGAATCTGATTCAAAAAAATTTAGATCAAATCTTCTTAGTAGTTTATTTATTTCATTTATCTATTCAATAATTTATGGAATTTTCGAATATTTTGTTGTTTATACCTACGGTAATCTTATAGACAGAATAATTCCCCCACAAGTTAATTGGGCATTCATGTATTTAGGAATTGTATTTCTTCTTTTATGGAAAACCAAGAAAAAATGGGATTTTACTCTAATGGGTTTATTTTTTATGATAATATTCGAAGATATAATATATTGGACTTGTTACTGGATAGATACAGGTATATTTCCCTTTCCCGCTATTGATTGGTGGGATATTTATTTAGCATCATTTCGAATTTTAGGAAATTTAGGACAGCCTGTTTCATTTCCTCCTTATTTTCCACTGTACTATATACCAGGTTATTTCATGATTTTTCTTTATTACCTTCTCTCTCTTCGAGGATCACATATTTCTCGCATTCTTAGTTGGATATTAATACCAATTTTTAGTGCGGTAATCATAGGAGCTTTCTATAATAATGATTTATATGCAATTATTAGCGTTTATGGAATTATCTTAACATCATATTCTGGAATTGGCTTTTTAACAATAAAAAGATATATAGAATTGAAAAAAGGAAAGATTAATGAATTCTTTTTAACTGAAATTTCCAATAATAAAATTTCTGATCTTCCAGTAAAAGAAAAAAAAATAGAGAGACAATCTTAAAATTAATAATTAATCTGGTTATGAATCTATATTTATACCATTCAATCTTTGAAAAACTTTATACAATGCTTGAGTTCCGAGATTCTCAAGTCCAGAAGCTATAGCACTCATATAAAACTGATGAGCCAAAGCAAGCCCTGGTAGTGAAAGATTCATGTGTTGTGCTTCCTTTAAGGCAATACCCATATCTTTCACAAAATGCTTAATAAAAAAACCAGGATCGAAATTATTATTTACAATTCTTCTACCTAAATTATTAATAGACCAAGAAGCTGCTGCACCTTTACCAATTACATCTATAACTTCATTCAAATCATTTCCTGCTTTATATGCATATAACAAAGATTCAACCACACCTATCATCGTAGAAGCAATAAGAATTTGATTACTCATTTTTGTATGTTGTCCTGCACCAGCAGTTCCCATATACTTAATATTTTTCCCTAAAATTTGAAAAATTGGAAGGACTAAATTATAAGCTTCTTTATCACCTCCAACCATAATAGCCAGTGTTCCATTACGCGCTCCAATATCACCCCCTGAAACAGGGGCATCTAGTGCTAAACACCCATGTTGATGAGCACGTTCAGATATTTTTTGAGCTAGATTTGGTTCTGAAGTGGTCATATCAATAAGAATACTTTGAGATCGAATACCTTGAAAAATACCATTTTTGGAACAGTAAATTTCTTCAACATCATGTGGATAACCGACCATAGTAAAAATAATGTTACTATTTTGAGCTACTTCTTGAGGAGAATTACACCATTGTACCCCCTTATCGATTAATGATTGTGCTTTATTTTTTGTCCTGGTAAAAATTGAAACAGAGAATCCATTATTTAATAGATGTAAGCACATTGGAGCCCCCATTACACCTGTTCCGATCCAACCTATCTTTTTTGATATACATTCATTTTTATTTTGTTTTGATCTATATGATATATTTGACAAATTTGACATGATTTTAAATATATTAAATGAAAAATAAATTCGTCGGTTAAAATTAACTTTTATTACCAATAAAGACCAACTAACACTAACAAGTTTAATATTTAGTTGTTTGTGATACAATAAAATTGCATGGATTGATTAAATTGAATGATAATACAAAGAAAACCTTATTGGCTCGAAAATATTCAGTAAAAGAAAAATTAATTTGGTCTATGGCTGCTTTTGGCAGTGCAATGATTTCTAATAGTTATGGTGCATTATTTAATGTATTCTATATCGATATAATGGGTGTTGGAAAGAACCTTATTACAATTGCAATGATTTTATACGCAATTTGGAATGCATTGAACGATCCTCTATTTGGATTCATTTCAGATTCTACAAAGGGAGAGAAAGGTAGACGAGTACCATTTATGAAATTTTCTGCTCCATTTTTAGCGCTCTTTTTTATCACATTATGGCTTGTTCCTCCAAATTGGCAGGAAATTGCTAAATTTTGGTGGATGCTATTAGCGATATTATTATATGATACTGCTTATACAATTGTAGGATTAGTATATTCAGCATTATTACCAGAAATTACAGAAGATGAAGCAGAACGCGGCTCTCTTCAGACCTATTCTTCGATTTTGGGGCTATTTGGAACAATTCTTGGATTTTTAGTTCCTGGATATCTACTTCCTGGAGAAGAAAATACAAGTTTAACACCTCTTTATATTGGTATTGTTGTAATTGGGATTATTGGTGGAATTTTTGTTTTTATTACTGCAATGTGGGTTAAAGAGCGACCTGAATTTACTATAATAGATGAACCCCTTAATCTGCGAGATTCAATCAAATTCACTTTTAAAAGTAAATCATTTAATATTCTTGTTGCAGCAAATTTTATGTCCATTCTAATGCAATCTTTAGTTGTAGGTTCATTATTTTTCTTAGCTGATTATGTTCTTCAGGTTGATTCAATGTTTGTTTTAATTGCACTCTTTTTAGGATTGATTTTAGGAGTGTTCTTTGCAAATCTATTAGCGAAGCGAATAGGAGTCGTTAAAGCTCAACAGATCCTTTTAGTGATTGCAGGAGTTGCATTATGTTCAATTATTATTGATTCTAATACCTTAATTTATCCCATCTTATTTGTTGCAGGATTTGGTTTATCGGGGCCCCAAGTATTAACGAATGTTCTCTTTGCACAAGTAGCAGATGAAGATGAAATAAATTCAGGAGTTCGTAGGGAGGCAATGTTCTTTGGAGTAAATGCCCTAATAACAAAACCAGCTCAATCATTAGCCACGGGAATAGTTGCTTGGATTTTAGCTTGGGCAAATTTTGTAAGTCGTGAAGAAAATAATGGACAGATAAAACTTGATCAAGATCCAAAAGTATTTTTAGGAATTCGGTTATTTGTTGGAGTTATACCCGGAATAGTTCTTATAATTGGAGCAATAATTCTCTGTTTTTACCCACTTAAAGGGGAGTATCTAAAGACAATTCAAACAAAGATTCTTGAGATTCATACTGAAAAAGAAAAAAAACTTATCAACAGCAAAAAAATTTTTAATCAAGGTTGATCATCCAACATTGAATTTTTAAAAATCTTCAATTCATTTAATTTCATTCACTCTATATCAGAAACTACTACACTTAGCGGCGTTGAACACGTAAAATTGTGCAGATGAAATAAAAAGGGAAAAAAATTCGCAATTACTTTTTTCTGATTTTCTTTACTTTTTTTTTATTAATGTACATCTTTTAGATGTTCATTGTTTTTATTAAAAGATTAGAGGATCTTAATTCAAAGTGTAAATATTCATCTATAATGTTCTTCATAGTTTTAAATCGTATAAAGTAAGATTTCTGCAATCTCATTTCATTCATCTTAATGAATTGATAAAATATCTTAGATAATTTGTAATATCAGAATGCAAAATTTTAAAAAAGAACTTTATACTTCAAAAATTGATTGGATAAAAGAGATCGATAAACTTAGCTTAAGTCCTCTTCCAAAAATTCCTAAATCTCTTCAATTTTTGCGACAAATTCCTCAAAACAAAAATAAAATTATTACTTAAAAAATCACTTAAGATTAATCAATAAATTACTCAGGATAAAAGCGATCACACAGTTTTTCTATTTTCTGAGCAAATTCAGATGAAGCTTTTTCAACTTTATAACGTTCTCGTGTTGGATTAAAAGCAGGTAGATGTGAGATTAAACTTAAAATTCGATTGAATATCATAGATCCAATACTTGAATTATTTGAATTCATAGAATCCATAGAATCGCTATTTGTTATTTTAATTAGAGTATCATCACCTGAAATTTCCGCAGTATTGTTATGAACCACAGAAATTTTGGAAATACGACGATATCTTTCTGCATATTTCCATGGTCCCAACCGTTTCCACCAAAAATTCACTTTATCTAATGAATAAAATAACATAATCCAACGAATAAACCACCATTGACTTCTATGCTGGAGAAAAGATTGTTTTCCTAATGTTGAATCATTAAACGGCCACCAAAAGTTAGGATTCAATGTATTGTAAAAAAATAGACTTCGAATCGGCTTAAGTAACCGATCTTGACAAGATTGGAAAATATAATACATGATTTTTCCACAGTTGATATGATCTGTTTGAAAATAATACGCATAAAAAGCTTCTGGGGCAAAAACAATATCAGGTTGTAGTCGATTCAACCACGAAATAATTTCACTTACACTTTCTGAAGTAAATTTAAGAAAACCATCAATAAATTCACCAAAAAATATCTTTTCAGGAGGAATAGCATTAATCTTAGCCGCTTTTTGAAGTTCTTGAACACGAATACGTGCTAACCGAGGACCAATCCAATCTTGATCAAAAATACCGAATTCTCCTTTTGTCAAACACAATATTTTTACTTCATGACCTTTTTGAGCTAAATAGCGGATTAAATTAGCACAACTGAACTCTAAATCATCCGGATGGGCACTTACGAAAAGAAAAATCATTTTTTATCAAAAATTCCAATAAAATTTATATACTTAATCATAGTAATTTGAAAATAACTAAATAATGTTTTGGGCTGGACTCTACAAAATTGAGTTCTAGCTTCCAAGAAACTTTGTTTTTTTTTGAATTAAAATACCACTTGGAAGCATCCTTACACAAGAAACGGGATTTCAAAGATGAAAAAGAAACTTAGAGGATTAGGAAAACGATTACATCGACTGGATTTAGATTTATATAGAGAAAAAGTACCAATACACGATAAACCAGGACAGTTTTTAAGTGTTGTAGATATATTTCCTGAAGGAGCGAAAGAATCAATTTTATTTGTTCACGGGTTTGCGGGTTGTGCTGAAACTTGGGAATATCAGATAAATGCATTTTTGAAATATCGTTTATTGATCCCTGATTTAAGGGGGCACGGTCAAAGTGATGCACCCGATTCTGATTATACCATGGAAGAAATAGTTGCAGATTTGGACAATGTTTTACGAGAGCGAAATTTTCCAGAAAAATTTATACTTATCGGTCATTCTTTTGGAGGTTCAATTTGTGTTGAATTTGTATCAAAATATCCAGAACGCATAGAAAAATTGATACTTCTTTCCACTGCTGGAGAATACCCTCTATCGAAACCCGCTAAAATGGCGAATAAAATACCCTTATGGTTAATAAAACCTCTTTGGAAATACAGACCTCGATGGAATGCTGAACCTCATGTATTGAAGCGAATGAATGTAAATAATATGCAAATTTGGAAAGGATGGGATCTTTTAGAAAAAATTAACGTTCCAACTTTGATCATAACAGGTGCAGAAGATAGGTATTTTCCCAGATGGGTGTTTGAAGATGTTTGCAAGAAAATTCCTAATGCAGAAGTAATCAACATCGGAGCATCCAAGCATAAAGTCCAACTTGAAAGACATCGAGCCGTAAATAGAGCAATTGAACGATTCATCACTGCAGTATCCTCTAAAGAATTAAAATCTTGGCGTGATCAAGATATATTGGAAGAAGGAATGCCAGATTTCCCATGGATCCGAAGTTATGGTGATCATACACCTCCTTTTATTCCAATTCCACGTAAACCACTTTTTAAATTTCTTGAAACAACAGCACAATGGGTTCCAGATAAAATTGCAACTGTTTTTTATGATTCAACCATAAGTTATGCAGAATTAGATAAATATACAAATCAATTCGCCCATGCACTTCAAAATTTAGGAGTAGGAAAAGGTGACCGGGTAATGATTGTACTTCCTAATATGCCACAGATGATTTTTTGTTATTATGGCATATTAAAGCTTGGTGCTGTGGTAGTTTTACCTAATCCTGATGCAGACGCTCCTACGATCATTAGTCAATTAAAACAAACTCAAGCGAAGGTATTAGTTGTTTTAAGTGCATTCAGCGAGCTCGCTCATGTTGTTTACGAGCAGGTACAAGTACATATGATTTTTACTAATATTCAGAATTATGTATCTGCTGAAGTTTATCAACAACTTATCCTTCGTTGGAAATTAGCAGGACTTATTAAAACTGGTGAATTTCAAGGAAAATTCGGATTAAATTTGGAGGATTTGTTAAAATCCTCATCAGTAGAACCATTGGAGGTTAAAGTATTAGCTAATGATCTAGCTTGTATCCTATTTACTAGTGGAACGACAGACGAGCCAAAAGGAGTTCGTCTCTCGCATTTTAACTTGGTTGCAAATGTTTTTCAAACTAGACATTGGATCCCTAAGATAAAATGGGGGCGCGAAACATTTCTAAACGTTCTTCCACTCAGCCATTCATACGGCATGACTATTACAATGAACTTGGCATTAGCAATTGGAGCAACCTTGGTTTTGTTATCTGTTTTTGAATTAAAGCAAGTTCTATATCATATTAAAAAATATAAACCAACAATCTTTCCTGGTGTGCCTAGTATTTACATGGCCATTAATTCTATACCAAATATTAGACAATTCGGATTATCTTCAATAAAGGCATGTATTAGTGGTGCAGCACCTCTTCCTATTGAAGTACAGGAAGCTTTTGAAAAATTGACCCATGGACGTTTAGTTGAAGGGTATGGTTTGACAGAAGCTAGTCCAGTTACCCATATTAATCCTTTTAAGAAAAGTTCAAAGGTTGGTAGTATTGGAATTCCTATTTCAAATACTCAAGCAAAAATAGTTGATTTAATTACAGGTGAAGATTTGCCCCCAAATAAAATTGGCGAACTTGTGATTAAAGGTCCACAAATTATGCAAGGTTATTGGAAAACGAATAATAATAATAATTCAGGTTGTAAAATAAAAGAAGGATGGCTTTATACAGGCGATGTTTCAGTAATGGATTCAGATGGTTTTTTTAAAATCATCAGTCGTAAGCGTGATACAATTATGGCGGGAGAATTCAGCGTTTTTCCCAGAGACGTGGAAGAAGTTCTATATGAGAACAGTAATGTAATGGAAGCCGCGGTTGTTGGAATTGAAGCAGGACCAAATAAGCAAAAAATTAAAGCATTTGTTGTTCCACGCAAGGGAACAACGCTAACTAAAGAAGAACTGCTTGAATTGTGTCATCGACGATTGGAAGAATATGCAGTTCCATGGGAAATTGAATTTCGTGAAGAACTTCCAAAATCATTTGTCGGTAAAGTACTCAGAAGAATGTTAACAGAATAAAAAAAGTTCACTTTCCCCTACTTTTTAATACTTAGTTCGATATCTTTAAATAGATTCAAATTGAAAGTATACAAAATAGGACAAGTCAAGTTTTGTTGAGATTTTAATAAGCAATCGAGTTCGAAACTGCCATGATTTTTTCGGATGAATTTTCCCCCAATAAGGAAAAAACTCAATAACTTCAAGAATATCTGAATGTTCTTGCAGTGGAGATTTTGGATTAGGAAAATAGTAATACCATAACATTCCAGTTTTCTTTGATTTCATTGTTTGCTTATTTGTTATTTCCAAACCTTTTTTCGATACTCCTTCGAACATCATTTGAGCTCCAGGAAATTTTTCAGCCATACGCTGGAGTATCAAACGCACTTCCTTTGAATGGAAGTACATCATTAATCCTCCTGCCATAAAGAATAAGCCTTGCTCGGGATCGTATTGAATTTCTTCCATCCATTTTTCATCAAGTATTGAACAAGCAATATAATGATTTCTATCGGTTTCTGGAATCCATTCTCTTCTTAATTTTATTACATCTGGGAGATCTAAATCATACCACTGAATTTTTCCGTTATCTATTCTTTGAAAGGTTGTGTCTAATCCTGCACCAAGATTCACAATGGTTGCATTTGGATATTGAGACAAAAATGCTTTATTGTTAAATCAAACGTGTAAGCTCTGGCTGAAAATACAAGATACATATATTCCATTTTGTTTCGGAGCTTCTTTTTGATAGTTGAAATATCTACTTTGAATTTTTTTAAAAGTTTTGGTAATATTTCCACTGCAAATGGGTCAGAAATAATATCTGAATCAATGTTAGTACACTCTGCTCGACCCCATAAAGGAAGCATAAGAGTTGCTTGAGGAGAATTTAAATCAAACGAATAATCTTTATTATTTTTGTTATTATTATTTTCCATAATTTTCCATTTTTCAGTTCCCAATGAAATAATGTTTTTTACATTTTCTTTCCTTCCTTTTTTGTTTCAGTCGAAATTTGAAGATTTAGAGGTTAATTGTCTGAGAAATTTCATCTACAAGCCAATCTCGAAACTCTTGAAAGGTCAAACGTCTCTCTGGGCGAATTTGATCTCGTTCGAATTGCCACATATTAAAGAGCAGATATTTCCCCATTTCAGCAAAGAGTCGAGTTGCATCGTTGTTTGACCGCCAAATTCCTTTATGCACCTCCACATCGCGAAAAGCGGTTTCGATCTGCCATCTCATTTTGTAATAACGCTTGATCAAATACACGAACGATTTCGAGCGATATTGTGGCGCAATAGTGGTAATTAAACCATAAATTTGCTCGGATGCCTCTGCTAAACTTAGACATCCTTGTCGATAAGCGGTTTTTATTTCACCTAAAGATTGATTACCTCTTGGATATAAATGTACCCAATTGCGCATCAATTTCTTATTTCGATTATTAGTTGATTTAGGTCTTATGAAATATGTCTGAATTCGGCCCTTTTCACCTTTTAAATACTGTTCTTTGGCCAGTTTCAGCTGTTTATAATTTTTAGCAGGAGTGACAACAGAAACATCACGATCTTTAAATGATCTCAAAATATCGTGTCGATAATATTCGCGATCTATGACACAAATCTTTATTTTTAGACCTAAATATTGGAGCCATTCCACAATTTTTAGCATAAAAAGGATTTTCGACTCTCGATTGGCAACATGATGGCAACCAATAAATAATGAAGTAGAATTTCCATGAATGAGCGCACCATGATAATGACGAATTCGTCTGGTACCTTTAACCATCCGACTTCCTTTGATCAGCGCATCCCTCCGTTTTCCCCAATATCCTAAGTATGTAAGGTCAAATTCTAAAACATAACCAGTTCGATCAGGATTTTTTAGAAATACACGCTGAATCATTTTTTCAAACACAATTCGATAGATTTCCTCGATTTTTTCAGGTGATTGGGTACGTAACCAATCATTAATTGTTGTTTGGTGCGGAAAAGCGCGTGATTTTCGTCCATCATGAAATATTTTTGGTTGAAAGTTCAAAAATTTAGATGCCCACCGTTCCAATTTTTCGGAGGCATGATGAATTGAGACACCACGAATCCAACAATAGCAGAGAACCGTCAAAATTTCATCTAAACTCCATTTGCGCCCAATACGTTGATTTGAAAGGTTCAAAGTATGTCGAATCGATTTCGCAAGATTTTTGAAGAACGAAATCTTATTAAAATATGGATAACGTGTACCGAATCGTGAAATTCGATGCACGGCTTGAGTTTTTATGCTCATATAATAACTCAAGTATCCATTTAATTTATTCTCGTTGATGCAAACACTAGATAATCATGCTATTTCAATTATTTATTTTTGTCGAATCGTTGAGAACTGTTTTTTATCTTCAATATTTGGAAATTTAAAATATTGCCAAAATTATTCACGGCAAAATTCTTTTTGAAAAACTTTGATCAGAAAAAATTGTCACTTGCTCGAAAAAAAATCAAAAAATAAATTTTAGAATTGTTTAATTTACGTCCCATTTATGTTCTGCTCTTAGACGACTTACTATTTCAAGAGCACGCTCTTTCAGTTTCAAGTAATCCGTTTTTGCCACTCTATTTAGCGGAATTTCTCCCGGATTTAATATTTCGATATATGAAGGTCGTTTATATGCAGCTAATTCTTTCAACTCTGCTTGAATTTCTTCTACAGTCAATTCCATTTCTGGAGAAGATTTTTCAACAAAAGCAATTATTGCTTCAGTAAAAACTTCATGCGGTGCACCCACTACTGATACATTTCCAACCTTCTTTTTGAAACGATTTTGAATAAATTCTTCCACTTCTGTTGGAAATACGTTGTATCCCTTTGGTTTAATTAGTAATTTAGCCCTTCCTGAGAAATGAAGACCCATTTCATCATAATATCCTAAATCTCCTGTATAAAGAAAACCATCTTTTGAAATGTTTTTTCTGGTGTTTTCTTCATCGTTTAGGTATCCCAGAAATATTTGATTACCCGAAAAGCAAATCTCCCCCACTTCACCAGGTTTTTTTTCTGTTCCTGCTAAACCATCTTTTGTCATAGGTTCTCGAATACTAATGGGACAAAGAGGCATATCGAAACCGACGGAACTTAAAATATCGTCTACTGTTCCATCCAATGGAGTATATGTATTGAATCCTGCAGTTTCAGTTAAACCTAATCCTGTCCCAAACTGAGAAGCCATTTTTGATAATTGCTCTAAGAATTTACGAGTAACAGCTTGTCCACCATATAATGCAAAACGCAGCGATGAAAGATCATATTGGTTATAATTGGGAAGCCTCCATTCCATAGCAAATAATGCAGGAATTTGCCCCATCGCAGTAGCCTTATATTTTTGAATCGCATCTAAACTGTGTTCAGGATTGAAAATGTGCAAAATTAGGGCAGTTCCACCACCATAAAGGGTTGTTGCCAATTGTTCTGTTGTGCAACCAACATGAGAAGGTGGAAGATTTACCAACATAACATCTTTATGCGTTAAATCGAAAGCTACAGCAAGACCGATATTTTGAATAAGAATATTTTCACTGCATAGCAATGCGGGTTTAGGATAGCCTGTCGAACCAGTAGTAAATATTATTAAAATCGGATCACGTTTTCCAACCTTCTTTTGAGCTTTACGAACAGTTCCTTTTATTATTCCATTAAAGATATAATTTTTTTTGATCCCTTTAGCAAATTCAGTAATTCCAATTGCACCAGGAACAATTAAGTCCGTTTCTTTTTGGAATTGGATAAAATATTTACAAGTTCCTCCATTTTTACTGCCAAATTTTTCTTGAATATGTGTAATTATTGGTCGAAAATCAACTACTTCTGTTTTTCCTAAGGTAAAATAAGCTTTTGGTTGAATTCGCTCAAAATTCCGCTCTACTTCATGTAATTTTAATCGTAAATCTAATGGAGCAATAATTACACCAATCCGGAAGCAAGCGTACATCAAATAGATATGTTCTTTAAGTAGCGGCAGAGAAGTGGCAATAACATCCCCTTTTCTCAATCCCATATTTAACAATTTTGCGGCAAATGCTTTTGTGGCTGTTGCAAATGCTTTCCATGTAATTTTTTCTCCTGTATTATATTCAATAATAGCAATGTTATTAGGAATTTCTTTAGCCCATCTATCAATCCAATCGAACATTCGTGGATATTTTTTTAATTCTTCGTATTTTTCAAGGCATATTTGATCTTTTTTTTGGTCGCGCATATGGTTCACTTTTTTAGAATCCTACTTTATTTCAATTAAAATGTAAAAAAAAGGAATAATTCATGAATTAGAGAAATCTAGAATGAATTTAATTACTTAGATAATTAAAAGATTTAGTTTAGAATTTTGAAGATTTTAACATTATATTGGGAAAAAATCAAAATAAAAGAGAAAAAATAAACAAGAGAGAAGAAGAAAGATTTACAGGATAAAGCCCAGATACTCGAATGTATGTATAACCACTATTAACATATACATCAACTTTCATCCATTCAGGAATTTCGTTGGAATGTAAAACATTATTCCAGTACATGATTTAGAATCAGAATTATTAGAATCTTTCAACCAAAGTTACCTGAATCGGATAAGTAGTAACAGATTTTATTTGAAAAATCCAGATTATTTATCCTATTTCAGAATAATATGGAGATATGATCGAGGTACGAACTAATATTATATTTACTTATTACAAAAAACTCTTAGGAGCATGAAATCTTTCTCGAATAGATTAGGGAGTTTCTAAAGCAATGCTGTTATCTGAGACAATTCCTGAATTTTTGCTGGCAAAAGAAGTTGAAGAAGGATGTTCAATAAATACAATTAAAGGATACCGCCATGATCTCTCACTTTTTGTGAAATCTGTGGGAAATCTTCCAATTACACAAGTCCAGCGATTCCATGTTCGAAAATTTTTAGGAGAATTACACAGACGTAATTATTCTAAAACAGGATTGGCGCGGAAAATAGCATGTCTAAAATCTTTTTTCCACTTTTGCGAAGAAAACGAAATTTGTCAAAAAAATCCGATGAAATCAATTAAAAGCCCTAAAATTCGCAGAGAGGAGTCTTTACCGAAATTTTTAAAGCAAGAAGAAATGCAGAAAATTCTCACCTATCTTTCAGGTCCATTTCACACTTCTTTTGATCCCCAAACCCGTCTTCGGATGACCATTCGTTTAATGTATGCAACTATGGCACGAATCAGCGAAATATGTAATTTGAAAATTCAAGATGTAAATATTCAGGATCTGACAATTAAAGTTCGAGGAAAGGGAAATAAAGAGCGATTTATACCCCTTGATCATGAAACAGCAAATTTATTAGCCGATTTCATTCAAAATAGATTTATTGAAGGCGCAGATTCTACTATGCCATTATTTGTGAATTCACATAACAAACCTTTACAACCACGTCTTGTTCAAAAGGATTTACAAAGATTACGAACTCAATTTGATTTTTTACATGACAAAAAATTTACACCACATGTTTTAAGACACACAGGTGCAACGCATTTACGACAAAATGGGATGGATTTAAGTGAATTACAAGATTTACTTGGTCACTCAAATCCAAATACAACCAGAATTTACGCTAAAAATGACATGACTCGATTGAAAAGCGCCTATTTAGAATTTCATCCATTAGAAAATACAAAATAAAATATGCTAATGCTAATTTTTTATTTTAAGCTTTTTCACAAGATGAACATCTTGAATTAACATAACATACTTTCTTAAAATTTAAAATCAGAGAATTTAAGGAGAATCATTTGTTGCATATTGTATAGTAATGATTCCATTTTTATTAAAGTTCCATGAACGCTACGATTTGCGACAAACTTTGGAATGTGGGCAGATTTTTCGATTTCAAAAGCATAACAATGATGCACAAATTTATTACATACCATTAAAAGATCGAATCTTAAAGATATTCCAGAAAAATGATCATATTTTAGAAATCACTTCAAATAAAAATCAAGATCTTAAGCCAATTTTATCCACATTTTTCCGATTAAATGACGATTATCAGCAAATTCAGCGAAGAATTTCAATAGATTCATTAATGGGAAAGATTTTAGCAGCAACAAATGGCTTACATCTGCTGAAGCAAGACGTTTTTGAATGCACAATCTCATTTCTACTTTCTCAATGTTCGAACATCCCTAGAATTACACGCAACGTCAATAATTTGGCAGAACAATTTGGAACTCCAATAAATTTTGACAATCAGCAATTTTATTTATTTCCCACTCGAGAACAACTACTTTCAGTATCAGAGCAACAGTATGTAGAGATGGGATTCGGTTACCGAGCAAAATACATATATAATTTTGTTCAAAACACACCTAATTTCATTAAAAAAGCAATAAATTTAGAAAATCCATCTAAAAATCATTCTAAAAATCCATCTGAAAATCATTCTGAAATCTTAACTGGTATAGAATTAAACCAAGCATTACAAAATATTCAAGGTGTCGGTCAAAAAATTGCAGATTGTGTTCAGTTATTTGGATTTGGAGATCTTTCATATTTTCCGGTTGATACATGGATGCGTAAATTCATGATTCAACACTACTTTAATGACAAAAAAGCATCTATTAAAGCAATTCGACAAAAAGGACAAGATTTATTTGGGAAATGGGCCGGATATGCTCAAGAATTTATTTACCACTATGCACGTTCTTACGAGAATTTAAATAACTCGAAGAGTTAATTAGGGAATTGTTCATTGGAAATAGTATTCATGCGATTATTTTTTCCTGATCAAATATGATCAACCAAAATCGCTATTGGTTAAATCATAAAAATAATTCCATCTATTTAAATCTTTGGAGTGAAAATTGAGAGAAAAATGCCTAAAGTCCACTGAAATGCTCAGAATTAATATGAGCATAAAGTAAATGGAAAAAATTTTTTTTAAGATTTGTATCTAAGGTGGATCTTTTCCACTATCTGATTCTTCAGAATTTTTCTGATCATCTCTGATAGCAATGGCTAAATTTAAATCATTAGTTAATTAACATAACAATATATGAAAACTTGGGCAATTCATTCATATGATTTTTTAACTGCTATTAACTCTAATTCGGTTTTATATCCCGATACCAAAATAATCAAAAAATATAACGGTTCTTTTTTAGAAGAAAAAAAAATTCTTTATGATTTTATATGTAATCGTTTGGAAAATTATTGTGCCCGCCCAAATCCTTCAATTGAATATCCATTTTGGCATTGGATATGGTATGCAGGATATAGAAATCCCCTTCCTGATTTACGAGAATTAAGATGGCATTATGGAATTCCTGGAAAAAAATATATCAGAATTGAATTTGACATTCCTGAAAAAAAATTATTAAGATTTGATTGGAATAAATGGTTAATGCTGTTATTACCTGATTATCTTTATTTTCTTCCTAAAAAGCGTCAAAAAGAAATAAAGTTGCTTCTCAAAGCAAAAAATATTAAAAAATGGGAATTTCCATATCCTGATCAGTACTTTCATGCCATAAATGAAGAAATAATTGATTCATGGAAAAATTTATTTGTGTATAACTATCGAACTTTCCAGGTAATCGGCATTACTTGGGAATTACGAAAAGAATGGGTGCGCAAAATAGATTTTTTCACTATTGATAAAAGGGCATTTTGTTATTCTAAATTAGTTGAAGAAACCTCTACAAAATAATTAAAATAATTTTCTTATACTTTGTTATTAAAATTGTTTGATAATGATTTTAACATATTTTCAAAATCAGATTTTACTTTTTATCAATAGTTACAAAATGTTTAAGCAACTTTTTCATTTTGTTTAAATTCGAAGTTCTATTCATATTGCTCTAAGAAAAAGTTAAAAAACAACCTAACAACAAAAAGAGATTAAATTATTTGTAGAACTGCTCAAAATTCTTTCCGAATCCCTCCTAACATACCTCTCGATAATGGCATCAATTCTTTCCCGCTCTTTCTCCTCTCTATCATAGCCTTTCGCCTGAAGCGCCCGCAACTGATACAATTTACCCGAAAACGACGCAATCAGCGCCATCAAATCCGTCACCAACTGCTCCTCCAAAGAAGTGTTCAATCCCTGCTCCACCTCGATTATCGGCACATAATAAATCCTACAAACATATTCCAAAAACGGAAACCCAAATCTTGTGAGCCGATCCTTGTAAGTAATCAGCACCCGTGCCACCTTCCTCTACTAAATTTGCTTCAGCAGCCGCCACAACCCTCTACGCATCGGATTCAAGCTTGAACCATATTCTTTAATTATTTTTGCAGGTGATTCATCAGTAAAATGCTTTTTATGATATTTTTTCAATCGTTCGACTTGTCTGTCAAGATTTCCATCCTTTTCCTGCTTGGACGATGAAACACGGGCGTAAATATAGGTGCATTTAATCTTTTCATCCTTACTTAATTTTTCGATTTCCACCGAATCGGGCAAATAATCAGCCAGCTGCTCCCAAGTGTATCTTCGATGATTACCCAAAGTTCTTTTTGGGACTAAATATCCCCTTTTATCCCATCTGCGTAGGGTTGCGATGGTGACGCCGATTAAAGCGGCGGTTTCTGAGATAGTTAACATATGAATAAATTTTATCAAGATATATTTAAAAATTATGTTGGATGATCATATTTGATCAGAGTTTGATTTACAGTGAACAAGCCTTTTTCAACTTGGTTAATTGATCAGATTCTTCAAGAATTTCAAAGAAAAGAAAGATTATTATTAGGACCTTTCGGATTTTCCAGCGCTTCAGCAGAAAGAGAGATTAACGAACCTAAATCCTACAGGTCAACATTCGTTCGTGACGGCGATAGAATTATTCATAGCTTGTCATATGCTCGATATTTCGATAAAACCCAAGTTTTTTTCTGGATACAGAGCGATATGCATCAACATCGGATGTTACATGTGCAGCTAGTATCAAAATTATCCAGAGTTGTAGCTGGAATCTTAGGTTTAAATACTGATTTGGTTGAAGCAATTGCGTTAGGACATGATATAGGGCATCCTCCTTTCGGCCATGATGGAGAGCATATTCTTTCTCAGATCTGCCAAAAAAATGGAATTGGTTCATATCATCATAATTACGGAAGTGTTTGGTTCTTGCATGTAATTGAACGTCAAAATCTTTCATTACCAGTCCTTGATGGGATTCTGGGACATAATGGAGAACAGCAAGTTCCTAAAATTTCGCTACCACAACATGATAGTCTTTCTTGGAATGTATTTTATCAAGAAATGGAAGATTTACGATTTGATCGAGCAGTTTCTTTACAACCAAAGACATTAGAAGGTATTCTGGTTCGATTTATAGATGTAGTCAGTTATATTTCCCGTGATGTATTAGATGCAGAGCATTTGGGAATTCTTTCATTTTCTGATATTCCAGATCTAGTGAAAACTACATTGGGAACTTCAAACAGGGAGATAATTAACAGTCTTGTTTCAGATATTATAATGAATTCAAAGAATCAACCATATATTGCTTATTCACAAGAAATATTTCATGCTTTGGAGACACTTTATCAATTTAATTTAAAAAATCTTTATTTGCATCAAGATAAAAAGCGATGTCTTCCTCAAATTAGAGAAGCTTACAATCTCTTATGGGATCATTATTTGTCCGATTATTTACATAAAGACCTTACTTCTAAAATATTCAGAGATCATATAGATTTGAATTTGCGATTGATTAACACTCGTTATCCTGAAATAAATAATTATGAAACCTATCCATATTTAGAAAATTCCGCTGAAATAATAATTCGGGATTTTATTGCTGGTATGACAGATCAATATTTTTGGAAATTAGTTCACGAAATTGATCCGTCCTTAGAAATTCCATATATAATAATAGAATAACAAGAAAAATCGACATAAAATTTTCACTTTAGTTAAACAAATTTTTAACTAATCAAATCAATAATAAAATAAAAAAAGAATTCTTCTTTTCCAAGATTGTTGACTGAATTATGCGGCTCATAAAGGACGATCCCAATATAGATTTACATGAATGGCGTAAAGAAAAACAATTTGTATTAATTTTCGGCATCTTGCTTATAAGTTATTTAGTAATTTGGTCTGTAATATATACTCTTTTAGACGCAATAATTATTATGGGATTGGCGTTTTTTATCTTAGTTCCTGCTTTTATCACAAATGGTATGATGGTTTTTGTGGGAAAAATAAAGGGAGTTCCTAGATATCCTTTAGACGGGGGAAAATTATTTAAAGATGGCGAGCGAATTTTTGGAGAAGGCAAATCTTGGAATGGTTTTATTGGTGGTTGGATTACTGGATTTCTTTTGAGTGCATTAATTTGTTGGTGGTTTTTTCAATTAATTTTAAGTGCTGAAGATTACAGTATGTTGAAATTCATTACACAAGATTACATTTTTACATTTATTAAAACAGGAATTAATTTTAAAACCTACATAGTTAGTCAATTATTTATTGCCCTGGGAAGTCCAATTGGTGATGCAATTGGAAGTTTTTTTAAAAGGCGGCGAAAACGTAAACGCGGAGAGCCTTTTCTATTTTGGGATCAAAATGATTTTATTATCATTTCAGGTTTAATTGCCTTGATTTGGTACCCACTTACATGGTATTACTGGATTTTCTTACTTCTTATTACTCCTTTAATTACAGCAATTGCTAACTGGGTTGGCTATTTATTATATAAAAAGGATGTGCCTTGGTAAACGAGAAATAATCAAGTAAAAGAGAAAGAAGATCCTATTAACTCCTTTGTTAAAATACATCAATAACAGGATATACGATATAATTTTAAAGCTCGCTTTTTATTGTTATTATTGATTATTATGAGTTCTGGTAAAAAATCTTATTTATGTCTATTATTCTTTGTAATTGTTTTTTTTCTCGCTTCTGCGTTGTTCTGGTTTGTAAGTCTTTCAATACGATATGGAGATTCTCCAACAGCTGATTCTATTGGAGCAGCTTTTGGACAAGCATTAGGAATGGCTATTATATACGTATTAACATTAGCAATGGCAATAGGATTAACAGTTATTTTCTTAATATTGTTCATCATTTGGATAGTAAAAAAAGCGAAAAATTAAATCCAATTACAAATATCATCGAAAAAATAAAATAGATATGAGAGATCTTGAAAAATTAACCATATTTTTTAAAATCTTATCTTTTTTTCATCATTATAATTAAAAGAATGATAAGTCAAAAGTAAAAAGGTCAAAAGTATAAACTCAAAAGTATAAGGTCAAAAGTAAAAAAAAACAAATAATAAACGAAAAAAAATTTAAAAGTAAAAAATTTTATAATATTTCAGGAAACTCCGTGATTTTTTTCAATTTTACTTTATTCGGATATATTTCCCCTACTTTAGGCGGCATAGAATTATATACGACTTCAATATCAACAATTCCCACCTTTTTTTGAACTCCCAAATATGTTCCTTTTATCATTTGATTTACTGTTTCAAAATCCATTGCAAACATAGAAACTTTCGCCCCAGCTGGAATTTGCCGCAAATCCTTAGAAAACTGAGAAAATGGAATTACAATACGTTTATTTTCTACAATTCGTGCTTGAAAGCAAGGAATAATAACAGGATAACCATCATTATCTATATAACTAATAAATTTTGGAAAAATAGGTCCACTGAATAATCGTTTACCTACTGCCCCAACACGCTTTTCTTGTTTTCCGGTTTTTCCTCGAAATCTAAATGGATTTAAGTTCAACAAAATTCCTTTTATAATTCCCAATAATGAGATTTTTCGACATTTTCGCGCAGATTTAACCTTATTAAAATATACTTTATATATACGCATATATGTATTATATCGGAACAAGCTCATTTGATTAAAATCGACAGCATCTTCCCCTTCAGTGGAGATATAATCTAAATCTGCTTTAATTTGCAAAAATCTAAAGGGCATTTCAGCAGTCATGTATAAAAATCCTTGTTTTGGATTGGCTAACACATTAGATTTACTCATTCCTTTTGTAAATTCCCCCCATTTTACTATATCCGGCGAAATTGCCTTATTTGAGGTAATAAAACTCAAATGAGGATATCCATTTGCATCAATTGATGCAACGAATTTAGCCATTATCTCCGTATGGGTGAATTTTATCTCTTCATCATCCAATTGAGGAAACCATTGAAGATCTTTACTCGTTTCATTCATTTTTTACTTCACATTTTTTTATAATTATTATCTTTCTTTTTTCTATTAATCGAAATTGTATTTTTAAAAAAAGGTCATTTCATCTTGATGGCTTTTAAATGATTAAAATCTTGCTTAAACATATCAACACTCATCAACACTCATAAATGCTCATCAACATTTATCAACACTCGCTAATAGTGTTATATTTTGGTCGGTCCATCCCATTGAACTTGTTTTACTCCAACATTATATGCAATCTGAAGGAAATGATTCATTTCATCTTTTGTCATCAAAGGTTGCGTTCTGAGCGGCCAATCTATATTTAACCGTTCATATTTTGCTTGAGCCATATTATTAAATGCCAATAAATCCCAGCGTTCAACAGTATCTCCAAGTTTATCATGAATAAAACGCGCAATCCCCTTAATGTTTTCATCTCTGGCAGTGAATTGAGGAATTATCGGAGTTCGAATCCACAGTTTAAACGATGCACCAGCACGAATTTTCTCAGCTAACCACTCTAAATTCTGCAGAATCTTCTGATTCGATACTCCTGTATATTCTTTATGCCTTTGAGGATCAATTTCCTTTATATCATATAAAATAAGATCCACATAAGGCAATATTTTAGAATATGTATCAACTGTTGCATAACCACATGTATCAAGAGCTGTATGAATTCCATTTTTTTTACATTCTTGCAGAAATTTACTTAAAAATTCAATTTGCTGGGTTGGCTCTCCTCCTGAACAAGTCACTCCTCCATTGGATGTGCTGTAATATGTTTTATCTTTCAAAACTTCATTTATCAGATTATTCAAGGTAATCCATTCGCCACTTACCTTTAGTGCAGTAGTAGGACAAATTTCAGCGCAATCTCCACAAGCCGAGCATGTTTTCCGGTTAATTACTAAACCTGTCTCGCTAAAAGAAAGTGAATGGGTAGAACATTGCTCAATGCACTGTTCACATCCAATGCATTTATTCTCAAACCATTGAATGGCTTTTTGGAATTCTATAGATTCTGGATTATGGCACCACTTGCATTTTAAGGGACATTTTTTAAAGAACACAGTTGTACGAATTCCAGGACCGTCTTCTGTGCTTAATCGCTGAATTTCAAAAATATATGCTTTTTTCTCTGAAAATTGTTTTATTGAAGATAAATCTGATGATGGAGGATCAGTAGATGTTATCATTTTTTGTGCCTCTTTCTCTGAAAATATTATATTTTTCAATATTTGCTCACTCTAACATTAAATTTTTGACATTTAATTTTTCAAGAATCTGACTTTCGTCTCAACTTTATACCTTCTAATTTTCACCAATTATGGGATTCTCGTGCAATTATTTCATCTTGAAGTTCTTTACCAATGCTGGTAAAGTATGCATTGTATCCAGTAACCCTAACGAGCAAATTCCCGTAATTTTCAGGGTGTTTTTGTGCATCCTTCAACATCAGACTATCAAGAATATTAATTTGAAGGGCAGTTCCTCCATTTTCAACATAACCTCGAATATATGCTTTAAATTTGTCTCTGTGTTCTTTATCACGAAGTAAGCTTGGATTGAAGGTAATAGTATGTGAAGCTCCATTTGGAAGGACGTTGACGTATGTATCTTCAGAAGTTTTGCCACCAAGAGCAATTCCAACAGAATTTGTAACTGAAGTAGGCCCATTTTTATCAGCACCATTACTTGGACAAATTGCATTTGATAGAAATGTTCCGGCATTTCTCCCATCAGGAGTAGCAGGTGTAAAAGCAGCATCTTCTCCAGCCCAATAATTCCATGATAACATTCCAGGTCTAAATTGATATCCTGTAGGTGTTTGATATTTCCAGCATTCTTCTGCCCAAAATTGCATTACTTCTTTTGCAAGAGCATCTGATTCAGGATCATTATTTCCATATTTGGGTGTTTTATTCTTCATTAATGCCTGCATTATCTGATACTCTCTCTTACCTTGAAAATCATGCAGAAGAGCATCTTTAATCTCCGAAATTTTATACTTTTTCTGATCATATACCCAATATTTTATCGCTAATAAAGAATCAACTGTGGTTGCAAATGCTACTCCTTCTATTGTAACGAAACCATATTTAGGAGGTCCAACACGGATATCTGTGGCGTTTTCAATACAACCATCAACAATAGTAGAAAGATAGGGTGTAGGATAGTATTTTGCCCGAGTGGCTTCAAACACGTTATACGTTTCCACAGTATGCTTTATGATAAAAGCCATTTGTTTCTTCCATGCATTAAAAAATTCTTCCCAAGAAGTAAAAGTTTCAGGATTTCCGGTTTTTGGTCCGAACTGGGTACCCGGTTTGGCTTGTTTAAACATATCATTTCCTATAATACGTTTAAAACCAGGTTGATTCTTTCCATTCCAAAGCGTTAATTCAATACTTTTAGCAAGATTCGGATTGCAGTTCACAGTTCCAGAACGATCGTTTCCACACATAGTATTTTCTAAACAACCTACACAAGCATAATCCCATGCATCTTCAGGAGGGACTCCTTCAAGTATCATACCTGCCATACTACGTTCATCAAAATTCAAGATAAACGGTGCGCCTTGAGCACGGGTAATCATATCGACTATTACATCTAATAACTTTTCAGGAGAATTACGGTGCAGACGAATGTTGGGCTTAGGTTCGAGTATGGGTGCCCATTCATCAAAAACTTCCAATATCATGTATGTAAGTTCATTTGTTAAATCTTCGCCATTAGGTCCCATTCCAGAAAGAGTCATAAGTTGTCCAAATCCTGCCGAAATTCCTTGCTTACCAATTCGAATTTGAGCATCATAAGCAGTGTTCGCATGAAAAATGAAGGAACTGAATAAATCTTTGGCAAAATCACGAGAGATATTGCGCTTTTCAATCACATCACGTTTATAGAAAGGCCATAAATATTGATCTAACCTCCCAAAACTTGTTCCAGGTCCAGGATAAGATTCTTCAGCCATTACAAGCATATGAGTTAGCCATAATGATTGCAACGCTTCCCAAAATGTTTGGGCGGGTTCCCAAGGAACCTTTCGAAGATTATCAGCCATCTTTTGAAGTTCTTCCCTTCGTTCAGCAGAATCAGTCAAATCTTTCAGACGCAAACATTCATCTGCATATTTAGCCGCTAAGTCTCTGGGAATTTGGCAGGCTGTAATCATTGCTCTAAGCTCAGCACCCTTTGGTCCCTTTTTTTCTTTTTCTGTAAGATTATCATATGATTTTTTTGCTTTTTCATAAAGATATCGAAATCCACGTTCAATCACTGTTTTATAATCAGGAATCAAATGACCTCCTGTTGCACCGACATTTCCAAATCCTTCTTGATGGAAATGCAGAATTCTATGGCGATTTTTGATATTTTGTTTTTCATGAGCCTTTAATTGGGCTTCTGTGAAGCATTTAGAGAGTTGTATGTTAAAGCGGCCACCTGCTAATAGATCATTAGAAGAAATAATTTCTTGTGGAACATAATTTAACATAACTTCCCGGAAAAATGTCATTCGCCGTTCAGGTAAACTTAATTCCCAAAAACCAGAAGGTAAATCTACTTTTTCAGCCATTAAATCCAAAGATAAGCAGTATAATCCCTTTCCATTTATTCCAATAAAGCCATATACTTCTGGAACAATATAATAATCACCTTCACTCCATATTCGATCATTCGGTATCCCGGTTGTGAATGGTGCATATTCATTATTCCACTCCCGATCATACCCTTTGAAGTAATATTTCCGCAACCAAGCTGCTTTTTTAGAAAGATGATGTGGTTCTGCTACTTTGAACTGTGAAACAGAAAGATCTGTTTTAATATTTTCATCAGTGGTATTACTCATATTTTTTAATCACTCTTACCTACTCTGTGTAAAGAAATCATAAACGAATTTCTTATTATTTATTATTATAGTAATTCATATATTTATAGGTTGAGCCAAAATTAATTGTAAATTTCAGAGAAACTAGAGTTTCCTTATTGGAAACCAAAGTTTCCATTAAAATCTCCCTCAACTTAAATATCGAAATTTAGAAAAAACAGGAGAAAAGCATACTTATGACATTTTATTTTATTTTTATTTGATTTAATTATACACAATTCACTAAACTTGGAGATTGTATTATATGGATGAACATACGAACATAAATCAAGAGAACATTCCTACTATCAAAAACCCGAACGAAAATTCATTATCTTCATTTGAGTATAGCGATAGTAAGCAAATAAAGAAAAAGAGACATAAATTTAATTGGCGAATTTTTACCAGTATAACAATTTCAATAATTGGATTTGTTACACTTTTCAGCGGAGTAGTGCTTTTAGGATTCGGTAAAGGATTAACCACAATCTCAATTTCGTTAAATTGGTTTAATGAAACATTTATTGGAATCTCAGAGCTTAAGTGGAAAAATATCCATGAAGTTTCTGGAATTAGTTTTTCATTGATAGGATCATTACATTTTTATTGGAACTGGAAGAGATTTTCGAATTATTATTCCCATCCCAGGAAAAAACAATTATACCGCAAGATCGTAAGCACCTTACTGTTAATTTCATTTGTATTATCCGCTCTTTCTGGTTTGTTATGATTTTTTACACATCTAAATACTGGAGGAGCAGGTGAAGAGATTGCATCAATTGTATCAAGTCTCTTACTAATTAGTACATATCAAGGAAAAGGAATTGGTGGAGGAGGAACTGGAGAGGGACTTGGAGGAGGTGGAGCAGGAAAAGGGTTAAACAATCTTGTTCTTCTCTTTCATACAATTTCTTCTATATTTTTGCTGATTGCATCCGTTCTTCATGTCATTTTAAACTGGAAAAGCTTAAAGGCATATTTTAGCCGTAAAACAATAAAAGAAATAAACAAAAAGCAAACAGAAGAAATGGAGACAGAAGAAAATCTCTTAGTGAAGAAATGGTTAAGGAAAAAATGGAATAAAAAGAAATTTCGCTTTTGGGGTGAAATCCTTGCAGCAATTTTGCTTTCGATGGTAATAATCATCTTAGGATTTATAATACCTTAATAGATATTGAGTGTGAATGAATTAATGGAAAAATTGATGGAAAAATTAATAGAAAAATTAACGGAAATCAAGATTGCTGATGAATTTCGTTAATGAACTCATACGATTGATGCTTAAAATACATATTGTACAATCGTGCATAATAACCATTATTTTTCATTAGTGTATCATGATTTCCCTGTTCAACAATTTTTCCATGATCTAATACAACAATGCGATCCACATGACGAACGGTGCGCAATCTATGAGCAATAATAATAGAAGTGCGCCCTTCCATGATTTTTTCAAGAGCTTCTTGGATACGTGTTTCTGTAAATGGATCGACTGAAGCGGTTGCTTCATCTAATATTAGAATTGCAGGATCTTGTAATAAAACCCGCGCGAAAACCACTAATTGGCGTTGCCCCATCGAGAGTAGTTTTCCTCTCTCTCTAATATTTGTTTCAATACCATCTGTGAGATTTTCAACCCAATCTTTTCCACCTGCTTGATCTAATGCCCAAAGAACTTCTTCTCGAGTTGCTTGAGGAGAACCATACTTAACATTATTCTCTAATGTATCGGCCCAAAGAAATGGTGTTTGTGGAATTAATCCTACTTGTTTACGATAATCTTGCAGATCTAATTTTCGAATATCTTTTCCATCAATATTAATTGTTCCTGCTTGGAATTCATAGAATCTTAAGAGAATCCGAGCCAAACTGGATTTACCAGCTCCAGTATGACCTACAATTGCAACTGATTCGCCGGGAGAGATTTTTAGTGAAAAATGATCGAAAACAGGTTTTTCTGGATTGTAATAGAATTGTAAATTATCTATTTCTACTTTTCCGCGTATTCGATTGATTTTTTGCGAATCTTCTTGTATTACTTGAGGTTTACTGTCAATTAAAGCAAATATTCGTTCAGCAGCAGCCATTCCTGTCTGAAATTGCGGCCAAAATGCAGCAACTGAAAAAAGTGGAAAAAACAACCCCCACAAACTTTGAATAAATAAATAAAGGGTTGATACTGATAGTGTTGGATTATGGAGAACAGTATCTCCACCAAAATATAGAATTAAGCCAAGCATGACCCCTTGTATTAAACTTAAACCAGGAAAAATGACATTCATAAATAAAGCGCGGTTTAGATTAATTTTAAAGGATTTTTTATTGATTTCTTTAAATTCTTTATACAATGTCGATTCTTGACGGAATGTTTTAGCAATTTGTATTCCACTCATAGTTTCTTGCACGAAAGAGTGGACTACTGCCAAAATTCGCTGACCTTGAAGTGTTTTTTTGCGCGCTACCTTTCTAAATGATAATGTAAACAAGAAAATAACAGGAACCATGGCTAAAAATATCAAAGTTAGTTTTGCATCAATAAGGAACATGGGAATTAACATTATGATTACGACTAAGAAGGAAGAAATGCTATCGATAAAAATTTGAGCCATTTCAAAGAAATTTTGACTGTCGGAATTAATCCTGCTAACAATTTTTCCTGTAGGATATTTATCAAAAAAAGATAAGTCTTGAATAAGCACATTCGATTCTACATCAGCCCGTAATTGATAAGTAACACTGTTTAATATAACTGCAGAAAGCGTTTTGTTTATGTAATTGAATAGATATGTAATTATGTTAAATAATAAAGTAGCAATCACCAAACCGATAATAATAGTGGTACTTGTCGAGAATTCAAGTTGATGAATAATCAAACTCGTTAAGTACGGTAAAATTCCTGCAGTAATTGAAGTAAGTACCAGGAAAATAATTACAATAATCATTTTTTTTAAATGTTGCTTGAAATATGCTAGGATACGCTTAAACAAGACTCGATCGGAATAAACCCTATCATATTCTTCCGCATCCAATCCCATATAGACCACTATGCCTGCACCTCCAAGAGTTCTTCAAGAGTCTTATCAAACCGTGTTACAAAGATTTTCCGATATTCTTCACAAGTCCGAAGTAAATCTTCATGTGATCCTTGGGCTATGATTTTCCCATTTGCTAATACTAAAATCTTATCTGCCCAACGGATTTGAGAAAGTCGATGAGTAATTATAAACGTTGTTCTTCCCTTTAAAATTCGAGAAATGGCGATTTGGATTTTTTCTTCCGTTTCAGAATCTATTGCTGAAGTAGAATCATCTAAAATAAGGATTTTCGGGTTTGAGAGAAATGCACGAGCGATTGCAATTCGCTGTCGTTCTCCCCCGCTTAATTGGACCCCACGTTCACCAACAGAAGTTTCATAACCTTGAGGTAATTTTATAATAAAATCATGAGCTTGTGCATCTTTGGCGGCTTGAATGACGGCATCTTCTGAAGCATCTCTACCGAACAAGATGTTGTCCATTACATTTTTTGAAAATAGAAAAATATCTTGCTCAATATATGAGATTTGATCTCGTAATGAATGAAAAGCGTAATCTTTGATATCAATTCCATCAATTTCAATTTGTCCAGAATGAATATCATACAATCGAGAGATTAATTTGGTTAAAGTGGTTTTTCCAGAACCTGTAGTTCCGACAATTGCAACAGTTTGACCTGCTGAAACCTTAAACGAAATATTATTAAGAACATTAACTTCAGTTCCTGGATATCTAAAAGAGACATTATTGAATGTAACATTTCCATCGATTTCTCTATGGATTGGAGATTGTTTCTCGGAAATTTCGGAAGTTTGGTTCATTATTCCGAGTAAACGCCCAGCGCCTGCAAAAGCTCTTCGAACAATAGCAAAAGCCCAAATTGATATATGGGTAGGGAAACATATATGCAGAAAGAGTAACTAGACTAAGCCAAGAAAATATAATAATTGTATTAGAGTAACTAGACTAAGCCAAGAAAATATAATAATTGTATTAGAGTAACTAGACTAAGCCAAGAAAATATAATAATTGTATTAGTTTTGAAGAAAATATGATGAAGTATCCAGAAAATCGGCCCTTTATTACGACTACGAGCAAAAGGATCAAATTCAGGACGAAATTCTAAATCATTTTTTTTTCCCAAATTCTCATTTTTTTTTAAATTTTCTTCTATTTTCATTTTTTCAATCCAAATTTTTCAAGTTAAATTAATTTAACTAATTTTTTATTGGAAGAAAAGCAAATTCACAAAAAAGCGGATGTTTTAAGTTACTAAAATAATAGAACTAAAATAAAAAAACTCAAAAAAAATATTTGACTTTAAATGTTAGGCGCGTGAATTTTACTTATGCAACAATATCACTTTGTAAATCTCTCCAAAAAGAGTTCTTCGGCACTATTTTCAAATATTGAAAAAATAGAAGAGAATTGGATTGATGCTGTTGCTAAGATAGAGCGAGTTATATTTCGTTCCATAGATGATTTATTATTTTTTCTTCAAAAACACAGAAGAGATCTAAATTCTGATTCAGATTTTAAACAATATAATATTAAATTGATAACAAATGCTTCAAAAATTCAAGAAATGGATAAAATATTAGGAGAACTCAATGAAAACTTTTCAATCTCAAAAAAAATCCAATGGGAAATTTTATGCAATGAAAAATTTGAAATGAACAGCGAAACCATTAAAACAATCAAAGAATTTACTAAAAAATATCAATCTTTACTCTTTCCCCGTTTTTCATTTGTATATTCCCAGTATTATATCGATTTCACAACTAAACGTAATATACAAAAAAAAAGATCACGTCGTCCCTCAAAAGATTTCCAAAAACGTGTTAAATTGTGGTTTCCTGATAAATTTCCTGATAGTATTGGTACAGAATATTATGGAAAAGGAGTTTTTTTGGCATTCTGTAAAATGTTCGTTCAATCGCGATTGATAAATAAGCCTAATGACCAAGAAATTACAAATAAATCAGATCCTTTTAATTCCAAAGAAGAAACGACATATAATAAAAAGGAACCAGAATTTGATTCCACCCTAACTCAGTTAAATTTACCAATTCCCAACATTCCTATGAAATATTACGATTTTCAGGCAGAACAACAAAATTGGATTGAAATACGCTTCGATTATCATATTTCACTAAAAAAGTTCATTTCAATTATGAAAAACTACTGGCCATCTTCAAATATTCCAAATACATCATCTACTCCATCTACTCCATCCACTCCTTCTACTCCATCCACTCCTTCTACTCCATCTACTCCATCTACTCCATCCACTCCTTCTACTCCATCCACTCTATCTACTTCAAATTTAAAATCTTTCCTTTTTTTTCGGGGATCAATTTGGTACGAAGCGTGGCAATCTGAAGGAAATTTTAAACGAGCTTCTCATGATAGACTTTTTCTCACTTATGCCGACCCAGAATTTGCCTTTTTTCAACAAAATCCTCAGTTTTTGGCGAACTTTTTAGATAATTCATATAACGGAACAATATATTTTCAATTAACACCACCCATTGAAAATGACGATTTTCGTTCAAATTTAATTTCACAAGTATTCCTTAAAGATGAAAAAGTAATCTTCCGATAATAAAAGAATGAAAATTTTTCTATGATGATGCATTAATTCCTTTATATGAGCTCGATTCAAGCCAAAGATGATTTTAAAAAGGCAGAATCCCAATTTAATAAAGCGAAAAAATTATATCAAAATCAAAAATTCACAGAAGCAAAACATTGGCTTGATTTAGCACTTGAAAGATATCAAAAAGCTCAAGCAATTTTTAAAGAAGCTGAAATATATGAATATAAGGCGAAAATTTCTGAATTTGAAAATAACTTTCAGGATGCATTGAAATTCTTTCAAAAAGCAGCAGACCTTAGAATTTTTCAAGAAAATCCAGTAATTCAAGGTGAAATCCATCAAAATTTGGCGCGCTGTCTTTTGCATTTAAAATCTTATGATAAAGCATTATCTCATGCATTAAATGCATATGATCTCTTTGAATCAGTTGAAATATCAATAAAAAATGCAGAAATTGTCTATTTAATTAGTCAGATCTATTATGCTCAAGGAGATTTGAAATCTTCTGAATTTTATCTAAAACTTGCAATCGATCTTTTACAATCTAATTCTCATCCTCAATTAGAATTATTTGTCCTTGAAAACTATGCTAATGTACTCTTTAAATTAGGAAATTTTATTCAAGCAGAGAGATATTTTCTGCAAGCTTTGAAACGCGAACATGAATTAAAGAATTTCCATATAGTTTTAAATTTACTTTCTCCATTAATTGAGATTTATTTGGAATATGATGATTTTTCAGAAGCTCGAAAATATCTTACTGATTTTATCAAAATTATTCAAGAAATTAAACCAACCTTAGAATTGAAAGAACAAAGCACTTTCTATCTCAAAATAAGTGAATTTTATTTTTATTTAGGGAATTATTCTTTAGCGGAGCAATATTGTGAAGATGCAATTGAAGCAAATGAACGGCAAAAATCACCAAATCAAGTTTTACTTTCACGTCAACTTTTTCATATGGCAAAAATACAATTAAACCTTCATAAAACAGATATAGAATTCAACTTAGACCTGATTATTCCATATCTTAATGAAGCAGAACAATTAGCCCAAGCCAATAATGAATTCCATATCCAATTTGAAATTCTTTTAATAAAAGAACGCGCTGCTCGATTACAAGGGAATTTGAAAAAAGCAAATGAATTTTTAGAAACTGCTTTTTCTTTAGCTCAAAATCCATCTCACCCAGATTTTTTGGGAATAGCACTAATTTGGGAACAAAAAGCAACATTTGAACATAAAAAGGGGAATTATGAAAAAGCACAGGAATTCTTTCTAAAAGCTTTAGAAAATTTCCAGTTATCGAAATATAATCGTCGTTTGGGAGAAATCTATTATAATCTGGCTTGTGTTTCTGCTTGTCTTCATTTACCTGAAGATGTTTTAATGTATTTAGAAAAAGCAGTTAATTTAAATCCAAAATTTCGCAAATTAGCAAAAAATGATGAGGATTTTCATGGATTACATCAAAATGAGCTTTTTTTAAGATTAATTGAAAGCTAGTTCATAATTTCCCAAAGACTCGACTTAAAGAAAGAAAAAATTCTTTTCATCTATTTGGGCGGAAGAAATTCCGAAGCAGGGGAGAAAAGCGAGAAAAATATCTCAACAAACCCGAAGCGGGGACTATCTGGAGAGCAGATTATCAAAATTACTCTTGTTTTTGTCGACCATGTTAATTTCTTATATCAGATCCTAGTTTTGATATTTTATGTCGGGATTATAAGCAAGTGTCCGACAAAAATATTAAAGAAGTTTAGAATAAAGGATGGTGAGGGGAATCTCTGGATAACATCTATGCATGATTTTAGTCGGGCGACAAAATTTTTATGATTATCTCAATTCACTTTTTTCTATGAAATATTTTCGAATTTTGTCGCCATTAAATTTGGATTGTAAAATTTTTTCTTGTTTCATTCAAAAGTTTTAGGTTTGGTCTTTAAATAACGATTTTCCCTTTGATATTATTAACTCACTATGGAGATGATATGAACATCATTTCTCTACGTGATTCAGATAATAAGTGGGTTCATAAGAACAAACGAAATTTAATGAGTTGGGGATAATATGGGGATGTGTGGCCTCATATATTTCTCACACGCACAACGAACATTCTTGTGCAAAATCTTAAGTCATTTCACTTGACTGAAGAATATTTCCAAATAAATAACAAAAAACCAGGATGTGTGAAAAAAAAATGTGTTCAATGTATCGTAAATATCTGCTTAAAAGAGATTTTTGGGCAGTACCCAAGAAAAATGGAGAAGAACCAAATTGTTATGTGAAACATGATGTTAATATCGGCGGAATTTATGCCTACCTAAAACATCGAGGAGTAAAAATCACCGTACAAGGTGAAACACGTTATTTCAACAACTTTACTGATTTAGATCAATTTTTAGATCAATTAAAGTTATCAACTAGAGCTGAGAACTCAGAGTTCATGGCAATAATTAATCGACGCACCACGACAAAATACTTACGTCAAATCCCATTATAGTATTTACATTCCCTTTTTCCCTCTTTCTCAATTTCAGACTTTCTCGCTTTCTCAATTTCAAACTTTCTCTCTTATAATCTTAAAGAACTAAATGATTAATACAATCCTTTTAGTGTTAGAATCAATCGTTCTAAACAATTTTAAAGTTTTACAAGAAACAGTAATTATGAAGCGTTTGACTTCTTTAGATTTTTTACGAGGAATCGCAATTATTTTCATGGTTGCAGTACACATGATGCTTGCGGTATGGTATTTAATAGGTCATGCAAATATTTCTTTGCTAAAAGCTTGGATGTTACCTATTGCCGGAATAGTTATCATTATTACTCACTGGCGTGGATTTTTTATACTGATAAGTGGTGTTGTTACTTATTACAGAATGGTTGAAGCAGAAAAGCGAGGAGTTGCCCACAGCAAAATTCTTCTCAACGAAGTAATATACTCTTTTATTGTGTTAATTATTGCTAAAATATATACCACTTTTTTTACAACCTGGGGTGTGTTTGATGAATTGTTTCGGGATTGGACATGGCATTCAGAAAAACTTGACTTCTTCTATTTTGTCGAAGCACTAGATGTAATTGCTTTTGGAATTTTATTTTCTGCATTGTTCTTTTTCCTACTTCATTATCTAGACAAACCAATAATTAAAATTGCAATTTATTTTTCAATTGGATGCACCATTTTTCTAATTTCACCGTTGGTCCAAAATTGGGTTAACACTTTAGTAATATGGCCAGATCCTAATGTAGATTGGACACTTCAATCCGGAGATCATTTCATGGATGATGTAGTTTATCCATTCAGAAGAACAATTTTAGTGTGGTTGGGAGGCCGGGAAGCACCTGTTTTCCCAATGTTAGGCATTACTTTCTTTGGATCTTGTATTGGAGAGATTATTGCTCAAGAAAAGCCAACCATTCGCCATATTAGATATGCATATTTAGGATGTTTAGTATTATTGATAATAGGTGGAATTGTTATTGCGTTAGAAATTGTTAATGGGACTTTTATTTTTGATCCAGCATTTCACATCCATCCAACTTGGTTTATATTCATTAATACAGCTTTCCAAGGATATGTTATTCTACTGCTTTTTCGATTAGTGGAATTTAATCCAAAATTAAATGAAGAAAAATGGTTAAAATATTCACTTCCTATTCGTCGTTGGGGAATGATTGCACTCTCTATTTTTATTTACCAATGGTTGGATGGTTTTATAAGGGTTGCCTTTGCTGCAATCTTTAATTTAGATCTAGCGCATCGTTGTACAGTGAATAAATGGTGGACAATAGCCTTAACCCTAACATCAATTGGCTTTTTCCAACTATTAATTTGGTTATGGGAAAAAGTACATTTTATTGGCACTTGGGAATATGGTTTACGTTTATTACGTGGTATTCTAACTGGACAGAAAGTTCCAGTAAAGGATGCGCTGCAGCTGCAAAAAAAACTCTACAAAGTAGAGATGGTCCGATTTGTAGAGCCGATTAAATCTCAAGAAAGCTAAACACCTTTTAATTTAGGTATTTTTTTATCTTTTTGATTTTAGATTTTAAGAATTGATGAAATTTTTAATATGTTCATAAGCGGTTATCGCCTTTCCTATAACTACATCATGATTTGCTTCAGGAATAACGACTAATTCAGAGTTAGGTATCAAATCGTGTATTTTTTTTGAATATCTTAATGGTGCATCGATATCTTTTTCTCCTACTATGATTAAGGTGGGAACTTGAACGTTGTGCAAGAGTTTTCGAGCATCAAATATGCGCATATTTTCCAATCCTTGAATTGTAGCATGAAAACAAGTAAATAAAGTACGTCCGTGAGTATTATATTTCGTTCCCCACATTGGAAAGTGCTCTAAACCCAATGGTTCATGGCCATCTTTCTTTTTCATGTATTTCTTCCAAAAATGACTTTTATAGTATTGAATAAATAGCCAATAAATTATTTTTAAGAATGGTTTATCTGCCCAATTTGCAGAAGTTGCGATTAAAACCAACTTTTCTAAATAAGTAGGTTGTTCTATTGCCAAGAGCTGAGCAATACAGCCACCCATTGAGTGAGCAATTACAATGACCTTTTTGAATCCATATTTTCCAATAATTATAGTTTGAATAAACTTATCAATATCATCTTTCATAATATTAAATGAGAAATCATGAGTAGCTTCTTTCTGTGACCATCCATGTCCTCTCAAATCCAAGCGAAAAACAGGATATTTTGCTTCAATCAACTGAATATATAGAGGATGAAGTCGTAATCGATTTGCCGTCCAACCATGAATTAAAAGAATCGCAGATCTATCATCTGGTTGTTCAGCATTTTCACATTCATAATAAATTTGAATATTATTGATATGAGCATATCTTTCTTTTTGAATTTCATACTCGGTGGCATTCGGATGAATGCTATTTTGCTCTGTATTGTTTAAAAAATTCATATCAAAGATAAAGATTCTGCGTTTTAAAATTTTCGTGCTTCACTATTTACTTTTTTACGAAAATGTGATCTTGTTGCTAAAATAGAAGTATAGAACATATTTAGAAACAAAATGTAAAAAAATTTTTAGGAAGAAATGAGCATGGTGATAATAGGGTAAAATTTAATATCAATGAATGAACTTTCCAATTTCAATTGACAAAAATTGGAATAATTTCAAAAGTTCAATTGATTAAAGGCAGACTCTTCATCTAAAATTGGAGTGTTTGCAAAGCGAAATCATAAATCTTCCCCCAAACAATAGTGTAACATTAACCATTGATTAGAAATCAGTACATAGTGACACATCATGCAAATTCGTATAAATTTCTCTTCAGAAATCGATCAGACCATTATTAATGAAATAAACTTTATTCGTGAAGAATTCAACTATATTTTCGGTGATAAAGAAAAATATACTGCAGAAGATAGGAAAATTGCTCGAAATTTATTACATTACCTGTCTAAAAAAATTAACTCTGCGAATTGCATTGAATACCTTACTAATGTTTTAGAAGATCTAGAATGTAGTTTTCCAACTCTTTTTTAATCTTTTATATCTTCTGTAAATTATTGCTATTTTTTAAGATGAAAGCATTTAGTATATCTAAAATTTCACATATTTGTATGAGATATGCTCGTTTAACTTGTTTTAAAAAATAGATATATTGAAAAAAGTTATGCTTTTAGTAATTCTTCGCTAATACCTTCTTCATAATACTTTTTCCTGGTTATCCATCTTTCTTGAAAATCAGGAAAATCTGTAAACAATATATGGAAAATTTAAAAGATAAAATCATTAATATTAACCAAACTTTTCTTTCATCTTGTCAAAAATTGTTGAAAATTGATTGGAAAAAAGTTATTGAGCCCTTAATTTTAGAAATGTCTTTTGAATTTGCTCGAGAAAAATTAATGATATTTTTTAATGATTTTCAGTTTTTTCTACAAATTGCACCGCTGTTCACATGCAGTCGGATATAGAAAATTGGGCTGCAGGAAGTTCATCCTGGTAAATCGCCCGAAATCGTGATTAAAAAATTCGCAAACCCGTATTCCATGGTTAAGGGGAGAAGATTAGACGTCACTGCTGCATTATTCATGTTCAAAGACCTTTCGGTCGATGAATTCTTGAAAAACACCGAACTGCATGATCTATGGAACGTCCCCGAAGGAAAAGAAATATTCATTGAAAAAATAACCGATAGCGGCGAAACATTCAAAGCCAAAGAAGACGGTTTCGTTTACCAGTTCGATAAAGAAACCAATGAATTTTCCACCCTCAAAACCACCGAGCAGATAATCGTCACTAATTGGCTCACCAATGCCCGAAAAATCTCTGTGGTTGACCCCATTGATAATGATATTATCAAAGATATTCTTGGCACAAAACTTCCCGATTATCAAACAATGATGAAAAAAATAATCGGAACCAATAAATTAAATGCGAATGCGAAATACTGGAAAGATAGCATTCAACTTTTCACCAACTTTAATTACAGGTATATTAATTTAATCGGACATGAAAAAGGATTTGTATATAAAAAAGCGGGAATGAATGATAATACTCTCATAGAAATTAAAGTTGGCATAGATATTGATATGAGTTTGGAGCAGATTCTTAAGGAGCTCGGATTTGAAAATGTAAATGGGGTAAAAGATTCAAAAATACCACTCGGTTTGATTAAAAATCCGAAAATCCAGATGCTGTTTCTACCCATTAAAATTGGAGAGCAGTATTATCAAATTTTCTCATATCCAAAATCTCAAACCGTAAGAATTTTAGTAAATAATAAGGTGGAAAGTGCAAAAACCATCGAAGGAGAAAATACTCCAATATATACCAATATAAATTGGCGCAAAGGAATGTTTGAAATTCGGTTGCTTTCATTTGCTTTTCAAAAAATTGCAGAAGACAATATAGCTGGTGTAAGATCATTTTATAAAAATAGAAAAAATGTAAGAGGATGGAATTTTAAATCAGGCTTACAAAAAATTAGAACAACATTAAAAAATATTTATAAGAATGTTCCCGATATTGCAGAGCAGCTTAGAGACTTATTTATTGATTTTAACGCTTTGAATAAAGACCTTCCCGGCATAGGCACAGAATTAAAAGAGCATTTCTTTGATGAATCTTTAGAAGGTGTAATAGTTTACGATGATTCTGGAAAATCAATCGGTTATTTAGATGTTCTGCTTAAAGAATTGTTCGATAATGATGAAACTCGTAAATACTGGCGGACTGCCCGTAAAAAGAAGGATAGAACGTTAGAATGGAACAGCGGGGTAATCAATCAAATTGAATATATTTTAAATAAAATAATTGAAATTTCCCAAGATGCAGGAGGTTTTACAGATAATAAAATTTCTGTTAACCTTGGAGGTGCCGCTGATTATTTAACCCAATTTTTGCAGAAAAAACTTGGATACAGCGAATATTTACAATTCATTAAAGATACAAGATTAAAAAGTGTCAACAATTTAAAATCAGGCACACAAATTCATGAATGGGAACTGCTGCAGGCGGCTTGGCTGTCTTTGGCATCACTTTTCTCCAGCATCGAAGCACTTCATTCAACCATTGATTATCTGCTTGAAAATAATATAAGAAAAGGTGAAAAAAATGATGAATACATTGAGAAATATTTAAAAGAAAAAGTAATCGATGATCATCACTACTACGTGCCCCCCAGCGCCCTTCCCGACCCAATTATTATTATCGGCGCCAAAAAAAACGCCTTTATTGCTAATTTCATACAATTTGGAATGGCTAAAAGTGAAGTAATAGGTTCAGGCTTAGAAGTGCTGGTGTTCGGAAGTATGGTCGGTCAAATTCAAAATGATGAGGCTCATACTATCAAATTCTTCCAACTTGGCACCCCGATCTCAGATGAAATTAAAGACATTGTCCCTACCACGCCTTCGCCCTATTCCATGATAATTCCGCAGTTTTCCATGGATATGTGGGACCCGGTGAATGAAGAATATTATAAAACCAATAGACCCGATATAAATAATGGAATTGAGCGCTTCGTTATGGATTTTCTGGTATTTGAGAATATGCTGAACTTACTCGGAGCGGAAGGCGGTGCGGTTAATTGGCGGTATCCCGGTATTTACGGCGTGGGAATGCATGGGGCAGATGCAATCGATACTGAATATTATACAGAAAAGGCGCGCAAGGTTTGGACCGCCTTCCAGAACGGCTTATCTATGATAAACATATTTAATAATCAAGATGGTATTAATACATTTACGAAAATGATGAAAAGTCCAGAAATTGGTGGAGACGCCTCTAAAATGGTGCTGATTGAACTTGAAGACTGTCGAGCCTTTTTCAACCTCCGCAATCTTGCACAATTTCAAGGCTCCGGCATCCGAGACTCCGTATCCGTGCTGGCAAAGTGGGTTTATGAGCAGTATACACTGCATTCATCCGAACAGGATTTGAAAGATTCAAATTTAAAAAAGAAAAAATTTTTCAACGATATCAAATTATTAATGAAATCAAAAAATGGTGTTAGTAATGCATACATTGCCACATGGAAACGACTCGAAGGTATCATCAAGGCATTCGGCGTTAAAGGTGAAACCATAACAATTAAAATAAATGAAGATGAATCAATCGAATACTTCGTTCCCACTTTGGATGAGAACGGCAACATTCAATTTGACTCCCGACTCGACCGATGGTACGCACAGATTGAAAATCCCGTTAGCATATTCAACTCAAATTCGCAGTTGTTGATGCTGAAGCAGTGTTTCGCATACTTTTTAAAGTACAAAAACGAGATGCGCTTATACTACGAAAAATATGCCGATGAAAGTGCCATGAATAGTTTTGATGCATATTTGGATGCGATTGAGGGATTTGTCGGATAAAAAATAAGTTCGCCGAAGAGGGGGTTAATTTTTTAATATCGTTTTTTTTTATATACATTGGATAAGAAAATAAAGGTATACAGGAAAAAAGGGAAAATTAATGAAAGCAGAAGGGTTAAGAAGGTAATTAATACTTTGGCATATACAAGATACGATTATCACGATGAAAAAAAAAAAGTATTGACAATTGCAGGTGAAGTTTTCGATATCAAAAAATTGAAAGATGTGGATAAAATTTACAGATTAGAAGTATATGAATGTATTTATCCCAATAATGAAGCGGATTTTTCCGCCTTCATCAACTGCAGAGAAATTGAAATATCTGGAGAAAATCAGCTGCAGGTGGTTAAATGGCCGCCTAAAATAGAATATATTCTTATTTTTGAATATCCCAATCTAAAAATACCCCTAAAATGCGATCAATACCAATATTTACGGGAATTCAGAACAATTGGTGCAGTTTTAGATGACTACAACATAGATTTCGCCCACTGCTATCGCTTGCGCAATATTTCTATTCATGAAGATTTTCTTTGTGAGTGGTATGCAAATATGTTCGATGGTGAAAAAATAACGCTGCCGCCTAAAAGCGATGGAAAGCACCGCATGAAGCAGATTCCCATCAATTGGGCATTCTGCCTTTCTCTCAAAAAATTGGAGTTATGGAGTTTGCGGGAAGTAAAAGAGATTCCGATTGAATTTACCCATAACCCAAGGCTGTGGATTAACATTTCAAATCTTCCTCACATCCCTCATATTTCCTTTCTACCGATTGAGTTCTGGGACTGCACCCAGTTTGATAACAGCGAAAATTTTATGCTCATTTTTGATTCGTTCATCCATCCCCGAAAGCAGGAAAATATCGAGCGTTATAAGGAGTGGGAGAAGCTATTTTTTGAAGAATATGGCTTTGAAACCGTCTGGACCGCTGAGCGGATTAAATTTATGGACTATGCGTTAATTGCTGCGGAGCAAATTCCAGAAAAGGAATTGCGTGAACGATTTATAAGGTGGGCAAAAAAGTTCAGACCCAGATTTAAATTGAAAAGCGGTTATGAATTGATAATGTAAATCTCTTGATAAATGAAAACAATAAATTTTAGAAGATCTAGAATGTAGTTTTCCAACTCTTTTCTAATCTTTTATATCTTCTGTAAATTATTGCTATTTTTTAAGATGAAAGCATTTAGTATATCTAAAATTTCACATATTTGTATGAGATATGCTCGTTTAACTTGTTTTAAAAAATAGATATATTGAAAAAAGTTATGCTTTTAGTAATTCTTCGCTAATACCTTCTTCATAATACTTTTTCCTGGTTATCCATCTTTCTTGAAAATCAGGAATCATAGACAAGATTGATCCACCAACCCAATTTGAAAGTGCTCTACCTTTCGGTGCAATAATGTGGACGTCTTGAGCAATTTTTCCCATATTACTTAATTCTTCTTCTAATTCTCTCCTTAAACGTATTTCCAAAAAGGGAAACATTGAACTTCCACCAGTTAAAAATATATTTCGAAGTAGATCTCGACGAATATCTACATCACACTCTTCAACTACTTGAATTATGGCTTTATGAATTGGTTCAATATCTAAACTCATCAATTGAGGTTTAAAGAGTAATTCAGGAACTAAAAATCGTGCTTCTCCAATTTTTACTTTCGATGAATCAGGCAACTCATATTCACGTTCAAATTTATCTTTTTGAGTAAGATCGGTATCAAAATCAATAGAACAAAAACATGCTTGCTCCTTTAAACCGCGAATTAAATTTCGTTGCACTGCACTTTCAGTCGAAATACCTAATTCTTGCATTTTCTTTTGCATAAATTGATCTAAAACATTTCCTCCTAAAGGAAGAAATTTAATTGCATGTTCTAAAATGAATCCTTTGTAAATTGGAGTAATGCGAATATTGGCAGCACCCATATCTACAACCAATCCCGTATCAAACCCACCTGAATACATTGTTAATAACGAGCCACGTACAGGATAATAACAAGCTTGATATCTCTCAATAAATAATTCAAATAGTTTTAATTTTGATTCACGAGATAAAAATGGATTCGTAGTGAATAGAACTTTGCAAACAGAAGGATCGACTCGAAGTAAATAAAATGCATAATCAATTAATGCTTCAAAATGCACCCAATCGGTTATTTCGCCGCCGTTGTCAATAGGATGCTGTACTTTATACAATCCTAAAGAATCTATTATTTCATTCCCGATATATAACTGCTTGGTGTCTTCAATTCCAATTGCTTTGTATTTTGGAGTCCCGGTAATGGTATAAAAAATATTTCGAGGTTGATTTTCACCTCCAAATCCAATTTTTGTCGAAAATTGCCCGATATCCATAACTATTGCATAAAGGTTTTCCATGGTTTGTTCCTTCATCTCAATTGGGAAAAAGTTCTTCCCTCATTTTCAATTCTTTAGTACGTATTGCTCTTTGCATCTTAAAAAATTTGCTTGATTTGCTTGGTTATTCACCAATTTTTGTTCCCCTAAAATCGTATAGGAATAATCAATTTTTCCTATTTTATTTTAAATTATGGAAGCATAAAATTTTATTATATTTTGTAATTATAAATAAAATCTATAAAATCAATTTAAATTTTGAAATAATGGAAATTATATTACTTAAAAAGTAGATCTAAGAATAGAAGATTGAATAATTTAATATTAAAAAAGAAAATTACACATTTTATTTATTTACTGGTTATTTTTTCATTTTGTCTTTTTTCATATATCCGACGGGCAATCAATTCAAATAATCGATCAACATTATCACCAGATAAAGCAGAAGTTTCAACATAATCGGGAATACCCAGTTGTTCTTGCATATATTCTATATGTGGCTGTGCAACCTTTCTCTCATCCTTCAAATCTGATTTATTACCAAAATAGACCATTGGTAAAGCAGTTAAACCGTTCTTAACTAACTCTTTATGCCATTCTTTTGTATTAGAGTAAGTATGAGTACGAGTAAGATCGAATCCTAATAAGACTCCATTGGCACCATTGAAATAGACTTTGTGTAACAAGAAAAATTGTGGTTGTCCTGCAAGATCCCATAACATTAGGTTAATCTTGATTTGTTTTCCTCCTATGTTCAATTCTATTGGCTGTTTTGAAATTGAAACACCGACAGTAGGAATATAATCCTTTTCAAATTGATATTTAACATATTTACGGATTAGGCTAGTTTTACCAATAGCCGGATCTCCAATCACGATAATTTTATAAGTAATTTCGCCTTCATCGCGCTGTTGGACGTATATTTCATCAGATTCACTCAACGTTGCGTCACCATGTATATATTAGTGTGGATTGTTAATAATAATTTCATTGTAGAGGAACCATGATGAACAAACTATTTAACATAAATTTACGAAGTATTTACTATACAATAAATAATCAATTTTAAAAAAATAATTAAAGAGAGTTACCATGACACCAACACTTTTGCCCGAATCGATTGTGTTTTACTTAGATTTATCAACTGATATTTTATCAAAAAAGAATTTACTCAAAGGAATAGATCAATTCATAAAAGATAAATTGAATAAAATTCCAAACTGTTCATTTAGTTGTTTCTATTTTTTAAAAGAAAACACACCTTTTCTATCTGAAGAGATGAGTAATATAAAAGAAATCAAAAATCAAATTAATACAGATTGGAAAAAACGAGAAATCAGTCAAAGTAATTTTGAAAATGGATTGTTTTACTGCTTAAGCTTTTTAGCTCAAAAAGCGGCCCAAAAAGCAGGAAATTATCGAGTAATTGTAATTAGTGATTCTCCGAGCCAGAAATCATCTGAATATGCAGAAGCATTAATGGAATTAGTTGAAACTGTCAAAAATTTTCCTACATTTATTGATATTATTCGCATTGGGGGGAATGAAAGGTATTCAGATGATGTAAAACTTCGAATAATATCGACTCTTACTTCAGGCGGATTATTCTATGCCCAAAACGAAAAAGAATTTTTAAGTAAATTTGTTGCTTTGGCTAAAAATAAGACATTACCTGATTTACGAGCAGAAGGAGGGCAGGAAATTGATAAGGATAAAAAACTCTACTATGAAAATGTAGCAAAATTACTCACCGCTGCTGAACCAAATCTTGGTCCATGTCTTATTTGTGGAAAAGAAATATGTGAATACTGTTCTTTACCTGAAGATAAAATGTCATGTCCACTTTGCGGCAAACCTTATCACGAATGTTGTGCGGCTCTATATACATGGAAGAAAAATATTGGATTAAAAAATATTTTCAGGTGTGTAAATTGTGGTGGCTTAATTAAATTAGATGAGCACCGAGTTTATGAAATTAATGGGGAACCTTATCCAGGAGAAGAAGAAACTGGAGGAGGAATGTTAGAAGAATTAGAAGAAGAAACATGGAATCCTGAAGGTGAGACTACACAAGTTAGTTCAGAGTCTAAAGCTAAAACTGAAGAGGAAAAAACAATGATAAAAGAAGAAAAAACTGCAGAACAAGAAGCATCTAGTACAAAGGTATCTGAAGAAACTACTGAAGAAGGAGTTATTAAAAAAGGTAAATTTAAAGTAAAGAGAGGTTTGTTCGGATTTCAGCCTGTTGGTGTAGCTGCTGGCGAAACGGAAAAAGAAGAAAAATCAAAGGAAGAAAAAGAAGAAGAATCCAAAAGTCAAGAATCAACTATGACTGAAGAAGAAAAAGCGGCTTTAGCGAGAAAGAGGTTGGCGGAGCGACGTAGGAAAAAGCAGATGAGAAATGGAATTCGAATTTGTAAAGTCTGTTCCCATCAATTAAAACCTAATGAGCGAATATGTCCAAATTGCGGATCTCCCGCATTTTAATTTTTTTCATAAGAAATTCTCGGAATTCATATAGTACTTTTTTGAATCTTTGATGATTTTTTTGTCAAATTCTTAAGAAATTTACTTATAATAAGAATATGAAAAGTTTTTTAAGACGAATTTAGTAAAGTATTATGGATGACACTATTTTTTCTCTACGATTGTTCTAAATCTGAATCAAATAAAATACTAAGTTTTATACAGGAATTAAGATTCCATGTATTTTTAAAAAAAAATTAAACTGACGAATTTTTAGGTGAAAAACCATGACAGATAAATACAAAAAACCTCGAAAAAATGTACATGCAGAATTAAACAGAAAGCGTCATGAAGACATTCAAAAATTAGCAGACCTAGATGTGGAAGATCGATCAACAAAATTCAACCACGAAAAAAATCGTTATGAAAAAATAATTGAAAATAGAAAATTGCTCAAAAAAATGAGGGAGGAAGAAAAAAAGCAAAAACTTCATATTGGAAAACGTAAGCATATTGAAAAACGCGCGATTGCAGAAGTTGAGGAATATTAATAAAAGTAATAATATTAAGAATAAAAAGAGGGATCTCAATCTCGATTCTTCATTATGGCCAAGTTTCAGATAATGATTTTATGAAATTATCGATAGAATATTCTAAAACAACCAGAACAATCAAGTCATCCTTTTTTTAAATATTCTATTTTTCTTATATTTTCTAGAATATAATGAAGTCTTTATTAACAAACATTATCATTTTTAATCAAATATGAAAATTGAACAAATTTATAAAAGAAAAGAAAAAATAAAACTAAAAAATTTCATTAATATAAATTGTACAAATCTCTTTTTTGATTTATGCAGTCTTAGATGAATCTAATTTAACAGGTTTTAAAATTAAGTTTAAGACTAAAGCCAGAATACCTAATATACCCATTGTAACAAATAGACCCCATGCACCAAGGGAATTTCCTAATGGTTTTGCTAATAATGCACCCGTAACTCCTGCAATTCCATAAGCAGTAAAGATAATGCCATAATTTGGACCTAAGTTCTTTGATCCAAAGAGATCTGCAGTTCCTGTTGGATAGAGAGAGAAATTTCCACCAAAACAGAAATATATCAAACAGACCCAGATGAAGAACATTACTTGACTATTTATTGACAATGCAAAAGTTAACATTAATGCACTTTGAATTCCGAAAGTGATTAAATGGACTTTCTTATATCCAATAACATCTGCAAGTTTTCCCCAAACAATTCGGCCTAAACCATTAAATAAGGCAGCCCATGAGCCCACAGAACTAAGAAATACATCTGTACCCCATGCAGCATTTTTTCCAAAAGTAGAGTAATAACCAATCGTGAATAATCCAGCTGCTGCAGTTAATACAAACATTCCCCAGAGAATCCAAAATTGAGGGAGTTTTATTGCTTGTTCACGAGGAATTTCTACACCAATTGACACAGTCTTACTTTCTTTTTGTTCGGGAGGTGTCCATCCTTTTGGAATATATCCTTCTGGAGGATTTCGTAAAGTCAACGAGCCACCCAAAATCATTACGAAATAAATGATCGCCAATAATATAAAAAGACCAGGAACCCTTGCAAGGATTGTTGGATCAGATGGATCTGCAAGTTTTTGGGGGTTTACATATGCAGTGGCAATTATATTAAATATAAAAGCACCAGCTCCGAAACCTGCAACTGCAATTCCATTTATTAAACCTTTTTTATCAGGAAACCATTTTGCAGCACACGCAATTGGAGTTACATAAGCAAATCCTATTCCAATCCCAAATAATAATCCATAGGTTAAGATCATTCCCAAAAGACTTGTCATCCAATAAGATAACAATACTCCAGTAGCGACTAACACACCACCAATTATTCCTACTGGCATTGGTCCGATTTTATGTTGCAATTGACCAGAAAAAATCATGGTGATTGCAAATGCAAGTAAACCAATCGCAAAAATCCACAACGTTTGAGTACTTTCTAATGGTGAACTGGCGTATTGATTCAAATATGGTGTTATATATTTGGTCATATTTCCCCAGCAATAGATTGTACCCAAAGCTAATTGAATTAAAACCGCTCCGACAACAACTATCCAGCGGTTCATTATTTTTTCTTCAGCCATAAAAATCACTATAATAGCTAGTTATCAAGAATTTCAAGCAGAAAAAACACTATAATTCTACAAGAAAATTCTTAATAATTTAGAAATTGGTTGATTTTATAATAAGGTTTTTGTCACTAAAATTAACAAAAAAAACTTATCAACACTAAAAATCTTTAAAAATTGCTTTAAATTCAGAAGAAAGGGAGTAGAAAAATTTTCCCTCAGAAAAGGAACGTTGGATCATATCTGAGCCAAATTCTTCGATCAAGTGAAACATAATTAATCCCAATGCTACATTTCCAAGATATTGGCCTGATTTTTTAATTTGTCTTAATAATTCTGTTTCTGAGACAGATTTTTTATTATTGAGCATTTCAAGGATTTGGATCTTTAAAGGTGCAGTTGATTTCATATCAGAAATTGTTTCAATTATAAAAGATCTACGAAGATCAAAATCTTCTGACTGATGTCGGGAGACCGGTTCCGGATATGTTAACTCTTCTTGATTAAAATGTCGGAATGCAGTGCTATTTTCATGCCTTTGATATACTTGATGAAGGGGATCGATTTGTCTTTCTAAATTAAGTGGTTGAATACGAGAAGCTAAATTAGGTGGTTGAAAGAACGAGCGCTGTGAATAATCTGAAATTTGATGATTTTGATTTTGAATACTAAGTTCATTGGGTTCAAATAGTGTCTTATATCTTGAAAAATGATCGGATTGCTGTTGATCTTGAAAATTTGCTCGATAAAATGGTGATTCATTTTGATTTGGTATAGAATTATTAAAACTTCGGAAACCAAATCGTGATGTTTGAGCATACGCATTCTTAGGAAATTCATGAGCATATCCTTCCTTATAAGGAGATTGCGGAATAATGTAATGATTAAAATAATTAAAACGATTAGAATTGTTTGAGCCGTTTGGATAATTCGAACCATTTGGATAAATAGAAGCGCCAGGAGAATTGAGATTGTCAAAATTGCCAGAACTTGTAAACATTCCTTGTTTTCTATCCAAAAATTCTTGATTTATATTATTTTGGTTAAAATCAACAAAAGAGGATTGATTTAATGAAGGTTTAGAGACTGAAGAAAACTGTGCATTCGAATAGTCTTGAAATCTTGAGAATTGTCGAGATGCGGGATTATTATGTCTTTTGTTTGAAGGATCTGGAGAAGGCCTATGTTCTGAAGCATAATTAATCTCTGGGTAGGAAGAAATTTTTGATAATGAGTATAAATTTTTATTGTTATTTTCTCGATTTTGGAAAGAATTATTTTCAGGAAATGCAAGATTTTTTAATCCAAATACATTTCTAATTGAATATTTAGTTTTATTCTTCATCGGAGGGATATCTGGAATATGAAAATTTTGATTATTAACTGTTTTATACTGGATATCTGCTTTAGTTGAAGGATTCCTAATACTATAATTATCTTTCATTTGATTTTTAAAACTTGAATTTCTTATGAGATCTTTATTAATATATGAGGAAAAATTCTGTTCATTATAATGTGCGTTTTTTTGAGAATAATAATGTAATTCTGAATTATTTTTTAAAGTATTTTTGTTAGAAATATTATTAAGATAACTATGATCATCAAATTTATTATTATTATTATCAATCGAATTTTTGATTGATTTAAAATTTTGAAGATGTTCAGCAGTGACATTTTGCTGTTTAGCTAGTTTTTTAAAACCTAAATCTATTTTTTCTGTTTTCTGCTGTCTTTGTGATAAATGTTCTAAATTCTTAAATTGATCACGAGATTGCATTCGATTATACATATTTTGTAAAGCTTTATTTCCTCCAAAATTTCGTTGTGACTTTTCATTAGAGTGATTATAAGGAAGTGGTTTTGGTTTTTTGGAAAGATCCTTATAAATATTGTTTGATCTTGGTATTCTCATTTGATTCCAACGTATATCTGATAATTTACTGGTTTTTGATGATGGGTTAATTGCTTCTCTATCAACATTGTCTTTGGGTTCATTATATTCATATTCTAAATTGAAGTTTTCATCATGTTTAAAGTTGGAAGAATCGACTATTTTTGGAACATTTTGAAATTTAAGTTTTTTTTTTCGAAAATATTCATTTTCTAAAGAATCCAATGATTCTTTTGAGACGTATGTCGATTTATTTGAAGAAGGAAATGGGATTTCAGTAGAAGAAAAGAAGGAAGGAAGGTCAGAACTTGAATTAATGTGATGATTAAGATTAGGTTGCTTTATTGAACTTGAATTAGCTGTTGAATCAGATAATGAAATATCTTCAGGTATATTGTCGAAAATCATGTTTAAATTAAAAGATGCATCTTCAGAAGAAGAAACAGAATTAGATTTGGTATTGGTTTTTTTTGAATTATCTGAAACAGTGTCTTGGGAATTAGAATTATTTAATGAAAGCGAAATTTCTTTAGAAAAGAGAGAATTCCATGGATTTGACGTGTTTATCACCTTCTTCCTTATGATGAAAAACGATCCCAAACTATTGAAAAGAGATATTATGTAGATATGATCAAGAAATTTCACAATACATTTTAGTATGAAAAAGCTTCTTGAGATTAATAATGAACTTTATAACAAGATAAATAATTCATTAATATCTTCTTCTAATATTTTCAAGTTTTGTGCATATTTTGGATTACAAGATTTGAAAATCTGTCGAATAGAAGAGCGGACGTAATCTGAAAAAGTCATATTGGAATTTTTAAGAGCATTTTCAATATAAGATTCATCTAATATTTTAAGCAACTGCTGATAGAAGATACGTCGAATAATATAAAGATCATTGGCTCTTTCTGAGAGATTAGCAATTAATGGTGGAGCATATTGATCTAATTTTGATTGAATTTTAAATTTGAGCGTTTCTAAAAGAAAGATATCAAATGACATTATTAATTAAAATTGTCACTCTGATTAAAATATGTTAGCATTTTTTGAAGAAATGAAAGATTTGGATTCATTTTTTACAAAAATAATTTGGAAAGGTAGAAAAAAAAAAGAATTCGTTAAAAATCGCTAGTACTCATTCTTTGATTAGAACTGCACGAACAAATGCACCTTCTGTCCTAATTTTTATAGGAAATCCAACAAATAAATATTCACCTGGAGTAACGTCAACCAAATTTAAGCCTTCATACACCAAGATTTGATGTAATAGTAATTCTTTATGAGTATCATATGTTCCGATTGTAAGTGAATCAATTCCTACAGCTTTGATACCACATTTTCTTAGAAAATTAGCCCCTTCGAGTGAAAGCCCTACCCAATCTTCATGAAAAGTATCATATCCAATTTTAGAATTACCCGTTTTAAACAAGATAATTAAATTTGTCCAATCTTGAGGATGAATAATAAAATTCTTAAGATGATGAATTTGGATCATTTCCCCAAGAGATAATTCAGTTAGATCAACCACTAATGCTTTTCCATAACATTGCTCTAAATTTATTTCGCTGGCAGGTCTCCCAGTAGCAGATATATGCAAGTCAGAATCAACGTGTGTTCCTGAATGTGCGCTAAGTGAGATTATTGATAAATTCCATTGGCTTTTTCCAATTGTCTCTATTTTCTGAAATTTTACAGGAGGATCACCAGGATAATTTAGAAGAGTTTCGTCAATTTGTAAGCTGATATCATAAAATTTCATTCTAATCAAATTCAGCTAAATCAAAGAAATAATAATAGTTTTCTGTATATTTTCTTCTTAATCTTAATTTATTTCGCCAATAATCTTTCATTAAGGTAAAAAAGGGAGTGGAAAAAAATATAAATAAAATTTGAGATTTCTGTTCAGAAGCGAAATCGGAGATAGAAAGTCTCATTTTCGGCTTGGATGCGATTAAGATTTTTTTGTTGGTTTCGATTATGCATTTGGTTCATTTAATTCACCTTGAATTTTATTTTGGTTTAAATATTATCAAAAAAAAGGTATAACTACAGGAATTCATCTATTTCTTAATAAGCAACAAATCGATTTTCAAATTGAATTTGATATCGGTATTGGGGGTATCTATTATTGTAATTTAATTGATTCATAATTTTTCACTTTATGTAATGAGTGTGTATTACAATTAAATAATAGTGTGTATCATATATAAATGTTTGTTATTTTATGTCCTTTCAATGTGTAATCAAAAAAAAAGATCTTAAAACATATCAATAAGCATCGTGAGAATATTAAAAACTCAAATAAACTCGCTCTATTTTATGTAAAATTTTAAAATCTAATCCATTCAATTAAAATCAATAAAAGAATGCAAAAAATAGGATTATATAAAGTTTTGTTCATACACACTGGTTATGAGCTAAGTTTTCAAAAAAATCATATTTCTAAAAATATATTAATAAAAATAATAAACAGCAGGACGACCTCGAGTAGAACTGACAATTTTTTTCTGAATTTCACCTTCTCTCACTAAAAAATCTAACATTTGTTTAAGCTTAGTTCCCCCAATTCCGATAATTCTACTGAGATCTCGAGTTTTAATAGGATTTTGGTTTGTTTGAATTATCTGGATTATTTTGCTATACACCTTTGGATATTTCAATTCTATATGTTTTTTTGGGGTTTTCAACTGAAAAAGGCGAGTAATTTGTTCAACGGTATTCTTTGAATAAAAGCCATGAATGTAGAACACCTTTTCATCTAAAAATCCCAGTGAATTAAAAAAAATGTTATCAATTAGAAGAAATCCATTCTGAATTATTTGATTATTAAATCCAACATTCTGACACGTTTTTTCTTCTAATTCTATCAAATTAAAACGCAAATTCTGAAGAATATCCATTATTTTTTCTAAAACTTCCATCTCTTGATTCTCAAAATTAAAATCCAATCGAGAATAGTAAATTTGAATTTGAATTCCTTTTTGAAACGCATGCTTTAATGCAGGTTCAATTCGCTTATATATTTTCAAAGGAAGAGATGAAAGGACAATAGATTTTTCTGCATTATAGATTAATCGAAACCACCTTTCAATACCTAATCCTATATCAGAATAATAATAATGGGAAATTTCCTTTGCACATACACCGAAATGGCTTGTCTGTATTTTTATTTCTCTTTCGATTTTTTCTAAATTCTGCTGGAAATATTCGTTTTTTTTTTCAATTAGTTGTTGTATTGATATTTTTGGATCAAATAAATGAACTTTTTTTGGTTTACAGTTTTCTACAGTTAAAAGCCCTAATTTTTGAAGGTATTTGAGATTTACAACCGTTTGGGAATATGATTGACTTGTTTCTTCTTGAATCTCAGAAATAGTAAGACTATTTTTTGTTAATAATAGGAAAAAGATTTCAATTTGATTTTCATTCAATCCCAATTCACTGAAAAAGGTGCGCAATTGAACTTGATTTTGATTAATTAGAAATAACCTCTATTTTTAATTTGTGACTAATTTAATATTAATTTTCTTTTTAAAAAATATTTTTATTGTCACAAATATAATTTCAAATCACCTAAACATTTATACACAAAATAAAGTGTTTAGGAAAATAAAGGTAGTAGTAATAACCTGATCTCTTAAAAATTCGCATTTTGAATAATAAGACATTAAGGTTGATTATTACGCTGTATAGGTGAAAATAATGAGTCAATGTAAAGATTGTGAATATTATAAACCAATTGATGAATCGAAAGGGGACTGTTTTGGACATGAAGTTCCTGCTACAATGAATGTTGAGAACTGCCCAACTCACAGTTTTAAACCTCGCAGTTAAAGAAATAGAAGATCGAAAAATAGAGTGGATATGTGTAAATAAGTGTAAATAAGTTTAATAAATCAGATACTTAAGCACTTGATTTTTAGAATTTAAGAACATAATCACTCCTTTTTTTTCATTATCATAATTAGAAGGAAAAAAGTCAATGTCATCAAAGAAAAAAATAGATTTTAAAAAAGAATTCCCAGAGTTGTATAATCCCCCAAGAGAAACCCCAGTTTTTATTACAATCCCCAAAATGAAATTTTTTATGGTTAATGGAAAGGGTAATCCAAACAATTCTAAAGAATATCAAGAAGCTGTACAATTGCTATATAGTATTTCATATACTTTGAAAATGAAAGTTATCAAAAAGCAGCAACCAGAGAATGATTATGTTGTTCCTCCATTAGAAGGACTATGGTTTATGGATGATATGAATAAATGGTCTATGGAAAATAAAGAACAATGGCAGTGGATAATGATGATAAGAATACCTGATTTTGTAAAAGAGAATCAAATAAATCTAGCTGTAACAATATTAAAAGAATCTAAAAATCCTAAAATGCAACCCAAATTATATTGGGAAAGTTATGATGAAGGTGAATGTGTTCAATTGCTGTATGTTGGGCCATATAATGATGAACCACCAATAATAAAGAAAATGCATCAGTTTGCTAAGGATAATGGATATTTATTATCAGGTAAGCATCATGAAATTTACTTAAGTGATCCCCGAAAAATTGAACCCGAAAAATTAAAAACAATTCTCCGTCAACCTATAACAAAAAGAGAAAAAGATTAAAAAAGGATTTGATAATTAAAGAAGAATAATTATTCCATTCGAGAAAATTACGATCCAGAATGGAATTTGAAATTCATTGATGAACATTTGTGGAAAAAAATGAACGCTTCTTTCAAGAAAATTACGAAAATAGAAAATAAAGTTGAAAACCAAGCAGAAAATCATAGAGAAAATATACAGATAAATCAATCAGCAATTCAATCAACAAATGAATCAATATCATCTGATTTACATTTAGAAGAACAAAATGATAATCAAGAGAAATCAATGCACTTTTTTCAAATAGATATGCTGAAGGCTATCATGTTAGCTTTAGTTATAATGGATCACAGTTTTACTCATCAATTTCTTCATCAATATTACTCGTCTTTTTGGGAGCGGATATCAATACCTATATTAATGATAATTATGGGATTTAATATGGGATATTCTTTCCACCAAAGATCAGTTAATTCTCTTAAAGAACTTTATTCATTCAAGTATTTTGAAGCTAAATTACGACGTTATATGATCCCTTATCTTTTTTTATATTTAATCCATGGGATTATACGATTAGTAACAAATCTTGCACACATCCCTGTCAACGGAGTATTTTTTTATGATCAACCTGCTTTTCGTTATTTAGGATTCACATTCTTTTACGGTCCAGGATTATGGTTTATTCCTGTTTTGTTTGGTTCTATCCTAATTTTTCCTTTATTGTATTATTGTTATACAAAATTACCAATTTTAACTCTGATTTGTACATTTATAATTGAAATGTTAACACATGGTATTTCAGCGATGATCATTATCCAAAATAATGGATACTTTGATGTGCATATAATTTTCTTCTTATATAGCATTAGTTCCATGTTAAGTGCTGTAGGGATGGGATTGTGGTTTTCAACAAATTATCGATGGAACGCTCTCCGAAATTTGTATACTTGGATTCTTTTTCCAATTGGATTAACATATATGATTTTCAATTATTTAGAAATGCTTCCAATTCCTTTTCCATTTGGAGATTATCATTTATTTTACTTCATGTATTCTGCAGGACTTTTCCTAATAGCAATGCGTCTCATTCCTAAAAACCCAAAAGGAAAAGTTGCTGATTTCTTCCGTCTCATTAGTAAATCCACTTATCATATTCTTTTGGCTCAGATATTCTATTTTTCTATTATATATCAATTCTTTTTGCAAATGTACGATGGAATATCAAGTACACCAGATGTATTTGATGGAAATCCCATTAATTATCTGTGGTATTATCCCTTGAATGTATTAATTACATTCACTTTAGGAATTGGATGGTATTTAGCAGAAAAAAGATTTCATCAAAAACGGAAAGAAAATACAATTTATGTAAAAATCTATAAAATATTATTAATATTGGCCTTTTTTGCTTATGGAACATGGTTAATTTGCAGAATATTGTTTTTATTTATCTAAAAATTAATCATAATTATTAAGAACGCAACTAGAAATTAAAATATATAATCTGAACGATGAAATTAAAAAAGAATTAAGAAAGAATTAAAAAAAAACAAAAAAAACCAGAAAAATTTTTATTGATTATATTTCATTGAAATCTGAAAAAAAATTATTTTCTAATAAGCTATATCATTAAGAGAATTCCAGCAATTATAACCAAGATTCCCCCAATAAGACCACCAAAAATTATCCCCAAAATTCCAAGAATTAATAATACAATTCCACTAAAACCAATTTTTGTTTTTTTCGATTTTATAGTTTCAGTTGAAAGCAGAACTAATAAGCCAACCACAATAGTAATTATCGCATTTAATAAATCACCTAGAATTCCCAAAAACCCTCCTTTTCCTGGAATTCCTAATCCAAAGGCAAAAAGACCTAAGTGATTTAATAAAGCTAATATACCTTGAATAAGTATAATAATACCACCAATAATTGCTAACAATCTTGCTAATCCTGAATTTTTAGCCATGAAATATCTTCATCAAGTTGAAATAAAAAATTATTGGTTTTATTCTATTTTTTCTAGCACTAAAAAAAAATTTTCATCAAAAAAAACCCAAACATAATAGTTTCAATCTAAGATGATTCTAAGATTTACAAAGAATCAACATGAAATATCTCCACATGTTCTCAAGAGATTACGAAAAGGCGTGAAAGAATCATTTCGTGAAGTTAGATGATATGTGCATGACATATTTTATCACAACTTCCGATCTTAAAATAGAATACTCAATTATTAAAAATCTTTAATAATCTATGCCTTTTTTCATGAATTCTATATAAAATATATATTTAAAGCATTATTCTTGGAAATTTAGATTTTGTCGTGCTCTGTGATTGAAATATTTTTTTTAATATCTAAAGACTATACAGATATTATCAAGTTCTTTTGAGCCAACAAGAAAATATATTGTTCTGTTATTAGCACGATATAATATGTTGTTCAAATATTGACACAACTTAATATATTGTTCAATTTTCTGGATAATGAATGATTTCGATAAGATCTGGATCTTCATTTAGAAAAGGGCAATTTCAACTTGCAATCTCATCCAGTTCTGAGAAATAACACATATATTTTCAAAAAAGAAATTCTTCAAACACAATCATTCGAGATATTAAATTTTAGAGCAATTTATTAAAAAATGAAAAAATATTTCGTTTAAAGGATTATATAATTAAATTCGCAAAAATAGGTATTTGTTTCATTCATTTACATGATCTGCAGGATAATATAACTTTTTTCGACCGATTTTTTCACTAACTATAATTTTTGCATCAAATAATTTATCAATATGATATTTCACAGTTTTATGATCCAAATCCATCCGATGGGCTATTTGTTTTTGAAAAATTCCAGGATGGTCGTTAATCATCTGAAGAATTTCTAAGGTAGTTCGGCTTTTCTGGAGCAGTGGATCTAATTTAGAAATGGGATTGCGTTCATGATATGGATAATATACTAAATATTGACCTATACGTTGTTTTCGAATTACTTTAAAGGTTTCAAGTATATCTAAATGCCAAGCAAGGTTTCCAGCAGAAAGCCCAGTTTTACGCAAGAGCTCATTGAAATGAATACCTGGACTTGATAAAACCATATCAATAATTTGATTGCGATTTTTATTTTCTAATACATCTTCCATGGAAAGTCTGTGAGCACCTTTATCTATATGAAGAACACGATTTAGAAGAAATTGGCGGTATTCTTGGGATGACATAAGAATTCCGAAGATGATAGCGACAACAATAATTCCTAAAATAAAATAGAAGAGCAAGTTTTCTTGAAGAGGAAAAATTGATGAATCATTGCGGATTTTGACAACAGTGATTGTAAATTCATCGGGAATGGAATCGCTATCAAGAACAAATGAAACACCATTTTCAATAATTTCTGTATTTAATGATATCCATTCATTAGATTTAGAATCATAATATACCCAAAGATATTGATCACTATCGCTTGAAGAATATGATTGTGAATAATTTAAGAGTGTGTATATTTCAATTGATTCAATTTTATCAGGTTCCAGAGTAATTGTAAAATATGTTTCTAAATCAAAGTTTGAATCAATTAATATTTCATTATCTTCATTTTCTTTCTCATTATTTGTTATAAGAAAATTAGAATTTAAGGAGTAATACGAGTCAGACATGAAAGAAAATGATTCAAATAAATCAAAATCATAACCTCGTTTAATTTTTTTATCAATGGGATGATCAAATGACCTTAAATATTCGATTTGAAGAGTTATATTCTCAGTATTATTAATCTCCATTCCTAGCATTCTATCTGCTAAATTTTCATCGTATGAAATTGAAAAATTAACACCATTTTTAGATATCAATTCAAATGATAGATTATCTCCGAATTTATATTTTTTAGAAGTTTGAGGACCATGCTCTTGATTTCCATTAAATTTTCCTGGTGTATCAGGTGGACCTTGAGAATTGACAGGAGAAATCATTATATTGATTACAATGCTAAGAACGAATAGCAAGATTATTACATTTCTTATCGTTTTTAATCGATGGTGAGAGTTCTTCATTATTTCACACTTAAAACAGTAAAGCAAAAAAGAAAAAAAAAGTTGATATAAATTAATAGATAAAACAATTTTTATCCATATATTGATTATTCAATTATCTAAGCGCGTTTTGTTCGGATAACTAAAAATGCAATTCCGATCCCAATTAATGAAGGAGTACCTAACCAAATATATCCTGGAATTACAGGGCTATCAGATTCTTCTTCTAAAGTGAGAATTGTCCATGAAGAGAAATGATCTGTGTATGTAACAAGCATACCATTTTGATATGTACTTTCAACAGGTACAAATTCTTCTGTGGATTCATCATAATAAGCCCAAGTTGCATTTGAATCTTCCATTTTTAATGCTAATCGCGCTTGAAGGTGCACTGATTCATTTACACTTACATTAATCATGAATTGTTCTTGATAACGATATTGTAATCGATTTCGATTTTGGACTAAACTTCCATTTGTGAGCCCTATTTCACTATTTTCTGTCCTAATTGTCATTTCTGCAGTTATTGGTTCCGAAGTGTTAAGATCCATTTCAAATTCTCTATCGACTAAACCCGGAGCATCACAATTTATTGAAACGCTGAGACTTTGATTCACTCGAATTTGCATTTGAAATATAAACGGCAGAGTATAACAGTATACCAAGTAAAGCAATAAGTAGAATTCTTTGAGATGTTTTTTTCATAATTTATCACAAAAAGCATTTTTTGATGCTTATTATAAGAATCTCGAGATTATTATATAAAGAATGAGAGATGCTTTTCCCCATATTATTTTTGATTTTTAATCTTAGCTATCAATATATTTTTACTCAAAACACTTATTTGTAAAAATATCATTTTCAGCAAAAATCTTTAGGTTATCTATATTTACTTCTTTTTAGAAAGAGAGGGTATTCTAGCGTTAATGATTAAGTTAAGTTAAGTTAAATTTTCTTAAAACAAAACAAGGTAAAGGGATAGAATGGTGTCAATTTCTGAAAACAATATTATCTCCAGTTTGGAACAAACAAAATTTCCTAACAAAGGAAAATACAAACCTAGAATGAAACCTAATACTCCAGGTAAATTAAATTACGGCAGGACGATCTTAATCGGCTTAGCTTTTCTTACTTCCCAAACAGCTTGGGCATATTACAATTTCATAATGCCATTAATACTAAGAGAATTTATCGGAGATTTTCAATTTGGATTTTTAGGAGCAGATTCTTTTGTAGGAATGATAATGATTTTGGATAATATTGTAGCCATTCTTATGTTACCTTACTTTGGAGTTATATCCGATCATACTCGTTCCAAAATAGGAAAAAGAATGCCCTATATCTTGATTGGATGCACTTCAGGAGCAATTTTTTTTAGTTTAATTCCATATATGCGCACATTTGCTGGTTTATTTATCACAATCATGTTTTTTAATTTTTCAATGGCATTTTATCGTAATTGCGCAATTTCATTGATGCCAGATTTAACGGATCCAGCAGTTCGGAGCACTGGACATTCAATAATCAATCTGATGGGTGCTTTAGCTTTAAGTTTAGGAATGTCTGCACCAATTATTATGGATAAAATATTTGATACCAGCACACCTGAAGGAATTCGTCTCGCTCGATCCATGGGTTTTAATTATGTTAGTCTGATAATGTTAATTGCATTATTAGTTCTTTTCTTCACTATTCGAGAAACACCAACTGGCGACAAATTTCTCCAAATTGGAAATTACCCAATAGCAATTGATCCGATTACCTTAGAATATTTAGGAGAAATCAAAGAGAAAAAAGAAGAGAAAGTAAATAAAATGGGGTTTTTAAAAACTGTATTTACTGAAAAGGATAAATCTGCGCTTTTTATGCTTCTTGCAATTTTCTCAAGTTTTTTTGGATTTAATTCGATTGAAACCTATTATTCAAGTTTTGCGACATTATGGTTGGGATGGAGCGATGCTCAAGCAGGATTAACTTTAATGATGGCTCCTGTTTCTTTGGTTGTAATAGCTGTTCCTGTAGGAAAATTAGCGGATAAAATCGGTAGAAGGGAAACAATAACAATTGGATTAATCGGTTTATCCATTTGTGTCGAAATTCTTCACTACATTGGCGATTATGAAGCAGCAGGATTATGGCTTTCAATGGTTGTAGTTTTTTTTACAGGAGCATTTTACGCTATGATTGGAATTAACTCAGTTGTCATGATTTGGGAATTAGCACCAGAAGGTAAAATTGGGGCATATACAGGTGCATATTATCTCTTTGCTCAAGCAGCAGCAATTATCAGTCCAGTAGCAGCAGGAATTGAATTCGATCTTTACGTTCATTTGAACCCAGATAAAATTGCTTATTATGGTCTTGGTTATCAATATAGAATGCTATTTGTTTTTGTTCTAGTCTGGCAGTTGGTTGCTTTAGCCTTCTTAAGTAGAGTAAAACGCGAAAAGATTCCCCAATTAGATCGTACCAAAATTAAAAATTTACAAGAAAAATTTGCTGAAATTGATTAAAAATGGGAAGATTAAGGAATTTTCTACGCAGAAACAAGTACTTCTTATTAGCACATCACCCTAAATGCGAACAATTTGAAGATGATACAATCAAAATAAATAATACTAATCTTTGTATTGGATGTTTTACTGCGATTCCAACATTTTTTATTATTCTCATTATTGGTTTAATTACATCCTATTTTCAAAATTTAACAACTAAGTCATTGGTTTTAATTGGTATAATTTTATCTTCAGGATACATTTTAGGAAAATTCAATTTTCATAAAATTAAATGGTTAAATATTATTTCTAAAGGAATGGTTGGTGCAGGTGGAGCCTTTTTGGTAAGTATTTTATGGAAATTACCTTTTTCACCAATTGGTCGGATTATTATGGTTTTTGTTATTTTACAATTCGCCTTTTTAGGACATGGTATTCTAAGAGCAATTTCAATATATCATACTTGTCAAAAATGCGAATTTAAGTTAAACTGGAGAGAATGTCCTGGAATGAAAGAAATAACTTATAATTTAGATAAAGGATTTTAAGTATATTTAATTTGTAAAAAATCTGATTTTAGGGGAAGAAATAAAAGACAAGTAAAAAAAGGTAAAAAAAAATGTATAAGTTTTTTTATATGAAAGTTGTTGCCATATTCATTAATTCTGTCGGGATTAATCCAGCGAAATAAATTATTACAATAAGAACAATTTCAACAAGAATTGCCAATAATATAGCAATCAACCATGCTAATATTGCTTTTCCATAACTCACTTCATGTCGAGTACTGATAACCCACCAAGCAAGAAAAATTCCTGCACATGGCACTGAACTAACCAAACTCATCAAAATTACGGTTAAAAATACAGGGCCGAATTCAGTTTTGTTTCCATCCACTTTATTAATCCCAATTTTGAGAAATAAAGTTTCTACAAACAGCATTATAACAAATATTACCAGAAAAACAATCAAAAAGATCCCAGAAAACGCGGCCATAATGGTATCGGGATCAATAGTAGACATCCAATCAGTCATAACAATCACTTTACTTCAATTCGTTTATACAACATTGAAGGTATTTGAATCTATGTTATTATTCAATATAAAAGTATCACTTCAATACAGATCAAAAGTTATAAATGCTTAAGCACCCAAAATATTTTTAGCGACCCGCTTATATAGATCATACTAATAGGGAAATTTCAATTTACGATTTTAAGAGTGGGGTAGCACCGTTAAAGAGCAATTTTTACACTTTAACGGGTGGAATGAAAAAACCACTTGAAAGATCGTAACGATGGAGTTTTGAATATCATGGCAAAAAAAGAATTATTTATTAAACGTGTATATGAAATTGTCCAAGAACTAAAAATACCCTTAGTAGACGAACGTGTTTATTCCAAATCGGTAATTTCTGAACCACGATATGGAACTATTGTTCAATTTACTTTTGAGGATGATGAATCGGTAATAAGAGGCTTTTTAGGATTAGCTGAATATTACCACACTATTGTTTTAAAGAAAAAAGATACATTCTTTATTTCTTCGAATAGCATTTTATTCAAATTAGATTCCAAATAACCTGATCTAAAATATTTTTTTATTTTAAATATCAATTTGTTTTTTAAAATTGTTTTTTTCTTACATTCAATTCTTCCTTTTAGGTGAAAGTAAGTTTGAATAAACTTTAATTTTTTGAGATTTATTTTTATAATTTAAAATAAATTGTTTAAATTTTCTATATTCAAGGATTGAAGAAAAAAATGGGAAAAGACGGGTTTTTTGGAATAAAAACATGTTCAATTCACTAATTTCTTTAGATTTTACGATTTTTCTATCAATTTCATCCCATATACTTTGTTCAGATTTACATTTTTGACTCATTAATTAATAACTCCTTTTGAATTCTGAATAATTTTTCCCACTTTTAATTATTTATTAAATTATGAATTTTTTTCATAAATTAGACTAATTGTTAAGAATTCTTCACAATCCTTTTTTAGCACCTTTAATTAATTGATCATACTGGTAGATTTTGTAAATTACTCCTTTTGTAGTTTTCACTTTCCTCCAGTAATAAAGTAATTATTTAGTAGGTAATTGTAATATGGCGCAAGGAGTTGTTAAGTGGTTTAACTCTCGAAAGGGTTACGGTTTTATCACACCCGATGGTGTCGAAGAAGAAGGGAAAGATGTTTTTGTACATTTTTCTGCAATTATTCCTGAAACAGAAGGATCTTTTAAAACCCTTTACCAAGGTGAACGAGTCGAATTTGAACTTGTTGATGGGGAAAAGGGTCAAGAAGCCCGAGATGTAAAAGTTACAGAGAAATCTTCAATTCGGGAAAAATATAATCGTTCTTAAATGGTTGATCGTCTAGCTTTTATTATTTTTAAATATTCTTTGAAGATTTTAGAAGTATTAGGCAGAAACTACCTTTCCTCCTATCGGGAAAGATAAAATCTCCAAATTCTTTGGGTTTTTGGATTTTTTTCTTTTTTATTCTCATTAAATTAAAATAGGTCTATTTCTTAAAACAACAGCAAAATAATGATAAAAAAATGTGTCGTATGTTTGCAGCTATGGGATCTGAGATTCCTTTGAAAGAGATCATTGAAAAATTTTCCCAATTAGCAATATATGGCAATGTTCCAGCAGATGAATCTCCTGGTCATCAAGATGGATGGGGAGTTGTATTAGTACCTAATTTTAAATGGGATAAAGCCATAATATTAAAAAATACAAAATCTATTATCAACGATCAATTATTGGATAAACTCAATCCATATTTAGAAGGCACATTTGCAGGACAGATTTTTTGTCATCTTAGAAAAGCTTCAAGTGGTTTAAAAGCATTAGAAAACACACACCCATTCGAATTTAGTGAATTTTTTTTCATGCATAATGGAACAATTTATTTTTCAGATGATGATATTGATAATTTTAAGAAAACTTTTCCAACATTTTCTTTAAAGCGAATGAATATGATTGATAGTGAAATCTATGGATCAATGGTTGAATTTTTCTTTAAACAAAACGGAGATTTAATAAATTCATGGCAAAAAGTGATTTCTTGGATAAAAAATAGGAAAATTAAACATAGTTCAGTCTCAGCAGCAATTTTAATGAATCAAAAGTTAGGTGCAATTCGTAGTTTTACAAAACAGTCTGATTATTATACGCTATATTGGGCGCAAAATTCAAATTACATCATGATTTCTCAAGAAAAGATAATAAATTGTTTATGGAATGAAGTAGATCCAGATTCTACTGTGATTTTTAAGATAATAAATGATTTTAGTGCAAGTTCTGGAAAAAAAAAGAAAAAATTAATTATCGAAAAAGAGGAATTTCAAATAAAGAAATAATTAAATATATTTCCCCCATTTCCCATGTAGAGGATCTCTATGATTCCTTGAATCGATTTTCTTTTGAAATTTCTTCTTTCGAATACGTTGTGCATGATTTGAAATAAATCCCTCAAAATTATCAATATATTGAGATAGATGTTGCTCCTCTGTTTCCATATATATTAAAGGATTGAATCGTGTACTGAAAGATAGAGATTTATGGACACGATAGGTTTCCATTAATATTGTTTCTGGAATTAAAAAGGTCATACTGGGATTATTTTGAAACATAACTATTATTTCTTGTTTTAATTTCTTTTTTTTTTTTGAATAAGTTAAGAGTATATTTGAATCAATTAAGAACACACTATCTGCAGGCATCTGATCAATTTCACTTGGATAAAAAGCTTCAAATTCCAAATAGTCATGAATTGTTCTTAAAAGATGGTGATCATATGAAATTACACTCCAATTAAATTCTGCAGCAATATATGCTAAGATGAAATCATCAAAACTGAATGGATTTATTAGGTAAGGATTTTCTTCTTGTATAATTTCATAATGGTTTAGAAATAAATCCTTTTGGTTATCAGGAATATTCAATAGATAAATATTATTAATGATTATTCCTGGAAGTTTTAATGCTTTTAAAATATTTAATATCTTTGTCTTTTGTTGATTGTCATAGATTACAAAATGGTTTAATTCTAATGTTTCAAAATTCTCTCCATTTAATTCCCATATCATTTTATTTATTTCATATAAAAAAATTTAAACTTCTATATTTCTGAATTTTCTCGAAAGATAATAGAAACAACACCATTTAAAAGAAAAAGTCAATAAATATACATATTATTGATATAGTTGAATTTGTAATAGATGTTAAAATAAAAAATTCTTCTCTTTGCTAAAAGAGAATTATTTAACCGAGGATTGAATAATGAAACATGTTTGGATTGTAAAAAAAGATTCTTCCACGATGCTTTTTTATCATTCATATAATAATATTCCTTTTAAAGCAATTTTAGTCTCTGGATTGCTTTCAGCAATGAATTCTTTCTCAGAAATCGAAATTCAAAAAAGAGGAATTCAATCAATCAATATGCACGATCTCAAGTGGGTCTACTTTAACGATCCAGAGCACAATTTACTTTTAATTGGAGCAGATTCTCGAAAGAGTAACGCAAATGTAATGCGGGCTCGACTTTCTGTTATTGACACAATTTTCATTCAAAAATATCAAATTTCCCAAAAATTTTGGGAGCAAACAGCAATTGATTTAGATCTTTTTTTAGATTTCGCTGAAGTAATAGATGAATTAAGCATAGAATGGAAAATTGCGGATAAAAGTATGGATTTAGGAAAAATACTTGATTTATTACGTATATTTCAAAAATGTATTTTAAAAATATGTAATTTTATTGAAACACATATTCACGGCCAAAAATACAGACGGTTATTATTTGATCTTCATAGTAATTCCCCACGACTTAAAGAAAGATATGGAAATTATGTTAATACAAATGCTTTTGAGGTACTGGAGTTATTTATTCCAAAAATTAACTTGTCTGAAGAAAAAATTATTTTTAATTCTTCTTTAGGACACAGTATTATACAATCAAATCCTAAAATAGGATTAGAGGAATCTTTATTGAAAGCAGTCTATTATATGATATTTCGACAGTTTATTCAATCAATTCAAGAAATTCTCACAAATCCTGAAGAAAAACTCATGTGGTATAATTTTTTACAAGAAGAAATTATGCCTTTTATACTTAAAAAATGGGATTATTTGTCACATCTTGGAGTTTTGCGCGATTTACTTAAAATATTTTATTCAAATTTGCTAGATGATTAAGAAAGAGGTAAAAAAATGAAATAATTGAGATTTTAACAATCAGCTAACGATCTATTAATGTCGATTGATTGCTTGGATTTCATTATATGGAGTCATATAAATTTTTAAAATCTGCTGATTCTCAATTTTTGGTTGGTTTTTATTAGGTTTAGATAAAATCGAAAATTCATTAAAAATTGGTAGTTTAACGAGCCATTTTTTTCCATTTACAACAATCCATTCACAACTTCCTTTATTATTAACATATCTCCATAGCCTGAGTAAGAAATACCAAATGAAGCCTAAATTAATCATAAAACTGACAACAATTGCAAAGTTATTTGAGAAATCACCGAAAACGGAAAGATATCCAAGATACAATCCACTAGCTACTAGTGGTTCAAAAACAAATATCGAAAGAGAAGAATTACTAAAGATTTTTAGAAATTTGACTCGTTTTAACCGCTTTTGCTGCTTTCGACCTTTTGAATAGTCAAATATCCAAACCAATACAGAAATTGTAATGATCTGAAGCCCCATATTCATAAATTGTAATGGCATTGGAGTCATTTCTTCAGCAAAATGTGGAATTATCTTAAAACCATTAAGCAAATATAACCCAAATATACCAAGGAACAATCCTGCATAACCAAATGCATATTTTGCATATTCTTTATAGGATACTTTTTGACTAAGAAGTAAACCTAAGCTTGCACCCATAAATCCAAATCCTAACACAGGAAAGAGGGCAAATCGAGAGGGATATATACGCATAAATATGAAATAAAGGAAATATTGATCATTTTCAATTAATTGGTGTTGAATTGGTAGTGGATCACCAATAATATTCCGTAAAATTACACTTATAGCAAAAATAAACAGAGCAATTGTTGATAACCGCTTGATAACTTGTGCAGGATTTCGATGATGTTTCTTTAAAGATGAACGTAATACTAAAGTGATTATAATTCCAGTTAGAGCAATTGTTTCTAAAGTACTAGTTGCAGTTAAACTGAAAAATGTTGGTGCTTTAATACTCAAATTTTCCAGTGAACCTGTGAATAATGATTGAGTTGGGAAACCGTGCTCAATTGAACGAGTTGAGAAGAAAATATTATTTAAAACATATACTATATATATCATAATACTGGTAGCAAATCTATTCTTGAGAAATCGATTTTGTTTTACCAGATCATTAGGAGAATCTCGCATTATTCCTCCCATTTGATAAGCAGTGGCAATTCCTGTAATAAAACTAAATACAGAACCCCATAATGAAATCAAGATAAAGGGAGAAATGGCTAAAACAAGCAGAACAGGGAGCTTATCGATCGTTGTGGCAAAAGCCGCCGGATCTGAGACAAAAACTCTTTGGATAAGAGCATGGAGAATGATGATGTATGCCATCATGAATCCCCGAAGAATATCAAGCGAATGAAGCCGTTTCATAAAAATCATTTTTTAAGTTTGTTAAATCTACATAATAAACTTTGTTAATTCTATACAGTCAATTCAAGTATATAAAGTTTGTTAATTCTACATAGAACATTTTTGTGATTTATAGATCAAAATTATTATTATTTTCCATTTTGATTTAATATTTTATCAGTTAATAGTTAAATATCAAAAAGGATTACACAAATTTTATGCAAATTATAAAATTGTGAGTTTCAATCAATACTTCAACTTACTAAGGAGGGTATTTTATTTAAATATTTATTTGAGCAAAAAATGTCAAAAAAATCACAAAAATAGATTTTTTGACTATTTTTAAGAATGAAGGAACAATTAAGAAAAGCTTTATTTTTTAAATTATTTCAAAATTTTAAGAGGTTTTAGGCAAATTTCATTTTTAAGATTTTTTGAAATTTTCTGCTTATCTTTTACCCCTTTGTTTGTGTCTATCCCGTTTCTGTTTTTGTCGAATATTTTGGGTTGTTTCATGTCCTAACAATTTATATCCTTGTAAATCAAATGTCATTCGGAGCATCTGTGCTGTATATCCGCTTCGCATTTGAGAAAATGCTGTGGAATGCTGAAATAAATCCCCACGACCTAATTTATGGCATGCGATTGTTTTAAGCAAATCTAAACAAAGAATCATATAACGATGCTTAGCAACCTCAGCAATTCCTCTGATATTTACCCGTCTGGCATTATAAACCAGAATATTATGGGAAAATTGCCGTTCAATGCATGTTCTTAGTCCATAAAGTTCACGTAATTCATCATTAGACCATGAAGAAGGAACAAAATCACGATTAATTAATATTGTACTACTTAATTTTACTAAATTGTGCTTTTTTATATTTTTAGTAGCTCCAATCACCCCAATTGCTCCATGTTGAGCTAATAACTGCAAGTTCTTTAATGAATAAGCCCCTCTATCGCCTAAAACAAGTTTTACAGGTTGCTTTGCCCATTTAAAAAAATATTTCATAGTTTCATAAAAAATTTTTTTATCATTAACATTTGCAGGAAAGTGTAAACAGAATACAGGAGCAATAATATCACCACAATATGCATAGAGAGTTGATACCATATAGCCTACACCCAAAAACTTATTGTTATGTCGACCTAACCCTGCGTCCTTATCAGAATAATATTGTGATTTTGAAGATTTATAATCGGATGAATTAGAATGTACAAATTGACAATCCCATATAAGAATTCGATAGGAAATCATCCTCCGATTAACCAACTGCTTCACCAAAGAGAAGAAATATTCTTTGAAAACATCCAAAGGTGTGTTATGATAAAAATCACAGAAATCTTGCACAGTAGGAACAAAATTAAGACATTTTAAAAGGGGAAATATTGCTGTTGGATTAAGAATGGATAGAATTCGCCAAAATTGAGAATAATTCTTAATTCCTAAATGAATGCGTAAACATTCATATATGAACATATCGTGCAAACATGGAATATTTCGTAAAATTCCTTGTTTTTCTAAAATAACTTCCCATTTGTCCCAATGTGAGAGATCTTGCGTAAAAAATAGGTCATCATAAAATCCTGTAAAATTTTGCACTTCCCAATATAGTACGGCATCGATTTGATCCAAATATTTTTTTCCTTCTTCAGAACGTGCCCGTAAATAGCGAGGAAATCGAATTAAATAACGTACACTCATTTCTGATGATTTACCCTTTATAAGATAGTCAAAAAGACATGTTGCTCTTCCAAACAACCTTAGTTTTTTACGCCCGCGCTTTTTTGGACGTTTTTGAGGAAAAAGTATCTTTCTACCTCTTCTATACTCTGCTGGATTTGACATGTCAAAAATAATTTTTTTAGGGGGTTCAATGTAGTCTAAAATTTGATGCTGAACAATAGTTGGTTTTCTATAATACTTTAATATAAACATACGGGCACCATCTATGAGATCTATGATATTCTATATACTGGCTTTAATTAAGTTTTTGGTCTGAATATAATTTGTTTTTCTTTAAAATAGATGGATTATTTATCAATTCTATGTAAACAATTAAATTACCTATAAAATCCCTATTATCCTTCATTTCATTCAATATTACATTAAGTATTATTTCAAACTATCCGACTAAAATAAAATTAGGATAAAAAGATAAAATCAAAGAAATTTTGAGCTAAAAAATCAAAAATCTTTAAAAATATAAAAATTGCTAGATCCTCTTAATTCAAAAAAAAACTTATTGGCAATTATTCTGAAATTTTTAAGCAAAGCGTGTACCATTTTAAAGCTTTTGACAATGAAAAGCAGGGATATGCAAAAATTGTCTTTTTTATAAAATTCTCAAACTGGCAAAAAATGTGCTTTCCGCAGTTACAGATACTATTATGGAAATACAAGACTATTTGTGGCAAGAGTTATATCAAATAATCTGGCGGAGAATATTAATAGTAGGATTAAGACTCGTGTGCATTAAACTGGTCCTAAACCACCTGAGGGTTTAGAACAGCGACTTTGGATATATATTACAATCACAAATGAACCCGAAATCTTAGGAATTACCATTGTTCCACACCGATTTAGCCCAAAAATTCTCTTTAATGAGTGGAATAATTTAGAGATTAAACGAATGTTTCAATTAATCGAAATATGGGGGAAAAAAATCAAACCGAGGTGCTAGTGAATTGATCCTTCGTAATTAAAAATAGCCGATTTTTTTTATATCTACTCTATTTTCTAAAAAAAAGAAATTAAAAATTACTGTTAAGCTTAGCTCTGAATTCTCTAGATTTATATATCTTACTAAATGTCTGGACAATTTCCTTTTCTGAATTAAACACAGGTATTTTAATCTTTTGAAAGATCATCTCTGCCTTTAGAATATCTTGGTAATCACCAAATATCCAAACAAAAATTGGTTTCTTATGTTTTTCAATTAAAGTTTTCAATTTATTCCAGTCAACCACCCAAGATTTTGAATTATAATATACAGTTAAAAAAACAACTTGAATATCAGGACTTGATAAAGCAATATCAGTTGCTGAGATAACGACCTTTTCATATGACTTTAGATGCTCCACAGCCGGCCAGTAATCAATCAATGCAAAAGGATTGGGATCCATCCAAGGTGGGTATAGTTCTTTTAATCGTGCATATCTCTCACCATCAAATTCTGGAATGATTAACTCATTTCTATGGCACCAATCTGAGATTATAGCACCAGCTGCACCCGAAATAGTTATGATTGCAGCTTTAGGTAACTTAATAGAATTTGTGTTTGTGTCTTTTAGAAAACTAATTGTGCGACAAATTTGAAATAATTCCCAGAAATCATCCGCTAAAATACACCCACTTTGATAAATAACAGCTTTAATTAAAGATGAATTTTCAGCGAGTGAGCCGGTATGAGAAGTTGTAGCTTTTGCTCCAATAGGAGAAAAACCACTTCGTAAAAGAATTACATCTTTATTATTTTTATGAGCTCGTCTAGTTAAAGAAATAAATTTCCGAACATCCTTAAAAGACTCAATATATATTCCGATGGTTGATACACTTTCATCATAAAGAAAGTACTCTAATAAATGATTTTCATTAATATCTAGCTTATTTCCAATTGCAACAACATATCTTAAACCTAATTGTGGATTTCTTCCTGTGAAATCTGGATAATAAGCACCATTAATAAATCCTGATTGTGAAACAATAGCCAGACTACCAGCTTTGGTTTTAGCCATGGGTATAAAAGAAGAAAAAAAACCAACACCATCTTCCTCCACAGCGGTAATTCCTGTACAATTTGGCCCTAAAATCCGAATTTTTGCGAAATTTTCTGTTACTCTTCTTAATTCATCTCGAAGATTTTTTCCCTTAATTCCAACTTCACCAAAACCTGCTGCTTCAATTATTGCACCTTTCACCCCTTTTTGGATGCAATCTTTTACAATTTGAACAACATGAACATTTGGGACGAATATAATTGCTAAATCAATGGAATCCTCGACATCAAGAACAGATTTATACAAAGGTAATCCAAGAATTGTACCACCTCGAGGATTGATTGGATAAATTTTTCCTAAATAATGATGATTCATTAAGTTTTCTACAATTTTATAACCACTTTTTTGTGAATTGGTCGAAGCTCCAAAAACTGCCACCGACTTTGAATGAAAGAAAGCGTCTAAAAAGGAAAGATGATTAGGAACCGTCATAAATAAGTAATCAAAATGATTATGGCATAAAAATTTATTTAACATTTATTTAACACTAGAACATATTTAACTATCATTTACCTATGTGAATATAATTAATAACAGTTCTAATGGTGAAAAAATTGTCTAATTTAACACAATATTGCCCTGTTTGTGGAACAATGTTAACAGTTGAGGAAATTTGCCCTACATGTAATTATCTTGTTAATCATTCTAAATCTTCAAATAAATCACAATCTCAGAAAGAATCATCTGCAGATATTGGAGAAGATTCAGAAAACAAATTAGTTTTAGGTTCTGAAAACTGGCATAAAATGGAAAGAATATTTACATTAATCTGGCCATGGATATGGCGTGTAACCTTTTTGCTAGGAATTGGATTATGGATTTGGTCATTTATCCGTATATTTCAATTTAAATTCTGGTATTTTAATTTTATTACTTTTCTTTTAAATACGGGCGCTGTTATTCTTCTTTTGTTTTATTCTATTCTTTATATTACGAAAGTTGAAAGAAAAGAATATCATTTTTTAGCAAATGATTCAATAGTGATTGGTCAATTTCGTTTCCCAAAAGTTTTAGTCATTACATTAGGAATCACAATTGGTTTATATTTTTGGGGTGGATTGCCAGTTTTTATTGCTGTTTTATTGATTCTCTTCCTAGGCCCAGTAAAACCACATTGGAGAGTTGATCGTTTCAAAATTTCGCAACAAGACGTTAATCAAGAAGAGAAGAAAGAATTACAAGAAAAGAAGAGAGAGATTTCTAAACCAACGAAAAAGAAGGATGAATCCCAAATAAACAAAAATCAACCTAAGCAAACAAAGAAAAAATCAACTAAGCAAACAAAGAAAAAATCAACTAAGCAAACAAAGAAAAAATCAACTAAGCAAACAAAGAAAAAATCAACTAAGCAAACAAAGAAAAAATCAACCAGGCAAACAAAGAAAAAATCGACAAAACAGACAAAAAAATAGTAACTAAGAAGAAGATATTGACCAAATACAAAATAGTAACTAAGAAGAAGATATTGACCAAATACAAATTTCTATCTATTTTTTAAATTTTTCTTTTTGATAACATTATTTTTTGAAGAATAGATTCTTTATTTGAATATGTATATTAAGCAGAATGTCATCATTATCTTTCTTTGTTCAACTAGCACAACAATATATTATGGAGATCTAATATTTCATAATAGATCGCACGGTGTGTTTTCAAGATTATATCCTTTTTCGTGAATCGAACTTCATATGCTTAAAATATTATGCTGTTCTTTTTTAGAAATTGTATATTCCAGAAATACTATTTAGATAATACAAAAAAAATCATATGTAAAGTTATAGTTATTATCAAAAAAGGTGAATTTTTTCTGAAATGCAATGTACTATTATTTAATAATAATTAATTTATTACAGAAGTTTTTATTGGTGGAAAATAAATGGCTAAATGTCCAGAATGCGGCGGGAATATGATTTCTCGAATGAAACGTAAAATTTGTGAAACTTGCGGACTTTCTCTAACAGGTTCAGAGTATGATAAGGCATGGGACAAGATTAGAGAACACACAAATGATGATGCCCATCATCGTCACCGCATGAAAATGGAATATCTTAAATGGTATGAAAGCAGTAAAAAGCATTAATAAAGCAAAAATACAATTCTTTTTCTTTTTTATTCTAATTTATTTAATTATTTTTACTAAAAATGCAACTAATTTAAAAGATTACAGATACAATTCACCTGTTAATATAATAAAGTCCAAAATTTTTTGATAATGAAAAGAATCAATCAGAAAGAGGTAAATTTTTAGAAGAATAAGATTTCACTAGTACTAAGAAAGGGATAACAGTTCAGAGAATCAGCAATCGAGGATAAGATTTTAGCATGGACGATGAAATTTTTTCTAAATATTTGAAAACAGAATCAGTTTTTAAGGATCAGCAAAGTTTAAATCAAGCTTGGGTTCCAAATAACAAACAAAAATTATTATGTCGGCAAAATGAATTAAAAAAACTATTACTAATCCATCGCCCTATTATTACCACAAGGGGTGAGTTTTCAACAAATACTCTTGTGCTCGGAAAAGGTGGAATTGGTAAAACTCTAACTGTACGTTATTTTGGAAAAAAATTCAGAGAAGTTGCGTTAAAAGACGATATTAAACTAACTGTTGAGTATTATGATTGTTTACAACATCGGACAAAAAGTAGTATTTTAAGACATATTTCTGAACGTTTGCATTACAGTGCTGGACATGGATATTCCGATAACGAAATCATGGAGCAAATATTGAAAGAATTAATTAAAAGAAAAGAATCTTTGTTAATTATTTTAGATGAAGTGCATAAAATTCCACCAGATGATATTTTAGCTTTATTAAATGCTTCAATTGGTTTTGGTGAACAAAATACAAGGTTCTGTATAATTTGTATTTCTCGGGAATCTGATTGGTATAAGGTAGATAATGAAAAAATCAGCAGTCGAATTCAAGAAGTGATTCGAATGCAACCATATAATAAGAAGGAGAGTTTCGAAATTCTCCAATATCGTAGAAATCTTGCTTTTCGTGATGGTGTTTTAGAAGATAGTGTACTTGATCTTATTGCGGATATTGTTTACGAACAAAAAAATATGCGAACAGGGATTGATATTTTACGTTCTTGTGGATTACATGCTGATGAACATCTTTTATCATCAATTACAAGTGATATGGTACTTCAATCTCGTGAATCAATAAGCCCAAGTTTTAGAGCAGACATTCTAGATAGTTTATCTTTTCACGAACAACTAACTTTATGGGCAATAGCATCTACTCTCAAACATACAGGAAATCCATTTACAAAAGTTGATGAATCCTATGAATTCTATAAAATGATATGCGAAGAGCTTGGATATAAAGCGCATGTAGAGATGAGTTTTCGCAAGTATATTCGAAATTTAGCTTCAGTAAAGGCAATATTTAAAGAATACTTAAATCCTACTGCAGAAAAAAAGGGAAGACAAATACAAGTAAAGCTTATCGATATTCCACCAGAAAAGATCTGTGAATATTTTGAAAAACGAATTCCCTCAAAAGAACTTTAAACAAAAAATCAAATTAATTTGGTTCTTTTGAAGAAGAGATTCTTTCTCCTGTTAGTTCATCTGTATCAGGCTCTAGCATAAAAAACTCAAAATCAAAATGAATATGTTGAATGTTTACTAATTCTTCCAACATATTTCGTACTTCTTTCATATTCTTTGGGCGATCTGCAGGTTCATACTGTGTCATTTTTCTCACAACTTCATTATATCCATCAGGTATAAACCAATTAACATCTTTCGGAGATAATACATAAGATTCATCACTTAAAATCTCAGAATCTTCCCGCATTATTCCACCAGTAAAAACAAAATACATCAAGTGAGCTAAATAGTAAATGTCAGAAGCAGCAGTTGGCATATATCCGAATTTTATTTCAGGAGGTGCACCTTTCTGGTTAATTGGAATATCTCGAGGCATTTCTGGAGTCATATAAGGTTTTGGAGTAAAATATATCCATTCTGGTCCAACATATTTTGAAACACCCCAATCAATTAAAATTGGCCAAAAATCACCTTCTTCATTAGTTTGAATCATGATGTTTTTAACTGAAAAGTCTCGGTGAATTATATATTCTTGATTATGACAGTAATCGAGTAAATCAACAAGAGGAAGAAATATATATCGGACAATACTAGCTAAATCTAAATGGGCTAATCCCCGACAGGATTGTATAAATTCACGATAAAAATCAAGGAATGTTTTTCCTTCAATATAAGAAAAAACAATATAATATTCTGGAGTCTCTAAATTTAGACGTTTCTCATAATGAAGCACTTTCATAGTTTTATATGGACTGCGTGCTTGTGCTTGGGTATTGATAACTTCATTATCGAAAAAATCATCAATATCATTCTCGTGAGTTAATTTGTTATAAAAATTTTGATAAATAAATTCTTTTATCGCAACTTTTTCTTGATTTTTTTGATTTATTCCCAAATATACCCTCGAAAGACCACCTATATCTAATATTCTTTCGATGAAATAGGTATCACCATCAATTGTAATCGGTTTTCCAACTGTAATCGGCATATCTGTCAACATAAATGAAAATTATTCGAAGTGATCAAGTTTTTCATTAAATTTTCTAAATTTAAAAAAAAATTAATATTCATAATCCCACTCAGTACGACAATCTTTACAATAATATTTTTTTCCATATTTACGGGGATTGTACATCACGATTTTCTTTTTATTCTCCATCTCTTGAAAATTATTACCACCACATTTTGGACATTTAATAAAACCATTTTCAGGATAAGGAATTGTGGGAACCCCATACTTTCCCATTTTTGCGGAATAATGAGAACCTGCATCAATACTTGCTTGTACATTAGAATGTAAAGTACGATTTTGAGATATAGTAGGTGAAGGCCCCTCAGGTTTAGTGTACTCATCTGGTATGGATGGTTGAAGTTGAGATGATATATTTTTTTGTTCTGCTTCCAAATTAGGTTTTTGGTTTACAATTTGGTTGATTTTTTCTGCATTAACAATTGGTGCAATTATTTTCTTTTTAATTGGTTTTAAGTTATCACGTGAATTAGAATATACTTGTTTCTTAAGGGTTGACGGCTTTTTTTCATATCCTCTTTCACTTTTATAAGAACTTGGTTTTAGGTTTTTTCGGTAATTTCGAGTAAATTTACTTGACTCAAGATCTTTTCCAATAGAAGAAGGAGGAGCTGAAGATCTAAGGTCTTTTAAATCGTCTTTTTCAAAAGATTTCGAATCATCAGTAATTTTTGAATTAACTGAAAAAGATTGGTTCAATTTTTCAATTTTTTTCTCGATAACATTAATTTTTTGGATAAAAGTAGAATTTAAAAAATCAATTTTTTCATGAAGACTCTGAATTAATTTTTCCAATTCAACTGAAGTAGAAGGGACAGTTGATCCATTACCTAACTCTTTAGTAATTTCTTGTTCATTTAGCGATTTGATCGATGATAGTTTCTTTAAATCTTCTTTTGTTTTTTGGATTTCAGATTCTAAACTATTCACTTTTTCTTTAATTTCTTGATTCTCTTTACTGAGAGTTGAAATTTTCATTTCTTTCAGCGAAATTTTATCATTTAATTCAATAACTTTTCTTTTGAGAGTTTTCTTAATATCATTTAATTTTTCAATCTCAGTTTCTTTTAGTTTTAACAAATTCTGTAAGTTTTCCATCGAATTTCCCTCTAATGTATTTATTATAAAAATATACAATGTATGTTTAGTTAAAATTTTCGAATATCTTACTTAATGAATAAATATTAAATGGCTTCTCCAATCGATCAATAAACCCATATGATTTATAATTTGCCATAACAGGATCAGTAGAATAACCGGATGTGACAATAATTTTTTGTTTTGGATTTAATTGAAGAATTTTTTCTGCTGTTTCCTTTCCTCCCATTCCTCCTGGAATGGTTAAATCTAAAATCAGGTAATCATATATTATATTTTTTGATAATTGTTCTTTATAGAATGAGATTAATTCTCTACCTTCTTTTGTAAAATCTACTTTAAATCCTAATCTTTTTAGCATTTTTTCAAAAATATTTCGAATATTCTGATCATCATCCATTATTAAAATATTCCCTGATCGAACTTGAAGAGATTTTTTCTTTTTAGGTTCAATATTAGCAATTTTTTCAACTGCAGGAAGATATAAGTAAAAAATGGTTCCTTCTCCGACTTTTGAATCTAAAGTAATGAATCCATTATGATTTGAGATAATAGAATAGACAATGGCTAATCCCAAACCTGTTCCATTTTCTTTAGTTGTAAAATAAGGATCGAATATTTTAGCTTGTATTTCAGGAGGTATGCCACATCCTTGATCCATTATTGAAATAACGATGAATTTTTGATTTGCTGGCATTACGGGTGTTTTCTCCGATTCTTCAACGTTTCTAGCTTCAACTATAATATTTCCTCCATTAGGCATAGCTTGTAATGCATTAATAAGGATGTTATGGATACATTGACCAATTTGACCCTCATCAACTTCAACATTCCATAAATCAGGCGCAATTTGAATAAACAATTTAATTTTTGAACCCCTTAAAGCAAATTTTGCATTTTCTTCAATCACTTCTTTTAATGAAGTAATTTTTTTAATTGGTGCACCACCTTTCGAGAATGTTAACAATTGTTTTGTTAAACGATTTGCACGATGAATAGCATTCTCAGTTTCTTCGAGTAATTGCTGTATTTCTTCATTTTTTGGGTCAATTTCCAATTTTGCAATTGAAATATTTCCTAAAATTGAAGTAAGGATATTATTAAAATCATGAGCAATTCCTCCAGCTAAAAGTCCAATAGATTCCATTTTTTGTGATTTGAATGCTTCTTCTCGGATTTTTTCTTCAATTGAAATGTCTCGAAAAACAATTACAAAACCTTGGATTTTCTTTTTATACTGAGTCATGATAGAGCAATGAAATGAAATTTTACGAATGAAGTTAGATTTTGTAAGGATAATCATTCGATCTTCATAAAAAGTGGATTTTGAACCAATTAATTTCTGTTGAATTTCATTGAATAGATCAAGTGAAAGAGTATTATTTTCAAAATGAAAGCACTTTAAGATTTCATTCAAATTTTTTCCTAAAGCATCTTTAACTTTCCAACCAGTTAATTTTTCAGCCATGCGATTAAAAAGAAGAATTTTACCTTCAGCATTCAAAGAAATTAGGGCTTCTTGAATATTACTCAAGGTAGTCTGGAGAAGGTTTCGCTCTTCTGCAAGAGCAATTTGAAGATTTCGTTGAAAACTGTTATCATCTAAAATTGCAAATATATAAGATTCATTAAAATTTTGAATATGAGACAATTTTGTATTTGCTTCAAATGTTTTACCAGAATTTCTACAATATGTATACTGAAATTCAATTTCTTCTCCATATTTTAGATTTTTGAAAATTTGGTGGAATTTCTTCCGAAATATCTCATCAGAAATACCTTCATTATTGGATAAATCGGCAAAATACATCCCAATTAATTTTTCTTTATCACATTGGAACAATTCAGCAGCTTTTTTATTACATTCTTCGATTCTATCATTTTTTATAACAAAGAATGCTTCATTTGCTGATTCAAATAATGACCAATATCGGGTTTGTGTTCTAAGCAAATCATTTTCAGCTTTTTTTAATTCTGAAATATCATGTATAACCATTAAAACCCCAAGATAATCACCATTTCGATTATACAATTTCTGTAAAGACACATCTGCATCAAGTTCAATGCTTTTTGCAGTAACAATTTTAGTTTCCCAACTTTTTTTGATTATTGCCTTTTCTTCTTTCAAAAATTTATAAAGTTGATTTCGATATTCTGGAGAAATGATTGTTAATAGATTTATATCAAGAAATTGATCACTTTTATTTTCGAGTAATCGTGAAAATGCAGGATTTATATAAGTAAATTTATTCTCGCTATTTGTAATTGCTGTTGCATCATTCATTAATTCCAAGATATTTTGGTTCATTCTCGTTAGATCTTCAATTTCAAATTGCTTTGTTTTTTCTTTAGTTATATCCATCCATATAGATTCATTTCTAATCAATTCACCTTTAGAATTATAATCTAAATATGTTAAATCACGAATCCAAAAGAGTTTTCGTTCTTTTGACCAAATTCGATATTCACTTTGAAAAAATTTTTCTTGGTTCCTTAAAGCATTATGATATCTCTTCATTAAAAATGAATAATCTTCTTGAAAAAATATGGTTTTCATAAAATCCTTATCTGTTTTAAAATCTTTTGGAGTATAACCGTACATTTTGATGCTTTCTGAGATATAATCAAGATGATACTCTCCTTTTTTAACAGTAAAAACAATCATTATCAATTTAAATTTCTGGATAATGCTATCAATAAATGAGTTCTTATAATTATGTGATTTTTGGAGAGTATCTTTCAAGAAGTTCACCAATTATTATATTAAGTTATGAAGTAAAAGCTATATAAAATATTCTTTGGAATAATACTTTCCTTAAAACGTTTAATAATAATGTAGAATTCTTAATAATTGATTTTCTTATGGCAAAACCGCATCTTTCAAATCTATTTCAAAATCGGAAACCATCAGATATTCGAATGGCTCAAATTGAATTTACAAAGCGAACCGATAAGGTTCAACCTATCAATGTTGCAATAGGAAATGTTAGCCTACCTATGCATCCTACGATGTTTAAGCGCCTCCAAAATATAACAAATAATGATAGCCCATTTCATAATGGTATATTGAAATATTCTGCGACTGTTGGCTTAGATGAAACAAATCAAGCCTTTTTAAATATTATTGCAGCAAGTGGCTTCCCTACTCAAAATTTGTTTTCACAAATTACTGACGGGGGGAGTCATGCTATGGAATTAGTAATTGTTGGAACTTGTGGAAATGCAGGAACTAATATAAAACCCTTATTCTTAATAGATGCGGCTTATACAAATTATAAATCTATGTGCAACCGCACTGGAAGGGCAACGATTTCAATTTCTCGCAAATTATTAGAAAATGGAAAATTTGCATTACCAGATATTGTAGAAATTGAAAAATTAATTAAAGAAAAACAACCAGGAGCCTTGGTTGTTATTCCTTATGACAATCCAACGGGACATTTCTTGGATCATGAAACAATGGTAGAACTCGCCAAATTATGTGTCAAATACAATATTTGGATGATTAGTGATGAAGCTTACCGAGAATTATACTATCTTGATGCAAAACCCACAAGTATCTGGGGACTTACTGATGATATTGTACCAGGAATTGAAGGTCGCAGAATCAGTATTGAGACTGCAAGTAAAGTATGGAATGCCTGCGGATTACGAATCGGTGCGATTGTAACAGATAATGAAGAATTTCATCAAAAATGTGTTTTTGAACAAACAGCAAATCTATGTGCTCCTGTTTTAGCTCAATATGTATTTGGAGCTTTAGCTCACGAGTCTCATGAACAATTGAATCAATGGTTTAAAAAGCAGCGAAATTATTATAAATCAATTGGAAAAACCCTTAAAGAAGAATTTAGCGAATGGATGCCAGGGTTAATTGTTTCAAGTCCAGATGCTTCAATATATTCAGTCATAGATGTTAGAAATGTTGCTAAACCAGGTTTTGATGCATCAGATTTTGTTATGTATTGCACTACAAAAGGAAAGGTGTCAATCGATGGAGAATTATATACTCTTTTAGTTGCTCCAATGGCGGGATTTTATAGCGTTGAAGATCCTGAGAATAATCCAGGAAAGACTCAAATGCGGATTGCATACGTAGAAACACCTGAAAAAATGCGACTAATTCCTGAGATATTTACAACACTCTTTTCTGAATATGAGAGTAATCGCTAATAATATTCCATTTTCATTCTTTTTTTTTCATTATTTGTATGCATATCTGAAAATATATTATGAATTTGGAAGTTTATTAAGAATTTGGAATTATATTTGGAATATTTGCAAGAACTTTCATTAAAATTCTAATTATTCCTATATATATTTGGTAATCAAAATTGGCTCTAGAAAAAATAGCTCTTTTAGGATTAGATAATGCAGGAAAGACATCAATTATCCATATTTTAAGAGGTGATTACCAATCTTATTTCAATAATATTCCTACTACCAATATCGAGCACTATTTTTCTGAATTTCTTGGAAATCATTTAATAATTTCGGATTATCCAGGCCAAATTCATTTTCGCGAATTTATTATTCAAAATGAAAAATCGGAATTAAATAATGTTGAATTAGCTATTTTAGTTATTGATATCCAAGATGAAGAACGATTTCAAGAAAACATTCATTTTATAAATCAACTAATCAGAAATTCTAATTTATCTCATCTCCAAATGTTTTCTATTTTTTTTCATAAATTTGATGAGCCTAATTCTTCAAAATATAATAAAATAGCTTCTACTTATCAAAAAAAGATTATAGATTTATTTGATTCAAAAAATTTTAAATATCAATTTTTCAACACATCAATCAAGCATCCAATCTCAATTATATCAGCCTTTTCGGATCCGATATTTGAAGAAATGGAATATAGACAACCAGTAAAGATGTTATTGAGAAATTTTGCATCTAATTGGAAAATTAACGAAATATTTCTCTTTACCTCTAATTTCTATCAAGTAGGTGCAATTTTCTCAGAAAATATCTACATTGATAGAGAATTAAATAATCAAATCTTATTTTATCTGCAAAAAATCGATGAATCACTGAATATCATTAGCGAATTAGAAATCAATATCAATGATTGTAAAATATATTTTTCTAAATTTTTTATAAAGAAAAAAGGTAAGACGTACCCATTGTATGTAGTGTGGAAATCTCCTGAACAAGTTTCATTAGAAATGAAGAATAGTATTAATATCTTAAAAAAAACAATGAAATTATTAATCAGCCCGGGTATTGAACCAGATCCAATATATGTCTAATTTTAAGTAATATTTTTATCAAAAATTTCATGTTTTAGGAATTTACGATAATTCCAAAGTTGTAATATTATTTTTGGAATATTTAACATATAATTTATTACAGGTATACCTGCTTTAATCATAGCAATTTGAAATTCATGTCGCAGTTTATAAGATTCGGTATCATCTTTATTCATACTAGGATTGCAGAATAATGGTTTTTCTGTCTTTTTCGCAATTCTTGCTAATGAATCAATTGTTTCTTTTTGTGCATCAGGAATATTGAGTAATTCTGATATTATTCTAAATCGTTCAGGTTCTCGAACGAAAACTACAATATCCACATTTTTATCTTTCACAACAGCATCTAGTGCTTTTTCAAATAATACAGGATTATAACCCCATTCTCCTAAATCCACAGGATTTTTAAAATTAGTATTAACATGAGGAAAGATTTCAGATAAGGTTTGGACCGTTTCTGGATCAAAATCAGGAATTTCCAATCCGAATTTTTCAAAAGTGTCCGTAAATTCAACACCTATTCCACCACCAGCTACTAATATCGCAACCCGTAATCCATTAGGCAGCGATGGTCGGACACATATTGTTTGAACTAAATCTTGGAATAATTCAAAATGATCCGCCAGTATTATTCCAGATTGCTTACACATTGCCTTCCAAACATCGTATCTTCCAGCCATTCCTCCAGTATGAGAAAAAGTTGCCGTTATTCCTCTTTCTGATTGTCCCCCTTTCCATAACACAATCGGTTTGTTGGGAGTTATTTTTCTCGCAATTTGCATAAATTCTCGTCCATTAGGAACTGATTCTAAGTAAAGTGCAATGGTTTTAGTTCGAGAATCTTTATTAAAATATGAGATTAGTTCAGCTATGGAAATATCATAAGCATTTCCAATGGATACAACATTATGAAATCCAATACCTAATGGACCTAAACATAAATATAAACGAGCCATTGTTCCCCCTGATTGGGCAATATACGATAAATTTCCTTTATATGGAGCCCAATCTGGGTAGATTTGAACTTTTGAATAAGGATTTAATATTCCTAAACCATTTGGACCAATTACTCGAGTATCGATTTGAGCAATAACTTCTTTAAGATTTCTATCCAATTCTTCATTTCCTGCTTCTCCAAAACCAGATGCATATATCACTGCAAACTTAACATTAGTATGACATTCCAATAGAATTTTAGGAACAATAGCAGCTGAAACTGCAATAATCGCCAGATCAATCGGTTTTGGAACTTTAGGATCTAAGATGCTTGGATAAACGGGTTCTCCAAAAAGAGTATCAATTTTTGGATTAATTAAATAGACTTTCCCCTTATCTGGAATATATCTTGATGATTTTAACGCAATATAATATTTACTTCCACCAATAAGATTTTTAGATGCGCCAATAATTGCAATGGATTTAGGATAAAACAGAGTATGAAAAGATTCAGGTTCAACAATTGTTTTAGATATAGAAAGTGGTGAGTCCATTTGTATTTTGTTGGGTATCATCCTTTAAATTTTTAATCACATCAAATTTTAGAATTCTAAATTAAAACGGAATAAGAATTTTCTAATGAAATATTAAAACAAGAAAAAAAGATATTTTTAAAGAAAGCTATATACCTATGAAATTATATGGATATTAGGGAATGGATCCAACAACTTGATACTATCCGTAAAAAATGGATTAATTTTCAAAGGATGAATGTGAGTATAGATAAAACTTTGATCATAAAGCAAAATATAGATCGAATTAATCTATTCTTCTTAAGATTTGTGGGTTTTATGATTTTGAAGTCAACAAAGCATCAAAAATTGCAATCCCAAAAGAATTCTCGAAATATTATTTCAATTCTTTTCGAGAAACAGGATCAATCAAATCTTGATCAACTTTATCTTGTTAATGAACAGGCATTCGAAAAAGAACTTTCAGATATATTCCATTGTGAGAAGGATGTACTTCCAGAGATATTTCAGTATCAAAAACATGAAAATAAAGAAGAACAACCGATTTTTGTTAATTCAGATATAGTTAAAGGCTTTCAAAAATTACAAAAATCATCGATTATATATAATATAAAAGAATCTTCTGATTTACATAAAAATAACTCGAATTCTACAACTAAAATAACTCCTGCATTTTTAGATTACTTTTATCAACATATAATTCTAAATGAAGAGCAAGATCTAGCTCATAGTGGAACATTTTTCTCTCCATTGGCAGAAGTATCATATTCGATTCTATTTAGTTTAGTATATTACATTTTGAATATTTCGGATAAATTCACAAAAAATACGCGAATTAATGCAGAAAAATGGATTATTTTATTATTTCAACGCGTTTTTCAATCAAAACATGATAATGAATTTATAATTAACCAAAATGAAATCATGAATTTTAGAAAAAAAATACTTTCAAATCAAAATTTTAATAAAGAAGGATTATTTCTATCAAATTCATTTAATGTTTTAGATCCATCTTGTGGATCTGGCGCCTTTATTATTAGATTTCTCCAATTAATGAAATTTATTATCCCCTCATTTAATAATCCTAAAGATTATCATGAATTATTAAAAAATTTTCAAATATTCGGATGCGATTTACGTTTAACTGCACTTTATATAACTAATTTTAGAATTTGGTGCGTATTATTCTTGATATTTGAGAGAAATCTCAATCAAATTCAAGAATTTATTAATCATTCTGTCCATTTAATTCAAGCAGATTATTTATTTGAATTCAATGAAAAATTACCAAATAAATCTATTAAATTTGATCTTATAATTGGTAATCCTCCATACATTCGCCATCGAGACTTGCGTGATATGCGAAGCATACCTTTTCTTTCTCCTGAGCAATATAGAGATAAATTAAACAAAAAATTAATTCAATTCAAGAATCAATTTAAAATAGATTTCAACAATCATATGGATTACAGCCTGTATTTTTTTCTGCATAGCGCCGAATTATTATCCCCTTACGGTGTTTTATCATTCATCACTTCTAATTCATGGATGAATGTTAAATATGGCTATCAATTTCAAGAATTTTTACTCCGTTTCATGAAAATATGGCAAATAGCTGATAATTCAGCCCGTTCGTTCAAATTTGCAGAGATCAATACAGTAATATCATTTTTTAGTAAAATAAGAAAAAACAAAGAAGAAAAATTCCTTCTTCCAACATTTGAAGTAAATAATTCTTTTATTCGCTGGAACAAACCATTTCATTTATTAGATTTTCAAGATTTCAAGCCATTCCTTCAACTAATTCTTTCCCAAGAATTGTGGAATCAAATTAAAATAAAAAATCAAAGTCCCTATTTAATTAAAAACCATACTAACAATTCTAATTCTTTTAGTAAGTGGTCCATAATAAATTCTAAAGATATGTCCTATAGATTAATCCAGATCTCTTCAATGACTATGTTTAATTGGACGAACGAAAGAAAAAACGAAAACAGAATTAGACCAAATATATCTGATATTATTTATCAAGGATATCAATGGGGAAATTACTTTTTTATTGCACCCAAAAGTTTTTTTGTTTTTAGAAGTCTTTTGGGTTCAAAATTGGCATATTTGGGCGATTACGGAAAAATTACAAGAGGAATCACAACTAACTGCAACGATTTTTTTGTGTTAAGAAAAGTTTCAGATAATTCTTATAAAAATGGTTATGGGGATACTTTTATTCTTGAAGATCAAGTTCTTCGTCCATTTTTATTATCTCCTAAACAGGTAAATATTCCATTACTTGATAATAAGGATCTAAATACATATCTTTTCTATACAAATTTGACTAAAATGGAACTTAAACAGCAAGGATTTTATCATACCTTGGAATATATTGAATATGCTGAATCAAAAAGAATTACAATCAAAAAAGGTGCAAATCGGGGAAGAATTATCCAAGGTATCAATAATCTAGCATCATTTCATCAAAAATATAAGAAAGATCCAAATTCATGGTATTGTCTTAAACCAAAAACCGAAAAAAGCCAGTTGAATGATATTTCTAAAAAATCAAAAACCAAAATTTATCAAAATATTTATATTCAAAAGATATTCAATGATACTTTTCGAGTCGTTCTTACTAAACCAGATATTATTGCAAATAATACATTTTATCAGTTAGATCTTTTTCCTTTATATTCTAACGATAGAAATTTAGTTATAGCTATTTTATTATCTTCACTATTTCCTTTTAGCATAGAATTGCATGGCAGAACTAATTTTGGAGGTGGAGCTCTCGATACTGCAAGTTTCGATATAGCAAAAATAATGATTTTAAAAATTGAAAAATTAACTGTTTCTCAGAAAAAAGAATTGATAGCGTTATCCCAAAACATTCTAAAAATCGAATTCTTACCAGTTAGTCAAGATATTCAAAGAAAAGAAAAAATTAAGTTAGATCAGAAAATTCTTTCAATTCTTGAATGTTCTGTACAAATTCAACAATTTCATAGAGATCTTCAGAAAATAATCGAAATGAGAATAAAAAAGAAAAGAATTAAATGATTTTAATTAAGTTCCTCGCATTATTTTTTTAAGCCTATCTAATTCCTTTAACATTTCCTCCCTCAAACCTCCTAATCCAGCATTTGAAGCTGCTGCTGTACTTGGAGCTGTACTTGATGCTGATGGAGGTGCACTTGGAGGAGTAATTTTTGGGGGACTTGTAGGAGGAACACTTGGAGGTTTTGGCAAACCACTAGGTGGAGCTGAAGGCCCAGTTTTAGGAGGTCCTGAAGGAGGCATTTTTGGAGGTGCAGGTAAACCTTTTGATGCTGCGGGAGGCATTTTTGGAGGTGCAGGCATTCCTCCAGGAGGACTTGATGGTGGTCCACTTGGAGGTCCTTTTGGTGGTCCACTTGGAGGTCCTGCTTTAGGTGGTCCACTTGGAGGTCCTGCTTTAGGTGGTCCACTTGGAGATCCAGCTTTTGGCGATCCAGAAGGTGTCTTAACTGCAGATGAACTTGAAACAGTAGCTGGAGAAGTCGAAGATATCTCCGCTTTTCCACCAGAAAGCATATTAAATAAAAGCGAGGCAGCTTTCTCTTTTGCAGCTTCTTTACCTTTTGATCTCCCTAATAAGGGTGCAGTTTTTTCCACTGTAACTGCCGTAGTTCCTTCTTTGTTTTTTATTTCCTTTACTCGCTTCAGATCTTTTTTTACCTTAACTAAAGATTTTTGAAATGCATTGATTGCTTTGGCAGTTGATTCTAAAGTATCAGATAGTTCATCCATTCCTTCTGAAAGAAATTTAATGATTTGATTAAGTTTATCTTTAACCACACGAAACATCTCGTTTACAATCGATTATAAAATTTATTAAGATGATCACATTTAATCCTGATCTAATGTATATCCAAATTAATTATTATTTAAGATTTGATTATTTTAACATATAAAATTTAGTGTTTGATTTTTTCTGCTGTTGGTTTAGATTTCTTTTAGTATTTAGAGTAATGAAATTACTGTGAAAAATCTTAAATTTTATCGGTTTTTTAAGAAATAGGGAACCTTTCGATGTCAAAAAAAAAAACCCAAACAATCGTAGTTACTGGAGCTTCCTGGGGGGATGAAGGAAAGGGAAAAATTGTTGATTTTTTAGCCAGTGAAGCAGATATTGTAGCGAGATTTCAAGGAGGAAATAACGCCGGTCACACAGTGGTTGTAAAAGGAAAAAAATATAAATTTCACTTAATCCCAAGTGGCGCGATTAAAAATAATATTATTGTGATTGGAAATGGAGTCGTTATTGATCCAAAAGTCTTGTTTGAAGAATTGACTATGTTAGAAAAAGAAGGATTTACTCCTAAATTAAAAATCTCAGACACCGCGCATATTATTTTCCCTTTTCATAAATTACTAGATGGATTAGAAGAAGGAACGAAAGGAAAATATGCTGCAGGTACTACAAAACGAGGAATTGGTCCAACTTATTCCGATAAAGCAGCGCGTTATGGTCTTCGTGTTTTTGATTTATTAGATGAAGAAGTTTTTTTACCAAAATTTAATAGATTATATGAATTAAAATTGAAACAGTATCAAATCTTTACTAATTCTTCAGAATTATGGCCTTTAGATAAAGAAGAAATAATCAAAGAATATTTAACCTTTGGGAAAAAAATGAAACCCTATGTAGTTTCTTCAGCATATTATCTTAACACTGCATTGAATCAAGGCAAACGAATTCTTTTTGAAGGTGCACAAGGATGCCTATTAGGAATTGATCACGGTATGTATCCGTTTGGTACATCTTCAATTACTTGGGCAGGAGGTGTTCCGGGAGGTACTGGAGTAAGTCCTACGAGAATTGACAAAATTATTGGAGTAATTAAAGCGTACACTTCTCGTGTTGGTGGAGGTCCACTTCCGACAGAATTAGATGGAGATTTAGCTCATCAAATTAGAGAACAAGGACATGAATATGGAACTACAACAGGACGACCTCGAAGAGTAGGTTGGATTGATCTTTTCAATCTTAAATATGCAACAATGATAAATCACTATGATGCTTTGGCAATTACATTATTAGATGCATTAGAAAATGTAAATCCTGTTAAATTATGCACAGGCTATAAATATAATGGCCAATCTTTAGAGTCTTGGCCGATTCACTCTGAAATTATTGAAAAATGCGAACCAGAATATATTGAAATGCCAGGATGGAAAGCAAGAGACTCAAAAGAATGGTCAGAAATTGCACAGCAAGGATTTGAAGCAGTACCAAATGAAATAAAAAATTATATTAAAAAAATTGAAGAAATCTTGGAAACCCGTATTTCAATCATTTCTTTAGGTCCAAATCGAACTGATACTATATTGAAAGAGATGTTTTGGGACTAAAATGCAATTTTTCTTCATTTGTTTACTATTTATTTTTGTTTTTTTACCAATTTTTCTTTATTAAGCTATACACACCTCCCAAAAGAACAAACATCCCCATAGTAAATCCCAAACCAATTATCACAGGTTTATTATCAAATAAATTATCAGATGTATCAGCATTTTGTGAGTTACTTGTATCATTAGTTGAATCAGATGAAGTTGATGAACTGCTTGAAGAAGTAGTTGTTGATGTTATAGTTGAATTCCATCCTGCAAGAACTGAAAAAAGCCACCATGCTGCATATGCTTTCATATTACCCATTACATGAGCGGTTGAAGCGTGGGCAGGACTACACTCGTACCACTCAATATCTTTTGTGTGATTTTCTTGCCATTCTTCTGCCCAATTTGAATCTGGGTATGTATCTCCATCGGAATCGTAGTCGCAAGCATCTGTCATATATTTATCACCAAAATAATCTCCATCAGGATTGTAACATTCAATATCATAGAAATCATAGAGAATTTTGTTATTAGCTATGCAGTAATCTCGAATTTGTTGGTTTCTTATATGTAAATTACCTTCAAGACCTGAGCCATCTGCGTGACCTGTCATATAAATAAATAAAACATTTGGATATTCATTTTCAAGTGAATTCATTTCATTTAGATAAGTATTTATTCCTTCTTCTGTGTTATCGGAGACGCCACCACACCAAGACCACATAATTACATTAACATCTGCATGATTAGAATCATCTAAATATGTTCTAGTTTGTTCTGCCCACGTTAAATCACCTAAATGACCTAAATCCCCCCCATCTGCAAAGTAATCATCAATATCAAGAGCCCCTTCTAAAGGTCCATCATTCCATGCGTACAAACCGAGAGTTCCCCCATTATTTTCCTTAAAATTTGGAAGATAATTCATACCACTAATAATTTGTGATCCATGTGAAGTGTGTTGATAAGCAATATGAAGAGCTTGTTTAGCCTGCTCAATAGCTGTTTCAGGAATTTGATCTAAGCGAACTATATTTGCAATTCTATGATCAGCGATTATTGGATTATCTAAATCTGCTTTTAGAGGGGATTGGATCATTTTATTTATATTTTCTGAATTTAGATGTTCAATTTTATGATTATTTCGTAAATCACCCTCATTAGAATAAAGAAAACCAAAGAAAAAGCCATTAGCAAATGAAATCATTAGTAAGATAAATACAATTTTAGATAATTTTGAAGATTGATTATTCAAAAACTCACCTCGATAAAATACGACTAATAACGGAAAGATAATTTTATCTAAATAAAAAATTTTGGAATTATTTTTCCTGATTCATTTGCAGATAAAATCGATCATGATATCGATTTAGTATATTTATGGTTTTCTCCCCAAAGTAAATAAAAAACGTGAAATTAGAGATTGCATGTGCCAAATCAAATGGAAAACTTGAAAGATACAATACTAAAAATGAAGTTAAGGTCAAAGGGGGGTTTAAGAGCCAAGACCATATATTCATTATACCACCATAAATAAATCCTAAAATGAAAATTAAAATGGCTAGAAAATACAAATATTTTTTGATATATAGTTTACGATGCAAAGGGTGACATAATCCACCAACAATCCCAACAAAACCCCAAGCAATAATTTGATAAATTGTCCATGGACCCTGTCCTAAAAACATATTTGATAAAATGGCAGTATTTGCTCCTATCATAAAACCAATAAATGATCCAAATACAATACCAGAAACAAATATTAGAAAAGAGCAAGGTTGAACACTTGGTAAAGCCACAAATGGTACCCTGGCAAGAGCGGTAAAAGCACTATAGATGGCGATTAATGTAATCTCTTTCGAAGAGAGAGTACTTTCTTCTAAATGGAAATATACTCCCATGATTAGAAAGAAAAAGATAATGAATACGTTTATCAAAATCCCAAAGATAGAATTTTTACTACCAAGAAAACGCCATGTTATTAAATCTTGGAAAACGAGCAAACAAATACTATATATAACTAAAAGGAAAAGAATTATTCTCGATTTCTTCATATTACAACACATCCATTACATTCTGCTCAAAACATTCTTTTGCATCATCCATGAATACTTCAATAACGTTCTCTACTGTTAAAAAAGGGGTCGGTCGTTGAAAAATAAGATTCATGGCAGAGTTGATTTCAGTAGTAAATGGAGTATAATAAGGGAGAATTTCTTGTGGAATTCCTTGCCATTTAATCTTTTTATCTTCTAAATACAGAATTTTTGATGCAATAGATGAAACTAACTCTAAATCGTGGGTAGCAATTAAAATTAGACATCCTTTTTCCTTAATTCTTTCAATATATTGAAGTAGACGAACTTTTTGTTTTTGATCCATTCCATGAGTGGGTTCATCAAGTAATAAAATTGCAGGTTCTGTAATTAATGCACAACCTAACGCTAATCTTTGTTGTTCTCCTAATGATAAATAACGAGGATATTGAAGTTTAAATTGTTTAAGATCGAAAAAATCTAGAATATTTTCAATTCTTTTATCACGCTCTAATTTAGAATTGCAAAAAGGAAGTAATTGCGCATCTAATTCTTCATATACACTATCTCGATAAAATTGAATGGAAGGATTTTGAAATACAAGACTAATTTGCGATGTTGATTGGAAATCTGAAGCATTTTCTTTTTTATCTATACTAATTTTAATTGTTCCATTAGTCGGATGGATTAAACCAGCAATAGATTTTAATAATGTGGTTTTACCACACCCATTTTTACCCATAATACAAATTATTTCATGAGAACAACCAGAAAATGAAATATTCTGTAGAATAGGGATAGTTAAAGTATATGATAATTCAAGATTTTTCACATTTAAACGGTAATTTGTTGAATTATTGCATTCTTGCTTATAATTTAAGGGGTTCTGGAAATTAAATAAAATTTTTTCCTGTCTTGCGAGAAAAAAGTCTGAAAATTCAGATGAAAACTGCTGTGTATTGAGAGGAAGATATTCATTTTTCAAATAATTATTATTCCTATTCTCATATTTTTTGACTTGATAAGCTAATTTGATTAGGGAAGTCGTAGGGATCATAGAATTTTCTGCAAATTGGTTAAAAAATTGTTTAGGAATTCCATTGAAAATAATTTTACCATGTTCTAAATATATGATACGATCAATATAATCAATTACATGTTCTATATTATGTTCGATCATAATTATTGTGTATTGGTGTGTTGCATGTAAATTGAAAAGATTCTGTAGAAAATGAGCGCGCGCAAATGGATCTAACTCAGATGTTGGCTCATCTAAAAGTAAAATCTTAGGAGACATAGCTAAAATTGAGGCTAATGCTACAATTTGCTTTTGTCCTCCAGATAAATTATATGTTTTTTGATTTAATATAGGAACCAAATTGAATCGGGAAATTTGGTATTTAACTCGATCTTCGATTACATCTCGGGAAAAGCCCAGATTTTCCAGTCCAAATATCAATTCAGAGAAAACTTTTTCCATTAATAACTGATTATCAGGATTCTGAAAGATATAACCAATTTTTTGAGCTAATTGATTTGGAGGATATTGAATTGGATTCTTATCATCAATAATAATTTCACCTTTATATATTCCACCAAAAAAATGTGGAATTAGTCCATTTAATGCACGTAATAAAGTCGATTTTCCACTTCCAGAAGAACCTAAGAGAAGAACAAATTCACCAGATTTGATTTTTAGATTTATATTAGTTAATATTGGGTTTGGACTAGAATTATATTGAAAAGTAAAATTTGATATTTTAATCATTAAATTCCTCCTGAAAATCTTTTTTTGAGAATGAGAAATATAAAATTAAAAAGAGATTTAGAACAAATAAGAATAATATTGTAAATAAATCCAACTGTGTTAAAATACTTGAGGAAATGCTCGGATATACAGAAAATTCCAACAATCCAATTATCCAAAGATGAATAACTCCGCTTCCTAAGAGAATTAAATTTATAATCGCTATAATGTCAAATTTACTAATTTTATATTGAAAGAAATTGGTTCTTTTTTTACTATAACCAAAAGCTCTGACGTCAAGAGCTTGAGCGATTTGAATTGATCTTTCTAGCGAATTTGTCAGTAATGGAAGTAAGATTTCCCCCTTAATCCTTATGTCGCTTCTGCGATTTTTTTTATTAGGTTCTATTGAATATCTTCGAAGTTTATTAATATCTTGCAGATGGTTAAAATCTCGATTTAATAATGGAAAAAATTTCAAAGAAAGAGTAATTAATAGGATAATTTTATGAGGAATATGGAGTTTCATTAAAATTCGTAGTAAATCATCATTATCAATAAGAATATTGAATATCCCAAAGCAATATAATACAATACATAAACGAAGAATATTTATTCCTGTTCCAACAAGATTTTCGATTGTTATGTTTATTATAGGAAAAAAGTGCTTTGGCTCCCATAAACTAAAAATCACATGATCTCCACTTGGATTCAACAATGTACTGATCAACATCATAAAAAGTGAAATAATTAAAATCATTCTGGATAACATAGCAATTTTTTTTTGAATTTTAAAAATGCAAATAATAATAATAAGTAATATAAATAAAAGAACCAAAATGATTGGATTATCGAATAAAAACGCAAAAACAAAATATTCACTTAAATAAAGAAAAAGTAAAAAAGATTTAATATTTCCAGATGATTGTGAAAGATTCTCTCTGTTTAAAGCTATGTCTTGCATAATTTAAACCAATTAAATGATTTACTTAAATTAAATATGAAAAATAATTCTTATTTATAGGATAAATTAACCTATACTGATTTAAAATATTAATCAATTTTAACTAGCAATGTATAAAATCATGTTCTTTTTACATTATTTAGACATACAATGTTTAGAATAGTATTTTTGCGTCATGGAGAAAGTCTTTGGAATCTCGAAAACCGATTTACTGGTTGGACAGATGTTGATTTATCCACCAACGGGTATGAAGAAGCCAAGCGCGCAGGACAGCTTCTAAAACAAGAAGGTTTTACATTTGATATTATTTTTACTTCAGTTTTAAAACGTGCCATCCGTACAATGTGGATTGTGATGGATGAGTTAGATATAATGTGGCTCCCTGTAATACGCCATTGGCGGCTTAATGAGCGTCATTACGGGGCATTACAAGGATTAAACAAATCAGAAACCGCAAAAAAGCATGGACAAGAGCAAGTTTTTATTTGGAGAAGAAGTTATGATGTTCCTCCGCCACCTTTGGAAATTTCAGATGAACGTCATCCAAGCCATGAATTAAAATATCAAAATTTACAAAAAGAAGACCTTCCTGCAACTGAATGTTTGAAAGATGTAGTCGCAAGGGTTTTACCCTATTGGAATGAAACTATTGTCCCAATGATTAAAGAAAACAAGCAAATATTAATTGTTGCTCACGGTAACAGTCTAAGAGCAATTGTAAAATATTTGGATAATGTAAGTGAAAAAGACATACCTCATTTAAATATTCCAACTGGATTTCCACTTGTTTATGAATTGGATGAAAATATTAAACCCATTAAACATTATTATTTGGGCGATCAAGCTGAAATCGAAAAAGCAACGAATAAAGTGGCTAACCAAGCAAAACAATAAAAAAAATCAAATTAATAACTTTTTTTTCTTTTCTATCTTCTTTTACGTGTTGTTAATGATGATAAGATTAAAAAATAATAAAATAAAGTTAATCTTCTAAAATATTACAACGCCTTTTAGTCAAACTCAAGAGAGAACGTTCTAAGTTTCCTGAACGATATTTTATTGGGTTTTTCCGGTAGTCTAGAATCTTCAAATTTACCAAATCAATGATAGAAACAGGAAGAGTGGCAAGTTTGTTATTCTTTACATGAATCTCTTTAAGATCAATTAGTAATCCAATAAATGGGGGTAAATGTTTTAAGTTTTGGTTATTCAAATAGAGACGTGAAATATTACGATCTTCAAGAACAAAACCAAATAATTCATCTGGATTAATATCTTTTGGATTCGTGTAATTTAAGACTGGGTCTAAAAGGGGAATTTCTTTCTTCAATTCTTTTTCTAAAAACAATAATACATCAGAATCCCACTGATAAACAAGTGAATTGTGATAATAAACTTGAGAAGTTGCAAGTTTTTCAAAACAATCTTTACACATGTCTTGACCTAAGTGAATTACATGTTTCCATTTTTCCATACCACAAATAGGACAAGGTTGTGGACCAATTGCTTTTAAATATGCTCTATAGTTCTTCTCCTTAATAATATAACTAAATCCTGCATAAATTGAAGAAGCAATACAAATAAATAAAAAGGCATCTCGAGCAACAGGAATTAAAAATGGTTGAGAAATTATGAAAACAAACCAAAGCATGAAAGCAATTCCAGTTAACAATAAAGGTATCCATATTTTATAATAATGAAAAATGTAGTATGATGCCACATACACTTGAAGAAAAAGAAATACAGCCAAGATTTGTAGATATATCTTATCTGTATACCATAGCCAAGCAGAAAAGAATACTATATTAAAGATTATGTCCCATTTAACAATTGGGTATCGTTCTTTAGGATCATTTGCATAATTAAAGCCCATTGTTGACTCGCTTTTAAAAAATCGAACGTGATTAATAAAATTTTTTCCAAAATTATTATATATTCAGAAAAAATAGATTAATTTCATTAGATTTTTTTTACGAAATATGATTAAACTAGGCTATTTTTAATTACGAAGGATCAATTCACTGACACTTCGGTTTGAATTTTTTTCCCCCATTTTTCGTTTAATTGAAATAATTGTTTAATTTCTGAATTATTCCACTCATTAGAGAGAATTTTTGGGCTAAATCGGTGCAGAACAATGGTAATTCCTAAGATTTCGGGTTCATTTATGACTGTAATATATCCCTGAAATCGCTGTTCTAAACCCTCAGGTGTTTTAGGAACAGTTAAATGCACACGAGTCTTAATCCTACTATTAATATTCTTCGCCAGATTATTTAATAAAACTTTTGTCACAAATAGTCTTGTATTTCCTTTATAGCAACTGTAACTGCGGAAAGCATATTTTTGCCAGTTTGAGAGTTTTATAAAAAATATCAATTTATGTATATCCTTGCTTTTCTTTGTCATAAGTTTTAGAATAGTGTATGTTTTGCTCTAAAACTTCAATGAAATTGTCAATGAGATTTTTTTGAACGATAATATTGAAATAATTTAAAAAATAAGGCTTCTCTTAATTGATCCTTCATTCCTAAAAATAGTCTTAAACTATTAATTTTTTTAATATTTATAAATTAAAAAAGTAATTTTCATATATTGTGTATTATTTACGCTCCCAGTGATACTATGAAATTCCATATTACTTTGAAGCAGAGAGAAGAAGATAGAAAATCAGAAAATCTCCTTAAACGTGTAAATACTTTATTTGTAGCAGATAATATTGAACCGATTTCAATTCAATTACCCATAGTTTATGGTGGCCCAACGAATGAAGATGGAAAAAATGTGTGCTATACTCCCGAAGATCTATTCTTAGGTGCAGTTTCAGGTTGTTTATATACTACATTCAGTGTAGTTGCTACTAATTCTAATTTAAAATATGAATCAATCAAAATTGAAACAGAAGGAAATTTAGAAGAGATTGATGATGTTAAACGATTAACTGAAATTCACCAGAAAATTACACTAATAGTTCCACCTAAAACTCGTGAAAGAAAAGCCAGAAAAGTGCTAGAAATTGCAGAAAAAAGATGTGCATTAGGAAATTCAATTAAATCAAAAATCACTAATGAATATATTATTATTGTACAGGAATAAATTCATAGCTAAATAATGAAATAAAAACAATAAAAATTTCAAATACTACAACAAATTACTAAAAAAAGGTAAATAAAATGAAAGTAATTATAATTGGAGGAAATCCAGCGGGTCTAAGTGCAGCAAGTGCTATTCGTAAAGCTCATGCAGACTGGGATATTGATGTTTATGAAAAAGGAGAATATATATCATATGGATCTTGTGGAATTCCCTATTATGTAGCCGATAGTGTGAAAAAAATAGATAAATTAATGACTTTAACTCCAGAAATCTTGGAAAAAAAACGTAAAATACCTGTCCATCTCTTTCATGAGGTAACTAATGTAGATTTTGATAAAAAACAAGTTTTAATAAAAAAATTAGAATCTAGAACAGAATTCACGAAAAATTACGATTATCTTGTTATTGCTGTTGGCGGAAAATCAAACATCAAAAAAATTAATATAACGGATAAAATATTACATCATCCAAGAGTTTTTCGAGTTCATACATTAGAACATGCCAAGAAGTTAAAACAATTCTTAACCAGTACTCCAATCGAGAATGTTGTGGTAATTGGGAGCGGTTACATCGGATTGGAAATGATAGAAGCATATGAGGCACAAGGAGTAAAAAACATTATCCTTATTGGTCCGAGATTAAATTTTGATTCAAAAAGTCAGGAATTTATTCAAAAAGAATTAGAAAAGCACCATATACAAATAAGACTTAGAGTTCGGGTTCAAAATGTTGAAATAATTTCTGAGAATAAACTTAAGGTAGTTTTAAATAATGGAGAATCAATTACTACAGATGCGGTTCAGTTATCAATAGGAGTTCTTCCCGCCACAGATATGTTTCGTAATTCGAAATTGGAGATGTTACCAAATGGAGCAATTGTCATTGACGAATTCGGCAGGACAAATATAGAAAATGTCTATGCAGCAGGTGATTGTGCAACATCTTATCACACAATTTTGAAAAAAAATATCTACCTACCCTTAGCACCTATAGCAAATAAACAAGGTCGAATTGCAGGAGAACATATTGCTGGAAAACCAACTGATCCATTCGGAGGAGTGGTCGGCACTGCAATTTTTAAGGTATTTGATCTTTATTGTGCCCGTACGGGAATTTCTGAAAATCAGGCGAAATCTGCAGAATTTGATGTTGGATCCACATTAATTACCAATAATGAAATAGCACACTATTATCCAAATGCTCAAAAAATGTCGGTAATGCTTATCTATGATAGAAGCACTCACCACCTATTAGGTGCAGAAATTACAGCACCCAGTCCATTAGGAGCAAAAAAAATTGATGTCTTGGCTACAGCTTTAGCAGCTCATATGAAAATTGAAGATATTCAAAAACTTGACTTAAGTTACGCACCTCCATTTGCTCCAGTTTGGGATCCTATTCTTATTGCTGCCAATATTGCTCGAAAGAATTTAAAATAAATATCGAAAATACTTTGAAAAAAAAGGACAAATGAGCATTCACTTGCCTTGGTAAAGTAGATTCTGCATTTAACCTAAAAGAAATAACCTTGATCGATGCATTAATTCTAAAGTAATAAGAAATCTGCTTGTTGATTTAAGTGAAATGCCATTTTTTCCAGTTCTTCTTTAGATAATTTGATTAATTTAGAGAAATAATCTTTTCGGAAGAAACGATCCACGAATTGGCAATTTACTTGAAATATCAACTTGACCAAATCTTTTTTCCTTAATCGCTTAAGTTCTTCGGTTGAATATATTGAAAGATTGATTGATTTTTTTTGTTTTGCAATTTTTTCTTTTTTACCCTCTTTTCCTGACTGAAAATTATCAAAATTTTCGATAAATTTTCCTAAATTCCTTTGAATTTCAAGATCATCTTCCAGAACAGCACTTTGATTTTTCTGTTTCGGTTTCGATAACACCATAGAATTTCACCTCCATTAATATAGATTAGAATTACTTTAAGAACTGCGAGAAATTGAAAAATTATGACACTTCAACAGTAAAAAATAATTATAATATAATATTGGTGAATATCTCAGAATCACAAAGAATTACTCTAAATGAAATACTTCTATATTGAATCAGAAAAGTTATCACAAAGTGAAAATTATTTCTCCTATAAGATTATGAGTTCTAAAGAATTTCCTAAAATATCAGGAACATATCTATTATTAATGAATTTATCTTATCCAAAAAAAATTAAAGTTGGCGCGCTGGGTGAACTAATTTTCAAACCAGGAAGATATATTTATGTGGGATCGGCTTTGAAAGGTCGCTTATACCACCGATTACTCCGTCATGTGAAACCTGCTGCTCAGAAAAAAGTTCATTGGCATATTGATTATTTTCTTCAATGTTCTCCTTCAGTGTTGATTATAGAAAAATTGTTCATTTTTCCTTCGACTGATCGCTATGAATGTGATTTTGCTCAAATATTACAAAACTATGCAGATTGTTCAATTCCTAAATTTGGGAGCTCTGATTGTAGTTGTAACTCCCATCTGTTCTATTTCAATTCTAAAAACGAGTTTTCGCTTATATTATAACAAGAAACATATCAACCCCTAAATTCAAATGGAATGAACACATATTTTGTATTATGCCATTTAAATACGAAGAATTGGGTCTTTCAAACACCAAGGCAATGTTTGAAAAAGCATTAAATGAAGGTTATGCAGTTCCTGGATACAATTTTAACAATATGGAACAACTCCAAGCAATTGTTACAGCTTGTGCACAAAGTGGATCTCCAGTGATTCTACAAGTTTCAAAAGGTGCTCGTGCTTACGCAAATTCAACGATGTTAATCTATATGGCGCATGGGGCAGTAAAAATGGTCCGTGAAGAATTAAAATCGGAGATCCCCATCGCATTACATTTAGATCATGGAGGAGATTTTGAGATTTGTAAATCTTGCATTGATTCAGGATTTTCGAGCGTAATGTATGATGGATCTCACCTACCTTATGAAGAAAACATCAAAATAACAAAACAAGTAGTGGAATATGCTCATGCCCGTGGTGTCTCAGTTGAAGCAGAATTAGGTGTTTTAGCAGGAATTGAAGATGATGTTCATGCAGAAGAGAGCACATACACAGATCCAGATAAGGTCGTTGATTTTGTTAACCGAACAGGATGTGACAGCCTGGCAATCTCAATTGGAACTTCTCATGGTGCATATAAATTTAAAGTTGATCGCATCGAAGATGTCCCTCCACTACGGATTGATATTTTAAAAGAAATTCAGCAAAAATTAGGGCGCAAATATCCAATTGTTTTACATGGATCTTCCTCAGTCCTTCAAGAATATGTTAAAATGATTAATGATAATGGAGGTAATTTGGAGAAAGCCTTTGGTGTGCGCGAAGATCAAATTCGTGAAGCGACTAAATATGGAGTGGCAAAAGTTAACATTGATTCTGATGGTCGGCTGGTTGTTACTGCAATTATCCGGAAAATCTTCAATGAGAAGCCCAAAGTGTTTGATCCACGCAAGTACTTAGGTCCAGCTCGAGATGAGTTAATAAAGATGATGAAACGTAAAAATAAGGAAGTATTAGGGTGTGCAGGCGCCTATCCTTCTATAGAATAACTTAATTATCTTTATCAGTACCATCTATACGAATAAGAATAGCATTAAAAGAGTATACTTAACTTTTTTTTCACTTATAAATTATAATTTTCAAAAAAAGATTTCTAGTTTATCGATTTTCATTCCATGAAAATTTTATTTAATTTTTTTCTGATGTATTAACAAAATGATCAATTTTTATTTGATATATGTTATAAATCGATCAATTCCATCAAAATTTTGTCTCTGTCTTAAAAAAATGTATACCAATTGAAGTAAAGTTATCATAAGGTTTTAGTTGTGCATTATAATAGCAAAACCTAAGTAGAAAAATTGCTTTTTTTACTTAAATATACTCTCTTTATTTTAAAAAGTGAAAGCAATGTCTAAACAAACATACATTGTAATTGGAGGAGTCGCAGGAGGAGCATCTGCTGCGGTTCGTTTACGTCGTGTGGATGAACATGCAAATATCATCATGATCGAACGTGGAGAATATATTTCATTTGCTAATTGTGGGCTTCCTTATCATATTGGAGATGTCATTAAAGATGAAGAAAAATTATTGGTAGAAACGCCTGACAACTTGCGAAAGAATTTTAATATTGATGTTCGGATTAAAACAGAAGCAATCTCGATAAATCCACTAAAAAAATCAATTCTATTAAAAGATTTGACAAATAATAACGAATATGAAGAACAATATGATAAACTAATTCTCAGCCCTGGAGCACAACCACTTCGGCCCCCAATTCTTGGTATCAATGCATCAAATATTTTTACATTACGAAATATTCCAGATATGCGGGCAATTAAAAGATACATCGAAAATAACCACCCGATTCACGCTACAGTTATAGGAGGAGGATTTATTGGCTTAGAAATGGCAGAAAACCTGGCTCACGCAGGATTAAAAGTCACAGTAAATGAACTGGCACCACAAGTAATGGCACCACTTGATCCAGAAATGGCAGCTTATGTACATCAACATTTAAAACAGCATGAAGTGGAATTATATCTTTCCGATGGAGTAAAAGCTTTTGAAAAGGTCTCAGATACAATTATTCGCGTTGAATTGCAAAGTGGAAAGATTATTGAAACTAATATAGTGATTTTAGGCATAGGTGTAAAACCAGAAAGAAAACTAGCAGAAGAAGCTGGATTGACAATTGGTGAAAGAGGTGGAATTCTCGTTAATGAATACCTTCAAACATCTGATCCCGATATATATGCTATTGGTGATGCTATTGAAGTAAAAGATTTAGTTAATAAAAAAAATACACTAATACCTTTAGCGGGACCAGCAAATAAACAAGGAAGAATCGCAGCGAATAATATTGCAGGTAAAAAAGAAATATACAAAGGAACTCAAGGTACTTCTATTGCAAAAATATTCGATTTAACTATCGCTACTACAGGAAATAATGAAAAAACATTACGTCGATTTAATATTCCCTATCGAAAATCATATACTCAAAATTCTTCTCATGCAGGATATTATCCAAATGCAATTCCAATGGCAATAAAACTACTTTTCTCTCCTGAAAATGGAAAAATATTAGGATGTCAAATCGTTGGGTATGAAGGAGTAGATAAACGAATTGATGTATTGGCGACAGCACTGAGAATGGGCTTAACAGTCTTTGATTTAGAAGAATTGGAATTAGCATATGCACCACCATACTCCAGTGCTAAAGATCCAGTAAATATTGCAGGGTTTGTGGCATCCAACATTTTAAAGGGAGATATGGATGTGTTCTATCCAGAGGATATGAATTCCATTGATTTCAAAAAAGTTATTCTATTAGATATTAGAACAAATGAAGAAGTAAAGCTTGGTGCAATTCCAGAGTCTCTCCACATTCCTTTAGATGAACTTAGAGATCGAATGAATGAATTAGATAAAAATAAGGAAATTTGGGTCTACTGTCAAGCAGGTCAAAGAGGGTATTATGCATCTCGAATTCTCGTTCAAAATGGATTTCAAGTTAAAAATTTAAGCGGTGGATATAAAGCGTATAAAATTGTCCTAGAAAAGCAATCAAATGAAGGAATTTTTGATGATCTCAGTATTCACGTAGATGATGTAATTCATGCAGTGCAAACACAAGTTAGTAAATCAGATGAAATTCCCGATTCTCAAAGTTCCATTGAAATAGATGCATGTGGGCTTGCCTGTCCAGGACCAATTATGCGTGTAGCAGAACATATTAAAAGTTTAAATACGGGCGAAGTTTTGAAGGTCACTGCCACAGATCCTGGGTTTTATAATGATATTAAAATTTGGGCAGAAACAACTCAAAACAAGTTGTTGAAAATTGATAGAGAAGCAGGTAAAATAACAGCGTTTTTGAAAAAAGAAATTCCCAAGCCGAAATCTGCTATTCCATCATTGGGTTTTGAATTTCCTGATGCAAAGAATATGATCGTGTTTAGTAGTGATTTTGATAAAGCAATTGCTTCATTTATTATTGCCAACGGTGCAGTAGCCATGGGAAAAGAAGTAAATATGTTTTTCACCTTCTGGGGATTAAATATACTGCGTAAACCGAAAAAAGTGCGGGTAAATAAATCATTTATTGGAAGACTGTTTGGTAAAATGATGCCACGTGGTTCAGATAAATTATCACTTTCTCAAATGAATATGGGCGGTTTGGGAACAAAACTTATAAAGTACTTAATGAAATCTCAAAATATTGCATCTTTAAGAGAACTGATTCAATCTGCTCAAAAGAATGGAGTTAAATTAATCGCCTGTCAAATGACCATGGATTTAATGGGAATTAAAAAAGAAGAACTTATTGATGGTGTAGAAATTGGTGGCGTAGCAACAATGTTAGGCGCTTCTGATCGTTCTAATATGACATTGTTTATTTAAGCACGACCATTTTGTGACTATAATTGAAAAATTGGTTTGTTCTTTTTTTTTGTTTTATTCGTTTATCGTTTCATTCTTTTATTATCTGGATTTAAAATTTATATTTCAAGATAAATCGATCATATTCAGAGAAGATCAAAATAGTGTGCATTTTCTAATTTGAAATTATAATAAAATAAATTATAGAACTAAAGTTGAACTGCAAAAAAGCTCCACTAAGTAAATCTATCATCACACATCCATAGCTCTTGTGGGAGAACTTCACACATTCTCCCACTCTTTTTCTTCTCTTTCAATTTTTGATGTTTTTTCTAGGAATTATTTTAATTTAGAAAAAAAAATCATTATATTTTATTCTAATTACTAATACTTTAATTAATAATGCCCATGGAGGCGAATCTCACGCTGTGGAAAAGGAATTCGTCGTTTTGTATATGGATCAATAAAGGGTGTTACTTTATCAAAAATTACATAGAGTCCTAGCTCGACATGCTGATTTTCTTCATCCATATTCAAAATATCTACATAAACTCTACCTCCATAAATTGCAGGAATAATTTGTTCCATACTTCTTTCAATAATTCCAGCTATAATATAATAATGCGCAAACCCATTACCATGAACTTTTGATGTCTGTACATAACCACCTTGAAAACTGACAACAGCAGCAAGATTAGTATTTTCATTAGGAAATCCATTTGCGTCTAAAGAAAAACTTGTTGTAAATTGCTCAACTGAACTAGCTTCATCTACTAATTTCATACCAAATTCAAGAATATCCTGTAAAAAATGAGTCTTTTGTTTTAATTCTTCTAAATCCAATTTGGTAGATTCCTTCATACGTGGTGAAATCCATTTACCTAATTCTTTGAAATTTGACCTACCTTTTTCAGTTTTTATATCCCATAAATTTCCCCCAATATGACACAGTCCTTGTAATAGAGCATGGTATTGATATCCTAAAATAGTCTGTGGTTTTAGAGGAGTTGTTAAAACCCACAATTTATTAGGTTGTTTTCGAACTAAATCCTTTTCTACAAGAATATTCAAATATCGATAAACAGAATTCCTCGAAACCCCTAAAAGTTCGGTAAGTTGGCCAATTCGGAGCCCATCAGGATTTCTTTCTAAAAATCGCAATATTTGAGATTGAATTTGTTCTCCTTTTTTTGTCATCCTATGTCAATAATTATGTAATTAACGCTAATTAAAAAAGTAATCATTTTTGTTTCAAAAAAAAGGACAAAATTGATCAATGAAAGAACTATAAAAAATAAATGAAAAATCTAAGAAAACCTTCTCAAAAATCGTTTTGTATAAATATTTCCAAAGATTTATACAAATATTATGGAGAATAAACAGTATTCTCAACAAAAGTTGGAAAAGAACATTCCGAAATATTTTTTAGCAATGATATTCCGGAATTTATGGATTTCTATGCCTGTTGGAATTATTTATTTTCAAGATCGTGGATTATCATATTTACAAATGGGCGCAATTGAATCTATAGTAGCAGTTATTGTAATACTCACTGATATTCCCAGTGGTGCATTTGCAGACATATTTGGACGAAAATTATCAACTGGTTTGGGATTCTCTATTTGGGGATTCAGTTTATTTATGATTGCATTTTCAACAGAATTCTGGGTATATTTTATTGCAGGAATCTTATTAGGATTAAGTGACTCACTTATCTCTGGAGCAGAAAGAGCTCTTTTTTATGATACTCTCAAAGAATTAGGAAGAGAATCACAATATATTAAATATATTGGTAGGCGTGATCTTTTTACTGCATTTTCAATTATTCTTTCTTCAATCTTAGGTGGAGTAACATATTCCATTAATATATCACTACCCTTTTATCTTCACGGTATTGCAAGCTTGATTGCAGCAATATTTATCTTTAGTATGATCGAGCCAAATGAATCAGAAAACCAGAAATCTATTGCAGCTCAATTCCAGTTAATTACACACTCTCTATCTTTTACCTGGAAATCAAAAATTGTGAGATTTTTGTTGTTTTTCAATATTTTAGTTCTAATGATTCCTATGGTTTTTGTAAATATTATGGAACAGCCCTATCTTAAGCAATCTGGAGTACCAATAATATATTTCGGCTTAATATTTGCATTTACTCGAGGTGTGATAGGTTTCTTCGGTCCATTACGCTATAAAATTGAACAAAAATTAGGAGAAAAAGGATCTCTTTTCCTAATTACAGGAGTCTTTACAGTTATGTTCTTGTTAATGGCTATTTTCATGCAACCCTTTAGTATTATTTTCTTATTCATTTTATTCTTTACAAGGGATTATACATGGACAGTTTTGGACAAATACACCAATGATCATATCCCATCAAACAAGCGAGCAACTGTATTATCGATTATTAATTTTGCATTAAATTTGGTTTATAGTGGCTTAGCACTCTTAATTGGACTTGGTTTGGATGGATTATACATATTTGGATTGTCTCCTATGCAGTCATTACTGATAGCGTTTACCCTATACTTTAGTGTTATTATTATACCTTGGTTACTCAAAAGCTATTCAATTAATGACACAGAAAGTTCAAAAAACCAAGTAAAAGAAGAGATTAAAAATTAAAAAAATACAACACTGAGAGATTAGTTGTAAAGAACAAAATATCTCTCTTTTTTCATTTATTCTAAGAATTATATGATTTGAAATCCTTAATAATACTTTTTATAATCTGATACATTTTTTCCACACTGTGTATATTTACTCGTTCATCAGGAGAATGTGGATTATGAATATCTGGTCCAATTGCAACCATTTTCATTCCTGGAATTTTAGCTCCTATCAGTCCAGTTTCCAATCCACCATGAACTGCACCAACACCCACTTCTTTGCCGAGTTCTTGCATATATATCTTCTTAACATAAGCTAAAAATGAGCTCTGAGGATCAGGGTTCCATCCTGGATAAGCTTTCTCTCGGATATAATGCCATTTTGTAATTGAAGCTAATTGTTCGAGTTGATCCCGAATCCATTCGAGATCTGCTTGCACTGAACTTCTGCTGGATAAGTGGAATATAATTCCAGAATCTGTAGTTTTTACAATAGCAAAATTATTTGATGTTTCTGTCAAACCTGGAATTGTTGGTGAAAGGACAATTGCTCGACTAGGAATTAAATTTCCAGTGGTAATAATTAAAGCACTTTCTTCAGGTGAAAAATAGGGTTGGGGTGTCGTTGATGTTATAGTTATTGAAAGATTTGGTTCAAATGGATTTTCACCATGTTGATAATAGGAAAAAAGAGCATTCTTTTCATTAATTAAAATTTTATTCATTTGATCCTCATACTCTTTTTGAATCCCAAATACAATTTCTGAATTGCGTGTAATCGCATTGTGTTTTGTACCACCGTTCCATTTAGTTATTACAAATGGTACTTTGGCAATAACAAGTTTGCTTAACATCCGTGCGATTAATTTATTAGCATTTGCCCTTGGTAAATGAATATCACCCCCAGAATGGCCACCAATCAAACCACTGATATTTAAAGTGAAAAATGTATCAAATTTAGAAAAATCTGAAAATTTAGTAAGTCTTTTCTCTAATTTTGAATCCCCACCACCTGCTGAACCAATGGTTATTACACCCAGTTCTTCAGAATCCACATTTAACATTGCCCGACTTTTAATTTTGAATTTTTCAATATCTAATTCGAAAGCACCAGTTAACCCTGTTTCTTCATCCACTGTAATCAAAATTTCCAAAGGTCCATGTTTAAAATCAGAGTCCGGATCGATTAGAAGAGCAAGGGCCATAGAAACCCCAATTCCATTATCTGCGCCTAAAGAAGTCCCATGGGCAGTAATCCATTCTCCATTAGGTTCAATTTCAGGAGTGATGGAATTGGTTTGAAAATCAAAGGGCTCATTAGAAACGCAAACCATATCCATGTGCCCTTGTAAAAGTAAGGGTTGAACCTTTTCATATCCTGGTGAGGCAGGAACAGAAATAAAGAGATTTCCAATCTCATCTTCATCAATAGTAATAGCAGGAATTTTGGGTTTTACAACTGAATCAATCCAATCCTTTATTTTTTTTCGAATTGGTTCTTCATGCTTTGATTCATGGGGAGTTGCAAGAAATAGATTCTCAAAAATTTCCCATACGATTTGTGGTTTTAAGTGTTCTAGTACCATATATGATTATAAGGACCCATAGTTTAAGAGGGGAACCGTTCAAGTGCAAGGAGAAATTCATCCATATTAGGAATGATTATTTTATTCCTTTTAATTAGAAACGGTAATCTTTCTTTCCAAACAACTAAACGCTTCATTAAATCCATTTCAGTTAACTGTAAATAATTAGCCATAATATTGATAGAAATTGGATTATTAATTTGCAGAATTATACAAAAACGATTAAAAATTTTTCGTTCTGATGATTTTGGCTCTTCTTTACGAAATTCTTCCCCATAGTTCTCTGTTTTTTTCTGAAATCTTGATAAATTATGATATTTTTGATGTACAAATATCCGCGCCATGAGAAATCCACTTACAAATCCAAAAATATGCGCCCAATTATCTAATGAACTTAATATACGATATAGTACAAAGATTATCCCAAAAATGTACATATAATAATTCGATCTGGGGATTTTAACAAATGCAGCAGCCATTAAACCATATATAGCACCTGAACTTCCTAATCCATAAATTGGATAGTAAATACCTTGAGAAATAATAAGATAATAAAGAAATGAAAATACTGATCCAATTAATCCAGAAATCAAATATACAAGAAGGAACTGCCATTTTGGATAATTATTCTCGACAAATATTCCAAAAATGAATAATGAAATCATATTAAAAATCAAATGGGCTGCATCAGCATGTATAAACATGGATGTAAAGAGTCCCCATAATTCTTGGCCATGAACAATAAGATGATTTGACTGAGCTAAAAATAATACAACATTTGAACCTGAAATGAGATTTACAATAATAAAAATCAAAATATTTATGATAATAAGAGAGAAGGTAAAATGTGCATTTTTCATAGATTCTTCTGATATTTCTATAGCCATTTTTTTCATTTCCTTAAGTATTTTTCTTTAAATTTTAGCTTACAGTCTTTTCTTGTTTGTAGACGAAAAAACCACATAAAATACAAACAACTCCGATTGAAAAGGACCCCCATTTTAACCAAAGATGATTAAGCAAACCATCTAATTTTCCTTCATAAAAAATATCTGGTTTTAACAAATAAATCATAAATAATCCAAAAAACAAAAAAATACCAAGCACAATTATCATTAAAATAGTAAAAATTGAGAAGTTTTCATTTCCAATTTGAAAAATCTTCCATTTTTTAATTGTTTTTACTTCTCTTTCTTTAATAAGCCTATTTTTTTGAAAATCGGGTTTAAAATATTGAAATAGATACAGTAATGGAACAAAAAGGAAAAATAAATAGTGAACTTGCCCATAATTAGTTGAGAGAGTAAAAAGAATGGTAGTTAAAATTTGATATTTAATTATTGTAATCGCAAGTTGATTATTGGTTTCTTTTTTAAATAATAAAATACAACAATAAATTCCTAAAACAATTATTACACCTAAGCGAAAATAATTACCAATTTGAGTCACTCCACCACTCAATACATATAAGAGATGGGGGATGGAAAAAATGGACCATTTATCAAGATCATTTCCACAGTTTTCACACTTTATATAAGGCATTCTAGATGTATAGAGAAATAAACTATCAATGGTTCCAGCAGGAAATTGCCAGAGAATGAAAAAACACAAGGTTAATAACGCTGGAATACAACCAATAACAAATTTTAAAGTAGCATTCCAATTCTGCTTTAGGTAATATATTCCAAAAATAGGAACGAATAAGAGAACTAATTGATAACTTAAGGCTGCGTTCATCAAGAAAAAACCTGCTATTAATGGATATTTTCTATAAATAAAAGCTAATGTACATAAAAATATGGGAGCATAAATAAAAACAGAAATTACTGTGGTTCCAAAAGGGAGCATCCAAAAAAACAACCCTCCATAATATAATAAACGATTTTTGTGAGGATCTTTATCAGTAATGGATAAAGTTGAATTAACTTGAAAAGATAAATCTTGAGAACCTATACGGGAAAGTATTTCTGCAATGCCAAAACTGTATAAATTAATCATAACAGCCATTCCAATCCATAAATCATGATACCAAATAGGGAGCAACATTGCGGGTAAATATATAAAAAAAATCATAGGTCCATAATTGAAGGGTTGAGTGAATGTCCCAGTTCCCCATGGGAGTTCATAGATAAAAGAATAAGGATTTTCACAATCCAATAAATGAAGAAAAGCTTTATAGATAATTAATGATGCATCATTATAGTGATTTACTTCGTTTAATTGGATAAAAAAAAATAGCATAATAAATCGAAAACCCAACCCTACTAAAAAATAATCCTTTCGCATGCACTTCTTATACTCCTAATAAATGCAATTCGGTTAAGATTATGAATCTATCGAAAAATAAAAAAAATAAAAATCTTCCCATATCAATTAATGAAGATTTTTAGCTGGAATTACTGGAATATTATTTTTTATTAATGCATTGGCGGTTTTTGCAATTGCTTCATGTTTATCTAAATAATTTCGAAGCAATTTATCCATCAAGTTTTGCTTGAGAACATCTTCCTTATCCATAAAATAATCTAAAATATCTGATGGATGCTCACGTTTCTCATCAATCTCAGGATCGGCACCTTCATGCTTTGCACTAATATTTCTAACTTTCGCAGCAACTTCTACAAGCTCATCCCGGCGATTGTAGGGTTGGCGAACAATTGATTTATAGGTTTCTGTAATATGATGTTCGAAACGAACTACATCTTCCAATCCAAAGGCTTTTCTTGGAACGGCACTAAGTTCAATGGTTTCATTATTCACGGAATTGGAGAAATTAAATCCGATTAACGAGGTGGTTCCATCTTCGCGAGTGAAAAGTTTGGCGGTCAATAATGTCCAAAGTACGCTGTATGGATTATCATTCCCCATGTAAACTGAGATTTTAAATTCTATATCCACACCAATCTTATGCAAGAAATATCCTAATAATACTGTTCCAGGATTTACGTTTAATACTTGTCGAACACCATATGTGGTATAGTAATAAAGAAATTCATCAATCCATTTAATAGGATAATCATTAGGTTGTCCAACACCTCCAAAATAACCAGTAATTGTTTCAGGACCCCCTAAATGGATATTTGATCCATCTGTACCTTTAGTATCAAGAGTCTCTACATATGATGCACCAATTATATTCATTGCAGCGGCTACAGCGAGAATGTCATCATCTGATTCTTGTTCTTTCATTTTTCGCACACGAATGATTCTTCCAGGCATGAGTTCTTGTTTTTCGATTGCTTGTTTCGCTTGTTCGATTAGAAAAGGAAAATATTGCAAAGCGCTTAATTCTAAGGTTACTGCAAAATCTTTCTTCATAGAATCGGGGTTATAATTATCACCAAGAATTTTTCGATAATAATCTTCAAGCTTGATAAATTTCCCTGAGTCGCGCTGTTCAATTAACCATTCTAAATCTTTTATGTATGGAGAATTTTTTGCTTTTAACTGATCCATTAGATGATCTAATTGACGCGCTTTGGCAGCTTTTTCATTAATTGCTTCAGGACCTCCATATTTTTCCACAACATCTAAAAATTTTTGGATTAATGGATTTGCAGGGTCCAGCAAAAAATCATTGATTGTTTTAACACTTTCTTCTGAAATTCGTAATTTATTCTGTAAACTCATTTTTTTCACCTCATTAAAAAAAAATCTTACATAATATAACCTTTTTTTGGGTAATAAGGACTATTCTTTAAAATTTCATCAACCTTTAGCAAAGTATCTTCAGAGAGATTTTCTCCAGCATGTGTTAAGGGTCTTTCGGCTTTTAACCATTCATTTCCATATGCAAATATATGGTCCAATAACTTATTTGAATTCGTAAAGGCATTCCCAAATGGAATTTTTGCTGCGATTTCAAAAACTTGATTAATTACTTGCGTTAAAGAAATAGACTCTGCCTCTGCTTTAGATGTTTCCCCAGATAATATATTATCTACAATAAGTCTCAGTTCTTTTGCAAAAGTATTTCCGGTACTTAATAAGAATCCATCATAGACGCCTCCAGATGCTTTTAAATGCTTATGATAATCAGCTTCTGCACCTCGTAAAAGGACAACACCATGATAATCTAGTCCAGCATTTGCCACCTTATCTTGGCCGCTTGAATCTTTCATCATGTAAAAGTTAGGATATTTAGCAGCTAACTCACTTATCAAGGTAGGACTTAATTCATTTTCTGTGATTTGGGGAAGTTGATAAAGAACAATTGGGTAGTTTTTTTCTAATATAGGAATTATTACCTTACTTATTTCATCTTGGGATAAATCCTTCCCTTTTGGAGCACATAAAACGAATCCCTTAAATCGAGATGGTGTATATTGATCGATATCTGTTTTTATTTTATTTTCATGCAAAAACTGAATCGCATAATCCAAAAATTTCTGCATTTCTTCAGGTTCGGTTCGTAATAAACCAATTAAAACGTTAATTTCGCATTCAGGTGTGAAATCTTTGAAAATAAATTGCAGAATTTGCTTATATTCTTCAAAATTAATCTCCCATCCATCTCCAGTACTCCCTGGAATCAAAAAAGAGTTGATATAAGGTGCGATATGGTTTATATGTTTCTTCATTCGCTCAAAATCAATACTTTTATCTGATCGATAATGAGTTAGTGGAGGACACCATAACGGAGGAATTCCGGTAGGAAAAAGCTTTTGAATATATTCCTTTCGTTTCAGATCAAAATTCGACATTTGTTTAATTTTTGAATTAATTATTTAAAAATTTTGAGGAATTTTGATCTCTTGCTTATTTTAATAAAATGATGGAATTTTGTGGGAATTATCAATAACAAATTTAAATCACAAACTTTTTTGCAATTGTCTCCTTTTTTATTTTGTAATTTAACTGGAATATGCGAGTAAATAAGAAAAATTTGAGGATATTTGGAATGTTCCCCCATAAATTCAATCTTCCACAAGAAGATATTTATCTTAACGAAAAGGAAGAATCAATTGTTGAAAATAAAAGCACTTCTCAATCTTTAGAAATTGAAATTTTGACTGGTCTTTGGACAAACAACAAAGTATTAATAGATAATTCACCAACTGCACAAATATTACATGAAAAAAATTATTTTGGCGAACTTTTACCAGATAGTAGATTGGAATTAAGTATAATTGAAGCATTGCTACTTGTTGAGCGAAATCGACTCAAAATTCATACAAACGATGGAAATCAGATTCGTAGCGATCAAATACTTACTAAAATTGCAGAAGATGATCCGCAAATCTGGATCCGATATTTAGTATATCGAGATCTACGTCAACGAGGTTATATTGTGCGATTGGGTTATGGAGATGATATACATTTTAGAATATTTCCCCGAGGTGCAAATCCCCAAACTGATATTGCAAAGTACTTTATTTTCATTTTAGAAGAAGATAATGCAGTTCGATTAGATTTATTAGATAAAATAACAAAACAATCAATAAATTCTCGTAAAATTTTAATCCTTGCAACAGTAGATCGTTTAGGAGATATAACATATTATCAATTAGAACAATTTAGCCTTCCTCTAAATAAAAATAAAGAATTAAACTGGTAATTAGAAGTTAAAGAAATAAAAAACAAGAAACAAAGTGAAATATTATGCCTTATACATTTTTACCCGATACTTCCGTTATTTATAATCGAAAAATCATCGATTTAATTCAAAATGAGACGCTACAAGAATATGTACCTATTGAAAAAGAGCGGGTTACTGAAGTTGAAAAATTAACAATAATTCTTTCACGAATTATGTTAGCTGAAGTTGAAAATCAAGCAAATCAGACAAAACCTCAAGAAAATGTAGGCTTAGAAGTACTTCAAGAATTATATGCTCTATCTAAAAAGGGAATAATCAAACTTGAAACATTTGGAAATCGACCAACATTAGAACAAATTAAACTTAACCCAGGTGGTGAATTGGATGCTCAAATTAGAAAAGATGCATTTGATGCAAAAGCTATCTTAATAACTGCTGATGAAGTTCAATCTTCGATTGCTTTAGTTCAAGGAGTAGATGTTCTTTTTACCATGAACATTCCTGAAATTCAAGAAGAAATTCACTCTGACTTAAGTAACGCAGTAATTGAAGACTTTTTCGATGATCATACTATGTCGGTTCATCTTCGAGGACATTGTTTACCAATGGCCAAACGAGGTCGACCAGGTGATTGGAAACTTGAAGCGATATCAGACACACCTATGGAACCGTTTGCAATTGCAGAAATCGCAAATAGAATTATTCGTAAGGCAAAAAATGATGAAAAATCATTCATTGAGCGAAATGAATCAGGAGTAACTGTTATTCAATTGAGAAAATTTCGAATTGTTATTTGTCGTCCACCATTTAGTAATTCTTATGAAATTACTGCAGTAAAACCTTTAGTGAATTTGTCATTAGATGATTATAATCTCCCTCAAAAAGTTTACGATCGTTTAGAAATTGCCGAAGGAATTCTTGTTGCTGGAAATCCCGGGGCAGGAAAAAGTACATTTATTGCTGCACTTTCAAAATATTACTTAAAAAAAAATAAATTAGTAAAAACTCTGGAGAGTGTTCGAGATTTAGACGTTCCTCCTGAGGTTTCCCAATATGCTCCTTTAAATGGAAGTTTAGAACAAACTTCGGATATAATTTTATTGATTCGTCCAGATTTTACCATTTTTGATGAAGTGCGAGTAGAATCAGATTTTAAAATTTTTGCAGATATGCGATTAGCTGGAATCGGATTAGTTGGTGTTGTTCATGCTTCTCGTCCAGTAGATGCAGTACAACGCTTTATTCGACGGGTAGAATTGGGAGTTATTCCAAATATCATAGATACTATCATTTTTATAGATGCAGGTAGAGTTGTTCAGATTCTATGTCTCGAAATGACTGTGAAAAAACCAAGTGGTTTTACTGATAGAGATCTTTCTCGACCTGTAATAGAAGTAAGAAATTTCCTCTCAAATGAATTATATTATGAAATTTATGCTTTTGGTTCTGATGTAATTGTAGCACCTGTGGGTGCAAAGAAGAAAAGAAATAGCTATTCTAAAAGAGAAGTTTATGGACCATTAGAAGGTCAAAGCAAGCGAAATTGGAAAGAAACTATTAACAATGATATGATTCCTTGTGATATTTATCGAAGAAAAAAAGCGTATATTCTTTCAGTTGATCCCTCACTTGCTAATCAATATGTGAATTTTTATGCAAATGATAAATTGTTATTTTCTGCAACACTAAATAAACAAGGAGATCTATCCATTCGTAACAATAGTCCAGTTTATTCAAAAATAATTTCATTATTAAAAAAAAATAGAAATTTATATGCGTCAAGAAATTGAGCCATAAGAGAATCAAGATTCTCCTTTTTTTTCATTTCTAATTAATTTTTTTAATTTTGCAGTGCGCATTCCAATTATTAGAAACCATATATACATTCCTATAAATACAAGAGTTGCAATGAAAATAATTATTGCAAATTTAAATCGATCAATAAAAACAAGTACTGGAAGAATACAGAAATTTATGCTTAAAAATAAATATATCCATTTTAAAAATCCCGACTTCTTCCGATAGGTTTTACCAAATAAAATATGATCTGTAACATTAGTCCAAGCGAAAAATATGATGATTACTGGCATCATCCAATAAATAATGCGATTATAGAGCGTAACTTCTTGATTTATCGCCCATGCAAAATAATCGCTCAACATAATTAAGCACAAAGCACTTGCTGTCATTGGAATAGGCATACCTTGATAAACTTCCGTATTCTCAGAAATATTAAACCAAGCTAACCGAACAATTCCTGCAGAAATTAACAAAAAACCAGGAATTATGATAAACCAGACCGAATATGCAGGATCAATTATAACAACATCAGGTTCTGTATAATTCATAATTAAAATAACTGTTGGTGCAACACCAAAAACAATAGCATCACTTAGTGAATCTATTTCTATTCCAAACTTGTTGATTTGCTGGGTTTTACGAGCGATAAATCCATCAAAAAGATCTACAATAACCCCTAGAAAAATCATGAACATTGCCCCCCTATACGCTCTATAAGGAGATATTGAAAGATATATCGCAAAAGTACCACATAATGTTCCTAGCAAGGTTGCATAATCTTTAAGCTTCAGATTTTTTAGCATGTATTTCTTTGATTTTTATTCCATTAAAAAATTAGCTTCTTTTTTTTAAGATGAAAAAATAAAATGCAAAGCCTTAAAATTATAAACTTTCTTTTTTTTTTTAATTAATAAAAATCAATTAATTATTGAATGCTTTTGGGATTTAAATGTTATTAAAACGAATAAAAAAAGCCATACTTTCATCATTAATTAGTATTTTTCTTTTATATATTACGTTTATTATCATTCAATACAAGCTTTGGCTTCCATTATTATATATTTTTTCAGGAGTGGTATTTATTCAAGTTCTTATCATCATTTTCAAACGTTTTTATATTGTAGATATATTTTTACTGCGATTTTCGCTTTTTGTATTTCCCTTCTCATGGTATCGTAATTTCATTTTATTTAAAAAATTTGGATTAGTCTCAAAGAAAAAAATAATTCACTCAAAATTTCATGAAATTTATGCTCAAAATCTTGATTATATGCCCTTAGTTATAAAATTAATAACAAAAGATCCTTTTCTTTTTAAACAATTACCTCCTTATGCCCAGAAATTATTTGAATATTCCAAACAGCATAATTATGATTTTAATTCACTTCAAAAAATTTATGGTTATTATTTAAAACCTCCAATTGAAATAGCATATCGGCTTGGAAAGGGAGAAAAAATAGAACATTATGAGAAAGAACGTTTAATTTATGAATCTTCTCTTCAAGAACGACTATTAATTGAAAACAACCTTCCAAGAACGAATCCAATTTTAAGAGAAATCAATAAAAAACAACAAATTACCCTTGAAAGTGGGTTTTCAATTATTAAATAACGCTAATAATGAACTCTAATAATTATCAAATTATTCTTGAAAATTATCCCCATAAACCAAAAATTGAGTTAGTTTTAGGTGATATAACAAACCAAAAATTAGATGTTATTGTGAACGCAGCAAATGAACAATTATTATTAGGAGCAGGTGTGGCAGGAGCAATTAGGAGAAAAGGCGGATCACAAATTCAAGAAGAATGCAAGAATATAGGATATACACCAGTTGGTGAAGTAGCAGTAACATCTGCAGGAGAATTAAAGGATGTTAAATACATTTTTCATGCTGTTGGGCCTAAATATCATTCCTATTCACCAAATGAAGCGGATATACTATTACGAGACACAATATCAAATTCTCTTAAAAAATTAATTGAACTTAATTTATCATCAATCGCTTTTCCTGCAATTTCTACTGGAATATTTGGATTTCCTTTAAAGAGAGCTGCTAAAAATATTATTATGGAAATTCTTGATTATTTAACGAATTCTCCAAAACAAATACATGTTTGTATATGCTTGTTCAAAGAAGAAGATTATTCAATATTTTATCAAGTACTTCAAGATAAACTCGTAGAAAATTGAAATTATTCCTAGTTTTTTTTGAAAAATATTTCAAAAATTTCTAAAGAAAAGTATTTTTTATAAGAGCAACATACGAATTATATATTGATTATTCTTAGATGAGGAGAAACGAATGAATTTAGATTCAGATTATAGGGATTTCCGAGTATTTCAATTGACCCACGAAGGCGATAAGGAAGAATTGGATGTTCCCATGGAAGAGGTGTCCAGTTTATTTACAAGTGAAGGAGTTTTTTTACTAGTTCGCTATGATATCCGCAGAATTTTTATATGGAAGGGTCCAAAATCTCCAGTCCGTCAAAGATTTATCTCTTCCCGAGTAGGAAGTAAAATTCAAGAAGAATCTGCAAAATTAGGAATGCATTTAAAAATAGTAAGTGTAGACGCAGGAGACGAACCTATTGAGTTCTTACGAGCATTTAATATCAATTCTTACGAAGTTTCAGAAGAAGAAAAACCTGAAGATATGTATTACTTACGAAATGAAGAACGAAGAAAACTAGAAGAAGAACAATTATTAAAAGGAAAAAACACTAAAAAGAAAGAAAAAGAAGAATATTGGAGCCCAATTCTTGAAGAACAGAAACAGTTAGAGAAAATCCAGAAAGCCAAACAAAAAGCTGTCGCCAAAGGAAGTCAAAATTTAGCTTCATCAAAGAGTAGCTCAGTCTCATCTTATAATAAAACAATAATTTCTAATCCTATTCCAAGAAAAAGACATACTACTCAATCATATTCTCCTAAACCTTATTCATCATCCAAGATTTCTAAGGAAATTGAAAAAGAAATCTTAGATTTGATACTTGAATCCACACCTCCTGAAAATTTAACTCGGATGAACATTATTATTGGAAACTCTGTTTATGCACCAAAACGTATGATTTCGACTCTTTTTGGTAAAGAAGTAGAAGAAATTCAATGGTCTAAAATGGAGAATATTCCAGATGGAAATATTGACATTGAATCAAATTTGTTAAGAATTTATTGTAAAAACAATGAAGTACAAGGTATTGAAATTTATCAAAAGGGAAAAGAATCAAATAAAGACAAGAAAGAGAAAGGAAATTCTGAAAAAAAGCGTGAACTAAAGAAAATTCCATCTTCTTAATCTATTTTCTATTTATAATTCTTCCTTACTTAATTATAGAAAAAATGAAAATTGAAAAGACAAAAATTAAAATAAAAACCTTTTTTTTCTTCCTTTCTTAAATTTCAACCATGAATTCCGAAGTAGTTGAACGTTTTCTTAAATATGTATCAATTCATACAACAAGCCAAGAAGGAATTGATAAAATCCCTAGTACCGATCGTCAATTTAATTTAGGAAAACTTTTAGTAGATGAAATTAAAAGTTTAGGATATTCCGATGTGAAGTTAACTGAAAAAGGAGTTGTAATAGCCACAATTCCAAGCAATTTACCAGATGAAATAACTCAAAAAATTCCAATCATATGTTTCAATTCTCACATAGATACTTCACCTGCAGCACCAGGTGAAAATGTTCATCCAAGGATCGTAAAATTTACTGGAGAACCCATTTACTTAGAAAATAATCTGGAATTGTCCATTAATATTGAAGAAATCCCCGATTTATCCCGATTTATTAATTCAGAATTGATTATTACCGATGGAACGACTTTACTTGGTGCAGATGATAAAGCAGGAATTGCTGAAATTATGACAGCATTATCATTTCTCTCAAAAAATTCAGAGATCAAACATGGAACGATAAAGATAGTGTTTACACCAGATGAAGAAGTTGGAAAAGGAGCAGATTCAATTTCTGTTTCAGAAATTGGTGCAAAATATGGATATACCATTGACGGTGGAAGAATGGGTGGAATTGAAATAGAAAATTTCAATGCAGCTAGTGGAAAAATAGTAGTAAAAGGTTATAATGTTCACCCAGGATCAGCTTTTGGGAAAATGAAAAACAGCATGCATTTAGTTCCTGAAATCCTATCACTTTTCCCACCCGATCAAGCACCTGAAACAACAAAAGATTATGAACCATATTACTATCCTATTCATCTCCAATCTTCTACCGATGAAACAAAATTAATGTTTATTCTTAGAAATTTTGATGAACAAGATTTGGAACGGCAAATAAACCATATTAAAGAAGGAGTAAGGAAAATTCAATCCAAACATCCTGATTTTCCTATTGAAGTGAAAATTAAGAAATCTTATCGAAATATGAAAGTAATTCTAGATCAATATCCAGAAGTGGTTCAAATTGCTAAAAAAGCGATTCAACTTGCAGATTTAGAAGTTATTGAAGAACCAATTCGGGGAGGGACCGATGGAGCACGTTTTTCATTTGAAGGAATGCCTACACCCAATATTTTTACAGGTGGATATAATTTTCATAGTAAAAAAGAGTTTATTCCTATCCCAGCTATGGAAAAAGCAGTGCAGGTAATATTGAATATAATTAAGTTGTTTGTCGAAAAATACTCGTAAAATGTCTTTTTTTATCAATTCTTTCAATTTTAAAAAAAAATACTTTCTTTTTTATTTTTTAATCTCAACTTGTATAAAGAGGTTGAGAATGAGAAGACGAATAAGAAGAGGAATGAGAATCTAAAGAATTATTAATTTCTTCAAATTGGTTTTTGATCCAAGCCATCATAACTTCACAGTCTTGCTTTTTTTCAGTTAATTCTGGAGTTGCCCCAAAAAACTCAATTTGATAGGTTAAATTGGCTAATTTCTTCTTCATTTCTTCCAATTCGGCAGAAAAACCATCTAATAGATAATGTAACTCTTGTTCTCTTTGTTCTGCGGCTTTAGCCATCTTTTTTTTCAGAAATGTTTTCATTGAAAATACACCTAACAATAATCAATAAAAAAATGTAATCTATTTAAGATTTCCAATTCGAATTTTTCCAATATTCAGAAAAAAGAGACAATTTTTGCTCAAATAAGTATTTGATTAAAGATCGAAACATTTATGAATAAAGTTAATGGGTTAATATTAAAAACTCTTAACAAACGACATTATTCATTTTGACTCGTTTAATTAGTATCACTCTTAGAAATCATATTGGAAATAATTCCTTAAAATGCATTTAAATAAAAAATTAAAATAGGAAAAAAATAGAATTAGAGTTTTCATTGTTCTTCTACCTGCCGAAAAAAATATATAATAAAGGCGATTCCTAGCATAATCAGAAGATAAATACTTAATCCGATTAATGCATCTCTAACACTGGGAGTAAACCATGTATAGATTGTCAAACCTTCAATTTCTATTGATGAAAACCGAGGCTCTGGCATATTTAAAATAGATGATATAATATTTCCATAATAATCTAACAGGAATAGTGGTTCAAAATCAGTTGTTAGAGAGAAAATAGAATTAATAATTGGAAATGCAATAATTATTATTAATAAGCTTATGATTACAGCACCACTTGTTCTTTTTGCAATAGCACTAAAAAGGATGCAAAATGCTAAGAGATCAACAAAATAAAAAAGTGCAAATCCTAAGCTTTTCCAAAAATCAATTGGAATCAAGTGAAATTCAAAGTAAATGGGAATAAGGATTAACCAATAATAAAATAGAATAATAATCCCTCCTTGGATGATCCTACTCAAAAATCGACCTAAAAAGAGCCGATCTTTGGAAATTTTTGGAAAAATGATATTACCTGTTTGTTCTTGAAAATCTATAACAATCATATTAGAACCGTAACTTACGGCTAAAATTAGGATAAACAACCGAATAAAAGAAAGATAGTTTAAAATATATGATTCGACGGTAGGAAAAGCTTCAGAGTTATTGTTCAATTGCCATAAACCTAAAAATAAAGATAAAATAAATATTCCTAATGCTACAATACCTAAAATAATCATTTTTCGAATATTTAATTGAATTTCAAAATAAATTGTATCAATTATTTGAGTAATGCGTCTTTGACGACTATAGTTACGATCTTGCTCTTTTTGCAATTCTACTGCCATTTATAAAATCGCCTCCACTTTAATTGCCGTTTTCTGCTCTTGTAAAGCTTGATCTTCGCTTTTTGAAATGTAATCAAGATATAAAGATTCTAACAATCCTGCTTTAGGAACAGAAAATTCAAGTACTTTAATATCATTCTCAATTAGTAATTTCAAGATTTGATGCTGCTTATTTGGATTTCCATCAAATTTGATTGTATAATACGATCCATCATCATAATATGAAATAGAATTAGCTGCAATATAATTCTGCAAAATTTCATATAGTTTTGTAATTAACGAGGAACCTATTTCCTTTGCATTTAAAACTTCTAAATGAATTTTACTACTTTGAGCTTGTTGTTCGAGATTCTCTAAAGTATCGCATGCAATAATTCTTCCATGAGAAATTATTGCAATGCGGTCAGCAACCTCACTGATTTCATATAATAGATGACTACTGAGGAAAACAGTTTTTCCCATTTCTTTCAATTTTAATATAAAATCTCGTACTTCTATTCTAACCGCAGGATCTAATCCGGTATAAGGTTCATCAAAGATAAGAATATCTGGATCATGAACAATCGCACTCAAAATTCCAACTTTTTGTCGCATTCCTTTCGAAAATTTATGCAGTTTTTCATCAATCCACTTATTTAATCCCATCATAGAAACAATTTGTTCTACCCGTGATTTAATTTGTTGACGAGGATATCCCTTCAATTTAGCAAAATATGTCAAAATTTGTCGAGGTGTACTGTTTTTATAAAAACGCGGATTTTCAATTAAGAATCCAACATGTTCCAACAATCTATCCTTATTTTGTCCATTTAAAGATTTTAACTGGCCATCTGTTCTAATTTTAATGATTCCTTTACTGGGTCGTAAAAGATAGGCAATCATCTTCATAGTAGTTGATTTTCCGGCACCATTTGGCCCTAAAAATCCTAAACACTCTCCTCGATGAATTTCAAGTGAAATATTCTTAACCGCGGTAAATTTACCAAAATTTTTAGTTAAATGTTGAAGTTCAATTACAACATCATTAGAATTCATTGTTTTTTCACCAAGCGCGCCCTAATTTAAAATGTTCTGGTTGAATGTAGATAAGACACCGCTATATATAAAAATTGTAATATCTTTAAAAAGAATTATTTATCAAGCTAAACGTATATCTTTATTTGATTCAAATGTCCTTACAATTCTGTTTATTTGCATTTAATGGAGATATGATGTGCTTTCTACATGTACTACTTAATGCTTTACATATGCGCTCCCAAGATTATGATGTAACAATTGTAGTTGAAGGAACTGCAACAAAATTAATAAAAACATTCAGAGATCAACCAGATCATCCATTTTTTGATTTGTATAAAAAAGTTAAAGAAGCAGGTCTGATTTCAGCAGTGTGTCGCGTCTGTTCTACCAAAATGGGAGTCATTGATGATGTAATAGCAGAAAATCTCCCTGTTGTCGGAGATATGAACGGACATCCTTCAATGGTATCATATATTGATAGAGGATATAAGATAATTACATTTTAGAGTATGATTATTCTTTTTTTTTTTTTTTTTGATTTTTGGTAAATATATTTCTTTTATCTATTAAATCTGAAAGGTATTTCATATTGCTAATTAAGTAGATACTCACATAATTCGGTATTATGCTTAGAAGCGGATACTTTTTCAAATACCTTCTCAATTCTTCCTTGCTCATCCATAATCCATGTTCTTCTCTTTATCCTTCCTCCTTCAAGTGAACCTAAGAGATTTAAAAACTTTTTCTCAGGATCAGATAATAAAATAAAAGGAAGGTTGTGTTTCTCGGCAAATCGTTTATGAGATTTGACAGAATCAGCACTAATTCCAACAATTCTTATATTTGCATTCTCATATTCTTTTATCGAGTCTCGAAAATTTTTAGCCTCAGTAGTGCAACCAGGAGTAGAGTCCTTGGGGTATGTATAAAAAATAGTTCGTTTTCCAATAAAATCAGATAATTTCCATAATTTTCCATTTTGATCGAATAATTCAATATTTTCTGGGACTTTTTCACCTTTTTTTAACATATTTTTAATTCTCCTAAAAAGTAAATTTCATCAAATTAATTAGAAATCTTCACGAATTAAAGAATCTGCTTTCAAAAAATATGATTTTTTGCAAAAATAATTGTTAATAATAATTAACGAAAAATAAAAGAATAAGATAAAGCAAAATTAAAAAGAATTAAGATAGAGGATCAAGAATTAAAATAGAGAATCAAGAATTGAAATAATATATAAAATTTGAAAAGAAATTCAAAGAAAAATAGAAAAAATCAAAGATTTATCACTTATTGTTTATAAAGTAAACGATTCAGCATCACTGCCCAATCTTGAATAATAGGAAATGAACTTTGCTCCAAATCGGAATTTCGGATAGCATGTAAATAATGAATTATCTGTTTTGGGGAAGTTGTTACTACATAATCAACTCCAACATCTATTATCTCTCTTAATCGTTGATTTTGCATTTTTTTAACTTCTTGATTTTCTGGAAAATGGATGCTAATCGCACAATCATAGGCATCATCTCGATTTGATTCTAACTCATGAATTGATATGCCTTGCGAATGTTTCAAAATTTTTCTGAGAGGTTCATAAACTTTTCCACCTAATCGACCCAATCGACTTGAATCCATAATTGTAATTTTTACATCGATATCGAAATCAAAAATCAATTTGTGAATTAAGTTAAATTTCTCTAAATACTCACTAAGATGATAGACTTCGAAATCACAATCAGAAACTACAGATGGGTAATCGAATTTCCACGTCCTATAAGCTTCTGCAGATTCTACAATAATTTGTTTTATACCCGCAGTACGATATATTTTTACATTCTCTTCTGCCAAAATTTTAAATTGATCACTAAATCCTGCCCAGTAGTCATCATGCCCTAGTGGCTTTATATTTATTACAACTGGAGAAATTCCAACTTGGTTTAAAATTTTTACCACACTGGTTGGAATTTCAATTAATTCAGGAGAATATTGTGGATATTTTTGCAGATATAATGGAAGATCACCAGGAAAATAAGCAATCTCACCTTTTGAGGCAATTTTCAAATGATTTGATTTTGAGAAATAAGAAACAACATCAACATCAGGAATATTTTCCAATTTAGTTGCAGATTCTTTAAAATCTGATGAGTGAGTCAAGATGGTAGCAATTCCTGGAAACTCAATATAGTCTTTAGGCAATATTTGATTTTCATAGGCATAAGTGCGTAAATCCCTAATTAATTCACCAAAACTCATTCCCTCATGTCCATTTGAACCAGGACAGTTTACCATGCATCGGTTACAAGTAAAACAGTTAAAGATAGGTTGATTTAAAATCGCAGCTTCTGGGCCTTCCATTTGAATATCTCTGAGCACCCCTAATGGATTAAATAACCCGACAAAATGAGTTGGGCAAGAAAGTGAACATTGCCCACAGTTTTTGCAAAAAATAACCAGTTGTTGAACACATTTTGAATCGATAGTAACCATAATGTGTTATTTTGAGAGGCAGACTTCTAAAAGCTTTTTATTTAATTTTGTGAATTATCGTGAATTTTCAAAATTTTTTATTGATTTTCTTGATTTTTTAAAAATATTCTAAAAAGCCCATAGAATCTCATAAAATAGACGTATCTGTGCATTTTATTGGTGTTGAATGCAAGAAAACAAAATTTTTTTTTCTAATTTTGGACGAAATGTTAAAATCACTCAGAAAAATAATGAAAAATATTTAAAAATATGTCGCTTTTATATTATTTACCGTTATGTATCATTGTTCATATCGAAAGATAGTATAAAATGGATATATTGATACATAAATGCTAGAATTAGAAAAACTTAGAAAATTTAAAGAGATTTGATAAAAATGAAGAAAAAATTTATAACAAATTCTCTGTTATTAGGATTTTTAATTGGATTAATGATTTTGAGCAATTCATTTGTATCTAACGTTCAATACTCCAATGAGAAGATGAAATCGGCATCAAAATATAATCTCGTTCCAATCGTAGCCGATGATTTATGGAATAATGTAACTTTTCCAGCTGGTGATATTCCAGATGCAAATATCACCCTCCATAAGGGAGATTACTCCAGATTATTTACTTTGAGTCAAATTATTAACTATACAACTTATGAAAATCATACATTTCAAATGAAAAACTATACAATTGAAAAAGAGGGAAGTTTTTACCCAGTAATTGGCTTTAATCCATTACATTTATTTGAAATTGCTGGATGGAACGACATCTTTAATTTCACAGTTAAAGCGGGAGATGGATACAGTTTTGTTATTAATACAACTCAACTCTTAATGGCAGATTCAGATTATTCTAAATATCCTGAGACTGACAACGCTACTATTATTCTGATTGCATGGAATAATCAATGGCTCCATGATTACAATCCAGATTATGGAAACTTTTATATCTGGGGAGAGAACCTAATTGGAAAGCAAAAAGTTAGGGATATTGTATCAATTGATTATACAGATCCTTGGACATTAAGTTTCACGGTAAATGGAACAAAAATCGGTTATTTCAACAGCCAAAATAACACAAATTCAGTCAATTTTACTAGTTATACATGGGGATATTTCGACAATGCATCAGGGTATGGTTGGAGTAGATCGCTCTCAACTGGCTTCACAGTTGCCAGCTTAATGCAACAAATAACTAATGAAAATTACAATATATCCTTTATCGCTTATGATGGCTATGGAGCAAATATGGTTTTTACTAAAGAGCAAATGGAGAATGGATTTACTGGAACTATGATTAATGATCCTGCAGTTGAACTTTCAAACGAAGGAAAACAGGCAATGTTGATGGTTCAGAAAGATGGAAAAGATCTTGGATTTTCACGGGGACCCTACCAATTAATTATTCCAGGAGCAAGCAAGAAAAATTATATTGGAGGAGTAATTGAAATTAGAATTACAATTATTCCATCAGATTTACCGGATGATAATAGTATTCCAGGATATACAGTCAATAAACTTGGAGTGATAAGCATTGGGATTATTGCTTTGGTACTTAGTCAAATAAAAAAGAAAAAGAAAATAGCTTGAACATCGTTAATTAAAAAAAGAAGAATCCTAAAATTTAAGAAAAATAAGAAATAAGGTAAATCAACATGAGAAACCATTTAGATTTTAAGAAAATTCGTATTATTGGTTTTTCCATATTAATTTTTATGGAACTAACCATTTTTCTTTTATTTCCTTTAAGTATTAAAATAAATACTCACGAAAATTCAAGTTTTTCTCAAAATTACTCCTTCATCTTGTCATCTAATCAAAAAAACTCTGATGATCCGTCTATAGAAGATTTAGAAAACTATTACAATAACCAAATTCTTCATTTTTACGGTGATGGAGTCATAGAATCATTCAATATATCCAAAACGGCTCTATTAAACAATACATATGAAACTTGTAATAATCTTAATTTTACTTGGTTGAATAAAATGGGAACTAAGAATTATCTGCAAATCTCAGGTGTGTTTCTGTATTCTATCTTTAATAATTTGGATGTTTTAAAGGAAAATGCAACATATATTCGATTTGTGGGAAATGATGGATATAAAAGTTATTATTTTCCGATTCGAATCATGAAAAATAATACACATTCTGTTATAATTACAACTGAAGAAAATGGAGAAGTTCCACCAAAGGGTCCAATAGAATCCAATGTTCTATATGAAAGTATCGTTAATGATTCAGAAATGATTGCAATGTTTAAAGAACTTGGTGAACCTGGGGAAAATTTTGTATACAATTCACTTTTCAATGTTCATTACCTATCTGCTATAGAAATTTCAACAATTCATCTAAATTATAATAATACAATTGAAAACGATGATAATCCATCTATAAATGATACAAAAGAGAAAGAGAACCAATTGTCTATTCTTGGATATAGCGAATGGATAGAAATATTTTCATTTACATTTATCATCATGCTGGTGACAATAGTTAATAAAAAAAAGAATAGAAAACAACTCAGAAATTAAGAGCAGAAATATAAATCAGAATAACAATCAAAAATATAACAAAATCAAATGTAAGCAGAGGAAGGAGGAAATGAATCAAAGGCTTCACATAAAAAGTCGTACTCGAAATATAATTATAGCTGGAACTATTTTCATGTTAGTTTTAGGAAGTCTATTTTACTATAATTGGGTGCAATATCAGGAAATTCAGCAAAAATATGGGGAATGTCATGATTCTGCATGTTTGAGAATTTATGGGAATATTCCATCAGAAAGATTTATCGGAATCTCAGAATTAATGGATGGAACATTCGCTCGAGTTGAAAATATTACATATTTTACCTTAAATTCAGTTAATAATACCATGATTACCACCATTTCTGCAGTTCTTTTGTGGGATATTCTTGAAAAACTTAGAATAGATTTAAGTGACGTACAATATTTAAGATTTGAATCAAGCGATGGATATAAAACCTTTGAAATTCCAATTTCATTACTGCAAAAAAATCATGATGCATTTTTTATTATTACTCAAATAGATGGAAAGCCAATTGCACCTCAATCAGAAGGTGGTGATGGACCTCTTAAATCAGGTGTAATATATACAATATTAGAAGAAAGTGATGAAATGCAACAAATTTTTGAGAAATATAATCAAAATTTTGTTCATAACAGTAAATTCAACGTAAAATATTTAGATGCAATAAAATTTTATTAAAAGGAATAAATTAAAATGCAAAATAACTTTGAAAAAAGCAACAATGATTTAGATTCATCTACATTAATTCCCACAGGTTCACGTTCAAAAATAATTCAAGAAAAGCAACGAAAACATAGTAAATACTACTTTTCAACCGAAGATTTATTAATTGGTTCGATTTTGGGAATTATGGGAGGATTTATTTCTGGTTTAGTAAAATTCGATCTTTTAGTAAAAACTTGGTATCCATTTGTCGGTGGAACTCAATTGATCAGTGGACACCGCTTATTATGGATGATGATTGCTTATGGATTGAGAAGAAAAAAGCCGATAATATTCCTAACGGCGATTATTCAAGGATTCCTTAACTATCTCTTTGGATCTCAATGGAGTATTTTAGAAATTGGATTTACATTTTATGAAAGTGTGTTTCTATTTTTTGGATTATCAATAATGCAATTATTTGGCGAAAATGATACGAAACTGGGTTGGGGTCTTGCTGCAGGTTTAGGAAACCTCTCTCAAGTACCTCTTTTTTGGATAATTACTGGAAAAATTTTTATTTTACATTGGTCTTTATTTGTGATGTCATGCATGTTTGGGTTCCTATCAGGATTTTTAATTGCAGGATTGATTGCAAAATTAGTTGTGGATAGAATTTTAGCGGCTCAGATAATTTAATTTAAAGAAAAGATGAAAAAATTAAAGACAGTAAAATATTAATAAAAAAAATCATAAAATTTGTGGAAAGTAAAAATATGGATAACTCTGAAACAGAAAAGATAGTTTTTTCATTGCAAAATGCAAGTGTTCCATTAAATAAGGAAGAAAACAAACTATCTTCATGTATACATTTTTCTAATTTTTCCTTTCGATATGGATCTAATGTGAAATCCCCATTTGTCTTAAAAAAAATTACACTTTCAATTTCTTATGGTGAAGTTGTTTTAATTGGTGGAATTAGTGGGTCTGGAAAATCAACACTATGTAATGCGATTTCAGGAAGAATACCTTATAGTATAACAGGACAAATGTCTGGAAGTATTCATATATTTGGAAAAGACATTTGGGATCACTCTCCTGAAGATCTTTCAAAAAGAATAGGTGTAATTTTTCAAAATGCAGAAGAACAGCTAGTAACTTTTACGGTTTATGACGAATTGGCGTTTGTTTTGGAAAATTTAAAATTAGAAGAAGATGAAATTCGAAATCGTGTTGAAAAAATCGCAGATTCATTAGGAATATCATCCCTTTTAGATCGCCCAATTCTTCATTTAAGCGGAGGTGAAATGCAAAAAGTTGTAATCGCCGCAGTTTTGGTTATGTCTCCTGAAATTTTAATCTTGGATGAACCTCTCGCTTTTTTAGATAAAAAAGGAGAAATGATGCTTTATTCCATTCTTAAAAAAATCCATAAAGATAATCCAAAGTTGACAATAATTATTGTGGAACATCGATTAAATCCGTTTTCTGATTTACTTGATAAAGTCTTAATACTTGATTCAAAAGGAACTCTTGTTTTTTATGATAATCTTAAAAAGTATCAATCTTGGATTGGAATGCAAGAATCAAGATACCTACGTGATGATTCATTTTTACTAAAATCAAATAATCTACAATATTCATTAACTCAAACGCCAATTCTTCCTATGATAACACAGACAGCAATAATGGAAGTTAACAATATTACTTATTCTTATTATCGGGAAAAAATTAGTGCTCAAAACTATGTTTTCCATAATTTTTCTTTAAGAATATATCCAGGAGAATTTTTAGGCATCGTGGGGGATAATGGAAGTGGAAAAACAACTCTATTATATCTTTTAGCTCATATTTTAGAACCTAACGAGGGGGAAATACTTTATAATGGAATTTCTTTAAATGCCTATGATATAGAAGAATTCATCCCAAATATTGGATTTATTTTTCAAAATCCAGAAAATCAAATTTTTGAAATGAAAATAGATGAAGAGATACTTTACGCTCCTAGGAATTTTAAATTATTTGATAAAAAAAATAAAAAATCGAACAATTCTAGATTAGCAAATATTAATGAAAAAGAAATTCTCTCAAACCTATTACCATTAATTGGAGAATATAGAAATGATCTGAAATCTCTTGAAAATCGAAATCCTTTCAATTTAAGTTGGGGACAGAAAAGAAGGCTAAATTTAGCATCAATTTTTAGTTATTCTCCTGAAATTTTGCTTATTGATGAACCATTCATTGGTCAAGATGCTAGTGCTGTTCAACAAATATTTCACATTTTGAAAGAATTTCATCAAGAAGGAAAGACAATTGTAATTGTATCTCACGATCGAAAATTACTCAAATCTAATTGCACCCGAATTTTAAATTTAGATGAAATTAAAAAAGAAGCAAACTCTAAGAAAGAAATTAAGAAAGAAAGTTATAACCAAATTCCAAGAATTGAAAAAATATCGAAAAAAAGATCAAAAAAAAAAAAGAAAAAAGAACATGATCATTCTAAAACGAGAAAAATTAAGCGTATCGAGCATTTTCTTTATCAACAAGACCAATATTCTCCATCAAATAATTGGCTTCACAGACTAAATCCAGTTGCAAAAATAATCGCATTAATTTTCTTTACAGGATTTTTATTTACTTCTAAAAGCATTCTTGTGCTCCTTTTTTCCTATATCGCAATACTTATTTTGGCAAAAACTGGTGATATTTCAACAGTAAGACTATTGCGTCAAATTCGATGGATATTTATTTTAACAATTATTTATATTCCATTAAATACGCTATTTTCAGCAGATTTCATATCAGATGATCAAATTTTATTTTATTTCTTTACTACCAATTTACCTGTAAGACGCCTTGCTTTTTACTATTCATTAAGAACTGGAATTATTATTCTAATTCTGATTTCTACAGGAGTTATATTTACTAAAACTTCCACACCAAAGGATATTATTTTTTCATTAATCCAAATTGGTATTCCTTATCGATTTGTTTTTGCTTTTATGATTGGAATGCGATATATCCCTCTAATAGAAAAAGAATCAAATACCATTGAAATAGCTCAAACATTACGGGGTTTTGGTATTAAAAAAGGAAGTTCAATTAAAAAAATTTATAGACATATAATTCAGCAAATTTCAACTTTACTAATCTCAATTTTAAGAAAGACAAAAATTACAGCAATGACTATTGAATCCAGAGGATTTGGTGCTTTTCCAAACCGAACCAATCTTCATCATGTCAAATGGGACTGGCACGAATGGTTTTTTCTTTTTATATCTATATTTGGTTTAACGATTCTTTTTATTTTATTTAATGGCTTATCTTTCCTAAAAATAGAAATTCCTTCTCTTTTTTCGATATTTGAAATAATATTTTAAAAAATTATTAAAAAAACACAAGAAAAAATTATCAACACTTTTGTTCTATCTGATCCGCTTATTTTGATAAGGAAATCGAGTATCTCGATAATTTTTCCAGAAAATTAAGATAGTTAGGACAATAAAAGTAATGATGATAACATGAGGGATTTTATAAAAATATAAGATAAAAAGCATAATATATCCCAATAATGTAACAAATAAAGCCAAGACTCGAAGAGAACTTCTTTTTTTCGAAAATATATACACTTCGACAATGAAAAAAACAATTGGAATAATTATTATAAAAATAAAAGCCCAATGTCTAAAAATAGTACTAAAAATGATAATTGTAACAATAAATAATAAAATTATTGATGAAATGATAAAATAATAGTAGTCTGTAAAGGTTTTTGATTCATCTTGGGATGAATCCGGCTTAAAATAAGATAAGATAAAATTTTTTATACTCATATTAATAAAAAAGAATGTTTTTTTAATTGGTTTTGGTTTTGTTGAGAAAAATAATTCTAAAAAATTTAAATAATAAATCATAAAAGAAGAGAGAAAAAATAAAAGAAGAAGAAAATTACTCTTCTCGTCTCCACTGTGCACCGCATTTACCGCAAATATACTTCTTTCCATAAATTAATGGATAATCCATAATAATATGGCTTTTATCTATTACTTCACGTATCATATTTCTTTTATTGTTATCACAAACAGGGCATTGCAATCGTCCAGATCCTTTTTGGACGTAAATTTTTATACTTTTCTCATTTTCTACGCGAGTTTCTTTTTTAATTTCCTTTTGCTCTTCTATTTTCTTTTGTTTTTCAATTTCTTTCTGCTCTTCTATTTTCTTTTGTTTTTCAATTTCTTTCTGCTCTTCTATTTTCTTTTGTTTTTCAATTTCTTTCTGCTCTTCTATTTTCTTCTGTTCTTCTATTTTCTTCTGTTCTTCTATTTTCTTCTGCTCTTCCTTTCTTTTTTCTTCATCAAATCTTTTTTGTTTCACTTTTTTTTTCTGTTCTTCTATTTTCTTTTGTTTTTCAATTTCTTTCTGCTCTTCTATTTTCTTTTGTTTTTCAATTTCTTTCTGCTCTTCTATTTTCTTTTGCTCTTCTATTTTCTTTTGTTGCTCATTAGTTATTTGTTCACTTTCAAAATCTTTATTTAGAATTTCTTGTTCTTGTTGTTCTTGTTCTTTTTCATGTTCAAGAAATTTCTCTTCTTCTTTCTGTATTCTTATCATTTCTAGAGCATCTTCAATCATTCCTTTAGCGTATCGAACTCCATCGATCCAATTTTGAGATTCACAAATTTCGATTGATTGTTTAAAGAGATCGATTGCAGTTTGAAAATTTCCATCTTTAAAAGCTTTTTTTGCTTTTTCAACAATTTCGAAATTCTTATCGCCTATATTTTCTTGGGATTCTGCCATCAAAAATTCACCATTTATTATGTAATTTTACTCAGTATTGATATTTATCTTATTTTATACAAGAAGCTGATCATGATATTTCCCTCAATCTAAGTGTCATTTATCGGTGCATCAAAATAGGATAAACTTTGAAACTTTTTTGAAAAAAAACACACTTTCCACAGAGAACATATCTTAAAATTTCATTTGTAAATATATTAAATGATAACTATTCATATACAAACGAAATCAATCTTAAATGTATTTCGGAAGGAAATAATAATAAAAGTTCCCGCTAAAGTAACCTTGTTGAAAATGGTATCAATTCGAATTGAATTTATGATTTCTATTGGATTAATTATTGTATATTATATTTATTTACTGATCAGTCATTTCTTTCATAAAAAGAAAATAGATGAAGAGAAACTTCATTTAGAACAATCCTTTTCAGAAGAGCAAACAGATGATACAACTACGCTTGAAGAACCAAAGATGCTAGATGATCTATTTAAGGAGCGAGAGATGGTTGCAATTCAAGAACAAATTGCACAAGTAGAAAATACCATTAGTGAGTCAATTTCATCAGCCCCAAACATAATTAGTCCTTTGACAATTCAACCCGCTGAAGAACAGTTGATTTCAGAAGGTGAGCGATTATACAGTGAATTTAATGAAGATTTATTTGATGCAACTCCTAGAACTTCATCTGAGCAGCAAATTGATCTTCAAAATCTTATGCGTACTATTGAATCTTTAGAATCACTTGATTTGAGTCATTATCATCCAGATGAAAACAAGAAGATTGATATGGGAGTTGGTATGTTTTATGATTCAGTTTCTCAAAAACTTCAAAAGATAATCAAGAATCATGAATTTAAGAAATTACCATTTATTCAAGCAGAAAAATTAGAAAGTTATGCATTACAAACAATAAAAAACCTATCTCATGAAAATTTCAGAGAAACTCTAAAGATCATGAAGGAAGTTGAAATTATCAAAGAAATTGTTTTAATTAATGAAATGACAACTCTTTTAAATTTTTCAAAAACACCAATAGATCTTTCTGTTCCTGAAAAAGTAGTCTTCTTTTATATGGCAAATAATTTTCCGACCACTTTTGAGAAATTACTAAAATTTACTCAATGGAAATCTAATTATTTAAATGAAATTATAGATGGCTTAATCAAAAAGAATTACATTTATCAAAACGATGGCGTAATAGTAGCTCCTGGCTTAATATCTAAAGAAGAATTCCAAGAATTACATTCTCAATTTGAAAAACTTGAGCAAATTAAAAGAGAAAAGGAGCTAAAAGCAGCAAAACTTGCAGAAGAAAAACGAAAATTCGAACAATCACTTAAACAGAAGAAAAAAAGGAAGGAAGAATTAAGAATTAAGGAAAAGCAAGATAAAATACTACAAGAAGCTCGTTTGAAAGCTAAAGAAGAAGCAGAAAATGCGAGAAAAGTAGCAGAAAAACTTACCGAACAAGAAGAATTAAAACGAATTGAAAAAATTAAGTCAATGCCGCGCCCTAAAATTCAAACTCTTCCAAATAAAATCAAAACAAAATCAAAACAAGAACCTTCATCATCTTCATTAATGAAATCTAACCCAGAATTTGACGATATGATACCAATAGTTCAACAAATCTTAGAAAATTTTAAGAAAATGACAGGAGGTTTAATTGTTTTGCAAGCTCTTCAATATTATTGCAATCAAGAAGGAATTAGGCAAATTTCAGAAGAGAAATGGAAAGAATTAGTAGAAGAACTTAAAATTCGAAAAATATTTCTAAAAACAATTGAACAAAGTGGAGTTCAAGCCTTTATTTATGAAAAAGTAGAAATTACAGATGAAATAGAAATTTTTATTAAACAGTTTATTCTTCATGGTGAAATGAATTATAGTGAAATGGAACAAGTTCTTGGCTGGTCGATTAAAAAACTTGAAGGATTAATTAAATTTCTTTATGAACATAATCTGATTAAATATAATCAACGAGAGAAATTTTATTTTCCAGGATTATTCAATACTAAGTGATACTTAATGAAATAAAGAAAAAATGTGAATTTATCACTGTATTTACAATATGATAATTTTTTACTGTTTTCTTCCTAAAACAAAATCGGCTAACATTTTTAAAGCAATTTCGGGAGTTTCTGTGCCGTGAGGAGGATGTTTAAAACCATAACATGAAATTTCATTTATAGCACCTGCTTCACCTTGCAATAAAGCAATTTTTGTAGCCCTAATTACATCAGCTAAAACACTACCTCCATTAGGCCCATCTTGAGATTGAATTTTGATATCCAAAATAACTTCATTACCCAAAAATCCTCGTCCAACAATCCAAAGCATAGAATTTCGACCATTTTTCAGATGAGGAACATAATCCGAAGTTCCAGCTACAATTGGCGTATTAATGTTTAAAGAAGAAGAAACAGTTTCACTTTTAATTTCCCGTTTTATTTCGCGAGAACGATGAATTGTATTTAAACTTTCTGCCCCTCCTCCGACATCTAAAGCATAACTTTCCTTTATATCTATACCTTGACGAATCATTTGCTGCAAAATCAATTTGTGGACAATTGTAGCACCGAACTGATCTTGTAAATCATCTCCAATAAGAGGTAGCCCTTTATTGTAGAATTTTCTAGCCAAAGTTTTATTTGTAGCAATAGATGAGGGAGTACCATTAATAAATGCACATCCTGCATCTAAAGCTTTTTGAACGTAAAAATTAACCGCTTTATCTGCGCCAGATGGAAGTAAACATAACAAAATTTCAGCTTCACTCTTTTTTAAGGAATTAACAATATCAACAGAATTAAGACTTGCTGGTTTGATTATTTTTCTTGTTTGATCAATAACACCATCCAATAATTCCCCCATCTCAACCACTACATTCATTTTAGGAAGATCTATATAATGTGCAAGTTCATTTTCAAAAACTGCTTCACTAAGATCTTTTCCTACTTTTTTTTCTGAGATATCATATGCTGCAACGATTTCTATATCGGAAATATGGTATCCTGCTAAAATTGGATGAAGTAATCCAATATTGTTACCTCGAGCTTTGTAATATTCAATTCCTTGAATAAGTGCAGAGGCCGCATTTCCAATTCCAACTATAGCTAATTTAATTTTATTAGGAGAGAATTTGATTTTGTTACGTTTTCGAATTCGGGCAATAGTCATTCTACTGATACCAAAATGCTCCATAGTTTCATCATATGTATGATCTTCAAGATAACGCAGTAATTCATCATCATTTATTTTTGTTGGCATAACCATCCCTATTTTATATAATATGTAAATTCTATGTTACTATCATTAAAAATTGTTACTAATGATTCATTTTTTGAGAAATCTCGTTTTTATTGGAATGAATAAAAACCATTTAATGAAATTGTGCAGTAATTAAACAAAAAATAAAAAAGGTGAAAAATCAAAGTAAGATTTAGTAAATTATAATTAAAAATTCATAACATAAGGAAAGAAACGCAGTGAATCCTAAAAAATCAACTTCAAAAAAGAAAACACATACAGCTAAAATATCAAAAAAGATTTCTTCAAGTAAATCAAAAGCTAATCTTCCAATACCCCCAGCACCAAAAACAGAGTCTAACTCATCAAATGAGCAAAAAATATATTCAAATTTAGATTTTGAAAAAAAAGCAGAGATTACAGCCCGAAATTTATTACGACTATATCAATTTCTGTTAATGAACAAACCACTAAATGAAACAACATTAATTCATGAAATTGAACTTGATACTCCGAACGAAGCATTAAGAGAAGAAATTATGCAATTAAAATTAGAAATTGAATCAATGAAGGAAGAGAATCAAGCTTTACAACAGAATGCTTTAAGAACACAAGTAGAAGCAGAAGAACAAATTGAAGCAGTTATTGTTCAAAATAATAATCTAAAAAATCAGATTGAAGAGATGGAAAAGCAATTTAAACAAAAATTCGAAAAGCAATCTATAGAATATGAAAAAATAATTGAACAACTTCGTTCAAAATTAGAGCAGGTTATTGCTCAAAATGAAAAATATTCAGAAATTGATAAAGGAATTCAACAATTACAACAAGAAATTACAAATCTTTTTGCTCAAAAAGAAGAATTATTAAAAGAAAATAAAAACTTGAATAACACGCTTAAAAATAAAGAAAATCAAGTTATTCAACTAGAAGAATTACAAAAAAGCATGGAAAAGAAAATAAAAGAATTAGAAAAAAAGATAGAATTGCAAAATATGGTAATCGAAGGATACAAACGAAAAGAAAAATAAGCAAACCTGTCTTGTTTTATCCTATTTAATTTACTTCTTTTATTTCTTTAGCGTATTCTTATTTACATCTTTTTTAAAATCTAAAATTATATCCTTTTTTTAAGTGAGTTATAAAAATGGAAAAATATGAACCGTTAATCTTCCATGGAAGTTGTGAAAATTCAATAAAAAGAGAAATTAAAGATCAATCTTTAGATCTCTCCTTTTTAGACCCGCCGTTTAATCAAGATAAATATTATCATAATCATTCAGATAATATGAAAACAAATGAATATTGGACGTGGATGAAATCGATTTGTGAAATGATCTATCAAAAAACTAAGGATGGTGGAGTAATATATTTTATGCAGAGAGAAAAAAATACTGAAGAAGTTCTCAGAATTTTGAGAGAAACAAATTGGGTTTTTCAAAACTTAATAATATGGAAAAAAATGACATCTGCAGTGCCTCAAAAATATCGTTATGGAAAACATTATCAGATAATTGCTTTTTTTAGTAAAGGAGAACGACCTAAGACCTTTCATAAAATTAGATATGATGCACCATTAGAACCCCATATGAAAATTAAGAGAGATAATGGACTATTTTGTACAGATGTTTGGACTGATATTAGAGAATTAACATCCGGTTATTTTGCTGGTCACGAAGCCTTAAGAGAAGAGAAATCAAATAAACGTTTACATAAACAGCAATCTCCTATTGCTTTATTGTTGCGAATTTTGCTTTCTTCAACCAAACCAAATGATTTAATTTTAGACCCATTTGCTGGAACAGGTACAACAAATATTGTTGCAAAACAATTACGTCGTAGAAGTATTGGAATTGAAAAGAGTGAAAAAAATATAAAAATCATTAGAAAAAGGATATCAGAAAAAAAAGTAAGTGATAATATTCTAAAGTATAGACAATATTATAGATTTACTGAAAATTTAGATGATATTTGGCCAATTTCAATTCCTTTTATTTAATTTCTTTTTTCCAATTTATCAATTTGTCTTTTAGCTCTGCTTTAATACTATCCAAATTATTTTTATTATTTTTTTTTTCAAGATTTTTTTCATAACCACGTATTTCGAGCAATATCTTGTGACCACCAGTTGAAACATAAATTTGTTCTCGTAAATCTCTTAAAATTTGTGTCAAACCTGAAAAATCTGTAATGGATGAAATTTGGTTATAATATTTTTGAATAATCTGCTCAGGATTTTTTGGTGAATTATTATAATTATCTTGAGAAAATTGTGATCTTGATGAAGTAGATGGTCTTAAATTATTTCCTGAAGGAAAATTAACTTGATAATATTGATCTACTTTAGAATTTAGCAATTTAATTTGTTTTTCAATTCTATTACTTTTTAGTAAAATCTCTTCTCTTAATTTACTACTTTCTTGGAGTTGGTTTTTGAGACCTTTTAATTCGATTAGTTCATATTCTATTTTTTCAATTTTATCTGATAACACCGAAAGATTATGTTTCATTTCACCTATAGATTGAATCAGATCAAGTCCAAATTTTTGAAGGATTTCTCCAAAATTTTGTAATTGTTTTTCCATTTTTGTAATATTATTTTGTAGCCTCGGGTTTGAATTCTCCATTGAAGTATCGCATCCAAAAGTATTTAGTATATATAGATAAATAATACTTATACTTTAAACTTCAAATTACTTTTGCTCTTATAATATGAACGTTTTTCTGTGGCTAAAATCGTGGTGGATTCGATGACAATCAAACATGTAAATATTCTCACCATTGATGGAAAATCTTTATTATTTAGAGAGTACGGTGCAACAAAAGTCGATCAAGATTTACTAGCGGGTTTTTTAAGCGCCTTTTCTGGATTTATGATGGAAATCTCTCAAGCAGAAATTAAATCAACTATTACAGGAAATTCTAAATTCATATATAGTATCGCTCATGATATTATTGTTGTTATATGTACTGATATTTATGACCAAGAAGAAGAAATATCTCCTAAAATTGAATCAATTATGGAGGGGTTTTGGTCTAGATACCATACAATCTTTGAGAATAATGACTGGGATGGAGAACGAACTGTTTTTAAAGAATTCAAACAAGAAATTGATCGAATTATCTTAGGACCAATAAAGGTTTCAATCTTAGGTTATGCTGGAGTAGGAAAAACCACACTAACCAGATTAATTGTTGGAGAAGAAGTAAACCTTGAATATGTACCGACAATTACAGCTGATATAGCGAATTTTGATAAGTTAGGCCCGAGAAAGATCGTTCTATGGGATTTTGCTGGACAAATTCAATTTACGGACTTATGGGACAGTTTATTAAGAGGAACTCGCATTGTTTTATTAGTTACCGATTCAACTTATACAAACGTTCAAGAAACAAAAAAAATTTTGGAAAGATTTCTCACAAAACGCTATAAAGAAGCAATCATTATTGGAATTGCAAATAAACAAGATTTATCTAATAGATTAACTCCTCAATTTATTGAAAAAATACTCAATATTCCTACTTATGCGATGATTTCGATAAATCCTGATCACAGAATTATTATACTAGAAATTTTGAAGAAAATCATTGATTCAATTAATGAACAAGATGGATTATTAAAAAAATAAATAAAAAGAAATTTTTTCTCTAATCTTGATCTTTGATCTTTAGAATAAAATAGAGTTAGGAGATCATGATATTACTTATTGCATTATAAAAAATGGTGATTAAAATGAAATATATTACAATTCACAAACAAATTCCTATCGAAGAACATAAAGATATAAGTTGTGTTAAGCTTCCAAGCTTGAATCAAGAAGGTAAAGAAAAATTAAACCCTCTTGTGCCTCCAACTTCGGGATTACGCATGGAAATCTATGAAATAAGACAGAATAATGAATTATTTATGCCGGAAGAATATCAGTTCCTTTTTCTTCGAGCATTTAGAGCAATAAGTGAAATTGCTAAAAAACAAATAAAAAAAGAAAAACCAGGTGTATTATTAGTTTCCGATGATCGCCCATCTTCAAGTTATTTACTGAAATTTTTTGCAAAAATCCTCGCTTATGATGAATATCGGATCTATTTTCAAAAACCAATTTATGATTTTGAAAAAGAAATTGTAAAAAAAGATCCTTATTACTCACGAATGAGTACTCCATATGCTAGTGCAAGTGTCGGCTTATTTGAAGAGATTGATTTAGTTATCGTTTTAACAGCAAGTCATAATGGAATTATATGGAATGGAATTAAGTTTTACATCGAACGACCTATTCCAATATCTGGAAGCATAATGAAAGCAGTTTCAGAAAAATCATTAGAATATTCTGAAATTTATCTTAAAAATGATTTCCAAGTTGGTTATTTAGATGCAAATTCGAAAAATAATCAATATATCTTAAAAATAGTAAATGAAATTATAAATTTAGATATTTTAAATGGAAAAAAAGTCCTTCTTTGGCCATATATGGGAACAGCACCAGAATTACAAGATCTTTTTCATCAAGTTGGTATGCAAGTAATATTAGTTGAAGAAGAAATGGAGCCACCAAACCCTACAGTTAATCTTAATAAATCTAAATTATTAGAAATTATGAAGAAAAATAAAGTAAATACAGGAATTTTACTAGATACTGATAGAGACCGGATTGTTTTTGCAATTTACAACAATTCTACGAATAATCTTGAAATATTTCAACCAAATTCGTTGTATACAGCCATGCATAATATTCTTTCAACAAAATTTAAAATTCCATTAATTAACGTTAGAACTATTCCTAGTGACCCTCGATCAGATTCAAATGCATTATTGACATTTGCAACAGGAGTGGGATATAAACATTTAGGGATTATATTATATGCAGCTATAGAGGATTCTATCGATAATAATGTATTTCAAACTGCAATATTATATTTTAAAGATTCAGATGGAAAATATAAGAAAATTACTTCTATCAAAGAAATTCCTTTTGTTTTCAAAAAAATGATAAAATTAACCCAGAATTCTCTAATTATGGCATTATGGGAAGAGTCTGGAGGGCACACATTTAATATATTAGAAATGAGAAAAGAAGATAATAATGAAGAAAATAATATAAAAATAAAAGCAAAATATCTGCCAATCGGGGATAAATATCCAGCAGAAGCCTTGCTAATATTAACTACTTTAATTGAAATGGGTTTTGATCTTTCAAAATTTATTGATCAAAATATTCAAGGAATTAGATCCATGATATCAGCCAATGATCAGCGTAAATTACGAATTGTTGAAAATTTCAACTCAAAAATTGATCAAATCTATAAAATCGATGAAGACAAACTAACAATTTCATGTTTTTCTGAAGTAAATGGTCGAACAGCAATAATTCATTTATATAATCCAAAAACGGATATTTATTTTCGGCCGTCAGGAACCGGTCCTGGTGTCAGAATTTATATTTTTGGACCTAAAGACAATATAGATGAAATGATTAATAAGATCAAAAATAAAATTGATACTGAAATCCCTAATGAATGATTTTTTGTTTCTTTTATTTTTTTCCTTTCTCTCTACAAAAACCCTCTTGTTAACAGAAAAATTCTTTATTTTAAGAAGAAACAGTCTTCAAGGTTATAATCTAAACGAATCAATACGACAATAAGCGAAGACCGAAACAGTTTTGAAGGGAAAGGAGAAAATTTATTTGATAGATTATGAGTTCTTTTACAGAAACGACGATTCCCCAATCGTCCCTCCCACCTTTCCCTATAAATTTATTTCTCCGTGAAGAATTTAAATCTTATGTTAACAAGTTGGTGGGTCGATCGGAAATCGCTCAGAAATTTCGTCCAAGACTGTATACCTATTGTGATTTCATTTTAGTCAAACTATACGCTTTAGCCAGCAAGAAATCCATCGAATATGCTTCAAATTATCTTAACAAAAACTTTCTAAGCACTACCGAAAGAAATTTAATCTTAAATTGAAGGACTTTCGCGATGGAGTTCGTAAGAGACGGTTAGTCCCTCATCAGACTGATGTTGATAAATTCTTTAGGCTATTATCTGAGAAAGATATTCACTTTATCTTCGGAAACCTTTTAAACCATGTGAATCAAAAAATTCGAAGTCATTCGATTGGTGGGTCAAAAATGCGGTTGCTGGTCGACAACACAGAGTATCCGTACTATAGAAAACCTAGACCGCCTTTTGAAGTTGGAACTCATAAACAACCGGGAACTCGTAAAGCCCGTTTGTTTCAAGGCATAGCAATTCAAGGATGTGGTATGACTCTGTTTTCAGAATTCCGACTCCTTCGCCACAAACAATACCGTGCAAAACATATTGGACTTTCCGCAAAATGGCTCAAATTTCAAGGATTTAACCTCAGTTATGCGCTAATGGACCGCGAATTCTACCGCGCTTCGCTTATCAAAGAATTAAAAGATCAAAAACTTCCCGTTTTAATTCCTGCTAAAAAATTCCATAAAGTTAAGAGGCTTTTCAAGGAATTTTTGTATGGTAAAAAGGGATTATGTGAAAAATATCTGTTCGCACAGAGTCCAAAGACCAAACCTTGGCCGAGCTCCGTTTATGTGAATTTAGTATTAACTGCACATCGAAGTAAATCAGCTTTGCAGGTTCGTGAGCAATTCCGCAGAAAAAAACTTGCGCTTGATGAAGCGGTTGAAGAAATTGAAGGTTTTTTTACCACTCTTCATCCTCGAAAGAATTTAGCTCGATGGAGCCGCTGGCTCTCCAGAACTTATAAAAAAAGATGGTTCGAAGAAACTGGATTTCGCATGCTTAATTCTATCCATGAATCATTCCGAAATCACTATCCCTTCCCACAATTAGCTCAGATATATCTGAGAGCATATATTTTTAACTGTTGGCAATTTTACCGCAAACAACAAATCAAATGTCACACTAAATTATGGGAAACGAGTTTAAATGTTTATCAATCAAGCATAACTGAGGTGATCGAGAGGGAGATGCTTGAAAATACTAAAGAAAATGTGTGGTTTTTACAAAAAGAAAAAAGGAGGTTGTTCTTTGAAGTTTAGAACATAACCTTAAAGACTGAAGAAAAAAAAATGTGATGACATAAAGTCATCGACTTTTGCAATAGTTTTTATTTATAATAGCGTAAATTACTTTCGTTTTTTATAAATAACACCTAATGCAATAGCAGCAGCACCGAGTAAGCCAAGGAAGGAATATCCTGGAATACCACCAGTTGATGTATCATCATCAGTGGCTGTATCGTCACTTGCTGTATCATCACTTGTTGTATCATCGGTAGCAACTACACCATCGGTCCAGTACATTGTTGCGAAGTATAATTTACCCATTGGGTTGCGTTGGATTCCATCAACATAAATGCTTCGGACACCTCGGCTTAAAGGCACATATAAGAATACCCATGGCATTAAATCTTCAACAATGTATCGTTGAATTTCGTAATAGATATCACGTCGTTCATCTGGATCTGTTTCGGTTAAACCATCGTTCATCAAATTATTCAAGGTAGGATCGTCTACTTGAGCACCATTTGATGAAGAAGTTGGTGAGAACAATGGGTTAATATAGTTGCTTGGGTCATTGTAATCAGGTCCCCAACCTAACATGTACAATTCTAATTTCCAAGGTTCAACAAATAATAAGTGTAAGTATTCACCCCAAGTGATAGGATTAAAAGTAACAATAATACCAATTTTCTTGAGGTTATCAGCACATAAAACACCTAAATCAGCTCGGAATTCATTTCCAGAGTTCCAGGTGTAATTATAGGTTGCAATTGGACTCTCAGTAGCTAAAGTATACCAGGCAAAATCATCGTCTGGTGCATAAGCAGAACCATTAACGATACCAGCATCGATCAAGATTTGTCGAGCATGGGTTACATTATAGGTAGGATAATCAATGTCAGGATTGTGATACATGATACCTTCTGGTACTGGTGAGGTTAATCGAGCGGCATTGCCTAATGCTAAGTTATCGATAACATAATCGTAATCGAAGGCATAGCTGATAGCTTGTCGCATTGTTTTGTTGATAACTTTGTTGTTCATACCCATGTAAAGGATAATAGTGCTTCGTCGTTGTTCACCAACAACAAATTGGTCGGAAGCTTCAAATTGAGGTAAGAATTCTGGTAAAGAACCATCAACCCAATCTAAGTCTCCAGCAAGGAAAGCTTGACTTTTTGCAGTTCCATCGCTGTAATATAAGAACACGATGTTTTTCATGTATCGATCTGGACGTTCACCATGCCAGTCAGCAAAATAGGTTAATTTAGTGTATTCATCAGTTGTTTCAATGTATTTATATGGACCGGTTCCAACTAAAGTATCAGTTGCAGTATCTAATAATTCTTCAGCAGGAATAGAACCACCATCAGGTAAAATGTAAGAACCACTGAAACATAATAAAGGCACAAAAGGCACATATGGGTAGTTTAAGTGGAATTTAACGGTCTTACTATCAACAACTTCAGTTTCGTTGATAAGTAGTGGAGTACCTGGGTAAAGAGAAGCTAAAGGTTCATATAATTCAGCAATCTGAGTCATTTCATTTTCGATTAAATAGTTCAATCGGTCAAAAGTGAATTTGACATCATTTGCATCAAAAGCAGTATCATCGTGGAAGGTAATACCTTCTTTTAAGGTGACAGTATATTCAGTGGCGTCAGCATTCCAAGTTCCTAAACTTTCAGCAAGAACTGGAATAATGGCTAAGTTAGGATCGCTTAAATTATAGCCAAACAATCCTTCACAGACTTGATCAATAACATCAATTGAAGCGCTGTCCCATGCCATTTGGGGGTCTAAATCGACCACCAAAGAACCAACACCATAGTTCATGGTATCAGTATCTTCTGCAGCAAATACTGCGGCAGGGGCGGTAGCAAAAGCGCTTATCATCAAGACTGCTAATAAGACATAAATGCTTCCTTTTTTCATAACAATCACATATAATTTCGTTTCCTTAATTTTTAATAAAGAATTTTTATTAAAAAATCAAGGAACATTTTAATAATTAGTATTAAACCTATTTAAAAATTTCGTTTTATCTATATCTAAGATCTTAATAAAAACAATAAGGTTCACCTGAAAAATTCAAATTTTATTATTCTTTTTTTTTTATATTTAATAATTTACCACGTATTTATCTCTAAAATAACAAATTATTCCAGAATACTAAGAAAGATACGCTCTAAATTCGGGCCAATAATAAATTAAAGATTTAATATTGATTGAAATGGTTTAAATATCTTGAAAAATTTTAATATAAATATTTGAGAAATAAATCTTATTTAAAATTTTTCCAGAAATAAGTAAAGAAATTTTTGAAAACAAGTTTTCAATTTTTTAAAATTTTAAATCAAAATTTGATGTTTTTTCTGATTAATAGTAGATAAATAAATTTCTATTGGAATACGTTGAAATCTTTAGAAATTACATCATAACAAATTATTTTTATTGAAACTTTTTTGGATATTACTATCTTTCGTATTTGAAAATAATAATAAATCAAAAGCTTAATTTCAGGATATATAATGAAAATCCAAAAAATTTTGGATTGGAAAGGTTTTCTTTCTTAAATTATTAAAATCATAAAATTGAGATATAAATGAAAATCAAAATTTCCAATTTTTGAAAGACTTAAATAATCGAATTTCTTTTATAGCTTACAAGTAATACCTCCATTTTAGTTAAACTGGGTAAAACCAAGAAAAATGGAATTTTTTATAATTCAGCACAAATATATTTCAACTGAAAATCTTTCTTAACGAGAGATTATAATTAAATTAATAAAAATGAGTTGATATCATGGCTAATGAAGAATTAAGTCTAGTTAAAAAGCGATCTTTTTCGCTAAAAATAAATCTAACTAACAATATGGTAAATATAATAATAGGATTATTTCTAATATATTTCTTATTTTTTGGTTGGATTGTAAACTGTGGTATTCCTGATATTCAAAATAACCCACAACTTTATAAACCAGATCATATTCTGTTCGTATACACGAATTTTTTCAACTTTGATCCCTATTATAACTTTAACCCGTTGTCTTTAAATCTCCCATCATTCTTGAATTTCGTGTATCATATACCTGTTGGTTTAACAAGCTTATTTATTTTAATTTTTATTGGGATTTATCAAAGCTATCGGGAAAATTTTGTTGTTTTTGCAATAAAGAATAATATCTGGACAGTTCCATTTATTATTATGATCTCATGGATTTGGACAGCAATTAATGCTCGGGAATTAATTTTTACAACCATCGGCAGATACTTTTCATCATGGGAAGGGTATGTCAATCTTGTAGTTCTTTTAGTTGTCTATACATTTGCCGGTGTTATTGGGGGATGGATTAGATCACTAGTACAAGAGCGTGAATCTATGATAAAATTGAAAGCAATTGAATCACTTCAAGAACAATTACTTCAAAAGTCCAAATCAGAATCTACAGAAATACAATAATTTTTTAGAAAAGGAAAAGGTGAAATCATAAAATGAGTTTAATAAAATATACAATTAGGAGGATAATTGCATTAATCCCAATATTACTTGGAGTAATGTTTCTAACTTTTTGGTTAGCGCAATTAATGCCCTCTGATCCTTGGACGTTAATGGCAGGGGAACATATGACTGATGCTCGGAAAATATATATTGAAGATCAAAAGCAAAAATGGGGATATTATGATCCTATTTTAACCCAATTTCTAATTTATATGAAAAATCTATTTTCGGGGGATTGGGGTAATACAATTGCAGTTCTTCCAAAAGATACTCCTGTGTGGGATATAATCTCAGTAAAATTCCCAAAAACATTTGAGATAACAATTCTTTCGGTAAGTATTGCAACTGTTGTTGGTATTTTTGCAGGAATTTTCTCTGCAGTTCATCGAAATCAATGGTCCGACACAATCATTAGATTCTTTGCCTTAGTTGGAGTTGCAATTCCTGTATTTTGGTTAGGAATGATTCTACAATTTATATTTGCGGTAAAATTAGGCTGGTTGGATGCAACTGGGTATCAAGGAATTCAATATATTACATATAAGCCTGATATTACAGGATTACGTTTGCTGGATTCCTTTATCAAAGGTGATTTTGATGTCTTCAAGGATACAGTTTTACACCTTATCATGCCTGTTTTTGCTTTAAGTTTCATTTCAGTTGCAGGTATTACCCGACAGACCCGTTCAAGTATGCTTGAAGTATTAGAATTGGATTACATACGAACTGCCCGAGCAAAAGGATGTTCAGAACATCAAGTTATCTACAAACATGCATGGAGAAACGCACAAATTACAACAATTACAATTGTTACCTTAAGTTTTGCAGGACTACTTGGAGGGGCAGTTTTAACAGAAACAACTTTTGCTTTAAACGGGATGGGAATGATGACAATCGATGCAATCAATAAACAAGATTATTTCTTAATTAATGCAAGTGTATTCTTAATGACCATCATTTTCGTACTCGCTAATTTAATCACAGATATATTATATGGAGTCGTGGATCCACGAATCCGATATTAAGGAGGATTTAAAAATGGAAGATATAAAAATTACTAATTTAGAAGCAAAATTATATAGACCAGAACCCTTTGGAAAACAAATGTCAGAAATAACTAAAAAATACTTAGGATTTTTGTTTGTTCCTGGAATGAAAAGTCGAGAATTAGAAAGACGACATGAAATGTTGACACGTTTTAAAAGTAAACGAAGATTTATTACCAAATTAAACAATCCTCTGACAATTTTTGGGTTCTTTATAATATTTATTGTGGTTACTTGGGCTGTTTTTGCCCCTTTAATCACAGTATTTGATTATGATATAGAAATTACCGGTATTGCTGAGGGAATTACTCCATGGTCTGCACCAAATTATTTACACCCCTTAGGAGTCTCTAAATTTGGGCGTGATGTATTAGCAAGGTTGATATGGGGTGCGAGATCGTCACTTACTATGGGTTTATTCTCGATTATCATTAGTGTCACATTAGGAACTTTGCTTGGAATCTTCTCCTCTTATCAAGGTGGTATTATTGATAATTTGATCATGCGAATGGTTGATATCATTATGGCATTTCCAGGATTGATTATTGTAATCATCTTAATATCAATTTTAAGTACCAGTATGCAAACCATCTTACTGACTTATGGTATTTTAGGTATTCCTGGATATACAAGATTAATTCGAGGAACTGCACTTCAAGAAAAGAATAAAACCTATGTTGAAGCTGCAAAAGTGGCAGGAGCTAACGACTTGAAAATTATGTTTAAGCACATTCTTCCAAATTGTTTAGCACCAATAATTGTTGCATTTACATTTGATATTGGAGGAATTATCTTAAGCTTAGCCGGCCTATCATTTCTTGGCTTCTCTGATAGTTCATTAGTAGAATGGGGAACGGATATTAATTACGCTCGAAATCATATTTATGATGCACCTTGGGCAGCATTTACTCCAGGATTTGGAATTTTATTGACTGTGTTAGCCTTTATGTTAGTAGGTGATGGATTAAGGGATGCTTTAGATCCTCGATTACAAGGAAGAAAATAAACAAAGAGTGATGATATAAATGATAGAAGTTCAAAAAAATACAACAAATTCAGATAACTCAAACACCGAAGAAAAAGAACTCCTTTTAAAAGTAAAAGATTTAAAGACATACTTTTACACAGAAGAAGGTGTTGTTAAAGCTGTCGATGGTGTATCATTTACCATTAATAAAAATGAAATTTTGGGTTTAGTAGGTGAAACAGGATGTGGAAAATCTGTAACCGCACTTTCATTATTGCGGTTAGTTCGATCTCCTGGAAAAATAATATCTGGACAAATCGAATTTGAAGGTATTAATCTTATTGATTTACCAGAAAATCAGATGTTACACTACAGAGGAAACACAATTACTATGATTTTCCAAGATCCTATGAATTCATTGAATCCAGTAATGAAAGTAGGCGATCAATTGGCGGAAGTTTACTTACTTCACCAAAAAGAATACCTAAAAGAAGAATTAGCGAAAGCTCGCCAAGAAAATAGCATTTTAAAGGAAAAGCTTAAACAAATGAAATCAGACTTGAAAAATGCATCAGAAGAAGGCGCTGAAACCCTTAAAGTTCAGATAAATGCACTAAAACGAAAAGTTAAGGGCCGAATAACATTGAAAGATATCGCTTATCGTGAATCTTCACAGTTATTAGATCGAATCGGTCTTCCAAATGCAGATTCTCTGATTAATCGATACCCACATGAACTATCTGGAGGGATGCGGCAACGAATCATGATTGCTATGGGTTTGGCATGTAATTCAAAGTTGTTAATTTGTGATGAACCCACTACTGCACTAGATGTTACTATTCAAGCACAAATTTTAGATATGATTCGAGAATTGAAAAATCGACTTCATAATTCAGTCTTGTTTATCACTCACTCATTAGGAGTGATTTTTGAATTGTGTGATCGAGTTGCAGTTATGTATTCTGGAAATATTGTAGAATACGGAACTGTTGAAGATATATTTGAAAATCCTCAACATCCTTATACCAAAGGTCTTCTTGCTGCAATTCCAAAAGTAACACCAGAATCAAGAAAGAATAAATTAGCAATCATTAAGGGAATGGTTCCAAACCTTATTTATCCACCTAGTGGATGTCGATTTCATCCAAGATGTCCTCATGCAATGAAAGTATGCCAAGAAATCAGACCAGATTTAATTCCATTAAATAATGCAGTTCAAGTTGCTTGTCATTTATATGATAAAGACAAATCTGATCCTGATCTCTATAGACCACTTACAAATGAAGAAAGATTGGAGGCTACAATATAATGACAGAATCAATATCAAATCCACAAATTGATGAAATAGATCCAAACGAACCAGTATTAACTGTTGAAAATTTAGAAGTTGAGTATCCTATAATTGGTGGCTTATTCATGCGAAAAGTAGGCACTGTACGAGCAGTTCGTGGAGTAAGCTTTGAATTGTATCCAAATGAAACCTTAGGAATTGTAGGAGAAAGTGGATGTGGAAAAACGACTATTGCTAAAGCAATTCTAAATTTAGTTAAAACAAGTGGTGGATCTATCAGATATAGAAATGAAGAAATCCAAAATCAATTATCTAAAAAACGAAGAATTCGACAAAAAATCCAAATGGTATTTCAAGATCCTGATGCATCATTAAATCCAAGGATGAAAATTGTTGATATTATTGGAGAACCACTGAAAAACCTTTTAGGAATTAAAGATAAGGTCGAATTACGCCAGAGAGTTCTTGAATTAATGACTCAAGTATCCCTTAAAGCAGAACACTTAGATCGTTATCCACACGAATTCTCAGGTGGTCAAAAACAAAGGATTGTCATTGCGAAAGCACTAGCATGTAATCCAGATGTAATTGTATTGGATGAACCTACTTCTGCATTAGATGTCTCAGTTCAAGCCCAAATTTTGAATTTGTTACAAGAATTGCAAGAGAAACTTCACTTGGCTTATATCTTTATAACACATGATCTTTCAGTAATTCATCATATTGGTCATAGAATTGGGGTAATGTATCTTGGTAAATTTGTAGAAACTGGTAATATAGAAGATATTTTCTACAATAATCAACATCCTTATACACAAGCACTTTTATCTGCCAGACCAGCAGTGAGTAAAAGTGAATTACAAGAAAAAATCATTTTAGAAGGAGAAATCCCTTCACCATCAAACCCACCAAGTGGATGTTCATTCCATCCAAGATGTCAAGCTAAAATGTTACCAGAATGCAATAAAAAAGAACCAGAAGAAACAGCTCTTTCAGAAAGCCATCACATCTGGTGCTGGCAATTTGGTAGAGATGAAATTTAAAATTTTTTTTTTTCAATTATTCTTTTTCTTAGTTTTAATTTTAAATTGGAATGATTTTATATGTTCAATAGAAGTGCCTCAACATCAAAACCAAAACTAATTCATAGAAAAAATGAAGCAGCTCCCATGTTTTTTTTTATAGATCAAATTGAAAGTCCGAATTTTCCCTTTCCAATTCTACCTATGCCTGTTAGAATTGATCGAATTATATCAAAACTACCTACATTATTCATTTTTCCACATAAAAAAAGTATAATTTCCTTTCAAAATAAAAACTTTTCATATGATTACACACGATTATATTCATTATTAATTACAAATTTGCTTAAATATACAGAACAAAAATATAGAACACTATTTTTTAAGCAGTTATCCTTCGATCTTATTGAAATTTGGTGGAATGAATCCAAAAACTTAGTATCAAGAATTCATTCTTATAGTGAAGATTTGTCATTTATTCTTGATTCTTATTTAAATGCGTATATTCGATCTTTAGAAGGTTTAGATTTTAAACAAGCATTAATTGGTCATATTGATGAAATTATTGAATACTGTAATTCAAAATTCTCTGAAAATAAAATTTCAATTGATTACAAAAAAAAAAAAATATTAAAAAATCTCTATAAAAAAAAAGGAGATTATATTTTTCCAGATATTATTCAGACAGATATTTTTGATTTAAAACGAATGAAAACATTTCAAAAAGCTTTTGTTCCGATGCTTTTATATGATGATCTTCTGGAATGTTATCTATATAACAAAAAATTAATTGATCCAGATGGATTTGAGCAATTAGAAGACGCTCCTAATCCAGATCAAAGTGGAAAAAATAAGGAAAGAAAGAAGAGATTCTTATCAAATATTTTTAAGAAATCAGCCAATTCATTAGACTCTGATAATTCTCCAAATGAAGATGAAGAAATTTCAATTCGAGAACAAAAAGATTCAGATTCTTTAAATAAATCAGATGTTAACATTATCAATTTTCAAAAATTAATCGATTTAGAAATAATCAAACAAATATCCGATATTGATGATGTGGAAATCAAACCAGAGGAAATCTTTAAAAATATAAACATTGATGAGATTTTTGAACAAATAATTTAACGAAATGTGAGAAAAGAGAAAAGATAAAAAATTATAGATATATTGTAAAAAAGTATCACTAAATTTTTTCTAAATCTTGAATTTGTTGTTCAAGTCGAGTTTTCACTGATTCAAGTCGCTTTGATTTATTGGCGAAATCTTCATCTGAAAGCTCTCCCGTAATATTCTGCATTTCCATATCGAGTAAAGTTTTATTTACATTTGCTACTTTAATCTTTAAATCTGTAATTAGAGCTCTCATATCACTATTTGTGGATGATTGTTCACTTGAAAATTGAGGTTGTAATGTGTTTTCTATTGATGAAGCACTATTCGAAGTACTTGAAGTTGAATTAGTTGCTAATGGTGGAATAATAGAGTGTTTTATTGATTGACTCGATACTTCTTGTTGAATGGATTTAGTTTGGCTTTGTGCAGCTTGTTTTTTCAGCTTTTTAGCTTTTGCCTGCTCCAATAATTGCTCAAGTTTATCTTCCTTATTAGATGAAGTGGTTTTGGATTTTGGAATACTTACTCCTTTTGATATTTTAAGATCTGATTGATCTACCGGAATTGTTTTTGGTTTAGGTGCAGGTGGAGGTGTGACAAAGGACTTAGGTGCAGGTGGAGGTGTGATAAAGGACTTAGGTGCAGGTGGAGGTGTGACAGAGGACTTAGGTGCAGGTGGAGGTGTGACAGAGGTCTTAGGTGCAGGTGGAGGTGTGACAGAGGTCTTAGGTGCAGGTGGAGGTGTGACAGAGGTCTTAGGTGCAGGTGGAGGTGTGACAGAGGTCTTAGGTGCAGGTGGAGGTGTGACAGAGGTCTTAGGTGCAGGTGGAGGTGTGACAGAGGTCTTAGGTGCAGGTGGAGGTGTGACAGAGGTCTTAGGTGCAGGTGGAGGTGTGACAGAGGTCTTAGGTGCAGGTGGAGGTGTGACAGAGGTCTTAGGTACAGGTGGAGAGATTAATTCTTTACCATTAGTTTTTTCTTCTTTTTTATTTTGAATAGAGTCTGATTTCTTTTTTTCTTCACTTTTTGATTCAAATTGCTGAAGGATTGCTTTAATTTTCATAGCTTTTTCATGAAAATCTTGACTTACCCGGTCATCACCTAATTCCAAACTAAGATCCGCCAATTCTTCAAACAAATGTAATGCTTGCTGAAAATTCCCCTCTTCAAGTGCTTCTTCAGCTTGTTTCATTATTTTATCTCGCTGAATTAAAGGTTTTAATAATGGAGAAACTTCACCAGACATTTCTAAAACATCAGCAATGATTGTTATCATTTTATCTCGATTATCGGGGTCAACTGCTATCATTGAATAAGCTTTCATACCTAAAATCCGCTCAATATCTGCAATTGGCATCGCATCTGGAAGATCTTGCTTATTACCAATACAAGCAGTGTGTGCATAAGGTGCTTCCTTCTTTATCAATTCTGTGAAATATCGACTTTTCTCGCAGTTCTCCAATGTTGAGTCCGTAATTAACAAGACTGCATCAGAACCTTTAATAAAATTGTTCCATAAAAAGGAAAACTGTTCTTGGCCGGCAAAATCCCATAGATGGAAATGAAGTTTACCGATCTTGATTGTCCCGATATCTCCTGTTATGGTAGGTACATGTTCCATCGGGATATCTTGTGCGGTAATCAAACGGGTGATTGTTGTTTTACCCACACCAGAAAAACCGACCAAAGAGATTTTTGGGCGTAAATTTTTATGAATTAGTTCAATGGTTGGGTCAAAAATCTCAAATGTATCTTGATCTATTTGATCATCTAAGATAGGTCCAAACATATCGAGAAATTCTTTTCGACATCTTTCAAGTTCTTTTTGAATATTTGCAAATTTATCAGACAGATCTGAAACGAAGAAGAAGATGATATTTTTCTCTGGTTCTGTAAGATATCCTATTCGATATTGAAAATAGTCATGGTACTTAGTTTTATCTGCCCCAATTTTAGATGCTTCTTTCATAATTTGCTTATAAGCTTGATTAAAACCTTCTAGATCAAGTGCTTTTCCAAAATCACGCCTGAAGATAATTTCCCCATCTTTTGTGATGAAAACTTGTCGTAGCATATATAATCCTCGTGTTAAATTTTTATTTAAATAATTTTTATATTAATTTTTTTAAACGAGTTTAACAGATATAATTCGATATAAGATAATGAGAGTTCTCCTAAATTTATATGTATTCGATTAATAAAAAATACAAAAAGGAAGTATCACTTTTTTGTTAAGTATTTAATGAGATGTTTAAAAATGGGAAATCTCTCTTTTCCAACTTGTTCTTCTGTGCTATTCTTCATTTCTTCGAATTCATCTTCTAATGAAAGTAGTTTAAATGAAGTCTGATAATCATTGTTAGGAGCAGTTTTATGAAGAGTGCGTAAGAAACTTGTAATACTTGGCATATATTTTGCCAAATCGACATTTTTTGGAATATTACTCATTAAATTATAGTTTTCACCAAAAGTAAAAACAATATTCTCTTTATCTCCTTCTAATACCATACAATCAATGTATTCAACTTGAAGCTCTTTAATCAAAGTCTGTTTTCGATCAATGAAATCTAAAATTGTTGGAGATATAAGACTTCCTTTTTGAAATTGAGCGATTTTTGAAGCTAAAATTATTCCGTATTTGTTAAATATTGCAGTATTAGAACCAATAATATCATGAATTTGGGTCACCACACCATCCCAATCAAATTCGTTCCTTGTTTCAGTTTTACCTGGCATTTTTTTCAATCCATGTTCTTATGAATTAAGTTAAAGGAATAAGATGAATATTATTATTTAGTAATCGACAGTTATATATAATATATAATAGATATTCACACATTTATAAGCTATTAAATATTGTGATTCTTAAGACTTTAATTGAAGAAAAATATTAGTTGAGGAACGAATATGGGCGATAAGGATTTAGAGAACATAATTGATAGTATTGGGCAGGAAGAATTAGAAATTGCACAAAAACAAGCACAAATTGATCGGTTAAAGCAATTAATTGTAAAACAAAAAAATGAGATGGCAGAACAGCAAAAGTTAATTGACGAATTACAAAGCCGAATTAGCAATATGTATGATTTACCTGCAGATGTTGAAGCTTTAAAGCGTATGGTTGGCGAAATGCGAGCTGAGTTAAATGAAAAAGACAATCAATTAGAAATGGCTTATGCTACTATTGCACAACAAGAAGCTCAATTAAAAAATACACAAATGCAGATTGATGGATTTAATCAACATTTAAACACATATATCACACAAGTAGGTGAGTTAAAATCCAAATTGATTGAGCAAAAAGGTGTAATTAGTGCAAAAGATCGCGAAATACAAGAATTAAAAATGGCTAACGACCGAACTCAAGAAAATTTACAAAAGATGGAAGAAGAATTCGCCCAAAGAGTACAAGCGCGTTTAAGACAATTTATGGAAACTGAAGATGAATATAAAGCACGTATTGAAAAAATGGAGCGCGATTTTGAAGAGAGAACCAAAGAACTAAGGAGTCAAACACTTTCAACAAAAGATGAATATCAAGCACGAATAGGAAAAATGGAATTAGAATTCCGAAAAGAAACTAAACAATTACAAGATGAAATTCATTCTTTAACAGAAAAAAATCATGAACTTGAAATGAAAATTACAAAATATCAATCAGAATTTTCTGAAATTGATGATATGAAAAAAAATTATGAAAATAGAATAAATCATTTACAAGAAGAAATTCAAGAGATTAAAAAACGCAATGAAGAACGTATTTTACAATTAAAAGAAGAGCATTTTAAAGAAAAATCTGAACTTCTTGAAAAAGCAGATAACCTAGATTCAGAAATCATCGATTATAAACTCCAATTTAAAGAATTTGAAAAGAAAACTTCATTAGCTGAAAAACGTTTTTCAGATCTAAAAATAAAGCAGGATGAATTATTAAAAAAATATGAACAAGTAGTCGCTGAAAAAGAAAAATTAGAAGAAAAACTTTCCAAATATGAAGCAGAAAATAAGGATATGATTGAATTTCGTGAGAAAAATTTAGGAAAAATCCAAAATTTAGATGGGTTATTAACACTTTTTGAACAAGAACCTCTTTTTAAATGCTTCTTATTGGTTAAAGATGTAGGTGAAATGAATGTAGATTTATTAAAAGGTGCCTTAGGTCTCCCAACAGTTACAATAAAGAAATACATTGATCAATTTGTAAAAGTTGGTCTTTTTGAAGATTTAGGTAATGGGAAAGTTCGATTAGTTCATCCATTCTAAATACTTTTTTATTTTTCTATCTTATATTCTGAAATTGGTAAATAAAATTACATAAGGCTTTTATGTTTCAATAACTGAATTAGATCAATAGATATGATTTTTTGATTCATATCAAATACTATTATTGAAAAGGAGATAATTAAATTTGCCGTTAGGAATTTTGATTCTGAGATGGGATAATGAAGTTGGACCTGTTTTATTGGCCAGTTTTCCCGAAAACTTGAAAGTTACGAACAATTTACTTACTCAAATTTATTCTGCCCATCGTTATTCATCGTTAACACCGGGTTTTTCGTCCTTAACCTTTAAAAATCATAAAGTTGTCTCATTTTTTTCCGGTTTGGGAGAAAAATATATAGAGGTAGAGAATTATGTTGTTGCGTTGTTATTACGTAGAGATGAGCAAGTATCTAAATATAGGAAAATTCTAAATAAAATTGCAGCCAATATCTTAGGAAATATAGAAAATAATAAGTATAAAGAGATAATTCCTAAACTTTATAAAGATCTTGCCCGTGTTTAGTGAAATATCTTAGAATATCTTCATAATTCCAATAAAATTAACTTAATTTACAATTAAATCATTTTTTTCTAATTTTTTTTAGAAAACCTATATTAATTAAACTATAGATTGATTCTTGAATTTGTAACTTCAATAATGGATGATTCTTCTCAAAAAATGAAATAATTTGGTGAAGATAGACATATTTCTGTTCTTGAACTTTTTTTGTTGCAAATGCCAATATTTCATTATCAATATTTGAAATTGGTTTTATGTCTTCGTTTAAATTCACAGTATATGGATAAGTGAAATCAATATGAAAGATTTCATCCGTTATTTTTTTTAAATTAGGTCTTGTAGGTAAATCTTGTAAAAATATATCAATATTTCCTAAAAATGTAGAGTAAAGGTTTTGTAACTCTGATGAAAATCTAGATTCCAATCTAATACCATATGTATGAAGCATTTCTTTTTCCATTGAACTAGGGTTTTGATTTAATATCAAAACAATTAATGTGAACTTTCCTGTCCAAATAATCCCATTTTTATTTTCAAGTTCGAATTGTTTTATTTCATTTAAGGATGAACCTTTTTGTATTTGATTATTTTGAATCATATTCTGAACTTTTTCGAGCAATTTAACATTTAAAGGAAAAGATTCATTTTTTCGATAAAAAATTATTTGATTACTTTGCTTATGAATGACAAATACCATTTCAAAATTAATACTAAAAGAGATCATCAAAATATTCTCCTGAAAATACTAAGAATACTGAAGCATACGTTCTAATGGAACAATTGCCAAATTCGCACTTTCTTCTGATACTCTTATTTCATACTTTGATTGAGAAGGGGTTCCACATGCATCCAAAGTCTCAAAGAGATTTTTTAAATTAATTTTCTTCATATTTTTACAAATTGCATATTTATTAAGAGGGTAGTATGATTGTTCTGGATTTTTCCATCGTAAATGTTCAATCAATCCAATTTCGGTACCTACGATAAAACCATTTGGGTTTGGATTATCTTTAGTATATTGAAGCATTTGTGAAGTTGAACCGATAAAATCTGCTTCATTCTGAACTTCTAAAGGTGATTCGGGATGAACTAAGATGGAAGCTCCAGGATGATTTTTCTTTTCTCTTTCAATATCCTTTATTGATAAGAAATTATGGATTGGACAATTACCTTTTTCAGGAACAGTAATAATATTTAAAGAAGTTCGATTTCGGACAAAATTTGCGAGATTCTTATCAGGTCCAAACAAAATGGTATCCGTTTTCCAATCTTTTGCCACATTTTCTATTACTTTAAGAGAATTGGATGAAGTACAACACACATCAGAATTTGCTTTAGTTTCTGCTGTAGTATTCACATATACAATTAATGGAGAATTAGGATATTTCATTTTAAATTCATTAATTATTTTAGGATCGATAAAACTTGCTAAAGGGCAACCCGCTTCAAAATTAGGTGATAAAATGACTTTGTTTTGATTCAAAATTGAAGCAGTCTCTGCCATAAAATGAACACCAGCCAGAATAATATACTTACTATCTTTTTGTTCCCGAGCAATTTTAGCCAATCCAAGAGAGTCACCGATATAATTTGCCAATTTTTGAATTTCAATAGGTTGATAATAGTGAGCAAAGATTGAGACTTGCTTTTGACGTTTTAAAGCTTTAATTTTATCAATCAGTGATTCTGTTTCCATAGATTTAATAAATCATAAGAACCGATAAAATTTTTGTTTTAACATCAACTAAAAAAATTTAAGTTATTTAGTAAGATCTCTTATTCAACAAAGGAAGAAGAAGTAAATAGTTGTGCATTATTTTTGCACAAATTTTATATTCCTTGAATTCTTCAATATCTTGAGTTGAAATCAATCATGTCAAAATCTTGTGATGTTTCTAAACCGAATAGTTATCACGTTATAATAATTGGTGGGGGTCCGGCGGCAGTTTCCGCTGCAATATACACCCACCGATTCGATTTTAAAACTTTGATCATTGGTCAAGAATATGGTGGTGCCATATCCCGAACTTACTTAATTGAGAATTATCCAGGCTTTTTCGATGTTTCTGGTTTTGATTTAATGGATGCTTTTCAAAAACATTATGAACATTTTAATATTCCATATATTTTCGAAACCGTAACTAAAATCGAAAAAGAAGCTGAAGGAAAATTTGTGGTTACAGCATCTGGAGGAGAAAAATACGAATCATGTGCCGTTATTGTGGCAACAGGTGGCAAATATCGCAAGCTTAATATTCCAGGTGAAGAAGAATTTCATGGAAGAGGAGTAAGCTATTGCGCAACTTGTGATGGCCCTTTCTTTAGAGATAAAACAATAATTGTTGTTGGAGGATCTGATAGCGCCGCTGTTGAAGCACTTTTTCTTTCAAAATTTGGAAAGAATGTCTATATTGTTTATCGTAGAGATAAAATTCGCTCTGAACCCATTAACACACAGCGTGTTAATGAAAATGAAAAGATCGAGATTATTACCAATACAACCTTAAAGAGAATAATTGGAAAGGACAAAGTTGAAGCAGTTGAATTTCATGATGGGACTATTTTTCCAACGGACGCTGTTTTTATTGAAATCGGAGAAATTCCACAAAGCGATTTAGTAAAAGATTTAGGTGTTAACCTAAACGAAAAAGGAGAAATTCTTGTAGATAAATTTGCTCAAACGAATGTTCCTGGAATATTTGCGGCTGGAGATGTAACAGATATTCGAGAAAAGCAGGTAATTACAGCAGCAGCTCAAGCAGTTAGTGCGGCTTATTCAGTTCGTGATTATATAGGGAATTTGTAAACCAAGAACTTGTATAATCTTTTTTTTTTCAGTTATAAACCTACAAATTCATAAAATACAGAAAATAACTTTTCAAAGATGATTAAAGCTTCAATATCTCCAGAAAGTTTTACATCTCCGCTCAAAATAGATTTCCAAGGGTCAATATTTCCATTAAAAGTTTCAATTAAATCTTTTTCTGAACTCTGAATTTCAATTTTTGGAGTGGAATATTTATTCTCTATTAAAAACAATTCAAATTGCTGAGATATTTCTTGAAATTTTAATTTTCCGTAATTAATTTCGAAAACTAGTATTCGGCAGAGATTATCTGATTTTTGAGAATTATTAGAATTATCAGAATTATCAGATTCTAATTTATCGTATTTAATAATTACCGTTAATTCAACATCCTCGAATTCTTCAAAAAATTCTTCAGAAGAATTTGCCCATTGTTCGCAATGGGAAAAAAATTCCAATAACTCAACCATATTCATAGATTGGGTCTCAATTTTCCTCCGAAAATATATTATCTTTTTTGAAGAATTTAAAACTGTCATAACTAAGTATATTAACATAATGTTTCTAAAAGATATTATGCTTATAATAAAACAAAATGAAAAAAGAATTCACTTCTTATTTTAACAAATTACGAAATTCTTTTAAACTTTGAAATAATTTGGATTGATATTGAAGAAATCCTTGAATAGAAACGCTTAATTCCTTAATTTGTTCTTGAAATTGTTGCAATCCAAAGAGATTTTTATATATTTTACTGGAATTTGGAATGAGAAACCACTGGCATTTATTTGATAATGGAGTTGTAAGATTTTTCAAGATTCGTAAAATATCATCCGCAATAAAAGAAAAATCTGCAAAAATGGATGATTGAAGATTATCATAATTATCAGATTGAAAAATCAAATGTAAAGTGGATTGATATTGCTGCTGAATATCCATCAATTCGATAATTTTTTCAATCACATCCAACATTAGAATATAAAATTCATAATATTCCAAGTGATGGATTTTAGATTGTTTAAAGCTTATTAAGGATTCTCGTAGTTGTTTAAAATCATCTTGATTTTTTTTCAAAATTGCTTTGAGAGAATCATATTGATTTACAAGAAAACTTGCAAAAGGAAGGGTATTTTCAGTAATTGGTATCTTTTCTAATATTGTGACTACATTTGAGAAACAAATGGGTAATTTAGAATCATTTAGGAATTTATATTGAGCTTCATTTAGCTGATCAAAGAAAAAATTTCTCCAAAATCGGGGAATAAACGAAACCTCAGGAATTTTTCTCCCTTCCCATAAACATGCGGCTTTAAATAAGATATCATATGAAATAATCGGGAAAAAACCAATTTTTATCCAATTAAATATCCCTTTAAGATCTAAACTTTGAATATCAAAGGAACTGCGTTCAAATTCTTGAGCAGAAGCAATTTCACTCCCAAATGAAAGGTAATTATTTGCAAACTCCAGTTCAAATTGCCTACTAGGTATATTCTTTTCACCTGATATAATAATACTGTTAATTTTATAGAATCCGATAAGTTTGAGTATATGCATAATAAACGTTGGTTGAAGTTCTGGACCCATCCAATTTATTTCTATGGCTCTAACACCTATTTTGGGAACATCATGAATTGTTTGAAATGGAATTGCATTATTTGTAAACTTAATTAATTGAGAGAGAGAGTTTAACCCATAAAATAAACCTCTTTCAGTACGACTGCTAATTTGAATAAACTTTCCAATGATTAAATGGTATTCATCCGTTGCTCGAAAATCATGAATATTCCAAAAATGAAGCCATTTTATTTTTCCCATTATTAATTGAGGATTTATCGTAAGTGTCTCTGGATGAATTAATATATAAAGCGAATTTCTCGGTTGGAAATAACCAAGATCATTACGAAAATTTAATGTGGATTTTTCAGGAGTTGATTCTAAATTCCATTGATAGGTGAATTGTGAGCTTACTTGTAATAATACTGTTTTTATATGTTCAACTAAATTTGGAGAACCTGAATTTGATTGTATCTTCCAAGTTCCCTCAAAACTACAATATTGATCTGAAGCTCCTTTCGTTCTTTTTAATACATTTGGAAGGAGTGGATTGGAAATTTCAAAGGTATTATACATACATAACATCAAGCTCAGAAGTATATTTATTATTTCCTTGGTTCGAGTATTAACAAAAATAAATGTGATTAATAATTAAGGGTATTTTAAATTTCAAAAATTCGAAGTTTTTCATTTCATCATCTTAATTCTTACGACTCAAATCCAAAATATCCTTCCTTATTTTTTGTCGATTTTACCAAGGTGCCAAATTCAAGATATGTAATTCAAAAATTATGATAAAGTCGACATCAAATTGAAGAATTTATAAACATGATGGTAAATTTTTAATAAATTCTTTGAAAAAATCGAGTTCGACAAAAAAAAAATTGCGATATTTCAGATTTAAGTCGGAAATATATGAATGATATTCAAAAAAGCGTTTAAATAAAAAAAAATAAAATACCCTCAATTAGGATATTCTAAATTGATTATTCAATAATTAGATGGTAATTAGGATCATATAACATTGGATACTCTTAAGAAAAAATGATTTTGAAATTTTATAGAGATCGGATGATTTTAATGCTATTTTTTACTTTTTTATATATGAAGTGTAAGAATTGCAATAAGGAAACAACTGTAGTTTGCCATATTTGTGGAGAACCGATATGTTCTAAGCATGCTTATCATATGCGTAAATATTTTTATTGTTTAGATTGCTTTTTAAAAGAACGTAAAAAAGGTCTTATTAGAGCATGGAGCATAATAATGATCTTAGGTCTTTCGGCAGTAGTATTATTATCTATTTATCATTAGTATAAGTAAAATAGCATAATACAGTATAAAAAATAAAATTATCAATTTTATAGTGAATTTTGTTTGATAAAATGCTTTAATTTTTTCTCAATAATTTTTTCAATATTTTGGAATATTTTTTTCTTTTGGTATATTTCTGCTAAGAATTTGATAAAAACAAGATTGTATAATATAGATAAATCAGCATCACCTTCATCATCCAATTGAGATATTTTTTGAAGTCCTTTATTAGACAATTTCTTTCCATATTCTTTTTCATAAAAAGATTTAATCTTTTCTTTTCCGTACTGATTAAATACAATCTGGCGAATATGCTCTAAAGTTTTAGTGATTACCAAGTAATAGATCATTATTTCTTCGCTATCAGTTTTTTTCATTTCATTGATATTCTGGACAAGATTTGAGGCTAAAAATGAAAGATCTAACCGAAATTTTCTCTCAATTTGATGCAAATAAGCAGGAATATCATTTTTATAGATATATTCAAAAAATTTGTCTAAATCAATGATAAAATTTCGTAAAAGTGTTTCTAATCCGGGAATTTCTATATAATCATGTACGTTTTTGCTCATAAGTAGATCTTGTCCTTCTCCACGAACTACTAGAGCATATACGCCTAATTGAATCATTTCATTTTGAATTTCTTCCATAGATTAAGGTCAACACTCTTTTTTTATCCTATTTTTACATTGACTCTTGAGTATAATAAATTTTTTTAGATCTAACTTTTCAAGATGATCATTAAAATTCCAAATACTTTTTGGTTTTTTGATCATTTGTATCCTATAGAATAAAAGAGGTATTTTTCTGTGCGAAAATTAATTTTAGTTCAATGGGATATTCGATTAGGGCCAAATGCTTTAGTACAATTTCCTCCTGAACCAAATTTCCCTCCAAATGAGCTTTTACTTAAAATATGGGCAAAACATGAAACAACACCAAATTCAAATTTCATTTCCTTTCTTGATACATCAAATAAAAAAAAATATTGTTCTCTTCTAAAAAAATCACAATCAAAAAATGAAACTTTCTTCATTCTTTTAGAACTTGATATTGAAAGTGACGAGCATATATATAGAGAAATCCTTGAAAACGTAGGGAATGAACTAATTTTCAATTACAATAAACCTCATTTTACACATATTTTGTCAGATACATATCGAGCAATAAAGAATTATGCAGAAATGGATGAGAAACAATTATACTTTCGATTATTCGAAGACAACATAAGAATTCATATTTTGCAAACATTAAGAAATGGATGTATTAGTAAAGCGGCTTTACGTGAAAAATTGAGATCACAATTCGGTTATATTCAATTAAACTTGGATCTACTTTTAACTCCATTTATTCGTCTTCGATTAATAAAAGTGATGCAAATTCCTGGTGACGAAGAATCTATTTTTCTATTATCAGATTTTTTTGTTTATCGAACACCTCTTTCATTCAGACCAGCGAATAAAGTAATAGAAAAGAAAATTCAAAGATTTTTTTTAAAGGATCAAATTCTTTCTGACAGAGAAGTTCATCAACTTGTTCCATTGTTTGAGCATATTGAAACATTGCAATTAATTAATTTAATTACATTACATAAGGATAAAGGAATTTCTTATTCAGCAGGATTAGAATTATTGAAAGATAAAAAGAATCTTCTAATAGCGATAGAAGAAGCAGATATTATTGATACAACACAAGATAACAAAATTTTTCTTATCAGCGATATTCAATTTCATTCATTCAAGCCTAAATATTTAATTCCTATTCTTCAAAAACGATATCTTAACAAGGAAATCTCATTAGAACAACTTATGAAACAATTGGAGTTAATTATATAAGCATTTCTGAAGAAAAATAAAATTTTTGAAAAAAAGATCATTAAAGGAGCAAACATCCAGCATAACCTTTTAATTCTGCGTTAATTCTTAATTTTTTATTATATTCGAGCTTTTTCAGTTTTGCTGGAATATCAAATTCTAATTCTTCAAGTTCCTTTTCCCAATGCTTTATTTCTTGCTCTAAATATTGAACTTCATTTTTTAACTGTTCAAATTGCTTCATTCGTCGATTTTTTTTTTCTAATTCCGAAATTTTTGCAACATTTTGTAATTGTCGTTCTGTAGGTAATTTTACCTTTTTCACTCGGAGCATAGTTTGTAATTTATCTATATGAAATTCAAGATACTTTCTTTTTAGCTTCGCAGTGGTAATAATTTTTGCCCTTTCTCGATGATATTTTGTTCTATTTACTTGTGTTAAATATTTTATTCTCTCTTGTGCGATTTTTTTCAACCCTTGAAGTGCTATTTCATAAAGTTGGAGTATTTTTCCTTGCTCGAATAAATTCTTATCAAATGTTCTATTTTTAGTTTCTCCTGGAAAATCAAGAACTTTAACAATAGTTGAAGGATGATATAATACTTTTGTAAAAGATGAAAAAATTAATCCTGAATTGCTAACTAAAACTGGAAAAACGATTTTTTCAATGATAATTCCTACTGATTTAAGTTCTATAAAAAAAAGATGAAGCATTTCACCGTTTTTCAAAATTTTTTGAAGTTCTAAATTCTCTTCAGATGTAAGTTTTATCTTTTTTTTTAAACACAAATTGATCAACTTAGATGAATTAAAATGTAATTGCGTAGCATATCCCGAAAAATCATCACGAGCACAAAAATCTGCAAGATTCATTACAAGTTCATGTCCTAAAGCGAAAAAATCAAATTCCTCAAATCTCTGAGCAACTTCCATCGAAAATGTTCCTTCGTATTTGCGGGAAGTGCATTTCAATTCTGAACGAAGGCGATCTGATAAGGATATTTGCCAAAATTCTGTTGAATCATATTTTTTTGTTTTTACCAATTTAAACGCATCAACAAATAGAGAATTACTATAGTTAGTAGATTTTTTTGAATTTATAGTAATAAGAGAATTTTTTCCTGCAAGATCATTAATAGTGTGAAAGAATTGAAGAATATCTTCGTGAGAAATAATATTATCATCTTGGAGATTTTGAGATAGCATTGATGTTTGAAAGGATTTTTTATCTAAAATAAAATCATCCAACTTTGCGTATACTTCTTCAATTTTATCCGTAGTTTTTGAGATAACTTCTTCTAATCTGAATTTATATGGTATTTCATCTTCTCTTAAAATTAAGTCGGTTATTTGTTTTTCAATACTACCTAAAATAGGCTCTAAAGATCCGATAGATTCTTCAAAAAGATGGATACGATCAATAATTGCTGTTACAATTGATGATTCAACTGTATCTGCAATATAAAAATTGTAAATTAAAATATCTTTAGTTTGACCAATACGATCCAATCTCCCAATTCGTTGTTCTAGGCGCATTGGATTCCAAGGAAGATCATAATTTATGATAATATGGCAGAACTGAAAATTTCTACCTTCACCCCCTATTTCGGTAGATAAAAGAATAGAATGAGTGGTTTTAAATTTTTGAACTTCTCTATTTTTTTGATTTTCATTGAGATCTCCATGGAAATGAGCGACATTTATTTTTTTATTCTGAAATATCTCAGAAAGATAAAATAAGGTCGCTTTAAATTGAGTAAAGATTATAATTTTTTCTTTTGGATTATTTGATAATATTTCTTCAATTATTTCTTGTAATTTTTCTGCTTTTGAATCTATAGTCAAAGATTTCAAATCACCCACAAATTCCTTAAGAATTTTGATGTGATCTTTAATATTAAGTTCATTTTCTTTTTTAGGTTTCATCTTGTGTTTACGTCGATAATAAATTAACCGATCTTCCAATTCAAATTCTTCAATTCCCAAATCTAAATCTAATTCTACTTCTTCTTCTTGAAATTCTTGATTAATTACAATTTCAGTTTGGAATTTTGTAAGCATTTCTTTATTTTCTTCTAAATAATGAATTCGCCTTTGTAAACTTTTAAGAATTGCAGGAACTGAGCTTGTTAAGAGCTTTTGAAGAATGACCATAATAAAACCCATTCCAGTATTCCCACCTTCAAAATTCTGGGAATAGATTTTAGCTAAATACAAATGAATTTTGTTGTATATCTTTAGTTCTTCTGGTGTTAATGTAACATCTATGATTTTTGGGATTCGTTTGATTTTATGATGAGGAAATACCCTTTTTCTTCTATTACGAATAACAAAATCACTTAAGAAATGTTTTTTTTCTAAAGTTTGAACTAAAGTCGTACGAAATGATTTCTTTTTCAAATTTTCATCTAATTCTTTAACTTGATAGTTAGGAAGGAAGTTTAAAATATTATATATCAGAGATCTGCGTTCAAAGGCACTAATTCTGGAAAAATTAAGTAATTGAGAAATTATGAGATTCAGCATAACCAAATTTTTTCGTTCTGATTCAAAGCTATCAAAAGTTGGAAATCGATATGGATTCAGCAAGCAGATTAGTGAATATAAATCAAATGAGTGAAGCTGAATAGGAGTAGCAGTTAAGAGTAAAAGATTGTGACTTTTTTGGGCAAGTTGTTCAGCTAAATCATAGGCTAAGGTAGTTCGATAGAGTTCTGTCTTCACATTCGTTAAATATCTACGGAGATGGTGTGCTTCATCAAAGATAACGATATCCCATTCAACTTGAAGTAATTTTGAAGAACATTGGGGCAATCGTGCAAATTGAAGTGTAACAGAGCATAAAGTGTATTCCTCTCCAGTTTTCTTATTTATAAAGTTCCCAGTGTAAAAATTTATTTCTGTCTGCTTTAATCTTTGAGAATCAAGCCGAATAAATGATAAATTGAATTTATTCTCCATTTCAAATTCCCATTGAGAAGAAAGGCTGGCTGGTGTTATGATTAAAATTCTTCTAGCAAGTCGGCGCGCTATCATTTCTTTAATATAAATTCCAGCTTCAATTGTTTTTCCCAATCCGACTTCATCTGCTAAGATCATACGCGCCTCGTTTTGTTGTAAAAGATGGTGGGCAACTGAAACTTGATGTGGAAGAAGAGACAATCTTGAGTTGGTTACTATTTTAATATAATTACTGCTGTATAAATCAAGAAATTGGAGACTCCAAATCCGGAGAAGGAATGTAAGCGAAAATGAAAGTTGTTTATCATAAAATTCTTCGATTGGATTTTTGACTGATTCCTTTATTGTTTGTTCCTTTATCCAAATATTTTTACCATTAGTTAATTGAACTTGATAACGAATGATTCCATCTGCATGGTGAAGATTCCTATTTTGAATTATACCAATTTTAATGTTTGAAGAATTGATTGGACCATCAAAGGAGATTTGTTCGTAAAATCGAATTTTTTGGCCAATTGGCCATAAAAAATGAACAATATCTTGGGGATATACAGATTGAGAAGAATATGCATCAAATTGGATAACAATTTTTTCGAAAAATTGGTCTTTTGAAAAGGATTTTGGTGAATTTAACTCGTGAATGTCCATTTCTGGTGCTAAAATAAAATCAGAAGTGGAAGAAAGAGAAGGAATAAAGTTCTTGTTAATTCTTTTTTTATATCTTAAGCTGAATTGATTATTTGAATCTCGATATTTTTCATTCTTTTTTTTTTTTAAATAATAGAGAATTTCTGAAATAATTCCAATTCCCAAGTCTTGATTAAATCTGTGTTGAACACGATTACCAGGAACGAAAGTGTAACTTCTACATTTCTTGTTACTACACTGTTTTGGTATATTTTGTAATGATTCTTCAAGTAAAGCATTACAAAACGGACATCTTTCAATTTTTAACATTCTAAATGAACTCAAAATACTTCTTCTAAAAATTTTATTTTATTTCAAACAATTTCTTTAATTTAAGATAAAATTTGGATTTTTAGATGTGATTTGGTGATCATTTTTTTAATTATTCACGTGTTTGCCATTCATCATAAGCACGGAAAAGATTATTTATTTGATTCATTGCTCTTTGGAATCTTCTTAAAATGCGTTTATCAAAACTTTCTTCAATTATATCTTCCAATTTTAATCCATATTCCGAAGTTAAAGCAATAACACTTTGTAATTGCTTCATGGTCAAATCTTCTCTTAGAAGCGAGTGAATAATAGAGTTTAATTTATCTTTTAATACTTCTGTGTTTGATTTTGATTTTTGAGCCAAAATAATCAAATTATGAATTCGTTGTTGCAATTCTTCTTCATCCTTTGTTAAGCGCTTAATACCTTCTTCTACGACTCTATCAGAAGCCAATCTAATTACTTTATCAAAAATACTAATTGCATCTTGTAAAATTTCGATGCATTCAATAGGATTATAATATCTATGCAAACGCGCCTCAACGACTTTTAAATAACCACTTTCATATAATACTTCAATTTTTCCAAAATCACTTTTTTCCCAAGTTTCATCAATCAACTGATAAAGATATGGTAAATCTTCAAATTTTTGAAGCTCCAATAGTTCTTTGAGATTATCCCGGAAAAGTTTCGCACGATCAAGTAAATTTTGTGAATGACTTTCTAAATCTGCAATTTTTTGTCTGGAGGCATTTTCTGTAATTCGTGTTAAATGTAATATCGCTTTATCTATCATCTTTAAGGCATTTTGAGGTTCTTTTACAATTTTATTTTTAGCATCATGAACTATTTGTATGGCTCGATCAATTTCAATATTAATTTCAAAAATGTAATCAATTAGAGTCATCTGCTGTCTTTCTCTAAGTATTCTATTTTTTTCATCAATATCTTTTGTTATTGCTTTTACAGTCAATAACCATAATAGAGCAGAAGGAATCCAAAATATCAAACTTATATACAAAAGTCTCTGATAAGTAATTACAATACTCAGTAAAAAGCTTGTAAGCATTAATGTAACACTTTTTCCGACTTGTTCGGTTAATTGAAAGAAAGAAGAAGCTGTTCCTCTATGCTCAGGTAAATTCACATCCACCATAACAGCATTTTTATTTATCACCATTCCTGCACTGAAAAATGTTCCAAAGAATGAAAAAATCATATAAAAAATATAATTTGGATAATTTTGAAAAATAGCAGAAACGGTAAGTAAAATAAATTTGGTAATTTCTTCAGTAGGAATAGGATCAGGATAAACAGGCATATTTTCAAGAGAAATAGGCTTTAATTCAAAAATCATTAATATACATAATGGAATTGCAATAATGTTAGAAATAAAAGCCAATCTAGCGCGATTTTTCCTATTTTTTTTGTAAAGCAGATCTCCATACCATGAGAGAACAATACTTCCAATAATATAACCAAAACTCGCTACTCCTGCCATTAATGTAGAAACTTGCGTTCTTATATTTTCAGGAAGTACATACAGCATCTCTCGGGAAAATGTTGTAATAAGAGAAAAAATAATGATAGTTCCTGGAATTATGGAAAAAAAACCATTTAAAATCAAGAATTTATTAGTTGGCTTTTGAATAAGTTTCACTAGCTGGCGCTGATTAATCTTATATTCATATCCTACTTCTTCAAATTCATGAATATTCGCTAAGCTTTCTTCCTTTGCACCCACATCGGGAAGATTGACAAATAAAAGTTGGAATACTGCAATAAGAGCAAGAAAAGATAAAATTAGTGGAGTAATTTGCCATCCGAAACCAAAAATATTCAATGGTCCTAAAAATGCAGATAAGCCTTGACCAATGCCATTACTAACAGAAGAAAAAATTGCAAGAAATCCAAATAAACCTGAGCGTTCTTCAGGAAGAACAATGTCACTTAAAACAGATATAGCAACGGGTATGGCAAATCCCATTCCTGCTCCTGTGATGATGCGGGCGATAAGCAATTGAAGAAAATTGGTACAAAGAGCGGTAAAAACAAACCCAAACACGGATAAAATTGCCCCCCAATTAATTACTTTGTTTCTATCAATTTTATCTGTATAGTAACCCCATAATACCATTACAAATGCAGTTACTAACACAGACAAAGAATCTGGGAGATATATTACTGATTCTGAAATGGCGAACTCGTCAATAATAGTAGAATAGGAAGGAATTAGCATATTCAAGGAGGCAGTGCTGATTAAAAATAAGAGCAAGACTATATTCATGACCATGAGCTCTGATCTCGTGTATTTTTTCCATATTGGTTTAACAAGTATTAATTTGCGCGGGATGCATCCTCACCTGTCATATCAAAAACATTATTCAAATAAAATAAAGTTATATTAATGAGAAGGTTATTATTCCTTAATATTTTGCCCTCACTTAATGGAATTATGAATTATCATGAACCATTCTATTGAATCGTTGCTCCTCGGAAAACCATACCTTGAATTATTACCTAATGGAGCTAAAAGAGCATATACACTTGTCAAAACACCACCTATAATTATCCAATCAGTAAATGAAATTGCTGTGCACCTACAAAAACAAATTTTAAAATCATCTTGGGTTGCAATTACAACAGGATTTCCAGTAAACAATACTTTTGAGACAGATGGCCCAATTGGTACATTTATTCTTGGAAATTTGTTGGCAGAACTAGGAATTAATGTAATAATTAGTACAGAATCCCCTTTACTTACAGTGTTAGAACAATTTCCTTGGTCATCACGAGCTAGAATAAAGATACACTTTACGCCTATTTCTGAATTGAGACATTTACCACCAATCTTGATTAGTGTTGAAAGACCAGGAAAGAATTACTATGGAATTTGTCATAATATGCGGGGAGAATCAATATCAGATCAAGTTGATGATTTGGAATATTTAATAGAAGCCGAACCACCAGAATTTTGGCTGGGAATTGGTGATGGGGGAAATGAATTAGGATTAGGTATGCTGAATTCCAAGGTTGAGCATTTAATTCCATTTGGAAAAAAATGTGTATGTGGTTGTGGAGGTGGAATTGCTGTTGAAAAGAGCGCAAATGATTTTTTAGTTGGAATCACCTCAAATTTAGCTGCTTTAACTTGTGCATGTGAATTGGCTAAATTAAATCATGAAAGAATATCCTATTCTTGGATTAATGAAGTGCAATTACTTGAAATCTTAAATGATAATGAGATTATCGATGGAGTTTCATTTGGAAAAGGAACGGTGGATAGTATTCCGAAACATCTATCAAAAAAAATAATTGAATCCATTCTCTCTTATTATCAAGAGTGTTAAGCAATTTTGCAACGATTAAACATTTGATTTATTGATTTCTTCTTCAATATTTTGCAAGCTTAACTTAAAGCTTTCCTGTAAAGCTTCCAATTTCTTTCGTCTTAAAGTTTGGTCTATTAATGTTTTAGGTTTTTCTAATCCAATATTTGCAACTCTTGCAGGGATTGTTGTTAATTTTGAAAAGATTTCATCATTTTGGTCTTTTTCATCAATTTTTATCAAAAAAGGTGAAATAAGATTTAGATATTGCAAAATAAAATCTAAATCACCTTCAAAATTATGCAAAATTATCTCATCAATGGCTTTTCTTCCCCGTTCAAGTAGATTATATACTTTTTTAACAGGTCCTAAAGGTGATTTTTTTCGAGATCCCACAATCATCTGTTTTTTTCCTTCTAATTTTGAAAGAATGGGATAAATAGTGCCAGATTTGGCTTCCCAAGAACCTGCAAAAAGTTTATTTAGATCTTGAATCATTTCATATCCATATTGTCCCACAGGTTCTCCATTATTGCGTAATTCCCGAGATCGGAGTTGTGCTAAAATTAACACTTCCAAAGGGCTTAAATTTATTTTTTCCCTTTTTTTATCACTTTTTCCGCCTTCTGAAGGCACAACTTCCACAGATTTTCCTAGCCAAAACATTTTTTTTTGAGGTCCTATTTATTCAAATTTTTTGATGATTCGATCATTTTGAGTTTTTTCAATTCTTGTTCCACTTTCCGTTCTATCCAAGTTTTTTCGGTAGATTCATCACGAGCAGGAGTAATATAGAAGTAAAGAACAGTATGAATAATTAAAATTGAGCCCCAACTTCCAAATGGAAACCAAAACCAAGGTTGAAAATTCCATCGAGATTGATTTGTAAAGAAGTTAATAAATAATAAAAATGAATTGAGAACTATAAATGCCCAAACATGGTAAAGAAGAGCGAGTGTAGCAATATGAACAATCCCCTTTTTATAAAGAATATAATAAAAGATATGAGTAAAGAGTATGACTGCCCAACCAGTAAGTGCCCAGAGAAACCAAGGATATTCCCAATTTGTCAAATAATTAATAATAAACAGCAAAAGATTTACAAAAATATAAAGTAGTACATGCAAAATAAGAAAGAATCGATGAAGAACAATTTCTTTGGCAATTTTCCTTAAACCTTCCTCATTAAATTCATTCAGATGCATTTCATTGTTTTTTGATAGTTCACTCATTAAAACTTCATCTCCAAAATTGTAGAAAAAATCGTAATTGTTCATATTTATTAATTATAAGGAAAAAAATACACTTAGTAGAAATTAACATGATTTAATCCATCAACTACTACTATTGTTCTATGTAAATTATCTATTTTGAAACTTAATAAATATTGTTAAGAATACATAGTAAAATAATATCATAATATAGGATCTTTTAAATATGCCAGAATTACCTGAAGTTGAAATTTACAGGCGTTATCTTGAAAACACATCACTGAATCAACCAATTCACCACATAGAAATTAGAGATGCAAAAATTCTTAGAGTTCCAAATCCAGAAGTATTCGCCAAATCCTTAGTAAGAATTCAATTTAAAAAAATATCTCGGCGGGGTAAATATCTCTTCATTCATTTGAGTTCAGGAGAAATTCTTCTATTTCATTTTGGTATGACAGGAAATCTTCGATACGATTCGAATACAAAGTTGCAAGAATTAGATGCAAAAATCACTCGATTTGATCGAATTCGCTTTCATTTCCAATCTAACAAGGTTCTTTCATTTATCTCTCAGCGTAAATTTGCGCGTATTGAATTGTGGCATTCGATTGATGATTTTATTAATAAAAGGAAAATCGGTCCAGATGCGCTAAATATTACATATCCTCAATTTTCACGAGCAATTCAAAGTAGCAAACGCCCGATAAAAGCAATTTTATTAGATCAACACCGTATTGCAGGAATTGGAAATCTTTATGCCGATGAAGCATTATTTCAAAGTAAAATTAATCCATTAATTTTAGGTTCTCAAATAAGTGAAACTCAAATTAAAAAGCTACATGAAGTAATTCAGAATATTCTTCAAATTGCAATAGATCATAACGCACAATATGGCGAATTTCCATCGAATTTTTTTCTACATGCTCGCGTTATTAATGGAAAGTGCCCAATATGTGGTAAAGAACTAGAAAAACGAATCGTAGGGCAAAGAACAACAATTTTTTGTACAATTTGTCAACCCTTAATCTCTCTTTAAAATCCGAGAAGCAAATGCTTAAATGGAAATCGATGCTATTTTAAAATATGTTATCACAATTACCAGAAATTCTCATTACTATTGGATGGATTTTGTTGTTAATTTTTATAACCATTGCCCTTGCAGTAATTTCCCTAAGCATTGGTATTAATGCTGTAAAAGGTGAACACACTGAATTTGGTGCTGTTTTTATAACTGGATTAATTGCTGTATTTTTAGCAGGAGTAATTTCTTTTGTTTTTCAACTTTTACTTCCAGGATGGGCTTTAATTGGTACTTTAATCTCCCTTTTAGTATCAATGTTTGTGATAATGAATAGACATGAAACTACCTTTTTCGGTGCATTAGGTGCAATTTTAATATATGCAATAGTTTTTACAATAATTTTAATTGTGCTATTTCTATTCACCCCAAGTATAGTAACTTGGATTTCAACGATTCTAAATTATGATATTACTCAATTAATTCCAAGCATTTAAGGAGCTAAATCATGACCGATTATCCAAAAATATCCCAAAAGAATGAGAAAAAACAAAAAAAAACATCCCTTTCTTCAAATACGATAGAATCAGATAAAAAAAAATGGGATATAATGTATAATCGTCTTTCCCAACAAAGTGTAACTACACCAGCAGAAACTGAAAAAGAGATTGTAATAACTCTTCAATCTGAAAAAGATTCTGAAAAAAAATCAAAACTTCGATTATTATTAGCAAATATCCAATGGACATTAGGAAAAATCGATGAAGCAGAACGTAATTATAAAAAAGTATTTCTTGAAGCAACTCGTTTGGATAATGATGAATTATTCGCTGATGCCTTGGTAGGATTAGGCATGGTAGAGAATTCTAGAGGACGATTTCAATCTGCATCAGATCGTTTTTTTGAAGCACTTCCAATTTATCAAAAGCTGGGAAAAACTGCTAAGGAAGCACATGTTTATAACAGACTGGGAGTTAATCGGTCATATACTGGCCTTCTTCAAGAAGGGGAAGAATATCTTCATAAAGCAATTTCATTGGCTCAGAAAATTAATAATTCAAGGATAGAAATATCAGCAAGAAATAATTTAGCTCTTTTTCAAATATATACAGGTGATATTCAATATGCATCAGAACAATTTAAACAATGTGCGGATCTTGCTGAAAAATTGCATCTCACTCGTGATCTTACAATTATGATGAGTAATTATGCTGAAACTCTTCAATACTTAGGTGATTATTCTCTTGCTGAAAAAAAATATTTCGAAGCATTGCAAATAGCAGAAGAAGCGCAAAATCTTTCAAATGTTGCAGTTATAAAATCTGAGATAGGAGGATTCTACACTGAATTAGGTCAATTATCTAAGGCACGAAAATTCCTAGATGAATCAATGGATTTATTCAAAGAAGTTGAGATGAAGTTTAATTACTTACAATTATTAAATAATTATGCAAAATATTGGTTAGTTGAAGGAAATTATCTCAAATCTATAGAGCTTTTGCAGAAAGCTTTACATATAGTTGAAAATACTAAGTTAAACTTTCAAAAAATCCAAATTCTTATTACATTAGTACAAACTCATTTTGCCCTTCATAATGTAGATTCAGCATATACACTTTTAAAAGATATTGTTCAATTAGCATGGAAACAACAGAATAAAGTTGGAATTGGATTAGCATTAATCGAACGTGCCCGATTAAGCTTAACTTTTTCAAATTTCCATGAAGCAGAAATCCTTCTACTTGAAGCAAATAGAATCGCTCAAACAACAAAATTTTTTGAAATTAATATCAATTCGCTTCTTCTTCTTGCTTTAACTTATTTAATAAAAACTCAGCAACATCGATATTCTAAGGAATTAAAAGAAATCGCTGATTTAATTCATAAAGTGCTTGGATTAACCAAGAATAAATCATTGTGGCCTCGATACATTGATACGTTAGTTTTGCAAGCAACACTTCATGCTTTTGAAGGATATCTTCTTGAAGCGCGTAAAGTTTTAAGTTTAGCTGAAGATTTAGTAATTGCGCATGAAATAAGAAATAAGCAAGCTCAGATAGAGCGAATTGAGAATTTAATTGATAGACTCGATTCAAATCCTTTAGATCGAGAATTTATTTTATCCCAAATCTACAATCTACTTATGCAAGAGATTCAGCAAATTACAACTCAAGGAATACAATGCACACTTACTCAAGAGGATATTGATTCCATTTTCATGGTATGTTACAAAATTGATGAAAAAAAGGGAACAGTTCTTCATATTGCAGAGAATGTTGATGTAGATGATCGAAATTTGCAACAACCTTTACAAATGGCAGGGAATATTTTTATGGTTAGTCTTGGCCAAGGTCATGGTTATCATCAAGGATTATATGGTCCATTTCCATTTGGAGGTAGCAATTTTCGAGCTTTAGTATATTCTACTATGATTCACGATTCAACTCAAAATGAAGGTCGAGGAAAAGGATCAATCTTCTTTATTACCTGTTTTATATATCCGCAAAAGCTTAGTGCTCTTTTAAATCAGAGAGAAAAAATAGAGCAAATATTTACATTACAATTCCGTCCAATATTAGATATTAGTGATGTAACTACAGAAACTTTGCACGAAATACGGGAAAATATAATTGATTTCTTTTTAAAACCTTTCGTTATATGATCGATTCACCAAATTCCAATTGATTTTTGTCCAAATTAATGGTTGTGTTTATGTACCTCATTATTTTTAAAAGCAGCAGCACAATGTCGACAACAAAATGAATATTTTTTTCCATTAATGATTTCTTGATAAGAGTTTTGATATAGTTTTATTCCACATCCAGCACAAATTTGGATATTAGACTCAATTGCAGTGTCAATTATTCCTGAAAATCGCTGAAACATATTCTCAGCGAATTTTTTTCCTGCTTCTGTCAAATGATATATTTTTTTTTCTTTATGACCGATTAATTTTCTCTCAATAGAAACATATCCTTTTGCTTCCAACTTGCTTAGAAAAGGGTATATTAAAGAAAAACTAATGTTTTTGCCCAATCTTTCTTCAAATTTTACCCGCAATCCATATCCGTGATTTGGATTTTCATATAATAAAACAAGTAAATAAAAACGAGTAAAGTCAGATAAAAGGGATTTTTCATTTATTGACATTAAATAATATATAGCTGATTTCTCCAATAAGCTTAATGCAAATATATTTTCAAAAAATATACATATTTACTTTTTCCAAATTCAAATAAGACCTTTTCTTTATATTTAATAATGAGAATATATTTCAAAAAGATATATCTTATTTTATTTAATGTCATCTAATACTAATTCTAATCCGCAAAATCAAGCAAAAAAAGCGATTACTTTAGATATCGTAGGCATGCATTGTGCTTCGTGTGCTCAAACGATTGATAAAGCCCTAAATAAAGAAGAAGGTATTTTGAAAGTCAATGTAAACATTGCTACAGATAAAGCTTATATTAAATTCGATCCGACAAAGATAGGATTGAATGATATAATAAAAACAATAGATAGTACTGGTTATAGCACTAAAATTGAAACAAAAAAAGAGATTATTCCTATTGAAGGAATGACATGTGCTTCATGTGCACAAACCATTGAACGTAGTTTAACAAAAACCACAGGTATTATCGAAAGCTCTGTTAACTTGGCTACAGAAAAAGCTACAGTAACTTTCAATCCTGAATTAATTACATATGATGAGATTATTCAAACAATAAATAATACAGGATACAAAGCAATAATTCAGAAATCTGATAAAACACAAACGGAATCTTCAAAATACGATATTGAAATGAAAAAAGATTTAGAAAAGTATGCAAAGGCTCAAAAAAGACTCGCAATTTCTTGGGGATTTACTATTCCAATCACAATATATATGCTTTTAGAAATGATTTGGAACATTATGTGGCCAAGTAGTCTTGTTTATAATATTACGATAATAACTTTAGCTGCTTTTGTTATATTTTGGGCAGGATTCGATACATATAGGACCGCTTGGAAAGCAATTTCACATAAAAGTGCAAATATGGACGTGTTGATATTCTTAGGAACATTCTTTGCATTTCTTTCAGGACCTTTAAGCTTTATTATTCCTGTTTTTAACTATTCTGGTGTTTCAGCCATGATTATGGCATTTCATCTCACAGGAAGATATATTGAAACTAAAGCTAAAGGAAAAGCATCACAAGCTATTAAAAAGCTGCTACAATTGGGAGCAAAAACTGCAAAAATTATTGAAAATGGGATAGAAAGAGAAATTCCAATTGAAGAAATATCCAAAGGAGATATCATGATTGTTCGACCAGGAGAAAAGATACCCACAGATGGAATTGTAGTTGAAGGAAGCAGTTCTGTAGATGAATCCATCGCTACTGGAGAATCTTTACCTATCAAAAAATCTAAGGATGATCAAGTAATCGGTGCAACCATAAATCAAACAGGTGTGCTTAAAATTCGCGCTGAAAAGGTAGGAAAAGAAACATTTTTAGCACAAGTAATTAAAATGGTGGAAGAAGTTCAAGGATCAAAAGTTCCAATTCAAAAATTTGCAGATAATGTAACTGCTGTATTCGTGCCTATTGTTTTAATCCTTGCCACTTTAGGGGCAATTGCTTGGCTATTATTCTCAAAATTCATGGTAAGCATTCTTGCTATCGGAGAACCAATTTTACCTTGGATAAATATAGATTTGGGAATCATTACATTAGCATTAGCCTCATTAATTTCAACTCTTGTTATTGCTTGTCCTTGTGCCTTAGGATTAGCTACACCAACAGCCTTAATGGTTGGTAGTGGGTTAGGGGCAGAAAATGGAGTTTTAATTCGTAACGGCGAAGCAATTCAAACATTAAAGAATATTGATACAATTATATTTGATAAAACTGGAACAATTACAAAAGGAAAACCAGAAGTTATTGATATTATCACCGGACCTGGATTTTCTGAGAAGAAAGTAATTCAATATGCCGCATCTATTGAATATAATTCAGAACATCCTTTAGCTTTTGCAATTGTTTCTTTAGCAAAAGATAAAAAAATACCTTTACTAAGCGTAGAAAATTTCAAATCAATCTCAGGAAAAGGAGTAGTAGCTGATATTAAATCCTCCGATACTATCGATGAATTAACGGGCAATTCTTCTATATCACCTTCTATATCACCCTCAATATCAATTAAACTGGGGAATATTGGATTAATGAAAGATTATCACATTGACGTCACTAAATTTCAAGAAAGTAAACAAATCGAACAACTTGAAAGGGAAGCAAAAACAGTTGTTTTGTTAGCAATTGGAGATAAATTAGGAGGTATATTGGGAATTGCTGATAATCTTAAAGAAGATTCACCCCGAGCCATTCAAGAATTGAATAGTTTTGGGATTAAAACAGTAATGCTTACTGGAGATAATCAAAGAACAGCAGATGCTATTGCAAAAAAAGTTGGAATATCAAAAGTCTATGCAGAATTGATGCCTCAGCAAAAGTTAGAAATAATTCAACAACTTCAGAAAGAAGGAAACCTAGTTGCAATGGTTGGAGATGGAATCAATGATGCACCTGCATTATCAGCTGCAAATGTTGGAATTGCCATTGGAACAGGAACTGATATTGCAATTGAAGCTGCAGATATTACTTTAGTTTCTGGAAATCTTGGAAAAGTAATCACCGCAGTCAAGTTATCTCGAGCAACCTTCAAAAAAATTAAACAAAATCTATTCTGGGCATTCTTTTACAATCTATTTGCATTACCGTTTGCAATCTTAGGATTTGCTCATCCAATAATTGCAGAAATAGCCATGGCAACCAGCTCTATTACAGTGGTTTCTAATGCTAACTTATTAAGAAGAGTAAATATCCAGCCAAATTACAACAAATCACAATAAAATTCATAATTTCGCTGAATCTTCCTTTTTTCATTTCAATTAATCAACTTTTTTTTCACATAACTTTACTTTTTTAACCTGAACCAAATAAATAAGGTTCAAAAATATCAAATAAAATCTCTTGGAGGTGATAAGATGGAATTAAAATGTCAAACTTGCGGAGCAACTCAACCAGTCCCAATACATTGTGGAAAACCAATGCACATCGAAGGTGACCAATTAGTCTGTCATATGGGAGCTCATTGTGGTGCACAAGCAATCCCAACCCACTGTGGAAAACTAATGCAAATAAATTAGAGTGAAAAATCTGATTATACTTGCATTCCTTTACATAAAAGAGCAATTCGCTCATTAGACTTATCGAAAATTAATGAAACTATCTTTTTTTTATATTTAATAACAACAAACAAAAATTACAAACACATGGAGTAAAAATAAAAAATGCAACTTAATATCAATAATCATGAAATGTGGGAAGAAGAAGGAAACATGATGAATTGGAATGCTGATCTTGGGAACTTTTCTTGGATCATAGGTATTCTTATTGCCATATTCTGTATTCTTTTCCTGCTTTGGTTTGTTCGAAGTGTAGCCATGCCTAAAAAAATATCTGGCTCATCGTGCTGCCACTCTTCGTCAAAACCCAATAATGAAGTTGTTGGAGAGATAATATCCTCTCAAAAAATTGTCATTCAGGATGATGAAAAGAACAATTTTACAGAAAATAGTATTTCAGGAATAAATAATACTACAAAATCACTATCAATTTCATTTTGTACAAATTGTGGAAATAGGATAGAAAGCCAAAATATACGCTTTTGCCCAAATTGCGGAACAGAATTGAACTAATTTTTTTATTTTTTTTTTAAAAAAGTTCAAATAATTAAACAGTATTAAGATTATTGTCAATTAGAGGTGAGAAATTGGATGTTTGATAAATTGAATAAAAAAGCAAAAGAAATGGAAAAAAAAGCAAAAGAAAGTCTTCAATCAGTAAAGCCAAAACTTGAAAATGTAAAAGAAAAAACTATCGATTTGGGAGAAAAAGTCAAAGAATCAGCTCAAAATAAAACTCAAAATATAACAAATAGTGTGAAAGAAAAAATTGAAACTGTAAAACCACAGTTTGAAAAAAATAAAGAGATTGCTTTAAAAAAAGCTAAAGAAATTGCTGAAAGTGAAGTGACAAAAATGGTTCTAAATACAGCTAAGGATATCGCAGTAGAAGAAGCAAAGAAAATGATTATTAGGAAAGCTAAAGAAAAAATAAGTAAAATTGGAGAAGAAAGTAAAAAGAAGAAAGAATAATCCAAAAAAGAAATATTTCCTCTTTATACAGCTGTAATTACTATGGTGATTAGTTCCATCTTTTTAATATTCAAAAATGTAAAGCGAATTGATTCATAAAATTTTTAATTATTCTAATACATTCTTCCTCATACAAAAACAATAATTCATGGGCTCGTGGATTAGCGGTATATCGCTTGCTTGGCATGCTTCATATCAGATTTCTTGATATGAATGCAAAAGAAATCGAGGGTTCGATTCCCTCCGAGTCCATGCTGTTTCTTTATTATTTTACTGATATTGAATGAAATAGGATAAATAATTCTTTTAAATGGTAATCTTGAGATAAAAGATGCGACTTTTTGAATATCTGATGATTCTATTGTTTCTTTGATATAATCAATTAAAATAAAAAAATCTATTAACTTTTTTAAAAAATGTATTTCAAGACAAAATGATGAGCTTAGTTAGAAAAAATAGTCATACACAATAATGTCAATCAATTCAATAAAATCACAGTTTATGTCGGAAAAATGTAAAGGACGAAGTTTTTTAAGTTTCTCCACCAATGGAATAAACGTGCATAACTATGCCAAATTACAATCTAGATAAATACGGAACTGTCGAAATAAATAAAAAGAAGATAAAATGCAACATAAACATTTCGGCAGATGAATTTTTCGAACGATTTAAGATTTTAGGAAATATGTTATCCGATCGAGCAAAATCAACAGTTAAATCAGCAATTAATTCTGGTCGTGAAGAGAAAACTAAAGATCAAGACGAGTTAGAATCTTATTTTGCAAGAGTACAAGAAGAAGCAAAAAAAGGGGAACCTACAAAAACATATGAATCAAAAGATACAAATTCAAAAACATCACAAGGAAAAAGAGTCGGAAGCTCAGAAGAAGAGGTTGAAGGCGAACGAATTGCAATAAATGTTCAAGAAAAAATAATTGCAAAATATGAATATAATTTTCTTTCAGATGAAAAAGAGAGTACAGATGAAACAGGGGAAGAAGAAACAGAAGATGGGGAAGAAGAAAAAAAATCCAAAGAACCTAGTGAGGGTTATGGAATATTAACTCGTGATGGTCAGATTATATTTAAAAATATTGCAAGTGATCAACGAATTTGGGATATTACGGGTCAATTCAAACATAATGGAGCCATCGAAAATCTGGATGAAGAATTTTCAATTCAAGAATTGAATGGTGAAGAAGAGTATCCAATTGAGTATAAAATCAAAGCAGATAAAGAGCCCTCTCTCAAATTGAAAGAAAATATCTCAACTATTAATGATCCTAATACTATTACATATTCTTTGAATATGGATCAAGATAACGAAGTTTACTTCAACCTAGAACTTACTAATACAGAAGAATATCCTATTGAGAATATTGTGGTAAAGAAAGAATTGTTTGATGGAGCCAGTAATGTCGATATCAAAAGTGTTTCTATCGGAGAACATCGAACTGAAGATAATCATTTAATTTGGGAAATCGAGAAACTTGAATCGAATGCTCATGCATCTTTAGAATTTACATTGACAGTGCATATTGCTGATAAAGAAGAAAAGGTACGCTCTGGAATGGTGGAGATTGAATATGATGCAGCAACTTCCTTATCAGAGTTAACAGTAGAGAATTTTGAAGCGACTGGAGAAAACATGGTATCAACCACAGAAGAACAGATAGAAGATCGGCCGGATATATTCATAGGATTTTTAGAGTATGAAAATCTCAGTCCATATATAGCAAAACTAAAGAAAGTAAGCGTTAAAGAAATGGAGAAGGACAATGCACCAGAATTAATTGAATTATCTGAAGATAGCGAAATTTTCCTATCTGCTGGTGGAATCTGGCAGTCAAATACATGGGAGATTGATACAAAAGGTGAAATTCCAAAATACCAAAAAACAGCCCAATTCATTCTTCTTCATGATTTGAAGGCAATTACTTCAACAACTGTACAAATAGAAGATATCGAATTAGCCGTAGCCATATTCAATGCTGAAGTTTCATATGATATTGAAACAATTGAATCATACAGGGAGGTTCCATTTACAGCCACACACTCCTTAACCAACGGCGGTGCAACACCATTTGACTATCTTTCGATTGAACAAACTGTTCCTGAACATTTCAAGATGCCTGAAAAAGAAGAAATTAAATTGACTGTGGATGGTAAAGAATATGATTTAGATCCTGATTGGATTAAAATAGAAGATCGAAGATTGTTTATTGAAATGGATGGATTGAAAGATACAGAAATGGGAATGTTTGAACCAAATCAAGAATTACAAGTTATTTTCCCAATAATTGCCGATCAATTAAGTCCTGAAGAATCTTTTGTTTCACCTATTACTTGGAAAGCAAATACTCTACCAAGAGGTGAACCAATTGTTATTACAGAAGAAGGTGAAGAAGTTAAAATTGAAGTTATTCACCGACGTCTTAAAATCTTCCGTGGAAAATCAGTTTTGGCAACTGGAACAGAAAATGTATATGAGATTGTCTTGAAAGTCCGAAATAGAGGAGAATTTGCTGTTGAAAATTATGAATTACGTGATCGTGTCCCAGCAAAATTTGACGTTAAGGATCCAAGTATTGAACCAACTGAAACTGAAAAACTCGATGGTAGAGAAGTATTAATTTGGATGATCGAAGAAATTCCCGCTGATGGTGAAGTAGAAGTTCGTTATACCATTGAACCGACAGATGAAGAAGCTACAGCATCTGAAGCTCAATTTTCAATGTAAGATTTCATTTTTTTCTCGTTTTTTCTCAATTTTTTATATTCCTTTCTTCATATAATTCTGCCAATGTGGGTAGTGAAGCGGTTGAATGAGCTGACATTAAAAAGACTATCAAAGGTCGAGCACATCTCGTCACATTAAATACTTGTGAATATTAATTAAGAGCTACAATTATAGCTTTTAACTCAATCAGTAAAAAAAAATCATTATCAGCAGTTAAAAATCTATTCAATAGGATCTATTCGTCGGAGAAGTGGAATTTTATCAAAGTCATAATCATGAGAAAATATCTCTTTACAGCCAAATTCGAGATAATTTGCTGTAATTAATGCATCACGGCCTCCCACTATATATTGAGATGCTAATTCTAAAGCAAATCTCACAGTTTTGCTTGTAATTTGTATAATATTGATATTCTTTGATTTCATTATGGCAATGAGACGCTTTTTGACTTCTTGTGGGGAATATTTAATTTTATAAACTAAAGTATGATATGCTTCCATAATCGTAATTCCTGATAAAACTACAGAAAGTTCACCTTTGGCAATCTGCAAAAATAATCTTTTGCATTGCAGATGTTCTGGGTAATCTCCTGCCAGAGAATACACGATTATATTAGTATCTATTCCTTTCATGTTTTCCACATACTCTTTGATGCTCCAATAAGATCCAAGTCCTTCTTTCCTCCCATTAAAGGATTTTCAAGCAACTTTTCTAGTTCTTCTTCTTCTTTTTGATTTTTCCGAAATTGATGACAGAAAATGAAATATTCTCCAATAGTCATTTTAAGATTTTTAGCTGTTCGTTTAATTTCCCACCAAATTTCTTGTTGTGAAGGATCTAATACAATATTTGTTCTCATATATGATTGTATGTAATACATATTTAAATATTTTTTTTATATTAAATATAGGAAGATTTTGAAGATATTATTGATGTTATTAGATATAAATCAATTTTAGTTTGTTTTGTTTATGATTCAGAAGGATACAACCCGAATCCAATAAATATTACTTGATATAGGCATTAAGGTTTAAAATCTCTATATGTGACGTTTCTGGGAATAGATCTTTATCTTTCTCTCTCTTATATCTTGATTCTGGAGTTTTCATTTTCACCAAAAATATGTAATCAAATTATCGGTAATCCGATCTGCAATTCATCAGGGAATAAGAAAATATTTTCATAAAAATGGATATAATATGGAAGACCACTATCATATAAATTGGAAGAATATGAAAGACCACTATCAAATAAAATTTCTTTATCAACCAAGTAAGTGAACTCCGAAAAAATAATAATAATAGTAATCGCTTTTTTCATACACCTTTAGGAAGTCAATGATTGAAACAGAAATTCCAAGAAAATCATTAATATTAAGCATAAATGATCCATCTTTGCCATATTGATTATTCTATAGTAGAAGATGCTTGGAAAATAGTAATCAACAAGTGATGAGAGAAAAAGCAAATAATTTTTTGTACAATGCAAAACTAATTAACTTGCTTAGAATGCGACTTGGATCGTTAGATATAACTACAGACTTGGCATTAGCACCTTTGATGGATGTTACTACTCCTTCTTTTCGCCAATTAATCTATGATTTAGGTGGAGTTGGCTTGGTTGTAACTCCAATGCTTTTTGTCCAACAGTTCGTAGCTGCACCAAAAACGATTGTTCCCCATTTAGAATTGATTGAACGACAACGCCCAGCAGCAGTACAGTTAGTAAGTAATGGAAAAAATTCAGAACATATTCGCTACACTTTAGATTATTTAAGTTCCTATAAATTTGATTTAATTGATATTAATGCCGGTTGCCCTGCACCCCATACTATGCGTTCAGGTGGTGGAGGAGGATTTCTTAAGGAATATCATCTAACTCATAATTTTTCACGTTTAGAAAATGTAATTCAAACCACATTAAAATATTCTCCATTCCCTGTTTCATTAAAAACTCGATTGGGATTTCATAGAGAAACTGATATTTTCGATTTATTACCAATTATCAATAATGCAGGTTTAGAATTCTTAATTTTACATGGCCGCACAATTGAACAAAAATATAGAGGAGCGGCAAATTACACTATGATAAAGAAGGTAAAAGAACAACTTGAAATTCCTTTGATTGCAAATGGGGATGTAATTGATTATTCTTCCTATCTTGCAATAAAAAGTGAAACTGGATGCGATGCAGTTATGATAGGTAGGGCCGCTATGTTTGATCCAGCTATATTTTCAAAAATTATATCCAGATTGAATGCAAACAACACTTCAACTTCTTCATTGATGGATATTAGTATTGATAGAATCGAAGATAAGAATAAGGATAAAGATGCTGATGAAATCGTAATTGAATCTCAAAACACTTATCATTCCTTAACACAGATTAGAGAATATTTAACAAAAATTGAGGCTTATATAGAGGAGTTATCAAAATTTTGGAATAATGATAGATTTAAACTTGCAGAAATTAGAAGACTTTCCATCTGGTGGATTAAAGGAATTCCAGGTTACAAAAAAGTTAGAGAAGTTCTCTCAAAGATACATAATTTTCAGAGATTGAAAGCATATGTTTTTGGTGATCAAATAGAAAAGGATTTTGCATTATTCAAAAAATGAACATTCTTTATAGGTAATCACTCAATCATAAAAAAGTGTTCATGAATAAGTGATATTTTTTTTTATGAGGTTTCACAGTAATCGTTCACCCTACCTTGATCATCGACATATTATCATTAAAACAGATAAGGAAGATTGATATGAAAGATCCTGTTTTTTTTTAAAAAAATCATAAATATTTCTCTTTTTGAATTTCAAAGGATAAACGCTGGTCTAATTTGGTTATAATCTGAGAAAGAGACTCTTTATTGATGTTTCTACTTAGGAACGCAAGAGTTGATACACCATATTTAATCAATCGGATAGATTTTATTACTAAGGCGAACCCTGAAAGAGTATATATAATTGAATAATCCAAATCCCCCAATTCTGGAGAATTTGATAGTAATTTTCTTTGATTTTTAACCAAAGCACTAATATTAGTAAAATTATATACTTCTAAATCAGGAGTACTTTTTTGACTAATAACTGCATTTGATTCGTTAAAAAGCAATACAGCACTAGTTTCTTGATCTTTTAGAATATCATCGCAAAAAGCTTCCAGCGTTCCTCCGATAATAGAAAGTTCATTTAAAATAATCTGCATGGAACGGAATAATGTATGAATCAAATCAGGCTGAATTGATGTAAAAATGGTTTTAATGTGATATTTCTGCTCAATTTGCTGCTTGATTTGAAGGAAGTATTTAGATTTATCTTCATTAGAACCCTTTAACAGATCGATTTTATGACAAAATGCATAAATTTTTCCTTTTCCAGCAAATATTTTTTTTGTTGAAATTACTTTTTCCAAATTTTTTAATACTTTATTTTTATCTTCTTGCCAATGAGTGATATCAAAAATGTAAAGAATTACATCTGCTTCTTCAAATGCAATTTTTCGTTCGAAATCATTTGCAGGAGAAACATATCGATCAAATTCTTGTCCGGATGAATCAATAATTCCGATTTCTGCATCTAACCAAGAATAAACAAAGTGAGCGAGTCCAACAGTTGGTTCAGGGGAATATTCTCCTAATAGTTTTGAAGGAGCAACTCCATCAAAAAAACTCTTTTTAATGCATGTTTTTCCAGCAGAGCGAAGACCGATAAATAATACTTTCCGACGGTATGATTTGGGGAAGAATTGTTTGGCATATTCAGTAAATTGATTAGGATATTCAGAAATTGGTTGAGAATCACTATGAGGAAAGATAGAAACGAGAATATTATAATATTTTTGAACGTTTAATGCCTCTTTTGGTTGTAAAATTACCACAAATAGTTCTTCTTTTTCATTTGGGCGCACAATTATTTTTTGAACAAGAATTATTTTATCTCGGTATTTTAATTCTAAAGTTTCTTCAGATTCACAGTTAAATCTATCAGTAGAATTATGGATAATATCGATAATTTTGTGAACCAATGCACGAGATGGCATAAAATCTGCAGGATAAGAATTAATTATTTCACTTTTCCATTTTTTTAAGTTTTGATCACAATTAACTGTAATAAGGACTATCCCCAATGGCATATATTAATATAAAGAAATGTCTCCAAAATAGTATCGCTTTAGAAAAATTTTAAAGATCTTTGTAAATTTGAGAATTCTTCATTTTGGTCTAATTTATGAATTATTGGATGATCTGAATGATCTGGATCATATCTGGATATTATTCGGTTTAATAGTGAATTATAAATTTTTTTTGATTGTATAATATTTTCTTGGAACTTATCAACACTAATTTGCATTTAATAGACAAATATTCTAAATCGAAAAATTTGTTATTTTTATCCTCCGGAGGATATTTTATAAAAATAAATTAATTCAAATTGTCTTCAGAATATAAGAGTGATTACAGAAAAAGCATAGTATTAAAGAAAGAATGAGAATTTATAGAAAATCAAGTTATCTTCAAAATATTTATTCGAATATTGAATCTTGCGATAGACACAAATGAAAAGAAAAAAAGCAAGATTTATTCACAGATTTCAAAATTTGGAACTAATTCTCTTAAATCATTGCAGGGACACTTAATTATATGAGATTCTAAATATTCTTCAGAAATATCAAAGATAACTTCTTTTGAAAGCCAACAATCAACAATAACTTTCTTATAATTGGTTATTTGCATTGATTTTGCATAACTGCAATTCCCACATGGAATAACCATTCCTATTAAAGATCTCATATTTTGGTTTTGGTTTTTTACATTTAACATTGTAATTTTCTAACCTAAAAATTGATAAAATATTGTTTTTTTAACTCCCTCAAGAAAAATTGCAGATTTCTCTGTTTAAGTTATAAAATACAGAATCCCCTAAAATCTTTTGCACATATAGCGGCTTAAAAACTTTTTTCTTCTTGTAAGATGGCTCAAACGGGTAAAATTTAAAATTTTAAGAGATGCTGGAATAAAAATTATTAATAATTAGTTAATAAATCACTAAACATTCGAACTCCTAATCCTTTTAATAGAAATCAAATTCCTTTTCTTATACTTTATTGAAGCAGAATATTCTTAAATAGAAATTAGTCGTATAAAGATTTAATAATAAATTTTAACCCAAATTTTCAAATCCTAAAAAAAATTATTAAATTTGAAGTAAATTAGAATATTCTCTTCGATTCACAGAGTAATTAATCAATTTCTTACAATAATAATATTTATGGAAGAATAATATATCATGGTTAAATTTAAATTAGTGTCGGATTATACTCCCAAAGGTGATCAACCTCAAGCAATAAAGGAATTGCTTGATGGAATCCGAAAAGGAAAACGATTTCAAACACTATTAGGTGCGACAGGAACTGGTAAAACATATACTATGGCACAGGTTATTTCGCATCTTAATTTACCCACATTGGTTACTGCTCCAAATAAATTACTTGCTGCTCAACTTTACCAAGAATTTAAAGAATTCTTTCCTGAAAACTCAGTAAATTATTATATTTCTTATTTTGATTATTACCAACCTGAAGCATATTTACCTTCATCAGGAAAATACATAGAAAAAGATAGCAGTGTAAATGAAGAAATAATGAAATATAGGTTAGCTTCTACTCATGCACTTTTAACTCGTCAAGATGTAATTGTAATCGCTTCAGTCTCGAGTATATATGGAATCGGGAATCCTAATGAATGGGCAAGGAAATCATTTGTTATTGAAAAGGGAATGCAAATAACCCGCAATAATTTGATGCTTAAATTAATTTCAATTCATTTTGAACGAAATGATATTGATTTTACGCAAGGAAAAATTCGCATACGAGGCGATACTGTAGATATTTTTCCAGGATACTTGGATAATTTTTACAGAGTGAGCTTTTTTGGGGATGAAATTGAATCAATTACGGAAATGGATCCAATTACAAATAAAAAATTGCATGAAGTCTCAAATTTAAAGATTTTTCCCACACGTGAATATGTTACTGCCGAAGAAATAATGGACCAAATGACAAAAGAAATTGAGGAAGAATTAGAAGAACGTATTGCCTATTTTAAAAAGCAAAATAAATGGGCAGAAGCTCAGAGAATTGAAGAGCGGACCCGTTATGATATTGAAATGCTTAGAGAAGTCGGATATTGCAAAGGAATTGAAAATTATTCCAGATTTTTGGATAGGCGAAAACCAGGAGAACAGCCAGCTTGTTTATATGATTATTTTCCAGAAGATTTTCTTCTCATAATAGATGAATCTCATATTGCAATCCCCCAAATTAGAGGAATGATCAAAGGTGATCAAGCAAGAAAACAAGCTTTAGTTGATTATGGGTTTCGTCTTCCAAGTGCATTGGATAATCGCCCATTAAAGTTTGAAGAATGGGAAAAAAAACTAAGTTATGTAATATGTACTAGTGCAACACCTGGACCATATGAATTAGAAAAGAGTGGAAATGTTTGGGTTGACCAAGTTATTCGTCCAACAGGATTAGTTGACCCATTAGTTGAAATTAGACCTGTTGATAATCAAATAGATGATCTTCTAGCAGAAATTCGCTTAGAAATAAAAAAAAATCATCGAGTTTTGATAACAACCTTGACGAAAAGAATGGCAGAGAATATTGCAGATTATTATCAAGATGTTGGAATTAAAATTGAATATCTTCATTCTGATATTGATACTGTTGAACGGATGGAATTAATTAGGAAACTTAGATCAGGAGTTTTTGATGTAGTTGTAGGAATAAATCTTTTACGTGAAGGATTAGATTTACCAGAAGTCGGATTAGTAGCAATTTTGGATGGAGATAAAGAAGGATTTTTACGAGACACTCGTTCTTTAATACAAACAATCGGTCGAGCATCTAGAAACGCAGAAGGGAGAGCAATTATTTATGCCAATAAACGGACAAAATCTATTGAAAACGCAATTCAAGAAACCAATCGACGTCGCAAAAAACAAATTGCTTATAATAAAAAACATGGAATAACACCTCAAACTATTCAAAAACGCGTTCAAGACGCTCTTGCAGATACTCATGAAGATGGAAAACAAAAACAATCGAAGAAATTATTTTCTGAAATACTACACAAAACTTTAGAAGAAAATGCATCTGAAGAAATTATTTTACAAGAACTTGAAAGATCGATGCTCAAAGCTGCAAAAGATCTCGAGTTTGAATTAGCAGCTATTTTACGTGATATTATTCGAGAAATAAAAACCAATAAAATTCAAACCTCAGAAATAAATAGAAGAATAGCGCAGAAATTAGAACAAATATCTCCCAATCTTATTCAAAATTATTCAGGGGATGAAGATTATAGTGAAGAAGAAGAGAGCGAATCTTTTCCTGGATTTCAACTACTGGGAACTGTAGAACATATTGCTAAACGTGAAGTCAAGAAAAAAGTATTACATCAAATGAAACGATCTCAGAAATCAAAAAAAAAGAAAACTAATTAAAAAAAATCTTAATTTAACAAAAAAAACAAATTCAAAAGATAAAATTTCTCAATCTTATACAGTATTTCATTCAGAAACAGGATAGAACTTAAAATGAACCAAGAATTTATTATTTTAAAAGGAGCCCGTCAGAATAATCTTAAAAATATTGATATTACCATTCCCAGAAATAAGTTGGTTGTATTTACCGGTTTAAGTGGATCAGGTAAATCTTCGCTGGCAATTGATACCATTTATGCAGAAGGTCAGCGCCGTTATTTAGAGTCTCTTAATACTTATGCTCGACAATTTTTGGGTGTTATGGATAAACCAGATCTTGATTATATTGAAGGATTAAGTCCATCAATTGCAATTGAGCAAAGGGCAGTTAGTAAAAATCCCCGTAGTACTGTAGGAACTGTTACTGAAATCTATGATTATTTACGATTATTATATGCCAATATAGGAATTCCTCATTGTCCTAAATGCGGTAATGAAATAACACCGCTTACCACTCAAGAAATTACAGAGAATATTATGAAAAATCTGGAACCAAAAACCAAATTTAGAGTATTAGCTCCGATTGTTCAACGAAGAAAAGGAGAGTATTCAGCAGTTTTTAAACAATTGAAAAAAGAAGGATTTGTAAGAGTAATTGTGGACGATTTAGAATATGAATTAGATGAAGAAATAATCTTAGATAAAAATAAATTTCATGATATTGATGTGGTTATTGATCGACTTATTTTGAAAAATACAGACGATTTTCATAAAAGATTGGCAGATGCAGTTGAACAAGCTTCCCGACTAACAGAGGGTTTAGTTAAAATCTCTATTGTTAATGGTGAAGAAAAAATTTATTCTGAACACTTGTTTTGTCCTAATGATCAATTATCTATCCCTGAACTACGTCCCCAACTCTTCTCTTTTAACACACCTCTTGGACTTTGTCCGGCTTGTAATGGTTTAGGAATATCTAAAGTATTCACTGAAGAAAGATTATTTCCAGATAAATCGAAATCAATTTATGAAAGTAATTTACGAAGAATTGGAGGTTTTGGAAAACGAGATTCTTATACATGGCGAATGATTGAAAATGTTGCCGAATTTTTCGATTCTGATCTGAATCTTCCTATCAACCAACTTCCTGAACATGTATGGAATGTTTTGCTATATGGTTCAGGAACTCAGTTTATTGATTTTCGGATCGAAACAAGTAAGATTGATGAAAATGGAAACGATCGTGAATTTTCGTACGCAGTTAGTCGTCCTTTTGAGGGAATTTTGAATACATTAGAACGGAGATATCATCAAACTAATTCTGAATCCAGCCGTGAATTTTATGAAAAATGGATGGACGAAAGGATCTGTCGGGTATGTCATGGACAACGTTTAAGACCAGAAGCTTTAGCTGTAACCATCATGGGAAAAAATATTGCAGAAGTTTCCGCCTTAACGGTAGATAGTGCACTTCAATTTCTTCAGCAAGTTAAAAAAAATACATCTAAACGCGAGATGGAAATTGTCCGTGATGTGTTTAAAGAATTAATTAGTAGATATACCTTTTTACTTAATGTGGGATTGCATTATATCACAATGAATAGGAGTAGCAGTACACTATCAGGAGGAGAATCAGAGAGGGTTCGTTTAGCCACTCAAATTGGATCAAATTTAGTAGGTGTACTGTATGTATTGGATGAGCCTTCAATTGGTCTTCATCCCAGAGACAAATTTAAACTAATCAATATGTTAAAAGCTCTACGTGATAAAGGTAATTCTATTCTGGTTGTTGAGCATGATGAAGATATAATTCGCTCATCTGATTTTATTGTAGATTTAGGCCCAGGAGCTGGAATCCATGGCGGTGAAATTGTAGTTGCAGGAACTTTAGAACAGATATTAAATCATCCCACCTCATTAACGGCTCAATATTTGCAAGGAACAAAATTTATTCCAACTCCTGGCCTCAGGAGAAACAATATTAGCCAATGGATTACTATACATAAAGCACGTTCAAATAATTTAAAAAATATTACCGTAAAAATACCATTAGGAGTCCTTACAGTCGTGACTGGAGTGAGTGGTGCTGGAAAATCATCACTCGTTATGGAAACCCTATATAAAGGCTTGAAAAGAATGAAAAATCCTGAATCTCATCTAATTGCAGGTGAATTCGAAAAAATTGAAGGTGCAGAACTTATTGATAAAATTATTCATATAGACCAAACACCTATAGGAAGAACTCCACGATCTGTTCCTGCAACTTATACAAAAGTGTTTGATTATATTCGTGATATTTTTGGCGCAACAAAAGAAGCAAAACTTAGAGGATATGATCGAGGACGATTTAGTTTTAATGTTAAACAAGGTCGTTGCGAAAAATGCAAAGGATCGGGATTCAATCTTATTGAAATGCAATTCTTACCGCCGGTGTACATTCGATGTGATGTCTGTAAAGGTACGCGCTACAATGCAGAAACTTTAGAAGTTAGATTTAAAGGAAAAAGTATTGCAGATATTTTAGAGATGTCTCATGAAGAAGCGTTTGATTTCTTTGAAAACTTTCCTAAAATTCGGAATATTCTACAAACAGTTATAGATGTTGGTTTAGGCTATATCAAGCTCGGTCAATCATCCACCACATTATCAGGCGGTGAAGCACAACGGGTTAAACTCTCCCGCGAATTAAGCAAACGTAGTACAGGAAATACTCTTTATTTTATAGATGAATTTACTACAGGATTACATTTTCATGACACACTTCAATTGTTGAAAGTGATTCAAAAACTGGTGGATCATGGAAATACAGTAATTATTATTGAACATAATATGGATGTTATCAAATCTGCTGATTATATTATCGACATGGGACCTGAAGGTGGAGATAATGGAGGAGAAGTTGTTATATCAGGAACTCCGGAAGAAATAGCAGCTTATCCAAAATCTTATACAGGAAAATATCTTAAACCAGTGTTAGCAAATGATCATAAGCGAAATTTCATAAGTTATCACAAAAATCGAACAGCATTACCAAATACAACTGATGAAAAAAATCAAACAAACAAAAAAGCATTGAATAATAAACGAAAATCATCAAAAAGAAGTATAAAATCAATTAAAAAAAGTAAATCGAGCAATTTAACAAAAAAATCGAAGAAATCAAAGGCTTAATCGCTGCAAATCAAAAACTGGTCAAATATGATCAAGAAAAAATAATCGTTAAAACTTAACTTCACTTGAAATCTTGATTTTTAATCTTTTTTTCTCATTCTTTTAACTCATTCTTTCTTACAGATGAAAATCTTGAAATTTTTCTTTATCCCCCACCTATTTTTGGGAAAAAGGATATTTCACAATCTTCATTTATAATTGTTTTAAGCCCATTAAAAGCAAGAATATGCCTTCCATTTAGAAGAATGTTGAAATCTTCTTTTAATGAAATATTTCCATCTAAAAACACATTATCTGCCCTAATTCCTTCCTTAGTCTTGAATAATAGAAAGATCTCAATAATTCTTATTGGATATTCTACATAGATTACCTGTTCTTCACCAAAAAGTGGTTGTAAATTAGCAAAAAAAGTAAGGATGATTTTAATCAATTTTCTCACACATTGATAAATTCAAATATTTAAGCCTTTAAGCTTTTAAGACTTTAGTTTTCATGTATTTTTTGCATTCTGAAGCGATGCTTCTCGGATTTTTTCTTTTAATCGGCGGGTAGCTTGTTCAGGGTTGGCAGACCGAGTAATTGCACCACCTACAATAAGAATATCAGCACCTGTTGCTACAGCTTTTGGAATTGTTTCAGCATTTAATCCTCCAGCGACTGCCACAGGAATTTTGATCGATTCTTTCAACTTCTTTAATGTAGGATAGGGTACTTTATCGAAACCTGATCTTAATTGAGTATCGATTCCGATATGTAAACCAATGTAATCTACACCGAGTTTTTCAAGTTCGATTGCTCGTTCGATTGGATTAGATACACCAATTAAATCAGCATGGATCTTAATTCCAAATTTCTTTCCAGCACCAACAGCATCAACAATTGTAGTATCAGGTGCAATTCCTAAAATACAAACAATATCAGCTCCTGCTAAATGTGCCATTTCTGATTCTAAAAAGCCAGTATCCATGGTTTTTAAATCGCATACAATGGTCTTATGTGGGAATAATTCCCGTAGTTTTCGAACGATGTCCATTCCAACTGATTTTACTAAGGGTGTACCACATTCTAACCAATCAACACCACCAGCAACTGCACTCTTGGCAATTTTAATTGCTTCATCCATATCTCGTAAATCTAATGCAACTTGAAGCTTTGCAGATGTGTGCAATGGTTTAATACCCAATTCTTCTAATTTACGATCAGATGGACTTCCATCATCTTCCCAGCCTCGAAGACGGTAAAATTGAGTCAATAATGCAGAATTATCCACAACTTGTCCCTTAGCAGGTCCTGCAGGCAATTTTTCTGTTAAAAATCGTTTAGGTAATTCATCATCTACCCGAGATAGACCTTCTCGGTAATTGAATAATCGCTCTAAATTGTATATTCGTTCACCAATTTTCTTAAATTCTGCAGAATCAATGAAAAAGCCTGTGGCGGTTGTAAGTAATTGGGCATAAATATCAACTTCACATTTTAATGTTGAGAAAACAGCCATTGAAGTAAATTTACACCATTCTGCAGAGTCTAACGTAGCATAAACATCTTGCATTTCTTTAACTAATTCTGCTTTCCCCTCTTCTGCTAAAGGATCGACATAATGTGGAGTACTGAGTATTTCTTGAATAACCGTATAAGCTTTTAAATGAGTTGCACCAGTGTTTGAAGTTGCATAACTTAATGCCATCCCTTTGATTCCCCGAGGATCATATGCAGGCATTTCTAATCCTTTTACATGGCATGCGAAATCAGAAGAACCTTGACCAATTTTTTCTGCAGCATTCTTTACTCCTTGAGCCAATAATTGTCCTGAATTAGTCTGGGTGGCAATATCATCAATAAGTTTTAATAGTCCATCACCATCCCCAAATTTAGGAGCGTCTGAAACCAAACCTCGTTCAGCACATTCCATATACCAAGCAATTGCATTTCCTGTAGAAATAGTATCTAATCCATAACGATTACATTTTTCACTGGCTTCAAAAATAATCTTCAAATCGCTAATATTGCAATTTGGACCCAAAGCCCATAACGATTCATATTCTAAATGAGTGGTATTATCTTCAAATTTCAATGAACGCCCACAACCAATAGGGCATCCTTGGCAAGGTACTTGCTTAACCAAAAGTTCTCTTAAAGTCTCTCCTGCAATAGCTCGAACATTGTCAAAAATACCTTCTTGAAAATTCTTTACAGGAAGAACACCTGACTTGTTAACCGCAGTGGTTAAAATAGGTGTTCCATATAATCCCAATCCTGTTCCTGTAATAGGGTGTCCTTTAAGAATATTAAGAAATTTACGAGTAACCTTCTTAAAAGCATATTCATTCGCAGGAACAATTCGATTTGATCCTTTTACTGCAATTGCTTTAAGGTTCTTTGATCCCCATACTGCACCTATCCCGCCTCTACCTGCATATCGAGCATCGTTCAAAATACATGCAAATTTCACTAAATTTTCTCCAGCAGGTCCAATTGAAGCGACAGAATGACGTTCATGTTTTTCTTTTAATTTTTGCTGCGTTTCATATGTATCTTTACCCCATAAATCAGAGGCATCTAAAATTTCTACTTTAGAATCTTGAATATGAATATAGCATGGATTTGGAGACTTACCTTCAATAATAATTCCATCAAATCCTGCTTTTTTTAATTGAATTCCAAGAGAACCACCGCAGTGAGTATCATTTAATGTATTTTTGGTTAAAGGGCTTTTAAACACCATACACCAACGAGATGAGGTAGGAGAAATTGTTCCAGTCATCGGGCCGGTCATTACTGCAATTTTATTTGCAGAAGATAATGGATCAATTTTCGGTTGGAGTTCATCATACAAAATTTTTACTCCGAGCCCACGACCACCTAAATATTTCTGCACAATTTCAAAATCCAAAGGTTCTTCGCGTATTTCTTGCGTTTCCAAGTTGATGCGAAGAATCTTATTTGCATAAGTCATAGTACGTAAAGTTAGCTTGTCAAATTTTTTAAAATTATTTATTAATTCTAAATTTGCGAACATTTTTCAAAAACGGATACATCTGAAAAATATCAAAATTGACTTCTTTCATTTTTAAATAATAATCACGTTCAATTTTTCGCTCAATTTTTACTAGCTTTTCAATTTGATTTGGATTATAATAATCCTTCTCTTCACCTTTAATGCGAAATCCTGGACATATTCTTTGATGATTAATAAAATTTCGTTCAGAAATCATAATCATTGACCAAAAAGGATATAATTCACATTGTTTAGGCCTAGCTTGATAAATTTGACAACCCCATATTTCATCAATGGATATTAAAAATATACAATTTTGATCCAGACTAAAATTTAGTACAAGAGTATCCATGGATTTCTGAATATGTGTATTTTCTAAATTTGTATCCCATAAAGTGAATTCAAATTCTACTATATTCAAATATTTTTGTGCAAATTCTTCATAACTTAACTTTAAAAAAGTTGAAATACGCTTTATATCGTTCCAAAAAACAAAAATATATCCTTCGGAATCGCTAGAGCAACATTTTCCGCATTGAGTACAATTAAAATAAATTCCATGCGAAGCCGAAGCACATAATTTCATTAACACTTAAAAAATTCTTCAACTTAAAAATATTTATTTTCTGATACATAAGAGATATTTATAAGTAAAAAAAGAAATGCTTGCTTAAGAGGAGAATTTTGAATTGCAATTATTTGAAGCACTTACTTCTGTCGAAACACGTGAAATTCATGGAGATACATTAGGAAGTCAAATTAATCCTAAAAAAGCATATATTATCACTGATGATTCTAATCATGTCATATATACATTTTTAGGCTCAGAGGCAGGTCTTGTCTATCGGTTTTTAGTTGATCATCTTGCTAAAGAAATTAAAAGCCATATGGCAACCTTATATCAAATTGAAGCGATGTCTCAAGAAATATGGTCTACTTTAAAAGAAAAAACTCTTGATTCAGTTGGAAATGTACCTCAAATTTTCAATCCAGATTTATATTCTATAAATGAACTAACAGAATTACTCCAAAAAACTTCAGGAGTTCAATTACGAATTGATACTGCTTGGCGTGAACATTTGCAATCAGAAGATCTTATTATTTTTCACAAAGTAAAACCTTCAGAAGTTTTAGATCTCCTCGATCATCAACCCCAACCTCCGGATTTGGATAAATCAGACCGCGAAATGATAGTAATTAATACTTCAGTATACAGTACCCAATCTTCACTTATCTCTTTTTTACCAAAACGAAAAGTTGTGAAAGAAAGAATTAAATTGGGAAATATTCCAGAAGGACGTTTCTTTTTCGCAAATTATACTCCAAGAATTTTCATTCAGCGAGGAAGAGTAAAAGCCATTGAATTATACAATACTTCATCTCTTTCACCTATAGAACAAAGAAATAAAGCAAAAAGAAATGGACCAACATCAGATGGTATGATAAATATTTCAGTTCTTCCTTTCGATAGAATCCAAATCGAAAATGATTTTCAAATTTTATTGAATGCTTTCCATCGACCACCAAAAGAAACTTTGGATGAATTCTTGGCAGCTCAAAAAAGCTCAGGGCCAGACTCGACTTCGTGAATGACAATGCTATCACTTGAAATACGAAATCAAATTCAATCGATGATCAATCTTAAAAAAGCAGAACTAAATCCTACTTCTCAAGAAAGAAAAAAACTTGCATCAATTGTGGATTATGTAAGCACTGTCATTTTCAACTCAGTTCCTCAAAAAAATCTAAAAATAAATTTCATAACACCTCAAGGATCAACAGGATTAAAAGATACTGCATTAAGAAACTCTTCTGATATAGATTTATTCATTGGATTAGATCCATCTATTTTACCAGATCTTAAGCAGAAATCAAAGTCTTATCTTAGAAACAAAATTCGAGAATTATTTAAAGATATGATTATATCTTGGTTGATCCCTGTTTTTAATAATGCAGGTCTACAAAATCCAGTCATGAAATATGCTGAACATCCTTATGTTTCAGCCATATATCAAAATGTAAAATTAGATATTGTTTTTTGTTTTGATATTTCCGATGAATTTTTATTTCAACGTGGACCTCTGACAGCAGTAGATAGATCTCCCCATCATACTCGTTATGTTTTAGAACATCTTTTAGATGAACAGAAAGACGAAGTGCGTGTTTTAAAATATTTATTTCAAAAATTACACTGTTATGGAGATAAAAGCGCTGTTGGGCGAAGTGGCTTTATTGGATATTTAGCAGAACTATTTATCATAAAATATAAAACAGTCCTAAATTTCATGGAACATTTTGAAGATCTAGAAAACATTATATTATTTTTATCTCCAAAAAATCCAAATGTAGTTAATCCCTATGCAAATCTAAATATTAAGCAGATTCGAAAACAATATTTTCCTAATGATTTCTTAATTATAATTGATCCTACTGATTTTCATCGAAATGTAGGTTCCTCTGTTTCAATACGCGCTTATCGTGTGGTAAAACATGCATTTAAATCATTCTTAGAACAGCCATCCATGGAATTTTTCAAGTTCAAACCTTTACCAGATATTCGTAATTGCCATCAATCCTTTCCAATATCAAATTTTTTTTATTTGGAATGGCAGACAACAGATTATGCCCATTACACCAAATTTAGAGATAAAATTTATTCATTACTTGAAAAATTGATAAAACAAGCAGAGAATGAACTTACATTAGAAGCACGATTTGAAGATGTAATTGGAGAATTGATTTTTGATGCAAACCAAGGTGATTATGTATTAGCATTATTTACCTCAACACCTGAAATTTCTAAAGAATATCTCCGAATAGGACCCGAAATAGAGGCTGAAGAACATGTTGCGAGATTTAGAGAAAAACATCCGAAATCGTATATTGAAAATGGATATTGGGTAACGAAAAAAACGAGAAAATTCACTCATTTTGAAGATTTTCTAAACTGGTTTCAATCTAAAAATAAAATAAAGTATTTAAGCTTAATTAAAATGGGAAAAGCCACGGACAATGAAATCTCACCGCTAGCTGCTCAAAGTATGGGAAATTTAGCAGTCAATGTTCTTCCATTTGAATTGGATGAAAAAAGAAAAGAAAAAAAGAAAATAAGGCAAAATTATAGACATAATTATAAAAAATAACAATTATCGATTTCGCATTTGCATATAACCACATGTACATTCTTGAGCGACCTTTCCACACATTGGGCATAATTCTATTTTCTTTTGCCTTACAGAATGTCGTCTTTTAAATTTTTTAACATATTGAATTCCCTGTACACTTTGTTTATTTTTATTTTTCTGAATTTTTTGTTCTATAGTTAATTTTTCAGATTTCGATTCATATCGATTTTTTTGTGAATCTAATGTATCTTGATGTAATGATTTATCTATAGGCAGAGAAATAACTTGAGGCTTAGAAATAACTTGAGGTTTAGAAATAACTTGAGGCTTAGAAATAACTTGAGGTTTAGAAATAACTTGAGGTTTAGAAATAACTTGAGGCTTAGAATTATCTATGGATTTAGAAATATCTTTTGTCTTAATAATTTCTTTAAGATCGGTAATTTTCCTAGGTCCAGCTATTTTCTTATTAAAATTGGAGATTTCTGATAAATCTTGATTATCTTTTCTTTCTTCTCTATTTCTGTGATCTTCTCTCTCTTTCATTTTATCTGTTTTTTTCTTTGCTTTCTTGGATTTTTTACCCCGTCTTATTATTAAACTTGGTTTAAAAATTTCTTCTCGACCAGATTTCTGAACATTTTCATCCTTTGTACTCAATTTTCGGGATAGATTGAAAAACTGAAATAATTCCTTTCCACTTTCTTCTTGTTCGGAAGATTCTTCTTCTTTAGGAACACCGAAAAATAGCACATTTTCAAATTTCTTGGATTTATTAAGATTTTCTGAACTTTTATCTAAGAGATTATCAAAACTCTCTTCTCTCTTTCCTTCAATAATTCCTCCAACATTTTCTTTTAGATTATTTTCTATTCTTTCTTCAGAATCAAATTCTGGTTTTTTATCCAAACTTTTGTCCTTTAATTCAGATTTTGAAGGGATAGTCTCTGAATTAATAGAAAATTCGACATTTGATTGATTTTCTATACCTTCAGAAGAGTGAAAATTAGAATCTGCAACACTTTCTGCAGAACTTAAAGTCGCTGAAGATTGTGTTTCATCTTGTGAAAGCGTGGTTTCAATGTTTAAATTTGGAATCTGTATTGGTTTTCGCTTTGGTATGTTTGGAATCGCAAATTCATCATCGTCTTCTTCATCATCTTGAAAATATGCAACAGTTTCTTGGCTTCTCTCACTGATACTTGATATTTTTGAATCATTATTTTCATTATTCATCAATGTTCTCTCATTTTTGAATGCAGTAATTGTTGGAGGTGATGATGAAACTTCTTCTGATTTTGGGAAATTTTCAGTAGCTTTGGAAATACTCTTAAGAGGCAAGTCTTGTAGAATTTTATTTACCATTTCATTTTTAGGGACTTTAGAGTTTTTAGGGACTTTAGGAATTTTAGGAATTTTTAGATTTTTGATGACTTTGGGAATTTTTGCAGCGGTAGATTTTTTTGAAACTTCAGAAATTGTTTGTTGTTCAGTTTCGATAAATGGAACTTTTGTAGTCAGATCTGATTCATTAGGAACGTAATTTAAAGCTTCACCCAATGCCATTGCATCTTCGTCCAGTTCTATATCATCAGGCATTACAAACTCTAAATCGGTAGAATTTTTAGTAGATACTTCATCAATTAATTCTTTAGCTAATTCATTCTGCACTAAACTGGATATATTTGAATCTACTTTATTAGTAATTTTTGCCTCTGCGTTATCTGCAATTTTTATTCCTGATTCAGCGGTAATTTTTGTTTCTATACTTTCTATTTTTTCAATTTTAGAATCACTTAATTTTGACTTCTTCTTAATGATGGTTTTTCTCAGTTGAGTTGCATTTCGACTCAATTTAGAGTATTCATTTGCTTCGGCAAAATCAGAGACAATTTCAACCAAATCTTGAGCTTCTTCAAGAATCTCTGGATCATCACTTTTAACTAAAACAAAAGCGCGAAACATAAAAAATTCGTGCATAAGACGTTCATCTTGAAGATTCCGCGCCAATGTAATCCCCCCATCAATAATATCAAGCAATGTCTCAATATTGCCTTCAATCTTCCCTTTTTGCTCTTGTTCGATTATCTGATCTTCTAATTCTTCATAATACTTCAACGCAGCCATCAAACAATCCGTACATATGAAATTTCGATTTGAAATAGGATCTTTGGGATCTTTATTTTGAGGAAGTGGTCGTAATAACAAAATTCCTTCACAACTGGAACAGCGAGCACGTGGTTTCAAACTATCAATGTTTAAAGTGGATTTATTAAGTTGATCTTTGCCTGCAGACTGATCTATGCTCTCGGGATGATCTACACTTTCAGATTCTTGCAAATATAATATTTTCTTCAATAATTGAAGCAATTCTTTACCATCTGTTGTTTCAGTAATTCCTACCAAAATAAATTGTCCCCATGCAACTGGAAACTCAACTGGAAATCCTGTAATTTTCCTAATTCCATGAGGCATAAAACTAATCAAAATATTATCATCATCGATAGATATATTCAGCAACCGATGACCAGGTATTGATACATTTATTATTTGATCACTATCAGAACTACTGCATTTCCATCTCAATTGGGGTAAAAAGTGATATATTTCAGTAATTCCGCAAAATTCAGAATCAATTCGCTCAACTGAACTACTTTTGTCAAAAATAAGATCACAAATGGAATCGATTACTTTCTTTTGAGGATCTTCTCCAAAACTAGAATAGAGAACCCAACGTACGGTAAGATTTGAAAATTGTCGCTGTTCCTTTCCAAATAAATTCATTAACTGTTCATAAGTCAAAGAATAAGGGATTTTAGTGTTCATAATAATCCAAGGCTTTCAATATTCGTGATTATTAAGATCACACATATGATTCCAGAAGAAATTTAAATATCAAGATTTTGTACGGTAGAGGAATAATAATTCATCTAGATTCTTTTGTGTGTCGTTCTATGTTTCTATTAGGGCCCGGTTTTAAATAATTTGCTGATTCATAAAGCAACAAAATGTGAAATAATACAGGACATTACCAAGTAGAATTCATGCGAAATCTCAATACATCAAAACTTGATAAAGACTTTCAATTCTCTCTTAATTCTAACACTAAATTTTCAATTGCAATTAATATTTCTCTTGGCTCAATTGAACATGCCATTCTTTAGACTTACAGACTCTATTTTACCGATTCAACTGATACTGATTATCTTGAATACATGAAAAAGAATAATAATCAAGACAATTTAATTGTAGACTGTTGATAAGATTGTCTTTCGATTAATTAGGACAGCAACTATTATCGAAAATATCTATTTATCTTTAATTTATAAAGAAAAAGCCAAGAACAAAAAATAAAAATGTAGCCGATGAAGGTTGTATCCACTTTTAGAGTGCGTTTTATTTTTTTATACATTTCTAACTTTACTTAACCACTCCTCCTTTAAAATACCATATCTATAATTATCGATGTATTTTCCATCAACATAAGCATCCTCTCGCAAAATTCCTTCTCTTTTAAATCCATTCTTCTCAAAACATTTTATCGAACCAATATTTTCAGCAATTATTGAAGCATAAACTCTATGGAAATTTAACTCATTAAAACAATATTGACATAGAAGAAATATAATTTCTGTTCCATAACCTTTACGAAGAAATTTATCCTCACCAATTCCATATCCAATTTCAGCACTTCTATTGGTATAATTGATATTATACAAACCGGCGTCACCGATTAATTGCTCAGCTTTTGTATGCCATACTGAAAAAACAATCTCGCTCTTGGATTTTGTCAAACTTTCATACCATGAATTATGAGTCTCACTAAGTAATGGAAACTCATTTCTCGAATAACGGCGATAGTCAATAGAATTAATCCACTTTCGAATGGTTTGCAAATAATCCTTTTCTAAGGGTCGAAATTCCAAATTTTTCCCATAGACAAATGCTTTTCCTTTTTGAATCATGCTCATAATTATAAAAGAATAAGGAATGAAAAAATAAAACGATTTTTCTTGGAACTTTCTTTATTAATTTTTTTCTCAATTTTTCGGTAAAAAAAAGGCGATTAAGTTCGCACGTAAATAAATCGGTGATAGTTAGAACCGTCTGGCAATTGTTCTGCCATTCCTTTACGCTTACGAATCTCTAATATATATTGGTTCATCAATGCTCGTGGAATCGGCTCAAAACCGGCAAATTCATATCCAAAGAAAGCTCGACCTTGGGTGGCTCCACGAAAATCATCTGCAATCCCTTTTGATAATTCCTCTGCGGGTAATTTTCCTTTAACACGCATATAGGCACCATCAGGTAAAATTTCTTCTATAATTCCTCGGTGTTGTGTTAAAACTTTTATAATACCACCTTCGGTTCCATTCGGTGTCTTAACATCACATTTTTGAATGGGTTCAAATAATTTTGGATCTGCATCTAGGAAACTTAGAGAGAGTGCAGCGGTAGTCATGGTCGCGATTTCAGAGTATCCGGTGTGGGCAGGGTCAACATGAACATCTGCATCAGTAAAGACTGCTTTAACACCCATTACTGGTTCTTTAGCTAATGGTCCGTTTGAACACCATTCACGCCAAGCGCTGATTAAATATGATTTGATACGATCTAAACGCTGTAAACCTCGGGAACCATCAATAAGAATGTTACCTTCGTAAACATCCCAAATCTTTCGACCTTCTTTTGCATCCCAACCCGCTTTTTCTCGCAAAATTTTAGACATTGTTTTTGCATCCATTAATTCGTTTAATTCACCATCTAAAACGAGTTGTGTGGCAATAGGATCTAAAGGCTCAACATACAAGATTAACTTGTTGTGACCGTTTGGTGATTTGGTATGATAAGGCTTGGATTTCTTTGTAACCATTTCCCGATATACAATAATTGGTTCACCAACTTTGATCTTTACCTGTCGATCGATTCGTTTTGTGAGAATTTCAATCTGCAATGGGTCAATTCCACTAAGAATATACTCGCCTGATTCCTTGTTTAACGAGAATTTAGCAGTATTATCAGCCATGAGCCATTTAGAGGTAACTTCTCCGAGTTTGCCTAAATCTTGAGGATCAACTGGTGTGATTGATCGCGAAACAACAGGTTCACAAGAATATTTAATACTTTCAAATCGAGGTAATTCTCCCTTATCTTCAAAGGTATCAGCATATTCTTTTGCAACGAAAGTTTCACCGGAAGGACAGATGAATCCAAAGAGGGCAAATAAGTTACCTGCAGGAACTTGATCCATATCAAGTAAATCGGTGATTTCCATTACACCTAAACGTTTAACTTTATAACTTTCACGGCGGTTGACCAAATAAATGCTGTCACCTTGTCGAAGAGTTCCAGAGAAGACACGACCGATTAAAGTTGGACGGAAGGATTTTGGATCAATAAACACTTTGGCAATCATACCCATTAAAGGTCCTTTAGGATCGCTAGAAGTTAAAGCTTTACCTAATTCAGAATTGAAATCAACATTTTCAACCAATTTGGGTAAGCGATAAGCACTGGCTTGGATTGGATCAGGCAAATGATCGATAACCATCCGCAATAATGAATCGTCTAAAGGCAAATTCTTACGCAAGAATTCAATATCGCCTTCTTTATATTTCTCAAAGACAAAAGTAGGCTTGATCTTACGCTCTTGCAAAATTTCCATGGTAAATCCCCAACCATGCTTGGCAGATCCGAGAGCAACTTGGCTTTTTGCAAAAGAAACGGTCCAATCAACACCTTCAGGTTGTAATTCACGAATCAAATTATTTACATCGTTTATGATTGCATCTACTCGTTCATAAACTTCTTTTGGTTCCAAACGTAATTCAGAAATCAAACGATCAACCTTGTTAATATAAACTACTGGTTTACAAATTTCATTTCCAACAGAAAGCCGGATATTGGTCTCAGTTTGGGTCATCATCCCTTCTAAAGCATCGACCAATAAAATTGCTCCATCAGAACTTCGGAGGGCTCGTGAGACTTCTCCTGTAAAGGAAAGGTGCCCTGGAGTATCATTAATTTGGAAAATATAAGGATCTTCATTTTCTTTGCGAGGATCATCGAAAGCGAGTAATACAACCGAAGTAAATATTGTAATACCTCGTGCTTGTTCTTCATCGTCAGAATCCATTGCTTGCATGGCTCCTGCATCCTCTGGTCGCATAAGCCCTGCTCTTTTAAGCAAAAAGTCTGAAGTAGTAGTCTTCCCATGGTCAATATGAGCTACGATTGAAAAGATACGCTTTTGCTTGTATTCCCCACGTATAACCATATTTTCAATCTGTTTAGAATTTCTAACTTTTACCATAATATATCAACTAAACTAACTTTGAGTTAAGTATGGAAGTAGGGCATAAAATATGAATTTTTGCGATTTTTTTTCACGAATGTTACTTTACGATGGGAAAGCCGTGTTTATTGTGAATTGAGTCGTGTTCCAGGATCCATTGCATTAATTTGCGGCTTAATTTATGTTTTGGAGGCAATTTATCGAGAATGAAGCGTTTAATTTCATATTTAGTTTCCCGCATTAATCTTGGGTAATAAATGGGGAGAAGGGTGCCGTCGATGGCTTTTTGAATAATCTGGTCTGTTGTTAGGCGGTAGTACTGCATGATTTTTCAAGTTATGCCTTCTCATGCTCCAGACTTTAATGAATAAAACTCTCAACTGACAACTTACAATGTTGATTATTTTAGAAGGATCAAGAATTTAAGAATGATCAACTTTTAGAGGCATAGAAAGCATTTTTCAATAAAAAAAATGAACTATCTATTCGAATTCTATTTGAAATATAAGCCAAAAAAACTTTCTACACTTAGTGTCTAAGAAAATATCAGTTATTGAAGATAATGAGTGAATCATTTTCTGGATTCTCCTTAACATCTTTAATCGGCACCAAATTTCTGTAATAATATAATTTTGGAGTAATATCCAGCGAAGAACGACTACGAAATCGGAATAAAATAAGAATTAGAGAAATCCAGAATTCCATACTACCATAATAGCGCAATTTTTCCCATAAGCGTAAGATAAGTTCCCATGCTATGATAACAGTCAACAAGAATAAACAAATTAGCGCTGTATTCCAATCAAGGCGAGGTCCTAAATCAGAAGAACCGATAGAAGAGCCAAACCAACGTAAAAATAGTCAATAAACACCATCACCAACTAATCGACCAATTGTAAATATTGTAAATGAGACGACACCATATCGACGGAGCCATACAGTTCGTTTTACAGCCCGAATTCTTGAATATTCTGATCCATAATCTAGTCGAGTTATGAAAACTGACAATAAAAGTGCTTGTCCTCCTAAATTAAAGAATTGAACAGGAAGTGGAATATCTGTGTCGGCAAAATGAAGGAGAAAATGCCAATCGATCAATACAGCAATTCCTAAAATAATCATCATGGTAGCAAAGAATAATGCAGCAGAATGTAGTAATTGCTTAGCCGAAATGCGTTGATAAATCATATATCCAAAGATTACTCCCATACAACCAAAACTAAACGTTTGGGCTATTTTAAACCTGCCATATATAAATTTCGAGAGAATCCATTCTGGAATGACCCAACCTTTTGAATTTAACAATTCAATCTGGATGTGACCCCAGCGAATAAAATAAGGGCTAAAAACTAATCCACCCACACCAAGACTTGTAAAAAGAAGAATAAATGGAATAGGTCGGCTTAATTTGGGGATTAAAAGTATGACCCATAGCATAATTGGAATAAGGATCCCCACAAACACAATTGAATCGATCGTATCGCTGGAAAATACAAGTTCAATTGAACCTATGGTCCGATATCGCGATTCTGCATTACGAATACCCAATAATTTCCGAACTTGAGAGTATAGAAGCAGTATTAAAGCCCCACTTAAAACTCTATTTAAAATAAATTTCCCATAGCGCCGTTTTGATGTTTTCAAGCGGTTTAACATCTGAATCGTAATTATCAAACATGTCATTACGGTAAAAATACTCCCCCAGACACTCATTATAATTAAAGGAAAGAGAATAATCCAAAGAAATATAGACATTTGAGAAACAACGGGAACAAATACAGCTGGATCGCCACGAGCGATTGCCTGTGTAAAAAGATGAACTAGAATCATAATAAAAATGCCAAAGCCTTTTGCAGTATCAATGCTAATCAACCGTTGTTTCATAACAAGATTGAGGGATATAACAATAAAAATGATTCCCAAAAAAGGATCAAAAAATCCCAACTTTTCACACCTCATATAATATCGATAACAGGTTAATTATGAAAAAAAGTTCAAAAAGTATCCCCCAGCATTTAATTAATAGGCCACGATATTATAATTGCACTGGAAAGAATTATCTTTTTTTCCATTTATGTGGAATAAGGTTATAGGATGGAATTATCTGTGTTCAAATCTCAGAAAAGTATAATCAAATCGAGAGCATCAGAGAAAATCCAGATGGTTTGTTTAAGATCTCATTCTATTACCCTTGTTTTAATTTTAATTAGCATATATATATTTTATTTACTTTTTCCTTCTATTTTTTTCAATGAAATCGACCAAACCTTACCATCATTACCATCCGATGATATAAGAAATAGTGAATTTGAGAATTTTCTTCCAAACTTGAGTGTGAAAAGTATATTCTTTATCGTTTCATTATTAATCATTGCTTTATCTACGATTTTCAGTGCGGATGAAGCAGTTAATTGGTTAGAAAATCGAATTAACGAGAATAAAGGTATTCACAGACTATCTTGTAAAGATATTTTAAGTAATGAGAATCGACAACGACTTTTAAGCACAATAGCGAATGAACCAGGTATTCATTTTAATGCTCTTAAGCGGCAGTTAAATCTAAGTGCAGGACAAATGACATGGCATTTGGAAATTCTCGAACAATATGGATTGATAAAAAAGGCATATGAGGGTCAATTTTGCTTATTTTTTCTGCGAGATCAGATACCTAAAAATCTTAATATTATGATAAAAATCGATAAATCAGTTATGACACGCACAATACTGAATTTGATTGATGAAAAACCGGGGATAACTGCGAGTGAAATTGCACAAAAAACAGGACTAAGGCGCAATTCTGTAAAATATCATGTCGATAAACTGCAACAACTTCAGAAAATTAAGATAACTAAGGATGGAAGACAAAAAAGACTATTTCTATATAAAGAAATTTATCAACTTACTGATTAATCAGTCTGAGTGTGACGAGTCGATAAAAATAATCTAATTTGTTGCAATTTGGGCTATTTTTAATAACGAAGGATCAATTCATTAACACCTCGGTTTGATTTTTTTTCCCCCAATTTTCGTTTAATTGAAATAGTCGTTTAATTCCTGAATTATTCCATTCATTAAAGAGAATTTTTGGACTAAATTTGTGCGAGACAAATGCAATTTCAAAGATTTCTGGGTTATTTCTGGCGATAATAAATGCCCGAAGTCGCAGTTCTAAACCCTCAGCTGTTTTAGGCCCAGTTAAATGAACACGAGTCTCAATCACACTATTTATATTCTCCGCTAGATTATTTGATATAGACTTTTTCCAAAATAAGTCTTGTGTTTCCCTAAAAGCAGCTGCAACTGCAGGAAGCACACCTTTTGCCAATATTAGAGTTTTACGAGAAGGGTCAATTTTGGCATATCCCCGTTTTCCTCTGTCAAAAACTGTAAAGAGGCCTTTCCTTCCTCGCTTCATTTTTGGTTTTAGATTTTTTCTTTGTTTTCCTTGCCCGTTCTTCACTCCTTTTGGTCTTCCCCGCTTTTTTGGTACTGGTAGACTTAAATTATCTTCATTCACTAAGTAAAAATACTCTCTCTTGCCCCGTTTTTTAAAAAAATTGGTTTTGAGACCTATTTTAGTGATTATCCGCTTCGTTTTTTCATAATCAATATGCCAAATAACAGCCTTATCATAGGGTTTTTTATGCTTATGAATTACTAAGGTAATTTTACGCATTAAATTCTTGCTCATTGTTTGTGTAGCACCCCATGCATCGGCAGTAACTACATTTATCGGCAATTTTGTATTTCGATTCGCTTCCTCAAAGACTTCACGGATGTCTTTTTCGTTCCTCGTTTTTGAAACCTTTATTCTAAGAATTTTATGACTGGTATAGCCCGTGAACATGATAATATAAAACGGTACACTGTTAATTCGAATGAAAGTTTCATCTTCTGCAACCGCAGTATCATTCGTTAATTCCACAACCAGATTTTTTAATCCCTGCAGATTTGAAATTGTTTTCTCTATCTTAGAACGTAAATAGCAGATAAGAGCATCAGAAACTCCATATTTTTCGGCTATAGCACTCTGGCTGATTTTTCCTTTCATGATTTCTTTTGTCATCTTGCCAAGCATGCCGTCAAGCACTTCTCTGACACCTCCAGATGTAGTCAAGGCAAATTGTCGGGCAGTATTGTGAGTTTTATTGAATGAACATGCAGGATTTTTACACTGATAATATTGAACCCTTCTTCCTTTCCGTTTATGAGTGCCATATACTCCGACGACAGCAGAGCGACATTCTGGGCACAAAACAGGTATTATTTCTAGAATTTCTTCCCTTCCATCTTCGAAATTAATGCATAATGGCTCGAATAATGGAGGGTATTCCTTTTTAGGGCGTCCTACCATAGGATAACACATGATCGACACGATTTAAACATTTCCAAAACATCGGTTTGCGAACTGACTTGAAATAGATGATTAAAAAAATCTACGTTTTATTCCTAAATTTCAATAAATTTGCCAAAGACAATTCTTTGAAAGATAATTTAGGAATAATTTAAAAAATAGGCTTTCTCTTAATTGATCCTTTATCTTTAAAAATCATCGCAATTTGTTAAATTTCAATTTTTATCGAATGGTTTTTATAGATTAATAAAAATATGTGTTTAAGAAGTTCTTTTGCAGCTGAGAGCAGATTGCAATTATGTTAGAAAATCAAAGAAAATACTGGAATGGGGTTGCGGATGAAAAAGAATTCACCACCCCTTTTCAAATAGATGTTTTTTCCAAATATCTCCCTAAAAATGCACGGATCCTCGATTTTGGTTGTGGATACGGCAGAACACTATTTTCATTATATAATGAAGGATATCAAAATACTGTAGGAATAGATATTTCTGAAAAGATGATTGCTAGAGGAAAATCGATTCATCCATATTTAAATTTACATCACTTGATAACAGAAAAAATTCCATTTAAAGAAGAATCATTTGATGCTGTTATTGCATTAGCTTTGTTTACCTGCATACCTTTTAAAAAACAGCAGAAGATAACCATGAGCGAAATTTGGCGTGTTTTAAAACCGGGGGGTTATCTATACATGAATGATTTTCTAATTACGCCGAATATATATAATCGAGAGAGATATTTGAAATTTGAAAAAAAATATCAGCATTATGGGATATTTGAATTGCCGGATGGTGGTATTTTTCGACATCATTCACAAGAAGAAATTTTTGATTTAGTTAAAGATTTTCAATTAATTATTGCTGATACATCCACATTTAAGACAATGAATGGGCATTTAACAAATGGAATATTCTATTTTGGAAGAAAAAATAGCATTTTACCTACATTTTAACTCCATTTATATAATATTTCAGTTCGATATCTGTTATAGTTAACCAATGATTCCTTATCATTAATTATTTCAGGAATTATAGAAAGTTCTTGATGTTCAACAAATCTTTGCAGAATGTCAATTGCTTCTGAATTAGATGGATGATGACTGTAAAAATTATGAATCCCACGCTCTTTGCCAGCAGCGCTTGGGTCACAAAGTAATCGAGTATGTTCTAGTTCTTTTTGAGAAATTGCATGCTTTATTATCCAAAATAGTGAATAAAACCATGGAGATCGAAATTGATTTTGAGAAGCAAGTACGCTACAGATGGTATTTTGTTGGATATTGGTAGGATTAATAGAGATTGTATCCACTCCTAACTGCACACAATCTCGAATTGATTGAAATAAATCCATTAAAGCAGTATATTCTGAAAGAAAGGGAGGTTTGAAGAGCAAATAGGCTTTTACACCAAAATTGTGAGTATGAACCCGCTCAACTGCTTTAATTACTTGTTTCCAATTAAATCCTTTATTGATTATGTTAGCGCGGATATAATCAGAACTACTTTCTATACCTATACCGATTTCCAGATATTGTTCTGAAATAATTTGTCGATATTTAGTCAATAGATCAGAGGTTAAAAACTCAGGACGCGATTCGATGACAATTTCTTTTATTGACGGAAATTCTGTTAGTTTCTGCAAAATTTTAAGTTGAAGTTTTTCATCTAATTCTTTAGGATCACAGAAGCTCCCAGAAGTGAACATTTTAAATACTATTTTTTGATTAACATCCTCTAATTGTGATTTAAACTTCTCAATTGTCGAAGTAAATTGTTGCCAATAATGATCTGCAGTAATATCGCCTTCGGCTCGATCATTCCAATATCCACACATAGTACAACCTCCTGAGGCAGAACCTGCCCAACTACAGGCGCGAGATCGAAAAATTAAAGTAATCTCTGTTCCCATTCCTGATTTGAGCCTATCAGGCTTTGAAAAACTGGCGACAGGTTTTGAAAATTGGTGCGTTTTTGCTTTTTTTTGCTTGGATAATGGTCTTTGGCGTAAATACTGCAATTCTTCGCGCAGATAAGAAATTGCAGATGGAAGTTTCTTCTCAGAATTCATTGTTCAATCTCCTTCAATAGGTCTACATCAGTAGAAGAAGTGGAAAAGTGTTGCTCTTTAACTTTTTTTCTCAGTTTACAAACTAAACCATATTTTATATTTCTCAAATCTGCTGGAGCCCGAATTAATTCTCCTACTCCAAGATATTCATTGTTGGAATTTAGAACAATTACTTCATCTCCCGGATGACATAATGAATCCAAATTCGCTAAGATTGGAATAAAAACAGTTGTTCCTTTCATAGTAGGTTCAGTAATTTTTATAAAATTCCGACCATGAGTAATTAAGCGCTGTGCCCCACGAGGCGTGAGCCTAAGAAATCCAGAATTCGTATGAAGTCGCCCAATCTGAAATTTTCCAGCACCATCGTATGTGAATACTTCAAAATATTGAGGGTTCCTGGACTTATTTACAATTATTCCTGTATCCATAAACAAATCTCCTGCTCCTTTACCAAATTGATAATCTAAATTGGCACGAATCATAATTTCTGCTTCTGTTAAAGATGAAATGATTTCTTTTTTTGATAAATTAGTATCATGATTATTTCTATATTCTATTCCATCTTTTTTTAACAAAACCCAAGATAATTTAATTTCATTAAGAATATTTTCTAATGCTTTCAACCCAATCTTTGAAGAAGGTGAAGCAGTTTCTCCTTGAATTAAAGTATATCTCCAAATAACATTACTTGATTCCAATTTCATTTTGTCTTCAGCTACTTTACAAGCTGAATAATATCCTCCATGAACATGAGCAACTACGATAAGAGGGCTTTCTTCTTTTTGATTATTGCCATCTTCAATATGTTGATATTTATTAAGCCAATTCGCGAGCAATTCTCCAGTTATATTAATTTCGTAATCATCCCAATCACCAGTTACAGGAATATCATAATGAGCTGCGGGAAAAATGTGCTCCACTTCTCTTGGAACAACTCCCAATGGTGAAGTAATGATAACTTGATGCACTTGAGAGTAAAATTCTTTTCCCATCGTTTTTCGGATGATTTTTCTAAAATATTGATGAGATTTCGACTGAGAATATGGTTTCTTTGCAGCACATGGAAGAATTACAACAATTCGGTATTTTTGAGCAGGGGTAATTTCATTTTTTACACGTTGAATAAAATTTTGTACTTCAGGTCGAAAATATGATTCAACTCCAATACAATCGACTTTATGAGAATTGCATAGTTTGTAGCGTGAATTAATTTCATTTGCATAATTTTTATCGATAAGTCGAACCATAGCAGCAAATTCAGGTTTTGTATGAGTTTGAGCTTCCAAATACGATCGAAGTGATCCTTCACTTAGATACTGTTCAATACGTCGAATTTCTGTACGAGCAGTAAAAATATTATGATATAAAATCAAATGCAATTGTTCCAAACTCTCTGAACCTGTTCCAGGCACCAATCTTTCCAAATGCTGGCAGGCTGGACAAGCACAAGGAGGAATTTGAAGATTACGCAACCATTGAGACGATTGAGAAGTAATGTATAACCCTTGATAAGAATAATAAAAAAGTGAATTAGTTTCGATACAATCGAATCCTAAGTATATCGCTAAAGCATAATTTTGAGGAAAAATCTGCCCTCCAGCAATCCACATCAAATTTGGAGAGGTTTGGTTTTTAAAAGTAAAAATCCACTCTAATATTTCCGATTGGTTTCTTAAATTGCGAAAAATATTAGTAAACTTTAATCCAAATAATTGATCTTGATGATTCTGAACCCAAGATAAATACAAATTCATGATGGATTTTTGCGTAGTGAAGGGAATTTCTAATATAAAAAAGTCATTTGGATTTTGGGCAAGAATTTGGGTTGAATAAAGTTCCAATCGATTTTGAATAAGGGCTTTTTCATATGATTCATATCTATTATAGTCTGTATTTGGAAAATTGGCTGATAAAACATGGATATGGCTTGAAATGTTATCCTTAGAAAGAGAAGAATGAGAAAGATGAGAGAGATCAGAATTTGATGGATTTTCAGAAGATGAAAAAGATGAAGAAAAATCAGTATTTTTTAGGTTTTTTATCGAATAAACACCAAAAAGATCAAGATTTTCGATAATTTGATAGGATTGTTTTTGTCCTAAGGAGACTGATTGATTTTTTGAAAATAATCTCAATGGATCAAATATTAAAGAAGCCAAAAATGAATGGGCAGTATTTTTTATTAAATTTTGGTAATCTTCAAATACCAATGAATTTTGATTTGATGAAGAAGAATTTTCTGTTTTTAAGCTAGATAAGAGATTTTCAAATTCATTTATTGGAAAAATCAAATTTGGTGTATAGTAAAAGAATTTTCCAGATTTAAATCGCCCTACTCGGCTTAATCCTTGTTGATCGCGAATTTCAAATTGCACATGTGGCATATCAAGAAAATAAAAGCGAGATCATCAAAAAAATTTTGGAATTCAGCTTACTTTTAATATCTTAGCTCTCACGCCATTTTTGACGCAGTTCTTCAATATTTAGGGGATTTTTTTCTTGTTTCGTTGTAGGATTCTTTAAATAACGATTTAATGGATTTAAAATCTCAAATGTAGAAGAATCTTTATAGATCTCTTCAGCTAAACGAGTTAATCCATCAATTCCGATTGGTTCATCTTCCAACCAATGAGATTCCCATATTTTTAAGTCTTGGAATTCTTTATGAATTTTTTGACGATATTTTTCTTGACTAGAAAGAATTTTATCTAAATAGAGCGTTTTTCCCATTTCTGAAGGTGGAATCAAACGGTTTATGTGTAATACATCTACTGAAATGAAAGGTTCGGAAAGTATTTTTGCCCTTTTTGCTTCTTCAAATGAAGGTTTTTCAGGAATAGACACTAACCGAAGTGAACCGATTCCTTTTAATAAAGCTGCAATACGATCACTGCGTTTTTCCATTTCATAAAGAAGATCCAGTATATTCTGGGCTAAATTTTGTTGATCTTCCTTATCTAGAGGATTTGAAGGTTTTGCTTCCTTGTTGATTGCATGTTTTGCCATCCAAATTGCGGGTTGAGCCCATTTTGTTATTGACTTAAATTTGTTTAAAGAATCCTGCAAAACTGAAATAATTTTTAAGGTTAATTTCATCAATCGTCGTGAAGGATCAGCAGGAACTTCGAAAAGTGCAATCATATTTCCTGTTGGAGGAAAATCACAAACCATGATATCAAATTTTGGCAGTAAAGCACGTTCATTTAGAGGTGTTTCTTTACTTTGATTAAGAGCAATATATCGAAGCTTTCGTTCTCCAATACCTTGCATAGGATTTTCTGCATCAATAATACTCTGAAAAAAAAGAGCATTTTTCATAGCAAGGGGTAAGTTTTCACTCCTGAGAGATTCTTCAACAATCGACTCCAATTGGGGGATCATTGCCATAAGTTTGGATGATTTAAACAACTCTCTCGTTTTTTTCGTTAATTCACCCGTATAACTTAAAGCATACAAATCAGGATCAGGTTCAATTACAAATAAATTAGGAGTGATTTGTGTTATATCATTTCCAATCTCCTTTTCAAATAGATCGGATAAATTATGAGCGATATCGAAAGAAACTAATAAAATTTTCTTTTGAGGGAGTTTTCTTGCCAAATGTACAGCAGTTGCAGTAGAAATTGAAGATTTTCCGACTCCTCCTTTTCCACCAAATACAAGAATATTTTCCATATCCTAGTTATCTTATGAAACTACAATTTCAAATTTTATGGTAAAATATCTCAATAACTCTCAAATTTATCCAAATATTTTTATCTATAAATAAATTTTATAATATTGAGGATAAATATCCTCCAGATACAAGAAAATTCACGGTTCACTTAAGAAACATTCTGAACTTAATAACGAACAAAAGTCAGAAAGGTTCTGTGTTCAACGTGAATGTTAATAGATAAATATTCAAATAACTCTTATATTTCATCTATTATCCTTATCACATCACATATCACAATTATAACTAATATAACAAAAATAATCCAAATCAATTATTACCACAATAAAATAGATAATAATTACATTGAGGATAAAAATAAAAAATATACAAATTAAGCAAGGAAGTATATAATTAGAAAAGGAAGAAAAATTATAATTCCCTTTGGTTGAAATATGCAAAATATCATATATTACCTGAAGTTGAAATAAATTCAACATATTACGATTGATAATCTTCATTCACAATACAATCAATATCATTGGTTAATATTACTAAAAGGTTAATTACTCTAAAGAAATTAATGGAATCATCAAATTCCGAAAGAATAAAGTATAGATCAAATCAAACTTCGAATGATAAATAAAGAATCAAAGTTAAATTTGAGAATTATGAATATCTTAAGATAATCCCTTAAAATAGTCTTGAATTTATCTTAGATAAATGTCTATTATTAGAATCACTTTAGAGTTATCAATTTATAGAGGTAATATACGAAAAAGACATTAAAAATCAAAGGGTTTTGGTAGACTTTATCATCATTTTTCTGCTTTTTCTAATAACAATTGTATTTTCTTGCAACTCATAAAACAAAAGAAACAGTGAATATATTATGACAAAAGGAATTAATGAAAGTATTGATCAAACTAGTGCAAAATACAATATAGTTGCAAATTTTACAGTTAATGGAGTTGTAGAAGTTCAAGATGTTGTTGGGGCGCTGTTTGGTCAAACAGAAGGTCTTTTAGACTCTTTAGAATTACGTGAACTTCAAAAAACAGGAAGAATCGGAAGAATTATCGTTAACGCTTCTTCTGAAAAAGGCATAACAACAGGTGAAATAATTATTCCTTCAAGCCTTGATCGTACTGAAACAGCAATCTTAGCCGCTACATTAGAAACTGTTGATCGAGTAGGTCCATGTAGAGCATCTCTTCAGTTAAAAGAGATTAAAGACTTACGAAAATCAAAACTTGCTCAAATTGAAGCTCGCGCAAAAGAATTGTTAAAAGACTGGAAGGCAGATACTGCTGATCGAAATTCAATTTCAGAAAAAATTAATATTGAATTAGAGAAAGAATCTGTAATAACTTGGAATGGACTTCCTGCTGGAGATAAAATTGAAGAGGCAGATGAAGTTATTATTGTTGAAGGCCGAAATGATATTCAACAATTACTAAAAATTGGAGTAAGAAATACAGTTGCTGTAAATGGAACATCAATTCCAAAAGTAATTGTAGATTTGACTCAAGAAAAAGAGTGCACTGCATTTTTAGACGGAGATCGTGGAGGAGATATGATACTTAATGAGTTATTACAAGTATCAAAGATTAAATATTATGCTCGAGCACCACCTAATAAAGAAGTTGAAGAATTAATCCCAAAAGAATTAGTAAGTTGTTTACAAAATAAACGTCTTGTTTCTGATTTACTTAAAGAAAGAAGAAAGCGGAGTGAAAAAGCAGTTTTGCCTCAAACTTCAAAAAAAAATCTGAATCATTCCAGATCTTTAAGTGGAAGGATGAATTCAAGTTCTCAACGTCAAGGAAGAGATAAACAAATCCGAACTCGTCGAGGTATGGCATCGGAAAAAAGTTATCGTGGTTCCAAACAAGATCGAAGTATGCGTCGTTCAACGCGAGAACGAGATAAATATGAAAGACCAAGAATTTCTCTTCCAAAAGATAAAATTTCACCTATAGTGAAAGAAATAATCTCAAGTAATATTGCTGTAGCTTTAAATGATCAATACCAAGAAATTTACCGTACAAGCAATGTTAAGATTTTTGAAGAAATGAATTCTAATATGAAGACTTTAATAATTGATGGAGTAGTTACTCAAAGATTTCTTGATGAAGCAATAAAACATCGAATTAAGCATATCGTAGCGGTAAATATCGATAAAAATCTAAAAGTTGAAGATCCAACGAGCATAGAATTGTATTACTTTAAGGATTTTCTTTAATCTTCATGTAATTGTTTTGTATGTTACGTTCCATATCATGTCAAGATCGTGTGAAATTGATACACTTCCGGTTGATGGATTATGTATTCCACTAAATATTTCAATTGGGACTAAAATCATTACTGATTATGTGAAAATATGTTGTCCAAATGAAAAAGACGGTGAAGAAGTTCATATATTGACTAAGAATAGCCAAGATACAAGCGTTAAAGGTTCTCCACAGCAATTTGTTTGCACTACATGCGGAAGATGTTTCTATCCGCATACTAGTCGCTTCTTCAAAGAATTGAAAACCGATATCAAGACGATCATCTCTTAATCACTCAAAAGAGGACGATTAAATGTAAAATCTTTATCGAGAAGATTGCAATTAAAAAGATCGACCACTTCGAGGCTTCTATTACAAGTTATTAAATTAGTCTCAAATTCGATTAAACACAAGAAATATTTTAAGACTAAGCGGAGACGGAGTAATTGCTTGTTTATCGATGAAACATTTCTCAAAATCGGAAGGAAAACATGGTATTTGATTGTTGTAGTGAGTGGAAATAACAAAATTATGGCAGTCGAGTTAGTTAAAAAGCGAACTAAAGCAATAATATTCGAAATTGTCAAGAATTGTGCAGATCGTTTATTATATGGCCTACAACTCTTGATATCTGATGGATTTCAAGTATATGTAGGGGTAGCAAGGAAATTAGGCAAAAATCTCACACATGTAAGACATATTCACAAACCTCCGTACAGGAGAATTATCGTAGAAATCTATTCGTATGATGAGTTTGACGTTTCTAAAACAATCTTTAAAACAACGAATGAAATTACTACAACATTTGGATGGTTTATAGGACATGTAAAAACAACCAAAGAGAGCTTAGGCAATCGAAAGCGTGGTCGAAAAAGGGGAGTAAAAACCGTTCCAAACATATTATTGCGGCAGAAAAGAAAGAAAAGGCAGAAAACAGGAAACCTCGTGGTCGACCTCCAGCAAAATCTGCTAAAAAGGGATGGAAAGTGCATGTTTTCAATCATGACAGAAAAAAAGGTTGGATAACTGCTCTTGGTGGAAGTTCTACTGTGGTGGGCACCGCAATGAAGATAATCCTCAAGCAATTTCGAAATATGCACATAACCTCCAACCTTATCGAAAAAGAGTTCAGTGCGCTTAAAAAACTTATTGATTTTCGAGGACGACGATCAATGGAAATATGGAACGAATTATTGATTTTCTATTTTATTATTCGTGATGAACCAAAAATATTGGATCAGGTTCTTAATCAAGTGAATATTTCTTTCCAAACCGTATCTAAATCAATTTCTTGTTTATTAACAGGAGGGGTAGCCGTTATGTGATTATTAGAAAAAAGACAAAACTGAGAATCATGGGAATTAAGAAATTCTCAAAATATAGGAAAAAAGTATTTTAATTGTTTAATTATTAGAAAGTAAACTTGAAATCAATTGAACGATATAGTAAAGGCCTCCAATAATCGCCATACCAATCGAAGCAACTTTAACCATAGTAAAAAATTCCTTTTTCGTAGGTTTTGTTGAAATTTTAATAATACGCTTGATATTTAGCCAAAATCGTTGAAATTTATTCATCGTCTCACTAGGACTATTCTTTGCAACTGACATGAGAATTCTTCACCTTTACCAATTTTTTATGAATTAAAATATTTTTGATAAGAGTATTTGTGGATCGTTATTATTTACTTTTTTTGCCAATCAATTTCTCAATAAACCAATCAGGATCAAATGGTATTAGATCATCATATCCTTGACCCACACCAATATAAATAATTGGTTTTTTTGTTATATATGCAATGGAGAGAGCTGCACCGCCTTTTGCATCAGCATCTAACTTAGTAATGATACTGGCATCAATTCCAACAGCTTCATTAAACTTTTCAGCTTGAAATAAGACATCATTACCAGCCAATGAATCTCCAATAAAGAGAATGAGATCAGGATCATTAATTCGTTTTATTTTCTTTAATTCTTCAATTAAATTAAAATTCGTAACTTGCCTACCGCTTGTATCTATGATTACAGTTTGAATTTTCTTTGCTATTGCATGATCAATAGCATCATATGCCACTGAAGCAGGATCTGCTTTATATTTTTGTTTTATTAGTTTTGTATTGAGATTTTTCATATGTTGAGATAATTGCTCAATAGCACCTGCACGAAATGTATCCGCTGCAGCGACAACGACAGAAATTTCTTTTTTTTTTAATAATTTTACTAATTTTGCAATTGTTGTTGTTTTTCCAGTCCCATTTACCCCTAAAACCATTATTACAAATGGTTTTCTTGGATTAAGCCGATTTTTTATTTTATCTATCAAATCAAATTGATTTTCAACATTTAGTAATGTATAAATTGCTTTTTCAACTGTTGTGCGAAGTAAATTTTTTTTACTAAAAGCTCCTACCTCTGTACCAACAAGCAGTTCTTTTGTTTCTTCGACAATTTTTTCAGCCGCAAAAACAGCTACATCATTTTTTAATAATGTTAATTTTAAATCAGTAAGAACTTTATCCATATTTTTGTCATTTAGAGTTACTTTCAATACTGAAGATAGCCCTTTACGCAATTTTGAAAACATCTAGAAATTTCCTCCTTAATTTCCATATTTCAACGTTTATAGGTTTGATCGATAATCGGTTGGATCTCTTTTAATTTTAAACTTATCTCTCGATGATTTTGATTTAATTTTTCTCGAATATTTTCGTATTTTTTCTGTATTTCACTCATTGTTACAATCGCATCATCAATAGATTTTTCGATCACTATATCTTTCCCAACAGATATTAATATTTTATTAGGATCAATAATTTTTGCATAGGTGTAGGCATTTACACCAATATTTATAATAATCTCATGTTCTTTATCGACTTGTTTTAAACCTTGCATGCTTGTTAAAGCAGTTTTCACACCATGAATCTGGGTGTCTAAAAGATTTAACTGATCAATTATCGCTGCTTGTTGGTCTTGTAAAACTTGATAAATATAAATAAGTTGTTGTATATCTATAGGGGCTTTATCTGTATGTTGGCTCATTGTTTATCAGTATTTGGAAAGGTTATTGATAGTTCTGGGAATCATTATTGAACTTTGATTCCTAATTTGAATTTTTGTGAATCTAAATCCTTTAAAATGAAAAATGAAAGAAGAATTAAAAAAGAAGAAGAGTTTTTTAACCAAGTTTATTTTGGTTCTGCAAAATGATCTCATTCAATTAGAATTATAGATTTGCAAGTCCTCGAATATATAAATCTGGGCATTCATCCAAAGATACTTCAGTATTTTCAACAATTTCGATTTTTCTGCGTAAAATACGCTGGGAGGTAATTGCACCAAGTACTTTATCCAAAGCATTTTCTGGTGTGAGCGCCCGAACATATTTAGTAAATTTAAATTTTTGATGTTTTTTAACATATTTTCCTGTGATTTTATAGATTTTTACTTCAGAGTTTGCCATAATCTTTCACATTGTGCTAAATATTAATTTTAAAAAAGAATCATGATTTTAATTTTTTTTGATTATTCTTTTGGTTATTCAATTTGCAATACTTCAAGTAATCGTTGGATTTCTGGTCCGGTTGAATCGCGCCCAAAAAGAGCTCCATAGTCATTTACAATAGCTCCTCCACCTAAATAAGGATTACCTGTGTTAATCGTAGAGACATCAATTTCAACTTTTAAAGTATCTGCAATAATTTCGGCATCATGTTCATCAATCATCGGATGGACTAAAACACCTTTATTGTTGGCTAATCCACAAGCTCCAGGTAAGTTGGATCCAGCAAAACCCAAAACTCTAACAGGAACTTTAAGTGCTTTTGAAATAACATCCTTTGCTTCTCCAATTTTTGGTGATATTATCGCACCATGATCATTACATAAAATTAAGTTCCCAAATGCATTTAAATCAGTCTCAACAACAGAAATTTGAAATTCGTGAGTCATATTCGCTCGTAAAACTTCTAATTCTGAGTCAAAAATATTATGAGGTACAATAATTCCAAATGAATTCATTGCCACATAGGATCCAATGACAGCGCCACCTCCGATAAATGTTTCAATCGAAACCATATCTGATCGAATTTCTTTTACGAATTCAAGGATTTTAGGATTAATTTTAGGTGGATGGAGAAAATAAGCATTATTCATGGCTAAATATACTCCGATATTTGGCCCTCCAAAAATGTTTTCTTTTTTTATCGGCATATTGAATCAAAGCTCTGTCATATTAAGGAGAAAAGAAAAAATAGTTAAATTTAGGATAAGGTTAAAGCATATCTCAGATGAATCTATGCTAGATATGCACGAACAATCCCATCAACACTTTTTGTAACCCGAACACGTACTTTCCGAGGAGGATGTTTGATTCCATTTTCCCAAATTCGTTCATTCAATTCTGGGGAAATATATACAGGTCCTTCAGGTTTCATATGACGGGTTAAAAATTCTTGAAGTACTTTAATGGCCTTTTTAGAAGCTTTCCAGCGAGGGGCGCGTTCAAATCCCTTTTTTGCAAGCGGAACAACATAGAATCTTTCTTCTTGAATTTCTTCTTCGAATTCTGCTTCTTCTGCTTCAGCAATTTCTTGTTCAATTTCACTAAGTTCTTCTTCACCTTCAGGTACTTCATCTAAATCGAAGGCATCTACTTCTTTTTTAGCTTCTGCTTGCTTTCTTGCTTCTTCTTCCTTCTTTTTCTGTTCTTCACGCTCAACGCGCTTATCTACTTTTACAGCTTTAAGTTGATTATCTTCAGTTTTAATTTTCTTAATAACTTTCTTTTTTGCCATCTTAATTCATCATCCTGATAAAGAGAATACGAAAATCGATTATGATTTTAATCGCTGTGTTCTCCAGTTTCGTCGGCTAAATGGAGTCCAACGAACTTTTCCTTTAGTTTTCATAGTCACCCAAGTCGGAATATTCCCACTTTTCTTTTTATGCTTCATCAAGCGTATTTTACGGGGTAAGTCTTTATTTCTAGCCATTTTTTTCACTTTTTTTTGTTATTTTTATATTCATTTCTTTCTATTTTTGATTTTTTTTTCAATTTATTTTTTTATTTAAAAACAATTTTTCCAGTTCGTTTTTTGGTTCGGTTTTGAAGTTGCATGAGTAGGCTTTTAAAAAATTCATCTGACATGGGTGTTTTACCATGTAATGCTCCTGATTGATATGCTTGAATTAATTGAAGTTCAATATTTGCTCCAAATTCAGGTCGAGCCAATTTTATATTAGCTAATCTGGATCTAGCCTCAGATGATAAGATATGCATGAGAAGCATCTGTTTTTGCGCTTCTAAAGCTTGCTTCTGTTGTTGCTGCAATGCTTCTTGCTGTTGTTGCTGCGCTTGTTTGTTTTGCAACTCAGCCATGCGCTGTGCTCTCAGTTTTTTTAATTCTTCATCATCGCTCATTAGATCAACCTCACCTTTAAATAAATTGATTATAGTGTTTGTTAAAAATAAATTAGCTTTTTGACGATTCTGCTTTTAGAATTTCTGCAGCAGATGCATCAAGTAAAGATCGCCCTTTATTGGTAATATGACGACCATTTTTTTCAGTTTTTTGGACATATCCTGCCTTTTCTAATTGTTGTAATATTCGCCTAATAATTGAACCAGAACCTTTGGCACTATGCTTTAAATGAACATATCCAGGATCTCTTCCACCATATTCTTTTTTAAGACGGTTTACACCAATAGGTTTACGATAAAGTTTTCGTAAAATGCTGGCTGCGCGAATATACCAGAAATTTTGATAATCGACTGGAGGATACTCCTTAAACCATCCGGTTTTCCAAAACATTGCCTCTTTTGGAGCTTTGATGGTTTCCTCAGCTTTTAATTTTTCAGCAACTGCGCTGATCAAATCTTGGGGATATACATCATAGATATTAATTTTCCATTACCTTCCTTTAGCTTGCGCTAAATTTTTATCAATCAAATGTCCGTTTCCACCAATTTTTCCCATACGAGTGGGGCGGAACATCCATTGATCAACACGATCTTTAAAATAGGATTTCATTTATTTTTTATCATTTCTCCCATTCTAATTAAATTAAAGCTTATAAAGAAGGATTATCATATTTGATTTCATCGAAAATTAAGCGTTCAAAATCTTCTAATTTTTTGATTTTTTTATTCCAACGTAAGAAATAATGCCATTCAACAACCATATATATTAATAAGCCAAATTCAGCGATACTATTCAAAGCATGAAAAATAAGGTTGGAAGGAAGTGGTCCAGGTGGAATTAAATGAAGATAGGTTAAAATAAATCGAATAGACCATTGTAAATACAATATAAATGCTAAGTTGACAAAGATGAAAATTACACGAATAGTCTTAACATAATTTATCAAATCATAGAAAATTTTTACCAAAGAAGGAATATTTTCAATTTCTTCAAATTCTTCATGCTTTTCAAGGTTTTTTAGAATAATCATATATTGATGTAATTTCCTTACCTTCTTTTTTAAAAACAACAGATAAATGAATTTTAAAAGAGCAAATAATGAAATCATCAAGAAAATGATAAATGGTGTTAAAATATCTATAAGAGGTAAAGGGGGATGTGGTGGAGGTGGAGGTCTACGAACTAGTTCTAAGGTATACAATATATTTATAATCTGTACTATAATAGAATAAAAAGGAAAAAGAATACTGAATAATAAGTAATGTTCTTGCGATTCTACATATTTTAAACCAATATTTTCGATTTCTTTCTTCGTATTATTTAAATTACTTTCCATTATTTAAATCTCCAAAATTTGAAATTGATCGATTTAGCAGAGAAGATCGTAGGGCCTATTCGTAGAAAGAAGGTAGGAATATTAGGGACTGATGATACTCGGGAATCTCCAGCATTACCTAATATTTTTGACTTAGCAGAAGAAATAATCGATTATCTAAATATGGATAGCAGCTTAGCAAATACATTAAAAGGTGCAATAAACAATTTAGTTAAGCCTGTTTTAGGAATAATTGGCCATTTAACCGGTTCTGAAGGATTAAAGCAAATGTTACCTGCAGATAATCGAGGTGGAGCGTGGATTGAACACTTCTCTGGAGGAGCAGCTGGTGACGGATTTGATGGCGCTGATTGCGTCGTTTTCGGGCAAATTGTATCAGTTACGGGCGCTTCAGGCGAAAGGCTACGATAGAGAGGAGAAAGAGCGGGAAAGAATTGATGCAATTATCGATAGTTATGTTAGGAGGGATTCGGAAAGAATTTTGAGCAAGTTGACAAGGAATTTAGCCGTTTATTGCTGTTAAAAAAAACCAGTAGAAAAATTGAGTAAAAACAAAACACAAGAAAAAAATAATTTTTAATAAAGAAATTGATCTTCATAAAAATGATACTTGTCGCTCTCATCGGCTGGAGACTTATTTATTGAAAACAGTGAGGAATTCATGTATGATTTTGATTCTTTCATCCATCCCCGAAAGCAGGAGAATCTCGAACGCTATAAGGAGTGGGAAAAGCTATTTTTTGAAGAATACGGGTTTGAAACCACATGGACTGCAGAGCGGATTAAATTTATGGATTATGCTTTAATTGCTGCGGAGCAGATTCCAGAAAAAGAACTGCGAGATGAACATATAAGGTGGGCAAAAAACTTTCGGCCCAAGTTTAAATTGAGAAACGGCTATGAATTGATAATGTAAATCTTGAAAAATAATAAAACACATAAATAATTGAGAATATTTTAAATTTCAAAGATTCGAAGTTTTTCATTCCTTCATCTTAATTCTTCCGACTCAAATCCAAAATATCCTTCCTTATTTTTTGTCGATTTTATCAACGTACCAAATTCAACGTATGAAAATCAATAATTATAATAAATTCGACATAAAATTGAAGAATTTATAAGCAGGATGGTAAATTTTTAGCAAATTCTTTGAAAAAATCGAGTTCGACAAAAAAAGAATTGCGATATTTCAGATTTAAGTCGGAAATATATAAATGATATTCAAAAAAGCGTTTAAATTAAAAAAGATGAAATATCCTCTATTTAAACATCATTTTTACCATTGTGAGAATAACTGATGAAAAGTTAATCGTTCAATATGCCATTTGGAGTTCTAAATTTCAAAAACAAAAAATATCTGCTTCTAACATTTTAAAATATTTATTTAGAAGATTTTTTATATATATCAATGATTGTCTATACAAGTCATGACTCGATCTTACAATAACCAAGAAAATCAACTTTCCTTGACAAATCTAAAAATTGGAACGGAATATTCTCAATTCCTTATAGGATTAAATGATCTTCTAAGTGTTTTAACGTTTGCTTTATTAACTGGCTTGGGTGGTTTAATTTCAATCACTCTCCCATTTACACCAGTACCAATTACGTTTCAAACATTTTCTATTCTTTTATCCGGCTTTATATTAGGAAAAAATAAAGGAGTTTTATCTCAAATATTGTATATTTTTGGAGGAATTGCCGGTATTCCTTGGTTTTCAGGTATGAAATCAGGAATTTCTGTTCTAATAGGTTCAACCAGTGGATACTTAATAGGTTTCGTTTTTTCTGCATGGACAATTGGTTGGATCAAAGAAAAAAGTAATGAGCATCTTTCATTTCTTAGAATTCTTTCAATTGGCTTTTTTGCAACTTCAATTATTTATATCTCTGGAGTTTCTATGCTTCTAATATTAGGGTTAAAATTGAAAATAGCCTTGAATCTTGGATTATTTCCATTTTTACCCGGTGATATGTTTAAATTACTTTTAGTAACATTTATATTTCGATTTACTCAATCTAAAGTGTTTTATTACTCAGATTCGAACAAAGAAGTCTCAAATCCTTATAATAATCGAAAGCAATTGAAAAAGATTTTTATCTTTTCTTCGTTTCCTATTGGACTTTTGATTATCTTTATTGTATATCTTTATTCTAATGGTTCAGAACTTCCACCTTATTTGATTTATACTTCTTTGATAATTACTTTTAGTATGATTTGCTGTTTAAGTGTGATAACACTCATATTTCCGATGAAAAAAGTGCACAGATTTGACAATTACCATTCTCTTATTGAATAAGTAGGGAAAAAAATAGGTGTAAATCTGATATTAATAATAAAAAATAAATAAAAGATTTTTACTCAGGAAAAGATACTTCACCAGAATCAAGATTATATAAAGCAATAATAATATTTGGGCGATCTTCTTCTTTAAGTAATACTTCTAACCATTTTTTTAATTTTTCACCTTGAATCTTGGCGTTTTTAATCCATTGACCTTCATCAAAGAATCCAAACCACTCAGAGATAGTTTGATGTTCAGATTTTTCAATTTTTTCCTTCAAAGCAGGAGTAATTTTCAATTTAAGATGCTCAATTTTATAAGTAATATTTCTAATTGCCATACCACAGTTTGTATGACCCATTATAATAACATGTTTTGCGCCTAATTCTAATATTGCAACTAAAATTGAACGTAACATATCCTCAGTAATGAGATTTCCTGCATTCTTTAAAACTAAAATCTCACCTGGTTTTGCACTAAAAATTTTTTCAATAGGGACTCTGGAATCAATACAAGATAAAATTACAGTCTTCATTGAACCATTTATCGAATTAGAACCATCTTTAATTTTTTGCCAACGAATATTTCGGGCAATTAATTCACTTTTCAATTTTTCAATAGAAATATCATCTGGACAGTGTTGAATTTCGTTTTCCATAAATTAACAAATCCAAGAACTCCATTAATATTTACTATTTGCAATCCAAAACGAATTTTATCCACATTGAATTTGTACAACTTAATATTACTTCTAATATCACATATTCTCAACAACTTTACTATTCTAAATTGTGAGTATAAGAAAAATAAAAAATGATCTTTTCTGTATCTTGCTCATTATTGAAAAATAATTTCATGATCAATCTTTAACTGGTTGTAAAATGATCGGATTTAATTCAAAAAAGAAACATAACTCAATTTATAATATATTTCGACTAGATTTTATGTTAATCTATTTGTTATTCTTCTTTTTCTGGAGTTTCTTTGAGATCATTGATTTAGGTTCCGAATTATTCTTCAATCTTCAACAAAAACCTGTTGCAATAACGGCATATAAAGTGATCACTCAAATTTGCATTATTATATTACCAATTTTTAAGTTAAGTAGCAAATTTGGTAATTTACGAGTCACTACTTTTTCATTAGCTATCTACGCGCTTGTGAGCAAAAAATGAAAGAGGTAAAGTGTTCTCTATTCGTGATTTATTCCTATATTTAGGAATCGCAACAGGATCGTTAACCAAAAAATGGAAACAAACAAAACCTCTTCAAATATAACTCAAACAATCGAAAATCAACCAATTTCTTCATTTAAATCACTAGTTAACAAAAAAGTTTTGATTTTTCAATTAATCATTGCAATAATGACATCTTGGATTTCTGCCACTTTTTCATTTTTACCATCTATTTTTTTCATACAAGGCTTTCCAATTTCAGATATTTTTGAATCTTACGGTTTTGGACATCTTTTAGTTGGAGGATTGAGCATTTTAATGGCGGTCTTAACAAAAAAACCTAAAAAAAAAACAAATTTTTCTCTTTGATTTGATTTTTGATGTGATTCCTTTAAGTATGATTTTAGCTGCTGGTCAGCTTTATATTTGGATGCTTATTTCGGTAATAATTTTAATGGCGCGGGATTTTGTTAAACCTTTCAGTATGGATTATATTTATTCATCCTTTAATAATAATGAAATTGATTATATTTGGGGCATTTTAGGCTCTGTTCCTGCAATCTTTACCGTATTTTTCTCGATAATTCTGAAATTTATTATTTTTGATTGGAATTGGCATATTGCATTATATATCTCTATCATCATGGCAGTAGGAAGTTTTATCTTAGCATATCACTTTTTACCTGAATTGAAGGAACATGCAAAGAATTAAAAAATCAATTTACAATCAGGGTTTGTTAGATGGTGGATTTCCTTGAAAATTCAATTTCTCTGTATGATATCGAGTTTTTATATGATTTTTGATAGTTTCGCCAGTTACTTCTTCAAATCCACAATACTCTTTTAATTCTTCATAACATTTTTCCTTTAACTTTTCAAAACCACCAAGAACAACCGGAATTTCAGAAAAGTTATTACCTGATAAAGAAATATATTCTAATTTTTTCAATTTATCCATTTCAAAAGGTAAATCTGATAAATTATTATTCTTTAGTTGCAATTCTATCAACTTTTTGAAGTGAAAAATCGCTTTGGGAATTTCTTCTAGTTGGAGACCATTTAAGAAAATTCTGGATACTCTGTATTCTCTTAAAATAATACCTTTATCAATTTGATATTCAAATTCTTCATCGAAATTATATGCGATATCATGATAAAGTGGAATTTCAGTAGAAATCTCAGTAAAAAGCTGTCTAATCCATTTAGCTTCATTTAGATGGATTGCTTCTTCTTGAATAAAATCCATTTTCAAGTAATTCTGAAGGAATTTTGCTGTACTTGAATGGTGCTTTTGACAAAATTTTATGATTTGTTCTTTATTATTAAGGATTACTTTCGGGATATGTTTTGAAAAATCTAAAGCCTGGTTCTGTGTAATTCTGCTTTTAATATCATCCAGTGTCAATTTTTCATTTTGAAGATAACTCTTAATATATTCACAAGTTAATAATGGATTTTTCTCGAATATTTTTTGATATTTTAATTTTAAAGGGTTTTCGATCAAATTCAGTTTTTTTAAAAATTTTAAATTCAAGATTGCTTCAGGTATATATTCAATCGAATTTTGAGAAAGATCTAAATAATTTAAAAACTTAAAATTAAAAATTTCCTCTGGAATTTTGCTTAAGGATAACCCTCTTAATCCTAAAGATCTGATATGCATAAAATCGTCATCTTCCCAATAGTAGTCAAAATCTTTATATTCTATATCAATAAAATCTTCAAATTCTAAATCATCAAAATCAGTAACCGATCTAATAATTGCAAAACATTTATCTTCTATTTTTCTTTCGGCGGAACGGACCTTTCCACTTCTATAAGAAGGATAAAAATTTTGTTCATGTATATTAATATAATGACCGATTTTATTGCTGATTTTTATCAATAATTTGAGTTCTTGCGGAAAAATATAGTAATCATAATCTTCTTCTAACCAGTTATTTTTTTTTATTTTTGCTCTTCTTCGCATGGCAATTTCCCATCCATCTATTCCAAAATTCCTAACCATACTTTGAATTGCATAAAAATGAGTTTCTCCAACAGGAAAATCTTCTGAAGTATAAATTCTTGTTAACAATCTCATCCATTTTGTTTCATCATCACAATTTAACATTCTAGATAAGATTTCTTGTATTTCATTTATGAATATATCGAGATTATGTAATAAACTTGAGAGTTCATTGGATAATGCAATACCAGTAATACCATCTGGAGCACTGTCTTTTAACAGTAATAAATCTTCAGATGAATAAAGATAATCGGAATCATTACTAACACTAACATTTCCACTATACTGAAGTACATAGCCTTGAATTCCTTGGTAGTTTTCTGGTTTTAAAATATTCGCCCAAATTTTTCTTAAAATTTCTTCAAATTTACTTTTCCATTCTTTATTTTTTAACCAGACTTCTTGCTGTTTGCGATAGTCCTTTACTAATTTTCTAATCTTTCTTTTATACTTTTTATATTCTTTACTGCCGAAATCATATTCATATATGGAATCTTCGATGAATTTCAATTCCTCCTCAAAATAATGTAAATAACCATTGTAAAGGAGATTAAGATCATTTTCAAAACATTTCATAGCCTCTTCTGGAGAATTGACTTTAATGCCTACAAGTCCTTCATATACTATTACTTCCATAGAGTTACTAGTTTGAAGTATTTCTTGAAAAAATTGGGCGAGTGGGACATTTTTTTTTGCTCTTTTTCGATTTAAATTTCTTCTTTTCTTTAATTCAGTCATAAGAAATACCTACCTTCAACGTATTTTGCTAGTAAAAAATTTCCATTAATCTTTTTATAATTATAGTTTTTTGCCTGAATTGAAGAAAAAAACGAAGAATTATAAAATTAATTTACAGTCTGGGTTTGACAGATGGTGGGGATTTTGAATTGCATCAAAGATTGCAGCTTTCCATCTCTTTTCATATTTTTCTCTTCTCTTTTGTAGATCTTCACTAAAGCTTTGTCCATTTTTTTGTGTGATATTTTCAGGATATCCAAATAAACGAACAATATCATCACTAAATCGTAATGGATCCGTGAAATCTCCCATGTTTTTTTGTATGTTTTCAGGAATTTCGATTGAATTGTCTTTTATAAATGAACCAATTGTTGTTGAATTATTATAGATATTGAATAATTCATCTAAGGTTATTTGAATTGTAAAAACGGGTAAAATCTTAGGTCCTATCGTTTCTTGAAAGAAATACGGACGATTTGCAAGATGGTATACATATAATGTGCTGAATTCATAGTTATACCGTGAAAATTCTTTATCTTCTGCTGTCCATGAGAATTCACCTTCTCTACCAATTCTAATGAGAGGCTGTTTGGTAATTTCTTCTTCAGGAATATTAATTTCTTCACTCAATTCCCGTATGGCGGTATCAGTATAAGACTCATTTATTTCGTTATGCCCTCCAAAAAATGCTAAACTCCCAGATCTTCTCTTCCTTTTTTTTGGTTTTACTTGAACGATGATTTTTCGTTTCGTGGGATCTATAATTCCTTTATCTTGCATAACAGGAGCAACGAGGATAGCGATAATAGTCTTGTGATAAGCTTGGGGAATGAAATGTAAAAAGGGTCGTGTGGTGAAACCAATTATTGTTTTTTGAATATTATAGATAGGAACTAAACCAACACTTTCTTGAATTTGCACACCAGTTAGCTTCTCAACCATTGCCAACAAGCTTGATTGAAATTCGATTAAATCGTATCCAGTTCGATATTTCTCAATATATTGATTTTTGTAAATATCTGGAAAATGCTCTTTTATTATTTTAGAATATTCTTCATTATTCGTAGAATTGATGTTTTCAGCATTTAAATCTTCATTTAAAATGATGGGGATTATTTTTCTTTCAAATTTTTTAGCTAAACGATATTCTTCCCTAACAGCACTTGATTTTATGGAGAATTCAGAGAGTAGAATAATAAAAATTTCACTGAAACGAATGTTACGTTCGATTTCTTTCTTCCATTCGATTCCTGGATTTTCTTTCAATACATAATCATACCAAAAGCGAATATTTTTCCCACCAAGAAAATTCGTAATGAGATATGCTTCATTTTTATCTTGATGAGAATAGCTAATAAATAGTTGATTATTCGAGATCTTCTCATGAGTATTAAATTTAGCGATGACCATAAATAAATTAAGAGAAAAAATCATAAAATATTGTTTATTAATAAAAGAAATTTTTATTCATTGCTATTGAAAACTTTTGTTCATTATCATTGAAAACTTTTGTTCATTGATAATGAAAACTTTTAAATGCCTTTAATTGGTTTATTTTAATATGATTTTAAAAAAAACTTTGAAAGAAATAGTTAAATCTCAAAAAGATAATCTTTCAAAATATGATTTTGGCATAAAAAGAGAAATATTAAATGATATTACAATAAATAAGAATTTTGCACTAGTAATATCAGGAATACGGAGATGTGGTAAAAGCACATTATTAATTCAACTTATGAAAGAATTACCTAACTTTTATTATATGAACTTCGAAGATACGCGCCTTTTAAGCTTTGATAATTCAGATTTTCAAAAACTTGATGAGATATATATTAAAGAATATGGAGAATCAGAATATTATTTTTTAGATGAAATTCAAAATATTCAGCAATGGGAGATTTTTGTTAGATCAAGGTTAGATCAAGGAAAGAAATTTGTGATAACAGGATCAAATGCATCACTACTTAGTAAAGAATTAGGAACAAAACTTACAGGTAGACACTTAAGATATGAATTATTTCCCTTTTCTTATCGAGAAATGCTCCAATTCTTAAATAAAGACAGCAATATTGCTTCTTTTGATTATTACTTAAAAAATGGAGGTTTTCCTGAATTTCTAAAATTAGAGAATGAACAAATTCTTCAAGAACTTTTTAACGATATTGTTTTAAGAGATATAGTCGCAAGATATGGGATTAGAGAATCCAAACTAATAATAGAATTAGGAATTTATTTACTAACAAATGTAGGAAAAGAATTTTCTTTTAACAACCTTAAAAAAATATTCCACGCAGGTTCTATTAATACAATAATATCTTTTATTTCTTATTTTGAAGAAAGTTATCTATTATTTACAATTTCAAGATTCAGTTATTCTCTAAAAAAACAATTGGTTAATCCAAAAAAGGTTTACTCAATAGATAATGGATTAACCAGAGCAAATTCAATTTCATTCTCAGCTGATCACGGAAGAATGCTCGAAAACTTAGTTTTTCAAGAATTAAAAAGAAGAAATAAAAAAATTTTCTATTTTAAAGAAAATGGTGAATGTGACTTTGTAATCAAAGAAAAAGAAAAAATAACTTTGGCAATTCAAGTATGCTATGAATTAAATGAAAATAATATGAAAAGAGAATTTGATGGATTAATTGAAGCCCTAATTAAGTTTAATCTTAATGAAGGTTTAATATTGACCTATGATGATGAAGATGAAGTAAAATATGAAAATAAAAAAATAATTATAAAACCTGTCTGGAAATGGATATAACTTCATCTCTTCATCGAAAAATCTTAATTCTTTTAATTTAAAGTTATATTATCATTTTTCTTCTTTAAAACACTAATCTTTACTATTTTAAAATAAAATGATTTATTATTTTTTATCTGATATACAAAGCTATCCAATTATTTAAATATTAAATTTATCTTTTGTATAGTGGAAATCTATGGGACAAATAAATTTTCGAATTTCTGAAGAAGAAAAACATATCTTGCAATTACTTGCTCATAATCGAGGATTAACTATAACTGAGTTTGTTAAACATAATATATTTCGCATTATCTCTCATGAACGAGTTGATTTAGCCTTCAAACTTCTTCAAGAAGGAAAAATTAATAGAAAAAAAGCATGGAAGATTTCTGGACTTAATGGCTCAGAATTTCTCAAAGAATGGACTCGAAGGGGTGCAGAAGAGAAAATTCCTGATGAATTGACTGAAAAATCCCTAGAAATTGCCATGAGCCTAAAAACAACTGAATTTCTAAAAAAAAGCAAATCATCAAAATAGGATAATGAAAAAGATGGTAATGTTTTTTTTGCTTGATACTTGTGCGTTAAATCATATTCGTGAACTTTACAATTACAAGATAATTGATTTAAGGCATGTATTGAAATTTTTTCGAATTTGTATCACTCAAGATGTTCTTAGTGAATGGGTGTATTATAACTTAGACCATTTTTTTCCTCCAACTAATTGTTATATATTCCCTGTTGAAGATAAAGAACTCGAGCAAATGATTCAAAATTTTCCTTTTTTTGAAGATTTTGATATTGCAGATCAAACCCTTTTATTATCTCTAATTCAAGAATCAAGTGTTCTCATATCAGATGATGGCGCGTTAAATGCTGCAGCATTAAGTATTAATAAGAAAGCTATTTTTTTGCCTGATTTTTGTATCTTTCTTGTGAATGAAGGATTTTTTAGTAAAAAGGACGTCAGACGAGCTATAAAATTTTGGGAAAAAGTACATAGATTTCGTTTATCAGATTTAAAGAGATGGACCCGCACTTTAAATCAAATCATGTGATATAAAATTCAAAATGAATTCATTTGAATTGTCTAAAAGATATAGAAATATTGAAAACTTTTCGCAAAAATTACTTACATTATTTCTGAATTCTTTACACTGAATTAGCAAATGAAGCATGAATGTTTAATTAACAATAGTATTTATTTTGTCTTTTTTCCACTTCTAAATAGATATTTAGCTTAACTATTCACTTTGAATAGAAGGAAAAGTATTAATTTGAATAGTGTGATTAATGTGAAAAGTGTGAATAGTTTCATTCTTTACTTTCACTTTTAACGGGAGTATTTGGTGGCCAGAAATGCTTTTTCCCTAAATAACGACCGAAATAGACTAAACTAAGCATTACTGGAATTTCCCAGAATAAACCCATGGTTGTTCCTAATGCAGCTAATGAACCAACCCCATATGCAGAAATTGCAGTAGCTATTGCTATTTCAAAATGACTGGATGATCCAATAATTACTGTTAACACTGCTTCGCGATATTTTAATCTAAATAATTTTGTGATTAGAACATTAAATCCTACAACTATTACGAATCCAAGTAATAAGGGAATTGAAATCAGCAGCAAATACTGTGGATTTTTTAACAATGTATTACCATTCAAGGCGAATAGAATAATCAAAGTTGTTAACAATGCAATAATTGAAATTTTACCTAAAATTGGGCGATAAACGTCATTAAACCATGCTTCTCCTTTTCTTGGAATTATAATTTTACGTGTCAAGATACCTAATATTATCGGTAAACCAATAAATACTAAAACTGAAATGGCTAAACTAACCCGATCAACATCAATATCTTGTATTCCAGTGAGAAATGCAACCAGTGGAGCGTAAAAAATCATGATGGATATGGTATTTAAGCTGGTGTTTACTACATTTTGTTCTTGATTTCCATGAGCCATGGAACCCCAAACTAGTACCATTGCTGTGCACGGGCTAGAACTGAGCAAAATTACAGCCACAAACAATTGATCGTTATCTCCCAAAAACAATTTTGCCAAAGCAAATCCAACTAAAGGTGCAACTATCCAATTTGAAAAGAGCGTTAATATAATTGGTTTTGGATTATCCTTAAGCTTTTTCAATTCAGAAGCACGTAGATTCAACACTGCAGGATACATCATCAGAAATAAACAAATTCCAATTGGAATAGAAATTCCACGAATTGACCAAGAATCGATCGCTGTGCTTAAATTTGTATATTCCGATAGTAAAATTCCTAGTATCATACAAATTGGAATCCACAAAACCAAAAATTTCTCAAAAAAACTGAGTTTTTTTTCTTTATCAATTTGTTGTGCTTGAATTATATTTTTATCTATTTCTGTATTAGAGATTAAATTCGAATTTTCTAGCATAATTGCCCCACTAAAATCTTTCATACTTTCAAAAAAATAGTATGATTATGTGTATTCAATAATTGTTATTAATATTTAAGAATTGTTATATATATTCGTGAACATAATATTTATAAGTAATTTTGATATTTTATCAAAATAATACAATGCCCACGAAGGATATTTCCCCTCCAGATTCAGATGAATTGACACCATTTGAAATAAGAATTTGCAATATTCTAGGAAATTGTGGCGATATTAAGGATTCGATTTCTCATTATCGAAATCTTCAAAGAAAATCTGAACAGATAAGGAAAAATCCAGATTTACAAAAAATTCGCTCGATTTTTGATGTGCTCTCGAATTTTGATCGATTAATGATTCTAGAAGCTTTATCAAAATCTGATATGTGCTCTTGTGAGTTCGAAGCATTATTACAAAAATCTCAACCAGCAGTTTCGAGGGACTTAAAGAAATTGGAACTAGCAGGATTAATTCAAGGTTGGAAAAAAGGAAATTTCATCCACTATTCTCTTATTAAACCTACTTTTGATCGATTTCGATTAATAATCAATCAGTGGTTGGATAAATTTGAAAATTGGTTTGGTCAACAACCTAAAAATTAAAATTACAAAAATACAATATTACAAAAGCCCTACAATAAAATCATAATACTTTTAAAATTCTAAAGAAAGGCAGAAAACAAAGAAAATTTTAACAATTTCCGACTATTTTTAAGGATAAAGGATCAATTAAGAGAAGCCATATTTTTTAAATTATTTCCAAATTATCTTTCAAATATTTATTTTTGGCAACTTAGTTGAAATTTATGAGCAAAGCGTACACTACCTTAAGCATCTATTTCAAGTCAGTTCGTAAACCGATATTTTGGAAATGTTTAAATCACATTAATCATGTGTTATCCTATGGTAGGACGCCCTAAAAAAGAATATCCTCCATTATTCGAGCCATTGTACATCAATATCGAAGATAGAAGGGAGGAATTACTGGAAATAATACCTGTTTTGTGCCCAGAATGTCGTTCCGCTGTCGTTGGACCATGTGGCACTCATAAACGGAAAGGTAGAAGAGTTCAATATTATCAGTGTAAAAATCCTGCATGCTTATTCAATAAAACGCACAATACTGCCCGACAATTTGCCTTGACTACATCTGGAGGTGTCAAAGAAGTGCTTGACTGCATGCTCGGAAAGATGACAAAAGAAATCATGAAAGGAAAAATCAGTCAGAGTGCAATAGCTGAAAAATATGGGGTTTCCGATGCCCTTATCTGCTATTTGCGTTCTAAGATTGAGAAAACAATTTCAGATCTGCAAGGATTGAAAAATCTGGTTGTAGAATTAACGAATGATACTGCGGTTGCAGCAGATGAAACTTTCATTCGGATAAACGGTGTACCGTTTTATATTATCATGTTCACGGGTTATACTACTCATAAAATCCTCGGAATAAAGGTTTCAAAAACGAGGAACGAAAAAGACATCCGTGAAGTTTTTGAGGAAGCGAATCGAAATATAAAATTGCCGATAAAAATAGTTACTGCCGATGCATGGGGTGCTACACAAACAATGAGCAAGAATTTGATGCGTAATATTACCTTAGTAATTCATAAACATAAAAAACCCTATGATAAAGCCGTTATTTGGCATATAGACTATGAAAAGAAAAAGCGAATAACTACCAAAATAGGTGTTAAAACCGATTTTTTTAAAAAATGGGGGAAGAAAGAATACTTTTACCTAGTGAATGAAGATGATTTGAGTGTGTCAATATCAAAAAAACGGGGAAGACCAAAAGGAGTGAAAAACGGGCAAGGAAAACAAAGAAAAAATCCAAAACCAAAAATGAAGCGGAGGCGGAAAGGACTTTTTAAAGTTTTTGACAGAGGAAAACGGGGATATGCAAAAATTGACCTTTTTCATAAAACTCTCAAACTGGCAAAAGATGTGCTTCCCGCAGTTGCAGCTGCTATTAGGGAAACACAAGACTTATTTTGGCACAAGTCTATATCAAATAATCTAGCGGAGAATATAAATAGTGTGATTGAGACTCGTGTGCATTTAACAGGTCCTAAAACACCTGAGGTTTTAGAACAGCGACTTCGGGCATATATTATTTATCGAAATAACCCAGAAATCTTAGGAATTACCATTGTTCCGCACCTATTTAGCCCAAAAATTCTCTTTAATGAGTGGAATAATTCAGGAATTAAACGACTATTTCAATTAAACGAAAATTGGGGCAAAAAAAATCAAACCGATATGTCAGTGAATTGATCCTTCGTTATTAAAAATAGCCCAATTTCCTTATTTTTATCTTTTACTCCAAAAATTTATCCATCATGCTTCATAGAATTTAATGACGAGTAATGAACGAAGAATTTCAAACCACCTTACAAAATCGGGCACACGTTATTATCGGAAAAAATGGAATTACCCCAAACATGCTTATTCATATCACAGAGCTTTTTAAAACGAATAAGTTGTTAAAAATCAAAATTCTAAAGGATATTGCCCACACATACGGAGTGGATTACTTTTTAGAATATCTTATTCAACAACTGGGAATTTATGTTTTAGATGTTCGAGGATTTACCGCTGTTATATCTAAACGGGCAGTCCATGGTGTGCAAATACCTAAGAAATACCGAATAATGCGAAAACAACATGTAAAACAAGAAAAACTAGATTCAAATCATGATAAAGAACCAAAAAATGAAGAAAAAGCATATAAATCTGATGAAAACAATGATAATGATGAACCGGAAGAACCTGAATTTATTGATTATGATGATGAAGAACTTCTTGCGCAAATAGATGCAGCCAGTGATGAAATTTATGGAAATGCATCAATAGATACTTCAGCGCAACCTAAATCACCTTTGATTTCACAAATTAAGCCAGAAAAGGTTCAACATGTAATAAAAAAGTCTTACAAAAAATCTTCTCCAAAATCTTCTCCAAAATTCTCTCAAAAATCCTCTCGAAAAGGGCAAAATCAAAATAGACCTAATAATAAAAATCCACTTCGAAAGAATATGCGAAAATTTGGTGACAATCGTTCCAAACGACCTCAATCACGTTCAAAAAAAGGATCCCATTCAAATAATAGAAAATCTTAACCTTTTTGGAGATAATTAATAATGGGAAAATCTAAACGCTTTTATTCTAAGCGCATGAAACGGCAGAAACTTATGAAACAAGCCGCTCTTGAACGAATTCATGAATTGGTCAAAATGGCAGATGAAATTTTCCCTGAAAATTCTATGTTAGCTCATCGGTATATTCAACTTGCCAGAAAACTAGCTATGGCAACTAAAATAAGATTCCCTCTTGAATATCATCATAAAGTGTGTCATTCTTGTAAACATTGGTTACGAATTGGTTACAATGTTCGATATAGGATAGGGCATATTAAGAATTATGCCAGTTACTTAACTGTAACTTGTTTAGATTGCGGTCATACAACCCGTTATTTATTTAAGGGCCCCGCTTGTCGCAATCTTCGCTGGATCAATGGAAAAGATATAAAAAGTCAAAATTCAAAAAACTCTAAAAAATCTGGAAATAAATTAAATTCTATTACCAATTAAATCCTATTACCAATTAAATTCCAAGAGTGAAATCCTGAAATGATTCATTTTATCCTTGTAGACACTGCTATCGAATTAGTTCCAAAAAATTTAAGAAAAACACCTAGCTTCTATCGAAATCATCAAAAATTGGGAAAAGCAGCTCTATTATTAGATGTCGCTCTGCATCATTCTACCATGAATCAGTTACCTGATGCACAAAAAAGAGGTCGACCAGATATTTTACATCACTTTCTTCTTGATTGTTTAGGATCTCCTTTAAATATACATGGAAATTTACAACTCCATTTTCAGTGTCCTTCTGGATTTTTCTTAATAGATTCTGCTATGCGTTGTCCAAGAGACTATCTGCGATTCAAAGGTTTGATTGCTCAGCTGCTAGAATTAGGACATATTCCTCCTAAGAAACCTTATTTGATTTCACAACATAAAGATTCATTCAATAACTGGATTTCCTCGAATTTTTCTTCAGATAGAGTCTTCCTTTTAACTGAAAAAGGACCGAGCAAATCTTTTAATGAGATTCAAGAACTAATTGGAAAATTTGTGAAAATATCTCAAGATGTGGTTTTTTTAATCGGAGGTTTCCAAAAAGGGAATTTTTCTACAGAAATCCAAAGGCTCTCAGCAACCCCAATTTCATGGGGAAATCACACGTTGAATTCATGGACTGTAGTAAACCATATGCTTGTACTCTCGGAAATCGCATTAGATCTAATTTAGAGAATAGAAAAAGGATAAATAAAAATTCAACCGACAATATTGCTATTTTGATTAGTGGATATTAAAAGGGAGATTTTTCAGCTGAGATTCAAAATATCCCATCAATGCATATTGCTTTTGGAAGATATCCTTTAAATGCGTGGACGGTCTTTAATCGGGTTCTAGTCCTAACAGAATTTGTATTCGATTTAATTTAACTCATAAATAATACTCTTAAAAAAAAATGTACTATAAAATTTAAAGATATCATCACAAAATTTTGTTTCATGAGAAGAATTAATAAATGGTTAATTTTAATCACGATTTTTTCTCTAACAATAATCCCTGCTATTAGCATTGATAGAACATCTGCGATTGATCAAACCAACTTAAAAAAAACGAGATTTGTTATTGATTGGATTAAGGTTACAGATCAATTCTATGGATATAATTACAAAATGTCTTTTTCAGTATCATTTGCTCGAATTTATGGTTCCTATGGTGAAAAATATTCAAATGATATAGATTATTCAGCACATTTATTTTTTTTAGACTATGATTATATTTGTTCATTCAATGGCGCATCTTCACCAATTAATACAATAATATTTGGTAGTTATTCAGATTATTATTCTGATGTTTGCTATGCTCCTGATTTATCTGAAGCAGGGTATGAATTAAAGGTACACGGTCGTATTGAGTCAATTTATCCAATAAAAACTGATATTGATTATCATTACTTCGGAGGTGTAATTGAATATAATACTTGGTATAGATATACATATTCATTTCCAAATTTTTCTGGATCAATACAAATAAGATATAAAGTTATAACTGAATAAGATTAAAGAAGCATTTTTATAGATTATTATTTTTTTATTTGATAAAAAAAAGTGAATAAAATGAACAAAAAGATTAGAAAATTAATAGTTCTTTGCTTAATTTCGTCATTATTTCCAATATTTATAATGAATAGCGCTAATGCTGTCATCGAAAGAGATATGAAAAAAGTCGCGTTTGAAATTGATTGGGTGAAAGTATCTGACCAGCTCGAAAATAAACACTACTATTTGGATGTAGCAGTTCAATTTGAAAGAATTTTTGGAAGTTATGGAAAGGTGTTCACTTCTGATTCTAATTACGATGATGGAATTGATAAATTAGACTATAATAAAATTGCATCTTTTAGAGGTGGAACAACTAATGGAGTTGGTTCAATAATCTTTGGTGAAAATAGTAACTACAAATCTGATTATTGCTATGCTCCTGATTTATCAGAAACTGGTTATGAACTTCGGGTGTATTTAAAATTAAGAACTTGGTATAGTTACTATTGGAGGTATGTTTCATTTGGTGGTAGTAATAACTACGGTATCTGGTATACACATGAATATTATTTCGATGGTTATAGTGGTGCCTTAACAATTCGATATAGAATAGTGTTGTATTAATTTATTGATAAATAGGAATTCATCATGATGGAAAAAAAGTTCACGTTTTTTATCTTATTTCTATTAATATTTTTTCTAAATTTCACAGCAATAAGTGTTGCACAAGATTCAGAACAAAATGTCTATGAAGTAGATATTTCAGGTGATGCCTCAAATGAACTTCAAGGTTCTACTTTAAGTTTATTTCAAAATTTAAACGTCACATTTTACTCAAACGGCTTAATTTTAAACAATGATTATAATAATATCTTTCCTAGAATTCAATTAGTATCAACAACTTCTCAATCGATTTCCGACATAATGGAAATAATATTAACTAATGGATATGGTGAAATAAGTTATATATCCTTAGGAAAAGTGAATATATCAAATTACTTATATTGGAATCTTTCAAATTTTAATGATTATATTGAGTTTAGTTCTTATAGACAACAGCAATTTGCAAATAATTCTATAATCATTAAATACGACCCGATACATCTGAAGTACTACGAATATCATGCTCATCAAAATAAACTTGTTGAAGAAGTTATCGTGAATTGCAGGACAAACTTAACTGAGTCTATTAGAATAAAAATAATTAATACTGAATTTAATTCAAAATATCTCAATTCATGGAATTTCGAAGAAGCATATCTTGGGATTCGTCAAATTCAAAGTTATGATAATACCTCAAATCACCAAAATGAAAATTATACTAAGCTACTTATTCCGATACTTATTGCTGGAAGTGTTATTGGTTGGATCATAATTTTCACTCAATTTACAAAAAAAAATCGGTTATTTGATTAAAAATGTCAATGCAACAAATTTATATTCGCCTTAAATCCAAAAAAAAGAAAATAAGTAACATTGTATTTTCTTTAAGTATTCTAATCTTTATATTTACGATTATTTTATCTTTAAATTCTTTTGTATCACCTAATAGATTAGCCAGTATTTTCAAACCTATATTTGAAATTGATTCACAACAGGAAAGTTATCAATACATTTCCTTTTTTTCAGGTGAATCTTTTACAAGCGAAATTATACAAAATTTTGATTATAAAATTGACAAAATTTGCAATAATCACTTTGATTTCAACCAAGAAGAATCCAACAGCGTAATATTTTTATATAATTTTATCGAACTTAATAATTCAAATTCTATGTTTATTGGCATTGATGATGGAATATTCAATAAGATAAACAATTATCATAATAATACACAATACTTATTCTTGAATATTTCTCAAAATAATACCAAATTCTCAGCAAAAGATCCTTCTTTTAATATTAAAATAGATGATTACAGTTTTGATATTACAAATACAACTCAGATATGTTCAGAAAATCTTTTAAATTATTCTAATTCTTTTGCTAATTTCATTTTCAATGAAACAATTTTAAGATATACTGATTTGAATTCTGTTGTTATTACTCGATTAGAATCTTATGGAACTGATTTATCCCCAGTAAAGATAGTAAATCCCAGTTTTAAATATAAAATTACTGGTTATCAAGAAGTATTTAATTTAGAGAAATATAATGGGATAATTTGGTCTAAAAATGCAAAGGAACATCTATTTTCTTATTTTAATGAAATTAAGCTATTTTTCGAAAATTCATACACAAATATTGATTTTCATGCCGAGAATCCATATTTAGAAGCAAAAATACTTTCTTCGGAATCGTTTATCAACATTACGTTTTTAATTTTAAGAATAATTCAAATTTTCATTTTTATTTTTCCATTTCTATATCTGATTCTATTAATTTTACAGTATTATAACGTAGATAAAGATTTTGAACAAAATGAACTTCTAAGAGGTCAAGACAAGTTCGAGCGAAATTTTCTGTTTTTCCTAGAATTTTTACTGATTATAATAAGTAGTGCTACAATATCTTTAATAATATTATTCGTTTTTATGAAAATACAGTACCTTTTGTTTGTCGCACCTTATCAATTTGATATATTATATTATATCATATCGATTTCAATCGTAACCTTCATTTTTTTGATGGGGAGGGTAATTTCTGAAATTATAATAAATAGATCATTGAAAAATGACGATGATTTTGATTTATTAAAATCTGGTTTTTCTTCAATGCAAAGACCGATAAAAATTTCAATTTTCCTAGTAATTACCGGATTGTTTATATTTATTTATTTACAAGATAATGGAATAATAATCTTATCCTTAATGGCAGTAATTGGGTTATTAATTACTTGTTGCATAGTTATTTCTTTGTTCCTTAGATTATTTACATCAGTTTTCCAATTAATTTTACAAAAAATCTGGATAAACAAAGGGAAAAAACTCAGTAAAACATACCTATTATTCTCTTTTTGGAATAAATACAGTTATAAAAAAATATTCATTATTTCTTTGATACTATTTTCTTTTATAATAATCAATGTTGGATCCACTGTATTTGTTAATATATTTAGGACTAACACAATTTGGGAACTTGGATCTCCGATTTCTGTATCGTGTGATTCAAAAAATTCAAGTGAATTTAGAGGTTACTTAGAAACTAATCGAGAAAAACTTGGATTAGTGAATTATATTTCCTATATATCAATACATACGGATTTTAACGTAAATGATTCGATATATAAAGTTGAGTACAACCTTATGGGAATAGACTATCAAAATTGGATTGATTTCTATGGAGAAAAGAAAGTATTGGATTTACTCGAAACTAAAGAAAAAGGGAATTCATTATTTTTTTCGAAAAATAATTCCATATTACTTAGTTATCAATTTAAAGAAATCGGTTATAATCTTGAAGATCAATTTATTATTCCATATTATAACTCATCTGAAGGAAAAAATGAATATTTTATTTGTGATGTAAATGCATTTGTTAAAAGTTGGCCGGTTTTAACTTCATATCCTATGAATAATATAGAGATACAATCAAAAAATATAGAATTTGGTATCATTCCAAAAGACATACTAACGATTCTGTTAAATGCTTCTAATGTGAATTATCAAGAAACTTTTCTTTTAAATGTTAAATATAACCAGGTTAATGAAATTGGACTTGAAATCTCAAATAAATTTTCGAGTTTTAGCGTAAATTTTCTTGATATGTCAGGATTTATAGGAATTGAACAATTGCAATCAAGCTTATTATTTCAAACATTACAAATTTCTTTAATATTTGGAATTTTAGCATTGTATTTCGGTTTTATTAATGTTTCAACAATATCTAAACGAAAATCAATTATTCTGGCGAAATTTGGATTGGTAACCAACCATCGCAAGATTTTAAGAAATTGTTTGATTATAGAAGGAATAATTTTCATTATTTCATATATTTTGAGTTTAATGTTAGCAAGTCTTTTTGCAAATCTAGCATCTCTTTTATTATCTGGAATAAATTTAACATTTTTTAATTTTTTAGTTAAAAACATACTTTATTTGTCAGTTTTCTTCTTGAGCATTATTGCCTTATATCAATATTTAGAATTTCGAAAATTTAGTCAGTTAAAGATTAAAGAATTATTTAGATATCCGGAGTAGTTCACAGTGTCAGAAGCAAAATTAAGTACAATTACAATGGATGAGGATAAAAATAACGATAACATCTTGGTAATAAAGGATTTAACAAAAATTTTTCCTCATCCATCTGATCCTCATACAAAAATCCCTATTTTATCAGGTGTAAATCAAAAATTTACATTCAATCAGCTAAATTTCCTAATGGGAGCTTCTGGATCAGGAAAAAGCACATTTATTCGAATGATTTTAGGTGTTTCTCCTGTTTCAGCTGGAGAAATTTACTTTAAGCACTATTCAATTCATAAGTTATATATAATGAAATATTCTATAAGGGCAGATTATTGGAGTAGAATTGGATATGTAAATCAATTTCCAGCGAAAACGTTATGTTTAGATCTTAGTATCAAAGAAAATTTATCACTCTATCAACATTTAGGAAAAAAGAAAGGTATATTAAATTTGGAAAAAATGGATTATGCTAAATATCTGAAATTTTTTAATCTCTCCTTAGATTTAAACACACCTGTTCGGAAATTATCGGGAGGTGAAATACAGAGACTTAATTTAGCATGTGTTTTAATAAAACTTCCTAAATTAATTCTCTGCGATGAACCTACTTCTCAATTAGACGATGAAAATAAGATAAACATTATTAATATTTTGGATAAGTATAGAGAATCAAATAATGCATGCGTTTTAATCACTACACATAATGAAGAAATTACCCGTAATCATAAGTTATTTATTTTGAAAAACGGTAAAATTCAGGAGATTTAAAATGAAATCATTGAATATAGATGTAAATAATAAAACACCTCCACCAATACAATTAAAGGATGTCAGTTTTTACTATGAAAATGGTACAAAAAGAAAGCAAATATTAAATAACGTTAATTGGATTGTGAATCAAGGAGATTTTAATATTATTTTTGGACCATCTGGTTCTGGAAAAACGACTCTTCTATATTTATTAGGCGGATTAGAATTTCCTAAAAGTGGAAAAATTTTTCTATTTAACAATGAAATACTTAATTCAGGGTCATTTAAACAATTTGAACTAAGAAAAAAAATAGGATATGTATTTCAAAATATATATCTTCCTGATAGTTTTAAAGTAAAAGAGTATTTAGAGTTCAATGCGAATCTATATGAAATTCCAGTAAAAACAATAAAGCAAAAAATCAAAGAGACAGCAAAAGAATTAAGAATTGATCATTTACTAGACAAAAGAACAATAAAATTAAGTGGGGGCGAAAAAAAATGCGTAGCGTTAGCATCCATATATATTTGCAAAAATCCGTTAATCCTTTTAGATGAACCTACAGGTTCTATTGATTATCACACTAAAAATATCTTCTGGAAATCTATTAAAAAATTAAATGATTTTGGATTAACAATTGTTGCTGTCACTCATGACAAAGAGACTTTTAAATATGCAAAAAAAATCTTTCGTTTAAAAAATGGAAACTTGAAGGAAATTTGAAATATTAATTACTCTTTTTGTAGTATAAACTTTTTCTTGGAGAACATTGCTTTTTTTATTAAATACTCTTTAATTAGATGTAAATCCTTACAAAATTAGCATTAGATTCGATTTAATAGAATAATTCTACAACTTTTACTCAAAATAAAATGAGAACAAATTTTTTTGAATATCAATCCGCCATTAGAATTACAATGATGAAAGATTTCTTGAACGAATAGATGCAATCAGTGATTATTCTTATGGAAATGCATTAATAGATAGCTCAGCTCAACATAAATCATCTTTGATTTCACAACATAAAGATTCATTCAATAACTGGATTTCCTCGAATTTTTCTTCAGATAGAGTCTTCCTTTTAACTAAAAAAGGACCGAACAAATCTTTTAATGAGATTCAAGAACTAATTGGAAAATTAATGAATGTATCTCAAGATGTTGTTTTTTTAATCGGATGTTTCCAAAAAGGGAATTTTTCTACAGAAATCCAAAGGCTCTCAGCAACCCCAATTTCATGGGGAAATCACATATGGGATTCATGGACTGTAGTAAATCATATGCTTGTTCTCTCGGAAATCGCATTAGATCTAATTTAGATATATAATACCACGCCAATCAAAATTTCTTTGTAGTAAATATAAGAAATGTCTATTGTGTCAATAGTCTGACAGTTTTTAAAGAATACAAATGATTTTTACTGGATTAATAAAAAAATATATGATTTTTCCTTAAAAGAGTAAAAGTATTTTAGATCTTTTTTGCATATCACTCTTATGGCTGAAAAATTCTTTTTTAGATCTCTTCGATTTTTCATAATTGGAGTAACACTTATTTCGTTTTTTGGAGCATTTATACCTTTTAATAATATCAATTCTTTCTATACTCCTGATAATACTTATAATTACGAAAATTCTGAAAATACAATAAGTAATTCCCCCAATTCCGCTCAAGATTATAAACGTATTGGTCAAATTCTATTTGCCCAGAGTTTAGGAGATGTTACTGGATTATCTGTTGCAGGGATAAACACACGAGAAGGTGATACAAATACTACTGATATGATTATCGTTGGAACTACTGGAATGGCTAGCTGGCGAGGATTACAAGGATATTATACAAATGAATCAACCAGTTTGAATAAATTACAAAATGATAATGATGATGCAGTAACTGGAATTATTACTTATGTAGATCCACAAGATCAAAACACAAAGATAATCTATTCGACTCAAGGCACAGATACTGGCACATTAGTTCGCCAAGAAGCTGCCAATCCCATTTATAGTACAGCACCTACTGTTGAAGACAATGGGAAATCAACTTTTGTCGACACACCCCTAATAAGTTTATGCAAAGGCAATTTTGATGATGATGACGAACTTGAAGTAGCTGCATTAGGTACAAATGGAAAGATTGTTGGATTAATGAATCTTCAAACTCCAAATCAAGGTAGCACCTTTTTCCAATTTAGCGATGGCGCTGCAGATCTCGATTATCGAAAATTCCATACATGCATTATTCCGATATCGAACATAGATAACCATGGAACAGAACATGACGATATAATTGCAGGTTATGATAATTTTATTGCAGCAATTTCCACTAACTTTTCTGCAAATGCATTAATTTGGCAAACCGATATTAAATCGGATGTTGGAGGAATAACTGTGATTTCAGATATGACTAATGATGGAATTCCTGAAGTACTTGCTACTTCTCGCGCTGGAATATATCTTCTAAATGGAAGCAATGGAGTCTTAATATGGAATGCGACAAATATTGGCAGTACATTTAGGGATTTGGTCGTTTTTAATGATATTACAGGAGACGGCTTTCCTGAAGTAATTACTGGAAATTGGGAAGGTGATATCTTATTTTTCGATGTGTGCCTTAATTCCACAACTTTCGGAATGCTAGTTGCTAATACAACACTTCCAGGTGGCCAAATAACTCGATTCTTGCAGTTGGACGATATAACAGGAGATGGAATACCAGATTATGCAGTAGGTGGAACGGGTATGACTGGTGTTCTTTACGGTAACAACTTCACTTGGTATTGGAAAAATTCTGTCTCTGGTTCTGGATACTGGCTAAATCCATTTGCAATTAAAATTTATGATATGACTTTGATGGCTGATCAAAATGGCGATGGAATTCGAGATTTTGCAGTTGTTGGTGGATATGAAACATTGGATAGCGGAGCATTCATTTTTAATTGCAAAGGTATCTTAACACCTACTTCCAATGACGATACTGCTACTGACGATTCAACGACTGATGACACAAGCATAGATAATGATGACGTAAATGATGATTCTCAACCTTCACCTTCAATTACTATTGCAGGTTCTTTTGAATTTCTAGGGCTTGCTGTGGTGTTTGGGTACTTCATTCTATATCTTTATGTGTATCATTGTCATCGTTATCACCGTTTAAATTAATTACTTTCTTCTATTTCGTTCGATTTTTTATTTATTTTCTTTTTTTGTGCGATAGATTTCTTTTTTTAAATATCAATTTTGTATTTTGATTCCCACAATATAGTAAATTCCAGCAATTAACACACATGTAAAGCATTTCTATTACTTTTTTTAATCAGGCTTAAAAAGCCACATATCTTGATTACACCAGCCAACTATAAGATCCATTACTTCTCGTAGAATTTCTTCTTGTTTTTCATTGCCTTTTTTAATAACATATGAAAGAAGATCATTAAATTGAGATACAACTTGATCTTGGTTAAATCCTTTCTTTTTTAAGTTTAGTACAATTTGAATTAATTCTTGATATGAATTTTCTGATTCCAACGCTTGTATGTACTTTTTTTTAAAATTCTCCATCTAATAATAAATAAAATCAGACTTCTAATAAAAAAAATATTACTGATTTTATCAAAGATTGTAATCATTTATCACACATAAGAACCTTTTTTATTATAGATTTAAAAAAAATATGTATAAATCTATAATTATACTGAAATAAGACAGAATTAGTCGATAAATTTTTTTCTTAACTTATAGGAGGAAAAATCCCACAACTTGCTTATATATATCATAAAAGAATATTCTCTTTAATTTACTGGGTGAATAACTATAACTTCCCTGACAAAAAATTGACTTGAAATTGAAATACTGGCGAGAACGACTCAAAGGTATTATATAACTAATATTTGCAGTAAAATCAGCAAATCTAACATGCGAATTACCATTCGAGAAGAACGTGATACCCCAATTTTACAGTACCTCAACATCATTAGGGAATTTTCTCTTTTAATCTTTACTGAACCACACCTCTTTGAATTTCATATATAAATAATTATTGATATACTTTCCATAAATTATTATAAACAGACTATGGAACTATTAATTATTGGGAGAAAAAATGAAGAAAAGCAATATACCCTTGAAAAACAAATTCAAAGAGGATTTCATTGCAAGAGAAAAGAACCTGATCATTCAATTACAACAGATTCTGACAGGAGATCTTTCAAATTTTAAAGGGGGTATTCATCAATTTCTCAATTTTCGATCCAAAGAACTATCAAAAATCATTTCTCAAGATATCATTCCCTCTTTGGCTGAAGATATTCATTATTGGAATAGAAAACTCTCCTTTCAAAAATATCAAATTGATGAAGAAGAGATTATTGAACAGATTATTGGAGATCTGATTAATTTTTTTGAGCGTTATTATAATCATGGAAGATTTATTCCCCAAAAACTCAATTTAGCCGTAAAATCACAAGAAGATACCAGACTATGGTGGGCAACTGAAGATCAATACTATGTTAAGCCCAGAGATCACCAAATTCGGTATCAATTTTCAAGTCACCATATCCAAGTAGAATTTATTTGTAACCAAGCTTTAGAAAGAATGCAAGAAAGCAAACAAAAAGGGATTCATCAACCATATTTTCTATTAAAGGATTCTACATGGGATAAAAATTCTTCAAATCTTAAATTTCAATTTGAATATAGACCCCTCTCTTCTGAAGAATATCATTCATTAAAAAAGAAAAGAAAATTAACTCGAGTTTCGTCTATTCACATATTTCAAGATAATTTGGAGCAAATTCAACACTTTATTTCTAATCATCAAGAATTAATTACTCAAAATCTTTTAGATCCTTACAAACCATTACTCTCTGAAGAATATGCACAAAAAATGCAAAAGTCGGCGAATCAATCAAATCAAAAAACAAAAATAAAAAAAGTAAAAAAAAAAGCGAAGATGATTTCTGCAATCGAATGGCATTTTAGACAGCTCTGCCAATACAAAGGGGAAGAATATCTAATCCATCGAGATTTACGATCTTTTTTTATTCAAGAGCTTGAAAAATTCATAAAAGATGTTCATTTTTCTTCTTTTCCTTCTTTTCGTTCTTTATCTTCATCTTATATGGATATTTTTTCAAATAATTTTACCAATGACCTCCCAAATGAACGCACAGATGAACGCACAAATGAATTTGGCGATGAAATCATAAATAATTCTCCTATTAAATTTATGGATAAGTTTAATGATAACTTAATAGATTTATTAGCTGATAAGTCTGCTGTCGATTTAACTGATGAACTTGCTGCAAGAATGATGAAAATTCGCATTCGTAGTTATTTTATTACGAAATTTTCTCTTCAACTAATTAATCATTTGGCTAATTTTGAAGAAATCCTTAGGGAAATTTGGGAAAAACCGAAATTGGTTTTGAAAACGGATTATTGTTTGACTCTTGATTTGATTCCTACACATTTTATCCCTGAAATTCTTTTAAATAAAAAACAAACAGAGTGGTGGAAAGAACATTTAGATTTCAATTTACTTCAAATGATAAAAAATAAACATCTTTTTGGTCAATCTTTAAGCTTGAAGGAATTCTCTTCTTTTATTCCTATAAAGGATCACAAGACAAATGAAATTTCACATGTTTTAAAATTCAGTGAGAACTTCAAAAGATCTTTTCCAAATTTGATGATCGATACAAAATTTTTTCCTAAGAAATTTCGTAATCAAATTATCGCTTCAATTTCTAATTTTGATGAAAAAACAACAGGAATTTTGTTCCAATCTGATAATTATCAAGCACTACGAATACTACTTCATAAATATCGGAATAATATCGACTTATGTTATATTGATCCTCCTTATAATACTGGAAATACCACCTTTTCTTATCATGATGGATTTCTTCATAGTTATTGGCTAAGTTTAATGCAATCAAGCCTTACTGAACTTTATCCATTATTTTCTGAACGAGGATTACTAATTACCAGTTTAGATGATCATGAAACCCACTATTTTCGATTATTATCTAATCAAGTTTTTGGAGAACACAATTTTATAGCGGATATATTGTGGCATTCGACGAAATCCATGACCAATACGGCTTTAATCTCCCAAGCCCATACTCATAATATTATTTTTTCGAAAAATATTTCCTATTATCGCAGTCACCGTAATGAATTTCGTCTCCCAGAATCTGGTGAGGGATTTACTAATCCTGATAATGATCCAAAAGGACCATGGAAAGCTGACCCTTTTCAAGTAGGAGGTTGGCGGCCAAATCAACAATATGTCATTAAAAATCCAAAAACTGGTAAAGAATATTATCCAAATCCTGGTTGCAGTTGGAAGAATGATTATAATACCTTTCAAAAATTGCTAAATGAAGGGAGAATTGTTTTTGGTAAATCCGGAGAAGCGGGACCTCAAAGAAAACGATATCAATTTGAAGCCATGAACCGTGGTAGAGTAACAAATACATTATGGACAGATTTGCCAACAACAACTAAAGCAACTACAGATCTCAAACAAATGTTTGGAACAATTGTTTTTTCTAATCCAAAACCTACCGCTTTAATTAAACGATTTATTGAGTTGGGATCGGCTGAAAATTCATGGATATTAGATTTTTTTGCTGGTTCAGGAACAACAGGACAAGCTGTTTTAGAATTGAATCAAAGTTCTAAAAGTCATCGAAAATTCATTTTAATTGAGAAAAGTTCTTATTTTGAATCTGTTTTAAAGCCCAGATTACTTAAATTTGTTTTTTCTCCTAAATGGCGCGCAGGAAAACCAAAATTGATCGATCTTAACAGTGTTGATTCTAAAAGTAATTCTGTCGCAAAAAGACATATTGATACTGCTGAAGAATCAAAACAAAAATCAATTATAATAAAATATCACATTCTCGAACAATTTGAAGACACTTTCGAAAATATTTCATTTTCAAATCAAAATTTATTAAATCCTAATGATTTCATCCATAACTATCCATATATGTTAAGTAATCTTCCAGTTCCTAATCCTTTTCGAAGTATATATAATATTCAATCAGATACAGGCATAAAATCAGTTAATGTTGATTTGATTGAAACTTTTAATTATTTATACTCCATTCAAATTGATTCTTATCAATGGCACGAGCATCATGGCGTGGAATATTTGTTTATTCTTGGAATAAAAACTGAAAAACGAATATTAATTATTTGGTATAATAAGACAGATTCAATCGATCTTAATCAAGAAAAAGCCTTTCTAAAGAAAAATATTGCTAATTATACATATACAGAAGTTTTTATTAATGGACAAAAAATAAATCTTGATTCCTTCTTTTTATAATTATTTTTTTCACAATAGACATTTACAAGAAGAAAAAATAGATTTCTTGTTATACTCCGCAAGCCTAACCTTTTTTTATATGGTTTTCTTAAACGTCTTATGTCAAAAAAGTTTGATAAAAATAAGATTACACTCGAAGATATAAAATCGGAATGGAAAGTAGGACATAATTACATCCCTCAAACAGAAGTATACCGAGAAAATTATGAAAAATATGAACCAAAATCTGAAATTATTCAAAAAATCAAATCTTGGTTGATCAAAAATGATGAAACCTTAATTATTGTTGCATTTGGGGCAAGTTGGTGCGGAGATTGCAAGATTCAATTACCACGTTTAGTTAAAATTGAAAGAAGTCTAAATAATCCTCGAATGGAAGTCCGTGTCCTTACAGGAATAAAAGTGAGAGCACCTTACAGTAGAGAAAAAGGAAAAGTTATCTGGAAATCCCCTCCATCACCTCCTGAAACATTAGATGAACGATTTGATATGTTTCATATTCCTGCCATCTTTCTTTTTAATAAGAAAGGTAAATGTTTAGGAAAAATAGATGAAAAACCAGAGCATAAATCTACTTTAGAAGAAGAAATTTTATTCTATTTGGAAAAATAATTATAAAAGTTGATAAAAATTTTATTTGAAAATTAAGGACTATTTTTAGGAATGAAGGATCAATTAAAAGAAGCCTTATTTTTTAAATTATTTCAATATTACCGTTCAAAAAAATCTCATTGACAATTTCATTGAATTTTTAGAGCAAAACATACACTATTCTAAAACTTATGACAAAGAAAAGCAAGGATATACATAAATTGATATTTTTTATAAAACTCTCAAACTGGCAAAAATATGCTTTCCGCAGTTACAGTTGCTAAAAAGGAAATACAAGACTATTTGTGACAAAAGTTTTATTAAATAATCTGGCGAAGAATATTAATAGTAGGATTAAGACTCGTGTGCATTTAACTGTTCCTAAAACACCTGAGGGTTTAGAACAGCGATTTCAGGGATATATTACAGTCATAAATGAACCCGAAATCTTGGGAATTACCATTGTTCTGCACCGATTTAGCCCAAAAATTCTCTCTAATGAGTGGAATAATTCAGAAATTAAATAATTATTTCAATTAAACGAAAAATGGGGGAAAAAAATTCAAACCGAGGTGTCAGTGAATTGATCCTTCGTAATTAAAAATAGCCAAATTAAGATATATTTGGATTTTTTTTTAACAATTTTTTTGCGAATTTCACGAAATAAAGGTTCAAATACTAAACTGATCGTTCTTAACAATAATAACATTCACAGTTATCAACTCATCATTTCTTTAACAATCATATTACAATCAGTACTACGAACAAAATTAGCAACTTCACAACCAATACCATCTTGAATTCAATCTAATATATCAGTTTGCTGTAGATTTATAAATAAATGGACTCTCAATCCTTAGTATTTCCCATATATCTACCATCCCAGATAGGATCTAAACAAATAATATCGATAATTAGATTAATGATATTAACTCTGAAAACTAAAACGATTCAAAGACTCTAACGACTCTAAATGCTCCAAAGACTCTGAAAATTTAAATAATTCATATAAATCTAAAAAAAACTTTCAAAAATTTCAACACTATCAAAAATTCTTAATAATTTCCAAATCTTTCCAAAATTAGAAAAAATGCACATTTAAAGTGAAATTGATTAATGAACACAAAATCATCCCATCCTCCTCAAAATCCTTCCACAGACGAGCGAAAAACACCTAATAAGCTTATCTTACGGATCGAAAATATAGTTGCAACCATTAATCTTCACTGCCATATCAATTTGACAATTCTAGCCGAAAAATTCAAAGATATTGAGAAAAAAGAGAACTTTCCAGGTGTGATTACTAAATTTAGCAAACCTAAAGCTACTTTACTTATTTTTTCTAGTGGAAAAATTGTTGTCACTGGTGTCCGCCTTGAAAAGCATATCCCGATTATCATGGAAAAAACTTTGAAAAGACTTTCATTAGCAGGAATTACCTTGACCTCAGAACCAGAAATCCGTATTGAAAATATGGTAGGTCGGGCTGATTTTCAAACCAAAATTAATTTAGATTTATCTTCGTTAATGCTTGAACGAGCCATTTACGAACCTGAAGTTTTTCCGGGATTAATCTATAAAATCCCAGAACCAAATAAAATTTGCTTTCTTATTTTTAGTTCTGGCAAGGTTATTTGCACCGGAGCGAATAATCTGGCAACAATCCAATCATCACTGAAAAAACTTGCAATTCAATTGAAAAAAAATGACCTATTTAATACTGGAAAAATAAACAGCATAGAAAATAATAATGAAGCTGACTCTGAAATGCTGGATTTGTAATTTTCATATTTTGTGGATGCAATTAATGAAAGAATTTTTAAATAGTTGAATGATAAATTTTAAAATTCATCACCCTTTCTTTTACTCAGCATAGAAAGTCCAGTGCTCTTTTCTCAAATGGATTTTTGCGTCCATTGTGTAGTGGTTTAGCATCTAGGCCTTCCATATTTAATAATCTTATGGAGATAGTCTAGGAGCCGGGTTCGATCCCCGGTGGACGCATCTTCTTCATACTTTCTTTTAAAAAGCTAAAAAGAATCTAAAAACAGTTTACTCTGTTAAATATGTTATTGTGTATTTTTTCCGCCATTCTGGTGGATTTTCTACCGTTGCCCAGTATTCTTTAATCTCTAAAATCAGATTCTCTTTGAATTTGTAAAATGAAGTTGCATAAAATTCTGCAGGGTTTGATTCAGAAAACACCTTTACAATACTAACAGCTCCTGAATCAAATAATTCAATTCGCTTTAAATGAGTGTGCCATTTACCTGGATAATGAGAATTTGCTTGAATAAATGCTTCTTTTGTTTGAAAGCACTCGTTAGAGGTCACCCATATTGCTTGAAATTCTGGGTGGAGCAAGGGGAGAGCTTTTTCAAATTGACGTTTATCAAAAAAATCCCAAAATTTCTGAATCAAAGTTATGCGATTATCCATGAATAGAATAAAGATATTCTTCAATATAGATATACTTTTTTGGTGAAACTCGAGAATTTTTCCGAATATAAACCCTACTTTATCTCAATCAAACGTATACACTCTTAACTGAAGAATCTTCCACTCAAAATTAGATTTAGTTCATCAAGATGATGATGAATTCTTATTTGATATGACTAATTGATAATTTTTTTATTAACAGGTTTTTTTATAATAAAATTACTAAACCAGGTAGGAAAAAATAAGTGAGAAATCAACCACAATGAATGCTAAAAATGTACTAACACAAATTCAAGCTGAATACCAATTAAAAGCAGGTGTTAAAATAACTAATCAAATTACCATAGAAGAACCTTCAAAAAGCATACCTATAAATGAAGCAAAGAAAATCGATATAAGCAGAATTGACTCGCTCAGTTTCGAAAATTTAAGTTATATTACTCCACTTATTGCACAACTTCCAAATTTACAAGAGATTTATATTTTTGTAGATAATGTGGTAAATTTACAAGGATTAGCAAAATGTAAATCATTAGAAAAAGTGATGATTGCGCCTTCACATATAAAAGGTTTTAATCTTTTAAATAAGGAGAATTTCAAGTACGTTGTTGCTACATTTAATAAATATTACCAATATATTATGCATATTCCTACTCTAATCTTACGGATTGAAGAATTTCCCAAGCATCTTGGACAACTTAGAAATTTAAGAGCTTTAGGCTTAAGTTATAATAATTTGACAAAAATACCTAAATCCATTAAACAACTCACCAATTTAACAACTTTAGATTTATACCAAAATAATCTATCTAAATTTCCAGAGAGTATATTGCAATTAAAGAATTTACAGAAATTGTATCTAAGATATAACAATATAACAAAAATCCCTGAAAGTATCGAGCATCTTCAGAATTTAGAACTTTTAGATATTATGCATAATAAGTTAGTAGAACTCCCAGAAAATATTGGTAAACTTAGAAATTTAAAAATATTAATGCTAGGTGCAAATTCATTATCAAAATTGCCTGAAAATATTTCTCAACTTGCAAATCTCAACAAATTAATACTTCATTCCAATAATTTTTCAGAAATTACAAAATCTATCATGGAGATTAGAAATTTGCAAGAATTAGACATAAGTTTTAATCAAATCACCCATCTACCAGAGAATATTTCTCAGCTTAGTAATCTAAAAAAATTTGAAATAATAGACAACAAGTTACAAAGAATTCCTGACAGTATTGGTCAATTAAAAAACTTAGAAATACTTGATCTAAGTTATAACAATCTCACGAATATTCCAAAAAGTATTGGAAAATTAGAGAATTTGCGAGAATTATACTTGGGTATAACTAATTTAACTACTCTACCAGAGAGTATTTCTCAACTGAATAACTTAGAAATCTTAGATCTTCGCCACAACAAGTTCACGGATTTCCCAAAAATGATTACAAATATTAAAAATTTAAAAAAATTAATATTACAAGGAAATGAGCTGAAATTTTTACCAGATAACATTTCTCAACTTAATTACTTAGAAGAATTAAATTTAAGTCTAAATAATCTTACAAGTATTCCTGAAACCATTGGAAAACTTGAATATTTGAGAACATTAGATCTAAGCCATAACAACCTAACAAATTTGCCAGAAGGTATTTGGAAACTCATAAATTTAACTGAATTTAACATAATGGAAAATGAATTCTCGAATATTTCCAAAAAAATTTCACACCTTATCAATCTAGAGAAACTATCAATTAATGTTGATGATTTAACAAAAATACAAGATACAATATCTCAACTTAAAAAATTAAAACATTTAATGACAGATGAAGATGATACATTGCATTTTTAGGAAGTTAAATTGAATGCTAAGTTCCATTTTTTTATATTTCATTTTTAAAGAATTCAGTTAAAAAATAGAAGATATAATGATGCCTCGGGTCGGATTTGAACCAACGATGCCTGGATGAGTGCAAAATGGCGAGAAAATAAGCGAAACATGCCATTCTCGACAAATTTCTTCAGTCCAGTGCCTTCGGAAGAGATTCTTGGCGAATTCCCCTTCCCGGGCTAGGCCACCGAGGCTAGGGTTCTCTACCGTTATATTTTTCTAATTACGGTATCAATGTAAAAAAAGGGGCATGCTATTTAAAATTTATAGATTGATTCTTGATTTTGAATAACACTATAATAATTCATGGAGTGTTGATAAGTTCTGATCACTTGGAGTAAGATGCAATATTCATTTATCCCTAATTATTAATCAACATGTTATGAAATCTAATGATTTAAATAATGGAAGCGTCCTCTTGATAAATGAAAGTGATTTGAATCAGATGGTCAAGATCTGGAATGATTTTCCAGAATTTTTTACATCTCCAGGCAGAACTCATACTTTAGAAACATTAAAAACTTGGTTTCAAAACCGACATCAAGATTATCATGATTATTATGGATATTTTTCAACAAATAAACTCCTTGGTTTCATGATCATCCGCAATCCATCAGATGCACTCTGGATCAAAATGTTAGCAGTAGATAGAAGTTTTCAAAGAAATGGTATTGGCAGATCTCTTGTGGATTTTATTATTCGCTGCAATTATTCTGAAGATTACAATGTTAAGAGGATAAGTCTACAGGAAAAACAACATCGACTTCATAAACACCGAATTTTACCAATCTATACAGAATGTTTAATTAAAAATACAAATGGGCTTAAATTTTTTCAAAGATTAGGCTTTAAAATTAAAAAGATAGATCAAATAGAAGGTGAAATACTGCTACAATATCAAGAAAACTGTATCAATAGTGAATAAAAAGAAATTCTGAGAAAGAAAAAAAAAGTATAAAGAGATAGTGAATAAAAAGAAAAAAGGAGTATAATACTATTTTCTAACTTCTATATTGATCAATAATCAAATTTTTTTATGGATTCATTTCATACAAATCTTTTAACACCAACACATGCTTTTCCCACACTCTTTTGAAGCGATCTTGGTTGGATTTCGGACTACTGAGCATTTGCTTGCAGAACCATGCCTGCTTCCATGTACATTGAGGTTTGGATCGCAAAACCAAAGCATATTTGGCAAAGTCGCGAATCAAAATGTCAAATATTTCTTCGATTAAATCACTGTCAATATTGTAATATTTTACATTTTCAAGAATAAGTTGCCCGTAGATTACCAAAGTGAATAATTTTCCTAAATTTAACAGAAAATCAAAATCTTTTGCTTGGTTCTTCGAAGGCGGAGCAGCGATCAACAACATCTTCAGCCATTTAATATTTCGCTTAAAACGATTGACATTGGGGAGGTTGAATTGATTATATATCTTCCGATAATCGTGAAATCTGATTTTACCCAAATTTTTTGCAGCCGGTTGTTCAAAGAGAAAATCATCATTCTTTGCTTCAGACATTTGAGGAACTTCATCATATTCAGCATGGTTAAAGAAGTAATTCTTCATGAATTTCAATACTAGTGCCATATTAACATGAACTGTACCCTCTAACTTGGGTAATGCCCGAATATCTCGAGTTGCTAAGGAAAAATAAGTGCTCTTCTCAAAACCTTTTGCAGCGATGATATCCCATAATAAATCAATTACTTCTTCACCCTGTAAGGTTACCCACATCTTGACCATGGGGTTATACAGGAGATAACGTCGATCTTTGGGAGTAGCAGCTCGGAAATAATCAGCAGCGCGTAAAGCGAATAATTTCATGGCGACTAATCGACAATATGCTTCCACAAAAAAGGATTGAATGTGAGGAAATTCAGTTACAGCCTTTCCATATAAGATACGGTGACTGGCATGATTAATTGCTTCATAAAAGGCATGAGTTGCAATTCCAATTGATGCAAATCCAAGATTAAACTTTCCTATATTTACTGTATTCAACGCCATATCCCATGCTTCACGTCCTTTTGCCAAAATATCTTCTTCAGTTATAGGATAATCGTGAAGGCGATATTCAGCTACATAGCTACTAACAGCAACTAAATTCCGCACACATTCATATTTTGGATGATCTGTTTTTGCTACAAAAAAGGTGTAATCTCCATATTTCTTATCTTCAGGGAAAAATGGAGGTCGAGATTTGCCAAAAATTGAAACAAATGCCGCTTTATTACCGTTTCCTATATAGTATTTTGAGCCATTGGCAGTGTAGTCGTTTTCTCCATGTTTTGTCAGGATCATATCTGATGAATAAATATCGGCGCCGTGTTCTTTTTCAGAAAGACCAAATGCAAATATTCCCCCTTCTTTCAGCAATCGTGCGGTTTTTTTTTTGACTTTTTCATTCTTACTTAAAAATATTGGACCTAATCCAAGAATAGACACTTGCCAGGTGTACCAATAATGCAATCCATAAAACGCTAATATTTCATTAAATTCACAATTGCGCCACGTATCCCAGCGAGTTGTTCCATCACCGTATTGAGTGGGAGTGAGTAGTGTGGCGAAAATTTGATTTTCTTTTAAAAAATCCAAAAAATCTTGATACCAAACACGATCAAAATCATCTTGAAGCATGTGGGTTTTACCACGGTTTTCAAACCATTGAACGGTTTTTTCCATTATTTGTTTCGAAATTTCATCTGGATAGTATCGATCCATTTTATGGGGATTGAGTAATATCATAGATTTTTCTTTTGTGAATTCCCTTTAAAAGAATACTGTTAATATTTTCTAAAATACAGTAAAATATCGTGAATTCATTGATCTATTTGTTAAAGAGATAAATAAGGAAAAAGCATGAATTGTCCGATTAACTTAGTCATTCCTAAATCGATTAAGCGCATGCAAGGAAAAGCGAAATTTGTTAAAGAAGAATATCTTGTTTTATCATGTAATTCCATGAATGTGAACAAATTCTATGGCGTGGCGAGAATAAATTCACGCGGACAGATCTGTATTCCCAAGCAAGCTCGAGAAGATTTTGGTATCGTCGCAGGTGATAACGTTGCCTTACTTATTGGAGTTCTCCCTCACAGTAAGGATGCAATGATGCTTTTAGATGCTGAAAAGTGGTACAAAATGCCAGAATCGGCACCTCTCAAGAATTCAAAAAATCATGAATTTGTTGGATTAGTTAAAGTGGCTGAAAGAGGGCAGATTGTTATTCCAAAAAAGGTTCGAGATAATTTAGATATTACCCCAGGATTACAAATTTTAATTCTATCTCATGAAAAAACACAGAGCATTGTCTTAGCTTTACTTAATCAAGATGCAATAGGAAAATGGGCAGAAAATATGATTGAGGGTCCAAAAAGAAGAGATACTTAAAAAGATGATAAAATAATATTTTTAAATGATCTTCCTTTATTCATATTTGTATGAATTTCATACGAATCAAACGAAGAATTATAAAAATCTTTAGGAGAATGATATACTATGGTGATGATTGAAAATATTCCCTCAATCGTGTTTTTATGGAGCTACATGGCCATTATATGGGGAAATTTAATTCAAATTTGGATTCAAAAACCCGAAAACCCTTCTAAATCATGGAAATATTTATTTAATGCCTTTTTCTTGCTTGCGTTTGGAGATATTTTTCATCTTCTTCCCCGAACCTATCTTTGGTATCAATATTCCATAAGAGGTCGAACTGATATTTATACTAGTTCAATAGGAGTTCTGATTTATGGTGCAGGTTTGATTATTACTGGCATTTCAATGACATTCTTTTACCTGTTGTTTTATCTGTTTTGGAAAGAAACTTATTCTAAAAAAGATGAAATTGTGAATTTAAAATCTTTAGGACAAAATACTAAAACACTTGATGCAGTAGCATATATTTCTGTAATCGTGAGAATAATACTAATATTACTCCCTTGGAATCAATATGGAGCAGAACCAGTATATTATTATACAATTTTTAGTTTTCGCCTGCTAACCAATTTGCCATTATATATTATTGGTATAGAGGTTTTGTATTTATTCATAAAATCATATAACCTTACAAAGAAATCAAATAGTGTTCATCCAGAAATCAATCGAGCGGTAAAAAACAGTGCAATTTGGATTATTGTTTCTTTTCTTACTTATACAGGAACCTTGTTAGGAGTCCATTTGATTCCATTACTAGGGATGCTGATGATTCCAAAAACGATAGCCTATATTATTGTTTTGTATTATATGAAAAAATGTATATTACTAAATCCTGATATCGAGTGAGTGTGAAAGCAGTAAAAAGTTTTTAATAATAGCACACCATTCCAAAAGGTGGAGAATTTTTCTATAACTTTTTTAAGTTAATAATTCTCCTTTTTGTTTGTTAAATGCCAATAATGATTTAAAAATAGGCAAATAACATCGGGGATCTTTTATGAGTGATCGAAGTTTTTGTGGAGACTTTTTGTGCTATGGTTTTTTGTTTGTGATATTATTAGGAGTTATTTACATTTTAAATCCAACCAACTCATTTTTTTCTTTTGGATAGACAAGGAAATAACCCATCATACAAAAAAGATTGAAAATTTTACCCTAAAATCTTTTTTTCTTTTTAATTCTTATTGAAAAAAGAATTTCAAATTTTATATATTTATTTCTCATAGAAACGAGTGAGAAATATAATAATAAAAAGTATGATATTTACTTAATAACCTAATTTAAATTATTCCCATATATACAATCATTAATGCAAAACATGCGGATTGCTGTTCTTGATATCGAAACCACTGGAAGAACACCACAAACAGGCACAATTGTTGAAATTGGTATTGCGATGATTGATTTGAGAACTCATTTTATTACAAAATTGTTTGATTCATTATGCCGTGAACCTGAGTTTGAGATGAAATTTGAGGCAAAAATGCTGGAAAATTGTTGGATTTTTCAAAATTCTACATTGACAATTAATGATATATTAAATGCACCTAAGTGGAGCGAGATAGCACCAAAAATTCAAAGAATTATGAATAAATTTCCTGTTACTGCATATAATAAAGAATTCGATTTTTCTTTTTTAAAAAATCGGGGAATACGTATTCCTCGAGAATTACCCTGCCCAATGATTGCAGCCACTCCAGTATTAAAACTTCCCCCTCGATTTGATGGTTCGGATTACAAATGGCCAAGTGTGGAAGAATGCTGGGAATTCTTCTTTTCAAATGATCATATTTACAGTGAAATCCATCGTGCTTATGATGATGCAGTTCATGAAGCAGAAATTGTTTACGAATTATACAAGCGTGGTTCATGGAAACCGATAATTACAAATTAAATGTTTAAAGTATATAATATCTATTTATTAAGTTGATTAGTAAATTTATGAGGTATTTGAAAAAAAGACGAATCAAATAACTAAAAATCTGTTTGATTAAAAGGATTTTTATCTAAAAACATGAAGTTTTTTAGAAAATTAGACCAATTTTTTAGCGATATTCTCGATTTCATTCAAAATACAGCATTAATATTATATACGTGTATTTTCCCATATTTAGTAGTGATTAAAATGTTCAAACAATTCATTCAATTAATTCGAAATTATTTCAAAAATTGGGTTTCCATCATGGAAGAGCATCATCTGGTTCTAAATTGAGTATAAGATTTAAAAAAATAAATCAAGAAAAGAAATTAAAAATATCTTTAGAAAAAAGAGATTCGACTATTTTTAAGGATAAAGGATCAATTAAGAGAGGCCATATTTTTTAAATTATTCCCAAATTATCTTTCAAATATTTATTTTTGGCAACATAATTGAAACTTGAAAGCAAAACGTACAATATTTTAAAGCTTTTGACAAAAAAAAGCAGGGATATGCAAAAATTGTTTTTTTATAAAACTCTCAAACTAGCAAAAAATATGCTTTCCGCAGTTACAGTTGCTATCAAGAAAATACAAGACTATGTGTGCAAAAGTTATATCGATTTATCCTGCGGAGAATATGATTAGTGTGATTGAGATTCGCGTGCATTAAACTGTTCTTAAAACACATGAAGGCTTTGAACAGTGACTTCGAGTATATATTAAAATCACAAATGAACCCGAAATCTTAGGAATAGCCATTGTTCCACACCGATTTAGCCCCAAAATTCTATTTATTGTATAGAACAATTCAATAATTAAACGATTATTTCAATTAAACGAAAAGTTGGAGAAAAAAATTCAAACCGAGGTGTCAATGAATTGATCCTTCGTAATTAAAAATAGCCAGAGATTCTATAATTATGAAAAAATGTACTACTTTTTGGATCTAATCCAAAGAATTTTTTTATTTCATTTTTCCGACGAAATTTATTCTTCCTCGATGAAATATATAATAAAAGATAGATTTCTCAAGCAATCTAAAGGGGGAAATTAATTGAAAAAATTTAAAGCACAGCGGACAAAATATAAAAAAGATCTTCAGAATCTTCGAGCATATATAAAATCATATCAAAAACAGGTCAAACATTGGCAAAAGAAAATCTAGTATTTTCAAAAGGATTTGAAAGAGGCGGAATTGCATTATATTAAATCTAAAATCATTGCTCTTCAAAGTGGACGACTTGTAAAGGAATTTAAGGATTTATTAGACAGCAAATGGAATGAATTTGAGAAAAAGGAGCGTCGTTTACTTAAAATTTATTCTGATTCACCATATCTAATTGCTAAAAAACTAGCAAAATTATTTCAAATAAGAAAAAGGTGTTTAACGATAAAACTGAGAGAATTCAAAGCATGGTTCCACCCAATCGAGCTAACACCAACACAATTGAATCAATTTTTGGCAGATATCGACTTTTTTTTAAAAAATATCGAAAAATGAAAGATACAAAATACTCTAAAGCGGTATTTGAAATACTAAGATTGCATCACAACCTTTCTCCACCATATTCCGGCCCAAATCAAGATAAATCACCTATAACCAGGGCTGGAATCAAGATTAAATATATAAATTCTATAGATCGATTATGTAGAACGATTTCGTGATTTCAAAATTTTAATTTGACGATCATTTTCTTCTTAAAATCCAAATTATAAATAAAATTTGAGCGAATAAATTGACAAGGGTTATGGAATCTTTGAATTAATGAAATGAAATTCATGAAGAAATTCCAAACTTTTGATAATAAACTAAAAAAAGAATGATTTTTTATTGATTAAGATCCTACTTTTTTTTATATTTTTTATCCCATTTGGCTAATCGTTTATCTCGATCGATCAAAGCTAATTCACGCAGATTCTCTTCTGGAATCTCCGGTGGATCGATTAATTTTTCAGGATTTTCGATAAAATCGGTAATTGCCTTCAAACCCAAATTGTAATACATCCCTTCACTTATTCGTTCATCAACAGTTACTCCTAATTCAACTGTGTCTTGAGCCACGACTTCACCTTTCTCATTCACAACAGGTGCTTTATGGATCTTTCCAACAGTAATGAACCAACTTGAAGTCCCCCACTCAAATATATGATGATAAGGCGCTGGAAGACCTACTGATCCTAAATTTGCAAAAATCACACTTGAATAAAGTGGATCAGGTTTTGTAAGGCTTTTAGGCATTCTACCAAAAAATTCAAGTATACGAAAGATTTTGACTGCCAGCATAAGCAACCAGCGAGGATATTTTCCCCAGTCATCAATTTCTTTCTCGGTTGCATTCCCTTTATCTGTTCGTGCTTCATAGATAAAAGCATGAACGCGTTTTCGAACCGTTTCTAGTGTATCAAATGGATCAAAGTCAATTTTTGCAAATGTTTCTTTAGCATAAGCTTCAAGCTTTTTCTTAACCACAAAAGAGAATTGAAGTCGATTGTGCTGCCAATATTTGCGTCCTGAGATAAATCGATTCAAATGGGGATATAATCCAAATGTACGCGCAGTAGCACATAGTATTATATGGAAAAGAGTCAACCGAGTGGTTTTATCAAAATTATGCTCTCGATTATACTGCTCAATAAACGGCAGAGTTTTCGTTAAATTAAGAGTACAGCGAAAATACCCTATAGATTCATCCCTTGTTCGCATAACATGAGGTTCTATAAGGCGAAACCTGGGAAGATTCAATGGTTTTGTTCGATCATAACGTTTCATATTAACACCATAAAATGAAAAAATTCACTATATAATCATTTTCTCAATAAAGCATAATTAAATTTCGGTTCTTTGTTGGAAGTATTTAAAGAAGCACAATGATATAAAAATGATGTCATTATCAATTAATCATTCATTGATGGAAGGTTCATAAACACAGATAGAGATAACAAAATGGATCTCATCTACTTTCTCATCAATGAACTGAGGTTGAACAAAAATGGCTGAAGGAACAGTATTTGTATTTATTGGAATAGCGCTTTTATTCTTATTATGCATCCTATTTTCAGGATTGAAAAGCGTTTATGAATATGAACGATTGGTAGTTTTCCGTCTTGGAAGATATAAGCGTACACTTGGGCCGGGATTGGTTTATGTACTTCCAATACTTGAAACAGCAAGAAAGGTAGATTTACGAATAATCACTCAAGATATTCCCCGCCAAGAAGTGATGACGGTAGATAATATTCCCGTTCTAGCCAATACAGTGGTATATTTCAAAGTTGAAAGGCCTGAAGATTCTGTTATCAAAATTGAAAATTTTATCTATGCAGTACGACAATACACCCAAGCAGCTTTAAGGGACGTAATGGGAACTATGAATTTAGATGAAGTCCTTCAAAATCGAGACAAAATTGCATTAGATATTAAAAATATCGTTGATAAGGAAACAAGTGAATGGGGAATTGATATTCGAGGAATTAAAATCCAAGAAATGGAATTACCCGCAGAAATGAAGCGTGCATTTGCTCAACAAGCAGAAGCAGAACGTGATAAACGTGCAGCCATCATTAAAGCTGATGGGGAATTCATAGCAGCAAAGAAACTCGCTGAAGCCGCAGAAGTAATGGCAAAAAACCCAGGAGCTTTGCAGTTACGGGCGTATCAAACAATCCGAGATATTGCACAAGATCCTTCGGAGAAAATAGTAATTTTCATGCCTTCTGGCACCGGAGTTGGTCCAGCTGTTATGGATACACTAAGTAAAACGTTTAAATCATAGGAGGTTAAGGATCATGCCTGTGGGCTTAACCCCCGATCGAAGATATATTCAAATAGCTTTTAATGATGATATACGACAGGTTCGCAAAGTACTTCCCCAGATTAGATATGACCCACGAATTTGGATAGAAGCAGGAACTCCATATATTAAAAAAGAAGGTGTACGCGGAATTTCATATATTCGCCGTATGTGGCGGGGGATTGTTGTAGCAGATTTGAAAATCACAGATGGTGCAGTTGATGAAGTCAATTTCGCGGTAAATGCAGGAGCGGGAGCAATTACAGCTATGGGAAGCTCACCTACAGCAACTTTAGATCGTTTTATTGCTACTTGTCGAACTCGAAATGTTTATTCGATGATCGATATGTTAGGGGTTTCTGATCCAATGAAACGGCTTCAACCTTTAAAAGCAAAACCAGATTGTGTTGTTATTCATAAAGGTCGAGATGAAGAATCTGTAGCACGTTCAATTATTCGTTATCGGGACATTTCAAAAATCAGAGGTAAATATGATGTCTTCATTAGTGTTGCAGGTGGATTAGTCCCACTTCGTGTTCGAACTGCATATTTTAATGGAGCAGATATTGCAATCATAAATGTAATTCGTAGTTCGGACACAAATGAAGGAATTCATGAAAATTCAAATTTCCATCAGATTATTTCCAAAATATTGAGCGAAGTGGGACAATAACCCCTTTTTTATTTGACAATTTTTTATTCTTCTTCTTTTTCTTCTTTATTGGCCATATTTTTCCTTTCTATCAAGTACCAACGAAAGTAAATGGCACTAACTGCAATTAGGTGATAAATCCAAGTACCGATAATACCAATAAAAGGAAAGAAGGTAGCTAATACTATTCCTAAAATAAAACTCAAGATTATATACAAAAAAGTTATTCCCCATTGTCTTGAAGAAAAATAAATATGCAAGTGATATATGCTAAAAATGGATGAACTGATTAAAATGCATCCAATTCCATTAAATATTAAATTTAACTCTACTAATAAGATTCCTCTAAAAAGAATTTCTTCAAATAAAATAATACTTGGAAATTGAATTAGCAATCCAAAAAAATCGCGTTCTACAACAGCTGTTAAAAATGAACTTTTAGTTACATCCACAAATCTATATTTTTGATTATAATGTGTCAATATTTCAGTAAACAAGAGAAAGACAAAAAATGAACCAATCAACCATCCCCAGGGATGCGATATAAGCTTTATTAACCAAATTTCATTCTGTGATTGATATGAAAACCAAGGGATATCACCTGGTAAGACAAGAAATAAAGCAATAATTGCAATTACAGTAATAATAGGTGTTATTATCTTTTTTACTGCCATTAATTTCATCATTTTAACATTTCAATAAAATATCCAATAAAAATTATTTGATAGCGATTTTTCTCGTTTATCACTTATTAAATAATTTTTGTTTTACGCTTTTCTTTTTTTGCTTGTTTATAAGAATAATGTAATAAGATCTTATTTCTTTCGACTAATTTCGGTCCAATTCCAGAAATGGAACCTAAAACTCCAGAAATTCCTTTGGGTTTTCCTGATTTTGTGCGAGATACATTTGTTAATTCAAACGCGTATAGAATGTGTTCAGGTGTTTGAAAAAAATCGAGAAATTGATTAGCTCGTTGAATTCCCACATCAACTAAACCTTGAATAAAATACTCTTGATCCCCTCGAGAAACAATCCCATCAGTAAAAATCTGTGGAACGAATATATCATCTCCAAATGTCTCATTTTCTTGCTCCTTTTTAGCAAGTTGAAAAAGAATGTTTGCAGTGTGAACTTCATCTTTTGTGGGAATCACAGGAATTTGAAGTCTAGTGCTTACATAAATTAAAGCGCCATAAATTGCCTTTGGATTGACAAATTTCCGCTCAAATAAACGCTTAGGGTTTTCTAAAATCATAATAGGATGCGGATATGCATTTTTCAATTTCTCGAGCTGTAAAAAGAGGCGTTGATCAAAAATACTGGATACAAAATCATCACCACGCTTTCGTTCAATTGCACAACGGGATGAAATAATATAATCACCGAAATCTAAAGTCTGAATTTCAAGATCTATAGGCAAAGATTGCATTTGGGATCGAATTTCACCCCTTTCACGCTCATCCATAATGATTTTAATTCCCATAAAATGATTTTCTCCAATATTCTTTAAAGTTAGAAAAGAGAATATTTTTTCCTATAAAAGCTTAGTTAAATATAACCAATGCCGTTTTCTCATAATCCATCTAGTGAATATTCTCAATATCGTATACAAATTGGAACTTCTCTTACTCAATCACAGCAAAAAATAGTTCAAATTTTGCGTAATCTTGGCGTCAGCGTTTCTTTTAGTACAATTTCTGAAAAAATTTTTCTAATTCCACCAAATGGTGCAGTATTCTTATTAAATAGCAATGATTTGCGTCCTAAAAAAATCGATAATCTCTTGAAATACATTAAGCAATTTTTATATCAACATCCAATGGGTATAATCATTGCAGAAAATTTTCAAAGATGGGGCGATTCTACGAATGAAAAATTCCAAAATTTACTTTTTCTGCTTTTTTTTGAAGTAAATCGATCTTCAGACATACTACCAACTTTTATTCCTTCAAGAAAAATTGAAGATTCAATTGAAATTCTGCTACGAATTGCACATAGGGAACAAATATCTGATAAACCACCAACAATTTCCCGAATTTCAGGAAAGAATGTATATTTAGCAGATGCTCAAATCAATTTTATCCAAGGATTGCTGAATTGTGGAAAGAAGAAAGCAGAAAAATTGCTTGAAATTTTCGATTCCCCTTATACGATTATTCGCACAATAATCGACGAGCCGAATAAAATTGAAGAGATTCAAGGATTTGGATCAAAATTTATTTCTCAAAACAGAATAATGCTTTCAGATTTCTTAAACTAATATCTATTTTTTTCTTCTTTTTACTCACTATTAGAACAAGCTAATTTTTAAGATACTTCACTGAGATCTTTTTATGGAAAGTGAGATTAAAAAAAAGGAATTTTCATCTCCTCTTGGAAACTTTTCTCTCCACCTCAAATTTTGGATTCAAGGTGAAGGAGATTTTACTATAGGAAAGGGCGATATCAAATTACTCTCTGAGTTAAAGCGCACACAAAATCTCACCCAAGCAACAAAATCTTTAAACTATTCTTATAAATACGGATGGGATAAATTACGGAAAATCTCGAAAAAAACAGGAAAAAAAGTTGTCATTACGAAAAAAGGAGGGGCAGGAGGAGGAGGCATGGTTGAATTAACTGAATGGGGGAAATATTTACTACATTTGTATGAGATTATTTCTAAGGATGTTGATAATTTTTTAATACATGAATCAGAAAAGATGAAAGAATTCTCGAAAAAGAAAATATTTGAATAAATAAAAATCAAGATTCCACTTAAAAAAAAAGGAATGATTAAATTCTTACGAAAGAATTAATAGAAAAATAATCCAAATATATGATAATAAAGGGGAAGAAATCAACTTTCGGTGGTAATATATTGAGTTACAATGAATACACAATAATCATGGATATAGGAGAAGGGTTCACCAAGGTTGGATTTGTGGGTGAAGATAGACCCAGAGCGGTCTTTCCAACTGTTGTTGGAACACCTAAATATCGCCAAATGGCAGGAACTCAGTCGCAAGAAATTTATGTCGGTGATGATACCATCAGGATGCGTGGTGTATTAAAACTTGATTACCCAATTCACCGTGGAAATGTTACAAATTGGGATCACTATTATGCAATTTTAAATCATATATTCTATAATATTCTTAGAATAGAAGATCCTTCTCAATATAATGTTGTGTATATCGTTCCACCACTAACTCCTCCAGATATTGCACAATATTTTGCCCGTCTTTTATTTGAAACACATAGATTTAATAAAGTTGCGATAATTGACTCTGCAACAACAGCCGTATTCTCAATCGGACTTACTACAGGGTTATCTGTTGAGATCGGCACAGGAATTTCTTCAATCACACCAGTTATGGATGCTCAATTATATTCACCAAGTATTCGTAGATTAAATATTGCAGGATCTGATATTGAAGAATACCTTAATCAATTACTTACACAATATGGAATTTTTCAAAAACGAGAAATACTTAAAGATATTAAAGAGAAGTGTTTACGAATCAGTCTTGATCCAATAAGCGCATCTCAAGATCCGGTCAATGCAGTAGATTACATGCTTCCAGATGGAGAAACACTTCATATATATGAAAATATTATTATCAATGCAGCAGAAGTCTTATTTCATCCTGAACTAATTACTCCTCAGACAGAAAGTATTGCTCAGGCAGTAATTAACTCATTATTACTAGTAAATCCACATTATATTAAACCACTTCTTCAAAATATAGTCCTAACTGGAGGAACTTCATTAATCACAGGGTTTAAGGAACGATTAATCCAAGAGATTAAAGCATCTTTAGAGACCTTAAAAGCACGAATACCTAAAGATGAATCTAAATCTAAACAAGAAAAAGAAAATATACCACTTTTTGAAGAAAAGCAAAAAATGGTTCAACTCGATGGTAAAAGTTCTTTAAAGGAAGGGAATTGTCCAAAATGTGGAGAAATAGTAAATTTCGAAGAAAGCGAGTTCTGTCCGTTTTGTGGCGCTGATCTTAAACAAACCTTAGTTCCTCAAATTGATATAATAGGAGCTGCAAAGCAACATTATCCTACAAAATGTCCTTATTGTGGCAAAATATTAGATGGAGAATCTTCTTTCTGTAATAAATGTGGTGAAAAATTAGATCCGATTATTATTGAAGAAAAAATTGATCGAAAAGAAAAGCGATTACTTAAAAAAACAGACGTTGATAATAACGAATTTGCAGAAATAACAAGTTCAATAGAATCCGAATATGATAGTGAAGAATTAGAAGAGATAATTCAATTAGACGAAGAATTTGAAGAAAAACATAAAGATGAACTTATTGTTAATGTAATTCTTCCTCCAAGTAGAATTTACGCGGCTTATCGAGGAGCAGCAATTTTAGGAGCGCTTCCTTCATTCAGAAAATTCATGATTTCTTATCAAACCTTTACTGAAAATCCAAATTCTTGTATCGTTGATTTCAGCAAAGTATTTACAAAATAACCCCTCCACACCTCCATTAGGAGGTTCTTTTCTTCATTTTAAATGGTTAATACCACACTTTTTAAAATCAATCGTTGATTTTAAGGCACAAATCTAGAATTAAAAGTTAGGTTTCGGAAAAATGAAACGTCGTCACCAATTAACGATATTAATATCAATAACATTTATGTTCTCTCTGATTCTATCCGCACAATACGCTGTAGCAACTTCACGGAAAGAATTACTGGAACAATTTTGCCTCAGTAATCAGCATTCTTCAGGGGCATTTCTTGATTCACCCTCCGGAAATGGGGATAACGAAGCGACCCTTTCAGAATTTACCACCTATGCAAATTTATTCATTTTATCGCAAATTGATCCTGAATTAAACAATCTAAACGATCAAGGTATTATTCGAAGTTATTTACGCGATCGTTATTTACAATTCTCAGATGTAGGAGTAGGAATTATTTCACAAGTTTATTATGCATATTTTGCAGGATTACTGGTTGATACTAATTTTACCACCACATTAATTGAAGATGCAACCACAAAACTATTCGATTTACAAAATGAAACCAATTCTGGCTTTGCGAGTATAAGTGCAAAAATGCCTACCTTATCAGATACCTTCTTTGCGGTTAAATTACTCACATCCTTCGGTAAAATTAATGAAACTTCTCCGACAGATATTGCAGCATTTGTTTTAAGTGCTTGGAATTCAGAAGAATTGGCTTTCGCATCCGCACCAGGAGCAGAAGCATCGTTAATTGATACTTATTATGCAGTTGCAATATTAAACGAATTGAATTTATTAAGCCAGTTAAATTCGAGCCAGATTGATGGAATAACAACGTATATTGAAAGTTATTACTTTGGAGATCAGAGTGCTGGAAAACATTACGGAGGTTATGGCATTCAATCAGGTATTGTGCAAAGTTCTTTAATGTTGACTTATTATGCAGTAAATACTTTAACCATTTTGGATCAACCATTACATGATGAAACATTTACTTGGGTTTTATCCCGACAGAATCCAGTTGATTATGGATTTGCCGATGTAAATGTAGATAGTTCAGATGCAATTTCATCTGCTAAATTATCGTATTATGCAGTGAAAGTTATCTTAACGTTTGATTCTGATGCTTTCAGTTCTTCCAAAAATGCTGTGATGAATGAAGAGATTTGGCAATTATCAACTAATCCTTGGGCAATCGTTGGAATTGTTGCAGGATGTGTTATTGCAGTATCTTTAATTATTTTTGGAATTTGGAAATATAAAAACAGAATCTAATCTTTGATCAATCTTTGATCTCAAAATTATAACTTTTTTCTCTGTTATTTCCTAAATTTTTTCTTCTTTTCTTAATATAATTTAATCATGACAACTCAGAAACCTGATTTAACTGAACCTCAAAAACCAATTATTTTGGATGGTAAATTAATTTCTAAACGCACAACTGAACGATTGAAAGACCAAATTGCAAATGATCCAAATCTTAATATTCGTGCCCCTGGTTTAGCGACTGTTCTTGTCGGAGAAGATGAAGCATCAAAAGTCTATGTAGGAATGAAACGGCGTACATGTGAATATATTGGAATGAAATCATTTCATTATTCTCTTCCAACTGAAACTCAAATAGAAGATTTGCGCAATTTAGTTAAAAAACTAAATGAAGATGATAAAGTTGATGGTATTCTTGTTCAAATGCCATTACCTGCCCAATTACGCAAATATGAGCCCGAAATTATGCGCCTTATTCATCCTTCAAAAGATGTTGATGGATTTAGTCCCAACAGTATAGGAGAGAATACTTTTGGAAATGAAACTTACGGCTCATGCACACCAAAAGGGATGATTCGATTATTAGAAGAATATCAAATTCCCATCGATGGACAAGAGGTTGTTATTATAAATCGGACAAATGTTATAGGAAAACCGTTAGCAATGATGTTTCTTAACAGACATGCAACGATAACTGTTTGTCACAGCCACACGCGGGATTTGGATTTCCATCTTAAACGTGCAGATATCATCGCAGTAGGAGTGGGAAAAATAAATTTCATTACACCTGAACGAATTAAAGAAGGTGTGGTAATTTTAGATGCAGGAATAAATCGGAATCAAGCAGGAAAATTGGTGGGTGATGTGGATTTTGAAGCAGTAAAAACTAAATGTAGCTGTTTAACACCCGTTCCAGGTGGAGTAGGTCCTATGACTATTGCAATGTTAATGGAAAATACATATTTAAGCTATCAAATTCATATGAAAAAAAAAACTTATCAACAGCAAAAAAATTTTTGATCAAACTTGATCATTGATCGCTTAATTTATATAGATCTTCCTTAAATTTAATTCTATGCTAACCATCTCCGAAACATCACGCCTTCTTGGAGTTACTCCCGCAACTCTGCGCAGATGGGATAGAAAAGGATACCTCGTTCCAAAAAGGACATTTGGAAATCACCGCCGATACTCATGGGAACAGTTGGCGAATTTTCTGCCCGAATCGGTTAATCTACCGTGCCAACCAGCAGAAGAAACTGCAAAATCGACCTATATTTATGCCAGAGTCTCATCAGCCAAACAAAAGAAAGATGGAAATCTTGACAGACAGGTCGAACGATTGAAAAAATATCATAAAGAGCATTTCGATGATGAAACACCTTTAAAAATTATTAAAGAATACGGTTCAAGCTTGAATCCGATGCGTCGAGGATTGTGGCGGCTGCTGAAGCAAATTGAGCAGAGGAAGGTGGCACGGGTGGTGATTGCCTATAAGGTGGGTGGAGATCAATAATCTATCAAATCAAAATCGTGCAATTCTTAAATAGGTAACAGCTTATCAAATATTTGATTATCATGGCAGATGCACAACCCAAAAAAGAAGAGCGGTTTAATCCTTTCGAATATTTTTCCCGACCTGATGTAAAAAAAGATATAATGAATACTTGAAAAATCTAAAAAATCTGAAAAAAGAAAAATTGCCCAAAGAAGAGCCGAAAATTAGTTTTGATTATTACTGTTCTTATAATAGACTTTCTTGGTTAGTTGAACGAATGCACTCAATCAGTGGCTATCAAGAATTGAGCATGATGCTCACTGATGAAGAATATAATGATGTTATCGACTTGAATTATATTTTGGAAGATCTTTTTGATAAGGATAAAACCCATAAATATGTACGCTGGATGGATAATTTATCGGGCAAAACAGGAATTGCAGAAAAATGGTTTATAATGATTTAGTTATTTCCAAAGTAAAAAACCTCGCCGAAAATCTATTAAAATAGAAGCACTCACTACTATTGACAAAAACCATCCAATTTCAGTTATGCAACAAAATGTGTTTACATTTTTGAGCATATTTCTTAATAAAATGAATATTCCTGTTCACAGTTTATTCTTTGCGAGATTGGAAAAAGGAGGAAGTAGAATAGATTATATTACAAATCTGGGAAATTTTAAAGAAACAGATGGACAGTCCTATATATTTGAATGGGAATTGATTCACCTGATGTGGTTGTCATTGGCTTCGATTTATGAGAATATCGATGATTTTCATGAAGACATTGATTATCTATTAGAAAATAAATTATCTTCAAGCGAAAAGCAACAACTAATAAAAGAGCAATACCTTTCCACGAAAGTGGGAGATGAACATTACTATGTGCCCCCCACAAGTTTGCCCGATCCAAAGATTATCATCGGTGCCAAAAAAAATAGTTTTCTGGCTAAATTTATCCAGTGCGGAAAACAGGTTCTGGAAAGTCTTGACACACCAGGTGAAGTGGATATAACAAAGGTCATGCTGAGTTTAAGGCGTGATGATGGCTCATTCGATATGGCTCAACTGGCAACATTTGTTAGGGGTCAGATGTCGCCTTACGCCGTTATCAAGCCGCAATTCATGATGGATTTGTGGGATCCGATTAAAAACGAATGGATAGAATCCGAAAACGAGAAAGGTAAAACGTATATTAATCGATATAAAATCGATTGGATCATTATGGAAAATTTGCTGTGGTTGGTTAAGCGCGATGATAATTCGATTACATGGCGTGATCCCGGCATATTTGGTGTCGGATTGCATGGAGCAGATCAGTTTGATTTTAAATATTGGAAGCGTAAAGCATTAAGGGTATGGACCAGTCATCAAAACGGCTTGTCCATCATCAATATTTTTTCAGCGGGAACTAAAGCTATTAAAGAATTTCAAAAACAAATTGATGAGATTGCAGGTAATGAAGAAGCCCATAAACAACTTGTTTGCATCATGAAACCCCATGCGGAAGCCTTTTTTGCGCTGCGTAATCTACCCGAAATGCGGGGAATGACCATTAAAGAACTCATCACTGAGATGGCAGAATGGCTTCGGGAAGTAAGATTGCAGAATGATTTCGGGGCCAGATTTTACGGATATACCCAAACCACCATTGAAAATATAGTAAAATCATTTGGAGTCTTGGGAGAAAAATCTGATCAAGCCGTTTCTTACTCTTATATAAATGGTGAAAAAATAGAAGTAAAACATTGGGTTCCCTATCTGGATGATGAAGGCCATATTGCATTCAATAGTGAAATAAAAGATTGGTACGATCAAATTGAACAACCCCATTTTATGTTCCAAGACTCTAAGAAGTTGAAAATGCTCCAGCAGGTATACCGCTATTACCTCACATATATAGAGGAATTGCGCTACTACTACGGGCAGGAAGCCGAAGAAGATCCGACCTATAACGATTTTCTAAGTCATTTTGATAATTACATTGCCGAGGTGACCGCTTTTGTTAGCCGCCTTTAAGGTATATCTTGTTCCATCACTTTTTTTCGATTTTATTTTTTATTTTTTTTGAAAAAAGTTAGATTTTTTTTAACATTAGGAGTAAAGTAAATCATGAATCAAAGTTCCAATATATCAAGATTTCACTATATTAAGGATATCGACTTACAAAATTTTCAGTATGCGGATAAATATTTTGAATTAATTTTTAATGAATGTAATTTTCTGCAAAAATCCGCGGATTTTTCCGAATTTATTAAATGTAAAAAATATGGATTGAACAATGCGATCTTGAGGAGATCGCGGCTTGGCCCCCAAATATTGAAGTTATTAAATTGCGGAGATGTCCTAATTTGCATGTTATTCCTAACGAACCTTCGCAGTATCGTTTATTGAAGAAATTCGAGGTTTATGAAGTCGAATTGGATAATTGGGAGATAGATTTTTCGCAGAGCCAAGAAGTGGATAGAATTAGCATATTAGGATATTATAAAGAAAAAAATATAGATATTAATAAAATCCCTAATGTCGATAAAATTAGTGATATCGATTTTTATGGATGCCATTTCATTCAAAAATCGGTGGATTTTTCCAAATTTGTTCACTGCAGGAAAATTAAGTTGATAGAATGCGATCTTCACCGAATTGTGGCTTGGCCCCCAATAATTGCTAAAATTGATTTGACCAGATGTTCCAATTTACGCAGTATTCCTACGGAATCGTCTCAGTATCGATATTTAAGAGAAATTGAATTTTGGACACTTAGTTTGCAGGATTGGGAGATAGATTTTTCGCAGTGTTTTTATCTTAAAGAAATTACGCTTCTGAATTGTCACGTTCGAACTTCGGGTAAAAATAAAACCAAACATCCTCCGTTCCGAATTCCTCGAAACTGGGCTTATTGCATACCACTTGAAAAATTAGATCTTGATTCTTTGCCCGAGTTAACCGAATTACCCATTGAATTATCTTATCATGTATTTCTTTCCATTCACATTTTAGATTGTTCAAACATTCCTAATCTCTCTTTCCTCCCCATAGCATTTTGGGATTGCACAAAAGTCGGCGGATACGGAGATTTTCAAGAAAATTACAAAAATACATTTCATCCCCGATATTATGAAAATCAAGAACTTTATAAAAAATATGAAGACGGTCCGCCCATAATATATGAACGTTCATGTAACCGTGAAAGGGTGCAATTTTTGAATTATGTAGAATCGATGATTCCGAAAATGCCCACCGCTGAAATGCAGGAATATTATAAAAAAGAAATCAAGTTCTACCGACCAAGGATTTTGTTAAAAAATGGATTTCCTTTATATCTTTAATAAAAACAATTCATATGAAAACAAAAAAATAATGTCTATTTAGGCTTTGCAAAAATTGCATTTACTCGTAAAGAATCTATCATGCGCGAAGAAGCAGATTTTATCCAGCAGCAAGTATCAGCACCATGACCAGTTCCGGAAACTGTGATAATTTCTTGCCCCATTTTCACTAAGCCAGCATCAACGGCCATCAATGCCATCTCCATAGCAACTTTAACCCCATCACCAATAATTGTTCGAATTAATCGTGAAAATATCGCAGTAGAATCATAATGTTGATATTTTCGAATTAGCGCGCTTGAAACGCCAGAGAAGGCTAAAGTCCCTGTAATAAATTGAATACCTTTTTCTTTTAATTCTTTTTTTAGTTCTGTTGGAAAGGCTTGATTTTCTTTTTCACTGAAACCGAAATTATGAGTAACACATATTAATTTAAAATCAGAAAGGGGAAAAATTTCAACAGCTTTAGAAATAGTCATTCCAGTAGTAGAAGCAATTAAAACGGTGCTTATATTTAAAGCTACAGCATTTTGATATGCATTTTGCAGTGTTGGGATTAAATTAATTTCTCCTTTTGTATTAAATATTCTAAAATTATAAGAATTCATTTTAACTCCCATATTTTTTATTGTTTTATTATTTATTTCTCTTATTGAAAACACGATTTTGTATTTTTGATGGGTCATTTTTATAAAGATGATTTTTCATGTTTTTATTAACACAATAAAACGCTTTTTTCAATGGCTATTTCTACGGAATAGTAGCAATGAAGCCTTTATTGTATTTTTTATTTATTGGTGAAGGATTATGTTAACTTTGCAAACAAAACGCATCGTTTCCATAATGTTCCTTGGAGTATTAACTGGGATAATAGTTATAAGTGCCATTTCTGTACCTGTGGCAAATGATAAACTCTTATTTAATTCTCAATCGAACATGAATGGAATGGATGATTTATCTCCAACTTTACAGGCACCTGGTGGAGTTACTGTTGATCATCTCGACAATGTAACATTCATCGAAGGTGATATGAATATGACTGTGGAATTTACTCCACATTTAGATGGAAGTATAACTGAAGATTATTATGAGATTTGGGATATTACTTCAAGCCCATTCTTATTAGATTCAGATATTTATACTAACAATACAGCAGTGTCATATAATTTGGCAGGTTATTCTGCAGGTAATTATACAATTGAAGCTCGTTTCATGACATATGAAAATGTAAATGGAACAGCAATTACAGATGTAATTATTCTACCAGATAATCATGTTGATGTTGTTGGTTTTGAATATTTGAGTTTCCAGGAAGGAAACTATATGGAATTAAGCTTTACACCATATCTTTACGGAGAATTAACACCAGATTATTTTGAAATTTTTGATGTCACAGATAATAACGATACACTTTTGTATGTGGATTATGTGTATTATAATGCATCTACAGTGTACTATGCATTATCTGATTATAATGAAGGGCACTATGTTTTTCAAGGCCGATTTTATACGATAGAAGGAGAAATGGGTTATTGGAACATAACAGTGGATATATATCCCTATGATGATCGTTGGGTCTATGTTGACCAACCTTGGGATTTGATTTTTTATCAAAATGAAATCTATCTATTATATTGGACACCATTTCTATATGGTAATTTAACTCCATATTGGTACGAAATTGTAGAAATAAGTGAATTTGATGTACCATTATATAGCAATAACACCTATTTTAATGGAACAACTGTGTATTATGAGTTAAATAGTTCTTTGTATGGTCCAGGAAATTATGTTATAGAAGCTCGTTTCTATACATATGAAAATATAACAGGTTATTGCTCAATTAGTGTAAATATAACAACCGAACCTTTTATAGAAGTAATTCAACCAGAATACTTAGCTTTTAATGATACTGATACAAAAATACTAAGTTGGACCCCAATTATTCATGGATCACTTACCCCAACAAATTATTCCATAGTTGATGTATATAATGGTTCAATATTAGTAGAAGATATGCCATATTCAGACGGAATTGAAATTACATATATTTTAGACGAATACGGCCCGGGCTATTATGAAATCGGAGCATATTTCTATACAATTGAAGGAAAAGTAGGATATTGCTCAATATACATTGATATATTCGATACAACCAACTATATCGAAATAATTCAACCTGAAAAATTAACTTTCTATGAAAACGAAACAATAATCCTTAGTTGGTTGCCGATTCTACATGGTGATATCTTTGAATTGGATTATATAATAACTAATGCTTTGAATGAATCAGAAGTGCTATATTACGGTGAATCTTACCAGAATAATACACCTGTTGACTTTATTCTTGAAGGTTATGGCCCAGGTGATTATTTTATTCAATGTGAATTCTATGCTGATAATGGTGGTATCTTTGCCGGAGAAGGAGCCGGAGTACCATTTGCACCAGGATTCGAAGGAAACGGATCAATAATTTCTAATTCATGTATTATTGAAGTAATTATTCTTCCAAGTAATTCAGATATTTATATCATACAACCTGAATTCTTGACGTTTACTTACGGTGAACACATAGAATTGACATGGATTCCAGTATTAACTGGCCCACTAACACCAGATTATTATGAGATTATTGATATGTGGGGCAATAACACAATTTTGGAACAAAATAGTATATATTATAACAACACAGCAGTCACATACATAATGGATTCATGGCTTCCGGGCAATTACAGCATTGGCGCTAGATTCTATACACTAGAAGGAATTGAAGGTTTTTGCAGCATTCTAGTTGAAATTTTACCAAATGAAACACAAGAGCTATATGTTGAAGTATTACAACCAGAATATATTTCGTTTATTGAAGGATCGACCTATGAATTAAAGTGGACTCCAATTTTGCATGGAATTCTAACTCCAACAACATTTGAAATTATCGATGTTTGGAATAATACAATATTGTTTACCGGTGACTCATACTCGAATAATACTGATGTTTATTTCATCCTAGATAATTCTACATATGGTCCAGGTAGTTATAGTATAGGTGCACATTTCTATACAGCGGAAGGATACGAAGGATTCTGCAGCATTCTAGTTGAGATTTTGCCAAATGAAACACAAGAGCTATATGTTGAAGTATTACAACCAGAATATATTTCGTTTATTGAAGGATCGACCTATGAATTAAAGTGGACTCCAATTTTGCATGGAATTCTAACTCCAACAACATTTGAAATTATCGATGTTTGGAATAATACAATATTGTTTACCGGTGACTCATACTGGAATAATACTGATGTTTATTTCATCCTAGATAATTCTACATATGGTCCAGGTAATTATAGTATAGGTGCACATTTCTATACAGCGGAAGGATACGAAGGATTCTGCAGCATTCTAGTTGAGATTTTGCCAAATGAAACACAAGAGCTATATGTTGAAGTATTACAACCAGAATATATTTCGTTTATTGAAGGATCGACCTATGAATTAAAGTGGACTCCAATTTTGCATGGAATTCTAACTCCAACAACATTTGAAATTATCGATGTTTGGAATAATACAATATTGTTTACCGGTGACTCATACTGGAATAATACTGATGTTTATTTCATCCTAGATAATTCTACATATGGTCCAGGTAGTTATAGTATAGGTGCACATTTCTATACAGCGGAAGGATACGAAGGATTCTGTAGTATTCAAGTGGAAATATTTCCTATGATTATAAATGATTGGATTGAAATCAATCAACCTGATTCATTGACATTTTATGATAATGAAACCATCATTTTAGAATGGATTCCGATTTTACATGGTAATTTAGTTCCAGATGATTACTTCATTATTGATGTAAATGCAGGTTATGTTGATCTATTCCATGGAAGTAGTTATGTAAATAATACTCCAGTTATGTTCAATATGTCTGGTTGGCTTCCAGGTACTTATATGATTGGTGCAGAATTTTGGGCATTTACAGATGGTGGAGAAGGAGAATTAATTAGTGCTTTTTGTAGTATAGAGGTAACCATTCTTGATTCTGGTTCATCAGGTGGTTCAGATATTCTTATCGATCAGCCAGATGTCGTTACTATATATGAAGGAGATAATGTAGAATTAAATTGGACAATTACTTTAATTTATCTTACACCAGATTACTATGATATTTATAATGAAGATACAGGAACAGCACTAATTCAACACGAAACATATAATAATGGCTCAACAATTCGATATAATGTTTCTTCATATAGTGCGGGAACATATCACATTGGAATTAGGGTTTATACTGTAGAAGGAATGACAGCAGAATGTCAGATTGAATTGCACGTTTTATCCCTATCAGATATAATTCTACAATATACGGACACATTTACTGTAAATTACTCTCAGCCTTTGGAAGTATGGTTCATTGCCACTATTCCTTCAGGATTTACTCCATCATCATGGGAATTATTACAAGATGGAGTTGTTTTAGTAAATGGAACCTATGAAAGCGGAGTTGAAACCACGATAAATGTAAGTGATTTTCTTTTACATGTGGGAACGTATCAATTCGATTTAATTGTATATGGTGTAGACAATGCAGGTCAAGAAATTCAAGCTAATGTTACCATCACTGTAAATGTTGTAATGGAAGGCGATGGAGGAGAATCACCATTTGGGGATCTTCTTAACAATATTCCAGGGTATCCCTCATATATTGTAGTTGGAATGGCAATTGTATCAATTGCAGTAATAATAAAGAAGATTCGCAAACGTTAAGCTTATTCATTTTGATTAAGTGGATAAACGAATTATTTCAGAATTTTCTCGAAAGAGAAATTCTTTTTTTTGCTTTTTAAAAATTTCATTTTTATTCTTTTTCTAATTCACTCGTTCGCCAAGTAGCAATAATATCATTTAATGTTATTATTCCTTGTAAGAGCAGCTCTTTATTTCCTTCAGATTGTTGCAAATTATCAATTACTAGTAAAGCACCCAAATGAAACTCGTTCATTTTGTCAATCGCTTCTTGCAGAGTCGCATTTGCAGAGATATAAACATTTTTTTTTCGTAAAATTTCTTTTACAGTAATATCTTTCCACATCTCATAAGGAATTTGATATACATCATCTATAAATGCAATTCCTTCCAAATTTCCAAAATTTACTACAGGAAATTGGTTTAAATTATTATGCGTTGAACTTACATGCAAAAACTCTAAAATTGGGAGATCTGGTGCAATAGTAACCAAATTTGAAGACATTATTTCATGAACTTGCATCTTTCCCAATAAAAAGAGAGTATCCGCCTTCAAACCTCGACCTTTTTTACCTAATATCAGAGTATAAATCGAAGCACCTTTAAAAAATAAACGCCCAGTATAATAACTACTAATTGAAGCAATTATTAATGGAGGAAAAACATCAAAATGCCCTGTCATTTCTGCTATAATAAGACAAATATTCAAAGGGGCTTGAGCAGAAGCCGAGAAAACAGCCGCAGCACCTAAAATACAATATAAAGTTGAACTAGAAATTGAAAATGGAAATAATAATTGAAATATTAAAGCAAATAATCCTCCAAACATACATCCAATATAAATTAATGGAGCAAAAACACCACCACTTCCCCCCGATCCTATTGTACTTGAAGCAGCAACAATTTTTAAGAAACCTAATAAAAAGAATGCACTTAATGTAAACTTCATATCAAAAGCCATCTGCATCCCATTAAAACCACTCCCATACAACCCGTAAGAAGGAAAGATCATAATAATTATTCCAACAATGAGACCTCCAATCGCTGGTTTGAATACAAACGGTATTTGAATTTTTTGGAACCATTTTGATATCTGTCTATAGCTAATAAAATGAAAAAAAGAAATTCCTGCAGAAAATATACCTAAGAGAATAAAAATGGGGTATTCTACAGCATGAATTGACGAAATCTCAAAGTTTACTGCAAAATGCGGTTCAAATCCATAAAAAATACCAGTAATTACAACACCAACAACACTAGCTAAAAAAACAGGAATGCTGGCTGAAAGGGTAATCCCTTGATATAAAATTTCTAATCCAAAAAGTGCACCACCAATTGGTGCCTTAAATGATCCAGCAATACCCGCAGCTAATCCACAAGTCATTAATAGGCGTTTATCCTCAACGCGGAGATTAAGCTTTTGTCCAAAAAACGAACCAAAAGAGGCGGCTATTAATGCTATTGGACCTTCTTTACCAGCATTTCCACCAGATCCAATTGTTATGGAAGTGCAAATAGTTTTAAAGAAACCAATTGTTGGAGAAATATGCGCGCTTTTGAATGTAACGGATTCTAAAAGATAAGGAATACCAGATCCTTTTGATTCTTTAGAAAATTTTGAGATAATGAATCCAACTAATAAACCCCCGATGGTTGGGAGGAAAAGATAACTGAGATTGAATTTTCCTACATTCCAACTAATTACAGGCAGTATTATGTTTTTAAAAAAACTTTCAAGAAATTCAATAAGAAAGCGAAGCAATGCCGCAAATAGGCCCCCAATAACGCCCATCAAAGTAGAAAGACCTAAAATCATTAATTTAGCGGAAAATGATTTCGGATCATAATTTTTTGATAAGGAAGATCGAACCATATGAATGCCTCGATAAGTTGAAAAAAAAATCAATCATGGATCAAAAATTTCAAAAGTTTTTAGATTTCACCGTAAACGCGGTATTTTTTTTCAGAACCAATTGCATATACTTGAAATTTCCGACCCTTTTTGGTTTCACATTTAAGTACCAATACGGGAAAGAGATAAATTGGTAAAGATATGCTCAGATCGGAATTCTTTTGAGCATTTTCCCAATCTTTCTTAGCAGATTTTGCAATTTTTTGAATATCTTTTGAAAGAAACCCTAATGAAGGTTCAATGAATTTTTTATCTAATTGTTTATCGGGTTTAGAGATTAAAATTCCTTCAACTTCATCAATAGCTTGCTGAATATCTTTACCAATCATCGATTCCAAACCAGATAATTTCATTGAACTATATAAAATGGGTTCAGAACGTGATTCGCGTTTGAAAGGAACAGGTCGGATCTCATATTGATAAATAATTCCATAGCCATCACATTCATCACAACGATAAACACCTGATGCATTACAATAAGAACATGGAACTTTACCTCTTCCACCGCATTTTGAACAAATAATATGACCTGACCCAAAACAAGAATTACATTGATATGAGATTTCTTTTTTTATTTTTTCTCCTTTCTCATTCACAATTGTGATACTTTCAGTTAATTTTCCTGTACCTGAGCACTGTTTACATTTTTTCTCATTACCACCACAATCAGGACAGACAGAAAAACGTTCACCTTTACATTTATTACAAGTTACGGTTCCTTTTCCTTTACATTTTGAACAAGACACGGGTTTCAAGGAAGAATAAAAAGGAACAGCAAAATCATCCTTCCAATCACTTTTTGAAGGCGATTGACGAAATTCATAATATTTTTCTTTGTTTATTTTTTTTGGTGAAATATATTTGATTTTTGGTTTTACATCTTCTGGTTTTGAAGTTTCTTTTTTAGTGTAGAAAATTATTGCTCCCTTTTCTACGCTCTTAACATATTCTGCAGCAGTAATATTTTCAAGATTAAAAATTGAACCTTTAATTTTATAATGCTTTTCTAAATTTTGAGATTTAACATTCTGACGTTTCCATCGATTCCATATATCGTCAGAATTTGGAGATTTAATACTTATAACCATACATCTAATTAAGCTTTCATCTTTAAAAGTTCTTATAGTGAAAAGCTTTAAAAGTTTTAATCTTTCAATGTTCAAATTGCGAAAATTTTTAACTTCAAAAATATAAGTATCAACAAAGTATAAAGAATGGATTGATAAAAAATGTCAGATAACCGAGCTACAGTAGAAATGTTTTTAGATTGGGTCAAGCAAGGAGATCAAGGATTAGCTGGTTGGATCAAAAGCGTTATGGATGATCCTCAAAAATTACAGGAAATTTCCAACATTTACACAAACATCAAATCCGCATTTGGATTCTAACTCCTTTTTTTCTTGTAATTAAGTTACATCAATATATTATTTTCTATTTAATGATCTTTAGAAAGAGAAAAACAAAAAAATTGCCAATTCTTTTCATTTACTATAAGTATGGCTCCCAGTATTTCTGGAATATTGCAAAAAAAAAAATATTTTATTATTCTTGATAAAGATAACGAGCATCCTCGAAAAAAATATTTTGATGTAGTTTGTTTTGAAATAATTAAAGATGATCCCTTTTATCATGAATTAAGATACCGTGAACGCCCTTTTTTTACAGGTTTAGTGTTATTTGATATTGAAACTGAAAATGGTTCATTTGTCCCATTCAAATTCTGGAAAAGAAATTTAAAAGCAACAGTGCCTGAAAATGCTTTAAGAGTAATAGATCCTACAGAGTTTCGCAATTTTATTCTCAATGCAAAATTTTGTATTGTCGGCAACCATTTGAATCGTCCACAAGGTCATCAATTTGAAAATTATCAAGTCGTTGAAACTGAAGCACATGAAGTGCAAAAAGAACAAATGGATGATTATCTTAAATCTTTACAACCTATCTACAAATATTTAGAGAATTTGCAGTATACCAATATTAGAAATTACCTTTTTTGTCATTCTTGCAAGCAAGAAAAACGATATACCTTAATTGATGAATTTAATCGCTATAAAAATCAAGCCTTCTTTGTCTGTCGAAAATGTGCAGGTAATGAAATAATAAACAGTTTAAAAACCAGAATTGAGATATCTTCTGCATTTAAATCATATTTGCGACAAATGTTGAAACGTTATAATGATGTAGTTAAAGTTTTGAATATATTTAGCCCTAATTTTGATATTTTAGCCCATAGAGAAGCCACTCTAGTTAATATTAAAAAGAAAAAAATCAAATCAACTGAAGAAAAGCGACAGACAATTTGGGATTTTCCCATTCCATATCCTTTACAGATTTATTATTCACAAAAAAAACGAGTTGAACTACTTCCTGCTCAAATCATGGCTTTAGAACATGGATTGCTCCATAATCAAGATGAATTAATTGTATCATCCACATCTTCAGGAAAGACAATGATTGGAGAAATGACAGGGATTGGTAAAATAATAGAGAATAAAATTGAAATTTTAATTAAAAATCAAAATTTGATTTCGCCATTTCCACTTCAAGAAAAAATAAAAAATATAAAGCCAGAAGCGATCCAATTTTCTGCAGAGCAGCAAAAATTTCTCAAACGAATGAAATCTATCAAGTCAAGCAAAAAAATGTTATATTTAGTTCCGATTGTTGCTTTAGCCAACATGAGATTCCAAGAATATAAAGAGTTAGAAAAGTTCGGGGTAAAATCAGCTTTAAAAATAGGGATATCTCACATTTCCCGTAAAGAGGGAATCAAAGAAGATTTCGGGTCGTTAACAAAAGCTGACGTGGTTATTGCCACGTATGAAGCAATAGATATTCTCTTACGAAGTGGACACCCATTTTTACTTCGCGATTTTCGTACGGTTGTGGTAGATGAAATTCAAATGTTAGCTGATCCGGAGCGGGGATTTATATTAGATGGATTAATTGCTCGATTGCGACTTCATTTGCCTAAAGCTCAAATGTTATACTTAAGTGCAACAATATCGGACCCAGAAAAACTAGCAAATCACCTACGTGCCACCTTAATTCATTATAAGGATCGTCCAGTTCCCATAGAGCGACATATTGTTATGTGCATGGATGAAGCAACAAAATTTAAGCATATGCGTCGATTAGTTCGAGAAGAATACAGGAAACGTTCCAGTTTTGGATATAAGGGTCAAACAATTGTATTTACAAATTCAAGAAAAAATACTGAAAAATTAGCAGAGCAGCTGAGAAAAAACAATATTAAAGCATATGCATATCATGGTGGATTGGATTATGGAAAGCGAAAATTCATTGAAAAAAGCTTTGAACTGCAAAAAATTGCTTGTGTGGTTACGACTGCAGCTTTAGCAGCAGGTGTAGATTTTCCAGCAAGTTTAGTAATTTTCTACAATCTTACTATGGGAATTCAACCTTTAACTGTCGCAGACTTTGAGCAAATGAGTGGGAGAGCAGGAAGATTAAAAAAGCACGATCTTGGAAAGGTCTATTTGTTAATCACCCCGGGAAAATCTTTTATGGCATCATATATGGAAACAGAAGAACAACTAGCAATTCGATTACTAAAAGGAGAAATTGAACCACTGCAATTGGCACCTAATGATGATAAGCAATATTCCGAGATTTTGGCAATTATCAGCATGTATAGTTATGATCGTCGACCTGAACGAGGAATCAGCAAAAACAATCTTAGATTTTTTCACTCCTTACTTTTTAATGGCGAATTTCATCTAAAGTCGGCAGTAAAATATCTATACCAAGAAAAAATGATAAAACCAGTTTATAATAATACCGAATTTAGAACTACAAGATTTGGAAAAGCGGTAGCAGAATCCTACCTGTCTTTAAAACAAGCAATTGAAATTCGAAATGAACTCATCCATCAGATTACAGAAGAAAACCCACCAGCGGACATGCTTCGTTTGGCTCAAAATTTGAATTCGTTTATGAATGTATACGTTACCAATCGGATGTTGGCAGAGTTAAGTCTTAAAAGTGAACGTCAATCCAGATCAAATAATCTCTTTTCAAATTCAGTATTATCCATGATTCATGCAGATTATATGGGAAAAAAGCATAGAACTCATATAAATCGTAGAGTTTATGAAGTGATTTTACGATGGGTAGAAGATATATTTAATTGTACTTGTGAAGATTCTCCATATTGTGATTGTGGACGAAAAAACGTAGAAGGATTTATTTTCGATTATCGTTTAAGTGGGTTGACTATTTCTGAGATTATTGAAACATTTAAGGAAGAATTTGAAATTAAAATCTTTCCTGGAGACTTAATAGACTACTTGGAACGAATAATATATAGTTTATTAGCAATTCAAAAAATCGGAAAATCCATTGCAATCCCAGCTCAAACTATGTTAAGAATTAAAGAAATCCCAAAAATAATTAATTTATTAATCGGTCCACGTAAAAATAAAGGAAAATAAGGAATAGAACAAAAAAATAAAGTGAAAAAATGTATTTAAATAAGATCTCTTGATCCTTACGTAGAAATAGATAAATAATCAATATATTTCTTAAATTGAAACATTCTAGAAATCCCCATAGCCAATCCAATATATATTATCAACATTCCAAAAAGGATACTTAGTGGGAACAAAATACTCGGACGAATTGCATTTTGCATTAAAAATAATAAAGTGAAAAACATAGAACCAATGAACCCAAGAATAACTCCTATTCCACTAAAAAAGAGTAATTCAAAGAAAATTGTTTTATGAAGTGTCTTGAATCGTGCCCCTAAGGATAAAAGAATCGCATAATCCTTTTTATCTTCATGTATTCGACCTCGTTCAAAATTGTATAAATTATAACTGACAACTATACTCATTAAAGCGATCAAGCTTAATAACGATAGAGTGTTAATTTGAAGAGATTTCAAATTCTTTGAAAATATAGAACTTAAATCAACAATTCCAAAATTACTCCCCATTTTTGCCTTCACAAGAGTGTCCAATCCTTCTAAAAAGGAATTTTGAATATTATTTTCTGCTGAAAACATGAGAGAACTATAATCAATTAGAATTAAATTGATATAATTTGGTCGTTTCAAGGTTTCTTGGAGAGTATTCAAATAAAGGTAGGCAGAGTTTCCATGATTGAATGTATCAAACACTACTGCATTTACTTTAAGTCGATAAGTCCGATTTGTATCAAGACTAGAATATATCAACCATTGTACATATGGATTTTCATAGATTTCACCTGCTAATGTATCACCTATTGCCACCCCATACTGATAATTAAGCAACGCTCCTTCATAATACCAATCTTGAAAAGTTTGGTTAAAGATGACACCTTGTATTGGGATTGTTCGGGAATCTTTACCTCCAATAAGAACATATTCTTGATACTCAATTCCTGTTGAAAGATTTACATAAGTTTGTAAAACAACACCAGGATCTTCAGTAATAGTTTGAACTGTAAAAAGTCGGGCATCAAAACCATTTATATCATAATGATCTAAATAATTACTTAAATCTGATGAAAAATCTGTTAGATTCGAATTAATATCAAGAAAATCTTTTTCCAATAAAGGTGAAACATCTGAATTCGTAAAACTGGAATATCCATCTGCATATGTCTTTAATAAAGTATTCTCTCCTATCGCAACAACATAATCACTCTGCGCTTTTGCAATATAGTTTTGTCCAGTCGAATTAATAATGACTAATCCAAATAAACTTGAGAATACAATCAAATTTGCAATGGATATTAGCCATAGTGTTTGGCGAACTTTGTATTTTTTTCGTAGTACATTTCTTACTGCCAAATTTATAGAAGATGATCGTTTTGCCAGCCATTTCCGTATTGCAGGTTGAATCTTCCAGTTTGTTTCTGCTTTGATTATTCCACTTTTTGCTTCACTATATGTAATCCTTCCAATTTTTCGAATTTCCCATCCATTTACCATAAAAGTAGCAAAGAGCATTCCTGCAAAAAATAAAAATGAAAATGTTTGATCAGAATTCCAAGAAACGATAGAAAGAATAGGACTTAAAATTAAGTAAATCGCTAAATATATAAAGAAAGCAAAAACCCATGCTAAAAGAAAACTTATTATAACTAAAAATAGCAATTCAGAAAGGTAAAAACTGTATAAATGAGAAGGATAAGTCCCTATTGCCTTCATAATTGCAATATCCTTCTTTCTATCTTGGATAATCGCATGATTATTTAAGAGAATAATTGAAATCGCTAAAATTGAAGTAATTATAAAAAGAAAGAAATAAAATTGAGTTATTATTTCATATATTGTATAATTTAGCATCTGAATGGAATTAGGCATAAAAAGGAACCCAAATCCTCTTATCACATTCCAAAATACGAAAAACAATGTAAAAATTGAAATAGAATTTCGAAAATAAGCACGAGTCTGCTCTGAATGTCGAAATATATCTTTTAATGCAAAACTAAACCCCACTATATCGCCTCATTTAATTCTTTATCTGTTTTTTGAAAAGTTACTTCTCTAATTACTTCATCTTTAAGAAATTTTCCTTCTGCCATTTCTAAAATTCGATGTGCATGTTTGATCAATTTCTCATCATGAGTGGCAACGATTATGGTTTTTCCTTGTTTTCTTAATGTCTCAAAAAGTCTTCCAATAAACTCAGCATTAGTTTTATCTAAATTTGCTGTAGGTTCATCTGCTAAAATAATGGGTGGATCTAATGCTAGGGCTCTTGCAATTGCAATTCTTTGTTGTTCCCCCGCACTAAGTTGAAAAGGAAGATGATCTGCACGATTTGATAAACCTACTTTAGCTAACAGATCATGAGCCCGTGTTAAGTTTTCATCTGAAGAAAATTCGCACAATTGCATTGGAAATAATATATTTTCGATAGCAGTGAGGGAAGAAATTAAATTATAATTCTGAAAAACAATTCCTACATTAAAGATTCTAAATGTAGCAAGTGTTTCCTGATCAAAATAAGAAAGATCTACATAACTTAAAATTACTTTTCCTGAGCTTGGAAGGTCAAGTCCCCCCAACAAATGCAAAAAAGTGGTTTTTCCAGCACCACTTTCTCCGACAATTGCAATATATTCATGTTGTTTAATGGATAAAGTAATATTATCCACAGCATGAATAATATGATCATTTATTTCAAAATTTTTTATCAATTGATTTGTTTGAATAAAAGGTGTAGTCGGATGATACTCTAATTCTGGAATTTGAGCCAATATTTCTTCATATTCTTCTTGTCGTGTTTTTTTCAACTTTATAACCATAAATCTTTTTTTTATTACTAAGATATTAAAAGCACAATTCTATTTCTATTTTTTATTTTTCACCATGAGGAGTATACCCAACGGCTTGGTGTTCCCTTTGAATTCCTGATAAATCTAATTTGGTTTCTTTCAAAGGTTCATTCTCACTCCAATTTGAGATCAAAATAAAAGTGGTAATCTGAAGAAAATTCAGGGTTCATCACAACAAAAGGAAATCGAATTTCATTTAATTCGGTATAATCAAGAATCATTGGATCATTTAAATCAGATAAAAGTGTTTCATCAACAAATACATCTAACCAATCCGGTTTTTTCTCGATTTCTATTCGTAGCAAACCCTTATCTTCTTCTGCTTCTTGAACTGACAGTGAAACCACCTCATACGGGAAAAAATTTCCCATAGTTCAACCCAATTTACATGAAGTAATTATTGCAACAGCAATGTGGACATCTGAAGTACTTTCTTGATCTTCAATCATGTCATGCAATTCAGATTTCATATATTCAATAAAAGGGACTGTAAAGTACCATTTAACCATATCAGACCGCTTCCTACTCAATTCTAAACAATATCTCATTTATAATTTTATTTACACTTATTTCTAATAATTCATTCTTATGAAAAGAAATTAATGGTGTCAATTTTTTCAATAGATATGGCGGGTGAAATTTTAGCGCTGTCAGCAACTCTCTCATTTGTGGCATCAAATATCCTATTTAGGAAATGTGATCATGATGTTTCTCCAATTTTTATCAATGCATTTCGTACTTTGATTGGTGTATTTACTTTTATCATTATAGCCTGGTTTTCAGGCATATTTTCATCAATATTTCTTCTTTCATGGGAATTGTGGCTTTTACTTATTCTTAGTTTTATATTCGGACAAGTTATTGGAGATACAAGTTATTTTACTGCTCAAAAAGAATTAGGTCCAACAAAAGCTTTAGCAATTTCGATGACATACCCTCTGTTTTCTTTTATTTTGTCTTTGATATTCTTGAATGAGACATTTAATTGGTGGATAATTCTATCTTTCTTGTTTATTTCAGCAGGGGTTTTCTTTATCGCTAGAGAACAAATGAAAATTCAAACAGAAAATACAAAATTGAAAACATCATCGAAAAAATCTAAGAAAAAAACATTTTTAGCGGTATTATTTGCATTTTTAGCTAGTTTAGGTTGGGCAGCAGGTTTGGTGATTATTGATTTTGCTACAAATAAAATTAATGATCAACTGAATTTAGGTGCCTATAGTAGCATATTAGGTAATGTTATTAGATTTCCTGCTGCATTTTTAATTTTGACAACTTTACTTTATTCTACTGAGAAAAAACCTTTACGAAACATTTCTAAAACTTCATATGGATGGTTAATTGCTGCTTCGTTAATAGGAACATCATTAGGTGCATTTCTATATACAGAAGCTGCTCGAGTTGCTGGAGCAACAATCATGTCTCTCATGGCCAGTGCCAATCCACTTTTTTCAATTCCTCTTGCATATTTGATAAATAAAGAAAAAATAACCAAAACAACATTTTTTGGAGTAATTTTAATTATGATTGGAGTTATGATTATTATTGTAAGATAAGTAAAATAATCAAAGTAGAATTATTAGAACAAAGCTCAAATAATTAACTAATTAAAGATAATTTGATGAATGATGTTGGGAGATTTACAAATATGGAAAAAATTTTGATAATTGAAGATACATTATACATTAAACAATCGCTACAAAAATTACTGAATGAAGCAGGATTTAAAGAAATATTTGAGAGTGATAATGAAAAAGAAGCTTTAGAATTATGCAAAAATAAAAAAATTGATCTTATAATTTATGATATATGTATTCAAAATGTTGATTGGTTTCAATTTTTAAGAAATTTAATCGAATTAAAACCTCAAATTAAAATTCTTGTTTTATCGAGATTAGAAAATCGTGAAAATATAATCAAAGCATTATATACTGGTGCTACAGATTATATTATGTCCCCATTAAATGAAAATCAACTTCTTCATAAAATTCAAAGAATTCTCTCTTTAAAAATGAATCCTACTGAAAAAGAATTCCTATTATCATTTATCATTCAAATAATTGAGGATATTGAAATATATATTGATTCATCAATACAAACTGATATTTCCAATCAAATTTTAAATATTTTACGTACACTTGAAAATGATTATCCAAAAACCTTGTATTTTAATGAAGATAAAAATCAAATTCAATTAATTGATGATCAAAACTTAACATTTGATCTACTAAACAATATTTTAATCAAAATCTTAGAAAAAAGTAAAGAAAAAGTTGAAAATTATCTTCCTTATGCAACTAATATCTTTATTGAAGCATTTAGATTTACTTATTTGAAAAATAAAAACCATATTAAGAAAATGAAAAATAAAATAAAATTTCCGAGTTGGCTTAGTAAGGAAGTTGAATTTATTGATGGATTACTTGATTTTCTTTTTGAAAAAAAAAAAAATAATTAACATTTACTCATCCATTTGCTGAGTATCATCTTCATCTAAAAAATCATTATTATCTTTGTTTTGATATTTGAGAGATTCCTTTTTTCTTTCTCTTTCACGAGCATAAATATATTCTTTGATCCATTCAAAGCGATTCTCTTTTTCTTGTGAGCGAATATAAAAAATACCCAGAGTAATTCCTAATAATCCCACAATCAAATACAAGTATCCAGGCATTCCATTAATTGCAAAAATGACCAAAAGGAGAACAACTATAATCAAACCACCTAAAAAGATAGTTTTCTCTTCTTGTTTAAAGTCTCGATTATTATCAGACATAGTGATTTACCTTAAAGAATTGTTATTACAAATATGGCCAAAATATTAATAATTACTAGTTAAAATTTTATAATTCATTATGATTTTAAAAGTATCACTTCTTTCTAATTTGAATATTCAATTATTCATGAAAAGGAATAATAAAAGAAGAAAAATAATGAGATTTATTTTTGGTGACGAGCATTTAACAGATCATCATAAATCTTTTCAATAAATGAAATATAATTTAAGGCATTATTTGATTCTTTTTTTATTGATTCAAGTAAATTTTTTCCAATAGGATGGATTTTTTCTTTTAGATTGGTTGTGAACTTAACTTTATAGCTCAAAATTATTCCTCCTCTTTCATCTAGCATGATAACAAAAAAATGAAATACAATTATTATTATCGAAGGTTTTGAGTTGAAGCTTTAGTAAGCTGTATTGTTCTATATGAACCACGTATGTCTGTAAAGTATAGAAAAATAATGAATAAGAACATGTAAGTTCCAAATAGATATGTAATTACTGGGGCAACAGAATAAAATAAAAGCGAAGCGCCCAACCCTATTATTGTAATAATAATTCCGATTTTGTATTTCATAATTACCACTAATATATTTGTCGGGCACTTTCTTAAAAATATAAGTAAATCGCTTCCTATATCATACTAAAATATATATTTACCATTTTCTTTAACTTAAATGCAAACAATTTAATATAGAGAAATTTATACAATGACTCTTGAATTTAGGTCTTATCTATTAAAAAAAGAAAAGGAACTCTTAATTGACCCAAGAAAAGTTGAATCTGAAATTCGAAAAAGATTACCTTTAGCTAAAAATTTAGACGAAAAACTATATCTATTAATTCTTCTTGGAAGATCTTTAATTAATCAATCTAAATTTTCGTCTGCAAAAGATATTTACTTTCAAATTTACGATCTTGCTGTGAAAAATAGTCTGTCAGAATTTGAGGCGGATGCATTACAAGGTTTAGCAATTATTGAAACTGAAAGAGGGGAACTGCAAAAAGCGGAAATTCACTCCAAAAATGCATTAAGAATTTACCAAAGTCTTGGAATTTTAGAAAAAGAAGCAAAAACTGCAAGTATTTTAGGATCTTTGTTTTATTCTCAGAAAAAACTAGACGAAGCCTTAAAATACTTAGATTCTATTCAAATTAATCAATTTAAACATAACATACAATTAATATTGCAAATACTGACAAATAAAGGATTAATTTATCGAAAGATGCGAAAATTGATGAAATCCTACAATATCTTGGTTGAGGCATTAAATATAGCAAAAGCCGAAAGAAATTGCTTGTGGAAATGTATAATCTATTATAATTTAGCAGAAACAAAATTACAATTAGGAGACTATCAAGAAGCTAATGAATTTTTCCAAGAAGGAATTGATTTTGCCATTCTACATCAAGATCTCCGTTCACAAGCAATGCTAAGCGTAGGTCAAGCTCATCTTCTTTTATTATTAGGAAAATATTATAAAGCAAATCAATTACTTAATAATGCTATCACAATCTATCGTGAAATTGAAGATCCAATAGGATATTCAAAAGCTTTATTTTATTCTGCAAAATTTTGGGAAATCAAAGCACAATATATGCGAGCGAGAGAATTTTTGAATAAAGCAATTAATGTTGTTGAGGAAACAGAAAACTATGAATTCTTAGCTGAATTATATATATTCTTAGCGGAAATTGAAGAAAGTCTCGGTGAAACAAAAAATTCTTACGAAAATTTAAAAATTGCAGACGGTTTTTCAAAAAAATACAAATTACTTATAACTCATATACAAATTCTCTTTTTTAGAGCAAAAAAATCAATGGAAAATGGAAACAATTACGAAACAGAATTTTTATTATCTGAAGCTAAATTTATTAGTAAAAAAGAAAATCATCAATTATATCAAATTATTTCTAATTTGCTACTAGTTCGTAATTTATTTTTTCAATTATATCAAAAAATGGAAAGTTTTCAATTAGAAAAAGATGAATTCTTTAATGATATTATTAAATTATTAGATAATAGTTTAGAACAGTCACATCAAATTAATCAAATGATTTTAACTCTTTTTATTGAAGAAATTTCCATAATGACGAAAATAGTTTTTGGGAAGCTAGATAATGTTAAAGAAAAATTAGAATCTAATCTAAAGCGATCTCAAGAATTGCAACTTGATTTTTATTACCAATTAAACAATGAGATAATAAGCTTAATATTTCCAAATAATTCTTCTGATTTAGTAAAAAAGAGCATGGAAGGATATTTAATACATAAAATCATAAATTTATTGCAAGATCCATTATATCCTTTTAAAGAATCACCTATTTTAGATAAAAATTTTGATGAAATCGCCATGGTTGTATATAAAATAGATGAAAAGATTGGTCCGATGATATATGAAACAATAAATCTAGATATATCTGAGCCAATTTATCAAGCAAAAGTATTACACTCTGGAAGTCTATACTCTATTACTCTTGGTCAAGGTCAGCTTTATCACCAAGGATTATTTGGGCCACTACCGTTTATTAATACTGAAAAATCGGCTTTAATATACAGTCAAACAATTAGAGATATTACACAAAAGGAAAAACGAACAAAAAATCATGCATACTTTTTATTTGCATTAATCTATCCTGAAAATTTAAACGTAATATTTTATGAAAGAAATAAATTAAACCAAATTTTTACAAATGAAATAGAAAGAATTAGTGAAGCAAGAGATATAACACTTGATTTTCTTGAAAATTTACTAAGAATAATTAAGATCGCTTATACTGAAAAAGAAAAAAAAGATTAAGTTAATTCCCGTAATAATGGTTCCAGAAAAGGATTTTGAGTTTTTTTAAATATTTTTTTAACATGTTTTGCAAGTAGCTTTTTATATTCAGCTTTATTTTGAATAATTACTCGACAAGCCGGGAGAATATTCTTAATAATTTCAGAATGATTTGTACGGAGGAAATTCGATATAATATGTAGATAAATTGTACTATATTGAGGATATTGATTAATAAGATTAATCATTTTTTGAGAGACTAATATTTGTATTTCAATTGATTGATCTGCAGACATTCTAAGAACAATTTGATTAACTTTTTCAACAATTTCTAAAGATACAGGAAGATTATTAATAATATTAAGGATAAGTTCTAGAGAATCCCTCCGTATCTCATGATCATCCTTTTTAGTTAGAGAAAATAGATTTTGAAGAAAAAGTGCAATCAGTGAATTATTCTGGCGAAATATCTTGAAAATAATATTAAAAACTAATTGTCGGATTTCTGTGAAATTGCTAGTCGTCAAATTGAATATTATTGGAAAAAGTGTACTAATTTGAATTTTATTCTCCCATAAACGAGCAATTTGATCTGCCATTATTTTTTGAACAGAAAAATGAGTAGAATTAGAAAATCTATGAAGAATCACCAGTTCTTCACCAAATTTCTTCTGATTAAAATCAATAAAATCGAAAAGAAGCGAAACAGCTTGTGAGGCAAGAGATTCATCAGGTTCTCGAGATAATTGCTCTAATATTTTTAAAGAAACAGGAAAATTCGGTTGGATCAAAAGAATTGTTTGTAAATGTGCAATAATGATGGCGCGAATTTGTATTGGAGCTGAAGGTGAATAAGAATCATAAAAAGCACGATATAATAAAGAACGAACGATTCTAGCCTCAGTACTTTTATTATTCGCACTAATCGTAGGAAATGCACGCAAAATAATACCTAATGAATCAATGGCTTGAGCTTTTACTTCAATACTTGATGATCTTAGTTGTTTCGAAAATAAAGAAATACTTTCTCTGTTGTTTATCTCAATAGAAAGAGAAGTAAAGAACTTCATTGCAGATGATTTAATCTTAGGATCTCTTGAATGTCGAATTGTGTGAATCAAAAATTCGCGAATTTTACCTTCATCTGAAAACCCAATCATTAATAAATGAAGGGATTTTAGAAGAAATCTCTGAATTTCAGGATTTGGATCCTTCATACAAAATAACATATATTTATTTAGAACATCTTTATAGGGAATAATTGAAATTGATTTCTGCTTCTGAAAATCAAGCAGAGAAATATTCGATAGATAATACTTTTCATTATTTGAGATCGTTTCGGTTAAAAATACTAAAAGATTTCCCTTTTCAACAGGACTCAATTGAGATTTAAATTTTAAAAGGTTAAAACCAATTTGAAAAAGATCGTGATGAGAATCTCCTGCAATTTTTAGTAATTTCGGAAGATATTTTATCAAAACACTAGTACTATGATATTGTATTTTTGAAAAATCATTATGAACTAAATTTAAAAATTGTGAAATGGAGAAATCGATGCCAACTGTACGTTCTAAGCTTAATTCTTCATAAACGATTCTTGCATAAAATTCAAGTTTTTTAGCAATGCTTAAATCACTTTCCAAATTTTGATGAGTTTTGGAAAATTGAATAAGAATTGGATATTTGTCTGGAATATAGTAAGTTAAATCATATAAAAGTGTAGCAACTGAATCAAAAAGATTGAAAGCGGAATGAAAACGAGTAAATCCAAATAAAGTTGTCTTATCATCTTGTAAATTTTGAATCACAGAAAGGTTAATTCTGTTTTCAGAAGTTTCAAATGGTTGTTGCATTAAAATTGAAAAAAGATCGATATCATCAACATAAGGAATAATTGAGGGAATGATCTGTGATAAAATATTCAAAAGATCGACTCTTATTTCCAAATCCAATGGAGTTTTTAGTAAAACAGCAATATCATTAAGAAGATATTCAGGATCTCCATCTTTAAAAAAGCGATATACTTGATGACGAATTTCAGAATGAGAATCCACAATTAAGTACGTAAATAATCTATGAAATCGTGAATCTTTGTAAATATCAGAACGTGTTTGTGCAATTACAATTAATGATGAAATAACTGCTTTTTGTACTTGAATCTCTTCAGCTTGAATATTTTGAAGTAAATATGGATAAATTTGATCAAAAAATTGATAGATAGATATAGGCGCTGTCATTGCACCACAAGCGATAAGAGCATCTGCCTTGATTCTATAATTATGACTCTCTAAATAAACTTTAAGGTAATCAAAAAACTGCATAAACCACTCAGGACGCAGCAAATTAAACTGAACAACACCACCAATTTTCTCTTGAATTATTGATTTTTCATTTAATGTAATTTGATTAAATTCTTTCATTAAATCTGGAATTAAGGTGATATCAATTGAAACAAAACGAACAAAAGCATGCAATGCACTCTGAACTAATTCGACATCCATTTGTTTTAGAAATTTGCGTAATGAAGAGACAATCAATCTTTTTTCGTATTGAAGGAAATTAGGAAACTGAGCGATAAAATTTAGACCAAGTAAATTTTCAAAGCGTGGAGTTGATTGAATAAAGGATAAAACTAATTTTTGAGTTAATTCAGGATAAAATCTACGGAGATTACTAAGAAAATCTGTAAGTTGGGAGAAAATTTTCTTGTTATAGGATTTTAACGATATTTTTTTCAAAATTTCTAAAAAAACAGTCAAATCTTTATTACTAAGCAATTTTGTAGATTTTAAAATTTGATTTAATACTTGAAAACCCATTTTTATAGATTGTGGTGATTCTTTAGCAATTAATCGATATGCAAGTTGCAATTGTTGTGAAAAACCAAAATATCCAAGTAATATTGAAGAATTTTGAATAAAATTTTGGTGGATTTCAGGATTCTCATCAAAAATAAATGAAGAAAAAATATCTGCAAGTTGTTGCTTTGCATTTTCAGATATTTTTGGATCAAGTTTAATATAATCGAGAAGATGTTTAAACAATTTTAATCGTATTTGTGGATCGTTATGATTCATATATTTCTGAAAAATCGAAAAATCTTCAGAAATAATCGCTTGATTTAAAATTAACTTTTCCATCTGTTGCTTTATTGATTTATTCACAAAAATAAAATTAATTAAAAAGAAAAGATTTATAGATTTCTCAATTAATAACGGTATGGCAAAAATCCGTAGCAAAAGAATCTGATCTTCTACTTTTCGAGTGTTTAAAGGAAAACCAATTGAATTTAAAAATTTTGTTGGAAATGAATATGGAAAGCTAACAATAGTGTTTATGAAAATTGAAAAAGCAATACCAGTAATAATATAGGCAGCAAATAATACCATTTTTGGGGTGTTAAGAGGTTCTTTACTCAGAAATTTTGCATAGAATCCAACAATTCCAAAAATAATTGTTGTAAATATAAAACTAGTGAATCCCAGTGGAAAAATTGCAAAAAATGCAATAATTGATTCAATTTGTTCTTGTGTAAACCAGTTGCTATGTTCTTTGATAAAATTAAAGATAATTGGCCAAAAATCCCCTTGTGCAGCTACCGGATTAAGTGCTGTATCAGGGCGTGCATCAAATATCAATATTAAGTATTTCCCAAATGAATAAAAAGTATTTATAATACCTAAAATGGCAATATAATAAAAGAAAGCAGACTTCTTATCTTTTTTTAAGTTAATTTTCCTTCCACGATAAAAAGATTGAGCAATTCCTATTTGAGAATAATATGAAAGGTAAAATATGGGACCCAGCATAATCCAAACCAAAAAGATTAAAACAACAAGCCAAATTTTTGCATTATAAGGCAATCCTGTCCAAAACTGTAAAGATATTTTCGTGGTAATAAGAGGAGCAAGAAGAACAACTATAAAAAAGACAATTAGGGCCATTATATAACTCCAAGGTGGGTGAAATCGATCAATAAATGTTTTTTCAATCCACCTTTGAATTTCCATAGGACCATCTTGGGAAGGTTGAGCCAATAAAATATACTCAATAAAAGAATAAAAAATCGCAAAACTTCCCATAATTAGCAAAATCGTGGGTAGGAAAATAGGAAATTGAAATGTTGCAATAAGTTGATTGTAATTGGAAAATTCTCGTTTAAAATTATTAACATAATAAAGAGCATTTACAGCGATCATTGAAGAAAGCAATGCAAAAATAAAGGTAACAGTGCATGCAACCATTAATGAATAAGCGAATGAACTGATAAAATTACTACTTTTCTGAAGAAATTTATAATTTGGAGCAGTTTTAAGTTCGGCCCTTGAATGAATCATCATTCGAATAAAAATAATCAACCCAATTAATGTATTAAATCCAATCAAAATAGAATTAAGATGGTTCAGTAGGAATTCTCCAAATTGTAAAATAATCATTAAGCTCAAGAACATTTCAATCTGAATTAACCTTGGATGGAATCCTTAAAATTATTTTTATCATGATGAGAGAAATGTAATCAAAAAACAAAAAAAAGATGAAACCATAAATTTTTGATCAAGATTTTGAATTTTTTAATTGATTTTTAAGTTCTTTATATTTTTTTTCAAATAAATCTGCTCTTGCTTTTTCCTGGTCTGCTCTTACTTTTTCTTGATCTGCTCTTGCTTTTTCCTGATCTGCTCTTGATTTCTCCTTCTCCATTTCTGTAAGATATCTTTTCAAGACAGTGGATTTTATTATTATAATTCGAAATAAATCTAAATTTCCTTCATGTTTCTTCTTTAATTTCATAATCCCTAACCTAAAATTAAGAATTGGGCGCAAATCAATAATAGCAGACGGATTTTGGCATGGGTTATCTTCATTTATGGTTGGTTCTCTTACTTCAAGTATTTTATAATCACCTGACGATTGAAGAATATATGCTCGTAAAAATGGAGGTTTATAGATTGCAGAGGTTACATGGTAGGCACTAAACACCACATAAATAGGAATCTTCAGTAATTTACAGTAATCCACATGTTCCCCAACATCAGCCCGCCATGTACTTTTAGAGAGAATATTTATAACCATTGTAGGAACTCTATTTTGGTATAGCTGTGCTTTATATGATGATAAAGTATAAGGTATCGATAATCCTTTAAAAAATGAGATATCAAATTGTAAATCAATTTCTTGATTTTCAATAATAAAATAATGATGTAAATCCCAAATAACACGATTATCATCCTTAAAATTTGTATTTAAAACATCATAAAGATATGAAACTTCAGCAGAATGAGGTTCACTTTCACGACGTCCCAAACGTGGAGTATTTGGATCAAATAAATCAGGAGGTGCATTTTCAATTCGAGTGCTTCTAAACTTTTTTGTTGCTTTTTGTGGAATAGGGACAGTTTTTATTTGATCTTGCAAAAAATATCACTTCTTTTTAATATACTCAATTATATTTAAAGAAAATTTGATTATATAAATTATCTCCATCAAAATTTTTTACTTTTTATTATTAATCCAAAAATGGAATTTTTTCTCAATAATTATTATAATTAGAAGAAAAGAGAGCAAATAAAAAAATGATATTTAAAAAATCGATAATAAAATTACTAAAAGGATAGTAATTCCTCCTAAAATAAAGCAAATTAAATCAAATGAGAGTTTTCGTGCCATTCGCAAAAGGAAACCCATACTCAAATAACCTACTAAAGCTGTAATAAGAATCAAGATTAAAAATTCCCCATTTAGTGCAAATGAATATTCTTGTGTAATAAATAGATCAAATAAAACTGCTCCAATTACTGCTGGTAAACTTATGATAAAGCTCATATAAAAAGCATCTTCCTTCTTATATCCTCGAAGAAGGAGATATGTAACAGTTGTTCCTGAACGACTGATACCAGGAAGGATAGCAAAACCTTGACAAACACCTAAAAAAATTTCATCTTTAATACTTCGTTCAGAAAAGGAAATTTTATCTGTTGCTTTAATCTTACCCGTTTTTAAAAGTGTTCCAGTAATTAACAGGGTGATTCCAATTAAAAGTGTTAGAATCATTCCTGTCATGGCATTACTACTCAAGAAATCATTTAATAGAAGATACAAAGGAATTCCAAAGATTCCAGTTGATATGGTGGCAAGAATTAGAAATCTCAAAACATCGCGGTTTTTTGTTATGGATTCCCAGTAATCGCGCCAATATTTTGCTAAAACAGCGAGTGCAGTCCCTAAATGAAAGTAAAGTGCTAATCGAAATGCTGATGCTTCTGGTTCATTAAAAAGATTGACTGAAAATAAAAGTAGAAATCCTTCGCTACTTACTGGTAACCACTCTAAAATACCTTGAATGAATGCTAAAACAACTTCTTGCCAAAAATTCATAATTTTCTCAGTTATCTGCAAAGTGTGATTCCTTTAAAATAATGTTGTGCTACCATTTTGCAAAGGAGAAAAGAAAAAGAAGGTATTTACCAAGTTGTGAGTTAATGATCCTCAGTTGAATATTATGAAGGATGATCATAATAATTTTGAATATAACCCACCATTAGATGAACAGGTCGAAATTCTATTAAGCAAATTAACTCTTAATGAAAAAATTCAACTACTTAGGGGAAAAGACTTTTGGACAACAAATTCTATTGATAGAATAGGTTTACCTTCTTTTGGAATGACAGATGGGCCTTTAGGAGTCGCATATCATTCAAGTAAAAAAGGTATTCGTACTCGTTTTCCTGCAACAATTGGATTGGCTGCGACTTGGAACCGTGATTTGGCATTTCAAATGGGTAAAGCTATGAGTGAAGAAGTGAAACTTTCAGGGCGACATCAATTACTAGCACCAGGAATTAATCTGATTAGAAGTCCTTTATGTGGGCGAAATTTCGAATATTTAAGCGAAGATCCTTTCCTTTCTTCTGAGTTCGGAGCAGATTTAGTTAAAGGTATCCAATCAGAAGGAATTGCTGCTTGTGTGAAGCATTTTGTTGCAAATAATTCAGAAACTAAACGGATGAAAATTAGTGTTGAAATTGACGAACGTACGTTATTCGAAATCTATATACGGAATTTTAGACGTGTTATTGAAAAATCCGATCCCTGGGGAATAATGGCATCATACAATAAAATAAACGGAGTCTATGCTGCAGAAAATCAATTTCTTCTTCAAACTGTATTACGAGAGCAATTAGGATTTACTGGACATGTGGTTTCTGATTGGGGAGCTGCAAATTGGACTAAGGGGGTAGCAAGTTGCATTAAAGCAGGATTAAATTTGGAAATGCCAAGTTGGAGTAAAACGTTAACACCGAAAAAAATATTAAAAGCACTAAAAGAGAATGAAATCTCCCAATCAGACATTGATTTTGCGCTTAGACCGATGCTTCGAACGTTTTTCCGAGTAGGTTTATTGAATGATAAAAATTTCTTAATGAATAGAATTCCGAAAGTTATTGATGATCCTTCACATCAAAATGTTGCTCAACGAATTGCTGAAGAAAGTATGGTGTTATTAAAGAATGAAAATAATTTTCTACCGTTTTCATTATCGGATATGAAAAAAATCGCAATTATTGGGCCAAATGCGAATAAGAAATTTGGAAAACCCTTCCAAGGGGGAAGTTCAGCCGCAGTTCCCCCATTTTTTATCACTCCCAAAGAAGGAATCATTAAATATATCAATAATTATAATAAAAAAGCAAAAAAAAGTGAAGAGATCAAAATCATAGATAAATTTGATAAAATTGATGAAGCTGATGCAGTGTTATTGGTTCTGGGTTTAGATCATGGCGGAAATATGTTCAGAAATATAATTTTTGGTGTTGATGGTGATACAGAAGGTTCAGATAGGAAAAACTTTGCTCTTTCTGAAAAACAAGAAAATCTTATTCATGATACAGTTGCAAAAAATCCTAATACTGTTGTTGTATTAATTGCAGGGAGTCCTGTGGATATATTTCGCTGGTATGATGATGTTCCAGCTATACTTAATGCATGGTATCCAGGTATGATGGGAGGTAAAGCACTGGCTCGGATAATTTTTGGTGAATTATCCCCTTCAGGAAAACTTCCAGTAACTTACCCAAAATACCTAAAGGATCATCCTGCACATCAATCTCAAAACACATTCCCTGGAGATTTAAAGGCGAAGAAAATATATTATAATGAAGGTATCTACATCGGTTATCGCTATTTTGATAAATATAGTATTGATCCACTATTTCCCTTCGGTTATGGCTTATCATATACCACTTTTTCAATTCGAGATATATCATGCAATAATGAAATATGTACAAAAGAAAAACCAGTGGTTATTAAAGGAACAATTGAGAATACAGGAAAATATCTCGGAGCCGAAGTAATTCAGGTATATGTCAAAGCTATTCACTCAAATGTTGAAAGAGCACCAAAAGAATTACAAGGATTTACGAAAATTTGGTTGAATCCAGGAGAGCAAAAAGAATTTAGAATTGAAGTTGAATTCGATTCATTTAAATATTATTCTGAAGAAAAACATTCATTTATTGAAGAACCAGGTGAATATACCTTATGGATTGGAACATCATCCAGAAATCTTCCTTTTTCAATTCCAATCCGGTATATAAATGCATAAAATTTACATTTTCTTAGTATTTATCTTTTTTGTTATATTATTGCATTTTATGGAATATTTTTTAACATTTTTATGGAATATATTATTTCATTACTTTTTTATCATTATTCGCAGGTTGAACTCCAAGTCGATCGATAATATGAATAGTTGCATTTCCATAAGCTCTTACTAATCCGCCTTTTCCTAATTTTATTCCACCGAAATATCTAATTACAAGCACAAGGATATTAACTAATCTTCTTTTTTCTAACACAAATAAAATTGGATCTCCAGCTGTGCCGGTAGGTTCTCCATCATCAGACGAATTTTGAATTATCCCCCCAGATTCGAAAATACGATACGCATAACAATAATGATTAGCTTTCCGATGTTTTTTTTTCATCCTTTCTAAAAAAGAAGGAGCATCTGATAACCTGTAGAATTACTGGTGTTTTTACCAAGTTTCTGTTGTTCCTTAAATTTTTGCGAGTTTTTACGTTTTTTAATAATAATCAATTCCATTTTTCTTTAATCGTTCTACATATTTAAAGAATTTTTTTCCATAACGTTCCTTAAACCACTTTTCGGCTTCATCTTCTCGCGGTTTGATGAATGTATAACCATCTTTTATGCATTCATATTGAATGGGTAAATCCCCTATGATTTCACCATCAACTTGGGCAATATAAGAAGGATCATCTTGAGAAAACATTTCGATCTTAACTGTGCGACTGAAAAATTCTTTTATATGCCGATCTGGATGCAATGTTTTAGAATACATTGTGTTAAACTTATATAATAACTCAAATCTACCCATATTAACTATAGAAATGTGAAATAACCCATCATGAACATCCGCTCGAGGGCACATATACATAAAACCCCCATAAGTTTTTCCATTGCCTACAGCTACCAAATTGCATTCACCTATATAGGTTCCGTTATCTAAAGTAACGCGTATTTGTCGTTTTTTAAAGCCAAATACAGATCTTACAACTGAGGCAATGTAATTCCACGTTCCTGGGAGCATTTTTGAACCTTCATTGGTTCGTTTAGTTACTTCAGCATCAAATCCTTGGCTTCCAATTCCTAAAAAGTACCGTTTTTCACCAGTTGAATTTAGAGATAAGCCAATATCGACAGGTCCACTTTCACCTGATGCAATTATTTCACAAGCGCGCTTTACTTGTTTTGGTGCGTAACCTACAGCACCAGGAATATCATTACCGGTTCCAATTGGAATAAACCCCAATAAAACATTCGTTTTTGATGCAATTACACCATTTAATACTTCATTACATGTTCCATCTCCACCAGCTGCAATAACACGATATCCATCTTTAGCTAAAGTTTCACCTAATTCAATAGCATGGCCAAAATGTTCAGTTTTGAATAAATCAAAAGAAACATTCAAATTTTCAAGAGTTTTTACTGCAAGATCAAATTTTTTTTTGGTCTTTCCTGCAGCTGCAATGGGGTTATAAATAAGAGCATAATCTTTCATATACAAATTATACTTAGTGCTTGAAGTATAAATGAATTCACATCTTATGATGCACGAGCTTATTTGGATAATTAATTTAAAAATCATAGTCGTTATTTGTCGGGAAAAATTCGGAGGAGATGGAAAAGTGTGGAAGGAATTTCACCCAAAGGCGACAACATTTAAAAGTGCAAAATGAGTTAATCAAAATAAGGAGTATATGAAGTTAACTCCTTTTTGCGGAGAATTTTTTTTATCATAAATCAAACAAAAGTGATATATTATGGCTAAGAGAAAAGTAAGTAAAGCGAAGCCGAAAAAGAAAGCAGCACCAAAAAAAGCGGCTTCTAAGAAGAAATCTTCATCAAAGAGTGGAGGACATATTGCCAAAGCACCTATTCGTCGATTAATGAAAGCGGAAGGTGCAGAATTAGTTGCAGAAGATGCAGTAACCATGTTAATTAAGCAACTAGAAAAAGTAGGAACAAAATTAACTAAGGATGCTTTGAAAATTGTCAAAGCTGAAAAGCGAAAGCGAATCACAGCTGCAGATATTTTAGCAGCCCAATAAATACAAATTATATATTTTTCGTGGGGTTTAGTTTTTTTTCCTGTTATTTCAGGAATTTTTCATTTTATTTTCATTTTCTATTTTGTTATGCGACATTACATTTTCTCTTTCGTTTTCATTTTCCATATTATCACAATTAAAGTTAAAATACATACAACTGTAAAACTATGAAACCCATTTATGCTAAATTTTTCATCATTGGCGGGGCTACTATCAGTAGAATTATCAGAACCGATATTTGAAGAAGTCTGGTTATATTCATTAAAAATAGGTTCACTCATTTTTTGAGATTCTTTAATTGCAGAATGATAACTATCCAAATAGGTGGATAAATTGCTTTTTACCGATTCTGGTGAATCAGAAGTTGTGAATGCTAAAATATATACGCATAATTCTGAAGATACAATTTGAGGACTTAATTCTAAGAATGTGAATTGAATAGTTTGTTCATCTAATATTTGAAAATGAGTGTTCTTTGCTCCTTGTTCCCATACCGATAATGATGAATCAAATGATCCGAGCAAATACCTACAAGAATAACTACCTTGATCAACTGTAAATAGCATTATTCCAATATTCTTATCTCCAACACAGAATTGCAAAATTGTTACAAATGAATCTTCTTTCCTGTCTGTGAATGAAAAAATGCTTTCCAAATTTACATCATATACAACAATTACAGAGAAATTATAATGTGTAGCATTTTTTATAGGAATAATCACACCATCATACGCTGAACTACTTAAGATCATACCAGATGATAGAATAGTAAAAATAAATAGCCATAGTTGGCAAATCTGGGTGAAATTTTTATAATTTCTCATTTTTATCAATTTTACTTTATGATTTAGGTTAATAAGTGTTGATAAGTTTTTGATTAGAAAACATCACCTACAGTTTCTGTATATTCAATTCCATCTTCTACCCAAATCCAAGAAATCGACTCATAATTTAAAGAGATAGTTTCTGTTAGTTCTCCTGATACTAATGCATGAGTTTCAATTCCAATTAACTTAGCATTGGTCAGTTCAATGCGATAAAATTCCACATAATTTCCATATAGTTCATCTTTCTGATAGAAACGTAAAACCACTGAAACGAGTAGTTCATGATTACATAAAGCTTGCATTAAATATGGACTTGCTTTATCAACGACCTTCACAATGCGAAAAGGTGAGTGTTGATTCGTACTATCAGGAGATGTTGAGATAAGATGATGATATCCGAGAACTTCCATCGAACCTTCCCTACCTGCTGTTGTTGAACTCCCTTGAATAACTCCAGAAACTTGACTTTCAATCCAGAGATTCATCTGGAGAATAGGTGCGTCATCATCTGTAGAAGGAGATGGAATATCTTGTGGATTCACAGCCTGAACAAAGAATGGGGTATAACAAAGCGATAATAACAATAAAAAGCCAATTTTAAACTTATATAAAGATGAAAATTTATTTTTATACATGATCTGTCAAATCAATTACATTTTTGACATATATAAAGATACCGATCAGACTTATTTCAATGCTTTCATCCTTTCAATCTTATTGCAAAAGTTAAATTCCCAAAACGATATCTAGATTAGGAAAATGATTTATATTGCTCATCGGGGATTTCGGGTTGGGGTGGTTGAAAATACTTTTCAAGCATTTAGTAAGGCAGCACAGTTATCGATGGATTATATTGAACTTGATGTTCAACTTTCACAAGATAAAGTGCTATATATTCTCCATGATGCACGATTAGATCGTACTATGAATGCAAACGGAGAATTATCACAATGGAACAGCCAAGAATTAGATAAAGTTAGATCTAAGGATGGAAAATGGCCAATTCCACGTTTATCAGCTTTACTTGACGAATTTGAACATAAATCGAATCATTTTCCTAATCTAATGATAGAATTAAAGGGAAAGAAAACAGGTATACCCACAGCTAAAATAATTAAAGAAAAAAAACTATCATCTAAAATAGTATTCAGCGGTCGCTATTTGCCAGAATTACAAGATGCACATAAAATCTGCCCAGATGTGCCAATATGTCTAAATATCACTAAATGTAAAGAATTTCCTCTTGATCAATTATATAATATTAATTCACAAAAACACCTACCTTTACCCTTCAAGATGATTTCCTTAAAATCCCAACTAATTGATTCAGAAAAATTTATTGATAAATGCCATTCTCTGCAAATTCAAGCACTTTCTTGGAATTTCATTGATTATTCCAATCCAATCGAAGTAATGAAGCAACTTATGAAATGGAATATCGATGGTATCTTATTTGATGATCCAAAAACAGTTTTGCCTATTAGATCTTTGGAAGACTAGGAAAGATCAAAAATCTTAGTAAAAAGATGAAAATATAAAAAATGGCTTAATTAATGTGAATTAAGTAAACCTTCTTTGGAAAATAAGTCGTGAATTGAATCCATGCGAGTTTTAAGCCGATCTTCAATAATCTGAATGAACGCAAGCATCATCTGTTCACCTTCTAAGCCGAGATCTTTACTCACCTGATAATGAAGCTTTTTAAAATCGTGTTTGCGTTTTTCCATATAAGTATACATAATTTTATCCATCGCACCATTTTTTCCAATGAAACCGCGTAATAATCCCATCAATCCAAGACGATCTAAAGTGTCTGCATCATATACTGCTTTTTCTTCGGGTGTTTCAGGGGGAATCATCGACGTCGGAGTATGTCGAATTACAACTCGGCAGATTGCATCCCGTAGCTCGGGATCGATTTTTAAACCATCTAAAAATTCTTCAGCTAAAGCTCCACCAAAAAGACCGTGAATATGTGAAAACACATTATTGGTCTTTCCAATATCATGCAATAATGCCCCTGCACTTAAAATGAATGGATCAACAGGTTCTTTAATTTCTTTTCCAATTTGAATTGCATATTTACACACACTTAATACATGAGCATAATCATGTGAATTTGATTCAGCATGTGCAGAACGCACAAAATTCTGCAATTTAAGAAGAATTGCTGTTTCTTCTTTTGTTAATTGTCGAGTAAAAACCATTTTAATTACCTTCTAATTATTAATACTATTTAGAAGAGCCAACCTTAATGATCTTTGCTACATAATATAATATTAATTTGCGAGATTTTCTATCATTGTGCAAATTTCTCCAACGTTTTGAAAAAAAATTATAATAATTGATTAGTATTAATTAAAGTATAATCGATATATGAATTTCATATCTCTACTTACAAAAGTTATCATTTCATTCTTTTAGTTGACAAAAATTCAAAGTTCTTTGAGATACCAAATTTGGCTCACTTTTTTAGGGAAATGTTTATTAACATGAATCTCCTTCTAGTTGTTCAATGCAACCAATTTCGAGCTTGTCAAAGGTAGATTTGCTTCATCGTGCAAAATCATTCTACTTTTCATTAGGGGTTGAAGATGGTGCATCTTCATTATGTCGCTGGAATTTTAAGTATGGCCTCGCAAAAATTCATTATGCGCAGGAACAACTCGGAAAAGAACCAAATGCCACATTTATCTCAACACCGGATGAAACAATTTCTCGAAATAAGATTAGGTGGCAAAATGGATATGGGTATGGCGGCAAATTAACTTGGGGAGATGATAAAGATCCTTTAATCTTTATTGATACAAAACCAAATGCTTGTGGAATGTTGGTCGGTGGTTTGGAAACTTTACCAGAACCAAGTGAAATCATCCAAAATATCAATAAAATTATTCAAAAAGAAGTATTTATTGATAATATCCAAATTCAATGGGACTTCAAAAAAGGAAACCATTTTATTGATGTATTTGAAATTGAGAAAAACTATTCAGAATCGACAAAATATCCAAATTATATGTTCGTTATTCATGGTTCTGTACCTGAATTACGTCAAAAAACAGAAAAAGGTCCCGGTTTATATTATGATAAATCACCTGACTTAAGAGATATATGTAAAAAAATCGAAACACCTTTTGGGCCAATTCTTTATTTAGATGGAACAGATGCAAAGGAATTTATGGAATTTTTCAAATATGCTCATTGGTATGCTGCAGAAAAACGTAAAAAAGCCGCAGAAATGCTTTTTGGAAAAATCGAAGTAATTTCTAATCCAATGCATCAAGGATTAGTAACATATGGGGAATTATTATTAGGATCTCAACATATAACAGAAGATCCAAAGAAATTATTTCCTGTAGCACTTCGATCCGATTTACCAATGTATATTGTTAGTGCGTTACCAAATCTAAACTCAGAACAAATTATGAATTTAGGCTTTGAAGAACGAGCAAAAAAAAATAATGTATATCATCATCTTGCGAACTTTAATGTTGTTCCTCATGGTGGAGGATATCTTCTCTCTCACATTAATAGAGTTACGGATGTTCTCGAGATTGATGGTATGAGATATTTTATCTGTGAGCAAGAAAATGAAGAAGCAATTACTATATTCAGTGATGTAGCCGAAACCCAGTTTTCATATCGTGGTAAGAAAGTAGTAAATAAAATTGAAGATCTACAATTGGGAAAGATGGAATTAAAATTAAAACCAAAATTTGTGCTCAAAATTTAATTTTTTACAGTTTTATCAATCTTCAAAATAAATATAGAAAATTTTTTTGATAATGTTTTGTGATAAAAAACAGAAAAATTAAAACTCAAAATGCCTTGAACAACTCAATGATTCCTAAATATGTGTTCTTCACGAAAGGAGTAGGGCGTGCCAAAAAATCACTCCAATCCTTTGAAGCGGCATTAAGAGATGCGGGGATCTCAACATTAAACTTAGTACAAGTTTCTTCAATATTACCTCCGAATTGTCAGGAGATTCCCCGAGAACAAGGCTTAGGCATGTTAAAACCAGGACAAATTGTTTACTTAGTTCTCGCAAAACACAGTTCAAATGAAAAGAATCGCTTGATCTCAGCTTCCATTGGTGTAGCCCAACCTAAAGATGAAAATCATTATGGATATTTAAGTGAACATCATTCTTTTGGGCAAGATGAAGAATCTGCCAGCGATTTTGCTGAAGACCTAGCTGCAAGTATGCTAGCATCGACTTTGGGAATTCCATTTGATCCTGATGAAGCGTATGATAAACGTCGTGAAATTTTCTTGATGAGTGATAAAATTGTCAAAACGATGTCCCATACTGCTACGGCTGTTGTCGAAAAAGATGGTGAATTTACCACAGTAATTTCAGCAGCCGTCTTTATCATTTAAAAATTATCATTATTAACTGATTTTAAAGATATAATTATAGATCTTCTTTTTCTTTTTTATATTTACAAGGATTTTGTTTTTAGGTGAAGGACATGCAAAAAGATCATTATTTACATAAAAAAATTCACCCATTTAATCCAAAAGGTGTTAAAACAGTTGAAGATGCACTGATCGGTCTGCAAACTTGTTCTTTCCAAGGGAGAAATTTGGGTAATGCATTGGAAGTACTTACTAAAATGGTCAATACACCAAACTGCTTTAAAGTACTTACTTTAGCAGGTGCAATGATTCCCGCAGGAATGGAAGAAATAATAAATCAAGGTATTGAATTGGGCGTAATTAATGCCATTGTAAGCACTGGAGCAAATTTAATTCATTCAATAGTTAATGTATTTGATCCTGAACCAACACACCAAGCTCACTTTATTGGATCAGAATTCGTTAATGATCATGAACTATATGCACATAGAATTAACCGAATTTATGATACATTTTTACCTGAAAGTGGATATGCATTAGCTGAAGATGGATTGTTAGAAATAATCAAATCTCATTTTAATCCAGGAGAAAAGATCATTCTAACACCTTCAGAGTTCTTAAAATTTCTTGGAGAAAAATTACCGGGAAGGAGTTTTATTTCAATAGCAGCTCAATATAATGTACCAATTTATTGTGGAGCACTTTCCGATTCAGAATTAGGATTAAATCTGGTGAAATATCGAAAAAGAAAGGACTATCAAATCATTATAGATGAATTGGGCGATATCCCAATTTTTGCTGAAAATATTAAAAATCATGAAAAATCAGGTTCTATTATTTTAGGAGGCGGAGTTCCACGAAATTGGGCACAGCAGATTTTTCCATACTTAGATCAAATGAGACAATCAGAAGAAGATCGAGTTTTCGACGGATACAATTTTAGTGTAAGATTTCATACAGCCACCCAATATGATGGAGGATTATCGGGTTGTACCATTTCTGAAAGCATATCTTGGGGTAAATATGCAGTAAATGCAACTCACCAAAGTGTTTGGGTTGATAGCACAATTGGATTCCCTTTAATAATGACAGCACTATTTCAACGTATTAAGAAGCTTGATTGATTATTTCTAAAAAAATAAAATTTTATAGAACGAATTCTATTATTACGATAAGCACTTGAGGAGAGAATTTGAGAGTGGCACGAAAGAATCTTTCTACCAGCAAGTCGCGTAAAAACGGAAAAAAGCAAAGGAACAATCCAAAATATCACCCAAAACGAAAAAGTAAAACAACGTTTCACAGTCCTGAAGGACATATGGGATTTGAGAATTTATACGATTCAGAAGGATTTATACCTGAATTTAATAAAGATTTGGGATATTTTGATGATGATCCCACAATTGTTCCTGAAAAAGTCATTTCTTACGAAGAAAAAATGCGATTAGAAAAAATAAAATTACTCCACCAAAAAAAGAAAGCAATGGCAAAGGAAAAAGGGAAAGGAAAATCAAGATCGGTGGATATAAAACAAGTTGAATTAGATTTTTAGATTTTATTTAAAATTTTTAAAAATTTGCTTCTTTGTTTTTATTTTTGTTTTTTTTATTTTTTTAACTCTTTTCGGATAGTATTATTAGATTTTGGCGATTTTTTGGTAATATTTCAATTGTAAGGAAAATACCCACCATTATTAATGTTCCTCCAACAAGAATTTGCCATGTTAATTCCTCGTTTCCAATAATCACTGCAAAAAGTGCCCCAAAAATGGGTTCTAAAGCATAGATTATTGCAGCCTGAGTGGCTGAAACCATTTTTTGCCCTTTCATTTGAAATAAAGTTGCACCTGAAGTAGCAATAAAGCCCATATATAAAATATACCACCCAAATGGAGGTTGTATTAATGAAATCAAAGAAAGGCTAAACTTTGAAAATGAGTTTTCAAAAATAAATGAAGCTATAAAAGAAAAACAGGAAAGAAAAGCCAGTTGAAAAGCACTAAAAGCAATTAAATCTACATGAGGCAATTTCTTTTCTAAGAATAAAATATATAACGCATAAAAAATATCACACAGAAAAACTAAAAGATCTCCAAATTCAAATCTATTAAGACCGGATAGCGACATCAAGGAAATTCCAATCAACGCTAACATTGTGCTAATCCATATGATTTTTCGAACTTTTTGTCTGTATATAAGTGCTGCAAAAATAGGAACCATTATCACATTTAATCCTGTAATGAAAGCAGATTTTGCTGCAGTTGTTAATTGGATCCCTACAGTTTGTAACGCAAATGATGCCCATAATAAACTGCTAGCTTTAAGTGTGATCTTCCAAAACTCAAGGTTAGTTTGGCGAAAATGGTGAAAGAAGGGTAAAAAAACTAAAAACCCGATTAAATAGCGAATGGCCATATAAAACATTGGTGAAACATACTGAGTAATCTGATTTGTAATTGTAAAAGTAGACCCCCAAAGAATGGTGGTGATTAGAAGAAAAATTATTCCAAGATATGAAGGAAAACGTGTAGAAATCCCAGTCTTTGCTTCTATGTTAGGAGCAACTTCAGATGGGGGAACATTTTCAGCCATTGGCTAAGATAAAACTACATTAAAAAAAAAGTTAATTATTTAATTACTTCAATTAAAATAATCAATGCTTATAAATTAACGCTTAATTTTTTCAGGAAGATAAAAATCATACTTCTGCCTAAGAATTTTTGTTTTTAAGAAACGATCGAATCTTCTTAATCCCAGATACAGTTTCCAAATGAATTTATCATGTTTGTAGTATTTTGCGACTTTTTCTTCAGAGATTGGCTTAATTGCCATTTCAGAAAGATCTTGTGAAATAAATTCATTGATTTGAGCAATCAAAGCAGGAATCAAATCAGGTCGCTGTTCCTTGTAAAAATTAGCAATTAAATCAATGAGTACATCCCGCAAGCAGTAATAACGATCCACTACTTCAGTGGCTAATGATTTTAACATCCATCTAAGAAAACTCGGAGCACTCTTCAGAAACAACGCAACTTCCATAGCTTCTTCACCTGATCTTCTAAAAAGTGGTGTAGAAGTATCGAGATACTCTACATGAGCACCTTCATTTGATTCAATATAAGCCCAATTTGAAATTTGTCCATCTAAACCGATCTCAATCTGATCTTGATTTTCTCTATTATAATACCATACTTTTTTTAATTCAGCCAGAATTAAATCAACAATTGGACGCAGTTCTTCAGGGGTGATTGTTGCCAATTTTGAACTAATAACGGATTCTGGTGGTACTTTTTTCTGAATACAATAAAGTGCAATTTTTGTGTGTTCTTCATTCATATAAACCCAAACACTTTTTTGTTCAGGAATGATAAGCCCTACTTTCTCAGTCAAAAGTGAATAGTAATCTTGATAAGCTTTAATATGTCGCAACACTTGTGTTTCACTTTCGAAAAGAGGTAGGCGTTTAAATGCCAAACCGTTTAATTCTTCAGTAAGGATTTCAAATACAATACTGATTTCACCGAAGCCCAGTAATTTTATGGGAATTTCTCCCTTCTCTGGATGAACAGTATCTAAAGATCGTTCAAAAAGCTGAAGAATTTCAAATTCTCCTGATTCATTCTGAATTTTGCTTAGATATACTCCCATTTTTCCTTTCATGCTCATTACTTATCTCCTCCTTGTTTATTTATGGTTGGAAGTTTTTCAGCTGCAATAGTTAAACGCCGTAGAATTTCAGAAATTTCTTCTTCAGTAGAATTTAAAGGTGGCATTAATTTGATTGTTTGCTCATTATTACCGCAATAATCTGCAAAAACACCATTTTGAATCATATAAAGTGTATAACCAATACCAAATCGATCAGAAATAAATTCTAAACCCCACATCAATCCCCGACCTCTAATTTCTGTTATAATATCTTTTCTACTTTCTTTAATCGACAGCAATCCTTCCTCCAATTGATTACCCCTAACCTTTACATTCTCCAAAAAACCAGGGGCAGTGAGCATCCTTAGCATTTTTCGGGTTACATAACAACCCAATTCAGAACCACCTGTAGTAGAAATATGTAAAAATGGATCTTCTTCAAAAACAGCCTCAATTTCAGGACGGTAGGAACACGTTGCCATGGGATATAAACCAGCACTCATTCCTTTAGCTAAAACCATTATATCAGGCTCAACACGTTCTTCGGGATAAATGCCTCCATAGATCCCCCATAATTCACCAGTTCGTCCAAGACCTGCCTGAACTTCATCAGCAATATAAAGGGCACCACATTCATCACACCGTTTTCTTATTGCGCTTAAATATCCTGGAGGAGGAATAAGAATACCACCTGTTGCAGGAATTGTTTCCAATATTACCGCGGCTGTAGATTCGTCAATAGCTTCCAACATTTTATCCAGATCTCCAAACGGTACTCGCTGAAAATCGGGAAAATCAAAATGAAATGGCCCGCGGAATCGTTCATTTCCCGCCGCCATAGCTAATCCAGTAACCCCATGATAACTACGAATAGCTGAAACAATTTTTTTTCGATTGGTAAATGCACGGGCTAATTTAATTGCCAAATCAATAGCTTCCCCACCACCTACGCAAAATTGGGTTTTTGAGATATTTCCAGGCAAAATTTGTGCTAAATCACGAGCCAATAATGCCCGTTGTTCACTAATCATGTGATGATCGCCAATATCCAGCCCTTTTTCCAAGCCTTCTTTCAATGCTGCAATCAATTCAGGGTTACGATGCCCAAAGTTAAATACACCACCACTGGTTCGACAATTAAGTAAATCAATAGGAGGATCTTTTTTTCTGTGTCCTGAAATACTATATAAATGTAAGCCTTCACGACGACCTTGTACAACCCCCAAACTTAGACTTTTAAAGAAAGTAGCTTTGGGTTTACTTACATACTTCGCATACATGCGAATAATTTCTTTCTGAGATAGATGTTCATCAGTTGTCGGTAGGACATTTTGTTCATTCTTCATATTATTCTCCGACATTTTTTCCATGCTCTTTTGTTTGATTAGAGAATTTTTTCTCTGTCCTATCATTGTTGATCATTGATTGCTATAATATCTTCTATATCAAAAAATCATTTACAGTATTGTCGAGACTTTTTTCCCAAAACTTTCTGATTAATGCACCATCAAAAGCTTGTAAAATTTCTCAGACTGGTATAAAATAAAGCAAACAGATAGTATAATTATCTTTTCTATTATAAAATCAACTAAAAAATGAAATAAAAATCAAGTTAAAATCAATCAAAAAAATATTTTAATCAACTAGCTTTTCAAACATTTCTTTTAGATCTGGTATATTCATTTCAAGATAATCGCCAGGGTTCTTTCCATTTGAATTTGCCATTACAGTCTGGAGTTTTAAACCGAACCGGTTTACAAATTGAACATAAACATCATCAAGATGTAGAATTTTCTGTAATGTCAGTAAATCTTCAATCTTCGGTAATGAACCACCCATATCTTTCCTTAACCAATGACCAACTGTATGCTTATATTCAGGTGGAAAGAGATTAGTTAATTCATTCTTCGATAATCCCATATTTTCACGATGAATATTCAGATAATCACAAAACATACTTTGTTTAACTTTATAATATCGTTGCATTGAGAAATACTGTTCAGAAACAGAAGCCCGCGCTCCTGGAGATTGACCCATATTGATTCTCTCTACATCTTTAAACTTTCCATTATAATCCCGTTTTGTTTGTTTTTCAACAATTTTCATTTCTTTTTCTGAAATGATAATCGGTGGTTTTTTATTTTGTTCCAATTTCAATTTTGGAATGGAAAAAATATCACCTTTTCTCCATAATAGGTTGTTGCATTTACTACATATTATCTTTTTTCGACTTAAATGATACTTAATTAGTTGTTTATTACAATATGGACAAAAAAATATAATTTCCGGCGCTTTTTTTGATGGATTAATTATTTCCTCTATACTATTTGAAGAATCTTCCCACTTTACAACCACCCATTTTGGCAATCCATTGGAATACTTCCCAATTACTTTTATAATAATCCCATTTTGCGGATTTTTCGTAATAGACTGTGATTTTATGACCTTATAACCTAAAAAATTAACCTTTCTCCAGTTTTCTTCGATTTTATGAAGATGATTAATTCGAATATTATCAATTTGAAATTGATATCTAACCATTTTTGTGTCTTTAACTAAAAAAAAGATCGGAACCCAATCCTTCTTATCTTTTGTAGGGATAACAAGCATATTGCGAATAATCCATCTTTTTGCCTTTGAAATACTATATACTTTTTCAATATCATGATCAGGTAAAATAATAAATAGTAATCCGTCATCATCCAAATTGTCAGAATAATCATTATTAAATAAATTAGGAATAAATTCATTGAATTCTTCTTGCGTTTTCAAGTGTTTTATAATGATAGATTTAGGATTAATATCATCATAAGTGATATTATTGGAAGAAACGGAGATTTTATCGATTATTTTTCTCTTTTCATAAGGAATATAATCAGTACCAATAATATTCTCGTTTTTAATATTACATCTTTTCATCATTATGCTAACATAATCTGATTTAGCTTCAATCATAATGCTTTTCATTTTGAAGTTATTTCTTTCATTCAAATTTTGTACTGCTTTACATGTCGTACCGGCTCCTGCAAATGGATCTAAAATAGTCGCATTTTTTGGTAATCCTAATTTTAGTAAACTTTCAACAAGTTTTTCAGGAAAAGTCGCCATATGTGCATAAGAAATTGTTTGAAGATTTATTTTTAAGATATTAGAGGAATTATTCAATTTCCTATTCAGACGATAGTAATTATCTGGTATTTTTGCAAAAACAAATACAGGTTCATAAGTATTCGTAAATCTATTTTTTACACTTGAAGGCATGTGATTGGGTTTATACCAGATAATAATATCTTCAAGAATCCATCCTTCTTGAACCATAAAATATGCTAGTTTATATGGAATCATACCAAGAGGTTTATTTCCATATTTGTTTATGTACTTATCACCAATATTGTGGAAAAAAATACCTTTATTATTAATTTTCTTTCGTAATAAGCTATAAATTGAGAGCAATTTTTCAAAATACTCATCAAGGGTTTTTTCGTTTCCAATCTGATTTTCAAATCCATAATTACGCTGTGACCAATAAGGAGGAGAAGTTATTGCACAATCAATCGAATTATCTTTTATTTTTTGAAGAGAAGCATAAACATCTCCATTATAAATAATATGTTTAGCAAAAAGGAATAACATCTACGTATTTCCCCTGGATTTCTTTTAATCCTACGAAAATAGAGATAATTTCTCCGTTGATATCTTTTATTGCACCTCTTCCAGCTAATAAGCTTGGATCCGAGGCAATCACTTGGCTTGGAGTAACGATTTCACGTAGTTCTGCATTCTCCGCGGACATATAGTTTCACATTACTTATTTTTTGGTTAGTTAACGGGAAGAAATAGGAATATCGGTTTATTCTCATCACATTTTGGTTGACAATTCTTTCAGAATTCATTATCTTCAATACCCACTATCACTAAAATTATATATAAAAGTTGATTTTTCCAAAATTTAAAAGGAAATAACACACAAATTCAAATATAATATGAAGAATAATTATTGGGCAAAATTATACCGTAATACCATTAGTATTTTTTTACCAGTGAGCAAAAAACGCAGAGGCTCATGTAATCGTTGTGGAGCGTGTTGTAAACTTCCAAATGTATGCCCTTTTCTTAGATATGATGAAAATAATAAAGCAAGATGTACCATATATCCTATCCGTTTTATCGCATGTCGAAAATATCCCCGCTCAAATAAGGAATTTTTGACAAAAGACACTTGTGGTTTTTGGTTTGAAGAGAGCTAATAATAATTTTTTCATCATTTTACTTTAATTCATTTGAATGAATCTTATTCTACCTTATCGTTGTTATCAATTTATATTGGAATTACTGATGACTTTGATTGCTATACTCGTCTTTTTCATGTAAGCTGATCAAAAAAAACATGAATAAAAATATTTGTCCCAGCTAATGATGCAGAACCTCGAAGAATTTAGTCATTCGATGAAAATATTATCCTTTCTGAATTAATCCAAGATGATATTATCTTTATTCATGAAAAAAAATATGATCTAATTCTATAATTAGAAATTTTTATTCTATTGAATTTGATGAACTATTAAGTAATCAGAACAAAATTTGATTCATTAAATGAAAAAAGAAGGAAAAAAAACGTAATCCGCCACGATTACAAATATTTAATGGCAAGATCCATATCTTCTTTTGCAATCTTTTTCCGCTTTGCGTGTTTAGCAAAACCCAAAGCTTTCTTGGTTAATTTCGTAGCGGTTTTTTCTAAATCAATGATTAAGGCTTCAACTGCATCTCGAGCAACGATGTTGGCGCCACTTTTCTTCATTAATTTTCGCACTGGTGACCAGGCGAATGATCTCTTTTTCTTAGCCATAATAATCTCTCCGTTTTACAGATTGCAGTTTTTGGGGTTAAAACATGCATTATTTCCCCGATATATATTAGCAATCTAATTAATATATTTCAGAATAAGTATTTAAATGTTTGGGAATTTTGGGGTGTTTTGGGTAAGAAGATGAACGGATTTCAGTGGTTCGACAAAAAAAATAGTGATAGGAATTCAAAATTTTCATACATTACCCGGTTAATTTAAGAGAAGAGATCCATTATTTCATTCTATAACTCAAATCTTTTTAGTTGAAATTAAATATTTTCGCCGATAGATTAATATTCTAAAAAAATATGCACGATAGACTGGCGAGCCGGACATGCAAGAAATGAAAAAAATCATAACAAATAAGCTCGAATTGTATAATATCAGTGAAAAGAAAATTAAAACTAGTGCAATCAGAAAAGAAGGTTCATAAAAAAAGTGTTTTTTGGAAGCATATGGATGTATAAATAAATGAATAACCATTAACCAGAAATCGAGCGTGTATGGATATTTGGAGTGTTTTTTCTAAATGGGAAGAGAAAATGTATTATACTTCACAAAAAATGATCTATTGATTTAATAAATGATAGATAAGTATCAAGCACGAAAATTAGAGATTTCTTAAAAATTATCTGTAAATTAAATTGAAAAATAAAAAAAGAAAGAAAATCAAGAAAAATAAAAAAAAGAGAATCTGACGATGATGGATTAATCAACTAAATCAGATTCTTGTAAGCGATTAGCTAAACTCCAAATTATAGCCGTCCCACCTAATATCAATAATGTCAACAACATACTGTATTCAACCGCTTTGCCAATGATCGGGTTGAGTACGAGTAAAAGAACCATTCGAATCATTGAAACAGTAGAAATGGTAGTGGCACGTTGCTCCGAAGAGATATGTTTTTGCATATAATTCGTCAGAATAACCCTACGAGAGAGCCCTAATCCAGCACCTAAAATAATGCTTAGGATAACCACCCAAAGAGTATCGAATATTCCCATAAGCAAGATTCCAAGCCCGGTTCCGAATGAAGTCCCTTGAATGATCAACAACTTGGCTTTTTGCCACCCACGGGCTTCAAATTTTCGCTCTAATGGACGGAAAACCGATAAGATCAAGATTTGGGCGACAATCATCCCTGTATGGATCAATCCAAACCATGTAACATCTAAAGCTAATGAATTTACGCGCTTTTGCCAGATCCATAGGATATAATATGCAACAACCGAAAGAACGACTGAATCCGCAATTAATCTTTTAAGAGAAGCATTACTGCGAATATTCTTCCATCCTTTTGCAAAGATTTCCCAAGGACTATCTTTTCGACTTGTTTGATGAGTTACAGGCTCTTCCAAAGCAAAACTCAACCCTAAGGCAATGATCAAAGGAAATGCTGAGAATAACATAGTGGCACTGAGCCCAAAGTTAACAGCAATGAATCCGCCTGAAAGACTTCCAATGATCATGGTAGTTAATCCAATTTTTTGCAAACGGGCAAAGATCTTTTTTGATCGATGCTCTTGTTCTAATTCAACTAATGTATCATAAAGAAATGCATCAGAGGCGCCTGAATTTAATGCGGTTGCTGCAGCCCAAGTGATCTCTCCCAAAGCAAATGTTATGAAACTCGCATGACTGACATATATAAATATGGCAATAATATTTACCATATAGGAAAATATTAGAGAGAGTCGGCGGCTGTATTTATCAGCTATAGTTCCTGTAGGGATTTCTAATATAAATATTCCACCGGTGAAAATAGCTTCCAAGACCATGATTTCAGAGAAAGAAATACCTCCCCAATCTTCGAAAAATAATATCATTACAGATCCGAAGAAATGGATGCTAGAAAAACCTCGGATGAAATACATCAACCATAAATTCCTATTTAATTTTTGATAGTGCATATAATCATGTATTTTCTCCTGCAATTGTTCCTGTATTTGACTTTCTCTTTGCAGTTCTTCTGATTTAGTTCCAGATTTTATATTTAGCATATTTTATTCACTTAATTTTTGAATTTGGTTTATTATTGAGATTATTTTTTTTGAATTCCGCTTATTTCTGATTTATTATAAGTAATATAACATCAGCAGTAGGAAAGCAGATGTATTTTAAAAAGGTGGTTCGATTATAACCGCAACCTTGATATGATTATACACAAATATCAAAGAAATGGTCGTAGTTCGTTTATTCCATTGGCATTCCAATTGATTAGTAGGAATACAATGATTAACAGCTAAAGAAGAAAAGTTGAAAGTAATAAAATTACATAGGAATTATTCGAGACAGAAATGCTTAATTGATAATTTCAGTCTGAATATTCCTTGTATTATCTAAAAGATGCATGAGCGTCCAACTTTCCTTGCATTTGGGGAAATACATTTAAAAAGGAAATAGATCCCCTATTTACCTGAGGATTAGCTGATTTTATCGCAACATACTTCAACATGAAAAACGAATTTGAATTTTGAATTGAAACGTATTTGCGAAGCTTCCAGGTAAATGAATGACAAAATGGTTGTGGAAAGCGGATATTTTTCATGATAATCATTTAGTTTTATATTTTTGATATTTTTTTTTGCAAGATCGTAGTTAATGAAATTTTATAGATTAATAATATATTAATTACGATCTAAGATCTTATAAGGTTATGTTCAAATAAAAGCCTATCTATTTGCAAGTATATAGAACAGAGCAATTTCCACCTAAATACAACTAATTCAGACACAAATTTTCCCAAATTATTATATTGTAAATTGTACATCGGGTTATTTTATCATTTTTTCTTTTAGATAATTCAATAATTCTAGATTGCTGAAAAATGTATTTTCATAAATATTTTTACACATAACCAAATCTAGCTTTATTGTAAAAGACGATCAGCATGATGTGAGTGAAATCAAAATGTGAAAGGATTACAGGATTACTGATTCAAAAATTTGGTGAAACACATCAAGCGTGATCAATTTTAGCATGAAGAGAAAGAATTCATAAGCCCATAAATCACTGGATTAACAGTAGTATGAGGTACTACATTATTAAACCAGCGAAATTTAGCGAATTTTTTAAGCTTTGAATCCATTCCTTTCACATTTAAGAATTAAATTAAAATAGCATTTTTTAATTATTATAAATTTAAAAGAGATTTCCTATTTAAAGTTCACGAGTGAAGCATCTTTTCAAAAATTATTTTATTAGAAAGAATAAATGGTATCCGATTACTTTAAATATCAGCTCACAATATTCGCATCATGGGTCAATTAGTTATAACTTTTTTGGGAATTTGTGGAGGGGTTCTTTTTCTCACAATCCTATTATTCTTGCTTTTATTCATTTGGCGTAAACCGCCCTTTCAAAATGTCTGCAAACCATTTATATATTTTCCTAAAAAAGGAACATTCAATTATAAAATAAGAGAACGAATGCGTCAAAAAAACTATCCTAAAATTTATACCACAATGGCAGATAAATATGCTGTTAGAGAATATGTTAAATTAAAAGGAACTACAGTCAAACTAGCTAAACTTTTATATGTAACAGATAAACCAGAAACAATTCCTTTCGATCAATTACCAAATGAATATGTTATTAAAGCTAATCATGGATCAGGTTGGATTATGATTATCAGTAATGGATATGATTTTGTTTCAAAAAAGAAATATACACAGAATGAAATTGTTCAAAAATGTAGAAAATGGCTAAAAAAGAAATATGGAAAATTTATTATATTTAATGAACGACATTACTGGCAGATTCATCCTAAAATCATAATTGAAGAATTTATACAACCAAATAATGAAGATGCAGTTGTTCCAATTGATTATAAAATCTATGTTTTTCATGGTATTGCCCGTTTTATTGAAGTACATGCAAGACGCTATCTTAACTATTATCAAAACAATTACACCAGAGATTGGGAAAAGCTAGATCTAGCAATTGGGGAACCAATTAGTCCAGAATATGATGAAAAACCAGCAAATTTTGACGAATTAATTGCTATTGCTGAAAAATTAGGTGAAGATATCGATTTTGTTAGGGTTGATTTATTTTCAGTAAATAATGATATATACTTTGGAGAACTTACCTTAACACCTGGTTCAGGAACAGCAAAGTTTGTTCCTGAAGAATACGATACTATTTTTGGTCAATATTGGTAAGAAATTCATTTTTTATATAATTCATAAAATTAACATTAAAGGTAACTTTGATTCAATTATCAATCGAGGAATATTTATGAAAAATTTTTTGAAAAAACAGAGAGAAAATTCATCTATTTTTCAATTATGGCCAATATTCTTTACATACTCTTTAGTTTCACTTGTTTATTCAGTAATACTAATTAACATTGTTAATATTTCGACTCTTATCTGGCCAAATACTCCCTTTCATGTACATGCAATTCAATCAGGTTTAATTCTATCAGTAAGATCATGGATGTGGGCCATTGCAGGGCTATTTTTCGGTTTATTAGCAGATAGATTCAATAGAAAAATTCTATTTATTATTACAACCTCATTTTCTGCTTTTTCATGTATATTATTCGGAATTATACCTCACTCAAGTCATAGAACCTTGTGGATCTTTTTTATTATCGCAAGTGTTATTGCTGGAATTGGACTTGGAGGCAATTACCCATTAGTTCACAGCATTTCGAGTGATTTTTTAACAGAATCACAACGATCTCAATTTTTTGGTATATATTATGCACTTAACCTTATATTAAGTAATGCTGGTATGATCCTTTCTGCGATTGCATTTAAACATGGATGGTGGCGTATATTTTTCATAATAATTGGTTTATTGTTAGGAGGAAGTATCATTATTTTGATTATCTTTCTAAAAGAACCACCAAGGGCACATCATTCTTCGAAAAAATTAGCACATATATTAAAGAAAGAGAAAATTAGTTATAGTTATCAGCTAAATCGAGCAAGTTTTCGACAATCCATACTTACCACAACAAATATTGTCGCAATTATTGAAGGTATTTTTACATGCATTTTATTTGATGTAATATTATTTTTAATCATACCTTATTTGAAAGAACCACCAATTAATTTAGATTCAAATAATGTATCCATCATATTCGTGATTTTTGCTCTACCTGCAATTATTCTATCTGTTACCTTTTTTACTCAAAAAGTAGACAGATGGGCACAGAAAGGCATTAAAATCAGAGTAGATTTTATTATTATTTCTGTTACATTATCTGTTGTAGGTTTGATTGTTGCATTTTTAACACCACTAGATTATATTTCAACCGGAGGTCAAATTAATTGGGGAGATGTATTTAAGAAACCGAGTTTTTGGCTGTTTGGAGTAATTATTTTTACAATTATTACAGCGAGAGTCCTCTATTTAACCAATCAACCCCCAGTTCTTCAAGCAATCAATCTTCCAGAAGCTCAAGGATTCATTTCGAGCGTTAATCAATTTTTAGAAATTTTTGCTTCAGGACTTGCTCCTTTAGTTGGGGCTGCAGCGTTAAAATATACTAATAATAATTTTCTACTTACAGCTTTAATTTGTTCATCCATTGGAATTCCAGGAATATTTTTATGGATTTATGCCAGAACTAAAATTATTAACGATATTGCAAATATTCAATCTATCTTGGAAAACAGAGCAGAAGTTTTACATCAATCTATAATAATTGAACCGGAACGTTAGATATTTATTTCTTATCTTCTAACAAATTTAAAATTAATAAGAATTTGGTAAATATAGAAAAAGAATTTGATAATTAACGAAAGAATGAATTAGAAATAGAAAAATTGAAGAAAATTTAAATAAAATTAGTAAAAAAAAGATTTTTTGAATAATTTTATTGTTATCGAACTTTTTGATCGATATATAATTCCTTAAATTGTGCAGGAATTACAGGAGGTTCTAACATTGCAGCAGGAATTTCAATCGTCTTATTTACATCATATTTCTGTAATAATCTTACAATATCTTGACGCATTAAATCGGTAAACCACTTTGAATTTTCATAATTCACTTCAATTCCTTTTGGAGGATATCTTGGTTTTCCAATGTGTACGTCAATTTTATCACCAATTTTACATTTATAAGAATTAATAACAACACATGGAACGTAAGGGATGCCGTATTCTAAGCACATTCGTGCAGCACCTGTGTGAAATCGACCTAATTTGCCGGTTCGTGTTCGAGTTCCTTCTGGGAAGATTCCTACCATTTGACCTTTTTCTAACTTTTGTCTAACTAATCGAATAGCATTTTGATCAGATTGACCTCTTCGAACTGGAATACATCCCGTAGTTTGTAAAATTGGTCTGAAGAAAGGAGTATAAAAATTCTCAATTTTTGAAAGCCAATGAACCGGGCGGTGAACTTGAGAAGCAGATAAGAATGGGTCGAACAAATGGCTATGGTTTGAAATAAATATTCCTGCACCAGACATGGGAACATTCGCTATTCCTGTAGTTTCGCCTGGGAACGCTTTTCGTTTGAGTATTCTAACAATTTTCCATAAAACCCAATATGTCTGACGGTCTAAATAATCCAATATCCCCAATTTTCGATAAAATGCTCGCAACCGCGGAATAAAATAGTCCAACGGGTTATAACGAATAATGTGTTTGACAAACCTTTTCATTAGCTTACCCATTTGTAATCATCATTGATATTTAATCAAAAAATCATTTATACAAATATTACTTTGATCAGAACCTTTAAAACCTTTTTTGTTTCATTCCGAGTAGGAGATGTATGATCTCAAATAAGCAAAAGTTAGTTTCCTTATCTTTGCAATACATTCACAGCAAAACAGATGATAAATTGTGAAGACATATAGCTATTTTGAATATATTTCATGAATCTCTTTCGTACGCAAAAATATTCCGAAAACAGATGATTTTAGATGGATAGAACATATATAGAAATTATGTAGTCTATATGTAGTAAATATGTTTAATAATTTTTAAATTTAAAAATATGTGACGATTGGATGAAATAGTGCCAATAATCTCTTAAATTTAGTTGAAAAGCTTTATTTATCAAGAAATCCATAAATTATGCAAGGAAATTCCAGCTGATTGAAATGAATAATCTTAAAAAGCAAGATCACTCTATAGAAATTAGTCCCCACAATCATATTCCGATTAATTCGATCATTAACGCAAATTGTCTCGAAGTTTTACCACAAATTTCGTCAAATTCGATAGATCTTACAATTACGAGCCCACCTTACGACAATTTACGTGATTATCAAGGATTTCACTTTAATTTTGATCTTCTCGCCCAAGAATTGTTTCGAGTAATAAAACCAGGGGGTATTATAGTTTGGATCATTGGAGATAGCACAATAAATGGATCTGAAACAGGTAGCTCGTTTAAACAAGCTTTAGGTTTTATTTCGAAGGGATTTAAATTACATGATACTATGATATATCAAAAAAGTGGGTTTGCATTTCCTTCCAAGACTCGCTATCATCAGATTTTTGAATATATGTTCGTCTTCTCAAAAGGGAAACCTAAAACGTTTAATCCATTAATAGATCGCCCAAATAAATCACAATATACTTTTTCAAAAAAAAGAAGGAAAAAAGATGGAACAATTTCACATAAAGATGATACAACACGAATAAAAGTAAATGAATACGGAATGCGTTTCAACATATGGCGATATAAAACAGGTAGAGGGCATACAACAACAGATGCTATTGCTTATGAACATCCAGCGCTGTTTCCTGAAGCATTAGCAAAAGACCATATCCTTTCATGGTCGAATGAAGGTGATTTAATATTAGATCCACTAAATGGTGCAGGAACAACAACAAAAATGGCATATATGCTCAACCGAAGATTTATTGGAATTGATATTTCAGAAAAATATTGCAAAATCGCTTTGGAACGTCTAAATCTAATTAAAGAAAGACTTTCTTCAAGGTTTCCCAAATATATTCCTCATGTGATAAAATTTGAGATGGTTTAAAATCAATTCATGCATAAAAATGCAAAAAAATAAATTAAAAAAACGATGAATAAATATAATTGCTTATGCATGAAATTATTTTAATTCAGCACTGTCAATCTGAACATCACGTTAATGAATTAAGTGGAGGATGGACGGATACTCCTTTAACTGAATTAGGAAGAAAACAAGCAATACTCATCGGAAAAAGATTAAAAAATGAAATAGATCCAAATAATTTTCAAATTTTTTCATCTGATCTAAAGCGTGCTTTACAAACAGCTGAAATTATCGGAAATTATCTCAATTTATCATTTATTGTAGAAAAAAATCTACGGGAAATAAATACGGGAGTTGCAGCTGGAAAAACCAAAGAATGGGCAAAACAGCATCGAAATCCCGAAAATAAGGAAATATTTGATTTAGATTATCAAGAATTTAATGAAGGCGAATCTAGAAGACAGTTTTTTAATAGAGTTTGTGCATGTATGGAGCAAATTACTTCTTCACAAGAAAAGAATTTAATTATTGTAACTCATGGATGGACTTTAGCATATATTGTTGCTTGGTGGCTAAAATTTGATGAATCTTTGCTAAAAAAGGCTCATTTTTGGAGTTCAACAGCCAGTTTATCATATTTGCTGATAAATCAATATAAACAACATACTTTGAGAAAATTCAACGATACTTCTCATTTAATAAATTATTAAGCCTAACCAAGAGAAAAAAGCAAATAACAGAAAGAATTGAACAAAATTCTTTGATATTTGTATTTAATCATTTAATATTCAGATTAAGTTGTATTATAAGTAATAGATTTATTTGCAAAAAAAAGTATATGTTATTTCATGAATTATTCTAAAGATGGAGATTTAATCTCGTTACAAAGAATTCGGGAAGAAAATGTTGAAAGTGCTGTATTTAAAGCATTAGAAGATATTCATGCATCCCGACTATTCCCTAAAAAAGGAATGAAAATTCTTATTAAACCGAATATTCTTTCAGGTAAACCTCCTGAAAGAGCAGTTACTACCCATCCTTTAGTTTTACAAGCAGTCATTCGATGGGTAAAACAATTTTCTCCCGAGCGAATTATTGTTTGTGACAGCTCTGGTGGAAGAAATCCAGGTTTGACTGAAAAAGCAATGAGGGGTTCCGGAATCAAAGCCATTTGCGAAAAAGAAGAAGTGGAGTGCTTTCCTTTTGAGAAATCTCCTCGTAAAACCTATCATGTGCCAAGTCCTTTAGTACTTAGCGAATTCATCAGCAGTTCATTAATTGATGAAGCAGATCTTATAATAAATCTGCCTAAAATTAAAACCCATGAATTATGTACACTTACATGTTGTATCAAGAATATTTTCGGAACAGTACTTTTAGGTAATAAAGCTAAAATGCACACACTTTTTCCAAGAGTAGATGAATTTACAGCAGCTTTAGTCGATATCTATTCAGTTGTAAAACCACAATTAACTGTTATTGATGGATATTATGCTATGGAGGGATTTGGTCCTGCAGCTGGTGATGTAGTTAAATGGAATCTTATTTTGGCGGGATATGATGGATTAGCTTTAGATCGCCTCGTATGTAAACTTACAGGATTAGATCACAACCAAGTTTTATATCTTGAACATGGAGCCAAAAAAGGAATTGGCTCTTTAAATTTAGAAAAATTTATTATTAAAGGCGAAGCCCTTGAGCATGTTTATCGAAAATTTAAACCCCCAAAGAAATTACCACTCGGCCTTCTTAAATTGGTTCCGCGGAAAATTCATAATTATGCAGCTAAAATTCTCTATCGATCTCGTTGGCAGGTATCACCTGAGAAATGTCGTTTGTGTGGGACTTGCTGGCAAAATTGTCCTGTAGAAGCACTCACACCACCTAATGGAATAGAAATTGGAAAAGATATACCAATTTGGGATGGAAATGCATGCATTACGTGTTATTGTTGCACTGAATTATGTCCATATGAAGCGATCCAATTTAAGGTTCCAATCGTTAGGAATTTCTTATTTTCAAAGTTTGGAGCATTTTTGGTTGGATTTTTATGTGGATTAGGTATTTTGATTGCTTTACTTATTATTTTCTAAAAATTTTTTTAAAAAAGCCAATATAATCTAATAAAATCAGATAATAATTTGTAAATTCTTTAAGATTTTCGTATTTTTCCACATTTACTGCATCGTTCTTGTTTGCGATCTTCCACCCAATCAATAATTACCCAATCATGAGGTGGACAATCAGGATGAATTGCTTTCTTTAAAATTTCTTCTTTGGATTTTGTGATCTTAGGAATCCGATCTTTAGGGGGGCGTAAATGGACACACTTATCACAAAACGGATGAACTTTACTTGTTCTCCATCTTCTACCACATCTGTGACAATATTTTTCTTTATAATATTTATTATGATATTTCTCCCAAATTAGTCCACATTCAAAGCAAAAAGGATCTTCTGGATCATATGATATGGCGAACCTACAACGAATGCAGTAGGCATCACTTTTAATGCTTCTTTTGGAATTCATTTTTATCATTATTTTTGTCTTAATATTAAGCTAAGAAATATTTAAATTTATAGCGAATTTCCTTTGTGGGATTATTACAAATGATGTAATTACTTATAAATCAATTTTTTTACACGATTACAGTGAAATTAGCCAGTATCTTGAATTTTTTTGCTTTTTTTCTGATATGTATTACATTTACCGCTAATTTTTCAATTTTAGAGTATGAATTTTAATTGAAGTAGTAATCATTTTCTTTTTATGAAAAAAGTTGAGTAAGTAGATCTAACAAAAAGTTTATAAGATAGTAGATCTAACAATATATAGAACCAACAATATGTAGATTTAACAATTGTTGGGGATGATTATTATGCCTCAAAAAATAAAAACGATCATTTTTTGTGAACCAAAAACTGAAAAGCTACATATTTACTCAAAGTTTCAGTTACCACGAATAGGATCAACCCTTTTGGCGACGATCTTACGTGATCTCGGATATATTACCAAAGCATATTATTTAAAAAAAAGTGATTTTTTAGCGTTGAATTTAAAGCCAGATTTACTTTGTTTATCAACTATTACCACCACTGCCCCGTTAGCTTATCAAATAGCTCAAGATTTCCGTAAGCGTGGTATTACAACTGTAATTGGTGGACCTCATGTCACCGCACTTCCTGAAGAAGCATTGGACTACTGCGACTTTGTAATCCGAGGTGAAGGAGAAATCCCACTTCCAGCTTTGGTGCAGGCACTTAATGAAAATAAGCCATTAAAAGATGTTCCCGGACTTTCTTGGAAAGATGGAGAAATCATACAACATAATGCACTCCCACCGCCCATTGAAGATTTAGATTCACTTCCGTTTCCAGATTATAATCTTCTCGATACAGGTGGAGTAGAAATGAACGGAATTTCTCTTAAACCCACAATAGCATTTCAAACATCTCGAGGGTGTCCATTTGATTGCAAATTTTGCTCAGTAACCGCCATGTTTGGAAGAAAATATCGTTATCGTTCAGTAGAAAATGTCATTGATGAAATGAAACAGTATGATCCTAAAAAAAATATCATTTTCTTTTATGATGATAATTTTTCTGCTAATAAGTCCCGTACCAAAAAACTTCTACGAGAGATTATATCACATAAAAAGGAATTTGGAGGAGTATTTTCATGGAGTACGCAAGTGCGTGTTGATATTGCTAAAGATCCAGAATTATTAGATTTAATGAAAGAAGCAGGATGTGTGACGTTGTACATTGGTTTTGAATCCATTAACCCAGATGCTCTAAAAGAGATGAAAAAGCATCAATCTGTTGAAGATATTAAGTGGGCAATCAAAGAAATTAACAAACGCAATATTATGATTCATGGAATGTTTGTACTTGGTTTTGATTCTGATACAAAAGAAACAATTAAAGCTACCGTAAAATTTGCGATTAAACAAAAAATTGGAACGGCACAATTTCTCATTTTAACACCATTACCTGGGACTGAGTTTTATTACGAAATGAAGAATTCTAATCGTTGGATAGATAGTTACTGGCAGGAATTCGATACTCACCATGTAAAATTTGTTCCAAAAAATTTTACACTTTGGGATTTACAACAGATGCAAATTTGGGCACATGGAAGATTTTACAGATATAGATATGTCTTCAACAAACTATTTCATGGAAAGATCACAGAATTTTTAGTTGGAATCTATGCAAATCATCTGAATCGACGTTGGCAGGTTTGGGAGAAGAAATATTTGAATGGATTGCAACATATCAGTGCTGTGAAAAAATATAACCCTCATCACCTTATAGCGGGTTAATTAACCACAGTAAATAATTTAATTCAAAGATATTTTTCAATCCTTTTTTATTCATTTTTTATGAGGTTATAACAGAATTCGAAAAATTGAAGAAAATTCTAAAATCTTTCATCAATTATCCCTAACCTCCAAATCTATCCCAATTTTAAATTTGTCGAAACATCATTTATGAAAAATACATATAATTAAGTCAATAATTCAAAGAAAAATGATAGGAATGTGAAATTCTTGACCGCATTTAATGTTTTAAAAATGCCGAAAAAGCCAGGATTATGGATTACAAATTATATCCTGCAATTTATTTTTAATTAACCCAATTATGAAAAATCATGATATGTTCGCTGTAACAATACAATTCATTTAATTTTTTAACCGATATATTAAAATTTTTATTATTTTTTATCTTTATGTAACTATTCATGTCAACACCAGTTCAACGATATCGTAATCGCCTCCGATTATCAGCTTTGTTTTTACTTTTTCCAATCTACAAATTTATTACAAGTTTAATAACTCATAATAGTGCTTTAGCTATAACAATGGGCTTACTCTCTTTGCTTTATGCAGGCGTGTTAATTTATCTTTATATTAAGAAAAATCCATTAAAAAAAGCGGATGCAGGAAATTTAATTGAATTAAGAAAATAACCAAATTTATTTTTCAAGTTTTTTTTTCATTACATCAAGTAATTCAAAATATAAATTTTTGTACCAGACTATTTTTAAGAATAAAGGATCAATTAAGAGAAGCCTTATTTTTTAAATTATTTCAAAACTATCCTTCAAAAAAATCTTGTTGGCAATTTCATTGAAATTTATAAGTAAAACGTACAATAATTTAAAACTTTTGACAAGGAAAAGCAGGGATATGCATAAATTGATATTTTTCATAAAACTCTCAAACTGGTAAAAAATGTACTCTCCGCAGTTACAGTTGTTATAAAGGAAATACAAGACTATTTGTGGCAAAAGTCAATCGATTTATCCTGCAGAGGATATAATTAGTGTGATTGAGATTCGCGTGCATTAAACTGGTCCTAAAACACCTGAGGTTTTAGAACAGCAACTTCAGGCATATATTACAATCACAAATAAACCAGAAATCTTAGGAATAGCCATTGTTCCACACCGATTTAGCCCAAAAATTCTCTTTAATGAGTCGAATGATTTAGAGATTAAGCGAATATTTCAATTAATCGGAAAATGGGGGAAAAAAAATCAAACCGAGGTGTTAGTGAATTGATCCTTCGTAATCAAAAATAGCCCATTGCCAATTAATTAAAAATAGCCCATTGCCAATTAATTAAAAATAGCCCATTGCCAATTATTTTCCCACAAAAAATACACTTATTTACTACCAGAAAATCCATAAATTTGCTGGAGAGAAATTTCATCTGGAACATCTTTTCTTATATTGGAAATAAAACTTAATAATAAAATAGAGCTAAATATGAAAGTCGCTTAAAATACCATTTTAGAGAAATATATCACATTTTATTAAAGTTAAAAACGAGCCAAAATATGCAACTTTGTGGGAAATCTGGTCAAAACTTTTGTCGATTCGGGCAAAACATTTAAATAATCAAAGAAGCATGTATCATTTAGATCATCGAAATTTACTCCCAATTTTGCTAATTTATAACGACTTCATCTCAAAACTGAAATTCAAAGCAATTTTTCCATGAAGATCACACAGATATCAACGCAAATTTGAAAGTTTTATGTTATTTTTGTCGCTTTTCTCACTCAAATTGCTAAAATAAGCATATATTTAAATAGACGGCCTCAGTATTTCTATTAAGAGTCAGATCTTTGTTCTGATTCGAAAACTATCAAGTAGGAGCATGATAAATTTGGGCTATGACACAAAATATATTCGTGTATCGAAAGTAAAGGATTTATTCGTGGAAGGAGACAAAAAAATAAGAATTTCTGGCGAAGCTAAAGATTTAGTCCACGAATACCTAGATAAGGCGGTTGAAGAAGCGGCTAAAGAATTAATCAACAAACTGCCGCGAAAATCTAAAGGTTCGTCGAAAGGCGAATTGAAACGAATTACCATTCAAAAAGAAGATTTTGAATAAATCTTTTAAATTCCTTCTTGATCAAAGGAATGAGGTATTTTTTTGACATTTTTTCTTATTCCTCTTTATCACCTTTAACTACATATCTAATCAAGAAATTAAAGAATTATGCATTTTATTTTATTAAATATGAACCTTGATCGAATAAATAACCAAAATAATTTAGAAGATTTCATTCGAAAATTAGAAGATCAAGGATTTCAAAGGAGATATAAACCTCAGAACCAATCTGAAAATTCTAAAGAAATCTTAGGGTATGATATTATTGTTGATAACCTAATATTAGCATATAGTATAAGAGATTGCTCTTTTCTTCATTTAAATCCAAAAATCATTTGTCAACCACGTACAGTTTCTCAATTGCAAAAAATACTTCAAACCGCTGATATTTTACATATTCCTCTTACATTTGCCTCAGGAAAAACGGGATTAAGTGGTGGATTTGCCACATCCTTTGTTTTAGTTGATCTTGAGAAGCTTGTAACCCAAACACCTTCAATTATAATGGACGTTGATTCTTACACTATACAAGTTGATCAATCCATTTTGGTTTCTAAACTAATTCGATATGTGCCTTTACAAACAAAAAATCGGTTTATTTTTCCATGTCAACCAAGTAGTGCATTTAAACTCCCTGTTCGAATTGGTGGTCTTATAGGAACAAACGCAAGTGGTATTACATCTGGAAAACTCGGACCCATTTATGATTGGATAGATTCGATGCAAATATTGCTCCCGACGGGTGAAATCAGAACAGTTCATAAAATGGGAAATCCATCTGAGCACAATCTATTCAACAGAATTATTGGAGGAATGGGATTATACGGAGTTATTTTAAATGCAAAGATTCGATTAGCACGCGCCTCAGATCCACAAGATTTAACACATTTCGTCTTGTTCGGTGATAATTTCGACTTTATTTTCGAAGCACTTCAAGAAATTCAAAACCAGAAGATTTTTCCACTTAACTGCGAGTTTATTCTATCAACTACAGACATTCCAGGTAAATTTAAAGAATTATCACAAAATAAACCAATCCGCTGGGCCATTTTACTTAAGGATACTAAAAACATTACTACTCGATTTTCAAACGTCGTTAGCAGTTTCGGAAACATTTCAAAGAAAAAACTTGACGTAAATCAGTATAAGAATTTTCTGGATGAACGAACAGGTTTAGCAATTCAGACAAAATCAAATGATCCTTCACAAGAGTTTATCCGATTTCCTGGATTTGAAGATATTCTAATGCCCCCAAATAAATTAAAAAAAGTATTAGATGAAATTAATACCAATTTAGTTGAATTTGAGTTCCCTCCTATAATTATTGGTTACGGACATTTAAACTTCAGAAAAGGTCAAGGATTATTACTTCATGTTCGAATACCTGTGAATGTTAGTGATTTTGCCTCAAATTCTAGAAAAATGTATGGTAGAATTGCAAAATTAACAGCAAAAATGAATTATATATTAGAACAAAAGTTTCACATTCGTCCAAAAGCAGAACATAGTACAGGAGTTTTTACCTTTTGGCATCAACGATATGATTTACAAAAAATTATACAAATAATTAACAACCATCAAATGATTATTTCACCACATCTTATTTCGATTTTACAGATTTGTAGGTCAAAAGGCATCAACATAAATGAAACGTTCCCAGACAATCAATCTGAAGCGATATTGGAAACTTTACTTCAAAAATATTTAACAAATTAAACCAAAATTTTGTTTTCAAATCATATTTTTGCTAAAATTATCATCTAGGATATTATTATTTTCAGTGAAAAAACCGAAAATATCTTTTTTTAAGTAGAAGGAAAAGAATTCCTTACCAGATATTTTAGGGTATTTATGAAAGGAAAATTTTTGAGATAAAGTTGTGATAACTATGCCTATTAAACTTTCAGACGCAGTGTATACTAATTTATTGGAAAAAAATTTTGATAAGGCTCTAAGCCTTCGTAATCGTTATTCGTTTATTAATGCGAATATATTTCCATTATTAAGTAAAGAAGAGCAAGAGTTATTGCTTGAATTTGAAGAAAATTGTATCAAACTTCAAAAGGATGTAAATCGTGATGATGTTTATACAATAGCTCCCAAATTGGGAGAAAAAAGAATGCTCCAACGAATGAATCCATATGACGGGATTGAAGGTTCATCAAAACATCAGATGTTATTGAATATCGCAGTAAATGGGATGGCACCTGAAGTAGATTTTGCAATGACGGCATCATCCATTCTTGTTGGAAATTCTCTTTTTCACAATCCAAAAAGGACTGATGTCCAACAAAAAGCTTTAGAAGAAATTTGGGACGGAACAGCAATCGGAGGAATTGGAATCACTGAGATGCAAAATGGTTCCGATGCAGTAAATATGAAGACTCAAGCCACAATTCACGATGATAAGAGTTTTACATATAATGGAATAAAAATATATACAACTAATGGGGCAGTTGCAGATTATTACAGTACATATGGAGTTACCGACATATCAAATCCAAGACGAACAATGATGTTGGGGTTGTTCAAAAGAGGAGATGAAGGTCTGAAAGCCGAACGACTGCGTATTCCAGCCGCACCAGGTATTGGAATTGCAAAGGTGACTTATGATAATGTTACAGTCCCTGCAGATCGTATGATTGCAGAACCAGGAGAAGGATATCGTCGATTATTCCGTGGTTTGACTCCAGAAAGGATTGCTATTACTTCAGGCTCATTGGCAGGAGAATGGCATACATTAGCTACAGGAGCTATTTTCTCACAAATTCGATATCAATTTGGAAAACCATTGTTAAAATATCAGGGCATCAGCCATGTTCTTTCTGATCTTTATGCACATATTGCAGCTTATACTGCATTTGCATTTCAAGTTGCAGATTTTTACGATAAAAAAGTAGGTAAAAAAATCCATCAAGGAGAAAAACCCAATCCAATGGATGAAGGAACTGTAGCAATTTTAGCCGCACAAGCAAAATATTTAGCTGCTAAGTATTCACTTCATGCTGCTTACGAAGTAGTACAAACTATGGGCGGTAGAGGTGCAATAAATGAACCAGGATCACAAAATATGATCAATCGAGGAGAAAATGTAGCACGGCTAATGGAAGTCCTTGGAGGTCATCGTAACATTCAATTAATGATTATTGAAGCTGGTTTAAAAGCGACTACGATGATGAGTATTGATCGATTCGTGAAAAAGGCACGAAAAAATGAAGAAAAGACTAATGCGAAGGTAATAGAACTTTACATTCAAAGAGCGGAAAAAATGCTGACAGAAGATGCGGAATTTTTGAGCGAAAATACGAAAAATCAATTGAATGAAGCATTAACTCGATTAAAAACTGCTATTGAAACAAAACACAAAGTCGATCTAAAAGCATATTCATCTGCACTTCCAAAAATCCTAAATTCAGCAGGGAAAGAAGCATATCAAGCCAGAAAAGCCCAAAAGTCTTAATTAAATAACCTTTATTTATCTTTTTTAAATTTTTTCTCTTATATTTTATCTACTTTGATTATATAAAAAACTATTGTGTAATTAAAATAAATTAATAAAAGTAAAAAGCGTGTATAATCACCTTATACTTAATAATTGCGAATAATGTACAAAAATGGAGATGGTTAGATGAGTAAGAAATCACCTGATGATGATATAAAAGAAAAAATGCTTGATTCTAAAGAAGAACAAGATAAATTAAGCGATGAAAGTGATGGCAATGAAGATATTGAAAGTCTAAAAGAAGAATCAAGAGAAGAAAAAGAAGTTAATCAAAGTTTAGAAAATACCTCTAAAGAAGAAAATGAACAAAATCAAGAAGAATCTTCTAGTGAAAAATGGGAAGAAGATTTACAACAAAAAATGAGCACTCCTGCTATGAAACGTCATTTAAAAATATCTAAACGTAAGGAGTTCCGTGCAAAGATTCAGCAAAAAAAACAAGAATTAAATGCAAAAACCTCAGAAATAGTTGAAGGACAATTTATGAAAGTTTTTGATAAACGAGTTCTTCCTTATACGATCTTATTTATCATTTTTGCAACTCTTATCGGGATTGCAGCTGCAATTGATTTTCCAAGTCCAGTGGATAATTTTTTGGGGAAAAAGAATATTCAAAATTTCAAGCAATTTTTAATTATAACCCTAGCTATTGGACTGATCATTGCAAATGCACTTTTATTTTGGATGAGCCGTAATTTAAAAATTCATAAACTTCTTTTTGTTGAAGGTGGATGGATAATTAAATTGGTATTATCTTTGATTACATTTTTTGTAGGTTTTGGATTTTGTATATTTTGGTGGAATGTAATTGATGCAGCAATAGAAAACCAATTAGATTTTCTAACATTTCAAGCATTATTTGGAATAATCTTGGCGTTGATTTATTTTGGTTGGAATGCAGGTCAAATCTTTTTTGTTAAAACAACTATAGAAAGTCAAGCGATTCGTTCAGAAGCTAAATTTCAAGTTAAAAATGAAAATGTTGAGAAAAGTAAAGTACTGAGAAAAATTGCAGTGAGGAATTACCTAATTGTCTTTATTCCCCTATTAATTCATATTATATTCACACTTCTATATATTTTCATGGATACAGCTGAATTTTATCAAATTTTTACTGACACACCTCCAAGTTTTATAGGTAAATTTACACCAGAAGTATTTTATTATGGAGAATGGAAAGACCAAGCAACGAATATTACAGGTTTATCTGATTTTGTATTATTCCTTACAAGGTATTTTCCTGAAGTATGGTTCGCAAATAACTCACTGCTATTTGTACTAGTTTGGTCGGTTTTAGTTTTAGTTTTATTAATATTTCTGCTCACAAAACAAATTTCGCTTTATAAACTAAGCAAAAAGAATGATACTCCAAATGTTTTCTCAGGTATGTTCTTTTTAATATTCAGTATTTTCCTCTATTTGAAACTCTTTTCGATTTTAAATACAGGAATAGGAATGAGTGCCATTTCAGGAGAAAATCCTCCAGATCAACTAGTAGGTCAAATTATTGATTGGATAACAAGTATTTTATTAATGCTGATCACAATTTTTAATTTACTTCGAGGATTCGGTAAAAAAATACGGACTACACTTAAAAGTTCCAAAATTACGGAATATAATCTTGCATTTTTGATGTTTCTATTAGTTGGCAGCTATTGGGGAGGACAATGGTCACTCATTACAGGACAAGGTTTAACTAAAGAAGGATTAAACATTGCAACTTCTCTTGTAGTAGTTATTGTATATATTGGCTTTTACTATTGGTATAGTGGATGGGTTTTAGAACGTCGAGGTTTTGTGAGAAAACATTCTTTTACTTTAGTTGAAGTAAAAGAAATGTTAACCGAATTAAGCAAACAGATTAAAGATCAAATGTTACAAACAATTGAAAATGAACAAATAATTACAAATACACTTAACAATTATCTGCTTTCTAAAAAAATAATATTAGGTGAAGGAACTAAAGAAGAAAGCTTAGTTGAAGATTTAGAAGAAAAAGAAGAAGAGAAAAATAGTGAAGAAAAACTTGCCCATATGAAGTTGCTATTTGAAAAATCTCAATTAGAACAGCAGGAATATGAAGCAGCAATACAACAATTGAAAAACTTGAAAAATAAGTTAAAATCTCTTGAAAATGAACAAAAAGAACTAGAACAGGCAATTAACAAAATTCCAAAAAACCTTAACGAAAAACTAACGCAAAAACAAGAATTACTTGAGCAAGAAAATCAAAAATTGAAACAACAACAATTGAATTATAATACTATTTTAAAAGAATTTAAATCAAGAAAACCTCCAAAAGAGCCAAAAATACCTAAAACTGCTGATGGAACGGAAGATGAAGATGTTAAGGAGATTTTAATGAAAGAATACAACACCAAATTAAGGGCTTATGAAGAATTACAGAAAAAAGTTGAAAAAGAAGATAAAGTCTTAGCAGAAGTCCAGAAGAAATATGAAAAACAACAAGCAGAACTCACTGAAATTCAAAATAAAGTAGATGAAACTAATAATATGAAAGCACGCTTAGTTTCCATTGAATCAGATATCGAAAGTGTTAATAAAGAAATTTTGGCTGTGGAGAAAAATCTTGATTATTTAAAAATGAGAGCAGAATTAGCCCAACCTGTTATCAAAGCAGCTAAAATCGCCTTAAAATCTGCAGAAAAGGAATTTGAAGACTATAAATTGCTTGCTAATACATCCAAAATTGAAAAACAAGCAGAAGAAAAATTAACAAAAGCACAACAATATCATGAAATGGCTCAAGATAAACTAACTGAAACTCAAAATGCAGTTGATTCTTCTCGCAAAATATCTGTTATTGATGCTGATATCGAAAATGCTGAAGATAATATTAATAAATTAACAGATGAAGTAAAAAAAGCACAAAAAAATCTTAGTTCAAAGGAAAAGTTAAAGGAAGAGAAACTTAATGAATTTGAATTGGCTAAAAATGCGTTAGATGAAGCACAATCGAACTTAGAAGAAATTGATGAACAAATCAAAAAAGCCAAAAAAGAATTAGCTAAATCGTCGGAATTACTTGAGAAAGGGGAAGAATTAAAAGCAGAATTTAAAAATGCAAGTGAAGATTACAATATTGCTAAGCAAGATCTAGAGCAGGTAAATGCACTTGATATCTTGGAAAAGGATTTGGATAATCTTCAAGCTCAAGAAAAAGAATTAAAATCAGATCTAAAACTAGAGAAGAAGAGAGATCCAATAGATCAAAATGCAATTGATGAAATAATTTTGAAACTTGATGAAGTAGGAGACAAAATCAAAGATAAAAAGCGTGAAATAAAAGAAACAAAGAAACTTCAAGATGAATTGGAGCAGAAATTGAAACGAATGCAGAAACTTGAAGAACAACAAATTGATATAAAACAAATAAAAGAAACAATACAAGCACAAGAAGAAGATCTTCAAAAATTAGAACAAAAAAGAATAGAACCTCAAAAAATACTTGATGATGCTCAAACAACTTTCAATGATGCAGAAGATGCACTCGAAGATGCAAAGAAACAATTGAAATTAGCAAAAACCGAATTAAAAGCAAAAGAAGACGAATTATCCGAATGGGAAGAAACGAAAAAAGAATTAGTATCTGAACGTGAAGAACGTGTTCAAGCAGAAAAAGATCTAAAAGAAGCAAAGAAAAATATTAATGAAGCAATAAAATTGTTAAACGAAGCTAAGAACTACTACTCACAGGTACAAGAAAAGCGAGAAAAACATGAATTGCAATATTATCTAAGTGCAAAAGAAGCTTCAATTGATTATGATATTTATAAAAAAGAACATGATCTGAAAGAAGCGCATTATACATTAAAGCAAGCAATGCGTCAAGCAGAAGCAAATGTAGAATTAAGAAAAGAAATGGTTCAAGAAACAAAACAACAAAAAGAAGATTTTCTCAAGCAAGTGAAAGAAAATCCGGATAAAGTAGCGCGTAAATTAAAAAATGAAAAATTAAATTCATAATTTCTAAAATACACTTTTTTTGGATCTAATCCAAACATTTTTTTCTATTTTATTCTATGATTCTCTATTTTCTAATTCTGATTCTCTTTCAGATTCTTGATCTTTAATCATAATTTCATTCAGAAGCATTTCAACCCATATTGGAAGTTGCATTTCTTTAATTAGATTATGTAGAGATTTCTTTTTATTTTGATTATTAGAAACTTTTTTTAACCTGTGTGTGAGATATCGAATAATTGGATCTTCTCGAAGTGATGAGATTAGTGGTTCGATTAAAACAACATCCCTAAATACATCAAGAGTTTCTTGAGCTGCACGTGATATTTCAGGAGAATTATGGTTTAACAATGTAATAATTGGTGGAATGGAAGTTGGATCTTTTATTTTTGATAAAGCTTCTAAAGCTACTAAAAGTAAATCATCTGAATCAGATTTTAAGAAATCAATTAAAATAGGAACAGCCTGCCTAGCTCGAAAATCACCTAAAGTATATACAGCGGCTGCTTGGACTTCTTCTTGATCATCATCCAGTAATTGAAATAATGCTTGAATTATTTCTTTTTGATTATAATGTCCTACACTTAAAGCAGCATTTTCACGAACCTTCCATTTTGGATCATGAAGTGCTTTCAATAAAATAGGGACTGATTGAGGGGAAGCAATCATTCCAATTGCATCGACAGCTTGATAACGATCTTCCCAGTCATCAGAATCTACAAATTCTTCTATCGAAGGAACGCATTTGCGATCCCCAATATTTGCTAAAGCAGCCATTGCTGCATATCTGACAACTTTATCAGAATCATGCAACGAAGAAATTAATGGAGCAATTGCGCGATTATCTTTTGTTGTTCCTAAAATTTCTGCTGCTTGTGAACGCACTTCTGCATCTTCATCCTTTAGTAAATCACATAATGGAAGAACTATTTTTTCACCAAAAAATTCTGGTTGAAGGAGAATATCCAAAATAGTTAGCTTAACATCAGAATCAGGTACTACTAAACCTTTGAGAAGAGCATCTAAAGCTTTTTCATGATTTGGATGATTTCCCAAATCATAAGCAGCTTGAATTTGTATGATGGGATTATCTCCCTTGATTAAATTTTCAAATAAAGTTTCAATTTCCATTGTTAAATTAATCTAGGTTAGAACTTTTATTAAGGTTAATTTGTTACAACAATTTATAATGATAATGATAATTTTTTACTGATCAAGTTTGATTAAAAATTTTTATGCTGTTGATAAGAGGTTATAGCAGAATTTAAAAAATTGAAGGAAATCCGAAAATCTTGCATCGACTATCCACAAAACCCAAATCTATCCCAATTTTAAATTTGTCGAAACATCGCTTAAGAAAAAAATATATAATTAAGTCAATAATTCAAAGAAAAATGATGGAAATGTGAAATTCTTGACCGCATTTAAGGGTTTAAAAATACCGACTAAAATAGTAATTGGATGCGCTGGAATATTGTCGAAAATATTGGTCCAAAAGATAGAATTTGATTAAGATAAAAAAAATTGCTAGAGCCTCATAAGTTTTAATATTTAAAAAAAGGCAAATCTTGAAAAGGAGATCCAACTAAGATTCTAGTTATGGAGATAAGTATTTGGATTCTTCTTCTTATAATCGTAGTGGTGGGGATAATATGTCCAATTTTAGGTAGGATATTTTATAAAATGGAAAATAAAATAATCTTTTTTGTTTATTTAATAGTCTCAATTATTCTTACTATAGTTATTTATTTTCTAACAGATCATCCTGATTGGAATACAATTCTAAACAATATTGAAAACTATTTTCAAAATTTGCTTCATTTTAAAACAGCCTATGTTTTTAGCTTTATTGTTTACATTCTTGCAGGATTTGGAATAATTGGTGGAACTTTAGAATACGTAGGAGAACAAACAGAATCTGCAGAAGCTTATAAAAAATATAAATGGACAGCTCCAATTGTGCTCTACTTTAGCTATTTGGTTTATGGATATATTTTTATATTTGCAGTTTATTCATTTTCCCAATTTCTAACATTCTTCTTCCTTTGGGAATATCCTGTTCATACAACTGGTTTTGAAGATTTCATCCTAAATATTCAATTTCACAGCACAATTTTAGTCAGCATTGGTATTCTTCTTTTTACAATAAAGACTTTTCGATTTGGAATGTTTTCATTTGAATTCTATCGTTCTGAATTTCATCCTTCAGTAGCAAATATTGGTCCAATACGTAAAGAAATTCGTCGAAACTTTGCGTTAATTATAGGAGCAATTGGGTTATTTGTGAGTATTTGGATTTATGTAATAGAAAAATATACCCCAAACGATCCAGAGGTAAATATAGCATTTGGAAAAAGTTTCTTCTTTTTTGCAGCAACGATTGAAGCAATTCTCTTTTATCTATTAAAAGATCGATTTGTAGATCAACTTAAGCCTTTGGATAAACAGTATGAAATTAAAGTTTCACGAGGTCCTTTAAAAAGTGATATTAAAGATAATGAAGAAGATCTCGATAATGAACTAAAATTTAAGGATTAATTTTAATATATGTAGTAAGTACAAGAAAAAAGACCGAAGAGATTGTTCTAAAATGGTATTTATAGAGTAACAAGATATGAACAGAGCAAAAAAGTTCTATACAATTATTTTTGGTTTTTCTATTGCTTGGGAAGGGGGAGATGAAGTTGGATGGTGCGAACTTGAACTTCCTGTAAAAGGAGTTCGAATTGGGTTAGATCTTAAGAAAGAAGGAGAAATTATTCATGGATCCACTACATTAACTTTGAATGTAAATAATCTCGAAGTAACTCAAGAATATTTAAAAAAAAATGGAGTTCGTATTTCTGAAATTAGGGATATTCCCAAAATGGTTTCAATGTTCGATTGTTGGGATATAGACGGTAATAAAATCCTAATTATTGGAGATCCAAGAAAAATTAAAAAATCTTTTTGTTTTTTAGTATTTAAATGCAAAATCTGGTTGATATATTATAATATTAGACAATAGAGGATCTTTCCATGAAACTGGACTATTTTTTATTTTCCTTCTAATTAAAGCAAAAAACCAATCAAAAGATCCGATAAAATAAATCTTTCTCCAGATTATTATTAAAATAATCCAGAATAACAAAGCACCAAATCCACAGATGATAGCATAACCTAAGGAAAGTTTTCCAAACCCTAAGAAATCTTTGTTAAATATTTTGCTTAAGATCCATCGAGGTATATAATCTACCGCTTGTAGAGAAAATATTGTTAACGAAATTACTCCTGCACTCCGAATTATTTTAGTTCTATTACGATGTTTTTCTTTAATGGTATGATCTGTATTTAAATCAAAAACCCATAAAAAGATTAAAATAACTGCTAGTTGAATGCCGGTATTTACAAGTAACAACCAATCTGGTGGAATCATAAACATTCCTCCAAAGTACAAATGATCATGGAAAATCCACCAACCAAATCCAGTAATTAATAAAATAAAACTTAGTGTAAAACCTCGTAACAAAAATCTTTTTCGGTTAAAAATTGGAACAGTAAGCATGATTCCGATTATATTTCCAATGCAAGTAGCCGTAAAATAAGGAAAAATAGGTTCTTGATATCCCACTAACAGTGCTAATCCTAAATATTTCATACTATCGCTAAATGAACTAGCTGGAGCACTTTGAATTTGATTAATACCCAAACCATAGGTATTAAGAACCCAATTTCCTAGATACTTAGTTGAAAATAATGTAATAAAGAAGAAAATGATATAAACCGCAACTTGAATATTTGAAATAGAACGATTCTTATTTTTTAAAGGTTTTAATATAATATCCAATAAAAATTGAATATTTGCAGTTAAAAAAATCCCAATTGCTATGGTTTCCACTGCATCAGACCATTGTACTCCTCTCAACCATCTTGAAATATTTGCTTCTCCTGTATTTATCCATTGATAAAGACCAGTATAAGGATTCCAAAAAACTTGAATCATTATTCCTTGACCAAACAGCAAAATAGCCCAAAGGATGGTTTGGAAATACAATTTATAAGAAGGTACGCCCTTTTGGGTCGCTTTTTGCCATGTATACATTAAAACAATCGCAGATATTATGAGAAAAACACTTCTCCAAGTTGCAAAATAAAAAAATATTCCTAATAAAACAAATTGAAACTTGGGTAATTGAAAAAACTGATCATAGAAGTCAGATGAAATTGTTTTTTCAAAAGCATGAAAAAAAATTAAACATAGCATTGATAAACCGCGTAAAAAATCAATAGATATTAGCCTTGACGCTCTTTTTTTTGAAATAACTAATGATTTCTCATCTGGGGTTGTAAGTATCATTTTTATTTACTAATAATATTATTTTTAATTTTTAAATAAATTATCTATATGAATAACAACTATATTCTAATGACGAAAATTTATGATCAATTATTTGATTTTCGACATAAGAATTTGATTAATTATCGAAAATTTGCAAATCACCATTAAATTCACTGCAGAATGAGCTAAGAAACGATCCTTTTGAACTTTTTTCGTAAGATTTTTGTTTAATTCCGTTTTGAAGTATTTATGTGTGTTGAAGATATTTATGATCTTGCGATAATTGGCTCTGGACCAGGAGGATACCATGCAGCTCTTCGAGCAGCTTCTTATGGTGCTAAAGTTGCACTAATTGAGAAGGAGTCCCGACTGGGAGGTACATGCAGTAATTGGGGCTGCATTCCAACAAAAGCCCTCTATTCATCTGCAAAAATGATTGCTGATTTAAAAGAAAAGGCAGATCTCCTTGGTATACATGTTAAAGGTCCGATTGAGTATGATTTTGCAAAAGCAGTTGAACGAAAAAATCAGGTTGTAAAAGAACTGACTGATGGTATTGCTCAACTGTGTAAAGTTAAAAAAGTTCAAGTCTTTAAAGGATTCGGCTCTTTAGTGGAAGGTAATATTTATACAAACATTACAGTCAATATTCAGAAAGATGATGGCTCAAATATTCAAATTAAAGCTAAAAGAATCATAATTGCAACAGGTTCTAAACCAGCAGCAATTCCTGCATTCAATATTGATCATAAAAGAATCCTTGATTCTGATGATATTCTCCGTTCAGATTTTAAAACATTACCAAAAACTCTTATTATAATAGGAGGAGGAGTAATTGGTTGTGAATTTGCGAATATTTTTGCTGAGTTCGGGACAAAGGTGACGATTTTAGAATATCTTCCTACAATATTAGCTAATGAAGAAAAACTAGTTGTTAAAACTCTTAAAAAGAAATTAAAACATCTTGGAATTGATATTCACGAATCAAAAAATGTTCTTTCAGTTAAAACAACAGAAAATGGAGTTCAAGCAGTAGTTTGCGATGCAAAAACCCAACGAGATCAAATAGAACAAGCCGAAAAACAAGTTATAGAAGCAGAAATGTGTTTGGTTAGTATTGGAAGACAAAAATACACTGATGGATTAGGATTGGAAAAGTTTCAAATAAAACTTCAACGAGGTTCTATTCCAATTAACCATGAAACAATGGAAACCAGTTTTCCGGGAATTTACGCAATTGGTGATTGTACAGGAATATTGATGTTAGCACATTTTGCATCTTATCAAGGAGATATTGCAGTTATGAATGCATTAAGCAGTATTGGAGGATTTAAAGGAGTTTATCCTCAGAAAGCAGATTTCAACACTGTACCAGCCACAACATTTACTCACCCAAATATTGGTTCTGTTGGATTACGACAAAAAGAAGCAAAAGAAAAATATGGTGATATTTTAATTGGCCGATTTTCATACGCCAGTTCTGGCAAAGCAAAATGTATGGCAGAAGAAAATGGATTCATGATGGTCATTGTCGATGCACACACAGATCTAATTGTTGGTGCATCATGTATTGGTGAAGCTGCACCAGAATTAATTTCAGAGATTTCTGTAGCAATGCGTTTAGGATTGACCACTCATCAGCTAGCTAGTGTCATTCACTCTCATCCTACATTAAGTGAGATAGTTTTAGAAGCTGTTGAAGATACTCACGGAATGGCAATCCATAAAGCAGGGAAACGACGATAATTTTCCTACGATTTCTTAATTTTTTTTACCTCTATTTTTTTTACTTTCTTCTGATTATCTTCGACTTTTGATTATAATTCATATTATCTAATAAAAAAGATCGAAAAATGACAATTAGATGATCATCTTTGATCCTCAAATGGTGAAAATCAAATATGTAATAATCATTTTACAAGCATTTAGATAATACTGAACTTATTCTATCATTGATTATAATGACTGAAAAAAACAGATCTTCTCCGCTTTTAAAACAAGAAACACATCAAAATGTAAAAAAATCATTAAGTTTAGTTAATATAATTTTCATTGCACTGATGAGTGCAACAAACGTTGGAATTGATTTATTATTAAGTCCTTCATTCATCCTGCTTTTTTCACATATAATTGCAGGGGTTCTGATTATGCTTCCACTTAATTTTTTATTTATTTCACTTACCAAATATCTCATAGATGATCGTTTTGGATCATTAACTCTTTATATGATAATTTTTGGCACCATTGCGGCACCTACAACTTTTTTTGGTTCAGTCCCAGGAATTTATAAAATCGTTGTAGGAATAATTATTGGTATTGTATTGGATGCAGTATATCTTATTAAAATTCGGATTATTCGCCCAATTTTGGTTGGCATTTTAGGTAGTACTATTTGGTGGTTATCTACTTTTACTATTTGGACCCTTTTCCAATTTCCTTATGTAATGGGTTTTAGTAATTTATTTAATGCGTTTTGGAATATCAGTAGTTTTGTTTCAATTCCAGTCACGGGGATTTCTTGGAATTTGGTTAAATTTTCCCTTGTTTGTGGAATCACATCAAGTTTACCCACAATAATTATGTGTTATATTTCATGGGGATTATTTTTAAAACTTAAAAAAACAGCAATTTATGCGCGCTTTTCTCAAATGTAAAAATAGTCACTTTCATCTCTGAGGAGTTTGATTGATTATTATTAATTGAGAGAAATGAATAATTGAAAGAGTGTCCTTTTTTTTAACAATAATATACTCTTTTTTTTATTATGGATAACCAATAATTAGGTGATCTACAACAATGAAACAAGATTCAAACGATTCTCCTTCTCCTATCATAGAATTTCACAATGTATCCTTTTCTTATGAGAAATCACGATCTATCTATGAAAATATTAATTTTTCAATTAACAAAGGAGAGATACTGGGCATTGCAGGTAATTCAGGCTCTGGAAAGACTACTTTAGCATATTTAATAAAAGGAATTATTCCTCATGCCATTAAAGGAAATAGATATTCAGGAGAAATTATTGTTGATGGTCACCTTGTACACAAAACAAAATTAGCCTCTTTAGCCCAAACAACTGGTATGGTTTTTCAAGATTTAAATGCTCAATTATTCAGCAATACCGTTTTAGATGAAGTGAAATTCGGGCTTCTTAATCTAAAAATGAATCCTAAATTAGCCTTAGATGCTTTACAAAATTTGAATATTATCGATCTAAAAGACAGAATTCCCATGAATTTGTCTGCAGGTCAAAAACAACGAGTTATATTGGCGTCAATAATCGCTTTACAACCGAAAATTTTGATATTAGATGAACCATCTATTCATCTAGATTATCGAAATAAGATTGCACTTATGCATTGGCTTACTCGGTTGAATTTAGAAATGAATATGACTATTTTAATTGCGAGTAATGATCCTTGGTTAATTGGGCAAATGTGTGAAGAAATCTTGTATATTAAAGATCATCAAATTTCTCGTAAATTAAAAAGCGAGTTAATGAGCAAACGATCACTTTGGATGTGGAATCATGCAACATAACCAGAAAAGGAAATCAACCAATTTAAAATTAAGTAATGAAGACATCCAGAGTTACTCATTCAAATACCATATTCATCCCATTATTAAATTAAGCATTTTTATTAGTTTTAATTTGTTGGCATTTTCTTCTAGTTTTAAACACCTAAGATGGATCATCCTTTTAATTGAATGTGTTTTTGCTTTTTTAGTTCGATTACCTTGGAGAATAATGAATGGATTTTTTAAAGTCTTAATATTAAATTTTCTTAGTATTTTTCTCATTTTTTATTTTGCAACCAAAGAATGGAAATCAGCACTTATATTATTTGGAAATTTCGCAGTAACTATTTTAATAATGATAATCGCATCATTTCTTTTCACGCATGCAACCCCACCGATTGAATTAATAACTGAACTACGTAAAGTTAGAATTCCAGCAAAATATATTCTTGCAATAGTAATCGCAATTAGCTGGTTACCCCTTTTAACTCAAGAAGTTCAGAAAATAATTGTAATTCAAAAATCCAGAGGATACAAAATTAATCTATTTAAACCAGGACCTATTGCAATTCCAGCACTATTAAGAATCATGGACTTTTCAATAAACCTCTCCATTTCTCTTGAAAGTCGTGGATTTAGCTAATATAAGCAATTTTTTAAAAAATCATAAATTTAATTTTAAAATAATATTTATATTTTTGGTAATTAAATATTCCTTTTGCGAAAAAATGATCTATCTGCGACATAACATTGTCGCTTTACCATCATTGATAAAGATAAAAAAATTAGATTTCTTGGAAAATGAATTCATTTCGTCTATGAAATTACCGATTTCCTTCAGAATATATTCTTTTTCTGACAATCATTTTTTATTTTAACAATTTAGGAGGATAGATACAAAATGCCTACAAAAATATCTGACATTTTATCCCATTTTACCCAAGGAAATTCTTCAGAACTTATTCCTATACTTCAAGCGGTGCAGGCAGAATATGGGTTTATTTCTGAAGAATCAGTATATGAAATTTCGGAATATCTTAACATTCCCAGTTCAAAAATTTACGGAGTAGCAACATTCTATGCACAATTCCGCCTACAACCTCCTGGACGACATGTCATCAATCTATGCACTGGAACTGCTTGTCACGTAAAGGGATCAGAAAAATTAATTCCAGTGTTTGAGCAGGAATTAAAGTGTAAGGCAGGAGAAACGACTAAAGATGGTCGTTTTACACTAAATTTAGTTGCATGCTTAGGTGCTTGTGCGTTAAGTCCTGTTGTGAATATCGATTCTGATTTTTACGGTAATTTGACTGCTGGAGAAATTAAGAAAATCTTGCGTAAATACAAATAGGGAATAAGAAAAATAAAAAAAAGTAATTTCGGAGGAAAATTAAATGAGTAAAACAAATTCAGTAAAGAAAGCAAACTTATCTCCCAAAAAAAAAATTACAAAAGAAAAAATCGATAAATCACCAATTACATTAACTAAAGAGCAATATTATGCTGCAAAGCATATCCAAAATTCAAAACCATTAATTTTCATTGGAATGGGAACATGCGGTCTTGCTTCAGGAGCACAATCAACTTATACTACATTTAGAGCAGAATTACAGAAATATAAAATAGATGCAGAAATCATCCCAGTTGGTTGTATTGGTTCATGTTATCTTGAGCCAATTGTTGATATAAAATTACCAAAAAAAGCTCGAGTGGCTTATCAACAAATCACTAAAGAAAAAGTTGTTGAAATAATTCAAAAAACGATACAAAAAGGGGAAATTATCAAAGATTGGGTATTGGGGAAGTATCCAGTTGAGGAAAATTCTGGTGACGAAGATTTTTCAGATATACTTCCTATATCTGCTAATGAATTTTTCAAAAATCAACAAAAATTTGTTCTTTCTCATTGCGGAGTACTCAATCCTCGTTCAATTGAAGAATATATTGCATATGAACAAGGCTTTAGTGCATTTGCAAATGTATTAGAACAGGGAAACCCCCAAAAAGTTATTGATGATATTAAATCCAGCGGTCTTCGTGGTCGTGGAGGTGGAGGATTTCCAACTGGAGAGAAATGGCAATTTTGTCGAAATGCAAATAGTCCAGATGGCCAAAAATATGTCATTTGTAATGCAGATGAAGGAGATCCAGGAGCGTTTATGGATCGCGCAGTATTAGAATCAGATCCATTTTCAATTATTGAAGGTATGCTTATCATGGGATATGCTATTGGAGCGACCAAAGGAATAATATATTGTCGTGCAGAATATCCAATAGCTATCCAACAATTAACTAATGCAATTGAGCAAAGTCGAAAACGTGGTCTTTTAGGGAAGAATATTCTAAAATCAAATTTTACTTTTGATATTGAAATCAAAAAAGGTGCCGGAGCTTTTGTATGTGGTGAAGAAACAGCTCTAATGGAATCGATTGAGGGAAAAAGAGGAATGCCCCGTATTAAACCACCTTATCCTGCCACAGTTGGATTGTGGGGTCGACCAACTAATATTAATAATGTAGAAACAATTGCTCAAATTGCCAAAATCTTAAATTATGGTCCTAAGAAATTTGCACAATGGGGTATCGATAGATCTCGTGGAACTAAAGTATTTTCACTTACTGGAAAAATTTGTCGTGCTGGATTGGTCGAAGTTCCTATGGGAATAACAATTCGTGATATTGTAAAAATTGGAGGCGGCATTCCAAATGGGCACAAATTTAAAGCTGCACAAATTGGTGGACCTTCAGGTGGTTGCATTCCAAGTCACTTAATTGATACACCAATAGATTATGAACAATTGAAGAAAGTAGGAGCCATGATGGGCTCTGGAGGATTAGTAATCATGGATGATTCGACATGTATGGTTGATACTGCTCGTTTTTTCATGAAATTCATCCAAGATGAATCGTGCGGTAAATGTATACCATGTCGTGAAGGAACCCGAAGACTTCTTGAAACATTAACAAAATTAACACAAAAACCAAAAAATGATCAGGAAGTAGTAGATCGAATGAATAACATGATTTCTCTCGAGGAATTAGCGCATGTAATTAAAGACACGGCTCTATGTGGTCTTGGAATCAGTGCTCCAAATCCAGTTTTAACAACTTTAAAATACTTCAGAAGTGAATATGAAGCTCATCTTTATGAAAACCGATGTCCTGCAAAAGCATGTATTGGATTATTATCATTTAAAATAGATGCAGAAAAATGTATTGGATGCGGTCTTTGCAAACTTAACTGTCCTAATGAAGCAATATTGGGAGAGAAAAAACAAGCACATTATATTATTGAAGAAAAATGTGTAAAATGCGGTCTATGTCAATCAAATTGTAAATTTGGCGCAATATTTTTAGAATAAATATGGAGGAATCAAAAAATGGCAACATCAACAAAATTACTTATATCAAAACCAGTTAATATTTGGATGAACGATGAACCCATGAAAGTGGAAGATACTCAAACAATTCTTCAAGTGGCACGTAATCATGGCATCCATATTCCTACATTATGTTATTTGGATGAAATAACACCTACGGGATCATGCAGAATTTGTGTGGTTGAAGTTGAAGGCTTCCCTCGACCTGTTCCTTCATGTAGTACATTTGTAAAAGAAGGAATGAAAATTCACACCAACAGTCCAAAAATTCAAGCGATAAGGAAAGTTATTGTTGAGCTTTTAGTAGCAAATCATGAAATGGATTGTTTATATTGTGAAAGAAATGGTGAGTGTGAATTACAAGATCTAGCAAAAATCTATAATATAAGAGATCACAGGTTTTTAGGATCAAAACGACAAAATCCTTTGGATCAAACAAGCATGGCTCTTGTACGGGATCCTAATAAATGTATTTTATGCCAACGCTGTGTAAAAGTATGTGATGAAGTTCAATCAGTACACGCAATTGATGTTACAAAACGTGGATTTGAATCTATAGTTACCAGCGCATTTGGAAAAACAATTCATGAATCTTCGTGTGTACTATGCGGGCAGTGCGTAAGAGTTTGTCCCACAGGAGCATTAAAAGAAAGAGATGTAAGCACAGAAGTCAGAGAAGCAATTGATGATCCAAACACCATTGTAACTGTTCAAGTTGCACCGAGTATTTCGGTTACAATTGGCGAAGAATTTGGATTTCCCATCGGTACAGATGTTTCTGGAAAATTAGTAACCGCTTTAAAAAGAATGGGCTTTGATGCTGTTTTTGATACAGTTTTTGGAGCAGATTTAACTATTTTAGAAGAAGCAAATGAATTAATCAAGCGAATTACAGAAAATAAAACTCTCCCGTTAATTTCTACCTGCAGCCCAGGTTGGATTAAGTTTATGGAACATGAATATGCAGATTTAATCCCATATATGTCTACGTGTAAATCTCCTATGAGCATGCAAGGTGCAATTATTAAGAGCTATTGGGCAAAGAATCAACAGATCATGCCTAAACGAATTTTCCAAGTAGCAATTATGCCATGTATGGCAAAAAAATTCGAAGCTGATCGTTCTGAGCTGGTTAATGATGGACTTCCCAATACTGATGCAGTTTTAACCACACGTGAATTGATTAGAGCAATTAAAAAGTTTGGTTTAGATTTAAAGTCTCTTCCAGATTCAAAATATGATGATCCATTAGGAGAAAGTACAGGAGCAGGAAAAATTTTTGGAGCTTCTGGAGGAGTCATGGAAGCTGCTTTAAGAACTGCTTATTGGTTGGTGAACAAAAAAAATTTGGAACATCTTGAAATAACTCAAGTACGTGGTATTGAAGGAATAAAAAGGGCAAAAATTCAGTTAACTCCAGAGTTAACAGTTAATTGTGTTGCTGCTAGTGGTTTAAAAAATGCACGAATTATTTGTGATGAAATTCGAGCAGGTAATCCAAACAATTATCACTTTATTGAAATTATGGCTTGTCCTGGTGGATGTATCAATGGAGGAGGCCAACCAAGAGGAATGGATTTGGAAGTAATTAAACAACGTGCACAGGCACTTTATAAATTGGATGAGCAATATACAATCAGATTATCTCATGAAAATACAGCAGTACAACGGTTATATGCTAACTTTTTAAAGACTTTAGGTAGCAATGAAGCCCATCATTTACTACATACTCACTATTATCCACGTAGTGAAAGGAGACATTAAATGAGATCTATTAAAGAAAATAGACAAATTTAGGAGGAAAATAAAATGGAATATGGATACAATACAATTTTACTTATAAATATGGAGGATTCACCTTCTATTAATAGATTTACAGATGTTTTTGAAGAAAAAGGATTTTCACTTTATCATGTAAAAACATTTGAAGAAGCTTATCATGTTTTAGGATCACAGAGTGTTCAGATAATTGTAATTAATATGGATACTGATTATGCTGAAGCTTTCCAATTTTGCTATCGAGTAAAACATAATAAGAATTTAAATCATATTTTTCTTATTGCATTATCTGGAGCTCATAGTCGGTTTGGAATATACATTGATGCACAAACTAGCGAAGCGCGAAAATGGCTTAATTGCGATTTATTTGTTCATAAACCGTTAAATGCAATGTATTTATATAAACTACTTAAAAAAGAAATTGCAATATTAAAGGGAATGGATGGAATTGCTTTAGATTCACCCAAAGAACCATGGCTCTAACTCTGTGAATGAAAATACCTAATGATTTTCATTTTTTCCTATTTTCTTTTTAAGCTTTCTGAAAATGTTTTTTCCAAAATCTGTTACAGTTGTTCCTGGAAATGCGCCAAATTGATTATATGCTAAAATTCCCTTATCAACGAGGGAAGAAATAAAATCTGACGTTTGTTTGAAGCTTAGATGTTCACAATCTTTAAGAAAATCTTCTGCAACTAAATCACGTAAATAGGGAACTTGAGCATTTTTTATTACACCAAGATGGAATTTTAAGAATCTAAAAATTAGTTCTTCTGAGTAATTATTTAAATGATCTTTTATTAAAATCGTTTCAGAATCATCGGATATTTCCTGATCTTGAGTTTTTCCTAAAATAAATACTTTTTTTGAACTTGATTTAATTATATCTTGCTTTGCTTGAGAATTATTAAAGATGGTTCGTAATTCTTCAAGTATTTTCTTTCCTTTTGGGGTTAAAAAACAACCTGGAAAAGCACCATGTTGATCAGATTCAATAATTCCTAATTTTTCCAATAAATCTAAAAATCCTTCTGCAGTTTTGTAATCCATCTCTAAGGTTGTTGTAAGATAATCTAATGTAACTAAATCTCGCACATAAGGCGCTTTTGTTGCATTTAAAATCCGATTTATATAATCCAAGAATCTAAATAGTCGATTATTAATTGGATCTTGTAGATTTAATAAATTTATCAGTAATTTTTCATTCATAACATAAAAAATAACTCCTCTTCCTATTATAACATTTTCAACTTCAATGATATCTTTTTTATTAATCTCAGAAATTATCATAAGCACAATATACTTTCTGATTTAAATTAAAGAAATCGAATTACTTGATTTTAATAGTAACGGATATTTAAGAATTAAATCATGGATTTTTAGGATTTCAGCAATTCCATGATCAGGAAAAACAATTCTATTTTTTATGAAAAATGATTTTCTAAGAGGTTTAAGTGAATGTAAAAAATCGCGCAGAGTTGAAATTAAGTCAATATATTTTTTAGGAGCATGAGAAATTAAATATTCATAAATTTCTTGGGAAGATTGAAGTTTGAAAAAAGATTTCTCATATTTCTCTTGATTCTCATTAAGATTTCGATTTTCATATTTATTTAAAGAACTAAGATTAATATGATGATTACCTATTAAAAATCTAACATCTTTTTCATCTTTCTTTTTCTTTTTATTAGTTTTTTCATTAAATATTTCGACTTTTTTTTTTATATCTTCTAAATACTTAATCTCTTCTTCTGTCATCGATGAAAAAATTGGATCTAGAAAATTTACTAAAACTCCAATATAATATATTGTTGAAGAAGGATAAGATTTTATATCTGTTTTTTGAAAAAGAGAGAGATATTCACAATAACAAGCATAAAGAATCCCTTTAATTTTATCAATTGGTATTTCAGGAAGTTTTGAGAGACTTTCAGCAGCTTCTAAGAAAAGTGTTCCTGAAATAAAATAATTCTCTTTATAATGTTGAATTTGTGCATATTTTAAGAGGTATTTATACATTTTATGATATAAACATTGAAGATCTTGATTTATTTTTGTTCCAACTGCTTCTGCATTAATCAAATTTAAAATTGCTAATTCATAATCATTAACACGAATTGCACAAGAACTTGCCTGTTGATAGAGATCCCAAGCTTTTTGATATTTAAGCAAATTCTCAAGTAATTTAGCAGCATCCTCATAACTTATTGCAGCATCATAAAATTTTTTCGCTTTTTTGGAATAGTGTGCCGCTAAAAAAAAACAACTGGCCGCATCAATTGAATTTCCTTTCAAAGTCTGGTAGCACAAAGCAGCCCCTCTGTAATAGGATGCGATTTGCTCATTTTTAATCCGATTTCGTATTCCTTGGTTAGCTAAGGCAAGATATACACCTGCTTCCTTTCTTGCAAAATATTCATATCTTTCAACATTATTCATTTGATCATACAAATTTTTAATGATTTGGTAAAGTTGAGCTAAAGGTATGAATTCGTTTTTAATTTCGCAATTTTCTGCTTCTTTTGCAAAATAATCAATAGCTTCAAGAAGTATATTTATTCCTTTGGTTCTATTTTGTAAATTGCTTATACTACGAGATATATATTGGAAAGAATTAGCAGCTACCATATAATCAGGTATCTTTTTAGCAATTTTTAGGGCAGTTCTTGCTTCAAAAAGCATTAAATTCCAGTTCTTTATTTTTTCATATAATAAAGCTAAATTTTGATGATTATGACAAATTTCTCTTAATTTTAAGTTTGATAAATTTTCAAGAGGACCTTCAATAATTTTAAATGATTTTTTCAACAATTCTATTCCGAGTTTTAGTTGTTCGAGATATTCATTTTGATTTTTTATTTTTTTTTTATATATAGATGCTATTTTCAAAACTACATTCGCTGCTTCTGAGAAGTTTTTTTTATGAATTAGATGTTCTGTATAAGCTTGATAATAATTGATTACTTGAAAATAGATTTCTTGGGCTTTTAAAGGATGAAGTTGCTCTAAATAGTAAGCTGCACTATATAACCTTCCAGCAGCTTCATAAAAATCATGTCGCTGAGCGATGTCATTAGAAGAAGATATAAGATATGCTAATAAATCATACAATCTCTGTTCTTTTTCTGTTTCTGTTGAACAATGACTAATTTTGAGGATAGCTTGTTTAACATAATTAATAATAGCTTCTTGTTCAGCAAAAATGTGGGAATCATCCATAATTAAAGATCACGGGAAATCTTGAAATAATTCAAGTGCTATCTAAAAAAACAATCAATTTTTGAAAAAGGTTATCTTTTGAAAAAAAATCTATATTTAATTCTTCCATTCTTCCATAATCTTGATCTTTCCAACTAAATCGAATTTATAATATGAATAACATTTAAATGGGTTGTTTTTCACAATTAAAATGAAGAAGTTTTATTTTCAAGAAGGGAAAAACAATGCAGAGTCTTCAAGAAATTAACACAATTGGAACACTTAAGACTTACCGCGTTCAAACTACACGCACGGTAAGAGAATTGCTGAAAGATTTAAAATTAGAAAGTAAAGTTTTTGTTGTTTTAGCTAATGGAAAAAAAGTTAGCTTAGATAATGTAATTGAGCAAGGAAGCGAAATCACTATTTTACCTAAAATTGCTGGTGGATTTTAACCACCATAGTAAACCTTTTTTTATTTCCTTTTACTTTTATTTCTTTTTACTATTATTAATTCTTTTTTTGATTTCGAACTTTTATATTTACAGATAAAAGATCTTTAGCCGTTTGTGTTGATGGGAATATTTGCTTGGCTTCAATTAATAAATCCTTTACATCTTTATAACGACTGGAAAAATGAGTTAAAAATAGCATTTGAACTCTTGCCTTTTTGGCGATTTCTGCTGCCATTTCTGCAGTAAGGTGTTTTTTTTCTATAGCTATATCTTGGAGTTCTTTACCAAATGTAGATTCACATATGAAAATATCTGCGTTTTCAGCTAATTTAACGAGTGAATCACATTTTGCTGTGTCAGCACCGTAACAAATAATCCTTCCAGGTCGAGGAGGGGTAACAATACCAGATTCGACAGGATTTATTATTCGTCCATCCTTTAATGTGATTGATTGACCATTTTGAAGGCGTTTCCACAACTTTCCTTCAGGAACACCAATTTTTTTTGCTTGTATTGGATTGAATTTTCCATTTAATGGATGTTCTTCAAATCTAAAACCCATAGTAGGCACAGAATGATTCAACCAATAGTGTTTTACGTGATACTTTTTTGCAGAAAAAATGATATTATCTTCTTTAGTTAAAAATTTGCGTTCATATTCAGGTGTTAAAAAGCGAGAATAAACAATTATCTGAGTATTTTGAGAAATTTGATTCTTTTGATGATTTTCAACGTTATTTGTAGAATTTTTGAAATTGGAATTATTCAATCTTGGAGGAACAATTTCAATGACAGTTAATGGATAATTCTGAGCCTTTAATCCAACAATTTGATAATGCATTAATAAAAAAGAAGCAATACCTAATGGACCAACAATTGTTAAAGGTTTTGTGCGGGAATTAAGATGAAAATTAAATAAAAGACCTGGAAGACCAATAACGTGATCTCCATGTAAATGTGAAATAAAAATTGTTGATGGAACATTAAATTTTAAATTTGCAGCTTCAAATCTTCGTTGAACATCTTCACCTGCATCAAATAGTAAAATATGCCCAGAATCCAACCTAAGAGCAACAGATGGTAAATTTCGCTCCTTAGTGGGAGTGGCTCCGCTTGTTCCTAGAAATATCAGTTCCATATCAAAAGAATTAATGATTACTTTGATTTATTTATTAGGGAAGATTAACTTCATTGTCAATCTTGCAATAAACTTTTAACAAATGCTGTAAATTGGCGTTGAAAATGATATGCCATAGGAATTTTTAATAAATTACCTTTATTTGAGGTAAGATCATTATATATTAATGGATGAATTAAATCTTCGAGTGGATAATCTTGTTCGTTTCGAAATATTGGTTTATCACCAGAAGTCATATAACGAATAAAAGCGGTTTTTTTAGAATTCAATTCCATAATAATAGTATATATACAATTTAAAGTTAAAAGAATTTTTTTAATGAAATAAATTTTTTAAGCAAAATCAACCATTTATTAATAGCGATCACTCATTTCGGTAAAAAAAAATGTCGATTTCTCCCAAAGAATTCTTTCAATGCCCTCAATGTAAAAATATTTATCTTTTAGATAGCCAAGGAACACATACTTGTGAACAATGCAATAATCTTCGCTTAGAAAAAATAAGCGGTAGATTTATTCTTCGATGTCGGAAATGTGGTTTGACTCAAAATAAAAATAGCTTCATTCAACTACATGGCAATTCAAAATTAATATGCCAATCGTCAAATTGTAAGGGTCAGCTAAAAGCGATTAGAATTGGTGTAAAACCAAAGAGTAATAGTAATACATTAAGATCTAAAAATAGTTCACCAATCAAAGGTTTTGATGCAAAACTACCACCAAAAATCCCAAAACGAAGGAAATTAGCTGCATCAAGTTCACATGAAGCTTTGGAATTGGCAAAAACATTAGCAGCACAACCAAAACCTAAAATAAAAAAAAGTGCATTTTTACCTTTCCCAATTATAGAAGGAAATGAAGAATCATCATCTCAAAAGGTCAGTTCAAAGAATTCTAATTTAAATGCCCAAAAAAATCCTATTTTTCAAAATATTCAGGCATTTCCTCCATCTCCTACAAAACCAGATAATGCTTTAGTAGAAAAAACTCATGCAGGGATTAAAAATGGAGATATTTTAATATTAAATGGTGAAAAATACCAAATTATCGAAAAAATTGGAACTGGAGGTATGGGAGCAGTTCATAAAGTAAAAAACATGAACACCGATCGAATTGCAGCTTTGAAAGAGTTTTATTTCACTCGATTTCATGATCCAGAATCAGGTAAAAACTTCTGTGAAAAATACTGGAAAAGAGAATCAAAGATCACCGAAATTCAAAGTGAATCCCCTGAAAAAACTATGAAATACTTAGGTAATCTTCATTTAACACAATTTCAAAATCCAGAATACTATATCTTTTTAGAATTCATTGATGGAATTCCATTAGATAAATGGTATATTCAAAATTTCCCTGATCTTGACCATTTAACTCTAACTGCATTACAAGATTTAATCAAGAACATCTTAATGCCGATTACTCGCCATATGTATTTTTGTCATCAAAAAGGTATTGTTCACCGAGATTTAACAGTTCAAAATGTAATGATTGTAACTCAAGAAGATGGAAACTATTATCCAATAATTATTGATTGGGGAGTGGCTAAAGAGATTGGAATGGATCAAATGTATCATCCCCGTAAACCCTATTACGTATCAGCAACGCCGGAAGCGACAGGAATTCGAAATAGAGGCACACCTCCAGAAGTAATGGCAGGATTTGAGCCAATTGCAACAACAGATATATACATGTTGGGTCATATTATGTTCTATCTTTTTAGTGGAGGACATTATGCAGGAGCTGCTGCCACTAATGAAGATTTTGTGCTTCATCCTAGCGATTTTAATCCACAATTACCAGAAGAATTCAATAAACTAGTAGAATATATGACACAATATGAGCCGGCAGATCGAATGGCAGATATGGTTAAAGTTTATGATGCATTACAATGGATTTATGACGCAGCAGGAAAATTAATTCAAAAAATCCAATCCCCTCAAAAAAGAATTAAATATTATCTTTATTGCGATTATAATCAAGGATTTTTAGAAATACCGCCTAAAACAATAGTTAATATAGGAAGAGAGGAAATTTTAAACGTGGGTCGGACGCATGAAATGGACGGACATATTTACAACGCATTACTACCAACAGATGAAGGTAAATTTTCTTTTCAATTATATATTGACGGTGATATTGCATATATTAGGGATATTTATTCACCGATGGGAACATACCTTTCAAATTTAACTATGCCAAATCGACAAGTTTATAATAATGTTGCAATAAAAAATTTAGATAATGTCTCGATTCAACTATCCCGGGCAAATTTGGGAAATATGTTAATTGAAGTCCCATTTGTAGCACCGGATGGAAAAACATATCGAATTCCCTTTAAAATATACGCTCAAGAGGTTGATTAAAATTACACAATCAAATGCAAATCAAATCCCAAATGAATTAAGAGATCAACTTTATTATATTGGAAACTTGAATCCACCTCAATATGTGTGGCAATGGTTTTTTCGGTATTTTGCTGCTGGTTCAGAAAAATTCAAATCAGAACCCGTTGATTTGTTAGAAAACTATGAGAATCTATTTCTAATGGCCGAAAAACTCTTAGAACATAAATATACAACTGAGAAATATCATAAATTTATTCGAGACATGCAAACACCAGATTATACGTATTATTTTGTTGGAGATACACATGGTTCATTTGATGATACGTATTTAATGATTGATTACTTCATAAAGGTATTTCAAGTAAATCCAAAAGTCAAAGTAATTTGGATTGGAGATATTGTGGATCGAAATCCTTATGATTTACAAAATTTAGCCTTTATTCTCTCATTTTGGATCCTTTTTCCAGATAATGTATTTATTTTACGTGGAAATCACGAAGATTCATCAGTTTGCTCCAGATATGGTTTTTCGCAGCATCTATTTGAAAAAGCACAATCCCGTGAGCGTTTTGAAATGATATGGAAGCTTATTACAGATTTTTTCAGCAAATTACCTTTAGGATTAATATTTCGAAGTGGGAATAAACAGGGACTAGTAGTTCATGGAGGAATACCATTTGATGTCTCAAATTATGCCCCAATTCGAATAGATGAGATAGAATCTAATCTAAATTGTTATCAACTTGAACATTTTGATATGGATGTTTATTCCCAAACAATTCTTTGGTCAGATCCAGATCCTGAATTAAAAGAAATGGTTGCTCCAACACCCAGAACTGGACGACCAAGATTTAGCGAGCAAGCTTTTCGAGATTTTATGGAACTAAATGGTTTTAATCTATTTATTAGAGGTCATCAAAAATTTAGCGAAGGTTATCATCTATTTTGGGATAATCGTTTAATTTCTTTGTTTAGTACTTCAACATATGATGGAAAAAAGATTGGCAATGCTCGTTTTCTGCGATTATTACCTGAAACAAGCATTTCAGAAATTGGACCTGAAGAAGAGCAGCGAAAAGGTATTGTATGGGTGAACAAGGAATTTTTAGAACATCAATTGATGCAGTATTATCATGCTAAAACTTCACACTAAGTGCAAAAACTTTATTATTTCTGATTTTTTAATAAGTTATTGATATAAAAGGAAAAAGGGTGAATTATAATGAAATATTTTGGAGAAGTCGATGTAGAAGAAGAACCAATTGGTGATGATTTTTATAGTAAAACAATGCCTACGCTGTTTTTTGGAGCAGCAATTTGGGCATTTTCAGCGTTGTTTTTCTCAGGTTATATTACAGGTAAAGCAATCATTCCTTCAATTGGAATAATCATTGCTTTAAGTATTGGTTATTTTATTATTTGGATTGTTACAATAATATTAGCTGCACGCCAACAAAATGAAATTTCTCGATTATTATTTTTTGCAGCAGCGTTTATTACAGGTATTTTAAATTCATTCGTTCTTTATTCAGGTGCTCTTGAAGTTGGATTATCTTTAGCAAAGGATTTATTTGTTGCAGCTTCAATTATTGGAGTTTTTGCTGTTGGAGGTGCTTTATTTATTGGCTATACTTTCCGTAAAAATTTCAGTCATAAATATATTGTTTCTTTTCTGATTTTTGGCTTTATAATAATCATTATGGAATGGAGCTTATCAATTTTTATCAGCCAAATGTCAGGATGGTTTATTTTCATAAGTATTTTAAGTTTAATATGGATCATGGGAATAACTGTTTATGATGGTGCTACATTACCTTTAAAAATTGCTGCTGGATATTGGATGGTGGCAGTTATTGATATATTTCTTGATTTCATTATTGTGTTAATTCGAATTTTTATCATTTTGGTACGTATTTTTGCCGATTTAAAATAATTTAGATATCTGAAATGATAAAATTAATTTTTCTACTAATTTTTTCCCAATTTTATATTTATTCTTCTTTTATTCTTAATTTTAGTATTATTGTAGATAAATTGGGATATTTTATAAGCAGTTCTTGATGAGAAATAATACTAAAGTCAGTAAAATCAAAACCTGGAGTAACCATGCATCCCATCAAAGCATATTGAGAATTATCCAGCAATTCTGCTCCAAAAATTGTTCCAGCAGATATTAAAATTTGTGGATAATGATTTGGTTGAAGTTGATTATCTAGGAAAAATCGACAATATTTGCCCTCTTGAGAAAAAGTGTGAATAATTACTGTTGTTCCTGAATGAAAATACCAAATTTCATCAGAATTCAGCCTATGCCAGCTGGAATGTTGATCTCCTTCAAGTAGAAAATAAATACTGGTTGCAGAAACACGATTTTCAGATCGAGGAGGTACGTATACATTTCCGGGAATAATTTGAGAACTGCGGTAAGATTCACGATAATAACCACCTTCTGGATAAGGAGTTAGAGATAATTTTTCAATCCAGATTTTTACTTCAGAATTCATAATTGAATGAAGATTTAAGTGTATTAAAAATGAAGAAAAAAAACACATAAATAATTATTTCTAATTATTCTAATTTCTTTTTCAAAACAAAGATTTTCGACTCAAATTCACTCCATTCATTTCAAGCTTCGGCATTCATAAAGCAAAACGGAATTCTTTCAAAGAAGGATGAGAGAAAAATCTTAGAATCAAAATAACTTGCGTGACATGGAAATCGAATCTACAAAACAACAAGAAATATGGCGATAGATTCAAAAGGGATGGCGAATTTGGTTAAGTCGCCGAACTATTCCAAATTACTGCCCGAGGGCACACCATCCAATGTCAAACCAAGTATTGCCAACCAATAAAGCTTTCGGTATTCTGACCACATTATTCAATGCTGAGCGTGTCAAGGAAAAGCAACCCAAAATAACACCCACTCAGTCAAACAATCTTGTTTTGTCAACTTTGACCCAAATTATATGCCATACAAGTTTCAAACAAGCCCAACATTTGCTAAGTGAGATAGGACAATATACATACTCGCTTATTCAATGGATAAGCGAACAAACAGACCCTATCGGAATGATGAAAGCATTTTTAATGAATAATAGAAAGAATAGAGGCAAATCTCTCTTTAGAACTACGTATAAAACGCAAAACGAAACTTTTGACACAATTAGACCTGTGAAAGCAGATCGCATATTGCAAGAGCAACAGACATTTATGCGGAGAAATTTAAAGAAAAAAGCACTGCAAAACCAAACCATCTCTACTGCAATCGATCCTACAGTTAAGGAATATACCGGAATCAAGCCCAATCATTGTCAACCTGTTGGATATATTGGACAAAAGGAAATGTATGGTAAAGCCTTTTCTGAAGTTGGCATATACGACACTACTAGCCAATTTATTATTCAAACTCAACCAAAATATGCAACAGGAAGCCACTATAAACGAAAAGCCCCTCCTGACTGGCTTTCACTGATAGCAAAAGAAGTAATAAAAGCTGAATCTCAAAATATCAATGTGAAGGCAATTTATGGAGATCGAGAGTATTATCAAGGGATTGGGTTTGCATGGGCCACTTTAGGAAAATTTTCACCCTCAAAAGACCCTACACATAATCCACGCTTTTGTATCCCCAAAAAAATGCGTGATGGCATTTCAAAAAAATGGGAATTTTTGCTGGATTCTTCAAGAAAAGATATTGAAATTGACAAAATTGAACTTGGACATTATGATAAAGGCTTGATCAAGACAACGCTTCACTATTTCGCGTCTAATTCAAAAGGAACTCGACATTTGGTACCATTCTACTCAATAGCGACATTTGATGCCTATTCAAACCGTAAACGGAAGCAAAGCTTGTCGTGGGCACGTAAAAAGGCACAAAAAATAGAACAAAACCTTCTTAAACTGGAATCGGAACTAGAGCTCGCAGAGAGACACTATATTAAATTTCGATTGAAGTATTATTCAAAGGACAACGCAAAAAAATTAAATTATAAAGGCAAACATCGGAAAGGATTCAAGATTGATGAAGAAAGGTCCCACTATGAAACATGTAGAGGGCTTTATGCTCAACTAAAAAACCTGAGAAAGAAGAAACAAAATTTATGTAAGCGTCTGATGTTTTTTTGTGTCAATTGTCGCTTAGATGAAACGATAGATTCAGCTAAAGATGAAGTTATGCAAGTTGCTACAGGCTACCACCAGCGATGGGGCATAGAAAGTGCCTTTCAAAGCATTAAGGACAAATTTTGGATCCCATGTAAAAAACGGAGTGTCCAAGCCCGTCATATTCGCTTTATCATCGCCTCTCTACTTTGCAATTCATGGCATTATTACAGACTGATAAAATCTCTGAAATCTTCAAGATACAAGCCGCAAACAATCCGGAAAGCAAAAATCTGGCATAAAAATGTGAATAGAAAAATACTAGCAAAAATTACTCAAACCCTATCAGCCGGAGAATTTCTTACCCAATCGTGGGGATCTGGATTAATGACATGTCTGAAAGCAAAATTCTGTTAAAGAAGGGAAACTAAAAATGTGAAAAATAGAATTCACGATTAAATTTCATATATTCAAGAATTATAAAGGATTACCACAAAATTCACAGAAAACGTTATGAGTCTGTTTTTGAATATATCCACAAGATAAACATTTTTTATTCTCAGCGCGCTTTAAAGGTCTATTTGCTTGACGATCAAAAGCTTGCAATCTGGCACGAGTTACAGAAGATCTTACATGATTATTCAAGTTTTCTGTTACCTTAGGGGGTTTAATAACTCTTGCTTGTTTTAATATTCGCTGTTTTCGTTTGTATTCACGCAATTCTTTAGTCGTGTTAAAATGTGGAGTCTTTTCTTGAGCATCAAAATCATATTTAACCAATATGGTTTGAATACCTGCTTTTTTCGATTCAACTACTTGCGCTTGTTCTGAAGTAGCGATCATCGTTGTTTTTTCTAAAGCTTGTTCAATTTGTGATTCAATATCTATTTTTTGGCGCTTTTTCTTTTTCTTACGGTATTTTTTATCTGTAGGATCGAATTGTAAAGTGCAAAGTTTCATTAAATCATTTATTTCTTTTACTAAATCAGATGCTTGTAAATAGCGCGCGCGTTCAAGATGTTCTTCTAAAACAAAATATGCAACTTCTCCTTGTTTACCTTCAATTAATTTAAACAGTCGATCTTTTACATCTTTAGTTATTTTTTCAATTTCACTTGAAATTAAATTACTTATCCGCTCATAGTTTTTATCCAAATAATGATTTAATGCATCTAAAACTGGACTATCGTGGTGATCTAAATCACTTTTAATATCTTCGAGTACAGCTCGAGCTTCAATAATCTGGCCAGCCTTCTCTTTTACTAAAGCATTATCAATTCTAATTTTGAAATTCTTATGGGATTGACACATTAGCAAATATTGATTAATTTCAGCATTAAATTGATTAATTGCTAAACTTTGTGCACTTTCCTTTAATTTCATTAAAGATTCTGCAGCTTTAGTAAAATCTAAGGCATTCAATTCAGTTTCAACAATATTTTGTAAAGATTTCCTAATTTGTTCTTCACGTTTTTCGTTATCACTTTCAACTCGATTTTGTAATGACTGAACCACAATTTTAATTTGATCAAAAATAGCAATATTATCTTTAACTTGATTAACGAGGTTTTTTATTTCTCTAAGTGTAACAATAAAATCTTCCATTTTTGAATATTTCTGGGCAAGTAAATTGTGTTTTTCGATGATTTCTGAGTTTTGTAGTACTTGATTTTCTAACACAACAATTTGAGTTTTTAATACATCTTCTCCTAATCTTTGAGCTCGAATTTGATAATTCTTTAATAACTGTAGAATTTCAGTAAAATCTAATGCAGTATGTACTCGTTTTTGAATTTCTTGAAAATCTGTTGTAAGTTTTTCCTTTCCATCCTTCAATGCAGTTTGAATTTCAGAATATAATAAGGATACTGCATCTTTGAGTGCAACGCTATAAAATCGTGGGGATTTCTTTAATTCTTTTTCAATTGAATTCAAAAGGTTTTTGGCTTGACGCTCGGCTTGATGAATATCTCCCTCTTCAAATACTTTTTGTAATTCTTCATATTCCATCAATTTCGACCGATTATGTTCTACCTTTTGGCGTAATTCTGATAGAACTTTATTAAATTTCTCCAATCCAGATGTTTGAATTTGTTGATCAATCTCGTTAAGTAATAATTCAGCAGGAGCAAAATCCAAAGATTCATCCATTTTATCATGGAATGCATCAATCTTTGTTTCAATTTCATGCTCTTTTTCTTTAATTTTATTATCTAATTTCTCGATTACTTTTTGTAGTTGCTTTATTAGAAGAGGTTCATATTTCTCTTGATTATGAGTTACAGTTTGTAAAAGGGAAGTTAATCCATCTTTGGCTTGTTGTAGAAATCCTTCTTGAATCTTCGATTCATAACTAACTTGCTCTGTTTGAATTCGTTGATTGTCGACAATTCTTTGAGCCAAATCATCAATTATTTTAATAAATTTTTCTAATCCTGCATTTATAGCTCTATTTTTGCAATTAGATAGAATTTCTGTTGCTTGGAAAAATTCTAGTTGATTTACAAGTAAACTTTGGGCTTTATTAATATCTTGTTGAATTGTTTTAGCTTCTTCTTCAGTTAAAATATTTAATTCCTTTTCTAATGATGAAATAAGTTGTTGAAGCTCATTTATGTAATTATTTGCATTCTTTTCGATCTTTTTCTTTAAATTGCTTAATTTTTCTTGAGCGATCTTCAATTGTTTTTGTTGATGAAGGTTAACAATTTCATTATAATCTTTATATGCTTCGTAATTTAATTCCAAATTTTCTAGTAAATCTTCAATTCTTTTTTGAGTAGAGTGATATTTTTGTTTATTAACTATCGAAAGTTGATCATTTATTGCATTACGCGCTTTCTCAAAATCAAGATCTTCAGCAAGAGATTTCCAAATTTCATCCAATTCTTGATTTAATAAGGATTCTCCCTCATTTCGGCTTTTCAATATTTTGTTTTCATAATCTTTAATTTTTGTTTGTATATTTTCTAATATTTCTAAGTTTTCATCAATTTCATCTAATTTCTTTTTAGTTGTCTCCATTAATTGAAAAGCTTCTAAATAATCACCATTTTCATAAACAGAGTTAATTTGCTCTAATTCGGAATTAATTTCCTTATTAAATTTACATATATTTTGCTGTATTTGAAGTTCTTTTATTAATCCTTCCATTGAATATTGAGTTAGATATTGCTCTTTTTCATTCAAAATTTGTATAGCTTTATCGAATTCAAAATCCAAAGCCAATTCTAAAGCTTGATTTACAGCTTGATCTTTTTCATTTGTGAAATCAGCAATCATATCCATAATTTGCTTGATTATTAACTCCATTTCCAATTTTTTATCAGAATAAATCAAAATATCAGGATTTTCTGATAATTTTTGAGCATCCTGCAAGCTTTTTAATGCTCTAGGAAGATTACTATAATCTTGTCCGATTTTTAGTAATCTATCAAATTTAATCAAGTGTAAAGTGATCTTTATATTTTGGATGGTGGTTTTGAAGAAATAGTTTATTTTATTTCCAAAATTAAATTCAGGGAGTTTTTTAAAATCACTCTCAATTTGACTAATTAGTTGAGTTTTTTGACTTTCTAATCGATCTAAAACAGTTTTATGAATTTTTAAAGGATTTTTAACCGATTCATTTCGATTTTTGATGAAATTCTCTATTTGTAGAGTTTTGTAATATAAATAACTTAGTTGAGATTTGAGTTCTTCAGGAGTAATATCAGATCTTTCTTCTGGAATTAAAACTCGCTCAAGTGCATGCAAACATTTAATATTTTCTTGTATCTGATGTTGATTTCTTATGATTTCATTCAACCAAGAGTAAAATCCTAATTTCCGTGTTGTATTATGAAGGTCATGAAATGCGATTTTTGCTGGAATAAATTCTCCTTCATCATATAACCTTGATGCATTGGAAAAATTAGTCTGCAAATTTTCAGTTTCTGCTCTTATATTTTGAGCAACAGATTTAAGACCAAGATTAATTTCATCCAATCTTTCAGAACGATCATCTAAATCTGCTTTTTCAAGAATTTTAAGATTATTTTCCAAATACATCCTTTTATGAAATAGATTTGATGTTTTTTCATAGAATAAGGTGTTGATTTTATAGTAAATTTCATAATATGTATTTTTTAAATTATGAACCATTTTTTGAATGGTAGATGCATCTTCATCCAAAGTTGAGGCGAAAATTACTTCGGCTGGGCGAATTTCTGCACCACAAGCACGACAAAATCGAGCGTTTTCGTCTTCAATAGTAGCACCGCATTGATTACACTCACTCATTTTTGATTACTCCAACATTGATCACATTGTTGTTGATTCTTAATAACATTGTGTTCTGAATTTCTAATTATACTTTCTATATTTTTCAAATAAAATCAGAGAATTCATAAAGTCTATTTCGTATTTTATTTTATGAATTGGATTGTGGTCCTATATGGAAGTTTGGCTTCACTTGGTGCAGGTCTTGCAACGAGTTTTGGTGCAATCCCAGTGTTTTCTAAGAAAGAGATATCAGAAAAGACTTTAGATATACTTTTAGGTTTTGCAGCAGGAGTTATGCTAGCTGCATCCGCTTTTAGCTTATTAGTTCCTGCTTTGTCTCTTTCTGCAGAAGATGGAGGAGCACCAGCATCTTTGTCACCCAGTTTACAAAATTTATGGGTTGTAATGATTGTAGTAATAGGTATTGTAGTAGGTGCGCTATTTATCGATCTTATTGACCGTTGGGCACCCCATAAGCATTTTGTTCAAGGTCATGAAGGAAAGATTTCAAAAAGGTTAGCTGCTACTTGGTTATTTATAATTGCGATTACTATTCATAATTTTCCTGAAGGATTATCAGTAGGCGTGAGCTTTGGAACAGGTGATTCAGAACAAATTACTTCAGGATTAATTGTAGCAATTGCAATTGGTTTACAAAATATTCCAGAAGGCACAGGGGTGGCAATGCCTTTATTGCGTGAAGGGTATTCCCGTCGAAAAGCATTTTGGATTGCAACATGTACAGGATTAGTTGAACCAATCGGAGCATTTATTGGAGCTGCAATTGTTAATATTGCGAAGTTTTTTTTGGGTTTTGGAATGGCCTTTGCCGCTGGAGCAATGATTTTTGTAGTTACAGATGAAATAATTCCTGAAATGTATGGAAAAAAACATTCCCGCCAAGTTACCTTTGGAATTATTGCAGGGTTTGTAATTATGATGTTTTTAGATAACTACATTGAACCCGTGCTTAGATTATTCATCTAATTAATTTCTATTCAGAGATATTATATAGATATATTCCATTCTTTTTTATTGTGATATTAGAATGATTTTAAGCGTTTTTACTTCGAAAGGTGCAAAATTAAGCGTGATTTCCATCGAAGAAGGATCCCATTTAAGGTATGATGATTCAATTGGTCTTTCAAGTAAATCCACTTCCATTATTTGGTCGACTTTATTACCAATATTGTTTGGTAATTTAATTACACAATTTTTCTGGTTAAATCCAGTTCTTTCTGCAAATCTTAAGATTAAAGTTCCATCACCAATCCATTGTTCTGGTTTAATAACTGCCAGATTCACAGCTGAGGGTAAAGAAAAAGCAAAAGGGGATATTTCTTCATCTTTTTGTTTAGATTTTTGAATATTTGCTTGCTCTGCATTAAGTAATTCAGTGGGATTTATTTTAATAACTATTGGAGGATGATTAAATTCTTCAGCCATTTTTGAGACATAAGAAGAACTTTCATTCTTATAGTTTACCAAGCAACCTCCAACATGCGGAAGAATAGCAAATCGACAACTTGTTGGTCCCAATCCAGAATATTTAGGGGGTTTTCCTTTGCCTTCTTGTTTTCGTTGTTTTCTTTCATATTGGACCCATGATTCAGCAGATGGTCGTGGATACTTAGGACTTCGATGCATTGAAATTCGAATTCTTCCACCTGAAGCATCATATGCATACTTTCCTTCATTTAAAATTGCAATTCCCCAAGAATTATCTGGGGTGGAGAGATCTACAAATTTTTGCATTACCTTCTCAAAGCGAGCTTTATCAGCGGGTGTCTCAGGTAAAGTTGATGACTCAGTAGCACAGTACATTTGATCTGCAATTACTTTAGTTGCTTGAGTTCGAGTATACAATCCTAGTTTTAATAAAGTTTCTGGTCGCTTCCAATCTGCTTCCCAACTGCAATAAATAACAGGATCATCGTGAAATAGGCGAACTTTCTGAATAACATTTGTATCTGCAAGAATTCGGCGAAATTGAAGAGTACTGAATACAGGCCCTTTATCTAAAATTGAAATTTCTAATTCCTGACTTTGGTTAAAATTAAGGGGAAATTTCCAATATTCATTCTGCAAATCCCATGCAGGATATTCATGAGAACCTTTATCTTGATAACCTTCCAAAATAAGATTTCGATTTCCATATAGCAAATTTTCTCCTCGATTAATTTTTCGAGCTTTTAATGAAATTAAACTTCCAAGATGAGAATCAAATTCTAATGTCACTTTTCCATTAGTAATTCTGGGTGATTTTCTTAGAGTTACAAATAGCGGAGGTGATTGAACAGATTCAAATCGTAATTCGCCAATCAGAATTTCATGAGCACCAAGTTCTAATATCGTCCACCAACCTTCACCATAATTATGCATGTTATCATCGAATTCGGCTCTAACGGGTTGACAAATTGAAGAGACCAGATTCTCTTTACTAAAATAATACAAACGAGCATAAGGAAGACTGTAAGAATTATTAGTTTTTGCATTGGTTGGAATAGAAATATTTTTATTTGGAATGAAAACTCGAGTTTTCCGACTCCAATTCAATGGATTAAAAATCACAACTAAATTCGAAGATTCAAATTCAGAAGGAATTTTAATTGGTAAAAAAGGAATAATTTGGTGAATAATCTCTTCTAAATGGTTATCGCATTGTTTTCCATGTTTAAATGTATCATCCAATACTTCTGGAATACAACTCCCAGGCAATACATCATGAAATTGATTAAGCAATATTTGCTTCCAAATTATATCAAACAAATTAGTAGGAAATTTGTATTTTGGATTTAACAACTCTACTAATGTTGCCAGTCTTTCAATATCCAGGGTTAAATTTTCTAATCGCCGATTTTGACGTTTAACTTCACTATGTACCGTAAAAGTTCCCCGATGAGTTTCTAAATAAAGTTCATCTTGCCATGTAGCTAATTTTGATTGGTATTGCTTAAGTTCTGAGAAAAATGAACGAACTTCAGACCATTTCCACAAGATTCCACGTTCTTGAGCAATTTGAGACAAAACTTGCATTTGGGCAACTTCCCAATGACTGGGTCCATGTCCACCATCCCCAGCACCCCAAAATAGGCCCAGTGGAACAATAGAACTAGATGAATTAACAAAATTTTGAAAATTTGAATAATCTTTTGAATAATCCCATAATTTTGGTGCTTCTTCGGATAAAGTATAACGTCCAGATTGAAAATCCTTCCATTGATCGAAAATTTCACGATTCTGTCCAAAATTAGCAGTTAAAAGGGAGGCACCATCAGGAGATTTCCAATTAAAATAGACAAATGGAAATTCAGTCTGTTTATTCCATGTTAATTTAGATGTCCAAAAATATTTAGAACCAGATTTGATGAGTAATTGTGGTAATCCACGGTTGTATCCAAATGAATCTAAAAACCATTCTACTTCGGGTAAAGTCCCAAATTCTTCCCAAAAAAACTTCATTCCATAAAAACGCTGTCGTACTATAGATTCACCACTAGGCATCATGCAATCAGGTTCAACCCAAGATCCACCCACCAATTCTATAATATCTTGTTTTTGTAGTGCTTTAATTTTCACAAACAATTCAGGATCATCTTCTTTTACCCATTGTAGTAATTGTGGGCTTGATAAAGCAAATTTAAATTGATCTGGAAATCTCTCAGCATGAAAAATAACTTTTTGTAGAGTTTTAATCCCTTTTTGACGAGTCTGCTCGAATCTCCATAACCATGCCATATCAATGTGAGATTGCCCAACCATATGTATATGATAAGTTGAAAAGGATTCAGGTTTTAGAATAAATTCCCATTGATGAAATAGATCTTCCATCTCTTTTCGAAAGCTTGGTTGATGGATTTGATCATCCAACCAATGTTGTGCGCTCTTTTGGTTATCTATATCTCGCTCTGAAAATTGGTTCGGATCTAGTCGCTCTGAACCAGAACATCTTCCTAATTCCCCTGTTTTTTGGTAAGATCTATCGCGTGCTGAACCCATAAGAAGAGAAAAAAGAATTGATTTTTAAAAATTTTCATTCATACGGCTACAATTTTCTTATAAATCTGTTAAAATAGTATATAATTTCCAATTCTGTACCCATGGTCTTCTTAGATCAATTTCCAAGATTTTTGCATCAATATCACGCTTTCCATAACTCGAGCTGGAAAATATACTGAACATTTTATCGTCAAAGTATTCTTTATGTCCATCAATAAAGACTTCATGAGAACGTACTACTCTATCAATATTATTAATATCGAGAAATTTCATAAAAATCTCTTTTCCAAAACTATATCCCACACCACGTCGACTGGGAAGATAGTAAACATTAGGCGGCAGTTCTTCTTCAGGATCACCCCAGAGAATTTGCTTAGAAAGAACATCCATTTCTTCGACCGTTGAAAATGAAGGTTTTAATAAGACAGTTCCATCGACAATCCGTGGTATTTTAGGAATTATCTCATATTCTTTTGGATAAAAAGGAATTCCACCATGTAAAGCCATTACTGCTTTTTCTGGAGTTCTAACAACATGAATTAACGGTAGATTGATAAAAGTATATTCAAAATCATTGAACAAATAAGAATTGGGAAGATAACGATTAATGTTGCTCCAAAACCCATATTGCATGTTAATTGTAACTTCTTCATGATTTCCACGTAATAATCGGACATTTTGAGGAAATTGGAGGGCAAAACTAAAGAGATATAACAAATTATGAATATCCATTTCATGGCGATCTACATAATCTCCCAGAAAAACAATTAAAACATGATAACCTTCCTTTAAAGACTGTTCGATTTCACTTACGAAAAATTTGATGCATTGATCAAGATCAAATATCGATCCATGAGTATCTCCAACATAAAAGATCTTTCCATTTTCAAGATGATCAACAACAGGAAGCCCAGGATTCAATTTATCTGGATTGAATAAATAAAGGTTAATTTCATCCAGTAAACCCTTAATTTTTAGGACTTTTTTCTCATCACCAAGATAATTTGAAGGATCATAAATTTGTCGATCAATAAAATAGTACTTCCAAAATTCATCTGCATGAGGAGTATTCAGTTTTTCACCGCTTGGCCAAGTTGATTTTCGGGAAAAATATTCAGATGGTGCTGGTACACCTTCTTCTATAGGAGCAACAGGTTTAACCGATTCTTTATCTCTTTCAACATCTTCTTCAGATCGTAATTGTTTCAATTTTTCAAGAAATTGTCTTTCAGCTGAAATCTCAGATTCTTTTTCATGCTTAAACTTGCCATATAATTGTTGATTCAATTGTTGAATATCTTCCTTTAACTCGCGAATTAAGAGTGGTGTTTTATCCTTACTACACAATAATTTTCCAAGTTCAAAAACAGGGCGTTTTTCACGTGGAATATCTAGATTGATAATATCTGAACTATCATAATAGCGATGACATGTCGGACAGACTAAAATAGTACGCCGTTTTTGAAGTTTGAGAGTGTTTTGCAAGCAATTTCGACAGATCTTACTCTTTCCTTCAACTTCAGAATAGAAAAACCCTTGTTTACAGTAAGTACATACATATAACTGTTTTTGCTGCTTCCCTCTATTACTCAATCAAGTTCGCCTCAAATTAACCTTCATTTTTGAAGAATTTAACCATTACGAATTTGTCGAAAAAGGAAAAAAATAGAATAACAAAAAAAAAATGGTTAAAATGCATTTAAAATACCAGGAATATTAAAAGCACTTAGAAGTATCTCAATTCCAATCCATAAAAGAAGAATAGCAAACAAACGCTCAATTATCGATCCGATATGTATAACTTTGGCTAATAATCTAGAGTTTAGTGTACCAACAATTGTTCCAATTATAATAAATGGAACCATTATTCCAATTCCATATGTGATCATAAGATAAAGTGCTGTTGCATAATCACCTTGAACAGAACCAATAGCTAAAATAGTCGTAAAAACAGGAGTAACACAAGCAATCCAAGAAGATCCTGTAGAAAAACCAAGAATAAAGGCACCTCCATATTTAGAATATTCAATTGTCTCTGATTTTTCATTTACTTCTAATTTCTCGTTTACCACTGATTTTTCAGAGGTTTCTGTTTTTCCTATTTCACCATTAAAATCGGTTTGTTTTAGTGTTTCCTCTTGTTTGGTGGAATTTTTTTGAATATATTGTTTATTATTGTTTAAGAGATCTCCATTTCCATTTAAATGAGTCTTTTTGAGTTTTCGGAAAAACTTTTGAATTTCTTTATTAAAAAAAACGTAAATAGCTAAAATAATGGTGATACTCCCTGCCATTATATTTAACATTACTCTATTTTTTAAACTCATGACACCCGCTAAAAAAATCACTCCAATAACAGCAAATGTAACAGAAAATCCGATTGCATATAGTAGACTCATAAAGAAGCTTTCACGACGATTTTTTGCAGTTGTTATTATATAAGAAAGAAATGCAGGAATTAATGCTAAACTACAAGGAGAAATAAACGAAACAATTCCAGCACCCAGAGAAGTTGCAAATAATGTAATTGTTGCCATATTTAATCGATTCTTTTAAATTATTTCAAATTTTGTGATTTTCAGTAAATAAGTAAAATAAAAATAGTAATTTTTTTTATTATAGAATAAATTTCAAGATAAAAGAGATTCAATAGTTGCAGTAATTTCAGCTTCTGATTGTACACCTGTATGACGAGTAGAAGAATCACCATCAGGACCGAAAAAGACAGTGTGTGGAGTATATTGAGCCCCAAAATATGAAGATAAAGAATAATCGGTATCTTTGGCTAATTTAAAATTATACCCATTTGAAGTTGCCCATTCATTTAATAACTCTGATGTATCAGCAGCAGATACAGATATTGCAATTACAATTACTTTATCACTACCTAAAGCACTGGTAGCGGCTTGTAAGGCAGGAGAGTGATATTTACATGCACTACACTGTAGGAAATGAAAATATAACACCACCACTTTTCCTGCATAGTTTGATAATATCAACTTTTCACCAGATATAGTAGTAATGGTAATAGGAGTCTTATAACCTGAAGTATCAGAATTATCTATTATTGAATTTTGAGTATTCTGAGTATAGTTGGGATTAACTTCAGCTTGGTCTACATTACTAGCACTATTATTATTCAAGAGAGAGCCAATAATTGCAACACCACCTGCAATTGCAATTATAAATAGCATAAAAATAGCAATCGCTGGTGTTTTTTTGGTTTTTATATTCTCATCATAGTAAACAGGGCGTTTTTGCTTACTTTTATTTCGATTTAGATTTTTTTTAGCATTTTTTTGATATTTTGATTTAGCCATGATAATCACAGCATTTAGTGAGTTGTTTAAATTTTTTCTTAGTTTGAGAAGATAAATTGTTATAAATACGATTATACTTTACATACATTTATCAGAATAGGATCGATATTCCCAATATCAACACGTTTTCGAAAAAATCCTTTCAGCCTTAATTCAACAGTTGAATTAAGTGAAAAACGTTGGACAAAATCTTGAGAAAAATTAAAATTTATACCATTTTTCTCTTGTTTTACTGGATATTGAGAAGATTTGGATTTTTCGCCAGATTTGGAACTCATTGATTCCAATCGAACTGTAGGTGTATAAATTTGAATACAAGGTTCTTCTTCCAATCGTACATCGATATAAATTTGCACAATTTCTCGTTGTTTTAAAAATTCAAGCACTTCTGGTGGAATTATTATGTTGAATTCAGGAAGATCAATTTGCTTTACAATCATATCTTCTCACTTATAACACTCTATGCAGTATATAGAAACTATATTTATAAAGTTATGCAATATTATTGCACAACCAAAAAAGGATCTTTTAAAATGAATAAAATGTAATTTTCTCACGAGTGTAACATTATGGAAATAATGAAGATCGATCAACCTCGAAAAATTGAGAGTCATCCGCTAAAACAAACAGAAATACCAATACCCATGATTGGTCCTAAAGATATTTTAATAAAAATCCGAACTTGCGGTGTTTGTCATACAGATTTACACGTGGTCGAAGGAGATTTACCAATGACAACCTATCCCAGAATTCCAGGACATGAAATTATCGGAATAGTGAAAGATATAGGTCCCAAAGTTACAATGCATACAATAGGAAGTCGTGTTGGCGTTGCATGGCTTAATTCTAGCTGTTCTAATTGCAAATACTGCAAGACTGGAAAAGAAAATCTATGTAGTAGTGCAATTTTTACAGGATGCACTGCAGATGGAGGATTTGCCGAATATATCGCAGTTAACGAAGCTTATGCATATCAAATTCCTTCATTATATTCTGATCTACATGCTGCACCACTCTTATGTGCCGGAATCATTGGATATCGATCTTATAAATTGAGTGACATTCAACCTGGACAGCGCCTCGGTTTGTTTGGGTTTGGTGCTTCTGCACACATCGTATTACAAATTGCTCAAGCAATGGATTGTGAGACCTATGTTTTTACACGATCTCCCAATCATCAATCACACGCTCGAGAATTGGGTGCAACATGGGTGGGAAATCCAAATCAACAACCTCCAAAAATGCTTGACAGTGCAATAACTTTCGCTCCTGTTGGAGAGATTGTATTACGAGCATTAAATTGCGTAGATAAAGGAGGAACACTTGCAATAAACGCAGTTCATTTAACTGATATACCATCCTTTTCATATGATCAGATTTATTACGAGCGAACTTTGCGGAGTGTGGCTCATACAACTCGTGAAGATGCAATAGAATTTTTGAAATTTGCTGAAAAAACGCATATTTTGACCGAAGTTAATGAATATTCGCTTTTTGAAGCAAATGAAGCTTTAGAAGATTTAAAATATAGTCGATTTTCTGGTGCAGCAGTACTGCGAATCTCAAAATAAAATACTTTGATGGAAAAAAGTAGGGAAATTAAATAAGGAAAACCAATAAACAATTTTTAGCAATGAAAAGCTAACAGTAAAAAGTAATAAAATAAAAAATAATAATCAATAGAAATGGAGAATTAATAATGTATTTCGAAAGATTGCGATTTGTAGCAATTGCTACACTTTGTAGTTTGATGTTTTGGATTCTAACACTTATTTTTGCAAAATGGATAACTTGTTTATTTGCAACTATAGTTTTCCTTTCCAGTATAGCAAGTTTTGGATTGTTTTTATGGAACTATTTTACAATGATGGATGGAGACTGGGCAAATTTAGTTGATTTGGACGCCCTTAATATTAAAACGGAGAAAATCCTAATTCCTATGACTGATGAAGTGCATTTATCTGGATTATTACTGATGTTGAAACATTCAGCTCGAAAATCACAAGAAAAACTTCCTGTAATAATCATGCATCATGGAGTTTTAGGTAAAAAAGAACGAAACTTTTCTTTAGCAGCCCCGCTTGCTGCTGCAGGATATGCTGTATTGCTAGTTGATGCACGAGGTCATGGAGAGACTCTCAAAAATTATCCTGCATTTCATTCTGATGATTGGTATATTACTGAATCAACAGGAATTTTTCCTGACTTTTCACGAATCGTTGATTATGTTTGCAATATTTCAGAAATAGATAATAATCGTATAGCTGCAATCGGTACATCGATGGGCGGAGGATTAGTTTTAACACAAGGGCTTAAAGATGAGAGAATTCGCATGGTCATTGCTCTTTCACCATATTTTTCATGGAAAACTTTCCAAAATACCCCCGAAAGCCATAAAATTTTCACTGAACCATGGGTTATTCGCTTATTTATCAACTCACAAATTAAAGTAAAAAAAATTACGAGTTTTGATCCACTTATTTCTCCACAAGCTTTCTTTACCTCTGAAAATTCGAAAAAATACAAAGATAAAATCCGAATTGTTCATGCCCGTAATGATAATGTATTATTGTATGAAGCACATTTTTTACCTCTTCAAGCGCGCTTGAAATTGCTTCCTGAAAATGTTTTGATTCTTAACGAGGGAGATCATTATTTACGAGGTCAAGAAACGATCGTATTAACAAAAATTCTTCACTGGATAAAAGAAAAATTATAAAAAAGAATATTAAAATAAATAAATCAAAGAATGCAAGAGTTAATAATGATTAATCAAAATCTTTTTGAGTAATACGTTTTTTCATCAACTAGTGATAAAAAATTATGGAAAAATCATATCCTCTGACTATTTTAGGTCATATTGATACATTTATGGCTTTGAAACATCAATGGAGAACATTTGCAACTGAATCAAAAAAAGGAATATGCGATTATCCAAGAATGTATCGCAACAATCTCCGATTTGCTCTATTTGCCATCTATCCAGCAGCAGCACCTTATCATATCTTATCTGGAATGGACGAATGGTTTCAAAAAATTGATAATCCAAACAATCACCTAATTCATATAAAACAAATTGATGATTTTGATAAAGTTAAAAAATCAAATTCAATAGGGGCAATTTTACATACGGAAGGTGCTGGAGGTTTTGATTCAGAATTAAAGACTTTACGCTTAGCTTATCGTTTAGGTTTGCGTTCTACAGGAATTACATGGGCAAATGTGAATCAATTCGGAACTGGTTTTCTTTTTAGGTCTCCTCAACTTGATCGAGGGTTAACTGCTGAAGGACGTGACTTTATCCGTGAAGCTCAAAAGTTGGGAATTACAGTTGATGTATCTCACCTAAATGACCGATCTTTTTGGGATGTAATGGAAATTATCGAGAAACCAGTAATGGCATCTCACTCAAATGCCAGATCAATATGTAATATCGGCAGAAACTTAACTGATGAACAGATTATTGCCATTCATGAACACCACGGTGTGATTGGTTTGAATTGGGGCACAGCATTTCTTGATCCTAAAGTATCGCCAAAAGATTTTTCACATACCGACCCAAATATAGGTTTTGATGTTATATTAAAGCATCTCGATCATATTGTAGAATTAACGGATATAAGCACAGTGGGCATTGGTACCGATTATGATGGAACAAATGTACCAAAATGTCTTGATTCAGTGGATAAGATGCCAAAATTTTATGATTATCTATTAGAACATGGATACAGCCGCCAAGATCTCGAGAAAATAGCATTTGGTAATTTTTATAGAGTATTTAATGATACATGGAAATAATCTTTACTCTTTCTTTTTGGTTTTCATTATTCTGCTTTTCTTTTTTAAAAAAAGCGAGTTTATTCATTAATTTGTTAATAATGGACTTTGGGAAATCTGCTTAATTTTTTGATCTTGATTGAATCCAATAATGTAATAAATAAATGTAATCACAACCATCGTCAAACCAACAATTTCAAAAAACGATGTTAATATTCCACCAATAAAATTTAAAGCTAATCCGCCAATAAAAAAGAAATTTCCATATTTAAAATACATAAACTTTCTCTTTGCAGAAAAATTGGGAGATATTTTGATGAATTGATGAAAACGAATTGTAATATAAAAAATCACACACACTCTATAAAAATTCGTTATAATAAATGCAGGAACTGGTGTTATAGTATCAACAATCAATTCTTCAAATTTTATTTTATTTAATATTGGGGGAAATATTACATAAACAATGCAAGAAATAAAGCAAGATCCAAAAATTAATGCCCATATTTTTAATGGAATGTTGGAAATCTTAATATATTGAACTACAAATACAGAAATAAAAAGAAAAGAAAATCCAATATTATACATAATATGAGAGGTAATCATAACGATAATAATCAAGGAAGGAGAATGCAATGCTAAATGATAAATGCCATAAAAAATAAATCCAATTCCCAAAAATAAGCCATAAAGTGCAAAACAACGATTCAACCATTTAGATTTATTCATCCGATAAGTAATCCATGAAAAAGTAAACACAAGAATAGTTGAAATCACTGAAAATAGCAATTCAAGTATATGAATCATTTGCATAGGATTGACTTAAGTGTAATTTGGAAAGTATAAAAATCTAACCATTCTTTTAAAATAAATCACTTAGAGTTTTGATCTGATGATTCTTTTCTTCAAGTGCTTTTATATATTTCTCCATAATTTGTTTTGCATCTTTTAAAATTAGGAGTTCTTCATTTGAGGCAGTTGATTTATTAGTGCTTTTTTTTATAAAAATATCAAGAGATTGAAGTAATTTCCAAAAATCTATTCCTTTCTTTGTTAATTTAAATTTCTTACCTTTCAATATTTTTGCATTTACAATGAACCCTGCTTTAAATAAAGTTTCTGTGCAATTCATTTCAGGTGTTGAAGAAATAGGAAGCATTTTACGAATTTCTGTTCTTGAAAGACCTTCAGGGTTATTTGCTAGTAATTCAATATAGTCAATTAATTTAAACAAAGTTAAAATAGAAATATCAAATTGCAAATTATTTTGTTCATCTAGTGAAGCCATATCCCTTATTTAGTGAAATACGATTGATATATAAAAACTTATTCATAACAAATATTGTTTTTTCAAAAGATTTAAATATGTTTTGATAAATATTTTGTTATGATAATAACAAATTATTTAATTCAGTAATTTGTTTTTCTTTTTTTTAAGTTTTGATATTAGAATCTAGATGAAAAGTGAAATAATTATGAAAAGTTATAAGTTAGCAAAGAGCACAATTAAGATATTAATAGGTTTGTGTCTATTAATGACTATTTTTCCAAGTACAGTTAAGGCAGCACTCTTTTTCTTTCCACCTCCTCCTGAACCTATTGATTCAGATGGAGACGGTGTAATTGACTCAAATGATCCTTATCCATATAATAGGGATATTCCAAATCCGCGAACTAAACAATGGACTGTTATGTGGTATTGTTCAGCTGAAGAATACGTAGATTTGCAACTTGAGAGAATTTCATTTACAAAAACTGCTTTAAATGAGATTTATCAACAAATTATGAATTTTTGTGAATTATCTGATCTTTCCACTTTTTGGAATAATGTCTATATTACTATGATGGTTGATAACTATAGACAATCGACTGAATACTCTTTTATAGATCAACATAGTAAATTCATTAAGATCATAAATGGGGACATTATAATTGAGAATAAAGAACCAACAATTATTGCAAACTTTATGTCTTCTGCAGATACTTTAGAAAGCTTTATTGATGATAGTCAAGAAGACTGTCCTGCGAATAATTATGTTTTTTGCTTTACAGGACATGGCCATAGTCAATTCTCAAAAGAGCAATTTCCAAATTCTCCTGGAGGAATAATGCCAACTGGAGTAGATAAAGTAGAAGATTTTTATGGCTTACATGAAAGAGAACAGAATTTACTAACAGCTGGAGAATTAGCAACAGCTTTTTCTGGAAAAAATATTGATATTCTTGTTGCAGGGAATTGTTTTGCGGGGGCAATCGAATTTGTTGGAGGTTTGGCAGGTAAAGTGGATTATTATGTTGGAACTGAATTTATGCTTTCAGGTACCTCATCTAATGACGGTTATGCGCATCCTCTTGTATTTTATGATAGTCAATCAAATATCGTTGGAGTTTTAGAATTACTAAAAAATAGTCTCTTTCAGACACCTAAAACATTAGCAAATAGCATTTGTGATGAAATTGTTAATTATATTGAACTGAAGACATCAAAAGTCCAAATTTTAGTAACGTGTGATTTAACTAAATGGTCTGATCTTACATCAAAATTTAGCGCTATGTGCAGTGAAATGAGAACAGGAGGGCTCATGTTTGATGAGATAACGAGAACATTTATTAATTCTCTTCAAAATATGCCTGATGATAGAGGAAAACATGTTATGCTAGAATGTTCCGATGATCAAATATATGATGTTATAGATTTTCTAGAAATGTGTGCAACTCATCCATATTCGAGTTATATTCGAATCCAAGCTCAAAATATAATAGATATACTAAATCAAGTTATTTGTCATACAAGTAAAACAAATTGGCAAACAAGTTATGATTATTGTCATGGATTGAGTATTTATTGTCCTAAATCTTCTGGTTATTGGTTCCCTGTTGCCTATAGTAGTACACACGTTCCTTGGGCAACATCAGCGGGTTGGTTTCAATTAATGGAACATATATACTAAAACATACTAATTAGAAGTTTTTTTTTTCCTTTTTTTTCATCTTATTTACAAAATCCAACTATTTTATTATTTTAACTTAATTCTCTGCTCATAAACCATATAGTCACTCCTGCTTTCTTAACATTTACTTGTTCTACAATATTAAAACCATTTTTTTCATAAAAGCGAACATTTTGCTCCAACTCAGTTTCCAAAAAAATGGGAAGCTGCTGATTTTCACTTTCATCAATAACAAATCTAAGCATTTTAGTTCCGATACCTTTACCTCGATGATCTTTTTGAACACCAATTACCATTAGATAGATATATGGATGAAAAATTTTTGCAGTTTTTGATTGGTTTGTAATTAGTTTTATTGACTTTAATTTATAGAGTATATGATTTCTTTTTATTTCTTTCCCAAAAAGACTGAGGCGGTGAATTGTCCCAAGTCCCATTCTAAATATACCTTTTTTTATACTACTGAGAATAAATCGTCGTTCAAATTGATTGTAATTAGATACATTTAGAAATCCAATTAATCCTTCAAGATCAGGTGATGTTGCATATAACGAGCCATATTTTAAACAAACATGGGCAATTGATCGAAATGCATACCTTAATTTGTCTTGGCGTTTATTGATATCAGGTAATCCATAGATGCTCGTAGGATCTTCGAAGAATATTTCAGCTAAACGATCTCCAGCCATTTTAACATCCTTTAGTTTTAACAAATATAATTCTTCTTCCAAATGTTTTTATCTCCTTATTTTTTTGATATCTATGAAATTTATGGAAAATTCATTTTTTTTACAATGCATTAGTCAATTGATGTTTAATTTCTTCTTCAAATATTTTGAACCGATGCCAAGGATTAAGTAGAGAGAAAAATACCAACACAATGCCTATTAATAATAATGATTCACCAGCAATCACTAATTTTCCTTGCAAAGAAGAAATGGTTTCTAAACTTTGAAGACTAGAGACACCTAAAATTACAGCAATTGTTCCAATAACGACGAGCAATGGGCTTGGATCGATCATTTTTCCTTGTTTTTGGCTATCTAATGGAAATAATCTTTTCCCAAATTGAAATAATGGAATCGAAAGCCAAGAAACTAATATACCTGCAATAAATATTCCACCTGAGATTGTCAATATAATTGGCACTTCATCATTTGCACTTGGATTAATGTTTTCAAGTATTTTAATAGCCCCAATCACAATTCCAAGAGAGATTAAATTTGAAATAGTCCATCGTTTAGTATGTTTCTGTTTAAAAACAGATAGATTCTGGAGTAGATGTTCTAATTCACCTCGACGCTCATGTGTTATCCCATGTTCTTTTTCCAATTTAGTTTCTTGCTCAATTATGATTCTTTTTTCTTTCAATCGTTTTTTTTGATAAAACTGTAATCCTAAAATGATAATAATAGCTAATATCCCATAAATAATTATAACAACAGTGTTATTAGGAGAAACAAAGTTAGTTTGACCTGATAATACAAATTCTATTTGATCATGCTGATAATGATTCACTAACTCAATCGTAATAGCTTGTAAAACTCCGTCATCATCTTGCCATGTTGGATAATAGTAGAAATGAGTAATTTTTCCATCTAACATACTAGCTTGATGGATACTGTAGCTATATTCACCTGTATATGAAGAATAACTTTGGTCTACATCCATTACATTAGGTAAAGATTTGAATTCATCTGTTAAATGATCCCAGTAATTTATAGGAATAACAAAGGGGAGGATTATATTTGATTTTTGATTCCAATTATCATCAATTTGCTGAGAAACGGGAATAGGGCCAGATAGTTGGAGAATTTGGAAACATATATCCCTAAAACTCATATTTAATGGAATTTCATCAATTCTGACTGTAATTTGAGGTGTTCCCCAGAAATTTTTACTCAAATTTTCATACTGATATTCATTGACAATACTATTAAAAAATGAAGAGTTCAGGTCTGATTTTTGAATATTAAGTGTGTATTTTAATTCCATTCCTTTTTTTACTTTCCAATCATCTTGTTGAATAACACTGTTAGAAATCGTAGTATAAGCAGAAACATTTAGCATAGAAACAGGAAATAGAGCAAAAATACTTAGTATTACAACAAAAAATTTTCTTTTATCTCGTAATGATAATTGATGAAGACTCATAATTGCCAAATAAGTAAGCAATACTTTAAAAAGATCATATCCATTTTATTCACAATCTCCATAAGCTACTTTCTTAAGATTCTTATTTTTCATTCTTTTTGCTTTATTATTTTTTTTATACTTCTCACTTCCACCCATACAAACCTTTATACATTTCATCTCGATTAAAATATTCATCAATAATAATCAACATCAATGGAGGAAAATAGCATAATGAAAAATTTATTTATCAGCAAATCCACCCAAGTAGAAAAATTTGCAAAAATGGTAAAAAGAATTAGCGATATCACAGAAATCGATCCAAAATCCATCCGAAAATCTTGTGAACGGATACTTAACGAATGGGAAGAAAAAAATCATAAAGAAATATCCGCTTTATTCCATGTTTCAGATAGAGATAAGCATGATGAACTTCATAAAATTGTAAAAATGTTCCAACGAACTCTTGGGGGAAAAATTGAGTCAGATTTGATTCTTAAGAAGGTAGGCACTGTTGCAAAGTTTTGGTTGGAAGATCTATTTTATCCATTTTAAATTAACCCAGAATGAATTGTATGAATAGTTGATAAAATAAGAAATGTGAGATCGTTTTTTATCTATTTTTTTTTCTGGGCTTATACAGAAATTTTATCATTTTTTTTCTGGGTATGTACAGATTTTTTTTCTTTTTTTTTCTGGGTATGTACAGATATTTTAATATCATAATTTCTTTTTATATACTGTATGAATCCAGAACAAATTAGGAAATATTTTTTAGATTTTTCTGAAAGAAGATTCCCTACCATTTTCCCACGTGACTATTCAAATATCCTTCTTCAACCATCAACAAGAATTCAAGTTTTAATTGGACCTCGTCGAGTAGGTAAAACATACTTTTTTTTCCAAATAATGCAAGAATTGATTGAAAAGCATAATATTTCCAAAGAACAGATCATTTACCTTAATTTTGAACATCCACTTCTAAGTAGCATTCAATTTGATGATTTGGAAAGCCTTTTAGAAATTTATTGGTCACTTTTTTCTAATACACTCCAAAGCACTTTATATTTTTTCATTGATGAACCTCAAAATCTTATGTATTGGGAACGATTTCTACGTGCACTTCATGATGATTATGCTTTTCCCATCTTTATTACAGGTTCATCATCCAAACTGTTAAGTAAAGAAATCTCCACACATCTACGAGGTAGAACTTTAACAACATTCATTTCCACACTTTCTTTTAAAGAATTCCTTATTTTCAAGAACATATCACCAAATTTAACCCATTTTTCAACTAAAGAAAAGGCAACGATTTTAACGTTAATCAAAGAATATTTAGAATTTGGAGGATTTCCTGAAGTTGTCCTCAATTCAGATTTTCTTGTAAAAACAAGAATTCTACATGATCTCATTGATTTGACCATTTATCGGGATTTAATTGATAGATATCGTATCCGAAACACAAAAATGATAAAAAACTTAATCCATTTTCTAATTCGGAATTCTTGCAAATCCATAAGCGTAAATAAAATTTATAACACATTTCGCTCTCAAGGTGTGAAAATTGATAAAAATACGCTTTATGAATATTTCAGTATGCTTGAAGATGTAGCCTTTATTCACAGCTTACCACGTTTTTCTACAAAAGTGCACCAAAGCTCAACAAATATATCTAAATTCTATCTAAGTGATACAGGATTTTTACAACTATTTTTGATTGATTCAACAACTAAACAATTGGAAAATCAAGTTTTTCTGGAATTGAAAAGACGTGTTTCTAACAATCCAATAATCCATCTTTATTTCTGGCGATCATCTAATGATTGGGAGATTGATTTTATAATCACAGAACGAAATATTCCAATTCAAGCATTGCAAGTATCATATTCATTAAAAGATTCTAATACATATTCCCGTGAAACCCGCTCTCTAGTTAAATTTTCAGAACAATATCCTACTTGTGAACTTCTAATCATTACATTTGATGAAGAAAATCATCCAATAGAACTCAAAACTCAAAAAAAATTCAAATCTTCTAAAAAGATTCAGATAATACCTTTTTGGAAATGGGTAATAAATGATTAGGTATTTATGACAAAGACAATTTAAAACCCGTAAATTAAAATTAAAAAAGTTTGTATCAAATAGAAGTATTATCGAAAATTTTGTCTCAAAAGATAAAATTTGATTAAGATAAAAAAAATTGCTAGAACATCATATCATGGGAAAAATAGGTTTTTACAAAAAAGGAATTATTTTTTTATTAAAAATATCAAAAAAAAACTAATAAATAAAAATGGGCCCGGAGGGATTTTCAATAATTTTCTAAAAGAAAATTTAATATTTGAACCCTTGACATGCAGCTCCGAAGGCTGCCGCCCTATCCAAGCTAGACTACGGACCCATTATAATAAAATTAATTATTCTTTTTGAATTTTTTGATAAGTTATAATTTTTCATCTTCTTAATTTGATTTACGTTCTGGAAATAGGCGATTAACGAGAGTAGCAGTTTTTGTTTCAAAATCAAAATGAATCAAATTGGCTTTATGTAGTTCGTGACAAGCTCGAAGAATGATCGCCCCCCCAATACCTGATGCGTTTTTCAATTGTTCTATAGTCATTTCTCCTGATTCACCATGTAACAATAGTAAAATCTTAAAATGAGCTTCTGTGGAATATACTTCACTGAATAAGGATGTGTATATGGCTAAAGTGGCGCGCATGTCTTGAATACTCACATTTTCATCCCCACTTGCTAATTTTGTGAGTTTTTCAAGTTCAAGCTTGACGTTTGCATATTCTTCGAGTAGTTGATGCTGTTCTTGTGTTAAACCAGAGATAGCTTTTTGTTGATCTTGAGCTTTTTTTTGTAATCGAATCTTTTCTTCTTCTAAATATTCTTGCTGTTCCCGTAATTCAATTATGTCCAGTTTAGTCGTAGAAATCACTCTTTCAAGTTCATTAAATAGATGTGATATATTAGTTTTAGTTGTACGAACTAATTTTAAAGCTTCATCAAGTTTATCTAATTCCAATCCGCTTTTACCTAAATTAGATGACGGTTGCGCTTCCATGTCTACAATATTGTGTTTTACAAATTTAAATACTCCTATTTATAAAAGTGATCATTATTTATTCCAATTTTAAATTGAAATCAAAAATATTCATCAACCGAATGTAAATCTTCTTCCAAAGATTGAAATCATTAAAAATATTTTCTTTACTAATAATGAATGAATATAAAAATAGCTCGATGTCCCGATGGTTATCAAAAAGCTTGCAGAAATACAATATAAACGATCATCAAATTATCCAATCCTTTTTAGGATGCAAACCAGATGAGATTCTTTCAAAAGTGATTATGGCACCCTATTGGGAACCAGAATTTTTTAAAGAAATTTGGCCTGATCAAAAAACGCTTGTTACTAATCGTGTATGGCAGATTTCTTTGGATGAAACATCGTTTACATTCATAAAAACGGGTATAGGGGCACCATTATTTGGAGATATTGCATTTTTGCTCACACTCCCATCAGTTCATTGTGAAGAAGTCTTGTTTATTGGTTCACTTGGTGGCTTAGTTCCTCATCTTAATATTGGTGATCTTGCAATACCAACTGAATCAATATCAGGTTTAGGTTTTTCACGCTATCTTTCACCAAACCGGCTTAGTGAAAAAGATTATTTTGGTCAAATTTCAATACCGGATTCGCAAATCACGACCAAACTTCAAATTGCTGCAAATTCTATAATCCAGAAACAGAATTCAATACAGGATGAGAAGCATTCAGAGAAGATCGGATTACATTTGGGGAAAATATTCAGTAGTGATACAATTGTAGGGCAGTTTGCACATATTGAAGAATTTGTGAACATGGGATGCATTGGAATTGAGATGGAAACTGCAATCTTTTTTCATATAATGAAGGAAGCAAAAATCCCTGCAGGAGCCTTGTTATTAGTTTCAGATAATACCATTACTAAAAAATCGCTGTTTAGTGGGCGAACTAAAGTAGATAAAGAAAAAAAGAGAGAAATAAAGCGGTTATTAATTCCTGAAATTATAAAAAAGATGTATGAACTTTAATTTTCAGAATTTTTTCTCGAATCTTTTGTAGAATCTTCTGTAGAAATTTCTACCAAATTCTTTTCATTTGATTTTTTCAAATATTCAAATAACCAAACGAAAAAGCTTGGAAGACCTAAACCGAGTACAATGGCAAAAAGAAAATAGCGAACTCCCCTCATGATAGGATTCCATGTATCAGGAAAGAGTCCGAATAAAATGCTTAATCCAAAATAAAATGCAATCCCAATAACAATCCCAATTGTTCCTGCAATAATTTTCTGATTGACTGAAAGTGCTTTCGGATTATATTGAATGTAATGGTGTTCGATAGGAATTGTAATACTTAATCCAATAAAAAGACCAGCAGGTTGAGCCATATCTTCTACTTGTTCCCATAAAGCACTAGGATGAATCCAATAAAGTAAAAGAGAGCAAATCAACCACATTAAAAGACCAGAGATGACTCCAATCCAGATTCGTTTTCCCATCGACCAAGGTGCAACACTAATTTTTGGTTCCCAATATGAATACAATAAGAGTAAAAACCCCGCTAAACCAACGCCTCCAATAATATCACCTAAATCGTGCACACCAATCACTAATCTTGAAATTGGGACTAATATTATTAACAAAGTTGTTCCTATTCCAACCAGCCACTTAGACCGTTTTGATTCAAATTCCTGCACATTTAAAGCAACATATCCCCAAAAAGAGAGAGTTCCTGTAGTATGCCCGCTTGGAAAACCATAACTTGCTTCAATTGTGCTTGTACTTGGACGCGGATCTTGAAATGTAAGTTTAAAGAAATTTGTAAAGTTGAGTGAAATCAGAAAATTAAAGATAATCCTTTCGGCAAATTCTTTATCAATTGTGAGGTAAATCAATAAAAAGAAGAAAATATAGGCATAATCACCACCGAATTCAGTAATCACTTTAAAAATCGAATAAATAGTTGGATTCTGGCTGTAAAGGGGCTCATTGAAGCCAATTTTTATTAAAACGATTCCGATAATAACAATTGCAGCAATAATTGAGCTAATAATCCAAATGTTCTTCGAATTAAGTCGATGGTGTGGACTGGTAGAATAATTGGAATGTGATAATTCATTTGTTGGCATAAATATTTATTCATCAAGAAACTATATAAAAATTAGCTTAAGGTATCTTGCATTTCTGCAAGATATTGCTTTAATCATTAATTAACTTTTTATTAGATAAGTTAATCTAAGCAGGCACCCTCAATTGCTGTCAAAAACGGATTTAAAATATTCAAATCTTGCGGATGAATAATATTAAGATAATGATTAATCAGTTTTTCATGTATTATTGTATTCAATTGTCGTTTATATTTTGAATAATAGAAATCAACCAATGTACGCTCAAATGTAATCCAAATATCCATGAAATGAGCCATTTCGTTAGGAGTTGAATATTGGCTCAATATATCATCCTTTTTTATCCAAATTGGGCGTGAATCAATTTGAATGCGAGAAGTAATTTCAGGAAAATCTAACTTATCTAGTAAAAAGCGAAGATCTACGGAAAATTTCTTTGGTTTAACTATTGACTGTAAAATTTGTAAAAATTCTTCAACTAAATCAACTAGCAGCAAAATTTTACGTTGGTTATCAGGAATCAATATAATATATCCGGATTGCTCTAAACCATTAAGAACATCCAAGATATCTTTACCATATTTAGATTGTAATCGAAATACTGCTTGATGAGATTTTAAATCAGATAATAGATCGATGAATTCAAAGCTTTGATATTTGTTTTTTAAAATTTTATATTCATTCGATTTGCCATTAAGAAGATCAATAAGCTTTTCGCTTCCACATACATAATCGCGTTCTTCAATCATCATATCAAAATGTAGCATTTGTTGATAGGAACAATAATTAAAAACTTCTAAAATAGTCTGTTCTTGATCTCGAGAAAACCCTGGAAGATTTTGGATCTCTGTTTTACCATCGACTTCTGTTAATATTGGGAATTTTTGTTGAAGATGCTTCCATTCTGATATATTTTGATCATTAATATCTAAAACAGGAATCCAATCCACTGAGATTGGTTTTTGAAATAAAATATAGATAAGCTTAATTTTAAAATCTTCATATAGTTCTGGATCTTGGCGTGAATTTGAATCTATTGGATAATTTGAAGCAAAATAAGAAAGAAGGGAGAGAATTTGATCTTTATATAATATTAAATCTTGATCTGAGATTATAGCAATAATCAATCCTTCAGATTTGAATAGAGAAATTTTTTGTGAACCAGTATCAATAACAAAATGACTGGATTTATTCTGGAAAATATTTTGAGAAAAACCATCAATAGCACTTAGAAATCCAGATAAGAGGATTTCATCAAGTACCAATTGATTTTGGTTAAAATCAAACATAACTTTAGCTAAGCCGTATTGGTCAAATACAAAAGCTTTTTCGACTTGGTATTTTTGATGCATTGCAAGTAGTTCCTATAATAACTTTAATTAAAATGGTTAAAAAAATAAATTGAATTAAAAAAAATTATAAATATTTAATATATTCTGTTGAAATATTATTTTCTCCGAAATCGCTTGAAAATACTTCTTCTCTTTTTTGAGCTTCTCTTCGTCAATAATTCTTCTGGTACAGGAATTTGATTTTGTCTGGCTAATACAATAGCTGTCATTTTTGCAGGAAGATTACGAGAACCATAATTAACAAGTAGTTTATTCACTGCTTGAATGTGATTATCTTCTAACCAGTCAATTTCATTCTGATCAGTTAAAGCAATACCAGATTCATAGCAAATTTTAGCCATTAATTCCTGTCCGTATAAACCTAATCCACGGGTGACCATTAAATTTATAAAATCCATTAGTTTTTTATCATCTAAATTTAAATCAGCCATGACCCCACCTCGAAATTTAAAAGTGCTTCAACACACTTTGGAATAAATTCTTCTTTGATAATTGATCCATGTTGCGGACAGATCATTTTAATTTCGAAATCCTTGATTTTATTTGCAAAACTTTCTATAGCAGACTTATGTGCAATATATGGTTCATGAAATATCCGCATGGCTTCGATGTAATTTTCATTAGCATATAGATGCCAATCTACTGAAAAGGCAGCAAAAATATCGCTAGAAAAGAGCGTTTTTGTCTTCATATCATATGAGACATGCGCACCTGCAAAATGAAGATAGGGAGATGTAATAAACATCAATTCTCTTCCGTTATCTAATTGTAAGATATCCCCATCTTCAATTGTTGTGATTTCTGTACGAAATCCATAATATGGTAAAAGTAATGAGGTTCTAAGAGTGGAAATTATCTCAAAATTATCCACGCCAATAATATCTTCAAATAAGGGAATTGAAGCGGCCAAATCTGGATCTTGATGATGAACAACGATATAATTAATTTTCTCTATTGGAATAACGGATTCGATTTTCTGTTTAACAATATTAAAATGTTCTGGAAGACGTGAGCCAGGATCAAATAAAACAACCGAATCGCCTTCAATCAGCAAGTATGGATTATTAGAAAAACCTGCTTTAGGATCTCCAAATCCAACCCAATATATACCGTCATTAACTTGAATTGCTTTATTGTTTTCCATTTTATATAGCACCAAAAGATAAATAGTAATTTGATGGTAAAAATATTATGAATTAATTTTGTTTTGTATAAATCTCTTAAAAAAAAGACGATTAAAAATTATAAAAGTAAGGAATTATTTCATTTTAAGAATTTATGAGGTTCTAGCAACTTCTTTATTTTTGACAGAATTCCAATTTTAATCTTTCATCTTCCGACAATAATCAAACTTATCCAAGAATTATTTCAGTCGGCAAAAATGAACTTTAGAAAATATAATTATGGGTCGATTTTTGACTATTTTTAATCAAATTATAGTTGAACTTGATAAAAAAAGTTCTAAATTTCTGATCGACAAATTTTAAATTTGGATGGAATGTTGGTAAATGCGTAAATTATGCATGATTTTTCTAAGAAATTCATTCAATTCTAAATCTGCTGCAGAAGGATCGCTTTTCTTTGTTAGAAATCGTTGTGTCTGCCATATATTGTACAAGAAGCACCGCATTCCCATAATATTCAGCCGGATATTGCGATCTTGCACCTTTTGTGCAATACCTAACCGATTCATTTCACGAAATGCGATTTCTATCAACCATCTCTGGCGATAAAGATCTCGGATATAATTCTCATTGCCGTGTAGGGTTTTTATGCCTGATTTTGAGCAGAACATAACAATTAGGGGAAAAATACGGCTGCTGGCGACTTGTTCACTGATCTTTTTTTGATTAAAATCTTGAATGATTTCTTTTAAATTAAATCTGCGTTTAGCAACAAGCAGAAGATCGAATTTAATGGGTGAAAACCCCTCTTTTTTTACGTATTTACCCTTAATTACACCTTTGCAGTATTTTTTGCCAATTCCATTCAATTAGTTCATAATTTTTTGTTTTGTCTGCGTACATTTTCTTCCTGGCATAATCACGGTTATGTGCTTCCGCTGAAAGAACTTTAGTATTCGTTTACGATAAAAACCTCTGTCAAGCATAACATATTTTATGGAAAAGCAGTTAGAAATTAGCATCTCATGGACATTGTGAAACAAGAGGAGTTTATCTTGACGCTTTTTAATCTTGAAATTAGCAATCATTTGATGAAAATCACCTGAAATAACGGAAAAACTAAGCGTTCGATGAACTGTTTTACCTTCTTTTTTTCCGAAACAATATGGATCGTCTTCATTTTTCTTGCACGGTGTATCAGTATAATCTGCTATTAACTTTAGATCTGAACCTACAATTTTCAAAGATTTGAGAATTAATATATGTGTTAAAAGTACAGAATTCCAAAATTCTTCAACTAAATCTAACTTAGACAAGGTTTGGAGACATCGAGAAAAAGCAGGTTGATCAGGGAAGAATCTCCGTTGTTTGCCATTTGAAAATTTGGTACCTGAGTAGGATTGAAATGAAATTTGAGCGCGAGAACACTTTTCTTGGAAAATTTCTGATGTGTGTCGGGGCGAAAGTCTTAAAATTTGCATACAACATGCAAATAAAACGAAGATGGTGTAGGAAAATCCACTTCGCTTCTGAGGCAATTTTTGGGAAACCAAAGGATCTACCACTTCCGCAATATCTAAAAGTAACTGTGGATTAATCTGATTGGGAATAATTTTTCCGATATCGGTGGTAGCCGATGGATTTCCCCGAAGATTTGAGATCATATCCAAGGGTAAGAAAGCGTAGCTTTTAAATTATTCCCTTTATCTCTCAAAATTGCAATGCACCCCTGCAAAGAAGTAAAATATGAACAATTCTACCGAAATTGAATCAAAATTGAGATTTTATAAAAATTTCAAGACAAGAAAAACTATAAAAAACCAATTACATCGTTAATGTAAAAAAAAATAAAAATAACAACAAACAATTATCATGGGAATAAACAGTAAATAATTGATTCTGCAAAAAATAAGGAAACTATTTACGATGAATAAATCAAATCCATCATTTGAGGCTATAAAATACTTTTTAAGCAAATTTCCTTATGCTGCGGTCATTTCAGATAAGGAAGATCATAATTTATATGTAAATCCTCAATTTACAATTTTATTAGGTTATACACTAGAAGATGTTTCAACGACAAAAATGTGGGAAGAACAAGCATATCCTGAAGAAGATTACCGAAAGATAATTCAAGATACAATTCCTGAAATTCTAAACCACTTTAATAAGATACTCGAAGATACAACACCTAAAAGATTACAACATGTAAAATGTAAAAATGGAACAATCAAATCAATTATTTTCCAAGATATTCCAATATCAGAAGAATATTTTATAACTATTTTAGAAGATATTTCAGAAAAATTCCAAACACAACAATCTCTGAAACAAACACAAGAGCGTTATCAACGAATTGTTCATCATTTACCTATTCCTCTTGTGATTTCAAATCAAAATCAAGAAATATTATATGTAAATAAAAAATTTGAAGAAACTTTTGGTTATACCCTTAAAGATATCCCTAATAATCAAAAATGGATCGAATTGGCATATCCTGATCCAAAATACAGAGCACAAGTCAAAGTAGAAGGAGATAAACATCAAGATTCATCAGATATTGCCCGTGAACGACAAATTGTATGCCATAATGGAGAAATAAAATGGGCAATATTAGAAGAAATAAAAATTGGTCAAGGAGAATATTTAACCACATTTCGAGATATTACAGCACAAAAATTAGCAGAAGCAATTGCAGAAGATAAGGCAAATGAATATCGCAAAATTGTTGAAGATGCAAGCGACATGATTATTTTGGTTAATACAGAGCGTATTGTAATCGAAATTAACCCTGCTTGTGAAGAAATATTGGGTTATTCTCGGAATGAGATGATTGGTCATGACTTTCGAGAATTTGTTGATAATCAATATTGGGATCGCATGGATAAAATGGGAGATCTTAAATTTTCAGGTCACCTAACTCGAACTTTCTATGAGATTGAAATGATTAAAAAGAACGGTGAGAAAATTTTCGTTGAAATTAATTCCAGATTTTCATATAAAGGAAATAAAGTGATTAATGCTACAGCAATAATTCGGGATATTTCACGTCGAAAACGAGAAATTGAAGAACAGATCCATAGAGAAAAAATTGAATCAATTGGTCTTTTAGCTGGAGGAATTGCTCATGATTTTAACAATATATTGACAAGTATTTTAGGAACAATTAATCTTTTACAATTGAACTGTAAAAAACAAGAAAATAAAGAGAATTCAGAATTGTTAGCGGATTTAGAAAAAGCAACATTTAGAGCAAGAGATTTGACAAATCAACTTTTAACATTCTCAAAAGGTGGAGTTCCAGTTAAAAAATTTGAATCAATTAAAGACATTCTTTATGATACTACGAAATTTGTTCTTAGGGGATCAAAAGTAAAGTATCATTTTGAAATTTCGAAAAATCTACCTAATACTCAGATTGATGGAATTCAAGTGTCGCAGGTAATTAATAATTTAGTGATAAATGCACTCCAAGCGATGCCTAATGGAGGAAATTTATATGTTAGAGCCCATACGGTGAAAATTTCATACGATGATGTCATTCCTTTAACACCAGGAGAATATATTCAGATTGAAATTGAAGATACTGGAGAAGGAATTCCTAATGATCTTCAAAAGCACATATTTGAACCATATTTTTCAACTAAACCCACAGGATCAGGATTAGGTTTAGCCACAGCTTATTCAATTATTAAAAATCATGAAGGTTTTCTAACATTTCGTTCAATTGAGCATGAAGGAACCGTGTTCCTTATTTTATTACCAATATTAAAAAAGCAGCAAATCTCTGCGTCTTCTCCAAAATCCTTGTTACCAATCATGCAAATTAAAAAAATTCTTTTCCTCGATGATGATAAATCAATTCATAATATTATGCAACGATTTTGCGATCATCTAGGAATAAATTTAGTATCTGTTTATTCCAGTAAAGAAACTTTGATTCAATTAAAAAAATCCTTAGATTCAAATGAAATTTTTGATGTGATCATTACTGATCTTACTATTCCAGGAGATGTAGGTGGTGAAACAATAGTTCAAATGATAAAAGAGGTCGATTCAACCATACCTGTTATTGTTTCAAGCGGTTATTCTACGGATCCTATAATTGCAAATTTTAGAGAGTATGGATTTGATGGATTTTTGAAAAAACCTTATACAATTGACCAGTTAAAACAAGTCCTTACATCAATTAAGCAAAAAGATTCTAACAAAAAGTCTTTACACTCATAATTTTCTTCTCTTGGATATCTTCTTTTTGATATTTCATAAAGATCATATTAATAAGAACAATTGAGAAATATGTTTATGTCAAAAAAAGCACCGATTAAACTGCGCATTCTATTTGATCAAGATAGTGATTTATTAGAAAAAGCCTTTCATGCTATGAGTGCTTCACTAGATGCTTATATTGAAGGAAATGAAGAAGAAAAAGAAAAAAAAGCACATGAAACCATTAAAATTGAGAAAGAACAAGATGCTCTTCGTTCAAAAATGATAGAACGCTTATTCTCTAAAGAAACAATGGTATTTTCGCGCATGGATAGGTTAAAAATCATCGAACAAATGGATAAAATTGTAGATGAATGTGAGATTGTTGTTCGAAAGCTTCTTCAATTTAATCCTTCTATACCTTTGAATATTAAAGAGAAGTTAAGGATAATAACTAAAAATAATGCATTTATAGGTACGGAATTAAAATTACTGATCCAAACTGTTTTTGATGATTTTTCAAAAACATCTCCACATATTAAACAGATCACCGATTTACGAAGAGAAATTCGTGAAATACACTGGCAACTATTAGAAGAGAATTATAAAATTAATAAGAACTTTTTAGAATTTTCTTATTTAAGAGATTTAATAAAATCATTAGCCAAAGTTGCAGACAGAGGAGAAGAATTCGCAGATCAAATCTTTAGTTTCATCTGTAAATATTCATTATAACTTCTAGAAGAATTAGGATTAGCTAAAATAATTTTAAAATAAAACCCAGGAAGGAACAAATGTGGAGACTCTTGTAATCGTTCTTTTGGTGCTTATGATGGCACTTGCTTTCGCAATTGGAGCTAATGATGAAACTATGGCTACAATTGTTGGTAGTCGTGCCTTAAAACTTAAGACAACAATCATTTTAGGAGGATCTTTAGTATTTATTGGAGTATTACTTTTATCAGCAAAAGTAGGGAAAACAATAGGTAAAAATTTGTTAGGTACGACTGTACAATATGAAATTTCCATGATGCTGGCTATTTTGGTAAGTACATCCATCTGGTTGGTCGTTGCTTCTCAATTTGGGGCTCCAATATCAACAACACATTCAGTAGTTGGATCTGTATTTGGAATTGCTGTAATGTATAGTATTCAAAATTCTGTATCGTTTGTGAATACTCTTAATTGGAGTAAAATGGGAGATGTTGCTTTAGGGTGGGTAATTTCTCCGATCTTGGGATTTTTAGGTGCCTACCTTATTCAATTAGTTGTTAAAAAATTCATAAAGGTAAGATTGAAAGGATTAGATGGGCTTGAACGTACAGAAAAATCATTTATATGGTTGTTGATAATTTCAGTGTGTTGGACTCAAATCTCTCGTGGGGGAAATGATTCAGCAAATGCGCTTGGAATTTTGTTTGGATTAGTGAATAGTGGAGATGTTGATCCAAGCCTTCAATTCTGGTTAGTGGCTTTAACTGGTATGGTATTAGCTGCAGGATTAATCATTGTAGGAAAAAATGTGATTGCAAATGTTGGTAATAATTTAATTGAAATGCGCCCGAGTGATGCCTTCAGTATTCAAATTTCTACCAGTATCGTAATATTTTTGGCGACAATCTTAGGACTACCAGTATCAGGTAGCCATATTCTGATTTTCGCAGTAATTGGAGCAGGCCTGGTTAAAGGTGAACGACCTGATAAAAAATCGTTTCGTAAAATGGTTCTAAGTTGGATAATTACTTTTCCTGTAGCTGCAATTTTGTCTATGTTATGCTATTTGGTTTTTGGTGCTATTTTTTAATTCAATCTACTATATTTAGCATTTATCGCAGGAACAAATAAGAAAAAGAAAAAAAAAGCAACAATATTTATTTTTTATATAGGTCGTGAATTGGCTTGGAATATTGGATAAATAAAACTGCCGAAAATCTGTGCATAGCCTTCTAATATTGAAACAATAGCAATAAGATCTTTTTCATCTTTGGCTTTAGGACAGAGAACAATTTCTTCACCATCACGAGCTAATGCATAAAAGTCGTTAGCACCTTTCAGATTCCTAAATTGAATATTTCCGAAAACTTTCATTTTTTCAACAATAGGACCATATTTTCCTAAATCCCAATTTGTAGTATATAAAAATCGCGCGGATTTCTTCTCATAAGCGACTTGTGAAAGTGCTTCCAATACTTTTGGTTCTACAGTTGGAGTAATGATTGTTATGGTGCTTTTTGTTCGTTTCATTGAAGCAATTATAGATTCAATTAATGCTTGTGTTCCAAATACATGCCAAGTTGCACTTCGACCTAAAGAAGGAACGTTGCGAGAAGCTTCACTGATCGCACTTAATTCATCTACATCTTCTTCGGCAATTTCAACTGCTTCATCAATTGAATTCATAAAGTTAAGCGTGAAATCAGCAATAGCATCCTTTGTGTCTTGGATGTTTTCATGAATTGTTTTAATCAAGTCGGTTTTCAAATTGTTAAGTTTTTCTTGATAATCAGCTTTCCGTTTTTCTAACAACACATGAAGATCATTCTCTAATTTGTTAAACTCTTCAGTAACTAACGAAATTTGTGAATCAATATCATTCTTTTGCTTTGTATCAAGTGATTGGATAATTTCTTTAAATTTAGCAATATGATTATCAATCTGTTCTTGTTGAACCTTATTAATTTGAGCAACTTCTTCTGTAAAAAGTGCAATTTCTTCATCTAATTTTTGATGTTGTAAATCATTTAATTTTTCAAATTCTGTTTTAACCAGCTGAATTTGTTCATCTAATTTTTGATGTTGCATGGAATTTAAATTGTGAACATCGTCTTTGATAAGCTGAATTTGATTATGCAAACTTTGAGAAATTGTCTGTTTAGTTGAATCAAAATCCTTTCGAATGGTATCAAGTTGCGTGTCATATACTTTCCTTTGTTGGTTTTTGAATTCACTCATTTCAGTAGCTAATAATGTTGTATGTTCATTATTGTTAGAAATAACTTGTTGCTTGTAATTTGCCACATTCTGATCATGTGCTTGCACAATACCAGTAACTTTTTGTTTTCCAGATGCATGGCGAGAATCTATTGAAGTATACCATTGATCAATTTTGCCGTTAGCAGTTGAATTACTTTCATCGCTGAATTTAAGAACATTTTGTCTGTGTTTATTAAAAGCTAATTCAAAATCATCATGATGAGTATGTAGAGAATTTTCTAACTTATCTTTAAGCTGAGTCGTTGTTGTTTGACAATGTTCAACATTAGTTTGGAAAAGTAATGTGGTTTCTTCATTAAGATCATGAGCAAGATCACCTAATTCTAATCCCAATGTTTCTTTTTGTTTTGTGTCTAAAGCTTTTATATCTGAAGTCATTTTTTGAACTTCTGTTGAGATAATCGAATCAATATCTTCTTTAATTTGAGTGGTTGTTTCTCCTGTTTTTTGGATATAATTAGCAGTACTTTCTTCAAAATTTGCTTTCATTGAACCTGATATTTTTCCAACTCTTTCTTGGATTTCTTTATAGTTTTCTAAGAATTTCTTATGTTTACCAAAAAGCAAAGCTTTCCATGCACTACCGCGTTTTGCAAGATCATGAGCCAAACCTTCATATCGATCGCTTGTATCTTTAAGATTATCCATCAATTCTATGGCAGCATTTTTGAAAGCAAGTACTTGACCAGCTAATTCACTGTGGCGTGTTTCGACTCTTTCTTTTATATCATTTTGAATTTTTTCAGTATAAAGCTTATTATTTTCAATTTGATTAGTAAGCAAATTAGAAAACTCATTTTTTAGATCATCAACTACATTCTTCATCCGCATTAGGTATTTTTCTAGTGTTTCCTTCACTTTTGGATGCAGTTCAGAGACATTTTCTTTATGTAATTCCACATGTTCATCCAATTGTTGTTTGCACTCATTTTCTAAAGAATCAACACGCTCAGAAAAATCTTTCAAAATATCATCAACAATTTGGTTCCATGTATTTTTGTGATCTACTGTAGTGTTATCATAAGTTTGTTTAAACTCTTCAGCAATTTGCTTTAGATCTTGATTTAATTCATCAATCATTCCATGCATTTCAACTTCAAATTCTTGATATTGAGTTTTATGTGAAGTGGTGAAATCATCGATTTGAGCATTAAAATTATCTTTATCTGTTTTAAACTTGGTAATGTGATCATCTATTATCTGATTTACTTGTGTATCATGTGAATTAACTGCAGTTTTAAATTGATCATAATTATGATCGATATGCTCATGTAAATCTTTTTCTAAGTCTAATGATGTTTTTTCATAACGATCTCGACTATTATACATGATAGTTTGGATTTCATCTTCTACTTTAGAAGTAGTTTCTTGAAATCGATCTCTAGCTAAAAACAGTCCCTTTTGAATTTCATCTTCTAAATTTTTACAAGATTCTTTTAATCTATCTCTTGCATTTTCTGTAGTATTTTTAACCTTTTCAGTGTATTCCACACGAGTGGATTCAAATTGATCTCTTGCTTGAAAAGTAGATTGTTCAATTTGCTGTTCTAATGATTTACTTGTTTCAGTATATCGATTAATGGCATTTTCTATTAAAGTCTTTTTCTCAACATCTTGTTGATCACTTTCTCGAAAAACATCAGAAATTTGAGTTTCAACATATGAATTCACTTGTTCAGTGGTTGAATTTTCACTATCCTCTAAATTTTCAAATCGTGAAGCTTGATCGCTTAAAACATTGTCTTTTATTTCAGAAATAACATCTCGAAAATGTAGCGCTTCCTTTTCAAATAGTTCTAAATAAGGTTCGAGGGGAATATATCGATCTACTATTCCAGGAATTTTATGAATGAATTTTAACTGCTCTAATTTATCCACAATTGGTTGAATTTCCATTAAATTGTTTTTATTCAAAATTCCTGCAATTTCTGAAACTGTTACTTGCGTATATTTTAAAATTACTGTATAAACATCTAATTCAGCTTCAGAAAGGCCATAATGCTCATAAATTTTAGGGATTCTTTCTTTCAGAGACATATTTTATTCCTTCTTTACAAAACTTTCTTACACTATTCTTATTTACTATTAAATTATAGATTTTCGTTTCACTCTAAAATATTTATCCTTTTAGTGAAATCAAAGAACAATGTAAAAAACTATGTTTAAATTATTTTTTCTCATTTGGTGTACAAAATCTCTTTTTTATCTGCACAATAATTGCAAGTGTATAAATTTATTACGTTCAATCATCGATAAAATGATAAATAAAAAAAAACTAAGGAGATTTCAAAGTTAAGAAAAAATTAATGAATTATTATCACTTATTTCAATTGTTTCAAAGGAGGAATTCTTATGTCACATTCTAAACAAATTCGAGCACCAATTATTACTGTTTTAGGGCATATTGATCATGGAAAAACATCTCTTCTCGATTATATTCGGGGGACAGTTGTACAACAGCGAGAAGCTGCAGGTATCACTCAACATATCGGAGCCTCCTTTTTCCCAATGTCTGAAATATTAGATTTTTGCAAAGCAAATAAAGCTCTTAGGGAAAAAATAACCATTCCAGGATTATTAATTATTGATACTCCAGGCCATACAGCATTTATGAACCTTCGAAAGCGTGGAGGAGCAGTAGCAGATGTTGCTATTTTAGTGATTGAAATGCCAACAGGTCCAATGCAGACAACGTGGGAAGCAGTCCGAATTTTGCGGGAGCGCAAGGTACCTTTTATCATCGCGGCAAATAAAATTGATCGAATTGATGGTTGGAAATCAATCCCAAATGCTGATTTCATTCAAACTTACAATAAACAAAGCAAATGGGCAAAAGAACTTCTCGACAAATATATTTATGAGACAATTGGATTATTTTATGAAGAAGGATTTCCTGGAATAGAACGTTATGATCGAATTTCAGATTTCACTAAAAATCTTGCTATTGTTCCAACAAGTGCTAAAACAGGAGAAGGTATTCCAACATTGTTAATGGTTTTATTAGGAATTGTACAACAATATCTTCAACATAAAATTAAATATACAGATGGTCCTGCTCAAGGTGTTGTCCTAGAAGTAAAAAAAGAACAAGGTTTTGGAATGACATTGGATACAATTATATTCGATGGACATCTAGCAAAAGGGCAGACAATTGTTGTGGGAAGCACAAATGGACCAATTACTACTCATGTGCGTGCCTTGTTAACTCCAAAAGATATGGATGAAATTCGAGATCCAACTAATAAATTCCAGCAAAATGACGTAGTTTATGCTGCAGCAGGAGTTAAGATTTTAGCACCTAATATTGAAGATGTGGTTGCAGGATCACCTATAAGAGCAGTAGATTCTGAAGAAAATCTTGAAAAAGTTATTAAAGCTGTTGAAGAAGAACTTGAAACCATAAATATTAGCACAGATGAAGAAGGAATTATTTTAAAAGCAGATACTTTGGGTTCTTTAGAAGCTGCAGCTGGTTTGTTTCATCAATATCAGATACCAATAAGAAAGGCTCAAGTTGGAGCAATCACTAAAAAGGATATAATGAATGCTGTTGCTGCGCGAGAGCTTGACGAATATTCAGGACAAATATGCGGTTTTAACGTTAAAATTCTCCCCGATGCTGAAATTGAAGCACAAAATCAAGGAATCCGAATTTTTTCAAGCCCAGTGATTTATCAAATTGTAGAAGAATATATTGAATATATGGAAAAGAGAAAAAACGATGAAATAGCAAAAGCGATGAAGGATTTAATTTTACCAGGAAAAATTAGCATACTACCTCAGTATATCTTCCGAAGATCAAATCCAATGGTTGTTGGAGTCCGTGTTGAAGGAGGAGTAATTATTCCAAAACAAAAACTGATTAATCAAGATGGAAAAGTGGTTGGAACTCTACATTCAATTACCATGAATAACAAGCCAATTCATTCAGCTAAAAAAGGTGACGAAGTCGCAATATCAATTACAGGAGCTGTATTAGGCCGAAATGTCCAAGAAACCGATAAATTATTTATTCGATCACCTGAAGGAGATATTCGTTTGTTACGAACAAAATATCGCAGTGAATTAACGCCTGATACAGTCGATGTTTTAATTGAATATGTAAAAATCATGCGGAAAATTGAATCTCAATATTGGGCTTTATAGAAAAGGAAGTAAATCCATTTTCTATTTGCGATAATAACTTCACAAATCCAAAATTTTTTTTATTTTGCTGCATTTTAATATTTAGAACCCACTCCTTCAAAATCCTGAAACTAAGGAACGATGATTAAAACTAACATTGAGTATAATTTTATCTCGTGAGGGACGGTCTGGGTTGTTTCAATAACAACCTGACAATGTGGTGACAATTATGAGCGAAGAAGGAACTTATAAAATAAATATTTCCGCTGCAGGAAAAGATGCCCCAGAAGAATTTCGAGGGCAGACCAAAGTCTTAGTTTTAGAGCCAACCAAGTTTCAACCTTTAATTGGAAAAGCAATCGGTGAAACCTTTAATGGTGGAATTATCGGATTACCCGGCTATCAGTTAAAAATTACTGGTGGTAGCGATGCTGGCGGAATTCCCATGCGCAGAGACGTGCACGGTCCAGTAAAAAAAAGAATTCTTTTAAGCAAAGGTCCTTGCTATCATCCCAAGCATAAAGGTGAAAAGAAGAGAAAAATTGTACGAGGTAATGAAATCACCGATAACATGACCCAAATCAATACGGTTGTTGTCAAATATGGTAAAGAGAAACTCTTTACTCCAAAAAAGGAGGCAGATTCGGAATAAATACTCAATAGAAATGAGAAAATTCTGAATTTATGGAAGTGATTCAAATGGTTAAAATATTAAAATGTTCATATTGTGGTAAAGAAATTCACCCAGGAACTGGTACTACATATGTAAAAAATGATGGTACAATTTATCAATTCTGCACTAAAAAATGCAAAACTATGAGATTGAAATACCGAAAACCTGCCAGAAAAGTTCGTTGGACCAATTACTTCGGAGAGAAATAAGAGAAATTCATTTTATTCAAAAATTATCTATCCATTTTTTTGTTTTAATACTTTTTAAAAAACGCATCTTATTCATTAAAAAAATATCACATTTTTATCTACTTTTCAATAAAAAATTGGAATATTTATACTAGTTAATTTATAAATAAAGATCAAAAACTGAAAATGGCATAGGTGTAAACAATGAAAGAAAAATTAGAGGAAGCATTAATTGAAGTGAATTATCAAAATGTTCATGATATTTTTCAAAAAATGCTTTCTCAAAATTTTACACTGCCAAAAATATTAGGAATTATTCGTACAGTAATGGAATCAATAGGTAAAAAGTGGGAACAAGAAAGAATTGCGTTGTCGCAAGTTTATATGGCGGGAAAATTAATAGAAATGGAAATTGAATTACATCTTAAAAATTCAAAAAATAATGATACAATCAGAAATCAAAAATGGAATAAAAAAGTATATACTTGTGTTTATGAAGATTATCATGCACTAGGTTTATTAATTTTAAATTCAACACTACGAATGGCAGGATTTCAAGTTATTAATTTAGGAATTGGACTTACTGAAGAAGAGTTATGCAACTATGTATCATCAAAGCAAATTACTCTACTATTGATATCGACACTTATGTTGGCATCAGCAAAGCATTTAAAAAATACAATTCAATCTCTTCGCAAAATAAACCCAAATATCAAAATTTTTGTAGGAGGTGCTCCATTCAATCTACAAACAGATCTATGGGAAAGAATAGGAGCAGATGGATCAGGAATGTCGCCATATTCGATTATACCTATTTTGGATCAACATTTTCAAACAATCCAATCTTCTCAAGCATCAACATCGGAGGGATTATAGTGAATTCAATGGAACGTATATTTGCAGCAGTACAATGTCATGATCTCGATAGAATCCCTTTCATTCTTAATTTAACACATCATGGTGCGAAGATTCTTAATTTATCAATTAAAGAATATTATTCAAAATCAGAGTATATGATTGAAGGCCAAAAAAGACTCTGGAAACAATATAGAGATGATGCAGTAATTGGGATATCATATTTTGCTGCAGAATTTAAAGCATGGGGAGGAAAAATAAAATTTTTTTCAGATGGTCCTCCAAATTCAATGCGCCCTATCTTATCAAATCCAAATTCAATAATCTCAATAGAACCACCGCAAATTGATGAAATTCCTGAATTTATTGAAACATTAAAAACAATTAAAGGGCTTCACGAATATTTCGGAGATTCAGTTCCAGTTGTAGGAGGAATTCTTTCTCCATTTTCCTTTCCAATAATGCGGATGGGATTTAATAAATACATAGAATTATTATATCAAGATTTATCAACATTTGAAGATTTAATGAAGAAAAATATAAAATATGCAATAGATTGGGCAAATCGACAGATTGAAGCGGGAGCTACTATGATCATCTATTTTGATCCAATGTCAAGTCCTTTTATTATCCCTAAATCAAAATTTATTGAAACAGGCTATCAAATAGCAAAAGAAATACTTCCAAAAATCAAAGCACCAATTGTTTACCATTTCGCTTCAAGTCGTTGTCAAGAAGTTCTTCCAGAGTTATTACAATTACCCATTTCAGGAGTAGGTATTTCAAAACAGGATAAAATTAAAGAAAGTTTAAAAATAGTTGATAAAAAAGTAGCTTTAGTTGGTAATCTTAGTGGAATCCATCTGGTGCATGCCACCCCTGCACAAGTAATTAAAGAATTAAAGGCATTAATGAGTTTAATTTCTCCTGGAAAAGGATTCATTGTCTCAGATCATCATGGAGAAATTCCTTATTTTGTTTCAGATGAAATCTTAAGCACAATTTCCCATTTTTTCCATCATTCAGCAAAATATCCACTAAATTAAAATTGTAAAAAATTTATTTTTTAAATCCATTTTCAAACAGAGATGAACAAGAATTGAACCAGATTGCAGACTTTGCATTTGTATTAGATATGATTACAAAAATCACTCAATTTGCAAAAAAAGATAACATTTTGAAAAAAAGCAAGGAAGTTTTTCAAATGCTTTTTGCACCAAAAATTATTGAATTTTATAAGAAACTTCCAGAAGACTTAAAATCTCACTGTCGTGAACTTGAAAATACACCATTTGTGTGGATATTGAACGAAACAGCATTAATTATCCCAATAAAAAGGAATGAACATCATTTCGGATTTATTTATATGAAAGATTTCAAGTTTCCAGAATATCGCAAGCGATATCTTACCCCTGCACTTCTAGTTACTAAAGTATTAGCACTCAGTTTACAAAACGCAGAAAATTTTGAAAAAATTGCTAAATCAGAAGAAAAATTTCGCCTTTTTATCGAATATACAGTTAATTGGGAATATTGGTACCACCCAATCAAAGGATTTCTGTATATATCACCTTCGTTTGAAACAATCACAGGATATACTCCAGAAGAAGGGTATGCAGATCCAAATATTTTAGATCGAATTATTTTCCCTGAAGATCTTCCATTATTTCATAATTTTTTTTCTCTTAATAAAAAAACAATTGAATTTAGAATTAAAAGTAAATCAGGCAAAATTGTTTGGATTGCACATACTGCTACTAAAATAATTTCAGAAACGGGAGAATTCATGGGGATTCGAGCAAGTAATGTCGATATAACAGAGAAAAAACAGAAAGAATTTGAAGTTGATAAACTTAAAAGTATGATCCCCATATGCGCAAGCTGTAAAAAAGTTCGCACTGATGATGGATATTGGAATCAAATTGAATCATATATTTCTTCGATTTCAAATATTAAGTTCACCCACTCTCTTTGTCCAGAATGTGCGAAGAGAATTTTCCCAGAAGATGAAGAAGAAGAAAAATAAGAAAAAGGATTTATTCTTTCTCTTATTTATTTTATCAGTGTTAAAATAAGTATAACCAAACCGAAAAATTTTATTTTTACGTTGCTTTTGCTCTTTTATTGGTTAAATGCGTTTAACCGATGAAATAATGATAAGAAGCCCTTTTAGGCAACTTTGAATGAGGTTGACACACAAATGTCCTACATCGATATAGAAATTCCGGATGCTCTTAAAACTAAAGTCTTAGACCTTGTGAAAACTACGGTTAATAAACAAGGCAAAATCAAAAAAGGCATGAACGAAACCACAAAAGCTATTGAACGAGGTATTGCAAAATTAGTAGTTATCGCGGGCGATATTTCTCCTGCTGAAATTGTTATGCATCTCCCTGCAATTTCAAAAGAAAAGAAGGTACCATATGTTTTCGTAAATACTCGGGCTGAATTGGGGAAAGCTGCAAATATTAGTATTCCTTGTTCTGCTTTAGCAATTACAAATGCACCAAAAGAAACTGAGAGCGATCTAAAGGATATAATCAAAAAAGTAGCTGCATTGCGAAAGTAGGAGGGATAAATCATGGCAAAGAAATCAAATGAAGATACCTCCTTTCAAAATCGGGGCCAATGCAATGCTCAAATCATCCAAATTATCGGCCGTACTGGATTAACAGGAGAAATTTTACAGTGCAAAGTGCGAGTGCTCGACGGTCGAGATAAAAATCGGATCATTACTCGAAACATCAAAGGGCCGGTCCGATTAAATGATATTGTGATTCTTCGAGAATCTGAACGAGAAGCCAAACGAATTCGAAAATAAACTTATTAACACTTATTATCTTGCTTCTCTTTTCTTTTTTTATTATTTCTTTTATTCATTCCTTTCAATCATTTCTTTTAATCAAATATTGCTATAAAATACTTTTTACGAAAGTGTAACCCTTTTTAGGAAAAAAATCTAATCATTCTATAATAATGGTAGATTCTCTCGTAACTCGAACTCTTAATGTTGATTTTCTTTATTTTGATCTACTTTTCTTAATTCTTTGGATTGGATATATGATTCATAAAAAATATTGGATCCCGATAATATGGGGAATTCTCGGATGGTTGATATATCATTACGTTGATTATTATCTTTGGTATATTGTAATTATGAATAAATCCAAAAAAAGGATGAGAATTATTATTGAATTATTATAATAAGATTGATTACATTGGAAGTTTTCTTCCACGAATCGCATGCCACAACATTGAACCTATACCCATACCTTCTCGATAGGGGTTCCCAGCCAAGATTAATTGTTCTACTTGTAATTCTCTTAATTGTTTAGGTTCTAATTTCAGGGGATTTTTATTTAGAATTACTATATCTGCAATTTTTCCAACTTCCAAAGAACCCCGCTCTTTTTCTTCAAAACTGGTGTATGCAATTTCAGATGTATACATCTTTAACGCCTCTTGGATTGTTAGTGATTGTGAAGAATCATAAGGGTGGTTACATGCACCATATATTCCTTCAATAGGATCGGGATGTGTTACAGGTCCATCTGATCCCCCACTTAAATGAACGCCGGCATCTTTAATCATTCGCAACGGAGAACTCGATTTAACGCGATCACCTAAAATTTGATTCAAATAACTTTCTGGTTCAAGGGGTGAAACTAAAAATCCAGGTTGTAAAGTAATCCCAATTCCCAATTCTTTGCACTTTTGAATATCTTCAGGAGAAATCAAGCAAGCATGAATTAGTGTATGGCGATGATCCTCTCTGGGGTAATCCTTTAGTGCCGCTTCCAAAGCGCGTATCGCTTGTTTTATTGCAGCATCTCCAATAACATGCATAGCAATTTGCAATCCTGCTCGATTTGCTTCTTTAGTAAAGCGCATTACTTCTTCATCAGAGTAGAAGAGAATTCCTTTGTTATCAGGATCATTAGTATAAGGTTTAGTTAAAGCAGCATCGCATGCACCAAAACAACCATCTAAAGCAGTAGCAAAACATCCACCAATTCGGGGTAATTTTCGCTTTTTTACCTTTGAAATATCCATTGTTTGAAAGAATAAACGAGTTTGTATTGAATTTTTATGAGCTTGTGCGCGACCTATAAGCAATGCTAAGGTTACATCCAAATCATTAGGAAATCCAATACTTTCAACCGAATGAATCAACCCAATTCCATATTTCGCGATTTTATCGTATCCTTTTATAATACAATTCACCAATGTAATCGGAGAGATATATGAAGTGGCAAAATCTAAGCCTTCATAATATGCTTCGTTAAATAAATGTCCAAGATCAGACATATATCCTCGTGCTTGCCTAACTTTTTCGGGAAATTTCTCCATCATGGCCGAGTTTGCAACCAGTGAATGGCCGTCGTACCCAATAATAATTAGAGGTTTTTCGGAATAAATTTCATCCAGTTCTTTACGGGTAATAAGCCGCTTTTCCTCCACACTGTGCTTGGAAATCCCAAAACCAGCAATGATCTTAAACTTTTTAGCATTGGGTAGAAAATTTCGGATGATTGTACCAATGTCTTCGAAATTTTTTGCATCACGCACATCAAAGTAGGCAGATGCGATCGTTGCCCAATTCGAATAATGGATATGACCATCGCCAAAAGCGGGAAGAAGTGCTCGATCGCCCAATTCGATTTGCTCGCCTTGATTTTTATATGTATCAGGAATTTCATCTCCCACATAGCGAATGCGACCGCTTTCAGTAATTAAATAAGAATATACGTGGTTTTTTGCGTCGCATGTAATAATATTACCGTGATAAATTTTCATGGTTATTTTTAAATTTGCTCTGCGAGTTAAAAAAAGCACTGTTTTTATTTGAAATCATGTTCGTTTGCTAATATATTAACAAAAGTGATTTTGATATATTTTTTTACTATTTCATGAAAAAGAAATCTAAGAAAAAGAAAAATCAATTTTAAAATTGGAAAAATTTCTGATTCTGCATCTTTATCCTATCCTGGTTAGCGAAATCGCTGTTAATTTTCATAGTATCTTTGTCACCTCGTATAGTTTGTTTTTTCATAAATACTTTTTATAAAATAAAACCTGATAGATTTTACCATATTTTATAAATTGAACGTTTGAATTAAAATATATTTATTATAACGTTTAGGTTTTGTTTATAAACTGCCGCATTAAATATAGGCTAAAAAATAATCAAATGTCTTTTTTACAATCACTAAAAAAAGATGGCACTTTTTATCGTCTTAGTACAAAAATCATCTTTTTAGGAGCCTCTGTTCCTCATAGTTCAAAATTCGCTAAAAAATAATCACCTCCAGAAATTCCACAATTTTTTTCTTGAATTTTACCCAATCTTCCACAAATTTTATACCCTATGCTACCTTGTTAATCATGAACTAATTCAACTTGTGATAATAATGATTATACCTATGCGTTGTTTCTCATGCGGAAAACCCATTGCTCATTTATTTGAACCATATGAACAAATGCGTAAAGAAGGGATACCCATTGAAGAAATCTGGGAAAAGCTCGGGATCACTCGATTTTGTTGCCAACGAATGCTGGTAAGCCATGTAAATATCATCGACGACTTGCTAAATTTTAATCGTTTACAATAATATTCTTTTTTTCACTTAATCACATAACATAGATTTTTTGGTGCCAATCGAATAAGTTCAAGTATAATGAATGAAAAACAAATCACACCATTTGAGCCACTATCTGCCAAAGAACAAGAACTGCTGGTAATGGTGGATAACCATAAAAATGAACTCATTGATTTAGTTAAAGATTTGATTAAATTCGATACTAGAACATATAATGAAAAGCATTTCAGCGATCTTCATCCTATTGTGAAATATTGCACTGCTTTTTTTAAAAAATGGGATATCAACACAGAAATAATAGAATGTCCCCATCAAGGAAATGAAAAACAACATACTTGGCCAAATTTAATTGTTAACCTTAAAGGAAATAAACCTGGTCGCCGGCTGGGATTTATGGGGCATTTAGATGTTGTTCCGTTTAATCAAAACACTTGGAAAGTGATCGAAAATCCACTAAAACCAGAAATAATTCAAGGTAAAATATACGGAAGAGGAGCGATCGACATGAAAAGTGGTGTTGCTGCCCAAATGATGGCAATGGCACTACTAAAACAATCTAAAGTAGATTTTTCGGGAGAATTGCAGATGATTTTCACACCAGATGAAGAAATCAGCGGAAAATACGGCGCGGCATTTTTATCCAGTAAATTTCCAGATGTAGTGGCAGCAGATGCGCGAATTATTGGGGAACCAACAGGACAACCCCCAATTAAAAGCCCAGCCATAATTATTGGGGAAAAAGGAGCAAATTGGATTCGATTACACTTTCACGGAGCTTCTGGACATGGTTCTCAACCAAAGCCAAAATCAAATGCACTAAATAAAGCGGCCCGATTTATTAATAATGCCCAAAAGGGATTGAAATTTCACGATCCTAAACCACCAGTTACTTTTTCAGACCTTATTAAAGGGATATTAGCTCGATACAGCATATCGACATTGCTTGGTTCTCTATTTTCAAAACCAAAACCGAAAAGAAAAGAAAAAGACCGCAATTACAATGAAGATGGACTCCCATTGAATGCATACTTTCATACTACAGTCAGTTTTAACCAAATTCAAGCAGGAACAAAATCAAATGTTATTCCAGATGATTGTACACTAATGATGGATATTAGATCATTGCCAGGGATTTCACTTCAAACAATCATTGATGATATTGTTCATTACGCTAATAAATTGCACTTCCGAGTTGAAGTTCCCTCAGAATTTGAGAATAAAAGTGTTCATAACCGCTCTCGCCAAGTTCGAAAACGATTAGTTGATATTTCTTTAGAGCCATTGATTATGAATACGGGCGGAATAGAATCTAAAGACAGCGAAATTTGCACTATTTTAGCTTCCCAATTTGAGAAAATTTATAGAACAAAGCGTTTATTCTTTCTTTCTCCTGGTATGACCGATGCAAGTCATTTTCGAAAAACAGGTATAAAGAATATTGTTGTCTTCGGCCCCAGCGGAGATAATGCACATAATGCGGATGAATTTGTCTATATTGATGATTTAATAAAATGTACAAAGGTATACCTTCTTACAGCTTATAGATTTTTAAATACAACACAAGATATCAATTAAAAAGATCTTTTGGCTAAAGAAAAAGATCTCAAGAATATATTACCTATATAACCAAATAAATGAACTGACCTTAGAAATATGAAAAAAATTAAGATAAAAAATTAAAAAGAAACGATAATTTCCTTCATACTCTAAAAGTCAAAGGTAAAATCATCCTTTTTCTTCTTTTTCTTCTTTTTACTCTTTCCTTCGGTGCGAGGTCCGGTTTCATATGGAACATAACTGGCAAAGGCAGCTCCCGATTCAACTGACAGAGAATCTTCCTCATCTTCATGACTCCATCCTAACTCTTTTTTCGAAAAACTAAATAATAACGCATGAAATGCCCAAAAAATGGTCAAAACACTTTGCGCTACAAAATACATGCTTACAAATCCATTATCGTCAAAAAATTGAGCCATAAGTCCAATCCCAATTACACCTTGAACACCTACAATTAACAAAAAGAGTAATATTCCAGTGATAACTGTAATTACATTATGTTTTCGGAAACTGATGCACCCAAGCATGTAAATCAAAGCAGAAAGGGTATATACACCATTAAAAATAATTAAAGTTCCCCCATACATTAAATTAAAGAACCAAAAACTCAATTCCATCAAAAAGGTGATTATAAAGAAAATATTACCTATTACCATCATAGCTGTACTTTTAACAAAACCGGAAGAAAACACTAACAACATTCCAAAGATAAAAACGGCATGGCCAACAATTACTAAAGGAACTGGTGTTTCTATTACAGATGAAGCATTTCGAAAATCTAACCATAAATCAACTGTGGTAACTTGAAAATATGCAAATGTACGAAGAAAAGCACCTAAGGCAGCAATAATGAACCCAATTAAAGCACCAATTTTCATTTTTTTCACTTTTATTATTTTATTTGTAATCAAATTGGGAATTTAAAGAAGGTTCCCATCTTGACGTTTACTTTATAAGATCGTCACTAAAGCCTAATAAGTTTTTTGTATCACTTACAAAAAATGAAAAAAGTATTCAATTTCTTGTTTTTTGAATTATCTGAATGCAAGAGTATTTATTCTATGAATATTCCAAAAATATGGAAATATTGGAAATAATTAGTGTACCTTTGGTGGATGAGCCCGAATCTACATCATTTGCATTTGAAGCACAAAATATCCTGCCCAACTTCCAAAAAATGCTAATATTACCAAAGATCCTGCAAGTAAATATGGAACTGAACCATTAAACATTGTATCCATGTTAACCCATGAATAATCATAGATATGATTAAATACATGAAGAAATACCATCATTCAAACAGCTAATCCACGCTGAAAATCTAAAGAAGCAATTCGATTCAACGATTTTTTGCCAGAATTTTGCTTTTTAATCAAATCTTGTGTATTCATATTAAATCACATCATGAAAAAATACTAAATATTTTTTTTTTGCAGAAATTTATCCACACCATGCAAATCTGATAATTTTCTTCATAAATATCAATTTCATCGAAATTTTTTCGATTTTGAAATTCATCTCTATTCTTTTAATTTCCTTAAATAACTTATCATGCAGTTTTTATCAGTAGATCAATTCTGTCATTATCGTCGCTATTTTTATATAATTCTTCTTTAATTTCAATATTTTTTATTTTTTCTTCTTCATTTGGTTCAAACTCGGAAAAATTATTATTCTTAAGTATTTCTTGATAATTTCTGCCGTTTATTGAGAAAAGTTCTTTATTAAACCTTAAAGAAAGATAGCACACAGGTAAATTTCCCACCAAGATTCCTACGATCTTATATTTCGCTTGGTTGGAATTAAATCGAAGATTAATGCGGTTAAGATCCCATTTGAACAGATTTATTTTTCCAGGACTGAGATTAATTTTTAGAAAAACCCATGCTTGTTGACCATTATCAGTTTTTTGATAGATTATTATATTGTATCTCGAAAAAGCTCGATTTTTAATTATTAATTCTTCAATATGATTTTCAACCTTCCAAGGCATATTTTCTTTATTCCACCATCTGCTTATTGTTGATATTAAAAATCGTTTAAGGAAAAAGGTAAAAGTATATTCATCAGGCGGAAGTTCCATAAAGGGGGCAAAATAATTTGAAATCCCAATAGTTGCTTGCTGAATAAATTCGTGCATTAAATCTACAGTCATTGAAGGTTGCATATTAAATGGAAAAAACAACGCAAATTAAAAATAAAAACGGGTATTCAAATCTTTATAACTATCAATTTTACGGTAATTACTACTTAATGAATAATTTCGATAAAGATTGTCTTTGCTATAATATTTTCAGGAATTATATGCACCCTTTGAAACCGTTTGAATTGTTCCGATACCATTTTTCCCGATTCATTGAGTTCCCAACCCCCTTTCCCTTCAACTTGATGAAATAATGGGGGGTAATCAAGAATTAATTGGTGAAGTCGGGGTATTTTCTGCAGAGTGATGAGAGACTGTGGACGCTTGGAAGTGAGAAAATGAAAATCCACCAAATCTTGCAGCTGCTGCTCTGTCATTTTTAATGTAATAGGTGTTGATGGATCATTTTTAAGGATGTAAAGATTGTTCATTTTCTGCGCCAGTTCTTCTTCCTGCACCCGAAATAGTTGGTAAAGATCTCGAATTAACATGAACATAGCATGAACTCTATCTATTGACCAACCTAAATCGCCCGCAATGGTGGAAAAATTAAATGGAATATCCTTAACATGAGATTTTAAGTAAGATACAAGATGTGAAAAGTGTTCAAGTGAGAGATTTGACAATTCATCAGCAAAATCATGTGAAATGTTTTTTCCAGGCATAGAATAATAAATTTTTTTGGTATTTAAAATTAAAAAAACAAGTTATTCTTCTAAAAAGATTCCTAAATTTTGCGTAATTTTTTTTAAGATTCTGGTTGCGATATTTTTTAATTTTTCCGCTTTTTTTTCAGATATCGATTCTATTTCTTCAGAAGTAAAATCCAAAATTGCATACTCAATATATTCGATAAGATCTATTTGTTCCGCTTTGTCTATTACAAATTTTGTAAAGATAGATTGTGTTGATAAATTATTTTTATTTTTTATTTCTTGATTGGTGAAAGAAAAATTAGAATTCATTAAAAGAAGTGGATTAAATAATTCTTGAAAAAAAGTATTACCTGAAAAGGTGCACTTAATTTTCATATATCGAGGAACAGTATTTGAATATTCGCACAGAACAAAACCGCACTTTTTTAATTTTTGAATTACATTATAAAAAGTCTTATCTGATAAAAATATAGAAGGGAATAACTTCTGCAGGTGAAGAAACAGCTTTTTTGCTGAAACCTACAACATTGCTGTGCTGGTTACAAATCAAGTTGCCACCCAAATGAAAGGGACTTTTTCAGCAGATGATGCTATTGGAGGTAATATTGTCGCTCACGGCTGTCATTTTCGAATTCAGTTCAAGACCAAAGGGTTTTCTGCCAATCAAAGTTTAGAACGTACTGCAATTATTGTTGATGCTCCCGATTTACCTCCCGAATCCTGTTCGTTTTTCATTACCGAAGCCGGAATTTCAGACAGTGAAACTGTGGTTTATCCCGATGAAAAATCAATGAAAAAGAAGGGAAAAGGAAATAAAAAGGATGAATTTTCTTTTGAAACTGCCGATAATGTAGAAGAATCTGAATCAGATAATAAAAATATTGAAAATCTACCGACCGATCCTTTGGCAGCGGTGGAGAAAGCATTGGCTGATTCTGAAAATAAATTGAAAGGAGCAGGAGCGAAAAAGAAGAAAAAAATAACGGTAAAAAAGAAAAAATCCACCAAAAAAAAACTACTAGATGATCAAATTAATTTATTTTAAATTATCGATCTTTTTTTTCCTATGTAAAAAAGTGATGAAAATTATGTCTCAATCAACATTTCAAATTGAGAATCTTTTAAATGAGCAGGGAAAGGTTAAGATGTATAATTTTATCCGAAATATGCATCAATTTAATCTAAAAGAAAGTATCTCAATTGCATTTACTTATATGGTTAGATTTTTCCCTAAATATTATCTCCCAACCCACCAAACATTTACAAGTCAAGAGTTAGGATCAAAACTGGATTTTGGTTTAGGGGCATTATATGTATTAGCGATAGCAAATTATTACATGCCTATAAAAAATCCAAAAAAATTTGTTAATTTATCACCTAAGCTTCAACTCCCGCTAAATTTTAGCTGTTTACATAACGCTCTAATTTCTAAAGAAACGTTAAAAGAATTAGGAGGGTCGGAAAATAAAAATATCAATGCTGTTTTTTATATGTATCCTAATTTTGAAATTCTCAAGAATTTTCCTGCAGTAAAAGCATTTTCCGATTTTGAAAAGTTTTATACAGGAAAATTGGTTGATGAATTGATAACAAAATTTCATTCTTTCTATCTCAATTTTTATTCAAACAATATGTCGGAAATGGAATATTTTTCAAAGCTAATAGATGTTCATAAAAATTTAGGAAAACCCGCAGATCACATATTTTTGAAAATAACACTAATAATATTTTCTCAAAAATGGTTTGAACCGCTGCATTTTGAAGCAATTAGGGATTATTTTATTGAACATCTACCAAAATCGAAGGAAAAAATAATCAAAAAGTTTAAAGCTTTTCAGATACTTTTCCATAAAATCCTTTATAAGTATGATTATATATCAAAAACCAAAAAGTATTCCAAAAATAAAAAAAATGTAAAAAGAAATAGAAGGCGCAATACAAATGTATGTATCGGATTAGATCCTTATTCAATAAATAAAGAACTATCTCAAGTTTTTAATCCTGAAGAATTGAAATTCTTTATAAACCAATTCTTTTTAGAGAATCAAAAGCATAAATTTCCGGAATTTTCCTCTGAAGAAGATATTATTCAAAAATTTGATCTAAATACTTTTATGGTTTTTACCAGTAAGATCAAACAATATATCGGCTTTTATTCTATGGGATTTTATTATACTTCAATTTATCAAATTTTTACGGCTTATCTGCATTATATTTTCAATCTTTCAAAATCAGCTGAAATTAGGCAGTATTGTGGAAATATTTTTGAAAAAGAAGTTGCTCAAATATGTCAAGATAACGGCTATTCTCCATGTAAACTTATATTTCGGGGCCCAATTAATAAAAAATATCCAAAATACAAATTATATAAAAAAATGAAGAATCAATTTAACGATTGGCCTTTTCCAATTATAGAAATTGAGAAATTTCTCCATTATAATTCTTTTATGGAATTTGATGTGGTTGCTGTAAAAGGATCCAAAGTGCTAATTTTAGAATGTAAAAAAGTTCTTTCTGATATTCTTGATCATTTCGATTCAGGCAAATTTTTAAAAAATGATTTGAAATGGCAGAAGAAATTGGAAAAAAAGGCAAAAAAAATATTAGAATTTAAAGAAAATCCTTTTTGGTGTCGTAGAATTATTAATGAAGCTTCAAAAGATAAAAAAGAAATTTTAAAAGGTTTATGCAATACCAATGCTAAATTCTACCCTTTTATTGTAAAATCAGAAGGTGCATTATCAAATTTCAAACATTTTTCAATTATTTTACCCTCTCAACTACCTTCTTTATTAAAAGCTATAGATGAAGAAAAATAAGACAAATATTGCATTATAAAATGAAATATATCTCTTTTTTATTTTAAAACCATTTATTTTTTTTTTGCTCATTTAAATACTTATATCTTTTTTTCATTTATGGAGTCTCAAATTCAAACAAATATAATGCCGGATCCTTCAAATATAAATTCAGAAAATAAGAAATTTGAATTTCCTGCAATGAAGGATATTGATGAGATTGTCGAAAAATACGACCTACAAGGCAATCACATTGAATTAAAGCCGAAAAAACGAATCGTTCCCACAAAATTCGCACGACCTTCCACCTATGAAGATGCAAAAGCAATTGTCAAAATTTATAATGCGGTTTACCAGGGCACATTTCCCTATCCCGAAATGCTCGACCCTGCATTTGTATTTTCATCATTCAGCGATCCCAATTACTATTGGGGCATTTTCAAGACCGTCAAGCGGAATAAAATTATCGGTTGCTACACCGTTACCATAGATCCAGAAACTCGAACAGGATACCTCAGGGGATTGAACGTTCATCCCAGTTATCAAGCGCGCGTTGGTATTAGAGAAATGGCTTCCGCTGTAATGCGAAATTTTCTAGAAGATCACATCGATAAGATAGATAAATGGTATATCGAAGCGCGAACGGCACACACCACCGTACAATATTTGGGAAGAACGGGTGATCTTCATCCCTATGCTCTTATGTTGGAAAAGGATGTATTCTACAACCAGCGAGAATCCGATGCTTTTCTTTTGTCTTTTAGAAGGCATATATATGAAGGGTGTAGAATTTTTCCAAAAGGATTACCTGCTCCTCTCTTACCTTTTTATGATCATGCTAATACCATGATGGAACGATCCGCGCCTGTTGAAATCATTCCGATAGCGGATGAATCATTTCCTACCGATGTTGCACGAATTCGAGAATTGAAGGTTGGAATTACCACCGATGAATACAAATACACTCACTTCATCATTCACGATCCAACCACAGGAGATACAATTCAAGGATTGTTCACTCCTTCAGTAAAAACGGTTGAAAAAATCAAATTTCAACTCACAGATCCAAGTTTAGTTGGAACAATGTTGGCTAAATTTCATGAGGTAGCCTGGTCTTTAGGAGCAGAATATATTGAATGGATTGTTCTGGTTGCAGACAATTTACTCATTTCCTATTTCCTTCAACATCCCATGTATATAATTCAAGGCTATTTACCCGCATGGGTTCCAAGTAAAAAAATAAAAGGAAAATATGAAGATGCAGTTATGTTCGGCTTTTCCCGACATCCGATAATCACTTCAAATTTGCAGTTGATTGAAGAATCACAGGCACTTTTAGATATAATCATGCAAGCTCTGACACATTATAGAGAAATGAAAGTTAGAAATTGCTTAACATAACTTTAAAGTGGGTTTATTGTTTTACAGATAAAGATTTTCTTTTACTTTGTCTTTTCTGCGATTTTTTCATTTTTTGAGACTCTGCTTCCTTAAGTTTTAGTTCATATTCTTTTCTAATTATACTAATCGGGATTTTTCCTTTTCGATCTATCTGCATGTCTTGAATTAAATTAAATAATTGCAGTTGCTCTTCGGTAGAATAACAAATGTTACGTTGGTAATGCCGAAAGATGGGAAATTGAAGATGGGAGCAAGATTTATGATACCAGAGGTGTTTGCGAGAAATATAGATGATTCGAGCAATATTTAAAGATGAAAAGTGCGTCCATGGAAAAACAAAGGTTCGGTATCCATTAGACTGCATGAAGATAAAAAAAAGAGGGATTTTCTACACCAACCAAATAAGATTTAATGTTTCTGTTTTTAAGAACTACGAATAATTTTGCATTTAATAGTATATGATATTATATTCGTGAATTTTTTTATTCTTTGTTCTGCATATTTTTAGTTATATTTAAAATATCAAAGACCTTTAAATCTACATTCTAAATTAATTGTAATATTTTTCTTTTAATAAATAGTGTATGTTTTGCTCTAAAACTTCAATGAAATTGTCAATGAGATTTTTTTGAACGATAATATTGAAATAATTTAAAAAATAAGGCTTCTCTTAATTGATCCTTCATTCTTAAAAATAGTCAAAAAATCATAAAAATTAAATTTTCCTAAATCCTCTTATTCTTAAATTATCTAAATTTAAAATTTCATTGTATGTGCCGCAAATTTTTTTAGCCAATTATGATTCTTTTAATCATTCATTTGTATACGCAGGCCCGATATGTTAGTGGCTAGACGGTACGGTTGTGGATGTTTGATGCATCTTCAAGCAGCTAAACCCGTATAACCCCGGTTCAATTCCGGGTCGGGCCACTTCTCTCTTTATTTCCCTTCATCATAAGGATTTTTAGCATTATCTTCAAATCCCTTCTTGATTAAAAATTAATATCGGTGTAAAAGATGCAGAACTCCAATATGGCCAGTCTGTGCGATTCTAGTTATCTTTTTCTTCTTTTTTGCAGAATAAACAAGTGAATTACAAAATATTTTTCATTTTATGATATTTTTTCAGGTTCAGCAAGTTTAGATGAATCTTGCTGTGAAATCCGTTCCATTTGATATTTCTCACTCTTTTTTCCCGAAAATTTTCCTGCGATCCAAATTAACCACCATTCCACAGAATACTTATATCCCACTTTCTCCCAGAATTTAGCCGCTACACCCCATAAACCAGCTAAAACAACACCTAATACAATTACCCACATAAGAGAAGCATTCCAATTATGAAATGCAGGGATTAAATTTAATAAACCAGTTATTAACCCAGAAAAAAACGCCTCAAAAATATATACTGTGAGTGAAATCATTCCATAACGAGTAATAAAACGAAATCCTTTAATACGGCGAATTTTTCTATCATGAGGTGCGAAATCGACGATGGATAATGCCAAGCTAAAGAAAAGAAACACCACACCCAACTGAGTGATATGCCTAAAGAAATCTTCCAATAGAGCAATTCGAGAAGTTTCATAGATTAAGCCGGGATGAATACCCCCAAGAGAATACATTCCAAGAAATCCAACTCCGAACCAAAATATTGTTTGAAACCATGTATACTCTAAAATATATTTAGGTTTTTCTTTTCGTGCTAAAGCAATACCTAAAATAGCACCAAAACAAGCATAAGCTACAAATGGGAATAGAGGAAAATTATCATATACAAAACAACCGAGAATCCATGCTAATACATAGCGGTGAGAATCAATTAACGAATCAACTACAGGAGCTCCCATCCAACGGAAAGGTAATGTTAATAATAAAATTAATGAACCCATCCAAAAGAGAATAACATAGACTTGACGATTTTTCAATCCACTTGTAAGTCGAGAATTAAGAATTCGCATAATAAGGGGGACTAAGATAGAATTTAAACCTAAAATTGTTAAAGCGGAACTACTTACAAGCCAAAATGGCTCTGAAAAGGTGGGATTTCCATTTTTAACTAAAAAATATAACCAACCAGAATCGCCACTTAAAAATATCCGAAACACGAAATTCAGCGCTATTAAAAATATTCCGAGAAAAAGCCCATAGTATGTAAGCTGAGTAGGAGTATTTTTTCCTGATTCTATACGTCGATAAAACATATAGCTGTTAACAGCCACTAATATTGTAGAATAGACTCCTGCGATTGTCAAAAAGAAGATAAGGAAGCCCATTACGGGATCAGCCTGCTGTTCCCCACCTTCAAGTTCTTGTGCACCAAGCCATTCATGAAGACCGGTATGAAGAATAACCATAAAAATTACCGCAAAACCGCGTACAACATCAAAAGCTTGGATTCGTTCAATAATTTTCACTTTTAATCACCTAAAATTTCTTGCATTAACAATTAACACTTATGATTGTTATTCTAATTAAAATCATTGTTTTTCTAGTTAAATCATTACTTTGCTAGTTAAAATCAATGCTTTTCTATTTAAAATCATTTCCTTAATTGAGACAATGACAATGACAATTTTTTACAGATCAAATCATTATATTGCCATAATCAAGAGATGAGAATATTTCGATATTCTTTTTAAAAATAAAATCATGTTTTTGGGTGTAATTAAGTTTTGATAGTTAATGGCACATTCTTTTCTAATTAGCAGCCTCGATTAAAGCAAAAATATTATTGCTGAAGTTATATTAGTAGAATTGATTGAATATTAGCCTTGAATAAAAATCAAATAATTTAATGGTGAGTCCTTCTGGCCGAGCAAAGCGAAAAAGAAATGGAAAAAATAAATTTACAGAGACCTTCTGGTACTATTGATTTTCTACCTGAAGAGATGAAGAAAAGACGAGAAGTTTATATCAAACTTGAAAAAATCTTTCAATCTTTTGGTTTTGAGCAAATTGAACTGCCAATGTATGAGTTTTTCGAAATTTATAAAAAAAGATCTGGTGAAAAAATCATTAATGATATTTTTACATTTTATGATCCTCCAAAACACCGCGCCGATGAAAATCCAGCACTTTATGCGCTCCGTCCTGAATATACTGCATCTTTAGCGCGGTTTTATATCACAAGTGAATTAATGTATCGACCCAAACCTCAAAAATACTACTATATTGGTCCGTGTTTTCGATATGATGAACCTGCACCTGGACGTTTTAGACAATTTACTCAAGCAGGAATTGAAATTTTTGGGGCGGATACAGCCACAGCAGATGCAGAAATGTTAATTGTCGCAATGAATGTTATGGAACGGTTTGAAATGCAAGATTATATTCTTAGAATTAATGATCTAACCATATTACGATCATATTTGGAGGAAGAAAAACTTTCGCCATCACAGCAAAAAAAGATATTTGGAATAGTTGATAGAATCACAAGTCTGCTCCGAAAATTAGAAATAGGAGCATTGGACGAAGAACAGACAGAACAAAACATTCTTAATGATTATTATGGATCGATGCAAGAAGAGAAGATCCCACAAGCAATTATTGAACGCTTGGAGCAACTTTTATATATGACTGGGAAATCTGCAGATATAATATCTCGTTTAAATCAACTGTTTAGCGAATATCCGAAGACGCTCGAAGCAATAAGCAAATCTAAAATTCAGCGTGTTAGCACTCTTATTGAAGCAGCAGATATCAAGAATTATGTAATAGACTGCGGTATTGCTCGAGGTTTAGATTATTATACAAATATTGTTTTTGAAATTGATGTTCCGGTTTTAGGAAAGCAAAAACAAATTTGTGGCGGAGGTCGTTATAATGAAATGATTCGCGCCTTTGGAGGTGAAGAAACTCCAGCATTAGGTTTCTCCTTTGGATTTGATCGTATAATTCTTGCATTAGAGCGTCAAGAGAAATTTCCACCAGAACAACCAAGATCAGAAATTTTCATAGGAACAAAAGCAGAAACACAAACTTTTGGGATTGAAATTGCAAAAATTTTACGTAAAAATGGAATTCGGGTGGAAATAGATATCATGAATCGTTCATTTCGCTCAGTAAGTAAATTTGTTAATCGGATGAAAATACCTTTTCTTTTGTTTTTAGGCCCAAAAGAACAAGAACAAAAGAGGTATACTTTGAAAAATTTTATTACAGGAGATCAAAATTCCAATCTCTCGTTAAATGATGTGATTTCAAAGATTCAAGAATTTGAAAAATAGAAATAAGGTTTTTTACTCATATTTTTTATTTTTTACTTAAAATCTTACTTAAATTTCTAAAATCACGTATGTGGAGCAATTTCACAATAGCTTCATTATCATTTTTGTTAGGAAAATTTACTTGAGCAATACAACCATCAATTCTATTCCCAACGTACTTTTCAGTTGAAAATAATGAAACTAAACGCTGCTCAAAAAAGAACCGATATCCTGTGGAAAATTGTTGATGCCCCCTTATCATTAGGTCAAAATTATTCGCTTCCATAAAAATGTCGAAAATTTGTTTGTTAAATTCAAAAAAAGTGCCTCCACGATACCGATTTGGACAAAATTCTACCGATTTAGGGAGTGTTTCACTGGGATCATTCCATAAAATTTGTTGGGAAAGTTCATCCATATTTAAAATGGAAGATTTAGCTGCTTTCAACTCAATTTTTCGGAGTAATACAGGATTTAAAGGATCTTCAAGGTTAATTGGTACTCCTCCGTGCAGTGCAATTATTGAAAAAGAATTTGGAACTGAAAAGATCGCTGCAAGTGGTAATTTAGTAAAAAATTCTGAGATTTGAATGAATAACGATCTTGGAAATTGCCGTAGGACAGAATATCTAAAGCCATATTGTTTGTTCATCGTCTTTTCTTCATGATTTCCTCGAAGTAGTAATACATTTTTGGGGTATTTCAAATTAAATAAAAGAAGAAACACCAGTGTGTGTAAATCAAGTGGGTTCCGATCGACATAATCTCCAAGGAAAATAATTTTAATATGGCGTTGTTGACTAGAAGCCGCTTCTATTTTTTTTACAAAGAATGAGATCATTCGATGAAGTGAAGAAAAAGATCCATGGATGTCACCAATAAAAAAGAAATCTGTCTTGGTTGGACTAAAATTCTTAAACTCCACTATTTGTTGGGGATAAAAAGAGGAATAAAGGGTAGAAGCTGCTTGAAAAAGAGATTCCATGTGATATCTGGCTTCTTTATCGCCGTAATATTTAATCGAATGTTTGTTTAGTGAAGTTACAGTTAAATAATAATTCCAAAGTTCATCGAATGGGAATGAAGCCATTGTTCATGAAATTAAAGCGCTGAGGTCTTAAAAATTAATCCTTTTGATTTTCAAACGGATGGAGGCCATTTTTTAACGAAAATTTCTTCAGAGAATCCACTTCAACAAAATCTTTACTAGATTCATTAAGAACTTTATCAACAATTGAATTAATCATTTGTTCATCTTCATTAGAAGTAAAAATTGTTGATGATGTGGAATTATCTAACGAATTTGAAGCAGATGAAGAATCAAGATTATTTGAATAATCAGCAAAATCTGAAGAATTCAATAAATGCGATGATTTTTGCTTATTTAAAGAAATAGGCAATGTTGAGCTGGATTTATTTGATCTATGTTCAATTGGCTGATATTTAATAATAGTACGTAATCTATCTTCATATGAAGCTAACAAAACATCAATTTCATGAGGGAGCATATCTTTTTCCGTGCGTTCGGCTTTATAATACTTAGTCAACCAATATTCATATTCTGAAACATCTAAGTTGTAATCATTGGCAGTTCGGATAAAACCAGCAACAAGGCGTGTTAGTGTATAAAATTGACCTTGTTTTTTTAAACGATGGATTTGAGAATAGAAATCTTGATTAAAAAATTCCATAGTATCTTGGTTTTCACTCATTTACAGAAAGCCCTCTATTCATTAATTAGAATTTTCCTTTAAAAAATTTCACAACAATTTTCAAATAATGTTATTGGTTATATATCCTAATGAAGGTAGTAGAGCAAAAAGAATTGTTTATATTTGATTTAGATGGAGTAATTTATCGAGGTTCTGAACCAATTGCTGAAGCAGTAGAATTTATTTCAAAACTTCATCAAATGAATAAAAAATGTACATATTTAACAAATAATTCATCAAAAACACGCCAAGAATTTGCAAAAAAACTTCAGAAATTGGGATTAGATGTAAAAGAGAACGAGATATTCACATCTGCTTACCTTTCTGCCGATATTTTAGCAAAGAAATATCCTTCAGCAACTGTTTTTTTAATTGGTGAAACAGGTTTGCATAAAGTGATGAAAGAACGAGGATTTGTAATATTAAATGAAAAGTATCCTGAACTTATAAATTTAGAAATACTTCCAAGTGATATTTATGCTGATTTTGTGCTAGTGGGCTGGGATCGTTTTGTTACTTATAATAAATTCAGATGTGCCATGATGTTAATTCAAAAAGGAGCAGAATTTTATGCCACAAATGCAGACAGTTCTTTTCCCGGACCAGATGCACTATGGCCGGGAGCAGGTGCCTTAGTAGCATTTCTTCAGACAGCTCTCCATTCTCCTCCAAAAAAAATCTTTGGTAAACCAGATCCTGCTGGTATAAAATTCATTCTAAATCAATTAGAAATCCATCCATCAAAAGCTGTGATGATTGGAGATCGATTATCAACCGACATATTGGCAGGTAATCATGCACAGATTACAACTATTGCTGTAGAGACAGGAATCCATACAAAAGCTGATTTATGTCGATATTCACCGGAATATCACCCACAGATTTTTGTTTCCAGCCTTCTTGATCTTTTTTCTTAATATATTTATTCTTGTTCAATTAAATTTTGTTTTTTTAGTGGTGAGCTACTTCAATACATACCACATGTGGGAAACATTATCTTTTTAATCTCTCCCCCACTTTTAATGGTAGAAAAACTTTTTTCGGTGTGAAATTTTTTGAGTTCAAAAATTGAAGAATTAATTCAAAAGTTGGGTGATCCCAATACTAAGACTCGTCTCGATACAGCTAATGAATTAGCATCAATGGGAGATGAAGCGTTAGAACCTGTAACCAAATTGCTCAACCATAACGACTATACATACCGTCGAATTGCGGCTTATATTTTAGGAAAAATGGGAAAGCCAGAATCGGTGGAAATTTTAGTAGAGGCTTTGGGTGATGACAATGCAGATGTAAGAAAAAGTGCAGCACAAGCGCTAAATCGGATTGGAAAGCCCTCCATTCCCTTGTTAATTCGATCTTTAGGAAATATTTCTAAGGATGTGCGTGCATCAGCCGTTTGGAGCCTTAGTAAAATGGGTGCAATGGCAGTAGAACCCCTTCTGGAGACTTTGCATAGCGAGGTCAAGGATATTCGAGCCAGCGGTGTTTGGGCATTAACCAAACTTGGGAGACCCTCCATCAACCCTTTAATTAAGCTGATTATCCACGAAGAAAAGAATACAAGAGAGTCGGCGATTTGGGGACTTTCTAAACTTGGAGCACCTGCTGTGGAAACGTTAGCGAAAATCTGGAATGTAAGAATTGGGAAAGAAGCCATTGAAGGAGAATCTGAGACCGACAGTGTTGATTTAGATGATTTACTTGCCGGTGGAGAAAATGCCATTAAACAATGGATCAAATTCATGTTAGACAATAAACCCAATGCCAAAGAATTAATCGAACAAATGGAATAATTGCTTTTAATATAAAATACTACTTTTTTCCCCTTTTTGATTGAAGATCAATAATTTTACAGAGATTCGGATTTTTATCGAAGTGATTTAGATTTTTATCGAAGTGATTTAGAGATGTATCTCCCACGTAAGGATATTTTTTCCACCCGCTCCATAATTTCTTCATAATTACCAGCAATTTGATGCTTGTAACCATCCAAAAATGCAGGAACCATTAAATCAAAATAATCTCCATGAGAACTTTTAATTACGCGCTGAAATAAATGAATATCCATAGCTTTTTCTTCAATTCCAACATCAGGAACACTTAATCCGAAATCAAGTAAAATTAACTGGTGGTTAGGCTTTAAGATTACATTTGAGGTGGTTAAATCGCCATGGCCAATTTCTAGATTATGCATTAAAGCTAAATATTCTCCAATTAAATAAGAATACTGTTGAATTTTTTGAGTAGGTAATTCTGGAATTTTATCTTTTAATCGATTCCCTTCAATAAATTCCATAATCAAAGCAGCTTCATTTGGTATTATATCATAAACTAAAGGTACTGGAATCCCTGCTTGATACAAAGAAATTAGGAGTCGTCCTTCAGTAATAGTTCGATGAATTCGCAAGGGTAAATCTATTGCTGAAATACGATAAGATTTTTTAATTCTATATTTTAAAAGTGCAGGTTTATCAAACCAATTGATTCGAACTAAAACTGCTTCAGCACCGTGCCCAATTACTTCAAAATTTTGGAGGAAATTACTTAAAATTCCCGTCTTTCCATCAACATTGGTTGACCTTAAAAAATGAGAAAATAAATTTTGAATTTGGGGATTAGAACTAACACTAAAACTTGAAGTATTGCTTATTTCTCTAAATTTTGATTTAGATATTTGAACAGCTCTCCACGAAATTGGAACATCGTCCATACGCCATTTTGGAATTATTTCAGAATTTTCAATAGAAGTTTCTCCGCTGTTTTGATATTGTAAAAATCCAGTCCAAGCAATCATAGCCCCGTTATCACCAGCCAATCGTCTTGGAACTACGTTAAAATCAACTTGCTGATGTTCACATATGTCTGCAATGATTTTTTGAAGTCGTCGATTTGCGGCTACTCCACCTGTAAGTAGAACAGATTTTTTATGAGTATGAGCAATAGCACGTTCACATACTTCTCCAATCATGGAAAATGCAGTTTCTTGAAGAGAGTATACTAAATCTTCTTTACAAATAACCTTTTTCTGGGATTGAACTGCTTTTTTTGTTATTGATTCTTTAAGTAATCCATTATCATGAAGCATTTTCCGACAATAAGAATATAATCCTGAGAATGAAAGATCCATACCTTTTACGATATATGGAATTTTGATGAAATTTTTTCCTTTAAGAGCAATTTGCTCCATCTTTGGACCACCAGGATGGGGAATACCAAGATCTCTCGCAACCATATCAAGTAAATTGCCAATTGATATATCTATTGTTTCTCCAAATATTTGATATCTATTTGATTCAAAGGCACTGATAATTGTATTTCCTCCAGAAACATATACTGTAAGAGGATCATCGCAATTACATGCCACCCGTCCAATTTCCACATGTGCAATACAGTGGTTTACACCTACTAGTGGAATTTTTAATTTTAATGCCAAAGTTCGAGCAACTGCAGCTCCAACTCTCAAACATGGTCCCAATCCGGGTCCTTGGCTGAATGCAATTAATTGAATATCTTTTAAATCAACTTGAGCTTGTTGTAAAGCTTGTTTAAGTTGCTTCTCAAATACATTATAATGATGCTCTACCACGTCAGTCGGTTTTAATCCACCTTTTGGAGGAATGTATGTATCTGAAGAAAGTCCTAATACATTACCTTTATCATTTACAATTCCTACGCTGAATGTATGTGCGGTGGATTCAATTCCCAAGCAAAGAAATGGTTGTGGCATCTGAAATCACGAAAAAGTATAAAAAAACAACTAAAATCATAAAAAAAAATTTCGAAAAATAATTGATTTATTTATTTTTTAGAGGGAATTTTACGATTTATCCGTTTAAATTGTGTATATCCGCATTTTCCACAACTTTGACGGTCATAATGATCAGCCATAAAGACCCCAGGTCCGCATTTAGGACAACTTTTACGATTACGAACAACTTTTCCATTCTCAACAGACCACATCGGACCTTTATTTTTATTGCGTGGTGGTTTTTGTCGTTTTTCTTTTGTTTTAACATTTCGACGACCTCGTCCACCTCCAGCAATTTTAGGAAGAATGGTTATTTCTGCATTTTTGTCAATGAATGAATTTGGGGATGCTTTTTTACCCTCAACTAAAATAACAAAATATTTACTTTCTAAATGCAAATCTTTTAATAAATCCGCAATTTTGGCTGCTTTCTGTACACGATATGTTGTCATTGAACCAGTTGTGTAAATTTTTTGTAAGCCTTCTACTTTATTTATGCTCATTTTAATTTTTCACCTGATTATTTTTTCTTTTTCTTTTTCTTCTTTTTGGCTTTTTCAGCTTTCCATGCATCATTCCGTTTTTCTTTTTCCATATTACGGATCTTGATGTATGTAGGTTCAATTTTTTCAGCAGTGGCTTCATCATCATAAATGTGTGCCATTCCATGAACTTGCGGTATGCCAAATCGCGGTTTCATGCTGCGAATAAAAGTCAATTCGCTTTTTGCAGTCATCATTGCTGCCAACTTCTCCCGAACTTCCAATCGATTTGGAGATCCAGAGCCTAAATGCTCAATCTCAAACTCAATCTCAGTACGATGGAGAAGAGGATTTGCTTTTTTATTTAAAACGTTTATATCTACCAAATTTTTCACCTAAACTGAATCTGGTGGCCCACGGTAATACCGTAAGTGACCTTCGTTTTCAGCTCATCTGCAAAAATGTATCATTACAAAAAAATTTTTGCGCTTCTGAAAGTGTTTTGCTCACTCTGAGATGAGAATAAATTGATTGAATAAAATCTCGATTTTATTTTGGATTTGGGGGGTTATTCGAATCCCAACACATCCAGCAGGAATTTGAGGATCAAGATCGGTAAGCGGAGGTTGTCCATAAAAAACCAAACCATGATTTATTTTTAAAATAAGTGGAATAACCAGTAGATCTTCTTCTCCATCAATCCATACGATATATTGGTGAAGATCATCTCGTGTTTTCTTGATAAAATCAATGATTTCATCATTTATACAACCTGCCGGATTATGAAATTTACGTTGTTTAAAATTTGGATAGTGAGTAATATCAATTTTTTTCCCTCGTTGTGTACCTCCATCAATAAAGCAATATTTAAGATAAGGTCGTAAATACTCTTTTTCAATAAAAGTTTTACTAACAACATCTCCAACACATGAAATGATAGGGAAAGAAGGTCGGTTTTTAATCAGATCTTGTTGATATTTGGAATAACTATTAAAATTTTGAGTTGAAGAAAAATTTGAATTAGATAATGGAACTGAGATAGAGGTGGACGAAAGAGTATGTTTTGATATTTGTTGAGCGATCCATTTGTCTATTAGTTCATCAGTCTGCTCAAGGTTACCAATAAAATGGTGACCAATAGGTTGAGCTAATTGTTCTCGAAGTGTTGAAGGAATTTTATAGTACATAGATACAATAGAGTAAAAAAATTAAGAAAAAAAAGGATTTGTATTGAAAAAGATCTTCAAATATAGATCAAGAATTAGTGTTGATTAAATAATATGATACATGTTTTCTAAGCAATTCGCAGCAATTTCAACAGCTTTTTCTATGCGCTTTTTAGATAAAATTACAGGACGCAATTTATCACGAAGATATTCCAACATTTGAGAAATTTCATGATGAAGTGTTTGAGGCTTAGCTGTAAATAAAGTTAAAACATCTTGATGATGGCGATCTTCCCACAAATGCAATGCATCTTTAGCAAATTTTCGCGAAAGCTCAACACTAATCCCCCCCTCTGCACTAATCTTTTCAACCATTTGTTCAAATTCTTTATTGCGATATTCATGCGATACAAATCGGGTGACATTATCCACCATTTAACCACCTTGTTACTTAAGAAACATCGTTGTCATAAACCTTCCGCTTTTGATTATTAGGGATTAAATCTAAAGTTAAATTAATCAACTATAACAACAAACATTTGAATAATTATGCAATAACTCTATAATTTATAACTGATCATAGATTGTAAAAAAATGATTATCATGAACATGAATGAAGAACTTTTAACAAAAATTAACGATGCTTTAGAAAAAATCCAACATCCAGCAATAAATGCATCCTTACCACAGTTAGGAATAATTCAAAATGTAAGAATTGAAGAAGGAAAAATTCATTTAACCTTAAAACTTCCTTTTCCTAATATACCTGATAGTATGAGAAATTTGTTTGTAAAAAATATTCAAGATGCGCTAACGCCCTTCGGAATGAATATAAAAATTAACTTGGCACTTATGAATCAAGAAGAACAACAACGTTTTCTACAAATTGAAAATGCAAATTGGAAAGGAACACCTCAAGGGATATAAGCTACAGTGAATCAAAAAAAGTCTAGATAATAACAATTTTAAAAGATCAATTTTTTAAAATCATCCAACTAGCGAACCCTTAATGCATATTTTCCAGGGACATCAAAATTCAATCGCTTCGCAATTTGCGAATGCTTGGGATCAAGAATAATAACAGCCCCTGAAAAATCTTCGCTCAATGTGTGAGTCTTACATTTGGGGCAATATTCTTTAGTGGTGATTAAATGACAATTTTTACATGCTCTTTCTTTAACCATGATTACATCTCGCAGTTATTAATATTTAGATAAGTATTGATTATAGAATGAAATTCATAAACCATAAAAAAAATTAATCTTCAACTTCTATTGATTCTTGGAAACTTTCACTTTTTTCAATCTCATCAGCAATCCATTCAATTTTTCCAAGATAAGGTTGCCTCATCGTTAATCCTAATTTTCCAGAGCGTCCTGATCCCATGGATACAGCAATAATTCGACCACGCACCATATCTTCAACTGTGAGAATTCGATTGGTCTCTTTTCCTATAAAACGTTGACCCATATTATCATAATTAATATAATCATCAGTAATTTGGCTGACATGACACAATCCATCAGAAGGACCCAAACGGATGAAAGCGCCAAATTCTACACATTCAATTACAATACCTTCAACAATTTCATGTAATTCGGGAACATATGCCAATACATTAAATTTTACAGGAAAATATGGACATGGATCATTATGAAGTAATTTACCATCGCCTAATTCGATGACATCTACAACAACAATTATAAAACCGATATCTTCGAAAATCTGACCAGAAAACTGTTCTGATAAGATTTCAAAGGCAGCATCTTCAATATTTTTCCCAAATTTAGTCGGAGGAATCCGTACAACGTGCTCAAGGGTAAGTTGTTTATACAAGTTAGAGTCTCCTAAAATCAGTGTGAATAAATTTCCAACATGAAAAGAAGTATTCTATTTCTAAAAAATTTTTCTTTTTAATACGATAAAAAAGATGGAAATGAACAGAGAAATAGAAAAAGATTCAATATATTTAATGAAATTTTAGCGGATTATATAATTTTTACCAGATTATTGAAAAATAGAGCTTTCTTTAAAGATGCTTACTTAAAATAAGTGATTCATGCCACCATCAAGAGATCCAAAAGAATCACGTAAAGTTAGAAAGAACCGAACTATCAAAGGATCACGCTCATCTACTCATATCAGAAGATCATCGCAAGCAATGAAACAAACATTTCATTCAGATGAACAAAAAGTTAAAAAAAAATTGGTCGAATTTGTAAAAGAAGAATATATCCAAAAAAAACCCAGAGAAATAAGATTGCTTAAATTGAAGCCAAAAACGGTATTTAAGAAAGGAACCATATTGCCAAATATAATGATCAAAGCATTTCAAATAACAGCTTTTGTAATATATTTGGATTTCGGCGAAGAATTAAGATTTTATTTATTCAGTGCAGCAGGACAATCATTAGGAGCAACTACAGTTGAAAAAACAGAAAAAATGTTAAAAGAGCTGCATGGAAAGGCAATAACATTATATAATTTACCAAAAATCTCCAGTACTGCAAAATTTGATAAAGATTCTATAGAAATTAACCAAAAATTCCAGAAAATGATAAAGCTCTATAAACAGAAATGGGGAAATCCTTTGAAAAACATTCCTACAATCTCTGTTCGAGTTTTTCAAAATAGATCTCATCCAGTTCGATTTGGAGTACAATCCAAAGGGAACATTATTTCAGTTAATAAAGAATTAATAAACAAACCAGAACTTCAAATAATAATCCTTCGCGAAATTTTTATGATATTTTGGGATTTAGATGAAAATAAAACAACAGATGTGCTTTTAGCAACAATTTGGGCACTTTCCAGAGGAAGTACTCAAAGCGCTAAAGAATATACTTCTCTATTAAGAAATTTTGCATTTTCAAGAAAAATTCATAAAAAAACGCAGGAATGGATAAAAAAATGGATCGAACCTTCTCTTCAAAATGAAACTATTCATTTAAACAAATTAAGTGAATTGGCAGACTTAATATATAATATAATTTCCTACATTCAAAAAATAGAAGTTTATCGCGACTTTTGTTTAAATGAAGCGTTATTGCTTTATGTAATGAGTAGTTCTTCGAATTTGATTAATCAACAAAAGAAGAATAAATTATCAATTTGTAAAGAGAATGAAATATTTTTAATCAGTTTTGTTGAATTTTGCTATTCCCATTCAAAATTAATCAAGCAATATGAATTAAAATTGGGAACAAATCTCTCTTCTTTTTCTTTATGGATACTTTATTTTGGGCTGAAAATTAACTCCGACTTTAATTTAAATATTCAAAAATCATCAGAAAATATTCTTTTTCCACCAGTACATGAAGATGAAAAGATGAAATTTAAAAAAATCATTAAATTATGGAAAAAACAAAAATTATATGAACTTTACAATTCAATCGTGCCAGAATATGAGTTTCACCCAAAGAAATCACAGTTACTGAGAATCTTCAAGGAAAAAATTCTTAAAATATTTCCTAATATCGGAATTATCCGAATTTCACCCAAAAATTCAGAAATTATTATAAATAAAAATGAGTCAAAAAAAATAACAATAACTTTAGAAAATCAGACAGATCTCATATTATATCATGCAGAATATGAGATTAAAGTTCAGCCCACAAAAGGGATTAGTGTAATATTCGAAGATATTCCGCATTCAAACGTTTTTGATATGAAAATTCAGTTCCTTATAAAAATTAATAGAGAATCTTCCCAAAAAAAATATTGCATTCAACTTTTAGGGCAGTTTGACGATCCTTTCGGAGATTCTTCAGAAAGAATAACCATTCCAATAATTAAGCTTGAGATTCATTAGATTCATCAAAAAAAGAAAATTTTAATTTTAGAAGAAAGAAAATCAAAAAATCGAAAGAATATTGAAACTCAAAAATGATAGTTTGAATCTATTTTATTATGGAAGTGGGGGCGTAATTTTAATATCTTTTTCCCATGTAACTTCAAACGAATATTTTATTATTTTTTCTTCTTGATTTTTCAATTTTTCCATGTCGATTTCCCAAGTAATTACACCTAATTCTTGCTTTTTTGGAGGTTCTGAAAAATTTATCTTTCCGATCTTTATTTTCTCAGAATCAGAATGGGGAATTCGATCCATAATTTTCAAAATATTGGATCTGTGTCGAAATATTTTAATTTTAATTTCGTATTCGTAGAATTTTGCCACTTTTCCTTTTAAAATTCCTTCTTTAGCTGATTGACGATTTACTAATTTTTTATCAATTCTTAAATCATGGCTTTTTCGAGTACCAATATCAATCGTTTCAAAGGGTGCAATTAAGGGTAAGGAGATCTCACTAATAAATTCATTTTGTTCATATACTTTGGCTTTTCCTGGTAATATCAATTGTTCTCCATTTGATATTGTATCTTTAATTACAAGCAAATCTGGAGCTGCGCTACTCCAGAAATATCCTTTTTTTGTATTTAATGAAAAAACACTCAAAATAATTGGATGAGGTTGTTTGTCTGATCTAATTGATACTTTCTCAGGAATTAAATAGGATTGAACACCTAAATTTTCAGATATTTCAGCATGAACTTCTTCCAATTTAGGAGCGGGTTTTTCCTTAATCATATCTAAAGCAAACCGATCAGTACCTGCACCTAGTGCTTCTTCTTCAGGAGCAGCTTCAGGTAATGGAGCCATAGCTCTTTTTTTCATGTATTTCAACCCACTTCTTGCAGGGCGCGGTTTAACTATAGGTTCTGGTTTAAGTTCCCTAATAATATATGGATGTGGTTCAATAATTTTAACAGGGCGTAAATTTGCGCTAGAAATTTCTAAATGAACATTCTCCCAACTTTCTTCCATATAATTAAAGACATTGGCCATCAACTTTATTTCTGCTTGGTTTTCTAATAAGTTAATATCATAAAATGGAATCCATGAAGCTTTGTTCACTTGGAATTGGATTTCAAATATAAATTCACCATCTTTTACAACGTCGAGACTAATAATTATTTCCCAATATTCTTCAAATGATGATGTTCGTGAGAGCAATTGAAGTTCTCGCTGCAATCTGTTCAATTCTTCAGTTAATTCGCGTTTCTTTTCTTCAGCATTTTGTTTTTCTTTAATTTTTTGTTGAATCTCTTTCGTTATGAAATTATCTGTATCTGAAATTTTATTAAAATCCATCTTATCACGAATTAGATAAATAGGGGCTCTTGAATAGAACTCCTTTCCAAAATTTCGCAAATTTTCAGTAGATTCATCCATAAATTCCAGTAGAAATTCTATTTCATGGTGTTTTTTCTTGACTTCTTTAATTTTCTGCCTAATATTAGCAATTTCCTCATTTTTAGAAATAGGTGAAGTGTGTTTTTCGATTCCAATATTTAGAATCTTTCCATTTCCTGTCCCTTTAATACGAACAGAATTTTTATCTAAAAATTTCGTCATCTTCTTTAACAAGATTTTATGTGAACCTTTTGAAAGATTACATTTACCCACACGTACAATTCGTGCACCTTGTTGATATACAAAGACTTTTTCGATATGTGTATTTAATTCAATTTCCATTTTAATCATCTACTAATTTGATTGCTCATTAATAATTTCTTGTTTTCCTATAATTTGAAAATAATCGTGAATATCAGTTAGATTATCCAAGAATAAAACAGATTTTTCATCCAATTCTTTTGGAAATTTAGGTATTTTTTTTTTTCGTCTAATTAAGATCGGATGTATTCGTGCACGAGCAGCTGCTAAGGCATCAACTACTGAATCTCCAATAAATATTGTTTCAGATGCACGATAACCCAAATGATTAAGAACTTGAAGAATTCCTTCTGGATTTGGTTTGCATAATTCTTGAATATCTCCTAAACCTGCAATATAATCGAAAAAACGAATAATATTAAATTCTTGCAATTCTGGTTCAGCAATAAATTTAGGAGTATTTGTTACAATTGCCATAGAAACGCTTTTTTTCTTCATTTTTTCGAGAAAGTGAAGAACATCAGGATATAATTGCATTTTCCCATCTTGCATCAATTTTTTGCGCCCAATCACATCCCGTTTATCAAAAAAGTGCCAAAATTGTTTATAACTTTCGATACCCCATGATTTTAAAACTTGAATGAAATCATCTCCCGTTCGCCAAAGTTGATCCCTGGATTCAACAGAAGGCATAGGAAGATGAAAATCTTTTGCAATTACCTCTTGAATCAAGCCATCAAAATACGAATGAGTATCGGGAATTTCAATTAAAGTATTATCCATATCAAACAAAATACAATGAATTATTGGGCGCATAGTTCTCACATTTAATGAATAAACTGCAAAAAATTAAAATTGAAATTTATTTTGATTGTACAAATCCAATCCGGCCATAATTATGTTGTCCTGATTCATCAGTTGCATAAACATTTTCGAATAAAACTAACGAGTTATCTTCTTCCGCTTCAATACTTTCATCTATCTTATCCGGATTAGGGGAAAGATACTGTTCAAATACAAGCCTAAAAATAGAACCACAAGTATCACATTTAATTTTGTAAGCAATAGAAGATACTTTACTTCCATCAGAATTTGTTTGAATGTTTTTCTCTTCAACATCAACAATATGCAACATATCAAGCTTTTTTTCATTGCATCCTGGAGTAAAACATTGATATAGCGAGATCTGCTCCCGTCCACGCCTTCCTAAGGCAATAAATGCATAACCGGGGATGTCTTCCCATAATTCATCAAAATCGTTTGAATTTCCCATGATAATGTGTAGTGCAAGATAGGGGAATAGAAAAGGTTGTGGGTTCAAAATGATAATTAAAAATTAATAAGAGAATATAAAAAAAGTATGAAATCTAAATCTTTTATCTTTGACTCTAATTATCCTAAATGGAGAAAAAATTCATAATTACATCAATAATTGAGGGTATTTTAAATTTCAAAGATTCGAAGTTTCTCATTTCATCATCTTAATTCTCCCGACTCAAATCTAAAATATCCTCCCTTATTTTTTGTCGATTTTATCGATGTACCAAATTCAAGGTATGAAAATCAATAATTCTAATAAAAACGACTTCAGATTGAAGAATTTATAAACAGGATGGTGAATTTTTAACAAATTCTTTGAAAAAACCAAGTTCGACAAAAAAAGAATTGCGATATTTCAGAATTAAGTCGGAAATATATGAATGATATTCAAAAAAGCGTTTAAATTAAAAAAGATAAAACATCCTCAATTGAGGGTATTTTAAATTTTAAAGATTCGAAGTTTTTCATTTCATCATATTAATTCTTCCGACTCAAATCTAAAATATCCTTCCTTATTTTTTGTCGATTTTACCAAGGTGCCAAATTCAAGATATGTAAATCAAGAATTATAATAAAATAGACATCAGATTGAAGAATTTATAAGCAGGATGGTAAATTTTTAACAAATTCTTTGAAAAAATCGAGTTCGACAAAAAAAGAATTGCGATATTTCAGATTTAAGTCGGACATATATAAATGATATTCAAAAAAGCGTTTAAATTAAAAAAGATAAAATATCCTCAATTAATTATTCTTTTTTTTTGAGTATAATATTGAATAGTTAAATATTTTTAATCCTTTCAGGTAAGTCGTCCAAGTGGGATATTTCTAAAGTTGGACGTGGACATTGAGGAGTTAATACACCTCCATCACGATTAATCCACACAGTGGGAATACCAAACTTTACTCCAGTAATGATATCAATGTCAGAATTGCCGATATATACCATATCATCCTTTGATTGCTTTGATTCATGAAGAACAATCTCTAATGATTTAGGATCAGGCTTTTGAACTTCATAATCACCAGAAAAAAATATATAATCAAAATATTGAGTAAGATGATATTTTTGCATTAATGAAAGAGTAATTCTTCCAGGAGATTGCCATGGAGTATTCGACCATAATCCCAAAATATATTTCTGCTTTTGCAGCAGGTTTAAAGTTTTATGAACATCTCGATAAATAGAAATATATTTGTCTAAATTTCGTTGAAAGACATCAAGTTGAGAATTAATTATTCGTGGTTCAGGGGATAAAGACAATTTGAGTAAATAGTTCTTGATTCGGGAAATCATACTCCGATTTTTTTCTTCTTTTAACGCTATTGCTTCATAAATAATCGAATGGACTTTTTGAGATCTGGATTTAAAGAGGTCTAAACTTTTCTTATTTTGATATGCAAATATTGGATTTCCTTCAATTCTTTTAATTTCTCGTTTAAGTAGAGAGATCATTTCTGGAATAATTTCTTCTTTCAATCTCTCATGCCATTTTCCAGTTTGATTAAAGTTTAGCAATGTCTCGCCTAAATCAAAAACTAAAAATTTTCGCATTCAATTGTTCTCCATCATTTTCTAAATGATAAAAAATGGTCTCTGAATAATTGATATGTATTAACCAATTTAAGTGTAATAGGAAAAATCTTCATATCCTTTGGTTGAAAAAAATGTCTCCAATGTCACATACAATTAATGCTGTCAATGGCTTTAGTTCGGTTATCGAAACTTGTTCAGCCTTTCGTGGTTGGCTTCACAGTTTACCTGTGTTGAATCAAATTTTAATTTTTATTGGCTTAGTTGCACTTACAGTCGGTTTCTTTACAATTATTTATTATATCATAAAAGGTGCATTTGCATTATCAATTGAATTATTAAGAGCATCAATTAATATCCTTAAAGCTTTAATCCAGTCAATTTCGCGACATATACACGCACCAAAACATTACTCTCAACCTACACAAAGATATCGACCAGTTACAAATAGAGTATTCAGACCGGCATCACAAATTGAAGCAAATCGGCCATTAAACTCAAAAATGGAAGCACCCCAACAAATTCACTGCCCTGAATGTGGACAAACATTCACACCAGAAATGATACAAGTAATGCAAGAACAACATCATGTTTTTTGTGAATACTGTGGAAAAAGCTTAGAATTTGTTACTGCATAAGTGTTAAAAATTGAGTTTTTTGCTTTTTTTTCATATTTTTTCAAAGATTTCTTTATACTTGATTAATCTTTAATAGTATCTTAAAAATTATTGAAGAAAAACAACTTTTTCTATTAATTCGATATTTTTTTTGGTAGTGTAATCCTTTTTTTTTATATCTTGTTATCAGATCGAGACATTTATGGAAAGTTAATTGATTTTTGGAAACATTTTTTAAAAGCATTAGAACACCATTCAGATATAATTAATTCAGAGAACTATTCAGATTTTTATCATATTATATTTCTAAATTTACAAGAATTGACAGATAATCGAATGATTTTTCATAATAATAATAATACTTCAAGTAGTAATTCTTGGATAAGCTTTTTTGATACTCTTTTCTTACAATCAAACTTAGAGAATCAATTTATTTCTATAACAGAGCAATTCTCACAAATTATTATGGCACGAAATAGTGAAATTAAAAGTAAATTGGGTCAGGTACTTACCCCTATTACAATAGTTAGAGAAATAATCACGAATTGCAATTTATTATGGCAAAAAGAATTTAAAAATCAAAATCAAAATAAAGAAAAACAAAAAGAGCAAATTGATATTCGATATTATTTCCAAAAACAAGCACAAAATCTTAACCAAAAACATTGGTTGGATGTTGGTTGTGGTTCAGGATTCTTTATTACTTGGATATTGGTGCAAGAACTTCAAAATCATCCATTTCTTAAAGATAAAGAATTTCTAAACAATAATCTTCATTCCAGAGATTTCAGAGAAAAATCATTATGGAAGAGTATAAAGAATAAACTTGCAGCAGTTGATCTCGATCCTCTAAGCATATTTATGACCACATTACTTTCCACAGTTATTTCTCTGCTTTTTATTAAAAATCAACAATTGAGTTTTTCTCTTGAAATTCTTGAAGATATTCCTCCCATTCAAATATTTCAACATGATTTTTTGGATAAATCAGATGATCTACAAAAATTTAAACCTACAATTATTGTCGGTAACCCTCCTTATATTTTTTATAGAGAACTCTCAAAATCTTATCTTTCTTATCTTAGAAAGGCTGGATATCAATCTGCAAATGGCCAATTCGATTTATCGGATGTATTTATTGAGAGAAGTTTAAGATTACTACCTCCAAATGGAATATTGGGAATGATTATTCCCGAAACGATACTTACATTAAATTCACGCCAGAATATAAGAAAATTGATTGTTTCTTATTGTAATTTCATTAAGATCAAGAAGGTTTCAAATACATTTTTAACTGCTGTGGTTGAAAATATTGAAATTTTTCTCCATAAAACAAATAATGATCAAAATGGACATATATCGATAGAATATGCTGAATCGACTCAATTTCATGGAAAAAAGTCCAAACTCCTCCAGAATTTTCCCAATTTGCTAAATCTTCACCAAATACACAAAAGTCCCATTGTAATTTGGTTAAAAAAAAATTTTATTAGTATAAATGAGTGGAATCGAAATAACCATCAAGAAAAAATTCATGTTTTTCGAGGTGTTGAATTATCAAAAAAGGGGGAGATAATGCAGTGCCCTTCATGTAAGATTTGGATGCCCTTTTCAGAAAAACGATTAAAATGCAAAAATTGTCATCAAAATCTCCCGAAATCAAATGATATTATTAAAACCTGCATAATTCAACCATTTCAATTAAAAAAAAGTATATCAGCGCTTTCAAAATCCAATTTAGATAATCAGAAATATTTCTTTCAAAATTTTTCTGAATCAACTACCCATGTAGAACCCGATAGTCTGATTTCTTTAGGTTATAAGGGAATTCAATATAAGCCCTTAAAATATTATGAGAATTCAAGAATTATTGTTCGGCAATTACTACATAACATGTATATATGTGCAGCTTCAGTTGATTCAGGAATACTGACTTCTCAAAGTATTTATAATATAATTTTACCCAAAAGTCTGCAATCTTATCAAACAATGCTGATAAAGCAAATTAGATCTGAATTGTCTGCGTATTATTTATTTATGACTTTTAGCCATGGAAAGCGACTTTTTCCACGTATTTTACTCTCCAATTTGAAAGAACTTCCCTTTATTCCCATTAACTTCATAAAAAATCAAGAAACGACAATTAGTCATGCAGATGTCTTGCCATTTGATTACATAAAGGAAATTCAAAGAACATTAAAAAATAATTACTCATAATCATATTCTGATTCTTTATCTATTTTCTTGCCAAGTAATAACAGAGTGAAGTAGAAAAGCGCAAAAATACCGATAACGATACCAATTATTCCAAAATCCATGAAAATTTGATTTTTATTCAAGATAAAAACGAAAAGAAATCCACTTCCAACCAACATACTCACTGAACCGAGAAGAAATAATTGGCTTTTTGTTAAATTAATACTCCAATAATATACACCAAATAAAAAACTGGAAGTTGAAACCAGAAAAAGGGCTGAAAAAATAATTGGTGATATATCTGTTTTTTGAATGATATATTTCAGAATTACATAAATTATTCCAATTGTACTTCCTATGAACAGAAAAAAAAATTTCTTATTGTTAGTTTTCAATAAAGTTATCATTTGAGGAGATGAAGATTTAGATAAAGAATTCATTTTTTTTCAACACTAATAAAGCGAAATGCATGCTATTTAAAAAAAAGGGAGGCTAAAAATGTCATCACAAAAAACGACAAATTTAACTTTTCACTTATTTCACTCTTTCATCTTTATGTTAAAATTATTCTGATAAAAATTGGTACTAATTTCAAGTAACGAAAAGAAATTGGCAGAATATATCTCCAAAACTCTGATGTCATTAGTAGTTTTTTTATAATTCGACCGGGAAAATCCATATCTGCATCATCGAAAACCATCTTTTGGATCTTTGAAAGTTGATAAAATTTGAAAAGTCGCTTATAATCCGCTTTTCGTAAATTTAAAAGGAAAATACGAATCAAAAAGTGAATTTTCAACTCTATTCCCAAAGTTCTTTTAAATGGCCGCTGATATTTTCTACGAAAGAATTGGTAAGAAAAATCCTGATTATTTAAGGCACTAAAAATAGCAGGAGCTAAGATCTTTGCGGCACTTAAGATCATAATAATACCTCCACCAGTAGTTGCTTTAACAAATCCTGCAGAATCACCGATTAAGACCACATTGTCCCAAACAAATCGATTAGGAACACCAATAGGAATTATACCACCTTGCCTATCTTCGATACTCAATGAAGAAACATGAAGTATTTGTAGAAACTGTTTTAATTTTTGGAGTGTATGATGTTGGCACGCTAATCCAATGCGAGAAATCCCATTTTTTCCTTCTGGAACAATGTATCCGAATAATTCGCGCCATCTATCATTAAAATACATCGAAGTAATATTATAAGGATGATTTATTCGAGCCCGAACTTGTGCTGCTGGAATAACGATATTTTTATGCCCAAATTGGCGACCAACTTGAGAAATTGGACCATCAGCACCGACCAAAATATTACAAGTGATTTTTCGATGATTGGTTTGAACTTCAACTAATTTTTTGTTAATTTGCTTAAATCGAAGGAATTTTTCCTTCATGAAATAAACTGCCCCATGTTCAAGCGCCTTTTTTGCAAAATACTTATCAAATGCAATCCTATTGATTACTACGGGGCGCTCTTGGGCAGAAACACAAATACTTTGGAGATTAGGAGAATATAAATATGCTTTATCAATGCGATTTAAAACAATTTCTTTTGGAATTCTTACTAAAGATAATAATTTTTGAGAAACAATTCCAGCACATTGAAAGGGAAACCCAATTTCGGAATGTTCTTCTACAACACATACAGAAATCGGCGAATTTAAAGAATTCGAGTAAGAAGAACATAGAAGTGAAGCTAAAAAATTACCTGCGATACCCCCACCAATAATACAAACATCAAAATGAAAAATGTGATCGTTATCATTAGTTATAAAATCATTTTTTACCATGCAAGTTGATATAAAAATCCGAATAAATAAAAGATTTCCATGCATATTTTCACTAAAGATGCTTCTCTATGCCAAAGATTTACTTACATTGCAACATTCCAACGAAGATTCTTCTTCTTCATCAATATTTGTACCACACTTTTCTAAAATTGAAGAACCTAGTGAACCCATTGAGATTGAAGGTCGTGGAAAATACAGTCCTCGAAATACTTTAAACAACCTTACAGGCACAGAATGGATTAAATTTACACGATCATGGTTTGAACATCATCCTCCACCTAGAAATAAAAATTTGCAAGAACATCTTCATCCTGCAAAATTTCCAGAGGATCTGATTGGAAAATTTATCAAATTTTTTACTAAGGAAGGAATGTGGGTATTAGATCCGTTTTTAGGAACTGGATCAACCTTAGTTGCCTGTGATCAGACTCATCGTAATGGAGTCGGAATTGAATTAACAGAAAAATGGGCAAAAATTGCAGCGCAAAGAACAAATCAATATATTGTAGTTGGAGATGCTAGAAATATTCCCAAATTGGGACTTCCCAAATTTGATTTCTGCATTTCTTCTCCGCCATATTGGGATATGTTGCATCATTCCCGTGGTGGTTCAAACAGCACGCATAAAGATCGTAAAGCAGAAGGACTAGATTTAACCTTTTCTGAAAGTACGCAAGATATGGGAAATATTGCAGAATATTCAGAATTTTTAAACGAGTTACTTCAAATTTACGCTAAAATATTGGAAGTAATGCGCCCTGGAGCTTATATTGCAGTAATTATGCAGAATTTACTTAAAGCAAAACAACAATTTTATCCTATTGCATGGGAATTCGCTTTAGAAATGCGAAAATTCGGCTGGCAGCTGTGCCAAGAATTCTTGTGGTGTCAACGCGATAAAAAATTAGGAATTTGGGGCTATCCTAACACTTATATCTCAAATGTGCATCATCATTATTTCCTTATCTTCAGAAAACCTTTACCTGAAAAAAAGAAAGCAAAACGAAAGAAAAAATCAAATATTTAAGAAAACAGAATTAATAGAGAATCAATATTCATAAAAATAAATAAAAACAAAATTATACACGATAAATTCAATTATTTATTATAAATTCTCTGCTGGGGTTTCTGGGGTATTATCTAACTGCTCTATTAATCCAAAAATAATTTCATCAATATTTGGAGCAAATCCTACAATACGGTCTTCATTCTGCCCATTTTCACCTTGAAATACAATTCGTTGCCCTTTAAAGAAAAACATCATACTTGGAACGGACATAATTTGCAAACCCTCAGCAATACCACGATTTTTATCGATATCAATTTTTACTAATGCAACATCGTCTCGATCTTTTAATTTTGGAGCAACTTTTTCTTCTAAGACTTTTCCTAGTGATTTACATGGCATACACCAAACAGCTGAAAAATCAACAATAACAATTTTTTTGGTTTTGATCAACTCATCGAGTTCATCTTCAGTAATTTCTTTGACCATATTTGAAATAAGGAGATCTCAGTTAAGAAATTTGAGCCTTCGAAAGTAAGCAAAAAATGATTTAAAATTTATTGGAATAAAGATCGTATTTTGCTTGTTATTAATTCTAAATCCAGCGCTTGATTTCTCTATTTTTACAAAGCACAACCTTTTTGAGGACAAAAATTAAAAAAATTTTGAGTAAAATGGTTGACTTTCTAAAAAAAAAAATGAATATGAATTTTGATGAAGCAGTAGCAACTGTAACAAAAATTGTTGGCGAAGAGGGTTTTAACGTTATGCTAATCAAATCTCTCGATGAGATGTTTAAAAAAAAATTAGGCATCGAGTATCCACGATATACAATCATCTTAGCATGCGGTCCTGAATTTGCTAAAGCAGCATTGGATGTTTCAAAAGATGTTGGATTATTATTTCCATGTAGTTTTGCTGTATATGAAGATTTAGGCAAGATTTATGTATCTCATATTTCAATTATGAAAATCGCACCAGCAATTGGACTCGCACCAGAAAGTGAAATGAAACCGGTAATTGAGATGACTGGTGCTGCTGTTCACCGTGCTTGGGAGCGTTTTTAAAAGAATTTAAGACAAATGAGGAAAAACACGCATGCTAACAAAGGATCAAGAATATTATTTTCAAATGATTAATCCAGACCATACTTGTAAAGCATACCTAATTCGGCCGATTAACTCATCATCAATTGCGTTGATAGACCCACAATTAGAGCATCTACAAGATTATATTGATATAATTGAGCAAAATAAATATACACTTAAATACATTTTCGATACACATACTCACGCCGACCATATTTCAGCTGCAGCCGCACTAAAAGAAAAATACAAAGAGGTTGAACCAGATTTAGTTATGAGTAAATATTCTCAAGTTCGATGTGTTTCACTAAAGGTTCAAGATGAAATGGAGATTAATTTTGAAGGAATTCCTATAAAAATTTTAGAAACACCTGGACACACTTTAGATTCTATATCTTTAATAATTCTGGGGAAATTTTTTACTGGAGATTCATTATTTTTAGGAGAAGCTGGAGCTGGAAGAGATGATTTACCTGGAGGTTCCCCAGAACAACATTGGATATCATTAGAAAAAATTAAGCGATTACCTGATAATTTAATCGTATATCCTGCTCATGAATACCGTGGAAGACAACCTACAACACTTGGAGAGCAAAAGCAAACAAATCCATATCTTAAATTTACTAATCAAGAAGCATATGTTGAATATCTAAGCGATTTAGTTTTAGGACCAGCTGATTGGATGAAGGATGTATTGAAAGCGAATTATCAGTGCACGCAAGATCCCAAATCAGCATGGGTTCCATTGGATAGTCCAGCATGTGAATCATTAGGTACTTTAGATCCTTCTTTGGAAAAATATTCTGTTAAGGCGATTTCACCTCTTGTATTTTCTCAGATATTGAAAGATAATAAAGACTATATTTTATTAGATGTACGTTCAGAAAAAGAATTATCTGGAAAATTAGGAACTATTCCTGAAGCAAATCATATTCCTTTATCTTCAATCATGAACGATATTTCCCAACTATTAAAATGGCGTGATAAAAAGATAATTACTATTTGTGGCTCAGGAAAAAGAGCGGAAATTGCTGCACGAATATTGAAGAAATTAGGATTTCAAAATCTTCTCTTCGTGGAAGGGGGAATAAAAAAATGGAAAGGTATAAAGTTGAATAATCTGCGTGCTATTTAAATCATAATGATATTTTTTTTCGCTTTTCTTAGTAGAATTAAGTTACCAAAGAATACTCCCCCGCATAAGCAAAATTCCTGCAGAAAACTTCACTCTTCTTTGATTATTCATTAATTTTCTTATTATGTTCTTTTCATTAATTGTTTTTTTTGTATTTAATTTTATTATCCTCCGGAGGATAAAAATCGACATATTTCGCCAAAAATTTTTTATTAAATAATTAAGAAAATTCCTTGTTTGAAAAGATAGATATTATGCAAAACATATGATTTTCATCGCTTTCCAGATTTCTTCGGAATTAAAATACAACAACATCACATCAATATAGAATTATTATGAATAAGTTAGTATCAGTGAATACACCACTTCAAAGTAAAAAATCCCTTCTTAATCAGGATAAATCTCAAAAATTTCTTAGTTGGGGCTGGAAAGTAGTTAATTATATGCGATATGATGAAATCCATTTTTTTTTAGAATTAGGTGGTGCTGTATTTAGAAACGAATTTATTCCTATCGTACAAAATCATTTAAAATTTATTGTAAGATGGGGATTTATTTGTGTTATTCATAACTTATTTAGCTCGCAGGATTGGGACATCTTTTTAAAACTGCTTGATCTTTTATCTGAAACACAATTAATTGATATAGCTGCTAAAATTCACAAATAAAATGGTAAACAGTATGAAATTTTTCATACATTTTAAAATGAAGTAAAAAGCATTCTTCACGACTATATAGATATGACAAAGTTTATATATATGAATTTACACTATATAGATATAACAAATATTGTTGAATCTACATAAGTTAAAAGGTGAAAAAAATGCTTCTACCCAAAACAATGATAAAATCAAAAGTAATTATGAATACAAGAAATGGAAATGAAAAAGGAGATCTTGATACAGAATTCGGTCGAACTAGAAAATTTGGTGAAGATTTCAAGTTAAAAACAGATAAAGGATTTATTTCTAAGCAAAAAGATTTTAAATACTTTCAGAATTTTAATTATTTTCAGAGTTTTAATTTTAGATTTATTCGTTCTTATATCTGGATTGTATTTTCAGGATTAGTTCTTGTTTCAATTCTTGCACAAATACTTTATCCAACGGATTATTTTTTCTGGAAAAATACAATTAGCGATCAAGGAAGTCCTGGTTTGAATCCAATTGGAAGTATATATTGGCGAATTGGGGTGATACTTAATGGAATTGCCCATATTCCATACATAATCTATTTAACAGGGAAGTTTAAAACAATTCATCCTAAAAAAGCAAAGCAATTTTTATTTGTGGGAATATTATCAGCTTTAGGGTTTTCATTTGTTGGCATTTTCCCATTAGATTTAGGAGCAATTCACTACATATTCGCACTCATTGCCTTTTTGGGCTATTATTATACTGCTAATTTAAGCTTTCAAATTATAGAGTCTCAAAAATTATTTTTTCACAGAAATGGAAACGAGAAAAAGCTTTTTCCAATGTACGTTTTAAAAATGTATTTTCAAATCTCGGGTATTTTGTGTTTGGGATCATTTATTTTGAATAAATTTTTTTTTGATAAAGAAATTTCAGCGATCTTAGAATGGAATTATTTGCTGGCAATTTGCATTTGGTTGCTATTTTGGCCTCGATTCCTTCATAATCTTAGAAAAGGATAAAAAGAGGATAGAACTTCTTTTCTTTCTTTCATTTTTTCTGTGATTTCGTCTATAATTTGGATTTTTCATTTCTCTTAATTAAAATCAAATCTTTTTAACCAAATTTTCTTGAAATTCTTTTAATTTTTTTCCGAATTTTAATTATTGATAGCTACTGGTTGTAAAAATAATTTTTAAGCCTACAAAAATACTTATAATAGTAGAACAGAAAAACCCACTCTCTCGTTTTGCTATTAGAAAATCGAAAAAAGTGAATAACCATGACCAACGATAATGCTATTTTTAACGCAGCAATAAAGATGGCAAATCAAGCCATAGAATTGGATCGTAACAAGCAATTCGATGCAGCTGCCGATAAGTATCTTTCTGCATCAGAAACTCTATATGATTTTGCAAAGTTTTGTAAGAATTCAAAATTGAAAGCTTTGGCAATCGATAAAGCAAAACAATACTTCAAACGTGCAGAATTGCTAACCAACATGAGCAAAAAGAAAATAAAAGTGCCCTCAGGAGGAAAAGGTCCATCTTCAAAAAAGCGAACAAAAGACGAGAGAGATGAAAACAAAACAGATGACGAAGAACAAGAAGAAATAACTGATGAAGAAAAAGAACTTCGAAAAGTAATTGACGGTACGATTATCACCGAACGACCTAAAGAAACATGGGATGATGTAGCAGGAATGGAAATACCAAAACAGGCAATTCGTGAAGCAGTTGTATTACCAATGGCACATCCTGAACTTTTTACAGGGGCACGTAAGCCTTGGAGAGGAATACTACTTTTCGGCCCACCTGGTTGTGGAAAAACATTATTAGCTAAAGCGGCCGCAAATGAATGCGGTGTAAAGTTTTTTGCGGCAGATTCTGCAAGTTTGGTTAGCAAATGGTTGGGTGAATCTGAAAAATTACTAAAAACTCTATTTAAAGTGGCAAGATTAGACGCACCTTCCCTTATTTTCATGGATGAAATCGATAGTATTGCAGGAAAACGGGGAAGTGGAAATGAAGGTGGAGGGGAGCGTCGTTTGAAAACTCAATTTCTTCAAGAGATGCAAGGGGTCAAAAGTGAAAGTGATAAGTTAGTAACAGTAATGGCTGCCACAAACTTGCCTTGGCAAATAGATAGTGCAGTTCTTCGCCGTTTTGAGAAAAAAATTTATGTTGGATTACCCTCAATTGAGGGAAGGGAAAAAATATTTGAACTTTGCACAAAGGGTGTCGAAAAGGATGATACAGTTGATTTTAAGGCGTTAGCTGCAGCGACTGAAGGATATTCTGGCTCCGATATTTCTACAATCTGCCGAGAAGTTGTGATGCTACCTGTGCGCGAACTTGATGTTTCAGGTAGACTTACTGATGGAGATGATACAATTAATGTGCGTCCTATTCGGCAGGAAGACTTTTTGAATGTGATGAAATTTATTAAACCAGTTGTTTCAAAAGAAGAAATTAAACGATTTGAAGAATGGCGAGATGAATACGGCGGGTGATAATGATCGCGGAACAAATTCGCAAAAAAAAGGTAATTTCAGAAAAGTCAGAAAATTCAGAGAAAGAAAAACCTCAAACTGAAGACCTAGAATCTCTTAAAAAAAAGAAAGAACTTGAAGAACGGGAAGCAAAGCTCAAAAAATTACAGAAATTAAAGGAATTAGAAGCAGAACTCTCAAAAATTGAACAAGAAAAAACAGCCACTGTTGTTGATAAAGATGTTCCTTTAGTTGAATTAGAGGAGAAATTGAAAGTACATATTAAATCAGCCACAAAAGGAGAAATCGTATTAAAAGAATCTGCAGACGAATCAATTATCAATAAAGAATTAGAAGAACTTAAAAAAGAAGTAGCTCAAGAGCAAGTTCTTCAAGTTAAAACACTTTATGAAAAGTTACTCGAGTTACATGATTGGATCGAAGAGCCACAATATGAATTTATGTATTCTATGCCAAATCCAAAAAAAGCAAAACAAGATTTCGAATCTTGGCGGGAAGAATGGAGTCAAGTGTTATTAGATTATGCGCGTATTGGAACTTTCCATATAATTTTTCCAAAACGATTACTTACCGAGAAACCATTTAACAAATTTATTAATAGAAAAAAGTCAATAATGACTTTATGTGAAGCATTGGTTGAAAAAGATCTTGCAAAATGGGTTGGGAATAAAAAGAAAAAGGATCAATTACGCGTTTATTGGAAATCTTTGGAAGAATGGATAACAATTATTGAAGAATGGGCATACAATAACGCAATTTTTGATGTTGTAATGATCCCAGATATTCGAAATTCAAATCAAGAATTTGCACTTTTACCTGTGGAAGATTTAAAAACTATTTTTCGTAAATTAGAAAAGAAGCATAAAGCCACCATGATAGAACTCGATGATAATCAATTTGGAATCAAATTTAAATTAGTATGAAAAAAAAATGGAATTGAGTCTGTTCTAATAATTAAATCAATAATTAAATAATAAATCCTTATTTTTTCTTAATTTTTAAGCTAGGAAAGAAGTAGCGCTTTCCAGTTCGAAAGGTTTCCATAATACGCGCTACTCGAGTGTCTACTAAGTTCTGTAAAGCCCGTTCCGCCCGTTCGATGGTCCAATTCAAATTTTTACACACATCTCCAGTTGTTATAACACCGTCATCTTTAACTAAATTGAGTATTAATGCTTGATCTTGTGTATACTGAACAGGGAAAAAGGAGGCAATTAATACGCCATTTTCTAATTTACGAAGTTCGGGAATAACATTCGATTTCTTTAATATTTTTACTGCCTTTTCCACATCATCAATTGTAATTTTACCTTGTAATATACCTGTATTTACGCGATCAAAAATATCTGGTAAAGTGAGAAGTCCACCGGTTTCTTGTTTTTCAAGCATTACCCGCTGATAAGCTAACATTCCTAATTTTTCATGATCAACCTTTTTTCCACGTTTTAAAACAGACTCTTCTGTAATTTGCTCCTTTATAATTCGTTCTTTTGGAATATTATACTTTTTACGAATTTCTTCTACAGCTTCCTGCATTTCGGGATCCAAGGCAATAATTACTCCATGTTTTTTTGCTATCTGTGCCAATTTTTCTTTTGTCATTTTAGTTATTGCAGTTTTTGCTTCTAATCTTTGCATCTTTAATTCTGCGGCTTTTTTGCGCATTAACTCCCGCATTCGATTTCGATCTTCTATCTCCCGTATTCCCATTTAAATCTTAATCTCCTCTAAAATAAATACACTAATTTATATTCAATTAAAAAAAACGCTTATATTGGAAATGGCCAAGGTACACGTGTAGGAATATTCTCAGGAGGAATGATTTCAATTTGAAAAATCGCCAAAATTAGAAAAAGAATCCCGAAAGCAATCATAATTAAAGCACTTGCATGTTCAATTTTTGAAGAACTTGATAATTTGCTTAAGGATTTTGCACCACCTTGATTTAAATCAATATTGATTTTTCCTTGATTTGTATCTTCCAAAGAATAGGATTTTCCTTCATTTGCTCGTTTCAAACGCTGTTGAATCTTTTGAAGAGTTGATCCTTGTAACGCTTTTGACAATCTGCCACTAGCACTACCAACTAATGCTAATGGATATAAACCTAACCAACTACCAATTCCAAAGAAAAATACAACCCATGTTCCATTTCCCCAGCCATAGCTAACTGAAATTGAAACTGCTTGCAAATATACTGCCGTTTCAAAAATACAAGGCGGGATTCCTGCTAAGATTCCTAATAAAAAAGCAGTTCGTTTACGAGATCGTAAAGTTGCTAGACTTTCAGTCAATTCTTGAAATTGATCGCTATGTGGCCAATAAGTTCTTCGTTTCAATTGAATCAACATAATTATTCCACTAATGATAAGAACACTAGAAGATACTGCATTCCAAATAAACCGGTAATTATCTATGTTAATTAATGCACCAAAAATTGCCCCTACATATGAAACAATACTTCCAATGATCAAATTCATTAAAAATAATCCAGCACCATAGAAATTAATAATTCGGAAAGCTTGCTTCCAGTCTCGCGCCACACCAAAAGAATAGAAAATAAAAATAAACTTATCTTCACATGGCATGATCGAATGTAAAACACCTAAAAAAAGGCCTGTCCAAACGATCAATGAAAAACCGGCGTAATCTAAAGGTATATCGAAAATCATTGGCTCCTTTCCCGTTTGAATTAAACAAAAAAAATGTTATTACCTAAGTGTTATACATTGTGAATTAAAAGTATTCTTAAGAAAAAATATCCCTTTTTTTATTATATTTCTTGGTAGTAGAGTGAATAAGAGATCAAGTTTGAATGGCTTGTTCAATTAATACTCTTCTTCTTTTTGTCAGTTCATCGCGTGTGTGTTTAATTTTTTCATGTAATTCTTTAAATTGAGAATTTATTTTTTGTAATTCATTATTGACCCAATTTTTTGCAGATTTTACACCATGATAAGCATCCATAAGTGATTCTCGTGATCTAACTATTTTTTCTCGAGCATTAAGATCAGAAAAAATATTATCAAAGAATACATCCCAAAATATAGAAATATCTTCAATTTTCGCAGATGGAATTGGAGGCATGTTAGGAATGATTTTGTAAGCTAATTGAATTGAACGACGTGCGCGAATATCAGCATCTCGGGCATCAGCAATATTTGAATGTTTAATAGAATCAGCAAAGTAACCACCACTAAAAAACGTGTCCCAATCACTAGCGCGAAGAGCTTTACGAATCGATTCAAGGGCATTTGAATAATGAAATTCAGCATTATTAAGATGACTTAATGCATTTCTAAGCTGATTTCTATGAATTTCTAAAGGATTTTGCTGCTGTAAAAGGTTTTGAAGTTCAATTTCCAATTTATCTTCGATAGGATCTTTTACTCCTTCACAAATTTTATCAATTAAAATAACTAAAGATTTCTCAAGATTTTGCTTTTTCTTCACTAATTTGGCGAGATTCTCAAGTTCTGATTGTGCAATATTTAGACGCTTTTGAAGTTCATCTAAATCATTTTTAGCTGCCTGTTCTCGATTCAATGCTGTATAATATTCTAATTCTTCTTTTTTAATCTTGTCTTCTCGATCTCCACGAATACTTGCAAGAATCGATTTAAGACTCAAATTTTTTAATTTCTCAACATCCTTTAATTCTTTTTGAGTGGTAAGATGTAAATTTTCATAATTTTTTTGAGCGATTCTAAGTTGATCTTGGAGAATTTGGCAGTATTTTTTATGTTCTGCATAAGAAGAATCAACTTTTTGCAATTGTTCTATTTGTCTAGTAAGATTTTTATATTCTTGAATTGAATTTTTATTTAATTGCAGATCTACTGGAATATCAGGAAATTTTTGGGATTCCCAATTCTTCTTTTGAATTTTTAAATTGGCTCCACAAAATGCACAATAAATATCATCTGCAGATACTTCAGCTCCGCAATTTTCGCAAATTTTTGGTTCAATCATATCATTCACTGCTAAATAATGGGTATTCCTATAAAAAAATTCGTGTTTTTTTAAGAAGAATATTAAATAATCAACGCACTTAAGCATTTAGGTATTTAATCATTTTCAATTGAAGCTCTTTAGGTCTTTTTGCATTTAAATCATTTAAATTTCGATTTCTTTCCGAAAAATATGTAATCCCATTATCCCTAAGATGATTATGATGAAATAGAGTAAATATGGCTTTAATAACTTAATTTGGAGCCAAAATGCACAATATCCAATCATAAACATACTTCCTAAAATACCTCCTACAGAAAGTGTTAATACAAAAATATCAAGAATTCGCTTTCTGAACATCATTCGCTGACGATATTGGTAAGAACTCATATTTTTCCCTTTTTTTCTGTATTATTCGATTATTAATAAAAAATTATCATTATTATTAACCACGTAATCCCCCAATATATTAAAGAATTGAACAATCAGTAATGTTCTCCTATAGTTTCTCCAAATTTATTTAAATCTTTGAAGAATTTGATTACTCTTTTTTGATTTGAAAGTAAAAAGCGCAATCGTTCAATTTCTTCCACATCTGTTTTTTTAATCCCTCGCAACATAAGTTTTAGTAAGGTTTCACCTTCATATAATCGCGTTTTGGCCAAATTTAAATAGTCACCTTGAAGAGGAATGATTTTCAATCGAGTTTTACTTTTCTGTTGATTGTAGTAATATAATCCAGCCATCATTAGAATAATACCAAATACACCAATAATATCAATATAGTGAGGATATGAAGGATTGGGTATCTGATATTGTTGGATAATCGAAGAGGGAGGGCCTTCAACTACATTAAAAGAAAGATATGAAATCTCACTTACAGCTGCAGGATGATCTATAATTAATAATATATAATATATTCCTGTTTGATTTATCCATTTAGTATCAAAAAAGGTATCATAATGCCCAGGTTCAGTTTCAAATAAGGGAAGAAGTGGAGTTTCAATCCCGTATATACTGGCATTTATTGGATTTCCATTTGAATCAAAATAGAGTCCAAGAAACAAAAATCCATTGGAAAATAAATTTCGTTCCTTCATGTATTCAAAATTTGAAAAAGAGATATCTACAAAACCTTGAGTAGAAAAGGGTAGAATTGATGGAGTAATTTCAATTTTCATATTATAATATTTTGAAAGCCCCCATTGGATTAACTGTTGGGCGAATTTAGAGTTATCTGCTTTTGAAAGATAAGATCTTTTAAAGATATCCGAATCACCTATTGCAAAAACCTTTCCTTTCCCATAAGTGGAAAGACCGATTACGCCATGTTCTCCATCAAACATAGTTTTATAACCAAGAATTTGAGAATCTGATTTGGTAGAAAAAATTTCGATTGGATCGCGTAGTGCAATAGAATTTGCTGAGAATCCTGTTGATTGGAATAATGAACTAATTTTATCTGAAGCAGAAAAGTCTAAATAGCATAGTCCATCATTACCCTCAAATTGTTTATATGTATCATAAGGATAAAAGGATGAATTGGCAAATTTTAACCCAAATTCATCCAATAAATTGTTTAATGATTCTAAATTTGAATGAAGATAATCTTCACTCCAAACAAATAAAGTCCCTCCAGAATCAACCCAATCATATATATCATCCATTTCATCTTTGGTAAATGCTTGTTCAGGATCATTGATGACCAATACATCAAAAAATTGAAGTAGATCGTGATTGATTATTGTAGTGGATATTATTTCATTCTCAAATTTATAATTTCCAATAGAATCACCCAAAAAACTTGTCTCTGGAAGAAGATCTTGTGTATTAAAGAAATAATCCTGTTCATTACTCGATTCTGATTCATTTTTAAATTGAGAAAAATCAAAAAATTGTGAAAGATTAAGATCCAAAAATGGAAGAATTGTTGATACTAAGGCACCCTTTCCAAAATTTGAAGTTGGATTAGCCCATGATGAATGTAGATCATAATAATTTCCCCAAGTAGTGTCAAGTCGCTCATTTAAATCGAATATTGATGAAATATCGAAATTTCCTTTTAAGATATCATTAAAATTTCCGAAATTTTCTTCTGCAGACAAATTCAATTTAGAAATATCGCCAAAACTTGTTAAAGATGCCAGATTACTTATTTTTTCAGATCGGAAAAAGTTTAAATGGGTAGCATCAAACCAGACTCGACCTCGAGTTGGACTCATTTGGAAAGATACTGGAATTGAATAAAAGGGTTGACTCTCTCCTTCAAGTCGAAATGTTATATTAAAATTAATTTGACCAGGAGGAATGAGGGGATTACCAAAAAGTATTAGAGGGATTGAATTGTATGTATGTAAATTTAATTTTTTAGAAGATAAAAGTGAAAAAGAGGGAGTATTTATTAACGAATATTCCATAAATTGGACAATTCGCTTTCCCAATCCATCAGTAGAGATTTCTATATTATTAATATCTCGAATTGCTAAAATTGAAAGATTATAAACAGCATAATCAAGGGGAGTATAAATCTGCATCGGAGCGATATCAAGATTAAAAGGACTTACTAAAAAGGTCGAGATTTTTTTGTTTTCTAAAAGAGAAGCGTTAATAATAAAAATATTGCGGAAAAGAATGTTAGAAAGATAATTAACATCAATACTGTCTGTCATCTCTCTATAATCTGTTATTTCAGGATTTTGAAATAAAAGATATTCTAAATCAGTAATCGATGGTGTTTCAGAAAACTGATCCATATCTCCAAGAATCCAGCCAATTTGATAAATTCCAGAATCCAGAGGAATCCAAGAAGTATTATATGATTTTAAATTAAATGGTTGAAGATTTTGAATAGAAATAATACGTGAATAAATCTCGGATTCTCCATGTTTTACAGTTCGATTTGAATAAAAAACTAATTGTGTATTTGGAATAATTTGATTTCCTAAATTAAGAATTTTTACAGATGATTGATAGGGAACATGAGGTTCATGAATTCTCGAAAAACTGGCAGAAAAAACAATCAGATCAGTGACATTATAGTTAGTTGTATTTGTTTGAAGTAATTCAGCATTTGATTTAACAATATCGCGACATTCTGATATTGAATTTGCTTGTGAAATGGACATAACTCCATTAAATTCAGAAGTAGTTCCAAATTCCAAATCATTTAAAGAATAAAGTTGTGCAAAACTTGGATCGATAAGAGAATTAGTTGAATTTTTTTGTGAAAAAACAACATCTTTTGAAATATTTGAATTCCAAGTAGAATTTGCCAATTTAGCTTGAGAAATATTTAATAAGATGTTAAAGCTATTCCCAACTGCAAAAGAAGACAAATTATGCGATGAAGATACAAATCCAATTGCTGCGTATCTTGGATTATTAAGTAAATTCGATGAATTATCAAAATCTTCCACCCACATCATTTGAGATTGTGAATCAAATATAACTATATCGTCCTTCATGAATTCTAAGGTATTTTCTGCATCAAATCCTTTGTAATTTAAATTATCTAAGGTTCCTGTTTCATTTACAAACAAATCTCCCTTTATAAAAGAAATTAAAGTTAAGTTTCTAAATGATTGATGATCTTTTCGCTCATTCATAAAATGAAAGGAAAATTTAAAGGCGTTTAATCGATGAGTCAATTTCAAGGTTGAAAAATTTAAACCAGTCTGATAAGATTCCCCTGTTAAGGGACTTGTAAAATTAAATGTTGATATGGTATCACTCTTTTCCCCTATATAAGCCCAAGTCTCCACTAAGCAAGCAATATAAAGCCCATTAAATTCAAGAATACTGACATATCTTCGATATCCATCAGGATATACAATTGTATTTACCATTTCATGCATTTCTTTTACTACCTTAAATTCTGATAACCAATGAAATTCAAAATCTTCAGAATCTCCAGAAAGGGAGTATCCAACACCAAATTGATTCAATGGAAGATGTATTGAGATGTTCTGAACGTTTAATGGATTACTTTCATTTAATGTATTAATAACTAAAGCAGAACTCATCATTTGAGAACTCATAAATGCTGAAAAAGTAGTGTTTTCAATTTGTGAATAATTCAGATCTGTGCTGTATTGAGATACATTGGTTAAATCTTCATTAGTTATCATTCCTGAATAAAAAAGCGGTACTGAAGAACTCTGAAAATCAGTAAAGTTTTTCTTATAAAAATCCTGGAGCCATGAATAAGAAGCCAATAGATCAATTAATCCTGAACCTTCTGAATTAATATCTTGAGGAAAACTAATAGAATGTGCACCTCGCATTAGAGCTTGTTGAATAATTACAGGAGTAGCTAAAGGAAAAGCATTAAGTAATAAAGCAACACCCCCAGCACATACTGCAGCTGCAGCACCTGTCCCAGAAGCACGAGTAAAACTTGAGTCTTCAGAAAGAGGAGTCCCGTAAGGTGACTTTGGGATAGAATTTGAAAGAGTATCAAATTCTGCTTGAAGGGAATTCAATTGAGAATTCAAAACAGCAGTCATCTCGGGTGAAATCTGAGTTATAAAATTCACTGCCAATTCTATACTTTCATTCGTTAGATATCTTGCCCTTGGTCCAATCAAATCAACCCCAGGAGCGATTACATCAGGTCCAACGTGAAAATCATATGATGGCCCTCGACTGGAATGTTCCCAAACTTCTTTAGTTATTGAATTGTAAGCTCCAACAGAAATTGCTTGATTGGCTTGTCCAGGAGTATTGACGCTCATATAAGAAGGACCATCATCACCCACAGGGGTTATTACGATTACACCACGATCTACGGCAGCATTCACTATTTGGCAAACTGGATCCAAATACAATCCAGGAATAGTGGCTACAAATAGAATTATATCCGCTCCATGCTCAATAGCCCACTCAATACCAGATATCATAAACGACCAATATGTTATCCCAAGTGAATCGAAAATTTTCACGTTTAAGTACTTTGCATCTGGAGCAACACCAATATATTCAGGATTTAATCCAGCAGTCCCACAAGCAATTCCTGCATGAAAAGTTCCTCGTCCTGTTAAATCGGTATAGTAAAGAGGTTCATCAGGAACCATTGATACCCCACCAAGAAATTTAGGATCGTTTGTTGAACTGTTATCGTCTAAATCATCCAAATTGCCTCCTCCAGAACCTGAAATATCAATACCAGTATCAAGCAAAGCAATAACTACACCTTTTCCAGAAATACCACGCTGCCATAACTGATTTGCGTTAATTTCATTAGTAAAATTTACAAATTCAGTGCTCTGAGTTTTGTATTCAGCCTTTATTGAAAAAGAAGAAGATTCTATAATATTTGATGAGGGAATTGAAGTAGGAATAGGTAAATCCCACCAAATTGATTGAATATAAGGCAATAATCCCAATTTTTCGATATGACTAAGAGTAGTTTCAAATTTACATCCTTTAAGTAAAGTAAATGAGATTTGTATTGTTCCATATTTGGATAATTCAGAATATTTAACAGGTTTATCGGAAAAAAAAAGAAGAACATTTACTTTCTTATATGGATCTTCATTATTTTTGATAAGATCGGCTAATCGTGGATCAATATGAGCATAAGTAGATGTTTTTAGTGAATTCGGAGTGGATTTATTTATCATTTGAAGAAAATTAAAATTATTATTTTGTATTGCTGGTGATTGAAAATGGAGAAATAATCCGGGAATCATTAAAATAAGGAAAATAAAGAAGATATTGACTTGTTTTCGGAAGATTTTACCATATATCTTTGTTTTTTGTCGAGTTTGTTGCATTTTTTTACCCCTTCACTTTTTATGTTTCAGATTTTTTTTTTTAAGTTTATCCTTTTGCTCTTTCAAGCTGGCGCGCGTTTCATCAATTTTTTCTACAGGAACATTAATCTTATCCATGTCAACATCAACCATTAAAATTTGGTTATCTGATAAAGTTACAATTCCAGGCTCACTGGTATTATTTACACCTTTTGTTATTTCAAGTATTTCCAGTTTTGAAAGATGACCTAAGTCACCTCCCCCTTCTTGCTGATGAATTACACTCACATAGGTAAAATAATCAACCATATCTACTGAAACTTTATATGTAATACTGTGAAGGGGAATTTTCGCACGTTGTAATGATTCAATGACACGATCACCTAATATTTTGGAAGGAATGTCACTTAATAATCGTATTCGTTCTCCACGTTGAATTGTAAAAACGACCCCAGGAATTTGCTTTAGTACTTCTACTGCTTCTATGTTAACAGTTTCTAGTGTAACTTCTAATGCCAATCCTTTTCCAGGTAGAGCCTTTTTTAATCCTTGAGGAGAATTAAAGTCATAAAACCCGATCCCGCGTAAGAAAATGCAAGCTTTATCGCAATATTCAATTTCATCTAAATAATGAGAAATGACTACTAAAGAAATCCCATATTCTTTATTTATCAAATCCAAATAATTCCATAACTCATATCTCGCTAATGGATCTAGACCAGAAGTGGGCTCATCTAAAAATATGAGATATGGATTATGAACCATAGCGATTGCAATTGAAGCGCGTCTTTTCTGACCCCCTGAAAGCGAAGAAACCGGTTGATTAGCGACATGTCCAATACCCAAATCTGTAAGAATTTTTTTTCCTCGTTGAATTAAAAGTTCATCTGGAACCCCATATTGTCTTCCAAAGGCAACAATATTCTCCAAACAGTTGAAATTTTGATACATACGTGAAAGATCTTGTGGGACATATCCAATAAATGGAGCAATCGCTTTAGTATCATGTGCATCAATGCCAAAAACAAGTATTTCTCCAGAATAATCAACTTCCCCGAGTATTGCTTTAACTGTAGTAGATTTACCTGCTCCAGATTCTCCGATTATTCCCATAATCTCTCCCTTTTCCAAGGTAAAAGATACATCTTCAATAATTTTTCTTCCAGAAAATGAAACGGATAAATTTTTTGTAATTAAAACCTTTTTTGTTAATGAAAGTTCTTCTCCTGTTTCAAACAGTAAATATTTCGGATGAACCTTGTTTATACCCATTTGACCTATTTGGATTATCCAGTCCCTGGTTAGCCATTCTTTAGTTTCATCATTCAATGGATCAGTAGGATCAAAAGCATCCCATAATGAAATATAAATATCTTTTCCAACAACTGATTTGACCATTCCTGTAATAATACAAGGAATCTGTTTTGTTTTTGAAACAAGTATCCCTTCGATATAAGCATTAACTTCATATTTTTTAATTAAAGAAGTCAAAAAATCAATACTTCTATCATATTCTCTATTACGAAAAAAGGTTTGGTGCTGCAAATCTTTTTTAAATGAATTTTCAAGAACAAATACATTAGGAGCAATAGCTTCTGATAATTCTGAAATTTCAAGTTGATTCATTCCGAAAGTTTGAAATGGCTGAATTAATTGCTGATTACTAACTTCTATTATTCGCCTACCAATTAAAATCTCATCTTTTCCAATATCTCCTTCATTAAGCAGAATATAAACAGTATTTGGGAAAATCCGGCCATCATATCTTTTCAGAATAACACCTTTACCTTTGAAAAATTGCTCGGTTAAGTTATACATACCTGTGATTTCACATCGTATTTGGAACATTTTTCGTGCTTGAAGCCATTCTATCAATTCTTTAAATTGATTACGTCCAAAAATACTCTGTTCCACAATTTCTTCTTCAATTTCATCTTGAACCGGTCCCATTTTTATCTCCATATTAGATATTTTTTATCTTAAAAAAATCAAAGCATTGTTTTCTGAATTTTAAACACAATATATCCAATGAAATATATAATTAAAGATTCAACCGCCAGACTAAAAAAATTCACACGTACTGACCAAAAAGTCTGTCCCCGGAGCACAATTTGTAAAAGTAATTGATAACCGTTGTAAAGAGGCATTGTCATCAATATCATCGGATTTTCAATAAATAAAATAGCCACAATTTGAAAAATAAAAACAAAAATAAAATATTGATAAGCAGCCAAGGGTGTTTTAGAAATAGCTGAAATAGCTACACCAATTAATACGGCATTAATCTCCATTAAAAATAACACAATAAAATACATAAAATAGTTACTCATAATTTGTAAATTAACAAAAAGACTTGTTATAATAAAAATAATGACAACACCCAGCTGAATAAGAATATTTGCAGATACTTTAGCCAGCATCATTTCACCTTTATTCGTTGGGGTCAAAACCATTCGATCTTTTGGTATATCTGAGACGATACTTTGAGTAGAAGTCAGACAACCAATCCCAAATATCACTAAAGGAATTATATAAGGGGCAGCGGCGAAAAATATTTGATTCTTATCAGGTACATTCACCAAATTCTTGTCTATTTTAAATACTCCAGTAAAATCATTTTCTTGCTTAAAATCTTGAATTATACTATCCACAATCTGCTGAGTAGATTGAAGATTGACCGTATTTATTGAATCAATTACGATTGGAATGATTACTGGAAGATGAATTGAAAGATTAAACTCAAACATGGGTGGAATGATTATAAATGCATTTATTTCCCCATCTCCTAATAAAAATTCCAATTCGCTTTGATTTGTTGTTTCAAAAAGAGTACAGAGCCCTTCTGTTTGTGCTTCTTGAAATTTTGCGAGAAAATCTGAAGAAAGATCTCGATCTGGAAAACCTTCACTTTGATCGTAGTCGATGATCCCAATTATTGGTATTTCATTTTTAAATAATTCATTTATTCTGGCACTATTGCTGGAATCATCAGTTGAAATAATTTGGCCGCTAGAACCTATAGTTAACACAAGAACTACAATTAAGGGAATGACATATGTGATTATCATTGCACCTTTATCATTAATCAAGACTTTAATCTCTTTCACTACTAAGGCTCCATAACGTTTAAGGGGTTTTATTAAATGATCTTCTTTCCATCCTGCCAATTTCGAAAGTAAAGAATTACTGAACAATTTAAATTTACCTTTCATCATATAAACTCCTTTTTAATAAATTTTATATAAATCACTGAAGCCAGGTAGAAAAATAATCCTGTAATACCCATATACATTATTGGAGCCCAAAGTGAGAGCATTCCTTTTCCACGATAAGCAAGAAATTCATAGACAATTCGAGTTTGTTCAATAGGAATAAATGTTAGAAAGAATATATTTCGAACATAATATACGTTTATATACATCAAAAAAAAGAGTAAAAGGAATAATTGTGACGCTTGTAAACGGCTTTTTGTTATAGTTGAAATAAATATACCCATGGTGATGCCTACAATGGAATTTAAAAGAAGAATCAAAAATAGATCTAACCATAAACAATGCATTGTAACCTTAAATATTGAAAGCATTGACATACTAAGCAGAACTTGAAAAATACCAATAATTGTATAAGCAATTAATTTTCCAGTTATAACTTCTCCCCGTTTCAAACTTGTATTAAGTAATCGCCGAAGAGGAATGTCCCCTACAATTGATTGAGTAGAAATCAACTGCATGGTAAAGAAGAGCATCAATGGAACAAAATAAGGTGCACCAAGATCCAAGATATTAAGATCATAATTCTTAGGCCGAGTCTCAGGAAAATATATAATATCGCGTTCAAATAACATATTCTTCACTTGAATCTCACTTGAACCCACCAAAACTATCATATCAGAGACAATCATTTTTGTAAAATCAATTGCATCATAGTAAACAATAATTGTGGTTGTTCCATTTATTGAAATATCTTGTTCAAATCCTTGAGGTAAAATAATATATGCATCTAAATATTGGGTGGTAATTGTTCGTCTAGCCAATTCTTCAGTAACATTTCCATAAGATTCCACTTCCCCAAGGTCTGGCTCAATAGGGGCGAATTCACCAGAAGCGTAAATCTTTGGGGTTAATCTTTGACCCACTGCCAAAGATAGATTCAAAGATTTCATTGTCTCGATAAATTGTTCTGATCTTTCAGAATGATCATAGTCAATGATCCAAATAGTGGTTTTAGTCGCCTCCAAATTCGGTTGTGAAGTTCCTAATATTAGAATCAACAAAAATGGAATGAAAAAGAGGATAAACATAGCAGTTTTATCAGAAATTAATGTTTTTACTTCTTTTCTTACCATATTGGTAATTCTTAATAATCGTGATCGAGTATCCGATAAAATATCTTCTGACATCTCTAAACCCCCTCAATATGTTTTCCTTTTATGCGAAAATATTCTAAAAAAACAGCTTGATCTAAACTAAAATGTTCAATTTCCAAACCAATCTCTCTTAATTGTGAAATTATTAAATTTAAATTTTCAATTTCATCAGAAAACAGTTTAATTTGATTTCTTCCTGCATTTAAGACATAACGAATTCCAGCAATTTCTTTTATTTTTCTAAGATGAATCCGTGAATTATAGGATTTTAGATGAATATTTAACATCTTCCCATGGCTTGGTAAAGATTCCACGAGATCTTTTGGTTTTCCAAAACCTGCCAGTTCTCCAAAATTAAGAATAGCAACTTTAGTGCAGTAATCCGCGATTTCTAAATCATGTGATACGATTACCATTGTTGTATTAAATTCCTTGTTAATCTTTAATAGGAAATTTAAAACACCGATTCTAAGATGTGGATCTAAACCAGTAGTCGGTTCATCTAGGAATAATACTTTTGGTGTATTTATAAGCCCAACAGCAATTGAGACTCGCTTTCGTTCGCCACCTGAAAGATATTTAACAGGTTTATTCAGTAATTCTTCATTTTCAAATCCCAAAATACCTAAAATCTCACGAGCTCTTTTTAAAATCTGTTTCTTTGAAATACAATAATTCCTACCAAAGAACAGGCAATTATCTAGAGCCGAAAATTGTTCGTATAAAGAGAGATATTCTAATTGTGGAACATAGCCAATTTGATGAATTAATTTTAAATTATCCCTAACCGCACGATATCCTGCAGTAACTGCAAACCCATGGGTCAATTGAGGAGGTTTGATTTGACCGGTCATTACTCTCATGCATGTGCTTTTCCCAGCACCACTTCCTCCAATCAATCCTAATATTTCCCCTGGTTTTAAAAACAAACTTATATTATGCAACACAGATTTTCCTTTTTGATAAGCTACACTTGCTTCAGAGAGAAAAAGATCGTATTTTTTCCCAATTTCTTGATAATCTCTGATCGTATAATTCTTAAATGGATTATCTGAAATCTTATCGTGCAAAGAAGAGAGATCTTGAGGAAAAGGGTTATAATCATTCATGGCAGATCGTGGGAGTAAAATTTCCTTCTATCTTTATTTTAAGCACTTACTTAAATAAAATTTTGCACAAAAAAAGAAAATTGAGAAGATTCTTCCAAGTTAAGGAAAGGAATAAGATAAAAAAAATCTCGGTATATTTATTAATTTGCAGAGAATGTAGTTAAATCGCCATTTAAAACGTTTAAAAAAAGAGATTTCAGATTTATTTTACAATTATGAGAATTTAAAGAATATTCATTAGATGTAATTGAATTTTTTTGAAAAAAGAGCGTTAATAACAATATAATAGCATTGTTTATAATAATATTAACTAATTTTGGATTTAATGCGGGATTTTTTGATAATTGCATTAATTTTATGATTTCTCTTTCTTCAAATCCTGTTTTGAAATTTTGAGCATTAAAAGCGTTTAATATTTCACTATAAATTTCATTTTCAATATTGAATTCTATAGTACATCCCCCAATGATTTGCTAAAAACTTATACCGAGAATAACCTTTTAAATTTTGTAGAAAAATCTTCCGCTAAGAAAAATTTTGTAAAAAAGCAATGAAACCCCATAAGATTCCACCAACTATCATGGAATTTAGAAAGTTATCAGAAATTAATTTTGCATAGCGATCTACTATATAGAATCCAATTGAAGTCAGTACAGATGCGAATGAAATTAACCAAATTGAATTAATCGATGGAATAAAAAGCATAATTCCCAAGAAACTTAGAATAAAAGTAGAAAAAAATCCTGTAAAATACCCTTCTCTTGTTTTATCATGAGAATCCTTAATTTTACCATATTTTTTACCAATAATACTTGCTAAAGCATCACTTATTGAACCAATAAATGCTACAATAATAAAAATTGGCTGTGATGCTAAAAGAAAGGGAAGCCAAGAAATAATCATTAAAGGAGCTGAAGTAAACGTATAAAATTCTTTTTCTCGAATAGATGATTCAAACCACCTTGTAGCAAAACGACCCAAAAAAGAAAAACCATTCAAACGGAAGAGATCGGCAATATTAAGCATCCATAATAAATGAAGAGAGATTGCAAACCACCAATAATTTATAAAAAGGGATTCAGAAATTTTAAATTGGGAAAACAAGGGAATATCCACAAATATTCTAGATAAAATGTAGATTAATAATAAGCCAAAAGCAATTCCAAAATGCATCAATTTACGTGTAGAATTATGAACTACATCATTTTTCGAATTGTGAAGCATTCTGACAATATATAACCACTCAGAATAATTTAGATTACGATGTTTTCGCTGATTATTCCTTTGAGCACAAAGAATGTAAATAAACCAGCAAAAAATATGAATGGAAAGCGAATTCCATAAATTAAAATAGATAAACGACCATAATTCATCGCCTAAATTCCGAGAAAAAAGAAAAGGAAGATAGATTATTAATGCTAAATATGAAATTGAAAGTAAGATTTCATTTATAAAATAATCTGAATGCTTCTTTTTCTCGAAATTATTATGGGATGAAAGAGCATATCGAATATTCAATAAAAAGAAAATAAATAAATATATTTCAACAATAATCAGATAATATAAAGGGAAAAGATTGAATAAACGCAGAATCAAACCTATTGTATATATTAAACACCAAATTACTATGATAAGAATTTGAGATTTACTAAAAGATATCATTTAAGTTCCTATTTAAAAAGAAATTCGCAACCTATAAAAGGATAGTGTATTGTTTTGATGTTTTTATGGCAAATTCTTGAGCAATCGAATCACAGAATTCTTGTAGTTGCCTCCTTCTAAATGAATTCTTTTCGAATTCAATCTCACAAGCAATATATTTTAATATACGCGCTCCAAATGATTTGATATAACTTTCTAATAATTGATAATTTGTAGAATCTTGGGTATAAAGTTCATGTATTAAACTTTGGATACCAACACCTTCTTGACCTAAGATTCCAATGGCTTCTATGACAGCGCGTTGAATTTGGGATTGATCATTATACTTATGAATTAAGGGAAGTAAATATGGAATTGCACGTGGAGAACCAAATATACCAATAGCGTTAATCACTTGTTTGACAATTTTAATAGAAGGATGTGATAAATTCTTAATAAGTAAGGGAAGGCTATCATCAGTTCCATACATTCCCAACCAAAAAGTAGAGAAGTTAAGATATGATAAATCTGCTTTTTTATAATATTCTGTCATTTGCTGAATGACTTTGATTTTAATAGAATTTGGCAATTCATTAATTAAATTACCTGCATCATAGAGCTGTAAAGTTCTGTTAGGAAGACATTTATGCAGAAAAGAAGCTACAATTTTCCGAATGGAGGGATTTGGATGAACTAGAAGAACTGCAATTTTTTCTAATAGAATTAAAGGATTTTTCTCTTCATATATTTGATTTGACGTATTCCTTTCAAAAAATGCATCGAGATTGGATTTTTTGATAAAATCCTTGATTTTTTGTTTGAAACTTGGTAAATTATACCATTGTTTTTCATAAGTTGTGAGAAACACGCCAAACACTCCTATATAAATAATATTTCATATCTTTATATTTCTAATTCTTATTAATTTTACAAAAAACCAGAAATTTTACGAATTTTTGAAATAAAAGAAATTCATAAATTCTTGATTTTTTTTAATATTTTTCCTTCATTGCTTAAAAAGAATTTTATTTTTCCATAAGCATAAGCATGTTCCTTAATCATTTTGTGAGAAATAAAATTTATACTCCATATACAAGTGTTATTTGGTGAAAATAATTCAGGAAAGTGATTCTGGAGAAATAACAAAGATTTCCCTTGAATTTTATGAATAAACAGTTCAGATTCTGGATCGAGTTCAAATAATTTCTGAACTGTCTGATCATTCGACACAATTTCAATTATTTCTTTTGAATTCATCCCTTATTCAATCCAACTATTGCCCAAATACTCTTATACTCACGCGATTTAACAATATTATTAGTTATTAATAATTGATAAAGATGAGTAATGAAACTGAAAATCAGATTAACAAAAATCGTATAGATGGAAGATTACCCAATCAATTACGCTCTCTTGTTATCGTGAGGAATTATTTGAAATGGCCAGAAGGTAGTGTGCTAATTCAGCAAGGAGATACAAAAATTATTGTGACTGCTTCAGTTGAAGAATCTGTACCAAGATTTTTACGAGACAGTGGAAAAGGATGGATTACATCAGAATATGATTTACTCCCACGGGCTACGAATACACGCAGAAATCGAGATCGAAAAAGATCAATTTCAGGTCGAAGCCAAGAGATCCAACGTTTAATTGGTAGAGCAATACGTGCTGCTTTCAATCTTGATGAATTAGGCGAAATAACAGTTAAGATTGATGCAGATGTCATCCAAGCAGATGGAGGAACTCGATGTGCGTCTATTACAGGTGCTTTTGTTGCTGTTTATGATGCTCTTAAGAAAGCTATTGAATTGGAATATATTCAGAAAATACCCCCATTTAAAATAATAGCAGCAATTTCAGTTGGAATAATAAATGGAATACCTATGCTCGATCTGTGCTATGAAGAAGATAGCAATGCTGATGTGGATATGAATGTTGTTATGGATGAAGATTTAAATTTGATTGAGATTCAAGGAACGGCTGAAGGAAAAAATTTCAATCGTGAAGAATTGAATAGCTTATTAGATTTAGCTGAAAAAGGAAATAAAGAAATAATAACATATATTAAAAATCTGATTGGAGAACAATCATAACTAATATAATTTATTAAAAAATGTATTAAAATAAAAAAAGAATATTCACATTTTTTTTAATCAATAAATGGCATTAGATTTATCTCAAAAGTAGCAGTTGGATATTCTAACCCAAAATTGAGGATCACTTGAGGATGGACTTCTCCAATAGAACCTATTTTTTTCTTTTTATAATATATTGAACCCATTCTTCCAGGAATATATGTAGGATCTTCATCTTCTTTGATTGATAATTCTTCAAAAATACCAAAGGTGCGGGCAAAATAATCGAAAATACTCCGAATTTCTGAAAAATCACTAGAGTCTGAATGTACCATTACAGCTAAATGCAATTCTCTGCGTGATAGAGTTTCTCTGGTCTTATCATAAATAATTACATCACCTACCTCAAAAATACGGAAAGGTTTTTCTTCAGATCGATTAAATTGAATGTTTTTTAGTAAACTTGGTCTTAAATATCTTCTAACGGAATCATATTCATTTGAAACAGGATTCGCAAGAATTATTTGCTCCGTTTGCTTTAATTTTAACCCCATTTTTTCATTATCTTTATTTGAAATTAGAATATTATTAACCATTTCAATACATCCTGCTCCGATCATAATTTCTCTAACATTTTGAGCTAACTTCATTGCAGGATGATATCTGCCGAAACCTTCCATATTCAGCGTTGGAGTTAAATTCTGATATCCATAGCCCATAGCAACTTCTTCAACAAGATCTACTTCATGCATGATATCATTACGATAGGCAGGAACTTGGATATTTAGCGTATTCGGATCCTTTATGTTTGCATCTAAACGAACTTTATGAAGACAATCGACCATTTCTTCAGCAGTTAGATTTAAACCAATATATGAATTAATATAATCAACATGAGCAATCCAGTTATTTGGAGCTAAATTAGGCGTCCAAATTTCTTTATCTGGCTCATCTTCATAAATTACCTTGACGGATTCTAATTTTCCTCCCATATCAGCAAATGTTGTGGCCAAAATATTTAACGCGACATTAACAGCCTTTTCATCTGTTCCTGTTAAATCTAATAGTAAAATCTTCGTTTTATTTGGAGTTACCGTAGTATATGTGCCGTTAATTATAGGAGGAAAAGATACAACTTTCCCTTCTGCATCAAATATCATGGGGTATTCAGAGAATCCTTCTAAAAGATGTGCATACTGAATACCCATTGGATGTTCCTCAAGAATTTCTTGGGGTGTCAATTCATATGCTTCTAAATGTAAAGGACGAAATTTAATCTCATCAGGTTTAACTGTGGTGTAAATATATGGTCCTTTTACTGCTTCATAATCATGAATTCCAATAGCAACCTTCTTTCTATCTCTGCCAACAGCCCAATGAAGAATTTCTTGCATTCGCATCAAGGTGATAACTTGCTCTTCAGAAAGAGAAAAATCAAATCGGACTAATCCAGATACTACAAATGGACGGATTTCCTTTACTTTAGCACTTACTTTAAAGTATTCCTTACCTTTTTTCACGTGATATTTAATTAATCCTTTTTCTAATCCGTAATATCCTTTGAGTGGCCTTATAATTCCTTGAGGACTGGAAAAATCAGGCCTATTTGGATTAAATTCAACTTTTATTGTCTTGTTTTCTGGATCATAATCATCAATGTCCAAGGAAATCCATTGTAAATCATATTGCAATGTTTCATATTTCACTTTTTTACCAAGTAATTCCGATAACTGATCAATTTTCAGCTCAATTGTAGGCATTTTAATACGATACCTCCCTTAACCAAGAAATTTTACTCTGATATAAATCACGAATGTCATCCCGCTTTAATTTCAACATGGCTAATCGTTCAAGACCCAAACCCCATGCAAGAACGCGTACTGGATGTTTAATCCCCCAAGCATAGGTCACCTCAGGTCTAAATATTCCAGAACCTCCCATTTCTAACCATGCACCTAATTCTTCGCTATAAACAGATACTTCCATGGAAGGTTCTGTATAGGGAAAGAATCCCGGTCTGGTGATTACTTTTTTGAAACCCATTCTTTTATAAAATTCGGTTATCTGTCCAATCAAATCGCTTAGTGTGACATTTTCACCAATTATGATACCATCTATTTGCTGTAATTCTGCGAGATGGGTCCGATCTACTTTTTCATTTCTGAAAACCCGATCAATACAAAATACTTTAATTGGCAATTGAGGTTTCTCTAATCCAACTTTAGCCAGATATCTTAAAGTGGTTGCAGTTGTATGAGTTCTTAGCAATAATTTTTTAGCAATTTCAGAAGACCACTTATATCTCCACCCGGTAGAACCAGTATCACCGCCATTTTCATGAATAGACCTTATTGTTTCAACATAGGATTTTTTTGGTAATTTTCCCGTTTTAGGATGCTTGAGGTAAAAAGTATCATGCATTTCTCTGGCTGGATGATCTTGAGGTTGATAAAGGGAATCAAAATTGTAAAAAGCCAATTCAATAATAGGTCCTTGAATTTCTTGAAAACCCATAGAGTGAAATACTTCTCGAACTTGATTTTTTATTATCGTCATTGGATGATATTTTCCTGCATAAATTTTTGGACCTTCAATTTCTACATCATACTTTTTCAATTTATTAATAGATTCTTTCCATTCCCCTGATTTAATCATATCAGAAGATATCATTTGGATTTCTTCTTCAATAAGGTTGATCTCATTTGGTTTTATCATATACCCTTCAGGAGTTAATTCAACCATTCGAATAGTTACTTTTTCTCGAGTAATTAATTTTCTCTTTAATAATTGTGGAAGATATTCTTGTAATGGTTTGGAGATAGATGAAAGAGGGATAACTTGATTGTCACCATAGATTTGCAATATTTCTTCTAAGGAAGATTTGGGTGCATCTTCATTATATACAAAAATCGTTTCTTCTCCTGTCGCCTTGGAAGTTACTACCCATTTGTTTTTTTTCATATGTGATAATCCAATAAAGAATAATTTTTTGTTAAATCCCAACTCCATTTCAACACTTTTTGCAAACTCTGAAACTTTTATTTCTTTATAACCTTTTTCTTGGAAGAGAGCAAATATTTGTCTTTCAGGTAAACCTTTTTTTACATACTCTTTTCCTTCTTCTGTAAGATGTAGTAATACTTCTTCGCGCTCTGTGAATTTAGCCAATTTTTGTTCTTGTAAGGAATAGATTGCTCCAGACATGAGTTTTTCATATCCCAAATGGAGCTTTCGGCTTAATTCTCTAGCTTCTATAGGACGCTTTATCTTCTGCAATTCTTGAAGAACTGGAAGATACTCCATTTTTAAAGTGGGTTTTTGTGAATTGGGAGTCATGATCTTCTCTCCGTTAGGTATATTCTTGCTTCAATGTTAATGAAATTTTTCAAAAGTCATTGAGTCTTTTCCAAATTTTGTTCGGATAATTGTGCAAGATTTTCACGAATTTTAGTAGAACTAATTTTCTTTCCAGAAGAAGTGCAAATCAATGGTATTATTACCAAAATTAGAGGGGTCAATCCATTTTTTAATCTAATTTCATTTATCTTTATAGCAGTGGAATAAGTTTCCATACTACTTACATGGACTTCCAAATCCTTAAATGTAATTGCAGGTCCAAGAGGATCTTTTAATGGAATAATAGAGAATCGATTTGTAGATATTCTAAGCTCTTGAGTAATAAATGCTCTTAAGTGGGCAGACCTAACTGAGTATGATTGAAATTGATCTTTAAAACGTTTAGAACCTATTAATTCTTCAGTTGTTAAAGCAATATAAACCATTTTTCCCAGTTTAAATGCTGTTTTTAATAAATATTTATGCCCTTCATGTAAATGATCAAAACTACCACCTAAACCTACATGATTATAAGCAAATTCTTTCATTTTTTTCCCCCAAATATAGTTTCATTGAAAAAATGCTGTGAACTTTTTTAACAATAGATATCTTAAAATTAGGTAGCATTATTAATAAGGAAATTTTGTTCGGGAATATATCATGACTATAATCGAGACAATATATAAATTACTATCAAGTTTATTCATCATATTAATCCTTTTAATTCTCTTTTTTGGTCAAAATTGGCAAGCATTTCGTGCTTCACGTCAAATTCGTCGATCGTTGAAAGATTTAGAACAATGGCGAAAGTATGGAATTAAACAGTTAATAAGACTTATTGAACCACTAACGTCTGAAACAGTTACAGAACCAGATATAAAGAATTTTATTAGTGAACTTTTAGATTATTTTGCAATCCCATTAGAAGAATTAAATACTGAAAACTATAATCTTTGGTCATCATTACTTATTCAGCAACAACATCGTTTTAAAGAGATGATTAAAAGTTTTATTCCAAAAATCTCAGAACCAACATTATATATCATTATTGCCTTAATAAATGCAACACGAGAAATTGATTCTATCTTAAAAAAAGGCCAACACAATCTTACTATCGGAGAAAAAACAAATGGTTATTGGTATCTTCTTCAAACAGCATCAGAAATAACCCAAGCAATGTTAAAGGCTCGTACATACCGAATTTTACTTGATTCATTATTATTAGGATATCCTATTGGAGATTCAATTGGTCCACTCTCCATTAAAGAATTAGTTAATCAAATTTCTGAAAAAAAAGATCATAACCAAAAAAAAATTAATGAAAAAACCCTGAATGATGAATATATTTCGCAAGAAATACAATTTGAAGGCCGAACTTTAATTTGTTTACGTACAAAAGGTCCAGAACCTCAAGTTGGTCATCCCAGTATGATTCTTCGAGAAATTGTTGAAAAGTTAAGCAAAGAAAAAATTAAAATATCTATGATATTATCTATTGATGCTTATGCGAAATTAGAAGTGGAACAATCAGGAACAATTTCGCAAGGTTTGGGAATTGTCGTTGGAGGAGATACGAAAGCAAACATTGAGAAATTTCTAATTGAAGAATACATTGCTTTAAAAGATCCCTCAGTTCTGCTAGAAGCAATTATCTGTAGAGAATCGGTAGAAGAAGCGGTTTTTCCAATGACAGATCAAATAAAGAATTCGATTCCAAAAATAATTAGAAATATCAAGAATACTATTCGAAATCAAACAACCGAAGGAGACACCATTATCATTATTGGAATTGGAAATTCATTGGGAATTTCATAAAATGTGCATTGTTTAATATTGTATTCCATTCTGAATGAAGGATGATGATGATAATGATGGAGTTAAAAGAATTTTTCCGCCTTAGAAAAATGGGAATCTTCATTTTGAATCAATCTCTAAAATATCTAAATCCTTCTGATTATGCTACTGATGATTTAATATTATTACTTTATTTTCCTTCCCACAAAGTTCATAGAAAGGTTATAAAACTTTTGAAGAAACATCCATCATTAAAATTTGTTTCAATATCAAAAAATAATTGGAGAAATTTCGTTACAAACTCTTTTCAAGAACTGTCAAAATGGTTTATAATTTTCTTCCTAATTGACCATACTTTTTCTTTCTATTATCGAGCATTTCGTACAATTGAGAAAAATAAGGATGATTTTCATTTTATTTTGCTAGAAGGTTTAATACATAAAGAAGAAGCAATTCAAATAAATTGTGCTCGAGTATTACATACTTTTTTTCCAAAAATTTATCCAGAAGACAATGTTTCGTCTATTTTATCATCACTAAATTTATCTGAATCAAAGAAGCTAATTCAAAACTTGAAAGAACGAATTAAGATTTCAAATTTAGAATGGTTTGAACGTGAAGACATAATCAATAAATTATGTTTCTTTCCTGCGAAAATTGTGATTCCCTTATTAGAAGGCTTTGTTTACGATCCTGATCAAAATGTAAGGCTGGCACTTGCGCGTGTATTAGGAAATCTTGCTCATGGAGATACCACTCGTTTACTAATATGCTTACTATTAGATTCAAACAACAATATCAAAGAAGCTGCACTAGAATCCTTACAAAAATTAAGTCCAATTACATTTGGGAAAAAAACACCAATGGAAATTCTTGAAGATATTGAAACAGAAGAAATTCTCGCATGTTTATCCAAGAGAACACAGATACCAAATCTTTTTCGACTTTGGGAGCGAAAACACTTGAATTCTCAAATTATTTCTCAATTTATTCATGCTCCATTAAATCTTTTAATTGAAAAGGTAAAAATATTATATAATCTACAAAATATGAATGCACAAGCACAGAAAGAATTATTTACTTTGGAAAAAGTTATAATATCTCGAGGATATATGATGATGCATTTTCTAGAACAAGAAATCCAAAAATTGGAAAATTATGAATTCAAAGAACAATTTCTAAATCTTAGAAATAAGATTCAAGATCGCTATACTATAACCCAATCAACTGGATGGAAAATACTTTTATAAATTCAGGGTATAACAATTATTAATACAATCATATCAATCTGTTCCTTTCATAACAATATGAGTGATAATAATGCCAACAAAACCTACTGTGAAAATTTTAAAAGCTCAAGTATTTGGGAGAGTTCAAGGTGTTTGGTTTAGAGGGAGCACAAGAGATTATGCACGGAGATTAAACCTCACAGGCTGGGTAAAAAATGAACCAGACGGCACAGTTCGGGTTTATGCAGAAGGTTCTGAATCAGAAATAAAGAATTTGCTTGAATATATACACCACGGACCAAAATATGCACAAGTAATAAATGTAAAATACTCAATTGAAGATAATATTCGAAAATATCATACATTTTCTATTACTTTTTAATAATTTTATTATCGACATATAGAATTTAATTAAAAATATAACACATTGAATCATTTTAGTTATAATATAATGTAGAATGGCAAAATTTCTATCCTTAGATTTGCTCAGAACAAAGTGAAAAAAAAGGGGAGTGAATTTCTCCCATTACTACATTCAAATTACTTAATGTCTTCGTTTTTTAAGGACAAATGCCATTGTAGCAACTGCTGCAATCAAAAATATTCCGGTAGAATATCCAGGAATGTTTTCAAATGGATTAGTATCATCAGTTGCAGTATCATCAGTTGCAGTATCATCAGTTGCAGTATCATCAGTTGCAGTATCATCAGTAGTACCATTTGAAACCTTTGCACCAAATGCAAAAGCAGAGAGATGAGATACTTCAATTTGAACAGTTCCAGCAACCATATCAAATGTCACTGGGAAATTCTCTTCTACCCAATCATCTGCAACTTCATCATAACTGTATACCGTGAATAATTCCTGCAAAACTGATTCATTTAATGCAAGCAATTCTGGACGTAAATCAACAGTTATAGTTAATGGAAGTTCAATATTGCTTGGGTCTGCCACATCAATAGCAAAGAACACACCAGTTCCAGACATAAACAGATCTGAAGTACTTGGATCATCACCCCAAATTTGGGTTGAAATTCGAGTTCCACCATTAATTGCTGAAACTTCTAAAGTAATATGAACATCATATGTATCTGAATCGATATGAATTATATTGCCAGCACCTGGTGGAACAATTAAGGTGTGGGTCAAATCTGGATACATCCAATGTTGATATGTGTGAATGAGTGGTTCACCCAAGAATTGTCCATCTTTACCGTCAAATTCACCTTGAGAAATGTCAAATTCAACGGAATAACTTAATTCCTCAGTTACAGTCTTAATTCCTACACCCATTTGAAGGTGGAAATTTTCTAAAACACCATTATCATCATATCTCCAGCAGAATAATAGTTTTCCAAATACTGTAGTATCAAGGAATTGAACACCAGTATCATTGTAAACTTGAGTTATCCAAGAACGTAAAACTTCATCTAATCCAGTAGTTTGGAAGAAGATATCATTTATACCATTGTCAATATCCCAACGTAAATAGATCTCTTTTCCATTGACATAGATATCATCAACACTCATGTTTGTTAAGAATTCAATAAACAAATCTTCAGTAAAATCACCACCAGACATTGATTCTGCCCATGTCATGAATGAATCATATACATTCTGGAAACTGAAATCAGTGGGTACATAGAATAAACTTGGAGTTGCAACACCATGATCTAGCAAATCGAAATAGAAATCATCGACAATTCCCAATAATTTTGCCCATTCAGGAACATTAGTATCATTTGAACTTATTCCCCAAATATTCAACATAGTTGGAACAAAGTAAGATACAACATCGAAGACAGAAACATTAGTATCTGGGATCTTTTCAGCAAGCATTTCATCTAACATTGTATCCATGTGATCTTGAACCCAATTGGCATATGTCGCTGGAAAACTGGCTCCAACTGCATCATAAAAGCCTTCGTAAATATTATTAAAAAGTCTTCCAAGTGGTTCATATACATTTTCATCAGGTGTTTTAGCTAAGAAGTATTGTGCAATGAAATCATATTTATGCTCAACATCTCCAATATAAACCCATTCATTGTGATCGCCCATCCATTGTTCTTCCCACTGTTCTTGTACTTCATCAATACCTAACATATCGGTAATTTTCGATTGAAGGTTTACTACATTTGGCACTTCAGTCATAAAAGTATGGAAAATATTCTCTGCATCAACTGTTTCATCAACTGGTAAACTCATATTTGTATCATAATAATAGCTTTCATTCATCATTTCCCACAAACCATCATTTACTTCATCCCAGAAATATTGAGGCATTTCAATATTCATATCAAAACTTGTAGTAAAATCATAAATATCACCTTCATTTACACCCCAATTTCCGAACACAGAAGGCGGATAATACTTTTGAGTTGGTAATACATTTGGATCAAAGTTTGCATTCAAAGTCGTTTGTTCGCCTCGAGACATATCAAAGATAATGTTACCACCCATCAGATTCAATACATCAGCACTCATTCCGATATGAAGTTCAAGATGATAATTATCTAAAATTCCATTAGAATCCCATTTCAGGTTAAATAATGCAGATAAATCTAATGAATCATTTGCAACACTGAATCCTAATCCAAGTGAATCAAATTCGTCATTAAGTTGATCTAAGAATAACATACCACCTAAATCAAAGATTTTTCCGAACATATACTTAGCATCATTGATATCTCCAGCTGCATATACTTGTTTTTCATTAGTGATTAAGGTTAAACCTAATTGTTCTACCAATCCATTAAATCCACCAAGGAAAATCATATGAGATCGTCCTAAAGCAATATTGGCTAAGTCTTTTGCTTTTTCAAGCTCGGCACCAACATCTAAATCTTGAGGAATGAATAAAAGTCCTGAATAACCATAACCTTCTGGAAAATCTGTAAGATAAGTATCATATTCTGGATTATCTTTATATTCATTATGGTAATTAGGTCCATACATGCCATATCCATAGTATAGATCATAATAGCCATCATTATAACCAGAATTCCAGCCATCTCGTAAACCATTTTGATATTGAGAATCGTATTCACTCCAAGGTTCGTAGGGATTCTCTGCACTTGAATTTGCCCATCCTTCGATATAACCTTCTTCATAACCTTCAGACCAGCCACTTGCATAAGTTTTCTCTTGACGGAAATTAAAACCAAAAGCTGTCATTATTTCAATAGCCATTTGTTGAGCAAATTCTTCAGTTTGGATGGTAATATTTGTACCAGTTCCCCAAACAATTCCACGATTAATTAAAGCTGGTTCATAGTCAGGTGACGCAATTTCTGATTGAATTTCTGCTAATCCATCATCAAGACCTGCAGTTATATTATCTCGAATAGAACCTGTGAAAGCTGATGAGATAAATCCTCTGACAACGGTATTTAAGTAATAAACCACAAAGTCTTCAAAAGACATATATAAAGGAGTACCAGCTAATTTCATTTCCACTGTGATGTTAATCACATCGTAATAATACTCTTGTTGTGGAAATTCCCAGTCATTTACAAATGTATCTTCATACATATGGTCAATATGAATTTTCATATTGAAAATCTTAGGCATTGCTAAAAACTCATTAAAGATGTGTTCTAAATCAAAAGCATCTAATTCTGATTGGGGAAAACCAGCGAAAGGTTCTTTACCATAATAATCATCATACCAATAATTATTATAATATTCTTCATATTTGGCATTCCCATCATCGAGTTCATACCAACCATCCCAGTAACCACTCCACCAACCATCTTCTAAACCATCTTCGTATGAATTTTCAGTCCAATTTCCTTCATACGGGTTAGAAGGATTCCAAGGATCTGCAGTTACATTACTCCAACCAAATTCATAGCCTTCTTCGTAACCGGTTGTCCATCCAATTTGGTAAGAGTCGTTAAACGCATCATTCAAACCCATTGCAGTTTGCTCACTTAAATAATCCCACAATGATGCAGGAAGTGCAATGTTTCCATCAATTCCGAAGGTGTAGTAAAAATCATCACCTTCATTAATACCCCATGATTTCTGCATGGCAGTGACGGAAAATGAAGTAAGCGGTGCAAGGAGAACGAGGGTTAACACCAAAAAACTAATTTTTGTTTTTAATTTCATAATAATACCTCTTCTCGACAATAAATATTGTTTCAAAGTAATTTACATTATAACTGTTAAGTTATATTGTGTAAGCAAATAATGAAAAATCACACTTATAAGCTTTATTGCATAAATAATTCTTTATATAATATTGCAAAACAATAATTTTAGAATACGTTTTTGTCTTTTTTCGTATATTTTTGATTTAACAATCTTTTCAAATTTGCGTATATTGTGAATCAATCTTTTCAAATTTGCGTATATTGTGAATCAGGATTTTAAGTTTTTTATCATTCTTTAACTTTCCTGAAAAATTCACAATATCACCAACTTTTAATTCATATTTCTCCATAGATGATTCTGAGCATTTTGCATTAATAAATTCGAATTCTTTTTGAATTGAATTCTTTTTTTTATCAGGTGCAGCTGTTCCTCCTTTAACATGAAGAAGATAGAAAATAGTTTCATGTCCCATATAATAACTTTTACGCAAATCAATTTCAGTTATTTCTCCATTTCGAATATAAACACTATTCTTACCACTTTCAGTTGCAACTTGCTCTATTATATTTGCAGATTCGACAGGTTCTACAAAGAAAGTAGGATCACCACTAGTACTTAGTGGATTCTCATGAGTTTGAGGTAATGATTTGAAGAATTCTTCAATTTCTTCTATAGGTTTTTCTTTTTGGTCCTTAAAAATCCATTCTGATAGTAAAGTTAACTTAAATCCGTCTGATTGATTCGGATCATAATATAAATTAATTTTAGGTCCAGTTTTTACCACTCTTGTAAATTTACATTGAAATGGTAATTTAGATTGATCATTTATGTAATTTGCAACTTTTTTAGATAAAATTTCGCGTGCAACTTTCCCATCTATTTGCACAAGTTCATCATCAATTACAATATGATATCTTTTTGTCGGATACCTATCACCTTCTAATATTTCTTTGTGAATAAAAATATCATCTTCTTCTGCTTCAGCTTGTTCTTGATCAGTAATACGAGATTGAAAAGCAAAATCATTACTACGAATTCTTATCCACCAATAAGAATTTAAACCATCACCTGCTTCAGTAAGATTTATTTTTACCATTCTAATCAGAAGAATATTAGATCATAAATATAAAAATTATTACAAATTTTCTTACTGCATTATGAGAGGATCTTTTATCTATTCTAATTTAAACGCTTTTTTGAATATCATTTATATATATCCGACTTAAATCTGAAATATCGCAATTCTTTTTTTTGTCGAACTCGATTTTTTCAAAGAATTTGTTAAAAATTTACCATCCTGCTTATAAATTCTTCAATCTGAAGTCGATTTTATTATAATTCTTGATTTACCTATCTTGAATTTGGCCCCTTGGTTAAATCGACAAAAAATATGGAGGGATATTTTGGATTTGAGTCGGAAGAATCAAGTTGAAGGAATGAAAAACTTCGAATCTTTGAAATTTAAAATACCCTCATGAGAATGCAAATTTTTAAAAAAAATTTAAGGTTCTCTCAACAAATTTAGTATTTCATAGCTTATCAAGCAGCTCTTTAAAGTCAGTCAGAGAAAAAGGTTTTTGTAATGTATAATCCACCGTCACTTTTGTGAAATTATTCGATATATCTGTAGCGGAAAAACCAGTCGAAAGTACGCATTTTAATTGCGGATTATGCTCTTTAAGATCACTTAAAATTTGTTCACTTGATTCATTTGGAAGATTGTAATCAATTATTACTCCAGAAAATGATTCTGGTTTTTCAGATAAAAATAACTCTTTCCCTTTTTCACCGCTTTCAGCAGTTACTGCAACCCATTTTAGGCGCTCAGAGAATTTTTCCATGATTTTTAAGAGAGGCATTTCATCATCAATTATCAAAATTTTTTTTGGATCAGTCATTATAAGTAAATTAGTTTTTCTCACTTAAATAATACTCGCGCAGTGATTTGCACCTTATAGACCAAAATTATTTTTTTCTAACTATTTTTGAATTTCATTTCATTCTTTCTTAATGATCATTCATGACAGTACTAGAGATTGGTTTTGTTAAAAATGGATTACTTATTTACCATCAAGTATATCACCTTATTCACAAAAATCACAGACATATAACGCCAGAACGCCGATCTCAATTAATAAATCAAATATATCAAATGGGAACTTTTGTTTTACAAGATGAAATTGAATTTATTTCCATGAAAAACTTCAGAATATATGTATATAGCATTTATTCAACGAACAAACATTCACTTCTCATCTATTGTATTGCAGATCCAAAATCCGACAGAAAAATTACGCAAAATTTACTTCATCAAATTGCTGAACAATTTCGTTCTCAATTCCCTGATTCTCAATATCTTAATTTATTCGAATTGCAACAATATCACGCATTTCAAAATACTCTAAATGAGATCTTGCATGATGAACGCCTTTTACCTAAAGATCGTATTCAAAGATTCTTAATTTCTTAAAAATGTAAATTTTTCATTATATGACAATTTTTTACTGAATCCAATTAGAACTAATGGATTTATCGATTTTCTAAATCATCCACTGAATTTATTTTCGATATTATTATTGATTTTTATTCATCTTTTTTTTTCAAAATGAGCTTCCCTACTTTCAACACTTTGCATTCTCAAAACATTTATATTCTGAAATATCTGAATTCAAATTACCCTTTTTATCGTTATTTTGAAGATGATCATCATGAATTTAGATATTAAAATTACTCACGTGGAGCAGAGTCAACTAAAAACTGTGCCACAAGATTATTCCAAATTAGCATTTGGGCAAAATTTCACCGATCATATGATGATAATGCGATATTCTGAACCAAATGGATGGAGTCCTGCAGAAATTATTCCATATGGTGATATTACTATTAGTCCAGCTGCATCTGTATTGCACTATGCCCAAGAAATTTTTGAAGGAATGAAAGCGTATAAAACATCAACTGGAAAAATTCAATTATTCCGCCCTCGATTAAATTTTGAGCGTTTGAATACTTCAGCCGAAAGGATGTGCATGCCACAAGTTGATATTGATTATGTTTTAGCTGCATTAAAAGAACTTTTAAAAATAGAAGAACGTTGGATTCCTTCTCAAAAAGGAACTGCCTTATACATCCGCCCAACTATGATCGCCTCAGAGCCATTTTTAGGTGTGCACGCCGCTAAAGAATATCTTTTCTTTATAATTTTATCTCCAGTTGGATCTTATTTCAAGGATGGTTTTAAACCTGTAAAGATCATGGTTGAAGATAAATACATCCGAGCTGCACCTGGTGGTGTTGGTTTTTCGAAAACTGGTGGAAATTATGCCGCATCTTTGAAAGCAGCGCAAGAAGCTGCCAAAAAAGGATATTCTCAAGTCTTGTGGTTAGATGCAATTGAACGCAAATATATCGGAGAAGTCGGTGCAATGAATATTGCTTTTCGTATCAATGATGAAATAATAACACCCGAATTGGATGGTACTATCTTGCCTGGAATTACTCGTCGTAGTGTAATTGAATTCTGCAAAAAGCGAGGAATTCCTATTACTGAGCGAAGAATCAGTGTTGAAGAAATAATTGATGCTGTGAAGTCAGGTACCTTAAAAGAAGCATTTGGAATGGGTACTGCGGCAGTAATCGCTCCTGTAGGCGCAATTTTCTATAAAGACACTGAATATTTAATAAATAATTTTGAAGTGGGAGAATACAGCCGTTTACTATTCGATGAAATTACAGGCATCCAAATTGGAGAAAAAGAAGATTTATTTGGATGGATTGAACCTGTTAATTAATTACAAAAAATATCTTCAAATTGCTGTTTTTTTATATTACATCAAGCGTGAGAATCATGGAAATAAAAATTAAAAAAGCGACTGAATTAAAAGAACTTCCAGAAGACGATTCTAAATTGGGTTTTGGGCAAATTTTTACAGATCATATGTTATATATGGAATTTGATCGAGCCAAAGGTGGTTGGGGTCCAGCAGAAATTCGACCATATGGTATTCTCGGATTAGAACCAGCATCAGCTTGTCTTCATTATGGTCAAATAGTTTGGGAGGGCCTAAAATGCTACCGAACAAGTGAAGGTTTGCGCTTATTTCGACCGAGGGAGAATTTTAAGCGCTTAAATAGATCAGCACGACGCATGTGCATGCCAGAAGTAGATATAGACTATTTGCTAGCTGCACTAAAAGAATTATTAAAATTGGAAGCGCGGTGGGTTCCAAAGACTCTTGGCACTTCTTTATATATTCGCCCATGTATGATCGCTTCTGAACCATTTTTGGGATTGCATAAAGCAAATCGTTACATTTTATTTATTATCTTAAGTCCTTCAGGACCCTATTTCAAAGAAGGTTTTAAACCAGTAAAAATACTAGTTGAAGACAAGTATGTACGCGCCGCAGTGGGAGGAACAGGAGAAGCGAAAACGGCTGGAAATTATGCAGCTTCATTAAAATCCACCGATGAAGCTATGGAAAAGGGTTTTTCTCAAACACTTTGGTTAGATGCTTGTGAGCGGAAATATATTGAAGAAGTTGGAGCTATGAATATGGCTTTTGTAATTAATGGAGAAGTTGTAACCCCACCGCTTCATGGGTCCATTTTATCTGGAATAACTCGAAAAAGCATTTTAGAAATATGCGATCATATCGGAATTAAAGCGGTAGAGCGCCGTATTTCAATTGATGAGGTTATTGAATGTATAGAGAATGGGACTTTAACAGAAGCCTTTGGTTTGGGGACTGCGGCAATCATTGCCCCTGTTGGATCTATCTTTTACAAAGAGGAAAATTATATAATTAATAATTTTGAAGTTGGTCCGATTGCTACCAAATTATATGAAGAATTAACAGGAATACAATATGGTTCAAAGCCCGATATATTTGGTTGGATAGAAAAGGTTGAAGAATAGAGTTTAAATTAATACTTCGTCTTTTAAACCCCTTTTTTTCAATACTATTTTTTAAATAAAATTAATTCAATCTCTTAATTAATCTCTTTTCGCTTAATTCTTTTGCTGACCATCAATTTTTCTGGATCATAAGCCTGCAATCCCTTTAAAATGCAATTTTTAATATCAGTAGTGAATTGGAAACCGAGATTTTTCAATTTTTGTGCATCATATTCATAAGAGTATTCCATATATTCCAAGGCAGAACTTGAAAGCAATGTTTGAATAAATTCAGATTTTGACCAAATTATCTTGATCAAATGAAGAAAAGGTTTAAATAAGCGAAATAACCATAGAGGGATACTTATTTTGGGTGGTGGTCGATTGTAATATTCAGCAACTACATTAAATAGTTGACGAAAATTCCAACGTTCTTTTGCAATATTAAATGCTTGACCAGAATAGCTATTTCCATTTTTAACCAAAAAAACTTGAGCGCGCGCCACATCCAAAGGAGCAGTAAGGGAGATTTGCCCTAAACCTTTATTGATAAGCTTTGGCAAGGGTAAAGCAAAAGCTTTTACAAGAGACGGTATCATTTGGCGATCGCCTTTTCCTATTATTGGTCCTAATCTCGTAATGAGAAAAGATTTATCTGGATACCTCTTCGCGAATTCTACCACAAGATCTTCTCCTATTCGTTTACTAACAGCATAAGGAATATCTTTACCCCTTTGTTTTGGACCAATAGGTGATGATTCAGTAAATTTTACAATAGTATTTCGTTTTCGAAGATGATGATGATCATAAACAATAATACTTGAAGTGTGGATAAATGAGCGCGCTGAAGAACGACTAAACGCTTCCAAGAGATTCTTCGTTCCTATAACGTTGGTTTGAAACATCTCTTCAAATGAAGCATAAACAGAAACACATGCAGCGATGTGAAATACATACTTAATAGAGTAATCATTAAAAATCTTATTCAAAATAGGGATATTAGATAAATCCCCGTGAATCATTTTAACACCGAGTTGCTTTAATTCCGTTGCTTTTGAAGGATTTCTAACTAAACATATTATTTCATCAGCAGAATTAACCAAAATGTCAGTCTGTTGAAGTAAATAATTAACTACATGCCCACCAACTAATCCAGTAGCACCTGTAACAAAAATTGCCATAAATGTAAGATACCTTCCAATTCTATCGAGTTTATAAGAAAAAAAATCGAAAGAAAAGCAATCTTATAAAATTCTACATAATTATATGTAGAAATGAAGATTTCCTTCCTATTATTAATTTAAAAGAAGAATGCTTCCATTAATTAATGTTGCACTATTTGGATTCTTCTATGAATCGTATCTTAGCATTTTTAGGATTTAGCGAATCACTTTTCCATGAAATATTAAAATATACCATGATTGGTTTGGGAATAATCGTTTTTATCAGCCTATTTTTTGTAACTGCTGGATACGGCAGATACATCAGTAAAAAGTGGGGTCCTCAGATTGATAATAAATTAGGATGGATTATTATGGAAGCCGTATCTCCCATTCTATTCTTTATTTTTTACATCATTAGTGAGCAAAAAACGCAAATAGTGGCAATAGCTTTTTTGTTGATTTGGGAGATTCATTACATTCAACGAGCCTTTATTTACCCTTTCCTTATTCGGGGAAAAAAAGAAATGCCAATAACTATCGTGCTGATGGGAATGGTGTTTAATGGATTGAATTCATATATTCAGGCGCGCTATCTATTCCATATTAAGCCGATCTACCCCGAATCATGGCTTTTAACTCCTTTTTTCATTATTGGAACTACAATTTGGTTTTGTGGTTTTATTATTAATCTTCATTCTGATCATATTCTCAGAAATTTGCGGGAACCGGGAGAAACTGGTTATAAAATTCCATACGGTGGCATTTTTCGTTGGATTTCATGCCCTAACTATTTTGGGGAAATATTAGAATGGATAGGCTGGGCAATTTTGACTTGGACGGTGTCTGGAGCTGTTTTTGCGCTTTGGACTGCTGCCAACTTAATTCCACGAGCAATTTCTCATCATCGATGGTATCACGAACACTTTTCAGAATATCCGAGTGATAGAAAAGCGATCATCCCTTTTGTTCTATAAGAATAAAGTTATGGATGGATTTTTTTTTATAAAAAAAGGAGTAAATAGGTATAGAAATTTCCCTAATGTGAATGATGTGAATGATTTTTACCGATATTAACGGGGCGTAGATTTCCAATTGCCCAACCTGCTACTTCATTTAAACTTGGATGAATCACCATAGAGCGGTAAATCGGCATGAACGATCCTGCTTCTGGACAAGCATTTGTCATTTTTAAGTCAGCTAATGACATATCCAATTCCAACTCTCCTTCATGGGGACAGGTAAAACCAGCATTCATCAAATATACCATCTGTTGTATTATTGTTGTTGCATGAGGACCAATTGCATGAGCACCTAAAATACGATAATCTTCATTTACCACCAATTTAAACAGAGCCTCTGAATGATCTAAGCCCATAGCAAAACCCTTTGCAATACTGGAATAGGTTTTTACAGCAGTGTAAATTTTATAACCTTGAGCAATTGCTTCTTGTTCAGTTAAACCTACATGAGCTATTTGAGGATATGCAAAAATCGCCCAAGGCACAGCACTGTAATCAACTGGAACTTTCTCACGATTTCCAAATATATTACGTGCAAGAACTTCCGCATCATGATTAGCTTTGTGTCGAAATTGGAATTTTCCATTAGCATCTCCAATTGCCCAAATATTTGGAACATTAGTTTCAAGAAATTCATTTGTACGAATCCAATTTTGAGAATCAGTTTTAATACCTGCATTTTCTACTTTCAATATATCTGCATTTGAACGACGACCTGTTGCAATCATCAATGCCTCAGCTTTGAGCTCTGAGATTTCATGATTATCCAAATTTTCGATGGTTACTACCTTTATTCCATTTTTTTCTTCAAATTTAACCGCTTTAGCATGAAGATACACATCTAGATGTTTACGAAATTCTTTTTCGAGGATCTCACTAATTTCAGGTTCTTCTGTAGGAACAAGTCGAGGAAGCATCTCAACGATCTTAACATTAGTTCCAAATGCAGAGAAAATATGAGCAAATTCCGCCGCAATTACACCACCACCAATTATAATAAGTGATTTCCAAGGTTTCTTAGGAAATTTTGAACCAAAAAAAGTTTCAGATGTAATGAAATCCACATCCGATAATCCAGGAATAGGCGGAATAAAAGATCTTCCACCAGAAGCAAGGACAAAGCGTTTTCCCTTAAAAACATGAGTAGATCTCTGCTTTTTTTTTAATATTGAACTCGATGGAGCGTTCAATCTCACACGCATTTCGTACTTTCCTGTAAACTCTGCCACACCCTTATAAAGGGTTAAATTTGGAGCATGAAGCAAGCTTGCTTCAATCTCATTAGATTCATCAATTTGACTCCACATTCGGGCAGATATTGTTTCCCAGTCAATTATTGGAGCAGAATAATTAATTCCTATTTTTTTAGCATGTTCAACTTCTCGAATTATATCTGCTGGATACACTAACACCTTCGAAGGAATTCAAAGCGAAATGAAATAAAAGATAATAAGAAAAAATGAGAAAGAAAAATAGAAATAAAAAATCAGTTCATATGTAATAATTTTCTAAAATAATTACATTTTTAGAATGGAACGCAATTCTGCTTCCGTGTAGGACATTGTGCGTGTGCCATCGATCTTTTGAACCAATCCTTCATTCTTGGAATAGTAATCAATTACAGCTTCAGACTGACTTAAATAAGTATTCCAGCGTTTTTCGAAGGTTTCCTCATTATCGTCGGAGCGTTGCACTAAAGCTGTATTTTCACAAACATCACAGTATCCTTCCTTTTTCGGTTTTAATTCATCATTGTAAATATTATAGATTTTTCCACATTTAGGACAGCTTCTTCTACCTAAAATTCGCTTTTTTAAATCTTCTTTAGCAATTTCAATTACTACTACAACATCCAAAGAAGCAATTTCATCAAGGGCTTTAGCTTGTTCTAATGTTCGTGGAAAACCATCCAACATAAACCCATTTTCCTTCACATCTGGCTGATCAATACGATCTTTCACCATTCCTATTACTACACTATCAGGAACAAGTTGTCCAGCATCAATATAGCTTTTTGCTTCCTTTCCAATAGGTGTTTCATTCTTAATATTGGCACGGAACAAATCTCCCGTGCTTATGTGCACCACGGAACTAAATTTCTTTATTTTCCCTGCCAAAGTTCCCTTTCCAGCACCAGGTGCTCCAAATAACACAATGTTAGTCATAATTCTTTCCATCCTTTGCACTAAAACAACAGAAAAAAGGTATTAAAGGCGTACTACTTAAAATGTCACGAAGTAAAAAAATTTTCTGCATGATATTTCAGAAAACTTTCATTATATAATTAATCATATACTCGGTAATAATTCATTACGGTGTGATCTTTTATGTCGATTAGTGATAAAATCTTAGCAAAGCACATTTCTTCAACTTATACTAATAAAAAAAACAACATTGAGACTTCCAAAATCGAAAAGAGTGTTACACCAGGTGAATTTATCCAAGTAAGTGTCGATTATATTATGGTTCATGAGCAATTAGGTGGAAGAATTGCTCCCGAATTTCAGAAACTAGGTTTAAATCATATTTGGGACCCTGAGCAGGTTGTATTTATCTTAGATCATTGGGTTCCCCCTCCAGATGTTCGAGCTGCAAAGATGCATCAGCGAGCAAATACTTTTGCTGAAAAATACCACATAAAATGGAATTTTGGGCAAAATCAAGGAATATGCCACCAAGTTCTACCAGAGAAAGGTTTTGCCCAACCTGGACGGTTAATTGTAGGGTCTGATTCACATACAACCACATATGGCGCATTTAACTGTTTCAGCACAGGGATTGGAGCAACCGATGTTGTTAATCTTTTTGCAACTGGAGAATTATGGTTTGTTGTTCCTGAAACAATAAGAGTAAATTTTCATGGAAACCTTCACTCCAATGTTTTGGGAAAGGATATTGTATTACAAATGCTTAGAGATTTTAAAACAGATGGGGCAATCTATGATGGATTTGAATTTGGTGGAGAAGGAATTTCACAAATTTCTATAGATTCTCGAATGACAATCTCCAATATGGTGGTTGAAATGGGCGCAAAAAATGGAATTTTTGAAGGAGATAAATTATTAGCGGACTGGTTAAGAGCGCATCCGCCACCAACAGAAGCACCTTCGACTTTACAAACAATTTTACAAAAATCAGCAAGACCGAATTCATCAAAAACTTCATATTCTGCACCGATTTCACCAAACACACCACGATTTATTTCTCCTGAGAAAGGTTATAACTATAAAAAAACACTAGAATATGATTTATCAGAAATTGAACCGATGATCGCACGTCCTTATAGCCCAGATAATGTTATTCCCGTTGCTGAAATGGAACCAATTGAAATTGATGAAGCATTTTTAGGTTCATGTACAAATGGTAGATTAGAAGATCTGCGTATTGCTGCTCGAATTGTAAAAAATCACACTGTTCCTACAGATGTTAAATTTATTGTTATTCCAGCTTCACGTGACATTTATTTAAAAGCGATGCATGAAGGATTGCTTGAAATTTTTGTTCAAGCGGGTGCCATGGTTGAGTATCCAACATGTGGTCCTTGTATTGGCGGCCATATGGGAGTATTGGGTCCTGATGAGATTTGTATAAGCAGCTCGAATCGTAATTTTAAGGGAAGAATGGGTGATCCGAGCTCACAGACTTATCTTGCATCATCCGCCACTGTGGCTGCTTCAGCCATAACGGGACATATTACAAGCCCTCCACAAGAAAAAACAAGAATTTAGTATTTAACAATAATAAAGATGATATCCATGATACACAATTCTCCCCTCTTCTCACCAATAGTTGAAGGTCGTGTTTGGCGCGTGGGTGATTCAATTGATACAGATCTGATTGTTCCCTCGCATGTTTTAACAGAACAAGACTATACTAAATTGCTAGAAGCAACTTTAGAATCTGTAATTCCAAATTTTGCAAAACAAGTTCAAAAAGGAGATATAATCATTGCGGGAAAAAATTTCGGCTGTGGTTCCAGTCGTGAAGAAGCAGTTTTTGTTTTGAAAGAATTGGGAATTCGGGCGATTATTGCAGAAAGTTTTGCCCGTATTTTCTTTCGTAATGCAATAAACTTAGGACTTCCTGTAATTAAATTTCCCGCTTCACAAACCATTGGGAAACAATGGGACAAATTACGGATCGATCTCATTCAAGGAACAATGAAAAACTTGAATACCCAACAAATCTTCAAATTTTCCAATTTTTCACCGTTTATTCTTCGCTATATTGAAAAAGGTGGTGCAATTCAAGTAATAAAAGAACGCTTACATTTGTGATTATTCTTTTGGAAAATTTTTAGTTTAACTAAGCAAAATATTTAACCTTTTCGATAAATATACACAGGGAATTGAGCAATTTCAGTAAGATCATACAATTCAAATGGTAAAATTTGCTCAGGCTCCAAAGCCCATCGAATACAAATCATGTAAGCACCTTTTTTCATTTGGTGAAAAATGTGAATAAATGAACGAATGCATTTTGGAAAGGGATATGTGTAAACAACATCAAAGGATGATACATCAAAGTTAAACAAATCAGCTTCAATAACTCTTATCCTTTCAGTCAATTTGTCTTTATCTGAATCAATTTGAGCGATTGTATCCTTTATTGTTTGTAGCATTTCAAGATTGATTTCAACAGCACTAGATTGCATAAAATACTCTTTTGCAACGAAAATTGCCACCCGACCATCCCCTGCACCTAAATCTACCAAACTTTTACCTTTCAAAGTTATTTTATTATTTAAAAAATAAAAAATTCGTTTAATTACAGGTTGTGGTGTGGGAAGAAAAGGGAGATCCATCTGTGCTTGAAATTTCCAAATAGGAGATTGAAAATAATAATTCGATGGAATATTATTTCACCTAAAACATCTTTTCAAGATTTTTCAACTTCTATTAACATATCTTTAAAACTAAAATTTTATAATATACCACTTTAAAAAAGGATTGCTCATAAAATTATATTCTCAAAAAATCAACCGCAATATTTCTTCTTCTAGTAATTTAGCCCGTTTAAGTTGTTCTTGTAAAAATGGGGTTTCACCATATTTCAAAAACCATTTTTCAAACCGCTTTTCAATAGTTACTTTTCTAGTTCCCATGTGATATTTATCCGCCAAACATACAAGTTTCTCTTCAATACTTTGAGGAAGATAATTCTTAGCAGGAAGATTAAAAGTTACTGCTTCTTCAGCAGTTAATCCAGCTAATGAATGTGTTTCAGCAATTCGAGCAATATTTTCTGAAAATCCAAGCCTTCGAAGTAATTTACCTCCTTCTACTCCATGGCTCATATCATGGGTTTTATAACGCCCAATATCATGTACCAACGCTCCAATTCGAACTATTTCTATATTAACTTCAACCTTGGTTATATTATATGCTAAACTAACTGCTTTCTTCATTACAGCAATTTGATGATTAATTATATTTCGGCTAAGATTTAGCTTTTTTAATAAATGTAATATTGTTTTTTTTGATGGATTTTTTCCAGAGACTACAATCTTAAGAGATTGTATGTTTAGGTCTTCATGTTCTGTCATTGTGCTAAAAATCTCATCCATTTTTATAAAATTCTCTGAACTTTGCATCTATATGGGAAAAAGAAGAAAATGTGCAATGAATTAAAAAAAAACATCGAAAACTCGATTTGCGATTGGCGTAAAATCACCCCGCATTTTTTTCAATCATTAATTCTGAGATTTTTGTAAATGATTGAGCAACATTAAGGCCAGTTTTCGACGATACATGAATGTATCCTGCCAATTTGTGCTTTTCAACAAATGCTTCAATATCAGAATTAGCAACTGAGAATGGATGACCTTCATCTATCAAATCATGTTTTGAAGAGAGAAGGAGAATAGGGATGTTTTTGGTATTCGATTGCACGATATCTACCCATTCCTCTAATTCGTGAAATGTAGCGGGACGTAACGGGTCAAACAACATTAAACATCCACTAGCACCTAAACAAAAACTTGGAAGAAGCGATCTAAACCTGTTTTCACCGCCAAAATCCCATATTTGCAAGGTCACATTCTGATCTTTAGATGTTTTGCATTGAGTAACTGAAAAGTCAACACCAATTGTCATTTTTGTAGAACCGCTGAAGAGCCCAGTAGTATATCGCCGTAATAATGTAGTTTTTCCGCTTCCACCGCTACCTGCGATGATCAGTTTAAACAGATAGTTTCCCGTCATTTTTTTTCCCAATAATTTTTAACTGTTACAGTAATTTCAATATGATTATTTGTTGTTGTGATGTTAAATTTCTTCCGCTTTGGAATTTTAGAATGATGACATGTAACTGTTTAGCATTCAACTTTTGCTTGGCAAATAAAATTCTTTCTGTATTCGATTTTTTGTGAAGAAGAAAAACGAAATAAAATTTTATTTCTCTATATTTTTATACACTGTGAGAATTCGACTCAATCCTTCTTTCAAGATTTTTCTAGGATATCCCAAACTTAATCTTTGAAATCCTTCCCCGTTAGCTGTAAAATCTCGACCATCATACGAAATAATATGAGCTTTAGTCAATAACATTTTAAATACATCTTCAGATGGATAAGGAAAATCTCGAAAATCCAACCAAAGTAAGGGTGTTCCTTCCCGAGGCATTACTGTAATAGGAATTTCATGATCATTAATAAAATTACAGGCAAATTCATAATTCTCATCCAAATATTGTGTTAAAAGATCTACCCATTGAGCGCACTGAGTATATGCAGCAATGAGCCCAATAATTCCAAATACATTTGGAGCATAGACAAATTTTTTTTTGTAAAAATTGAAAAAGGATTTCCGTAATGAAGGATTTTTAATAAAAATATTAGCGGTTTTTAACCCTGATGTGTTGAAAGTTTTTGTATATGAACTTATCATGATTGCATTTTGGCTGATTTCATAAGAAGCATTTAAAATTGAAGTGTAAGAATGATTTTTTGCAGTAAGATCGCAGTGAATTTCATCAGAAACAATTAAAATGTTATTAGCAAGACAAATATCCCCCAATCGAATCAATTCATCCCGTCGCCACACTCTCCCTACTGGATTATGTGGATTACAGATAATGCAAAGTTTAATGCGATTAGAAGCCACAATTTTCTCTATAGCATCATAATCCATGGAATAATAATTCTTATCTATCCGTAAGGGAACAGTAATTAATTTTCGCTGCTGATCAGTAACAGCCTCGGCAAGAGGTCTATAGATTGGAGTAAAAAGCATGATTTCATCTCCAGGCTGCGTAAAAAATTGAATTACATTACGTAAACTAAAAATAACCCCTGTTGAATAGAGAATTTCTTCTGTATTGATTGAAAGTTGATGACGTGTTTTATACCAAGAGATAACTGCATTATAATATTCTTGAGGAACCAAAGTATAACCGTAAATACCGTGTTCTGCCCGAGATTGAACTGCTTTCTGAATCGGAAGTGGGCATTCAAAATCCATTTCTGCATGATTAAATGGTAGTAAATCTGAAGTTCCAAATCTTTCAATCATAAAATCAGGATCCCATTTAATGGAAAATGAATGTGTTCGATCAAGAGTATTTTCAAATTGGGTGCGGGTAAAATTCATTATATATTATAATTATTCATCCTATAAAAGATGGAAAACACAACGTCTTTTTTAAATGGATAATTCTCTTTTGATTATATAGTAATTACTTTTAAAAATCTTTTTTATCAGAAATCTTCATTAGTCTAACTTTTCACCACCTAATTAAAAATTAATTATTTATAATGGATAGCATGCTTCAGCTTAAGCGTAAAATTGAAAAGAAATGAATACCACTTTTGTGTATGGGAATACAACAAAAATCATACTCTTTTAGACAGAAAGTTGCCGCAGACCAAGGCTGGGTTCTCACATTCGATGACGTAATCTGCTTACCAGGTTATACTGATTTCTTACCACATGAATGCAATATTGCTACCAATCTCGGCCCATTTCATTTTGAATCACCCATTATTTCGGCCGCTATGGACACTGTTACAGAAACTCAAATGGCGATCGCTATAGCTCGAGAAGGTGGTTTAGGCGTTTTGCATCGAAATTGTAGTTATGAACGACAGTTGGAGATGGTAAAGAAGGTTAAGCGAGCGCGCAGTTTTATAATTGAAGATGTCGCAACTGTTCGACCTGATATGACGATTAGAGAAGTAGTCAAGAAGATGAAGGAAAAGGGAATCAGTGGATTTCCAGTTGTAGATTATCAAAATAAAGTAGTCGGAATAATTACTTCCCGTGATATTCCATTTGATTCCAACGAGAATGGAACTGTAGATGAAGTTATGACTCGAAATCCCGTATGTTTGCCAGCAAATGTTTCGCGCGAAGAAGGATTAAACAAACTTTATGAAATTCGGAAAGAAAAAATACCACTTGTGGATGCAGATGGAGTATTGGTCGGATTAATTACCAAAAAGGATTTGAAACCAACTTATCCTTATAGTTCTAAGGATGATAAAGGTCGTTTATTAGTAGGTTTGGGTTGTAGCCCTTTTCTACCAAAAGATCCACATGATTTAGAAATATTAAAGCAGGCAGCAGCAAAAGCAGATATTATGATGACCGATGTAGCAGAGTTCTATAAAAAGGCAGATATGGTTGCTGCAAAAGAAATGATGGAGATACTTGATTCAAAATTTGTTTTAGGCAATATTGGAACATATGAAGCAGCAGAGGCAATCCTAACTTATGGATATCCTGAAGACAAATTTATTGGAATTAAAGTTGGAATGGGTTCAGGATCAATCTGCACGACTACGATTCAAACAGGAGTTGGTGCGCCAACACTTTTTGCTACAGCAGAAGTAAAAGATGCAATTATGGACTATAATCCCAAAATAAGCTTAATTTCTGATGGAGGATTCAAGTATCCGGGAGATTTAGTAAAAGCTTTTGCAGTTGGGGCGGATATGATTATGTCAGGGCATTTCTTTGCAGGATGCACCGAATCACCAGGATATATTGATACTGTGAAGGGTCGAAAAGTGAAAGTATACCGTGGAATGGGTAGTGCAGAAGCAAGAGCCGTTGGATCATATGCCGATGATCGATATGTGAAAGATTCGAAGAAATTGGCAGAAGGAGTTTCTGGTTTTGTTAGCTTTTTAGGACCATTAAAAGGAGTTCTTGATCAGTTAGAAGATGGAATTCGTAACGGGTTAATTTATGGAGGGGTGAAATCAATTAAAGAAGCATCAAAAATCCGTATTGCGCGTATTACATCTTCAGGAGCAACAGAGGCTCAACCCCACGATTTAATTAATTGATTTCTCTTTTTTTTCATCAGAATAATTTTAATTTGATTTTAATTCAATATCCAGAACTTGTGAATATTTTTTCAATATTTTTTTTGCAATACCTTCTAATTTTTGCACTTCTTTTTCACTTATTGTTTCCAATTCTTGATTGGTAAAATCCAAAATGGCATATTTTGTAAACTCAATTAAGTCTATTTGCTCGGAAATATCTAAAAATAAATTGCTGGAAATGTTAGTTGAGATGTAATTGCTTTTGTTGATGATTGATTCTTAATAATTTCTTTAGTTGAGTGAAGCAAATTTATTGGATTGTAAATTTTTTCGAACATTTCTAAACCTACTTTTTATCAGAATGCGGAATGACCCACAGAATATTGGCTTAAGTGTCCGAGAGGTGATTATCAAAGGCGCTGAATGGTTAAGGCAAGAAAGAATGGCACGCCGTTCCAAAACACTTTATTACGGTTATGACCAACAAATTCTTGGAAATCTCTTAAAAAGATTTGGAGTGATTGGAGAAACAGATTCATATAATAGGTGGATTCCCACTCTCGATGCAGATGGCCATATTCAATTTGATAAAATTAAGAAAAAAATCCTTGAAAAAATTGAAACCCCAAATCTTGACCCTGCTGTCGCCCCATTCCAAAAAAATCGGCAGAAAGTCTACCGCACTTATTTAGCCAATTATGAGAACATCCGTGCCTACTACATTGAAGAATTTAAGGCATTTTACGGCTTTTCTGATGAAAGCGATTTGGTCAATATTCCTGAATACTGCATTTTCATGCAGGAATTTGAGGCGTTCATCAGCAAATTAAGGGCGTTTGTAGAAGCATCATAACCTTTATTTTGCTGTAGTTTTTTTAATTTATTTAGTTAAAAAAAAAGAAAATAGAGAAAATAGAGATAGCAATAAAATAAGGAGCACAAATCAATATTAAAAAATAAGAAATAAAAAAGTAAAAAACAGAAAATCTAAAATTAAAAAATAGAAATGAAGGATAAAAAAATGCATCATGATCAACTTGATGGTGAATTCATCGAAAATATTGAAATAGACAGTTCTAAAATAATAAATAATCGCAAATTTCTCAGAAGATATTTTACCGGCTGCAGATTCAATCCAAAAAAGGTAGATCTTTCTCATTTGATAGATTTAAGAGAAATAATTATCGGGGGGTGCGATCTGGAGGAAATTGTAGTGTGGCCGCCTAAAATTGAAAAAATTGATATATATAAGTGTCCTAACTTGAAGCGGGTTCCTGAAGACCCTTCGCAGTATCGATTTTTAAAAGAATTTGTGGTCCACGGTCTGCATATAGAAAACTTGGATATTGATTTTTCTCAAAGCGAGCATGTTGATCTTATCTTTATTCCGAGAGGTTTTAGACACGAAACCATTGATTTTTCCAAAATTCCCAGAATAAATCATATAAATTCTTTATCGTTTTATAAATGCAAATTTCCGCAGAAATCTGTCGATTTTTCCATATTCGAGAATTGTACCTCTTTGGATATATCACATTGTGATTTGGAACACATCACAGGTTGGCCCTCTAAACTGAAAAAACTGGTTTTGGCTTCGTGTCCTAAACTGCTTACAATACCAACTGATGCTTCTAATTATCAATATTTAGAAGAAGTTACTTTTTACAAGATTAATCTGATTGATTGGAATATTAATTTCTCATCCTCTTTTTATTTAAGAAAAATAATTCTTGAAAACTTGCTTGCATACAACCCTAACCAAATTTCTGCTAATAAAATTTCTGCTAATGGAAAGACTGTTGAAAAACCAGCGTTCAAAATTCCATCCAATTGGGCTTATTGCATAAATTTAGAAGATCTTGAAATTTATGATATGAAAGATATGGAAGAGCTACCGATTGAATTAACCTACAAGCCGCGTATTTACATTCAAATAGATTATTGCCCGAAAATTCCCGATTTAACCTATTTACCCCTTCCTTTTTGGGATTGTGTGGATATTCCCATAAACCGAAAGAAGCGCATTGAAGCAATATATGAAAAGTATAAAGATCGATATGAAAAATGCAAGAAAAATTTTTGGAATGATGAACGTGAATGGACCAGAGAGCGGGTAGAGTATCTGAAGTACGTGGAGTCTTGGATTCCAAAAATGCCGGAGAAATGGCGTGAATGTTTTCGGGAAATAGTGCAGTTAGAAAGACCTAAAGTAAAAACAAAAAAAGGCTATCATATTTATTTATAAAGTAAAAATGTAACTAATGGGGATAGTGCCCCTTTTTTTAGAGCATTTTAATTTTTTTTTAAGAGCCATGTCTTATGAGGTTATAGCAGAATTCGAAAATTTGAAGGAAATCCAAAAATCTTGTATAAATTATCCACAATCCCCAAATCTATCCCAATTATAATTTTGTCGAAACATAGTTTATAAAAAATACATATAAATAAGTCAATAATTCAAAGAAAAATGATGGAAATGTGAAATTCTTGACCGCATTTAATGTTTTAAAGATGCCGACTCAAATAGTAATTGGATGCGCGGGAGTATTGTCGAAAATATTGGTCCAAAAGATAGAATTTGATTAAGATAAAAAAAATTGCTAAAGCCTCTTATAGTAATTATATTATAAAATAGATTAAGAATGGATTCCAAAGCACAGTTTCGAGAAAAGTAAGTCCTTAACCCCGCTTATTTTTCTTGTAGATAAAAATTATGCAAGTTTTGCTCATTTAAGCGAATGAAAGAAAAATAGCATCTCAAAACTAATAATAAAAAACCAGGAAGAAAAAAAAATATACAAAAAAGATGAATTCCTAATTAAATAGATAATTAAACTTGCGCTCTTTTTTTTATTTCTTTTTTAAATTCATTGGACCCGGTTTTAACTTATTTAGTTGACAACTATTCGTGGATCTGAAGCATTTATTATATAAAAACAAGATATTCGCAAATTTCCTATGAATTTAACTTACTTAATTTCTTTGTTTTATTATGTTGGGTCGTAAGAAGCCGCCGCGCACCAAGATATATTCAGATCTAATGATTTAATCAGACGATGAATGCAAAACTAAATTTAAAGATATTCCAATTCAGTGTCCATTTTGCAAATCACACGAAATTGGGACAAATGGGACACAAAAAAGAGGAAATGCCCATTCCATTCCCTAAATAAAATAAATAGATAATTAATATTCTGGCGATTCGGAATCTATTTTTGGTTGGCATCTTTGTAGATCTTATGAATTCAATTCAGCGCGCTTTGATCAGTGTCTTTGATAAAACAGGAATTGTAGATTTTGCCAGACAGTTAGTTGATGATTTTCATATTGAAATCTTATCTACTGGAGGGACTGCTCGTACTTTACAATCCGCCGGCATTCCTATTATTCAAGTCTCTAATTTTACAAAATCTCCAGAAATGTTTGACGGTCGGGTAAAAACATTGCATCCACGTATTCATGGTGGATTACTAATGCGTAGGGATAATCCTCAAGATATGGCAGATGCTGAAAAATATAATATTTTACCTATAGATATGGTAGTTTGTAATCTTTATCCATTTAAAGATGTAATTGCCAAAGCAGATACTGATTTAAACGCTGCACTTGAGATGATCGATATTGGAGGTCCAACACAAATTCGGGCAGCGGCTAAATCTTTTCATGATGTTGTTGTGGTTAGCAATCCAAATCGATACGAAGAAATAATCAAATTAATGCATGAAAACAATGGCAAAGTTCCTTTAGAAATTCGTTGGCAGCTGGCTCAAGAAGTTTTTGCTACAACTAGTCTTTACGATGCAACCATTGCAAATTATCTTGGTAAAAATATGCAAGAAAATTCAAACGCCGTAATAGATAAAGACACTCATGATTTTCCAGAACTTTTAATAAAATTATACCGAAAGGTGCAAAAATGCCGATATGGAGAAAATTGGGAGCAAAGAGGATATTTATATGAAGATACGGAGAAATCACTAGGATTAAGTGATTTGAAAAAACTTCATGGAAAAGCCATTTCTTTTAATAACTGGTTAGATATTGATGCATGCATGCAAGTTTTACTCGATTTTCAACAAGATCATGCCGAACATCAAATATGTGCCATTTTTAAGCATACCACTCCAAATGGTGTTGCTATTGATTACAATTCACAACTTGAAGCTACCAAACATGCCTTTTCTACCGATCCTTTGTCTGCATTTGGAGGAATTTGGGGATTTAATAACAAACTGACAGCGGAAGTTGCCCATTATATCATCGAGGAGAAAAAGGTATTTGTTGAAGTACTTTTAGCACCAGAATTTGAGCCGGAAGCATTAAAAATACTTAAGACAAAGGAAAATATGCGAATTGTTGCATTTGGAGATTTTCTTACCCATAGAAATGAAATTTACCAACAACCAGAAATTCGCAGCGTTTTAGGTGGTGTTCTAGTTCAAGATTATGATTGGAAACCAATAATTAAAGAATGGAGTGTAAAAACCCAACGACCAGTTTCTGAACGAGAAAAAGAAGCATTAATATTTGCTTACCGTGTTTCAAAATGGGCTAAATCCAATTCTGCAGCATTTGCAAAAGAATATGAAACTGGAATTTATACACTGGGAATTGGAGCAGGTCAACAATCTCGAGTTCATGTCGTTCGATTAGCAGCAGATAAAGCTCGTGAATTCGGTCATGATCTACAAGGAAGTGTGATGGGTACAGATAGTTTCTTTCCATTTCCAGATGGACTAGAAGAAGCAGTTAAAGCGGGTGCAAAAGCAATATTAAATCCTGGTGGTTCGATTCGTGATGATATGGTTATTCAAAAAGCAGATGAATTGAATGTTTCACTTGTATTTTGCGGAAAGCGAGTTTTTCGCCATTAAATTGCAGTAACTAATAAAACTTTCATTATTTTTTTTTAATTATTTGCGTGAGTTAAAAGCTGAATCTTTTTAATTAATTCAATCTCCAGAATTCTGGGAATTTTTTATTACATTTTTAAAGATCATGATTGAATTGTAACTTGAATATGGATCTCTTAAAGATAGCAATTTTTCTTGGGGGATTAATTACTGGATGGATCACAACAAAGATAGGAAGATTTCTTTTTCGAGGGATAAGAATTCGATTGATAGAAAAAAGAAAAAAACATTGGATTCAAACCGTCCAAATTCAAAGACTTGAAGAAAAAATCGCTATGGATGATGGTAGAACTTTGCAAGGTTATATTTACTCATCAGATACTACATCAAATACTGCTCCAAGTATTTTGTTCTTCCATGGATTGGGAGGATTTGCCCAAGATTTCAATTTTGAAGTATTTTTAAGTTCATTATGCTTAGCAGGATTTCGGGTTTTTGCTTATGATTTTCGTGCTTCAGGAGCTTCTCGATTACCGAACGAACCACATATCTTGCACACTTTGCATGGTGAGTTTGTGCAACGTGTTTATAAAGATGTTCCACAAGCATTTGAATGGATGTATTCGCATCAAGGAGTAGATCGTAATAAAATATTTGTAATAGGCGCATCCTTTGGGGCAACAATGGTTTTAACGAAATTACTTCATGAATCCCGTATACAAAAGATTATCGCAATTTGTGCACCATACGATGCTCGAATAATGTTTGAAAGGAATTTTAAAAAAGGTAATTTCGTGAAAAGATTACGTTATAAATCAATTGTTCGACATATTAAAGATGAAGAGGCATTTTTAGACGCATTCCATCAAAATTCTCCGATCAATTATATTACTCATGATTATTCATATATAAACCGTGTTTTTTTAGCACATTGTAAAGATGATGATATTGTTCGCTTTGAAACGAATTTTGTTCCTAACAAAGCAAAAATGAACCTACCTGATGATCAGTGTTTAATTTTTGACAATGGAGGCCATGAATTTATAGGAAATAAAGCACCATTACTCAGTCGAATCCTTTACTGGTTGCAAAAATAATTTTTTTCAAATCTAAAATAATTATTACTTTCTTCATAGGTTGAAAACAAATGGTTGAAAAATTTAATAGAATTATTTTTCCGGTGGAATTTATGTCTCCACGGGAAATGATTGATTCCGGTGCAATTGAAGTGCTGGCGAAAACCAATACCTATTGCGCTCTTCGAATTTTACCAAAAGATCTTCAAGATCCAGATCTTAAAGATATGATGATAAAGTTCCGAGACTTAGGGATTGAAGAGCACATGATTCCTTGGCCCTTGTTAAGCGTCGAAGATGGATATTATGCTAATGAGATTTCTGTAGAAAAATTTAGTAAATTGATTAAAAATCTTCTTGAGTGGTATAAAATCAACGGTTTTATCATCCCACAAGGAGTTCTCATTGATTTAGAACCACCAACAGATCCAAAAGAAGCAAAAAGAGCCACAGAAATCCGTGAAAAGTCAAAATTGGTAAAATCAAAAAGAAAAAAGAAAAAAATCTGGAAAAAAATTAAAGAAAAATCTGGGTTAGATAAATTAGAATCTGTGAACAAGATAATCAATACAATCAAAAAAAATATGAATAAAGATAGATTCGAAGCCTCCTTTTCAAAATTTACACAAATGCAAGAGATGATGCACGAATATGGCACCAAAGCAATTGCTGTAGCTTTACCATTAGCATATGAAGACGAGTTTGATGGAGAGTTTCGAATTCAAGATTTTATGACTGTTCCAGTTTCTCAAGTTGATTGGGATCAGATTAATTATATGATTTTTAATACTGATTATGTAGCTGCATCGAAAGGGATAATATCTCATGAAGATTACCAACATTTACTTTACGTTTATGCTAAAGAGTTTATTGGTAAATATGGCTCAGGAAAATCTTCAATTACATTAGGAATTACAAATTTTGGAGTTGCTGATATTCGAGCAGTTCAAACTGATCCAAAATTATATCGCGCTGAAGCCAGTGCATTATTATCCGCAGGAATGGAAGATTTGGGGATATATGCACTAGATGGAATAATGAAACAAAAAAACCCAGTTGCATGGATTGAAACTGTAAAGAAAGCTAAAGCTTCTGATTTTAAAATTGATCCTGAAAAAATCCAATTTGCTCATGAGATTCGGCGTCTTTTCCGTGCAATCGATTTTATTTCCCCCACTCTTCAATATTTAGTTGAGAGTGAACGCTATAAAAAAATCTTGAGATTAGCGATCATGGGAAAATTATAAAATACTAATAATTTTAAGGTGAAAAAAAAATGAAAATTCGAGCCAAACGATTCCGAACTATTCGAATAATTGTTATATCTTGTGTGGTTTTGTTTCCTTTTTTGTTTGGGGGATTTTATTTTACTTTTTATTTAGGAGTAATAGTACCTGAGCTAACTGGATATATGAAGAATGCTCCCAGCACCAGTGAATTTTATCCCATAGAAGAAATAAATCTTACACGCTTAGCTGAAATGGGAGATGAATTTGAACATCTCCAAGAAATGCACATTCCCATTAATTTAAGTCAAACTTTTGTTCGAAATACAACCACAGGAGAAATTATTCTTTATGATGGTACCGATAATGGTGCACTACACACCGCTGAAAATTTAGTGGCTTCTTGCTTCCGATATGCATCTCTACCAGAAGGGGATGAGCGTAATTATTCTTTAAATTTAATTCGACGTATGCTGACAGCTTTACGGTTATTAATTGAGATACCTAATGGAGGATTAGGCCCAGACTTTCCAGGAACAAAAATTGGAAGATTTTATGCTTCTCCAGCTCAAAGAACTGATGGAAATTATTCATGGATATTTGAAGAGGGCTTTCGTCATTTTAATGGAAGCGGTCCTTATTCCGATTGGCGAATTCGCTTATACACCAGTAAAGATGAACTGGGCGGATATTTCCTAGGTATTGCAGCCACTTTGATGCTCGTTCAAGATGTTCCTGATGTTCAAGAAGTGACACGATTAATCATTTTACAAGCAATGGAAGGATTTTTGAGCAGTTTTTGGCAGGAAATGAGTGGAGATGGAAAACCTAATGGAGCCCATTTACAACCTCCATGTTATTCTCAATGGAAATTGTTGTTAACTAAAATGGCCACTCGAGTTGATCCTGAAAATGTTCGATATGCACAGCTTTATCATTATTACCTAGCCAAAGAACGGAATATTAACCGAACACCGCATGTATCAGCTATGGATAATATTGATAACTATTACAGCCAATATTTTGAAAATATGGTTGTATTGGGCTTATTTTTAGTGGAAGATGATCCTGTGTTACTAAAAAAGTATTTTGAAAACTATCAATCATCTACTTATATTAACTATCGAGGACATCGTAATGCATTTTTAAACGCAGTATATTTAGCAGCTTTAAAACGGGCGCAAGGTTCTGCCAACTTTGCTGTTGATGAAATTCGGTGGGATGTTTTGGATCAATTATGGAGATTTCATGTTTTCAATATGATTCCTTATGATACAACTTGCGGTGGGAGAAACCAAACCATATCACGAGCGGAATTGGGCGAAGAATGGCAGGTAATAGATCCAAATATAGCAAAGTGGAAAAATTTTGTAGATCATAACCCCTTTGGGACTACATATCAATGGCTAACCTATGGATTGCAAGATGCAATTTTTCGTGATCGTTATTTAAAACCTGCCACGGTAGAAATGATGGAACCATCTACTATTGTGTGGAACCAGAATCCTTACCAAGAAGATGGAAATAATCTTTATAATAATTCAAAGACGATTCGCGAGTATGCAAGCGCAAGTTTTTCACTTCCCTATTATATATTGAGATATTTTGGATATCTAGATGAAAATTGGAGTTGGAAGGGATAACTTATGGAACAAAATCAACAGGAAGTAAAATATAATTTGAAACCTCTTCACCATAATCGTATCAAATCGATTAAGTACTCAAATTCTCTCAAAAAAGGAAAGATATTATCTTTTTTCTCTTTCCCGTGGAGTTATTTCTTTGTTAGTGTAGCATTTTTAACAGTAGGAATTCTCGATTATGTGCTATTAGGACATTTAATTGGCCATCCAGAACATCCAACAATAGGGGAATATGTAGGCCAAGGTAACGCAGTGTTTTTGGGCGGAATATCTTTCTTTTATACAGTTGGCTTAATTCCCCTTCTTGTTGGATTCTTCATGTTAATTTACAGCATTCTTTCAATTAAGCAAGTTATTCTCTCTTTTGATAATGAAATATACTCTATACAAGAACGAAATCTGATATTCTCAAGGATAACTGAAATAGATTCCCAAAAAGCCACTAAAATCACACTTTCAAATCAAGGCATGAAGTTTAAAAACATATGGATCTTGCTTTTTATCCCAATGGCACTAAGGATCTTGCAATATGGGATTCCTCTTTTCGGAGAACATCTTGCCAAAGATGATATTTTGCCATTAATGATGGTAATAACAGCACTTATTGATATCTGTGCGGCAGTAATTATCTTATTATTTCCCAATTATCGATTATCTTTTGACACGCCTACCCATTTGTTTCAACTAACCTTTTTTCCATTAGAACACTATTATAAAATCCCCCAAAAGATTTTACAGTTCTATGATTTGTGGCTCGATTCAAACACTTCACTCCAGAAGGTTCAGCCGGAATCTGAAAGTACACATATTCAAGAACGGACAAAAGAAAATGTCAATAGTGAACAAATCGATAAATTAGATAAAACTTCATCAAAAGATCTTTTTAGAATCTATTTTGGGACTCTCTTGATAATTGTCTCTTTAGTTAGTGCCTTTACAGAATTATTCTGGGGAACAGATCTAACGATGTTCGGATTCACTTATGGCATTTATCTCAGCGTAAAGTTTTTCGTTTATAACTTTCCAAAATACAAATATATCAAATACATTCAAAGTGATCATCAAGTGAATAAACTTAGATTTCACATGATCCAAAGAAATAAAATATCACTTAAAGCAATTAAGATAATCCAAAATGAATCTACAGAAAATATTTCGATAGCGCAACAGCTAAATTCTTTGACCGTAATAGATATTCTCGGATTAAGCGGTGTATTTTATTTAGCAACTAAAGAACTCTTATGGGGATGGTGTTACATTATTTCATGGAATTGGTTGATAGCTTTTGATATGGTAATTTCATCGCTAATTTGGGGAATTATATCTTACAGTATCCTTATAATGCTTGTTGGAATACGAGATGTGGCTCAAATAGGAGAAGAGCATATTGAAATTAATGAAAAGATATCTTGGAAAATTTTTTCAAAATCCAGGATAAATACACTGAATTCTCACTCTCAACGAAATTTTTACATGAGAATATTAGGTTTTATATTAATATTTTTACTGGCACTAATTACTGCCTTTTTTTCATAAGAAATTGATCATTCGATTTATCATTTTTAATTAAAGATGGAAAGTTCTATGGTGATTTAAAACGAATCAAAACAACATAAAAAAACCAAATTCCCTTTCTTTCGTAAAGAAGAAATATGTTATCGCTTGGGTGAAAACACATAAATACATCATATTATTTGCAGTGATCTTGATTATTGGAACCATCCTTTTGAAAATTAATGATGGTGAACTTGATAAAATCATTACAAATTATTTTTATAATGAATCATTACCTTTAGGTCAACGTTTTCCCTTAGAAAATGTCCAACCTTGGAATTTTCTCAATGAATATAATGATATTTTTGAATATTTTCTTTATTTAACTCTTATTCCGATGATTATTTTAGGATTGATAAATAGAAAAAAATGGGGATATTTGGCTTATTTTGGAATTTATGCCTTTCTTTCTGCTTTTACTGGTGTAGTGATCTGTGTTAATATGATCTTTAAAGGTCTTTATGGAAGACCCCGCCCCCGACAAACTTTTTTATGGCCAAATAGTACCGAAGCAGAAATGTTCGACTTTTATTCGGTTTGGGAACCTGCTTTTTGGAAAGATCCATCTTTAATTGGTGTTGGAAAATCCTTTCCATCAGGACACGTTTCAATTGTGGCAGTGTTCATAATTTTCTATTATATTTTTAAACATCCCGTTTATTGGGCAGAAAAAGTCAAAAAATGGGATTATAAAGCGAAACTCCGACTCTTTACTTTCTTTAAATGGGCAGGATTATTCATCAGTATTATATTAGGCATTTTAACAGGTGTGGCACGTATTGTAGTTGGTGCACACCATGCAAGCGATGTACTATGGGCATTTGGAATGATTTATATCATCAATGCAATCTTCTATTATTGGATATTTAATATTCCGAAATATGAATTGAAAAAAGATGTATCTTGATCAATGAATAATATAAGTAGTCAATCTCAATTCTTCTTATATCTTTTTATATTTTTAACTCAAATCCTAAAGTAAAGAATTTTGTTACATCAAATTTCAACAACTCACTTAGAGGAAGAAAATTTGGCTCAAAAACTTGACAGTAAGGATTATTTTGCTCATTTGTAGTAATACTAACGAATTCATGAGGAATATTAGGGTGAATTTTAACACACAATCCTGTAACATATTCAATTGCTAAAAAATCAAGAGCAGTAAGATCATTTAATGCATCCTTTATCTTATCAAATCTTAATGCAAGTGATTTTCGATTAAACCTTTTAACTTGTTTCGCAGTGAATTTTGGAAGAATGAGAAATAATTTTCCAGGATTAGTTTCAGGATTATATAGCTGTATTACCCATTCTGGAAAGGGATGTGCTTCTAAAATATTTGTTGATCTTTTTTTTACAATCAAATCTCCTACTAATAAAGTTCCTCCTTGAGAAATTTCCTCACGTACAACAAAAGAAAGATCTTTTTCTTTCATAATTGAGGGTGGAGAACTTATTTCAAATAAATGTGAGTACTCTACCATCGCTTCTAAATAATTTATTTTGGTGATTAGTTGCATGATCCAATATATCTTTTTTAGTAATTAAAACAATTGGTTATTTGTGAATGAAAAACCACCTCTCTATGAAAATCGGAGATTATTATTAATTACTATTCTATATTTGGCTATAGCTCTTATTGGTTCTATAATAATTGGAATCTTTGACCAGAAAATCTCGAATTCTTTTATTACTTTACGCAAATCAAGTGAGTTCTTGACAAATTTTGCTCATTTTTTTGATAGATCATTTTTTAGTGGTGATGGATTTGGTGGGCAAGATCCTTCATATTTTATAATTATTCTATCATTTTTGGCTTACTGCATTTCATTTATCCCGAAGATAGGAAAATTTTTAATCCCTTTTCGAAAATATTTTGGATATTTGATAGCTACAATTCTTGCATTAACTGTAATTAATCGGGGATTTAAAGTTTTATTTGCAAGAGCCCGTCCTGGGATTGTCGCTGAAGAGCAGAGCCTTTATTCTACCATGTGGACATTTGGAAAATTATCCTTTATTGAAGCATTGAAAAAAGGTTCATTTACATCTGGACACACAACTGTGGCGGTTTTTCTGGTTTCTTTTGGATTTATCAGTACATGTACAAAGAAAAGGGGAATAGTATTATTCACTTTTTGTATTACTCTCATATATAGTATTCTTATGGCATTAGCTCGGGTTTTTGAAGGAGATCATTATTTAAGCGATGGATTTTGGGCAATACTTATTGGAATACCCATTATAGGTTGGATTTATTACAGAGTATTTCAGATACCTGCACAAGAAGCTGGTGCTCATAAAATTTATACACATGCAGAAGAATTAGTGTGGGGGATCCTTTTTGTTGTTTTTTTTGCGAGTATAATTGCGTGTATAATTAGTATACGATATATTTTTATTGAATTCCATTGGTACTTTCTTATTATTGTACCTTGCAGCATTCTTTTAGCCATTCTCACTCAAATTGGAAGTGTTAAGCTTCTAAATAAATAAAAAAATAAAATATAATTGATCTCATTAGGTTGTTTTTGTAGCAGTAAAAAGTAATTTTTTAAACGCTTTAAGAATTTCTGTGCCACATGTAGGACTTGCTGAAACAATTGGTTCATATCCACCTTGTATCAGATAATCTTTAAGCTCAAATAGATAAGCAACCCAATCATTAGTATTCTGAAAGAGTAATATATTCTTAGATTTGAAAGTATTTTGAGGAACTGCTTGCTTTAATTTTTTACCTAAATCTTCAAAGACTTCCCCAGGAATTCCTAATATATACAGAGGTTCTCTTTGTGATTGATTAGATTTTTGAAAAAACTGGCATTTGACGAATTGAATAATAGTCCAAACTTTCAATCTATGTTGAAAATCAATTGATAAAGATGCTCTTTCCAGCATCATTCCAGGGAAATTGGGAGATCTTCCTTTACTATGGAGAGTGGCAATAGGGAATAGAAATGCTCGCTTTAGATAGAAGAATAGCTTATTTTGAAGCCATCTTCCCCAATTATAAACAAATGGTTGTTTATCTTGAATATAAATTGGAAATTTATTCTCGTGGCTTTGAAATGTAAAAGAATCATAGTATTGATCTTTTGGAATAGAATTTGCTAAGTTTATCGCTTTTTTTGCCAGTAAAAATCCAATTTTCTGAGTGTGTTCATAGGTTCCTAATTGCTCATATACAGAAAGACGAGCTTTTGGATCATTTTCTAAAACATCAAAATCAGTTCCACAAGTTGTAATTGGATTTAAATCTCCGGCTGCGCCGGTAATGAAAATAGCGTGAGTTTTTTGATTAAATGTGCTTTCAATTTTCGCACAAAACCGCCCAGGATAATCTGCAGATAATTTATTATTTTGAAATGATAGAGTAGTTGGATGCATGGGGAAATGTCCTAAAATACCTGTGATATGCCCATTTTGTTGGGATCTGCATACCAAAATCCATAAATCCTTTTTAGATTTTCGAATAGGATTCCTTCTATTAATCAGGATATCTTCTGTAATTTTCTGATGAACTATTGCGATTTGAGAAGGTTCTAAATGGAGAACCATTTTTCGTACCATTTTTATGATGCGGTCGGTAAAATAAACAATATAACGATCATTCCGATTTACACCAAACATAATTCCTCGAAAGACATTTAAAAAACTACCTGGCCAATAAAATTCTCCAGTTAAATCAGGAGCTGAATGAGTATGAATTGCATGAATCATGATATTTTCTGGTTTTAGTTTAAATTCAGGCACTTTGGTAAGTTTTTGCTTAATATACTGCGAGATACTTAATGGAACTTTTAAAAAATCGAGACTAAGTATGAGAAAGCGTTTTGGTGATTCAAGTGATTCAATTGATTTAGAAGAATTAGAAGAATTAGATATTTCAAATGGAGGTTCTTCTTCAATTAGCATTCCACGTGCATAGATATCATCAAGTTTACCTTGAGCAGGAAACGACCGGGTATATCCCGCCATAGGGACATTAACTCCATCATTTTTTGGAGTTATAATAATTTTTCCAAATGCAATGTTCATAATTAATTCTACTCCTCTTGAGATATTCCATGTTGTTGCTTCAGAAATTCTTTTCTTTCTTGTAGTATTCGAGATACTTCAGTAAAATCCCCGTTTGCATATTTATAAATTGGAAGCCATAGTAAACCTGAAATAACACCAAAAGTTATAAGAGAAAAAAGAAGAGTTTCAGAAATTGGACTTGGACTATTACGTGCAATGAAAAAATCCATAATTACAGCTCCGATAGTTGTTCCCAATGCACGTCCTATTGCATCCATAAAAGAAGCGGCAGCAATCATTGTTGATCGATGTTCTGGTAAATTTACATCGACCATTGAAGAATAATGAAGAGGTCCTACAGCCATCTCAAACGACATACCGATTCCTATTAATAATCCCATGATAGTTAATCCAACACCAAAAGTAAAAGGAGTAGTCTCCACAGCTCCTTTAAATAAAGTCATTGTTTGGTAATTTGGAATAAATGCAAATCCCAATAATAGAAAGGGAAGATGAACCCAACCTAAAAATGTGGCAGTTCTAACTCGAGCAGTTAATTTTCCTTTCTTTACTGCCTCATCTGCTCGTTTAGGCCAAAAGAAATTTCCCCAAATTAAACCACCGATAATCGGAATTAAAAAGAGAAGAAGATATCCAATAGATGAAGAATCGCTAACATCAAATCCCATATCAACAGAAATCCACATTATTAAATAACCAACCAACATTCCTGCCAATATTGTATCAAAAAAATTAACAACTAAGAAAAAATTCGTTTTTCTTTTCCAAATATATTTTAAATCACTTAATTTGATTGAATAAAATTTAGAGTAATCAACTTCATCATAAGCAAGAATATCTGCAAGAGTTTTTTCTTTTGCAGCTCTTTTTGGCTCTTTAAAGAACATTGCGAGAAAAATAAATCCTAATCCAAATAATCCAAAAACTAAAAATGGAGTTTGCCAAGATTGTTGAATTATTTCAGTAGAATTTGTCGAGCGAATATTTGCTATACGCGCAATAAAATCATCAGCAGATTCATCGAAATCCACAGTAACTTTATTGAATGCACTACAAAGCATCCCTCCAATGGCAATACCGATAGTACTGATCATGGTCCAAATTGCAAAAGACATCCCTCTATCATCGCTCGAAAAAGAATCGGCTAAAAGACTCAAAATAACTGAAGCTGCTGCTCCCGCAAATGCTGAACTGAGAACTCTAAATGTAAAAAGCATAACAAAACTTTCAGAAAAACTTATCATGATATCAGAAATTGCCCAGCAGAGAGAAGAAATAAGTAATAATTTTTTTCGTTGGAATTTATCAGCTAAATATCCAAAAATAAGTAGCGATATCGCTTTGGTAATTTGAGATACTCCAAGAAGTATTCCAAAAGGTGTTAAATTATTTTCAAGTTGAAAAAAAACGATTATGAGAACTTCATTTACTAAGAGGGTTGCATCATCGGAACTAATAAGAATAATTAGGGGAATAAAATATAAAATTGGTTTGTAATCATTAAGAATCATCTTTAATCCGCGAGATTTTGTAGATTTTGATGATTTCGGTGTAGGGTTTGATTTTTCAAAAGGTTTATTCGAGTTTTTTCGATTTTTTATTCTCATCATAAATCATTTTTTTTCAATTAGCTGAATTTTTGATAAAATTGTTAAATTTGCTAAAAAAAACTGATACTATATTTTTTATTCTATTTTGTTTGAGTAAATTTTATGATTTCACTGCCATCAGCACTCCTTATCACGCTAAATGTGGCTTGATTTCCTAAAACATTTACTTTAATATATGCATAATTCATTTCACCGTAGATTTGAAATTCAGATCCGTAGAAACAGTTATAGTTATATTCTGTATTTGAAATATTCAAAGTAGTGCTAGACAAAGCACAATCTCCCCTCTTATTTTTATCAATTAAATCATCTGTGCCTGCTCCATCTGTTCCTATCACAAAATAATATATTCCTTGAGCAGAAGTGTGATTTACATAAAAAGATTCAAAATGGTGATCATGACCATAAAATACTGCATTCACATTATTTTCTTCAAAAATCGGCTCAAGTTGATTAACCAACTCAATATTGCTTCCGTAATCACCGGTGGAATACATTGGAACATGCATATATACGAATTTCCACATATTTTGATTTCGAGAAAGATCTTCTCTCAACCATTCTAATTGATTGTTCGTTATCCATTATTTACCTTCGTTTTTTGCAAATATATATTTATTTTCTTCTATCACTAATAAAACATTATGAGTGGAGAGGAATATGATAGTCAATTGTGGCCATTAAATTGTTCTTGGATTTATCCACGAGATGAAAAACAAAAAAAAATACTAAAGGTGTTGGTAATTTGTGCCCATCCGGATGATGCGGATTTGCTTACGGGAGGTTTAACGCTTAAATTAACATCTAGAGGGCATAAAGTGAAATATGTTTCACTTACAAATGGAAATCTTGGGCATTATGAGAAAGATCAAATTGATTTAGCTGAAATTCGTCAGAAGGAAGCTCAAGCATCTGCAAAAATACTAGGTGCAGAATACACCTCACTTAATATAGACGATGGGCATGTATATGTAAATCGTGAGCAAACTGAAAAGGTAGTGCGAGTAATTCGAGAATTTGACCCAGATTTAGTTATAACCCACCGTCCCTATGATTATCACCGAGATCATCGATATACAGGCCAATTGGTGATGGATGCAAGTTATATGCTGATTGTTCCACATTATTGTTCAGCCACTCCAATTTCTAAAACCAGAAAAATGCCAGTAATTTGTTATGCATATGATGATTTTCAAAAACCTTATCCCTTCATTCCGAATATAATGTTAGATATTACAGAAGAATACTCTCAAAAAAGTGCTGCTTTGATAAATCATGAAAGTCAAATGATGGATTGGCTCCCTTGGACACTAAATTTTGAAGAACAAATTCCAGAAGATTATGATATTCAAAATAGACTGGAAATTTTAGAAATGCTTATAATTTCAGTGTTTTCAAGGATAATAACTGATTATCGTAAACTCTGGAAGAAAGCTTTTCCAGGAAAACGTATAAAGAAAGCAGAAGCTTTTGAGTTGTGCGAGTATGGTAGACAACCATCTGTTCAAGAACTCAAGGAATTATTCCCTGGGGCATATATTCCTTCAAAAAAAGAATTGGAAGAATTCCGAAAATAAAGGTGAAATGTTATGATAAAACCAGAATTTAAACATGGTGTACCGATGGTAACATGGAAAATGTACGAAGATGATTACTTTGATCGACATCTTGTGCATGAAGCTATTGAAAAATGGGCAAAAGAGCAACCCACCAAAGTTGCTTTTGTTTCGGCAAATACAGGGCAAGAATTTACTTGGCAAGAGTTTGATAGAAATGCTACTGCTTTAGCATTTAAATTAATAGATTTAGGCATTCAAAAAGGAGATTTTATTGCGACATCCCTTCCTTTCCTCCCAGAACATATATTCATTCAATATGCATGTTTTAAAATCGGAGCAATTCATGTTCCTTTGGATATTCGTTTGAAACCAACAGAGGTTGTTCGATGCCTTTCTCTTGTGAAAGCTAAAATGTATTTTCATTTAGGGGAAACTGATGTAGCAGATTTTAAATCCATGGTTCAAATAGTTCGTGATAATGTGGATTGTGTGCAGTATTTTATACAATTTAGCAAACCAGATCAATTAATTGAAGAAGCAGGGGAAGAATCGGTTATTTCTGCGTGGAGTTTTGCTAAATCAGCCCATCAATTATATATGCTCATTCATCAAGGAAAACGCCAAGATCTTTTAGAGACATATGAAAAAATGCATTCAAATATCCAAGAGACAGATGGTTGTCAAGTGATTTATACAACTGGGTCTACTGGATATCCAAAACCTGCTTTGCTTTCACATCAAGGAATTACTGCTCAAAATCTTTGTATGGGGTGGGGATTTGACCTACGTTATAAAGATCTTGTAATGTTGGTAAATCTTCCTCCAAGCCATGTTGGAGGTCAAGCCGAACAACTAATTACTACATTTTTCTTTGGAGGGACAGCAATAGTTTTAGATCTTTTTAAACCTGATCTTAGCTTAGAAGTTATCCAAAAGTATAAAATTACTGTTTTGGGCCAAATTCCTGCCTTATTTAATTTAGAATGGCGATTACCAAATTACAATACTTATGATCTCTCTTCTTTAAAATTTGCAATATATGGAGGACAATCTGTAGGACGACCTTTTCTTGAAAAACTAAGGTTAATGGCGCCCCAGATAGGAACAGGATTGGGTCTTACAGAATTATCCGGGATGGCAACATACACGCCAAAAGATGCCGATGTTCAATTACTCTCTGAAAGTGTGGGATATGCGATGCCAATTACCCCAATATCGATACGTAATGAAATGAATCCAGATGGAACCTCGGGTTCTGAAAAACAAATAGGTGAAGTGGGAGAAATATGCTTTTCAGGTCCCCAAGTGTTTCTCGGATATGTAAATGACGCGACAAATACCAAAAAAACAATCTCATCTGATGGTTGGTGTTATACGGGAGATTTAGGTTTTATAGATGAAAAAGGACTCCACATTGTTGGCCGTTCCAAACTAATGATCAAATCAAAAGGCTATAATGTATATCCACCCGAAATAGAAGGATTTTTGCTAGAAAAACTTAAGGATAAAGTTGAAAATATCGGGATTGTTGGTCATAAGCATTCTGTTTACGGTGAAGCTATCATCGCCTTTGTAGAACAACAAAAAGGTAAGCACATATCAGAAGAAGAAGTTATACAGGCAGCTAAGGGATTAGCGGCATATAAACGTCCGAATTTAGTAGTTATTTTACAGTATAACGAGATGCCGCTTAATAGAACTGAAAAAATTGATTATATTGCTTTAAGAAATATGGCAAATCAAAAAATCAAAGAACTGCGCTCTCAAGGACAATGGGATTGAAAATATAGACTTAAGATAATCACAATATTCATTCTCACTTAGTCACACTTAGTTTATTAATGGATATTCCACTTTTTCAATTTTTCTTGATTGAGCTGATACATACATCGCTTCTACTATAGCAAGAATTTTGAGGCCAAAAATTCCATCTGGGAAAACTTTCATTTCTGAATTTTGTTGTTGGATACAGCGAACGAAGTAGTTCATTTCTTGTAAATATCCAAAGGTAGAATTTTCATCTGGGATAGGAAAAGTCCATCCTTTGGTGGTACTAGCTTTTTCAACAGCATATCCATAGCCTTGAGTACAAAATACTTCCATTGGAGCCATACGGCTGGGATTCACGATAATTTGGCCATTTTCACCATATAATTCGATTTTCACATCAAAACTGGAGGGGACAGTCCAAGATTCTTCAATACTAATTTGAGCACCATTCTCCATATATAGAATTCCTATAGCATTATCTTCCACTTCACACCTTCCAAAATCGTGACGATCGGGTTGATTGGTTTGTATTTGGCAAAATACCTCTTTCACATCCATACCAGTTAACCATACAATACATGCAATATCATGAATACCGAGATCGATAAGAGAACCGCCCCCTGCATCATGTTTCTTATAAAACCAAGCACTATGCGGACCTGAATGGTGTTCCCTCCCTCTTCCCATAAAAATATCTCCAATAGAACCAGAATCAATCAATTCTTTTGCTTTCACAAATGCAGGAGCAAACATGTTGTTTTCGCAGTACATTATCATGCGCTGAGATTTTCTGGCTGCGTGAATCATTTCAACCCCTTCAGCAACAGTTCGTGCTAGAGGTTTTTCAATAAATACATGCATTCCTTTAGATAACGCTTGAATTGCTACATCTTTATGGAGATAATTTGGAAGACAAATACTAACTGCATCATACTCTTGATTAAGAAGGATTTGATAATCTGAGAAAATTTCAGGTTGTATATTATACTTTCGAGCAAGTATTAGTGCCTTTTCTGTATTACGAGAGCAGATACCGGCAATTTCAACTTCAGGAATCTGGCAAAATGCATGAATATGGCGCTCTGCAATAAATCCGGCGCCAATAATCCCTATTTTTAGTTTCATAATATTTACTTTGAGGTATTCTCTTATTTGAATCTTCATCTATTATTATCTTTTACTGAATTGGTTCATGAGGAATCAATTCAAGCCCCAATTCTCTTGGATTAGGGATAAACCTTCCTTCTTTATACCCAAGAGGACGATCTCGGAAAAAGAAGAAAAGTATTTTAGCAAAACCGGAAGGAATATTATGTGAAGAATCAAAAGTTACCCGCCGATATCCTTCCACCTTTCTAACATATCCATGTTTCAGAATTACCCAAATTTGCACAATGGAATTAAATTTTTCGATAATTTTTACCATTCGTGGATTCCATTGACTTAAATGCGCTGATCTTACTAAATTCACCCTTTTATAATGTAATTTTGGGAGAAAAAAATCTGGCATCAATGTTTGAAAATAAAGCATAAGCCTCGGTCTTTCTAGTGGATCTAAAGATCTTAATGCCAGATAATAATTTTTACCAACCGCTATATGATCTACGTGGCTATCATAATAGATAAATGGATCTGGACCAATAATTACATCTGGTTTGATTTTTTGAATAAAAACTTTAAGTCGGAAAACGGCTGATTTCGTTTGGGGAACAAATCCATCGATGTAATTCATCCAGTGGAGTTGCACAATATATTTTCCATTTTTGTCAACCCCATACAAGCGTTGAGCTTTTAGCATTTCCAAATAACGAATTCTTTTAATCCGTTGTCCTTTAAATTTATTGATTGGAGTTCCATATTCATCACATGTAGCCAATACTTGATGAACTTCCCATTTTGCTTGTACTGCCTGCATACATAATTGTGAAGCAAATGCTTCTGCATCATCTGGATGGGGACAAATAATTAATACTTTTTTTGACATGGAAAATCAATATATTCGTTTTAATTTGCTGTAAAAAATTCCATTTCTTAATTTTGGGAAAAATAATCATAATTTGGAAATTTTTGAAAGATATATAGGTCGATCACAATCATTATTTTGAATTGCGGCAATTTCCACCACTAATAATTGAACGGGAATAATTGAGAAAAGAGGATAGAAAAAATCGCTACACTTGGGTATATCAATAGAGATTTCTAATTCCTTTATGAAATCATTTGGATTTTTTATGCCTAATATGGTTACTCCCTTTTTTTCAAGACGTTTAATCAATTTGATAATATCTGAGTGTCGTGAAGTTGCTTCTGGGCGGGGAATAATGCATAGAACAAACGCATCACGGGGATCTGAAAGAAGAGTAATGGGTCCATGTGGAGTTTCTGCCGTAGAAAATGCTTGAGAAAAAATTCGAGCACCTTCTTTAAGTTTTAATGCAGCTTCCATACAATTTGCGTAATCAGGACCTGCTCCAATTACAAAACAATTACGGGAAAATTTAAAGAATGGTGCAATTTTTAAAATTTCCTTATGAATGTCTGGTAAAGCAGATTTAATTAAATTTGGAACAGATTGGAATTCTTTCCAAATTTGATTATATTTTTCAAGAGTTATTTTTTGGCGTAAAAATGCTAAATCAATTGCCAACGCGGCTAATACACTAAGTTGACTAAGATACGTTTTAGTTGCTAAAATGCTTTCTTCCGGTCCTGCTTCAGTGATAATGGAGTTATCTCCGGTGATTTTAGCTAACTGACTTGAACTATTATTTGAAATTCCAATAACCAAGGCACCTTTTTCTTTTGATTTTTTAGCAGAGTATATAGTAAGTTCTGATTCTCCAGATTGACTGATGCAAATAGCCACATGTTTCTTTGCGATTATTGGTTCAATCAAATAAGGAAATTCAGGTGCTAATTCGCAGTGTGTTGGATAATTGGCTAATTCACTGAACCAATATGTCGAAACTAAACCTGCATGATAACTTGTGCCTGATCCAAATATATAAATTGAGACACATTTACTTTTAATGATATTTTTAGCAATACTAAGAATTTTTTCCCTATTCCTTTCCTTAAAGATAGAATTCTCAATCGAATCGGGAATTTGCATGATTTCTTGAAGGGTTTTTTTACCTAAATTTTCATTTCTCAACTGAAGTCACCATTATAAACCTTTTTTTCATTTACTATATAATAGCGTTTTCAACTTTCTATATTTTTTAAATGCTATATTTTTCTTGTATTTTTTTTAAAGTTCCTACAATATAATCTAAAGCAGGTTGATCAGAGAGAAGAACTCGGTGATCTAATTGAAAAGCATTACGATATATTTTCTCAACTATAGGAAAATGCTCAGGGTTAGATTTTTCATTTCCCCAATTGGCATTACTATAATCGATATTTGGCAGCAATTTTACTTTTTGAAACAATTCAAGCCTATGTAACGGAGGATAACATGCATCTGTTGGAATTCCTGCTTGTGATAATTCTTTATACATAATTTTGTAATCAATTCCTCCAAAATATTCTGGATCAAAATAAACAATGTAAACATAATTAGCACACCCATCAACATAATCATATCTCTTCTGTGGGTGCACTCCAGGAATCAGACTTAAAGCACTATTTAAATAAATCGCGCTTTGATTTCGTTTTTCAAATTGTTTGGGGTATTTTTTTAATTGACTTCGTAACAATGCAGCATTTAATTCTCCTAAACGATAATCTGAGCCGAACGTAAAATGATCATAAAACCATTCTCCTGGATGGCGCCCGCTATCTAAAATCTCATAAATTTTATTGGCAATATGATCATCATTGCAAATTATAGCACCTCCTTCTCCTGCATTTAGTACCTTACTTGCTTGAAAAGAGAATGTGCCACAATCACCCCAGAGACCTACAGATTTACCTTTGTATCGACTTCCATGACCATGAGCACAATCTTCTATGATTTTTAGATCATTTTCTTTTGCAATTTGAAGGATCACTTTTAAATTGCATGGCATTCCCCCTAAATGAACACAAATAATTGCCTTTGTTTTTGGAGTTATTAATTTTTTAATTTGCTGCGAATCGATAAGGAATGTTTTTGCGTCAATATCACAAAATATAGGTATTGCTCCAACAGCCACAACAGCTGAAGCACTAGCAACAAATGTCCAATCAGATACAATTACTTCATCCCCCAATCCAATCCCAAGAGCGCGTAGACAAATTTCAATTGCATGAGTTCCATTGGTACAAGCAAATGCATGATTCGCATTCAAATAATGTGCAAATTCATCTTGAAAATCCCAAACCTGATTTCCTACTTTATTTTTAGGGGCACCACACCACCAATTTCCAGATTTAATGACATTACTAACCATAGAAATATCTTGATCATCCCAAATAGGCCAATTTGTAAATTTCGGAGGAATATCCATTTCTTTCTCATTTAATCACTAGCGTTCATGAATTACTTAAAACTTCTTCCTAAAATTATATAATAACCCTTTAATTTTAGTTGAAATAATCGACTTTCTATTTATTCTGCTGAATTATATGCCGCAATACAAATTGAAAATTAAATTATGATGAGAAAGATGAGACATAACTCACAAGATGAGAAAAGAAGAAAAAAAGAAGGAATTTATTCAATTAATTTTTCGATTTCTTCCATTTTTTCAAGAACTTGCTTACCTTTATCGGTTAAATAAATTACTTTTTCATTATTCTCGTTTAATTTAAATTTAATTAGTTCTGAATCAAGTAATTGTTTCTTTACTCGTAAATATGCATTGTAATAACTTTCGGATTCTTCAAATTTCTCGAAAAATTTCGATTGTACTGCTTCACATTTTTCAAAACTGCCTAAAACTTTTAAAGTTTCGGCAAAACCACGTCGTTTCATCAATGTATATAGTCTGTTAGCCATAAAATCATTCCCTGATATTCTTTATTAATTATGATTTTTAGAACTCTATCTTAGGAATATTATAACATTGGATCCAAATTCATTTAATCGACAGATATTGGAACCATGACATTAATCGACATCTATAATTCTTCAAAATTTCCATCTGAATAGAGTCCCCTAATCATAAATGAGAAGGTTTGTTTAATTAAATTTTGACAAATGTGTCGATATTGGTATCACCCGTACAAATTCCAACGTATTTGTGTTCTTTAAAAAACACTTGTAAATAAATCTAATCTGATTTTTAATGAATTTATATAGAAAGATAATTCCCATTTAAAATGTGTGAGTTGGAAATATTTTAACAATTAGTCTCATTTCAAATGTTATGGAAACACCTCTTGATCCGGCTGAATTAAGAAAAAAAATTCTTAAAAAACGAAAGGAACTTCCACCTGTCATACGGATGCAGAAATTCGCCAAAATTATGAAAAAATTTTTCAAATTATATGATTATCAACAATCTGATTCAATTATTGGATATTTTGGAAAAGTAGAATCAGGAGAATTTGATACTCGACCACTTTTAACACAAATTTTAAACGACGGCAAAGCGTTATTCCTTCCACGTTGTGTAAACGAAAGGATTGCCTTAGATATTTATAGAATTAATGATATTGTGAATGATGTTGAACTAGGTGCTTATGGTATAATGGAACCAAAATTTACTTGTCAAAAGATCAATCCAAATAAATATTTATCAAATATTCATAAAAAATCTTTGATAATTTTAGTTCCAGGTTCTGTGTTTGATATTTACGGAGCACGTTATGGATACGGTGCTGGTTATTACGATTCATTTCTGACGAATAAAGAAATTTTAAAAATTGCTTTCGCTTTAGATAATGCTGTAATGAAATATCCAATACCAACACATGAAAAAGATGTATATATGGATATAATAATTACCGAAAAGCAGATATATCGTCCAAATGGATGATAACAGATAGAAAGAATAAAATTCAACCTTAAGTTGAAGGTTGATTTATATTCTGTTCCAAAGAAGCAAGTATTTCAGGGTTAGATAAGATAATTATTGTTCCTGCAATAATTATACCCCAATATATTAAAGATATAAGCAATGCTAAGATTTGTTGCCAATTTCGAGGTTCAGTTCTAAAAGCTTTGATAATTGTAAATAAAGCAAAAAGCTCCAGAAATAATCCGAAAAAGCTTAAATACGAGACAAAAGAGAGAAAAAAACCGAGTATTACAGAAATTAAGGCGATTTTTGATTGGTTTAATCCAAATTGGGGATTATTAAAGAGCTGAGAAAGAAGATTTTGATTTGGAATTACACTATTACTCGTTTGATTTTCTCCTTCATCAATCGTTGAAAATTGAGACAATGGAGAAGATCTGCTTGCAACTGGTTCAATTTTTGAGTGTTTAAATAAATCAGGAATAGATTGCAATTTAACTGGATAATATAAAAGCTTATACGAATTACTTTGAATTACTAATTTCCTTTGATAAAAAATGCGTTTTTCATCCAATTTATGTTCTTGGAAGAGTTTTGAACATAAATGGCATAATTTACGCTGATCAACATAGTTTTGATATAATCCACATCCATTGCAGTATGGCATTCTATATTCTCCGAATTTTATATAGTAGAGTAATTATTTATCACTTTAATCTTTTATGTAGATTTTCTTAAATTGTTTAATTTTTGCATCAACCACACTGCATCGGGTTCTAATTTTGGGCTTTCATTGATAATAATCGGTGTGAGTTGATTATCTACAATAAATTGAAAGAGAGAATCAACTTGAGGTCCCCAAGTACGTGTTTCATTTTCATGATGCTTCTTTTCTCCTTTTGGGGTAAATTCTACTATTGAATAATGAATATGTAAAGATTGAACAACATTAGAACCAAGTTCAGATTCTAATTGATTTATTGTTTTTGAATATAACTGATCTGCAGACAATTTTCCTAGATTTCTCGCATAAAGATGCCCAAAATCAACGCAGGGTCGTGCTTTATTAAGACCAACCGATTTACAGATCTCAATTATTTCTGATAAAGTGCCAAGCTGACCATGTTTTCCCATTGTTTCAGGACAGAGGCATATATTTTGAAATTCCGATCTCAAATCAGGATATATTTTTCCTGCCATTTCAATACCAGATCGAATCCCATCGACAATCTTTGTAATTTTATTTCGTATATTTGCATCAATCTTGGAAGATTGAGAAGTATCCATGAATGAATCCAATCCAGATTTATTTGATTTTTTATTTGATAAGATAGATTTACCATAAGAACCAGGATGAAGAACAATGCGCTTTGCATTCAAATAGGTCGCCCATGCATAAGTATGTGCCAATCGTTCTATTGATTTTTCATAAACGATATCATCTTCACTGGTTAGAGATATATAATAGGGTGCATGCAACGAAATTGCCACATTAAATTTTTGAGCATTTTGACGGAATTTTTCATAATCTGGAGAATCTTTAAAATTCGCCATTCTTCCCCCTGGAAATTCATAGGCATTTAAATTCAAACTTGCTAAATATTCTGGAATTTCAAATCTTTTCCCATTTCGAAGTTTTCCATTTTTCCCTTCTATTTTAAAAAGTTCTTTTTGAACACCTGTTGGTCCTATCCGTATAATATCATTTTCAAATTTATTTCTCATTTTATCGCACAACTAAGGTAGGAAAAGATATTGGAAAAATATTGTTAATATATATTTAATATTATATTAATTAAACAGAAGAGAAGTTGAAGAGAGGGGTTCACTAGAATACTTTCACTTTCCTTAATTTTACTCCGAATTAATAATTAGAGCATGTAATTAAATGATTAGTAAAAAAGAAAATGGCATCAACACCCAAAAAGACAAAAAAAAATATATTTTTTTAAGGAAAGATATGAAATAATATTATAAACATCTCGGGATGTTTATATAAACCAAAAAGGTGAAATGTAGATGGCATTTAAAGATTTATCTTTTAATAAACAAGCGTACATTATATATACAATAAATGGATTAATTGTAGGATTGTTGGGTTTAATTATTATAGCTTCTTCTGGAGAAATTGCATTAGGGATAATATTCTTCTTTTTGATTATTGTGGTTCCATCCAATCTTAGCTATGTTTTATTTCGTGTAACTCTTAAGGATATTGAGAAGAGGGATGCATTTTCTTTTGGTTGTTTTGATATGTTAAATTTGCTCCTTTATTCAATGGTGGGGTTTCTCCCAGCGATTTTTATTAGCATTTATCTATGGCAATCTGATTCTAAAATAAAATCAGAATGGTTAAAAGATGGATTTAAAACATCTAACAATCAAACCAGCTCAAATTCTAATGTTATGGCAGATTTTGAAAACAAATGTCCTAATTGTGGATTACATTTTTACGGAATGAAATACACCTTTTGCCCTCATTGTCATAAACCTGTTTAGCATGAAAACAAATTTTGATTTAGAATATAATAAACTATTTTTTTCTTTAATTGTTAGATTCTAATTTATTTTTATTGATTTCATACCATACGTAAATAAGCATTGATACAATCGCATCTTCTAAGCAGTAAAGCAGTACATCTTGAGATTTATCACAATCCTCACATCTATGTTGCTCGGAATCTAATAGAAAATTGCGAAAACTCCACTCCATTGCGCAGAAATATGATTTCCAATGCCATTTATACTTGAAAAATTTACAGGCAGTTCGATTATAACCGATATATTCTTCAAATGTTCTTTAACACCTGTTGGTCCTATCAGTATAACAGAAGAGAGGTTGAAGAGAGGGATTCACTGGGGGGCGTGAAGAGCCCTCCCTTCGGGGGTAGGATTGTGAGGGGTGTGTTATAAAAGAAAATTAACTTTCAAAAATTTGATTTAATTTAGGGGGGCTTTCATAACAACACTTATTGCTATCTAAATCTGATTATTTATTTGAATGTACTCTCTTAGACCATTTCCAATTTTTTTTTTAATGCAAGCATATATAGAAAAAGATAGAAAAAGATACAGTTAAAATGATAATTATTGGACTCAATTACTTTGAAATACATTCCAATAATAATGTACTTTGAAACGAAAAACATGTGTTTATTATGAATTTTAACTCACTTGATTCGGGTTCTTTGCCCGAAATTCACTGCCCCGAATGTCATTATCGTTTAGATACACAACTTGTAAAATTGCTTTTATCGGGTAAGACAGTTTATTGTGAACAATGTGGATTTCCTTTCCATGGCATTGAATCAGGTGATGTCAAACCCTTGGAAAAAAAGCAAGAAAGTCCATTTATTCAAAAAAATCTTACAAAAGAAGAGATACAATGGATAAAATGGAAAAAAGAATGGCAAAGAATCAAAACACAATTAAAAAGCAATTTTTCCTCAGTATTTTCTGAATTATTTACGAATAAAGGAATAAATACACAAGAAAATAATTATTCTTCATCTAAAACAAATAGACAAAAAGATAGAAAAGAAGAATTGAGAGTAACAAGACAAAAAGACAAAAACCAAACAGATTTGTTCCAAACAAAAGAAAATATACCAAGAACGAATGAAACAATTAAAAATCTCACTTCAGCTGAAAATGTTTTGGTGGAATTGACACCTTTTTATTACACTCTAATCCTTATAATCACATTAATTACTTCAATCCACAAGGGATCTTGGTTTCATTTAGTTGGATTACTTTTGATTGAATTCTATGTAATAATATATGATCACCGAGAATTTTTAGATTCAGAGAGACTTGGTCATGTTTCTCACGCCGGTATTCCAATGATAATATTAGGTCTAATTAGTATAGGTGTAAATGGAATAGGGGTTTTTCTATTAGCTCGAGGTATCTTATCAGTTCTTATATTTATCGAAGAAACTAAGCAATTATCAAAAAACCATCCTGCAATTCATCAAAGCCCTCAATTAAATCTTATCTGGAATAGAGAAATATTTTATTCATTTATTCCTTATATTTTGAGTATTTTTATTACATTTTTCATTGCAGGAATTTTAGGAAGACTGGGTAAAATTTTTAATAATAATAATTATAGTCTTGGAAATTTCTTTTATACACTGTTATCTGGTGGAATTGTTGTCTTAATTTTATATTATTCCATTTTACCTACATTAAAATATGTAAAATTAGAAGAAATACCTATTGAAAAATCAATAATTTTAATTATATGTGGAATTTTTACCTTAAATTTGGGTGTAGGTGTCTATTTATTAGTGATTGGTGGTTTAATCATAACTTTCCAGAAAGAATTACAAAAATATGATAAAAAATTACCAGAAGTGAAAGAAATTCGAGATTTAGTTGATATATTAGTATTTCCAACTCATAATGAAACTTCTGAGAATAAAATTAGCAAAGTCTCAAATAACTTAAATCAACTGGCAAATCATAATCATAGAAATAGGGTAAAACGATTCGATCCACAAACAGGTGAATTAATTAACCCAGAATCAACAATTCCCACCCAATTCATTTCAAAAAGAAAAACATCATTTACAAATAAAGATAAAACTACACAAAAGGAGCATTTAGCACATCCAAATCATTCAATTAAACAAGAAAATATCCGTCCAGTCCCTCCTGAAGGACAAATTTCGAAAATAATCTTCACAGTACTGGATCCAGAAATTAGAGCGCGATTAATTAAATTACCCATTTCAAATGGAGAAAAGGATGAAATTTCCAAAGCGTTCTTATATTTAAACAAAAATGCTCAAAAAAAGTATATTAAAGAGCTTGAAAATGTTAATAAATCAGAAGATTTAATCAATACACAATATATAAATCGCATTCGTTCCTTAGATATGGCAAGGGAAGAACAAGATTTTTTAATAAATCAATTGAAATATTTGCCAGAAGAAGATTTAGATGAATTTGTATATATTTTAGAAAAAACAAATAAAAATCAATAAAAAAAATAAAAGAAATGAGATGATTAAAAAATTCTTAATCATAAGGTTTACCAGGATTGAATCAAAGTATGGCTGAAAAAGAACTTATTAAACACATTGAAAAAGAAGAAATTAATAAAGAAAAAAAAGAAGAAAATCCTAAGACGCCATTAAATAATACAGTTGATACCTCAATCCTTCGTAAAAATAATGCCAGTTTAAGCTCAATACCACTTAATTTAGCACCTTTTCCCCAATCAACTAAATCAAATAAATCATCTAAGTCAATTTCAAGTGAACGAACAATTCAAGCGTTTAAAGCAGCAAAAATCGATCCGCTAGAAAAAATTCATAAAGAATTTGAAGATCTTTCGGATTTGGAAAAAAATGTTCTTCGAATAGCTGAAGACATCTTAAAACAAAAGCGATATAAAGCAGATATTCAAGTAGAAAGAGTGGAAATGCTTAGTCCTTTAATGGAGAAATTATATTCAAAGTGCATTGCAAAATTAACTCATAGTAAAGGATATTCAAAAGAGCAAATATTCCAAGCAATTAAATCATTATCAGAAAAACGTTGGATTGTTTCTGATCAACGTCGCACGCGTAGAGAAATTTTAGGTACAAAAACCTTACAACAAGTACTTTCTTTTATTCATGATTATCCAGGTACTCATGCAAGAGACACCCGAATAGAAGAAGTAATTGGTATTACTCGGAATCCCTTTATTAAACATGTTATGGTTTTAGAAGCTTTTGGACTAGTTCGTTCTAAGAAAATTGGTAGAACTCTTAATTATTTCTTAGCTAATTTACCTGAAATATTTGATGAATTTGTTGTCCTTTTTTCAAATCCATTAGTCGTAGATATTATCAAGATTCTTTTAAAAGAAGAAAACATTGGTTTATCTGAAATTGCTCGAAGACTTGGTGTTTACCATGGAGCAATTCAATACCATGTCAAAACTTTGGAAAATAAAGACATTTTAATTAAAGACGAGAAGGGAATGCATATCAATCGAAGTTTATTGAAAAGTTATAATGATTTATACAAAGTTCCACCATTTGGCGATTTTATCGATAAATAACGATAATTTTCTATTTCCTAATTCAGTAAAAAATGAACTTTCATTTCTTATAATTAATATATTTTAAAATCATAAGACCTTCTCTATCTTATTATGGCAGATGAAGTTTTGTCTTCAACAACGAAATTAGAAGGGGAACGAATTCCCATTGTAGAACTTTCTGGTGTTTACAAAATCTTCAAGCAAAAAAAAATTGAAGTAATGGCGCTCAGGGGAATCGATTTAAAAATATATCCTGGAGAACTTATCGTAATTATGGGTCCAAGTGGTTCTGGAAAGACTACACTCTTGAATTGCCTTTGTGGAATTGAGCGCCCAAATGCAGGTTCTGTAAAAATCAAAGGTATGGAAATTACCAAATTACGAGATGAAGGTATTCAAAAACTACTACAAGAAGAAATAGGTATTGTTTTCCAATCTTTTAATCTTATACCTAGTTTAACAGCTGCAGGGAATGTAGAATTACCTATGATCGTTTTGGGAAAATTATCGAAATCAGAACGGCGCGCGAGAGTTGAAGATCTTTTAAAAAAAGTAGGGTTAGAACACAGAATCCACCATCGCCCTAGCACTTTATCAGGTGGAGAAAAGCAACGACTTTCAATTGCAATGGCATTTGCCAACGATCCATCCATTGTAATTGCAGATGAACCTACTGCAAATGTCGATTCAGTTTCAGCAGAAAATATAATGACAGTTTTCAAAGAATTTATGGCATCAAATCCTAACAAAGCACTTTTAATTGTAACTCACGATCCTGCGCTTCGAAAAATAGCAGATTATACTCTAGTCATTCGAGATGGACAATTTGTACGTCGAATAGAGAGTATGCAAAAAGAGGGGAAAAACTATAATCAATCATTTAATGGAGATGATTTTATTATCGATATTCATTCATCTCGTACTGATACAAAAACATCTCAAATAATTCAACAAAAAAATTATCCATATTTGAAAGATATTGAAATATGTCCGCATTGTCATAGTAGAAATATTGTGAAAAAATTAGATGTTGATGAAGTTTTTGCACAAATATGTGATAATAAAGTCATTGAACGAACAGCGATATTCTGCAAAGAATGTAATGAAATCTCCTATATTACAATCACAGCTTTTGATTTAGAAAAAGCAAAATTAAAATAAAGTAAAAAAACAAAAGTGAAACAGTTTCTGAACATTGAGGGATTCTATGGGTTCATTTATTGGATTCTATTGGAAAAAATCGATTTACAACTTAAAAAATCAATGGTTGATCATCTTTAGTATCAGTATTGCCATTTCAATGATTGTTGGACTAAGTTATTATAATAATGCGCTTTTCTCATATCAATTTAATAAATCCTTTGATTTTGTTCCTGATTTTGAGATAAGTCATAAACAAATCTATGGCGAACATCATTCAGCAATCCCAAAACTAGAGTATTCTCTCAATTTTGAAAAAGATTACAAAGAAGTAATGAATGCCATCTCTAGATCGAGTTTGCAAATCGAAGAAGTATGTCAATACGGGATTTTAAATATTGAAGAAGGTTTTTGGGTACATAATCAATGGGCTACGATTAATCCTTTATCTACTGTTAGTCTTTTCGATTATCAAAGGAAATTAAATGCGACTGAAATTGAATTCATTGTTTTTGATAATAATTATTATAATTCAAGTCGATTTAAACAATACTTTAAAGTTATTGAAGGAACAACACCAAATAATCCTAATGAGATACTTATAGAATATCGCTTTGCTCAACAGCTTGGATTAAAGACAGGACAGACCACAAATATTACTATGTTAATTGGTTCTGATCTCGAATATTCTCCTCCAATTGTGCAATATAAAGCATTTCAACTAAAGAATGTAACTATATCTGGCATATATTTAGCTGTACAAAATGAATATGTCTTTGATACAGAGCATTTTATATATTCTTATACATATGAAGATTATCTCGCTAATCGAGAAATTCCATTTTCTGTTTCAAAATTTGATGAACCTGCAATGTTTTCATATTATAATTTTAGTGGTCCTGATATGCAACACCCCTTTCAAATATTGCATCAAGAAATTGCTCAAGATGAGTGGTATTATCAATATTTACGCACTTCTTATACACGATCAGGTTATCTTTTATTATATGATCGTGAAATATTAAATTTCAATCAAATTCGGCACCAAATATCCACAATTCAATCTGCTTCTCAGAATTTATCTATTTATTTACCAATTGATCATGGATTTGTTGATCTTTTAAGCAGTAATATGAAATTATTTTATGATGATTTTAAACAATCAAAAGTTCTTTTTCAATTAATATATATGCCCATAATACTATTCTCATTGACAATTAGTATTTTATTGATGAAATCATCGAAAAAAAGGAAGGAAAAAGAACTTTTCTATTTAAAATCAATGGGATTTAAAAACAAAATTCTAAAGAAGATTATTATATTTGATGGATTTATTAACGCATTTATCAGTTCATCTCTCGGAATTGCTTTAGGAATTGGTACTTTCTACCTATATGATCAAGTTTTCCATGATATATTTCTAAAAGATACAGGAGTAAACTTAACCTTTGAAATGAACATTAATGCGCTATTATGGGGCTTTATTTTAAGTATTATAATTAATTTCATATCAATAATTCAAATCTTACGTATGATTTCTCGATTAAATTTGGAAAAATTAGCCCCAAAAATAAAAATAAAAGAAGATTACTCTGCAAATTTAGATGAATTTATTTTATTTTCTACTAAAACAAAAAAGAAGAATTCAACAAAAAATTCAGATTTAAAAATCGAGAATTATATTAATAATAAAGCGAAAACAGAAACAGAAACAAGAAGAAATGAAAAATTAAAATACCCCAATATACTCTTCAATAAAATTAAATCATTATTTGGAACTAAAATTTTTAAAGAAGAAAAAGAAGAATGGCAGAACCAAGTATCAATAAAAACCTGGTTATTGCTTATTTTTGGATTTATTCCAATCATCTTATTTTTCTTATTAATTCTGAAAAATAAAATGGTTTTTTCTGATTTAATGATAGATTTCTTTTCAACATTACAAAATAACTATGAAATTATCGAATTTAGTTTTTTTATTGGTGTAATTATGATAATAATTGGAGTAATTCGGATTATTTCATTAGAACGCCCTAAATTCTATGCAAAATTAGTAAAAATTATGTCACATATAACCCTCGGTGAATTTGACAAATATATTTCAGTTAATTTGATAGGAAAAAAAAAATGGAATGCAATTTTAATTCAATTGACCCTTCTTTTTTCAGGGGTTATTGCATTAAATATTCTGAGTAATACTACATCAAATTATTCAAGAATGCCTGAAATCTTTCAGATTGGAGCAGATGTTAGTATTTCTTATGAAGATCCTTATTTTAAAAATCAAAGTGATATTGTATCGTTTCAAAACAAATTTAGAAATTTAACTGATTTAACAAACCAAAAGATCATTCAAGATTTAGCTTTTTACTATAAGAGCGATTATTGTTATTATTCTCAAACAATGGATTTAAATCCAGTAACCCAAAGAAAAATCCAAGTAATTTCACTTGAAACAGAAAAATATTTCACGATCTTCAAGCAAAATAAGCTATTAGATGTAAACCCAAATCTTTATTCCAGTTTGGAAGAATTAATCAAATTTAACCGAGAAAATGAAAATTTTACCGGTATTATTGTAAGTTCACATTTTCTAAGAAAAAATAATTTAGAAATCGGAGATAGAATTATGATTTCACTTCATTATTATGCTACTCCAGACAATCAACAATATATTGATCACCCAGTGCAAATTATTGGTGCAATAGATATTTTTCCTGGAGTTTATTATAGTAGCGTGAATGATATCTCAGATATAATTTTAATTGACTATAATGAAGCCTTAACAGAAAATGAAGCTTTATTGGGTGAAGAATTTCATTCTTTGATAAAATTAAAGGATTTCTCTAAAGATACAAATCAAGAATTATTATATAATACAATGCTAAAGTTTCTATCGAATTATTGTAAATTTCCTGTAATTCAATTTCAAGATCCAAATTGGGATGAGGTTTCACCAATTAAGATCGGAAATGAAGGAAATTTATCGAATATTTTTGGTTTACTCTATTATGATTTTATAATAATAGGGTTTTTTGTTATAGGAGAAATTGCAATTCTGTCTCAAATTTTCCTTAATTCATCAAAACCAATTGAAAACCGTCTTTTGGGTAGAGGTATGAAGAAAAATCAACTAATTACAATTAGAATAGTTGAATTTGGAATTATTTTAATTACATCACTAATAATAAGTATTCCAATTGGAAGTTTGACCGCTTTAAGTTTTATAAAATTTGAACTTTTAAGTAATAGTTCACGAATCGCTGAGGAGATTCCGAGTGATTTTACTTTTCCAATTTTTTCAGATTTAAATGAAATTAGTCTAATTCTATGCATTTTTTTAATTATAGCATTAAGTATTTTCACAATTAGCAATTTTATCAATATATTTTTTCAAAAGAAAGAAACATCTTTAAAAATTAATATGAAAAACGTTCAAAGGAAAGAAAAATGAGAACAAAATTAAGTTTTTACATAAAAGAAAGTTGGAAATATGTAAATGATTCCAAATTGGCGATTTTAACATTAGCAATAGCAATATCAATGGTAGCAGGTTTTGGATATTATTTTGACTCAGCCCAATTTTTCATCATGCAAGAAACAAACTATAATGTTTTTGACTATTGTGCACAAATAAATAATCCAAATACAGAAAACTTAAATTTTTCTATAACTTCCTCTGAAATTGAAGTTGAAAATGCTTTCCTTTCATCGAATTTAGAAATAGAAAATTCATATTATTATCAGTTATATACTAATCCCCGTCTTTTTCTTTATTTAAGTCAAAACAAATACAATGGATTTACATGGTTTCTAGTAGAATCTGATTTCTTTAATTCTGAGCGGTTTAATCAATATTTTCTAATAACATCTGGAAATATCCCAAAACAAAGTAATGAAATACTCGTGAATGAACAATTTGCTCAAGAATTTAATTTATCAATTGGTTTTAATCAAACGATCCCTTTTAGATTAGGTATAACAAATATCGAAATAATTGAGATACCAAACATAAATATTGTTGGATTTTTCAGACCTAAAAAAGATTTATTTCAATTTGGAGCTCCAGAAGATGTTATTGAACCCAATTCAAATATATTTTTACAATCTATTAATTTTTCTGAACAGTCTCAATTAAAACCTAACAGAATATTAATTAACCACTTACAAAATCATACGGAATTTGAGAACAAAACTAATTTTTTATTCAACATTAAGACTTTTGTTGCTTTTACTTCCGATCGAACAAAAATAAAAGTTTCATGGCTAAGTGCTTCAGCAGATGAAATTTCTGCAGAATATAACCAATTTATAAAAAAATTACCCAACTATATAAAACCATATAATTTGCTCTCAATTTCCCTCCAAAATCAATTTCATTTCCAAGCAATAGTTCGCCTTTCCATCCAATTTACAAATTTACCATTATACATTTTCGCAATTTACATGGGTTCTATGGCAAATAAAACAAAAGTAAGAAAACGGTATCACGAATTCTTTTCAATGCGAATGCGAGGATTTCCAAAAAAAATGATTCGTAATCAATTTTTGATGGAAGCATTGCTAAATTCAATTTTTGTTTCTGTTTTGGGAATATTTTTGGGAATAGGTGTATTTTTCTTAGGTCAGCATTGGTTAAATCCGCTATTCTTAAAAGATTTTAATCAAACTGGATTTGGACTTGATTTTCATTTCACATCTCAGACAATTATTGAAACATTCCTATTTGGAACCATTTTAAATATCTTAGCGACATTGTCAACAATTAAACATATAAATAAACTGAAAACATCTGAATTATCATCTGAATTAAAAAATATCTCAGGTGATGTAGACTATGATGAATCATCATTATACTATCAGAAAAAAAATAGTGAAAATAATAAATCTGATCAACTAGATATTGAAAATTTTATGAAGAAAAAAGAAGAATTAATTCCAAAATGGGGATTAATTGCTGTTTTTAGTTCTTTAATACCAATACTACTCTTTATTTTAATGATATCAGGCCAAAATATTCTAGTTTCAGATACATTAATCGAAATTTCAAATGTGCTTTATAGTAGAATTAATATCTTAATAATTTTGACAATAATTTCACCATTGCTACTTGTTGTAGGAATAATTCGATACTTAATTGTCGAATCTCCACCAAGATATGCTCGAATTTCAAGATTTATTTCTAAAATTTTTGTTGGCAAAAAGAATTACTTTGTAGGAATAGAGATGGTACGCCAGAAGCAATTTAGACAAGTTATGTTTTTGGCTGGTTTTTATGTTGCAATGTTAATGTTTTCAAATTTAACGACAAATACACTATTTCGATTGGAACAAGTAAAATCTAATATTGAATGTGGAGGAGATATTAATTTAGAATTTATAATTTCTAAGACAAGTTTTTCAAACTACTCAGAATTAACCAATTTCGAAAATCAACTAGGAAATTTAAAAAATGAGAAGAATGAAACAATATTTTCCGATATCACTCATGCTTTTATTCGTAATCAATTCACAGGGAATGGATTTCGTCAAATATTCTATTTGAATCTATCTGATTATTATTCACTTATATCTGAAGATAAAAACAAGTTATTACCTTCAACAAGTTTACTGAAAGATATACAAGATGCAATTGATTTTAATGAAAAATTGAAAAATGAAACGAATAAAGTGGGAATTATTGTTAGTTCAACATTTCTTACAATCAATAATTTTCAATTAGGGGAAACTATCACCTTTCTACATTCAAGTATTAATTTCACATCAGGACAATATATTACAAAACAAATTTCAGCTAAAATCATAAAAGTTATTGATGTGATGCCTGGATTATATTTTTCAAAGACAAATACACCCAGTGATTTCATGGTTATTAGTGATCAGATCTTCTCAGAATATGACATTAATATATTTCCAAGTAAAAATATCAGAGAAATCATAAACATTAATGAAAATTTAAAAAAAAAAACTGAATTTAATATTCAAGATATGAAAGATTTGATTAAAAGTTCAACCACATATAGATTATATAATACAAATTATAAATTATATAATGATCAATGGACTAAAATCGAAAGTACTTCTCTAAATCAATCGAATATTCCATATTTAGGATTATTCTACTTTAATCTTGTAATAATTGGAATTATATTGGCAATTGGAATGGCAATTCTAATAATTAATATGCAAGATCAAAATCGAGGATTATACGGAGAATTAATTGCTCGTGGATTTGGACGGAAAGGAATAAATTTGTTAGTTTTTTCAGAAATGTCCATATCCTTCCTTATTTCTCTAGTTGTTGGGACATTTGCAGGTAGTTTTACATCAGTTGCTTTTTGTAGATTATATGGATTATCTGGAGGAGGAAAAATTTACAATTTTCCTATATTTTTCGATATAGTTGAATATTTAGTTATTTTAGGTGGAATTTTTGCATGCACATATCTCCTCTTAGGATATACTCTTTATAAATATAAAAAACAAGAAATATCTGAATTTTTATTGGAAGTAGAAGCATAGAAAAAATACTTTGAATAAACATAAATTCTATCCTTTTTTTTTATACTTAGTGAATTCTCGTGGATAACAAATCTAAATCTACAAATTCTTCTTCTAATAGTGAATCTTCCTACCGGAATAAAATAATCCAATCATATATGAAAAGTAATTATCGTATTATTGGTCCGTCTAAACATTCTGCGATTAAACCGTGTCATTGGTTGACTGAGAAATTACTTACTGGAAGAGATAATCGAAATTGTTATAAAGGTTATTTTGGAATTAAATCAGAAACATGCATACAAAACACACCTGCACTTCCGTTCTGTAACCACCAGTGCGTTTTTTGTTGGCGCGATATTGAAAATGCATCTTTCGGAGCCTCTTGGACAGGTCCTGTTGATTCCCCAAAAAAATTAGTGGATGAAATGATTCGACATTCAGTAAATCTGGTTGTTGAACATATTACTCTCAAGCGTTCGTTGGATAATCTTGAAATCATGCATCAAGTTTTGGAAAAATATGTTGAAAAATTTCAACACAAAGAAATTTCGAGAGAAAAAGTAGGATTTACAATATCAGAAATTGCAAAACTAATAAATCAAACGAAAACTAAAACTCATCGCGCTGTTCTTTTATTAAAAAATTGTAAAGTTCTTCAAAACCTTGATTCAGATGATATTTATTCGGTAAGACCAAATATTCTACCAAATATTAATACAAATGAAGATATTTCCCGGATTATCAAAGAAAATGTTACCACTAGAGAAGAAATAATTCAAGCATTTGAACGTGCAAAACACCCAAAACATGCAGCAATTTCTTTGGCGGGGGAACCTACTTTATATCCTAAAATTGGTGAACTCGTTTCTGAATTCAGAAATCGAAAAATGTGCACATTTATTGTAACAAATGGTTCTAATACTGATGTTATAAAGAAGATGTGGAAAGAAAATTCGCTTCCGACACAACTTTATGTAACCCTTCCTGCGCCTACAAGATCTGATTTTTCAAAGATTTGTCGACCACTAACTAAAAATTCTTGGGAAAATCTAAATGCTACTCTAGCTCTTCTACCAAAATTACCATGCCGAACGGTTGTAAGAATAACATCTGTAAAATTTTTAAACATCGATCTAGATATGGTTGAAGATTATGCAGAAATTTTGAAAAAAAACCCTCCAAATTTTATAGATATAAAAGGATTTACTGTGGAAGCCAATGCTTTGGAATTGACTAATCGTCTTGGTCAATTTGCTAAGGGGCATGAATTACGTGAATTTGCACCAAGTTTCCAAGATTTACTAATTTTTGCGAGAAAACTTTCAGAATTTACTGGATTCCCAATCATCAGAACGCATGAAGCTTCTCGGGATATATTACTTCGAGCTAATTGGCCTGAAAATAAGTCAATAGAAATTGATTTTGATCATGTATAACATTTTTAATTTTATCTAAAATGACACAAAAAATAAAAAATACAACTTTTTTCAATTGTAAAATAAGATAATTAGTTATATAATTAGAAGAATTTTCTTTTTTCAGGGTTGATACCAATTTCTGGTGAAACATTGCGTATTTTTAATATTTCAATATAACTATTGAATACATGTTCTGAAGGGAAAAAAATATTAAAATCAATTTCAATTTCTGGCATTAGGACATCACGAAATAATATAATAAATTCTATTTTAATTAAACACAGAATGCTTTTTTATTTTTTTGATAATGTTCTATAAGAATTGATTATTATTATCGAATAGAACCGAAGAAAAAATAAAAAAATTCATAATAAATCTAAATGGGAAAAATTTCCCCTTATTTTCAATAATTAAAATTTTGTTTCTTGGGATAAGTAAAAACTAAAAAAAAGTAACAATCTTGATCGCTTCTCTCTTTCCTTTATTGTCTGAAAAATATCCGAGAGCTGAAACGACGGAATGGTTTTGGTAGTGTTTTTCTTGGAAATCCGGATAATTCTTGTTCTAATTCCGAAATTAATGAATCAAGTGAAATATCATTAATTTGCTCACTTGAATTTCCATTAACAAAAGGTTTTCCTGTTAACCTTTTTCGAATAGATATTGTCCTATTCTCCATTTCTTTCGCTCCTACAATTATAGTATATGGGATCCATTCAATTTCAGCACTTCTAATCTTTTTACCTATTTTTTCGTCTCGATCATCAAAATCGCAGCGAATATTGATTTGATTCAGATTTTCGACAATTTTTTCAGCATACTCTTTTTCTTTTTCACTTACTGATACAACACGACATTGAACAGGTGAAAGCCATAATGGAAATCCAGGAACCTTAGTATCCTTATATCTTTCACTTGATTCTAACAGAGCCCAAATTACTCGTTCAATTGCACCTGATGGAGAATTATGTAAAATTATAGGATGTCCTTCATTACCAGATTTATCATGCCACTTAATATTATATTTTTGTCTTTTTTCTCCATATTGTTCTACAAATTCTTGAGCAGATTCAACATCAATTTGATTTGTACAAAGACAAGCAGTATGTCCTTGAGCAGAAAGAACTGGGCGCTCATATTTTAAAATGAAATAGTAATATCGTTCTGGCCAAAGTTCTATTAATGCAGGTTCTCCTTCAGATGAAATAATTTCTAAAATCCAATCTTTATTTTCTTCCCAAAAATCTTCAGTTGTTCTAATAATCATATATGATTTTAAGCCAAGATCTCGCAGGATTTTATTAGATAAGATAAATTGATCTTTAAATTCTTTCACAGCCTGTGGAAGATCTTTACATAAAGTGTGCATGTCAGGCATTGTAAAAGCACGAAGACGACGTAATCCGGCTAATTCTCCTGCCTGTTCCCTTCGAAATGCATATTGTTCATATTCATAAGCACGAATGGGCAATTGCTCCGCTTTTATATTCATTTGAGAAAACATATTAAATAATAGAAAATCAGAAGCAAATCGGAGTAAAAATCGATTATTTCCACTGTGAACCCAATAAGTACGGGCAGGGAATCGAGCAGTTTGTGCTGTCAACTTCTTATTTTTAACGGTATACATGACAGGTGTATCAACATAAATAGCACCATGTTCTACAACTTGATTCTCTACATATTCACGAAGCAAATTTTTCATCAGTAAACCTTTTGTGTACCATCTTAAATTTCCAGCATCTGTTGCATCATCAAAATCAGCAAGTTCAAACCTTTTCATTAATTTAATGTGCGCAGGTTCTTCGCGTCCAGCTTCACGTGAGCTGAGGACTTCTGCTTTAATAAAATCTCTAAAGTCTTTAGGATATTTTTTAGGAATTTTTGCCTTTTTCTTACCCTCTTCAGAACTATCACAGAAAAATTCAATTGATTTGTCAGGATTTACAATTTTAAAAACAGATTTTGCTCTTACATCTGTAGACAACAGTGCCAAAGGTACGTCTCGATACATTTCTGCAACTTCATGTCCAAGACAATCTAAAGTAAATGCTTTATACCATCCAAAAGGAGAGAAATAAGCGTCAAAACCTTTTTCTTTTAAGATTTTAGCAATTGTTGGACATACTTCCATGGCAGTTGATTCTTGACTAAGAAAATTGCTGAGATGAGCCCATGGATAAACCAAAATCTTATCTACTTTATACATAGAAGGGTCTAGTATTAACGATTTTTTCTGTTTGGGATTTTCATTTTTCCTAAATCCTTTTTCTTGCGCTTTTTTCAAACCATCGTTAAATTTCTCTACTTCTGCATTTTTTTCCTTAATTTTCTCAGGAAACGTTTCAATTAAGTCAACAGCATTAAGTATTTCATTAACTGCTTGATTTGAAATAATATTTATATCAAATGTATCTTGATCTTCAACTGAGATAAAACAAACAAGCACTTTTCCTTCCAATTGAAGTTCTTTCTCAGAGTACTCTTGAGGTTTGGATGTGGCAGGAGCATACTTCTTCATTGTAGCTCCATTACTATGTATCATCAATATTTTCATTTCTATCACTTTCCATGAATTATTATAGTTGCAATAACGAGAGGTAATTTTTGACTTTTTTGCTTTTTTTCTTTTCCAATGAAGTTATTTTAACCCAAAAAGATCAATTAGTTCCCTAATATTTGATACTAGGGCATAGGGTTGTGCAGCTTCCAATTTTTCTCTCGGTAGAATTCCACTGGCGACCGCAATGGTGTGAATATGTGCATTTTTTCCCGCATCAATATCTGAAACCATATCTCCTATAAAAAGAGTTTTTTTAGGCTTCACCCCTTCAATTTCCATGATTTTTAATAATCCTTCTGGATCTGGCTTGACTTTCGTCACTTCTGCAGCACCTAAAATTGTATTAAAATAAGAGCGTAATTCATAAGCTTCTAAAGTGCTATCAATATACTTTTTAGCACTATTTGATAAAACAGCCAATTTGATACTTTTAGCATGCAATTTCTTTATTAAATCAATGACCCCATCAAAAAGTTTAGGTTCTTGAGTTTTAGCGCGAAAATCACCATAAAAGAATGTAGCTATGCGTAATCGCTTCAATAAAGGAAATCCATCAAGTAATTTTATATCAAGCATTTCTTTAGAATCTAAAATTTGATCGGCAACTGATCTCGTTAAAGCGAATTCAAGCACACGAAATACTTCCCGCATGTCTTCATTAAGCCCATTTGATTGAAGACTGAATTTATTAATACCCTCAATAACAGTCTCACGTAAGGGATCAATCATATTGTAAAGAACTCCATCGTAATCGAATATTATCAACTCAATTCCGTTCAGAAATTCTTTCGATTTCATGGTTTTTAAAAATACACGATTTCACATAAAGTATACGGCTTTGCACTTTAAAATCTCCAATATTGCTCTCATATACATAACTCTAAATTTGTAATTGTTTTGATATTAACTGAGAGATATGGAAGATCCTTCAATACCTAATCAGAAAAATAAAGAAATTGAAGATGATAAAAAAGAAAATGAAAGTAATTCTGTCGAAAATAAAGAAATTGACAATATGAGTGCACCAAATCAAGAAGATAATACGATAAGCAATCTTACTAATAAAAATCTTAAAGAAGAATTATTGAACTTTTCTGAATTGGAACAAGATGAATTCACTGAACAAGACTTAGAAGACATGGAAGCAGCAATTGCTGAAAATTTGATGGACATAGAAGACATAGAAAGCGAATTTGAAGAAGAAACAGAGCCATTAGAAAATAACCAAATAGAATTTCAACCAGAAATAGACGCTGATTTAGAAGCCCGTATGGAAGAAGAAATCCAAAAGAAAAGAAAAGAAATGGGAATAAAAACCGTTTCAAAAGAACAATTCATCAATAATCTAAGTAAACGGCGTAATAAAATAATATATCATGCCTTATGGCATTTAGTTTTCAACATTGAAGATCACCAAGCATCTAAACAGACTTTATATGAAGCACTAAAAGAAGTTACTAGCAAAAATCCTGTAGAGCCAATTGAAGAGCATAAATTTTATTTTGGTCTGGGTTTCATTCTTCGCTTACAGCTTTATGATGAAAAAGTAGTTCAATTTAAAGATGGAAAATTAGTTTTAGCAATAAATCCAGATCATATGAAAGAAATCTTAAATATAGTTGGAGATCCTATCTCAGAGCGTCCTATATTAACAAAATCTGAAAAAACAAAAATGTTTCAAGATTTCTTAAAAGATGATTTTCTAGATATATAAAATTCTATTTTAATCAAAGAAAGTGACAATAGATGGGAAAAAAATCATCCAAAAATAGAATTAAATTTTCTTACCCACGTGGAAATTTCCCCAGACTTTGCTTAATCGGTAATTCAAATGTTGGTAAAAGCAGTCTTACGCGCCTCTTATTAAGCCATCCAAAATGGTATAAGAGTAAAGTAGGTAAAACAGCAGGTTCTACCATAAGATTAACTATAATTAACGATCCTGCTTTAAACTATCACGTAATTGATTTACCTGGCTTTGGTAGGATGGTAAGATTAGATCGAAGTTCAGAAGGACGGGTTCAAGATCAAATTCTGCGTTATATCCAATTAGATCAGAAGAATATCTTCCTAATGTTGATTGTAATAAGTTTAGATCGTTTAGAATCAGAACTAGAGAAGTGGTTTTTTCAAAATCAAGAAACAATTCCATTATCTATTGAACTTGTTCAGTTTATGATAAATCTTAATATTCCATGTTTACTTGTTCTTAACAAAGTTGACAAACTGAATTCATACAAGCTTGCCATTGTGAAAGAAAAACTTAACACTGCGTTAAATGAATTTGATATAAATGTAAATAATGATACTTCATCATCTCAAGGCTTAATAGGGATTATTGAAACTTCCACTAAAACGAATAAGGGAATTAAAGCTTTAAAGCAAATTATTAATTCACATGCGTCTAAAATTGATCTTAGTAAATATGATTCTCGTAATAAATTAATGGATCTCCCACCCATTAACCAAAAAGAATTAGTGAGAAAAAAATAATAATAAAACTTTTAAGTTGTAATTTTTTTTATTGGATTACCATTTGGGTAAAAATATTTTCCTAAATTTCATTTAAAATTAAATTCTTAGTAAATCCGCTAAAGCGAATAAAAGCTTAGAAACAAGAACAGTGGAAATATTATTTCTTCTATTTTTTCGTTCGGGTAAATTTGGATTTACTTCAAGATTTTTTTAAGTAAATGGGGTCTCATCCGAAGATTTAAATGGTTATTCCCTTTTTTATTATAATATATTTGAACCATTCTCAACCATTTGGGATTTTTTTTCATATTTCCTAATCAATTTATAATCGTACCTTGGGAGCTCTTGAACTGTGAACATTGGGAAAATTATCGGCATTGCTCATTCAAATCATATCATTTTGCGAAGTATTGAAGGAGCTTTTGATAAAAAGCTACCTGATATTGGAGAAAAAGTATATTCTTCAGAAAAGCAAAAAATAGGTATCATCACAGATATTTTTGGTCCTGTGAATAAACCATTTGTTTCGGTCAAACCATTTCATTCAGATGCAGAAATTTTTAAAAAATACAATATTAAAAAAGGATCTGCTTTATTCACACTCTCTTCTGCTCAAAAGTCACGGAGAACTAAAATTAAAAAAGCAAAGTTTCATTCTAAATCAAATCCAAAAAATCCGAAATTAAGGTTAACTGCAAATCCAAAAGGAAATCCTAAAGCGTTCAAAAATAAAAATCCCAAACCTAAAAGTTTTAATTCAAAATCTTACAAATCAGATCTCCAAAAATCTTAAACTTAATCTAATCTTTAAACAAGAGGTATTTACTTGATGGAAAAAAGCACAGAATTTGATGATATGGATACAAACGATTATTGTCCAATATGCCATAGTTATGATACAATTATGGATACTCAACGAGGAGAAGTAATCTGTCCTCATTGTGGCTTAGTTTTGAGTACTAAATTAATCGATCCAGGCGCAGAATGGCGTGCTTTCGATTCAGATCAAAGAGAGAAACGTACCAGGGTTGGTGCACCAATGACTTTAACTATTCACGATCAAGGTTTAAGCACCATCATTGATTGGAAAAATCGTGATTATGCGGGTCGTGAAATTCCTTCTCGATTGCGAAGTCAAATCTATCGATTGCGTCGCTGGCAGTCCCGTATTCGAGTTTCTGATGCAACCGAAAGAAATCTTACGTTTGCACTTTCTGAATTAGATCGTATGAGCTCAGTTTTAGGATTACCGAAAAATTTACGTGAATCAGCAGCTAAAATATACCGTTCTGCTGTTAGTAACCATTTAATAAGAGGAAGGTCAATTGAGGGAGTTGCAGCAGCATCTCTTTATGCAGCATGTCGAATGTGCAAAATTCCTCGAACATTGCAGGAAATTTCAGAAAACGCAAGAGTAGATAAAAAAGAAATTGGAAGAAGTTATCGATTTGTAGCTTCAAAACTTAATTTATCTTCCAATCCAACTAAAGCTACTGATTATGTTAATCGGTTTGTTTCAGAATTGAAATTAAGCGCTAGAGTAGCGAAAAAAGCCAACCAAATAATAGCACTTGCTGAGAAAAGAGGATTAACATCAGGAAGAGGTCCTACAGGTGTGGCAGCCGCAGCTATATATGTTGCATCGATATATTATAGAGAACGTCGAACTCAGAGAGATATTGCGCGTATTTCCCAAGTAACTGAAGTTACAGTCAGGAACCGCTTTAAAGAATTGGTGACCAAACTAAATATTGTACTTCCAACCAAACGATGTAATAAATAATAAAAAAAATAACAATAATATCATTTATTGAATTTCTAAAAATAATCAATCAATTTTTGAAAACATTATCAAAATCTCTTTTTTAATGCGGCTAACCCATCTGTTTAGCATGATATTTGAAAGTTCGCTCAAAATTGCCGTAATGCACGTAGTTTTGCCTTGCTTTTTTGAGAAGAATTATCATTCGAATTTCTTTTCCGACTGGTTTAATAATCTTGTGATACTCATGCAAATCAAGAAATTTGCGCCGTTCTTCAATGGCACTAAGTGCGAGTAAATTTTCATCCAAATCGGCTTCAATTTCAGAATAAACAGGAAATCCATGAGGATCGGTCAAAACCGTCGCCACACATGTGGGAAAACACTTCTTAATTGAGTAAGTAAATTTCTGAAGCATTTGGCGTGTTAGAAGACCCTGATTCGCATTTTCTAATTCATTAATTTTTACATCAGAATTTGTATTATATTTTTCCACTGCACTTTCAGGGAATGCCATATAAAACCAAAAAATATTGATTGATTTAGATTCGGTTAATATTTAGGAGATATCCAAATAATATCACGATATCATTTAGATCAACATATTAACTATAATGAAACTTATCAACAGCAAAAAAATTTTTGATCAAACTTGATCATTGATCGCTTAATTTATATAGATCTTCCCCAAATTTAATTCTATACTAACTATCTCCGAAACTTCATGCCTTCTTGGAGTTACTCCCGCAACTCTACGCAGATGGGATAAAAAAGGATACCTCGTTCCTAAAAGGACATTTGGAAATCACCGCCGATACTTATAGGAACAGTTGGCGGATTTTCTGCCCGAATCGGTTAATCTTCCATGCCAACAAGCGGAGGAAACGGTAAAATCGACCTATGTTTATGCCAGAGTCTCATCTGCCAAACAGAAAAGGATGGAAATCTTGACAGACAAGTTGAACGCTTGAAAAAATATCACAAAGAGCATTTTACTGAGGAATCACCTGCAAAAATTATTAAAGAATACGGTTCAGGCTTGAATCCGATGCGCAGAGGGTTGTGGCGGCTGATGTAGCAAATTGTGCAGAGAAAGGTGGCACAGGTGCTGATCGCCAATAAGGATCGGCTCACAAGATTCGGATTTCCGTTTTTAGAATATGTTTGCAGAATTTTTGATGTATCGATAATCAATAATCTATCAAATCAAAACCGTATAACCCTTAAATATACCATAATCTATCAAACGGTTGATCATTATGGCTGATGCACAAACCAAAAAAGAAGAACTACCAGTTTCTGGTGAAACAAATACTGAGAATTCCAAAAAAATTGAAGATACTCCGATTACTAAGCAGCAGAGCGAAGAAAATGAAGAAGGATTTGATGGATAGCATAATATTTCCGAGATTTTAATTTTTTTTTACAATCCAATTCTTTGAAATTGCCAAATCAGTGGATTTTAGGCATATTTTAGGCGAGATCTCTTCAATTTTTTTCCAAAACTTTATAAACTCTCAATCTATTATTGTAATAACCACCAATGATAGTGGTTGATCAACTTTGATCAGTAAAAAATTATCATAAGAAGGAATATATAATTTTATTCTTTTAATAAATTTAGGGAACAATGACGGGTCGTTTTTTTGTCATGTGATACCGAGGACGAGATAGACGGTTAATTGACTGTATCAAGTCTCCGAATGAAATTTTCGAGCATAAGCATCCTGACAACAACCCCGAGTTAATATTTCTTTAAGTCGGAAATTAGGCTCATCTCTGAGGCAGCCGTGAGCTTGCAATGATGAGATCGTCAGCAACCCTACTCCGCAACAAGAAATATTGGCCCGCATGAATCATATTTTCCGTTTTTAGAGAAGAGGTTGCGAGAGCACTAGGTTTTTCCTAACAATGATCGCAAAGGTTATAAAACGGATACAGATCATGCCTTAATACTCTTTATACTATTAATCTATTCGATTCTTTCTATTTCTAAAGCTTATTTTCTGCCATTAATTCTGTAATTACTTTAAGATACCTTATTAATTTTGTATTCTTAATTAGATTGTAAATAAAAAAGGGTCGAAATTATGGTTTTAAATAATTATCGCTATCTACTTCCAAAATTTGTTGATGGCCCCAGTCGATGGTGTATTAAGCATCACATAACCCCCAACCAGTTGAGTTTATTCGGATTTGCTCTTTCAGTTCTGGCAGGCGTGGCATTTGCTTTTCCTTCTGTATTTTTATATAATTATTCTTATATCACTCCCAATATTTGGTGGTGGTGGGCGTGTGTTCCTCCTTGGCTATTCTTTTTATCAGGATACATTGACGTATTGGATGGTTCCGTAGCACGAAAATCTGGAAAGGTTTCAAAGTACGGCGCTTTTTTAGACAGTACACTAGATAGGATTGCAGATGCAGTTTCAATGATGGGGTTAATGTTTGGAGGTATAATCTGGCCTTGGAATTCGACAATTAACTATTTAATTGGTATTTTTACTTTAACAGTAATGCTAATGATTTCATATACCCGTTCGAGAGCTGAAATTGAAGGTATTTCCATGAAAGGAATAGGTTTTATGGAACGAGCTGAAAGATTTTTCATTTTAATATTTATTTATATTATCGAATGGGCAGTGTTTGCGCTAGAAGAAAAAATTTTGGGTGAACACAAGATACGTTGGGTGTTTCCTGCTCTATTTTTAATCTTTAGTGCACTATGCACATGGACACTAATTCAACGGATTGTTTATTCGTATAAAACTCTTAATAAATGATTTGCTTATCCAATTCAATGTTGATAAGTTTTTTCTTTCATTTCAAAATTAATTGTGGGTAATGAATTTATTGCTAATTTTTGAATATTATATGATTTAATTGTGATTTTTATCCAAAATTTTTTTTTTAATGCTAAATTTCCTTTCATAAGCCTTTTTATTAATTGAAAATAAACTGATTAACATGGTGAGTTATTAATGACTAAAAAACGACGATCGGGTGGACGAACAGGTTCACAATCCGGTCGTGATCAACCCGTTCAATGTGCCAAATGTGGTCGTTTTGTACCTCGTGGGAAAGCTAAGCGGGTTACGAAATATGTATCCTTAGTTGATGCAACTATCGGAAAAGAATTACGAGATGCAGGCGCTATCGTTCCCAGACGCCAAGTTACGAACTGGTATTGTGTTTCATGTGCAATTCATACACACAAGGTTCATATTCGAGCAGGGGATGATAGAAGGAAGCATGAAAAAATTCGATAAAAAGATATTTCTGCTGAAAAACACTAACAATGCATTTTTTTTGTTTCATTTTAAATTAAGATTAGATTTAATGATATATTATATATTATCTTTCTTGATCTTTAAAATAGCAAATATCCTTCGACTTGTTGTCGTGTGAGATCATCTTCAGCAAGAAAACCTGCCAATTCCAAAAGGTTTGGAATGCACTGCATCCGATAACGATTTAAAAGATGAGCGCATTCATCTGATGCACCACACCAAGATCCATGTTCTGTTCCAAGTTTTTTTACTTTTTTAATGAATTTAGTAGTTTGTTTTTTTAAAGATTTTAATGGTTTTTCCAAGTCAGATCCTTTCCATCGCTTAATACGAGTTTCGATTAATACTTCAACTGCTTCAATAGAATCATATAAGCTTTTCCAGAAAAGAACTTCATGTTCTAATGAAAAAACATCTCCTTGAAGTACAAGGCTACTTAAAATATATTTCAAATCTTCTGTATGTACGAAGCGCGTTTTTCCCATTAAAATCAACTCAATTCTATTCCTAAATAATAATAACTGAAATCATCTATAAAAAAGCACTGAAAAAAAGTTAATTCTAAATCATTAACTAATTATGCAATTGTTTGAAGAAAATTGGAATTTTTCGAATTATGCTCAAATCACGCTCTTCTTTATAGATTTTAATAGTAGCTCTAATTAAAAAAGAGGTGAGATCAGATTCGCTGGGTTTTTCAATGACAACTTTTGCTGTCGGTTTTAATTGGATAATATAATTTTCAGGAACTCCTTCTAAGGTTCGATCAAGCAATACAGAAAATGCAACTAACCCAACAGACTCATTAAATCCAATAAGAATTGTTTCATCATTTTTTTGACTTTCTTCGATCTTAACACATTGCCATTCATTTTTTAATTCATGTGGAAGTTGAGAAAATGCTGTTTTTTTCCGCTTATCTTTGGTATAAAATGGAAATGGTTCGTAAAATTTATTAGTGAATTGGGCCAATTTAACCATTAATTCATTGTAGGTATCGACATCTTGAAGATCATGGAATTTATCAATTAATACAGAAATATCCGCACTGGGACGGGTTTCTGTTCCAATAAGAGCAGATGCCATATAAGCTTCTTTCATTTTTCCTAAAATAAAAGAATATTTCCACTTCTTTCCTGAATCTATAGCACATTCTAAAGCTTCTGAATACAAATTAGATGCAATTTCTGGGAAACCCATAGCTAAGAAATATTCACCCGAATCAAGTAAGGCTTGCATCAAATTTGGAATGGATTTTTTGGTTAGAGTTTTTTTCGTATCAGAAACCAATTCAAATGCTTCATGTTGCTGATCAATCAAATAATTCGTAATACAGTTTCCAATAACGGCTTTTAGCCTTAATATCTCTGCAATATTTGGACGAACTTGAAGATGTGAAGCCAATCTAAAATTAAATCTAAATTGATCTATTGCTTTATTGTAATAAGAATTTAAAATATATAGAAGAGCCTTTAAATAGTTTATAGCCAAAACTGTTTCTGGTAACCGAGCAACTGTGGCAAATAGAGCAGTTTGATCAAGCGCATCTAATGCAGAAATGAACTTGTTGGATGCAATCAAGACAAAACATCGTAAAAATACAACTTTTGAGATTTCAGATGCAAAGATCTGTTCTAACAGTTGATAATCTTTTTCTTGTAATTTTGTGCCCATTAATTGGAAATTTCTATTTAAGATTTCATTAGTGCGTCTGAGAATTTTTAAAGTTGTTTTGAAATCATTCTTCATTAGAGAATCTTGAGCCAATTGAAGATTTTTTCGCTCTTTTCGAATTTTTAATAACGACTTTTCAAAAGGTTTGATCAATTTGAATTCTTCTTTAGAAAGTTTGCGATTTTGGATAAAATTGAAACATATTTTTATCAGTTTTCGTTCAGAATCGAGTTTTTCATTTTCTTTCTCGCTTTCATCCATTGATTCTCGAAGATTCACCCCCATTCCTGCAATATCAATGGAATTTTCAATGAACCATGCAATTTTCGCTTGAGGGGCATAGATATCTGAACGGCTTATCATATAATCCAAGTTTAGTTTAAGTATCTTTTTACGAACCAATTTCCAGTATTTTTGATATATTCCCTTTAAATTCTGTCCCATCATTTGCAAGAATGAAGGAAGAGTTAAACATTTCATATCCTTATTTAAATTTTCAATATTTTGACTAAGTTTAAAATCATCACTAACAATATATACTTCATTATCTGGAGTTTTCAATTTAATTCCCAAAGCAACAAGGGACAAATCGGGATCTTGAGCCATCAATTTGACCCCCCGCCTTAAGAGTTCGTCTTTTACTTGATTCAATTCCTTATCCTTTACCATTACGATTTCTATACCTTTACTAAAATCTCTAAAATTTGTTCCAACAATAAATGGACACTCATTGAATACTTGTGCAGAAACAAAAAAACGAAGGTTAAGTTTCTTTTTTGCAAGAGCTAAGTTAGTATAAGGACTTTCTGCTTTTATTTCCTTCAATCCGATGAAAAAATTGGCATCAAAGATAAAAACTGGGCGTGTATCTGGAGTCGACATAGGAACACAAACGTAACTTTATATAACTTATTTACTTTTCTGCACGAAGGTTCAAAAATTTTATTCCTTTTGATAATTATATTAAATCGAATGTCAACACACTTATCATGGTGATTTCAATACAAGAAACAAATAAATCCAAATCTCCATTGTTTTCGTATTTGTCGGATAAAAAAATTCCTTTAATCTCTTTTATCGGATATTCCCACTCTGGAAAAACTGCTTCTATTGAAAAAATAATAACATCTGCAACACAAATTGGATTTCAATGTGTGGTAATGAAAAAAACCAACCATAGTTCTCCAATTTTCGATACTCCTGGAAAAAATACTTGGAAATATTCACGAAAAGGTGCAGGATTGGTTATTGGGCGAACACAGGTCGAGATTGCATCTTTTATGAATGAATCGTTAAATGATGAGCAATATGAAAAATATTGTATAATAACAATTGCCTTTTTTCAAGATCTACATCCCGATAAAAAAATTTTAGTAATCTCAGAAGGATTTCGCAATTTTCCTGGACCCCATATTCTCTGTGCTGATACTATTGAAGATATCCAAAAACAAATGAATCCTAATATCAAAGTAATTTCAGGAAAGATTACTTCAAATCAGGATAATATTGAAAATCTTACTAAACAGCTTCAAATCCCTATGATTAACTGCCTAACCAACCCTAATCTTATTTTAAAAATATTTAACTTAATTTGATCTTGAACACTATCTACTATTATGAATAAATCGATTCTATGAACAAGCATCCCATAATTCAGCAAAATATGCTGCATAATCTTCAATTTTTTCGAGTTTTGCTGCATCGATAATTCCCTTTGAGAAATGTTCAAAAATTATCTGACGGATTTTCGAGATAGTTGGTTTTCGACCTAGTTTTTTCTTTATGATTTTATAGAAATTATCAAAAGGCTCTAAAATATTCATTATAAGCCATTTTTCTAATAAAGGCGTTTCATTGAGAATGCCACGTTCGTAATTCATATTTATCTTTAATAATCGTTCTTCTGTGAAGAAATAATTATCAGGGATCTCGTAGTATTTCGCAAATACCCGCTTTACAGTATTTTTATTCCGACTAAGGTAATAATCCTGCCAATTGTTATCAGCTAAAGGGATTTCTTTAAAAATACGCAATTCTAACACACGTAATGCAATTTGTTGAGGAGTATATCGCGTCAAATTATCTCGAAAGTTTTCCATTGCTAGAGAAGGATCCTCTCGAATGAAAATGCGCATTACTAAATTTTTCATTATTACGCACATTACATGAACCATTTCGTTAAAATAAACAAAATATGGAACTGATTTTGGGATTGACTTATTTAGTATGTTATGAAGTTTTTGATTTATGGATTTTAGCAGAGATTCAAAAAAACTTACATTTAGGTGATGAATTGACTGCTTAAATATTATGGTAAAAATTTTATCTAATACTTCATCCAATCCAAATTGAATACCTTGCATTAAAAATAAATTTAAGATGGAAAAAGACTGAGTAAAACTTGATTTTTTCGAAAAATGAGTTTGTAGATTTTTCTCAAAAATTTCAGGAAAAAAGAAAGTTTCTTGCTGTGGATTTGCTAAAATTTCAAAGGGGAGAAAATATTGGCTGTAGAAGAAAAATAACTGATACTGTCGGTAAAGGGCTGCCCTGTTATTAGATTGAAAGGTGGAAAAAATTGAGGCACTTTCATTTAAAAAACGAAATACTTCTTCATATACTTCAAGTTGTCCAAAATGAATTAGGTGGGTCTGTTTTTCAATAAGAATTTCATGTACTAATTCTGAAGTATTATAGATAGAATCTTCAACTCGAGCTGCAATAAAATTAAGAATATCAAGTAAAGGTGTAATATGACCTAAAACTTGTGATTTACGTTGTAATGTATAAAAAACTCTAACAACATTTGTTTTGCTATAAGGATATACTTTTAAAGCCATAGGATATAATTTCCCTTTTCGTTGATAGAGTTTTGACAATAAATTTTTATCCATTCCAGGAATTAATTCAGCAAAATCATAAATAAGTGAATTTAAAAATGATTTTAAGAATTCAGTCTCAGGTTTTTGAAAATGAATTAGGAAATTTAGATTATGAGTATTTTTTTCAGGATCTGTATCAATTTTAGCAGATATTATATTAAAAGAAATTTTAGCTTTTATGATATCTGTAATTAATTTACTAAAAACAATTACTATTGAATTAAAAATATAAGATATAATTCGATAATAATGGTCAGGATGATGATATTTTTTTTTAAATTTAAGAAATTCCTCAATTTCTTCATTATTTAATGAATACTCATATAAAAAGAATAGATCTGAATTAGGACGTATATTACCTTCTAAACTGAGCAATTTTAACTGTTTAACATTAAATCCTAAAAACATATTCTCGAAAAAATATCGAAACAACCAATCAAACTTATAATAAAAAAATCGTGATAAATTAGGATTTTCTTTTTTGCCTTTTTGAGAAATATGTCTTTTATAGTATTTTCTCTGCCAAGATGCAAATGCAAAACGAACTTTCTTTCTCCAAAATGGAAATGTTTTTCGTTTTCGGTAGATCTCATCTAACATCCAATCTTGTAAATTCCGAATGTTGTACCAATTTTCAGTAAAATTCGCTGCTATTCGCTCAAGAAAGGAATGTAATTTTTCAGTCAATTGTATCCCCAATTTATCAACTTTAATTCATTTACTTAATTCAAATTATGGAATTAATAGAAATGTATTATTATATACAAATTATGCGATTTTTTTTCTTTATTAAAGTTTCTAATTTATCTTCAAATTATCAATTATTTCTTGTTGAGTGCTCCATCCCTATAATTATTTTTCTTTTAATCAAAATCGTTTAATTTCTATATTAATAATTCATTGATACAACACTTTTTAACTTGGAAACCTTATTTAACCAGACATCATGGAGATTTCTTTCAAGATACATTTAGCTAAAATTATTGAAAATGCAATATATCAATTGATTTTAAAATCTTCTACTTCAGTTCCTGATAATGTAATGCAGAAGATACAAGAATGCCAAGATCAAATTCAACCAGAATCAGTTGCTGCAATTCAACTGAAACTTATGAAAGAAAACTTAGAATATGGAAAAATGAATAGAATTCCAATTTGCCAAGATACAGGTCATCTGAATTTTTTCATTCAATTAGGTGATTCATTTCCAATAATATCAGATTTTAAAAAGCAAATTGAAAAAAGTATTGAAAAATTGACTAATGAAGCAATAATACGCCCCAATACTGTTGATCCAATTTCAAATAAGAATCCTCAAAACAATTTAGGTCTCAATTATCCTCCTATTTATATTGAAATAATTCAAAAATCTGAAGATTTGATAATCACACTTCTAAATAAAGGAGGTGGATCAGAAAACATGTCTAAATTATATATGTTATCTGCTTCTTCTGGAAAAGAACTAATTATTCCTACAGTCATTGAAACCATTAAACAAGCTGGAAGTAAACCATGCCCTCCAATAATTGTTGGGGTCGGTATTGGAGGTGACGCAGTAAAATCAATGTTTTTAGCAAAAAAATCACTTTTAAGACCAATATCATCACGTAATTTAGATTCTGACTTAGCAGATTTAGAAAATAAACTTTTACATGAAATAAATAAACTTGATATTGGAATAATGGGATTAGGTGGCTCATGCACGTGTTTAGATGTTCATGTTGAGCGTTCAATGAGACATCCCGCAACATACCCCCTTGGAATTGTAATTGATTGCTATTCTCACCGCATTCGCTCATGTAAGATCACAAAAAATGGGAAAGTCTTATTTGGAACTTTAAATTCAGAATATAAATTCCAACCAGAAAAAAAGAACGCAGGATTAGGTGAAATTAATGAAAACATATAATATCAAACTTCCCCTGAAAGATTATGATATTCATGATTTTCATGTAGGGGATATCATTTATCTTTCTGGTACTATTGGCACAGGAAGAGATCATGTTCATAAACGAATTTTAGAGTATCGAAATTCAGATAGAATCCTTCCTGATTCATTTTCATTTTTTGACAAGGGCGCGATTTATCATATGGGTCCTATTGTTAAGAAGAATGAAAAAAATGAATATCAAATAGTTTCTGGTGGACCAACAACAAGTGCCCGTATGGAACCATATCAAGAAGAAGTATGTCAAACATTAGGTGTCGCTTTCGTGATAGGTAAAGGTGGAATGTCCAATATCAATTGGAACCGCATTAATGCAATATATCTCTCATTTCCAGGGGGTGTAGGTGCATTGATGTCTAAATTTATAAAAAAAATCGTAAATATTGAATGGTTAGACTTGGGGACACCAGAAGCGGTCTGGTTTTTTGAAGTTAATAAATTTGGACCATTAATTGTTACTGCAGATACACACAATCAAAATTTATATCAGAGGAAATGAAAATGACAGCGCCCCTACCAATTTTTGAACCTGGAAAATTACCACCTTCATTAATGAAAAAACTTTTAGAATACTTCAAATTAGCACCTAAAGATGCAAATATAGTCATTTCGCCTACTTTTGGCCAAGATACTGGAGTATTTAAGGTAGAAAAATCGTTCCTGGTGGTAAAAACTAATCCAGTTACTTTTGCAACTAATGATATCGGGTATTATGCTGTAATTCTAAATGCTAATGATATTGCCTTATCAGGTGCAACCCCTAAATGGTTCACTACCACAATTCTTTTTCCTGAAAGGCGAACAGATATAAAACTTTGCAATTCTATCTTTCAAAGCATTTCTCAAGAATGTCAAAAACTGAATATTGCAGTTGTTGCAGGACATACAGAAGTAACAATTGGTTTAAACCGCCCAATTGTAATCGGAACCATGATGGGATTAATTCCATTTGAAAAAAAAGTAGTCTCCACTTTTGGAGGACAACCAAATGATGATATACTATTAATCAATTCAATTGGGATAGAAGGAACTTCAATTATGGCGAGAGAACGCCCAAAATATCTACAGCAAAAGGGAATTTCACTTGAAATGATTAAAAAAGGTCAAGATTATTTATATCATCCTGGAATCAGCATTATTAAAGAAGCAGAACTCCTTACTCAAAATTTTGATATACATGCATTACATGGTCCCACTGAAGGAGGATTAAATATGGGATTAGTTGAATTAGCTCAAAATTCTAAATGTGGATTGATCGTTAAACGAAAAAAAATACTTGTGCATCCTTTAACTGCTAAATTCAGTAGAATTTTTGATATTGATCCTTTTGGATTGATCTCTTCTGGTTGTTTAATTGCCGCGGTTCATCCAAATGATTCTACACGGATCATTAATTTTCTCCAACAACAGGAAATTGAAGTGTCTAAAATTGGTCATTTAACAAGCAATGATGATGAATACGAGTATATTGAAGAAGATGGTAGTCGAACTCCTTTAAAATATTCTCACATAGATGAAATCACTAAAATATTCGAGGAATGAAGTCAAAAAAAGAATAATTAAGAAAATAATTATGAATAAAAGATAATTTCGAAAGGCACTATTTTTTTTGTACCAGGTTTAGAGAGCATTAATTCGATTTTATCCCCATTAATTAAAGGAATAGGCCCTCTACCTTTTATTTGCTGGCGATTAACCCAAGTACCCCATCGACTACGATTATCTTCGATAGTATATTGTCCATTACGTTCTTTTCGAATAATAAAATGTTGGTGAATTATTCGCTTATAACTATCTTTTTTTACCCTCGAAATTGAATTCAACCATTCTACATCATATTCAGATGGTGAAACTAAAGGTAATATGGTATTCCTTCCAAAATAAAATACAGTTTCTGTGGGTAAAATTTGAATTTGCTTGTGAATTTGCGGAAAGACGAGTAATGCACCGTTTTTAGGTGGTAATGAAGAAGGAGTTGAAGATGAAGATGGAGTATTAATTGGCGATGAAAATGGAGGTGTTTGTATCGGACGACTAGATGATTTAGGAAATGGAGTTTGTGAACCAACTTGCTGATGTTTTGCACCAGATCCATATTGATTTGTTTGATACATAGATTCAGTTTTACTTTTTATGGAAAGATTATAGTTCTTGATCGCTTCTGTAATTTCATCATTTAACGGAGATCCACACAATTCACAGATAACTTCTGGAATCTGTGAAGCAAGAAAATCAAATTCCATTCGATGACCACAATAAGGACAATTAATGTTAATGTGCAATCTGATCACTACTAATACAATTATAACTTTTACTTATCGTATATAATTTTGGGATTCTAATAATTTAAAATCATGGGTAAAGAAAAATGGAAGATTAAAGAAAAAATGTGATATATATTTGGAATTTAAGCAATCAGATGTTCAAATTATCAATTTACTTTACTTTTTTGTTTGTTGTTTGATCGAAATAATTAGCAAACAGAATACATCCAATGGCTCCAATATTATCTGCTAAAACAAAAACTGAAGAAATTTCTTCAACAAACAAAGTACAAACCCAATAACTTAAACCAAAAACAGTAGCAAAAACAATCACTGTATAAAAGATAGGTCTGATATATGTGTTTTTCCATAAAACAGATATTGCTGAAAGAAAGGCTTGTTTTGATGAAACTTTCTTCTTTTTTTTCTTCTTATTTTTATATTTCATTTTTTGGCGATATTGAATCATAGTGGTATTTGTTTCAAATAAGATGATTACGCTGTAAAAAGTTGCTAAAATAACGCCAATAGGAACTAATATAATAATTGGGCGAGAGCCAATCTGTAATCCATATTGGGCTAAAACCATAAATAAAAGTTGATAAATGCCCATTATTCCCAAATAAATTAATGCCAGTCCTAAAGATTTGCCTCGAAACCAGTTGAGTTTAACCATAATAACCCTTGTGTTTATAATATTAGATCTTATTAAAAAAAAATGGTTCAATATTGTTTAAAGCAACGAGCTGGCTTTTTGAATCAATTCCCGAAGGTATAGGCGTATAGCAAAAAGAACTGCATCAAAAGCAATATTTTCTTTAATACTTGTGTTATAATCAATGGAAAGGATAAAAATACCAATTTTTAACGCTTTTTTATCAGTTAAATCTTTTGCACGAACTCGAGCAACAACTTGAACCTCTGGATTTATTAAATATATCCGCACAATCCATAATGAACCACGATGATCTTGCACACCACAATCTTCAACATTAATCTTACCTTTGGCATGAAAATGACGGGTTAAATTTCCTGTAGGTTCTAACTTTATATCATCATCAATTTCAAACTCAAAGGTGAATTCTGAAGTTTTTTGAAAAACGGGAGTTTTGAGAGGGATTAATGGACGCCAAAAATCAGCATTATAGATTAATTTTTGATATTTTTCCAGAGATTGATTTGATAAGGTCTCTACTACGGATAAAATCGATTTATCAGCCATATGTTTTCACCTTTTTTTACGAATAGGTCGCTTCCCTGCAATATGAGTCTTGTTTGCATCTTTTTTTTTTTGATTTTTTTCTTGTGAATCATCTTGAAAAAACCGCTTTTCTCTGCTTAACACCAAGATATCTTTATGAAAATACTGCAATAATAAATCACATAAATCAGTTTCTTTAATTTGATTCCATTCTTCCGATTCTTGACTCCAGTCATAAATTACGGCAGAAGTTTTATAATTCGCTTTTTCAATAATGACATTTTCAAGCTGTTCCTCTGAAATCTGAACACCATTTATGGAACTCCCACCAATATAAGTTTCTTCAGGACACATAGGAGAATCTTGAGTATTTTCCTTTTCTTCAAGGCCAGGAATTACAAATTTAGTAAATTGAGGATAATCATATGGATAGGAGCGACATTGTATTGGCCGATATGGATAGATCAAACAATGTCCCGATTTACCCGAGAGATTTGGTGAATAATAGATGCAAAATTCCGATTTTGGATTAAATTGGGGGTTGATTTTCCGTAAATAAGAAAGTATTGCCCGAAGTGTTTTCTGAACCAAAGGATTTTTTTTATTTTGGCGAATCATTTCATCATAGCGTTCAGAAATTTCTCTTTGGGAAGGAAGTCCATACCCAGAAATTCCATCAAGATCCTCAACAGGAAACAAAGCACTGAGAAATAGTGGGATCTTTTCTTCTTCATCTATTTTTTGTAACCATCGTACCATATCATAAGGATACACCCATACCCAGTGGTCGTGAAAATTACAGCATTTTCCGCAATCATTGCATTGAAAATTGACTTTACTATCCAAAAAGGGCTGAACATAGTTATTTTCTTCCCACTCTTCTAAAATTTCACCGAAAACTTCCATATTCGCATCCAACCACGAATTGATCATTTCACTTATTTCGCTTTCATCTGAATCATCCATTTTTTACATCAACCTCTTTTTGAAATAATATAGTCTTCCCTGCACGAACTTTTTCACCTACTTTTACACAACAACTCTGATTGTGAAAGGGAATAACCATTTTTAACGTACTTCCAAATACAATCATGCCAACCCGATCGCCAGCAGATAGTTTATCACCAGCTTTTACATAAGGTTTGGCTCTTCGGAAAAATGCACCACAGATCATATAATAATCAATTTTTTCTCCAGATTCATTCTTCAATTTTACAATAGTTCGAGCATTTTTCAATATTGCTTTTGTGGTTGTCTTTGTAGATGTTTTAACAAAATAAACCAAATGATGTTTACCTTTTTGCCGAATTACTTCATCCACAATCAAATTACAAGGCGATCGAACAACATGAACATTATAATAGTGCATTTCAATATAAATTGAGAGTAAATCATTAACTTGCTCTATGGATACAACAGTTCCATCTGCAGGACAAACTACATCAGTTTTTGGGTTAAAATTCTCTGGAAGTTCTCGTTCTGGATCACGAAAAAATGAAGCTAATAGTATTATTCCCACTGTAGTTGGAAAAGTTATGACCCAAAAATAAAGCCAAGGATTATATTTTGTTGGAAGAGAAATGATGTGCCAGCCAATATCCAGTGCTAACGCAGGTACTACCCAGAAAAACCCTTCTTTTGCAAATCTCATTCGAATTATTACCCATTTAGAATAATTATTTCATCATTATTAATCTTCAGTAATCTTTAGAAATCTTAAACATCTGTAAAATTCATCATATTTTCTAAAAATTATAGAAAAATTATTGAAATAATTTAAGAAAGATTAGAGAATAAAGGAATAACTAAAAGTAATTTCGCTTTAATAACCCATAAGAGTAAACATCTTTAAATTCTGCATTTTTACACACATATTCTCGAATAATACCTTCTTGTTTAAATCCAACACCCTCAAATAAGCGAATAGAACGAAGATTATTAACAAATATATGTGATTGAAGCCGATTCAGATGCAGCTCTTTAAATCCATAAGCGATAATAGTTTGAAGGGCATCTTTTCCATATCCTTGCCCCCAATTTGATTTTCCCAACCATATTCCAATTTCTCCACGAAAATTTGAAAAAGCAATATTATAAAGAGAAATTTGACCAATTATTTCATCTTGATTTATAAATATGGTATAAGTAAAATCTTGGTTCATCTGCCATTGATTTTCAATAAACAAGATGTATCGTCGAAATTCATGAAAATCATCTATATCAATAGTCAAATTTTCGAGTACTCCAGGACTTTTAATTTGATGATACAAAGCTTCGGAATGAGCAATTATTGTTTTTCTTAAAATAACGCGACTCCCAGCAATTTCTGCAAGTTTACGATATCTTTGATGTAATTCTTTTTTATTCACGAAATTTCCCCTTATATACTTAGATATAATTATTTTTATTTTATTATATGAATAATTCTAATCGTTATTTTTTGATTTCTTCTTAAATTCATTTGATTCTATTTCTTTTTTATCCTTCAGTGAACACTTTTTCTTGATTTTCGATTAGATTTGATCACTAAATGTTAATATGATCTTGTGGAATAAAACTCTTTAAGCCGCCCTCAACATTGTTAATTGAAACATGCAGACCCTTAAATTACCTTCATCTCTTAATAAAAAAAAAAAAAAATCACATTATATACCAGAGAATCTTGGGCTTATTACAACTATTGGAATTTCTGGAATAATTTTATTATTGGCTTTTAAAGATCGATTATCTCCGCTTGGGTTTGCAGGTATTCTACTTTTCCATTTATTAATTGTAATTTATACAAAATATTCAGAGTTTAACCCTCCACCCATTCTTCATTTTCTTCGTTCATATCAAGGACTAATTATTATGGCACCCTTTCTTAGTGGGTTTTCCTACTATTTTACATATTTTAGTGGAGGTTTTTCACCTAATGCACAAAATTTAGCTCAGTTTTGTGTTATTTCAACCTACTTTATGTTAATTTGGGCCGCTTTCGCAGCAATTTCATTTATTGGTTTTTATTTTGCTATACTTTCAATCTATCGTTGGTTCCCATTCTTTGTTCAATTAAGTGTTACTTTTAATTCACCTCTAATAATATATATAATCAGTGTTTTAATAGGTCTAATGGGAGTTGGATGTTGGATTACGTTTGGACACGCGCTTTTTTCAACGATCTTTCAAACTCAAGATTTTAAAGGGAAATCAAGAGAATTTAAAAAATTAGGTTGGATATTTTTATTTACAGCGTTAGTATGTTCAATAATTTTTGTATTAATCGAACCAACCATATGGCAATGGGTTCAAAACATTGAAATCGGAATTACTTAAAGAATACGAATAAAACAAATATATAGATTCAGATACAATTTTTATATAAAAGAGTATAAAGATAAATGAATAAAAAATGAAAAAATTGAAGATATGGGTCGATATTTGCTGTAAGAGAATATTTTTTTCTTTTGAAATATTCAACCAATTCAGATTTTAAAGAAATGTCATCTCTTCTTCATCTTCGAAATCAAAAGTGTCACCCGGCTCGCGCGCCACATCATATTCACGCACCGTATGATACAGCTTTTCCACTGCCTCTGCCACTAATTCTTTCGTCTTCGCACCTGTGCAGACGATTCGACCCGTCGAAAAGATTAAGAAGACAGATTTAGGGTCCTGCATCCGATAAATCAGCCCCGGGAATACCTCGGGTTCATACATAGAAAACTCCATTACCACTGCCGCCATATTTAAATCAATCATACAGTTTAAATCGCCACTTGCGACAATATTCTGAATGGTGATTTGGGGGTCGGAGATATCAATTTTACATTTTTGAATTCTTTTAATAACGTCATCAACAACAGCTTCTGCTTCTTCAGCTTTACGCATACCAGTGACGACCATTTTTCCAGTTGAGAAAACGAGGATGGTTGCTTTAGGGTCTACAATGCGCATGACGAGGCCTGGGAATCGTTCTGGATTGTATTCGACATCAGCATATTTTCGGGCGATGACGTTTAAATCCATTTTTTCGGAGATTTTAACGGTTACAGTGGCGACCACATTTTCAATTTTATAAGAGAATTTAGCATCATTATTCTTTTTAGCCATTAGAGAGCACCTTGGTTATTTCATATTTAAATAGAAACCCATATTTAAAGAGTTTAAAAACCTTTATAAAGTCTATTAATTTGAGATAAAAATAGTTTGATAAAATATGAATTTATGATAAAAAATAAAAAATGCTTTAACGAAGAAAATGGATATAGATCATTATGATGCAAGCGCGTGGTGTGGTTAAATTAAATTTAGAAATATATAAGACGATAATTGCAACTACGACTCGTTATGCGAATTTACGAATTCCAGAAGAAGAATGGGCAGAAGTATATGGGTTGTTATATGGATATAACGACGGTGACGATGTAATCATTACAGAGGCAATTCCTTTTACTCATACAAAGAAGCAAAGACATATCTTAAAGGTTGAGTTCGATGAAGAAGATTATGCGCTGGCAGCTTCAATTGAAAGTGAATTTTATTTAAAAGACCCACCACAATATATAGTTGGATGGTACCACTCGCATCCTGGAATAAAGTTGATGCTTTCACAAGATGATGTGAAAAATCAACTCGCATGGCAGACTAATAATCCCTTAGCAGTGGCTTTAGTGTTTAATCCTCAAAGATTATTGAAACAAGTTGAGGTTCCTGCAAGAAGGGGCGATCCTATGACGCAATTAACTTTGGATACAGGATTTTTGGTGTTTCGATTGGATGATCCTAATAGTGGTTTAGAAGCATCATTTCATGAAGTTCCATTTGAATTTACGGATTTTGAGATTGATGAGGCGTTTATTCGGAATGCTCAAGAGTTTGTAAATTGGGTAACAAAGGCATTTCCAAGAGGTGAAGGTGTTGTAATTGAATACCGGAAATATGTCGACAACACTTTAGAAAAATTGAAGGAATTGTATGATGGAACTCACAGCTATATTCAGACTTTGATTAGAAAGGGTGAATCCGCTCGAATCGAATCTTTGGTGGAGACACAAGCAGTAGAAGTTGAAAAAGTTTTAAATCAAGGGAATGCAATGATAAATGTTTTTAGGTTGATGAAAGAATATTTAGAGTATAAAGAACGTGAGTCGATGATCCCTAAAATCGATGAAGTGTTAGCAAAATGGGATGAAATGACGGAGAATTTTTTGGAGAAATTCCGTCAATTGGCAAAACCCACTCCTTTTGGAATGTAAAGATATAATTCAATTCTTTTTCTTTTTAACTAATAATTCTTAAGAATTTGAAGATCTGAGTTAATAGCGAAAGTTTTTTGTGCCTTTTTTGAAAGATATCCATCGATTTGTTTCCCTCGATAATGAAAACTAAAAGATAAGTCATTTTCAAGGATTTCCCAATTTGGAACGAAGTAAATAATATCATCTAATATCTCAGCGCCCAAAATACTTTTATAGTAGAGAGAATGAAGAGGTAAAGGAGAATGATAGAAAAATTTCCATTGTAAGGCAGAAGGATTCAATATATTCATTTTTTGTAGAAGAGAAAATGAGATGGGTCGATTACCATTAATTTGCATTTCATTTCTTTCAGAATTTGAAATTGTGCAAAAACTTGGAATGCATTTCTGAGTTTGATATACTTGTGTTAATGTTTTAAGTGTGCGAAGTGTTATTTTTGCAGCAATTTGATCAAGACTGTATTTTTTTAAACCAAGAACTAACCAATAAATATTGGCTAAATTACTGTAGTTAAATGATGGGAAAGAAAAACGTTCTTGTTCATCAAATGAAATATGAGGTAGGGGAATTGAAGAATAAAACTCATTTGGATTGAAAAGATGGGAAACTAATGAGGAAAGATGAGATTTGGAAACACATCCTCCAAATAAAGCCCAAAATCCTGCATTTGTCTTCAATTTGTGAAGAGAATTAGTCTCTAAGTCAAAATCATAGTAAAATGAAGTATTTTGATCCCACAGTAATTGATAATGCTGTTGTATGGCTTCTGCTTTATCAAAATAGTTTTGAAAATCAGAGTTTCCTAAAAGTAGTGAAAAAACACCCATATTTTGATAAAAATCGCAAAGTTGGGCATTAATATCAGGTAGAATCATTTCTTTTTCGAAATTGGCAGGTAAAGTTTGAAGTTTATTTGAAGAAGATAGCAGTTTCGTACGAAATCGTGGAGAAAAGAAGCATTTTGTTTCAATTTCTAACATTTCTACATTTCCATGCGATATAAACAAACCATATTTTTGAGAAAATCTATTTTTTTCCCACCAATCTAAATGAGCCTTAAACTTTTTAAACAATATGTTTAAAATATGTGAAGAACCGGTGTATTTAATATAATCTAAAGCAAAATGTGACCAAATTGGTGGGGAAACAACCAATTGTTTTATTTTTTCTGTAGATCGTTCTACTTTATTATTAAATACGGATGTTTTAAAATTAATCACAGGTGAAAAATGAGAAACAAATTTCTCAAAAAAGGATTGAGTCTGGATAGGTCGATACCATATTAAATCATCCATGAATAATATTTGATCATAAAGTGAAAGATCCAAGAAATTTCGAATAGCTAAATTCTGGGTTTGTCCAAGCAGATTTTTCTTAGACTGCTTAGGAAAAACATAGTTAATTTGATGCCTATCAAAATGTGGAGGAATCCAAAGATCTTTCCAGACTTTAGGAATTATAAATCCTGAAAAAACAGGAATATCATTCATCATTTGCGTAAGATCTTGTATTCGGGAAATGATTTTTGTTAAATCTTTATTTTTCATTAAATTACTCATTTGTGTAGAATTTTGCTTTAATACAAAATATTCATGATCAGAATACTGTTTTATTGTCCAATTTTGCAAGGAAACTAATTCATTATATAATTGTATAGATGGTGATAATTGAGTGATTGTTGGTGAGATTTGGAAATAAAAATAATCTTCATGATGGTATATCAAAAATAGAAATTCATTATTCTTCCCAAATATTGAAACCACAGCTCCATACCATTTAATTTCATAAATTTCTTTGTTTAAATTAATTTTAATTAAAGTATGATGATCTTTTGTTAATAATAAGATTCGTAAAGAAATTGATAGAAAAATTTGTTCTGGAGAAAATGATCGAGTAAAATCAGAAAAAATCGGGTATGAAATCCAATGCTCATAGTGATTAGTTTTTAACATTCCCGATTGTTCCATACTGTGAACCTCAAATACATAACTATAAAAAAATTTTCGGAATTATGATAAGGATTTCTTCGAATAAAGGAAGAAAAAATTCTTGATATTTTCATCTCTATGTAGATAAAATAAAGAAAAATGGTTTAATTTGAGGAAATAATTTTCAAACGAAGTTTTCTTAAATCTTTATAACGACTTCTAATCGTAATTTCTGAGATTCCAGCCATTTGAGCTATTTTTTTCTGGCTTATTGGAATATGGAAATGAATACAGGTGAAATACAAAACTCCAGCGGCTATTCCTCTCACATCACATCCACTCAAATTAGCGAATTTTGAAAATTGTTGCAAAATTTTTACTGCATTCTGAATCAGGTTAGAGTCTAAATGTAATAGAGTTCCATATCGATGGATAAATGCTGTGGCATTTGTTGATATATTTGGTAATTTTAACACTGTGATCAATAGATAATAATATCGTTGAGCTAGACTGATTCTATAATAAGTTTGATTTACAATATCTTCTAATATTATCGGATATCCTTGTTCTTTTGCGGCATAATACAGGCATACTTGACACATAAGGTTAATATAATGGGTGCGAAAGCGCGTGTCATGACATATCTTTTGAAATAGATAGAAACCTCGCTCTGCTGTAGCTCTTGGAAGCAAAAAAATAGAAGCAAGTCTTTGAATTTCGATCTTTCCTAAAGTAATTTTTTTTTCAATCCAAGGAATCTTCTTTTCTAGCTTAAAAGCTCGTTTCAAAGTAGGAGATACTGTAGATAAAGCAGAAATCTTTGAAAAACGCGAAGATGTTGTAGAATTAGAAGAAACACCGTGTACATCTTGATTTTTTTTTAAAAAAGGCAGCTGTTGTGAAAAGATTAGATCATCAGCGACATAACCACATTGAATACAGACTTTATAACCTCGAGAAAAATCTTCTATAAAATGATGATGATGAGTTATAGCTTCAGATGAGGTTCTATTAGTATTTGAATTAGAGATAATGCCAAAATAATGTGTATAGACCTGCTCCATATTTAAAAATAATAAGTTTAAAAAAATTAATATTCAGAAGTTAGCATTATGAAAAATTAAGAAGAGGAATAAATTAATGATAAAAAGAAGTAAAACTTAACAAGACTCATACTAATTTGGCAATTTTATCGCATGTACGTTTCGTATCTAAAAACATTAAGCCTAATTTTATATCTTTTGTTGTACTGATTGTAAGAACAGCATTTGGACCTGCACTCATTGTTAATATATAGCCATTAACGCCTCTAACAAATACTTGCTCCAATGTACCTTTCCCCAATTCTTGCGCAGCCCTCTCTCCCAAAGATAAAATAGCAGCAGTCATTGCTGCGATTCGAGTTTCATCTGCATCAGGAGGCAAAGCAGATGCAATTGGAAGTCCTTCAACTGAAACTATTGCTGCAGCTTGAACTTCTGGAATAGAATATAAAAGATCATGCAAAATATCATCAAGTGTTTCTTCATTACTCATAATATACCCGCCAATTTTTTTTCAACTGATTTATTCAGAAAATCGCAATTGATTTGTGAGTTAAAGTAAATTCACTCTTCTTTATTTTTATATGTATTTTATTTAGTTTAAGAGGTTTTTTAATTTATTCCATTATACGATTTTCATTATTTTCAAATAAACAATTATGGTTTGGTTATATAGCATGTTGGTCTTTGCTATTAATAATCTTTTTGAATATAAAAATACTTTATTTAAACTTTTCCAATTTTAAAAAAGACGGTCATTTTCTCACTTTACCTTTAGAGATGCAAAAATGGAAAAGAAAATCAGAAAAGGAAGAATATACAAACCCACAAATTTTTTAAGTTGAAAAGGTCTAATAATATTGCAGTTATTGAAAGGATAATTTGGTGCATCCTCTATTATAGTCGGCATTTTTTGTAATATTTCGAAATTTTATAGAAGGTTTTCATTTATGGGATTAGAACGTCAAAAGATGAAGAATATTACCATTGCTTTACCTGAAATTTATGTTCAAAATATTGAAAAAATTCAGAAAATAGGGTTAGTCCCATCAAGATCTGAAGCAATTCGTTTAGCAATTAGAGAATTTTTAAAAAAAGAAGTCCATAATTGCCAACTTTTAGGATATGAATTAACCGATGAATAATTTTTGACCTAATAGTAAAAAATCTTAATTCTTTTTTTTATTTCTGTGCTTTTTATTAAACTATAACATTATATCATTAAATAAAATAATTAATCAAAATACAAGCCTGAATAATTATGGTTGAACTTATTTTCCAAGAATCCATTTCAATGTATCAATTTTCAAGAGGAAAAAAAATATTGCATACAAGATTTCAAATACTGCCTCATGGACAACAAATGATTTCTTTTTATCGTCAAGATTCTTCTGAAATTAATTTTTTGCTTAGAAATTCAGCAGAACAACCCTGGAAATTAGCAAATTTCTCACTTCAAGCAAAAAATGGTAGATTTATTGAAAATTTTTTCCATATTATCGATAATAGTGGGAATTTACTTCTAATTTTTTCGCAAAAAGATTCAATTCAAAATAATAATTATACGCTATATTCGGCATTGTCACATAATTACGGAAAAACATGGAATACTCCAATTCAGATTTCTCCGGAGGAAGAATCTTGGATTCCAACAGGTTCTATTTCAATTTTAGAAACAGGATTTCAAACTGGAAAAATAATCCTACCTCTTTTTAATCCTAATTTGTTTCGAATTTTTAGTCTCTCATCTGATGATAATGGAAAACATTGGAATTTCTCATTATTTGTGGAACCAGAGGATTTAGAAAAGATAAACGATGATGAAAAAAATATACCACATGTCTTTCCTGGAACAAAAAATGCAAGGCTTGTTGAACTTTCTGATAGTACATTGCAGATTTTCTGTCAAAATTATAATAGCATTATTCTTCAAACAAGTACGTCTACAGATATTGGCCATACATGGACTGAAATATCGCCCCTTTCAAGATTTCCAGGCACTCTCGAGGGAGATTTCGATATTCAAAATATTATTAACTTAAATTCAGTAGATTCTGAGCATGACAAGATAATCATTGTTGGAAATAAAAAAATAAATTCAAAATACCAAATTGTGCTATGGGAAATGGATCTTAAGACTCAAGAATTCAAAGAAATATGGTGTTTCAAAGAACTTTTCGATCATCCGATAAAAAAGACGAATCTTTTTAGAGAAAATCGAACTAATTTGCATTTGATCTTTCAAAAATCTTCATCTGAATTGATGTATTTAGAATTTTCAGTTTAATTCCGAAAGATATTAACCCTACCGAATTTTAAAATTCTCAGAGCCACAATGAACCCCGAAATCTCATCTCGTATTTTAGGAACAAAAGGATTAAGCGATAAGGAGATCAAACAGTATTATAAACGCCTAAAGGATTTACGGCAAGTAATCGCAAAAAACATGTCATGTGGAAGAATAAATGAATATTTCTATGAATTAGATGGGGGATTTCGGTTTTTTTATCAAGAATGGCAACCTACCCAAAATAAGTCGAGTTCTCCACCTCGTTTTATTATCTTTGTATTTCACGATGCTTATGGATGTTCAGATATTTTTTATCCATTGGCAGATATTTTGACTCATTATGGTGCATTAGTTGTTGGTATTGATTATAGAGGACATGGAAGAACTGCAGGGTTTGCGGGAGGACATTTAGGAGATATCGAAAATATTAAAATGATTTTTACTGATATTGAACATCTTTTATACCAATACAAAAAAAAGTATGATCTACCAATTTATTTACTAGGATATGACATAGGTGCTTTAATTGCATTACATATTGCTCATCGAAATCAAGATCATAAGATTGAAGGATTAATATTAATATCTCCCCTTCTTAAATTAAAAAAGCAATTAAAACATATTATGCTGTATCCGCTGATCTCAATAGGGAAAGTTTTTACAAAAAACGAACCTGTGCAACGAGTACTAAAAGAAGAGCAATATTCTACATACTACAAAGAATATGTAGATTTTTCAAATTCTGACCCATTTCGATTATCTAAAATGTCATATCGAATGTTTAAGAAATTTCTGGATTTAATATATTTTACTCCAAGATTAATTCCAAAAATTTCATTTCCATGCATTATTTTTCAAGGAACTGCAGATAATATCGTTGATCATGCATCAATTGAAAAAATATTTCAAAAATGGCCGCACCCAAAGAAAAAAATCCGTATGTATCAAAATGGCGGCCATAATCTTTTGATGGATAGGTTTACTTATGAAGTATATCAAGAAATTCTTAATTTTATAGGTTTAGAATAAGGAGTGATAAGAATGGCAAATTCTCAAGAAGAAAATTTAATATTACAAAAAATCCGCAGAGAACCAATGATGTGGAAATTTCAATTTTATGGATTTTTCAAAAACTTGCAATTTTTTGAACCTTTTATTTATCTCATTTTCATTTCATGGGGATATTCACTATTTCAGATTGGAATTTTAATGTTAATCCGGGAAGTAATTACCTACGTGTTTGAAATACCATCAGGAATTCTTGCAGATAATTTTGGAAAAAAAACAGAGTTATTGATATGTTTTACATTTTATATATTAGCATTTATCAGTTATTTTCTTGGACCATCTTTCATTTTTCTGGCAATAGGTTCTGTTTTATATGGATTGGGAGAAGCTTTTAGATCAGGCACTCATAAAGCGATGGAAATGGATTGGATGGAAAAAAACCAACTTTTAGATTATAAGTCTTTTATTTATGGCCGATCACGTTCATGGTCACTTTATGGATCTGCATTGAATTCAATTCTCGCAGCAATTTTAATATTTATTATTCCTGCTGATCGATGGATTTTTCTCGTTGCAATAATTCCTTTCTTAGCAGATTTCGTTTTAATTTCAACATATCCTAAGTATATGAATTCAAAAACAAAAAATTCTACACTAAGTATAAAAGCCCTTGCTCAAGAAAGTATAAAGAATATAAAAAAAATGCTTAAAACGGATAATCTACGCAAATCAATATTCAGCTCTGCTACTTATGATGCAACTTTCAAAGGAATTAAAGATTACATACAACCCATTATGGCACTTCTAATTATCTTCATTATTCGCGATCTACAGTTAGATTCATCAAAATCAGAATTTTATACCCATATATTATTAAGTTCTTTATATGCAATTTTCTATCTAATTTCATCATTTTCGTCAAAAAATGCATATTCATTTAGAAAATTATTCAAAGATGAGCCCACAGCATACAATTTTCTTTTTGATGTATTTGGAGTATTTTTGCTTGCAATTAGCATTTTTCTTCAACTCCAAATTTCATTAGGAGTAATCATTCTATATTTATTAATTTATATGATATACAATCTACGAAGACCAATTTTAATTGGTTATATTGGAAATTTAGCAGGGAAAGATGAACGTGCTACGGTTCTAAGCGTAGAATCTCAAACTAAATCAATATTCTCAGCAATTTTCGCCCCATTATTCGGTTGGATTGCAGATTTCTCAATTCCTTTATTATTTTTACTTCTCGGAATATTTACTATTTCTATAAATTGGGGTATTTTTCGAAGGAACTTTAAGAATCCTAAGAAAGATTAAACACATCCAAATCTTGAGCAATAACAATGTTTGGAAAAATTTTTTTTGCATTCGAAATAAAAGATTTCGAATTTTTCTGAGTTAATTCAGGTAGATGTGTAAGAATAACCTGAGAAACATGAGCATTTTTCCCCAAATTTGCAGCATCTAATGGAGTACTGTGGTTTAATTGATGTGCTAACATTTCTTGCTCATCAAAGAATGTAGCTTCATGAATAACAATTGAAAGATCCGAAAAAAAATCAGTTAAATTCTTGGTTGGGGCAGTATCATTAGAAATTCCTAATTTAAAATTAATTCGGAACGCATAACATAATGGAAAATGAACATTTGGAATCCAATCTATATGATAATTTCTTGAATCCAATGTTATATCAAGATTCATTTGAGATTTAGAAGGTAACTCAACTATTTTTACAGAAAAATTTACTCTCTCAAAAGGTGAAAAGGAATCTTTCAAAATACCCTCTAAATGATATTTCATTCCTTCAGGTACGTAAATAAGAGGGGAAGAGACAGGTTTGTTTATATCCTCTCGTGAGTACAAAGCATAATCCCACAGAAGTGCAGGTAAACCCATACAATGATCAGCATGTAAATGACTTAAAATAATAACTTTAATTGAATGCAGGTCAACATTTAGTCTTTTTAGGGTTTTTAAGGTTCCTTCACCACAATCAATCAAAATTTGATTGTCTATTAATAATGCAGGTAAATTTCGTTCAAGTGTAATGCCATGTCCACTTGTTCCCAAGAATTGAATTCGCATTTCTGAAACTTAATCTCCTAAAATTAAGAAAAAAGAACGAAATGTGAAAAGAAAAAATACTAAGACAAACCTAACGATTTACTATCACTATTTTTAATTATCTCTTTAATCCGGGCTAGGTATTGACCCACATTTTCCTTTTCTTTTTCAGGAATCGAAATTGCAAGAATTCGCTCTTCATCAAACTGTATAACTAAAAGATTTGCACCTTCTCCTTGTAATAAAGCATAATCCATAGGTCTCTTTAACATAATATTTGTTAAATTACTCAAAGCAGCGACTTGAGAACTAACCATGGCAGCTTGTATTGATCCGTCATCAATTATCTTGATAGGCAATCCTTCTTTTCCAATAATTCCTAAAAATAATGCGCTAGGAACTGCCCGAATTATTTTAACTAAAGGATCTTGTGTTAAATACTCACTTGTTTCAATAAATGCATTTGCTTTTAGAGCTAAATCTTTTAAAACTTTATTATACTTCTCAATTCCTTCCAATTCTGCTAAATTTCGATCTAAAACCATTGCTGCAGATACTTCTTTTGTTATACTCATTAAAAGTGTAAATTTATCCACAGTTACATAAGTTGTATTTAAGTTATTTTTAGCAATATTTCGAAAAAGAGAATTAGAAATATATTGAAAGCTGGTTGAACTAGCAATTAATTCAAGCTCAGAAAATGAAGATATTTCAGGTTTGAATTTTGTATAAATATTCGTGGCAATTTCGGTTCCAATCGAAATACCTAAAATGGCAACGTGTGCTTCCATCGCCTCGTCAATTAATTTTTCAATTTCAATAATTAGTTCTTTATCACCATCACTCATAATTCAACCAACCTATTCTATTGTAATATTCCCTAATAAAGATAAAAAATATTCGGATACCTTAATGTTTTTATATGGATAAGCAATACTTTTTATAACGAATACTGAAATTATAAGTTAATTTTCTTAAAATTCATTCAAAAAAATTAAGAGGTTGAGAATAATTTCTGTAAACCAAGATGAAATAGCTCAATTAAAAGAAAAAATCCGCTCATTAGAAGAAGAAATGGAGTTTTTAAAAGAAGATTTAGAAGCAGCTGATGATGAAGTTGAAGAATTAGAACATCGCCTTCAATTATTCGAACAAGATAAAGGAGTTTTCTATAAACGAAAAGAAATCTTAGAAAAAATCTATGAAATAATCCAAACAGCTCAACATAATATTATTATTACAACGCCTCTCATCCAAGATGTAGGAGAACTATCTCTATTTGAAATCAATGCAAATATAAATATTAAAGTTGCCTGCAGTATGGCTTTAGACAATCAATCTGATAAAGAAATAATGGAAGAACTAAGTGCATTTGATAATATTAATATTCGGATATATGAAGGTAAAGATCGTTGGTGTGCATTAATTGATGGTGAAAAATTAATTTTTGGTGCTCTGGGATTACAAAAAGACCACATTTTAGTATTTCAGACAAATGATTCCAATCATATCAGAATTTTTAATACTCTGGTAATGGAATCTTGGTTACGGGGAAAAAAGATTAATTTTTCTTAAATTTTAACAATAAAAAACGAATTTTCATATTCTCACTATTTTTCTCTTCTATATATTTTAGTTTATACGATATTATTTTAAGGATGGAATTTATTTTTTAATTGCAACAATGGACATTTTACTAATCGATAATGATTTAGTTAATCAAGATCGGATTGTTCAGTTAATTTTACAGATCGATCCGACTCATGATGTTTTCACTGCCCATTCGAGCGTTGATGCTCAAAGACTTCTCCGAAAACAAAAATTTGACATAATTTTAACTGAGATATATCTTACTGGAGGATTACAAGGAAATGAATTAATTTATGAAGTAGATTACGACTGTTTTAAAATTGGGATGGCAAATTTTTTAGAAACCCCTCAAATCCGAATGGCTTTTAATGAATTTCTCATAAAACCAATTACTAAAGAAATGTTGCAAGACATTCTCAAAAAAGCTCAATATAATCTAGATTTTCTCAAGCAATTTCAATAATGCATTTCTTGTTAAAATAATTAAATGCAGTGAATGAATTCAACATTACAGTTGTTTAATTGTTTTTTCTTTTTTGTTTATTGAATTTTTACGAATTAAGCATTTTTTAATAAATGATTTTTTAAATTTTCACGACTTCTATGTAATATGCCCAAGTTTGTTTTTGTTACTGGGGGTGTTATGAGCGGAATTGGCAAAGGAGTAACTACAGCATCAATAGGAAAACTCTGTCAATTTCGAGGATTTAAAGTATCTGCATTAAAAATTGATCCATATTTAAATGTTGATCCTGGAACCCTAAACCCAATAGAACATGGAGAATGTTTTATAACAGATCAAGTCTGGCACTTCAATCCAATTCATGATGAGGGTTTTAATCCATATACCACCACGAAAATTGGGGAATTAGATCAAGATTTTGGAACCTATGAACGATTTTTAGGAGATTTTATTCATCCATCACATAATATTACATCAGGGCAAATCTACTTTGAAACAATTCTAAAGGAACGGAAGGGAAATTATTTAGGTAAAACGGTTCAAATAATCCCACATTGCACCGATATGATTAAGAATAGAATTAAGGACATTGCAATCAAAGAAAATATTGATGTATTGATTATTGAGTGCGGAGGTACTGTGGGAGATGTGGAATCGATCATCTTTTTAGAAGCATTTCGACAACTTCGTTTAGAATATCCTAAAGAAGATACAGCCCTAATCCATGTAACTTTGGTCCCTTTCTCAGAAGCTGTTGGAGAATTAAAGAGCAAACCTACTCAACATTCTGTAAAAGAATTACAAAGTGCGGGATTACAACCTGATTTTATAATTTGTCGATCAAAAATAGAAATTCCAGCAGAATTGAAGCAAAAAATTTCTCTTTTTACTAATGTTCCTCCTGATCATGTTATTTCAAATCCAGACATCAAATCTATCTATAGCGTTCCTTTAATTTTTGAAGAACAAAGATTGGGTGATTTGTTAGGTTATCATCTAAATCTTAAACCGAAGTTAGTTGAATTCAGTAATGTGAATAATTATTCTGAATGGAAAAAAACAGCAGATTTATACATGCAAAAATATGATCAAACATTAAAAATTGCAATGCCAGGCAAATACGTCGATAATAAAGATAGTTATGTTTCAATTAATGAAGCTCTTAAACATGCATGTGCTCATGAGCAGGTGAATTTGGAAATTGTTTTTATTGATACAGAACAAGAAAATTTCATCCAAGAACTTAAGAATTGCGATGGGATTTTACTGACACCAGGATTTGGTACAAGAGGTGTAGAAGGTATGATAAAAACAGCTAAATTTGCAATTGAACAAAAAGTACCATATTTAGGAATCTGTTTTGGTGCTCAACTATTTTTTGTTGCCTTTATGCGCTACCAAATGGGAATTTCAGATGCAAATTCTAATGAAATCGATCCAAATACACCAAATCCGGTTGTAAGTATGATGGACGAGCAACATAAGATAGTAAATATGGGTGGAACAATGCGGTTGGGTGGTCAAACAGTTATAATTAAAGAAGGAACTCTACTGCATCAGTCGTATAAAGCAACTGAGATAAGAGAACGTTTTAGACATCGATATCATATTAATCAAAACTATTTTAATGAAGAAGTTAAATCTAAAGGACTAATAATCTCTGCTTATGATAAAACAGGTAAAATAGTGAATGCAATTGAATTATCTGAAAAAATCCATCCTTTTATGGTTGGAACCCAATTTCATCCAGAATATTGCTCCAGACCTTATAAACCATCACCAATTTACTTGAAATTCATTCAAGCAATAAAAGAAAACATTAAATAAAAATTGAAGAAGATAACTCCTATTTTTTTTTTAATACTAAAATGCAACATATTTCGATACAATTTTCTTAAATTTCATAATTGTTCCATTAAAATCGGCTGTATCGTATTCAAAAATTTGAGAATTACCCCATTGAACAAAGCTTTTCTCAATTTTTTGCACAGAAAGATAATCCACTCCTAAGTATCGAGTAGCGAATGATTTTAATGGTTTCATAATAATAGAGAAGTAACCTAAACGACCAATTTTACGGGCTAACTTATCAAGTTCATCTGCAATCAGATCAAAATCTTTTCGAGTTGATATATTTCGTTCAGGATGAGTTAGCGAAATATTTGCTCCAAGATCACTTAATATAATAATTATTGGAATGGAAAAACCTTTGATTGCTTCTTGAGAGATAAGGGTTAAAGTGTGCTGTAATGCAGAAGCCAATGGAGTATAAGAAGAAGCTTGCAGATTTCGCAACTTTCTCAAGGCTACAGATAAAGAAACGGATGGTCTTTGTAGAATTTCGACATTTCTCGCTTGAAATGATAATACACATATTTTATCCTTCTTTTTATAACCTTCATTATGTACACTTTGAATTATTTTTATTGTTAATGGTAATACGCGCCTCATAGATGCACTTGCATCAACAATGAAATAAAGGGATAAAGGGGCGCGTAATTCCATTATTTTTTCATGAATATCTGAATAATTCAATCGAATTGCTAGAGAAGTATCTTGATTTTGAGTTTTTTTTCGAAAAATAGTATTCTCAATTTTTTCTAGTGATTGTGGATAATTAAGAAAGTGAGATTTTATAGAAGCATCAAAAGCAATTGAATGGGGTAACCCATTTATAGGTTTTCTGGCAAAAATATAACGCCCACCAGAGCGAGAAAGTACTTTTATTCGAGATCCTTTACCTGTATAATTTACAATTCGCTTTCGTTTATGAAGTTGTTTAAAAATCATTGAAACATCCATAATGATAGGGTTTTCTAACAAACGAACTGTAGAAAAAGAATATCGCTTTCCTTGAGGTGAATTCTCATCCGGTGCTCCACCTTTCACACCAGGATTTTCAAAAGAATTAAAATTATAATTTGTAAATCGATCTTTGGAATCATTCTTACTAAAGGAATGGTTTTCAATCTCGTGCAAATCAGATGGTTTCTTGGGTAATGAATTCTCGGAGTATTTATTTCCAATTTTAGCTGAACTGCGAAATATTTCAGGATGTGAAGATAAAGAAAGTTCATGTGACTCAAAAGAAGTTGGTTCAGGAAAACTACCAATTTTATGCCAAATCTCTAAAAATGTTTCCTGCAAAAATGTAGGATTCATCGATTCTCCGAATTGGCGTTTTAATTTAGTAGAAAAGATTAAATCTAAAGCACGAAGTAAATCTATTTCTGAAATAACAGTTTGTAGCTTGTATGCAGCTAAAGCTCGAGCCACTAAAAGAAATCTAATATCTGCACGTTGAGATTTAATATTTAGAGCTTTAACTAATTGAGCTGCTTTTATATAAAAAGATTGAGGAATTTGAATAGATTGTAGATTACGACGAGCAGTAATTATCTGATTCCGAATTTTTTCATGAGATAGAGAAAATTTTGAAAGAAAACTGTTAGGATCAGATTGAAACTCGAAAATTGATTTTGAAATTTCAGCTCGAAGATTAAGATCTGTTATTGGTTTAACCGAGATCTCGATACCAAAGCGATCTTGAATCTGAGGCCTTAATTCTCCTTCTTCAGGATTCATTGTGCCTATTAAGGTGAAATTAATCTGTTCTTGGAAAGAAAAACCTTCACGTTCAACAATATTCAAATGTGATTCGGTAACATCAAGAAGAAGATCAATAATATGATCCTGCATCAAATTAATTTCATCAACATATAAAATTCCACCTTGGGCTTTAGAAATTAATCCTTTAATGAAATTCTTTTTTCCTGTTTGAATAGTATGCTGCAGATCTAAGGTTCCAATTAACATATCTTCAGAAATGCCAAGTGGAACATTAATAAATGGAATTTGAGAAGGGAAAAGTGTTTGGATTGATCTAACTAAAATGGATTTCCCGCAACCTTGAGAGCCTGAAAGAAGAAGACCACCAATATTTGGATCTATAAGACTAACAATTAATCCAAGTTTAGCGGCATCTTGCCCTTTTATAGCAGAAAATGGAAAATTATTGTATCCCACATTTTTTCAACTTCAAAGATGAAACAAAAAAATCTTGAGAATTAATATATAAGTTTGGTCCGAAAGTCGTTGTTGGAATATATGTAATTGTACTTGGATCAAAGCCTTCTTCAGCATAAATCTCGAGGATATAAGTATAAATTATTAATGCCTTATATTTTAAAGTCCCTACAGTAAATCCCAAAGGTGGTTCTCCAGAATTATCATTCCTTCCATCTTCGTCTAAATCCACAAATGCTTCTATTTGAATATATGTATCTTCATCTTTGGTTAATCCAAGAAGACCCCTGTACCACCCCAATATAAGATGCGCTGAAGTGACTTGAACTGTATAAGGTGCATCGATAGGCTTTTCATCGTAAACTTCTGCATCAAGACCTGTATAATCAATTACACCATCATCGTTCTTATCGTAATATATACGATAAGCCATAGTTACCCAACAACCATCAACAACTCTTAATATTGTATGAGGTTTATCGTTATCATCGGTTCCCTGACCAGTTATATCATCCCATGTAATAGCCAGAACAACTACAGAAGCAATTATAACGAGAGCTAAGACTCCCATAATCCAATATCGAGTTGGAATGCTATGTTGATCCAAGGCTTTTGATCGTTGATAAACGACTTTCTTTTTTATATGTTTAGGATTAGACTTTGGCACAGCTGAATTAATTAAACTAAAAATAAAAAATTTTTAGAACATCCTATTAATAGATTAGAAATTTTGTTGACAGAAATGATTAGATATATAGATTTGAATTTGTATTTTGAAAATCTTCTTTTTCAGCGGTTGATTTCAAGTTTAACTGTAATTTAGGACTAATATTTTTCATGAAATAATCAATTGCAAATACAATACTGAAATAATTAAGCTTAAATGTATCAAAATCAGCAGATATAGGAACATCTGCTTGTGCCCAAATGCTTTTATTTTCAGGATCAAGAGAGTAAACTACACTGTTAAGAATAAAATTACCTTTCAAAATTTCAGCAAAAAGATTAATTAACGATTGTTCAGAAAGTCTTTCGAGTTCAAAGATAGAAGTTTTAATTAAAATCCAATCAGCACTTAAAACAATATGGCTTAAAAAAGTAAAATCTTCATAATCAAATGGAACAGCGATGATTAATTTCTTCCTATCGACATTTATATCCACAATTCCTATCTCATCTAAGTATCCAACAACTAAATCTAAATTTTTCTCCATTTTTTTCCGTTCTTCTTCGGATAGCAATAATTGGAGATTTTCATCAATTATACTTGCATTTTCTGAAGGATTATTTGATTCTTCTTGAATAGTATCCTTTTCTTTATTATCTTCTTGGTTTTTTTCTTCTTTTTCAGTTATATTTTCGTTTTTATCCTTTATATTATTAGATTTCTCTCCTTCTTCTTTATTTGATTTGTTTTTTTCTGCCATAATATTATCCTACTTTTTATAGAATTTTAAATTTTTTTGATTATTAAAGTATATTTATGAAGAAACATCTAGTATTAAAGCAGATTACAACAAGAAAAACTTATTCACTTGAATATTTTTTATGAAGAATAAATGATAAAATGATAAAGATTTTCAGAAAAAACTCGGAGTATTTAAAAAATGGTTGAATTGGATCATAATTATTTTAGGCAAAAAGTCTGGTTTATTATTAATACCATACAGGCAAATCAATTGTTTGTACATAGCAATACTATTTCACTTAAATATGCCCAATATAATCGTATTTCAGATTTTTTAAACAAACCATATAATAAAACTGGAAAAAAAAAAATACAAAAAAAAAGAACCAAAACAAAAAGATCAAAGCAAAAAAACTTTGAATTGCCTGAAATACTCACTTTATGCGTGTTGAATGCATTAGTCCCCAATTCTGCCATGTTATTGGTAGGAGGACATGGTGGTGGCAAAACCTCAATTGTAAAATATTTAGGAAGAATGTTTACTGGAATGTCCTTAGATAAAGCAGAAGAATGCATATTAAGAGGTCACCCTCAACTTACTGAAGAAAAAATAATTGCCACATTGAATTTACCAAAATTAATGAAAGAAGGGAAAGAAAAGGTAATGTGGCGCACATTTGCAACGAGTTTTTGGAAAATAATTGATGAAGTAAATCGATGTTCCCCTTACACTCAAAATATTCTACTTTCTTTATTAGCTGAAGGAAAAATTAAATATTATGACTCAGTTTTGGATGTTTCAAAATATTGCGTTTACGCTACATTAAATCCAAACGATGTAGGAACCTTTGAACTCTCAATGCCGTTTTTAGATCGTTTTGGAATTTCTGTCCCTATTTCTATGCCAAATTCTCAAGATCTATCCCAAATTCTCAGAAGTCGAGATGAAAAATTAGGGGGATATGATGAACTAGTTCAAATTCCTAAAGTATTATCAGAAGAAGATTTATTAAATATTTGGTTTGAAGTTGGAGAAATCCCATGTAGTTTAGAAGCAGAAAACTATATCCATGCAATTATTCGCGAATTCACCTTGTGTGATCGAGTAGATAAAGGAAATTCAGACTATCTCAAACCAAGTACTGGATTATGTTCAGGATGTCATTATAATATTCCGGAAAAGGTACCTTGTTCAAATTGTGATTCAATTCTATCTGTTCGAGTTGCAAAGGATTTATTACGTTACGGAAAAGCACTTACATGGTTATTACAGATGCCTGAAATTACATTGAATATCATCGATACAATTGCTCCCTATGTAATCGCTCATCGAGTTCATTATGTAGACAGATTCTTAAATCAATCACCTTTCTGGGGAAATAAATATACTTTTACAAAACATATTTTAAAAATGATTCGAAAGCGCTTTTTAAATCGAAATAAAGCATACGAATTGGTTGATATGTTTCGTGAAGGAAATGCCCCTGAAAATGCGATTACTGAATTAAAAATATTTGCAAAAAGCGATTTGATTGTTCACCAAGATTTATACCCTCTTGCAATGAAATTGAATTCAAAAGACTATCGCCAAAAAATCCTTCAAATATCAGATGCCTATCAGGAAAAAAATATAGAAGTTTTAACTCAAATAAGACATGAATTGTTATTAGATATGGATTTTCCAAATAGGGGATATTTAATCTCAATGCTAAATGAAAAAATGAGGATCTTGACTCTTTATAGTTTTAATTGCTCTTTGGAAATGTGGAACCTTATTAGATTTACAATTGATAGTTTAATACCCCAATTCAGTAAAAAGTTAAAAGAAACAACATTAAGACGAGGAACTTATCGTCTTCGAACAGAAGACTTGGAAATGGAAATAAATGTTACTGGAATTCACCCCCACGATATTGTAAATTTCAGCTTTTATGGAGGTGAGATCGCAACCAAACTAAAAACTGAAATTGAACAAAATCATAAAACTCTCTTTAAAAGTATGGAAGAATTGGTATTGGAAGCCCAAAAAGCTCAACAAATTAGAGAAGAAGAATTAGGATTTTTAAATTTAGAAAATTCATCCATATTAGAAGAAAGTACTTTAGATAAAAAAGAGAAAGAGAAAAAAGAATCAGTATTTTCTGACGATTTTTATGAACAATAACAAGGTAAACTCAATGTCATTTAAAAAAGAACCACAACTCACCTCAGAAGAAATAAAAATCCAAGAAATTGCTCAAAAAGCCTATGACGATGCATTAAAATTTTTTTATTATCCTACATTGCCAGATCCTAATTTTATTTTCGATTATAGTAAAGATACGGGATTTTTTATTGACCTTGAGACCTATAGAATCACTTTAAATTTAGCAAATACTCATGATATTGTTTTATCAAAAGAATACTATGATTTTTTTTTTTCTCTTAGTATTCATGAACTTTCCCACTATATATTTTGTCCATACGATAATTTTACCAACATGCAGCTCTTAAATACAGTTTTGGATACAAAAATTTACGTTTATTATGTACCTATTATTGTAAACATATTTAGTGATTTAATTATAGATTCTAAAAATCATCAGCATTTTCCAAAAATTATGGAATGGGAGCTTCAAAAGCATATTTCATTTAATAATAAACCAGAGCAATTTAAACAAGCAAGTAAACTATGGAAAATTTTAATTCACAGTTATGAATTACTATGGAATAAAAATTTTCTCCCAAATTCAATCATAGATCCAATAGAACATGAAATAACTAAAAAAATATGCAATGCAATTCAAGATTCTATCGATCGAGAAGAAAAATGGCATAAAAATTTGAAGAAAATCGCAAATCTATTGAAACCTATACTAAAAGAAGAATGTTCAATAAAAGAAAGAATTCAATATAATTCAAATTCAAAAAATTCAAATCAATCAGATTCAGAAACATTTGGTGGTATCATAGAAAATCCACTTCAAATTCCTGAAGATGTTCAAAGTACTTTTGGTGATTTTACACAAAATATCGATTTTGATCAAGTAAAGACCGAGGCTTCGTCTGATGGTCAAGAATCTCAAAAAAAGGAGCCTTCAATTAAAGAAAACTTAGAGAATTTTGCTAAAAATCAATCATTCGGGAGATTTAATGCCATTGCGCAACTTTATGGCGTAACAGACAGCATAGAAAAACTAGCAATTTGGTATCGTAGTCATGCGAAAAATCTAATCAAGATAGAAATTGTAACTCATAAACAAGGTGGTTCTATTCCTATTTCAGTCGAAAAATGGCGAATTGGTGATCCGATTGAAAAATTAGATGTGATCCAATCGTTAATTTCCAGTCCAATTTTCATTCCCAATATTACTACTAAAAAATGGAATTACAAACTAGGCACTGGTATTGAAATTAATGAACAACTTCCTGATTTAATGATAGTTTTAGATAGTTCTGGATCAATGGGATGGAATTTTTCAAGAAATAAGATTTCTGGCGAATTTCATTTGGCTTTACTAGCAAGTTTTGCTGCATTATATTATGCAATTATGCATGGATCATATGTATCAGTGATAAATTTCTCAGAAAAAGCCCGATATTTAGAATGGTCGAATAATATATACGATTTAGAAAAGATTTTATTAGATTATCAAGGAAGTGGGACAATTCTTCCGAGTAATAAAATAGTTAAGATTGTAAAAAAAGCCATTGCACCTTGTTGTGTTTTAATAATTACAGATTTTGAAATTTCCAACTGGGATCAGGCATATCATGAATTTCTTTCAATTCTGCAAATGGGAAATATGCTGATCTGTTTTTTTATAAATGGAAGAGAAGAAGAATTAAGTAATCCAGAATTTCGAAATTTACAAGATATGGGGGCAAAATTTTATTGTATTGCAAAAGTGAATGATCTGATTGGCTTAGTAATTAAAGAAATTCGAAATATATATAAGAAATGAAAATAAGAAACATTATTTCCTAATTAATTACTAAGTATATTAACTATTCCAATATCTTTTCAAAACATTGCTGAATACTGGGTATATCATTTGGTAAATGAAAGTATTCCGCAAATCGATCAGTTGTTTTAAAAATTTTCACACGAATGATTTTTTCCTTCCCTTTTTCATTTAAGATGGTGTATTTTTCTATATAAAATGAAAGAAAATTTCTGTGAACAAGATTTTCCAGAGCTTTCTTAGAGCCCCTTCCAACAAAGTCAACTATATCTTGAAATTCTACTGGTTGATTATAAGCAACAAATGCAAGTGTCTTGATTTGTGAAAGGGACATATCTGAACCAGCAGTAAAAGGTTGAATTATAGGATGATCTAAGAGTGAATCTAAAAGTTCATGACGGAATTTCTTTCCATCGAATGAAATTCTCAGCACAGAATTATTTTTGATATAAATTTGATTAATTTGTTTGATAAGATTTTTAATTATGATTGAATTTTCAATTTTCAATATTTTCTTAATCTCATTTAAAGATATCCCTTGGGATGAACTGAAAATTAGAGCTTCTAATTGTAATTGGAGATTTTCAGATTCTAATGATACGGATTCATCAAATCTATTATCTTTTTGAGTCATTTTCTCTATGCCACCTGAGATATTTCATAAGAATCATCTGCATTTTCATTTGAATTTAATTGTTGAATTACTTTTTGAATGCTTAAATTCAAAACAGAAGTAACTCCTTCAATATTTGATACACCTAATAAATGATCAACACGAGCCATAGTAACATTGCGATGGGTAATAATAATGAATTGGGATTTTTCAGATAATTCTTTTATCATATCAGCAACCAATGCAGCATTAACATCGTCTAGAGCTGCATCAATTTCATCTAAAATATAATAAGGTGATGGAACATGCATCTGAATTCCTAAGATAAGAGCAATAATTGTTAAAGTTTTTTCGCCACCAGACATTGCTTGCGTCAAACACCACTTTTTTTCCCCTGGTCGCGCAAGTATTTCAATTCCTCCTTCGAAGGGAGATTCTGGAGATTCTAATTCTAATTTGGCTTCACCTCCAGGAGAAAGCTTAGTAAATACATACCCGAAATTACTATTTATTGCATTAAACGTATTCATAAAAACTCTAAGTTTTTCTTTCTCTAATGAATCGATAAAAGCAAGAATAGCCTCACGCTCTTCAATAACTTGTTCATTTTTTTGTTGTAGTTCTGAAAATCTTTCATATATTGTTTGATACTTATCGATTGCACGTAAATTTACTGGTCCGATATCTATTTTTGCTTTTTCAATTCTATTTAATTCTTTTTGATGAAAATCAGGTAATTTTTCAAGTAAATTAGAATCAACATTTACTTCTGGGTTAATTTGACAATGTAACTCTTGTATTTTAATTTCAAGCTCATCTCCTTTAATTTCAAGGGTATTAAGTTCCATATTGAGTGGATGAATTTGATTAGATAGAGCACCTAATTTAGTTCTTTTATTAGAAAGTTTTAGAGTTAATTCATTTCTTTCTTTAATTAATCCTGCCACTTTTTGACTTTTCAGACTGATTTTTCCACTTAATTCAGCCTCTTTTGCTTTTAGTTCATTTAAACGATCTGAAAGTTGCTGAAGAGAAAGATGAATTTGCTCTATCTGATTATTTTTTTCTTGAATAGAAGTTTGAGCATCCATGCGGTTTTTTCGAATTGTATTATTCAAAATAGTCTGCTTTTTTGTCAATTCAATTTCAATTTTATTTAATTCTTGGTTCAAACTTGATAATTCTGATTCCATTTTTTTTAGTTCTTGCTTTATTTTATTTTCTTCTGATGATTCAAGTTTTCGTTGTACTTCAGATAAACGAGAATTTAATCCATCCAATTTAGTTGAAACTTCGTAGTATTCATTTTGTTTTTGATTCAATTGACCTTGTCGTTCTTTAAGCTCGATATTGATTTTTTCAATTTCTTGTTCATCCTTGTGGATATCTATTTGTATTTGTTGAATTTTGGCATTACTTATAGCGATCTGTTCTCCAATTTCTTTAGTTTTATTTTCACCCGAAATTTTTATCTTGTACAAGCGAGAGATTTCATTTTGAGCATTTCGAATTTGAAGGGTTAATTGTGATTCATGTTGTTGAAATTGATTTAGTTCATTTTTCAAATTGTCTAAGTTATCATGATTATTTTGTTTATTAAAGAACCCAAATCCTGATGAACGGTTTATTTTTCCACCAGTCATTAAATTTGATCCGTCAACTATATCACCCTCGAGAGTAACCCGTTTTGCAGGAATTTGAAGCATACGTGCTGTGGCAATATCTTTAACAATTACGATGCGTCCGAATATATATTCGAAAGCATGATAGTATTTTTGATTAAATTCAATTAAATCGACAGCTCGACCAAAAATCTTTTCATTTTTAGGAATTTTATATGAAAAGGGAGAATATTTAATTTCTTGTAATGGAATAAATGATGCTCTTCCTAAATTGTGTTTCTTTAGAAATTTGATGCATTCTTCACCAGTTTGCTGATCATCTACAACAATATATTGAAAACGGGAACCAATTGCCATTTCTAATGCTTTTTGATACTTTGGATCTGTTGTTCCTAATTCTGCGATACTTCCATAAATTCCATTAATTTGGCTTTTATTCCTCAATTCTTTTAATATCCGGGCGATTCTATCAGATCGATTAAATTCTTTCTCTAATTTTAATTGTGATTGAAGTTCAAATACTTTCTGCTGTTTTACAAGAAGTTCTGGTTTTAATTTTCTCAAATCATTTTGCCATTGATTAATTAATTGTTCTAATTCTTCGATTTTTTTCTCTATATTTCCTTTAGAAAATGATTGAACACCGGATAATCCTAATTTCTCAGCTCGTTTTTTCTCTAAATCCTTAATAGTTTTTTTCAATATTTCAATTTCCTTTAATTTTTCGTAAATCTTCTTTTCTAACTTTGATTTTTGATTCTTAAAGTTATGAATTTGCTCTTCATTTACTTTAATATCAAGGTTAATTTTCGCTCTATATTCTTTTACTTGATCTATTTCATTCTGAATAACTTTTGCAGAATTTTTTAATTCAATATAATCGATATCGATTTTTTTTAGTTGTTCATCGAAATTATTGATAATCTCTTTATTTTTTTGAATTTTTTCATTAATATTTTCTTTTTTAGTATTGAGAAAATCAATTTCTTGAAGAATTTTCATTTCATTTTGTTCAAGTTGACTTATTTTTGAAAATAATTTTTGTCGTTCATTTTCAAAATTTGATAAACTCTGTTTTGCATATTTAATGGAAGCATTCAATTCAGTTATATCGTCTTTTGTTTTTTTCATTTGATGTGTTAATTTTAACAATTCATCATCTTGTAAAACTTTAATTTTTGGAAGAAGATCTTCAATTTCTTTTTCAATATTACTAATGTCATTTTGTATTTGATTTTGCTGTTCTTTAATTATTTTTATTTGATTAGTAATTTTTATCCGTTTTTGACCCATTATTTGTAAATCTGTTTTATTCTTTTTGATTTGAGTTAAAATAAGCGCGTTTTTATGAACTTTTTCTTTTGATTCAAGTTCAAGAAATTTTTCTGCATCTTGTTTTTCTTTTTCAAGTTGTTCTAGTTGATTATATAATTCATTCAAGAGAAGAGAAATCTGAGATAGATTGGTTTGTACTTGAGCGAGCTCTTCCTCAGCAGATTGCTTTTTATTATTATATGATGCAATTCCTGCAATTTCTTCAATTAATTCGCGTCTTTCTGATGAACTCATATTAATTAATCGAAAAAGTTCTCCTTGCATAATCATATTAGATGAGTTAGGAACAAAACCCGCTAAATCAAGAAGATTTACAATTTCTTTCCGTGTGGATCTCTTTCCATTAATTTTGTATACACTCTGGCCTTTTCGGTTAACTTTTCGTAAAATACAAACTTCTGGAGTGTTTAATGTAAAACCATTATCTGAATTATCGAATATAATCTCAACTGATGCAGTCTGAGAAGGTTCAAACCCTTTCCCTCCATTAGAAATTAAATCTCTTATGTTATTTGCGCGAAGTGCTTTTGATGAAAGTTCACCTAAAACGAATGAAAATGCATCAATAATATTGCTTTTTCCTGAACCGTTGGCACCAACAATAGCTGTAAAACCTTTATCAAAATTTATTATTGTTCGTTTTCTAAAACTTTTAAATCCTGCACAGATCATTCGTTTAATAAAAACCATCTATAATCACTTGTAAATATTTGAATTTTTTAATAGAATACTAGAATAGATGATAATTTCTATCCTTTTTTTCACTATTTCAATATATCACGATAATATGCTTATACTATCCAAAAAATAAGTTAAAATCACATAATATCCAGATATCATTCTAATTCATATTTGAATAATATTAATCATTTGTTAAACAAAATGAAAAAATTCAAATATGGAAGAAATTTGAGAATGAATTAATGAGCGGAACTAAGAAAGTACATATTATATGTCCTGAATGTTCGAAAGAAAAAGATATAGAAGTTCCTTCAAGTTTATTCGAAACCAAGAAAGTTGGATTGATCAAGATACAAATAGATGAAGGGATATGTTGCGAACATCGTTTTCTTGCTTTCTTTAGCAAATCTGGAAATAATGCAGGATATGAAAAATTAGATTTATCCCTAAATTTGGAAGAAATTGAAAAAAATAAAGAAAAAGTTTATCTCCGTGATCTTCTTAAAAAATACGGAGATTATTGCGTTCAAAATATATTGCATGCAGTTATTATTAATATGCCAATTACATTACTGCATACAAAATACGAACATAAAAACCTTGCTCCGATTTATAATCGCTTTTTCGCTCAATTTATTCCAAAAAAATACCAAAATCCATTTCTTTTTTCATGGTATTATGATTTAGAATATAAGAAAAAGCCAACCTATGATACTTTTGTTATTACAACTGAAGGTTTTATTGAAAATACACCTTGGCGCTATATTGAATTGGATTATGAAAAAGAATTAATTAAAAAAGCATTAGATATTATCGATGATGAATCACAAGTTTTGATTTTACAGCAAGAATTTCAACAGCTTTTTGATATGAGCGAAGCACTAATCGAGCTTTTAAAGAATTGGTCGAAAATATCGTTTGATGATGCTTTAACTGAATTTCAAAAATATTATCCTAATGTAGAAGATAATATGTTTGAATTGCTTCTCCAAATTGCACAACATCGTTATAAAGTAGATGTATCTGTTGTAAAAATAGATAAAAAGAAAAGGAAAAGGCGCTAATGAAAATAAGCTTTTTTTTTTTAATTTCAATTGAAAAATTTTATTATTAGATAAAAATTTCACTTGATCATATGGAAACCTTTATTCCCTTTTCAGAAATTCCTTCTTCTACATGTCGTCAAATCTCAGTTGTTTTTTGTGATATTGATGATACATTGACTTTTCATGGAAAACTATTAGCAGAAACATATAAGGCACTTTGGAGATTGAAAAAAGAGGGAATTTATGTTGTGCCAATTACTGGGAGATGTGCAGGATGGGTAGATCAAATTGCCAGACTTTGGCCGGTTAAAGGGGTTGTAGGTGAAAATGGTGCATTATATGCATATTTAGATGATTCTGTGAATCCATCAAAACTTCGCATGATTTTTTACCAATCAAAGCAAGAAATTGAGGAGAATCGCCACAAATTTGAAAAGATTAAAGAAGAAATCTTCAATCAAATATCAACACTTGCATTAGCTTCAGATCAACCATATCGTTTGTTTGATATGGCAGTTGATTTTTGTGAAGATGTACCACCTCATTCGAAAGAACAAATCAACCAGATCGAAAAGATTTTTCATAAATTTGGTGCAACAACAAAGGTGAGTAGCATCCATGTAAATGGATGGTTTGGAGATTTTAACAAGTTAAAGATGACTCAAAGGCTAAGTAGAGAATTACTCAAATTGGATCTCACAATAAATTTGCATAAAGCTCTTTTTATTGGTGATTCTCCTAATGATCAACCAATGTTTGAATTTTTCCCAAATTCAGTAGGAGTTGCAAATATTCGCAGATTCCAAGAAGATATGAAATATTTGCCAAAATACATCACAAATCAAGAAGCAGGTAAAGGATTTTCTGAAATGGTTGATTTACTCATTCAAAAGCGAAATCAGTGAAAAAAGAACACAATAAGAAATAAAAATTTATTTCTTCTTTTCTTGAATTAATTTGAGCATTTTCAAGCAGTTTTTTTGAATTTGGGTTTCAATTTTTGAAGTGATTTTATCCAATTTCACTGAAATAATTGGATCGACAAAATCAAAATTAAGAAAGGAAAATAATTCTTGCATTTTTTTTTCAGCTTTTCCGCCCCCTCCATGAGTAATAAATCCAATAACAGGTCTATGTTCGAATAAAAATCGTTCTGGATATATATTATCAAAAAATATTTTAATATATCCGCTGACATATCCAAAATAATCAGGAGAACCGATTATTAATCCTGCACTTTTTTTTAATTTTTCATAATCAATTTCGTTTAAATTCTTTGCATCCAACATTTCTAAACGGAAATTTTCTGGTATAAATTCCCGAAAAATATCTAAAAATCGCTTGGCTAGCATTTTTGTGTGATTTTCCCGACTGTAATACAGAATTATTATAATATTTTCCATTTTCTTTGAATCTCCTTAATATTTGACCTTTTATTATTCTTCAATAGAATTTATACGTTTCTTTAACCATGATGGGCCGAATTCCAACAATTTTTCAATAATAATAGATAAATTTTGAACTATTAAAGAATTATTCAAAGGAATCACAATATCAGCAACATCCATATAGCATTTCTGCCTTTGTTGAAGTAATAGCGAAGCTTCATCTTTCAGTGTTAACTGACTTAACTTGGGACGATATTCATCTTCTTGATAAAGAAACTGACAATAACGATCAATTAGAATAGATTTCTTTACATTAAGATAAATCGTAAATGAATTCTGCTGGATAATCGTTCGATTTATTGATGAAAGAATAGCACCTCCACCAGGACTAATGATTGCATTCTCTTCAGAATTATAAACCCTATTAATTACTTGCTCTTCTAAATCTCGAAAATATCTTTCTCCCCTTTGCTTAAAAATTTTTGATATAGATAAACCGGCTGTTTTAATTATCTCATCGTCTATATCGATAAAATTCAGATGGAACTTTTTAGCGAGTGCTCTTCCCAAAGTAGTTTTTCCAGCATACCTAAATCCTATTAGACTTATGTTTGATTTCATATTAACCATTTGTAAAGAATTGTAGAATTTTATCAAAATGAGTTATTCAATAAATTTGTTTATATAGTTTTTAACCATCTTAACTGCATTATGAAGATCAGTAGAATTGTCGACAATAAAATCAGCATCTTCTAAAATTAGGTTTTTTCTAGCCCGTTCTAGCCGAGCTCTATAAATTTCACTACCAACAATTTCTCTTCTTCGAGATCGAATACGTTTTTCTGATATTTCATAAGGAATTTTAACAAAAATAATTTTACAATTAGGATATTTTTGTTTTGCTTCTTTCAAAATTTTTCGACTAACGTTTACCATAACGAATTGACCCATTTCCAGCCATTTATGAATCAATGATAGAATTCCATAATCATTCTCATAGCTATGCCAAGTAAAAATAAATTTTCCCTTTTCCTTTAATTGTGTGAATTTTTCTTTAGAAATTGAATGAAATTTTTCTGAAGGGTGCTTAGATCTGGTGATATAACGGCGGGGAACAATCAACTTTGGATTTTTAATGCTCCATTGCTTTTTTACTCCGGATATAATTGAGTCCTTCCCACTTCCACTATTACCTACCACTAAAAAAAGAATACCGTTATTATTCATCAATCAATATTTACTCCTAACATTTTTAAAGACTTCAAGAGAATTGAAGTACGATTTAAAAGATTTTGTTCTTCTTGTCTTTTATGATAATTTTGGGCAAAATAATGCATAGTATGAGCGAACCATTTAGAGCGAAAAGATCTTTCGAATTCTGCATCATCTTCTTCATATTCTAATGGTGGAAGTTTTTCTAATTTTAATCGTTTATAATGAATATTTCGATCAAACCATATTTGCATTAGAACATGAATCTCTCTTAGTGATTCAGGTCGATACTCACGCATAACACTATATAATTCCCAATCATCAATAGGAAGAAATTCAATAAGTCGATCATCAGGATGTTTTGCATCAATAAAATCAGCTGAAAGCATAAAATTCCAATTTTCTGCAGCTAATTGATATAATAGCGGAAAAACTCGTCCAACGGGAACACCGGTTGATTTTTCAATTGTGGATACAATATCAGACATTCGAAATCGATACTCGTTAGGATAATCAGAAATATGTTTCATCCGACGAATATACTCTTTTTTCACTATTTCATACACTAAACTCTTGGTTTCATTATCTAATTCTCGGTTTAACCATTTTTCATCAAAAAGTTCTCCAGAACGAAGTTGTTCCTTTCTTTTTTCTTCTTGTTGAACTTTTTTAGCATATGTTAAAGAAAGACTTTGAATAAAGACATCACTTTGTTTCGATGAAGATAACTTCTTTTTAGCAACTGATAATTTTCTTCGAGGTTTTTTTTGAAGACTTTGCACGAAATAGGATGAAAGATAGGTTTTAGCCCTATACTCCGCTTCTTTACTCTTTGAATATCGCTGGGTTATAGGAAGAAAGTCAAAATAAACAATTTTCTTATTTTGCTCGTCTTTTTCAAACTGCAAATGTACATCAATATACTGATCATTTAACCTGTAAATTAACGACCAAATGACTTGAGAAGGATAAGCGGTAATTTTCCTTAATGAATTAATTATATCAGGTGATATTTCGAATTTTTCACCACGCCGAATAAATTCTCTTTTTAAAAATCGTAAAATATTCTCCATACCTTTATCTTGATCCCGAACAGCAGATTTACTCATATGCAGGAACATTGACATCTCTTGAGGTCTGATCCAGTAGGAGACAATTGTAACACCTAAAAACAGTAGAATAACCCATGGAAGAACCATATAATCATATTTTATTATATTAGCTAATAAATTGTTGATATTACTATGTCCCAAAACAATTCCAAGTCTTGCTGTAGTCTGCGCAATAATAGTTCCCATTAAGAATAATACCATTCCATCTTTAGTAAAAAATAAAATTCCTTTTTCAAACTGTTTATGAAGATCAATGACAATCCAAATCAAGAAAACAATAGTTATTAAAAATTCCACCAGAAATGCAGTCGCACTATGTGAAGTACTTCCTAAAACTTTTCCAAATCCTTCTAAAAACTTAGGATCTAAGAAAAGATATAAAGCAATATTGTACAAAGAATACAAAAACATAATAAAACTAATTAAACCAAAAGTGAAATTATCATAGACCCCAGCCCGTTTTGTTGCCCCTTTTTTGCGACTTAACACAATTTGAGCCATCATCATAACAAAAACAAAAAACATTCCGATATATATCATCGGCATAATTGTTCCCATTTCTTTTGCATATATTTGTAAAGCTAATTGTGGATCATGATCAGGATGACCAATGTAATCTAATGTAAAAACCACAATGTAATATCTAAACACCCAAGAAAGAAAGACTAAAAATCCTAAGACTACAAATGGAGTAAGAAAAGCAATGAAAAATAAAAATGGAGAATATCTTTCTGATATTTTGGCTTCGGATTTTATCGCAATGGTTTTTGCCCCATTAAAAATGCGGATGGTCTGAAAAATAAGCCATACTCCTGCAAATAATAATAATAAAGAATATAGATCAATAGACTTTGTTAATAAGAATTGTACAAAAAAGAAATTTCCAGTAAATGACCCTATAATTAAAAGAGATTGCTTTAAGCCATATAATTTTCCGAAAAACCATTTGTGAATAACATCATTACAATTAATTAAGCTGAGTTCTATAAATGTGAAACTTAATCCAATTCCAAATGTATATGGTTGATTAAAAGTTAAAATTTGTAATAAATTGACCAAAAACGAATTTTCAAATAAAGTTGTATTCATTTCAGCAAAAAGCATAAAGGATGTAAATGTAAAAACTAATAGAATAAAAATCATTTTTTTTCCAAGATATGTAGGCTTGTCACCTGTGAGTTGTTTGTCCGTTCGCCCTAAAAATAACTCTCTAACCCGTATAAAAAAAAATTTAATTGGAGATATGATATTTGCATATATTTTTTGTTTAAGTGTATATTCTTTGTCGCTTGTTTTTTTCGACGTACTGATTTCTTTTTTACTTTTAAATCTTGGATTTTTATCTGTCGATGGCATTGCAACTCTCTACATTAAAATGGAAATATCAACAAAAAAACTCTTCCATTTTTGAAAAATAATGTAGAAAAATGAAAATATTCAATTCAAAGTAAGCATTTTTATCAATATTTATGAAAAATTTTATAGATGATTATCAATGTTCCAATGTTCGCGCTGTGGGAAATGTTGTATAGAATTTGAAGGTCAAATCCATTTCAAATCCTCAGAATCCTTCATTTCTCCAAATTATTCTGAATCAAGTCATCAAGAAATAAGAGAAAAAAATCAACATCCATATATTACACTTTATCGAAAAATTCAGCAGAAATGGTGTATTTTTGATTCATCTACCAAAGAAAATAGATATTATATTCCTTCCAAACGACAAATTTGGGAAAGACATCCAAAATTAGCAGAGAATTTTCTCCCATATAGCTCAAAAAAATCAAAAGAATGTCTATTTTTAGCTTGGCACCAATCTTCTTTCCCACAATCTTCTTTGAAAACTGCTGAAAATATTCCATATTGTATTATTCATGGAAATCATCCAGAAATGTGTAGAAATTACCCAAAATCCAAAGGATATGTATGTAAAAATCACCCAGAACGGAAATATACAATTCATTTTCTGCATTATCAACAAAAGAAGATTGGATTCGCGATAAATGTTTTAAAGCAATTATACAAAGAAAAAGTTTTCCATCCCTTTGCTTTCGATTTGCTCGCTTTGTTGATGGATTTTGGAGATTTTTCAAAAAAAAAAGTTCAAAATTTCTTTTTTAGTGAATTCGATATCTCTTTAGAAGTATGGAAAAATACAATTCAGGATTTACTTGAACTTCATTTGATATCAGAAAAAGATCAAAATATCCAAGGAATTTCGTTGAAAGAGACAGAATATCTCATAGATAGGATAATGAATGAACTGGGCTGGAATCAATAAAGAATAATTAAGTTAAAAAGAATTTATGGTATATTCTATACACTCATGATTTTTTTTTCTACTGCTTTCGCTTTTTTTTCTAAGTGAAGTTTATGATACAATACCGCAGATTTTTTCCAATATTTACGAATATTTGATAAATTTGGTTTTTTAGATCTATTTAATAAAAAATCTCCATATGCATTATATTTTTCTGCTCTAATTTTATCATAAATAGTTGAAATATCAATTTTTTTAGTTTTTGCATCCTCATGTTTAATTTTTGTATCATTTGCCCAATTCTTTTTTAAGATTTTTAGCAAAGCTTTCCATGTTTTTTCTTCTCCAGATAAGTTTTCTGAATTTTTAAAAAATTCTTGAGCAATTGTTAAATATTTAACCGCTTTTTGCTTATCTTCAAGATTTTTAGCATTTTTAAAAATTCTCCATGCTGTTTTGTCAACTAAGATCTTTTTTTTCTGTAAGAGATATAATTTAGTCATTTCTGATGAAATAAAGCAATCTCGAATTAAGGTTTCCTGATTTTTAAGCGTTTTTTCATTAATTTCCATGGCTTTTTCATAAGCTCGTAGAGATTCATCATATTTCTTTTCTTGAAATAGAATGTTAGCAATCAATGCATGATTAAGAACAATATATTCATTCACGTAAGGAATTCGTTCTTCCATTGCAACAAGTTCAGCCATTTGAATTGCTTTTTCAAAATAATCCATGGATTGTTGTGCTAAAAGAACTGTTTTTTTCAATGATTTTGATTCAACAGCTTTATTATAAGCATTTAACCCAGATTGAATAAAATGATCATAACGACGCTGATTGGTTGTTTGTGGCACAGTAAGACCTTCCTATTCGATTAGAGAAAAATTCTCGTGAACTGCAAGCTAAGTGGTTTTTATTGAATAAGATTGCAAAATTTTTTGAAGCAACTCCTTTTTTACCACATATTTTGGAATCTTTGTAGAAAGGCGTTTTAATTGATGTTGGCGGGAAAAACGCGCCAAATAACGACCAATACGATCAATTTTCAAGTTAACACCACATTTTTGAACTAAAATCGTATTAATTTTATGCGAAGATAATATGAGCGTGTCCGAAACTTGCCCATCCAGTAATAAATATAAACTTTGCAGAATCCAATGAATCATTTGATCTGCATCAGGTTCGGATCCCATTATATAGGCTAATACGAGGGAAGTAAAAAAATTTTCATCTTAGTGATTTTCAATATAGATTTCAATAATATAAATGACAACCTTAAGTTGTCATAAATCAATACATTTATAAACATTGAATCACATCATTATTATAGAGATTAAAAATCATGTTAATCCTATTCAGAAACACATATTGAACAGGTCGTGATAAATATGACTAATGAAAACGAAAAGAAAACACGTAAAGAAAAAATCCTGGGAATTGATCTTGGAACATCAAATTCAGCTGCTGCTGTTATGATTGGTGGTAAACCAGAAATTATCCCTGCTGCCGAAGGAGTTTCATTGGGTGGTAAAGCATTTCCATCATATGTTGCATTCCTTAAAGATGGTACTAGATTAGTCGGTGAACCAGCTCGTCGACAAGCGATTTCTAATCCTGATCGAACCATTCGAAAAATAAAAAGAAAAATGGGAACTAGTGAAAAAATTCGCATTGATAATAAGGAATACACTCCAGAAGAAATAAGTGCCATGATTTTACAAAAAATCAAGAAAGATTCTGAAGATTACCTCGGTGAAAAAATAGAAAAAGCAGTTATCACCGTTCCTGCATATTTTAATGATTCTCAAAGAACAGCTACAAAAGATGCAGGTAGAATTGCTGGTTTAGATGTCGTACGAATAATTAACGAACCAACCGCAGCATGTATTGCTTATGGATTAGATAAAACAGACCAAGGATCCATGAAAGTCGCTGTACTTGACTTAGGTGGAGGAACATTTGATGTAACCATAATGGAAATGGGTGAAGGTGTATTTGAAGTCTTATCTACCTCAGGAGATACAGCATTAGGCGGAACAGATATGGATGAAGTCGTAAAAGAGTGGATTATTAGTGAATTCAAAAAACAAACTGATGTTGATCTTTCTAATGATTCACAAGCAATGATGAGAATAATTGATGCAGCTGAAAAAGCAAAAATAGAACTCTCTACTACTTATTCAACTCAAATTAACTTACCATTTATTGCAATGGGTAAAGATGGTCAACCATTAAGTTTAGATTTAGAATTGACCCGAGCTAAATTTGAAGAACTAATTGATCCAATCTTAAATCGTTTAATCCCACCGATGGAAAGAGCCTTACGCGATTCAAAACTGAAAAAATCAGATATAAAAAAAATAATTATGGTCGGTGGACCTTCCCGAATGCCTTCAGTACAAAAAGTATATGAAGATTTCTTTGGACGTAAACCCGAAAAGGGAATTGATCCAATGGAATGTGTTGCTCAAGGTGCTGCAATTCAAGGTGGAGTACTCAGTGGAGAAGTTGAAGACTTATTACTATTAGATGTTACGCCCTTAACACTCAGCATTGAAACATTAGGTGGTGTTGCCACTCCTTTGATCGAAAGAAATACCACAATCCCTGTAGAGCGATCTAAAGTATTCTCTACTGCCACTGATAATCAACCAAGTGTAGAAATTCATGTCATTCAAGGAGAACGTCCAATGGCAAAAGATAATATTACATTAGGTCGTTTCCATTTAGATGGTATTCCACCTGCTCCCAGAGGTGTACCTCAGATTGAAGTCACTTTCTCAATAGATCAAAACGGAATCGTCCATGTAAATGCCAAAGATTTAGGCACAGGCAAAGAACAATCAATCACCATTACTGGACAATCAAAACTTACCGAAGAAGAAATTCAAGCTAAGATTCGTGATGCTGAAAAACATGCAGAAGAAGATAAAAAAATCCGTGAACAAATAGAAACAAAGAATGAAGCAGATGCACTTGCATTTCAAGCTGAAAAAATGATGAAAGAACACGCAGATAAACTAGATGATGATCTAAAAAACAAACTAGTTAAAGCGATTGATGACGTAAAAGATGCATTAAAATCAGAGAACATTAACAGAATTAAAGAAGCAAAAACCTCATTAGAAGAGCATTTGCATAAGCTAGCAGAAAAAATCTATGCTCAAGGCGGAGCACCAGGTGGAATGGGCGGTATGGGCGGTATGGATCCAGCTCAAGCAGCTAAATTTGCACAACAAGCAGCTCAAGGTGGTGCTGGTTTCGGAAGTCAAGGTGGAGCAACATACGAACAACCATCTGGAAAAAGCAAAGAAAAAAAGAAAGTTGTCGATGTTGAATGGGAAGATGAATAATATCTTTGATTCATCTAACTTCAAGTCTATGCTTACATAATGAAAAAAAAAAAAACTAAAAATTCTTTTTCAATCCTTTTTTTTTTTAATTATTCGATATTATAATTAACATTAATAACACGCCAACAGAGAACAAAAACAGCAATATAAAAGTGACAGGGAAATGGCCAACCGAAGTAAGAATAAACGAGATTACTATGAAGTATTAGGAGTAGACAGAAGTGCAAGTTCAGATGAGATTAAGCGTGCATTTCGAAAACTAGCAATGAAATGGCATCCTGATCGGAATAAATCCCCAGAAGCCCAAGAAAAATTTAAAGAAATTAATGAAGCATATATGGTTTTATCCGATCAAGAAAAACGTCAGAAATATGATAGATATGGATTTAATGGTTTAGATATGGATGGAATGAGTTTTTCAGGAGGGGGCTTTTCTTCATTTGCAGATATTATGGACATGTTCTTTGGTGGCGATATTTTTGGTGGAATGGGAGGATCTTCTTCGCGTAGATCTCGAAGAAGACGAGTACATGGTGAAGATGTAGAAACAACTATAACTCTTACTTTTTCAGAAGTTATTCATGGTGTTAAAAAAAATCTGAAATATTCACGCTATGAACCATGCTCACATTGTGAAGGACGTGGTGGAAAAGATATAAGAACATGTCCAAAATGTCATGGAACAGGACAAGAAACCCGCACAACTCGATCAATTCTTGGATTAATGCAACAAGTAGTGACTTGTTCACAATGTGGAGGAGAAGGCGAAATTATTGGTAGACCTTGTCCTGTTTGTAAAGGAAAAAAAGCAGTTTTAGTAGAACAAAGCCATTCAATCAATATTCCGGCTGGTGTAGAAGAAGGAATGCATTTAAAAATTCAAGGACAAGGGCATTACCCAGTAAAAGATGCAATTCCAGGGGATTTATATGTTAAAATCCGGATAAAACCAGACCGTCGATTCGAAAGGCGAGGTAATGACATTTATTCATCAATTAAAATTAATTTTATCCAAGCAATTAAAGGTTGTGAAGTAAAGATAGAAACTGTTGATGGCCCAACCAAAATTCGCATTCAACCAGGAATTGCCCCAGGAACTGAATTAAGACTGCGAAACAAAGGAGTACCCTTTTTGAATAGCAGAGGAAATCATCGAGGAGCTCACTATATTCGTGTAGAAGTAGAAATTCCTCCATATAAACGCCTAAATTCAAAACAACGCCAATTAATAGATCAACTTGAAAATATTATGTAATTCTTAAGTTTACAAGTTAATAAATCGACAAAAAAATTTGCTCAAAATTATACAAAATTTAATCGTTTTTTTCGAGAAAGAATGAAAAAATTGGGAGGGACTTTTCTTAATTTTGAATTAAAGATTTCAATTTTAATTTTCTGACTATTTTTGTTGCCAAAGGGTTTGTTTTTTCAAGTTTCCACAAAGATTTGCCTTGTGAAGTAAGATTTATCTGCATTAATCGAATATTTTGTAATTCATTGTGAAGTTCAAAATAACTGAGGGGAATGGAATGATTTGCTAATTCTAATCTAAGTAAAGAAAGTAGTAATAAACTTAAAACACAAATAAATACATGACCACGAATCGATTTTTCAGAATAATGATACATAGGGCGAATCGCGATAGATGTGGGACTTTTCATATATTTAAATGCATGTTCCACGATATATTGCTCCCGATAACCCCAAATGATTGATTCTGCAGTCCATTTTGTTCGATTTGTAAAAAGAATTGATTTTCCCAAAGTATTCAGGTGAATTTGTTTAGCTTTTTTATCAATTGTTATTGAATATGTCAGATGTGCATAATTCCCACTAATAGAGTACTTAATTATTGATTTATAAGGATTCTTGCCAATCAATGCTTGCAATTTTTCTTCTACTGCTTCCGAATCGCGCCATTTTTTAATATTTAATCGTTTTTCGAAGAATTCATCTATTTCGATGATTTTTTCCTGCAACTTTGTTTCAAATTGAAAAGAAAGCTTTGTCTGCTTTTTAGGATCAAGAACAACATACACATCACGCATATTTCCATAGATTTTCCGCGAACATTTATAATATTTTACCGATTTATTTGATACAGGAAGATTGATCTCAATAAATTTACTTTCAGGTAATTGTAGCAATGTTTTATAAGAAGAATTTCGGGCAGAGACTATAAATCCAAAATTAGCATCATCTATTGCTTTAAAGGCTTCTTTTGAATGATTTCCTTTATCAAAAACAAGCGTAATTTGTTCTGGTGTATATCCAAGCTGATTTAACCGATTTTGAATATTTATTGGAATATGTTTAAATGCATTTGCATCTTGAATGTTTCCTGCATAAGTTTCATGCATAACAGGAACTCCTGAATCTTTGGCACATAGAAGGGAATAACTCACCAATTTATTTTCATTTCGATTTTCTTTTGAATGACCAAATTGAAGCAGGCTTTCATCATTTTTATTTTTTGAAAAAGTAAAGAAATTAGTTGGATCAAATAGTAAGTGCTCTAATTGCAAATTATATGAAGCTAAAACTTTCTTATTAATCATAGTTTCGAGTAAATTAATGATCTCTTCGTTAAGGTATTGAAAATGATTCCAATATGTTTGAGCATTTAGGCACTCGGGTTTAATATTAAATTTCGTTGAGATCCAATCTTTTTGAAACCAAATTCCTAGTTTGGATTTAGAACAAGGTTCGCTACATCGATTTATTGCAACAATCAGAAGGAATTCTCCAAGTGAAAGTCCCTGACGGCGGGATTTGATACCTATACTATCAATGGTTTCGATAAGATTAATCTTTTTAGCAATATGCCATAAAGCGGCGGATATTCCAAAATTGAAAGAGACAACATCAACTTGAGATGTATGTTTTGAAAGAACATTCGAGATTTTTAGTTCTTGAAGTTTATCCTCCGGACCTAGATATTTTTGGAGAATATGTTTCTTTTTTCCATTAATTCGGGCATCTTCCATAAGATAAAGATAATATTTCCCATTTTTTTTCTTTCGAGTCAGGTATGTCTCAATTCTATAAGGGAGGGATAACTATTTGAATTTATCTAAATACAACGGTTTAATAGTGATTAATTTTAGATCATACAGAATTTACATGGGAGGGACATTAGAAAAACAACGATAATCAAAAATATTTGATAGAAATTTAGATCTATGACGACAAAAATCAAAGAATATAAACAAGGACAATAAACCAACTAAAAGAAATAAGTCGGAGATGAAAAAGAATCTTTTGCCTTTAAATATAATAAAAAGTTGTAAAAAATTAATTAACTTGTAAACTTAAGAATTATTTTTTTGATTTTAAAAATTTTAAATGTTTTTTGTTTCTCTTTTCTTAATTATCTTTTTTTTGAAAAAATCAGTATTTTGATGCAAAATCAACAAAAACTTGCCCGTTTACAATCTTTTTCAATCGAATTAATAATTCTTCATTAACTTTAAAATAAGTAATATCATCATTTTCATAACTATGAATAAGATCTCGCTCTTCTAAAAGAGAAACGTATTTCTGTATTGTATTATAATGAATATCTAAATCTCGTGCAATATTTGAAATTGAACCGGATTTTTCAGAGAGATAATTGATTATTTGAGAAACTTTCTCATTCTGAAGTAAGAAAAGATCTTTTTCATGACCCATATAATCTCGATTTTCGAAATAACCATAAGATCTTGCAGTAAATTGAATTTTTTTGATAAAACCAAACTTTATTAGCATTCCTAAATGCCATTTAAATTCATTTGAACCGAGTGAACAATCTCTTCGTATTTTTCGATTATAAGCACCTGGATTAATTTGAATATAGGTTAAAATTCGCTTTCTAACAGCATTCTGAAGAATATCTTCGTGTGTTAGGGATGTCCCCTTAATAATATATCTTTTCTGACTTAAACCGTTAATAGCTTTCGAAATTTCAGAATTTTTATATGGAGGATTTAGCAATTTATAGCATTTTGGTAAGATTTCTTGCAACTTAAATTGTCTATGATTTTTCAATAATTCCTTGATTGCAGTATATACTTCTAATTCAATTTTTGTTAAAGGTTCAAGTTTCATTCATTATCCTCCATCATTTCGATATGTTTTAACCTATCTTTCATTTTTTTGTTTTATTTTACATAATAACAATTTATTCAATTTGTTTCATACGAAAAAACTTAAAATTCATTCATCCTTTTGATCTTTTTGCTCATTTTCAATATTTTGTAATAATTCATCAGTTAATTCTTCGATTTCATCTAAAAATGAATCAAAATCCATATGTTCATTATCTTGAATAGTATCATTATTGGTTTTGTCTATTTGATCAAAATCTTCACTCGTAAATGGATAAATTAAATTATTTTTACTTTGTTCTCTTTCTTTCCTTTTCTTCTTATACAATTTCTGTTTTATCTTTAAAAAAGCTTTCTTTTTATCATACTTCTCTTTATCAATAAAATATTCACTGTTTTTGTTAACTACATCAAAAAAATTGTTTATTGAAGATGTATTTTCGTTCTTTTTGATAGACTTGTTAGTTGAAAATACATTAGCATCTTCCATATAGCGTAAAAGAAAGTCTCTTCTATCTTTTGGAGAAAGCGATAACATTTCGCGAATAAATTCTTCAATATCCATAGATTTCATTGGATATCTTGTTAATAATAATCGTATTTCATTCAAATCGACCAACTGAACAGATTCTTTTAGAAAATTTTGTTCATCTGGAGGTAACATTGCATCAAGATTACAATCTTTTCCCTCTTTGTCTATTATTCCAGTAACTTGATTTAGTTTAAAGTGATCTAAAGGTTCTAGCACTAAATCTAACAAATCAGAATCAATTTTATTAAAATCTTTTTCAGATTCGAATGTTTTGTGTTTTATTTTAATTTCATGATATGAAATGCTGATAAATAGCATTATTGCCCCTAATGAAAAAACCAAAAGACTTATAACAAAATATAAAGAGAATTCACTTTCATCAGCTGAATTTGTTAATTTCATGATTGAAAAAGAATAAATAGCAACATTTCCAGCAAAATCAATTATCTCTAAATCCATATTTACTTTTTCATTTCCAAACATATTCCATAAATCTTCAGGAATTTCAATATGCCATGTACTTCCATTTTTCAAACCAGAGATATAAATAAAATCTGAAGGCTGAGAACTTTGAGGATTCCATGAAAAACTTTTATTAGATTTCTGATCATAGCCATAAGTGGATAAATAGGAATTAAGACTGTTAGAATAAATTTGTAAACCAACTGATTTTATATCTTGATCCTTAAGGAGAACATTGAAATGAGGACGTTCTTTTATCTGTATGGTTTTATAGATGGGATTTTCCAAGTCCTGTAAAGCATAATCGCCAATGGTTACCCATGATCGATCAGGAATTCCACTATCTAATACAGGAGATGTAGTATCCTTAATAAATGAAAACATAATCCAATCGCTTGGATTTCCCGCGGCATCAATCAATGAGAAGATCCCTGTAAGATTCCCATCAGAAATCCCTTCCCAATTATCTAGTGCATTCGATAATGAAAGATTTAATACCCCATTAGCAAAAATATGATTATTTACAAATTTATTCTTTATATAAATCTTTTCTGAAAGAAAGTGGTTGTTAACAATGTAATTAACCGTAATTTCATTTGCAACATTATCTGTAATGTTTAAGGATAAAACAGGAGGAGAATTAAAAATATTCGTTGAATTATCAAAGGGAATAATAGTACGATTCTCAGTCCAGAAAAAGCCCATTTGACAAATTGGTGACTGCAAATCTTTCACTATTTGTAATTTATAAACAAAGGTTGTAAGATTAGATGCCACGTTTATTATTATTTCACTACCATCACCTGCAAGCAACCATAAATCTTTAATCTCGTTATTAATCCAAGAAATATGATCACTATTTAAAGGATTAAAACTATTGAAGTATTTTACAGCCAATGAACCATTTTTTGATGCAATTTGAATGAAAGTGGAGTTTGTATTAGTTAAATTAAAATTATAAATGTTATGGATAGGATAAGTTAAGTTAATAAACAAAGTGTAATTTGAATACTGCACAATTGTTGAATTCTGAATTTCAACTTGTATTTCAGGCGCATCTTGATAATTTGTCATATTTCCAGGTAAAATAAATCGAAACCCTAATTCTCCATCATTTAAAGTTAGTGAAGTCGAATTATCCGAAGGAACTTCATTTGTAGAAGAATTTAAAGCAGATAAAATCTTGTTTGATTCTATGCTTTCTGTAAAATTATTAAACGAATATCTTCTTTCAGAATTTTCATATATTGAAAAGGAATAAATAACACTAAATTCACCAAAGACCCATATAATTGTGAAAATAGCCCAAATTTTTATGATATGCTTAGAAATTTTTGCGATCTGATTTGTGTGAAAGTTCATTATAATCAAAATTAAATTATTTTGTGTAACCAAAGCATAATTTCCTATATATATAGATATGTATTTAGAGTATTAAAAGTAGCGGAAGATATTGAAATAATCAAAAAAAAATATCTATTTAGCACAACAAAGAAATATAAAAAACAATGCGCCCGCCGGGATATTCGAAAGCAAAGGAAATCTTTACTCAAATCGAACCCGGACCCCCAACGTTCTGCGATCGGCTGAAACCGAACGTGGCAGGCTGAGATCCTCACCATTAGACAACAGGCGCGTATTTGAAAAAATAATGCGATTTTTAATTAAATAAAATGTTATTCAACAGTTGCTCAAGAATTCTAAGCATAAAGCTTGAAATACATGAGATTAAACCTCTGATACTATAAAAAATTTATCGTGCGAGTATTGATTAATCAAGCAATCGTTGAGTTAAAACACTGAATGATATATGAGAAATATTTAGAATCAATTTTAGGGAATTTTACCCGAATTATTGCTAAATCATCTAAATTTAAATTGTAGATTTTTAGAGTTAATGCATCTATTTTAGCCATTGAAGGCCAATATTTTTGTGTCAATTTAGCTTTAACAGCAGCATTATGAATATTCTTTACCATTTCATCCGCCCACCTGTTTGCAACGGGGATAAACTTTTTAATTGTATTTACAAATTTCCTATGAATGGGATTTTTGGCTTGATATAGAGGTATCGCCAAATTTTCAATCAAATACTGGTTTAAATTATTATTCATGCTGAAAAGTCGTATTTGGTATTCACAGATTAACGATCCCAACAATCCTAAAAGAAAAAATCGCTCATTCTCTGTAAGTTCAGGCCGCTTTAAAGGCCCCGAAGAAATTTCTGAAATATAATTTAATGAGTTAACTGTTGCATGATTAGGGGGGAGTAAAGCACAAAACATACGCCTTTGCAAACGAATATTTGAAACATTCCGCCAAACAATGCGTGGTTTTGTAATAATTGGTCGGTATGTTTTATAATTGACATTATCATTGATGAAAAAACGCACTTGTTGTGAAGAAAATCCATAGTGAACTAAATGTTTTCCTTCAATAACTGGAATTGTTCCGGTATTTCTTTGCAAAAGACCATTTCGTTCATCATCAGTTCGATTTAGTTCCCGCTTAGATTGAAGATGCCATCCATCACGAAATACCGGTTTTTGGCTAAGATGCATAAGAAGAGAAACTTCAGATTTATTACAAAGTAGAGGAATGGAGTTCATTTTTACCCATTGACCTGCAAGACGAATTTTTGGGCTAATTAATTCGATTAATTTGACAGAAAGAAGAATTGATTCAGAATCTGAAGATATAAACATTAAATTACTTGAATTTTCAGATGGAACTAGACAAATATGTGATAATTTAGAGCCTCTCATAAAAGAAAAGGCAGAAAATGGTTGTCCTTTTGTGATTGATGGAAAAAGGTTAGAATCTGAAAAATAGGGGATAATTGTTAGTGTTTGAACATGCTTAAATAAGAAATTTCGAAGATTAGTTGCACGAGCTTCCCCAAATATTCCGAGAGGAGTGATCCAACCTGCAGAACCTGTTCTTTTCATTAAGTGAAAACTTCTCTCTAAAAAGAGTTTAAAGAGATTAAATTTTCTTTCGCCTTGTAGTGAATAAATTTCCCCGAAAAAATGATTTAGTTGTCTTAAATTGCGAATTTTCGTGTCATATTCTTTAGAAACTTCCGGATCTTGTAAAAATGCACTTTTTTTCAACTTTCTTTCTTTGGTAGGAATTGTATTATATGTACTTAAATATTGAGAAAAAAAATCGATTTCATTTAATTGGTGATTTTTCCAGGGAGGATTGCATAAAATTATACTAAATCCTGGATTATCGCGAGGTTTCCCATTAGAATCAAGAAATATTTCAGGACATTCTAAGATCCAAGAGAATGGAAGTTCTTGTTCATATTCTGAAAAGGGATAATTCTTAATTTGAGAATAAAGTAAAGATTTATGGTAAATCAATGAATTCTGCAAGGATTCCATTGTTTGACGCAAAGAAGTAGAATTATTTCCATTTTCTCTTTCTAAAATGCCAAAACTTCGAAGATCATTTCTAATTTTTATGATTTTTTGGAGAGATGAATTATTTTTTTTTAACGCTATATTACAAAATGGATTAATATTGGCATTTACTGGGCAAATACTGTTTCCGTGGATTAGATTTAAACAAATCAAGGGTGATATTTTATCTGGTTCCAACCAAAAAAATGAATTTTGCTGTTGATAAATCGATTTTTTTAACAATTCTTCTTGTGCATTTTTTTTTTCTTTTTGTTTAATTTTCTTTTCTTTTTTTAATAAATCTTCATAAATTGCAGAGTATTCAGATAAAAGTGTTTTTTCAGTTATTTTAATTGCATTTTGAGATAAATCTGCGCCAAAAAGCATTTTTGTTATGATTAAATATGCCCATTTCAAACGATTTTGAGGTGAATCAGATTTAAAGATAGTAAAAAGAAGATGAATAGAAGGGACTGCATTATTTTTGTTACACACAAGAGAACAAAGGGAATATATATTATCAAACAAATCATATAGAAATCGAAATGCATGTTTCAGAAAGATACCCGCACCTACAGCAGGATCACATATTGAGGTTTCGAAAATTCTCTCAAATTGAGTATAGAGCAGTATTTTTAATTCTTTATGCTCATGTCTAGACATTTCTCTTAAAGATTTGTTAACAAGCTTTATTTTATTAAATATTGGTGCAAAATGATTTTTTAAAGTAAAATAAACTAATTGAAAAGCCAAATCATCGGCGGTGTAGTAGATTCCCATCCTTTTTTTCATATTATTGATTGAAATATTATTGAAAATCATGGAATTTTTTTGAACAGTTTTATTTTGGTATTCCAAACGATATTTTTCCACTTCGGCACCACTTATTTTTATTAGCTGCAACATTCTTTAAATATTTTAATACCAAAAATTAATAAGAAGATAGAATAGATCAAAAGTATTAGCTATATATCATATACGTTGTTAAATAAAAGTAAATAAAAGGGAAATGGTGTTTTCAGTTTGAGTGAAATGAACGACTTTAGACCTTATACTCCTCAATTAGGTATAGTAGGTTCAAGTTATCAACTCCAAATGGGAAAAATAAATAATTTCTGGACGATTCGACTAGTAAAAGGAAGAGACGTCTTAGCAAGCAAGATATTTAAGGATGTTCCTAATCCAGAAGAAATCCCATTAGGTAATCAAATTACTGGTTGGATCTTAAGTGTTTTAGCAATTCCTAACTTAAATACCTATCAGATTCAAAAAACAGTAGGATTTATTCGACAAAAGGCATTACGAACTCAAGAAGAACAAGAAAAGATGCGTCAATCAGCAGGTAAATCTGAATCTATGGAAAAAGTCTTAGAAAAAATACCCGATGATGTTCAAATAAAACGCCCACAAGCACGTGGATGGGTAAAAGAAGATCAACAAACCCAAGAAGTAATTTCAGAAGAAATTGCTGAACTTTCACCTGGATTAGTACAACAAAATGAAGAACTTTCAGGTCAATCTACAGGGTCGTTGGCACATATACGATCTAAATCATTGCCTAAAATTCCAATGGGTGAAGGATTTACCCCAAAACCTTTTGAATATCGTAAAAGGATTGAAACAAAATCGCTAAATAATAAAATTTTGCTTGATAAGAAAACATTGTCAGAAATAGATAAGATTAAAGCACGTTTGGTAGTATTAGAAAAAAGAATAGAAAAACTTGAACTTTTTTTATCAAATTCTACTAAAATTTGATTAAAAATAGTCAAAAATCGACCCATAATTCCATTTTCTAAAGTTCATTTTTGCCGACTGAAATAATTCTTGGATAAATTTGATTATTGTCGGAAAATGAAAGATTAAAATGGTAATTCAGTCAAAAAAAAAAGAAGTTGCAGGAACCTCATAAAAATGAAAAATAATTTGAAAAAAATAAAAATAAATTGAAAAAAATGAAAAAAGGAATTTGTTGGATTGTTGGTTGAGTTCTATCAAATATTTCTCCAATAGTGGATAAATACTTTCAGATCTCACAATTTTGTTTTGCTATAACTCGGGTTTTTATTTTATTATATATGGTTGCATCTCTTCGACAGAACGTCGTAAGATATTTAAATTATCATGAAATTGTTTATCATCAATTTGATCGCATTGATTAAGCAAGTTTTCCAGTTTTTGGCTGTATAATCCAAAAAGGAAATTAAATCGTAGTCCATCTTGAAAAATATAATGTTTATGAAAATTTTCTGTAATGGAACGGATCAATCGTAACCTATCAGCAATTTTTCGGCGGCTTAGGTTTGTTTCTTGAAAAGTTGTCTCCAATATTCTTAATCCCCTCATTTTTATTATTATAATTTAATTTTGTTAGTAAATATAATTCTCCTTTTCCAAGAGTAGTTACTTATACTGAAGAAATAAAAATATTTAAGTATAATTAGAAAATCTCTCCGCAATTAGAAAAATTCCAATTTTCATAATCACATTTTCCTCAGAAATATTAACCATTATGAAGTTATATGTGAGATAGCATATTTATATATTTGCACTAAAATATAAGTACTGTAATCTTTGTATTATTTTTTTAGAATCAAATGTTTAAAATTAGAAAAATTCCAAAATCCTATAATATTTATTGGAAAAATTACAATTAATAATCTTTCCTAATCTGATTATTTGTAACTTAAAAAAATATTTAATCATTCATTTCTAGTAATTTTAAAATTTACCCCTCTTTATTTTATCATAATATGTGTAGTTAAGAATAAATATTTAGGAAATTTAATGTAGAAAGTGAGAAATAATCATGGGAAAAAGTAAATATCAAATTAAAGCAACAAAAAAAATTGAACATAAACAATCCCACCCTAAATCTAGAACTCATCATTACTATGATGAAGAATTTTTAAGTAGCAATAAGCATAAAAAAAACGCAGCATTTGCAATCTTTACCATCGTTACCATCTTGATCGCTACTGGGGTCGTTATAGGAATCCAAGTTAATAAGAACATTGAAGAAAAAGCGGCTGCTGATCTTTTACTTCCTGGACCAGGGGATTACTTTTCAAATGATAATAATAATGAACCGACAATAACCTCTGGAATTCAACCTGGTGATAATGTAAGGCTTGAATATACTCTTTGGGTTGATTTTGATGGAGATGGTCAAGTAGATACAAACAACGAATCACCTTATCAAGGTCCTTCACAATTCGATACTGAAGTTTCAAAAACAAAATTGATTAGAGGTTTTTACTACCAAATTCTTGGTATGGAAGAAGGTCAAACAAAAAAGTTTGAAATTCCAGGGCAATTAGATGAAAACCAGGATGGAATTGAAGATGAAACAAATAATGAATTATTGGGATATGGCCCTTCGAACCCACAACTATACAATAAACTCTTGGTCTTTAAAGTAACTGTGATAAAAATCAACTGACAATAAAGCATTTGCTTTTTTTTTCTTATTTTACATCATAGGATCATAAAGATCTGCAATAATTTCAGCAATTATATTTTCATGCATCGTTTTCAAGAAGGATTTCGTAATTTGATTACTTGAACTCAATTGTTCTGTTTGATTTGCGAAAAAAACTTCAACTCGTTTGCGATCATAGAATAAAGGCATCATTTCTTTAGGAAATACCATGCAAAATAGAATGGTTTCTTGATTTTCTCTATTTTTTATTGTTTCAGAAAATGTACGAGTGAATATAATACTCCGCAAATCTGTTTCACCGAATGGTAATGGTCCAAATAATCTATTATGTGAAAGATGATCTTGTCCTAAACTTATTGAATAAAGAGAAGCAATCTGAAAAATCTGTCTATACCAAAAGTCATCATCTAGATTAATATTTTCAGTTTCTAAAATCTTAGTTCCTATTTTTGGATCCATTGTAAATACAGCCATGAATGTTTCATCTAAATCAACTTCAGAAAAATTTGATTCAAGATAGGTAGTTGTTGCTCGGGAGATTTCATCAAGTATTAGAGATAAAACAATTTTTTTAAAAGGTTTTTTTATATCTTCTGACTGACCACTACCTGTGACCAATAATAGCCGTTCATGAGCTGTTTGAGCTTGAATCAACATCCCTCTTTCATTTGCAAGAGTGCGTGCTTGAATTAATACTCTTTTAGCATCTCCATGAGAATCACTACTTGAAAGGAGCATCCCTTCAATAATTAGTGCCTCAATATAGCGAGGAATTAGTTTTTGTCTTTTTGAAACAATTTTTGCATCTTGGATTAATTCTATTGCTCTTTGAAAATCTTGTTTGCGGTAATCTTGCATATATTGCCCTAAAAAATTTCGTGCGAGAAGCATTTCTGCTTTATACTCTAAATCAGAATGTTGAATTTTCTTCGCTAACCATATTGCATCATTAAGTATTAATTCGGCTTCATGATATTGGTTATGATTTACCATAATTAATCCACGTTGAGTCAAAACTTGTGCACGTGCTAAATCTGAATCACGTTTTTGAGCAATTGAATTGGCAAATTTTATATAATTATAAGCAAGGTCAGTATTTCCTAAATTTTCATAAATTTCAGCAAGAAAAATTAATACCTCAATTGCAGATTCTTTAAAACCAGATTTTTGGATAATATCCCAGGCTTTTTCCAGTTTTTTTCGAGCTTTCTGCAAATGACCTCTTATAAACCAATAATTTGCAAAAACAAGTAAAGAATCGATCTCTCCAAAAGGATCATCCAAGTTTTCATATAATTGTAAAGCAGAAATGATTGCTTGATAAGCAAAATCAAGTTGACCGGTTTGTATTAAATAATTGGCATAAGTTGTTTTAAGTAGTGCTACACCTTTTACATCTTTATTTTCTTTGGCAATTTCTAATCCATATTGCAGATGATGAAGAGCTTTCTGATAATCACCTAGTAAGCACAAGGTTTCTGCCAAATTATTTTCAAATATACTTAAAACCCATTTAAAATGATTCTTAGATGCAAATTCAAACGCACTGGAGAAAAATTCTGCAGCTTTTTCAATATTACCTTGTAAACGATAAGCCAAACCTAAATTATTAAGCACATTTACATATAATACTATTGGTCGCTGTGGCATTAATTGTAAACATTTTTTGAAGGTTTGTATTGCTAATTTTGCATTCCCTTTGGTATAATAAATTACCCCAATGATGTTTAAAGTAGTTAATTCTTTTTCTAAAATTCCTTTTAATTGATATATCTTCAGTGCTTTTTCACAATAGTTTTCGGATTTATCCAAAGATGCTTCGTTTATTGCAATTCTAGCCAATCCAATATAACTATCACCAATAAATTCGTCTTCATCAAGATCTTTTGCTCTGTTTAGAAGTAATTGATAGATTTGTTCAGCTTCCCTTAATTTAGATTGTTGCCAAAGACTATATGCCAATCCTGATTGAATTCTCAACCACAAAATTGGATTTAATGCATACTGAAGAAGATTGCGAAATTTCATCTCTGCTTCAGCAGGTTTTGATGAAATCATCTCTTCTGCTTCAGTGATTAAAGCTTCAATTTTGGGTTTTTTTTCTGACATAAACAACATCTTCTGCCAATAATCTGTCAAAAATGATTGATGGAATAAAAGTTAAATTATATATTAATCTTGAAAATTGAATCATTTAATTCTTTGCAGAGTTCTTCTTATCCGCAATTTTCCCAAGAAAATCTTGAAAAACATTTTAGTTTTTTCTTATCATTCACTATGTAATTGATCCTTTTTCTTCTATTTAAGATTAATCTATTCGTTAATCTGTTATAATATTGTTCCTTTCAACTCATGGATGATAAATATAATGGATACCGATGATTTGAGCACATTCCAAGAAATTCATTCAATTCTAAATCTGCTGCGGTAGGATCGTTTCTTTTTATCAGAAATCGTTGTGTCTGCCATATATTGTACAAAAAGCACCGAACTCCCATAATATTCAGCCGGATATTGCGATCTTGCACCTTTTGTGCAATGCCTAACCGATTCATTTCACGAAATGCGATTTCTATTAACCATCTTTGGCGATAAAGATCTCGGATATAATTCTCGTTGCCGTGTAGGGTTTTTATGCCAGATTTTGAGCAGAACATAACAATTAGGGGAAAAATACGGCTGCTGGCGACTTGTTCACTGATCTTCTTTTGATTAAGATCTTGAATGATTTCTTTTAAATTAAAAGAGCGTTTAGCAACAAGCAGTAGATCGAATTTAATGGGTGAAAATCCTTTCTTTTTTACGTATTTACCCTTAATCATACCTTTACAGTATCTTTTACCTACTCCATTCAAGTAATTTCTGATTTTTTGTTTTGTCTGTGCACATTTTCTTCCAGGCATAATCACGGTCACATGTTTCTGCTGAAAGAACTTTAGTATTCGTTTACGATAAAAACCTCTGTCAAGTATAGCATATTTTACTGAAAAGCCGTTAGAAACTATGATCTGATGGATTTTTTGAAACAAAGGGAGTTTATCTTGACGCTTTTTAATTTTGAAATTGGCAATCATTTGATGAAAATCACCTGAAATAACGGAAAAACTAAGCGTACGATGAACTGTTTTTCCTTCTTTTTTTCCGAAACAATACAGATCGTCTTTATTTTTCTTGCACGGCGTATCAATATAATCTGCTATTAACTTTAGATCTGAACCTACAATTTTCAGAGATTTGAGAATTAATAAATGTGCCAAAAGTACAGAATTCCAAAATTCTTCTACTAAATCTAACTTAGACAAGGTTTGGAGACATCGAGACAAAGCAGGTTGATCTGGAAAGAATCTCCGTTGTTTGCCATTTGAGAATTTGGTAACTGAGTAGGACTGAAATGAAATTTGAGCGCGAGAACACTTTTCTTGGAAAATTTCTGATGTGTGTCGGGGCGAAAGTCTTAAAATTTGCATACAACATGCAAATAAAACGAAGATGGTGTAGGAAAATCCACTTCGCTTCTGAGGCAATTTTTGGGAAATCACAGGATCTATCACTTTCACAATATCTAAAAGTAACTGCGGATTAATTAGATCGGGAGTAATTTTTCCAATATCGGTGGCAGCCGATGGATTTCCCCGAAGATTTGAGGTCATATCCAAGGGTAAGAAAGCGTAGCTTTTAAATTATTCCCTTTATCTCTCAAAATTGTAATGCATCCCTGCAAAGAAGTAAAATATGAACAATTCTACCGAAATTGAATCAAAATTAAGATTTTATAAAAATTTCAAGACAAGAAAAACTATAAAAAACCAATTACATCGTTAATGTTCTTATTTTAATTAACTGTTTTTTAATTTGAGGGTAAATTTATGGAAACGCCCATACAACAAATAAATTTTTTGTATTGAAAATATCAACAATTTTATGAAATGATCTATTGGAGATATCAAGTATTTTCTACAAAAGAATAATATAAACCTAACTAAACCGAAATAAATAAGATTAATAAAATATAATAAAAAAAGAATTACTCCAATAATGGAGTAATAAAAGTATTTCTATTCTACAACTTACCACTTATTATTTACGATATTTCTTCAATAATAAAGCAGCTGCTGCTAAAGATACAACGATTAACCCACCAGTTGCATATCCAGGGATTCCACCACCAGAAGAATCATCATCTGTGGCAGTATCATCGGTTGCGGTATCATCGGTTGTGGTATCGTTGGTGGTATCGTCTGTTACAGTATTAGTTTTAACAATTACCATAACTTCATCAGAAACTTCTCCACCATAGCCATCGTTCAAAGTTATTTTAATGTAATGCACACCATCAGATAAAGTAGCGGTTGATATATCAAATGTAAATGCAGTTCCATTTGTCCAACTTCCAGATGCTAAGGTTGTGCTACCATCCGTTATTGTATAGGTTCCTGAATTGATAGTATCATCAATACCAACAACTGTAATGACACTTCCAGAAACACTTACATCCATCAAGGTTTCTGTGTTTAATACTGTTATCTCAAAAGAATAGGTTGTAGTTAAAGAGAGAATTACATCAACAACTTCTAATGAGACTGTATATACACCTGGTTCAACTCCTTCAAAATCATATGAGATTTCGGTCATTCCAGAAACAATTCCAGAATCAACTTCAGTTCCATCAATAGAAAGAGAGTAAGTTCCATTCCATTCGCTAACAAGCATAGATAAGGTTTCAGTGGTACCCCAATCCATTTCAAAATCGACGGGAGCATCCACAATCACTGGAGCGCTCGTATCAAATACGAATGCATCACTGTATTCATAATTATAATTCCAACCATATCCATACATATTTACCAAATATGAGGCATCTGGAAGACCTTCACTTGCAAGATCAATAGTTAAGTCAGTCCCAACAACTCCATGGAAAACATAAGGCGTTCCTTGTTCAACTAATATATTATATAGCAGAGTTAAATCAGCTTGAGTTCCAGAATAATATTCAGTTTCCAAGGTATAGTATCCAGTTTCAGGAATAAGAACTTCCATATACTCCGGATTTGTCAATGTTGCAGCATGTGCAATTTCATTTCCAGATGGATCATAAAGGTAGAAATCAAGATCAGAACCATCAGACCAACCAAGAGTAAAGCTGACATAGTCTCCTGCTTCAAAATAGAATTCATGGTAATAATATTTACCGCCATAAAAATCACTTAATGAAACAGGTTCAATGATATTAATTTCATATCCAGGAACTAATGCTACATCAAAACCATATGGTGTGTTGTCGAATTCAGAAATTGGGTTTGAAGTTACTGCAGTCCATCCACAAGTAATTGATGTATCTGTGATTGGAGTTCCATCTGCTAATACTTCATCACCAGCAACATCGAATGACGGAACCGGATCAGAGAAATCGGAAACGGTTTCATTTACCCAAGCCATACGAACACTAAACGGTTCTAGCAAGAAAGTAGTGTCATTGTACTCAATTTGTGCAGAGTGAATGACTAAAGTAAAGTGTCCCCATACATCATCGTGAGTTGAAATATTCGGTTGATACCAATCGGTCCAGCGTCCATCAACATATCCAGACATATCTATCAATAATCTTTGTGTTTTTGGAGGAGCGTTAATCGTGGTGTAGTATGTTCCACCGCTGGTGATATAATCTGTCATACCAGCAACATAACCAGAAGCATCAACAACCCACATATCAAGGGCTGTTCCTTCAATAGACCAATTCAATTCAATAGCTAATGTATTAGGGAATTGATCTGTAAATCCAGTTGTATTAAAGGTAAAGTCATAATAACGCCAATCACCAACATCAGGGCGCCAATGATGATCATAGCCACCAAATAGTCCAATATCATTTAAGCGATTAGATAAACCAGTGATTTCAGTCCATCCATTTTCATTGTATTCGCTTACTTCAGTGCTTACCATATAACCGTATGGAACTAACATGTGATTATCGTTTGTGCTATTTACTACTACAAAACCTTGATAAACACCTGCAGCAGCGTCACTTGGAACCGTAAGTTGAGCGTTTAAGGTATTACTGTCAACGCTTGTTACAGAAATAGCTGTATCTTCTTCCCAATTAAAAGCGCGTATTCCTAAATTGAAGTAAGTACCATAAGAACCCCAACTTTCTCCATAAAATCGATATCCATAATCTCTTACCACAATTTGCCATGTCCAATCAGTATCATACAGAAAATCTGTGGGTAAGAAGAGAGTCTGGAAATTTCCAACATTATAGGAATTTACCAAGTAGATTCTATTAGTACCGTTAAAACCTTCAATCCGCAAGAATGGTGGGTATGCATAGTATTCGTAGAAATCCAAGGTATCGAGGTCAATTGCCAGAGTTAACTGGAAGAAATCAGCTGTTTTCAATAAATCAACATCAAACACATCACTAAAGTTGAAATAGTTATAATAATCCAAAGTCACTAAATCAGCAGAGTGATTTTCTTCAGTATAAGATTGAACTAATTTCTTAGTGGTGAAATCTAATGAAGAATATGTTCCAAGCACATCAAAATCGATATCTACAACATCATTTGGCAATAATTTACCAAAATAGAGAGAACCGTCCATCGTTTGATTGACTAAAGCAGGATGATCTTCTTCAAAATAACCAAAGAATGCAGCTTCAAATGCGGCAACCGCATTGTGAATAGATTCATTGTTTATTGCTACAAGAATATCTGAAGTCCCTGTGACATATTCAACCATCTTTAGTACATCAACACGACCATTTCCTTGCATATTTGGATCATATCCAAGATCAACTGCAGTAGCTTTCACAATGGCTTTTGCCAACATTGGATTCAATTGAGTTCCAAAGTTATCGGTCCAAGCACCATACAACACAGCCATAGCACCAGCAGTCATAGGACAAGCTTGGCTCGTTCCTCCAAAGTAGTCATAGTTATAATAACCACCATCACTATAAGGTCGACTCCAACTAACAGGATTTATACTCCATTCCCAAGATCCTACATTTACCACATCCAATGTAGGATATCCAGCAATATTTGGTCCAAAGTCAGTCCACCCAGCGAGATAATCGGCAGGTTGTTCCACACCATAATACTCGCCTCCATACCAAACTGAACGAACCATTTGATTGGTGGATGCTCCAACCATTAAACCTAAGGTAGAATGACCAGTTTCTCGGTTATTTCCATATCCTGGTCCACCATTTCCTGATGAATCTAAGAATAATACACCCGGATATGTAGGATCAATATAACCAGGAACGCTTAAATAATCCATTAACATGGTTTCGAAATCATGACTGTTTGCAATATTTCCAAAATGGAAATCGGAAAAGCCCCAGCTGTTTGAGGTTAAGTTGACAATATGATCACAACCAGGATGGAATGTCCAAGTATTATTCTCATCAGGTTCAAAACCTGCACCCCAGAACCAGCCATAATCAATTGCACTTGTATATAATCCCATAACACCCAATAACTTCGCTTCAGGAGCAATTCCTTGTAAACTATATTCCATTGGATCAACAACTGTGCTTCCATAATCTAAGTATGGATGATAGGTAACATTTCGGCCGATTGCATTACCAGAGCAGCTTGTTCCATGACCTTGATAATCCCAGATATGAGCGAATAATCGTCCACTTGGATCAATACCTTTAATTAACGGAATAGCATTTCCAGAGAAATTAAACAAATCTAATGCAGTAGCCAAACCTCCAATAGAAATATCATTATAACCATCATGATCACCCCATCCATAAATAGATTCAACATCGCCTCCAAGATAGACATCACCATCATTAGTTTTTGGAGCACTTTTACTAAAATCCCAACGAGCATTGTACATCAAAGTATCTGTACTAATTATTCCATACCACCATCGGGAGAGTAATATTCCTGTTTCAAAATCTAAATAAAGGGTATCATAATTGGTATCGCCATCGCTATCAGCAATCAGAAAAGGAACAAAGTTGTACATATTGGTTCCATAACCATTTAACACAGCAGTAACCCCAAATGCAAATCCAGTCTCATTCCCTGCGAGATCTCCAACATGATAATAATCAGGGAGAGAATATCCTTCCAAGGCTAGATAGTAATTTATGGCCCATGTAATATATGATAAGGAGTCATATTCAGGACGAACAGAAAGTAAATCATCCCACATACCCCCAACATATATATCTCCATAGATATCTGTATGAGCAGGAGCAAAATTCTGAGCATATTCAGTATCATTACCCCTATTTTCATCCATATAATAATCATATTGATACAAGCTAGATAGCGCAAAACCTAATCCACTTGGTTCAAGTGACATAGGATTTCCTTCAGAATCAATAGCCGCTGCACCATATAAAGCAGAATGCCCAAAATCAACCCCAGTATCGGAAATTTGGATGATAGAGTTGGCACCTTTATATCCTAAATCATGAGCCGCAGTTGCACCAATTAATTCTGCAGTATCTTGGGTGTCTACAATTTCAGAATCACCATCAAAAGCATCAATCACATCGTTATCCATTTTATCAATTTTTTCAACGTTAACTTCACGTAGAATTTCATCACTGGTTGGAATTACTGCATCGCTAGTATATTCATCCCCTCTAATACTACTAATATCGGGATTCATAGTCAATTCCATTAGAGTTTTCAGATCACTTACTAAACCATGAACAATAGAAACTCGATCATTTAACTTTATAGTGGATAATCTTTGAATTTTTCCACCAAAAGTATGATCTAAACTATCGGTCAAGATTAAAACACTCACTTTACCATTCACAGTTCGTAAGTTAATTGGTAGCGTTTGACTTTCTACCCAAGCGTTTAATAAACCATCAAGTTTTGAAGATTCATATCCGAGTGATGGAGCTCCGATTTCGACTTGATTTGAATCAAAGTCTGAAACAGAGAAATCTTCTGTTTGATAGTTTTCACCCATTACCGCATTGTTAGCAACCGTCTTGCTAGTTGCCATCCCCATAGGCAACATCATTACGGTTATTAACAATAAAATACCGATTCGATAACGAGTTTTCGATAGAGAGAATTTAAAATCCTTCATTTTATTCTCCTAATAAAAGTTGTTCAGAAGAAAAAATTATTCTTCTGTTGTAAATCATTGTTAAGAAATAATTTAAAACTTATGCTTGGATTCTTGAGGAATGAAGATTTTTGGCTCATATTATTACTTTTTTGTATGGGAATATAATCCCTCAAAATTAGGGAATTTGCTTTTAATTCCACAAATGAATGCAATCATCGATATTATTGGATTATAGAAATCTTAGCTTAAATGAATGTCTTAGGAAAAAAAAAAACGATTAATTTTCGATAAAATTCGAGTAAGATGTAATTTCACTTCGATTTAAGAAGAAAAACAGGTAAAAACAACAATTTGATTAGATGACCCAAATTACATTGCAAACATAGCTAAATCTTGAATAAGTTTTTATGAGAATTAGCAGAGAATTGAAAATATATTTTAATTATAATACTTAAAATGAACTTAATATCATTTTTTTAAAAAAATATATAATAAAAGAACATTTTTTTGATGAAGAATGCTTGATATTGATTGAATGAATTTGAATAAATATCAAAAACCAGTAACTGCTGTATTATGTGGAGCAGGCACACGAGGAAGAGATTCATATGGAAATTATGCACTAAAACATCCAGATAAACTTCAATTCATTGCGATTGCAGAACCAAAAGCAGATAGACGAAAGCTTTTTCAGAAAGAACATAATATTTCTGAAAATTGCACATTTCGCTCATGGAAAGAATTATTATCTTCTAAAATTGGAAAAATCGCAGATGTTGCTTTTATTTGCACTCAAGATCGAATGCATTTTGAACCTACAATACATGCGATCGAATTAGGTTATGATATTTTACTGGAAAAACCAATTTCTCCAAGTATAGATGAATGTAAAGAATTGAAGAGAAGAGTAGAACAAAAAGGATGTTTTGTACAAGTTAGTCATGTACTAAGATATACACAATTTTGGCAAAGGATAAAGCAAATTGTCGAAAGTGGAGAAATAGGAAAGATTATAGACTATGATCACTCAGAAAACATCTCATTTTGGCATTTTGGTCATTCATACGTGAGAGGTGTTTATCAATCTGAAAACAATTCGTCTCCTATTATTTTGGCAAAAACTTGTCATGATCTGGATTTAATGGTATGGATATTAGGAAAAACACCAATTTCTGTTCAATCTATGGGAAAATTAACTTTTTATCAAAGAAAAAATGCACCAAAAGGTTCTCCAGAATACTGTACGGATGGATGCTCTGTATCTGAATCATGTCCTTGGTATTCCCCGCGCCTTTATTTGAAAGGAGAACCTATTATTCGATCCGGATTGCATTCTCCAAAGAAAATAGAAAGAACCTTAACTAAATTAGCCCTGGAACATCCAAAAAGATTGCATATTATCAAACCTTTCCGACCTGAAATTGAATCAATTCTTAATTGGGATCAATGGCCCACTACAATGCTGACAACAGATTTCTCCCAAGAAGCAAAAATTCATGCTTTAACTCATTCAAGATATGATAAATGCATATTTAAATGCGATAATAATGTGTTGGATCATCAAATAGCAACTTTTCAATTTGAGGATGGTATCACTGCAACTTTAAGGCTACACGGATTCTCAGATCTAGAAGGTAGGGAAATCCGTATTTTTGGAACAAAGGGAGTTATTCGTGGTTGGTTTCGTTTTAATGAACAGAAAATTATAGTGAGGGATTTTCGTTATTCAAATGAAAAATGTGTATTTCATAAAGGAATCGAATTCAACGGCCATGGAGGAGGTGATGAAGGTTTGTTGGATCACCTTATAAAAATTATACAAGATCGGAAAAATCACAATAAAAAACAGCAAATTCTTAATAAATCCAATGAAGTCTTTAATCGTTCTGATATTTTTACTGCATTAGAATCTCATTTTATGGCATTTGCAGCAGAAGATGCAAGAAAAACAAAAAAAACAGTATTTTTAGAAAATTATCGTTCGTAGATTACAAGATATAACCTGGAAATAATAGAAAGATTTAAGTATAACAGCCTGCTGGAATAAATTTTCGACGGTTATATCGCCGCAAGACATTTGCAATTAACATACATTTTAATATTCGGATAATTGTTTGATAATCGAAATCTTTGATTTTCCAAACTATTTGATTAAAATTATAAGTCAAATGAAGTTGTTGAACTTCATAAAAAACTTGATTAATATCTTCTGAAAAATGAGTTTGAATATCATCGTACAAATAATTTAGATATGCTTTAAAAACCCGTGGATTCTTATTCACAACATTAATTATATCATTAATTCCATCTTCTATAATGTCCCGAATCTGATTTCCCACAGAATTAGTTTGTAGTTGATGCAGACTCGATCCTTGAATTCGGTTAAATTCCATTTGCAGTGTCATACTTAAGCTTTCAATCTGTAAATCTAATTGAGAACATTTTTTATCATTTAAATATTGCTTGGCAACTGAATCTCCTTTACTCTCACGTATGCTAATAAACGTTTCTGTTAAATCCATAAGAAATTCACCATGTTATTGTTCAAAATAATACAATATCTTAAAGGAACAAGGATATTTATAGATGATTTTAATAAACTTTCCAAAGATAAAATTCCGATCTTTACAATATAAATTCACATTTGAACTTTTTTTTTAATCATATTTTCACCCATTTAAGTTCAAATAAATATCTTTAAAAGAAATATTTATTTCGCCCCGACAAAAATGATTCTTAGTAATAGAAATATTAAAAAATTGTTTACATTAATTTAGGAACAATTGAAATAAAATGATGAATTTGAAAATCTCGCTATATCTTATTCCTTTCTTTTAGTTTATGTATTTCTTTCTCAAGATCTTCAATGTTTACTTCGGATTCATCGAGGGTAGGGACTTCAGGTAGTGTAGACAAAGATTCAGCACTTAAATTTAAATCCACTTCAGCTAAAGCTTCATTTACTTCTTCCTCTGAAACAGCTGTAGAAGAAGCATCTTCACTAAGCTCCAACTCAGATGATGTTTCTGCAAGGATAGAATCAACCTTTCCAAACCCAAGATCTAAATTTGCTAACATTTTACTGACTTCTGGCATTTTTACTTGTTGTTGCAATCCATGTAAAGTATCTACAATCTCTTTTGCGACACCTGAGAAATCAGCAACCATTTTTGCTTGATCCAATTTCATTTCAATACCTTCAATCTGCATTTTGAATTTTTCTGTTGCAAGAGCCCATTTTCGATATTGTAATGAATTTTTCATATACATCTGAGATCCTATTTGATCTCCATTTCTTCTTGCTTCCATTGCTTTCTTTTTATACATCTCTTCACGAATTTCCATTTTTGAAATCATTCGTGCAAGCCTTCGATTAAAAACTTTAATTTTAATTCGAGGTGAAACTGTATGATCGGTGGAAGAAGAAGTATTATCATCACCATTTAACCAGTCTATTAACTTTTTTAAAGATCCGATTGTTGACACCTTCGTTTGTATCTCTATTACCCTATTAATGAATTTAAGAAAAAAGAATGTTTCCTTCTATTCAAAATTTCATTGATTGGTCTCCTAAGGATTTTTTAAGGGAATTCACCTTCTAGATAATATTAAAATCCATAAGTTATTTTGTATGTTTTTGAAATGGAAGTGAAAATGTTTGGGAAGTCTTAAAAAATTTACCGCCTGGCTTTCAGGAGGTTATAAAAAAAAGAATGACGGAGATCCGCTTCGAAAAACTATAACCAGTCTAAAGATTTTTAATAAACGACTCCAACGACAAGTTGTTAAAATGGAACAAAAAGGAAAATTAGCAAAAAAGAAAGCGATTCAAAGAAGAGAAGCGGGTGATATCCCAGGTAGCCGATTACACATGAAAAATCATCTTCAATTCCAAAAGTGGGTGCATTCTATCGAGAATTTTAGAGTAAGATTAGATGGAGTGCAATTTAAATTGGAACAGGCGAAAGCGATTGGTGATTTTACTGGAGTAGCAAAAGACATTGCAGGAGTACTTGGAGAATTGCAAGTTAGCGTAAAAGCTCCAGAAATTTCTAATATGTTAAGTCAATTAGATCTTGGTTTTGGGAATATGGATGCAATTTTCTCAGAAGTTAACGCTCAACTCGAGCTTTCTGAAGACAGTTCTGCCACAGGAGTAACTGATGAAGAAGTTGACAACGCTCTTGCTGAAGTGGATGCACAATTATCAATTAACACGCGTGAAGCACTCCCATCCGTTCCTGGTGGCGCATCATTTGAAGGAGAAATTAGTGATTTAGAAGCAGAAATTAAAAAATTAAAGCAACAAAGGGATTAAATCATTTTTTAACCTCTTTTTATAATTGTTTTCATATGAAAAATTATAATTAAAAGAAAAATGTCGCTATTCAAACGAAAAGATGGAAAAGAACAAAGAGAACAGATTGATTCAAGCAATATGTCTCCGGAAAAAGACAAAAGTACAATAGATCCAGAAATTTTTCGCTTAAATCGAGATATTTATTATCAATATTTAGCAGAAATTCAAAATTTTTCACCAACCTTGACCGAAATTGCAATTATACATAGAATAAGAACTTTTTTTAATTCATTTTTTCCATGTACACAAAAAGAATTACTTTATATCTTAATATATGCGTTTAAAAAATTCAGAAAAATTCAGCATGTATCAATACCAAAACTAATGAATGTCTCTAGAAATGAGCGTTTTTCATGGATTGAAAGTATTACAAAGCATTTAAGCAAAGTATTTTGTGAGATCTTTCTTTCTGGCCAGGAAAATTCAGGAAACACCTATATTACCAAAAAAGTTCAAAATTATTTCACTCGATATTCCTAATAATTATTATTACCAAAATTCTAATCGTATGGATTCTTAGCGATAAATAATGGAAAAGTATATTTTTATATTAGGAAAGAATTACCGTCTTGCTCTTGCAGAAATTGATTCTTACCTTCAAACACCCGAATATCAAGGAAAAATTATAGATTACTCTACTAATTGTGCTATCATCGAATTTGAGAATCAATCCATTGATCTAGATGAAATTGGTAAACTTATGATCCGGTTAGGAAGTGTTCAAAAAATTGGGCGAATGTACGATTTTATTGGGATATCTATTTTAAAAAATGCTTTTCCAGTAGATATGGAAGCAAATCGTGTAAAAATTTATGCTGGTAGAAAATATCTTGATAATACCTTAAAGGATTTGGTTTTTGACTTGTTTCCAATAATTAAAGATCAAGATTTTTTTATAGCTAATTCTATTTATCCTGAAAGTTTTGATGATCCTTATTATTCTAACGTATTGGTGCAATACGCCCTTCATTATATAAATAAATTCTTTAACACTTATCTTAAAGAACAAGGTGCTAAAAAAGCCATTTATTATAAATATCCACAAAAAAATATTGAAAATGGAACATTGAATCCGTTATTCCCACATCATTATTTCGCTTATAAATTGTATAAACCGAATAGAGCTGAAATTCTTTACTGCCTTACGGATCAAGGTATGTATATTGGAAGAACTATTACGGTAGTAGACTCAAATTTACAAAAAGAACTTGACGAGAAAAGACCATTTAAAAAATTTCAGCAAACAATTCCACCAAAATTCGCTAAAACGTTATTGTCGTTTTTACAATTAAAGGAACCTTTAGAAAAAAGGAAAATTTTAGATCCATTCTGTGGTTCTGGGACTCTTCTCCAATTTGCCCTTTTAATGGGATTACAAATTTTTGGAACGGATAAAGATCAAGAACAAGTCTTAGGAACGCAAAAAAATATTGAATATACTTCTAAATTACTAGGTACTCCAATATCAAACAAAAATATAAAAAAAAAAATAATTCAAACAGATATCGATAATTTACATAAACATTTTTCAGAAAATTTCTTTGATGGAATTGCTACAGAACCAGTTTTACTTCCTTATTTCAGAAAATTTCCAGATTATGCAGAAATGCTTCCGATTATTGAAGAAAAAGTTATTCCTTTATATGAAAAATTGTTTCAACAATCATATACCTTACTAAAACCAAATACTCGTTTAGCATTGGTTTCACCTGTTGTTTTAACGCAAGATCGAAAACAAATAGGAATACCAATTCAAGAAATGGCAATTGAGGCCGATTTTAAACTTGTTCAAATATTAAAGAAAGAAAGATTTGATACTAAAGAAAATCCCTATTATAATTTCGACAGAGGAAATAGTAAGAATCTATATGATAGAGGGACTAAACATTTAATTCGAGAATTTTATATCTTTGCTCGTCCCGGATGATAATTGATTTTTTCTTTTTTTATGATATTTTACTTGAAATCTTCATGAATTCAGCATTTTCAATAATACTTTCTATGATTTCTGAAAATTTCTTTGATTTTATTGAATTCACAAAATAATCTAAAGCAATACTAATATTATCAATATTATCAGAACTGAAATGAACAATAGAATCGAAATTAACGCTATTATTAACTTCAATATCTTTTAATATTAAAGAACTTAATGAAAATTCTTCAGTTATTAATTCATAAGAAGGATTCATTAATTTTCCTTCCATCTTTTTTATGACTTCTATACTTAATCCTGATAATGGGATAAAATGAGTAAAAGAAAAAGATTGAGCAATATGGATAAAATCTATAGTATGGTTTACTAAGGAATAGGATTGATGATAATTACTAATAAACCCTTTAATGATAAGTGTTTTTTTACCATATTTAATATGGTTTTGAATTGAACTTTGATAAACAAGATGAGAAATTAATAATAGAGAAGCAATTTCTTCTAAAAATACTTTTTTTTTATAATCATTATCTTGCATAATCTCCAATTTTTCAAAATTTTTAATTATTTTAATCAAAGGATTATAATCAAGTAAAATTACATTTATTGGTTCAGAATAAAAGGATGCTAATACATGTAATTTTTCATTTAACGAATTATAACGTAATAGCTTTTGTTTATTTAGAAAAGTCTCAGAATTATAAATAACAAGAGGTATAACAACAGTTCCTCTACGAGTTAATAAAAACGATGCAGATAGTTCCCCAAAATTACCATTCCATAAGGCAAACATTGCTTTATCTGTTTCTATTGGATTTCCACCCCAAGCAGAATAATAAATATCTCCAAATAAATATGCTTCTTTCTCTTTGATTTCAAGATAAATGGTTTTTTGGGGTTGTTTTAAATTTACTTTTATTGGTTTTCCTATTTGAGTAAAATAGTCATAAATTTTTCCCCCAATTTCCCTCTCGATTTCAAGAGAATTTTTTGGATATAATTTAAATCGTTTTACACGAACTGCAAAGCTTTCATTTGATTTCAGATAAGTTTGAGCAAATTTAACTGTTGATTTGCATAATTCATCAAAACTGTTAGATACTCTGATTACAGGTGAATAAGAATGAATCCCAATTATATTTCGAAAAATCAATAAGGCTTTTTCTATGTCTTTTGGTTCAAATTGGAAAATTAATCGCCCCCATTGCCGTGAAGATTGTAAAGTGGAGAGTGATTCACGATTTAATATGGAAAGGATATGATCCATTAATCGTTTTTCCATGCGATTACGGACTTTTCGAGATTTTAATCCTATCTCCACATAACGTGCAATAATTAGATTATATTCATTATTTAAAGAACTTGAAGAATTTGGGGGGAAAAAAGGCATATTCCCTTAAATTTATCTTTCGCAAAAAAATTTATCCTTATTAAAAATTACTGGTTTCTTGTTGAAATTCATGTGCATCAATAAATTGCTGTAATTCTGAAAATTTCTCAGGTAATCCAACCCGAACACCTGGAGCTTCAATTTCCATAGCACTTAATGAAGAGGCAATTATCGCGGTTTCATGTAGACTTTTGTTATTTAAATATCCATAGATTACTCCACTCATAGTAGCATCTCCAGCTCCTGTAGTATCCATTACATGGATTGTTGGTGGTTGTGTTTTTACCAATGTTTTTCCATCACTAAGCCACTGTCCATTTTTACCCAAAGTAAGATTAACCCACTTCAAACCCCAATCAAAAAGTTGTTTCATAGCTTCATGTAAATGCCCCTTAATTCCTGTTAGTGCTTCAATTTCTTCATCATTTAAGCTAACAATATCAGATAATTTAAGTAATTCAATTGCTGCTTGAGGTTTCTTTTTAATAATAGAAATCGATGGAGCTCCAGCTACAATTCCTCTTGATGCTTTAGTGATTTGAATACACTTTTTGATAGCATTGATACCATTATCAGATGTTAAACTAGTCCAAGCAAAACATCTGGTATTTTTTAACATTTCCTCAGGAATGTTATCAGATGAAAAAAGATCATTTGCTCCTTTGTATGCCAGAATAGAGCGATCTTTATAATTTGAATTAATAATAATTACAGAATGGGCAGTAGAATCTTCTTCAAAAATTTTAACACCACTTGTATCCACATGATGATGTCGGAGATCAGCCATACAAAATTCACCCGCAGAATCCTTTCCAATTCCACCAATATAAGCCGTTTTCATACCCAAATTTGCTAAATCACAAGCAATATTTGCAGCAGAACCTCCTGGAAATGATTTAACGGATTTTACATTTAATTTACTAGAATTTTCAATTGCAACATATTTTTTCTCGACATTATTACGATCAATCAATTCCATACGCATAATATCATCTACTGAAAAGATTAAATCCATTGTGCACGATCCTAACCCAACAACATCATATTTTTTTTCATTATTACTCATTTTTATCGCCTCTAAATTCAGTAATCACTGATTCCCTAAAATGATTTAGTTCCGAACCAATTTTAGCGCTTGTATATACATTAATTTGTCATGGTAATTTATATTAGTTAATCGCATGAAAAAGGTTTTTTTAATTGATTATGATTTATGTTCACCTCAAAGTTGCGGGCGCCCTTGTGTAAAACAATGTCCAATTAACTTATCTAATGCTCGTAAAAAAAACCACATAAAAAAAGCAGAGGTTCCGATTCGATTTAAAAAATCAGCGGATAAAATGATTATTATTTCAGAATTTTGCATTCAATGTGGTGTTTGTTTAAATGTTTGTCCACGAAATGCAATATTTTCAATATTCTTACTCGACGAACCAGAACCAGAGAGCTTAACTCATGAATATTCATATATTCCTGCAAAAATAGGAAGAGATTCATCGCAAATTACAACAGTAAACAGAGGATTTAGGCTTTACGGTTTACCAACGCTTCTACCAGGTCGGGTGACTGGGTTATGTGGTCCTAATGGAATTGGAAAATCAACAGTATTAAATATATTAAGCGGAGATCTTAAACCGAATTTTGGTAGTATAAATCTTTCAGAAAAAATATCAGAAAATAGATATTGGAAAATACTCTTGGAACACATTCGTGAATCTGAAATGCGTACCCATTTTAAAGAAACTTTTGAAAATTCCAGGAAAATTGCATATAAGCGCCAAGTATTGCGTGTTCTTTTTGAGAAATATCAAAATAAAACTGTCGGAGAAATACTTAAAAGTCAAAAAAATATTGATATTGAATTTTTCAATCAAATTTGGGAGCATTTAGATATTGACGCAATTGCTAATCGAAAATTAGCACAATGTTCAGGGGGTGAACTTCAAAGATTCGCAATTTCTTCCGTCTTAATTCAAGAAGCAGGATGTTATTTGATCGATGAACCATGTACTTTTTTAGATATAAAAAAACGCATTAAACTTGCAGAATTACTTCGAAAACGAGCTGCTGGTTTTAATTCAAGTAAACAATATCCAGTATTGGTTGTTGAGCATGATTTAGCAATATTAGATTATCTTTCTGATGTTATTCACTTATTTTATGGAAAACCACATCAATTTGGAGTTATTACAAAAGTTCAATCCACAAAAGCGGGTATTAATGCTTATTTAACTGGATTTCTTAAAACTGAAAACATTCAATTCAGAAAATCACAAATTACGTTTCGTCGCAGTGTAGGCAATCGATCTTGGGATAATGCACGGATTTTTGCATCGTACGGTCGAATTTCTAAGACTTTTGATACATTTCGACTTGATGTTGATCCTGGAATCATTTATGAAGGTGAAATTCTTGGCATTGTCGGTGAAAATGGGACAGGAAAATCAACGTTTGCAAAAATAATGGCAGGACAAATTAAACCTGATCCTCACAGCGAATTTAAATCTGTAAATCGCTATGTGTCCTATAAACCCCAATATATCACCCGTAATTATGACGGCTCTGTTAAGGATTTTATTATGGAATATTCAAAAAACTATGATTTTTCCGATTCAATGAAGCAACTCTTATATTCTCCATTAGGTGTTGATGTTTTACTAAATACTCCCGTAAAGGACCTTTCTGGCGGGCAGCTGCAAAGGGTATTCATATCAACAGCATTAGCTAAACGTGCTGAATTATATATTTTGGATGAACCATCAGCTTATTTAGATATCGAAGAACGTTTACATATTTCTTCAGTAATTCGAGCAATGACAAAACGTATGAGCGCAACAACAATCGTTATTGAACATGATTTGGCTATTGTTGATGCACTTTCTGATCGATTATTTTTATTCACGGGTAAACCAGGAGTTCATGGTAAAACAATTGGCCCTTTGAATAAGCGCGAAGGTATGAATGAATTCTTAAAAATATTAGATATTACTTTTCGAAGGGATGAGGACACAGGAAGAGCGCGCATAAATAAGAAAGATAGTAGTATTGATAAGCGCCAACGCGCAAATAATGAATACTTTTATGCACCGCGTTAATTAGTCAATGAATTATATTAATTATATTATTTTTTGATAATTTTATTTGGTTTAATTTTTCCTACCATATTGTAATATATTTGGGATATATGTGCACCAATCGTTTTTGAATAGAAATATGCTGTTTTTTCAGAAACCCAGCGGATTACCATAGTTTCAATTCCTTCTTGGGAGAGTGAATAAAGACACCATCGTAATAATTCACCTCCAATTCCTAATCCACGAAGATCTTTTTTTACACCCATTGGGCCAAAGCAACCAGGAAAAGATATATTATAGGAAGCCCACCCAACAATATGGTTGGATGAATCTATTGCAATATATGTCGTAATTGGAGTCAAGTTATAACTTAATCGAACTTCTTCATCCCATAGACTAAATCGGAAATATCTACGAATAAAAGCCTCTAAATAGATAATATTTGATTCCGATAATCGCTTGATTTGAATATCATTTATCTTTTTTTTGGGAATGATATATTCTTTTGGTACATCACAAATCATGTTATTTCGTATACCTTTTTTCTTAAATCCGTGGTGTTTTAGGAAAAAGATCAAATCAGAATAACGAAAATCAAGACCAGGATTAATATAATTTGGTGGAGATGCATCGAACCTCACAAAACATGATTTAGAGATAAGAATTTTTAAGTTTTGTTGGAATTTTTTTAACAATTCTGTTCCTAAACCCTTCAGACGAAAATCGGAATGAATAATTAACATTTTTAAAGCACAGTATTTTTTTAGACCTCTTTTACGAAGAACTCCTGCAATGATTCCTATAAGTTCGCTTGTATCATTAAGAAACATTCCAATAACTAATGAAGGTTCATAACCTGAATCTTTAAAAATACATTGTTCTAAAATACTATGAGAAATTGTATAAAATCGAAGATGTCGTTCTAAAAATAGTATAATTTGCGTTATGTCTTGTTTTCTTAATAGTTCATATCGGACGGAGATTTTTTGCCCCGTATCTAATTTTTCTTTCATTAATTATAAATCAGTTTTAATCATTTTAAAATGAAATGAAATTAGATATATAATACAATTTACACTGATATCATTAAGCAAATGAATAAAAATAGTGAGTTATACTGTAGATTTAATTACATAATATATATTTTCAAAATAAACGGCCTCTAAGGAGAATCGAACTCCCCACCCTACGAAGGTAATCTGGATTTGAAGTCCAGCGTCAGAGACCACCCTGACCGTTAGAGGCCATGATTGATAAAATACAAAAAAGAAAAAGAAGCATTAAAAAAAAGTTTTGCTTTAGTTTTTCTTATTTATAATGGAATTCTTATTTAAAGGATTTAATTATAGAACAATTGAGTAAAAAAAAAAGTTTAAATTAAGGTTGGATTATATTCTTCGATTTTTTCATTGATTATTCCAAAAAGTTGTCGAAGCTCCTCTTTTGATGGTTGTTTAGCATCTTCAGTAGTGGGATGGGCATAATTCAAACAATAATTATAATCTAAGACATTTCGATTTATGATAACAAATTTGTATCCTTTTAGTTCATATTCTCCAGGTTTAATTTTTAAATTTTTGTTAGAAATTTGATGATAAAAATCCAATGATGCTTGGATAAAACTTTCTTTTGGTGTTTTTAAACGAAACGAACCTAATTCAAGTAATTCATTTACTAATACTGAGATATATTCAATAGAATGATTCATGGCAAATTCTGCTAAAATCATAGAAATAATATTATAGACAGGTTGGGATCCCAAGATTGGTAATGACATTGAATTAAGAAGAGAAATTGGATCAAAAATTGAAGTATGGTAAAAACTTATTTCATTATTTTCAACTATATGTTGAAATTTAAGGGATAATTCTTCAATATCTTGGGGAATTTGGCTATTTTGATATAAATCAGGGTCTGCTTTATGAAATAAAATAGCCACAATAACTTTTGGATTTTCTTTATTGACAACATGATAGATTTGTTCGAAATAATCAATAGCTTTAGTGAATCGCGATGAATCTTGCACATCAATTACGAAAAAGAGAAATTGAATTTCTGATAGATAACGATCAGGGTTTTGAAGATAATTTTGACGATACTCAATTTGTCCACCATAATCCCAAATACTACCTTCTTGAGAAAATAACGTAAAAGTAGTTCTCTCAACACTCTTGGTTGGTGCAATTTTTCCATTAATATGATAAGTGCGATTCAAAGTGCGAATAATGGATGTTTTTCCCGCATTTTCCAACCCAACCAAAGCAATTTTAAGATTTGAATCTGCCATACTATCCCCCATTAATTAAGTTCAATTCCCCCTTATAATATAATGCAAAAATGATCCTTATATTACTTTGGAATAATTAAAAAAAGAAAGTCTAGAAGGAAATAACAAAAACTAAAGAGATTTAAAAAAGAAATTTGAAATTTAAAGATAAAATAAAAGAAAATAAAAGTAATTATACTAAATTAGAGAAAAATTAAAAAAAAGACTTTAAATCTAATTTTAATACATATTTTTTATTTATTATATTTAGTCTTCTTCAAAATCAGAGCCATAGCACCTAATCCTGCAAGAGCAAATATACCTAAACCAAATCCATCAATACGACTTAAAATTCCTGCCGCTGAACTTAAATCTCCGGGATCAGCATAAGCCGTAAAAGTAGGATCTTGATAAATTGATTGTCCTCCCCATTCTGGAAAACAAATTGTATAGAAGACATTTCTTCGAGTAACATCAATAGTTAGCTGCTTATCTTCCAATGAGAATTTTTCTTTTGCCAATTCAATACGTGCTTGGATCATACTTCGAGTCATTGCATTTAAATAAACAAAAGCATAAGCATCTAATTTATTGAATATTGGATTCCGGATTCGGGAAAATGGAAACAACTTAACAGGGGCATCATATGTAGTTTCTCCATTTAGTGTATAGTCTGGTTTACTTGCAAAATCAATCTTGTATGCAGGTTTATTACCAGTTCGTAAATCTAAAGAGGTGACATTTTCATTTGCTTGATCTCCATCAATTACTGTTCCATTATCGGAGGTAACTTCTGTATCATAAGCGTCTTCAACAGTAGCTTCAATATTGATGATTCGAGCATAGTTTGAAACTGCCAAGCTGAAACCAGGAATATTCTCTGAACCAGATAATCTAGCAAGAATACTATCACTTGAGTTATAATGAGAAATTGCTTTTCCAAGAGTAAATAAGTAATAATAATTTCCACCTAATGCTTCTGTTTTATCTTGAGGATCATTAACAATCCACAAATCGTTAATTGGTCCAATATCATATTCTGTTGTCAATGTTACATTTACAGGTTTATCTTCAACTAAAGCTCCAGAAAGGGTATAAGTAAAATTTAAATATGCTAATTCTGAAAAAGCAACTACTTTCCCTAATAATGAATCTCCCTTAGAAATCTCATTGACATCATCTGGAATCTCAACAGGATACCAAACGATAAAAAGATCGCTGTAATCCATTCCAAAACGATATTCAAAAGAGTCAGAAGTCTCAGATTTTGTTAATACTTTTGGAGTGGCACTTGGAGTTTTATCCATATCGAATGGATAATATCCTAATGTAAAAACTAATAGACGGTTGAGATAATATTTATACAATTGGTTATTCATACTATCTCCAAAGTATAGACTATCGTTGCGATCAGGAACACCATTTAAAGTTCCATTTTCTTTATATGCTACCAGACCTGTAAATGCATTTTGTACAATCACATGTTTTCCTGCTGCAGTACGGTAATGTTGCTGAATAATTTGATAAGGTGAAACACCATAATAGGTCATGTTTCGATTATCATTCGAATAACTATCGAAAGCCATGTAAACAGTTTGCACTTGCCCTAAATTCATATATGCTATATAGAAAATAGCATCTCGATAAGGTGCTTGATCTGGAATAGATGAATCAAGATCACCAGAATAATTTCCAGGTGTGAGATCTTCTACTAATTTCTTACTCAAGACATCATAGCGGATGGCCCAACTTTCTTCAGTAAATTTATGCCCAATTACATTAGACACTGTATAAGTTCCAGTTGCCCATGCAATTGTAGTGCCGGAAAGCATAACAACCATCAATAAAAGGCCGGTAATAATAGTTGTATTTTTTTTCATATTAATCATAATCTCCATTGATGTAGTTCAACATGAAGAAATAAATAGAACAATTAGTTCTAATAATTTTATCACAGTTTTTACATTTAAATCGTTGCGGACCAAAGGTCCACAATTTCAAAATACATTGATTTCATTTTTAAAAATTGATCTCGTTTAAATTCTTCGCATAATTTTTTAATTCATGGACAATCTATATGATGATACTCTCTCTACAAAAACTTACTATGATGCGATAAAATTCGCAGCTAAGGCACATCAAAATCAAAAAAGAAAAATTGGAGGGAAACCTTTCATTTTACATCCAATAGCTGTTGCAGGACTATTAGCTGATTATTATAATAACAAAAATCTAATCATAGCAGCAATATTGCATGATGTGGTTGAGGATACACCTGTAACGTTAGATGAAATTAGTAAAAAATTTGGTAATGTGGTTGCAGAAATTGTATCTAATGTAAGTGAAACAAATAAATCACTTCCTTGGCAGGAACGAAAACAAAGATATTACAACCGTTTAATTTCTAAAGCATCTATTAATTCAATTCGCTTATCTGCCGCAGATAAATATCATAATTTAGATGACATGACATATTGGTGGAAAAAGCAAGGCGATTCTATTTTTGCTTTTTTTAATGCTGAAAAATCTGAAATTATTGCAAATTACGAGAGATTATTTAAATTCTATGAAGAAAAAAGGATCCCATGGATTGATAAACTTTGGAATATGCTTACTATCATAAAATAATTCATGTTCTACTAAAAATGTCGTTGTGTATAAGAATAAGAAGCATCTATTCTTATAATTAAATAAAGGGTTTAGTTGAATGGTGAAATGGTTATTTATAATCTTTAATAATGGGTACCAAAGGTGCCTCAGAGTTCAAATATTTAAACCCCTTAAAGAAAAATAGAATGATCTGGAAATGACCACACGTAAATACCGTTCTGCTGTAATGTTAATTCAATCAATTTTAGAAGAATTAATTAAAGCAAAGAACGAAGGTATGGTTAAAACTCAGATCTACAAAAATGTTGGAATTAAAACGGTAATTGGTGAAAAATACATAGAACAATTAGTATCAGCAGGATATATTAATGTCCTTGAAGAACCATGGGGTAAAGAACGAATTCGTATGAGAGTCCATATAACACCCAAGGGAGAACAAAGATTTACATGGTTCATGCAGTTATCTGATGAATTAGAAATGTGAAAAAATTATAAAAATTAAAGGTGTATTAAATGTATAACCCAGAAAACCCAGATCACAATGAAGATAAATCAAAAGCCAATCTTCATGTAGGTAAAACACAAAATAATGATCTGGAACAATATTCAGATAGATTTTCTAATTTAGAAAAATCCAGAAAACAAACAGGTAATACATTAATAAAGACATATATTCCATCTTCATCAAATAGTCAAGATTATCAAAGATTACGAAATCAATATAGTGGTATAACTCGCAAAAACCAAATAATACAAATTATTGGAGCCATTTTTACAATTTTAACTCTTTTAATAGAATATATAATATACAGATTAGCTAAAAGAATGAATTATTTACTTGAACGTATTCAACTTCTAAGATTTGTAGGAATTTTTATCATTCTATTTCTTATCAGCATTTTAGCTGTAATTCAATTTATAGTTATCTTCAAATGGAATCAATTATCAAAAAAAACAAGCGAATTCTCATTAACACGAACACATTTTCATATTATTAATCAAATTCAGTTTATTCGAATCTTAATAGGTATGACGATATTTCTCCTTATCTATTTCTTTATTATCTATCGAAATTACATTCATCTTCCAACAACCCACCAATTTCTTCGGATATTTTTAATTTATAAAACCTTATTGAGATTAAGTGCCTTATTATGCTTGATTTATCTGGGTTTTGAATTAGGACAATTTATAATTTGGTCAAAAAGACTTAGAATGATAAATCATATTGAACAGCAAATTATCCATGATTTACCAAATATGGATGAATTATCTAAGCTTTTAGAAGATCCAAATCTTTAACATATTTTCTGTTTTATAAAAGGTATGATAGAGAAAAATTCGATTCTTAAAGAAAATATTGTAGCCATACAAAGGAATTTAACCAGTTTAATTGGAGTAGCTGGTCGGGAAGATGAAGTTCGCAATTTTATTTATACAGAAATGAAGAAATTTGTGAATAATGTTTGGATCGATCCCTTAGGTAATGTATTAGCAGAAAAAAAGGGTTCTAAAGCCGATGGTTTGCGAATTATGTTAGATGCACATATGGATGAAGTTGGATTTATGATTCGATATATAGATAAAAGAGGATTCTTACGATTTTCTCCACTTGGAGGGATTGATCCTCGTTTATATCCGGGAAGTAAGGTGGAAATTCTCTCTGATAAAGGAACAAAAATCACAGGTATTATCGGTATGCCACCACCTCATATAACCTCACAATCAGAGCGAGAAAAAATCCCAAATTATATGGATTTATTTATCGATATCGGAGCACAAACTCAAGAAGATGTTCTTAAAATGGGAATAGATATTGGATCTACTGGTGTTCTGGCTGCAGATTTTGAATATCTTCCCTCTTTAGGCATAATGCGGGGTCGAGCTTTTGATGATCGCACTGGTTGTAATGTTCTTCTTCAAATTGCAAAAATACTTACAGAAGTTGATCAGATTGAGAACACAATTTGTTTTGCTTTTACAGTTGCTGAAGAAGTGGGTGCAAGAGGCGCTAAGGTTGCAGCCAATAGTTTAAATCCAGATATTGGAATTGCTTTAGAAAATACGATAGCCGCGGATGTTCCTGGAGTATCTCCAGATAAAAATCCAACTAGTTGTTTACACGGACCTGCATTTAGCGCTGCTGATCATGGAACCGTCTATAATTTAAAACTTCTTAAATATCTGCAAAATACTGCAAAAGATCTGGAGATTCCATACCAATATAAACTTCCCACATTTGGAGGGACAAATGCTGGATCTTTTCACACTTTAAAAAAGGGAATTCCAGCAGCATGTGTTTCGGTTCCCTGCCGTTATATTCATTCACCCATAGCCCAAAATTATGTGGTTGACGTTGAAGCAGTCGTAAATGTATTATTTAAAGCAATTTCACAACCATTCGAAATTGGATTTTAATCAAATTTTTTTTTTGATATTTTTTTACATCCTACAAATGATTTGGAATAAAATAAGAATAAAAGAATATGAACTAAAAGAAGAGATAAAAGAAGAAGAAAAAAAGAAGAAGAACGGAGCTTAGATAATTATTAAATATGATCAAATGAAAAGATCAAGTGAAAAAAAGTTTGAGAATTAAATACCTTTAGCCTGCATTTCTACTAATTTGGCATAACTTCCTTGCCGTTGCATCAAGCTTTCATGTGTTCCATGCTCAACCACTTCTCCATGCTCAATAACAAAAATTTCATCCGCATTTTTAATAGTTGATAATCGATGTGCAATAATAATAGTAGTACGACCTTTTTTAGCCTTCTCAAGGGCTTCTTGAATCAAAGTCTCAGTATATGGATCAACTGAACTTGTAGCTTCATCCAAAATCAATATTTCAGGATCTACCATTAAGACACGAGCAAAAGCAATTAATTGACGCTGTCCAACAGAAAGATTACTTGCATTCTCATTTAATAGTGTATTATATTGATCAGGCATTTCACGGATAAAATTATCCAATCCCAAAAAGCGCGTGATTTCTAAGACTTTATCATCAACTACATGAGGAACATCATCAGGAAGACCGTAATATAAGTTTTCCAAAATTGTTCCATTAAAAAGAAAACTATCTTGAGGAACCATACCTATTGCTTTCCTTAAATCTTCTTTTCGTAAATCCTTAATATTGATTTTATCAATTAAAATTTCACCACTATTTTGTTTCAGATCATAAAATCGAGTAATCAACTTTATCAATGTCGTTTTTCCAGCACCTGTTGGTCCTACTATAGCAAAAGTTCGCCCTGCTTCTAAATGCATAGATACATTTTTCAAGACATCTCCTGTTTGGGATTCATGTTCTCTAATTAATTTATCTTCTTGAATTAATGCTTTAACTGTGGGGGTAAATTGATCGAAAATCTCTTTGGGCACTCGTGGTGACCCTAAAATTTGAAGTATTTTTGCACGGGGAAGATTATCTAAAATAGATCCTTTTCCATCCTTTCCAGATATAGATGATTCACCAGATGTAATCCCACCACCACTACTTTCTCCATTCCCGCCACTTGAAGAAATCTTAAGATTAAAGTTATTTCCCTTCAAATGCGCATCTAAACGGCGAGCTAATTTTAAAAATGTTTCAGGATTTTGAAGTAAAGCCTGCATTTGCATGAATTGTGTCTGTTCTGGCATAAAATTTTTATTTTCAATTTCTTTCTTTCTTTTTAAGGCTTTCTTCTTGCGTTTTGCCGAAGGATCAATTATTTTTACAGGCTTTTTCGCTTTTCGTTTACTGTATGCAAAAGTTACATCTTTAAATTCGATTTCACCAGAAATATTAGAAAAATCAACAGGATTTTCAGGATCAGGAATCTCACTTTTCTCATTTAACAGTAGATAGACCCGTTCAGCAGCAGCTAAAGTTGATTGCATTTGCTGAGTAAAGAAAGCAATCATCATTATGGGCATCATTAATTGGTTTAAATAATTTGAAAAAGAAGAAACAATACCAATTGTTATAGTAGAACCTAAGAATCCAATCCCATTAAGATAAGCACTTCCACTATACAGCAACACCACCGCGCTAATTAAACTGGAAATGAAGAAGAATAATGGAAATAGAAACGACATTATACGACGAACCTTTAGAAAAGCCTCTTGGTTACTACGATTTGCTCTATCAAACTCTTCTGCAGCTTCTCGTTGCTTACCATATGCTTGAATTACCTTCATTCCGGAAATATTTTGCTCTGCCACACTGGTTACTTGAGAAAGTTTCTTTCTGGTGGTTTTAAACATGTTGCGTACATTTTTAATAAAAAATCGAGATAAAATAAAAAGAAGAGGAGTAAGTGATAAAGCAACCAGGGTTAATTCCCAATTCATAAAAAGCATTAATCCTAATACCATCAATCCGCGAAACAAATCCGTTAATAAAGTTGCAAGTTGACCGCCAAAAACCATGTTGAGTTGATCGACATCATTAGTAACTGTGCTAATAATGTCTCCACTATGCACTTTATCAAAATAATCCATAGAAGTTTTCTGTAAATTGATGAATAAATCCTGACGAACCTTATAAACAACATTTGTTCCTATCTTTGCCAAAATAAATTCTGAGAATCCATTCCCAACGCTAGAAATAATACGGAAACTGGCGTATATTATTAAGATTGAAATAACAACTGAAGCATTGCTTTTTAATATCCCATCATCTATTAAACGTTGTTGAAGCAGTGGTAATACAGCCTGCATTCCTGTGAATAGAAACATTCCTAAAAGAACAATAATAAATACACCTAAATTGTCTTTTAAATAGGAAAGCATCCATTTCCAAAGGGTTTTATCATCAACAAAACGTTTTGTTTTTTCTAAAATCATTCGATTCCTTTGATGGGACAAATTTAATTACCTCCTTTCTTTTCAGCCATAATTTCGGCAACTTGCGGAGTTTCCATTGTTTTCTGTTTTGCAAATAATGTTTGATAGATTTGAGTATAAATTGCATTTTTTCCAATGAGATCTTCATGTGTTCCTGCACCTACGATTCTTCCTTGATCCATTACCACAATTGAATTTGCATTTCGAATAGTTGAGAGACGTTGTGTGATAATAAATGTAGTTCGATTTTTCATTACTCTTTCTAATGCTTGTTGAATTTTGTATTCAGTATTCATATCAACACTAGATGTACTATCGTCAAGAATCAAGATTTTTGGTTTTAGTATTAAAGCGCGAGCAATTGCCACTCTTTGCTTTTGTCCCCCAGATAAGGCTACACCACGTTCTCCTACTAGAGTGTCGTATTTATCCGGCAAATTTTCAATAAATTCATGGACATTTGCTGCTTTTGCAGCTTCAATTACCTCTTCAAGAGAAGCATCATCACGCCCATATCGTATATTATCGGCAATTGAAATGTTAAATAGGAAAATATTCTGAGAACAAACTGCAATTTGCCGTCGTAATTCGTCAATTTTATAATCTTTAATATTACGGCCATCAATTAAGAGTTCACCATCAAGTATATCATAAAAACGCGGTAAAAGAGAGATCAAAGTAGATTTTCCAGAACCGGTTGTTCCTAAAAGTGCTACAGTTGTTCCTGCTTTAACTTTAAGATTTATATTCTTTAAAACTAATGTTGATGTATATCCAAAATTAACATTTCTGAATTCTACATCACCCCGAATATCTTTAGCAGATATTGCATTAGGAGATTCAACGATTTCTGGCATAGAATCTAAAACTTCTTTAACCCGAACCATTGCGGCATTAGCTTGAACAAAATTCATAACCACATTATTAATTTGATTAATTGGCATTCCCAACATTGAAATATAACTCAACATTGCAACAAAAACACCTAAATTAAATGATTGATCATTTGCTAAGTATGCTTGATATGCATTCCAGCCTCCAAATACTAAAATAAACGAAGACATTATAGCTAGCATGATCCAACCAGAATATCGCAAAATTGTGGACCATTTAATTGCTTGGATGGTATAATCTTTGAAATCAGCATTTTCAGCTTGAAATTTACGAATTTCTTTATTTTGACTATTAAAAATTCGTACTACTTGAGCTCCAATAATGTTTTCTCGAAATACTGTGGTTAAATTTCCAAATGTACGACGAGACTTAAGATATGCCTCTTGCATTTTTTTTGCACAAAAAACAATAACAAACAAGAATATTATTTCTGCTGTTATAATTATCCATGAAATTGAAGGAAATGTAACTGATATTCCAACCACAACACCAATCATCATAATTATCGATTGAAATCCAAGAGTTATACCTTGATTAAATACAGGAGTTGTCATTTCAATGTCAGAAGTCGCTCTGGCAACCAAGTCACCTGTTTCGGCTTTATTAAAAAACGAGTACGTTTGCCGATTAATAGCATTATATACGCTTTTTCTAATATTATATTGAGCCTCAGTTCCCACAATTGCTGAGTAATATCTACCTATTCCTAAAATAATTCCCCCTATTAAAGCGATTCCTACACCCAAGCCAAGAAGACCAAGAAGATCTCGCACAGTAGCATTTGAATCATTGTTTTCCAAAAGATTGATTACTTTTCGGAAAATTTGAGGAGAAACCATCATAAAACCAATTCCAAAACCCATAAAAACTAACATTAAAATAAATTCTTTTTTATTTAACCACGCATAAGAAAAGATCATTCTAATGCTTTTTTTTGTGGATATTGAAGTTGATAAAACATGATTATTTTCTGTATTCTTTGTCATTTTATTTCATTATCCTCTATTCATTTCTTTTTTTGTTATTTTTAGTTAAATTTTGTGAAGATGATGAATGTGAAGTCTCTAATTGAGCCAAAGCATTAGAGATCATTGTTAATCGATTTTCCACATCTTCATACATTCTTTCGAGAATTGCTTTTTTTTTCTGATAAGATTTATCAGATTTTAGAATGTTTTGTATGGGATCTTGCCACATACTTAAAGAAGCATTACATAAAAAGGATTCAACATCCAGATTTCCATCTTCAGGAAATTTCTCTTTTAAGAATACCAATATTTTTTGAAGATCTGCAGAAATTCTTTCTTTTTCTTGCAAACCCTTTTTTGAGAGAAAAAAGAGATATTTCGGCCTCCCCAATTCATTTTGTGTTTCTTCTCGCCTTAAATATCCGTGTTCACATAAGCGATTCATTTCTCTATATATTCTTGAATGAGGAATATGATTATACTGTTTTAATTCATAAAAAGTAATTCCATTAGAATTTTGTTCAATAGTATTAAAAAGCAGCAACAATCTTAATTTACTGAAGATTTCCATCAAGCTCTTTATTTGAAAGTTTTTGATCCACAAGCTAAATACACAATTTTACTAAAGTTGATAAATAATAAATTAAAGAAAAAAGTAGATCAGAATATATATTTTTTTTCATTTTGAAATATTCAATATTCAAAATTACAGTGATTTGAAATATTTCAATTTGAAAAAAATACTTCAAGAAAAATTCATATAAATATTGAATTTCTCAGCATTCAAGATATTGGTCCAACTCCCATTCATGTTCATAACCATTTCGAACTGCAACACGGTGGGCATCTAATATATTCTTATAATTCTCAAGTAAAATTTGGTTTAAAAATTCTCCAAGTAGATCTTTCATAAATGGTGATTTCTTAAATGCATCTACAGCATGTTCTAAATCATTGGGCAATCGAGTAATCTTCAACTTATTGCGTTCTCCAATATCCATATGATCAACATTTAATGATGTTGGCTCATTTGGCTGAATTTTATTCTTAATTCCATCCAAACCAGCAGAAAATAATACTGCCATACCTAGATATATATTCATAGATGCATCTCCTGCACGATATTCTAAGTGAGCTTTGTTTTCATAGCCAGGAACACGAATTAAAGCAGTGCGATTGCCTACACCCCAGGATTTATAAACAGGAGCTTCATGATTTGGAACCAAACGCTTATAAGAATTAGTAGAAGAATTAAGAATAGCTGAAAGTGCATCAGCATGATAGATGATTCCACCAATAAAATATCGCAACTCGTCTGAAATTCCATTTTCTTTTGCAAATAAATTATTACCTTTCTTGTCTTCCATGTATATGTGAATATGAAGTCCACTTCCGGCTTCTTCTGGGAAGGGTTTTGGCATAAAAGTGCAGTTTAAATTATGATTTTGAGCTACATTTTTAGCAATTATCTTGGAAGTTTGAACATTATCTGCTTGATATAATGCATATTCTTTTGATAATTCAACTTCTTGTTGACCTGGTCCGACTTCATGATGAATTGTATGAGGAGAACCATGTGAAAACAGCGATAGCATATCACGAGCGATTTCTCTTCTTATTAAATGAAGATCATCTTCAGGAACAGTACACATATAAGAACCAGAATCTGCAGGTTGAAGATCATCATCAATGAAATACCACTCTAATTCAGGTCGTACCTTAAAGTAATATCCCAATTCTTCTCCCTTTTTCAAAACACGAATTAAAAATGAGCGAGGATCAGTAGGATAAGGGTTATTGTCGTTATCATGAAGATTACAGATAAATCGTCCCACATGAGGATCCCAAGGTAGAATAGAAAAAGTGTTTAGGTCGGGGACAGCCCGCATATCAGATTGTTCTGTTGATAAAAAACCTAAAGAACTCCCATCGACACCTGTTCCATTCTTCATCATTTCCCAGTTTTTTGCTGGAAATTCAACTTCTTTCAATTCTCCAGATATTGTAGTGAATTGAAATTGAATAAATTGAATTCCTTGTTCTTCAAAATATTCTGCACTAAATGAATCCATAATACTCAACCTAAGTAGTTATAATAATTCTCTCCCAAGATAAAAATTCTTGGTCTTCCCATTCTACTCCCATTCTTTGCATCATTTTCGAACAATAAATCCATCTTTGCATGAATACAAGAATTGAATGCCAAAAATTTTAAATTTGATTTAGTTTTTTGTCGGTTTGGAAAGCATTTAATTATTTAAGAAGGTGAAAATAATGATCGATTTCAAAGATTTGGAAAAAATAGAACAAGATCTATTAATGTGGGCAAAAAAGCATCCCGAATATATCGTAAAGGAAATATGATTATTTTTTATCTGCAATATATTGGTAGTATGCACTTAGATTCTCTATTACTTCCAATGAAGCAGTAAAACCTTGTTTGCTTGCTAAATTGACAACTTTTTGAAGTCCTTCTGCTTCTGGATAATCTGATGGAATCGGCATATGTAATTCCCTTATATTATATAAACTTCTCCAAGTATTAACAACCCAATTGATTAAAGGAGAGATTTTCTTAATATATTTATTTGATATTTCTTGTGAAAGTGGAATTTCATCAGTAATTTTCCAAAATTGTATTCCTTCATCTGTTAATGAGCTTGAAATGGATAAAAATTTACTATCTTCTTGAATTTTTCTAAATACTTCATTTATTTCAGCTTGTTGGTATTGTAAACCATAACGAATTAATTTTTCTTGAATTTCATCAACAGTGAGACCAGTAATTTTTAATTCAGATTTAAATGCACCTATTAATACTAAATCTTTTTTAATTGGTGTTTGACAAAAAGAAAGAATTGGAAGTAAACTCCCTATCATATCAGAAGCAATTTTATAAACAATAAAATGATTATTTTTGAAAGAAAAAGTATTCTTAAAATCTTGCGATTCGGGATAATAAATTAATAGAATTTCTACAATTCGAAGAATTGCTTGTAAAGACTGAGTAAAAATCTGCGCAAGTTGATGAAGTAAATTCTTTCGATATAAGAGATCAGAAAAAAATGCTACTTTATCAGGTAAAAAATCATCAATTTCTGGAATTTGAAAGTCATAATCCTTCCAATGAAGAATTAAGATTTCATGCAGTCTGATTTTCTGAGTTTTAATAATAGTTGCTTCTTTTTCTATTAAATTCCAGAGTACAATCAAGAATTTATCAGAAATCTGCATATTAAACTAATCATATTAATTCAATCTTAAAAGTTTTAATATTTATCATTTTTCATCGATTATTTTAAATATTAATTCTTTGACACGATATTTGGACTTTTTTCTTTTTGATGGATACTCTATTAGACGAAAAGCACGCATACCATAAACTGCCTCAAGATCATTTTTTTGATGTGGATTTAAGATAATAGCAGTCCATAATGGATTTCCTTTTTGAGCAATAGTATGGTATTTTATGTCAGTTTTTGACATATAAAGAAAATCACCTCCTTGAAAAGGATGACTGTGAAACCATCCAACCCATTGTTCATTTTGCAGCTCATGCTTTTTAATAAGGGGTAATAACTTCTCATAATCAGAATCTATAAAATGTACTTCAGTAGTTGAACCAATACGAAAAGAATATGAAGCAGTAAGCAAAATAGAACCATCTTCATTAGGTTTACCAAAGATAGGTCCAATGACTTCCCTATGGGGTGAAGATTGTGCAAAATCCATCATTTTTTCATAAACTGAGAGTGGAATCATTAGATCAGTTTTAGACAGCATTTGAAAATCTCAATTTTCTTAATATGTAAATAAAGAATAATTTTATTCTTTTAGAAATCCTTTCTTTCCATTAATGAATATTGATTTTAATCACCTTTTTCACCAATCTATAGAAAGAACAAATAAGAATGAAATTATTCTTTTTTTTGCTCCTATGGAACCACTAACTGCAAATCCAATATTAAGAGAATTGATGGGAGACTTTGGCGCAAAAATTGTATCCCGCCCTAAAATTCTCCCACAACATTTATTGAAGGCAAAAAAGTGGCAATTCTGGGAAAAAATTCTTCAAAAATCGAAAAAATCAATTTATGATGGAGTACAAATTATCGCTCGTCCAGAAGATCCACTCAAACCAGCTTTAAAATTTCTTTCCGATAATTCACATGCACTTGGTATTGATTATGTTGATTTAAATTTTTGTTGTCCTGGATATAAAATACTACCTCAAAATCGTGGGGGAGAATTACTTAAAAACCCACATATTATTTTAAAGGTCATTGAAAAATCATTAAAGTATACAGATCTCCCTATTTCAATCAAAATTCGGCGTGGTTTTTCATTACGAGACACACCCATTCCATTATTATCCCAAATTTTCCGCGAATTTGGACAAAATATAGCGTGGATAACAATTAATCGTGCACCAGTTAAAATGCAGGGAGTTGATTTACATTCAATAATTAAAAGCACCGAACCTTTTCAACAAGCGATAGACGCTGTCGAAAATAAAATTCCTATAATTGCTAATGGTGGTTTTAATTCTCCAGAACAAATCCAAGAAACTTTTTCCCAAATTAATATTTCTGGAGTAATGATTGGTCGATCTGCATTAGGAAATCCCAATATTTTCCAATCAACCCTAAATTTTAGTTTTCAAGCAAAAGATCAAAAAAGAAATTTAAAATCTAATAATTTAAATGAAGGTCTAGAAAAATTTATGAAAATTGCTCAATACTATGCCACACATAAGCAAGGTAGATGGGCATCTATAGGGGAATTAAAGAGACAAATCTATCCGTTTATTAAATATAAGTATACTCATTTAGAAAAATCTTTGCCACCAGGTTATGGATTTAATAAATGGCATCGTTCCCATTTTACACCCACTGAATTTGTTAAAACTTTAAATATCATTTTTCCCAAAATATCGATAGATTTATGGTCCAATTGGTTAAAAAAGTTAAAAATTCTTTAGAATTCAATAAATTCTAACACTTCTTTATTTATTTTCAGATATTCGTGAAATATTTTTAGAACCTCTGACTAATATATTCAATATGTTTGAATTAGAAAATAAAGACCGAAAAATTGCCTATTTCTCTATGGAAATAGCACTAGAGAGTGATATTCCCACATACAGCGGTGGATTAGGAGTATTGGCAGGAGATACACTAAGATCTGCCGCAGATTTAGAAATTCCGCTTGTTGCAGTTACTCTATGTTATGATAAAGGATACTTTTTTCAAGAAGTAATCCAAGGTCGACAAATTGAACGAGAAATTCAATGGGAATTTAGTTCAGAATTTGAAAAACTACCTAATATTGTTGAATTGCATATTCAAGATAAGAAGTTTAAGATTGGTGGTTGGTTATATAAGGTAAGAGGAGAAACAGGATTTGAAATTCCGGTTATCCTATTAGACTCAAATATTGAAGGAAATGAGCATTGGCAAAAGAATTTTACCCACATTCTTTATGATGCAACTCCTTTTCAGCGTGTTGTCCAAGAGATGATATTAGGTCAAGGTGGAATAAGAATGCTTGAAATATTAGGCTTTTCTGGAATCCAAACATATCATATGAATGAAGGACATGCTGCTTTTGGAGTTTTTGAATTACTAAACAAATATCATGGAAATTTAGAAGAAGTAAGAAAACGTTGTATTTTTACAACTCATACACCTGTTCCTGCAGGTCATGATCGATTCGATTATGATTTAATCAAAGATATCTTTCGAGATAGACTCCCATCGAATTTTAGAGATTTAGGTGGAAAAGATCAACTTAATATGTCACTTTTAGCATTAAATGGTTCAAGATACTGTAACGGAGTCGCTCAAAAGCATGCAATTGTTTCCCGTAAAATGTTTCCCGGATTCGAGATTGATGGAATTACTAATGGAATTCATAACAATTTCTGGTTAAATCCATATTTTAGAAAACTTTTTGATGAGCAGATTCCAGGATGGTCAATGGATTACAATTTACTCCAAGATGTATGGGATATAGGAAATTATGAATTATGGAACCAACATATGAAAGCAAAAATAGATTTGATGGATTATGAAAAATCACATAGTTGGGTCTTGTTAGATGAAAAGAAACTGACAATAGGATTTGCTCGAAGAATTACTGAATATAAAAGACCAACTTTGATATTTAACGATGTTGAGCGATTAGGTAAAATATGTAAGAATAGAGTTCAGTTTATTTTTGCAGGAAAAGCACATCCAAGAGATACTCAAGGAAAAGATTTTATAAAGCAAATAAGCGATATGTCAGACTATCTTTATGATTCGTATGGTATAGGATTGGTATTTCTAGGTGCATATGACATGGATCTTGCCCATTTGCTGGTGAGTGGTGTAGATGTATGGTTAAATAACCCACGTAGATATATGGAAGCTTCAGGAACAAGTGGAATGAAAGCAACATTAAATGGAGTACTGAATTTTAGCATATTGGATGGATGGTGGATTGAGGGTTATCAAAAAGATCCTATGGCGGGATGGGCGATTGGTCCAGGTCCGCAAGATCCAAATGCAACTAAATATCCTGATTCTTATGATGCAAATGATCTTTACCATAAACTCGAAAGGGAAATCATCCCACTTTATTATAATAACAGAGATGGATGGACAGAAAGGATGAAACATGCAATTAGATTAGCTGCATACTTTAACACTCATCGAATGGTAGAAGAGTATGCAAAAAGGGCATGGAAATTGAAATTGCAACCTCGATGGCAATCAGAGTTAAACTTTTAGAATAACTTGTATGTTTTCTATCTTATTTTACTTATTTTTTTATTTTCCATATTTTTCAATAATTATATATCTAAAAAAATAGATTTTGGCTATTTTTAATTACAAAGGATCAATTCACTAACACCTCGGTTTGAATTTTTTTCCCCCATTTTTCGTTTAATTGAAATAATCGTTTAATTTCTGAATTATTCCACTCATTAAAGAGCATTTTTGGGCTAAATCGGTGTGAAACAATGGTAATTTATAAGATTTTGGGTTCATTTGTGATTGTAATATATGCCTGAAGTCGCTGTTCTAAGCCCTCAGGTGTTTTAGGACCAGTTTAATGCACGCGAGTCTTAATCCTACTATTAATATTCTCCGCCAGATTATTTGATATAACTTTTGCCATAAATAGTCTTGTATTTCCTTTATAGCAACTGTAACTGCGGAAAACATATTTTTGCCAGTTTGAGAGTTTTATAAAAATATCAATTTATGCATATCCCTGCTTTTCTTTGTCATAAGCTTTAAAATAGTGTATGTTTTGCTCTAAAACTTCAATGAAATTGTCAATGAGATTTTTTTGAACGATAATATTGAAATAATTTAAAAAATAAGGCTTCTCTTAATTGATCCTTCATTCTTAAAAATAATCTAGAATTTTTAAAAAATAGATTTAATAAATAGTTATTTATTCAATATCTAAAATTCCTTCTTCAGCTAATCGAAAAACAGCTTCACCTTCAGCTAAATTAGGGGAATCAATCATTTTTGCAACCCGTTGATCTCCTTTTCCTTTCCTTAAATAAATTCGAACTGTAGCACCATGAGCAACTACATTTCCACCAGCAGATTTTGTAGGATCACCAAAAAAGACATCTGGTTTACTTTGAACTTGATTGGTAACCACAACAGCTACATCTGGATACATTTCAGCGAGTCGTAGAAGATCATGAATATGGAGATTTAATAATTGTTGTCGATTTGCAAGTGTTCCACGTCCAATATATTCAGCTCGAAAATGGGAAATTAGAGAATCTACAATAATTAATTTGATGTTCTTCTCTGCAATTATTTTCATAGCATCTTTTATTAGCATTATTTGATGATCACTTGAATAAGCTCGAGCATAGATTACATTTTTAAGTACTTCCTTATAATCTAATCCTTTAGCTTCTGCCATTTGAATTAAACGTTCTGGACGAAATGTACCTTCGGTATCTATATATAATGCCTTTCCATTAATTCCACCATCATCACGCGACATTTGAACATCTACACAAAGTTGGTGCATAATTTGAGTTTTTCCGGTTCGATATTCTCCATAAAATTCAGTAATCCCTCCAGTTTCGACACCACTCCCACCTAATAATTCATCCAAACTTTTACTATTTGTTGTGATTCGAGCAAGAGACTTTCGACGTTCCCAAACAATATCGGCAGTTTTAAAACCTATATTTAAAGCTTCCCGAGCAGCACTAATTATTTTTTGAGCAGTTTTTTCTCCTAAGCCACCTTCTTCAATTAGTATTTTTGCTGGAGTAATTGCTATAGCATTAACTGTACCAAATCCTGCATCTGTTAGTTTTTTTGCAATTGTAGCACCAACACCAGGTAAATCTTTAATATCATAATTTATTTCAGATAAGCCATCCATAGCGGCATCTAATATTTCTTCTTCTAGTTCTTCATCTATTTCAGATTTCTTGATTTTATTGTTGGCTTCAGTTTTAGGTTTTGAAGAATTTTTTTTGGTTTTTTTTTCGAGTATCTCATCATCATCACTAATTAATTCTTCCAAAAGTTCGTCTTCATTGATTTCCTCAACTTTGCTCTCTCCAGTCTTTTTACTCGTACTTTTTTTTGTAGTACTCTTTTTTACCTTTGTGGTTGCTTTTGCTTTAGAAGTTTTTTTCTTTTTTGCCGGCATAATAATTCGATAACCTTTTTCTTTAACTGAGAAATAAATAAATTCGACTCAAAATTTTGGAAAATTTAATTAAATTTTGAGCGAAACGAATTTCATTCCTAATATATATCAAATATTGTATTTTTATTTAAAAAGAAGCCTATTGGTAAATTACTAATTTATATTATTTGACTTAATAAATTCTAAATAGTAATAAAAAGATCGAAAAAATAAAAATTAATTTTGTTCTTCTAAAGAGAGATACGATTTTATCAATATAGAAGAAAATTATTCTTCCAGTATATCGATAATGCGATTAGTTGTTGCTCGCATGTTAACGAATGCAAGATCCATCCGTGCGTCAGCATCTAATACGCCAACGATTATGTAATCTTCTCCACATTGCATAACCAAAAACTTTCCTTCACTACCTTGGATGATACAGATGTCCAGCGTTCCTTTTTTCAATTCCATTAATACGCGCTCACAGGTCGATAAAATAATTGCAGACATAGCGGCAATATGCATATCACTGATTCCTTCTTCCAATACGGCCGATACAATTAAACCTTCCCGTGATACTAACGCTGCACTACCCAACCCTTCTATCTTTTGCATAAGTTCTCGTAATAAATAATTTAACTGCGCTTCTTCTTCCAAGTTTTTTGCACCAACGTTTGCTATGAATGCTTTTATCGATCATATAATAAATTTAATCGTCTAAATAATTGACACTCTACAATTATAATTACAATAAATACCTTAAATATTTTCTTTTTCACTAGGATCAGAAGTCACTTAATACTAATTAAATTATATATATGTAATTACACGAATGATCTTAAAATATTATTCTTGTCATTTTTAAAATTTCATTTAAATGATAATCGAAAAATCATAAAATGTAAAGAAATTGAAACTAAACCTTTAAAAATATGTACCCCTTTTAATTGTTCATATAAATTTAACAGATATATATGAATGTAGAAACTTTAACCGTCTTCTAGTGATATCAAAATCAAAAGGTGATGAATATGAGTACAGCAAAACCAAAAAAGAAAACACTCAAATCCGGTTTTGGATTCTGTCCTGATTGTGGAAATATACTATTGCCAAAACGTCGTACAAACACACTTTATTGCCGAATATGTAATAAGGAATATCCAATGAAGGATAAGATGCAGCAATACAAAAAAGTTGATAGAAAAGGTGCTGCAATCAAGAAAAAAGAAAAAAAACAAGTTCTCAAAACAGCAATTGTAGAAGAAACTAAAAAAAAGCCTTCGATTTCAGAAGAAGAACGTGCTGCTTTTGAGGATTTATTTGAAGCAGATTATGATTGATCTTTTGTTCTTCTTCTTCTCATTATTATTATTATAACTCTTTTTATATTCCTTTTATCAATAAATTATTGTTTTTTATTTGTTTTTATGATTAGAAATCCAAATATTATATTGGATCATATTATTCAGAGATAAAACAGCTTGATGAGGCATTTTAAAGGAAGGAAAGCCAATAGAATTTAAGAATTGAAAGATCGGCTCCTTAATTCCAAGGAAATTGACATTAATTATTGGAAATGAATATTTCTTCATTATTCTTTTTGCAGATTTAATGCTTTCACGACTTAAAGAAAGCCAATCTTTCATTTTTTTCTCATTATTAGGAGATTGAAGTACATCAGCCCCCACACCTCTATAACGAAAGAAAGACCCTCCGAGAGCACCATAAACAAGCATGGCATCAACTTCTTTAGATTTTGCTATTATTTTAGGAACCGATTGATAAAAAAAAACAGGGTTTAAAGAGAAAGTATAATCAAGGGGATTAGTAATTTGTGCTGTTGGAGGCATATATCTCTTAATTTTTGCTTGTAACTCTGGAGAAAAATCAGGAATTTCCAACCCAATTCTAGAACACCTATCAGCCATTGTTGCTCCAGGTCCTCCTGAATTTGTAACTACTGCAATTCGTTTTCCTTTTGGTAAAACATTTTGAGGAAGCAATTTTGCAAAGATCATAGCAGTATCAACAAATTCTTCTAATGAACTTACTCTAATAATCCCAGTTTGCTTTATCATTCCACTAAATACAGCATCATTACCTCCAATAGAACCTGTATGGGACATAGCTGCTTTCGCACCACCTTCACTTCCCCCAACATAGAGACAAACAATAGGCTTCTTAAGAGAGATCTTCCGTGCTAAATTAAAAAACAAACGTCCCCTTTTTATTTCTTCAATATATATCATAATTACATCCGTTTCTGGATCCTCCCCCAAATAACTTAAGCAATCACAAATATCAATATCTGCTTCGTTACCCACAGAAAAGGTTTTTGATAAATGTAGATCACGTTCTTCAAGTAACATAAAAATATGCGAAACAAATGTCCCACTTTGACTGATTATACTAACATTACCCGGTTTTTGATTATATGATTGCACAGTTGTATTCAAAATACAGGTTTCTTGGGGATCATTAGAAAAATGGCAATGTGTATTTAGAATTCCGATACAATTTGGACCCAAGATATGCATATCATATTTCTTTGCAATAGCTAAAATCTCTTCTCGACCTTGAAGGTTATTTTGCTCCCGAAATCCTGCAGAAACAATAATCACATGATGACAATCATGTTCTCCTAAATCCTTCAAAATTTGCGGAACATGTTGTTTTGATAAGATAACTTCTGCTAGATCAATTTTACCAGGAACTTCTTTTACTGAACGATATGCGTTTTTACCAAAGACGGAAGATAATTTTGGATGAATTGGGTAAATTTTACCAGAATATCCATTATCAATTAGGGTTAATAATTGAAAAGCACCCATATTTTCGGGAATTTTTTCATTGGCACCGAAAATTGCGATAGATTTTGGATTTACAAAATTGTGTAAGAAATGTGAGGAGATATCGCCATTTACCATGATTCGTTATCGATTCTGATCCAATAAAAACTCTTGTTTTCATTATTTCAAAATTTTTTAAAAAAGAAATTGAGAATCCCCCATTCTTTCTATGTTCTCGATATTTTACAGAAATTAGAAACTTCCGACATCTAATCCTCGTAATGGTTGTAAAATCTTTAAATATTTTTTTTCAAAGAGTTATTTATATAAATAAATAATTGGTAGTGTGAAACAATGTCAAAAACTAGCGAATATAAAGTAAGAAATGTGTTTAAATTTTATAATACCGAAGCAGATGTCCTTATGATCGACTATGAAGGACATTTAGATGGATTTATCACTGATCCAGAAGATAATCCAGATATTGCTCGAATGATTGAACATACATTATATCCAAGTTTAATTTAATTCAGCAATATGAGAAAAAATTAAGAAGTTTTATTTTTGATTGAAAAGTAAAAAGGGGTTTTTTTATTTTTTGCCTTTTCTGGCTTGTTTTTCCATTTCTTTTTGAACAAATTCAGCCAATTGCTTTGCCTCAAGATTTGTTTCGAAGTATCCTCGAACTGGTTTAATCAGCTTATCTAAATATTCGACCACTGTATTCTTAAGATCAATAGGACTTAAAATTCCTTGATGATAAGCATTTTCTAACTCTTTATAGGATAAAAAAGAGATATTTCCACCATATTTTTCCGGTCGTTTTACTTCAAATGTATCAAAACGTTCGAAAATAATATACTGACAATATTCCAACACAGGATTTTCTTTAATTTCTTTTGGTGGGCACCATGCTTTTCCGATTTTCTTTTGTATTTGTTTACGAGTGTCTAACATGAAAATTGCACTATTAGGATCAGATTTACTCATTTTACGGGCGATTTTCTTATCTACTTCATCCAAGTCATTTTCTGGAGGTTTTCCTAAACCCATTAACATATGATGGTGAATTGCAGCAGGTTTATGAAATCCCAACGTTTTTGCCACTTCTCTTGCCAACATATTCACTTTACGTTGATCTAATCCCAGTTGACATATATCTGCTTTTAATGTAAAAATATCTGCACATTGCATTAATGGATATAAAATTTGAGAAGATTGGAGAGCATCTGTTGAATTTCGGCCCATAATTTGTGTACATCGTAAAACCCTATTCAAACTGGCATTCATTGATATCTTTAAAACTAACTCCCAATATTTTGGATCCTTAACTAAATCACTCGCATATATAAATTCAACATGAGTTAGGTCAATTCCACAAGCTTTCCATACTTCAACAAAATAATCACCTACTTTCTTTATTACATCTAAATTACCACCAAATTTCTGATTCGCAGCGGCATGCCAATCTGCTACAAACATAACGAATTTCACACCTGCTGAAGTAAATTTATTAATATTGATAGCTCGGAGAAGACCTTGTGCAATGTGAATTTTCCCTGATGGTTCAAATCCATCGTAGGCAATAATCTCATAGGGTTCTCGATGTTCTAACAACCACCGTAATTGTCCTTCATCTTCGACAATTTCGCCACCTTTTCCGACAGAAATTAATAGAGCTAAGCGTTCATCTATAGATAGTTTAGTAGGATCTTGCACATTAGATTTTTGCATGAATTGAAATTAGTTGGATCTTACAAAAATTTTCTGTTGAATTACTTTTCACTTAATAAGTTAATCATCAAATTATCAAGATTATCTATTATTACACGTTTACTCAAGAAAAAATTAAAAAAATTAATTGAGGGTATTTTAAATTTCAAAGATTCGAAGTTTTTCATTTCATCATCTTAATTCTTACAACTTAAATCCAAAATATCCTTCCTTATTTTTTGTCGATTTTATCGACGTACCAAATTCAAGGTATGAAAATCAATAATTCTAATAAAAACGACATCAGATTGAAGAATTTATAAACAGGATGGTAAATTTTTAACAAATTCTTTGAAAAAATCGAGTTCGACAAAAAAAGATTTGCGATATTTCAGATTTAAGTCGGATATATTTAAATGATATTCAAAAAAGCGCCTAAATTATAAAAGATAAAATATCCTCAATTTAAATTAGGGGATCTTTATCAATAAAAAATTTTTCTTTTTTTAATCTTTTAGCAAGAATTTGATATTTTTACATGGATTTCATTTCATTGATTCAAAGATTCTACAAATATTGTCAATTTATTGGCTCAAATTTAATTTAGAATTTTGTATTTAAGAAGGAAACGATTACTAAATTAAATTCTTGAAATTACGAAATCGTTCCATATAATCGATCTATAGAATTAATATATTTAGATTTGATTCCGACCCTATTTATATGAGATTTATCTTGATTTGGGCAGGTGTTAGGTGAAGAAAGGTTATGCTGCAATTGTAGTATTTAAAATATAGCTTTAGAGTATTTATTGATTTTCATCCTTCGATATTTCTAAAAAAAAGTCGATATCTACCGAAAATTGATTCAATTGTGTTGATATTATCTCGGTTGGGTGGAATTATGCTTTGAATCCTCTCAATTTTATCGTTAAGCACCTTTTTCTTATTTGAAATAATTTTTGCTAGTTACTTTCTAATTATGATTTGAAAATGATTGAATTATTTTGAAAATATTTAAAATGTTTGTGTCTTTTTTTATCTTAGGAATTAATCTGATTTCCGGTGTATGAATATGACAAGTACTTCAAATTCGACTTCAAATCAAAAAAGCATTGAAGAATTACCAGAAAAATTTGCTAAATGGAAAGGAGTAGATCGAACATTAATTGAATGGCACCCCATTATTGACGAAAATAAATGTGTTGGATGTGGGATGTGCGTTACTAGCTGTGGTCGCTCGGTATTTGGATATAACTATAGAAAGCACAAAGCAGAAGTCACACGACCATTACAATGCATGGTAGGATGCACATCTTGTAATGTTTGGTGTATTTATGACGCGATTTCGTTTCCTGACAAAGAAATTGTGAGAGATTTTATCAAAGAGCATAAACTCCACATTAAAGCTACAAAGGCAATAAAAGAAGCGAAGAATGATTAATCGAATGAAAAACAGCTAACTTGACATCCTTTTTTTCTAGTTAAATAAGGAGGATGTTTTACAACACCCCCCTCTTTTTGGAACCATGCGAGCGAGTTTCTCCGCACGTGGCTAGCGCCTTGAAAATCCCTTACGTTACCGTATCCCTAAGCATTCATCATCATGATGAATCTAGTCTCTTCAAACCATCGTTTTTTATAAGTTCTTGAAAGCCAACGACCCCATCGGGCTAAATTCTTTCAAGGATTAAGAGTAATAAAAAACTCTTCAATTTCGTCAACCGCTTCATCAAGCGCAAGATTTTTTCTGCGGAATTGCTCACAAACCTGCAAGGTTGATTTACTTCGATGTGTGGCTAACACTAGGTGCACATAAACGGAGCCAGGCCAAGGTTTAGTTTTTGGAGTCTGTGTGAATAAATATTTTTCACATAATCTCCTTTGCCATGCAAAAATTCCTCGAAATGCTTCTTAATTCTTGGGAATTTCTTAGCAGGAATTAAGACTGGGTGTTTCTGATCTTTTAATTCTTTATTAAGCGAAGCACGGTAAAATTCGCGATCTCTTAGCACATAACTAAGGTTAAATCCTTGAAATTTGAGTCACATTGCGGAAAGTCCGAAATACTTTGTGCTATATTGTTTATAACGAAGGAAACGAAATTCTGAAAACAATATCATACCACATCCTTGAATTGCTATGCCTTGAAACAAACGAGCTTTACGAGTTCTTGGTTGCTTATGAGTTTCAACCTCAAAAGGTGCTCTAAGTTTTCCATAATACGGATAAAAAATTTATCAACATCCGTCTGATGTTGGACTAAACGTCTTTTACAAGTTCCATCGCTAAAATTCTTCAATTTAAGATTAAATCTTTTTCAATAATGGTTAGAAAATAATTTGTTAAGATATTCTAAAGTATAATTAATTGATTTCTTCCTAGCTAAGGCGTATGACTTTACCAAGATGAAATCATAATAGGTGTACAATCTTGGCCGAAATTTCTGAGCGATTTCCGATGAACCCACTAACTTTTTAACATAAGATTTAATTTTTCCACGGAGAAGTAGATTTATAGGAAAAGTTGGGGTGAACGGTTGTGGATTCTCCGACCTCGTAATAGAAAACATATTTTATCAAATATATTTTCTCCTTTCCCTTCAAAACTATTTCGATTCTTGATTGTCTACAGATTAATTCGGCAAGATTATAACCTTGAATACTGTTCTGCGATAAAAAGCACTATAACTGAATACGAACAAATTGGGGAACTTTATGATTTATTGTATAAGATGACGATTTATTTCTATCTGCTCGATCCTTTAAATTCTATGCCTCCATATGGACAAATTTATGAGGAAATGCAAGTGCTTTACAGAAAATACTTGGAAACTCGGACTCAGCGCTTTATTCCATCTGACGACGCCTATTATAAAAGGTTTAAAGATTAGTATTATTAAATTCTTGTAATCAATTATTCGCTGAACTTCAGTCTAATTATTAAAAATATCAATCAGATATTCAAAAAGACTAAATTTTACAATCTAACCATACTATTCTAAAAAGTAAACAGAGCAAAATTAAAAATAAAAAAAGATAAAGAAAAATAAACCGAATGACTTTGTATTCCTTTTTAATATTATTCTTCTTTCTGGTATTTAATTGCTGCATGTGCGGCAGCAACTCGAGCCACAGGAACACGGAATGGACTGCAGCTAACATAATCCAAATCAACAGTCTGGAGGAACATAATTGTATCTGGATCGCCTCCGACTTCACCACATATTCCAACTTTTAAATGTTCGCCGTTGTGAGATTCAGCTCTGCCTCTTCTTCCATCTTCTACGCACATTTTCACGAGTTTTCCAACACCTTTCACATCAATATGCTCAAATGGATTTTCTTTCATGATGGGAGGGTTAATTTCATCAATATATTTCTGCAAAAATTTAGCTTCCACATCATCTCTGCTGAATCCAAAGGTCATTTGAGTTAAATCATTGGTACCAAAAGAGAAGAATTCTGCTTCCTTAGCAATTTCTTCAGCAGTTAATGCTGCACGAGGAATTTCAATCATAGTTCCCCATTTTATTGGATTTTTAGAAGTGAAATTGGCTTCAGTCATAATTTGTTCAGCTAAGGGCTTTAAAATGGATTTCAATCGAATAAATTCATTTACATGAGAAACTAAGGGAAGCATTATTTCTAAATGAACGTCAATGCCTTCATTTTGAGCTTGGATTAATGCTGTCATCAAGGCGCGTACTTGCATTTTGTAAATTTCAGGATTTGTATTTCCTAATCGAACACCTCGGTGCCCTAACATAGCGTTTTCTTCTTTCAATTCTTCATATTTTCGAATCATAAACTCCAATTCTTTGTAACGTTCGCCTTTATCTCCTTTTACACGTAATTCGGTAAATTCAACCAACATTGTTTTATAGTCGGGTAAAAATTCATGAAGAGGAGGATCGAGTAAACGAATTGTGACTGGTTTTCCATTCATCACTTTGAAAATCTCATAAAAGTCACTACTTTGCAAGGGCTCTAATTCCTTTAAGGCTTCTTCGCGCCCTTCTAAATCTTCAGCAACAATCATTTTCACGACTTTTGGCAAACGATCTTGTGCATTAAACATTCGCTCTGTTCGGCACAACCCAATTCCTTCTGCACCATTTCGCACAGCATCCGTAGCCATTTGAGGTGTGTCTGCATTTGTACGAACACCCAAAATTCGATATTTATCGCATAAATCTAAATATCGTTGGAAAGCACCAGTTATTTCCGGATCCACAACTTCTACTTCACCTACATAAACATTACCATTTAAACCATCAATAGAAATAATATCTCCTTCTTTGAAAGAAATTTGACCACTCACTTTGGCAATTCCAGCTTCTTCATCAATTTCCAGATCTCCAGCACCAACAACAGCAGGAAGACCAATTCCACGAGCAACAACTGCAGCGTGACATGTTTTCCCACCTCGAGAAGTTAAGATTCCAACAGATGCTACCATTCCAGGAAAATCTTCAGGTTTAGTTTCCTTACGAACTAAAATGATTTTTTCACCAGCTTTTTTGGCTTCAATTGCTCGATGCACATCAAAAATCGCTTTTCCAGAAACAGCACCAGGTGAAGCATTAAAACCTTTTACTAAAGGAGCTTTTCGTTCATTAGGGGAAATACGCTTGTGAAGCAATTCTTCGATTTTTGAGGGTAAAACACGTAAAATAGCAGTTTTTTCATCAATATAACCTTCATCTAGCATATCAATTGCAATTTTTACTGCTGCTGAAGCTGTACGCTTTCCAGTGCGTGTTTGTAAAAAGTATAACTTACCATTTTCTACAGTAAACTCGCAATCTTGCATATCTTTATAATGATCTTCTAATTTATGAGCCAATTCATAAATTTGAGCAACAATTTCAGGATGTTCTTGTTTCAATTCATCCAAACTAATTGGAGTTCTAACACCAGCAACAACATCTTCACCTTGAGCATTAACTAAATATTCGCCCATAACCTTTTTCTCTCCATCCATTGGAGATCGGGTAAAAAGAACTCCTGTTCCAGAGTTATCATTTTGATTTCCGAATACCATTCGCATTACATTTACTGCAGTTCCGTAATTTGGAATTTTATTCATTTTTCGGTAAGCCACAGCCCGCTCGCTATCCCATGATTGAAATACAGCATTAATAGCTCCAAATAATTGAACCCAAGGATCCATGGGAAATTTTTCACCAATTAATTTCTCATATTCAACTAAATATAACTCGCTTAATTCCCGCATTTCTGATGCATCTAATTCAATATCGAGTTTTTTTCCATTTTTCTCTTTGTAATCTTCCATAATGAGATCATAAGGTTCACGACCGGTTCCTTTAACAATATCAGAATATGACATAATAAAACGACGCCATGAATCCCATGCAAAACGTTCGTTAGATTTAGACATTTGTTCAGCAATTTCTTGTGACATGCCTAAATTTAAGACAGTATCCATCATACCCGGCATACTGATAGGTGCTCCACTACGGACCGAAAGTAATAATGGTTTTTGAATATCTCCAAAAATGTATCCACTTTTATTTTCTAATTTCTTAATACTTTCAATTATTTGTTCTTTTAATCCTTCCGGCCATTCCTTGTGATCGGCATAGTATAAACTAAATTTGCATGGAATATTAAATCCATAGGGAATTGGCAATCCAAGTGCAGTCATATTGGCTAAACCTGCACCTTTTCCGCCGAAAAACTCCTTTAATTCGGCTGTTGACCCAAATTGATTTGGATCAATTTCATCAAACATATAAACCATTTTTTCGGCCATATTGTTTTCACATTTTTTTTTCTTCTCTCACCCTTTTTCAGAATTAGTGAAAGAAATTTTTTTAAGTATCATAACGAAGCAAAAAAAATAAAATTTCTGATATTTCCACTCTAAAGGTTTTTATGGGAAGATTATAACAATTTTCTTTATTTTCTACTATTTCCTTTTCTAAATGATGCGTCAAAGAATAATTTATTTGAAAATTTGAAAATATAAATGAAAAAATAATTCTATTGCATTTTTTTTAATTCTAAGAAGATTTAGGCAAATTTCATTATTTAGACTTGTGAAATAAAGTAAAAATATGCTATATCATAGATGCTTTTTTATAAAAATGCTTGATTTTTTTCATTGTTCTAAAAATAATAATATATAGCCAAAATAAGATTAGACAAATCGCAATGCTAACAGAAATAATCGTACTTATCTCAGGATTAATTTTCATACTTCCTAAATACAAAAAATTTTTTCCATGAATTTAATTGAATCATTTCGTAATTTCCATAAAGATTTTCCTTTGCTTTTTCGTGTTTTAATATCTTTATCAACATAAAGACATAAACTAATCAAACCTCCAATTCCGCCAGAAATTGAAGGTAAAAAACCAGTAATAATATCAGATTTTTCGATATATGGACTAATGGGATATAATAACACCAAATAATTTGCGATAATAATTAGAATGGCAAAAAATACTCACAAAACCATAAAAAAAGGTTAAGTTGCCGGACATACTAACAAAAAAAAACTCAGAGATGCTTATAAAAATAAAAAGCGAGATCCCAAAAAGAAAGACTTGATTATTTTTGTATTTATTTTTATCAAAATTAAAGAATTTAATCGAATTTGACTTTTCTTCATTATTTCCCAAAATTTGCATTTTCTTATCACTTTTCATTTTTAAAAAAAACCACTTAAAAATCCTTCTGCGTTTAGTGCCATTGCATCTGGATTATATCCTCCTTCTAATAGTGCAAATCGTATTCCGTTACAATGATCTTCCGAAAATTCCTTCACCATCAATCCTATTTCATGATAAGCTTTGACGGATAATAAATCACCCCAATCATTTAAACCTTGATCGAATCCAGCCGATACAGCAATCAAATCGCATTTACGTGCGTTGTCCAAAGCTTCTTGCACAATTTCAAGATAAACACTCTCAGATCGAGCATCTGGATTAATAATCTCATAGTCCCGCCGATCTTTATGATGTTTTTGGCCATAAGCACGCAAAATGTTAATATTTCCATCACCTGTATGAAGATCAAAATCCAGAACAAAAGCTCGCTTTTTTTTATGTTTCTCTTTCAAATATAGAAGCGCTATCGCCATGTTACAAAAATAGCAAAAACCCCAACAAGAATTTCCAGATGCATGATGACCAGGAGGTCTAATTAAGCCAAAACTTGGATTACCATTGATAGATTGGCGCGCACATTCAATAGCACCTCCCGCAGCCAGCCGTGCAACATAATAAAGATTTGGATACAGACGTGAATAATGCATTTTTATCTGTTCGATGTGGGCAGTTGAATGAGCACGTTCTAAATCGTCCCTGTCTGCAGGTTTGGGCAATATAAATGAATTCGGATAGATTTTTTTTAAATGCTCAACCATTGGTGTGAGACGACCTATCTTTCCTGCAGGTGTATCATCGATTTCATTTAGAAAATCTGGATGAAATACTATTTTCATATATTTTTTATACAACTTAGCCTATTTAATTCCATCTTGCCATTTTGATTATAAATTAATTTACACTTATTCACGCAAATTCACGTAAATTCACACAAAATGTTCAAATTATTGGATCTGAGTCATTTCTTTTCTTCAGCAATTAATTGTTGTGCAATCTCTTCTGTATAATCATCAAGACTTGGATCTATTGGTGGGTCAATATTTTGTTCTACAATAATATCCAGCAGTTTATCAGGAGTTAGAGATGTGAGTTTTAGGATTTTTTTCAATCCGATTTTTCCTTTACGATATTCATCCAACAAAATAGGTAGAACTTTATCGGTTAGCTGATCAATTAAGATTTGTTTTGTGCAGACTGCTTTTGAGATGTTCTTTTTTTTGGCAAGATATTCAAGTAAATCATTGATTTCTTTGTTCACTCGAATGTTAATCTGATACATAATAATAGAGTACTTAAAGTACTCTAATATTTTAAGTTTATGCCTACTATAAGTACATATGAATCTTTTAATAGATACTTTCTCTTGGAAAAAAATTGGATTACTTTCTGAAGAAAAGTTAATTAACATAGATTTCCTTCATAAATGGTCCAGGATTTATATTACCCATGAAGTAAAAAGGGAATTGGAACATTTTGAGATATCATCTTGTAATTTTGATGCCACAACTATTCTACCAATTAAAAATAACAGGTTATATCAATATGCATTAGATCTCGGATTTGATCAAGCAGATTCTGAGATTTTTAGCAATAGTAGTCCCACAAAAGAAATGACAATTGTGAGTGAAGATAAACCTTTGTTGAAACTTTTGCAGTCTTATCATGTAAGGGCAATCCAATTAATCGATCTATTTTATATCTATTACAAATTGGATTTTATCAAATCGAATGATTTGTTTAAAATTAATAAATACTTCAGAGAGAAGAAAAATATCACTGAGAAGAAATACAGAAAAATTAATGATCATCGATAAAAAATATGAGAATATAGATTATATATTGGGAAAAAAAAATATCTGCAACTTTTGACACTTTAAATATTGCTTTAATTTTGAATTTGGATTTTAAGAGATTCATTTATTATGAAATTAATATTAAATTGATTTAATATGCGATTCTTATCATTTCATGTAAATTCATTTAGTTATACTGTCACGAAGAAAGGCCGTTCCAAAATTCTGGAAGAACTGACTGAAAAGAATAAAACGGCTAAAGTTGAAAATGCACTTGTGCTCTTTATTGCTTCAGAAAAAGCAGATGAAGTGGATGAAAACATTTTTTCTAAATTTCTTTCTGAAATCGAAAAAATAGTCATGCAACTCAAAGTTAACACATTTGTGTTGATTCCTTTTGCTCATTTATTTGGAGAATTAAGTGCATTGGATTTTGCCTTTGATGCTCTTAAGAAAATTGAAGATTTATTAGCGAGTAAGGGATATGAAGTTTTTCGTATGCCCTTTGGATGGTTTTCTGAATTTACAATGCATGCAAAAGGTCATCCACTCTCTAGAATTGCTCGAATAATCAAATGAGAATAACATTTACAATTGTACTATCGAAGGATATTATTTGGAGATTTAATTTGTAAAAAAAGGAAGAATGATTTCCAAATTATGGATAAAGAAGTAAAGATTATAGAGAACTTCCATAAATTTTCATTAATTCAATCAATAAGGCTTTTTTTCTTTTCTTTTCTTTTCATACCAATCATCCAATACCTTTATTAGTTCTTGTTTGTCGAAGGGTTTTCTAAGGAAATTATCAAATCCAAAATCAGAATAATTCTGTATTACAAAATCATCTGAATAACCACTTGATATAATAATATAACTTTCAGGAGAAATCTCTCTAACTTTTAATATTAATTCTTTTGCACCTTGATCTCCAGGCATAGTTAAATCTAAAATAATAAAATCAGGAGATTCTTTCTTCTTTTTCATATTCTCAAGAGTATTTATGAAACTTGTACTTTCTGATACTCCTATCGTTTCTATTCCTAAGCTTAAAAGTAAATTTTCTAGCACATTCAAGATATTTCGATTGTCATCTAAAATTATTCCCAACGCGGAATATCTCTTTCCATTTAATTTTTTTTCTGATGCTTCTATTTTTTTGGTAACATGACTAGGATTTCCAGGAATAAGAAAATAGAATGTAGTCCCTACGTCAAGTTTAGATTCAAAGCCTAAATATCCATTGTGATTTTCAATAATAATTTTAGAAATAGCTAATCCTAATCCCGTTCCACTTTTTTTTGTAGTAAAAAATGGCTTAAATATTTGATTATAATCTTCTTTTTTTATACCTTTTCCTTTATCTATTACTTTTAGGAAGATATAATCCCCTGATTTCAAATTATATTTATTCTATTCTGTCAATCTATGATTTTCTGCGATTATTTCTACCGTTCCTCCAGAATCCATAGATTGATCTGCATTTATCAAGAAATTTTGAATAACTTGCCCAATTTGTACAGGATCTCCATCAAATTCTAGAAGATCAGGTTCGATTTTAACTATTTCTTTTGATTTTCTCCCGGTTAAACTTATTTTTATAGTATTTTTAAGCAATTTTCTAAAATCGTTGTTTTTAGATATAGATATTTTGTGATTTTTTGAGAAAGTTAACAACTGTAGAACCAAATTACGCATCTGAATTGAAGCTTGTTGAGCATCTTCTAAACATGCATGAGTGGTTTCACTTAAATTCTTATCAGATATGGCAAGGCTTAGATTTCCCATAATCCCTGTTAAAAGATTATTAAAATCATGAGCAAATCCCCCAGCCATTAGTTGGATCGATTCAGTTCTTGCTTGAGAAATTAATAATTCTTGGGTTTCTTGAATCTTTTTATTTTTCTCATGCAATTTTGCAATACTGTGAATTATAAATCGAGTATTGATAAAAGAATAGATATAAGAAACTAAAATTACTGGAAATGCAATCTGAATGTTGTTCGCTAAAGGTACGTTTGAACTGGGAGCTAATGTTTGTGAAATTGTAAAAACACCTAAAAAAATAAAAATCACTAAAGACAATATGGATATTATAAAAGAAATTGTTGTAAACCAAAAATCTTTTAAAAGACTTGAAAGAATTAGAACAAGCCCTATACTACAAAAGACCATTGCTGAATTCTGGATATAAGATTGAAGAATTAATACAATTGTAGAGAAGATGACAAAAAAACTTGAAGCTAAACTGTATTTTTTTAATAAATTCAAAATGAGGGTCATACTTATAAAAATAAATTGGAGTAAAGCTCCAAAACTATAATTTCCAGGATTAAATATTCCAACAACAAAAAATGCGAAAGATAACACAAAAACAACATAGGTTATCCATTTAATTAGTTGTTGTCGTAATTTTACAATAATTGGGACTTCTTCTATACTATTCATATAATATTCATATTCAAATTTGAAGTTTAAAAATCCAATGCATAATTTTTATAAAATAAGATTTTCCTAACTACAAATCATCATATATTTTAATGTTATTCAAAATTAATATAGATCAATTAGAAAATTGTTAGATCAGTCATATTATATGTCATTTTCATAGTTTATTAAAGATCTTAAAGAAGAAATTTGAAACAAAATGTTATTTTTAGTTAAATGTTCCTTCGATCGATCAACTAATGGCTAGATCATCTTGTAAAATTCAGTTCGTTAAAGATGAAATATTAAACCCATGACTATTATTCCCATTATACTATTTACTATTTCTGCGCTTCGCACGAAATCAAAATCTGATGATACAACTGGAATTTTATTATACCATATTTCCATGTTGTTGCTTATAGTAATCCAAATTAAAGACAAATGAAGATTTACATTTGTTTAAAAAATTTCTCTAAAGAATCTTTGCTGATTTTTTATTTTTTCTAATTCTATTATTTAATTGTAAAAATTATTCTCTTTCAAAATTGTCTTCAACTAATGAGGTTATAGCAGAATTCGAAAATTTGAAGGAAATCCAAAAATCTTGTATAAATTATCCACAATCCCCAAATCTATCCCAATTATAATTTTGTCGAAACATCGTTTATAAAAAATACATATAAATAAGTCAATAATTCAAAGAAAAATGATGGAAATGTGAAATTCTTAACCGCATTTAATGTTTTAAAGATGCCGACTCAAATAGTAATTGGATGCGTGGGAGTATTGTCGAAAATATTGGCTCAAAAGATAGAATTTGATTAAGATAAAAAAAATTGCTAGAGTCTCTAATACAAATTGTTTAAAAAGATACATTTAAAATCTATTTGTACTAGTTCTTTTACATTTTTATGAGCCAGAACATTCAGTATTTTCAAAAATTAATCCAATTATTTGAATAACTATTATTTTAAGTATCAATTCAACAACAATTTCTTTTAAAGCAACTCCATTAATTTTTTTTAATATTTTTATAGATAGAGATTAAAAATGAGCAATAGAAAAAAAAGAAATGAGAGAATTGATCCTTCGAATTAGAAATTCATCATTATTCTTTCAATTTTTCTAAATACCTTATCATGGTGGAATTTCTATCCCTTTCCAAGTACTTAAAAAATTCCTCGTCGATTCGCCTATTCGCTTTCAAATCGCGCTCCACCGCCATTCTTTTAATCACTTCCCTGTCAGGAACAAGTCGGAACGGGTCGAACATGTATTCCCACCAAATTTCATAATATGTTAAGTAAGTGGAATGACTTACGCCGTGAAAAAGATCGGAAACCGACATTAAAGGAGCCCTTATTTTTTCATCCGAAGGATCTTTCCTGAATTCTGCTTTGATAATACACCAAAATCGGAGTTCGCTCCAAACATTTGAACTCCGTCCATAGAAAAATTTGATTTCTTTCTCCTCGACCCTCTTCCATTGCCACAGCGAGAGAAAGATGCCGGTCGGTGGATAAATTTCAATTGTTTTTAAATTGGGGGCCTCGAAAAGGCTGTCAGGAAGCTTTTTCAGCGATTTAGAGTTGTAAAGAGTTAAAAAACGAAAGTTGCGGAGCAAGCCGAAAATATCGGGGATCTCGGTAATTTTAGGCGCATATAATGAGATGGTCATTAATTTTGGATGTTGCGTGAAAAATTCTAGCGGTATTTCCGAAAGATTGTAGATAATTAAAGTTGCAGTTTTCAAATTGGGTAATTGGCAGATGAATTCGGGAATTTCTGTAGAAAACTGATCCTCGTAAAAAATATGCTCCAACTCGGGAAAAATATCGGGAATCTGTGCCAAAAGATCGTCCAGCTCCACCGAAGGCTCACGATGCAAACCCACGAACTCTAGTGTTGATAGGTATCTAATTCTCTTCGTTTTAGAATCGAAAGGACCGGATACTTTAAGAAATGGCAAATCATCTGGATCGTAGGCGTTTTCGGGATCTTCCCACACCAACCTCAGATACTGCAGAAAACCCGCTTGTTCATCTGAAAGATCATCGTAGGGAGGAGGCGGAAAACCACAACCACGGCTTGGCCGAAAACTCATGCGGTCGGAACTCTTGTTAGGATTAACTTTTACCGGCTTATATTCCGGCCACTCCGGTTTTTTCGGCCTACTCGGCCAATCCGGCACATTCGGTTTATTATACACTTCAAGCTAACTCCTTCGGTTTTTTATTTTTGAATTTTTCGATTTTTTTAACCATTTTTTTTTACTCGCAGTTCGCTATTAATATTATCTTGCTGAATATTAAAAAAAATATTTCGAATTGTTCGCTCCTTTAAAGCCACGGAGTTTCCAATCGTTTTTACTTCTTTCACCATCATTCCTCATTTATCATTCCTCATTTTCAGTCAGGCTCCACCTTCGGAGCGTTTATCCAAAAATGACCGATATTCTCCGCCCCGCTCGGCAAAAGCTCTTGGTTTAGATGGAGGTAGTTCCACCACCACTGAACCATGTCGACTTTGTCGGTTACCAGAAATATCGGGTGGCCTGCACTATCCTGCAAAGGCTTTCTGTTGGCGTCGAAAAACACACCCGCTTTGGGCAATCCGTGATCGTCGAAGATAGTGGAAGGATCTTCTAAATGGTTTTCAGGAGCCAATCCGAACCATTTCATGAATTCTTTTCCTTGATTTTGATCTTTAAATCCTAAATATTGCCAGAACTCCATTGATATACCATCGATCGTGATTTCCTTAGACGATCCTGCATAATATAGAGTTTGTATCTCGGATAGCCCTGCTTCAAAGCCCTTTTTTAAGACATCTACAAATACTGATAGCTGACCTTGACTCAATAACGGCGCTTTCCAGCCAATGGAATCTCCATTTTCTTGCTGGTCGCGGTAATAATTATCCACTTTATCATTTAATGAAATGTATACCGGGGTTAAACCGTGCTTCAGAAAGATCAGTAGCGATTCTTGCTTTTCGGATCCATATATTCCCCCCCAAGCGTCCTTTTCTTTGTAACCCAAGCACTCGAAAAGCCATCCGAGAAGACTATTTTTAAACTGCATGCTTATATCAAGGGTTCTTTGGCCGATATCATTGCATTTCGATTTCGTTTTTGATATTAATTTTCTAAAGGTCTCGGATCCGAAAATCTTTTTAATAAACGGTGCGATTCGTTCAAGGATTTCCGCTATATCCCGTTCGAACGGACTGTCCAGCTTCAGCGTTGTTATGTATTTGTTCCCGATTTCATCTTCCAAATACATATCGTAGATTATTTTCAGCTTGATTACAAAACCCGCATCCAGCCCCAAAAGCAAGGTGTTTAAATCGGGAACGCTGTAATCTATGGGCAAGAAGAATTTCTCATTTAAAAAAGTCATATCGGATTGTCGCCATATCCAATTCTTAAAATAATCCAAATCGCTCGAAAAAAACACTTCTATAACTGTCTTAAGAAGTGACTCAAGCTTTTCTAATACTTCAATCGGTAGAATGTGAATCCTCTATTAACATCAATCTCAAATTGATTATTACGATTATTTGGATCTTTTCCTTTATGGTAAGCAAAAAATTTTTTATTGAACTTTTATTATTTGATCTTAGGAGCAATAAATTTTCAGTAATAAACTATAAGTTCACATTTTCACTTCAAGACCCGTAGTCTAGCCAGGACATAAGATATATCGTAGTTATCTTTTCGATTGGCGCTGGTTTGCGGAATCAGTTTTCGGGAGTTCGAATCTCCCCGGGTCTAAAATCTTTTTTTTTTTAATTTAAACCGCTTAAAAGTCTTTCTTCAAAGATAAATTTGAATTTTTCTAACATCAAGCGAAGCATCCATTATAATATATTTTTTATTTAAAGAAAGAGGATTTTTAACTAAATCGATAAATCAAGTTTTTAAACTAAGAAGCAAGCGAATTATCTGGAGATTCAAGTTCTTTGCTTGTTTTTTCTTTTAAGTGAGGAACTAACCAGTGAATTGCAAGTAAATAAAATGGAATTAGTGAAATTTCAAAAATTACAGAAATATAAAAAGGAGATTTCATCCCTAAATGATCCCATGCAAAACCACCAATTAAAGGTCCGATAATTCCTCCGATATTGGTAATTGTTTCTTGTGAACCGAAGATTTTACCACGGTATTGAAAAGTGCTTCGAGATAACAGATTTTGAACCGTGAAAAATCCCAACGATACTACAGTGTTATCTAAGCACCATAAAATTGCTACGATCCAAGGATTACTTGTATTTACTAGAAAATATGTAATAATCGCACCAAATGAACTCGAAATGGTGAGACTTAATTTTGGATTGAAGTGATCGGCTAAAGCACCAATTTTTGAAGCTAAAAGCATTTGAACGATGCCACCAGGTATGTAAATCATTAATACTACATTTGGATCTGGGCTAACATTATTAAGAAGGAAAATTTGCATATATGGAGCAGTAATTGTCCCGTTAATCGATTCAAGAATTAATACAATCATGAGAAAAGCTATTCCAATCTTTAAACCTGAACTCCAAGATTCTTTTGAATTTTTAGGAGAATTATTAGTAACATTCATTTCTAAATCAATTGCAGTATTATTCGAGGAAGAAAATGAAGAATCAGAAGAAGTGGAAGAAGAATCGGAAGTAGAAAAAGAATTAGAGAAAGAATATAGAAGCGTATTAGAATCTGGGGGTTTATATTTTAAATTTTCATCAACTTTAAAGAGAAATTGGAAACCGGCGTAAAAATTGGCAACAGCAAAAAGAATTAAGGGTGAATATATTAGAGCAACAGATATATTTGTATGGATACATTCTATAAAAATAAAGAAGCCAATGGTTGAACCTACCATGATCCCAAACCCTAATGCAGAACTTCGACGTCCATAGGCTTGACTTCGAATATCGGGTGATGATTTCTCAGCAACCATGGTATTAAACGGAACCCAAAAAAAACCTGCGCCAATTCCTAAAATAAATGTAGAAATTCCAATAATCCAAAGTGTCTTAGTGAGAATCGCAATATAAAAGAAAAGATAAGATATTCCGCGACCAAATGATCCAATAAGAATAAGACGGGTTTTTGAGGAGCGATCGGTCAATATTCCTGCTGTCATGGTTGAAATAAGATATCCAACAATTTGTATTGAGACAAATATGCCAATTTCAATACCTCCGGAGTTCAGCACGATGGTAGCAATATATGGAAGTAAAAATTCCATGTAAAACATGCCTAATCCATTCCAAAAGACAATTTGAAGCATTACCTTAAAATCAGAGGTAAAATATGACTCTTTTTTTCCTAATTTAGGAGATAAATTTGGAATATTATTATTCCTATTATTTTCCATTGAAATAAAAAGGTTTTTAGAAAATTTGAAATTTTGGTTGAAAAAAGGGTCAAATAAATTCAAAATCATGAAAATTTATGTTTGAAAAAGTTGGAAAGTGCATGGCAATTTTATCGAGAAATCAAACTTTAAAGGTTTTATTACTTTTTCTAACCATATTTGAAAAAGAATTGAGCGTAAAGGACGGGTCGTTCATACAGTATGAATCAATCAAAAAAAAAAATGGAATGTGTATTTTGCAATCTTCCGATAAACTTTTTAGATTTATCCAGTAAGGCAAAATTGAAGGATCAAAAAGTGTATAAGTGTGTCAACGGCCACTTAATTCATCATGATTGTTTAAAAAAACGCTTATTAATTTCACAAACTTGTCAAATCTGTGGAGAACCATATCCATCTGAAATAATTCAAGTTTTGGATGTCAAACCAATAAAAACTGCATTAAATTCAGCAGCTTCAAATAAAATATTATCAAATATGGTATCAACGAGTGCCTCGAATACTGAAAATAGAAATGAAATCCAAATGCTCGAGAAAATGCAAGAGAATATTGGTCAATTAGGAAAACAATTAGTAGAAATCAAGCAACAAGAAAAAAAACTTAATAAAGATCTCACAATAATCAAAAAGCGCAAATCAACACTTGAACATGAACTTCAAACATTAAATGGAAAAGAAATTGCTCTCCGTATGCAACTGGAACAAATTCACAAGCAAATTAAAGCTGTTAATAAACAAATGAAAGAATATGAACATATCATTCCTACATTAACTAAATCAACTGGAAAATCTTCACAACAAGTAATATCAAAACCTAAAGTTTCAGAGCAAAATAAGAATCTTGTATCAAGCTCAGATCAAGCAAAATTGTATTCTGATGTTGATAAAGATATAAAAAAATTCGAGAAAAAGCGCAAGAAAGTTCGTACTAAATTAATGGGTCCTGGAATGGACGAATCTGCTAATAAACATGCCAATGCCACGCGATCTTCTTTAAATTTTGCCAGTTCGATAGCAAAACAAGTAAATTCAAAAGGATTAAATAGTGAATTATTTTCAACCAACTCCATGAATAATCATAAAGGTGTTAATGAAGCAGATGTTTTTGATCCTGGTTTGGATGATGATTTTGATCCATTGAATTTTGCTGAAACAGTCACCAGACGGGCGAAACGGAAACAGCATAAAGAGAATAAACCAGAACATATTCCTTTCCAAGATATTACTGCAAAAACCGCAAAAGAAATACCAGGTAAAATTGTTCATCCATCTTTTATTGATACAGCGGACATCGCAACTGAAATTCAGAAACCAACTCCAGAAAAGCCTACCTCACTAAAATCAGTTCGCACTTCATCCCAGAGACCGTTGAATAAATCTAAAACACAAAGTAAATTTATAGCACCTGAAAAAAAGGTACTAAAACCACGTCCAAAGGTCGCTTCATTGAAAAATTTGCATTCTATTTCTCCAACACAGGGCACTAAATCTATTTCAAGTAAAATTCCAAAACCTTCTCAATCTTTATCTTCTTCTAAGTCTAATTCTTCTTTTACTTCCCAAAAATCGATCACACAAGCAAAATCAGATAAAAAGGGTCCACTTTGTGTTATTTGCCATGCTCCAATTATAGTAAAAGATCTTGGAGAATCTGAAAATAATTTTGATGATGAATTAATAAATTGTCCAAATGATCATCCAGTTCACCGAGGTTGCTTGAAAATGTGGATTGTACATAGTAATCTCTGTCCATTATGTCATGAACAATATAGCGAAGAAGTTATTGCAAGTTTTGATAGTTTTAAGAAAGAATTTGAAGATCAAAAGCAAACAGAAAGAGAACAAGCTGAAAGGGAGCGGCAAAAACGTGAACGCGAAGAACTTCTAAAAGAAATTAATCCAGAATTCACAAAAAAATACAATGAAGCCGATAAATTGATGAAAGCCAAGGAATTTGATAAAGCACTTAAAATATTTTGGGAGATTCTCGATAATGAATATTTTCCTCTAAAAGACCAGCGTATGTTACGAACAACCTTAAACATCGGTTTAATTTATTATAAACAAGGTAAACACGCTCAAGCGATCAAACAATTCATGAAAATTGTGAAGATTGATTTTAATTATCCTCTAGCATTCTACTTTTTAGGATTGTGCTATGATCAAATGGGTTTTGCTGACAAAACTAAGTGGGCTTTTGAAAGAGCTTTGAAAAATACCCAAGCTTTGGCTGTTGAAAACCCAAAATATAGTAAATTTGTTAAGGACATAGAGCAACGATTGCAAAAGCTTCCAATATAGACTTCAAATATAGAATTAAATAAATATAATTAGATTGTTCAAGATTGAACAATATTAAAGATGAAAATTATTAAAAAATTACAAAATCAGACCATGGAATTCGAATCCTATAAAAAAGGTTTGAAGAACAAGATAATTCTACATCATTACTAATAAATATCTTGATTATCTCTGAATAATTGGGCCAGATACATAGAATTATTTTTTTATACTCGCTTTTTTGATCAATAATAGCATTGATTTTACATATGAAAATAAATTCTTTTTTCTTTTCATCTATGTTTGTAGATGATTCATTTTCTATGTAACTTGAAGAATTTGATTCAAAATCAGGAAGAGGTTCAAGAGAATAGATATTTAATGGAAGTTCAATTCCTGTAGGTGAATTTGATTTTAATAAATCTTCATGAATAATAATGCTTCCTAAGTTAGTTTTAAGGATAACGAAATCATTTTGTTTGAGAATTTCTATAATAGACCAGATATTTTCCTTTCCTAAGATTTTGGCGACTTGATAATTTTTTGGATGACTATATACATCTGGAGTATGTCCAATTTGCTGAATTTTGCCATCAAAAAGAACTGCAATTCTGTCGGCAAGCATCTTAGCTTCTTCATGATTATGGGTCACGTATATAATCGTAGTGTTCGTTTCTTGCTGAATCAAACGAATCATTAAAGCCAATTCTTCTCGACCTGTTGCATCAATGCTACTTAATGGTTCATCAAGTAGTAAAAATTGAGGCTCAATAACCAAAGCGCGTGCAAGAGCCACTCGTTGCTGTTGACCCCCGCTTAATTCATCTGGAAATCGATTTTCAAATTCGGTTAACTGTGTTAATGCTAATGCTTGTCTATAGCGCCGATCTGGTTGAGTTAAAGACTTGTTTACATTCAATCCAAACATAATATTTTCTTTTACAGTCATATGTGGAAATAAAACTTGAGCTTGAGGAACATAACCCATTTTTCTTTTTTGGGGAGGAAGAAAAGTAATATCTTGTTCATTTAAGCGAACAGTCCCTTCATCAGGAGTCAATATTCCCAAAAGAATTTTCAATAATGAGGTTTTTCCACATCCACTTTGGCCTAAAAAGACAATTATTTCCCCTTCATGAATTGTCAGATTCAAGCCATCTAAAATGTATTCTTTTTGATACTTCAAACGAAGATTGATAATTTCCAATTTTTTCATTAAATTTTCACTTCAAAATGATTCAATCAGCCATTTCCGAATTTATCAATTTTCCATTTTATCATACAAATTTCGATTAATTATATACAAAAGCGTGATTCTCCTAAATGTTGAATTATAATAAAGGATAAGAAGGTAATTGCAATAAGTATCGTAGCCATACTGGCAGTAAGTTGAATATTTCTTGTATACATCAATTTTGAAATTGCTAAAGAAAGCGTACCGAATTTACCACGAGCCAGAAAATTAGTTGCACCAAATTCTCCAATACTAATTGCAAAACTGAAAAGTGCGCCAATAAATAGACTCCGTTTAATTAAGGGAAATTCAATTTTTCGAAAAATAACCCAATTTGATGCACCTAAAGTTGAAGCAACATTGATTAATTCAGTATCAATTCGATTATAAGCATTGATTACAGTGCGAGTTGCAAAAGGTACTCCAATAAGAATATGAGCAGCAATAATTAGGACCCAAGGATATTTTAAATAAAGGATACTATCTTTAAATTGGAGAAACAGACCAAGAGCGAGAGTAATAGTGGAAGTTGCCATTGGAAGTATAATGAATAATGCTAAAATTTTATCAATTGATGAATATTTATATTGAGAAATAGAATGATAACGCCTACGATAGATAAGCAATATAGCAAAAGTAAAAATTTGGGTTATAATCATAGTTATAAACGCAAATATTAAAGTATTAATAAGTAATCGAAAAATTGAAGCACCCAGTAAAGGATCATAAGAGGAAGAAAATAATAAAGAAAATCCTGTAAAAATAGAATTTGATTCTCCTATAGGAGTAAATGCTGTGATTATTACAGCAATTAACGGCAGTATCTCAAAGATCAAGACAATACCTAAAAAGAATACCCTTCCAATTAACTTCATTTTTTGTGTTTTAGATAAATTATGAAAAATAATGTGTTTATATTCAAACGTGCTTTTTGCGTTAGAATTTGTTCTTATTTTACTACGATCCAATTGAAGATAAGCTAAAATAAGTAATATATTAATCAATAATTGCATGATAGCCAAAATCGTTCCAGAACGATAATCAAATGAAACCTGCATAAGTTTATAGATTCTAACTTCTAATGTTTGTAATTGGGCATTTCCTAAATATAAAACAATTGCAAAACTATTGAAAGAATAAATAAAAACAAGTAATGCAGAAGATATTAAAGAAGATCTTATCTGTGGAAATACAATTTTCCAAAAAATTTTCCATTGTGAAGCTCCAATTGAACGAGCCACATCAATTTGATCATAATTAAGTTGTTGCCATGCAGGGATCATGAATTGAACAACAACTGAAATATTATAAAATACATGAGCAAGAATTATACCAACATAACTACCATAAATTGAAAGTAAACCATATGATTCGCTGGAAATAGACTTCCAGAGAGTATTTATCCACCCACCATCACCATAAACAATTACAAAACCAATTAAAACAACAATAGGAGGAAGGACAAAGGGAATTGTCATAATTTGTAAAAAAATTTTTCTACCCTTGAAATGATATTTTGCAATAAATATTCCAACTGGAATTCCAAGACCTAAGCAAAAAAAAGTACTAATCAATGCTTCAATCAAGCTGAATTGAAGTGCTCGTAAATTTAAAGAATAACTAATAATTTCTGCAAAGGTTTTGCTTGATTCAAAATCGTTTAGTGAAAAAGCAAATTGAAATACTGTTCCTAAAGGAAAATAAAAAAAAGTAAGAAAAAATGCAACCAAAACTAGCAAACATATAAGGACCACTCCAAAAGGGGTCAAAACTCCAAATTTCTTCTTTAATTTGCTTTTATTTCTTCGGTTAGTAATCATATATATTCATTCCACATGATTAAGCGGGAGAAACATTCTTTCTAAGTTGGAATATTTTTCGCTGCTGTAAGAGTAAAATTACCCCAAGACTAAAACTTATTGCGAAAACAAATAGAAAAGGATTCTGAAAACCCGAAATACCAGGAGACTTCATTACCATTGTTTCTTCCCAATCTTGTTTCCATTTAGCAAGATTTGATTCCAACATTGAAGTAGTTATCAAATTATTTAAAATATTTACATCATCAGGATTAATTGCAGCACTATTAAAGCAAGAAGATACTTGAACTTGTTGATTTGCAGGATACATCCAATTGTTTTCTGCAATTTGACTTTGCAATTCTTCTCCAAGAAACCAATCAATAAAATGTTGACCTTCGATTGTATGAGAAGCACCATTGACCAAACCAATTCCTTCAATCTGTAACCAAGCATTTGATGTTCCATTCTCATGAGAAAGAAATGCTTTTAGATTATCACCCCATCCTTGGCATACAGTATAGGCAGGACTTGTACCATAAGAAAGCATTATTGGACGATTTTCGTTTGGTTCATCGTAAATATCAAATGCAGCACCCCAACTATTTGCAATCCGTAGATCTTCTGCCGCACTTTTCCACCAATTTCGCCAATCATCACCTAATATTCCAGTAAAATTAATAGAAGGATCTCCAAAAACAGCAATTGTCCATAGTAAAAAACCCAATCCAGGAGAACTTAAAGTAGGATCTTCAACAACGATCTTTTTTGCTAAATCCAAATCCAAAATTTTATTCAAAGTCAAGTTTTCAAGATCTGGAACAGTAGTTGTGTTAACTCGCAACTGGTCATAATTGAAGGCAATTATTCCGTAATCATAAGGCAAGAGATAGTGGTCAGGATCTAAATTGTTAATCAAAGATGAAGAGATATTCTCTATTAACGGGGAAGAATAAGGTTTTAAAAGATTATATCTTTTTGCTTCAAAAATCAAACTATTATCCAATCCAATCACAACATCGGCAACTGGAGATTCTTTTTCGCCTAATAACCGTGTAATCAAACTATTTGCATCTTCCAATGCAACCAATTGAATCTGATCCTTAGGAATTCCAGAATAATTAGAGTAACCTTCGATAAAATCATAACCAGGATCAGCAAGTAATGATTCATATGTGTAAATTGTTAATTTAGGTTCTGAGGCAACAGCTCGAATTGAATGTGGAAAGATAAATATTCCAAAAAAAAGACAGAAAAGAAGCATAACTTCAAAAACTCGATTTTTTTTCATGATTTTGAACTTCATTTTTATCATGTAAATTGGAGAAACAAATATATAAAAATTTTTTACTTTTTGGTTCTATAGCCCATAATTTTCCCGCAAAACACCATTTCTGAGGAACATTTTTAACAAATTTTGTTTGAGTGAACTTTTTTTAATAAAGGCACGTATTTTTGATTATGAATAATCGGGATCTACAAAAAAAAACTGCACTTCTTATTTCTGGGAGTCCTCAATTTGACATTAAATCTTTTGAAGTAATTCCAGAAATCATCCTCAAGCATGCCTTTATTATCGCAATCGATAAAGGATTAGAATTTGCATGGAAAAATCATATTTCTCCTGATTTAATTATTGGAGATTTTGATTCTGTCGATCCTGATCTTTTGAACTCATTCTCTAAAACAAAAAAAATATCATTTCCATCTAAAAAAAATCGATCAGATACAGAAATTGCACTAAATTATTCATTAGAGAAAAAATTTGAACTAGTTTTAGGAATCAATATGATAGGAGGACGATTAGATCACGATCTTTTTAATAAACTCTTATTGTTTAAAGCGCCTGATAAATTTTGGTTGATCAGTGCAAGTGGATGCCTAAAAGCTTTATCTCCTTTGAAAAAATACAAAATTCCTGTCAAAAAAGGAAAAATTTTTTCTCTTATTCCATATTCTGAATGTTGTAATGTTAATCTTTCAGGATGTGAATATCCTCTACAAAACCAAAATTTACAGCAATCATCGTTAACCTTAAGTAATGTAAGTGATGGAAATGTTCAGATATTCTTTGACTCAGGCAATCTCCAGCTTTTTATTGAAGATTTATCCGTTATTTGGAAAGAATTTGAATAAAAAGTAAGATTGCTAATTACCAGACTCCAAATGCTTTTAGATTGATTAAATTCTACTAATAATTAGAAATATTTAATCTGAAAAAGGGTTATATTTTATTACAAATATATCAAATATATCATCCTAATCTTGATTACTCATTTAAGGTAAGCATTATGGCAAAAAATTCAAACTTAAATTATTATAAAGACGAAAAAAAAATAGATAGCAGTAAAGATCATTCAAATTCAAAATGTGATGAATCTAAAGGTTCTTTTGAAGAAATTCCATTAAAAGATTATTTAAAAGCAAAAGGAAAAAAACTTAAAATTCAAGTAAAAGAGAAATCAAAAACCATCAAAAAAAAATCGAAAAAATTATCGAAGCAAATTAAAGAACAAGCAAAAACCACTGCTAAGAGAATAAAAGAACTTTCTATTGAAACAAAACAAATAATTCAGAAGAAACACAAAGAATGGAAAGAAAAAGAAAGAATGCATAAGCAATCACAAATGGAAAATGAAAAAACATCTGTCTCTAATATTGAAAAATCTAAAACATCACGTGATTCCCCTCGATTTTGCCCATACTGTGGGCATGAAGTGACTCAAGGAGGTAAATTTTGTCCTAACTGCGGTAATTCTTATTGATTCTTAATAATTTTTCATTTTTTATAATTTGAATTCTATATTAAAATATTTTTTCTGTTTATAGAATTACTTAAAAATTTTTAGATTTATAAATAATTTCTTCACAGTTGGTGTAAGTTCATAGTTTGATAATTCTTCGAAATGAACAAAACGCGCATCAATTACATCTGATTGAGGAATTAACCGAGGAGGTTCTTTAAATGATTCAGCATTTGGTATAATCATCCAATAATCACAAAGAACATAATGATATTCAATTTTTCCATTTGAATCATAATCAATCTTATCAATCACTGAAGCCAATTCTCCCACTTCAAGAAATAAACCTGTTTCTTCCATGCATTCACGTAATGCACCATCTGAGGCGCGTTCACCTAATTTTAAATGCCCTCCAGGAATTGCCCATTTTCCTTTATTTGGATTATATTTTCTTTTTACAATCACTACATAATCCTTCCAGCAAATGACACCTCCAACACCTACATGAGGACGAACAGGATAATGACGAAGATCGAATTTTAGCTTTTGCTCAGGTGTAAATCTATCTTCATTACATTTAACCATATTCAAAATAATTATTTATTAAAATAATTTCTTTTGGTAATCTTTCATCTTAAGAAAATCGAAAATATTGATAGATAAATTATTAATCATTTAATTCTGTAGTGAATTAAGGCAGAATACAAAGAATCTTGATTTTTTTTTGAATTTTTATCTATCCTACTATATTAATATTAAAAGAGTGAATTTTTTATGTTTCATTCCATTTATCATATTACTTTTCTTAAGTAAAAGTAATTACTCGGTGTTCAATCATGGTTAAAGAAATAATTAACGCTTCAAATGCCCCTGCAGCTGTGGGGCCTTACTCACATGCAGTAAAAACTAATAAAACACTCTATTTATCAGGTCAAATTCCAATTAATAAAGATCTAGGAACAATTCCAGAAGGGATAGAAGCACAAACTCGTCAAGTCTTCGCAAATATTCAAGCAGTTCTTGATGCTGCAGGTTATTCTTTAGCAGATATAGTCATTTGTGAAGTGTTTCTCAAAGATATGAATGATTTTGGCGTAATGAATAAGATTTATGCCGAAACTTTCGAACCCTATTGTAAAGATACAGGTTATCCTGCTCGTGCAGCTGTGGAAGTGGCTCGTCTTCCTAAAGATTGCCTTATTGAAATTAAAGCAACTGCGATAAAAGAATAAGCACTTTTTTTATTTCTTTGTTCTTGGTATTGATTTTGGTTACAAAGGAGATTTTGCATGTATCTGCTCAGTCTGCAAAAAATAGTTGTAATAATAGTTTATTCAATTCCATTGATTTCAAAATTTCCCACTTTTGTAATAAAAATGGGATAATTTCTTTTTTAACGATAGAAAGATACAGTCTTTCACCCAATTCTCTCTGCAATACATTCTGAAAATGATGTAACACTAAATAAAATAGCGGAATCAACACATCTTGGTTTAGCCCAACAGGATTTAACCCAAAAATGTTTGTTGCAGGAGCTTCACTAAAAATTATCTCATCTGTAATTAAATCAATCGAAGGTATGAAAATTTCAATTACTCGATAACTATCGCTTAAATTCTGCCTGTGATACCATAATTCAAGTTTATCTCTATAGCGATGAAGTCGTTCTAATACAATATGTCTTTTTAAACCCGCAAAATTATCATTCACGATATTAATAAATATACAAAAGATTTGTTGAAAAATACCCATTAAATCAAACAAAGCCCCTACATTCATAATATGATCAGCTTGTGACCATTGCTGATAAAGAGTTTCAACTACTTCGGAAAATCGGCGAAATTGAGCAATTTCAAAATCCCATTTCTTCCAAAACTCATCATTTATTTGAAAATCACGAATAAACATATCATGTATTACTTTTAACCTAGCTTTTATCAAAGGTGCTTGTGTTTGTTTATCAGATGCTGCAATTAACATTAAATGAGTCTCTGGATTGTTTAAATAAACCCATCTTAATCCACCCATTTCAATAGATTCAATCCCAGAGTCACCCAACTCTGCTTCAGAAAAACTGTTAAGTGCAGAAAGCAGCCCAGATAAGAGCATACCATCTAAAGTCTGAACATTTTCCAATTCATGATAAAAGAGCGATTTTGAAGAATGTTTTTCAATGATCCATAGATACTTGATATGTTGTGGATTGAATTTTGTGAATGATGATGAAGCTTTTGCCTCTTCAGATCCTTTGATGTCAATATCAGATTTACTATGGAACATTCTATATTATTCACCATTACATAACTATTAAACCAATGCCTTCGGAAAGATTACTGAAAAATTTCCAAATATGGAATAACTGTATTACTGCTGTTACGAACAAAAAAATAAGAAAAACGAATTTCAAGAAAACATAATATTCGAATTTCGAACATTCATGTTCGATAACCAAACATTTAAATATCGTTGTATTCTATTATCAATTAAGATTATTCGATTTTCGAATACTCTTCCAACTTCATGCTGTGATATTTCATGCTCTTTCAACCAGAAAACCATCAACTTATCATACTATCCATTATCAACAATCATTCTAATGGTATCACCGGCTATTCCATCGTGAAAAAAATCAACGAACTATTCGCCCCCGCTTGGACTCCAGGACCCGGAACTATTTATCCAAAATTAAAACAATTACTTGAACAAGGTGCTTTAAAAAAAGTCGATTCCAAGTATACAATCACTCAAGCGGGAAAAGAATATATAACCCAACATATCCCTGACGCACTCAATCTCAGCATGAATTTTTTGCCCACGTTCTTTAAAATTCTCATTAAACCAATGAATCAAGGAATCCCCCTTGATGTCCACCTTTTTAAGAATCCCTGCTTCTTTGGAATCTCCCAATTCAAGCAGCCTCCAACAAAATGGAATATCAAGGAATTAGAAAATCTTAAACAACAGCTGAAACGAGAAAAAGAACGCGCAACACAATGGTTAAACGACTACACTCAAAATATTGACGAAGACATCAAGGTGATTGAAGAAAAAATTGCAGAATTAAAGGAAAAAACGAAAATAATACCAGTAAAAGTTGTGTGGGAGCAGGATTAGAAAAACCAGTGGTGAAAATCATCATGCCTAACGATTCCAAATTCACAGAGTTTTTTTCCCTACCCCCATTTGATAGTTATTTATCGCAGAAAGAAAAAGATTTGCTATTACATACATTGCAGACATATTTGAAATTCGTCCCTATTGACAAATTAGAAACATTCATGCCATATGATCTTACAGAGACATCAACACATTATATTGTTGAAATGCCACTTCCTGGATTATCACCGCAAGATATTAACATTTCTCTTTCTGCTGATAATCACATCCACATTGAAGCAAATCTTTGTAAAAATCAATCAAAAACTAAAAATAAAGATGAAAACAAGAAACATAAGTGCCATATTGCTTGGAGCCATTTCTTTTGGGAACGTCCTATTCATGTCGAAATACCTATCGAACACAACGTGGATCCAAATTTAGTAAAAGCAAAATTGGATAAAGGTATTTTACGAGTAGAGTTTTCAAAAATTCTGTAATTTTCATTCTTATCACCATTTTTTTCTTCAGGAGACGAATAAATATGAGCCTTTCAATCAGAGAAATACAGAATCCATCTTGGATTCCCATTTTCTCACAAGAAATACTTTGCCCAGAAGATCAGTTAAAAGTATATATCAAACATCCTTCAAAGGCGAATCCTAAAGATTGGCATGTTGCTCGTAAAGGGAAAGTAAATACAATTGAATTCAATCATTTCGACGAAAAAAGTGAAGCTTTAAAATCATTGAAAGAGAGATTTCCATTTTTTTATTAAACTTTCAAAAGGAGTACAATATTATGACATATCAATTTGCACATATAAAATGCGGTTATAATCATCCACCTTGGGACCAGATATTACATCAATATGCCCCATTTATGCCATACGATTTAGAAGAAACAGCTGACGAATATCTAATCACCATGCCTTTACCCGGTTTCAAAGCGGATGCCGTTCATATCTCTTTATCGCGAAATTCGATTAATATCGAAGCAGAACCACCGAATACATCTGAAAAAGCAAAAAATACAGAAGAAAAAGAAAAAGCCCACAAAATTGTCTCAATGGGAAAATATATTTGGAATCGCCCAGTTAAGGTTGAAATTCCAGTTAATGATGAAATTGAAGAAAGAAAAGTGAAAGCTCGACTTAAAAATGGTCTATTGAAAGTGAGTTTCACTAAAAAGCCGAAAATAACAGTAAAAGTTGAAGAAGAACAATAAAATAGATATGATTTTCATTTTTTTCTCATACTTTCATTCATTTGATTAAATCAAGTGCTTTTTATGATTTTTGAGCAGAAATTTGTAAATGCCCTGCTTGACCTATAAAGGAAGGATCCCTCCCATATTTCATCTCTAACTGGAGAAATAATTCGTAATTTTCAGAAATTTTCTTTTCGCGCATTTTTTTACGGAGGGCGCCTGAAAATATTGACTTACCACAAATTTCTTTGACAATAAATCCAGCATTTTGAAAAAGATTTTGTAATTCTTGAGGTGTATACGTTTTAACTGGATGTTTTTTAAAAAAATATGAAATACTAGTCTGCTCAACACTTTTTAGAGCTTTAAATTGATTATATTTGATATGATTAAGCATATATATGAATTTACTATCCACGGATGCGATACACCAGCCTTTTTGTTTAGTAACGCGATATAATTCCCCTACTGCAAGAGAATCATCAATACAGTACGATATTACATCTCCGAGAGCTAAAACAAGATCATATGAATTATCAGATAAATTAGAGAGATCTCGAATATCTTTTATTTGAAATGTGATATTCGATTCTAAATCAAGATATTTTACTTTTTTTTCTGCAATTTTCAACATTTCAGGAGAAATATCTAGACAATCTACATAAAATCCCATTTGAGCCAATTTTATTGCCCATTTTCCCGTACCTGCCCCAACATCTAAAATTCGCATGTTATTTTTATGAGGAAGGTAAGGTTTTAAAAAATTCCAAGTGAGATCATCATAAAGTTTCCAATACCATTCGGAATAATCTTCGTCATAATGGAGTGCTTTTTTCCGATAGTAATTGATTACATTTCGGAGATCTGCCCCTCCTTGATGATCTTGGGGAAATTTTTGATTAGGCATTTCTTGAAAATATAATGGAATAAAGATAAAAAAATCATGCATTAGGATTTATTTAAATTCTTTTGCAACTTCTTCAGAGATTTTTTTAATTTTTTGAATTCTTTTTTTAACTCCTTCTTTTTCGCTTTCAAATCTGATTTTTCTTGTTTAGATTTGGGAGATTTAGATTGAATTATTTTTAATTCCTCAGTAACTTGGTTTAATTGCCTTTGTATCTCCAGATATTTATTTTCCATAGGATTATTAGGGATTGAAAGTTTCTTATTGCTCTGAGAAACTTGTGAATTCGATATAGGAATATTTTTTTGGAATTTTTCAGTCCAAAGTTTATGATGCTCAATACTGAGTTGTTGTTCACGTTTGAGTCTTTCTCTTTCCAATCTTTCTTTCTCCTTTATATATTCTTTAGATTTCTCTTTCTCTATTCGTTCTTTTTCCAACCGCTCACGTTCCAACCTTTCTTTCTCCAATCGTTCGCGTTCCAACCGTTCTCGCTCCAACCTTTCTTTCTCTATTCGTTCTTTTTCCAACCGCTCACGTTCCAACCTTTCTTTCTCTATTCCTTCTTTTTCCAACCGCTCACGTTCCAACCTTTCTTTCTCTATTCGTTCTTTTTCCAACCGCTCACGTTCCAACCTTTCTTTCTCTATTCGTTCTTTTTCCAACCGCTCACGTTCCAACCTTTCTTTCTCTATTCGTTCTTTTTCCAACCGCTCACGTTCCAATCTTTCTTTCTCCAATCGTTCTCGTTCCAACCGTTCTCGCTCCAATCTTTCTTTCTCCAATCGTTCTCGTTCCAACCGTTCTCGCTCCAACCTTTCTTTCTCTATTCGTTCTCGCTCCAATCGTTCTTGTTCTTCAATTTCATCTATCCAATCCTTTATGTTCATCATTGTTCGATTTTTTTCTATCTGTTTTAACCCAAATCCTGGCTCTTCTCTGTAAAATAAATTCGCCATTTTGCTGAGTTCCCAAATATATTTTGAATTAAAAGTAAGTTTTTTAATTGTATCTCGAGCCTTTTCAAATGTATCAGCAAGTTGGTGAGCTTCATAATCTTCACCTATTATCATATGCAAATAATTAAGAATATCCTTCACTGTTGATTCAGGTATTGGTGGTAATTCTTTGATATTTACTTTTGGTCTTTTATGGATGTCTAATTCAAAATTAGAACTTTGAAGGCTAGGCCCACGTTTATAATCGTTTAATTCGATATTTGCAGATTCTTCCTTTACGGTATTTTTTAGTTCAGTCAAAGCAAGAAGACGGATTTTAGATTCTTTTGGTTTAATCCCCCATAATTCTAGCGATTTTCGGGGATGATTTTCATCCCAAACTACTTTTTTCTCATATAATGGTGAGGTAACAAAAATCTCAGGAGAAATTTGAGTTACATCTAACATTTTTTCCAATTGAATTTGTTTTGCTGGGATATTAGTTGATGAAAACATTTCCTTCTTTTGAAAACGGTAAAATCCTTCTTCAAAATAGTCTAAAGGAGATGCAGGGTTAAACGAAATATCGTTAAAAATATATTCTAAATATTGAATGGAATAATTAATAAAATCTATTTCTTCTGAAGAAAACTCCTTTGAGAGAACAAAGTCAGCATTTGTACCAATATGAGTTATTCCTGGAGTTGATGGATTAAATTCGGATAGAATTTCAGGAGAAATAGAATTTGATAAATACATCATGCTGAAATCGGATCTAGTTCCCATCAGTAAAGCATGACCTGCCTGCTTAAATTTATTCGATGGAACATTTTGAAGATGATCGATAAACTTAGTTAAGATTTCTTTATATGGCATGAAAATCTCTCTATTCAGAACTCCGCGAATGAATGATAATTGATTTTCATTACGTTTTCCTTGTTCAATTGGAAAAACTATGCTAAACATAGTTTCTTTTAAAATAATATCGGGATCTCGAATAGCAGATATATCTACTGAGTCCTTAATAAATTGATAAACAAAATCAGAAAGAACAATACAAGTTAAACGACGATAATCAATTATGTAATTATTCGCATCAATTTGAAATTTTGTATAATAAAAACCCAATCCAAATAGGTAATGACGTGTTTCCTTTTCAGTTGTAATAGAACATTCGAAATTTGATAAAAATATGATTGGATCATTTAATATATTCCTAACTTTATGATTTCTATAAGTCCCCAAGATTGGATATCCAAGAAGTTTTCCCCAACTAGGAATTAGTACTAATTTTGGCAGTGTATACATTCGCTTTTGCATGGCAAACCCTCAAATTTTTAAGTAAATGGCCTCTTTTTATCCTACTGTTAAATTTAACAAAAAATTTTGCCTTAAACCCATAGTAATTCGGGATTTGACAAAATTAGTGTATATTTCAGCTCCTTTTTCAATTTTCTATTGATATTATTTCGATAATGTCATATTTATTTGTATGTAAAAATGGTTCTAAAGATCAAAAATAATAAAGATATCTTTCAAAAGAGCAAAATTCATTATAAAGCGATTTTTTTTTTAATAATCAATTATGGATTCATACGGCTTAAACACAGATCATAATTCTTTCACAACTGCACAACCTACGTTCAAGCCTGAATTACTTGTTCCACTTAATGGATGGAAAACATTGCATCCAAATTCCACAGTTTTAGATTCAGCAGATGCAGTATACTTTGGATTGCAAACAAATTTCAGCATGCGAGCGAGAGCGATGAATTTTCCATCATCAGATCTCAAAAGATTAGTAGATTTGGTACACTCAAAGGAAAAAAGATGTTATCTAACGACAAATATTTTGATATACAATACAGAATTGATTGAATTGCACCAAACTATAGAATTAGCGCATGATTCGGGTGTTGATGCCATAATCTGTCATGATTTAGCCGCAATTATGATTGCTAAGCAAATTGGAATCCCATTTCATGTTTCAACCCAAGCAAACATCTCGAATGAATTAAGTGCACGTTTTTATCAAGAATTAGGTGCAGAACGATTAATTTTAGCACGCGAGTTAGATTTACAAGATATTAATGAAATTATTAGAAAAATCAAAATTCCAGTAGAAACATTCGTTCATGGTGCTTCATGTACCGCAGTAAGTGGTAGGTGTTATCTCTCATCGGAAATAATGGGTTTTAACCCTGAATTTTCTGCTAATCGTGGGAAATGTGTTCAACCTTGCAGGAGAATGTATACATTTAAGGGTGAAGAAAGTGAAGTAATCCAATATGAACCGTATTCTGGAATGTTTTTCAATGCCAAAGATCTCTGCATGATCGGACACATACCAGAATTGGTTAAAGCTGGAATTAGAGCATTTAAAATTGAAGGTAGGATGAGGGATCCTCGCTACATTGAAGAAACAGCCAAATGTTATAGAGAAGCTATTGATGCGTATTTTGATGGAAGTTATAATCAGGAACATGTAGATGGATGGATTTCTCGGCTTGAATCTGTTTTTAACAGAGGATTTCACTTGGGATTTTATTTCTCGAAGCCAAGTCTTGAAGATATCGAAAGAACAATTCGAGGAAATCAAGCAAAAATCCGTAAAATTCATATTGGTGAAGTAAAAAACTTTTATCCAAAATCAAGTGCTGTAGAGATCCACCTTGTCAAAGGTCAATTAAAAATCGGGGATACAATTATCTTCGAAAATCAAAAGGATTTTTACTTTGAACAAATCATTGATTCAATGCAAGTTAATGGAAAACCAGTTAAATACACAGAAATTGCATCATCAAATGCACCGATTTTTGTAGGAATTAAAACTTCAGCGCGGATTCCAAAAACAGCAAGAGTATTTCGACTATCTTCAAGATCGTAAATTTGAAGCAACGAAATTGATAAAATAAAAAAAAGTAGACAAGTTGACAAATATCTTCAACATTCTACCAGTATATTTTGATTTTCTTGCTCTTTTTGCGATTCTTGGGAATTTTGAAGATTTTGAGGATCTTTTAATTCCTTTAGCTTTTTTATCTCTTTTTGTTCTTTTATTGTTTCAGATACTGCAATTTTATGCTGTTTCAATGCTTGGTTATCATCTTTTTTAAAGAATTGGTAAAATCTCTCATACTCCATATACTTTAATTTTAAGAAATCTGTCATGAATAATTCTCACCTCAAAATTTATCGATATCTATATTTAACAAATCCGATTTTTTTCAGTTTTTTTATCGATCTAATGATCTTTTTCGGAATTGTTTTGAATGATTAATATTATATTTTTACTTCTTGATGATCATTTCATTAACTTTTTTAATCGTTTTGCATTAATTCTTTTTAACCCCGATCATTTTGATGAATTATGTCTACAGAAAAACCACATATTGATTTACTCGATCGTAATATTATTGAATTGTTAAAGAAAGATGCTCGTACATCTTATCGAAGCATAGCAGAACAAATTGGAAAAACGGAGGCAACTGTTAGAAGAAGAGTAAATAGGCTCCTTGTAGATGGTGTCATTAAAAAATTCACGATTGTACTCGATGATCAAAAATTGGATAATCCCACAAGAGCAACGATCAAAATCCAACCGGATCTTAATCAAATAAAGAAAATAACTCAAGAATTAAAAAAGATACCTGAAATAACAGATATTTGGCGATTATCAGGAGATTGTGGAATATTTGTAAGATGTGAATTGCCGTCATTAGAATATTTAGATCCTTTAATTGAAGATGAAATTTCCAAAATTCCAGGCATAAACATTAAGGAAACATGCTTTGTAACAAAAGAAGTAAAAACAAAATATTAATTCAATAGAATTTCATTTATTTTATTCACTCATTCATCCAACAAATCATTTTTTTCTAATTATAGAATCAAATATTAAATAATGGTTAAATCGCAAAATTCATAATAAATCAAGTGTTTCTTACTACAATGCTCAATCGTAATCCTTTTCCAGAACCTGGTGAACTCGTTGTCTGCCGCGTAACAAATGTTCAACGAGGCTATGTACAAGTTGAACTAGAAGATTATGCAGGCCTCCCTCATGAAGAACGTGCCCAAGGCATGGTACACATATCAGAACTATCAAACCGTTGGGTGAAAAACATTAATTCGATTGTTTCAATTGGACAACGTTTAGTTTTACAAGTCATTCGAGTAAATAAGGATAGAGGATACTTAGATTTAAGTTTACGACGTGTAAACAAAATTCAACGTACCACCGTGATGAACCAATGGCGATATGCAATTAAATTAGAAGGACTTCTTAATTTTTTTGCAGAACAGCATGGAATGACTTTGTCTGATTTGTATGAAAAAGCAATTTGGGCATTAATCGATCAATATGGTGAAATTCGCAACGCATTTGAAACGATTAAAGAAGACGGATTTGAAGCACTCATTAATACACCTGGTTTAGATATATCTGAAGATCTCCAAAAAGAATTATACAAGTTAATAATTGAAAATATAACAATCAGTAAAGTGAATTTACAAGTAGAATTTGACATTCGTTCTTTTGAAGGTAATGGAATTGAAGTAATCAAAGAAGGTTTTGCAGCAGTAAAAAGATTGCGTAAACCCAAAGGAGTAGAAATATCTTTTGCTTACATTGGAGCACCAATTTATCGTATGAATTTAGAAGCGAAGGATTATCATACGGCAGAAAAATTCTTAGAAAAGGTACATAAAAAATTCGAAGAAACGATTGGTCATGCAGGAAGTGTGAAATTACTCCGGGAAGATCTATCGAACGAGCAATAAGGATAATTATTTTTAATTTTAATTAATATTATATTAGTTTTAGGAGAAAGAGACAAATGACACATCATTTACAAAAATGTCCTCATTGCCATAAATATACTTTATCAAACCAATGCCCTCTTTGTAAAATCTCCACAGAAAACGTTTTTCCCCCTAAATTTTCGTTACAAGATAAATATCAGCGATATAGATTGCCTTATTTTCGAGAAAAAATGCAGAAAAAAATAATTCCCTAATTTTTTGAGAGTATAGCAGAATTCGAAAAATTGAAGGAAATCCAAAAATTTTATCTTGATTTTCCACAATCCCTAAATTTATCCTAATTTTAAATTTGTCGAAACATCGTTTAAGAAAATAAAATATTATTTAATCAATAATTCAAAGAAAAATGACGAAAATATGAAATTTTGACTGATTTTAAGAATGTGGAAATACCAACTCAAATAATAATTGGATGCATGAAATTATAGTGGATCTGGGGTAAAGATCTTGAATATTAATCTCTCTGCGGTTTCAAATTGATTAGTGTTTCCAGACCATTTCTTAAGCTGAGCTGAAAACATACGTTCAAAAGAACCACTGAATTCTCTCAATTTCTTGCGGATGGTAATACTATCTTCAGATACAAATAAAGCGATGAAGCAATACATCCCAAATTCAAAAAGTATAACTAAGTTATCTTTATGAATCACATCACTTTTAGATGATTTTTGTGGGGTTATTTCTTGAGCGATGGTGTTCATTGCTAATAAAAGACTGGTTGTAAGATCAGTATCTGTTGATGCCTCTGAGATTGCCTGAAATTTAAGAAAATCATAGCCAAATAAACATAATCCAGTAGGATGGATTACAAACATTTTTTGTAATTTATCATACCATGTAAATTCATTTAAGGATGGTAAGAAGAAAAATGCCACAGCTAATAGAAGAATTCCAAAAAGTTGAATGAAATCTCCAACTAATCTTCCACTTAAATCCAAATTTGGAAGATCCCGTGTATTAAAAAGTAGCTGACTGATGAGGAATCCTGCAATAAATAAGAAAAATCCTAAAAATAAAGCATAAAAAGGGTATCGAAATGTCCGAAATTTTTTTGTTTGGATTAAAGTTATCCATCCATATTGGATTAATAAGAATAAAATTAAGGGAATTGCCAAAAGAAGGAGGATAATTGTAATTTGAGGAGAAAATACAGTGAAAATAAAAATAGCAGCAGAAAGAAGCCCGAATCCTTTAGAGATTAAATAATTATTAGTTTTCAATTCACTTGATTCTAATGAGAAACTGAATAGAGATAAAGATAGTATAAACTCCAAATTCCGACCATAAATAAAGAAATATCTTATTTTCTTTTCAGAAAAATAGAAATCGCCAATAATTTGTAAAACCATCATATTCCCAATAAGAAAAAACATAATACCCCAACATAATTCCCTATTTTGAAGAATTGATAGTAATTTTTTGCAGATCTTGGTTATTTTTAGAATAACCCGTCTAAATGCTGAAATATTTAAAATTTGATTTGGTTCTTTATTCTGTATTATTGAAAATTTGGAAGATGTGTTGTTCGAGATAGATTCATTTGTTTTTTTCGAATATTGTTCAAAAAATAACAGGAAAAATTCAAAACTCAAAAAAGTGATTACAATCTCGAGGGAAAAAGATATCATTACGGAGAGCGAAGTAAATTTTAATAATATCATTCTGGATAATTTCCTATTTTTTTTAATAAAAAAGTTTTTTCTATTTAACCATACACTAATTGATATAATCGTTGAAGGAAGGGTTTAAATTCAACTTGATTTAATTTAATTTTTCTTTTACGGAACAGAATATAATGATATTCATATGAAAACTCTACAAGAATTTTCAAAAGTAATCGAGGATAGATATAAAATGGTTGGGAAGTGATTAAAACACCAATCAAATTCTTATAATACAATATTATCAATTGGTTTTGATCCCTTTCGATATTTATCGCTTCAGTTTTATGAGGGGGATTAATTTCAATTAATTTAAGGATTTCTTCTAAAGCATTGATAGATGAAGAAAAATTGGTCAGATCGCTCATTTTTTTCTCAGTAAAATCTTGATATAATAATATTTCTTTAGTTTCTTGATGAATTATTGCAATTTCTAAAATAGAAGAGCGCCAATCAGCATCATTAAGAGTTTTGATGTGAAAAACAGCATGAAATTGCAGGACACAACCAATAAACTGCCCAATATACAAAATAATATAAAGAATTTCAGAAAAAGAATATTCTTCGATCTGTTTATTCATTGCCATCAAATTCAAGGAACCAATGAGAAATCCAATCATTATATCTCGCAAAAATTTCTTTATTTGATTTGAACTTTTCAGATATAATCTAAGCCAGTATAAAAATATGAAAAAATTAATTATGAAAAATAAAACAACTGAAAAATAACCAATAGTAGCATTTTCCCAATTAAAAAGATTAATTAAAATTAAAAGAAACGATAGAGAAGAAAAGAGATATGGATACTTAGAAGTTAAACTGAAACTTCGTTCAAAGATTAAATTTGCTCCAAATCCCCCTATACCTAATAAATACCAACCAATAATGTAAAAATATTCATTTGACCAACCAGTGAGAAGATTCCAAATTAAAAATCGTTCTAATGATAAAAAAATAAACCCTAGCATTTGACTTGTAAGAAGAAATCCATATGCGAATAGAACTTGACTTGTGAAAGGAGAACTTTTTTTGTAGAGAAAACTCCTATATAAAGCAATTCCTGCAGTTTGAATGTGAAGAATAATAATAACAAATGAAATTGGAATATAAAATTGAAGATTGTTTGAAGTAGGAAAGGAAATTTCGAATAACATGAAGCACATTATCATTTGTGATTTGATCTAATAAGCTTGATCATATTTTCTCCTTGAAAAATCTGAGCATTTTTTTCAGGAATACTAGCAATTTCACCCTTTGTTAAAGGTCCATAAATAATAAGATCTTGACCAACAAAAGGGGAAATTTCAGAATTAGAAATAATCGTTTGATAATGGATTTTTGACTTAGCTCTAGCGGATTTAAGGAAGTCTTTTGAAGATTCTTTGGTGGAAGATAGTATTTGTGTGTCGTAAGAATATTTTTGCTCTTTTTGAAGTGAATCTGATGAATTATTATTTGATATTGAATTATCGTTTGATTCAGACTTATTTACAGAATATTGTGAAGAATTAATATCTTCAGAAATAGATTCTGTTGAATCAATAAACGAGTCATCTTCATAATTTGGGATAAAATTATCATTTTCAAAATCTTGAGAACTATCCTTAAAATCTTTCAATTTATTTGGCGAGAAAATTTCATTGAAATTAAAGGATTGAAGAATTTGTTGTTTTGATTTTAAAAAACCACGAAATGAAGGTTGTAATTGATGATAAAATTGCAATTCAAATGGAAATAAGAGTGATTCTTCCACAAATTCATTAGTTTTTGCAGAATTTGTTATTTTTTCTGCACGTATTTCCAGAATATCTGCCACCATATAGCGGATATTATCTATAGTTTTCTGAATGATTAATTGTATTGTGAAATTCTTAGTTTCGCTTAATTGTTTTATAAGTGCTTTACCCAACTCTCGAATACCAGAGAGAAACTCTTCTTTTTTGTTGATTTTTATTATTTTTTTGCTTGAATGCACGCGTTCCCAAATTCGAAGTAAATTAGTATAGATTTTTTCTTGGGTAAAGGCATCCATTTCTTTCATCCTGATTTCTTCAATTTTAATACATACAATTTTCTTTAGGTGTTAAAGATCTGTATTGAAATTAATTTGTAAATGGTGAATAAATTATAATATAGGTTAAATTCGCCAATTTTTATTAGTTTTTTATTAATTCCGCAACATCTTTACAAAGTAAAAACAATCCGACATTTAGGGGAACAGTATATTCTTCATCAGGTTGAAAATTATCATATGTTATTTTCCCTATTCGAATTGGAGGGCAGATAGGAGCAGTAATCTTAATTGTTAGTTTATTTGTACTCTCTTTTGGAAAGGTCAATGCATCAGTCAATGGATCAAACTCATCCAATTTTTCATAAGGAACATCAACTACCTTTAACCCTGCTTTTCCATGAATTGAACCTTCCAAACGAATTAATCGATGAACATCAATAGAAACAACTACATCTATATCAGCTTTAATTAAATCTCGCAAAATTTCAAATATACGATGCCATGTAGTAGGTCCAACATGAGGAATTCCCCAAATGGGGTTTTTATTTTCAAGCTTTCTAATGAGATCTATTCTTCGTTCAATTAAAATCCTTAAAACATTAGAACGAATAGGATTCCCATATCGAGGATTTGAAAAAATATTTTCAGTATAATCACTCCCTTGAGAAAGAACTTTATAGAACTCACGAGCAATCTTACCTGGCCAACCAGGTTGATCAATACGGAATCCAGACATATTGGATTGAACAGGCTTATAATTCCATATATTATAAGAAAAACCTTGACCTGTAACGTAATCTGCAATTTCACGACGTTCTTCTTGATCAAGCGAGCGAAAAACTTTAGATTCAATACGTACATGATATCCTCGATGACCAGAAAAATTCAATTTGATAGCAGAAAGGGGAATATTAAAATCCTTTAATAAAAATCCATCAATCAAATGATGCACTTGTTCTTTTGAAACATTTAAGCATTCATCGCAAATCCAGACAATTTTTTTAAATTTTTTACTATGGCAGTCAGGACACTCTTCTGGTTTATCTCCCAAGAGAAGTTTTCCGCAATTTTTACAAATGACATAGTTATGACGATGTTGACAAGAAGTAGGAATGTGATCAGAATCGATATCGACGACAAAATCACAACCTAAATAACCTTTATGCTCCATTTTATCTGCTGATGGAGTTGAATAGATAGTTGCACTCCGATAACTGTGTCGTGGAGCATATTTTACCAAATAATCCAATAAAAAGTTAGAATTTGGATATCCAATATGACGTTGCATTCCAGGATGATCCCAACGTATAAAGGCAAATTCTCTATTTGGTAAATCACTGATAGTGGGATAATTCTTCAGATGAGCCTTATAATATGCTTGAAATAGTTTATATAGATAATATTGGGTTAAATTCATCGAACAGCTCGCCCTATTTTTTAGTTTTTTCAGAGTGTACAGAAGATACAGAATCTTGAGAAGTTTGAGAAGTTTTTGAACCATCCAATGTCGTAGGAATCTGACTTCTGTGAATTCTTTGAAGTTCAACTTTTTTCCAGAAGACATAATCATTAATTGGATTCTTGATTGGTTGAAAAGTGCCATCTTTTCGCTTTCCACCTTGTATACAAAGTCGATCTCCGAATTTTGGATCATCAGCTTTACAAAGACGAAAACTTCGTAATTTAGCGCAATTATACATTTTATATTTTTTCCCCTTTCCCCTTGAACCTGCTGCAAATTCCACTTGATATCGTGCAATAGATTCATCAAAATCTGGAATGGTTCTAAATATATCAACTGTTTCTTCAATACTGTGATTTGTGTTTAGAAAATAAAATGCAATGGCTAAACGTTCATTGTGAGACAAATTTTCCCCTTGAGAAGCACGAAATAAGATCATTTTCATACAGGGTGGAAATAATTCATATTCAATTTTTTCATCAGCAATAAACAATGAAGAAGTGAATTTCTTTGAGTTTTGTTCAACTATTTTTTCCACACGTTCAAGAATCTGACTAATTTCTGGTATATCTTCAATTTTCTTCTTCAATTCAGGATCTATTGCTTTATAATCTGGTTTAGTCTTATTTCTAACCATCTCACGGAGCAATAGAATTACATCATCACGAATTAAATTTACTTTTCCTTTCACGAAAATTCTATTTATCAGTTTCCATCTATCTCCAGTCAATTTTGTAGCAACTGAAAGATATGATTGGAAATCCATTTGAAATGGATAAATAATATGATCAATCATATTTCTTGGAGTTACTAGACACTCTAAGCCTAAATTATGACAAATACTTTGAATCTGATAGTCATTATATTTATTTCTCGAACCATGCTGTTTAGAAGTTGAATGCGATCTTAACTCTTCTTGGCAGTGCTTAGCGTAGATATTTGCCATAGCATTACCTAATATACGATTGCCTAATAAAGATAGAATTATTTGTAAAAGCGGATACATTGCCAAATGAATAATATCATCAGTGGAAGTTGTAAATTTCTCTTTAGATTCAGCACATTGTTTAAGAAATTCGGTAATTCTATATTCTAAATCATTTTCAACTTGATCTAAATTATGAAATTCTGTAAACAACTTCTTGATCATATTTACCACTGAAGTGGCTTCATTAGATTGTGATAACAAACCCATATCTTCAAGAAGGATTTCACTGCTCCCATTAAGCCACGGAAATGTGTAAAAATATTGTTTAGGAAGAGGTGTTTGGGAAGGCATAATCTTCTGATTCACTTTTTATTAACTAACTTGATCATAGTATTTATTTCACTATTTATTAACTAAACTACCTACTTTTTCAATTTTCTAATTTTTATTCTCATATTAAAAAGATTAACTTATTCAATCCATATTGAATAATAAAATGAAGAAAAAGATTATTATATGATAACAAATCATGAATTTTAATTATTCGATATCCTTTTTACCCAAAATAGCCAAAGCTACAAGAATAAATGCGCTTGCCAAAAAAATGTGAAGCAAAGCAACGATTACATAATTTTGTAAAATATTCCCAATTACAGAAGCAGTAGGCGCCATAAGACCGATAAGTTGTGCGATCCATAATTTTTGGATTTTCTTCTTCACTAAATTATTTGTTTGTTCAATATTTTTCAAAACTTGCGATATTTTAACAAGAGAATAAATTAATAATGTATACTGCCAAATTCCCATAGAAATAAGTGCTACTAAATTCTTAGTTGTTTGTACAGGACCTAATGATTCTACTTTTACAGGCATAACCACAGAAATAATCGCAATAATGGTAGATCCAGCAAGAACTACCTTGGGGATTTTTGATTCTAACCATGATTTGCTATAAATAAAAATCTGCATTGATATAACAAAAAACGCGGTTGCATAATTTAATATTACCAAAGAAAGATAAAAAAGAACAAGAACAACAATCTCTGAAATTCCAAATTCATATATCATCATTACTAAAGAATAAGTACCGAATAGGATGAAACTTGCTGCAAAATACCGATTTCCAATATAAGATGGCTTTTTTCGCATGATTACTGCAGCAATAATAAATGCAGTTACATAACCAATAATTTCTCCAATAATTGCTATCTCATTTACCATAGTTATTAATGTCGGGCTAAGAATTTTAAAAGATTTCTTCAGATGAATTTATTTCGTGCAATTTCTGAGCGCTTAAGGAAGCTAAATGTTCAGCTAAACGCTGTGTATAGGGATGATCTTTCCAAGAGCGATCATGAAGTTTGCTGGCTTTGATTTCTTTAAGTTCATCTGAATTAAAGAATTGCGATAAATTTACTTCAGCAAATGGCTTTTTCCCGAGTAATTTTAAATTTCTCGTAACACAGGCTTTTTCACATCCATCAATGGCAATGCATGGATATTTCAGCACAAAACCTCGTTCTTGTTCGTCACCTGTCAAAAACAAAGGCACACATACAGTTGTAGTTAGTCCAGGTAATAATTCCTGCAAAACTTTCCTTGTTGCAATACGAGAAATGGTTCCTTCAGGTATTTCTTCTCCACTGCAAGATAGTAATCCAACATATTTCGGTTTAATCATGTTTAAATCGCACCGCCTTGATCAAAAATCTTATCAATTACTGGCCTAATTTGTAGTGCAATACGTTTGGCTAATTCTAAAGCGCCATCTCCAGGATCAATAACATTTTTCTTATCATAAATGAGATCTCGATTTTTTATTAAGAATCGCGCCATTAAATAAGACTTTTGGACATCGCCACCTTTTAATTCGATATTCTTTTTAGCACATTGTTTAGGGCAACCATCTAAAGTAATATTATAATTATCTAAAATCTTCGACTGGATTTCATTATCTCCTACTACAGCCCGCGCTAAACACAATAATTGAGTTTTCTTAGGACATAAATGTTCAACAATTTCAAATGCAGTCCATCGGCTTAACGTACCTAAGGTTTTTCCTATTCCGCTACAAGGTAAAATGTTCACTTTTTTCCTTCCATTCATTGGTAAATACCTTCTTGTTCAATTTTTTCCTTCATAAAATTAAAGTATTCTTCAGAAGACATTAATTCTGATGATTCTTCTTCGAAATTATTACATTCTAAAACAACTATCCATCCATTATTATAAGGATCTTCATTTATTAGTTCTGGAGCTTCTTCTAACTTAGTATTTACAGCAATTATTTTACCACTGAAAGGACTTAATACTTCATTAACAGTCTTGCTTGATTCCATCTCTGCAACGGCTTCAAATTGACTAATATTAGTGCCTATTTCGTTAAATTCACAAATGAGAATATCAGATAGATTTTTTTGCAGATAATCTGTAATACCAATCACCACTTTTCCTTCACCCAAATAGTAAGCCCATGCATCATTCCAATTAAAGAAAAGTCGATTTGGATTTATGGGAACTTGAAATTTAAATTTTGAAAAAGTAAATTCGAGCATTTTAGAATAATTTGGTGTGAATGTGAATGAAGTCTTAGAATTTGAAGGTTCATTTACTTTGATAACTGAATTTTCTTCATGTTTATGTGTAAATTGAATAACATATTCTTCAATTTCGTTTGAAAGGCATTCGGTAATAATCGAAACTGAAGAATCTTTAAGTAACTCATGAATTGAATAATCACCTTTTGGAATATTAATATCCTTCAAATATTTAGAGATATTTATCAAATAGTGAGGTTTTATAGACTTTTGATTTAGTATCTTTGTTGAACATCGAACGTTACAGCAATTCAGTGCAATAATCAATGTTTCTGGAGAAAATGAAGTATATTCTCCAGCAGCAATTTGAGTGATAGATGGATTAAGTCTTAGGAAAGGAAATTTTTTTGATTTTTCCAAAGAAAGAGCTGCCAAAGTGCCGATCTTTCCTATGTTCTTTTCGCATCCCATACAAGGAATCAAAACAATTTTTACATTCATATATTTCACCAAATATTATTTTAAATTATTTTCTAAAGTCTATCAATAATTATCTATGGATTGTTTTTGTTGCGATTTTATTTGCCTAATCTGGGCTAAAACTTTCTTTTTCTCTTGAAATATTAATGCATCTTTTGGACACATTTTTAAACATGCCTGACAGAACACAACACAATTTTTTGGATTCTGAACAATTAATACTCCATTTTCCATATTAAATACACCATGGGCGCAAAATTGAACACAATCACCACAATTATTACATTTATTAAAATCAATTATGGGAAACCAGTCAATGTCTTTTCGATCCACGCCCATAAATCGATGAATTTGCTTTGGAATTCTATTTTTATCAGAATTAATCATCAATTTTCACCCATTTTTCTAATTGAGATTCAATGGCATCGAAAGCTTGATCTGTAGTCATATTTCGTACATCTAAAGGCATAACCCAGTCCTCAAAATTTAATCCTGCTTCTTTAAAATGAGTACCGATTAATTTACGTTGCATGTTTGGAGAACATCCTGCAATGAAATATTTCAACTGATTTTGACGAATTAGCTCCAATAAGTTCTTAGTAAATCGATCACCATCAGTTTCACACAACTGCGGATGAACAATTGCCCATTCTACCGGTAACGCTAAGCGTACTTGGTTAATCAAATCCCATACATTCATGCTTGCAAAACCAGGGCAATCGCCAGTGCAAACACACAAAATAAATCCGACTTTTCCCATAATTAAAAATAGGTTTTGCAATTATTAAAACGTTTTGAAAAAAATTAAAATGATTTCCTTTTCTTTCAATCCATTATTCTTAAAGACTCTTTTTTAGATTAGCAGCCGTATAGTAAATGGTAAAATGACCCCGATTGCGGCCTACAATCAAACCAGCATCTTCCAACTTCTTTATATGATGGGTGATTGACCCTTCTGACAATCCTAAAATCCTTGCCAGTGAACAATTGCATTGTTCGCCATCTTTAAGGAGATGATAAATTAAGAGGCGATATTTATTTGCCAAAGCACTATGTCGCTTTAATTCTTGGATAAAATCCTTGCTTTGAGTAATTTTTTTAGCTAAATTTTGATATTGGACCATAAAATCCGGCGATGATTGGGATTTATTACAAGATTTCAGAAATTCATCGATTCGAGATTCCATAGTAACATTTACAGATTAGAAATATAAAATGTTTTGATAATAATTAAAATGTTTTATACTTTCTAATTGCTATACTTTCATCACTTTCATATTTATTGACTACTCACTGCTTTTCACACACTTCAAATAAGCTTTTTAAGAAATTCTAAAATGTTATATCATAAACGTTAGGAAAACTTTTCAAGTATCAAAGCTTTCGATTAACAAAATTATCTACCATAGATCAACAATTTATGTATTATCTTTTTATTCCACAGAATGAAAAGGAATTTCAATTAGAATTATCTTCCTTCAACCTCTACAATGGATATCAAGAATGGGATATCGTATACCCAATATTAATCAAATTCAAAGTAAATAATTTTCCGTTTAAATATCCGGTCGCTGGACCGATTTCCTTCCTCATCAGTTCATGGAAATCTCATGCTGAACAAATATTTAACGGAAAAAAAGTCGAAGATTACTTTATTACGTGTGGTTGTGGTGATCCTAGTTGCGAAGGAGAAGAATGGGTAATCCATAAAGAAAAGGAACATGTTTTTTGGTCTGCGTTAAACTGGTTTCAATTTAAGAAAGATGCAGATGAGAAATCATTTGGATTTTTTACATATCTTGATGAAAAGTTATTTTTCAATGCTTGGTTGAAATTATGGAATGCGCTCTATGATGATTTGGTTAAACGAAAAACATTTCTTGGAGAAAATAAACTGGTATTTAAAAAAGGTTCTACAGAAAAAATTGTATTAGACGATAAATATCCAAGATATAAAAAAGAAGTGAGATCTTACATTGAAATGCTAATAGTAAGAGTAAAAGACGTGAAAGAAGTCTTTCAAAAAAAATTGATGGGAATTAACTTATGACTAATTTTTCTGGTTATTTCTTTGCTCGTCCCTTAACCGTAGCCTTATCGCTTTTTCAATAAAACGATTTTTATTTATATATTCTTCAACTATGACCCCGATTCAGCTCTTTGTTTAAAGAGAATAGCCAAACGCATCCAAATTGAAGATAAACCCCCTTCAATGGGTCGGGTCAAACAAAAATAGAAAAACATAGAGGAAGCCCAACTCACCCTACTCGAAGGTCTACTGCTAACCGGTGGAAAAAAAGCTAATATGCTACAAGATATTTTTGCCTACCGCACTCAGAATTCCCAAACTCTCAAAATTCTCCATAATCTTCTCAATATCGATCAATCATATACCAATACTTTTAATAAAGCCACCCGAAAAGCATCTTATCAAGAAAAGGTGCTTCAGAGCCTGCGGGAATTTGATTGCATGGTTTATCGGGCTTCAATCCGTTTTCCTTACATTTTCCGTTTTAGAGCAAAAATTGAAGAACTTAATCAAAAAGAACAAAAAGAACAAAAAGATGAAAAAGACGAAACAAATGAGATAAACGAGATGAATAGAATAAACAGAATAAATGGATCAAATGGAGCAATTCAATTATCTAATCAATCAACCAGACCATCAAGCACTAATACCCCGAGCAATTATCTGGAGTTTGATTTCAGCGGCCAAAATGATTTAATTCCCATTCTGCATAATTTTCTGGAACACTTGGATTCAGTATTAGACAATTATTCTGTTTTATCTTCCACCACTCTGTTGAATGAACTGTTGGAAAGAACTACGATTATCTGCGCACTCATCAAATCCCCCCCAAAACCAAACAGAGAAGTGCAGAGAGTGGATCAATCAATTGGAGCGCACAAGTTATTTAGACCAGACCACATTTGCCGGAGGTTCGGGAGTAGATTTAACAGGATATGTCACCACCGCAAAAACCAAAAAAATGCTTTCGGAATATCGGCTTAATCAAAATCATCAAATCAAAAACAAAAATCTACCAGATCAAGGCGTAGAAGAAAATGAGACAGAAGAAAATATTTTTCAAGATATTCAAACCCATCTTCCGATTTATCCCAAACATGAGGGCGAGAGCAATTCACTGCCCGCAGACAACCAACCGGAATTTCAATTTCATAATGATGAGGTTTTAAATTTTTTAGATGAAGATTTTTTTCAAACCACAGATGAAATACCAAACGACTTAGAAGAAATAGAAAATCTGGATAAACCATATTACAACAACATAGATGAACATATAACGAATGAAATTAATAGAGCAAATAACGATAATAAAAGCCGAGATGAACATACTGGAAATAACAACTCATATAACAACCAAACATTAGAAAATAATCTTGAATCATTACCAAGCACCCATTTTGAGAAATTTAATCAGAAAATAGAAAATAATCAAATGGATTGGAAAGAAGATCTCAAGCAGAGATTCATGACCGCCCTCATCCAAGCCCGCATGAAAATGATGCACGAACAACCCTCCCAAGCTCTGCTAGAATTAAAAAACACACTGAAACAAGAAATCGAAGGGTTGGCACATCATGAAGGTTCGGAGTCGGATTTTCAAGATTGCTGGGATCTGGCGCGTAAATCGGAGGAAGTGGATGAAAATCGACAGGAAGCGGTGCAATGGTGGCTTGATGAGTTTGAGATGTTCGTGATCACCTTTTAAAAAAAATTCAAGAATTCTGAATTGATTTTGAATAATTTACAATCTATATTTTTTCCATAATTTTTGATTTTGAAGAAAAAATCTCAATTCTGATTGAATAACCAAATTAATTTTATAATTTTTACTGTTTGGCAATTCACTTAGCTGATTTACAAAAATTGGAACTATAAATTTTGGCGGAAAATTGTGCTTAAATTTTATCCTAATTGATTCAAATTTGCCTGTTTTATGATTTTTTTTTCGAAGATTAAGATTCCAAAAACCATTTGGATCAGATAAAGATTTCAAAGAGATGTTTTGCCAAAAATTATAAGCTTTATTAGGATTAAAAATTTGAGCCTCGAAGTGATCGCATCTATTAAAACGAGATTTTCTATGAACAATAGAATCAAAAAAGGGCGAAGGTCTAAAAGATTTCAGCTCAAAAAGAAATAGAATATCATCTTTTCTTCCGTATATATCAATTTCGAATCCATCATTTTTCTTATTTTTAATTTCTCTAAGTAAAAAAGGATTAGGGAGGCTGTCATCGTAGCAGTTAATCCCGCAAGATTTAAGAATTTCAAAAATTTTTTCAAAAAATCTATTATCACACCATTCATCAAAATGGGATTTAATTTTTAGCCATTCAATTGAAGCCTCTAATAAAGAGCGGTAAAAAAACAAAGAATTTGGACCAAAATAAATTTTAGAGTCGAAAATATTACAAACGAAAATAGGGGGCATAATGTTATTATATTTAGAAGAAATAAATGCTCGTTTTATTTTTTCAAAAATTTCCTTAATTGATTCATCGGTTAAATTGGAATTTATTGGATGAGATTTTAAAATGTGATCTTTGAAATCTAAGAAGAAATCGTTCAAAGAAAGTGAAATAAAGAAATTTTGGTTATTTGCTAAATCAGATTGTGTTTTTCCAACTTTATCCTTATATTTATATTCCATATATGCAATAAAATCATGGATAAGTTTTTTGATAAAATCATCAAATTGATCAAAAGAAAATACATTTGCGCTTCTTTCAGGAAAATTTATAGAGATTGCACCGCGTAGCATAATCGAAACCAAGTATAAATTATGAGTTATATTATCCCTGTCTTCTAATTCCTCTGCGATTTTCATAATTTTCGAAGAATTCTCTTCAGAGTTAAGGTTGCGCCTTGTAAGACCAAATTGTTCCAATGATGGAATATATTCATCTGAGAACGTGTAATTAAAATTATAATAATCATCGCTTATCTTTATCATACATGATTTGTTTTGCTTAATCGAATAGATTTGTTGAAATATTTTTTGATATTTATGAATTATTTTAGCAAATTCTGAAGCATCAAAGCCATTTTGGGAAGTATTTACATTAATATAATTTTCTAAAAACAACCCAATTGCCAAATCCATCAAAATCAAATAATTTATACTAATTACTATTCCCCCTGTTGCTGTAACAGATGGTTCTGTTGAAAAATTTTGATCATAATAACTTCCTTGCGTTTCTCGGAGATTTAGAATTGTTTTAATGCATCGTTTTTGATCATTAAATTCCAAAAAAATTTGAAAGATTTTTTCTGTTAGAAATTTTTCATATTCCAAATAATCTAAAACAATTTCTTTTTTGATAACATACAAATTTTCACAAGCAAGGCAAATAATTTTATCTTTTTTATATTTGGGATTATCTTTTTTAAAATAACCCAATAAATTTCCACACTTATTACAATAAACTCTGTCTTGGTATAGTTTTGATTCATCTCTTTCCGGATAAATCGACACCACATTTTTATCAATAATACATTCTTCCTTAAAACTTTGTTTAACCAAACCCATTTGAATTTCAATATTTCGATTTTAAAGGAATTTTATTTCACATACTTATCATAAGGAAGAGTAAAGGTAGCGCTCCAGAAGGGCAAATCGCCCCTAAAAGAAAAACCTAAATTAAAAATAGGTGTAATCATCCACCGAAATCCGCAAGTTTACAAAAATTCAGTGGTATCCAAAAAGACAAAATAATACTGAAGCGCCCGCCTTTACAGTATATCATTGGAAAGATATCTCAAATAAATCTATGGTTTTCAGATAGGAATCCAACATTTTTCGATTTTAAAATCAACCAATATCTTGAATTATACCATGTATGCTCAAACATACCTAGGCGATTGTCCTGCCTGCAGTGATGAAATATATTTATTCAAGACCCGTCAGCATAAACGCTACGCCAAATGTATCAATGAATCGTGCGGAAAAACCTCCTATTCTCTTCCCAAGCAAGGAAGTATTGAACCGACAGGTTGCCAATGCCCCAAAAATCGTCTACCGGTGCTGGCAGTTATACCAAAACTCCATTTGGCGAATGGGAACGTACGGCGGCAGAAATCGAAATCCTATTTCTGGACCGATGGCCCGTGTTTTTCCTGCGGAAAGCGGAAAGAATGCGAAATTTGGAAAGATTTGATCGAAGATTATTGAAAAAAATCAAATGATATCTGTTAAGCTTTGATCTAATCATTAATTCCTACCTTATTCCCGCAGACCAGCATGATAAAAACCAGCATGATAACGGTTTCCGGCACCCCGAAAAACGGCACCAGCCGCCCGAACTCCAGCCACACGTTCCATGTAACCACCTACAGAAAAACACCCAGCGGCAGCGAAATGATGATTTTCGAGTAATTCATAACCGGTTAAGCATTAAGTAAATTTTAGGTCGGAATATTAAGAAGCCCTTAGAATTTTTTTAAGGAATATATCCCATTTTGACTATTTTTAAAGATAAAGGATCAATTAAGAGAATCCCTATTTTTTAAATTATTCCTAAATCATCTTTCAAAGAATTATTTTTGGCAATCTCGTTGAAATTTAGGATGAAAACGTAGACCTTCTTAATCATCTATTTCAAGTCAGTTCGCAAACCGATATTTTGGAAATGTTTAAATCGTGTCGATCATGTGTTATCCTATGGTAGGACGCCCTAAAAAGGAATACCCTCCATTATTCGAGCCATCATACGTTAATTTCGAAGATAGAAGGGATGAATTACTATATATAACACCTGTTTTGTGCCCAGAATGTCGCTCTGCTGTCGTCGGAGTATATGGCACTCATAAACGGAAAGGGAGAAGGGTTCAATATTATCAGTGTCATGATTTTTCTTAGAAATATATATTGGTCTATTGCATTCCGGATTGGGGCAAAAATTGTGGAGATAAACCATATGCTTTTGACAAATGGTATTAAATGAAGCAGCCCATTCTTTTTTGATGTAGGGAATTTCTTCTTTCAAACATAAAGGACAGTATCGAATGGAACCAAATACTCTTGATTTAAAACTTATTTTCAATTTTGATGGAATGGACTCATCTCATGAATTCATAGTTAGGAATTCTATCTCATTTTTCTTAATTCCTGTTTTTTCGGAAAGAATATTTATAATTTGTGGAGGACATTGAGTATTTATGTCCACATTTGAAAAATTTGGACGATTATCATTTTTGAGAAGAAGATCTTTCTCAGTGAGATACAAATTATTCAAAAAGTAGGAGAAGGAAGAAAAGTTAGCTTCTGCTAATCTCGCAATCCAAGATGAGAGAATTTCATTCTTTTTTGGGCATACAATAAAAGGAAATTGATTTGAATTCTTTGAAAGCTTGAATTTTGAAAATTCATGAACTTTATATTTTTTCAAATCAGAACTCACCATTATTTCGTAATCAAATCAATAATCATTTGTTTAAAGTGATTTGCAATATACTTCTGTTCAAGAATTGCTCTTTTTATTTTGTTTTGATGCTTGTTGCATCCAATTAACCGCTAAAAAACTATCGCAATACTTTAGAAATGAATTCATCTTTTCATCAAATTTTTTGTTTCTTACATGGCGATTATTAACAATTCTAATAAAACAAGGTTCTAAATATAACGAAAGTTGTTTATTTAGTAGATTTTTTAGAGTTTTTTTGATACCTTTCTTAAGCAATTGAAATTTAGTTTTCCATTTAGAATAATTTGGAAAGATTATCTTCTTTAAACTTTGATCATCAAAGATAAATTCTGTTATTACTAATTCAAAGCCTTCTTTAGAATTTGATATAATCCTTTTAAGCTTTTCCAATAAGATTTTTAGTCTTTGTTCAAAATAATCAATCCGATCTTGTTCTATATTTTTGTCTATTAATAATTTATTTAGGGAAGCAATTATTTCATCAGGAGTAAAGAATTCTGTAATAAAATCGGGGTAAAACCATGTTTTATTAGAAATATCTTTGAATTCTTCTTCGTGTTGCCCGTTATCAAAATCGAGTAAATACCAATAATATGTATCATTTACTTCCCTGAAAACTTGCTCATAGGGGGAATAATTGTCTACTCCTCTCATATTGATAACTTTTGCCCATGAGGAATGCCAGAAAGTATCAATATATTTTTGAATTAATACTTCTTCAGTTTTCCCTTCAACAATTAGTTTGAATGTGTGAATTCGTAAACCGTGATGAATAGAAATACGAGTAAGGTATTTTTGATATTCCCTAATATCAAGACAAATAAAATCGGGTTTACCTGGAAATGCTCGTTGAATTGTATAATCTTGTTCTGTTATATAGTATAAACATCGAATTAAATATCTTTGAATTTCTAAAAATTGTGAAGCAATCCAAAGAGATTTGGTAAATTTTTGAGATTTTAGATAAGGAAGTATTTCAAATTCATATTCTAATCCCATTCCATAATTTTCTGCTCTTCGTTTAATCCAATATAATAAATTTTCTAAGACTTGAATTTCTTCATCTGAAAAAAGTCCTTTTATATCAAGGGATTTTCTCCATTCATTATATTCTTGTACTTCAGATTTTGGAACTCTTGTTTCATAATACCTTTGACTTTGAAATTGATAATTTGTGATCAAAGTATTTTTGATGAAAATGTTTTCCAATTTCACCCATAATTCTAATATTCGCTCAGACAACCATAAATGGTTCTTACTAATTTGTAATTTCTTTTTTTGTAATAAATTAGGGGTAAATTGATTATTTTCCCAGATATCCAAAGTTTCTTGTGGATTTACGTAATTCCCAAAAAGATAATCAGAATTTCTTTCTTCTTTTTGAATTGGTTTTTTTACTTCTTTCACTTTTTAACTTTTATCTCCTAGATCTAAAATGGATTTAGCACATAAATTAAGCCCAGTTTCCCACAAACGTAGCAAATAGAACTTGGCAGACCATTTTGTACGGCTCATTTTCTCTAGTTTTTTTCGGATATGTCGACGTCGAGAATTCCACGGAACAATATTGTGAACGCGATCCCGTTCTTGTACTAAAAGATCCAGCAGTTTATGTCGCTGCCATTGATTATACAGTTCTAATCCTGCGATCCAATAAAATTGTCGTCGTGTAGATTTTTGGGAACGACTCTTATGTAAAAACTGGTATTTCGTATCTCGAAAACCATTTTCAATCCCCCATCGTTCATGATAGTCCTTTGCAAACTTGATAAATTTACCGTTCAACTTCGTAGGATCTTCTCCTGGTGCAATCGAGATGGTAAAGAAGGTGACAGCATGAATTAATTTATTCTTTTTCTCTTTCAAACGAATTTTGTGATCATAGAGTGAATAACAGAGGCGATAAAGTCGTTCTTCCTCAGTATTGCTGAATTTTTTCCGTCGTTTGGCTTTCCTGTATTTGAGTCGGCGTGGATTTTTTTTAGTCGCTTGTTGGAATTTGAAATACTTATCTTCAGCGAGTTTTAACTGCTCCCGAATAGAAAGCAATCTATTTTGGATTGAAAAAGCTTCATTTTTTATAGATTCAAATGATCTGGATTTTCCTTTTTTATATTCATCTATTAAAACAACCTGGGCTACAGGAATCTTATAATATCCATCTTCATAAGGAACATTATATTTACGGCATAAATCTCGAAGTTTCGGCGGACAATAATGGTTTAACTGCATAGATTGTAAAGAAACTTGATTAGATTGTTCATCAATCAGAAAATTCCATATAGATTCTTCTTTTCCTGCAGTAAACTTAGTTGGTACATTACAGCGGATAAACTCAGACGGTACGTCAAACCCCCGCATCTTTCCTAAATAAGAAAGTGCAAAAAATTCAGAGTTATAATAACCCCTATCGGCTTCAATCAATTCAACTTGACACTTTGCCTCTTTTACAGCGGATATTTTATTTTGTAAATGAAGAATCCATGGCTGAAGGTTTTTATTTGTGTTTGCAACTTTGTGTTCATTGAAATGCTTAAATCCCAAGAACTTTTGATGAGTAATATCATATATGGCTGAGTAATTAAAGCTTGTCTCCCATACTTTCCGTTGTCCGATTCTAACGTATGAATGTTGATTATTTTTATACTTCGTGGAGACTTTTTCGTGCGTCATATCAATCGCAAGAGCTACAGACTTAGATTTTGCATGATAATCATCTAATATCTTCAATTCTTTCTTATATTCACGCTCCAAATGGTCGTCAAGTTGACTTTTTGTCATTTGTGGAATGTGAGCTTGAACACAAGATCTACTTGTAGAAAGTAAGTTTGCTGGTTGATCTGGATTGAATTTCTTTAAGATTTGCTCTAATGTGCGCTTAGGATCTTCAGTATCGGCAATGGATTTAAGAATGGATAAAAAAAAAGTTGAAATTGATTTTAAGAGCTGATGAGCAAATGCAGTGTCTGAATTTGTAAGAATGGCAGTTATTTGGGTTAAACCAATTCTATTTAGGACTTCTGAAGAAGAATGGGGGATTTTTGCCTGTTTTGATGGTTGATCAAAAAGATTGATGAAATCCGTAAATTCTTTTAAGAGCTCCGTATTATTAATCATGGGATTTAAGACCTCTTTTAGGGAATATTGTAGAGCGTTTGGCAACAATCTATAATCTTAAATCCCTTTTGTACTTTTTGATTCGTTTCTTAGCATTTTTCTTGATAAATTACCACGCCGGATTCGTTTAATTATAGAAATCTTTCCTTCAGTTCAGTTACTCAAGTTACAAAAATAATTCCTTTCAAAAGCCGAAGGCAGAACAAATTCTCCGAGATCAGAATGAAAAAAGTGGTTTTTTGTCGTCCATTTCAAGTGTTTAAATGGAAGTCATTTTCTGTCTTTTATAATTCTGTTTCGCTCTTGGTTGAAAAGATATTTTTGAGAAGTAACATCTTCAAATCGAGGTTGATCTATTATAAAGTTAGAATAAAATAAATCAATTATCTGCATTAATTGAAGAGGATGAAAATAAGGAATCTCTTCAGGAGCATTTTCGTAGAGATAAAAGCCTCTATTGAATCGAATATCTGTGGAATACTTATTATGTGTGGTAAAAATTTTCACATAACCATGATCTATAAGATATTGAATAAAATATTGAAAATCATATACATTTTTAACAATCTTTCTTCTTTTTGCTATTTTTCCACATTCCTCTATTGAAATTAACCGACGAATAATTCTATTAGAACACCATAGATCATACGGATTAGTTTCTTTACCTTCAATTTCAGAATTCATATTAATCATCTAAATGTGTACAAATTTTTATCATTAAAGCATATGCTTATTAATGGAATAAGGATTCTACGATTTCACAGAGATTATTAATATAGCCACGGAGATCATTTTCATTTGGTTTTGGTTGCCGGTAATTATGAATATAATTGTTTGTTTTTTGAACAAGTGTGTTTAAATCTTTTGCATGATATCGAGAAATGAATCCCAAATCCTTTGCGATATCTGGAATATATTTTAAATCCTTAACTTCACCATTTGAATCTTTGTAATGGTCATGTTTACCTTCTCTTAATGCTTTGATATGTAATGCTGCTTCAATGATTCTTCTTATTAGAAACATACATGAATAATAGCAATTTTGGTTAAAACATAATTCCAATTCTTTTAAGGATTCAGTGATTCTTTGATCCAAATTATTTAATGAGTATCTTGTGAATAATCCGATATTTTTTTCTAAAAGAACGGTACCTGGATTATTATGAAAAATAAATCTATATTCAAAACCTTGAAAAGAATTATAGATTACTGAAAGCAAATATGGAATATCAACATCGATGCTTGAAGTTTGAGAAATTAACGATTCAATATATATTTTTGAATGATATCTTAATATATCGGTTATAATATTACAAAATGATTTTGGAAGTAATTTCTTATTTAATAAATAAGATATCATTTCTAGAAATTCATAATCAATATACTTTCTTTGATAAAATATATAAAATTCTTCAACTGCAATTTCTGAATCAAGACCAATGAGATACTTAGATAAATTTTGATATAGCAACAATGTATGGGAAGATTTAGTATCATTAGTTAATTGATGAAAGTGTTTAAATGAATTTACATTATCAAATATCGGTTGAAAATATGACTCATTGTTAAAAAGATTCATAGAATGTTTTGTTAGAAGAATTAAAAATGTTAATAGACGGAGATCATCGTATATTTCACCTATTTTGGAAATTTCATTCAATAAATTAAAAACATCATCTCTTTCAATTTCTTCGAATTCAATCAAAACTTTAATACAATTAAATACAACATTAATCCCATCTAAATCAAAATTTGAATTCCAATTATCTAGATATTGACTAAAGTGTGTAATATTATTATTCCTAAGAATTTCATCATATTTTGAAGAATCTATTGTTTTAAGTAGATAAAAGAGGAGAGGATCAGGTAATTCATCCGATAAATTTTCAGTATATTTGATGAGCTCAAATTCCCTTAATTCAAAAATTGTATCCGTCATTATAAAAACCAAGGAGTATTCTTCAATGAATCGTGTGGAGTTATGTTATATTTCTTCATTTTCGCTATTTTTAAAGCAAATATCAATGGAGCAGGTAATCTTATTTCGTTGTGTGTAACTGTTTGATAATGTAAAGAAGTTAACGATAGAATATCTTTTGCATGAGAATCCAATGAAACATTATTACTTTTTGTAAAAATTTTTTTAATATAAAGGGGTTTTGGAGTTCCTAATTGATGAATTACTTGTTCGGAACCTCTAAATTTATCTTTAGAGTGATTTCCAGTTGTACAAAGTAATCCCCAATTATTTGATAAAGGAATGAAAGAACCTCTATCAATAATTTTATTAAAGCGGGATTCATCAAATAATCTAATCAATGTATTATCAACTATTTCAATTAGATAATAGTCTTGAAAATCCCCTTCTAAAGCAGAAATAAACGCTTTTTGTTCATCTTTGCCAAAATATCCAAGTTTATAGATTGAAATTGAATTTGGTAATTCTCGATGAAATAATCTATAATTTGATATCGTATCTTCAATCATTCTCTTTGCAATAATTTCAGGTACAACTAATCCTGTGGATGTTTTCTTAAAATCATCGTTTCCGAGATTATAATCACGATCTATATAAGAATTTGAAAATATCTGAATAAATCTACCATTTTTATCAAATAAAGTTGCAAAACCAGTCGTATAATTTCCTGAATAATTTCGGGCAAATCTAATTCCTAAATTAATATTTATATGTGTAGGATTGTTTAAAACCCAAGGAATACCCCCCGATTTAGAATAAATTGCAACACCAAGATTCCAGAGTGCGTAAGGTAACCCTCTTGTATCAGACATTTTTTGAAGTATACCTGAGTAATTTGGACCTTTATAATTAGAAATATATTGGCAAGGATAACCATTTTCAATACAAATCTTTTTTAAGTAATAATATTCATTTGTGTTTTCAATTGCACGATGATCATTTCCAACAATAATTACAAAGTATATTTGACCTCTTTTTTTTGCAGTAATAGGATATTTTTGGTTTAAATCAAAAAGGATGTTATCATTTTGTGAATTATATATAAGGAATTCATCGGTTGATTCTGGGATTTTTACTTCTGTCAATCTAAAATTAGTTTTAAAGCCTTTATAATAACCTTGACGTGATATTAGTTTGTTTAATAAATGGAGAGTTTTTATTTGTAAATCTTTATCGTTATTGTGAATTACAATAAACTTAATAGAATCAAATGTTCTCAAATTTAAATTATAATCATAAGGACCGTGATTTTGAATACCAATTAAAGCATTGTTAATTGTACTTCTCTGACCAACTTTGAATAGTAAGTTTGGTTCAGGAAACACTTGTATTTGTGGAGTTTTTAAATATTCAATTTCGATTTGCAATTTTTTCACCTTAATTGATTTGATTGATTAAAACTTATTTCTTCAGAAAATTTGAATGAAAGAGATCCCAAAGTTAATACCATATCTTGGATTGTTTCTTTAATTGATTCAATTCGGGTTAATCTTTCCCTAGCAGTAATTATTTCTTGATCATAAGATAGATAAGGATCGAGAATTAAATAGGCATTAAAGACATTATCGAATAAAAATTGAAATTGAAATCGATGGACAGATTGACCATCAACAAGATATTCAATCACTTTTCTATCATAAGTTGCCCCAAAATCCCGTTTCAATTTGTAGATCATCAGACTATATAATATTGAAGGTAAGACATGATATGTATCTCTTTCTTCGAAGGAATATGCGAAATTTTCAAGATGTTTTACTTGAACACCACCACGATATAAAAGATGCTCGATCTCACTTTGTAGATCTGATAATTGAAGTTCATTATTAAGAAAGATAAAAACCAAATCTCTTTTTATTTGTATTACTGCAATACCATTATTATTTAGAGATATCTTAAACTCTTTATAATCAGCTATTTCATTTCGAGTGAAGTTTCGGATAACATAACCGTTAACATTAGTAATTTCACGATTAGATTTTAAAATATTAGTTATCATTTTCTTTTTGGTCTTTTCAATGAATTAGAATGGTATGCAATGTGATACAAAAAAAAGAGATAGTTAGAAGGGAAATGAGTAATTTCTTCACTTTTCCAAATAATTATTACCCGTTTTCCAAAAAACTATTACCAAATTCCAAAAAATTATTGACCGCTACACTAAAAAAATACAATTATATTTTAATCTTCATACATGGAATCGTCATCGTCTTCCACCCGAGGTGCTAAGAAATACAAGACATGACTTGAATTCAGTATATCAAAATTCATCTTTAATGGGGCATCTGAACGCATTTCTGCAGTAATATTCTGTGCAATTGCACCCATCTTCAAAATATTTTTCAAAAATGCAATTGAAAACACACCTGTGCTCTCTGACTTAAAATCTGCAGAGATTAATTCCTCCTTTTCTAGAACATATTCCATATCCCCAATATTACCATTAGTCGAAAATACTAAATTTGGTAAAGCTTGGATTTGAAGAACTTCTGCAAATATTTCTGCATCCTTGATGGCTTCATCTAAATATGAAAGATTAAATGTACAAATATTATCAAATTCCAAATTGTTCAAAGCATTTACATCAATTTCTTCTCCATCATAGTCAATTAAACTCATCGTAAAAGTACGCGCCTTTTTCGCCTCAGGTGGTTTCATTTGGATGATTAATTTTTTCTCAGAAGCATCATGAGAGAAGGTAATCTCATCAGATGAACCACTACGTTTGAGAATTTTAACCATATCTTCTAAATTAATTCCCAATTCGTATAATTCATCAGCTTGAAATTCATCTAAATCATCTTTATGTAAAACTAAGGAGACCAAACAGATATGGGATATATCCATTGCTGTCATCGAGATCCCTACATTTGGGTCAACTTTAAGTACTGTTTCACTAATAATGGAAGATATTGCATCGAAAATTCCTTTAATCATTTTTGAATCTTTAATTTTAACCTTAAACATGCTTATGTCCTCTATTTTTTTATCTACTAATAATATGAATGTTTGTATGGAAAATCAAATAAACTTAATCACTCAACATATTAACCTTGTAATAAGTATTTTTCTCCAAATCGTTTGATTCTTGATCTCTTATAATATCGTTTGACCATTTTTATAATGGAAGTTTATTCTCTACCTTTTCATTTTTATGTACAACATAAATATTCATAACTTTCACCAATTTCATCATTACTCGCTTTATTGCTTTCTAATACTAATTTATTATTAATCCCAACTTCAGTGATTTTAAAAAGCAAGAGAGACATAATTTATTTGACTATTTATGGCTGAATTTACTCCAGAAGAAATGCGTTCTGATCAGTATTATGAAAAAAAACTTGTAAAAGACCTTCAACCCACTGATGGTTTGGTCCAACTGACAGGTTATGCTCGTAACATAAATGCAAATAACGATTTTTACATTGATGATACAACAGGTAAAATTCAAACCCAAAATATCCCAGATGACGCACCCAAAATAACAGAGGGAAATCTATATAGAGTCTTCGGAAAGTATGAAGTTGATGGAACTGGGACTCCAGTAATTGCTGCTCAAATTATTCAAGACATGCAAGAATTGGATTTTAATTTCTATTTGAAAACCATGGAGAAATTTAAGGAAATCCAATAAGCTTTTTTATACATCTCACATGTCCTGCATTTCTCATACTTCTCACACATCTCACACTTCTCCCATATCTATTAAAATTTTTCAGGTATGTTGCTAAATTTATCAAATATCCACCAAAATGAGAGGTACTTCCATTTCTTCAGGACTTAATCCTCCATGATGCCCAATCATTTTTTCTCTTTTTTCTCCAAGTAATCTCTCTCGAAATACGTAATTATCCTTCATAAACAGGAGATAATCCCCTATCCGGTCTGTAAATTGTGGATGGGCTTGATAAAGTCCAAAAAGATTATGATTGAATGCTTGCTCAGCTGTCCATAATTCACCCACTTCTCCAAAATGATTTTCCATATATCGTTCAAAAGCTTGGACTGATTTAGGCCGAACGTATAAAAAAGGCACGCGTCCTTCACCAACTATCGGTAAAGTCAGCATGTGTCGCAATTCAGGATAAGCATGCAACCATAGAGAATGTTCCTCCGTTGTATCAATCAAACCATGGTCGGCTGTAATTATTATTTTCATATTGCGCCCTTTTGTCTTCATTTCATCAATAAAAATACCAAATTCTCTATCCAAAGCGTTAAAGTGTTCCATCGTTTGATTACTTTCAATTCCATAAATATGTGATGACGTATCAAAATCAGGCCAATATGCCAGCAAATAAGAAGGAGGATTTTTGTCTGTCATAGTTTTTCGAATAGTTTTAAAAAAAGCGCGTAAATTCTTGATTGGATATTTCAGTTCAACTGATCCTTTAACAGCATAAGAGCTGTAAGGCGATTTATATATGGATTTCGGAAAAAGTGAAACGGATTTTTGGGAAAGTCTAGCTGCAAAAGAAGGAAATTGAAAAATATCTGCAGCAGTTAGATTATTATAAAGAATTGAAGTATTAAGTGAACGGACATGCATAGGCAAAATTGTACTAACAACACCCATTTCTCGCAGATAAGTAAACCAGGCGGGAATTCCATGGTTTATCGGAGCAATCCCAGAATAAAACGTGGTCATGGCTGCAGCTGTCGTTGAAGGAAAAACTGATGTCATCTTTTCAGCCAAATATTTATGAAAATTTGATTTACTGCCGTGTTTAATCAAATAATTATACCCTAATCCATCAATTATGATCAAAATAACAGGAGATGAGTTGTTTGAATTCAAAAATCCAGTCGGAAATTTTTCCAAGGGTGAATATTCCATAGAAATTCCAAAATACTGCCCTAAAGAAGCCATTAAATTAACAATCGACCCACCATTATATTTTGGAAATAACACAAGATAGATAAGCACTCATTGTTTTAAGATTTTAGCAAAATAATATTTTTCTTTATAGGATGAATAATAATAATGTCGCGATGCTCGATAAATAATAACTAAAACTTGAACAGAACCATTCAGATGCAGAATTTGATTAGCTTGTGGACGAATACTGGCAAAATCTTTAAAACATACAATTTTAAATCTTGATATTTTTAAAAATTCCTCAATAAATTCAAGTTCCTTATAAGAAATTTCATTTTTATAATCTTGCTTAGTAGTCATTTAATACAGAATAGGAACAACAAATATATAAATAATGGAGGATGTTTCATCTTTTTTAATTTAAACGCTTTTTTGAATATCATTCATATATATCCGACTTATATCTGAAATATAGCAAATCTTTTTTTGTCGAACTCGATTTTTTCAAAGAATTTGTTAAAAATATACCATCCTGTTTATAAATTCTTCAATCTGATGTCGATTTTATTATAATTTTTGATTTACATATCTTGAATTTAGCACCTTGGTAAAATCGACAAAAAATAAGGAAGAATATTTTAGATTTGAGCCGGGAGAATTAGGATGAAGGAATGAAAAACTTCGAATCTTTGAAATTTAAAATACCCTCAATATTTGTTGTTGAATTTATTATAATGTTGAAAAGTTTAAAATCTAAAAATATTTTCTCGATAAAGCAGACAAAGTAAAAAAATTTAATACTCCCGCCAACGATGTTTACAACGAACACATGAATAAAATGTTGTGGCAGGTTCATCCGCCGATCGAGTCTGATATTGCTCGTAATACGCTTCAAAATACCCACATTCAGGACACTCGACCCGTGTTTTTGGCTTAAGTTCTAAATTATCACTTTTTTCGTCTAAGACGCGTGTTTTATTATCGGCGATTTTCTTTTCAATTCGTTTTGATAATTTATGTTTACGCTCTCTCTTTTTTTCAATTGGTTTCGAATATCCGCACGCTACACACATCATCACATATTCGCCCTGGTCATTTTTCTTCTTTCGAAGCAATTTTTCACAATTTGGACAGAATTCAACCATTATTCAATCGCCTGTTATAAGATTTAAAGATAATTGGGAATAAGGAAAGAATCATAAATATGTTATGTTGATTCCTTCAAGGATTTGGAAAAAAAAGATTGGTGATATTTTAAATAATATTTTATGATAAAACTTCAGAAATTTTTGTTAAAATTCGTGCCTTTCCACCGGTAGATTGAACTAATTGCTTGTCACAGACAAAGCATTTCACTTCAACTGTCGCACAACCGAACACAATTTGCTCGGCACCGCAATTCAAACATTTAATTCGTAAAAATCGACTTTTTGGTTTGGGCACTAATTCGGATTTTTTTGCTTTCATGATTTTCTTCCTCTTTTTTGATTATTTGGTTAAGATCTCGAATTTCTTCAAGCGCAATCCCTTGCCAATTACGACTCGATTACATTTGGTGCATTTATAGGTAGGTGTTGTCTTTTTATTAACCTTGGCTTGGTTATGCTGAATAGGCTTAGGTTGCGATCCATAGCCCCGTTTTTTTCGTGCATATCTTCTTGCGCCTTGAGCGGATTGAGTATCTTTTCCTTTTTTGTATATTGAGACTTTATGGTCTGTGTGTTCTTTACACTTTGGGCAGTAAATGCGTTTAGATTTGGGAAATTTCATAATAATTCCTTCAACGAAATTCTGATAGGTATGAAAAGATGGCATGAATTTTTAATTTTTTGATTTGAGAGATCAAAGAAGATAACCGTATGATTTATCGAGTATAGAGTTGGAATTTTTTCTACTAATAGGGAGATTGAAATTCCATTCTTGGTAACAATAGGATAATATCTCATTATTTAGCGGGATATATCTAGATTGATAATTGGCGATGAAATTCATGATTTTTGCTTGATTTTGTTTGTTTAAATGTGCATCTATAGAAAGCCAAATAGATTAGCAAATAGAATTTCATATTAAAATCAGAAAAAAAGGTATTACTTGGTTGTTACTTGAAAGCAAAAATCATAAAAAAAGTCGCGCTTTGTATTGGTTGGAAAATGGAATTTTACAACATGGATGTCATCTCCGCCAAGCAATTTGAACGGAGTGATATTGAAACATTAATCGACTTAGCCACAACAATCGAGCAAAATAAAAAGCAATATTCACAAATTTTACAAGGAAAAGTAATGGCAACTTTGTTCTTTGAACCTTCAACTCGAACGCGCTTGTCTTTTGAGAGCGCCATGTTACATCTTGGTGGAAGAGTAATGGGTTTTTCTGAAGCAGGCACTTCATCGGTTAAAAAGGGAGAAACACTAGCAGATACAATTCGAACTGTGGCAAATTATGCAGATACAATTGTTATTCGGCATAAGAAAGAGGGAGCAGCAAAATTAGCTCAAGAATTTTCAGATGTTCCAATTATCAATGCAGGAAATGGATCCCAAGAACATCCAACTCAAGGATTGTTGGATTTACTTACAATAAAAGAATTAAAAGGATCACTAGATAATTTGAATATTGGTTTAATAGGGGATCTCAAATACGGTAGGACTGTGCATTCTTTAGCTCATCTTTTATCAAATTTTGACTCAAACCTATTTTTCATCAGTCCTGAGCAGTTGAGAATGCAGTATCGAGTAAAGGATTCTTTAACTTTAAAGGGAACAAACTTTATTGAAACACAAGATTTTCATGAAACACTTCCAAAATTGGATGTAATCTATATGACGCGCATCCAGAAAGAGAGGTTTGGAGATTTAGAAGAGTATGATAAGGTCAAAGATCTTTTCATTCTTACAAAGGATGATTTAAAACAAATCAAGCAGGATGCAATTATTCTACATCCGCTACCCCGAGTAAATGAAATCGACCCAAAAATAGATTCAGATCCTCGTGCACAGTATTTTAAGCAAACATATTTTGGATTGATGATGCGAAAAGCGATTTTGGCCAGTATTTTGCTTCAAGATCCGAAAACATTAAAATAGCAATATTACAATATCATTTGTACAAAGAAATTTTGTACAATTCATTAAATGTTCATCCAACAAAGAATAATTAAAAAAAGGAAATTATTTTTTCTATTTTCATCTTTCTGAAGAGAATAAAACCTCCAGCGCCTAAAAGGGTTACTCCGCCACTAATTCCGATGATCAATCCTGTTTTACTACCATTTTCATTTGAATCATCCGTATTTTCCCCAACGTTATCAATTATTTTTATATGAAAAAAGGTGATTTATAAAGTTAGAGCAAAAATATATAAGCTTATATTAATTAAAGCAAAAATTATAATTGAAATAATTTGCATGAAATATATTTTCCTATGCCGCTCTATTTTTGATGGATCTCCATTAAGATAAAGAAATATGATATTTATAATCAAGATGCAAATATTGCCAATAGAGCCCAGCTGACAAATCGTATAGCATTTTTAGTATGGTTTCGATAATCAGCAAGATTTTCAAATTCATTTAATTTTACTTTGGTAAAAATATCATTTTTTTTCAAAAATTTGCAGAAGTTGCTTAAACTGGGAGAATTCTAAATTTTTTAATTTGAAAATCGGGGAATTGAAGAATTCACCCTTAATTGAAGACTTGATATCATATTTTTGATTATGAGGTTTTTTTAAAATCTTTAGACATAAATTTTCTGGAAAGTTAATTATAAAAAAGTCGATTTCTCGAATCAAAATCTGTTGATCTCGCATAGAGAGAGAATTTTTGTAAATTTTTATAAAAGATGAAAAATTTACGGGTATTTTTATTCTTGATTTAGAAAAATAAATTCTTTCTGTGTTGTTATTTGAATATTTTGTCGTTTTTTGTCTATTCTGAAATTCTTTTGAGATTTATATTGAAAAAATCATAGGATTTATTGGTTTAGATTACTCTTATTCATATATTAAATTCTCTTCCATATTTCTTAAAGCGGAATGGTTATTTTATGACTGCAAAATCTGAAAATTCGATTGATCCATTAGTAAAGTATTTAGGTGCGCTTAAAAATGAAGCACGAATAGCTATTGTTCAGATTCTCAGCCAACACAAGACACCTCTTGAATACAGCGAAATTCAGCATGAATTAGAAGATAGATTTGGCATAACCCCAAATCTTTCTTACCATTTAAGCATTCTTAAAGAGAATTTAATCATTTCAGGAGATGAGAAAGGATATCAATTAACAGAAATGGGCAATAAAACCCGAAATTTTCTTCAATCAGTAGAAGAAGTAGTAACTCCTGAAGCACCTATCAGAATTCGAACTTCCAAGTATTCTATGGAATTTTTTGACGAATCAGTAATTGAAAAGCATCTTCAAGAAGAAGCGGGAATGCCTTTAGATATTGCTAAAGAAATTGCTACTGAAGCAAAACAAAGATTAAATAAGGCAAATATAACATATCTTACGGCACCATTGGTTAGAGAATACATCAACGCTATTTTAATAGAACATCATTTTGAAAACTATCGTGCCAAACTCACACGGTTAGGTCTTCCCCCATTTGATGTTAAGCAGCTATTAATATCCAAACATTGTTTTAGTCCAACACAATTTCAAGATATTTTGGGACGAAATGTTATGGAACAATTCGTTTTACTTAACTTGTTGCAACAAAAATATGCAGATGCATTCTTGTCCGGAGATTTTTTATTTGTAAAGTTAAGTCATTTTGGAATTTCTCCAATTGAACTGGTTATTACTGGAGATCAATTTGAATTAATAATACTCAGATTCATTCGTAAATTCGATTATAAAAAATACAAATTTTCTAAAAATATATATTCTAAAGGAGTTTATATTCAAGAAGAAGATCCTACAGACATTTCTATGAACAAGATAAGTTTATATGAATTAATCCAAGCAACACAATCATTTTTCAAAACAATAAAGCCATTTTTCCCTATGGGAATCAGCATTATTCGCTTTGATTTATTTTTAGAACATTTTTTTAGCATAGATAGAAGCTTTAAGCGTGTCCAAGAATTAAATCAATTAATCACCAGCTGGAGCCCCTATTTTTCAGATAATTGGAAGATCTCATTAGGAATTTCTTTGATTGCAAATTATGTAGACATTAGACCTTTATTAGAAATATATGTAAATGATTGGAAATATTTACAAAACGACTCTTCACAGAGAGAAATTCAACTTCCAAATTTGGTAATACATGGGCAAAAATCAGATTTTAAAGGAATTCAAAATGCTTCAGAATTCTCTAAACTATCTTCATTTCAGCAACTTTTAATATCGATTCTTCCACATCCACAAGTCATATTCGATCAATTTATGAAATGGGGATGGCCTTCTGCAGAGCATATTTACACCAATCTTCGTATTCCAATCGCAATTGAGCACTATGATCAGTTTAAACCTGCCGTAATTCTTGAAAAAATTTCAATAAATCTTCTAGCTTTGTATTATAAATCAAATAAGAACGAAAAGATATTTTTTAAAGGATTAGAAAAAGCAATTTTTAGAGTATTTGATTTTTTTGAATATAAATACACATTACTCAAGAGGAATTTACCTAATTTTTCCAATTGGCAACAAATACAAGAAATTTTGTTTAAATCAACTTCTTCTCAAAAATGCTTTTTACCTAAAGGTAGTATAATCGCAGCAGTCTCATTTCATGGAATGGATGAAATGGTTTTAATGCATACTGATTTGTTTATTCGAATGCAAACGAAAAATCGTACTTTTGCAGTAAAGATTATGGATTTCATGCAAAAATTACTGGATAAACAAAATTTTAATGAAAATAACCCAATTCATTATGTTTTAGCAGAAGCTCATCCTCAAAAAGAACTTCTAAATCCTCCAAATTCCATTTTAATCCCTGTAGATCAGAAAGCACAGCAGCTTTTTCAGGAACCAGTATTACATTACCGCATTGGATTCCATGATCCTCTTGCATCAGTACCATTATCGACGATTATTAAAATGTATACCGAATTACAGGCATCATCATTCAAAGAATTAACCATTCGCTATAAATTACAACCCAATTCAACCAAAAAAGGTGAATCTATCAAAAGTGGGCAAAAAACACCTTTTAATAAAATTGAAAAATATTCAGAATTTCAAGACATGCTAGTAATTCAAAACCTTACCACAATTCAACAACTTCTATCAATTAAAAATTGTTTACTTGATTTAACAGTTGATAAGTTCGCATTTCTTAAAGAAAAATAAATACAGAGACAATAAGATAATATATTGAGGGACTAAATTAATTTAGTATTTTTAGTATTAATTCTATTGTTTCTTGTTGAATTGCAGCGACTTGGGATTTCTCATGTTGTACATCATAGATCAATGCAATACTTTTTTTCACAATAGCGGTTATTGCTTCATATGTTAAATCTAAATTTGAAAAATGGAATTGATCTGCTTCTTTTCCTTGACTTAGAAACGGTTTAATAATATCACTGAATACATCTGCATAAGCATTTCCAACAATCTGATTTTCGATCAGATAATCTTCTTTAGTTTGAGCCTTATTTCCATACATAAAGGGAAGAACCAATTCATATATTTTCTGAAATAGGATAGAAAGAATCTCAGCAGATGTAGTTTTAGCAAAATTTGCTTTATCGGATAGAATTTTTTCTATTTCACTTTTTGAGTCTTTAGCAATATCGTAGAAAATAAAATACAAACAATCTTGTTTTCCTCCAGGAAAATATTTATAAAAGGTTTTTTTACTGATATGCATATCTTGAGTTACATCGCTGATAATTGTATCAACCATTCCAAAATTGAAGAAATACTCCTTAAATTTCAATGCAATTGCTCTTTTTTTCTCCAAATTCTCAGATCGATCTATCATCATATTATTTACAGAGAACTTATCAACAGCAAAAAAATTTTTGATCAAACTTGATCATTGATCGCTTAATTTATATAGATCTTCCCCAAATTTAATTCTATATTGACCATCTCCGAAATTTCAAGCCTTCTTGGAGTTACTCTTGCAACTCTGCGCAGATGGGACAAAAAAGGATACCTCGTTCCTAAAAGGACTTTTGGAAATCATCGTCGATACTCATGGGAACAATTGGCGGATTTTCTGCCAGAATCGGTTAATCTTCCAAGCCAACAAGCAGAGTAAACGATAAAATCGACCTATATTTATGCCAAAGTTTCATCCGCCAAACAGAAAAAGGATGGGAATCAAATTGAATTCATTTTAAATAGAATCAGCAAAATTTCCCAAGATGCAGGTGGTTATACTGATCATAAAATTTCAGTTAATCCCGGCGGTGCTACTGATTATTTAACCCAATTTTTGCAGAAAAGACTTGGATACAGCGAATATTTACAATATATTGAAAAAAAAAGATTAAATAATATTGATAGTTCACTTGTATCTCCTCAAATTCATGAATGGGAGCTGGAGCAGGCAGTTTGGCTGTCTTTAGCATCCCATTTTACCAATATCGAGGCACTCCGTTCTACTATTGACTATCTTATTGAAAATAATATAAGAAAAGGTGAAAAAAATGATGAATACATTGAGAAATATTTAAAAGAAAAAGTAGTCGATGATCATCACTACTACGTGCCCCCCAGCGCCCTTCCCGACCCAGTTATCATTATCGGTGCCAAAAAAAACGCCTTTATTGCTAATTTCATACAATTCGGAATGATTAAAAGCGAAGTAATCGGTTCCGGCAGAGAAGTGCTGGTGTTCGGAAGTATGGTCGGTCAAATTCAAAATGATAAGGCTCATACAATTAAATTCTTCCAACTCGGCACCCCGATTTCAGATGCCGTTAAAGACATAGTCCCCACCACGCCTTCGCCTTATTCCATGATAATTCCGCAGTTTTCCATAGATTTGTGGGACCCGGTGAATGAAGAATATTATAAAACCAATAGACCCGATATAAATAATGGAATTGAGCGCTTCGTTATGGATTTTCTGGTATTTGAGAATATGCTGAACTTACTCGGAGCGGAAGGCGGTGCGGTTAATTGGCGGTATCCCGGTATTTACGGCGTGGGAATGCATGGTAAAAAGGAAACTAATACTGAATATTATACTAAAAAAGCGCGCAAGGTGTGGACAGCCTTCCAGAACGGCTTATCCATGATAAACATATTTAATAATCAAGAAAGTATTAATACATTTACGAAGATGATGAAAAACAAAATTGGTGGAGACGCTTCTAAAATGGTGCTGATTGAACTTGAAGACTGTCGAGCCTTTTTCAACCTACGCAATCTTGCCGAATTTCAAGGCTCCAGCATTCGAGACTCTGTATCCGTGCTTGCAAAGTGGGTTTATGAGCAGTATACGCTGCATTCATCCGAGCAGGATTTAAAAGATTCAAATTTAAAGATGAAAAGTTTTTACAACGATATTAAGTTGATGATGAAAGCAAGAGGTGGTGGAGGAAATGCATACATTGCTACATGGAACCGAATCGAAGGAATCATCAAGGCATTCGGCGTTAAAGGTGAAACCATAACAATTAAAATAAGTAAAGATAAATCAATTGAATACTTCGTTCCCACTTTAGATGAGAACGGCAACATTCAATTTGACTCCCGACTCGACCGGTGGTATGCCCAGATTGAAAATCCTGTAGGCATCTTCAATTCAAATTCACAGTTGTTAATGCTGAAGCAGTGTTTCGCATACTATTTGAAATACAAGAACGAAATGCGCTTGTACTACGAAGAATATGCCGATGAAAGTGCCATGAATAATTTTGATGCATATTTGGATGCGATTGAGGGATTTGTCGGATAGAAGATTGGTCTGCCCAAGAGCGGGTTAATTTTTTAATATCGTTTTTTTTTAATATACATTGGATAAGAAAATAAATGGAAATGGAAAAAAAATGGATGAAGCATTATGCATAATGAAAATCCAAAATATGTGAGATACAGTCAAATTTATAGCGATAAAATAGTATTAACACTGGTTAGGCAGGATTTTGATGTTAAAAATTGGAAAGATGTTGATAAAGTATATAAATTAGAAGCATACGATTGTATTTATCCCAATAATGAAGCAGATTTTTCAGCTTTCATTAACTGTAAAGAAATTGAAATATCTGGAGAAAATCAGCTGCGGGTGGTTAAATGGCCGCCGAAAATAGAATCAATTCTAATTTTTGAATTTCCAAATCTAAAAATACCCCTAAAGTGCGACCAATACCAATATTTAAGGAAATTCACAACTATTGCTGCCGTTTTAGATGACTACAACATAGATTTCGCCCATTGCTATCGCCTGCGGGAAATTTCAATTGGTGAAGACTTTCTTTGCGAGTGGTATGCAAATATGTTCGATGGTGAAAAAATAACGCTGCCGCCCAAAAACGATGGAAAGCACCGCATGAAGCAGGTTCCCATCAATTGGGCATTCTGCATTTCATTAGAAAAATTGAAATTAAATAGTTTACGCGAAGTAAAGGAAATTCCGATTGAATTTACCCATAATCCTGAATTATGGATTAACATTTCAAATCTTCCTCATATTCCTCATATTTCATTTCTGCTGATTGAGTTCTGGGACTGCACCCAGTTTGAAAACAGCGAAAATTTCATGCTGATTTTTGATTCGTTCATCCATCCCCGAAAGCAGAAGAATATCGAGCGCTATAAAGAGTGGGAGAAACTATTTTTTGAAGAATATGGCTTTGAAACCGTCTGGACCGCTGAGCGGATTAAATTTATGGACTATGCGTTAATTGCTGCGGAGCAAATTCCAGAAAAAGAACTGCGTGAAGAATTTATAAGGTGGGCAAAAAAGTTCAGACCCAGATTTAAATTGAAAAGCGGTTATGAATTGATAATGTAAATCTCTTGATAAATGAAAACAATAAATTTAGAAAAGTTAACAATAAAGATTAAAATAAAAACCTCGGATACTAACGAAATATCTTTATCGGAATATTAGCCGAAAAGAATTTTTAGCAGAGAAATTTGATAAAACATTTAATAATACCGTAAAAGCGGCTGCACTATTGCCACATTAACCGAAGCTACAATTTTAATATTTACTTCATTATTTACTGGAAATAAGAATTAGAAAAAGAGAAAAAATAAGTTATAAATAAATTAAATTAACAATCAAATAATGTACAGTAAAGGAATTTTAGCGGGCGGAAATTGCAACCCGTTCCATCTCATCTTTCCGTTTAACTGCAGCGGAATTTGTATCATTTCGACTGGCTAAAATCAACTCATTAGCTAATAATTCATCAATAGTTTTAATATTATTATATGCTTTACCAACTGTGGCTTGAACTAACAATTTTAGAGCCAAATCTACACGACGTTGAGGTGCAATATCAACTGCCTGTTGATAACTGATTCCACCTAATGAAATTCGGGTAGTTTCTTCACGAGGTGCAGTATTTTCTAAAGCATTGATAAAAACTTGAATGGGATTTTCACCGGTTTTTTGCTCAACAATTGCAAATGCATTATAGACAATTTGGATGATTTTTGATTTCTTACCCATATTATGGGAAGCACCTCGTCCTTTAATGCGTTTTTTAACCAAACCAGGTGTCATTATCTTATTGATGAAACGTTCGATAATCGAAATATGCTCAGTCTTCCAAAATCGTTTATGTTGATGCTTTCCACCAGAATGAGGAATGATAACAGGATTTAAATTAATATAATTTTGCAAACTGATATCATGTACTTCAACGCCTTCATAAGACCATCTATTGAAAAGTTTGATATCAGCGATAGCACGCCTACTTCGCTTCTTCTTGGTTGTATCTTCTTCATCTTCTTCGAGATCATCGGTTTCATCAATTTCATCTTCTAATTCTGCTGATTCGTCAGCTTCTAATCCTTCAAGAGCGGCATCGGACAATTCTTTTTCTTCAGATTCTATCGTAGCGGTATCTTCTTTTGCACTTTCTTCAGCTTTTGCTTCTTCTTCAGCTTTTTCCGCTTTACTTTTTCGTTTTCCAACCATTTTTTTCACCTATTAAGTCTTAACGGACTGCCCGTTCCTTTTTCCCTTGAATCATAGCATCTAAACTAACGCCATTAACTTTGATAACTTTCCAACGAACACCAGGAAGATCCCCAATAGCACCATGCATTGCACCTCCGATTCCAACTACAGTCACAGCATCGTGTTCTTCCACGAAAGTAAGAGCAGAGTCACCTGGTAAGAAGGCACTGATTTGTTTTCCGTTTTTACGTAGTTGAACGCGGACGCATTTTCGGATAGCGGAATTTGGTTGTTTCGATTCGACACCAACTTTTTCAAGGACAATTCCTTCTGCCATGGGGGCAGCTTCAAGTGGATCGGTTTTTTCTTTAATTCTGAGTGTGCGTCGTTTATAATTTTTATCACTCCAGCGGAATCGTTGTCGCTTTTTTTTCAAAGCACGAGCAGCGAATTGTCCGCGTGGACTTTTACTTTTTCCCATAGTATAAATAACTCCAATAAATCGATAATCGTAATATGCGATAGGGAAATCAACCTTCCATTTAAAATAAAATTTTGGGTTTTGAAGAAAAAAACTAAGAGGATTATCAAGCAATAAAGTTTAAAAACGAGGAGCGCTCTGATAAAAATGAATTTTAAGAGAAAACATATATTAAAAGAGGATTTCACCTAAACTCAATATTTTTCATAATTTAACGGTCATAAAAATGCCTATTAATTAAATGTTAATTATATTACAGAACTTAAAAAAAAGAAATCAAAGTTGAAAGTGAAGAAGCTTATTTTTCAACAGCTTTCATAATTGAAGAATCGCCCGGATTAATTACTCCAACTACAGAAACCCAATGTGGGCGAGCACATATAGCTCCCAGTTCCCAACTGGAATTCTTTGAAACATATACAGGAATTGGAGATTCTAAACAATTATTTAGTATTTTAATTTGATTCACAACTTTTGCAGGAGCATTTCGCGCTAACACAATCATTTTCAAGTCACCCATAGATAATTCTCGAGTAACTGAACGTTCGCCTAAAAGAACTTTCCCAGTTTTTACGGCTACGTTGATTTCTTTACCTTCATCCCATAGTGACTTTGCACTCGATCGTTTTCGGCGCTTTAATTTTTGTTGACCTCGTCGATATGACATAATTTCATCCACTCAATATGATAATTTCGATAATCAACCATATTAAAAAAAATTTATGTTTGTAATATTTAACAGAGCGAAAGCGGTAGAAAAAGCAGTAAATATCAAAGGTAAATATCAAAGAATAATAAAAATAATAATGATAATAAAGAATGGAAGGAAAAAAAAAGGATTTTTAGATTATTGTTCGGATTGATCTACATGTTGATTTTGCAATAAACGGAGAGTTTCAGAAAAATCCATAGTTAAATCAATGGAACCTGTTCCAATTGTGGGAACTAATTGTCCAACAATTACATTTTCAGGAATTCCTTGCAATTTTTCTTCTTCACCAGCAATACTTGCATTAATCAACTGTTTTATGGTTACTTCAAAAGCAGCACGTGCCAAAACAGATTCTTTTGTTCCACTAATTCCATGACGTCCAATTTGCTGGATTGATCCTGATGCGCACATTAAATCAGCCATACAATTCAAATGTCGAATATTGACTTCTAATGATTGATCTTCTAATACAGAAACTGCTTCATGAATAATAGTTTGCCGAGCAGCTTCAATTCCTAAGAATTTTTCGATTTCGTGAATGTGATTTGAATATGTACGAGTCGCATCAACACCATCAATTTTTATTAATACATCGCCTAAATTAGTTCCTTCTGTTTGAATAGTCCATTCATCATCTTCTTTTTTGATCATTCCACGTTTAATTCCACGTAATCCTCGAATAAGGGTTTTCATCACTTTTTCTTTTAATTTTTGAAGTTTTTGAAGATCTTCAGTCTCAGGATTAATAATTATCATATCCATTTCTTCATCGACTTCAATTTCACCCTTCTTTTTGAATTTTTTAAGCTTCTTAAGGATATCATCATATGTTATGTCTTTATCTTCCATTAAATCCGGAATCATAGTTAAATTCAAAGTATATTCGGTAAGATCAATCTCTGCATCGCTGGTAATTGTTTCAATTTTAATTTGTTCAATTTGGGAATGAACTTTTTTAGCTTTTTCTATACTATATCGATGTTCTTCATCAAGATAGATGGACATAATAGGAGTACTAGGATTTCGACGAGCATCAACCAATTCAATTAATCGAGGTAATCCTTGGGTGACACTAAATTCTGATACTCCTGCATAATGAAAGGTTCGTAAAGTCATTTGGGTTCCAGGTTCACCAATTGATTGAGCTGCGACTGTACCAACAGGTTCGCCGGGTAAAACTAATGCTCTTTTGTAGTTGGTATATATTTCTTTAATAAAGTAATCAATTTCTTCTCCACGAAAATCCTCTTTTTCAATGATTTCCCGAACTTTATTAAGATAATAATCTTGTAATCCGTGTTCTCGTAAAAATTTAATCCCTTCATCAATTCGGTGCTCATCGGGACTTAAATTGGATTTTTTGTTTGATTTTTTTATCGATTTTTTTGTCGATTTTCTTGACGATTTCTTTGCCATTATTTTCACCTATTATTATTCTTCCTCCATTTTCTTGGACTCCCAATTTTTGTATATATTGGTGGCTCGTCCTCTAACAATTGCCTTTTTACCCGTTTCTTGATTATATAATTGGTAACGTTCTTCAATTGATAAAGATGAAAAGCTTCGAGAAGCTAAATCAGATTTAATTTCTTGCTCTTCTACTTCAGGTTCTTCTTCTATAACTTCATTTTCATCTTCAATTATCGTAGTCTGAGTATCTTCTGTTTCAATCTCAGAAGTCTCACTAGAAGATTCAAATTCAGCTATTTTATTAGATTTCCATTTTTGGAATATTTTAGTTAGGTTTCCTCGATAAATTGCATTTTTTCCTGTATCTAATTTATACCATTGGTATAAATCTTCATCTGATAATGTACTAGGATCAAGAGAAGAAAAATCAGCAAGAGTTCTGGAAGATTTTATTTCTTCTTCAGCAACTTCTTTAGCGATCTCTTCATTTTGAAATTCTTCTTTTTCTTCTGTTGAAATGGATCTTTTCGCATTTATTTTTTCCGTTTTCCAATTTGTAAACAATTTTGTTGTATTTCCATGATAAATGGCATTCTTTTTCGTTTCTAATTTATACCATCTATACCAATCTTCATCCTCTAAAATGCTAGGATCACTTTCCTCAAAATCAGAAATGGTTGATAATTTAAGCTTTTTAGCGGATTTTTCTGAACTAGTTTCTGTAGTTTTAGCACCAATCTTAGTAGATGAAGTTTTTTGCGAAATTTGTTCATTATTGATTGTTGGAGATTCTCCAATCTGTTCAATAACTGAAAAGCCATGACTTGTAATATTCTTAATATATGATACAGGAAATTCAGGATGTGAAGCTTTATCCAATTTTTCAGCTATTTTTTCTTCTTTTTCTAATAACTGTTTAAATGATCGTGTTTTCAATATCGCTTGATCAAAATTTAAGATATCACCAGCATCTGATCGACCAGGATCAATTCCGTCATCACCGTATTTGAACTGAACAACCATATTCTCAGAGGTACGAACAGATAAATCATTTTCAACCACCATATCTTGTAAAGCATTCACTAATCTTCGTTGCATATATCCAGATGAACTTGTTCGTACAGCAGTATCTACTAAACCTTCACGCCCACCCATAGCATGGAAGAAGAATTCAGTAGGAGTTAATCCATCACGATATGAATTCAATACAAATCCACGCGCTGCTGGAGATAAATCCTTAACTTTAAAATGTGGTAGGGTTCGATCTATATAACCTCGATGAATTCGGTTTTGTCGGACAGATTGCTGACCTACGCAAGCAGCCATTTGAGCTAAGTTTAATGGATTTCCTCTTGCACCTGATTTGGTCATAATAACTGAATGAGCAGTATCGCCTAAAAAGTGGGATGCTATATTTCCAGCTTCACCCCTAACTTTATTTAATAGACTCATTAAATTCAATTCTAAAGTCTCGTAAAGGGTACGACCAGGCGCACAAGGTAATATTTCTTCATCTTCTTCATAATATGCTTTAATCAATTCAGCTGCTCTGTCATAAGCTTCATAAATTTTATTATGGACATCCTTGCGGGCTCGACCAATATCTACTTCATCAATTCCCATGGTTAATCCGGTCATTGTTATCGCCCAAACCATCATTCCACAAAAATCATCTAAGAATTGTCGCCCACGAGTTGGTCCGTAATCTCGAATAATACGGTGTAAGATACTGGAAGACTTACCATCACCCATCAAATTTTTATCAATTACTCCAGAAATCATTTTTCCATTATGTATTACATCATATCCATCGCTTCCAATTCGTGCACCTTCTTCATCTTTATAAAATTTTGATTTCAACTCCATATTTAAATCGTGGGGCAAAATACAACTAAATATCTCCTTTCCTGTATATTTCCACTCACTTTCTGGATCTTCAGGATTTACAGGAGTAAGATCTTTGATAGAAAATGATGGATTTCTACGAAAGACATTTCCCCAGTAAAGCAGCATAAATGTATCTTTCCTACTATATACATTAGGTACACCGGGTGCTCGTTCATTCCTTGTGAAAATATAACCAATAGAAATGAAATCTTGAATTGCACCAATAATAGGAGCTCCATATCGCGGAGAAACTATATGTTCTTGGACTTTTAACAGATATTCGGCTTCAGTTCGTGCTTCTTCGCTTTGTGGAACGTGTAAATTCATCTCATCGCCGTCAAAATCTGCGTTATAGGGAGGACAAACAACTAAAGATAACCGGAAAGTTTTTCCAGACATTACCTTTACTTCATGTGCCATTATTGACATTCGATGGAGTGAAGGTTGACGATTGAATAAAACTAAATCACCATCCCGTAAATGACGTTCAATAATAAAACCTGGTTTTATTGTAGAAGCCACTATCTCGCGATTTTTGACAAACCGTAAATCAATGCGGCGACCATCTTCTCTGATAATGTAATTTGCACCGGGATGTGTATGAGGCCCATTCAAAACTGTCTGTTTCATTTCTTCAATATTGAATTCAGTAACATAGGATGGAACGGTTAAAATTTTAGCAATTTTATATGGAACACCGACTTGATTAAGAGAAATGTGAGGATTGGGAGATATTACGGTACGAGCAGAAAAGTCCACCCGCTTTCCAGAAAGATTTGATCTAAATCGCCCTTCTTTTCCTTTCAAACGCTGAGTTAAGGTACGTAAAGCACGACCAGAACGGTGACGTGCTGGAGGAATTCCACTAACTTCATTATTGAAATAAGTTGTAACGTGATATTGTAAAAGTTCCCATAAATCTTCCACAATTAATTGAGGTGCACCTGCATCGATGTTTTCTCGCAGTCGTTGATTAATACGGATAACATCAACTAATTTGTGTGTTAAATCATCTTCAGATCTAATTCCACTATCCAATGTGATAGATGGACGAACGCAAACAGGAGGTATTGGTAATACAGTTAAAATTATCCACTCTGGTCGTGCAGTTTCTGGATTAATTCCAAAAAGACCATAATCACTCTCTGGTATTTTTTCAAGTAATTCTCTGATATCAACTGGAGTCAGACGTTCACCTCCACGATAGAAGGTTGTAGGCTTTTCAATTGTTATTTTATGTTTTTCTGCACCACAATGGGGACATTCTTTCGATTTTCTTGCAGATTTGAATATTTCTCCAATTAAAGTTTCATCTGGTTTATCGAAAATTTCAATATATTTTTCTTGACGGTCGTAATATTCTTCAATTTGCTCCTCAGTCAATAATACTCGTCCACATTCATGACATATACCGCGCAGTATTTTTAAAAGTAATTTGGCATGACCAACATGGACGACGGGTCTAGCAAGCTCAATATGACCAAAATGACCGGGACATGCTCCAACTCGATTACCACATGTAGCACATTTTTGTCCTGGTTCAATTGTACCTAGCTTAGAATCCATTAAACCAGATTTAATAGGAAGACCATCTTCATCGTATGTATCAGCCGTAATAATCCGACCAACAGACATTTTACGAATTTCTTCGGGAGATAAAAGCCCGAAGCGAATTTTATCAATAACTTTAAGGGTTTCTAGATTGTATGAGATAGTTGAACACCTTTTAATTGTATTATTTGGGGATTAGAAATTTTTAGAAAATAAGAAAGTGACAGAGGCAATTCCACTGTTCATGAACAAGAATAAAAATTGTGCATTTGTAAAAAATTTTTCGATGATAAGTTACAATAAATGATTTTCTTATCCCATACTATAATGATTTTAAGAAAAAAATAACAATTATAAGAGAAACATCGTTAGATTTATCAGATTCTCTTATATCTTTGAAAAATAAATAGAATCAACATTTTTTAATTTATTTTCTTATTCAAAACAAATGATTTTCTAATAAGGAAGTCATAAATAGTTGTGGACACCAGCATTATTACATAAAAACAACTGATCCAAGCAATGCAGTTCATCATATATTGAAAAGGAAAAGCTCGTTTTAAAATCCAAAAGGCAATCTGAAGATTTTGCCACATTGTAAAGGATAAATCAGATTGTAATCGAATATAACAATATAATCCTGTAAATACTCCAATCGAAATAGGAACACCTAATATTAGTCCTAAAGCAAGGATTATTCCATTTTCAAACCAATATAGTAAATAAATTTTGCTTGTTTTCATCCCAATTTGTGAGAATAAAAGAAAATCTTTCCTCTGATTCTGAAATTGAATAATATTTACAACCATAACAAAGAAAAGAGCTGTTCCAGTACTAAGAAGGATGAAAATCTGAGAAATACTATCGATAAATCCTTGAAATTTTGATTGAATACATTGAATATCAGTTGGAGTTAAGTAATCTAATTGAGTTGAAAGAGCCTCGATAGAATCTATTTTTGATTTATTTAATACCAGATTTTGTTCATTAATTCGTGGATCTTGCGATCGAGGGACATACATTACCGAAATTAACGATTCATGATTTGTAATGTTCTGTAACATTTCTAAATCTGTGAGAATCATTAAATCTAAAAAAGAATATGAAAATTCAAAGACACCAACAACAGATAAATTGTTACCTCGTAAACAAATAGTGGAATTTTCTCTTAAATTCCATCCTACAACAACTTCGTATGGTGATTGGGGCCATTCTCCTTGTGCCAATAAATTTTTCTGCCAAAAAGTATCAATATTATCAAACGGCATACCAATAACATATGAAAAGTGAAAAGATACAATGAATGGAGTATTTGAAATAATTAAAGCAGGATAAACACTATGATTTAATATATTTTCTGTCTTAGATTGAAATTCTTGATTATATAAAGAAGCAACTGGTAAAAATTGAGTGAAACTTGTTCCAGATTCCACAATTTGGTCATAATTCTCAAATGGGGAAAAAAAACCTTTCTCAGCAATCAAATAAATATTTACCAAAAACCCCATTACTAAAGAACTAATTAAAGCAAAAGTTATAGCACCTACTCTTAATTTAGTTCTCTTTTTTTTTATTTGAAAATTTTGGAGAATATAAGAAAAGAGATACATAATTATTCACTTGAATTTTAGTCGATTTTTGTTTGTGTGTTAATATTTTTTTTTATTCCTTTATCATTTATCAGATTATAAATTTCTTAATATTTACTCCATTTGTTTTATTCCATTAATTATATTCATATGAACTATATTCCAAAGAATTTGTAAACAAATAATTCCCAATAAGAAAAAAGCAAAAATTCCAGTATTGACATAAACATTGAATGGAATTTGTTCTTTCATTTGAATAATATACTGTCTAATAGAATATCCCACTCTAATTTCAGGGAAAAATAGAAACATAACACCAAAATAACTAAAACCAACTATTATTGCAATAAAAAAACTAATAACCCCCATAATCATCAATTCAAAGGAAATTGCAGAAAAAAGACGAAAATTTGAAGCTCCAATTGCCCGTAAAATGCACATTTCAGATTGGCGTTCCTTAAATGTTAATTGAATTAATACAAATAAGAAAATTAAACTAATAATTAAAGGAAATATACTAATCACTTGCGTTAGTGCATTAAAACTACCAAAAACGCTTTGAATTGAAGTTTTATAAGAAACTTGATTTATTACTTTTAAGTTAGGATATGATTCTTCAATTTTTTCCTCAATAGAAAATATTGAACTATTGGTGGTGGAAGCTTGTTGAATTGAATCTGTCAAAACGAAAATGCCTGAACAAAATCCTTCCATCTCGAATGTTGATTGAATCATAGAGAAATCTCCAAAAATGCATCGATCAAATAAGGGATTTATACTTTGAAGTAACCCCCCTATATTCAAGGAATGATTATGCAAAAGAACTTGATCACCTGCTTTTAACCCTTTTTTTGAGAATTCTGCTCCAATAAGTATTTGTTTATTGGAGATGAAAGGCCATTTACCAGATTCAAGATAGTTTTGAACATTTTTCCCAATTATAAGATCAATATCATCAAATGGAATCCCAATAATTGCTTCAGACCACCAAGAATATTCAGATGTATTGCTAAATTCTTTAAATATAAGAGGAATACAAGCCAGAATATGAGGTATAGTTTCAAGCTCTTTAGTATAGTTTTCGTTAATATTTGAATCAAAAGGAAGTAATTGAATTAAATTACTCCCCTTTTCAACCACTAAATAATTATTGTTATTCAATAAGGCATGATTTTCAACAATTTGCGAAAATATAGACACATAGCCTTGGATTGTAAAAACTGAACCTAAAGCGAAGGAAAATCCCAGAAGACAAGCCCAAAAACGAACTTTATGTTGTGAAAAAAAATTCAATCCATATCTTATAAAATGCATTTTGTGAATTTAATAGAAGTGAACATTATTAATTCTTTTCATCTTCTTATATCAATCAATGAGAATTTTCTCTCTTTTCGGAGAATTTCTTAATTCCCATGATTCTCAGTTTTGTCTTTTTTCTAATAATCACATAACGGCTACCCCTCCTGTTAATAAACAAGAAATTGATTTAGATACGGTTTGGAAAGAAATATTCACTTGATCAAGAACCTGATCCAATATTTTTGGTTCATCACGAATAATAAAATAGGAAATCAATAATTCGTTCCATATTTCCATTGATCGTCGTCCTCGAAAATCAATAAGTTTTTTAAGCGCACTGAACTCTTTTTCGATAAGGTTGGAGGTTATGTGCATATTTCGAAATTGCTTGAGGATTATCTTCATTGCGGTGCCCACCACAGTAGAACTTCCACCAAGAGCAGTTATCCAACCTTTTTTTCTGTCATGATTGAAAACATGCACTTTCCATCCCTTTTTAGCAGATTTTGCTGGAGGTCGACCACGAGGTTTCCTGTTTTCTGCCTTTTCTTTCTTTTCTGCCGCAATAATATGTTTGGAACGGTTTTTACTCCCCTTTTTTCGACCACGCTTTCGATTGCCTAAGCTCTCTTTGGTTGTTTTTACATGTCCTATAAACCATCCAAATGTTGTAGTAATTTCATTCGTTGTTTTAAAGATTGTTTTAGAAACGTCAAACTCATCATACGAATAGATTTCTACGATAATTCTCCTGTACGGAGGTTTGTGAATATGTCTTACATGTGTGAGATTTTTGCCTAATTTCCTTGCTACCCCTACATATACTTGAAATCCATCAGATATCAAGAGTTGTAGGCCATATAATAAACGATCTGCACAATTCTTGACAATTTCGAATATTATTGCTTTAGTTCGCTTTTTAACTAACTCGACTGCCATAATTTTGTTATTTCCACTCACTACAACAATCAAATACCATGTTTTCCTTCCGATTTTGAGAAATGTTTCATCGATAAACAAGCAATTACTCCGTCTCCGCTTAGTCTTAAAATATTTCTTGTGTTTAATCGAATTTGAGACTAATTTAATAACTTGTAATAGAAGCCTCGAAGTGGTCGATCTTTTTAATTGCAATCTTCTCGATAAAGATTTTACATTTAATCGTCCTCTTTTGAGTGATTGAGAGATGATCGTCTTGATATCGGTTTTCAATTCTTTGAAGAAGCGACTAGTATGCGGATAGAAACATCTTCCGCATGTAGTGCAAACAAATTGCTGTGGAGAACCTTTAACGCTTGTATCTTGGCCATTCTTAGTCAATATATGAACTTCTTCACCGTCTTTTTCATTTGGACAACATATTTTCACATAATCAGTAATGATTTTAGTCCCAATTGAAATATTTAGTGGAATACATAATCCATCAACCGGAAGTGTATCAATTTCACACGATCTTGACATGATATGGAACGTAACATACAAAACAATATAAATGTTCCAGAATTTTGAAGAAATAATCATTTAATTTTGTCGGTCATGGGAATTGAGAAATTCTCTCTTTTCGATAATAAATAAAAAATGGTCGAAAAATATTTATCATTTTTCAATTATTTCTCTCTTTTAAGAGCTTTTATCAACATTTGATATTTATTAATAAAAAAATAAAAATCCTACATAATTTATGCATTTACCAATATTCCATCCAAATTTGAAATTTGTCAATCAGAAATTTAGATCTTTTTTTATCAAATTCAACTATAATTTGATTAAAAATAGTCAAAAATCGACTCATAATTATATTTTATAAAGTTTATTTTTGCCGACTGAAATAATTCTTGGATAAGTTTGATTATTGTCGGAAAACGAAAGATTAAAATGGGAATTCTGTCAAAAATAAAGAAGTTGCTAGAACCTCTTAAAGAGATTAAAATTAATGCCATTAAAGAAGAAATTGTTATCAATTCAACAGGAAATCCTGAAATATTTTCTTTTTTGTTTTTTTCTTTTTGCAATTATCCTTCTTTTCATCATTCAAAATCATTTCTTGAGTGTTGAAAATCAGAAAATTCTATTTTTGAGACCAATCTATGAATTTCCTTTAGATTTAATGAAAATAATCTTAGAGAAGAAAATAAAACATTCCAATTTATCCATTTTTAAGCAAATATAGGAATATGATTAATTCTATTAATCATATTTGTGAGTACAATAAAATTTAGCAATTAATTATCACTACTTCGACGATTCTAGCGATAAAATCGAAATACATTGATAAAGTCAATAAATAGAAATACAAAAAGTATTAAAAAAATGCATTTTATAAATCAAATTCAAACATAATTTCATGTAAAAGTTTAAGTAAATCATGATATTTCTGTTTATCACCAGGATTATTTTGCTCTTCAGCTATAGAAAGTTTTTGGCTATAATCATCAATTAAATCAAATAGATAAGGAACTTTTTCTAATTTTGCCTTAATCTGACCAATAAAATAGACACCGCGATCTATGTTTCCAAGCTGATAGGAGATATCAACACGTTTCTGATATAATAATAAAGATTCTAACCAGTTTTCATTCAATTCTGCTTCTTTTATCAATTTTTCTAAGTTTTCTGCCATTTCTTGTAAAACAGTGTTATTTTCTTGGATCTCTTTTTGAACACTTTCAGATTCTTTTGCGAGTGATTTTTTCACGGATTCAATTTTCTTTTGATATGTTCGTATATTCTTTATTTCAGAAGCATTTCCAGATTTAAATAGTAAGTTTGAAATTACAGCAATTCGTGTTAGCGTTACTATTTTTTCGCGATAAGTCAACTTAGGTTCATTTTTATTATAGAATTTAATTAGCTTCTTGCGAGAATTAATCATAATACTTTCGTCTAAACACTCTTCATTATTTTGTTCAGATTTGCATTCATGCTTTAATTCAACGACCTTGTGGGTGAGAGATTTAATCTCTTCTTCATATTCTTGAAAACCTAATTGGAATAATCTATGAGCAGCATCTAAAGCATTTTGATATTCAGAATGAGCAAGTTCATATTCTTTAGATTTCTCATGTTTCTTAGCTCGCTTCTTAGATGTTTTCATTATTGTGTTTTCTTTAAGTACTGTAGTCGATAAAGTTACACTTTCTAATTCTTTGACTGTTTCTTTGAAATTCCATTGAATTGCAATTATTTCAGCTATTTCATAGAATTTTAACGCTTCATCAAATAATTGTGATTTCGCTGCCTTTTTAGCTTGAGAAATCAAAGATTTAATTTCCTTTCTGGCAGCTTTTTCATCAGTAAATTTAGGAATCTCATATTCTTCTTTGGTATATTCAGAAGTTATTGTTACTTTCTGTAACAACGAACTTAATGCAACCTCACGTTCTGCTTCAGATAGTTGGATTAATTGTTCAAAAATCTCTTCTTTCTCTAAATTAGTTTTATTTGGAATTTCCCAAACACGTGCATGTAGCTCTTGTTTTTGTGATTCGGTCAATTCTGGTCTTTCAATTTGCTCAATCTTGATAGGTATTAATATTTTATTATCAAGTAATTCTGTAATTGAAAGAATAATTTCAGGTGCGTCTTTTCCTGTTTCATCCAGTGCTTGTTGCAAGAGTTGAGCCAAAAATAAGAATGGGCGGTTTTCTCCTATTAAAGATTGAGCAATTGATAAAACTTGTTTCGTTAAAGCTCGTTGTAAATCTTTAGGCTTTTTGATTTCTGGATTAAACCTATGAGGTAATATCACAGATGTTTTTAGAACCTCATCAACCAAATCTTCAGCACCTTGGAATACATTAAGCTGTCCATGCCATTTTACTAACTGATCTTTGAACTGAACTTCAAAAACATTAACAAATTTTGATAAATTCCGTTTTAAAAATGGAGAAGCAGTCTTACTTAAAACCAAAGTTACACGAATGAATTCTCCATCTGAAAAGAGTAGAATTTTGTCTCCATACGATAATTCGTTAAGTGTATTTTGAGATTTAAGTTCCTTTCCAAATGATTGGACGGCCGATAAAAATCCACTAATCAAGTCAGGATCAAATGTATCTTCAGCAAATGACTTGAAAAAGATTGATGTCCCCCAGCTTTTGTAGATAACCATAATATGTTGAATATTAATTGCATCTTCAAAGATAGTAGCGGAAGACATCACCAAATCAGTAAAATGCATCCGTCGTGGTTGAATAACCTTCTTTTGAACAGTAACAGCAATCGCAATAAAACCAACAAATCCTAAGATAATATAGACAACCCAAATTGGAATGCCTGGAGGAGCTTCAACTGTAATTTCAATAGAGTTTTTACTTTCAGCAATGCCATATTGTTGGCCATTATACTCTACTGATATATTCAAATCAGAATAATCGCCTATTGGAAGAACGAATTCAAAATAAACTTTACCATTTTCATCAGTTATATTAGTAATTGGGCTAATATCAGGGTGATCTACGCGAAGAGTTACCGATTCTCCTTCTAATGGAAAAATTTCATCTCCAATTGAATAAGAAACTTGGAAAACCAATGAAAGCTTATCTCCTTGAGTTACACTTGTTGGCTTACTCAATAATGTTATAGATACAGAGTATTCTGAAATTACATTAATATTTATTGAGACAGTGATATTTTCATATCCATATTTAAAAAAATGAATTATTATTTCATTTGTTCCAAGTAAAAGATCGCTTGACGATATCGTGAAAACAAAATTACCCGAAATTATCAAAGCATTATAGTGATGATCCCCGTTAAGTGTTAGATCTACCATAGATACATTATTAAAGGTTGAATTAATCACAGAGTCAATAAATCGATATGACAATAAAATATCAAAAGGTGCAAATGCAGAATATTGTTGAGATGTTTCATTAAAGGTAAGTTCTTCATCATCTTGCTGCAAGTTAATTAACTCACCTTGAATGTTTACGATAGAAACATTCAAAAAGCAAATAAAAACTTGAGATTGATAATCTTCTAATTGTAAAGATATTTGAACTGTAATAGAGCCAATTGAAAGTAATGATTTTGGTATAAACCATGAATAAACTCCATTTGCTTGAGAATCTAATACTACAAGTGAACCATTAAATGTCAATTCTGCTACGGTTGCTGAACTTATTGGAAGTGTATTATTTAAATCTATAAACTCTACTGTTAAACTAGTATCAAATGGAAGATAAATGACATGAGATGAAGAATTTATTAAGTTCTGTGAAATTACACCTTGATGTTCAGATTGTTCAAGAGAATTGACAAGCAATTGCGTACTTAAGAGATGACCTTGAATATATATCACACGGGTGGCATTTTCATATGTTAATTTCCCGAAATTCAACGTAGCATTATATAATCCTAAAGATAATACAGATGCTGGAATTGTGAAACGATAACTGCCGGGTTCAAATTCTACTCCTGTAGTATTGAAATTTCTATAAGATAAAAATGCATAATCTGCAGAAATCAAAGAAGAATTATCAATTTCATTATAATAAACTACATCAATGATTACATCATATTTCACAAAAACATGATAAACACCTCCAATAAATTCTACAGGATGAAGAAGGTAATTCGGTCGATCTTCTTGTCGTAAATCATTATCATTTGTATTTTCATTAAAATGAATGCTAGTAGCAAGGATTTCTATTGTAATGTTGAATGTTTTAGATACGTTTTCATAAGTATCAAGCCCAAATTTAATTTCAATCACATAAACCCCTGGAATCAAATCAACTGCTGGAATAAGCCAACCATATTTATCTGATGCAAAATAGTTTTTTGTATATATTGAATTATTAAATATTACTTGATTCCATGCATTTGCAAGATATTTTGAATTATTTGTGTCATAAAAACTTCCATTAAGTGTTAAATCAAAAGAATCATAAATTACAAAACCAATACTTGAATTTGAAGAAAGTTCAACAGGTCTTCCACTACTTGGTTGAGAAATTTCAAAATTGCGAAATTCTGTAGGAAGATTAAACACAGATATATTTAATAAAATAGTCTGTGCTTGTAATCCAACACCTGTGAAGTGAACTGAAATAATTTCATTCCCAACAGTTAAGTTTTCTGCAGGAATAACATAAAAATATGTTCCTGATCCAGATGAATAACTCAGATTATATGGTACACCGTTGTAAAGGAAAGAAACAGATGCTGTTGAAATTGGACTGTTACTATTTGTTGGATCTACAAGACTAAATTCCAATCGGAAATCATAAGCGCGATATAAACTATAACTTCCAAAGGTTGGATCTGCAATTAATTCATCATCTTCATATCCCACATGATTTGGTTGCCTTAGACTAACTAAACTTTGAGAAGTAGGAAGTATTTTCACAGATATTGTTATTGTATAGGAAGAATTCGCATAATTATCTAAACCAAAATAGAATGTAATAATTTGGTTTTCTCCTTCAATCAATAAAGAAGAATCTATATTAAATCGATATAGAGAAGAACTATAGTCAGAATAGGAATAATTGATTCCATTATATTCAATTATTGCCCATGCTCCGTTTACAGACTCGTTATTAAAAGTATCCCAATATGAACAATTAAGATATAGATTAAAAGGGATATAAACAACAAAAGGAGTTCCAGATAACTGCGAATTGTTATGTTGTGGCTGTGTTATTTCAAACGTGCTACCCGAAGTAGTTGGAAGAACAACTATTGTCAAATTAAAGGCAATAGTTTGGTTATAGTGGAAAGTTTCATTAAAGTGAATCAAAACAGGAATGAAATCTCCTGGATGCGCTTGAAGATCATTTGCATTAATATTCACAAGAAAATGAGATCCAGAATATACAACAGGAAAACTCACACCATCTAACCAAAATGTGACGGTTGCAGTTTCAATTGGTGTGCTACCATTTGTAGGATCTGTGAATGAAAGGGAAAGGTTTAAACCATATTTCATATAAACAGTATAATTATTCAATGGTTCTGCACCCTTTATCAAAGTAGCGCTGCTATGCTCTTCTTGAGTGATATCAACCAATTCTGCTGTAGTTACTTGATGATCCACTGAAATTATGAAACTTTTTGAACTATTTCTATAATGATCTTTGCTGAAATTTAACCAAATTTCATGATCTCCGAGTGATAATCCTGAAATATCCAAGATCCATCCATATGCAGTTGTATTATATGAGTTAGAAGTAGATATGAATGTACCATCAAGATATAACCAAGCATTTGCTAATGAAATAGGTTCTGAATTGTATGTATCCCAATAAGAACAGTTTATCACAAGTGAATATGCAGTATAAACCAAAAACGGTTCATTGGATAACACTGTTGAATTGTGATCCGGTTGTGATATAGAAAATTGACTATTAACCGCCACATCTGTAGGTAAATCATATATACTAATATTGAACGAATACGTATTATTGAAATAGTAAGTTTTCGAAAAAGTAATAGTTACGTTAAATGTTCCCAAATCTAAATCAATTACAGGCAAAACCCAGATAAACATATCATTTGAAGTGAAATTCGGATTATAAATTTGTGAATTGAATGAAAGCTGAACAATAGCGCTCGATAGGAATGTATTGTTAATTGTATCATAAGTTGACATATTCAAAGTAATACTATAGGCAGAATAGGCTGTGTAGTTTTGATATGTTGAATTATATGGAAGCATAATCCCAGGTTGATGATCGGGTTGAGTTATTTCAATAAATGATACATTAGTGGGATTAAAGCGACAATCTATATCAAAACTATAAGAAGCATTTTTGTAGTTATCCAATCCAAAATAGATAGTTATGGTTTGGACACCAATAACAAGATCTTCAACTGGTACTTCCCACCCATGCAAATTGCCGCGGTAATAATTCGATGTATAATTTTTACCGTTATAGTTTAATATTTTATAGGATGCAGCTAAATAAACGGAATTATTTGTATCAAAATAGGAAGAATTAACCCATAAGTTAAATGGTCGATATACAATAAAAGGATTTCCAGAAAGCATCGAATCATTATGACTTGGTTGATATAATGCGAGATTTCTTCCAGCATCAGTCGGGAGTAGAAGAATTGTTAAATTGAATGAATAGGATGCATTTTCATAATCTGTTTTTCCAAAATAGACAGTTATTATATGCGAACCAACAATTAGCGAAGAAGATTGAATATTCCAGCGATATACATCCCCATCCGTTTCTGTTATAGTAAGATTATTTCCGTTGTAATTGAGTTTTGCATAAGAAGCACTTTGAATATTCACAGAATTATTTAAATCTTGAAATAAGAAATCCAACTGTAAATCATATTGTGCATAAACAAAATAAGTATTATTTCCTGCATTATATTCAGGATTAGTATGATTATCATTCCCTATTTGAATGATACTGTCTAAAACAGCCTTAGTTGAAATAGGTTCGATAATTAAATAAAATGTATATGATGCATTCTCATAGTTTTTTAATCCTGTAATTATTTCGATTTCATATGTTCCAACAGCTAATGACTCTGGTAGAGTTAGATGACCATGATGATATTGCGATTGTAAGTAAACAAATGTAGTTGTTTCTAATGAAGTAGAACTATTTAATAAAGCCCAATAACGAACACCGGCAAAATTTATTTCAGAATTACTGTTATCAGTGTCGATATAATCAAAATGTAATGCAAATTCTACTGAACCTGTGGGATTTTGAAGAATATGATAAGTATTCACTGGTGATTCTGCTAATGCGCTCCCATTGTAATAATTCTCAGAGCCATCGTTTACTTCAAGTAATATAATTGAAGTAGAATTACCTAAAACATGAAATGATAGATCAAGTGTACTCCAATTATAATTTGGAGAATAACTTATATTCAATCTAATCGAATAATTCCCAAAATCAATGCGATTGACACCAGTTGATCCTAAACTTATATTAACTCCATAAATTCCATCACCCACTTCCCATAAACGCCAATCTGATGCTTCATCGGTATTCCATATGGTTTCAGTACCAGTAATATTCAACACAGTTAAAGATCCTGGAGTAATTCCTCCCACATTCCAATTATTATCAGTATCTTTAACTCTTACATAGGTTGTAAAATTTAGATCGCTTATTCGTTTTATATTATTTGTCTGATTAATAAATTCAATCGAAGTTTGGGCTTGAACCACTGTAATATCAAATTGGAAATTCTGGGTTCTATAGTCCGTTTTAGAAATCTTAAAATCACATGTATAAGTGTCTACATTAACTTGTGAAGAATTAATTCGAATTGTGTAATTTCCACTTCCATCATCTGAATAACTCCAAACTAATCCTGTTTGTAAAGAGTTAACAGAAATCGTTGCACCAGCGATTGGAGTATCTTGCCAGGTCTGATTAAAATTAAAGATATATGTTGTATTTTGCCCACGGATGGCAGTAAGAGAATTAGCTTGAGTATACTCATAAAGTTGAGTGTTATTTACAACATAAAAACCGTATGAAATTGAATAATTCATGTACTTGGATTTGTTAAGATGAATGGGTATTTCATGATAGCCTACAGAATATTGAGTTGGATCAACAGTTATATTATAAGTTTTATCTGCATTTGATTGAGTGGCATCATTTTGCCAGCCATTTCCCAAATTAAGATTATATTCTAATGTTGCCCCAGTTACATTTATTCCTTTCATAACATCTGTGTAATAAAGAGATATGTTAAATGGTGAACCGGAATTTAGATATTCAGTATTATTGGTAGTAAGAAGAGAATATTCAGTTGCACCTGCAATGAAAATGGTTGTATCATGAATCCCTAAATCAGTTGAATTTTCCCAGTAAACTTGGACTCTAAATTCACCATAATTAGTTATATTTTGCGATATAATCCATGATCCAAAGTCCACAGAAGTAGCATCATTAATTGATACTTCTTTTGTATAATTTAACTCATTTCCAAGATCTGAAGGGTTATATACCGATAAATTTACAGTACCACTAATAGACTTGGAGAAAGTTGCATTAAAAGTGATTGTCTCATTAGAATATGCTAAAGTTATCTCCTTTCCGCTTCTTCCAACTTTAACGGAAGAAATAAGATTAGACGACTGAGATTTCAAAGTCCAATTACCATCGATGGCATCAGAGCCAAAAACAGTTATTATTTTATTAGAACTATTTGTATATGTGGAATATGAAATTGTTGTCGTATTTCTTTTTAATGAAGTTACAGTCCAGCTTAATGGAATGGTAAAATTGATGGTATTATTATTCAGTCGGTGGTCGAACGCAGTGAAATTGGCTTGAGATGTCCAATATGCATTTACTCCGCTTTCAACGGTATATGATGTATTTGTATAAAATGTTTTTGTATAATTTATTTCTGTCTGATTTACTTGTAAGGAATAATCATACCAATCTCCAGAAAAAACATAACTAATGGAATTACTTCCATCACTTCCAAACCCTGTATGGTTCCAAAACCCTGAATTTGAATCAGGATGATTTAGATTATTATAAACAGTCAAATTATTGATTTGCAAATTAAATTGAGAAGGAGTATGATTCGGATTTGAAAAACCTAGTCCTATTTTAGAAGTAAGATCAAGATCATATGTTCCATCTTTTAAAAGAGACCACTTTCCGCCTGCCCATTCATAAGATAAAGTTTTATCTTCTGAAGGTGAAGTGTCTGGATTGAAATACCAACGCAAATTAATGCTACTTCCTGATGTTAAGTTTACACCAATAAACCAAGTATTACTAGTAGTTAAAGAATTGTTCAGAAAATAATTGATATTTGATTTCACAACCCAACCAATTTTACTAGCAGTAATTGTCAATTGATCTAATACAATTAATTTATTATAATCCAATTTTGGTTTTGTTGGATCAGTTGAATTTGCTGGAGAAAGAACGATATTTACATCACCTGTTACACCAGCATATTCTCTTATATAAAAACTAAAATTAGAAATCATACAACTTATAGGAATTGAAAATGAAGTAAGGTATGCTAAATTTCCAACAGTTTTATAATCAACATTGACATCTTCTATTATTTTAGTATAATTATTCAATTTAATATTATTAATTACAATATTTGATGACGAAACATTAAAATTTGTTGCATTTGGAGCTGCAACATTAAAAGTATTAGATACTTCATCAAAAGATTGAACAGCAGTGGAATTATAAGCTTGATGAAGAGTAACTTTTACATTATTAGTTGAAGCAGTTAAATTCTTATTATAATCGGAAGATAATGGATTCATAATTTCTTTATTTTCATATTCGAACGGAATCAAAGGGCTCTCTCCAGTATCTTGGTTCTCACTCAGATAATTTGGAACGAATAGAATGTTAATCTGAATTGTAACAATTGCTAATAAAATCAAAATAGAAATAACATTTTTCAGATTAATTCGCATATTTACTTTTTTCACCATAATTAATTATTGCATTGCAAAAAGATTTATAATTTTTGTATTTCAAAAAAAAAATCGCAAAAAAAGATTGAAAAATGAAGATTTATACAATTATACTTTAGTAGATTTTAAAATAATACGCGCATCAACCGCCAAAATACCATCTGCATATGTAAATAAAGGATTTAGATCCATTTCAGCAATTTCAGGATGATCATAAGCAAGTTGTGCCACTTTTTTTAAAGTATCTTTGATTGCATCTAAATCAGCAGGAGGATTGCCACGATATCCATCCAAAATCTTAAAACCCTTAATATCATGAATCATCTCATCAGCATCGAAATCTGAAATTGGTGCAATCCTAAAAGCAACATCCTTCATTACTTCTACTAAAATACCACCAATTCCAAACATAACAGTTGCTCCAAACTGAGGATCTTGCAGTGAGCCAATAATAATTTCAGCAATTGGGGGTTTTGCCATTTGTTGAATAGAAATCGCTTTTTGATCATCATTACATTCTATACTCATCAAATCGTTAAATGCAGATTTTGCATCAGATTCTGATTGAATGTTTAATTTTACGGCTCCAGAATCAGATTTGTGTACAATTTTATCACTCATTAATTTCATAACCACAGGATACCCGATTTGAGAGCATGCTTCCAATATTTTCTCAAGTCCTTCAGAGACTGGAACTAGTTTTTGAGAAGGGATTGGAATTCCAATTATATTTAATAATTCTTTGGATTCAAATTCAGTTAAAACGGTGCGGTTGTCATTTTTTGCCCGAGATAGAATTTCTTCCACGGTTGCCATAGTGAATATTAAGGTGCGATGGTAAAAAATAATTTCTTTTCTTCTTCCGTAAAAAAGTTCAGCTTTAGTTATTATCTTTTTGCTGTAAACAATTTGAAAAACAAACCAATTCCTACAATTGAAAAAGCATCTTTTACATATTCACCACTCTTAGCACTTGTTTCAATAAAAGAACAATGTAAACGTCGAGCCAATTGTTCTCCTTCCATATGAGAGACTTGTCGATCTTCCAAAAGATCAATTTTATTCCCTATAATTACTAATGGAATCCCTGGAAGCACGCTTCGAATATCTTGATACCAAAACTCAACTCGATCAAATGATTCTCGACGGGTAACATCATAGCAAATAAATGCCACATTTGCGCCTTGATAATAGTATTTTCTAACACGTTGAAAAAATTTCTGCCCTGCAACGTCCCAAATCATAAAATTTAGTTGATTTTGTTTGAAACCTTGCAAATTATATACTTGATTAGTTATTGATATTCCTAAGGTCGGTTTATAATCTTCTAAAAATTTACCATGAACAAATTGATAAATTAGAGTCGTTTTTCCTACAGCAGGTTCTCCGATAACGCATAATTTAAAATGGATTTCTTTCTGAGCTTGCTCGGGATCGACATTAAATTCAATATAAGGATAATTTGCAACAGAAGGATCGAATGAAAGTTCATATCCTAAGAATAAATTTGGAACTGTCAAATCAACCATTAATTCTGGTCCATCTATCAAACGAGCAACTTTTTCAGCAACTAAAAAACCATATGGTATTACTTTTGAAAGTAGAGTCTCTAATTTAAAAACAGAAAGCATAATGGCATTTTGACCACATTCAATAAATACTAATCGATGTTCATTTGTTTCAAATGTACTTGTTCCAAAACTACCTGGATATTGAGATTTTATACGTTTGAGAGTTTGATCTACAATTTCAGCAACTCCACTATAGAGATTATCCTCAGATATTAATGTTTCAGGTGATTCAGACAATTTTTTTGCAATTAATTCTCCATCACGATGAAAAACATAAACAGCTTCCATCATATCAATGCAAGCTTGAAAATAATTATAAAGTAATATCTCGATTTTTTTTACTGTCTCTTCCATAGGAATATCCTCGAGTTGGGAAATAAACTTGAATCCCATTTTGAAATCTTAAGTCTATTATCAATTAGATCCAATTTATTCTATTAAGCTTTTGCATCCACTTTTGATTTTCTAAAATTCCAGCAAATTGACAAAACAAGAGATTTTCAAACAAATTTGCTTTATTTGAAGAAATTTCTTAATTTTTATAAATTACAAAAACAAATGTTTGATCAAGTTTACTGTGAATATTTTCTATCATTCACAAGAAATTTAAAATTTTTTTTTAAAAAATTTGGAGGATTATATTATGAAATTAAAAAAAAAGTATCTTCTAGCAGCACTTTTTATCCTCGGTATGTGTTCAAATTTTAATAATGTAGTAGCTTTTGGGGATGAAGGAGATGGAAATGCCCTTGATATTCCAGGAATTGCTCGACCAGGGGATTTAATTCTTACTGCGGGAGGAAAATATGAAGATCTAATTCCAGGCTATTGGGATCACGTAGCAATTTATTTGGGTTATTCACACCACTATGATTCAGAAGCTGGGTATTCACATTGGGGATATTTCGTAATAGAAGCAACACCTGATGGTGTTGTATTTAATGACTGTTCCCGCTTGAATAAAGCAGATGAAGCAGAAATTCTTGGAGTTTATGGAGCTACCAACTGGCATCGTGCAAAAGTTTTGGAATATGCAAATGCATATGCTACTGGGGCTTGGGAAACATCATGGTTTCGAGATTATTGGACTTGGGGTGCCAAAACTGAATATGATTATAACTATTTGTATGGTATGAGTACATATAAATCCATGTACTGCTCTGAATTAGCTGCAAAGGCATATGATTGGGCATTGGATGGTGCTCCTGGTAATCCCTGGGATTATAGATATGATAACAGTGATTCAAATACAAATACAATTGATGCTGATCCAGGTTGGAGTGGTTGGGATTATTATTGGGCTTGTGCACCAAGCGAGGTTCATGATTCTGCAAGAACCTATCTTATTGCATATTCTACATAATAGAATTACAATTGTTAATTTTTTTTTTAATTTTAATTTAAGAGGTTTTAACAACTTCTTTATTTTTGACAGAATTATCATTTTCATCTTTCATTTTCCGATATTAATCAAATTTATCCAAATAATAATTCAGTCAGCAGAAATGAACTTTAGAAAAATTAATTATGAGTCGATCGATAAATATAAAAAAATAAAGAAAAAAAGCAAAATACTTAAAGATTCATTTGTTTACGGAAATATATTTTAAGTAATTCAACAGCCCCTATTGTAACAACTACTGTAGGTATAATCCACATCCAATCAATCAAACGCATTGGAATGACTGAAAAGATATTTCCTAAACCGCGCCAGAAATAGAGTAGAAAAGTCAATAAAATAGAAGCTGAAACAGAATACAACATAAATTTATTTGTAAACAAACCAATTGTGAATAAAGATTGGTATTCACTCCTACAATTGTAAGCATTTGCCATCTCCGCAAACATCATTGCAAGGAATGTCACAGAACGTGCATACCATTTGATATAAGCATCTAGCAATTCTTTTTGGTATTCAGCTTCTATTTGAACCGTTGTAAAATCAGGGAATTGATTTCCAATGTAGGTTAACCATGCATTTTTATTTGGAAAACCTTCAAAATTAATTACTAATGCTTCATGTGCGTCAGGTACATATTTTGGTTCGAAGAAAGGCACAGTATCATATATTATATATATACCTAATATCAATATTGTTAGAATAACACCCCGATATATCATAGTAATGACAAAATTTTTAGTTAGGAGTGGTTCTTCTAACGGACGTGGCTTTTGTTTCATCAATGTTGGATCATAAGGATCAAATCCTAAAGCTAATGCAGGAGCACCATCAGTGACTAAATTAATCCATAACAATTGAGTGGCAACTAAGGGAGGATGAATTCCAATGATAGAAGCGAATAATAAAACCAAAACTTCCATGATGTTTGAAGATAACAAATATTGAATAAATTTCTTGATGTTATCATAAATTCCTCGACCTTCTTCAACAGCATTTACAATTGTTGCAAAATTATCGTCGGCTAAGACCATTACTGCAGCTTCTTTAGAAACATCGGTTCCTGTTATACCCATAGCGACACCTACATGGGCATTCTTTAAAGCAGGTGCATCATTCACACCATCACCGGTCATAGCAGCGACAGCACCTTTGTTTTGGAGAGCAGAAACAATGTTCATTTTATGTTCAGGAGAAACTCGTGCAAAAACATTGCATGCTACAATTTCATCTTCACTTAAATTCGGAATATCTTTTCCTTGATAAGCAACATCTCCTGGTTTAATAATACCCAATTCTTCTGCAATTGCAACAGCAGTGATAAGATTGTCTCCGGTAATCATTTTAACACCAATTCCGGCTTGTCGACATTCTTTTATAGCTTGTTTTACTTCTTCTCGTGGAGGATCAATCATAAACTGCATTCCAACAAAAGTTAGATGCTGTTCCATATCTTCAATTGTATGTTCTATTCCATCTGCTTCTCGATAAGCAAATCCTAATCCACGTAGAGCTTGAGAGGCTTTTTCTTCATATGCTTTCAAGATCTCCTTCTTATCTTCTTCTGTAATTGGACGAACTTGACCATTTACTTGAATATTATCACACAAATCAAGTAATATCTCTGTTGCTCCTTTAATATAAGCCATTTCTTTTCCATCAACTTTATGGATGGTTGTCATTCGTTTTCTACTGGAATCAAAAGGAATCTCATCAATACGAGGATATTTCTTAGCAATTTCTTCTGGAACTAATCCAGCTTTCCATGCAGATGTAATGAGGCAACCTTCTGTTGGATCACCAAATGTATTCCATTTTTTATTTTGCTCATTTTGGTTTAAACGCGCATTATTGCAAAGTAATCCTATCCTTAATGTCATTTCTAAATCTGGAAGTGAAAGGGGATCGATTTTTGACTCGTTAAGCAAAAATTCACCATTTGGATCATAACCAGACCCAGTAACATCATAAATTTTCTGACCAGCCCAAATTGAACGAACAGTCATTTCATTTTTAGTAAGTGTCCCAGTTTTATCAGAGCAGATTACACTTGTGCAACCTAGTGTTTCAACAGAATGCAATTTCTTAATAATAGCATTTCGATTTGACATTCGAGTGACACCAATTGCTAAGCAAGTTGTTACAACTGCAGGCAAACCTTCAGGAATTGCAGCTACCGCAAGAGCTACACCGGATAAAATGGAATCTACCCAATACTCACCTTGAAGAATATAAATAACTGAAACTAAAGCACATATAATTAAAATTATTTTTCCTAGAAAACCACCAAATTTTTCAAGATTTTGTTGAAGTGGCGTTAATTTTTGCTCAACTTCAGAAATCATTTCTGCTATTTTCCCAACTTCTGTAGTCATTCCAGTTTGGGTTACAATCGCTTTTCCTCGTCCATATGTACAGAGAGTTGAAGCAAAAACAAGATTTTTTCGTTCAGCCAAAGGAGTGTCTTCTTCTAAAATCTCTGCATGTTTATTTACAGGAACGCTTTCTCCAGTTAGAGCTGCTTCTTCAGCTTTTAAGTTAGAAGCTTCAATGATTCGAGCATCTGCTGCGATCATATCACCTTCATGAATTAGAAGAATATCACCTGGGACTATATCCCTTGCTTTGACTGTTATTTCTTTTCCATCCCGAATTATTTGAGCTTCGGGAGCTGCAAAGTTCATAAGCGCCTCTATCGCTGAATCTGCTTTCCCTTCTTGAATATAGCCAATAATTGCATTTAAAATTACAATTACAGCGATTACTATCCAATCATCGCCTAAAGTGCCTTTATCAATAAGGTTTAAAACAGCTGAAGCAATTGCTGAAAGAATTAAGATATAAATGAGTACATCTTTAAATTGATCCAAAAAAACCTTCCAACGAGGTCTTTTTTCTTTAGCTTGTAATTCATTTGGACCATATTTCTCTAAGCGTGCTTGTGCTTCAGCAGCAGATAACCCAGTCGATACTGAAGTATCAAGTTTTGCCTCAACATCTTGTATGGACATTGCCCACCAAGGAGTTTGGGGTTCTTCTTGCACTTCTTGGACTTCAGTCATTTCTTGAGTCTCCATTTTTTGCTACCTATTTAATTTTGTATTTCACGATTTACAATTATTCATAGAAATATCAGTGTAAGGTGAAAAACAAGGTAAAAAAATATTTGGTCTATTATTAAATTTATTGAGCCAATTATCCACGAGCCCAAGTGAAACAATAAAAATATCCACATATGGGCAATTTTTAAGGTTTTTTTTGCCTAAATTACAAAATATCTTCAAATATTATTTTTGCTTATTGGATTTTCTTTTAATATTACTCCTCCGGAATCAAGCACATGTTCTTTTAGAATATAATATAATTGATTCATGTTTGATGGAATAGAATTATCTTGTGAAAATGAAGTCAGATGTACCTCAACTTCATATCGGCGTTTTCCATCAATCATTTTTGATCGGGGATGAGTCTTTATCCATATTCCAGGGTATTCATCCTTAATTGAATATATCAATTCAGTAAAACGACTTTCACCTAGATTTATAAAAGAAAATCCACATTGATAAAAATGTAGATCTTTTGTTAAATTTCGAATTCTTGGGAGTACATGTTGGATGAAAATTGCTTGGAGTTCTTGAGGAACTCCTGGAAGAGAAATAATTTCTGTAATACCGTTTGTAAATTCTTTAGGAATCAAAACACCGGGTGCGACTCCTTCAGAATTAAATAGAAGAACAGCACATGTAGGCAGTTTTGCCATTTTATGATGTAAAGGATATTTCTTTTCTAATATTTCTTTAGCCTCTTCTTTGGATTTATTGAATCTCATAGCGTATGATTGATAGATCATCTGTAATGCGTCATCTCGCTCCATTAATTCTTGAAATGGTTGAATTACTTGATTTAACCCATTAACAGTTATATCATCAAATGTTGGTCCCAACCCCCCAGAAGTAAAAATAAACAAGGGTTTACGCAATAATGCATTTTGAACGCTTTCTTTTATACGATTAATATTATCAGGTATAATCGTGATTTGAGAAATTTTCATTCCAAGAGGAATAAGTTGATTAATGATAAATTTCCCATTTGTATCTTGCACCTTTCCGATTAGTAATTCATTTCCGATAAGTATGATTTCGCATTCCATTTTAGTCGTGGTAATTATATGCAGAATATTCATAAAAATGCTGTGAATTGAAGAATTTTTATTTTTAAGAACAGCAAAGAATCGCTAGAAAATCCTTAAAGGTAGTTCTTCGCTTTTCTCCTCACGCGATGACTGTTGAAATAGATGATAGCGGAACGGGTGATTTAATCGGTCCAGCCTTTATTTTATTTTGGCGCCGAGAAACAAATACCCTTGTGAAGAAAGAAGTACCTTTGGAATTATACCAGAATAAAAATTTCAACAATCTCACTAAAAGTTTTATTAGAAATTTATTTATCGCAACTTTTCAAGAAATGAAAATTCCACAATCAGAAGATATTTGGTTATGTACAGGACCTTGTTTTGATGAAGCTCGAAAATGGTTAAAAGAAAATAATTACAATTATCATGATGCAAAAATTGAAGGTTACTTACAAAATCAGGTGGAATCGACATATATTAATTATATTATTGAAAATTATGATTTTCCACGAGATAAAGCATCTATAGAAAGTGGAAAGGCACGATTTTTTACAATTTTTAATTGGGTAGCTGAAGATTATCCAAGAAGGAAAATATTTGTTAAATCTGGTTTTGAGAAATGGCAATCAAAATGGAATAACGAAGCAGAATCCCTTTGGATGAAAAAAATGGTCTCAGAGGCTAATAATTTTAACAATAATAACAAGAATAATACTGTCAATGCAAATTTTGAAAAAACTAAAAAAATCAATTTAAAATCAGAAATTAAAATCCAAGACATCGATTTTAACACGAGCAATATAAATAATAATAAAGAAATAAAAAGAACTCTGCAAAAGAAAAGTAAAAAAAAGAAAAAAACAACTAAGAAATCAGTAAAAAAACATACAAGACATAAAAATTTCAAAAAAAAGAAAAAACCTTATACAGAACAAAAATCAAAACGATCAAAATACTCAACCAAAAACGTAGATCCATATCAAAAGTTTTATTAATCACATCTCCATTTAAAGATAGTGGGAAATGAGAGTATATTCAGAATTACAGCCAATTTCAGCTTCTTCAACTATGTATATATCCAATTTTGGAGTATTTTTTCAATCTATCTTCTATTTTTATAAAGATTTAAATGCATCAAAAAAAAAGAAAAACTACAGGATTTATTTAAATAATCCAAAAAATTACTCAAATGAAATTGAACTTTATTGCAGTAATATGCAAAAAATACTAGATTCAGAAAAAAATTACGTGAATAACCATCAAGTATTCCCAAAGGTAATAAATTGTTCTATTTTTCTTCTTCATGAAAATTTAGTTCAAGTTCAATGGAATATAAAATTCAAAGGTATTTTTTCCTCAGGGGAAAATATTTATACAAGCTTTATCGATGAAGCAGAATTAGAATACCCTATCTCTTCAGTCTATATATTTGATACTAAATTTCAAGTAAGCACAGTAAGCACATCTTTGAAATATAGAATAAGCGAATCAAAGAATGTAATTGAATATTGGGGTGAAAAGGGAGATTATTTAGATAATTTTGAAAGAATTTGTTTTATAAAAAGATAATCTTAAAAAATAATTGTATCGTCGTTCTCTTCTCCATTTCCGACAATATTTGATTTTGGAACATGCTTTACTGAAGATTCGATTTTACTTTTACTATTCTCATCATTTAGTGGCAAATAAATAATAAATCGGGCAAATTTATTTGGTTCAGATTCAAATTCGATAAAACCTTTATGGTTTTGAATAATATCCTTACAATATGCTAAACCCAAACCTAATCCTTGATATTTTTCACTCTCCAACTGATTTGCTTTACTCTTTTTTGTAGTTACAAATGGCTTAAATAATTGAGATTGAAGGTTTTTTTCTATTCCTATTCCATCATCATAAAACTCAATGGCAATGAATGATTTAGATTGCCCATTCTGATTAATTTCTTTATGATAAATACTTATTTCAATAAATTTTTCATTAGAAGAATGGCTATTACCCGGATATTTCTTTTGTAATGCAAATATTGAGTTATCAATAAGATTTACGAATACTTGTTGAATTTGATCAGATCGAACAATACATTGGGAATTTGCAATATTTATTTTAATGTTTAATTTAATTTGAGCTCTCACTATCATAGGTTGCATGAGTTTTATTACCTTAAGTAAAATATTCTCCAAATCAGCCTTTTCTGGAATATTTGATTTAGAACGAGTGAATTCAAGCAAATTTTTGGTAATTTTAGAAATTCTTTTACATTCTTCCATGATTTCTTGAAGAGCAGAATAATAATCATTATTAGGGGCAATATCTAAATGTCCATGTTCTGTAATTTCATCCAGAATTAAAGAAACATAGTTTTGAATTATCATAATGGGGTTATTAATTTCATGAGCCACTCCAGAAGCCATTTTCCCCATAAGTAAAAATTTTTCTGATTCAAACATCCGTAGGAATAAATCATTTGGAGATTGCAAAGGGTGAGCCATGTTCAAATATTCTTATCACATTAAGCCATATATAAATTATTCTTTGCAAAGAAAGGAGTAAAAAAGTAAAAAACCTATCAATAATATAATTTCAATTTTAAATTCTTTCAAGATGAACTGCTTCTGATACTCCTCCACCACCACAGAGTGTCGCCAGACCATGTGTTTTTTGACTGTGAATTAGTTCATATAACAAAGTAACCATAATTCTTGCTCCTGTACATCCAACTGGATGTCCTAATCCAATACCAGATCCATGAACATTTGTGATTTCCCTATTTAATCCCAATTCTTTCTCAACTGCAAGATACTGAGATGCAAAGGCTTCATTCACTTCAACTCTCTCAAATAGATCAAGAGAAACCCCAGTTCGTCGAATAAGATCTTTTACGGCAGGAATTGGACTTTCTCCCATGTAATATGGAGCAGTCGCACCCATTCCAATTCCAGCAATTCGAGCTAATGGTTTTACCCCCAATTCTTTTGCTTTTTCTTCAGACATAATTATCAATGCAGCAGCACCATCATTAATTCCTGATGAATTTCCTGCTGTGACGGTTCCAGTTTTTGGAATAAAAGCGGGTCGCAATGCAGCTAATTGATCCATTGTTAAATTCTTACGAAAATGCTCATCCTTATCCACGATCATTTCCTTTCGACGACTTTTAACTGTAATTGGTACTATTTCGTCTATAAATATACCTTCATTAGTAGCACGTTCTGCTTCATTATGTGAGCGTAAGGCAACTTCATCTTGCTGTTCTCTTGTAAACCCATGCTTTTGAGCCAAAAATTCCGCAGTTAATCCCATAATGTAAGGTTTTCCCCGATAATACTCATCAGGAAAATCTCCTGTCCCTTCAATAGGAAAAGGAACAAAATGACTTCCAGCATGCAAACCATGAATTAAGCCATCTTTAAATGTTCTATCTTGCAATCGCGCACCCCATCGTGTCTCTTCACTTACAAAAGGTACATTCGACATTGATTCAACACCACCAGCAAGCACTACATCAGTCATACCTGCCATTATTTGCCAAGCACCTGATACAACTGCTTCCATGCCTGAAATGCATACACGGTTTATGGTTACAGCAGGTATTGTTTCAGGTAAACCAGCCATTAATTGAGCAACCCTTGAAATGTTTAAAGCGTCGACAGGTTCCAAACAACAACCAAAGCGAATGTCACCTATTTCTTTTGGGTCAATTTTTGCTCTTGATACTGCTTCTTTCATTACATGAGCTGCCAATTTTGGAGCAGGAACACTTTTCAGAGAACCACCAAAAGACCCTATGGGAGTTCGGCAAGCACTCACAATAACAACATTTTTATTCATATTTTCCACCTCATCGATTTTATTGCATTTTATTTAATCGATATGAATTTATTTTTCTCTTGTTACTTTTAAGAATATTTTTTTATTTTTCTCAAAATAAGGAAAGAGAGATATATTATTTTAAATGTAAATTTCAATGAAACAAAATGTTATAGTATTATATGCATAAATCGATATTATTTATAAAAATTGAAAGAAAAAACATATTAGAAATAAAAGGAAAAAATATTCTTTTGTTTTCCAGTTTTCCAAAATAAAATAATATTATTGTTCATTATTATGAGAAGGAATTTCTTCTGCAGGGTTTGGTATCAGAAAAGATCCAAGATTAATAACAACTAACACAACTCCTAAGAAAATTAACCAAATATAAAAACCCTTCACTTCAGTTTGCTGAAAATATGAAATATGAATTTTCAAAGGATAATATAATGAACGAAATTGGATGGAAATCTCGTGAATTTCAGCCACAGGAAATTCTAAATGGGCAGTATTATTCGCTTCAATAGTATCTTCGAAAAGAGTAGTTTCAATAGGTGCTGCAGAAATATTGTATGGAGTATCCACAATTCTATACATAAGTGTTACATTGGAAGTTATATCCATATATATAATGTCGTTATCGCTAGTTTTAATGGAATATAACGTAGTATAAGTATATATTTGCTCATTGGCGTCTTTGATATCTCCACTTTTATAGATATTCATTGAATTTCCTCGCATTAATAAAAAAACAGGAAAGGATAACGCCACAATTACGAGAATTGCAATTGACCATTTTACACGTGAATTTAATGCCATATTAATCACTATTTTTTTTAGGAATTCACATTATGAGTTCCCACATTTGTGGGAAAAATAGATGTGAATTAACCCGTTATGTATTCTAACGTTGGGAGAAATTTATACATACCCTTTCACTTATTTTAGGGTAATTGAAATAGGGAATGAACATATTTAAAGAAATCTTTTGAATATAAAAATCATTCAAATTTCAGTGAATAATTTTTAAGTTATGAGGTTATAGCAGAATTCGAAAATTTGAAGGAAATCCAAAAATCTTGTATAAATTATCCACAATCCCCAAATCTATCCCAATTATAATTTTGTCGAAACATCGTTTATAAAAAATACATATAAATAAGTCAATAATTCAAAGAAAAATGATGGAAATGTGAAATTCTTAACCGCATTTAATGTTTTAAAGATGCCGACTCAAATAGTAATTGGATGCGTGGGAGTATTGTCGAAAATATTGGCTCAAAAGATAGAATTTGATTAAGATAAAAAAAATTGCTAGAGTCTCTTATAACTTGATAAAATTTTTTGACACTTATTTGATTTATTAATTGTGTTATGCTTATCTTTTTTTAAGATATTGATTTTATTTTTAAATAAGAATGACACCAGCTTCAAAAAAAAGGAAAGGAAATAATACTAAGAAAAAAGGAAAAAAAAAGATCAATTCATCAACTTCATTTTCTAATTTATCAGATTTTATGAAAAAAAGTTCATTAAACTCTATTAAAAAGGAGATTAAAGAGAAAGAACCATCAAAATTACCTTCTAAATCATCTAAAAAACCAATAAATAAAACATTAAAAAAATCAACGCATAAAATAACGCCTGAATCAATACCAATAAGAGAATCAAAGGAGAAAAAGAAGAAAATAATTGTGAATCAGGAAGTTAAAGAAAAAAACCCAATTATGATTAAAGCAACAATGAAAGAATTTAAAGAAGTTATTAAACCAATAAGAGAGCAGCAGGAAATACATAAAAAAAAGGAAAAACAAAAAAAAGATAAAATATCATCTGAAAACAAAAGAAAACTAGGTAAAGTTTTTTATACTAAGAAATCAATTGATTTTGGAGATTATCTCTACAGAGATAAATATCCTCGCAATCCTAATGAAAGTCAAAAGTCTTATCACCTTAGAATTTTACAGCAAGAAAATCAAATTGTGTCAAATTTCGAGAAAGGAATGCTTTTAACAGTAGAGTATGATGGTCAACTTAATAAAGCTTTTGCTAAGTTCTATGATTTCAGCGATGATTCGATTAAAATTTGGATTGATACAACAAATCACCGGCCGTATTGTTATCACAAAGATTCACGTTCGAGTTTAGAACAAAATCAACAATTAATATCCTTTGCAGGATATGACGGAATGGAAACAGTCAAGAAATTTGATCTTTTAGATGATAGAGAAATTGAAATAACGAAAATATATGGAAAAACACCTACAGATATTGGTGGAACACAAGGAATTAAAGCACTCCTTGAAGGAGCTTGGGAAGCAAATATTCGTTATCATCATAATTTTATTTATGATAGAGAACTTATTCCGGGTATGCTTTATAAAATGAAAGATGGAATCATTATTCCTCTTGATCCTCAATTAGATCCTTCTTTAGATGCAAAATTACACAATGTGTTTAAGCAAGAAGCCCCAGAAATTCAATCTATGGCAAAAGTCTATCATCCAGTTTTTTCTTCTTCTGTTCCATCACTGAAACGGATGGCTTATGATATTGAAGTAGAAGAATCTGAAGATGGAAGATTACCTGACCCTACACTAGCGAAATATAAAGTAATCAGCGTATCGTTTGCTGATACAGATGGAATTAAAGAGGTTTATTGCTTGAATCGCGAAGATTTAACAGATGGAGCATATAATGAAAATTTCCCTGAAGAAACAAAAGTGATTTTTTACCAATCAGAAAGAGATTTAATTCTGGAAACCTTTCGGAAAATTTGGCAGTATCCAATTATAATTACCTTTAATGGTGATAATTTTGATAATTCCTATCTTTACCACAGAGCCAGAAAACTTAAAATTGACGAAACGCTTAACCCCATTTTAACATCTCGTGGAGGTGGAATGGTTACAAGAAATACTGACTATAAACAAGGGATTCATTTGGATATATTCCAATTCTTCGCAAACAGAAGTATTAAAGGCTATGCTTTCGGTGGAGCGTATTTAAAAAACTCTTTGGAAGATATCGCCAGCAGCTTATTGGGCGAAGGAAAAGTCAAACACGAAGGGATTCTAATAGGAGATATGAACTTAGCAAATTTAATTCATTATAATTTAATGGATTCCATACTTACTTTAGAATTGACAACTTTTAACAATAATTTAATGTGGAATTTATTAGTAGTTTTAATGCGAATTACTCGATTACCAATGCAAGATTTGTTCAGATTACAGATATCTGCTTGGATTAAATCATTGTTACTCGCTGAACATCGTAGATTGAACTGTTTAGTCCCCAGAATGTCAGAATTAGAAGAAAGAGGTGGTTTTGATAGAACAAACACAGAGAAATTTCAGGGAGCCTATGTTATTGATCCAATACCTGGAATTCATTTTCAAGTGGCAGTTTTAGATTTTTCCAGTCTATATCCCACTACAATTAAGACTCGTAATCTTTCATATGAAACTATCAATTGTCTTCATCCAGAATGCAAAAACAACCGATTACCAGAAATTGGTTATTGGATTTGCACCAAGAAGATGGGGATTTTTGCTTCAGTGGTCGGATATCTAAGGGACGTGCGAGTTAATTATTTTAAGCCACTTTCTAATGATAAAACAGTTTCCCAAAAAGAACGACAAACCGCGATGGTTATGGCGAGTGCATTAAAGGTATTTATCAATGGTGCATATGGTGTCTTTGGTAGCCCCATGTTTAATCTCTATTTTCGACCAGTTGCTGAAGCAACAACCGCTTTAGGACGATATTCGATCCATGAAACCATCAAAAAATCTGAAAGTATGGGAGTAAAAGTTTTATATGGAGATACAGATTCGGTTTTTCTCTTAAATCCTTCTTCAGATCAAGTTAAGAATTTAATTAAATGGTCTAAAAAAGATTTAGATCTTGATCTTGAACTAGAAAAAACATATCAATTTTTGGCTTTATCAGAACGAAAGAAAAATTATATTGGAGTTCGCACGGGAGGAAAGAAAGTAGATATTAAAGGATTAATGGTAAAAAAATATAATACTCCAGAATTTATTAAAAAACGCTTTAAAGAGGTGCAAGATGAATTAGTTACCATAACGGATCTTAAAACATTTCAGCAAAAACGTAAGAAAATAATTCAAATTGTTCGATCTACTCTTAAATCGATTGGTAAACCTCCTGAAAAAGGGGGATTTCATATTGAAGATTATGCTATTACTGTAGTTTTAAGACGTGAAGTCGATACTTATACAAAAACTTCCCCGCAACATGTCAAAGCAGCAAAGATGATGACTGGAAAAGAGCAAGCAAACCTTGGACGCGGTAGTTTTATCAGTTATGTAAAAACTCGCAGTTCAGAAGGAGTAAAACCATTAAGCCAAGCAAGTATTGAAGATTTAGATATCTCAAAATATAAAGATCTCGTCAGAAGCACTTTTGAACAAATTCTTGATCCTTTAGGAATTAACTATGAAGAAATCCAAGGAATAAAGAAACTCGAAAGTTTTTTCTGATTTTTTTCATTTTACTATCTATGACTGCTGGTTTATCCTGTCGCTTTCTTTTAGCACAATTGAATTTTAATGTGGGAGATTTAAAGGGAAATGAAGAGAAAATAAATTCTGTTTGTGATTATGCACAGAAATCTCATGTAGATATCATAATTTTTCCAGAAATGGCGATATCCGGTTATCCAATTAAAGATTTAATTTTTGATCGGGATTTTTTAGAATCAGAATTAAAAAGTCTGACAAATATTGCTCAAAATTTTCCTGATCTTACAATTATTCTTGGTGGATTTGGACAGGAAAAAAACCCTAATCATCATCCAAGATATCAAAATAATGCATACATCTTAGCGGATGGTAAAATTCAATCATCTATCGCAAAACGTCTTACACCTACTTATGATGTTTTCGATGAAAAGCGCTACTTTTGGTCAGGTACAGATTTTACTCCAATAACTCTACACAAATTAAATATAGGTATCGCAATATGCGAAGATTTATGGGATCATGACTATCAACTTGATGTGGCTTCGAAATTGGTTCAAAATGGAGCAAATTTCATCGTTTCAATAAATGGATCACCATATCATATTCAGAAACAGAAAACAAGGGAAACTTTGATTAATGAAAAGGCAGCAAAACATAAGATCCCAATCATTTATTTAAACGCCGTTGGAGGTCAAGATGAACTTGTATTCGACGGAAGATCCTTTGTTTGCAATTCTAATGGTGAAATCATTCTTCGTGCTCCTTTTTGTCGGGAGTCTTTAATGGTTTTAGATTATAATCTTCAAACAGAAGATTTTTCATATATTCCAGCATCAAAATTACCCAAACATCGTTCTTTGTTAAATTCTATTAATAAAAATACTTTAAACGATCTACTTCTTCCAGATCTTAACTCAGATCTTATACCTGAAAATGCAATTTCAGATTTATTTTCAATAGAAGAAGAAATTTGTAGTGCTTTAACATTAAATTTACGAGATTATTTTGTAAAGACTGGTGTATTTTCTCAGATTGTGGTTGGACTTAGTGGTGGAATAGATTCAGCTTTTACAGCCTATATAGCATCTAAAGCGATAGGATCAGAGCGGGTGACAGCACTACTGATGCCATCGAAATATTCTTCTTCAGGTTCGATTGATGATTCTATTTTGTTATGTCAAAATCTTGGAATCAAATATTATATTCTCCCAATTACAGATTCACACGCTTTTCTTCGCAAACAATTTGATGAAATATTAGAAATTCCTGGAACTGAATATTATGAAGACTTAGCTGATCAAAATCTTCAATCACGACTGAGAGGACTCTTTTTAATGTACTATGCAAATAAATATCAAGCACTATTAGTATCTACTGGAAACAAATCAGAAATCGCTACAGGATACTGCACATTATATGGTGATACAAATGGAGGAAAGAATGTGCCAGGAGACTTGTACAAAACTCAATTGTACAAAGTTGTAAGTTGGATTAATCGTGAAGAAGAAATAATTCCATCAGCGATAATCACAAAACCACCATCTGCAGAGCTGAAAGAAAACCAAAAAGATGAAGATAATTTACCACCCTATCCTCTATTAGATGAAATTTTGCAACTTCGAATAGATGAAGGATATTCCCCGCGTGAAATAATTGCAATGGGAAAAGATCCTGAATTGGTTCGCCGAATTGAAGAGATGTACACCCGAGCAGAATTTAAACGCGCCCAACTTGCACAAACAATTAAAATAAATAAAAAGACATTCGGATCAGGCAGAAAAATCCCAGTTCTTAAGCGATCATTCTATTAAATGTTCTATTTTCTTTTTTTAAATTAAATATTAAGAATATTAATGAATATTGCGAGCAAAAATACATAATTTTATAATAAAATCTTTTTAAAAATTACCCTTTTAATTCTTAGCTAATTATAGCTAATTCTCTTTATTCCAATTGTCGAATTAAATGAGAAATTATGGTCTCAATCTGCAGTCGAGTCATGAAAGTATATTGCTGCGATAATTCGGAGATTAACTGAGAACGCATAATTTTACTGGATGATTTTGATTGTTGTTGAAGATTATTCCTATATTCCTCGACTATAGAAACTATTTCATCCATTACCTTCTCTGAAACATAAAGATATTGCTTTTTAATTAACAAAACTAGGGGAGAAATCATCCATGCTTTTGCTATCTCATATAAGGCTTTATGAAGTTTCAGCTTATCAATGGTTATTTTGTTTTGAATTTCTGATTCAGTAATTGAAAGTTGTGTTTTTAATAATTGAATTATTCGTCTATATTTTATTTTAACTAGCATCCCAGGCGTTGTAAATAATAAATAAACTAATATTAGGATAATTCCCGCAAAGACGGTAAAAATACCCCAAAAATTACTTACCAGAAGATATAAATAAAGACTAAGTCCTACTACAACTGCATAAAGAAGATAATCAACAATAGATTTCTTGATATTCAATGTATTTACCTCAAGTATATAATAAATTAATATGTGTTACTCTACTTTATTCTTTTTATCTACATTAGTGATTAAGATAAGAATGTTGAAATTAAATCAAAGAGATTAAGAGTAAAAGAGATCTAAATCAACCAATCTATCAATTAATCTATCAATAATCAATCAAGATTTTAAAATAACGATATCATTCAAACTAGATGGTTGTTTTTTATGCAATTTAAACCATACTATAACACCTAATATTATAGGAATAGACAATCCTCCATATGTTAATATTTCAAGCAACTGCCAAATTACAGGTTTCTCCACAGATATATTAAAAATCAGGTCAGGATATGAGCAATAACAATTTCCCACACGATCAACAATAATAATCACCGCTTGGTAAACAGATATCTTTGTAAAAACTAAAGATAATGTATACTCATTTAAATTCGCTTTATTTTGATGCATTAAATAACTTTGCCAAGATTTAGAAGAAAAATTATCAGAACTGATAAAAATCCAAACTTCATGGACACCTGATTCTGAATCAGATGGAGTTACAAAAAAGGAAGTCGATCTCCCATATTCAACCTTCTTGGAATTTGTACTTAGATTTGATGCTAATTTAGGCATTTTCGTATCCACCTTTAATGTAATTGTTCCATTCTTCATCTGCATGTTATGACCAACTAAGCGATAATCTATAGATGAAGTATTAAAAGGAAAAATAACTTGAGCGGTGCCATTTTCATCGGCAATAAAAGTTTTATACATTCCATTGGATTGAAATAGGATTATCCGCCCATAGGGAACTGGTTCTCCATTTTCATCCGTAATAGTAATAGGAGACACCGCTCCAGCATAAGGAGACTCAACAGCATTTGTTTCAATAAGTGAACTAAAGTGGTGTGGAAGGTCGGTGTAAATATCTACAGATGGATCACCCAAAAGCATGTATGAAAACAATGATTTCCGTTCCATTTCAAAATACTCAAAATCAGATGTTTTATTCACTAATTGGAACCAATCGCTGTTTACATATGCCACTTTCGATTCATACAATGCTTTACCTTGCTGATATATATGTTTTTCAAACATCTGCTGCATGAATAACTTTAGTAAACCGCGATTATCTTGTGCTAATGCTGTATCGTTAGGATAATACCATGATATTCGCATAGATCCAACATATCCGATCCCACCAGCTGATGGTGCTTTAATAAAAGCTTCTCCTAAGGATAATGGCGAATCAAAATCAAAAGCATTTGTAGAACAAGCATCAGCATATAAAAATGATGTTTTATTAAAATTCGTCAAATATGGTATATCACTTGTAGTAAGTGCTGAAGCGGAAAAGAATGAAGTGGGACTTCCATGTCCAGCATATGCAATAATCGATTGACCTTGATTAACTGCATCAAGCACTGCTGCTTTTGATAATGGTTCAATTCGACTATCATTGGGTGGTGTATAAGCTGAAGTATGCTCTTCTAAATGGCGCCAATCCATTTGATCCTGAACAAAATTATCTAAAATATACTGATTCAAAATTGCTTCATCTTCACCATCACTATCTCCTGAAAATTGACTGACGGGATCAGAAATACCAGAAATTGCCAAATATCTCTGCATCCAAACTCCAGGATTTAATGATTGTTCATAAATCATCGTTTTTGTAACAAGATCTTGTAATTCAGTGACATTATCTACAGGAAATCGCCCAACATATAATTCAGGAAAATAATCAACTTCAGGTAAACCATTGTAATCATTATGTATCCCATCTTCTCCCCAGTATTGATCTCCGTCAATATTCCAATCACCAGTTAAATCTGCATAATAAAAATCTGTGGGTTTTAAATAGGCATTTCCCACAGCTTCGTGATCATTAACTATAATTCCATCAGGATTGTAAATATACCGAATGGGAATCAACTCTGTATCTCCCATCAACAACAACCATTTAATTGAATACTGTTGAGCTAATGAAATTAGTGCATTACGAAGCTTCTCTGGAGTATCACGACCAAGATAAGAAGTATAATTATCTAGAATTAATACATGATATCCTAAAGTCGCTTTCCAATCCGCAAATTCCTGCACTATGGGTAAAAATTCAGGATGCTCTGGAGGAATGACAAAAACCATATCATAATCCACCGTTTCCCATGGATTAGTCGATTGATTTATACTGGCAATTAACTCGGAAGCAGAAATTGGAGAAGAAGCACTATAAATACTTTGAGGTGTTTCAAATTCCATTATTTTATTTGAATCAGTTGATACAGTGGCAATATAACTCATAAAAATTAAAAAGAAGACGAATCCAGAGACAAACACTAATTTTTTTCGATTTTCAGCAGTTATTCTATTAATATTTCTTTCATTCCACCATATCATCTTAAGTAATTCATTTCATTCTTTTCTTATAAGTTCAAGCTTTATACTGATCAACATTCTGCTTTTAAAAAGACCGGCATCTTATTGCATTTCGCTTTCACATTCAGCATTCATATCGAAAATTTTTAATGGTTGGGCATGTTATGAATTCTTGATTTTAGCTAATTTATTTTAAGCATGCCAGTGTGGCTTAGTGGCTATTGCCTTTTGGTAGCTAAAGCGGCTGACTTGTAATCAGCAGGCCAAGGGTTCAATCCCCTTCACTGGCTTAATTCTTTTATGTTTTCTGATTTTTCATGATGTTTGGATCATTTTTGACATACTTCAAAACAAATTCTCCAATATCTACATGAAGCGGGATACCACTATAATATCGAGATCCTATCCAAAGTTGGGGAAAAATTTTAATAACATCTAAATATCTAGCCGCTAACGCTCCGAAAAGTAAACGATTTTCCCAATGAATAAAACGACGATTATGATTAAAGAAATTCTGGTATTTTTTTATTGAATTTGATAACTTATATCTCTTCCATTCGATTTCTCTGAATTTTGTTGAAACAATACGAGATGCTAGTGCAATATTTTGGTCAATTTGCGAGAGAAAAAGCACAGATTTTTGAGAAACAGGTAGTTCCAAAAATTTTTGTAATCTATACTTGAATTGAAGATTTATGGAAGAATTTGTGGAAATTGGGAAAAATATGAATGCAATACGTATATTAGACAATTCAAACAATTCAGAAAGTTCAGGTATATCTTGAGAATTAAAAATATCGAGAAGAACACGAGATAAATTCCATGATTCAGCATTCAAAAATGATCCAAACACCCTAATTGGAAAACGCACTTCCAGAGCAGTTCTTTGATGATTATGCAGCTGGTGCCACTCACTTAATAAAAATATTTCATAATTACGACTATTTATCAAAATTGATGAAAGCTTATCGTTTTTCTTTACCACCTTTTTCTCCCTTAGGAAAATATAAAAACTCCGTATATTTGAAAATGCACACCCTAAAGATTTTTTGCTTCATTTGTCAATCTTTGATTTTTGTCGATAGTGAACAGATAAGACAACTACACATTTTATTTAATTATCTATGAAATCCTTGAAATTTTAAAACAGTTAAAAAAATATTCTTTTGAAAATTGGGATTAGCGACGAGAGTTTTCTTGAAAGTTGGCAATATATTCTTGAATCTGTTCCCATATTGCCTTTTTTTCTGAAAATTCTGGTAAAGTTGCATAAATCATCTCCAAATACTTTCTTTCTTGGCACATTTTTAATGAAACAGCAAAATTAAAATCAAACACCCAAGCTAATTGCAGGATTTTAAAATCCGTCATCGACCGTATCGCCGAAAATGGAATAGGAATTTGCTGTAAGAATGATGAGACAACAGTAGAAGATGGTTGACCTGTTGAAGGTAAATGTAATTTCAGTCTTTCACCCAATTCTTGGGGATAATCACGATAAATAGGACATGCTAAGTGAAAGACATCTAATTTATCCGCGTCTCGAATCATTTTTGTAAAAAATAGTTCTCTATCATGTAAATCCGAGGGAATAGAAATTTTGTTGTGATATTTCACAGCAATGCATATTTCTCTTTGAATGGATTCTGGATAATTTTTCACAGGAGACTCAAATTCAATGATGTTTGCACCTAAATCTCCGTGATCTTCAGAAAGCGAATCATTCATAGTATGATATTTGATGTATTGAGAAAAACGCGCCACATCATGCAATAATCCAATTATCTTAGCCTGCTCAAGATCATTAGAATTAATTCGATTTGATTTGGCTAAAGATGTTGCAATTATTTCCATTTCATTCATCACCCGATAAGAATGGGCATATTTGAGTTGAATAGCATCAAGATCATCCGCATTTAGAGGGCTACCATTAAGGAAATGTTGATAATATTCATCAAACCATTCTTGGATGATATGAATCGAAAGTATATCAGATGCTAGATTTTTATTCTCTGGGTGCGATTCTTCTATACTAAGCTTATCCATTAAAATGATTAAGGAACCATTCACCAAAAAGTTAACTTTAAGAATAAATAAATGTAAAAATCTGTAAAAAGTAGCAATTAGGAAAAAAAGTAATTAGCAATAAAAAGTAGTAATTCCCAATAGGAAAATAAAATAAAAAAAGAGAACAACAGTTTTATTTTTTAAAAATCATCCAAATCTAAAATCATTATTCCGATCATGGAAAGAATCAAGATTACTTTTTGCATTGGTGGTAACCATGAGTCTACACCAAGAAGTGCCAACACCAAAAAAGTGATCGAAGCAGCTAAAATCAAAAAGACAAAATACTTATCAAATGTGATTGGCTTCGATTCTCCTGTATCTAGTGTGACTTTTCGATTCTTAAATCTCATGAATTGACAAAAGAAGGTATACAAATCCAACCCAACGACAAATAGTGTGGCACCAAGCGGATGAATAAAATGATTCTGAACTAAATCGTATGGATTCATTATCCCTAATGTTCCCACCGCAATTGTAAGTAAAGACAATCCTTTGATAACATGTAAAATATTCTTTTCATTCCGAATGAAGTAAATTAATGCCATAATAAATGCAATCAAACCACATCCCATGATACCTAATCCGAAAATATACATTGAGGTGATATTAGGATGTCCCAGCAAAGTTTCTCGAGCACCAAATTCACTGATGAAATACTGCCAAAATTTATACTGGTCGGGGTAAAATACCCATGCTAAACTGATGGTAATAATAAAAACAATCATTACTAACCATATTAAGACTCGTAACAATTTTCGATTAATTGATTTCATACTATAAAACCTCATCACTATATTGCCCGCTTTCTTGAAAAAGATTTCAGTTCTAAAAACATTTTTTTTATTAATTCCCCTAGAATGTAGTTATAGTATCATTAACACTCAAGAGAGAAAATTTCCAACAATTTGTTAAGAATCTTAAAAGAGAATATAAAATTCTTAAAATTCCATTCAATTTTGAAGCAAAATAACTTAATTTATTAATAAAAAAATCATATTCTTTATATTCATTTTATGTAGTAGTATTAAATCTTATAATTCAACTCAAGAAGAAGAAGAATCTGCTATTGAAGTATTCTCATTTACTAGATTTGAGTAAAATTTTTTCTCTTTATAGAGAATTCTCCAATATATTCCAGCTGTAAAAGCCAAATTGTTAAATAACCAAAAGAATGGCATTAGTTCATAACGATCACATTCATTAGGAGGAGATATAATCACCATAACAAAAAAGAAAATGTAAATCACACTACTTAGAATTGCCCAAAATATCATAAATGGCAAAATCGGAAAGAAATCGCCAGATTCCATGATCCGTCCTTTTTCTACTATCAATCTTAATAGAATTAATGGAAAAATCATCGGAAGTAAATAAAATATTCTCAATCTTAATACTAAATTTTGTGTTTCATTGTGTTTTTGTAAAATAAATATATTATAAAAACTTTCGAAAAAAAAGTGAATATAGTAGATTAAAATTGCCCAATATAATAAAATAATACAGAAATGTAATAGAAAAGGTGATAGAATCTTTAATTTTTTGGATTTGCTTAGCAGAGCCATATTGTAAAAATAAAGATCGAATTTTATAAATTTTTTTGGTTAAGTATTTATTTACATCACTTATCATATCCTTATATGGTATATTAATACAGTGTTTTTATTCACCAAAAATTATTCAAATAGATAGGAATTGCTTTATAATCTTTTATTTTATGAATATTCCATTCTTTTGGAAATAACTCAGCATAATATGGAGTAGCAAATCGTTCCCCGATCAACAATATAACACCTCGATCTTGTGAAGAACGAATAATGCGTCCTGCAGCCTGTATTACACGAGTCATCCCTGGATTTCGATAAGCGTATTCAAATCCTTTATGCATGGTTTTTTGAAAATAATCTTTTATCAATTCTTGCTCGAAATTATAAGAAGGGAGTCCAGGACCGATGATAAAAACACCTATTCCCATATCTCCTTCATAATCGACTCCTTCACTGAAAATTCCTCCATGAACCCCACAAAGTAGAAATCCGAATTTACTCCTATTTTTTCTTAAATGCTTCGGATTTTTTTTAAGATTTTGTGTTGAAAGCCTCATTAATTGATTTTGAGCATGTTTTTGAAGCAATTTTAACGTTTTTTTACGTTCACGTTCAGTCATATTTCTTCCTTGTTTTATTATTTCTACTGGTAGATTTCTATTTTCTAACAGAGAAAAAACTTGATCTAAATAAGAATAGCTAGGAAAAAATGCCAGATAGTTCCCAGGATGAACATTCACGGTGGTTATGATTAATTCTGCGATTTTTTGTAGTGAATTTTTTCGATGTTCATAACGAGTTGACAATCCTGTATAATTCAAGATGAGCATATTTTCTGGAGGAAAGGGAGAAGGATAAATAATTTTTTTTGTTGTTTTTGGTAAACCAAGCATTTTCTGATAATATTCAAATGGTGTTAAAGTAGCAGATTGCATAATCACTGCATAAAATCCTTGCATTTGTTGAGCCAACTTACGATGTGCAGATATGCAGAAAATTTGAAGTCGATACTCTTTTGGATAATATAATAGTTGGAATTCGGGTTTTTGACGCTCAGATAATAAAGAAGTAAAGAAAGTGAATGAACGAATGAATATTAAAAATGGATCATCAGGTAGCAGTGAATGATCGGAGTCTTTCGACAATTCTTGTACATACAGATAGACTAATTTGTCTAATGATTTAACCCAACTAGAAAAGCGCTTATTATCAACCTTTACAGGAACCACACGCTGATTAAATCCAGATAATTCATGTTTAAGTCTTGAATGCATTTTTTGAAGATAACCTAATATATCTTTCAATTGATCTTCAAGTGCTTTTCTTGTCTCGAATGATACTGGCTGCTCATGAATAAAAACAATTATTTCTTCAATTTCTTCCTTCAATAAGGAAGGAGAATAATACTCTCGAGCTCGATCAGGAAGATTATGCGCTTCATCTACAATGATCAGGCAATCATCGTGAATATCATCAAAATATCTCTGCAGACGAATACGGGGATTAAATACATAATTATAATCTCCTACAATCACATCACACTCTAAAGAAGCATCTAATGCCAGCTCAAACGGACAAAGACGCTCTTTTTTTGCAATTCGTCGAATAAATGGTGCTTCTAAAACAGAATGTTTTAATAAATGTGTAACCGCACCAGTAACCCTCTCTTCAGAATAATCCGAAATATAAGGACAGAAATGAGAATCACACAAATAGGTGTCGTTGATGCACATCTTCTCTTTGGCTGTTAGCACAATGGCATGAAATTCAGCCTTTCGTTTACTCATAATCCGCAACGTGTCAGCATAGATTTTCTGCTGGGTGGTTTTGGAAGTTACAATAAACAAACGTAAGTTATTTGCAATCGTATGGCGAAGGGCTGGAATTAAAGAACCTGCAGTCTTCCCCAAACCGGTCGGCGCAACCAACATTACGGATTTGCGATCGCTTAGTGCAGAATCAATTTGCTCAATCATTTCTTTTTGATGCGGTCTATAGGTCGAAAAAGGAAAAACAATTGAAGATTCGCGCCCACGCATCTGTTTTTTCTTTATCTCGCCTTCATTCCACATATTGAGAAGAATATCACATTGTTTTTCTAAATACTTAGTTTGGGATTCGAATGGAACATCAATAATCTTGATTTGAACACTTCCAACTTCCATAACAACCAATTGAGGCAGAATTTCATGATAAGGATACTCTTGCTTAAAATAATGAGCATAAAGAAGTAATTGCTGACGGTATCCCACAAAAAGCGGTGAATTTAATGAGAATTTCTGGAAATTAATAACTGATTTAATTTCCTGCACAACAACCTTTTTTTGCATTATTTGGACTGAATCCGCTCTACCAGTTATAATAAAGCGCCAACCCTTATGAATTACTGATATCTTTACAGATTTCTCATTTATGACAGAAATACCTGGAGAAGAATCTAACTTCATAACTAAAGATTGAAATTGCTGATGTAATTCTTGTCCTTTAATTGCGCGTGATTTCCTGGAAATAAAAAAACCTCCTGGTCGCCCTACTTGTGGTTTAGAAATGAAAATGAGATCTTTCACAGAAAGATGAATTTCTTTTTTTTGTGGATCAACGCGCATACCCATTTTCCGCCATCTTTAATATTTGATAAGATCATAAATGGAATATTATTCTTAAGCAGATGGGATATTTAATTTTTTAAATCGTTCTAATGAAACCATTATTGTCCTTCTTTTTGAGGAATGGCTTCTAAAAATATCATATTAGAGTTTATCGATTAAATCTTTTAAGCAGATAATTGTACCATATAACAAACTGGGGCATTTTCGTAATTTTTTTATTATATGCGATATTTATATATTTAGTAATTGAAGAAGTAAAGTATTATCAAATGAAATTTTTTCCTAATGAATACAGGAAAAATAGCTGATAATATAGTATCTCCGAAATACTTTACGATAAGGTGCATTACTGGGAGATTAGTCTAGATTGGCTATGATTCTTGGTTTGGGATGGAGAATCAGTTCGATTCCAGCAAAAAACCAAGGGGTCGGGTGTTCAAATAGCTCAGAGATATCCTTAAGCTGGAAAATCACCCATCTCCCATTATTTTCTTTGATTTTTCAACAATTTATCTTTTAAATTAATTTTTGGGTTTCTGTCATATTTAAGGCAATCATCACCATAAATATCTGTATACTTATTTACATGTTCAATAAAGTCAAGAGTAATAGGTCGCCCTAATCGGCGGTCACGCGTAATAACCGTACGAATTATGTCACAAGGACTTGGCATAGGATTAAAGGGATCGAGTTCACATTTTATTTCATATTCGGCATGAGTAAACCACGTGCTAGGATGCAGATAGTAAAAAAAGTCAGCAATTGGTACAAAAGGATGTGCAATACGATCTAAATTTTTAGATTCTCGTAGAATATTACTGAAAATAAGAAAACGGTTCCAATATTTGTCATTTTCAACAGCATTACTGCAGAGACAATATACTATTCGAATATCACGATGATGGATTTGTTCCCACTGCGGAACGCTGATGCCTACATGTGTTGGAGGAAAAAATTCAATGCGTTCCAATTTGGGAGCGTGGAACAAGCTGTCAGGCAAGCTGCGAAGGTTTTTCGTATTGTAAAGGATTAGCGACCGGAAATCAGGCACAAGGTTGAAGCAATCGGGTAATTCGACCACACACGGAATATATAGATAAAGTGCAGTCAAGTGAGGATGGGTTGCAAAGAAATCGGCGGGAATCGATGTAATGTTATATAAAGCGAGGGTAAGGTTTCTTAGTTTAGGCAAACGGTTAATCCATGCGGGAAATTCGGTAATAAATTGATCTTCTAAATAAATAAACTCTGTCTCAGGAAAAAGTTCTGGAAAACGGGTCAAATGAGCAAGGAGATCCGATGAAGGCGCGCGATGGAGCCCCACAAGATTCAGATTGTTAAAATACTTGAAATTCCGCTTAGAATCAAAATATCCGCTCGTTTTCATGTATGGAGGGTCGCTGGAATCGTAGTCGTAGTCGGGATCTTCCCACAGAACTTTGAGCTTTTGTAGATAATGAGCATGGGTAGGCGGCAATTCGGTATATGGAAAACGTAGTGATCCTGGACTGCGATTTGGGCGAAATTTTAACCGATCACGATAATACTTTGTGAGATATAGGGAAGATGGCTTTTTTAAAAACTCCTTTGTAATTTTCATTTTCTTTAGATCCGATTTTTTTTTATTGTTTAGGTGATTGAGTCAAAAAAAAAGAATTTTATTTAAATTTAGGAGGAAAAAAGATGGATTAATTAATAATTTCGATCAATAATAATGAAAATTTTGCTAGTCAATTTTTACTAGTTTCCAGTTGATCCAAGCATATCCTAAATTCAAGGTGCCTGAATCTAAAAACTTATCCGTCAAGTGCAAGTAATTCCATCACCAAAGCCTCATATCCATGGCATCATCTATTTTGAAAACCGGTTTACCATCATGTCCAAGATTTACAGCGTCACCAATGGAATCAAAGAAAATATTTTCGCGGGGCAATCCATTTTCAAATGCAGTGTTGCGGGGAGTATCATGATCCACCCCAGCCAGACCGAATAATTCCATTAAAGCTTTTCCTTCTTCTTCATTATTAAATCCTAATAATTGATAATAGGGAATTTCTTGACTATTAATGGTAATAGTAGAACTTGATCCTGCATAATACAGACTTTCGATTTCTGATAGACCTGCAGCAAATCCATTAGCCAATGTGCGTAGATATATTTCCAATTGCTCCATGGTCAGTAACGGAGCCAGATTACCGATAGGTTTGCCATTTTTTTTCTCATTATGATAATATTTTACTACATCAATAAAATCACCCCATTTATAGGGAATATATATAGGAGCAATTCCGCTTTTCAATAGAATTTTCAATAATTCATTTTTTTCTTCAGCATATGGTTTTCCATTTGGATTTTTTTCTTTATATCCCAAACCTTCGAAAATCAAACCGAGTAAGTCTCGAAACTGAATTTGAATATCTAATGTATGCATGCCAATTTCTTTTTTATCCTTTCCAGTCAAATGTCTGATAAAAGTCTCTGAAGCAAAAATCTTTTTTATAAAAGGTGATAAATATTGCATTATTTTATCCGCGATATTCTGTTCGAAATAACTGTCAAATCTAAGAGAAACCGAAAATTCTTGACCATTATCTTTTTTCAGTATATATCTGGATAAAATTTCAGGTTTTAAGGCTATTTGAGCGCTTAGTTGAAAATAAACAGTTTCAAAATCGATAAACTTATAATCAAGAGGAAGTCGATTTGGAGTATTCATGTAATATTGGTGGGATATACGTTGCACCCAATTTTCAAAGAAATCAACTTTTCCATCAAAAATTTCATCAATGAAGGTGTGGACAAGCGCATCGAGTGTTTCTAAGGTTTCTAGGGGTAAAATATTAAATTTTTCAAATGAAGTTGGATTACCTCTAAATTCACTCAAATCAGTAAAAACTTGATCGAGAAGAAGTAAATCTGTCTCTTTAAACATTTTTTCAGTAAATTGATTGACCCAATTAAAAAAATAAGAATTTCCTAATTGTGTGGATGTGCTAATCTCATTTCGCCATTCCCAAGATTTTATACTTGGCATGTATTTTGCGATAAATTGAAATTTGGCTTGGAGATTTTGTAAATTTTTAACATATGAATCAGCTAATAAATTTCTTAAGAAATCGGCGAAAGATGAAATTTTTCTAAAATTATCACTTATAATGGATTTTTTGCTCGATGAAGAGAGGAGATACTCCCAATTTGAGATTTCGGGATTAATGTCACAAGGTAGTTCAAGCCAAGAATAAACATCGATACCTTGAATTGTTTTCAGATTTCGGTTAAAGATATTAGAAGCAATTTCTCCTGGAGGTAAAATAGAAAGAGATTCCATTAATTTTGCGTATTCCACAATTTTCTTTATATACTTAAATATATCACTTGCTTTAGAATCACTTTTTCCATTTAAATAATTAATTATTGTTTGGAATCTTCCTAAAAATTTTGTAGAGACTACTCCATGAAAAGTTTGAAAAGGAATAGACAATCCTGAAAAAACAGATTGAATGGCAGCGAGTAAATTAGTCTGATATTCTAGAAGAATTAACTTGTTATTCTTTAAATTTTTAAGAGCTTGATGAACATAGGCAGGTTCCATTGAATGTTGATATGCTTTAAATACACTATAACTTGACGAGCGGAGATTTACTAAAAATATTTTTCCTTTTTTAGCCGCCATAGCATTAAGCACGTGTTTATTTTTAAAAACTTCAATTGGAATTTTATGATCATCATGCTGTATAGATATAGCACCATCTAAAGCAAAAGCTTCTATAAAATCGTCATAATCTCGTAAATAAGCCTCAACTTTCTCTTTTGGTTGAAGATTTTCATACAAGCTTTGTAATTCTAAATTTTCTATGATATACATATAAGCTAGTGTATCTCGTATTTTCCATCCCTTCGTTTCAAGTGGGAAGATTGGATAAATTCCATTAACTCGATTTTTAATAACATAATCTCCATAATATTTATCGGGCAAAGGTTCATTATTGGATAATTCTAAGTATGGATATCGACGCTCTGTTGTTTCACGAATAAGATTGTAATTTTCTTCTGCTTTTGGGGCAATGACATTTTGAATATGTTTGAGATATTTAGCAAAGTTGACATTGAAAGTTGTAGGGTTCCAAGGTAAATTTATTACTTCACGAGCTAATGGAGATGCCCATAATTGATGGCGATGATGAATGCGGTCAAAATCATCGCCTAAAATTCTTTTCGTTAGCTCGAACTCAAGTACGAAAGTATCTATATTTTCACTCACCCTTACATTTAAAATTGATTGCTTAGGGATGAAATCTTTTAAATGTTTCTGGATGGTAGGGTCAATCACTAAAACCTTAATAATCTCAGATTGATGTTCAGTCACATATTTTTTGTCAATCCATCGAGCTCCAGTTTCAACATCCAAATCCATTGCTCTTCCATCCGCATAAACGCAAATTACTTTGCCAGAGTCAAATGTATAAACCACATCAATCGTTCGGCCAGTCCCTTCTCCCACGCCGAACAAAGCTTGATAATATTTACTGTCTTGTTGGATTACCGCCTGCCAATTTTCCCCAAACAATGCCATTGCTTCCAAGAGTGCCTTATTTCGTGCCCGAACTGAGAGGTGACAGTTGGGAAAATTCATAGATGTTAAAGCTTTGGGATTAAATTTATAACCTTGAACCCGCAGTGCATCCCGTAAGGAAGATCGCATATTACCCTGAAGAAATATAGTGAAAATTTATTTTCCATTTCAAATTCGCTTCAACAAAAAATCATTTGTTGGAATCGTGATGGATTGGATTGATGGAAAGCCTCTTGATCAAGCGTTTGCGAGTATAAAAGAACTTTCTGTTGAAGAAAAAAACAAAATTATGACTCAATTAATCGATGCACAATTAGTTTTGAATCATAAGTTAGCGGTTCATCATGATCTGCATGAAGGAAACATTCTTTTCGATGGATCTCAAATAATCCTAATTGATCCAGGAAATCCTTCAGAAGTTGAAACAAATGCAACGAATTCAATTTCACAATACAATAAAGCTTTTCTTAAAAATGTGTATAATCGGATTTATACACCTTCCGAAAAACAACTTTTTATCGAAAATTGGGAATCCTTAACAACCATCAGTGCTATGTTTTCGGATCATCAGCAAATGGATCTTATTGAAAAAAAAAAAGAAATGGTCAAGAAAATAATTGAATTTCTAGATTTGGTTCCAGTTGAAAATGAGAATCCAGGGATTCCCATTCAAATTAACAAAACACAGATGCTACTGGCATTTTTCTCTGCAAAACAAAAAGAATACTTAGATTATTTTAATGTGGTTATTCATTTAAATCCCAGTTGGAAAGAATTTCTTAAAGAAGGGTTTCAATTTTATAAAATAGAACAAGATACAACAGTAATTGAAATTAGAACTGAAGATCCATTTCCTCCTAATCATTCATTTACTTTTATTACTGTATTAAATAAAAGTGGATATAGCATCTCCAATTTGCTTCGTTGTTATTATGAACATATTAATTATGGCATGAAAAAAGTAGATCGTGAAAGATATAAGCAAGAATTCAAAGAATTATTAAAACGGTTAATCTATAAAAGATTCCCCACCGTATAATCTAAAATTAAGATATTTATTATTCCTTTAACGATTTATACCAAAATTGATATATCTTTTCAAATAAACTCATATCTACTTGCGATAATTTCTCGCTCGCGTTTTCTTTGCTTTTTACTGAAAAATTTCGCATAATCTCTTCGTTGATAATTAAAAAGTTAAAAATATATTTTCATTTACATATCATTCATCATCTCGGTTTTCTTTATTTGGTTTATTATTCATTCTGGTTATTTTTTTTAAAGAATTTCTAAAAGGATTTTTATAATAAATTCACTTCGAGATTTAATTCTGATAATTCTTTTTTTAATGAGTTCCCAATGAAATAACTTTTTTTACATTTATCTCATTCACCATCTGGTTTTGGTAAATATTAAGCACGTTACAAGTCAATAGTATGAGAAAATTCATCCATAAGCCAATCGCGATATTCTTGGAACGTCATTTGGTGATTAGAGGAGATTTGATCTCTTTCAATCTGCCAATAATTGAACAATAAATATTTGCCCATTTCACCAAAGAGTCGAGTTCCATCTCTATTTAACCGCCAAAGTCCTTTGTGAATGTTTACATCACGAAACGCAGTCTCAATTTGCCATCTCATTTTGTAATATCGCTTGATTAGGTACACGAAAGACTTTGAGCGATATTGTGGTGCAATAGTCGTAATTAAGCCATATAATTGTTCACATGTTTTATTTAAACTTAATTGTCCTTGTCGATAGGCGTATTTCAAATCATTTAAATTCTGTTTTCCTCGAGGAAATAAATGAACCCAGCAACGTGTAAATTTTCGCTTTTGGTTCGCTTTATTCTTAGTTCTTATTGTGAAGGTTTGAATCCTCTCTTTATTTCCTAAAATATACTCTTTTTTTGCTTTTTTAAGTTGTTTGTAGTTTTTTGCAGGTGTGATTACAGGAATTCCCCGATTTTTGAATGATTTTAAAATATTTTGACGGTAGTATTCACGATCAATCACACAAACTTTGATTTCTAGTCCCAAATTTAATAACCAATCAGCAGTATTAAGCATATATGGAATTTTTGATTCTCCTTTTGCCACATGATGACATCCTACAAAAAGAGATTTATGCAGTCCATGAATCATCGCTCCATGATAATGACGGATCATTCTGGTTCCCTTTACCATTCTACTACCTTTTATCTTTAAATCTCTACGTTTTCCCCAATAGCCGAGATAAGTAAGGTCAAATTCTAACACGACAGGATGGGTTCTTCGATCTTTAAGGAAAACCAACCGAATCATCTTTTCAAATACAATTCGATAGATCTCTACTACATTGAAAAGCGTCTGTGTCCGTAACCAATCGTTTATTGTGGTTTGGTGTGGAAAAGCACGGGATCTACGACCATCATGATACTCACGAGGTTGAAAACCTAAAAATTTCTGTGCCCACCTGTTTAACTTTTCACAAGCGTGGTGTACTGAGACACCACGGATCCAACAATAACATAATACTGCCAAAATATCATCTAAATACCATTTTCGACCTTGTCGGGAGACAGGAATGTTAACAGCTTTGCAAACTGATTTCGCAAGATTTTTGAAGAAGGAAATCCTATTGAAAATTGGATAACGTGGACCGAATTGTGGAATTCGATACACGGCTTGGGTATTTTGAGCCATAAAATTATCCAAGTATCCATTTCTTTTATTCTCGTTGATGCAAATACTAGACAATATGGGTTAATTGTTATTTATTTTTTTTGTCGAATAGTTGAGAATTGTTTTAGAATTTTTTGGACTTCAAAGTAAAAAAGATTCAATAGATTACTCGCTCTAGAATATTTAGCACAATTTTACATGTCATTTTGCTTTCAATTTCTTTTATTTCTTTCAGATTTAAATACTAATGAAGGATCTTTCTGTTCTTTGTAGATTGCAACGACTTTTTTTAATTCTTCAGGGATCTGAATACCCTGGGGACATTTTTCTATACATGCCATGCATTCTACACATAACTGTGCCGCACCATTATTCGGTTTTTCAGCTAATTCTTCCGGCGTTTGGGCAAAAGAATCAAACCAACCTTTCATAGAATCAGCTGAACCCGTCCATGCAGCTTCATTTAATACCAGCAAATTCATAGGAATATTTACTCCTGAAGGACAGGGCATGCAATATTCACATCGTGTACACGGAACAGCAAAAAGATTTTGATAGGCACATCGTAGCTTTTCAATAACCTCGAATTCAATAGGATTCATAGAATTTGGGCAAGAACTTTCCGCACTTTGAACATTCTCTAAGAGTTGTGCTTCAGTGTTCATCCCACTTAGAACAACTTTTACTTCAGGATAATTCCAGACAAACTGAAATGCCCATTCGGCGAGAGTTCTATGAGTTGGGGCATCAGCAACAATTTCTAAAGTTTCTTCAGTTTCTCGAACCAATTTTCCACCTAATAATGGTTCCATCACAATTACAGGTATATTCTTAGTTCCAGCATACAGCAATCCTTTTTCAGTAGCTTGTGAATTGATATCCATATAATTAAACTGAATTTGGCAGACATCCCAAGAATATGCATCTAATATCTCACAAAATACTTCATAATTTCCGTGAAAAGAAAACCCTATGTAGTTAATCAAACCTTCTTTTTTAGCTTTTTCAGCTGCTTTCAACACATTTAAATCTAAAACACGCTGAAATCTCATTTTATTTAAAGCATGAAGCAGATAAATGTCGATATGATCAGTGTTCAATTTTTCCAACTGTTTTCTTAAATATTTCTCAAAATCTGCAGGTTCTTTATACTCCCAAATCGGAGCTTTAGTAACCAACACCACTTTCTCTCTATATCCATCTTGCAGTGCCTTTCCCACTACAGACTCACTTTCTTTATTATGATAAGGCCACGCAGTATCAATGTAATTTATACCCAGATTAATTCCTTGGCGAATCAACTTGATCGCTTTTGGTTCGTCAATATGTCTTACATCCCCTTCACCAATTGTGGGTAAACGCATGCAACCAAATCCCAACACTGAACATTCTTTGTTCATCGTTTGTAACTTTCGGAACTTCATTTTACTCATGTTTTAGTGGAAAAAACAGTTCAAAAATTTTTTGCTTTCAAAAGTGAAATTAAGATTTGATAGATAAAGAAGAAAAGCGCAAAAGAAGTAGAATATAGAATAAGAGATAAAAAAATGGATGGTTCAAACGAGTGAAGTAATTAATATGATGATGCTAAAGTGAAATGTTTGTAATATTAATTTACAGTATTTTAATCTATAAAATCTATAAAATTTCAGATTGAATAATCAAAAACTTTGATTTTTTACTCAATCTATTGAAATGAATTAAAATTTGTCTTGATAATTTCAACATCTAGATGATATCTTTCTTTAACAAATTTTTCAATCAATTGTGCGGTTTCCATTATATTTTCAAAGGTTCCTGATATGAATTTTTGCATATCGATTAGAACTCGTTCTCCCAAACGTTTTACAATTAGAATTTCTAACCAATATTTAAAATCTTGTGTTTTTTGTTTTCCGTTTGATTCATTGATTTTGATTTTTTCTTTATTTTCATCATTTTCTTTATTTTCATTAGTCTCATTGGCGCTTATGCGTGATTTCCGAATGTACAATTCAAAATTATCGATGTCATCTAATAGTATTACATCTTTGGGCATGGCTGATTTAGATTTTTCTAAGAAAATTCCTGCTTTCCCAAATTTAATTCGATCATAACTTCCATATTTTATCACTTGGGATGAAATATAGATTAATCCAGCTGCACCTGCTAATAGAGACCAAATTTGGAGTTGAGGACTATCAATAAAGATTACAATTAGAGCAACTACAATAATTAGTCCAATCGAAGCTAAGTAGTAGTTCATTTTTTTAAAATGCGAATCAAATGATAAATCTGCGGTTTCGATCTTATTTTCCACGCTGATTACACCCATCTTAATTTTCCTAGTGCACCATGAGAATATAAAAATTCATAATTTTTCAGTTTTGAGATTCATTTAATTTAGCTCGAAGACATTTTTTTTAATTTTTAATAACAATAAAAAATATATAGTTAAGTCCGTACTTAATCTCATGAAGATTTATTCTCGCACCATTTCTTCTTTCTTTTCAGTGCTTGGAGATGAAACTAGGATTAAAATTTTGCTACTTCTTTTTGCAAAAGAGAGATCTGTTAAGGATATTCAAATGAACATTGGTGAAATAACACTTCCAGGTATCACATACCAATTGAATATTTTGAAAGAGAATCATTTGGTAAAATTCCGAAAAGAGGGACAACATCGATATTATTCGTTGGCAGATACTCATGTTTTGCACATATTAGCGGATGCTATTCAGCACATCCGCGGAGGAGATGGTTGTGATAAAACATTATCATGTTTAGAAGAACATCTTCACATTTTACAAGGAATTGAGATAAAAAATGAATAGACAATTGCATAGTGAGCAGCATGGACATTTAAATGGAGATTCATGCAAACACTCACATGAACACTCACACGAACATTCGCACAAAAATTCACATGGACATTCACACAGACATTCACATACTCAAGATTCTGTTGATTCATTAGGATTACCCTTCTTCCTAAATCTTTTCTTCACATTATTTGAATTTGTTGGAGGTTGGTTCACAAACAGTATTGCCATTATAACAGATGCCTTTCATGATTTTGGAGATAGTTTATCATTGGGCTTGTTATACGGCTTGGCAAAATATAGTAAAAAATCTCCCGATCGTAAGTATACTTATGGATACCAGCGTTTTCAGACATTAGGAACAATATTTACTGCAATCTCATTGATTGCAGGCTCTATATACAGCATAACAGAGGGTATTAAACGTATATTCGCACCTGAAGAAGTTCTACCAACAGGAATTTTTATTATGGCAATTGTGGGTGTGGCGGTAAATTTCTTTTCAATGTGGCGCCTGCGAAAACGAAATGGATATTCAGAAAAAATTGTGACACTTCATCTTTTAGAAGATATGATTGGATGGATTGCAGTTCTAATTACTGGTGGAATTATGATGTTTATATATATTCCCCTTCTCGATACCATCCTTTCATTTATCTTGGCAGCTTTTATTCTTTATCAAGCCGCGGGTTATTTAATTGAGATATTTCGCATAATTTTAATGAAAAACCCATTTGACGAAGAATCTACTGAAATAATTGCAAAGCTTAAAACCATTCCTTTAGTTTCAGATATTCATGATTTTCATATTTGGTCGCTTGATGGAGAAAATCATATAATAACGCTTCATGCAGTTACAACATTGTGTAATCCAGAAGAGATAACAACTTTGAGGGAAACTATTCGTAATAAGCTTGCTCCATACAGTCAACATTGCACAATTGAGATAGAACAGGAAGGATATCGATGCGTCTTTGCAGATTCGTGTTATAATGCTTGTGAAGACGAAGAACCAACAAAGTCAGAGATGAAAGTCAAAGATTAAATCTTTTTTCATATTTTTCTTTCCAAAAACCTCTGAATTTTAAATCTTTAAAATGAGCAAGATTTTTAAAATACTTAATTATTTATTTATGAAATTTATGTTATTTATGATTAACATAATTATTTATTTTTTGTTAGATATAATTAACATAAAATTAGAAATTATGTTAACTATAAATAACACAAATATTAGAATGATTAAACAAAGAATTATTCCGTTCGATTAAAATGATTGAGATCTCAGAATATATGATTAGAGCAAATCCTTGGTGGAAAGATCCATCCAATTTCAATCTTGACTTTAAATACAGAGATATATTTCAAGAAATTGAAAAATATCTCCCAATGAAGCAGATAATTGCGTTGATCGGTCTTCGTCGTGTCGGAAAAACCATGATAATGAAGAAAATAATCCAAAATGAAATCTCTAAAGGGTTTTCGACTCAGCATATATTGTATTTCTCGTTTGATGAATTTCAAAACAAAAGGTTAGAATTAATTATCTCTGAATTTGAAAATTTAACAGAAGTTAATTGCCGAAATGAAAAAATAATTTTGATTCTGGATGAGATTCAAAAAATGGAAAATTGGGAAAATCAAATTAAGACATTCTATGATCTTTATCCAAAAATGAAAATAATCCTCTCTGGTTCAGAATCTTTATTTATCCAAAAATCATCAAAAGAGACTTTAGCAGGACGATTATTCTTGTTTAAAGTTGAACCATTAACATTTAGTGAATACTTAACGTTTAAAGGGAAACAATTGGATAATTATTCTCCAATTTCTTTATATATTCATGAATTGCAATCATTATGGCAAGAATTTTTACAAACACAAGGATTTCCTGAACTTGTAGGAATTAAAGATAAAGAAATAATAAAAAAATACTTAGAAGAGAGCTTATTGGAGAAAATACTTTTTAAAGAAATACCATACACTTATAATATTCGAGATATTTCTCTTTTAGAATCATTACTAAAGTTAATTTATAATAATCCTGGCCAAATTATTGAACCAAGCAATCTTGCTGCAGATTTGGGAAGATCACGACAAACAATTTCCCAATACCTTTCATATCTTGAAAATTCATTTCTAATCAGAAAAATATACAATTTTTCCCGAGATCAACGAAAGATCGAGAGAAAAAAAAAACGCTATTATCCAAGTATAGTTTCTGTTGATCTTGTTTTTGGTAAAGATATCCAATCAAAATCAAGGATATTTGAATGGATGGTAGTGAAATTACTTCAAGCAGAATTTTTCTGGCGAAATACACAACAAAATGAAGTAGATGCAGTAATTATTAGTAAAAATAAAGAAATTTTGCCCTTTGAGATTAAATTTGGGAAAATTCACACCAAAGGAATTGAAAAATTTATGAAACAATTCAATCTTGATAAAGGATTTATCATATCATGGAAAGAAGAAAGGACAATTATGTTAAGACAAACTAAAAACCATGAAATTAGAAATAAAACAATATTTGTTGTTCCAGCAATTAAATATTTTCTATTTAAAGATAGAACTCTTTAATTTGGTTAATTTCTTACTTTGAAAAGAAAAAAGAAGTCAAAACGAAATGTTTTTTTCGTCATTTTTATTATAAAAAGGTATGTATCCATCAAAATCTGTAGAATTAAGAAATGGAAAGACGTTACTTATTAGACCTGCTATTCCAGATGAAGCTAAAGCGATACTTGAATATGTTAATCAGATAGCTGGAGAATCTGACAATTTAACTTTTGGACCAGGCGAATTTGATAAAACTGTCGATGATGAAAGAAAATTTATTTCAAAAATAAATATAACACAGAATAATATCTTTGTAGTGGCCTTAATTGAGAATGAAATCGTGGCTTTGGCAGATATTCATTGTGGAAATAGACCTCGAACTAAACATGCAGGAAATTTGGGAATCTCAGTTAAGAAAAAATACTGGCGTTTGGGAATTGGCGAAGCTTTAATGAAATATTTGATTGAATGGGCATATAATAGCAATATTGTTAAAAAAATCAATTTAGAAGTGCGTGAAGATAATACAGCAGCAATTAATCTCTACAAAAAGATGGGATTTATAGAAGAAGGGCGAATTTCTCGTGTTCTTTATATTAAAGGAAAGTTCTATACAACGCTTAGCATGGGTTTAGAAATAGGAGATTAATCTTTATCTTAGGGAGACCTTTTTTTTAATTCTCTACTGATAGTATATATAAATTTAGAATTTTCCAAAGAGATTTATGTATCGTGCAATTAATAATCTTATGGTTCAACCCAAAGATGTCTCAGATGTTGACGATATCGGCTTAAGTCGAGATATTTTAAAAAAAATTCATGAAGACGCAGCTAAACTTAATCGATCTATCACTATAATGCATATCTGCGGAACGCATGAATATACAATTGCAAAAAATGGGCTTCGCAGTTTACTTCCTTCTAACATTCGTGTTATTTCTGGTCCTGGCTGCCCCGTTTGTGTTTGCCCTGCATCTGATATTGATATTGCTGTGGAGTTATGTAAGCGTGATAACGTTATTTTAACCACTTTTGGTGATATGATGAGGGTTCCTTCATCAAATTATTCACTTCTTGAACTTAAAGCTCAAGGTGCCCAAGTAGAAGTAGTATACAGCCCCCATGATGCTGTAGAGATGGCTCGACAGAACCCATCTAAAGAAATAGTGTTTTTTGCAATTGGATTTGAAACAACTGCTCCACTAATTGCTTTTGAAATTGCAATGAAACCACCTAAAAATTTTAGTATTATTTGTGTTTACAAACTTGTACCACCAGCTATGGATGTTATCTTGTCAATTCCACATTTAAATATTGATGCATTTATTCTTCCAGGTCATGTTTGTGCCATAATTGGGGCAAAACCCTTTGTTCATTATGCATCAACGTATCATTCCCCAATGGTGATAAGTGGATTTGGTGTGAATGATATGCTCATATCAATCCATGGAATTCTTCAACAAATTCTAGAAAATCGAGCAACTGTTGAAAATACATACACACGGGTTGTAAAATATGAAGGAAATATTAAAGCCCAGCAATTTTTATCTCAAGTTTTTCAAGTAAAAGACAGTTTTTGGAGGGGTATAGGCAAAATACCACAAAGTGGATATGAACTACGCAAAGAATATCAAGAATATGATGCAGTGCGTAAATTTGGAATTAAAGTGGAAAGTAACCCTAAGATGCCACCTGGATGTTCATGTAATGAGGTATTAATTGGAAAAATACCACCAAAAGCATGTTCATTATTTGGGAAATCTTGTACTCCACAACACCCGATCGGTCCATGTATGGTTTCTCATGAAGGCGCATGTAAAATTGCATTTACATTTAAAGAATTATAACACGATCAATATATATTGAGAATTCTCAAGAAATTTAAAGGAATTTACAATTTATTTTTAATGAAATTCTTTTTTTTTTGAATCTTTTGGCTCTAATGGGATAAAACCCCATGGATGATCAACTGGATTTCCCAATCCAAAATAATCATTAGAAATAAAAGCAAGTGTTCTCGACTCTGCTAAATTAAGCGAATTTCGACAAATTATTGGTTTCTTACTAAGAATTTCCATAATACTTTTTATATGAACACCAGATTGATAACTTTCTTCAGCCATTAGCTCTGCTACGCGCTGTCGTTCCTTCGAATAATTTGGTAATAGTAAATATTGCTGAAATTTCGCATCAATAAAGGTATTCGAGGTAACAAACCAAGATTCAATATCATACCGATTATGTTCCTGAGGTAGTGTTTCACATACTACCAATTGCCGAAAATCACCAATCATTAAGTTGTAACCATTAGAAGCAGGTTGTTGATAAGCCATGTTATATGCAGATTCGGTATCAAAACAATATGTGAATACAAGTCGGGCTAAAACACCAGAAGGAATAGTATATCCTGCAGAAACGGTAGATTTAACAACATTTATACATGTACGGAGTCCCCATTCATTCAAACCAGTTGGTAATGCTAACATGCCTCCCATTCTTAAGCTAAAAATGCGTGGATGATGAGCCACCTTATGCAACACAAAAGAAAGGGTTGGTTTGAAAGTAAGATTGAAATCAAAGTTCTGACCAATGAAAATAGAAGGTTGCTCAACCATTTGCTTATTTTGATAAAATCCAATGGATGTACAACCAAATTCGTAATCTTGAGGAATTTTCGCACCGAACGGAATCAATTCTCCATAAACAATATCAATAAAGCAATTCTGTAAAAAAACATCTTCAAAGGTAATACCTTTGAGTGCGTCAGCCATTCCTTGAACTTCATCAATAAAAGTACCGATTTTTTCACTGTCCCTCAAATATTCATCTGGAATAGAATTTTCATATTCGTGCGCCATTTCTAAGAATCGATTATAATGATAGCCGGAATGTCGGGTTTTTGCAGCAATTGCCTTAATTATAATTTTTAAAGCGCGAATTTTAGAACCTAATTCCGTTCCTTCAATAAGACCAAGAGAATAATAATCAGATGCTTTAATTTCCAAATATTTTTGACCATTGCTCTCATGCCATTCTGCAGAATTGTGTTTTTCTTTGGAAGATAAAAAAGAATTAATAAGCAGTTGATTTAATTGCGCGTGAGTATGCTGCCATCCTCTACGGAAATGACGTTTTCTTATCCGAGGTGGCTTTTCGGCTCTTTTACGCATCTGATCACCTTACATATCTCTCTTTTTTGTTTATTTGATTTTATATTATTTATTTTTAAAAATTTTTAATTTCTGAATTATCTTTTGTCAGAATTATCTATTTCATAATATTCTTGAAAGAGTTCAGCGAATATCTGCACTAAATTATCACATATTTCCTTCATTTCTTTAGTTAAATTAAAATCATAAAAGGGAATATTTGGATTTGCTTCTTTTTCATCCAAATCATATATATCTTCTTTAAATAAAGAGTAATGATCTAAAAATTCTAAAGAATAAGGCTTAATACCTAATAATTTCATTTGAATCTCTGGAATATATTGTCGACATCTATCTACAAACACAGGAAGTGGCATGCTATGGGATGAAATTGGTAGATAGTTTTGCATTCGTGATTCTTCAAATAAATCTACAGTTCCTGCAGGTGCAGGTAAATCAATGACATCTAAAATCAACATGAATTCGGGTTGAAATTGAATAATTTCATCCAGTCGTTCTTCTGGAGTAATACCCCCATTTATTATTGCAATCTTGGAATATTTGTTAAACTTGTCAAGATAAAAACTAATATACTGTCCTGCACCATCATCTCCCATCCTATTCTCTCCGATTCCTAATAACAAAAACTTGGGCTTGTTCTCAAATATAGAAGATAAATCTTGGCGAATGTGGGAATATTTTTCAGATATATCCATAGTTAATTTTAATGTTATGCCATTAATAAAAATGCGGTTATCCGATAATTAAACAAGATATTCAAAAAATTTTTTCATGAGTTAACTTTATCTCTATCATTAACTTAGGGTGTAAAAAACTTGGAAAAACATAAATTAGATGAGATTGTTCAACTCGGACATGGTGGTGGTGGGATTATGCAAGACCACCTCATTCACTTTATCACTGATCGAATCTTAATCAAGAAAATTGGTAATGGAATTGGTGTAGATTCATATGATGATGGTGCTACTATTCCTTTAGAAAATTCAGATGAAGAGATTGTGATCACAGCAGATGGTCACACAGTAGAACCACTGTTCTTTCCCGGAGGAGATTTGGGAAGTTTATCTGTGGCTGGCACCGTAAATGATTTATTAATGATGGGTGCCCGTCCATTAGCAATAACATCAACAATATTCATTGAAGAAGGAACAGAATTTCGATTACTGGATAAAATAATCAAGTCATTTAATCAGACTGCAAAACAGGCAAATGTTGCGATTATAGCTGGAGACACTAAAGTATTACCTAAAGGTGCGTTAAAAGATGTTATTATTGCAACAACTGGAATTGGAATAAAACCTAAAAATCGCCGTATTTTTGATGCAAATTGCAAACCAGGATCGAAAATAATTCTTACGGGCAGCATTGGGGACCATGGAGCAGCCCTTATTGCACAACGGCAAAATTTTGCATTGGAAACACCCCTCGAATCAGATGAACGTTGTCTTATTGATCTTCTTCCCATTATTGAAACAACTTCAGGTATTCAAGCCATGAAAGATCCTACACGTGGAGGATTAGCAGCGGCATTAAATGAGTGGGCACATAAATCGAATGTAAGTATTTGGATTGAACAGAATAAAATCCCCGTAAAACGGGAAGTTCAATCTATTGCAGACATTCTTGGCTTAGAACCACTAGAAATCGCAAATGAAGGAAAAGCAATCCTCTGTGTAGAAGCAGAATACGCTGAAGAAGTCCTTACAAAATTACAACAAATAACTTCAGGACGTGATGCTGTATTGATTGGAGAGGTTAAAGCAGAGAAACCCGATATGGTAATTATGGAAACCCCATTAGGGGGTAAACGTATTGTTGAAAAACCCATGGGCGAACTAATACCTCGTATTTGTTGAGTGTGAATAGAATACTATGAACACAAAAGCATTTTCACAAGCAGATTTTGTTGATATTGTAATTTCAGGTATAGTGCAAGGTGTTGGATTTAGACCCTTTCTTTTTAATTTTCTTTCTAAATATCCAATTGCAGGAACGATTCAGAATACTGGTAATCTTGGGGTTACATTACATTTAAAACGATTGAATAAAAATGTTCAATTTGAAGAATTATTCCAAAAACTTAAGAAAGAGATTCCACCAATTGCTTTTATCGAACAGATTAAACTGATGGAGGCAGTTCCACATCCAAATATTGATTACTCACAATTAAGAATTATCCCAAGCAACCCCGGAACAGGAAAAGGATTGACTTTACCTCCAGATATAGCTATTTGTACATCTTGTTTAAAAGAATTCAAAAATTCCTTATCTAATAGATTTTATGAGTACCCTTTTATTGCTTGTGCAGAATGCGGACCTAGGTTTACAATTATGCGCTCACTCCCCTATGATAGGCAGAATAGCACGGTGGATATATTTCCTTTTTGTGATTCTTGCAATAAAATATATAATGATCCAGAAAATCGAAGATTTCATGCACAAACTTTCAATTGTACGGAATGTGGTCCATTCTATTATCATTATATTCCCAATACTCCAATATTAAAGATCTCGCAACATAAAATTATGGATGAAATTGTGGAGCATATTAAAAACTCGAAAATAATTGCTTTAAAAGGGATCGGCGGGGTTAATTTAATTTGTCGTGCAGATGATCAAAATGCAATTGCTTCTCTAAGAGAACGAAAGCGTGATCGCAAGTTCAAACCGTTTGCAGTCATGTTTCCCGATGAATCAACAATTCACGAATATTTTAATGTTTCATCTTCATCTTTACAAGCACTTAGATCTTTTCGACGACCAATCGTATTACTACCTAAATTATCAAAAAGTACACAGAATCATCATCTTCCCGAAAATATTGCCCCAGGTTTGCCAAATATTGGAGTAATTCTTCCTTATATGGGAATTCATTATTATATATTTGAAAAAATAGGAAATATCCCTCTGATTTTCACAAGTGGTAATGTAAGTTCACATCCGATGGCTACTGCAAATGAAGAAATAGTCCAAGAGATAGGAATACTTGCGGATGAAATTTATCTTCATAACCGGGAAATTTATCAGCGTTGTGATGACTCGGTTATCCGACCTGTAATGAACCACCATCTTTTAATTAGAAGATCTAGAGGATATGTCCCAGAATATTTTAAATTACCGTTTCCAACAAAAAAAGGAAGTATTTTAGCAGTTGGTGCAGAATTAAACAGCACTGGAGCAATTTCAAGGGGAGACCGTATATTTCCCACTCAACATATAGGAAATGTAAATAATTTGGCGACTTTTGAATTTTTAGATAAAGCTCTCTCACATATGCAAAATTTACTACAAATAAACCCAGATGAAATCCATACCATTGTTCATGACCTTCATCCATTGTTTCAATCCACTAAATTAGCAAAAATTTACCATAATAAACTGAATAATTCAATAATTTCAGTGCAACATCATCACGCACATTTGGCTTCATTAATGGTTGATCACAAATTATCCATTAATGAGGAGATAGTCGTAATTGCTGCTGATGGAATTGGATATGGCATAGATGGCACTGCATGGGGGGGAGAAATACTTCTTGGAGGTTATCTTTCTGTTTCTCGAATGGCTTGGATAAATCCAATTCCAATGATCGGTGGAGATCTCTGCGCGAAATACCCAGATCGAATGTTAATGTCGCTTATCCTGAATGTAGCTGCTAAAAGGGGAGAACTTGAAAATTTAAATACATGGGAATCCCGTTTCCCTTTCTCACATTTTCTTTCACATGGAACTATGGAAGCAAAATATATATTTCAACAAATTGAACAAATTCACCCAACAAATAAGAATAAAACTCAAGATTTCAAAAAAATACCACTTACTTCCAGTTTTGGTCGCTGCCTTGACGCCATTGCCGCTGGATTCGATGTTTGTCACTTAAGAACATACCGCGGAGAACCTGCTATGCGTTTAGAAGGTTTCATTTGGGATATAAACGGAGAGGATGCAAAGAATTTCGATTTTCTTCAAGACCTTTCTAAATATACGGATGGGAATAAATTAAATATAGATGAAATGATTTACGATGCAATGTTGTTCGTCTGGAGTCAAAAAAATAAGTTACATGAAGCAGATAAAAGAAAAATTGCGCTATATCTGGTTGAAATGATTGCTCGTATTTTCGCTCGAAAGGCAATCAAAATAGCCGTATCCAAAGGTATAAATAAAATAGGATTTACCGGAGGAATTGCTTATAATGAAATTATTACCCGCATATTAAATGAAGAAATACTAAAAGCAGGTCTGGAATTTTTGATGCATCGGATGGTTCCACCTGGAGATGCAGGAATTTCTATCGGTCAAATAGCTATTGCTGCGGCAAAATACCAAAAAAAATGAAATTAGTAAATTTAAATCGAATTTAATAAAAAAGAATCAATAAAAATCAACTTAAATCAGATAAAATCAAATATAATCAAGCTGAATTAATTAAAATCAGACATAATTTGATTTATCTATAAGACCATCAGAGATCATATTTCGCCAAAGCGCAATGGATTCCGCCGCGGCCTCTTGGCTGATTGTTTCAATAGCATAGCCCGCATGGACAATTACATAATCACCCACTTTTACTCGGGGTAACAAGGCAGTAACTATCTTTTTTTGGGTACCATCAAAATCCGCAAGCGCACTTGTACCTTCTAGTGTTAAAATTTTCCCGGGAATAGCTAAACACATATAATATCAAATGTTACTATATATGATCTCTATTAAAAATTGGGAAAAAATACTGACCGAAATTTTTCTCTCAATTAACGATCAACTGATTAGATTTCAACAATAAAAGGATGATAGAAATCAAAGACTAATTTTTGGATTACATCTTCAGATGGTATTCCATCATCAAAATCTTCAGGTTTTAGAGGAATTAGTGCATATGAAAAATTATCATTCAGAGTTTTAAAGAAATCTCTTTCTACATTAAAAATTACTCTAGAATTGGTGGTGTTCTCAGAATTAATTTTCGACAGATCGATAACTTTTTCGATGTTTTCATGTAAAAATAATAATCCTCTTTGAAGATCTTTATTCCAAAATATTGCATAATTTTCTTTCAATAAATATTCACATGCAGTAAATGGAATTGGATTTAATACAGTAAATTTAAATGAATTCACCAAAATTTCTTCTGGAATGGTGAAAACAAAGTTAACATAAGGAGATTCACCCTTTTGAATAGAGAATTGCATTTTTATAGGAATAATACTTTCATTAGTATTTTGATATTTATATTTTACTTCAATTTTTCCAACGAAATCGCTCGCTTCAATTAATTTTGAATCGTTAAACTCTCTTATCTCCATAGAATTTATTGAAAATTGGTTCATTTGCAAAAAGTTGTAAAATGATTCACCAGCCCAAATAGATCCCTCTGTTAATTCTTCGCCCATTGCATATATTTTTTCACCAGACTCACTATCATCTGATTTATCTTCTCGATGCATTATGGTTATATATCCTTCTTCTTCAAGAACCACGCGCATAATATCGTTTTCTAAATAATAATCATTACCATCAAGTAATCCTTCATCAGGAGGTAGAAATATTGCAGATCTATCCATAGGCTTTATAATGTAATTGATTGTTGAAAGTGGAGGGATATTTTCAGCGACAAATCTAAAAAGCCATCTATTTGGAGATTGCTCTTGAATTTGTGCAGTAATTTCTTCATTATTTTCGGTATATACTTGAAGATTTTTTAATTCTCCATCCCATGGGATGACACATTGAACAATAGCAGTTCTTTCCCATTTGCTTGGATTAAAGATTTTTAATACGATATTTTGGGTATTATTTGAAAAAGAACGATTTGATTTCTGCTTGGATGAATTTTGCATATATTATATAATATTCAATTCAAAAAAAAGTGCACGAATCCAAAGAGAGCAAAAGATCAAGAATAATACGATTGAATATGGTGTTATTAATCTTGATCTTTTAAGTGAAAAAAGATCTTCGCTTTTTAAAAGCGCTCCATGAAAAGAAAATAATACCAACTATGCTGATCCCACCTATAATATAGGCTCGTTCTGGAATTCCAGATATGACAGGATTAGAAGGATTGTTTGTAGTACCTGTAGTTTCTGTTGAGTCATCATTAATAGGATCTTCTTGTAAAATTTCTTCACCTTTTACAGGATATATTGTTATATTTACTGTACCAAAGCCTTGTATTACAGATAAAGTCAAATAAGTTCCTGCAGGAAAACCTGTACCCAATTCAACTAAACCCAGTTCTGGTTTATAAGGAAGTAGACCAGATACATTAGCAAAATTATGGGAATTATTTATCGCAAAATCAAGAATGGGTTCAGAAAATGCTGATTTTTGGCAAGCCCACTCTAATGTTTGCAAACCTGTATACTTTTGATTATTTACATTTATTAAATCTGTTGGATTAGTAAGTTCATAAGTGTCTTCATATACCAAAAACGAATAAAAATCGTCTCTTTCCAAGTATCTTATACTATGAAAAATAGTCAGATTTTGAAGAACTAATGAATTAGGATAATCTAAACAAATCCCTCCAAAATCTTGATCAACTCGAAAGTATAGCGTAGAATAATTTTCTGAGGTTGCATTCATAAAAAATTGCATTTTAGTTCCAGAAAATACCATATTTTGCCGTATATACAGCAATCCTTGTGCGATTTCAGTTGAATCCTCTATAGGATGAATTATTTTAATCACAATATTCTCATTTTCATTCGGAGTAAATGTGATGAATTCATTATACCCAGCATAATTTGAAGAATTATATAATAATTCTCCAGTTGACGATAGAATATAAAGATTCAAATCACCAATTTCTACTTCTAAATATACATAGACTTGTCGATCAGCTAAAACACCAAAGGTAAAAGAACTATTTTCCGCTTCATCTAGTAAAATGGGAATTCCAGCAGAATTTAAAGGGGGTGCTTGTTTTAATTCAGGATGTTCAATCCAATTTGAATCATTATTTAACCGATCTTTAGAATTCCAATATTTCCATGCAATTTTTGGTGAATCATCTTCTGTCAAGTCTGAAATTGCAGTTACGGGACAGATTTGTGGAATTAATAACATCGAGATTAAAAAAATATACCAATTCTGGTTTCTTTTTATAATCATCATCGCCCAATTATAGTTACGTATTTCTGATATTTTTGGTTTCTGATATTACTATTTTATAGCATAATGATTGTGTTATTACTATTATAAGCTAAGTAATAAAAAAGGACACTGTTCAAGAAAACCTGTGACTTTCATTTCATTATTCGAAAACAGTCAAAATTCAAAGAACCGTTGAGTTCGACTATTTTTTTCCTATTCAATTGTTTGAAACAATCTATAAACGAGAAAACAACATCAAAACAAGAATTCTAAGATAAAATCTGTAATTTCCAAGATAATTAATGCTTTTCTCGTAGATGCATGGAAGGACGTTTCCGAAGAGTCTCTTAATTTTGTCGGCAAGGTGAAAAGTTCAAAAGTGAGCGAGCATTAAGAAAAAGTGCTAATAATTTCAATAATTTTCTGAAAACCGAGGCTTCCAGATTGCTACGCTCAAAAATATTTAACATGTCGAAAATTAAATACTTTTTCATTTTATTAACTCAAAGAGTTTTTATTGCTATTTTAGCAGTTGATGAAACGACTTTGTGTCGTATTGTTACCGATCTTCAATTAAAAGGGCTTTCGCTTAATAAGATCAGGGAACATCTCAAATTAATTTATGGATTAGACCTGACCAAACATAAAATTAAGATGATACAAAATATAGCAGGTAATAAAGCAAAAGCGATGAATCGAAAATTAGATTGTGAAATCCGAACCAAAGTTAATACTACTGAAACAGATGAGGTGTTTCAAGGAAGAAATTATTCTATTTTGGGTGCAGCAGAGAAATTTTCTCAGTATTTGTTAGATCTAAAATATGCGCCCGATCGAACAGCTGCATCGATTACAAAGTTTTTAAAACCAATTTCCAAGAAATTCTGCAATATAAAAGTTGTTATTAGCGATCTCTATAAAGCTTATAAAACTGTAATTCCAGAAATCTTCCATCATGCCCAACATCTTGGTTGTCATGTACATGCTTATCGAGAATCAATGAGACATATAAAGAAAATAAAGGTCACATGTGAACGGGAGAAAAAGAAAAGAGATGGAATATCCAAAGTTCTGGAAAAACTTCGTGGAAAAATAACTAAGTTAGTTTCTCAAAAAGCCGATTGGGAAAGAAAATTGGCAAAAGATCGTATAGAACGTCAAAAATTGAAATTATTTAAACGAAACTCAAAGAGTGGAAGAACCAAAACTATGGATCAAAAACTAATTGCTTTAGAAAAACGAATCAAAAGGCGAGTAGAATCTCTAAAAGATACTATTAAAACACTTAAGAAGGCTCGAAAAACGAGAGATGAGAAATCTAAAGAACTTTCTTGCATTGTGAAATCACTTAAAAAACTTAAAAATATATATCTCCAATCTTGCCGACTTGGAAAAGAATTTTATCATCTATTAAAAGATCATTCCATTAACTTTAAATCTAATCTTCAAAAATTTATGATTCGACTAGAAAAATCACCATATGTATATGCATCTCAACTTCACAAAATGATTAAAAATAATCCTCAAATTTTTTCTTTACAAAATAAAAATGATCTTGCCTCAAATTACCAAAACAGCAATACGATTGAGCGTATATTCGGTATTTTTCGGCCTCTTCTTGATTTAAGTAAATTATTCCAAACAGTTGAAGGTACTACGCAGTTGTGTGAACTTTTCAGATTATATTATAATACAACACCACGATATACAGGCATTCATAATGATCAATCTCCTTTTGAGCAATTGGGGGGAAATTTAAACAACAGAAACTATTTGGATTTGTTATTTCCCCTTAAGAAGCGAACAACATTGTTTTTTGCTCATGAAATTTCGATGAAGACAACATTGGGATTTCATATACGGCGCTATCCGCATCGTGGCGCCATTATATGCCGTTAAAGAGGGAAATGGGGAAAAAATAGGCGATCTTAAGTATTCTAAAGTATATTCTATATTTAATAAGTTAATTTGGAAGTCATATATCTTTTTGAACAGTGTCTAAAAAAGATAAAAATAATGAAAATGATGAAAACTTTATATTCTATTTTAAGTGCGAATATTTGCCAAAATAGAATCAAATTGAGCCTTTTGGGATGTTTTTAATGCCAATTTTAAAAGATTTTCATCATAGCCGTATTGTTGGAAGTGTACTGCAATTTTAGTAATACGAGCCACCATTCCACGAAAGAATAGCGAAGATAACTGAATTTCTAATGGCACAACATTAAGCTGAAAATCATAAAACATTATCTTCTTTACATACGGATACATATCAGGCCCATTTTCCCAGATATAACCTTCTTCTCGAGATTCATCTAATGTCGTTTGTGATTGAATATAAGCAACTTCAACTTTCATATCTTCAATAATCCATCGACCCATATGCCACATTTCATTTCGTTCTTTGTTATCAAATATAAACACTCTGTTTTCGCAAGAAGATAACCATTGAGTGGAATCTAAAAATGATTTCTCTTTCATTTCAAAGCAAATCAATTGATCAGAAATAAAATTAACAGATTCAGGATTTTTAACAAGAATATCAATGTTTTCAGGTTTTAAGGGACAATTTTGAAGAGCTGAAGCTGTAGAACCAGTGATTATCCATTCCACATTATGTTTTTGACATGGCATATAAATCTTTTTGGTAATAATACGAAGCACCTTTTTCCAGTGCTCTAAAGTTTGATTAGGAGATGAATTGATCACGATTCGTCATTCGTGTTAAGGAAAGGAAACATATTAGCTTTACTTTCAAAATACTTAACTTCACTAAACGAATAATTTAAAAAGATGAAAAAAAAGGTTTTTAAACCGAAATTTGTTTTTTTCGCCCATCTTGGACAAGACTCTTCTTTTTCTCCCATGTTTGTGAGAAAAATGCATTGAGTAGGGCGATTAACCAATTATCCGCAATCTACTTCGAGTTTCCGAATTACACGCTCAGTGCCATCCGGATCGACAATGGTTATGTGAGCTGCACATGAAAGTCAGCAATCATAGCAGCGAATTACCATTTCGAGCAGATTGAGAATATTATCTGTAACTTCTACCATAATGTTCCCTCATTTTATGAGTTTATTCTGAATTTATTTGAGCCAAGGATCGGGTAATTTTATTTTAGATAAGACATCTTGCTCAAAGATCTGTTGGGCGGCGTGTTTCACGCTCTTTTCAATACCCGCAATGTTGTGATTGGTGGCTACAAGAATATTTAACTTACGACAAATTCCTTCTGCATCCGTAGTCATGTCATAAATTAAATTACCACGTGGTGCATCCACCATCCCCACTCCACGACCTGCTTTTGGTTGCACGTCAAGAGTTTTAATATCAGTACTTAAAATTTCTGGATCCTTCAGATACTGAACACATAACTCGAAAGCTTCGACTGTCTCCACGATACGTGCCCAATGGTAAGCGAATGTGTTGTGGATCACCTTTCCATCATCCCCTAAACATGCTTTCACCATTTCCTTTCGAGCATCTTCGGCTATAGGTGTTGCCATTCGATCACATGCATTAATCATAGCTAAAGAATTCGTTCGATAAATTCCTGCAGGATATCCGGCTGGTTTATAATAGGTATGAGTCGCATATGAATGGGAAGGAACATGTTCTCCAATAACTTCAAGATAATTCTGAGGATCATATACCTTTTTCTCACCTTCAGGGGTAACAAAAATCAAGTCTCCATCATAAATCTCGTGAACAAGCTCACCATTTACCTTTTTTGCGACACCACAATAATATGTCTCAGTAACAGCTAAATTTGCAATTACATCCCAATAATCAGTAACAACCTTTTTAGCAATTTCTACTGTCTTTTTAACATATTCCAATTGCTCTGGAATTTGTGCAATAAATCCATCTCGTAGATCAGATGAAAGAGGATTGCGCATACCTCCAACAATTCCAGCTATTGGACCAACAGCTTTTCCTCCAATTGCAGTGCAAATGTTTTGTCCAAAATCCATCATTTTCAATGCCATTGCACCAACTTCAGGCATATCTCTAATTATTGAAACAACATTTCTTTTTGCTGCTGGAGCAAATGGACCATAGAGAAAATCTGGAGCAGCCAATGCATAAAAATGAAGCAGATGTGAACTATATTGTTTGGCATTAATAAATAGCTGTCGCAATTTATATGCAGCTGATGGAATTTCTACATCCCATGCTTTTTCTACTGATTTGGTAGCAGCTAAATGGTGAGGAACAGGACAAATTCCACAAATTCGATTGGTGATTCTGGGAACATGTTCAGCAAAACGACCTTCGCAGAGTTTTTCGAAAAATCGGGTGCTGGTGATATTAAATTGCACATCTTTTACTTTCTTTCCATCTTCAGACATCACTAATCTTAATCCGCCGTGACCTTCTAACCGAGTAACCGGTTCAACTTCATAAACTTTATCTGGACTCATTATAATCCCACCTTTCCTAATGCTTCTTTTCCTTTATTACGGTGAAAATTCACACCAATTTCTTTTGGACTTTTTCCCATAGCCATTGCTAATAATTCTGTGATATAGAATGTGGGAAATTTATATTCTTGACCTTCTTCTGCTAATTCTTTCAGATTACGCTGTTCAGCATCCATTTGCTGGAAGCATGCAGGACAATTAACAGCAAAACAATCTGCACCTGCTGAAAGTGCACCATCAATTTTTGCTTTCAGCATTGTATTAGCAGTGTATGGATCTGAGTTTCGGACTCCATTACCACAACATAAGTTTTCTTGTGGATAATCAACCACTGTGGCACCAGTTGCTTCGACTAAATCGCGAAGATAAGTCAGATTGAAGGGATCTTCACCGTGTAAAATATGAGATGGTCGAGCATAATGGCAACCAGGGTGAAGTGCAACTTTTAATCCGGTTAATGGACGAGTAATTTTACTTTTAATGAGTTCTAAACCGGCTTCATCATGTAAAACCCTCACAAAATGCTCAATTCTTGCAGTTCCACGATATTCTTTTCCTATCTCTGCCAAAATACCGTTTACTTCATCTTTGAGTTTACTGTTGTGTTTTAAATCATGATCAACAACAGATAATGATTGATAACAACCATTACATAGAGACATAATTGGTTTTCCTTCCATTTCTGCTTCAACAATATTCCTTGCGCCAAGAGCCGCCCAAGTTTTTTCATCCACAAATCTTAATCCGACAGGATTGGGACAACATCCAAATTTCCCAGCAGATTGTTGAATTCCTAATTGTTCAAAAACAAATTTAGCTGAAGCTTCGATAAATGGGATTCGATTTTGAATGAAACATCCGGGAAATAATAAATATTCTATCATTATGCAGTTTCCTCCTTTTTTACGAGTTTTTCAATCCCAGTTGCCTGCATGATTTTCTGAACTTCAGAAACAGGAATTTCTGGAGCAACACCAATTCCTAACTTTTCTCTTCGTTTTTCAACTGCAGCTTGTACTGGAATTGCCATACCATGTTCCATTATTTGGAGGGCAGAACTTGGATAAAAATCAGGAGTTACCCCAAGAGATACAGCAAGATTTTTCAACATAGAAATGATATCCGTAATTGGAATTTCTGCTGGGCATTTTTCATCACATGTCTCACATGTAGTGCATCCCCATAGAATAAAGGGATCTTTGACGACTGCATTAACTAATGCCTCTTTATATCCTAATGCTGAAAAAAGAACTATATCGCGAGGGTTGTATCTAGAACCCCAACGTGCTGAAATCGGGCACACATCATTGCATTTTCCACATTGAAAACAATAGCTTATTTTGTCACCATCAACCAATTTATCCAAGACGGCGCGTTTAAAATTAAGATCAACTTTTACCATGAGAATTTCACCTTTATCTATTTATCCTCCATTTTTGAATCAGATATTTTATGCCCAAGTTTGCTGGTTGGGATGCAGAAGCGTCCAAATAATCCTGCAGTATCTTTAAAGAATGCAGTAATATTTTCTGGAGTATCTGTGCAAATTGATGGGAAATAGCTGGTAGCTTTACTGATATAATCATCAACATTTGCAGCTGGACCATAACATCCCAAACAAGGTGAATTTGCTCGAATACAAGTCGCACCACACCCAGTTGTAGTTAACGGCCCCATACAGACATACCCTTGTAATAAGAAACAAGTTTCTTGATCAGGCAGACCTTCATAATCTCGTTTATAACGAACAACTTCTTTATCCTTTAAGTTTCTTTCACATGAACTGCAAACTGTTTTTGCAGAATCATCATATTCTGGATTCTGTTTGAGATCAGCCATAACCGCCCCAATAATATGGTTAACAATTTCAGGATATCCATCAGCAGTGAAATCAACAATTTCTTTATCAAGAACTGATTTCATGGAAAGACTTTCAGGATCTAATCGGACTTTTCGTATAGGATCTGCTTTTTTAGCTAAAAATCCTAAAGGATTACTACCAAGTATGAACATAAGCGCTTCAACAGATTGGCGAACTTCTGAATGATCCATGGGTTTGCTTGTGATTTTTGAAAATAGTTTTTCAGCATTTGCTTGATGTACAGCATTAGTTAGGCCAAATTCACCCAAAACAGGATATCCTTCCGCAATCCTTCCAATTGGATCAGCTGCAGCTGTAATTGGTCCATAACATAACTTATTTTCATCCAGTAAGCAATTTTGTAATGGACAAACATCACACATGCTTTTGGAAATATCCACTTTCGTATCAATTTCTCCCAACACTGCTGCAATGAGCCCAATTATATTACCTGTTTTAGGTGGACAACCAGGTAAATCGATATCAACTTTAATAACATCATGTGTATCAGGAATTGCATCTAATATTTTAGGAACATGTTCAGTTGGAACCACTGAACCTTTATCCACAAATTCTTCATCCATAAACTTTCGGGCTTCTAACTCTTCTCGAGAAAAGAGATTTGCCATCCCTGGTGCTCCCCCTAATACAGCACAGGAGCCCATTGCCACAATAATTTTACATTTTTGCCGCATTAATTTTGCATTGGCAACATCTGCTTCAGTCCGACAAAACCCTTCTAAGAATCCAACATCTACTGAACTGTCAGGGTATCCTTTCAAATCATCTAGTTTGAAATCAACCACTGCAGGCCAATAAACAAATTCTAATTCGGGAAGTACATGCAAAAGGGTCAGATGTGCATCAAGTAGTGACTGATGACAGCCCCAACATGAAGCGAGTTGCATAAAAGCTACTTTCGCCATAATTCTACCTCATTTTGCTGATAAAAAAGAATATCTCTCTTTAGACACCCCTAATTAAAGGCACTAAAGTCAGCTAGTACTGTGTAATAAGGTAATATGCTATTAAATACCTTTTTTTCATTCTTTTACACAATATGAATAATTACGCAAAAAGAACATATTTCTATGAAAAATGACGAATTTCTTACTTTATTCTTGATCACTTATTAAAGAATATGCTAAGAATTCTAATTTTAAGGCCTAAAAGATTTTTAAATGATATTTCAAACCTAATAATTACCATGAATGTATTCAGCCGATCGTGGGAATTTACAAAACTAAGTTTCCGTGTAATTAAGAAAGATAAGGAACTGCTTCTTTATCCTATGCTAGCCAGTTTCTTCTCATTATTATATTCAATTGCAATGTTAGTTCCATCAATAATTATTCCGATTTTAGAAGCAACAAATCCGGATTATTCTACTTTAATTGGAACTACTGAATATATTTTTGTATTTCTGACATATTTAGGTTTGGCATTTATTTCAACTTTTTTTAATGTCTGCGTAGTTTATACAGCAAAAGTTCGTTTTGAAGGTGGAAATGCAAAATTCGGAGAAAGTTTGGGATTTGCAATTAAAAGAATTCCAACAATCTTTATGTGGAGTTTACTTTCTGCAACTGTAGGATTATTCTTTTATCTTTTAGATAATATCGCTCAAAGCCTAGGAAAAGCAGGTCAAATCATAGTCTCTATTTTAAGAGGTATTTTAGGTATGTTATGGAGTATCTTGACAATCTTTGTTGTTCCTGCAATGGTTTATTATAACCTTTCACCATTTAAAGCAATTAAAAAATCAACTCAAACATTAAAGAAAACTTGGGGTGAATCAATACTTAGATATTATGGTTTAGGATTACTACAATTCCTCTTTATCTTTTTAGGAATAATTATTGCAGGTATTTTACTGTTTCTCTTTTACCAATCAGGAATCACCGCCATACTTATAATTGTGGGTGCGTTCTTGGTTTATGCAATAATTGTGTCATTAGTTTTTCAAGTAGCAGAAAAAGTATTCAACACAGCATTATTTGTGTATGCAGATAAAGGTAAAGCACCTACTGGTTATAAGAGTGGTATCCTCCGAGAAGCGATAAAAGTAAAGTAATTTAAGGATAATAAAGTGTTATCCATTTTTTTATATTTTTCTTCAATTACAGTCGTTGGATATAATATAACTCCATTTTCCTTCATATATTTGATACGCTTACTGATCGTGGACACACTTGGAGGTTCATATTCATCAAATCTGGGAATATTTGAAAAAGTTTGAATTTTAAGATCAATTTTTAATAAAATCATCAATTGTGAAATGATTTTTACCTAAATACTAATGTTCCTTTTTTCTATATATCTTAACATTTATCATGATCCTTTTTATATGATCAAAACAAATGCGAATTATTTAATACAAAATGGAAACAAAAAGCAAACAATGACTCTTTTTAAGAATGAAGGATCAATTAAGAAAAGCCTTATTTTTTAAATTATTTCAAAATTTTAAGAGGCTCTAGCAATTTTTTTTATCTTAATCAAATTCTATCTTTTGGGCCAATATTTTCGACAATACTCCTGCGCATCCAATTACTATTTGAGTCGGCACTTTTAAACCCTTAAATGCGGTCAAGAATTTCACATTTCCATCATTTTTCTTTGAATTATTGACTTAATTATATATTTTTTTCTTAAACGATTTTTCGACAATTTTAAAATTGGGATAGATTTGGGTTTTGTGGATAGCCGATGCAAGATTTTCGGATTTCCTTCAATTTTTTAAATTCTGCTATAACCTCTTAATTCAAAAAAAACTTATTGGCAATTATTCTGAAATTTTTAAGCAAAGCGTGTACCATTTTAAAGCTTTTGACAAAGAAAAGCAGGGATATGCAAAAATTGTTTTTTTTTATAAAACTCTCAAACTAGCAAAAAATATGCTTTCCGCAGTTACAGTTGCTATCAAGAAAATACAAGACTATGTGTGGCAAAAGTCATATCGATTTATCCTGCAGAGAATATAATTAGTGTGATTGAGATTCGCGTGCATTAAACTGGTCTTAAAACACCTGAGGTTTTAGAACAGCAACTTCAGGTATATATTACAATCACAAATAAACCAGAAATCTTAGGAATAGCCATTGTTCCACATCGATTTAGCCCAAAAATTCTCTTTAATGAGTCGAATGATTTAGAGATTAAGCGAATATTTCAATTAATCGAAAAATGGGGGAAAAAAAATCAAACCGAGGTGTTAGTGAATTGATCCTTCGTAATTAAAAATAGCCCAAACAATTATAAAAGCAAATATCCATTATTAATTATCCATTTGAAATTTGGAGATGGGTATTTTAATATGGTTATTATTACAAATGGAAGATTCAATCTTCTCTAGGATCGAATAAGGGGTATCTATTACAGAGATGCACGTGCTGCAATTCTATGCTACGATGTGAGTAATAGGCGAACTTTCGAAAATCTTTCTAAATGGATGCAAGAATTAGAAGATAACTGTGGAAAAATACCCACTCTATTAGTAGGAAATAAAATAGATCTTGATAGAGAAGTCAGTAGAGAAGAAGGATTAGATTTTGCTATGAAACATGGTTTCTTATTCATGGAATGTTCAGCTAAGACAGGTGAGAATGTCCAAGATATGTTTTATAAACTTATCAACACTTGCAGTGGAAATTTTTAAACAAGAAGAAGGATTGAAGAAATAATGGAAAAATCAACACCTATCTTAATTTTCGATCGATATAAAGCAAATATTCCAAAAGAGCAATGTAAAATTATTAAAGAAATTTTAAAAAAGTATGTTCTTGGTATTGTTATCTCACGATCATCAGGTGATGTATTGTACAATTTCCAAGTCGATCCGGGAATTCGTGTGGATTTAATTTCTCAATTTATCGCCGCTTTATCATTATTTGGTAAAGAAAATGTTGGTCAAATCAACAGAATCTTCATTGGGGGGTTGAATATTGAACTTAGTATAATTCAACGTAATGGATTGATATTGACTACTTTTTTTCGACCCAATATGGTAAAGAACTATTTAGAAGAAGAAGCAATCAAAGGTTTAAATTTGTTTTATAAAAAATTTAAAATTCCACTTGAACAAAAAAAGAGCAATCAAGCAATATATGAATCTTTTGATGAAGAAATTTGTCATATAATAACAGAATACTTAAGAAAAATCGGTGTTTTAAAAGAAAAAGACCTAAGATAACGGATGTTGTGTTTTTATAAAAATGAATTTTTATTTTTTTTAATTTTATGCGCTAATTGGCTCATCTAGAAACGATGGTTGCTGAATTGATATTTTTTTCCTGTTTGGAATGTTAAATTTTTTCTGAGCAAGATATGCAAAATGTTTACCATATGAATAGTATATTGTATCATTAATAACAGGCATATAACTGGTAACATAAACTCTTGATGAAATATATTCAACATCTTTCAAGGTAACATCCCAAATTACAGCAAAAGGTGGTCTTATCTTAAGCATTTTATTAATAAAATCTTCTAAAGCAATTTCTGAGGGTTCACCTACAACTCCAGGAGCATAAAATCGAATTTTCTTGAATTTTTCGCCAGCAGGAAGATATTCTCTCCACTCTTCATCAGATTCAACATACACTATTTTATCAATACTGAATAAAGCTTTAGCTCGAGTAGCATAATGTCGAGCTTGAGAATAATATACTGTCTGACTTTGTATAACTACATACTGCGTAACCCAAACGCGACGATTAAATTCGATTACATCATCTCCCGTTACATCCCAAAGAACCGCATATTCTGGTCGTTTTTTCAGCATAAGTGCTAAAAATGTTTCCTTATCCGTTTCTTGAGGATTATCCATAAGTTGAGGGCAGAAAAATCGCATGTTGAAATCACTTCGTAAGTTGAATATTAATGTACCTTTTATTTTTTTTATGTCTTTTTAAGAAAGCCAGATATCAACCATTAACAATATTTAATTATATTAGGGTTATTTTTTCAATTCATTATTCCATTAAATATTTTTTCGATTTCTTTAATAAGTTGAGGAATTCTATGAGTTGAAACCAAATTTCCATTTTCTATTGCTTCAATTAGAAGATTCCATATATTTTGGCTATTTTGAATTAATTCAAGTAGTTTAATAAAATTTTGCTGCGCATAGTAAGACTGACCTTTATAAATATAACAAATTAAAAAAGGAGAAATGGCCTTCAAGAGGATTTTATATTCGCCAAATTTCGCCCGTTCCAACATATCATTAAATATTTCAGAACTAAAAGATTCAAAAGCCGTTAATATCCCACCAAACAGCTGTTCATTAAATTCCAATTCTCGATCGAATGAATGTGAAAACAATGTTGGTCCATTTTCATTCATAATAACAATCATAATTGGTTGCTCGGGTAAAACGGGAGAATTTTTAATGATTCCTTGTCTTTTTATTCTCTCCAAATTTTCATTTAATCGAGCTAGCTCAAGCCTCTGATCAAATTTAGGAGGGTGATTTTTAAATTGTTCCCATATCTGTTCTTGTTCAAGTAAATAATCATGTTCATTAGAAATTTTAATAGCAAGTTGGCTTAAACCTTGCTCTTGGGCAAGCATTTGAGCTTGGCTAAACATTTTTCTAGCTTTTACGATATCAAAATTCATTAATGCTAATTTTGCTTTCAGAAAGTTAATTTCTGCCCATAAATAGTATGACCGAATTTCTTTTGCAATAGCGAGGAGATTTGAAATACAACCGTTAATTTCATCCAAAATTTCGGGATCATTTGAGATTTTTAATTCAAAGATCAATAAATCGCAAAGATTAATTAGAGCTTCTACAGTTAATTCGTGTTTTACTATTGCATCATGTGCAATTTCTCGGAAAATATTTTGTGCTCGATATACGTTTTTAATTCGCGGTTTCTTCTTCAAAAATAAAGCATAACAAAGCAAAAATCGTTGATGAATTTTCTCATTTCCTGTTTTTTCACTTAACACTTGCAATTCATCGATAAATTGTTTAGCTTCATTAATTCGATTTTGATCCAACATTAAATGAATAATATAAAACAAAAATATTGCAATTTCTACAGGATTTCCTACTTTTTTTCCTAATAAAAGAGCATTATGAAGATATTCTTCAGCTTCTTGAAATTTTCCCATCTGATGTAAAACCACACCTAGATTAGCAGATTCAATTCGAAAATTTATTTCAGTTCCAAGATCTTTCCTAATTTTTATACTTTCCTCTAAATAATGTTTTGCTTTAATCAAATCCCCTTGAAGTCGAAAAACCCAACCCAAATTATTATACAAAATAGCTAAATAATGAATATTATGTAATTCTTGTTGAAGAACTAATGACTCCTTTAAAAAGCTTATTCCATTTACGATATCTCCAATTTCACAGTAAATCATTCCACCTAATGCAATTGCATTTGCTATTTCGAAATCAGATGAGAATTTTTTCCGAATTTCAATAGATTTTAAAATTGAACTTAATGCTTGTTTCAAATCCCCAATATGCCAGAAAATTGTTGTTCTAACCAAAAGAATATCGCTAAGAAATTGCTGAAAAATAGGTTGTTTTGATTGAAAGTGAGCTTGATTTAAGATTTCAAGATCTTCTAAAAGATCCATGCTAGATTGGAAATCACCCATTCTATCTAATATATTGGCAAATTCAACACCAATTTGAAGACTTAAATAGAAATCACCAAATTCGATAGATGATGAATAGGCATCATTAGCAATTTTTATACCTTCTTCAAAATCTTCAATAAACCTTAGCAGTTTAATTTTTGAAAGTTTAATTCTTAGCTTATTTTTCATTGAAAGAATAGGAACAATTTCAATTTCTTTCATCAATTCTTGTGCCTTTGGAAATTGTCCTTTATTTAGAAGTTCATCCATTTCACACAAAAGCCTTTCTATTTTATCATTTGCTTTTTCTGGATAATTTTTAGGAATATTTGACATGACCACTACCTGAAATGGATTGATATACTCTAACAAAAAAGCACTTCAAACAGACTTTTTTGTCACAAATTGCATAATTTTATGCTTTTACAATCATGCTATAACTATTTTTATGAAATAGTCTAACTTGCAATTCAATGCATCATTAAATAAAAATTAGAGTAATTTCATATAGTTAAAATCTAATTTTCAACAAAAGAGGGAGATTTAGAAATAGGAGTAAAATCAGATAACAGAATATTATCACAAAGATGATCAACAAATCTTATATGTGAAGCGGTGCTTGGCTCAACATCTTGGTTATCTTCAAAAAAGCCAATTAAAATATCTTTATGTTCAATAAATTCTTGAGAAATTTGGTGAATCTTTTTTTGAGCGTAAAATGAAGGTCCTTGATAAACATAACCTAACATAAATGGAGTAATTTTATTTATGATTACATTAAAATCTCCAAATTTTGCACGTTCTAATGTCTGAGAAAATACTTCACCACTCATAGTATCAAATGCAGATAAAAATCCTGCCAACATTTCCCTATCGAATTCCCAATATGAAGTAAAAGATCTGAAATACAGCACTTTTCCATGATCATTTAATAAGATAAATGCAACAGGAATATCATTTGTCATTTGAGGGAGATCAATCCCTTTTTGATGAACTATTGTCTGTAAATAGTTATCAATTTCGGCCAATTCGACTCGTTTCTGAAGTGAAACCTCATTTATTTGATAAGAATTCCATATTTGTTGTTGAGCAATGAGCTTGTCGTGTTCTTCACTAATTTTCATTGCAATTCGATATAAACCACTATTTTCCGCATAGCTTTGTGCTTGACTTAAAAAATTACGAGCTTCTGAAACATTTAACTTTAGTAACGCTAGTTTTGCTTTCAGTAAATAAGTTTCTGCATACAGCAAATGTGAATGTTGATGTTTAGCTTGATATAGTAATTTTTCAATTACATCATCTAATTCTTGGTAAATTGTGTGATCGTCTCTTAATCGTAATTCTACTAAAAGAAGTTCACATAAATTTAATAAAGCTATTTGTGAAATTTCTTCTTCAACAATAGGTTCTTTAACAATAGATGAAAATAAATTTTGTGCTTGAAATAAGTCTTTTGCTCGACCTTTATACTTTAAAATTAAAGCATTAGCTAATCTATACCTTAACTCTATTTTTTTATTTGCTGTTAGTAATTGTAAATTATACAAACGTGCTAAGGTAATCTCTGCATTTTCAATTGCATCCATTTCTAAATATATTCGTAAAAGTTCGAGTAAAAATCTAGATAATTCATTTGGATTACCAATTCTTTCTGCAATGGCCAAACTACGCCTAATATAATTTAATGCTTGATGATAATCCCCTTTTTGCCGGTATATTATTCCTATATTCACTAAGTTAAAACGAATTTGGGAAAAATCACCTAAATTTTCCCAAATAAAAATGGATTCCTGTAAATAATTCAATGCTTCATCTAAATGCCCTTGTAAATGCGATATTCTCCCTAAATGTCCCAATATATTCGCTAAGGAGACATCATCACCCAAATCACGCTCTAGTTCTAATGCAAGTTTTAAATTCTCTATACCGCCTTTATAATCCCCTTTTTCACACAAAATCATTCCATAATTTGTTAAAACTTGAATATATTGATCTGAACCTTTTTTATGGGGAATCAATGATAATACTTCTTCTAATTTCTGAGCAGCTTCATTTATATTTCCTTCATACCAATGTTGAATACCTTCAAGAAAAAGAATTTTTTGAATAAATTTTTGAAAAATTTCAGAACTATTTGCTTGATTTAAGTATGTAATGGTTATTTCATGAGCTTCACTCAGAGCTTTATCTGCTTTTTGTAAATGACCGACCTGTTGTTGAAATTGTGCTTCTAAAATTAGCCATTCTATTTTTAATTCAGGAAAGGAATCAATTTTACTGCTTTTTCTCAACTGTTCTAATTTTGGACTAATATCTTGTAAAAATCCTGCTTTTAAAAGAATTTCAATATGAAGTAATTCTACTTCAATATTTTCTCGAATAGACAATTCTTTTTTTCTCTTATATAAAATTATATTTTGGAGAGCCTCGTTATAACGCCCGAAACTTAACAATTGTCGGATTTTGTCTATGTCGTAGTATTCCCACATCTTGTTCGGCTCCCTTCCTTTAATAATATTTATCCTTTAAATGTAATAAAATTATGGCATTTTTGTAATTTGTTCATGTTGAATAGTTTATTCTTCATTAAAAAGCTTTAAACATAAATTTATTTTATAATGTTTTTTCTCAAAATATAGATTATTTTTATCCAATGTCAGTGTGATAAGTATCTTATTATATATGTTATTTTATTTTTCATTTGATTTTCAAGGTTACCAAATTTTATTTGAATGTAATATTATTAATTATGTGCCATCTCGTGTTATTGGAATAAGAATTACTCCAGATGAAAAATTTTTGTGGGAAACATTTGCCCGAACTCAAAATCGACCTATCGGACAAATTATCACTCATGCAATTTCATTATTTCTCAATCCATATTCCATATACAGTCATGAATCTACTATTTCAAGTTTTATTTCATCAATTGAAACTCAATTAAAAAAAAATTCAATTCTTGATAAAAATAAAGAAAATAATATCAAAAAAAAAAATTCGAGCAAGAATCTTAACAAAAACTCAGATAAAAACTCAGATAATAACTCAGATAAAAAATTAGATAAAAATCTCTCATTAATTCCTTTTACCTTTAGAGTTGATTCAGAAGACTTGGCAGAATGGGACTCATTTGCCAAACAAAATTTCTACACGCGCTCCAGTCTCATTCGCCAAGCAATGCATGCTTATTTCTCACCTGAAATTCAATTTCAAATAAAATCAATCCAAAAACCTCAACTAAATGTAATTAAAGAACTTCTATATAATATAATTCACCGCTTAGGACAAACTTCATACGATGAGATTGTTGATCTGTTTACCCCTATCGATAAATCTTTAATTCGACAACTATTACAACAGCTGGAAAATGAAGAAAGAATTTTCAGAACATGGCATGATGAATATATAACTTATGCAAAGCATGAAAATGTTGAAAATGAACTATTTGATTAAACTTATCAACACATGAGGTTGCTAAAACCTCCTAATTCTATGATTAATGCGTATACTTGATTTTTAAGAAAGAAAAAATAATAAATAAAGAAAATTCGGACTATTTTTAAGGATAAAGGATCAATTAAGAGAAGCCATATTTTTTAAATTATTCCCAAATTATCTTTCAAATATTTATTTTTGGCAACTTAGTTGAAATTTATGAGCAAAGCGTACACTACCTTAAGCATCTATTTCAAGTCAGTTCGTAAACCGATGTTTTGGAAATGTTTAAATCACATTGATCATGTGTTATCTTATGGTAGGACGCCCTAAAAAAGAATATCCTCCATTATTCGAGCCATTGTACATCAATATCGAAGATGAAAGGGAGGAATTACTGGAAATAATACCTGTTTTATGCCCAGAATGTCGCTCCGCTGTCGTTGGACTATGTGGCACTCATAAACGGAAAGGGAGAAGGGTTCAATATTATCAGTGCAAAAATCCTGCATGTTCATTCAATAAAACTCACAATACTGCCAGACAATTTGCCTTGACTACATCTGGAGGTGTCAAAGAAGTGCTTGACGGCATGCTTGGTAAGATGACAAAAGAAATCATGAAAGGAAAAATCAGCCAGAGTGCTATAGCCGAAAAATATGGTGTTTCTGATGCTTTTGTCTGCTATTTACGTTCTAAAATTGAGAAAACAATTTCAGATTTGCAGGGATTAAAAAATCTGGTTGTAGAATTAACGAATGATACTGCGGTTGCAGCAGATGAAACTTTCATTCGGATAAACGGTGTACCGTTTTATATTATCATGTTTACAGGCTATTCCAGTCACAAAATTCTCGGAATAAAGGTTTCAAAAACGAGGAATGAAAGAGACATCCGTGAAGTCTTTGAAGAAGCGAATCGAAATACAAAATTACCGATAAAGGTAGTTACTGCCGATGCATGGGGTGCTACACAAACAATGAGCAAGAATTTAATGCGTAAAATTACCTTAATAATTCATAAGCATAAAAAACCCTATGATAAAGCCGTTATTTGGCATATAGACTATGAAAAGAAAAAGCGAATAACTACCAAAATAGGTGTTAAAACCGATTTTTTTAAAAAACGGGGGAAGAGAGAATACTTTTACCTAGTGAATGAAGATGATTTGAGCATGTCAATATCAAAAAAACGAGGAAGACCAAAAGGAGTGAAGAACTGGCAAGGAAAACAAAGAAAAAATCTAAAACCAAAAATGAAGCAGAGGCGGAAAGGACTTTTTAAAGTTTTTGACAGAGGAAAACGGGGATATGCAAAAATTGACCCTTTTCATAAAACTCTCAAACTGGCAAAAGATGTGCTTCCCGCAGTTGCAGCTGCTTTTAGGGAAACACAAGACTTATTTTGGCACAAGTCTATATCAAATAATCTAGCGGAGAATATAAATAGTGTGATTGAGACTCGTGTGCATTTAACAGGCCCTAAAACACCTGAGGGTTTAGAACAGCGACTTCGGGCATTTATTATCGTAAGAAATAACCCAGAAATCTTAGGAATTACCATTGTTCCACACCGATTTAGCCCAAAAATTCTTTTTTATGAATGGAATAATTCAGGAATTAAACGACTATTTCAATTAAACGAAAATTTTGGGAAAAAAAATCAAACCGAGGTGTCAGTGAATTGATCCTTCGTTATTAAAAATAGCCAAAATTCGCAAAAAAATAATAATAATAATGGTGATAAGACAAAAATGAAACTTATCAACACCAGATAGTTAAAATCTATCGATTTTTCCGATATAATAATACAAGAAAATACCAAACAAAACTATTCCATGCAATCGCAAATAATCCAACAAAAATTCGTGCAAATAAAACTAAGCCCCCCATTGAAGGAATAGCATTGAATACAATTAAGATAAGAAATATCCCAACTGCAATGAAAGGTATGAGAAATATCGTAGCAAATATTCGCTCCGCTGAACTCCTTCTCGTAAATGCCCTTACTTGGTCTTCAGGAATATACTGCTGTTCATCTCCATACATACGATCATAATCATCAACTTTTTCATATTTGTCAATGCTATCATAATTATCAACTTCACCCCAATCAGCATTATCTCGATAATCTACCGAAGAATCGTCCATTGGATTATCTTCATAACTTAATTCAGGATTATAATCCATGGGTGGTCTTTTCTTTCGAAATATTGCTGAAATAAATATAAAAATAAAACCATTCCACAAGACAGTAAAAAAAGCTATCGGGATTCTCTCAGTAGAAACCATTTCCATGTTAGGAATTTTATTAAAAACCAGAAGAATTAAAAAAATACCCACACCAACAAATGGAGACATAAAAAGTGTTATAAAAATCTTAAAAGACTTATTATTTCTGACATCTTGATTATTAGGAATCATAATAGTGAACAAAAATAATACGCTTAAAAATTTTTTATATAACTTATAAACTAAACTATTAGGATTTCATTCACATACATTGATTTCACACAAATTTCACACTCTCAATTGGCAGAAAATCAGTGTTTTCGATAGGCATATAGTTTAGACAGATAATCAAGTTATAGCATATTTGAATTATTGAATATTGATCAATATAGCTTGTTTTAATTCTAAATGACTCATCTTTACAACAATCTCGAATAATACTTAATATCAAACATCATAACAATTATAATTATTGGAATGCTTAAAGATTACAATAATTGTGCATAACTTACCATATTTAATTTGTTTATTCTTCATCTATTCTAATTTTTTGGCGTTGTCTTCCATGATTTTCAATTAAATTTTCGCAATACAATTTTGCATTTCTTGGATTATATTGCAATATAAATCAATCTTTATTCTGTAGTAAGCAAATTTCTTTGATCTAATGTTTATTTTTCGCTTCTTTTATCGAATTTCCCTATTATTATCATGATTTCTTAAGTAAGCTACCGTTTAAAATTAAATGTTAATGTTGTGATACAAATCCTTTAATACTTTCCACTACTTTCTATCATACTCTCTAAGAGGTAATCCTTTGCGTGCACAACGATCGAACTCGTTCCGCAGTTTAGCACCTCAGAATCACCTCTAGTGAAGTAAAAACTTACACATTGTGTGATGATACATATGCCAAAAGAAAAAGCACATATGAACTTAGTTATCATCGGCCACATCGATAATGGAAAATCCACGCTTATGGGCCATTTATTGATTAAAACCGGTGCAGTCTCTGATCGTGAAGCCCGTGAAATGGAAAAGATGGCAAAAGACTTAGATCGTGAATCTTGGAAATTTGCTTATTTCATGGACCGATTAGCCGAAGAACGAAAACGTGGAATTACCATTGATTTGGCTTTCCGCAAATTTGAGACCAAAACCAAATACTTTACTATTATTGATGCACCAGGACACGCTGATTTCGTTAAAAATATGATTACTGGAGCCAGCCAAGCCGATGCAGCAATTTTAGTTTTCTCTGCAAAAACCAGTGAATTTGCAGCAGCAATTTCTGACAACGGTCAAGGTCGTGAACACGCATTCTTAGCCAAAACTCTTGGTGTAAAGAAAATTATATTAGCCATTAACAAAATGGATGATGCTTCTGTAAATTACTCTGAAGAGCGCTATAATGAAGTAAAAGGTGAAATTGAGAATTTATTAAAAGTAGTCGGCTACAACACCGAAAAAGATGTCACCTTCTTACCAGTATCCGCTTTTGTTGGAGATAACTTAGCTGAACCTTCTGAAAACATGAAATGGTGGAAAGGTCCAACCTTAGTAGAAGCATTAGATCAATTACCTGTTCCAGAAAAACCAATCGACAAACCTTTACGCTTACCTGTTCAAGATGTCTACAAAATTAAAGGTGCAGGAGTTGTACCTGTAGGTCGAATCGAAACTGGAATGATGAAAGTTGGAATGCAAGTTGAAGTAGCACCAACCAACTTTAAAGGAGAATTGCGATCAATTGAAATGCACCACGAAGCTTTACAATCAGCAGAACCAGGTGACAATGTTGGATTCAACATTCGTGGTATTACCATGAAAGATGTCTATCGAGGTTGTGTTGTTGCTGATGCAAAATCACCATGCACCGTAGTTACTCCAAAAGACACCATGACTGCTCAAATTATTGTTATTTGGCATCCAACAGCATTAGCTTTAGGATATACTCCTGTTATTCACTCTCACACTGCCCAAATTGCTTGTAAATTTGTGGAACTTTCCAAAAAGCTTGACGGAAAAACCGGACAAGTTTTAGAAGACAATCCTCAATTTATCAAGAAAGGCGATGCTGCTATTGTTAAACTCCAACCAATCAAGAAATTCCCACTTGAAAAATACAAAGATTTCCCTGAAATTGGTCGGATTGCAGTACGAGATATGGGTCGTACCGTATCTGTTGGTGTGGTCTTAAATATTGAAAAAGGCGCTTAATTCTTTTATAATGCGCTTAATTCTTTTTTTTTCTTCTTCTCAATACAAAAGCAAATTAGGAAAACATCGTTAATTTTGTTAATTAATTTACGAATGATAACTATTTAGGCAGAAATCTATTAATTTATATTGGTGATTTGGGAAAAAAAGCGAAACCAAATTATTCAATTTTAGCGACATTAAAATTTATGACTTTTGTGATTTAAATGAAAAAAAGACTTCCTCGCGAACGTTCATCTTTTCATAGTATTTTTTCTAGACTTCCGTTGATGGAGCGTTTCGTAATTTTTGGTTTATTACCAATTTTAGTTACTACTTTATTAACACAAATTTTTTACATAAATAGAGTACAAGATTTAACGTGGCAGGGAAAAGAGCAAGAAATCAATGAAGTTTTAGATAATTATGCAAAATCAATTGATGAACTTCTGAATCGAGTCGGAAAAATTCCAAAAAATTTAGCTTTAAATCCTTCAATTATTAATGGAACTGAAGATATTTTTCCTGATTGGTTCGCGAAGATTTTAGAAATTAATCTAGAAATCCATAATGTATATGTTGCTTATAAATCAATTGGTAATTTAACTGTAACTTTTCGTAATAATTCTAAAATCACTACCAGAGTTTATCCAAAAAGTGCATATCAAAACGCTAATCAAAGTTGGTATGATCTTCCATTAAAAAAGAGAGAATTTGCAATTACTAAAGCATATTTCGATAAAGATTTTATGCAAATATGGATGATATCTTTAGTTTGTCCAATTTTGAATGAATCGGGGAATGTTATTGGAATGGTGGGAACAGATATTGCATTAAGTCAGATTAGTTCGTATATTTCTCAAATTGGTTCAAATTCTAGTCGATCAGCATTTGTTGTTGAAAATGCAGATCACACTCAGCGTATTGTTGCAACCGATACTAATAATTATATTGGTTTGGCATTTTCAGAATTCATAAATGTAACAGGTGCTCATGAAATAAATGCACTAATTAATGAAGATTGGATTAATTTTTGTTATGAGAACTCCCAAAATCATTATGTTGGAAATTATTATAATAATCAGAGTAATTCCTTTTTTTTACTATTTGGTAAACCTATCTCTGCAACAAACGTCAATTGGTCCTTATATATCCAAATACCATATTCAGAAATTCAAAATGAAATTCAAAGAATATTGTTAATTTCTATTGGAATTAGTGTACTTTCTTTGCTTTTACTCACATTACTTTTTTTGATATCAGCAAAATCGATATCACGTTCAATAAATTCCTTTATCACACAAACAAATGATGTTCGGAAAGGAATTTATGAACCAATAGCAGTTTCATCTGGTGGAAAAGAACTACATCAACTTCGAAAGAATTTTAATTCGATGATCGATTCTATCCAAAAGCAAATTATGGAATTCCGCGCTCTTGCGGATTTATTACCTTTTCCAATAGTATCTGTAGTCTTACCAAATAAAATTGTTTATATCAATCAAGCATTTCAACGATTATTTGGATACGATAAAGCAGAAATCACTTCAACTGATGATTGGTTTCAATTAAGTATTTCTGATGAGGATTATCGAGAAAAAATTAAGCAATACTGGAAAAATATACTTTCAAGTACAAATGAAGTAGAAAAAGTTCAAAAAAGTCCAAAAAGTATTATGATGGAAACAAAAACCGGTGAAAAGCTAGAAATTTCTATTCATTTAATTATGGCAAATGAAAACACAGCTTTTATAATATTTGAAAATATCTCAGAGCAAAAACTTGAAGAAGAGAATCGCCTCCGGCAGCAAAAACTCGAATCTCTTGCAATTATTGCTGGAGGTATCGCTCATGATTTTAATAACATTTTAATGGGTTTACTTGGAAACATCAATTTACTGCAGATGGAAGAAGATTTAACCCCCTTTTTAAGAGAAACATTAGCAATGCTTGAAAAATCCGTCATCAGAGCACGTGGAATAACAAACCAACTGCTAACATTTTCAAAGGGGGGCGATCCGGTAATTAAATTGACAGATATGGAAAACCTAATCCAAGAAGTCGTAGATTTTATTATGCACGGAAGCAATTGCCAAGCAACTATTGAATTGGAATCACCCCTTCCTTTAGTCGAAATTGATGCAAGCCAAATTTCACAAGTTTTGAATAATTTTTTAATTAATGCTCAACAGGCTATGCCATCTGGAGGAAATATTACGATAAAAGCATATAAAGAGACAATAACTGAAAAGTCAAAAATTCCACATCCTGCAGGTGATTATTTAAAATGTGAAGTAATTGATGAAGGAATCGGTATTGATCCTCAGTATTTTGAAAAAATATTTACTCCGTATTTCACATTAAAACCCAGAGGAAATGGATTAGGATTAGCAACGTGCTATTCTATCATCCAAAAGCATAACGGTCACATCGGATTTACTTCTGAAGTAGGAAAAGGCAGTATTTTTTATTTTTATTTACCATGTAGCGCTTCAAGTTCACTGAATTCTATTTTTGAAAATGAAACTGAAGATTTTTGTGCTTTTAATATCCTAATTTTAGAAGATGATTTAGCCATTAGAACCACACTGAGTAAAATATTGACAAAGTGGGGTTGTACAATTAGTATTGCCAATGATGGACACGAAGCAATTAAACTTTTTCAAGAAGCATGGATAGAAAAAAAGCCATTTCAATTAGTAATTTTGGATTTAACAATTCCAGGAGGAATGGGAGGCAGAGAGACACTACCATACCTTAGAGAGATTGATCCGAATATTATTGCAATAGTTGCAAGTGGATATTCAAATGAAAAAATTCTTAGTCGATATCTAGAGTATGGATTTAATGAAGTTCTTCAAAAGCCATTTACTATGACAGAGTTACGAAAAACGATTCAGAATGCAATAAAATCGGCAAAAAACAATCAAAATCCAGGCAGTTCCAAATAATCTGATAAAATAGTAGTGAATGAATTCAAAATTTTTCGAAATTCTGCCTTTTAATATACATCCGAAAAAATTCTTTCCAATCAAGTATCAGATTCAGCTGAAGAAAAATCGGATGGATATTCATGGATGGCTTCCTTTGCATATTTCTGGGCAGCGCGTTTTGCCCGATTCAAGGGAGCTAACGTTCCAGGTCCACCTATACAGCCATAAGGACATGCCATACCTTCCACTAAAAGGGGAGCAGGATCAAGTCGATTCTGCTTTACTTTTTTTAACAATGCCATGCATTCTTTTAGTGTATCAACTGATACATGAGGAATGGTAATATCCGCTTCAAGCATCTTTTTTGTTTGTTTAATTACTGCTGCAGCAACACCTCCTGCAACTGAAAATCCCCGTCCAAGGGAAGATGCATCTTGAAGATCATTATCTGGAGGTACTTTGGTGGGATCAATATGAAAAGCTTGAAAAACTGCTGCTAATTCTTCAAAAGTCATTACGTAATCGACAACTTCAGCAACTTTTGGAATAAAACACTCTTCTTTTTTTGCTATACAAGGGCCGATAAAGACTACAACGGCTTCATGGTCTTTTTCTTTGATTATTTTAGCCGCTTCTACCATTGGTGCAAATGATTCACTGATATTTGCAGCGGTGATTTCAGGAAAATTCTTTTCTGCAGCCAATGTCCAAGAAGTGCAACAGCTTGTTCCAACAAAAGTCTTGTTTACAGTACTATCTATCACTGAATCTTCTACTTCTTTCGAATCTATATTCAAATTACTTTCTAAATTATCTGGTAGATTCTGATTTTTCTTTTTACTTGTTTCTATTCTGTATGATTTACGCTTCTTTATGAGTTCTATTAATTCATGAGCTTCTTGTAAAACAACTCTATCTGCACCTGCAGCTACTTCAACTACATCTTTAAAACCCATTTTTTTCAAAGAAGCAACAATTTTAGGAGGAGTGACTAATGGTCCAAACTGATTAACAAAAGCAGGAGCAATTTCAGCATAAACCCTCTTTCCAGCTTTTAAGGATGAAATAATCTGGGCAATTTCGGACTTTTCTGCTATTGCACCAAATGGACATGAAACAATGCAAAGACCGCATGAAACACATTTCTCGTAATTAATTTTTGCATAGCCTTCTTCATCTGAACCGATAGCATTGACACCACAAGCAGAAGCACAAGGTCGTTCGCGGAAGGCAATAGCATTATATGGACATACTTGTGCACATCTCCCACATTGAATACACAAATCTTGATTGATAACTGAACGCCCATTTTGAATTGAAACTGCATTTTTAGGACAAACAGTTACACAAGGATGAGCAATACAACCGCGACAGAGATTTGTTACCCAATAAGATTCTTCTGGACAGCGTTCGCAGCCGATTTTAATCACATTAACAATAGGCCGCTTAAGAATTTTAATAGGTTTCATGCATTCAACAACTTCATCATCATGAATTGGTCCATGGGCCCCGTATTCCTTTAAATCCATACCAAAAGCTAAGCGTACCCGCTCTCTAACAATTGCTCTTTCTTTGAAAACAGATTCACGATAAGTTGGTGTTGATTTAGGAATTACTCGATAAGGTATTTCTTCAATGTAATGTGGAGGTCTTCCTTCGACAACCATTCTTCCTACTTCAGAGAGAACGTGACGCCTAATATTTATTACAGGGGTATATAATCCCCGCATTTTTTCAAAAATATTCAAAGATGGTAAAGGCATAGGAAAGCAGCTCCGATAGAGTTAAATTTTAACAATATAATCGATTTTGAATCAATTATTTAATTATTATTAGTTTGGATCAATTGATCAAGCAGCTCCATTAATTTTTCAGCAGTCATATTTGAGTAGATTTTACCATTTAATTCCACAACTGGTGAATTATAGCCGCGATCTCCACATGTATTTAAACATTCAACACATGCTAATTCAACATATGCTGTGTACGTAGGAGAATCTTCCACTAAGTCAAGAAGTTCTTGTCCCCCATGTGCCAAACAATTCATTCCACAGCAAATTTTTAACGAAATTTTCGCCATAAATTACATTAAAAAAGAAGCAGAAATAAAAAAAGATTTGTAATTATTAAAATCATAGATAGACAATTATTTTATAAAAATACAAGGATTAACCCTGTTAAAGAAATTGCCACTGCCAATATCAAGACAGGAATAGCAATCCTATCCGTTTTACTTGAAATTACTTCTTCATTATGATAAATATCTGCCCTAAGTTGATCCACAGTGGCAAAATATTTCTTTTGTTCGATTCGGTTTGACATGGCTGTTGATAAAACAATTGCTACTGTGGTTACAGAAACACCTAACGAAACTTTATTTAATAAATCCTTTGCAAGAATGGATTGATCTCGGTATAGAAATGCTTTTTCACGTTCATTTAAAAATATATCAAATAGCAAATCATGGAGTTTGCCTATTTCAAAACGAAAAACATATTCTGGTGCATCACTCAAGATCCTCTGTAACACATTTGTTTCAGGCGGAAATCCACAATCAACCAAAGTTGTGTTTAAAAATTGTTCCATTGGTTCAATAGAATAAAGATTTTTGTTTGACCAATCAGAATATGGAATAATAAAATCATATCCTTCCACAATTTCAGAAGCGAGATAATAATCTTCTCCGGGTTCAAAAAAGGTAAAACTCATATAAAGATCATGAACTAAAGAATCATTCAAATATCCTATCGCTCGAAATAGAGCCGTCTGAATAGGAATAAGATGAGTAGTATTTATGATGTACATCTGTTCACCGCTAATATTTAAAGCGGGATTAAGAAGATCGAGCCATTCGAGTGAATTAACGTATACTTCTTCAAATGCCCTAGATGCACTATCATAAAGCGCTCTGTCATGTTCTATCCAGTATTGCATCAAATCATACATTTGATCTGAGTTTTGTTCCGCTTTCGTTGCTAAATCATTAAAATATTTTACCTCTTCGCCATATTGATTTTGAAAATAACCAGCAACAAATCCACTTCCTGATATAATGATTATTATAATAACTGCAAATAAATCAGCGTTACTTCGGTGAACGTTGTGATTATTCCCACTTGAAGAGATTTTTGGTGGTTTAGATTCAAAAGGAATTGCGTTGTTATTTTGATTGTTTTGCTTATCTATCATTCCACTTACCTCGAATCATATTTTATAATATCTTGATTATCCCACTTTTTTTAATTCAAATACAAGAAGGTAAAAAAGCTAAATAATTCAAAGAACCAAGCACCTAAATATTTGTGCGAGTGAAAATCAAGATGATCAGTATGTTTTCTTGATCATAACTGTCAATTTATACCCATTTTTAGAGTTTTCACTTGAGAATTATGAAGAGTGGTTTAGATAAATCAAATCAGATCGAACTAATACAAAAATTGCAAAAGACTAATTTAAAAAGCCATGTAATTCAATCTAAGAAAAATCTCTACATGCAGATTAAAAAAGCACTAGATAATAATGCAAAAGAAGAATTTATTGCAAAATCATACGCTTTTACTCGCTCTATTTTAACAAAAATAGGAATAGCTAAAATTTAATAATTAATAGGTAACAACCATAAAGATTAGTAAAAATCTAGTTATGGTTGTTAATTAAAAAAAAAGTTTTGTTCGATGATCGAATGGAAAAAAAAGGGTTATGATTGTTGAATAAAAAATAGTTTTGTTTGTTGGTTAAAGAAATGTTGCTTTTTATAGCTTTTTATTTTATTTTCTTTTGGTTTTTGTTTGTTCTAATTTTGGATTTGGGGGATTTATTTTGGGGATTATTTTAAGGATAAATTTAGAACTGTTAGGAAATTAACTTTTAAAGAGCTATTTGAGCGAACTGTGTTCCTAAAACTTTATCAATTCGATTTGAAACATAACGCACTTCAGATGTTCTCTGCATTAATAATTCTTTCGTCTGAATAAAAAGAGTGGTAGCTATCATACGTAATTCGCTAATATTTTCATTATCATCAGCAAAGAAGACAAAATAAATTTTCTTTTTTGCCTGGCGCAGTTCTTTTGATAAGATTATTATATTATTTAGGTCTCCTTGTTGTCCAAATGAAATTGAAGCAACATCCTTGTTAAATAATAGATAGCTCATATTACCTATCGCAGAAATTAATCCAGATAGTATAGTACCTTCAAATTTACCCAGATCAGAGCCAAATTTTGTATAGAACGGAATTCCGTTTGAATCAGATATTTGTATTCCTTTAATCATATATTACTCAATAAAGAACTTCTGTTTATTTAAAGATAAGCCTAACCATATCAAAAATTTCGCATGAAGAACGGGAACATATTGCATTTTCTACCTTTTCACACGAAATCATGGAAATTGGGGAATTATTTTAATATTCAGTTCACCAAAAAAAAAGTCGATTTGAAAAAAAAAAATTAGTTTAGTATATAACTTCCTTCACTTGGAACAAAATTTTACCAATATAATCAAAAAATAAAAAAAATTGTCACTTTCATATCATGGTTCTATTTAATCTTGTTTACATTTAAAATGCGCATTTCCTCTAACACTTCTTCCTGATTTTCTCAAGATTTATGAAGTATTTTCATTGATGTAAATAAGATTTTTTTATATATGACATTATTCCTGTAACATGGACTTATTTGCACCAAAAGACTGTTTCTTAAGTTGAATTCAACTGAATTTAATTAATTCATTTACATACCCAATACTTGGCGCTGAATTGCGATTCAAGGAACATCTCCAAAGGTACAATAGATTCACGGTCATCCATGATGATTTATATGCCCTTTAATTAATTCTCCACAATTTTTACACAAGATTTGTTGAATTCACACAGATTCTGAAAGAGTATAAGTTTCATTTGCTCCACAGTGAGGACAAGTGACCGTGCTTCGCATAATAATTTCGGCCATAAATCCACTTCAGAGCTAATAAATAAATATATTCCGCTTATTTCGAGTAAAGAAATGTATGAAACACAAAAAACTTTAATTTAATGCCATCTTGATTTTTAATGTTAGGAAGTTTTCTGGGTTTATATACATATTCGTGGGACGTTCGTCTAGTGGCTAGAAGCTTACCTAAAAACTGGCTAAGATGAAGGGCTCCAGACCCTTTGATCATGCGTTCGAATCGCATACGTCCCATTTCTTGACTTATATTTTACTGATTCTGAGAAGTTCTAACATAAGATTTCGAGATCTACAAAATTTGGTTAAATATAAAGAAGAAAAAAAGATCTCTATATTGGATAAAATTCTGAAAAAATGTTTTTTTCATAAATCAAAGCATTAGCATTAGGATCTATCATGGCAAATAAATTATAGGTATAATCATGGCTATTTCCAAATAAGGTGGTAAAATATTGGTGGAAATATAATTTAACAATAATCAAATCATGAAGCTGCCATGAACCATTAAGTGCACCGGTTCCTACTTGAGAAAATGGAGTTTTAGAAGCATTTATGAATAATTCATAAGAATAGTGAGTGAAATTATTATTGAAATGAGCAGATGAGAAATTGCTGAAAGTCCATTCGTAATTGGATGATATCAGTGTTAAATTCAATGGAGGAGAAAATTCAAGATTATATTCTTGAACAACTTGTTGGTATTTTTCTTTAAGTTGATTATACTCTTCAGTAATAAATGCAGGTGTGAGATGTGAAAAATTGCAATCTGCTTCTTGACCATTATTTTCTAAAAATTGAGTTACTACTGATTGATATTCAGTTGGACCATTAATATTAATGACATTTTGATATTTAGGAGGAGTGAACAATGCATTTAAACCAATATAAGCTAAATTTAAGCCAATAATAACAATTACAGGAATGATAATTATCCAAAGAACCGTTTTTAATTTCGTTTTCGGATTACTAGGATTTACTTTGCTGTAAATTGAAGATTTCATCCTATTATAAAAGTGAAGAATCAAATATTTAAAGATTTCTCCAAAAAATAGAAAAACACTCCGCATTTTGAGTTTGTTTGTATTTGGAGATAAAGAATATATATAGATAACTTTAAAAAAATAACAAATAAATATCTTAAAAATTTTATTACAAGTAATAAAATTTATGAATAATTCTTCGAGGAATTACGAAAGTTTTTTAGTTTGAAATAAGAAAAATAACATGGGAAATAAAATGAACTTCAAGCCACCTATCTGGAAAAATCCACAAGAAATGCAACATATTGTGATGGAATTGCGAGAATTAATCATGCATCAATATTTCCAGAAAGCTTTGGAACGAATTGAGGAACTTCCCAAAGTATCGGAACCTTCACGGTATGAGAAATTATCCGAACAGATTGCTGATTTAGAAGAAATATGCAGAAACAATCTTCGATTACTCGCTGAAAATGAATTAACAAAGAATCTGGCAGTGGAAGGAAAACTTGAAGAGAGTTTTGAGAAATCAGATAAATTACTTTTACAAGCATATACTGTGCCAATATTGTACTACATTACACCTTCTACTTTGGAAGAGATTCACCGTACTAAAGATTGGATAAAATGTAAGATTGAAAAAGAGCGTTATTCAAAATCTTTCTGGTATTAATTTACCACCCCATATTCTTTCTGAGTTCTGATTATTTGAGCAGTCTTTTGAACAATCCAGAAAACCCATCCAATTTCTTTTTATATTACTAATTTTACTAAAGATGAAATATCCTTTTTCTTATTTTTTCATTTTTTTGTGTTATTTTAATGAAATTGTTGAGGAATTAAATGAAAAATGATCATATTGCTAAGAAAGAGAATTACCTTAAGAATTATTTGTTTGAATTAAAATATAAAAATAAACGAAAATTAGGAATTATTTGAGAGAATATCAAAAAATAATAGAATATAGTTAAGGATGATCAAATCTAATAAATTAATCCTAAGAAAACCGGGAATAATTAAGATAATTAAAAAATAAAAGGAAAAATAAGAATTCACAAAAAAAATGTAAAAAATTTTACGCACAAAATAACTTCGAATAAATTTTAGGTGAAAAAATTTTCATCTCGGATGAATAGTAGAAAGCGAAATTGATTTTATATTACGGATGATGAACTCTATGGTCCCAGTATCCATCTTTTTTACCTGTTAATTCATATTGTCTAAGAAGATCTTCAAAAAGATTCTCTTCTTCCATTTGTTCTTCCAAAAACCAACCCAACATTTCAAAAGCGTAAACTTCACTCTCTTTTTTTGCTAAATCCCATAAGATCTTTATTCTTGCAGTAATATGCTGCTCGTGCTTGATTGCTTCTTTCAAAACTGTTTCTAAATCCGCCCAATCAGAAGGTACTTTTTCAATAGCACCATATTCTACTTTACCACCAGCATCTTGAATGAATTTTACAAATTTCATTGCGTGTTTATATTCTTCTTTTTCAGCATGAGTCTTCATAAAAGCAGCAAAATTATGCATTCCCCGTTGTTCAGCCCATGCACTCATTGCCAAATAGATATATCCTGAACGTAATTCTTCAACAATTTGATTATTAAACTCTTTATTTAATTCAATTCCTATCATTTGAGGCATTTTTTTTCACTTTAATATCCTTTTTTTTTATTTTCTTTCTTTACCAGAATGGAAAAAAGCATTCAAATTTCTATTGAGATAAAAGATATATAACTTATTTGATAAGTAAAGTAAATTTAGATTTAGAAAATGTCTCTAAAAAATAATAACTTCAACACATTTTCTTTCTTTATATAAGCGTAAGAAAATAACACAAATTCGGAATGTTTAAAGCCATGAAGTTTATAATTAACCAATTTCTGAGAATTAATCGATTATATTCTAACTATTTCAGACCAGGAAGCATTTTTATATGCACGTTATCTGGCAAAAAATGAGGGAATCTTTGTTGGAATTTCTTCAGGAGCTGCTTTAGCATGTGTGTTTAAATTTATTGAAATTTTGGAAACGCAATTATCAAATTTCGATAAAACACAGAAATATAATATTGTTACAGTCTTTCCAGACACTGGAGAAAGATATTTATCAACAGAATTTTGCTGATGTTCTTTTTAAATAAACAGCTTTTTTAACTTAAGTATTTTATTTTTATTTATAATATTCATTCACTTATCAAAGACTCAAAATATACTTCTAATAATTCAAATTCAGATAATTTTGAAAAAGAAGAAAGTATTGCTGGATTTAATTTTGGTATTTTTGTTCTACTTTCAGCTTCAGCTATTTCATTATACTTAATCTACTCACTCCAAATATCGCAAAATCCGAAGAATAATAAAAAATAATAAATCTTAATCTCATCATTCCTATCCTATTTTTTATAATTCTTTTTACGGCTTGAACGTTCAATTACAATGCACAACCTTAAAATGTATCATTAATTTGAGTGATATGATCACTTATGCATATTAGCTCTGAGGCTTCCGCATACATGGAAGAACAAGCAAAAGAATTCGAGAAACCAATTTTGGTTGTGTTTCAACGAATTTACCGCGGTTGATGTGGCACAGAAGTGGTTAATGTTGTAGCACCAGCCAGTGAAGAAATGGTTCAAGATAAAAATGCGTTTGAAATAAAAAAAGTAGAGAAATTTAAGTATCCGATTTATTTGGATAAACGCTTAGCACATCTATGGACTCAAGCAAAAATAGACATTGCAGGCTGGGCAGCATTTAAACGCTTAGTGCTGGTCGAAGCATAAACAAAAAATCCGTTGAATGATGATTTTCTATAAACCTTGGAGAAAATCTGACGCCTCTGTATGAGGGGATTTTCCTTTTTTTCCCATAATTTTATTAAAATATTTCACAAGAGATATTAGAAATCAGATTTCAAACATCTAGCATTTTGTGCATTGAACCACTATGAAATCCCTCTAAATCCAATGTAACATAAGTAAACCCATATTCACGCAGTTTATTTACAATTTTTGCGCGGGTATCAGCGTTTGAAAGAAGTTTGTAAAAATCTGAGCCCACTTCGATTCGAGCGAGTAGTTGTTTGGTGGGTAACAATTGCTGAATTCGAACACGTAAAGATGAATGCTTATTAGGAAGTAAGGAGCGGATGAATGCTTCACTTTTATCTATACTCTGTAATAATTCTGGCGTAATAGGAAGATTAAAAGGAATTCGAGAAGCTAAGCAAGCTTGAGAAGTATAGTGCTGTGAAATCAGATTTAGCAAACGACTTATTTCGATAATATCTTGTTTTGATATTGATGCTAATGCGAAAGGAGATTCTACACGACTTTCTTTCAATGCTTGAAGGCCGGGTCTATCTAAATTTAAATCAGAATAATTAGTTCCATCAACTACTAAATTATAACCCATATCTTCTGCAAGTTCTTCTAAGTTATTTAATGAAAGCTGTTTACAGTAATAACATCGGTTAGAATTGTTTTTTTGAATCATTTGAATTCCTAATAATGGAATTGAAATGGAGCGAAAGGGAATATTATAATATTCACAAAACGATTTTGCTTGAAATATTTCTATACTTGGTGATAATTCTGAATGAATAAAAACAGCTAGAACTTTTTCTGCATATTTTGAAGCAAGATAGGTTAATAAAGCACTATCTTTACCACCAGAAAATGCAATTATGACTTTTTTATTATTTAAAAATGATCTAACATCATTTAACTTATTCGCAAAAGCACTATTTCTTTCCAGTTCCATCAATTGATCCATGGCATCCATCTCAAATTTCAGAGAAATTCGAATTTAAATTACAAATACCTTAAAGCAAAAAAGGCAAAAAAGATATTTATTTCTATGGTTTATCTGCAATTTTATTAATGATATCTCATAAAAGTTTGTTTTTGTTTTTCTTCAACTTTAATAATCTGTAAATATATTGATCAAATCTATCTTGGCAATAAAATCAAAGTCGTAAATTGTGTCGTAGATTTGACAAAATCAAAGATTTTCTCACCTAAATTGCATATTGAATCGCTAGATTGTGTTTTAATATTTAAATTCTCTTGAAATTTTGAAAGAAGAATTTAAGATGCTCCATAGTTACTCCAATTCTTTCTTACACTTTATTATTCATCTGGATAGAGCCAGCAATTTCTGCAAGGGATATTTTTATAGATTAGGATAATTTTACCAATTCACTTAGCTCTACTTGAAATAAGAAATGATTAAGAGATATTATACCAACCGATATCGATTATACTGAAGATATTAATGAATCAATGAATCAAGTACTTCTTTTCTCATAAAATCCACTATTATACCATATTAAAAACAGAAGATATATACTTACATCCTATAATTATAAATAATCTGGATAGAATCACTTAATACAGAAATTGATGCATATAAAGAAATCAGGAGATGTAAAAATAGAGAGTATTGAAAAATTTAAAGAAAGAATAGATCTAAATCTGGGAATAAGAGCACCAGATTTCGTATTAGATAACCAAATCTTAAGTACATATAATTATAGCAAATGCGCTTTTTATTGTAAAGCCCACTTCCAGAAAGCGAATACTTTAATATTTATTCCATCAAATTTCTCTTCAAATTCATTATCCCATGTTATTATCTCTAATTTTTTACAGTTGAAATGTCTATTTGCAAATAATAGAGAACGATATTCTCTATTCTTTGTTTTATCATCAGTTAAATCAAAAGTAACTTGTATTAAAGTGATTACTTTACTATTTTTATACACAACAAAATCTATCTCATGTTGATTTGAATCTTTCCAATAATATACATTTGATTCTCCATATCTACGAATTAACTCAATTGCTACCATATTTTCTAAATATCTACCAAATTTTTCAATGAAATTAAAGCTATATTGCATCGCAATTCCAGTATCTATACAATATACTTTTTTATTTGCTAAAATTTGTTTTTTTAATGAAAAATCAATTTTAGAAAGAAAATAGAGTAATCCAACGTTTTGTAGATATTTTGTATAATTCATTGCTGTTTCATTAGAGAGTTTGAGAGTTTTACTAATTTTATTTATCGATTGTAATGTAGCAATATTTGTTAGGAACAATTTTATCATTTCAGTTAATTTCACAATATTTCGAATTTCATATCTAATCGAAAGATCTTTTGAAATTATTGTTTGAATATAATTCAGAAGGATTAATTTTCTTTTTTGTATATTTTTCTCAAGTACGACTTCAGGAAATCCCCCAAATTGCATAAATTCTTTAAGACTTTTTTTTATTTGCCTCTTTTTTTTTAGGATTGTTAAATCTTGTATTAAACCAATTTCGTTAATTTCATTCAATTCTATGATTCCTTTAAAGATCAAAATTTCTTTAAATGACAATGGAAGTACATTTAAAGCGATATATCTCCCTCCAATTGTTGAAGCATACTCATCACTTAAGAGTTTTGAACTCGATCCCGTAATTATTAATTTCACTTTTTTTGTCTCAATTAAATAATGAACTGCCTTTTCCCATCGCCGCACATTCTGAATTTCATCAATTAAAACATAAGGTTCCTCTCCAATACATACTTCTTCCATATATACATCATAGATTTTTAAAAGATCTTTTGCCTCAATATTGAATAATCTTGGGTCTTCACAATTAATAATCAAAGTTTCACTTTTTCCCTTAATGCGATTATTCTTATTTAATTGCGATAATAAAAAAGAATATACTAAATACGATTTTCCTGCACGACGAATACCCTTAACGATTGTGGCTTTTTTAGGTGATACTAATTGAGTAATTCTTTTTATATAATTAGGGCGAATGATACAGTCTACATCAAAATTACCCCAAAGATTCCAATCGACTAAAATTTCCATTATTTGTGAATTATTCATTATAAGATATCATTGGGGAGTTCCATATAAAACTTAGCAACTATAGTTGGTAATATTTGGAAGAAAATAGCAAATTATAATATATTAAAAATTATTTTAAAAACGGAATCAATTTTAACTGTGAGTTTTTTCATAATAATGCTTAAATCTATAACAAATATCTCTAAATTTTTCGAAAAGAAGCAATAATGCACGAGGATAAATATTATATACGTCATTAGCATCTTCAAGCATCATTCTTGCCACAGCACCTACATCGCTAAAATCTTGGTTTGAAATTGAATAAAGGTAAGTAAAAAAATCCGCACCAACGATATCAGCATCAAAATACTAAGGTTTATTCAAATTTGCATTAGTCATTAATGTTAAGCGATTAATTAAGTATTTTGTTAATTTTTGGACTGCATTAATATAAACAATTGGTGTCCGAAATCCATGATAACTTTCAATACTAATACAATAAATATCAATTTCTGGAAATTTATCTGGTGAATATCGCTTTAAAAACGCTTTCAATTCCGAAAATGATGGTTTAATGTTCCAATTTACTGGTAGATTTAAAATAATATGAAATCCAGAATCACTAAATAGATAAAACGCTTCATCATTAATAGTTGCACAATGTATTTTGTTCTGAATCGTTGGCCAAATACGAACAATATTTATGTTCAGTTCCTTAAGATATGGAATAATTTTTTTAATAAGATCATTTTGGACTAATGGTGGAGTATAAATTTTGCGTGGTTCTTTCGACTTAATTTAATTATGAAATATTTCCTAAAATTTTTTAAAAGAGCGAGTTGATCATATAATACGTATAATGGGATTTAAGTATAGTAAAATCCTTATGCAATAGGTGAAAATAATATGGCAATTTGGGTTTGTTCAGTATGTGGCTGGGAATATAATGAAGAAGAAGGATATGGAGATTATCCTGCTGGAACAAAGTTTGAGGATCTTCCAGATGATTTTGAATGCCCAGTATGTGGAGCATCTAAAGACGATTTTGAAAAGCAGTAGACATAATAAAGAAAATTATTTTTTACATATTGGGTTAAATAATCCTTTTTTTTGATTTTTCCTTTAATCTTTGTTTATTCATAGATTTTATCCTAATGATCAAAGTTCTTCTTCTTTTTCATAAATGGATGATATTTTATTCAGTGCTTTTATAATCACAACATTTTATAAGCGGAAATTAGAAGCTAACTTTGATATTCCAGACTCTCAAAAATATCTTCGATTTTCAGGAAAACCTTGGTCGGTGGAAGAAATAGTTGCAATTATTGAAAAGGAGGTAATATAAATGGATTATAATGCAAAATTATATGATATGCCTCATGAAAAAGCATGGTGCCCTGGATGTGGACATTTTATTCTCCATCGATATCTACGTGAAGCTCTTGCAGAATTACATATTCCACCAAAGAATTTAGTTTTTGTCTCTGGAATTGGTCAAGCAGCAAAGCTTCCACAATATATGAAAGGGAATATGTTCAATGGACTCCACGGAAGAGCTTTACCTGCTGCAATGGCGATTAAAGCAGCAAATCCCACCCTAAAAGTAATTGTAACAAGCGGAGATGGTTGCAGTTATGGTGAAGGAGGAAATCACTTTTTAGCTCAGATCGAAAGAAATTCTGATATTGTGCATATTGCACATAACAATATGATTTACGGCCTTACTAAAGGCCAAGCGTCTCCAACCAGCTTAAAAGGAATGAAAACACCGGTGCAAGTCATGGGAGTAACTAATGAACCATTTAACCCAATTGCTGTTGCAATAGCTATGGGCGCCACATTTGTTGCAAGAGTGTTTGTGGGAAATAAAGAACAGACTATTGATATTTTAAAACAAGCAATTAATCATAAGGGATATGCATTGGTTGATAGCTTAGTTCAATGTGTATCGATGAATAAGCTCAATTCATTCCAATGGTATAAAGAGCATACATATATAATTGAAAAAGATCATGATATCCACGATCGAAAAGCAGCTTTTGCAAAGGCATTAGAGCATGATCCATATCCAACGGGAATTTTCTATGAAGAAAAAGGGAAACCAGTGTTCTGGGAACAATCTGCAGCTTATAAAAAGCGAACTGATCCCCTCTATAAACGAAAAGGGGATATTGAAAAACTTAAAGTATTAATTGAAGCAAAACGGAGCATTTAGAATAACAATTTTCCTTCTAAAATTACGAATACTCACAATAATATCATTTTTTCATATTTTCTTAACAATATAAGTTAATTGTATTCTTAAAATTCTTTGAAGATTTCATTAAAAAATGAAAGATCACCATAGAACTTCTGCACTTTTCAAGGCTTTCAATGCATTGCTCACATCAGTAGCACAAAAATTCAATAAGATTGCCCCTGATTCAAAAACTGCAGGCAAATTTTGATTATAAAAATTTACAGGAAATAGAACAGAAAATTTCTGCATTCGCTTATATGCATTACTAAAATGAAATACAGCTTCTTCTAAATAATGATTCCATGTTTTTCTAGGATATTTTTTAATAATTCGCTTTAAACATTCAGATGCTTCAAGAAATTGATTTTTTGTATATGATCCTAATAAATAATTAAAATATTCATTAAATCTCTCTCCTTGTTTTTCATGAGATTCAAGAATTTCTGCCCAATGCTTAATTGCTTCAATTCCAGTATAATATTTTTGCTTATCCAATTCATTACCTTCCAAAAATTGAATTGCTTGATGAATGATATCATGAACATCTCCTCGACGAGAAGATTGATTGTCTTGAGGTGAATAAAACCATATTTGCATATAATATGGAGAATTAATTGAATCAAATCTAAGAGACTGAGACGCTATATTATTCTTTTTATCCAAGCCATTCATAATATAATTGAATCCTTCAATTTCATTAACCAAATAATACTCTGCAAGAACTCCACCCCATATAATTACAGGATAACCAAATTCCATAATATTTTTAGTAATCAAGCGGTAAATTTTTTGAGCTCTTGCTAAATCTTCTAATGTAATAGAATTGGGAGAAGCGGGAAATGATGAATGAATTTGCAGCATATTCATCGGAATTTTGAATAAACTTAGATTTTGTTTAATAAATTTCCATATATCTATCCCTAAAGGAATATTTGAAAGTTTTTCTGGTATGTATTTGGGAAATCTATATAAAAATGCAAAACCAGTAATTCCAGCAAGATCTACTGCATCAAATTCCAATTCAAACAAAGGTAACAATCCAGATAGACAGCCAATAAAAGAATTTGGATGAGGTTTCATTTGAACATGATTTCGCGCACTAATATTAAAGACATCATTTACTTTACTTATTTCACCTAATCTATTTTCTCCCTCAATTTCAAGAATTTTATCCATTCCATCAACGTTCTTCATAATACCAATATTATGTTTATCATTTGCAATAAAATCATTATCAATAGGTTCATTTTCCATCTCTTCATAAAGTGAAGTATTTAGTTTAAGAAATCTTCTACCCCGATTTGTTATTGTATAAACACCGCGTTTGGGTTTAGATATTAACCGAAGTTTTTCCAATTCAGCTAGATGATTGGCAAGTGCTGTCTTTCCCAATGATATAATCGTTAATAATTGAGCAAATTCTAATGATTTCTCTGTGAAAAGAGCCATTAAAATCTCCAAGCGTTTGGGATAAGCTAAAGCTCGGAAAATTCGCGAGATTTTTAGAATTTCGGGATGTGATTGGAATTCTTCGTTGACCATGAGCTTATATATTTTAGGAAGAACATATTTTTTAGTATTATGGGAAATCTTCCGGAGAGAACTAAGCACATTATTCAGTTAATTGAAAAAGAAATTAACTGTTCTTTATTAGAAAATTGCAAAATAGATGCAGAAAAGCCAGGATATATGATAAAAGACGGTAAAATTATAGGTCTTTTTCTGTCAAATTGCAAAATTAAGCATATTCCTCGAAAAATTTCCTTATTAACCTCATTAAGAATATTGAAATTAAGTAACAATTTGATTTCTTCAATTCCTAAAGAATTCACTCAACTTTCACAATTGCAATTATTAGATCTCTCTAATAATCCATTAAGAACACTTTCTTCAATTTTTTCCAGTTTCCCACTTTTAGAAGAATTATATATTGCAAAAACAAATTTGAAAAATTTTCCAAAATCGTTGCATTATTGCAAACACTTGAAAATTTTATCTGCATTTGATAATGATCTTAGCGTAATACCTTCATGGATCGGAAATTTAAAAGAACTGCAAATTTTAGCTTTAGGAAATAATTATATTATGGAAATCCCTTCAAAAATTGGAAATTTAATCGAATTAAAAGAGTTTTCACTATATCAAAATAACATTAGTACTTTACCAGAAGAAATTGGAAAATTGAAAAATCTTCAAGAATTGAATTTGGACGGCAATCAATTAATTGAATTACCACGTAGTATTGGAAATTTGCAGAATTTATCTGATTTAATTATAAAAAATAATGCTTTAACAGAACTTCCAATTGAGATTACTAAATTGAAAAAATTGAAACGATTTTGGCTGAGGAACAATCCTTGGGTGGTTTTTTCTCCCAAAATTGTAGCATGGTTGAACAGCCTTGAAGAAAATCATGCAGAATTACGATAAAATAATGAAACAATTAAATTTAATAATCATATGAAAAGACAAAGGTCAGAAAAGAGAAAAAGAAGGAAAAAAAGCAAAAAAAACAAACAATTTCAACATAAAGATATAACTCGATAAGTGAAACCTGAAGAATTTAATATCTCTAAAGTGTAATTGCCAATTTGTAAGCAGAATAAATCGCGTCTTGAGCATCTCCAACCATTGATGCATCTCCTATTACATAGGTGGGAATTCCACTCAAATCCCAATTTGCTAAAGGATTGTAAGATTCTAAACCAGTCGAAATTACAATATGATCAATATCTTCAAAATTAATCTTTTTTCCATCACGTTCTGCCTCAACGGAATATTTTTCACCTAATTTTCGGATGTTTTTAATATGAGTATGATCAGAAAATACAACATTTTTTTTCTTCATAAAATTAAGAGAAAGCTTTTTGGCAATCATTTCCATTTTTCCTCCAAAATTTTCCGTTCGCTTTACAATTATGACACGATTACCTTTTTCAATCAATGCAGTAGCAATATCGACTCCGATCAAGCCCCCGCCAATAATTAAAACAGATTTGTTATGAGGAAGATTTTCTTCTAATAGAATCTCTGCCCAAAAATAATCAGATAGATTTGGAATTTGTGGTATTTTTGGGATAGAACCAGTTGCGATAATAATTCCATCATAATCTGAAAGTTCTTCAGGCTTGGTTATCTCTTTATAGATTACAGAGACATTAAATTTTTTAAGTCTTTCAATATAAGAAGGAATCAAGCTTTGAAGTGTTTTTTTATGAGGAGTTAACGGTGCAAAGCGAAATTGACCACCTAGTTCATCTTTCTCGAATAAATCCACACGATGGCCTCGTTCAGATAACACTATAGCAGCTTCCATCCCTGCTAATCCTCCACCAATAATCGCAAAATATTTAGTTTTTTCTACTTGAACTTGCTTAATTTCTTCTTTTTGAACGCTTGGATTTACCAGGCACTGCAATCCATTACCAGATTTTACACCACCTAAGCATCCTTCAACACATGCAAGACACGGGACGATTGGATCTGGATTTTTTCCTTGCAATTTCGATACAATTTGTGGATCCGCTACCAACCCCCTTCCGATAGCAAAATAATCAGCATTATATTCTTCAATGAGGGTTTGTATATCTTCAGCAGAATCTATCCGTCCCACAAAAATTACAGGAATATTTATTGATTCCTTGATTTTTTTGGCAAGATCCCATGTTTTTCCTTTGGGTATAAACATATGTTGGAAAAACCATGGTGGAGTTGAACATACTGTTCCAGCTGATACATGAATTGCAGCAGCTCCATTTTCTTGCAAGATTTGTGATAATTTAATCATCTCATCAATATGAATACCATCTGGAATCATTTCATCCCCACTAATTCGCACAATTATTGGTAGATCAACAAAATTTTTAATTGATTTGAAAACACTTAATGGAAAACGGATGCGATTTTCAAAAGAACCCCCATATTCATCTTCTCTGTCATTTACAGCAGGAGAAATAAATTGTGCAAATAAGTATCCGTGGCCAAACTGCAGTTCTATCATGTCAAATCCTGCTTCTTTGACCCGCTTTGCCGCAGAGATAAACTGTTCCTGAATGAAATCCATTTCTTCTTTATTTATTTGTTTTGGGTTTGCACCGCCATTCTCACAAGGTTTAGAAGTTGAGGAATAAAAAATATTATTTGGAATTTTTGGATTACTCATTCTACCAGGATGATTTAAATGAGCAATAACCTTTGTATCAAATCGATGAATTGTATCAACAAGATTTTTCAAACCAAAGATTTTATCATCATTGTCGATTCCAAGTTGTGTGGGAAGTTCACGCAAATTAGAGGCCAAATAGAGAGGTTCTACTATTACAGCTCCCAAATCATTGCATCTTTGCCTATAGAAATCAATGTGAGCTTTAGTCACTATGCCGGTACCATCGCTGTATCCTGTTTTAATAGGAGCGAACAAAAAGGGATTTTTAAAGTTTAGCATAATTATTCAAAAATATCGTTTCATAAAAATATTCACATCTGGAAGAGAATTTGTCAAAACCGAAAAAAGGGAAGAAGGATGCAGTATGACCATGGATGAAATTCATATGGTCACTTTAGAGCCGTCAAGTAAAATCTACGGAAAGGAATCTTTTTTTCACAATTAACTGTCAAGTAATTTTTTTTAAAGAACAAAAAACGAAGAAATTAGAGAAAAAAGAAGAAAAACCAAGTTATTTCATAAAAACTACTCAATTTTCATAAATGTCGAACCTTTTGCACTACAGATAGGGCAATTTTCTGGAGGTTCACCTTCTACAGTATATCCACATACAGGGCAGACATACATATCCTTTTCAGGTAGATCTTCCCCTTTTTCTGCAGCAGTCAAAGCATTGCTATACAACTTGTGATGAATTTTTTCTACTTCATTAGCCCAATGAAAGCTCTGCTCCGCTTTTTTATTCCCTTCTTCTTGAGCATCTTTTAAAAATTCGGGATACATTTCAGAAAATTCATAATGTTCCCCATTAATCGCGTCTTGAATATTTTCCACCAAAGATTTAACACCACCATACACTCGGAAGTGATTATGGGCATGAACTGTCTCTGCAGCTGCAGCTGCACGGAAAACGCGTGCAATTTGGTGGAATCCCTCTTTATCTGCTTGTTTTGCATATGCAAGATATTTACGATTAGCTTGAGACTCTCCTGCAAATGCAGCTAATAAATCCTTTTCACTTTTTGACATGTTTTTCTCACTCTTCATTTCTTAATTTTCATTTCCTAATTTTTGAATTATGCTTTATTTGACCATAATCCATGTTTATTACAATATTCTCGTGCTATGACATCCACATCATCTATAGGAAATTCTGCTACAGGCTGATCTCCTGGTTTTAAGTATTGACGATATTGTTTGTTTCCTGAAATTACTTCAATCATTGTAATCCAATGATCATCAACCATTGGATGAAGAGTTGATCCAACGGTGACTTTTATTCCTTTCTCGGTCTTTTCTACTATAGGGACATGCTTTTCGTTTTTCCAATCTGCAGTTTTTGGTGATAAGGCATCAAGATGGCATTTCCCATCTGCACATGCCGTACCTTCAAAAACTTTTTCATATAACTCATCACAATTCTCACATTTATAGTAAGTACTTTTCATGATTTTTTCCCCCATTAATATATTGGAGTTGTGTATGATTTAGCACTCTAATTAATTAAAAATCGTGATTTTAATTTAAAAAAAATGTGATTGTTTTACCTTTAAAGTAAAATCAATCTTTATCAATTTTCATAAGAATGCTTTGATTCCTATTTACTTTTTTTTCGCTTGAATTTTTTAAATAGTTTTGGGAGATAAAGTGGAACTAATAGACCAATAATTAAAAGAAGAAAACCTCCACCAACAATTTTCTTAATCAAACTTTGAAGATCAGTATCATCTACAATAAAATCAACAATTTCGAAGACAATTCCAGCACCTAATATGAGGTTGACAATATTCAAGATTTTTTCTTGGCGTTTACTTGCTTCTTCTTGCTTATCCAAGAAAAGTGAGTTCAATTCTTGAGTATTACTCTCTAATTTATCTGAAATCATTTTCCAATTCTTTTCAATATTATATAAGTTTACACAATGTTGAAGAAGTGTATGATAATGCTGACGATGACTTCTGGAGAGATCTGTAAAAAATGGAGCTAAGGTTCTCTGTAGAATCATTTTTAACCGAGTTGTTTTTTCCAGATCATCTTTAATTAATCCTGGATCTTTTTCTTTAAAATCCCTTGAAGTTAATTGGCTTGTATCAATATCTATCTCAGAGTTAACTAAAATCATTGCAAAACCAATTGTGCGCATCTGACACACTGTTTTAATAACAGTATTAAACATATATCCAGTTGAATTCGGGGTTTCATTATCTTTAATAAAGAATTTATTATAATTCTCAGGTCTCATATAAAGAAATGCAGAGTTCCGATGAATAAAATGCATTTCAGATGATCTATTGGAGAGATTTACTTCTACTCTTCGTTCATAAAGCAAATCATGATAATCGGGGAATTGTCCTGAGTATAAAACACACCAATCACCAATTTCACGTTTATATTTTTGAATATTATGAGGATTCCATTCAATTGTCAACAAATCCCTTGGATCAACTTCAGAACACACATTAAATGCATAAGGAACGGTTTTTTCATCAAAAAGAAAGTGATTTTGGAATTTTTTAATAAGTCCAAACCAAAAGGAAAATACAATTTGTTGCAAATACTGAGGTCGAATTATTCTAAGATCAAAATCGGGAGAAATATTCTCTTTCAGTCTAACTCTAATTAAAATATACCCCAATTTATTGTATGTATGATTACTATGAACATATCTAAAGTCTTCAATATAATTCTGCCATTCGAAACTACACTTCAGATTGTGAGCAATACTAACAATCTTTTCTCGATCTTTTATATCAGGAACATATGTAGGATTGATCTTATCTATTGTAATTTTTAGAAAAACATCGTTAACGAACTGCTCCATTTCTTGTAGATTTTTTGAGATTTCATTCTCTGAAAGATCACACAAAACACTAATCCCTAACCATTGCTCATGGAATATAAAATGTAAATTTGGTTTATATTCATCTACCATAATAGTATAAACACTGATCTTGATATACTTAAAATTTCTCCTTTTGATAAGGAAAAAAAAAGCAATAATATTTTGAATTCTTTCTGGGAATGTAAAAGAGATGATACGTATGCAAAAAACGCTGAATTGTGGTATTTAAATAAATTGATAAAGGATATGAGCTATTTTTAATTACGAAGGATCAATTCACTAACACCTCGGTTTGAATTTTTTTCCCCCATTTTTCGTTTAATTGAAATAATCGTTTAATTTCTGAATTATTCCACTCATTAAAGAGCATTTTTGGGCTAAATCGGTGTGAAACAATGGTAATTTATAAGATTTTGGGTTCATTTGTGATTGTAATATATGCCTGAAGTCGCTGTTCTAAACCCTCAGGTGTTTTAGGACCGGTTAAATGCACGCGAGTCTCAATCACATTATTTACATTCTCCGCCAGATTATTTGATATAACTTTTGCCATAAATAGTCTTGTATTTCCTTTATAGCAACTGTAACTGCGGAAAGCATATTTTTGCCAGTTTGAGAGTTTTATAAAAATATCAATTTATGCATATCCTTGCTTTTCTTTGTCATAAGCTTTAAAATAGTGTATGTTTTGCTCTAAAACTTCAATGAAATTGTCAATGAGATTTTTTTGAACGATAATATTGAAATAATTTAAAAAATAAGGCTTCTCTTAATTGATCCTTCATTCTTAAAAATAGTCTGATATGATTGAATTTTTGATTTTATCCGTAAACCATCAAATCACTTCGAACTCCAAGCGAACAGACAGGAACACAGCGATTACATCGAACACAGTTTAGTATTAACTCCAGAGCAATATATTCCGGAGGATCTTTACAAATTACTTCTTGACTGAGCATTGAGATTGGGAGTTCACTTGATTTTGAAACATGACATGCAAGCATGCATTAATTGCAACCGATACAAAAAGCCATTTCCTCAATAACTAACATTTAAAACTCCGCTTTTATAATACATTGTAACGCAACGCCCAGCTTTTAACAAGAACGGCATATAAAAGGAATTATACTTATTCTTAATTACTTATTCTTAACCCCCAATAATTATTTATCCTTTCACTTAAGCATTAATTATATCTCAACCTTAAAATACTTTTAAAAGTAATATTAATAGAGAAAAATATGGCACTCAGTCTACAAACTTATTTAAATGGCATTACAGCTTGGATCATAGTCATCATTGGCTTTACATATTACGTTGTATTTTTGGTAAAATATTTCCAAAGAAAAAAACCATTGTTACCATATGTATCACTTGCTGCTTTATGCTTAGGCACCTTTTACTTAGGTCCTGGAATAACATTTCTGAAACTTGTATTTACAGGGACAAATCTTGATCCGACCTTGTATTTTATGATTTCTTATACTTTAAATCCAGTCGGAACGCTGATCGTGGTTTATTTAGGCTTCAGTATCTTTCAACCAAAATATAAAAATCAAGCATCGTATTTCTATTTGATTCTTTTAGCAGTCTATTGGGTTTTTATGTTTGTTTGGCCTGAAAACGCCTTTGAAACAATAGCTGGCGAAGAAATGCTTGACACAAACTTAGCAGGTGTTATTCGTATTATAACTGCTTTTAATATTTTGACTGTTTTGTTAGTTGTATCAACAGGATTCATCCGTTTAGCAATTAAGATGAAGAAAAAAGGAGCACCAAAAGGAGATGTTACACAACTATTCATGATAGGATTTGGATGGTTACTTTTTGTAATAGGTGCGATTACAGATGCAATTATTCCCGCTTCATTGTTCTATTTTATTATAGCTGGACGAATAGTAATGGCAATTGGATATTTTATGATTTTTGAGGGTTTTATGCCGCCAAAACAAGAAAAAATATCGAAAAAGCAAGAAGATGAATCAGAATAAAGATTTTATTGAAAAATTATTCATTCTAAATCAAAGATTTTTTTAGTTTTGAACGTTTTTTTTTCTCTTCATTCTTTGTTTAATTTCAAAAATTTATTCTTAATACAGCATATTAATTGCTCTACAGATTTAAAGGGTTTTGAACATACATGATTTTCGCAAAAGTAGTAAATGGGATGGGTTTCATCATTTAAAATTTCAGAGACAGAATCCAGTTTTTCTTTTAATTCCTTATTTGCTGAAATATCAGAAGTAATTATTTTAATTATTTGAAATGGTAAAAAGAAATGTTTCAATTTTAAGAGAAGGTTTTCTCTTTCAGCTATTTGTTCACCTTTACTATTTGAAAATGAAATTTCTTGATACCCATAAATCAAATGTTGCATTAATATAAAAAAAGAGCCCGCTGAAGAGCCATATTTTTCCAATTTAGGCGATAAGGATCGAATGGACAGATTTACTTTCTCAAGCCATCCTTTTTCACCTGTTATTTCTGCCCAGAGATTCAAATTATCAAGCATAATAACGGATGGCGCGGGTAGTGGGAGATCAAAATCCAATTTCGTCCGAATAGGAAGATCTTCTGATTCTTTTGGGGAGTAATAAAAATAATAATTAGTTTTGTTCCAAAATTCATTCATAACATAATTAATTAAACGCTCAATCAAAGAATAAACAGAAGAATCTGCAGAATAAAGGTATTGGATTAAAAATGTATTAATTAAATATGCATAATCATCAAGATTTCCATGGATTTTTGCTTTACCTTGCATATAAATTCGTTTAACACTACCATTTTGGAAGTCGATCATCTTACCTTTAAGAAAATTATTTAAATCGATAATAATTCTTTGAATGTTTACAAAATCGGGATCACCTGCAAATATTCTCTCCGATGTTATTAATCCTGTTAAAAGAAGTGAATTCCATGAAGTAATAATTTTTGAATCTAATTGAGGTGGCGGTCGTTTAGAGCGCACTTTAATTAATTTCTTTTTTATCTGGCTTAGGATGATTTCCAACAGATCTCTATTTGTTTTTCTATCTTCAGCAAGTTCATTTAAATTCTTTTGAACAGTAATGATATTTGAGTGATAAGCGAAATTACCTTTCTCTGAAATACGATAATGGTCAAAGAAAAGAGATTGTTCCTCTAAAGTTAACATTTGCTCAAGTTCATTTTTCTGCCACACATAAAATTTCCCTTCATGACCTTCTGAATCTGCACAAAGCGTAGCATAATATCCTCCTTCTTCATCATGCATCTCTCTATTTAACCAATCAATTATTTCTTTAACCACTCTTTTATACTCTGGATCTCGAAAGAAAAGGAAAGCTTCTGAGTAAACTTGGATGGCGAGGGCATTATCATAAAGCATTTTTTCAAAATGAGGAATTATCCATTTCTGATCCATAGTATATCGATGGAAACCCCCACCAATTTGATCATATAATCCCCCAAATATCATGTTATCTAAAGTTTTTTTAAGATTTTCCTTTAAAGCCATAATTTTGATAGAATCTTCATTATCAAGGAGGGCTGAAAAGTTTAACGATGTTTTATTCACAGTGTGAGATTTCGGTCTTAATTTCTGATTTTGATAGGCAAGCTGACGAATCAAAAACAATAAAGCAGGAAAATTAGGAAATTTCGGAGCATTTCCAAACCCCCCATACTTTGAATCCATCTGAATCCAGAATTTATTAAGAATTTCATCGAAATATGAATTAGAACTAAAATCATTCATGCCATTTGTATATTTCATTTCATCAATTTCATCATCTCTCGAAGAGGAAAGAATTTTCAGCAATATTATACTGGATTCTTTCACTTTTTCGGTTTGTTCGTTATAAATTGAGGTTAATTTTGCAAGTAATTCTGAAAAACCAATTAATCCATAACGAGATTGAGATGGAAAATAAGTTCCTATAAAATAAGGTAATCCTTCTGGTGTTAAAAATACACTTAATGGCCATCCACCATTCTTTCCCATTATTTGAGCAAATTTTTGATAAACTATGTCAACGTCAGGGCGTTCTTCTCTATCAACCTTAATTGAAACATAATTTTTATTTAATGTAGAAGCAATATCAATATTTTCAAAAGATTCACGCGCCATTACATGGCACCAATGACAGGCAGTATAGCCAATAGAAATAAATATCAATTTATTCTCTTTTTTTGCTTTTTCAAATGCTTGAGAACAATAGGGATACCAATTCACAGGATTATCAGCATGCATTAGTAAATAAGGGGAATTCTCATTTTTCAAGTGGTTTGCCATATATATTCAAAATCTATAGATGATCCCCCCGTTTTTATGCTTATCCCATATTTTTAGAAAATATTCTATACAATATTCTTATTTTTCAAAGGTGATCAAGGGATTAAATTTGCTTTTTTTCTTGTGTTATAAAAATATAAATATACACTTACAATAAAAATCAAAGATATCCCTAGATAACTTGAAATGTTTTTCTGATTAAAGTCAGAAGCATCATCGCTTGTATAATTACAATTTGAATCATTAGAATCACTTGAATCATCAATGTCATCAGATATTTTTATTTCTTCATTACCTTCAATTACACAATCTGGACTTTGATCTTGGTCAACAAAACTCGTTCCTCCATTTTGAGCATATTTATTAAATGTAATTTTTGATCGGGGAGAAGAACCAATGAATATTCCGACAACTTCATTCTTTATTATTGTATTTTGATTCACGACTGTTTCTTCTGATGATTCGATCCAAATACCTGCATTAGATGATTTTTCAATAAGATTTCTTGTTATATTGGTTTTTGGAGATACAGAAAGCATTACTGCAGAGCTTAATTGGGGTTCATCGGTAACAAGCATAGAATTATTAACAATTGTGTTTTCAAAAATAATAGTATCGGAACTAAACATGAGACTAACTCCACCAAATCCACTATTAAGTATTGAATTTTTTTGAATTAATGAATTGGGAGATTGAGAAAGAATTAACCCATCACCCAGAGGAGCATTAATAATATTACCTTTTATTCTTGATTGAGGAGAACGATCAATTTCCATTCCAAAATTTAGTGATAATGGATTTGGATTCGTCTCAGGAAGTAATACAGAATTATTCTCAATTTCTGCCCCTATTGTTTCAATTACATGAATAGGAGTATCGTAGATATCTTGAAATGTATTATTTTGAACAACAAGATTCGCACAATTCCATAATGTTAATGTTGTGAAAAAAGTTTCTTTAAATATATTATCGCATATTTCTACATAACCAGAATCCATAATACTGATGGTTACATTTTTACAAATATTGCCTCTGAAGATAATAGAATCTTCTTGATAGAATTCCAACTCAAGATTTTCTAAAGTTTGATTAATGAATTCAATATCTATTTGAAATGAATTTTTAGGACTGATAAGAATATTTTGACTTTCAGTACTTCTTTGAGTAATTGGATTATTGAAATTAAATTGATAAAGATTATTTGATAATTGAAATAATTGAGTTGATTTCAAAAGAATGAAAAGAAAAAATAATTGAAATATTAAAGCAATCCCTTTTTTCATATTAATTATTAATACTAAAAGAAGTTAAAAAATATTGGATAAGCGCTATGTATTAAAAACTGAAAGAGAATAAATCTTTGATAATTATGAATTTAGATGAAATAATCGAAACACGAAGAGCGTTTCGTTCTTTAAAATATGTTGATATTACAGAAAAAATAATAGATCACTTAGCCCATGCGGCACAACTTATGCCAAGTTGTTTCAATAATCAACCTTGGCGCTTTGTCTTTGTTAAGGATAATCCTTTCTTGGAACAGCTTAAGAATGAAGCTTTATCTCAAGGAAATGCATGGGCAAAGCATGCATCAATGATTATTGTAATCTTTTCAAAGAAAAATTTAGATTGCATAATCAAAGATCGAATATATTATCAATTTGATGTGGGAATGGCAGCTGCAGCTATAATTTTGAAAGCAACAGATTTAAATTTAGTTGCGCATCCAATTGCAGGTTTTTCTCCAAATAAAGTAAAAAAAATTGTAAATATTCCTGAGAAATATGACATTATCGCTTTGATCATAGTTGGAAAACGAAAATTGGAATTTAACGATGTATTATCTAAAGGACAGATAGAAAGTGAGAAAATTAGGCCAAAACGAATCCCTTTAGAGAAATTTAGGTTCATAAATTTAGCCCTTGATGAAATAACAAAAAAATAGGTAAAAAAAGATAAGTAAAAATGAAAGAAGAAGCGACTTTTATTTAGGCCAAACTTTTTTAAAGACTCCTTTTTTCATTCGACATACAGGACATTCATCAGGAGGTTCATCTCCATAGTGATGATGCCCGCAGACCTTACAGCGCCAAACGGTTTGTTGTTGCATTCCTTTTCTTGCAGCTTCTTCAATATCTTTCGCACGAAGACGTGGTAAATCTTCCAATCTTGGCATTATTGGTTTATAACCACCTTTTAGGAGATATTTAATAATTACTGCCCGTTGAACTTGATTCGTTCCTTCATAAATTTGAAGTAACCGAATATCTCGCAGATATTTTTCTACAGGGTAATACTTTGTATACCCATATCCTCCCATTATTTGTAACGCATCATTTGCTACTTCAAAAGCTGCTTCTGTACTCCAAAATTTGGTCATAGATGCCCATAATGTAGCATCTCTGCCTTGATCTGCTTCCCAACAAGAACGCCAAATCATTAAGCGAGCAGTTTCAACCTTTTGATACATTTCTGTAATTTTAAATTGAATACTTTGAAACATTCCAATTGGTTGTCCAAATGCCTTTCGAGAAAGTGCATATTGCATACCAAATTCCATAGCAGAACGCGCTGCCCCTACAGCAAATGCTCCAATCATAGGACGCGTTTGTGTGAATGTTTTCATCGCGAGTTTAAAACCTGGACCTCCTTCGCGAGCTAATACATGATCAGCAGGAACTCGAACATTATCAAATTTTAATGCTACAGTATTAGAACAGCGTTGACCCATTTTTGGAATATGTTGCATAACAGAAACGCCATCAGATTTTAAATCAACAAGAAATCCTGCAATTCCGTTATGGCGTGCCTTTCGATCTGTCGTAGCAAATATGGAAGCATATCCTCCATTATCTTTTGCGGCTCCACCATTAGTTACCCAATATTTTATTCCATTTAAGATATAATCGGCACCATCTTTTTCAGCTTTACAGCGCATACCTGCAACATCTGAGCCCATCCCAGTTTCAGAAGTGGCAAAACAAGTCAATTTAAACTCTTTTATAACTTGAGAAAGTATCTTCTCTTTAATGTATTCATTATCACTTAAAATAATTGGTTCTTGACCCAAACCGTTATCAAAAATAGATGTTGCCATACCAGGACCGCAAGATGCAAATTCTTCAACAACTAATGATTGGGTCAAATTATCCAATTCTTCTCCACCGTATTTTTTAGGAACACCAAGATTCATCAATCCAGCATTCCAAGCTTTTTTTAGCACAAAAACCGGCATCTCATCCTTCTCGTCAAAATACCACGCAACAGGTAAAATTTCATTTTGTGCAAAATCCCTAGCGCGCTGCTGCCATTGTAATTGTTCTTCTGTTAATGTAAAATCCACCATCTTATCTTTCACCAATTTTCTTCTTTTTTTTTATTCTATCAGATTAAATCTTTTCAGAATTATCTGATTTTAATCACTTTTATCGCTTATATCACAAAGTCACTATCGTGATTTTGAATTATCTACTGGTAATTTATGCTTATCCTTTTTAGAATATATGTGTCAAAATCACTGTTATAGAAAGTTAAAATGATTAGCAAGATAATTCATTTGATTATTTAATATTAGAAAAGAAAAACCATAGAATAGAATAAAAAAATCAGAATTCTATGAGATCTTAACTTGATGACTATTTCTCTTGTTGAAGAATTGCAGAAAAAACACAATATTGGTCGCCATGAGCATGGCATTCGCTTTCAAACACATTAAATGAAAACCCAAGCTTTATTCCATTAAGATAACCATGTATAAATCCAATAATAAAATCACAGGAAAATGAATTATCATGAATACCCCTGCAAATAGGACAAATTTTCAAGGTGATTTGAATTGACTTTTTTCCCGCAACTTCTTTTGATTCAACTTCACTAATTGAAAAATGATTTATTTCCTTTTCTACTAATTTTAAAATTTGCTTTTCAGGAAAATCTTGCCCAAAACTAATAATTTTCTTCATTTGTTTCTGAGATATAGTATTTGAACGAGCTTCACCAATTCTTATTCCAATAAATCGGAGAATATGAGGTTCAAATTTATATTGCACAGAATGTATTACTGAAATCACATTGTTTGGATAATTTCGCTCAATATAAAATTGTGCAAATTCAGAATAGAAAATTTCATCGATAGTAATTGGAAAATTTTCAAATACTGCAGTATCTCCATTCCAGTTTTCTAATGAATATTGAAATTGTTTCCAAAATTCTTGTGCAATTTTTTTCAAAGTACTTATTATAAATTCATCTTCATCTTTTTCTTCTACAATTCCAACAATTAGTATCTTTTTCCAAGAATGGATTAAGATCCTATAATCGTTTGTTTCAAAAAATTGGATTTCTCCTATTTTTAATTCATTTGTGAACAATGAAATTGCTGAAATCATGCCAGAAAATAGGGAACCATCCATTCTGATTTCTTTTTTCGTAAATGCTTTTCTGGCCAATAAAAATGAGGTTCCTTTCTGAATTATGAAAACTTCAAGCAGCATATTATTTTACGCTCAGATTTTTTCTCCCATCATGAACTTTGTAAATCGAAACACAAGAAAAATAGCCATACTAAAAATAACTAGACTAAAAATATACAAAACGCTCATCACCATTTTATATATATCATAACCTGTATCGAACCAAATAAATTCACCCAATAAATCCATTCCTGCAGCAATAATACCTAAAATAATTCCTATTATAAGAATAGGAAATCCTTTTGAGCGAAAAATTGGATTTTTCTTATTTGCATAGAATGCCATAACCAAAATGAATATAAATCCAACTAAACTTAAGCTTTCTAAAATTACATCAAGTAAATCGATATTTGAGGAAAGACTTACAGAAATCACTTCACATCACCCTCCCAAATCTCCATTCCATCTTTTGCAATTTGGTAAAAACCATATCCAATAATAAAAAGTCCAATAAAGGCAAAAATTGCATCCAAATAATCAAAAACTAAGTAAAGCGTTGTAGTTGTTCCATCTATTTTTTTCATGGCAAGAGTATCTAAAAAATCGGAAAGAATATGAAGTCCAAAGAGGAATACACCAAAAAAGATAATGTTATACCCCTTTTTTGCCAATTTATGATAAATTCTTTTAATTATTGCAAATTCGATACAAGATCCAATGGCAATGATTGTAAAAATCAGTTCAATTATTAATGTGGTTTGCTCATCGGGAGTAACTTCCCACTGCAAGATCATACTTTATTCAACCCAGCCTAATTTTTAAAAGTTAACTAATCAGATTAAAATTATTTTTTAGCCGGTACGTATTTTGCATAGGTGAATATAATGGTAACTAATCATCAAAGAAACACTTCTTTTTCAAAATTTAGAATTATTTTCTTTTTTTTCTTGTCAATTCTTATGATTTTGTGTACATTTATGAATAATGGGACAGCTGCCACATCTTCAGAAAAAATAGATACTTATTTACAAGATCAGAAACAAAAAATGCTTATTCCTGGAATTGCTGTAGGTGTAATTCAAAATGGTCAAATTATATATGCTGATGGATTAGGTAAAGCAAACAATGCCAAAACACCAGTAACAAACCGCACACTTTTCATGTTAGGAGAAATATCTCAAACGATTACTGCAATGGGAGTTTTGGCACTTCAAGAAGACGGATTAATAGAATTAAACGAAACAATTCAAAAATATATACCTTCATTTGAACTTTCAGATCCAGAGTATTCTTCACAAATCACAATTCAACAATGTTTAACCCATCAAACAGGTATATCAATAAAAGCAGGTTCAGCTGATATCAAAGTAAGTAGCATTCAAGAATTAGTAAACGGTTTAAAGTCCGAATCTTTTCAATCAGCGCCAGGAGAAAATTTTGAATTCTCTAATGCAAATTACTGGATTTTAGGGTATTTAATCGAACAAGTTACTAATCAATCATTTAGCAATTATATTACCACTCGTATTCTCTCTCCTCTTGGGATGCAACATACATTTTTCAGCCAAGCAGAGGCAGAAAATCAGGTAGAATTCGCTCAAGGTTATCGATTATGGTATGGAATTGCCATCCCTTCACAACTATCCTACTCAGCAGCACAATCTCCTGCGAACGGAATGGTTTCTAATATCGAAGATATACTTGTGTTAATGCAAGCCCATTTGTTTTATAAAAACAGCAGTTTTACACACAATGTTTTAATGCCTTCTTCATTTGAACTTTTACACGCAATACCCCAAGATCCACTGAAAAATTCTTCATGGACAATGGGGTGGTATAATTTTACATTCAATGGAATAAAATATTTGGCACAATCAGGAGATTTAGGAGACTATCATGCAGAAATTTTCTTAACGCCTGAGAATCAAGAAGGTGTTGTTGTTTTTACGAATGTGAATAGTTTCTTTGGAAATCAAGGCTACTATCGAAATCTTGCAGATAGTATCTATAATATATTGAATGATAAGCAACCTTATTCCCCTATTTTCTCTCATATGGTTTTATATATTCTGATTGATTCAATTATGTTCATCGGTTTAGGAAGGGATGTTTGGAAGTTTTTGGGTTTGAAAAAGGGAATTAATTTGAAAATGCGTGAAAAATTGTTGAAAAAAGAGAAAAAACAAGTCATCTTAGTTGAAATACTCATGAATGTCTTTTCAATTATTCTAATTATGGTGTTATTACCATTATTTATTGGTATTTTTGCAGGAATAAGCGGCAATTTAGTTCAATTTTTCGCCCAATATCAGCCAGATCTATTTGTTTGGATGATTCTTATGTCTCTTTCACAATTTTCAAAAGCAATTTATACAATTATTTCATTTCGTCAAATTCTTTTTTAAATTATAAATGGTATAATGAGAGTGTTGGATGGGCATTTTTCTTATTCCTACTCCACCCATTTTTTTTACTAATTGGTATTATTAGCTTACGTTTTATTATATTCTATATAGGAATTTTTATTAATATGGTTGCAATTATAATTGCAGTTATAACAGAAAATCCAATGAAAAAAATACCAAAAATAATTATAATTTTTGGTTCAGTATTTCTTGCAGTAGAATTGATATATGGAATTGAACCATTGATGCTAATTACATTTGGACTGGGATTGGCTCTTAATTCTAGTTAGTGTTCACAAATTCGGTAGATTTTTGGGGTATTTTTTTAACCTCGCGCGCTAAAGCTGCACCACGAGCGAAACCCTCTTCTAAATCTTTCTCAGTTGGTGCGCCTTGAAACTCTAATGGTTCAATCATATCCCACTGCATTTTTTCCGACATTGCATCAAATTCTTTTTGTGCACCACCAGACCATCCAAAGCTTCCAAATCGGAATACTTTTTTATGCCTAGCTTTTTTAAGAACCATTTGTCCTAAAGCATCGCGCATTGGAGGATACATTTTATATTCATATGTAGGCATTCCGAACACTAATCCAGCAGATTCCCATACCGAAGCAAGAACGTATGATATATGGTCATGAGGAACTCTAAAAACTTCTGTCAGTACGCCTTCAGAAGCAATTCCTTGTAAAACGGAGCGAAGCATCACTTCTGTGTTTCCATACATGCTTCCCCAAATAACAGTGATTTTTGGTTCTGCAAAATCATTCATGTAGGTTGCATAGTTTTTATATCGTTCAACAATTCGCCCAGGATTAGCCCTCCAAACCAAACCATGTGAAGGAGCAATTATTTTAATTGCTAACGATCCAAGTGCATTAATTGCTTTCAAAACAAAATTTGAGAAGGGTCCAACAATATTGGCGTAATAACGTAAAGATTCGCGTTCGTAAGATCGATGATCTTCTTCACTTATTTCATCATCAAACAGAAAACCATTTAAAGCCCCGAATGAACCGAAAGCATCGCATGGAAATAAAGTCTGGGTAGATTCTTCATAAGTTGCCATGGTTTCTGGCCAATGAACATTTGGGATATCAAAAAACTTAAGGCCTTTACCTGCTCCCAAATCTAATGAATCTCCTGTTCCTACTCCTTTTACATTCTCTTCAAATCCATAAAATGACTTAACTAAGGGCACACCTTTCTTAGATGTGATTATTTGAGCATTTTTGCATAATTCATGAAATGCGCGTAAATCACCTGTATGATCTGGTTCAAGATGATTTAATATTATGTAATCAATATTCTTAGGAGAAACTCCTATCGATTTCAACTCTTCCAACAAATAGGTGGAAGCACTAGCCCAATCGCGAACTAAATCAATTATTGCAGTTTTTTCACCTTTAATCAAATATGCATTAATTGAAACACCTTTCGGAATCGGCCAAATTCCTTCAAATAAATCATTTGAAGAGATATTTACACCAATCCAATAAATTCCATCTGTAATTTTTATTGCTTTCACTTTTAATTCAACTCAATTAGTAATTATTAAAAAAAAAAATTTAAATATAAATAGTAGAGATTATAATGGCCGTCTTTCAGGAATTGCTTCTGGTTCTTTTCCTGTTTCGTAAAACTCTGGTGTTAAATAAAGCCCGCAGTAACAATGCCCATATTCTTGCTGATCAGGAATACAATAATCACAAGGACATATAATATCTTTATCAAGTTCTCTTTGTCCATCAGCATCTCGACAAGGACAAGAATAATATCCATAACGATTAAAATTAGTAGTGAGTCCTTCAGCGAGTATATCTAAAAACTCTTCATCACGATTTAAATGCCATCCATGTTTCTTTGCGACCATTTCCATGAATTTCCGAGTTTGCTCTTTTGTTTTAGGTTTAATTGATTTTGACAGTTTTATCACCAATGTATAAAAATTTGTGGGAATAATATAAAAAAGTGGTTATTGTAAAATTACTGCTTATATTTTATCAGATTTACGAGTCCTTATGAGAAAGAATTTTCTCTTCCCATTGTCTCTGAATAAAGCCTACGAGTGCTTCTTCATCATTTACAACAACAAAAGGAAAAGCAACTCGTTTTTGAAATTTTTCTTGTAATTGCTTTTTTAATTGTTGTTTTTCTTCATATGGCATCTTGTCAATATAGACATATCGAAATTTAACCTTATTATTTCTTAAAAATTGAATCCCTCTTCGACAAAATCCACATGTAGAGAGAGCAAATACGGAGATTTCTTTATTATCAACTTCTCCATCTTCAAAATCAAAAGGAATATCTTGATACATATTATTTACTTCGCACAGAAAGTAATATATTACTTATCATATCATAGGAAATTCAACTTGATATTTTTGCTTATGATTTATAATCTGAAACCAAAATCATATTTTATTCAAAAAATTATGAGAGTCTTAATAGGCATCCTTTGATTCTAAATAGTATGCGTATTGTAATAATTGGAGACGGAATAGCTGGTCAATCGGTAGCAGAAAAGATTAGAAAAGAAGATAATGAAAGTGAAATTTTTATTTTTACGAAAGAACCATATTCTTTTTATTCCCGAATTTTTCTACCCTTATATATTATAGGCGAAAGATCACTGGATAAGCTTATCCTTCGAAATCGAGAGTGGTATAAAAAAAATGACATTTTATTATTTACTAATAATCCTATCAATCATATTGATCCAGAAAAAAAATTAATCTATCCAAGAGATCCTATTGACATACCTGAACCAAATTTAAATTCAGATCGAAATATTTATGAAAAATTCCAATCCATTTCTTATGATAAGCTTGTATTTGCCACAGGAAGTAATCCAAGGCGATTTTCTTTTGGAAATCCAAACATTGATGGAATGTTTACATTAAGAAATATTGATGATGCAAATCAAATTCGAGAATTTATCAACAAAAATAATGTTAAAAATGTGGTAATTTTAGGCGGTGGATTACTTGGAATTGAGTTAGGATTTCATTTATTGAAGTTAGATTTATCAATAACGATATGTGAACTCTCTTCTTATCTTTTACATCGGCAACTTGATGAAGGAACGGCAAAACTGTTACAAAAATACTTAGAACATAAAGGGCTAAGAATCTTATGCGGAGAAAAGGCAGAGAAGGTCATTGGAAAAGAATTTGTTGAAGGGATTCAATTTGAATCAGGAAAAGTAATTAAATGTCAAATGATATTACAACAAATGGGAATTATTCCTGATACTTTTTTAGCTCAAAAAACAGGATTGAAAGTTGAGCTCGGAATTATTGTAAACGAATATATGCAAACCAGCGAATCAGATATATATGCAGCAGGAGATTGTATTCAATTTAACAAAAGAATATGGGGGATCATACCAGCTAGTATGGAGCAAGCGCAAATTGCAGCGAATCATATTTTAGGAAAGGAAATATCCCCATATCAAGGTACAATCTGGAATACTAAATTAAAAATCGCAGGAATCAGCTTAAGCTGCATGGGGACGACACCTCCAAATATTAGTTCTAAAGGAAAAAAAATAATTCAAGCAATTGATCCTGAAAATTATATCTGCAAAAAGATATTGGTTGAAGAATCAAAACTTACAGGGGCAATTCTCATGGGATCAAGTAGTGACAAATTTTTTCGTAAAAATCTTGGTAAAAAGGTAGATTTAGAAGAATTGAAACGTGTATTAAATATATCAAACGAATAAATTACATTTTTGTTTTTTTTAATAGAAAATTATTTAAACATGTTCTAAATTAGAGTCATAAGGAAATTTAGATCAAACAAACATATAATTAGAAAATTTATCATTAGATTTATTTCTATATTTGCAATCTTTGTTGATTTTCATTTAATCAAATTTAAATAATTAAAGGACGCAAAATTCGATGTTTCCGAGGGAATTAGAAAAGATTTCATCCGAGAAATTCGTTCAATTACTTCCAAAATTACTTAGTTTAACCATGTCAAGCTTCCGGAAAAAGGATCGAAAGAATTTAGATAAATGTATCATAGAAATTGAGCGAATTCAAAATTTTTTCACCCAGAGAACAGAGAAAGCCTTTCAAGAATATATCGATCCTGATTCAAATACTACTCTTGAAGTGAAAATGAGTGTAATACAAATTTTATTGTATGAAATCAATCAAATAATTCATGAAATAAAAGAATTTATGCAAGTAAAAATATCTGGGAACAAATTTTTGCAATATCCAATTCCGGTAACGATAAATTTTCTGTTTTATTTCTTAGAAAAGGATAAGATTTTAAAAGAAATTCTCAAATTCTATCATAAGCAACAAGAAGAAGAATTCAACGAACAGATTAACCATATTCATTCAAGTGTTCAAGATGTATATCAATTAAATGAAACAAAAATACGCGTTCAAGCAGAACATTCTTCAAAAATCATTTCACAAAAAATACATAAAAATGAAAATTTCACTAGCAATTCCCATCAAAAAATTTAACTGTATTTTATGAAAGTCTAAAAAGAGACAGTATTGATATCTACATATTATTTATTTCATTCTTACTTCATTGAAAAGTGCAGAATCTAAATCTCTCATAAAAGAAAACCTTAAATTTCTTAAAAAAATAGATATTCTTCAATGCCATTATTACACCCCATTTCTCAGATAACTGTAATAATTTGTTTCATTCTACTGATAATTATTTTGTTTTTTGATGAACAAGATTATTTGACGTATTCTGTTCTTTTCTTGATGATTTCTACGATTGTCACTAGTATAGATCTTGAAAATCCACCAATACTTGATGATTATATCAAAGGAATTGATTGGGAAGTTATAATTTTTCTAATTTCCATGTTTACTATAGTAGAAATTTTAAATGAAGCGCATGTTTTTTATGAAATTGCCAAATTCATAGTTAAAAAATTCCATTCAAACATTCGTGTTATGTATTACCTAATTTGCATTATTTCTACACTTCTTGCGTCAATTTTAGAAGATCTATCAGTAGCAATTATCTTTATCCCTATAATTATTCTAACATGTCAAGAGATCAAAACAAATCCTGCTCCATTTTTATATGGTATGACCATTTGTATCAATTTGGCATCAACTTTAACACCATTTGGCTCAGCTGAAAATGTGATGATTGCAAATGAATTTAATCTTACATTTCTCTTCTTTATTTCAAATATTGGAATATATTTTGTATTTACTTTAATATTAACACTAGTATTACTGGATATTTTATTATTAAGAAAATCAATTAATAAGAAATGGGAAAGAAGCAGTAATAATATTATAGATAAGAGTATTAATTCATTACAAGAAAATTCATCCAAGTCCAAAAATTCATCTCATCAATTTTCAGCACAACCATTATTAACACCACTATTATCAATTAAAGCTTTAGATCCAAGCTTATCAATGATAAAAACATCAAAAAATAATTTGGTCAAGAATCTCATTGCTTTATTCATATTCTTTTTATTCCTTATCTTCATCCATCAAATTCATGTCGCAGGATTACTGGGAATGCTTCTTTTTGTTTTTCTAAATCCTACAAAAGATAAAAATGGAAAAATTCATCCTTCTTTATCAAAATACCTTAGAAAAGTTGATTACAAACTCATATATTTCTTTATGTGCTTATTTGTGCTTGTGTTCTTAATGGAATATAATGGAACTGTCATGTTATTGGAAAATGCAATAGAACAACTAGCTGTCCATAATATCTTTTTTATATCAATATTTATAATGCTAATATCATCTATTTTATCAGGATTTCTTGATAATGCCCCAGTAACGATAATTTTTCTGCCTATTATTCGAATTCTAATTAGTGATGCAGGTTTCGCATCAACACCTTTATTAATTGCTTTTATTTTAGGAATAAATTTAGGTGGTAATTTCCTTCCTCAAGGTTCTGCTGCAGATATGATGACATTAGAATTATCCAAATACTATGGGATAGAAGATGTAAATTACAAAAAGCTAACAAAGTTAGGAAGTTTATTTGCCCTGATTCATGTGATTTTAGGTGCTATTTACATCGCATTTTTAATTTTTGTTTTTCCAAAATTTTCCTAATTCTTTTTTACAGACGAAAATTAATATTTCTTTTTAATAAGGAGAATTTCTCAATTCCCATGACCGACAAAATTAAATGATTATTTCTTCAAAATTCTGGAACATTTATATTGTTTTGTATGTTACGTTCCATATCATGTCAAGATCGTGTGAAATTGATACACTTCCGGTTGATGGATTATGTATTCCACTAAATATTTCAATTGGGACTAAAATCATTACTGATTATGTGAAAATATGTTGTCCAAATGAAAAAGACGGTGAAGAAGTTCATATATTGACTAAGAATGGCCAAGATACAAGCGTTAAAGGTTCTCCACAGCAATTTGTTTGCACTACATGCGGAAGATGTTTCTATCCGCATACTAGTCGCTTCTTCAAAGAATTGAAAACCGATATCAAGACGATCATCTCTCAATCACTCAAAAGAGGACGATTAAATGTAAAATCTTTATCGAGAAGATTGCAATTAAAAAGATCGACCACTTCGAGGCTTCTATTACAAGTTATTAAATTAGTCTCAAATTCGATTAAACACAAGAAATATTTTAAGACTAAGCGGAGACGGAGTAATTGCTTGTTTATCGATGAAACATTTCTCAAAATCGGAAGGAAAACATGGTATTTGATTGTTGTAGTGAGTGGAAATAACAAAATTATGGCAGTCGAGTTAGTTAAAAAGCGAACTAAAGCAATAATATTCGAAATTGTCAAGAATTGTGCAGATCGTTTATTATATGGCCTACAACTCTTGATATCTGATGGATTTCAAGTATATGTAGGGGTAGCAAGGAAATTAGGCAAAAATCTCACACATGTAAGACATATTCACAAACCTCCGTACAGGAGAATTATCGTAGAAATCTATTCGTATGATGAGTTTGACGTTTCTAAAACAATCTTTAAAACAACGAATGAAATTACTACAACATTTGGATGGTTTATAGGACATGTAAAAACAACCAAAGAGAGCTTAGGCAATCGAAAGCGTGGTCGAAAAAAGGGGAGTAAAAACCGTTCCAAACATATTATTGCGGCAGAAAAGAAAGAAAAGGCAGAAAACAGGAAACCTCGTGGTCGACCTCCAGCAAAATCTGCTAAAAAGGGATGGAAAGTGCATGTTTTCAATCATGACAGAAAAAAAGGTTGGATAACTGCTCTTGGTGGAAGTTCTACTGTGGTGGGCACCGCAATGAAGATAATCCTCAAGCAATTTCGAAATATGCACATAACCTCCAACCTTATCGAAAAAGAGTTCAGTGCGCTTAAAAAACTTATTGATTTTCGAGGACGACGATCAATGGAAATATGGAACGAATTATTGATTTCCTATTTTATTATTCGTGATGAACCAAAAATATTGGATCAGGTTCTTGATCAAGTGAATATTTCTTTCCAAACCGTATCTAAATCAATTTCTTGTTTATTAACAGGAGGGGTAGCCGTTATGTGATTATTAGAAAAAAGACAAAACTGAGAATCATGGGAATTAAGAAATTCTCTTAATAAGAAATAAAATAAAAAAGACAATGTTGTAAAAATAAAAAATTTGAATTATAATAATGATTAAGCAGATTTAAGTAATTCAGCTAAATCTTTCTTGTAAAGTTGACCACCACACTCAAATGAGCATCCATGATCTTCATATCGTTCAATTTCAAAATTAAGAGGAATAACATATTTACGCAATGAATCAATTACAAAATTAACCCTAACATCTTTTACTGTGGCATCTTTCCTTAAGCATGTATCAACGAAATTTTCAATTGTTCGAACATTTGGTGCTACTAATTCAATCATCAAATTATAAACACCTGTCATTTTAAAACAATTGATAACATATGGGCATTTCCCAAATCTTGTCCAAAGATTTTCAACATTTTTCGCAGAAATCTCAATTCGAGCCATTTTTAGATCCAGTTCTTTAAAATCTGCTCCAACAGATTCTGAAAGCAAAAATTTTCTTTTTAACTTGATAATTCTTGCACCAACAGCAGGTTGTGATTTGTGAACTTTTTCTGCTATCACTGAATGGGTAGTATCAGGATTTTTTTGTAATATTGATATTATTTGCTTATCAGTTTCATCAATTTCTAAGATTTCATCGTATTTCATAAGACCCATCATTTCAATTTTATTTAGATATACTATTTATAACATTCAATAGAACAATATATTTGTGCCCCTTTAATTTACTTATATTCTTATTGAATTATTTTATTTTTCATAACCTTTAGAACTTTGATACCTTTAAATGATCAAGAAATAGATAAAAAGGATTTATTTCTGTTTTGCTAAAATTGTTTCACAATGAGGACAAGTTGTAACATTGCAAGGATCATCTGGATTATCGAAGTTTTCTGCCATGAAATCGACAGGCAAAATAAATGAATGGGCATAACTTGTAACTAAATCCATTCTTATCTTTTTTACGTAATCTTTATTACGAAAATGACGATCAAGAATAGTATCCAAGCGTTTTAAGCTCGAACATGCCATAAACATCAAAATATTATATTCTCCACTTATCTTTAAAGCATTGATTATATAAGGACATACTTTAGATAGGTTAAATACATCTTCTGGATGAGTAGTAGTTAATTCTACTTTAACAAGATTCAAAACAGAATTAACTTCTGGATTGGAAAAATCCACACCGATTTGAGTTGCTAATATACCATTTTCGGTAAGTTTTTTTATTCGAGCACCTATGGCAGGTTGACTTCTATCTAATTCTTTAGCAATTTGAGAATGAGTAATATAAGGATTATTTTGAAGCATATTTATTATTGATTTATCAATATCATCGATTTTACTAATGGTACTCATAGATTTTAAACTCACTTATGTTTAATAAGTAACAATACAATATAATTCAGATGAACAATTAAATAAATGTATCGATCTTTATTTAGTTTGTTATAGTTCTCAGCAAAGAACCAGATTTAATAAGCCGAATTGTGAAAAATGATTTACTATTCCGTATAAAATGGAATAAATAAAAGAGGTTTTTAGCTTCTATAATAAAAATTTAATTTATAAAGAGAATTGAATAATTAATATATTATAGGTAATTAGCTCCAACTAATATTTTTATTAAATCATCAGTACTTAAATTTTAATGGAATCGCCTCTAAACCCAAATAAGAACAGATGTCACTAAATCAACAACCTTGGGTGGAAAAATATCGACCACGACACTTAAAAGATGTGGTTGGTCAAAAAGAAATAATAAAAAGATTACAAGTATTTACTGGACCATCTGGAAAGTCTATGCCGCATTTGATGTTTGCAGGACCGGCTGGAACAGGAAAAACAACTTGTGCATTAGCATTAATTCGTGATATGTTTGGTTCAAAAATGAAACGTAATGCAACTTATTTAGAATTAAATGCGAGTGATGCTCGTGGTATTGGAGTTATTCGTACAGATGTAAAAGATTTTGCAAAAACACAACCTCCAGAAGGTGTCCCTTTTAAGATATTAGTGTTAGATGAAGCAGATTCAACTACAGCTGATGCTCAACAAGCACTTCGAAGAACAATGGAAAATTATACACATAACTGCCGCTTTATTCTCATCTGTAATTATTCAAATAAAATTATCTTACCAATCCAAAGTCGTACCAGTATGTTCCGTTTTTCTCCATTATCAAAAGAAGAAATTGTTGGCCGAATTAACTACATCGCTTCAAATGAAAAAATACAAATTGAACCTGAAGCAATTGAAGCTTTAATATATGTAGTTAATGGAGATTTACGACGGGCAGTAAATTATTTGCAAGCAGCAGCCAGTTTAGGAGAAAAAATAACCGAAGAACTGGTTTATAGAATAACAGGTAAAATCAACCCACAAGAAATTCAACATTTACTTAAAGCAGCGCTATCGAGAGAATTTATGATTGCAAAGCGTAAATTAGACACTCTTTTTAAACAATATGGTCTTTCTGGTCGCAATATCATTAAGCAATGTCATCAAGAAATTTTTAATTTAGATATTTCAGAGCGAGCAAAGGTTGATATCTTGAAGATTTTGGCAGAATTCGAATTTCGACTTTCTCAAGGTGCTACAGAAGAAATTCAACTGAATGCAATGCTGGCAAAATTGGCAATAATGGATCTATAAATAATGATAATTCAACTCTTTCCAATCTAATCTTTTTTTTATCGATTTTTCGATTTGTCGAGTAAAAGATTACCAAAAAATTGAAACCAATGAATATTTTGCTGTTGAATTAAATAATTTTTTTGAAAATAACCTATTTTTTGAATTAAAGCGTTTGAGTATGGTGTAAATTTTATCTCTGAAGGGAAAATGACCTTCCAGAGTACGAGTCCACTTGCAGGATATGGTTTTTCACGATGAATTTTTTTCACTTTTTCTGATTTGCTGCTTATTTTTAATAATTCATCTAAATCATCTAAATTACGTTGTGAATTTCCCAATTTAATTAAAAAATGAACGGTTCTCCGAATCTGTTGCCATAGAAAGGCTTGAGATTGAAACTTGAATATTATTCCACTATCAACTTTTTCCACTGAACATGAAATCATAGTTAATTTTGTGAATTGGTTGGGTTTACTACGATCAGTTTTAGAAAAATGTCGAAAATCATGAGTTCCTTTAATTTTTTGAAGTCCAGATCTAATTTTTTCAAAATTTAGATTCAAAATTTCAGATTGAGAAAGAGGTAAATAATAATGGTATTCTTTTTGTAAACACGACCATCTAGGATGAAATCCAAGAGGAACTTCCGCATATTTCACAATTCCTATATCATTCGGAAGATATGCATCGATTAGTCGAGGAATTAAGGACTTCTTAGAAGAAAAACAATAAGCAGCTTCTCGTGCATGGACTCCTTTATCGGTTCTCATACCTGCTTGAAATTGACTTGATTCAGAATCAGTAATATAATTTGTTTGTTTTAACGCACAAATAAGTGAATCTTCTACTGTTCTTTTCCCTGGTTGACGTTGAGAACCATGATAATTAGTCCCTATATACCAAATAATAATTAAATATCTGTGTTTTTTGAGTAAATCTTCATTAGATTTCTCAGATAATGAATTCATTCTGTTTTTCTCTTGAGCAATTCAATTTTTATGATAGCTTTATCTAATTCATCTGGAGAAACAGGAACTTTATCCAAAACTGAGATAAAACCCAAAAGTGATTTCCACATTTGAACTTGCACAAATTCTTTCAAATCAATAGAATCTTCACCCACTTGTAAATCAAGTAATTTTTCAGGTGGATTTTGAGGAAATATTCGAATTTTAGAAAGTCTTTCAAGATCAAACCCTTTGAGTTCACTCAAAAAAGCAATGCACAGATTACCCAAAGTATTACTAACGTAAGGTTTCATTGGGATACGTTGATCGTTAACCCATAATTTGATTTGATATTTCGCAATTGTTGGCATTTTAATGAGTATCCTAAAGAAAGCAAACATAAAAATATTGTATTTAATTAAAATAAAAAATTATCATAAATCAATCATATGATTTAAACTGGAAATACTTTGATAATCCCGCAGCTAAGGAAATAGCACCTTCTAATTCAAAAATGGGTGCAACGCGGGAGCAATCTATTATTATCCGCCCATATTGTAAAAGCATATTAAGGTATATTGCACCATATGATTTACCTTCTCCCAAATGGACAAGTGTTCTGTAAATTAAATTTCCGGATATTCCATCTGGAGCAACTAATAAGTTAGCTTTATCAGAAATTGACTGTTCAATCAAAATTTGGTAATGATTTACCTCGAACTCCAGATTATTTTGTTCTTCTTGGTTTTTTGAAGAAAAAATATCTTCAAGTTGTCGAGCTTCATCTATAGTTTGATCAACCCGAGGATCTCGCCCTCTATCGGACAATCTTCCACCACTGAGAATTCCAACATGCAGATTCCATCCCAATTTTTGGAACAATTTTTTAGATAATAAAATCATTGCTTGCTTTGATTCCAAAGAATTAACCTCATCAATTCCAACACCAGCAAAAAAGAATTGTTTGCCTTGTGCAGTTTCGAGTAAAGCTAAGCGGGAGATTAAATTATTAGGAATAAAGGGAATATTCTCAAGTGGTTCAATATTTTCAAGAAATTTATGTAATGCAAAAAGAAATTTGGAAGAACTAAGTGCACCTCTGATTGCAGCTTTTGGACCTAAAATTTTATACCCTTGATCTGTAAAAAATTCAGTTGATTTAAATAGACACTTTATTAAAAATAATTCCGGATATTGGTTGGAGACAGTCTCAATCTGACTACTTTCTTCCAGTATCAATTTAAAATCAGGAAATTCTTGTAAATCGACTAGAGGATGTTCTCCAACAAGAATAAATTTTAGATCACTTTGAGAAATATAAGTATAAAGAATTGGAAAAAGTCTTTGATAAAATAATGAGTTATTTGAAGATGATACACCAATTAGAATCGTTTGGTAAGAACCTAAAGCAAGATTACTAAAATAATCTAAAAAATTCATATTTTTTTCACTCATTTTTTATAACCTTGTTTATCTTAATTTGCAAAAATGAGAAAAATAATGATCATCTGGGTGGAATTATAAACCATATGTAAAACAGATGTTGCTATTATATCACCCCGCCAATTACGGATTAAACCTAAATATATTGATAATCCTAAGTATGAAACGCTAAGATAGAAAAATAGAGGTGGAATCAATATATATACATAAATATGATAAAGAGCAAAATAAAGAGCAGTAAGCAATAAAGCAGCAGGTTTATTTAATTTTGACTCAAAAGAGCGTTGAACAAATCCTCTAAACAATACCTCTTCTGGAACCCCAACAAAAAATACCATTGTAGAAACAAAAAGAAGGAGTTGTCCAAGAGATTGAGGAACTGTTGGAGTAAATTGTGAAAAACTATCTGATTGACTTAACATTTCCATATTTATGTTAAAAAGCCATTTAACCAACCATCCACCAATAATTTGTAATCCAATTACAATAATTACTCCAAAAAAACCCAAAAATACTCCAAGTATTATTTCACGATATAATTCAGGTTTTGAATATTTTGTGAAATCCAATCCCAATTCTGCTAAACGTTGCTTTTTAGTTAATTTTCCTGGATAATATCGCTTTATCCAAAAATAAGGTACAATAAAAAAGAGAATGGAAAATGCACTGATAATAAAATCCCACCATTGAGATCGATTAGATAAAAATTCTAAACCTTGAATGAAAATTGCAGGAATTAAAACAATAACACTAATAATCATAATTCCGATATAAGTGAGTAAAGGAAGAAATATACCCGCTAATACATTCCAATTTCGTCTTTTCCTCCAACGTTTTTTACCAGAATACATATTTGATGGAATATTTATATACGGAGTAGTATTCGTTTGATAAACTTCAGATAAATTTGAAATTTGATTAGGTGAAGGATAATTTGAATAAGAATCAGATTTTGGAGTAATTTGATCAAATTGTGTTGGTAAATTCTGTGGTTTAATATATGAATGTTTAGTTTTGTCCAATAAGATCTGTCCATGTACATCAAATACGAATGGAATACCACAGTTAATGCAAAATTTTGGATTATCAATAAACCGCATCTCTTTATTACAATTTCCACAATAGAAAGTATCAGATAGAATATCTGAAGAGATTTGAGGATTATTTTTTTCATTTATATCATTTTGATCAGTATTTGTAGAAGAATTTGTAAGGTTCTCTGGTGTTTTATCGTGGCTCATGCAATTCGACCTTATTTATTATATTTAAATAAATAGAAACGCTTCCTTTTCAATGTTCATCTTCTAAAGCAAAATTTCAATATTCATTTTGTATTTATTGATATATGGATGAAATTGATAAAATTATTTGGATTGAAGGTTTAAAAAATGCAATCCATTTCAAAGGAAAAGCGAATAATAAAGCAGTTATTGGAAAATTAATGAGAGATCGACCTGATTTGCGTTCACAAGGTAAAATAATAAAACCAAAGGTTCAAGTAATTGTTGAGCAAATTAATCAATTAACCATTGAAGAACAAACAAAAAAAGTATTACAACTTGACTCCCATGCTTTAGATCCAGAAGAAAAAGCACAAAAGGAAGAAAAAATACTTCCAGACTTACCCAATGCCGAAAAAGGAAAAGTTATTATGCGACTAGCTCCATATCCTTCAGGTGCACTACATATTGGCAATGCTCGAATGGTTGTACTCAATGATGAATACGTAAAGCGATATCAAGGAAAACTATTATTAGTCTTCGATGATACTATCGGAACAACACTTGCTCAAATGGACGATCCCAAAGCAAAATATGTAATTCCAGAAGCTTATGATTTAATTCCAGAAGGATTGGAATGGTTAGGTGTCAAATATCATGAAGTTTATTATAAAAGTGATCGTGTCCAGATCTATCAAGAAGAAGCAGAAAAATTAATAGCACAAGGACATGCGTATGTTTGTACTTGTGATCCTAAAACATTTCGAGAAGAATACAAACGTCCTGGAAAAGATTGCCCATGCCGAGGAAAATCAATAGAATATCATATGGATATGTATGAAAAAATGAAGGATGGGACAATCGCAGAACAAGGTGCAGTAGTTCGTTTAAAAACAGGAATGAATCAAAAAGATCCTGCTTTAAGAGATCATATTTTAATGCGAATTTCTGATGCACCTCATCCTAGAATAGGATCTAAAGTTAGATTATGGCCTGTTTTAGAATGGTCTTGGGGATTAGATGATCACCTTTTAGGAGTTACTCATATTGTTAGAGGAATAGATCTTCGAAAAGAAGGGGAAATTGAAAAATTCATTTGGGATCTTTATGGATGGCCGCACGCTGAAATTCAACTTTACGGTCGGTTGAAATTTTCCGGTGAATTCAAATTATCAAAAACACTAGCACGACAAAATGTTTACAGTGGAGAATATGAAGGTTGGAGTGATCCTCGCACTTGGAGCCTGCAATCATTAGCTGCTCGCGGCATCCAGCCATCAGCAGTTCGCGAAGCTTTGTTAGATCTGGGTATGTCAAATAGGGGAATTGAATTTGATAAAAAATGGGTATATGCAAAAAACACGAAACTAATCGATGAACATGCAAATCGTTATTGGTTTGTCGAAAATCCACATTCTGTGCTTATCGAGAAGATTCCATTTGATAAATTTACTGCTGAACCACTGCTCCATCCTAATTTTCCAGAAAGAGGAACTCGCAAAATAGAATTACCTATAAAAGAAGGAAAAGCAAGAGTTTACATTGCAGAATCAGATTTACATGAATATCGAAATAAAAGGGGCAAATTACTATATCCAAAATTAGATGCGGGTCAAATTTTACGATTTAAGGACATGTTCAATGTAGAAGTCAAAGAAATGAATGATCCTATAAAAGTATATTTCCACTCCCAAGAAATGAGCCACAATTCTCGAAAAGTTCAAGTTGTACCTGCAGATGAAAGTATTTTTACTAAAGTACTACAACCAGATGGAATAATTACAACCGGATATGCAACCAAATATTTGAAAGATTTAAAGGTTGGTGACATCGTTCAATTTGAACGTTATGGATATGTAAAACTTAAGCAAATTTCTAAAGATGAAATATACGGCTACTTTACAAATAATTAAAGATAATATTGAATTAAAGGAAATGAATTAAATATAGAAAGATGAAGAAAATGAATAAAGAAAACATTGATGAAAAAAATCAGTATGAAGAATTTTATACTGCCGGATTAGAAAAATTGGAAGTTTATGTCCCAGATGGAATTGATCATTATTGTTTTGGTTGTTCTTCTTCTAATCCCATTGGTCTTCATCTACAATTTTTTTCTTCTCCATTGAATGAAGATCTCAAGATTAATAAATTAAAAATTCAAGATGAAGGAAATTTTAGAGAAAAAAAATTCTCTGTTTACTCGAAATTTAAGGTAAAATATGATTACTGCGGATTTCCAAGATTTAGTCATGGTGGAATATTAGCAACTTTGTTGGATGAAGTAATGGCACACGCTGTATACAGGGGGTATGGAAAATATGGAGTTACCAAAGAGATGACAATAAAATATCGTAAACCTGTCCTAATTGACCAAATAATCTATATTAAAGGAGAAGTTTCAGTACAATACTCATCTGATGAAATTAAGCAAAAAAAAGTAATTGAAGTGCATGGAAATATATATTCAACTCCAAACGGATTTGATGATCCTAAACCAAAACTTCATGCAGAAGCTTTTGCAGAGATGGTAATTCTTCCTTTAGAGCGTTATATTCTTAATTACCAAGAGAAATAATTATAATGCAAATTGCAATGTCCCGTTTTTGTAAATTGAAGTTGCCATATCCAATCTTTTTTCGAATTCTGGAATAATATCTGATAATAAAACATGAAATACCCAGAAGAATTTATAATATAAAGGATGGATTCGTTCGTGTGGAGAAAAATTCTTAATTTCTGAAAAAAAAGATTGAAACTTTGGTTTAAATTTTAATAATTCGGTTAAGTAAAAAATTTCATTTTCCATCTGAATCAAAGGGAGAGCTTTTGTATAATACAAAGTTCGACCTGAAACGGATTTGTGTGGATCAATCATTATTAATTGTCCGAGTTGAATATGCTTTTTTAGAATTTTCGAGATTAATGGGATCGAAAACCCGGTTAATTTATGCAACGTAGGTTGGGAAATAATTTTTCTAGTGGTGCAATAAGCATTTATTAGAAGATCGCTTCTTTTCACCATTGATTCATGCATTTTACCGTAAGTTGTTTTAATATAATGGGTTTCAATCTCCGTTAGGGTTTTATCAAAATATGGCTCTTGTAATTTTGATGCTTTCAAGAAATAAATATCAGGATTTTTCCAATTAGTGGTATATTGATGAAAAATTGAATAAGGAAATGAAGAATTTGAAGGAGATTGTTTTGATGAAATTAATTGAGAAAATCTGTAATGAGTCAATCCAATTTGAATTAAAGTTTCAATAATTTGATTTTTTAATATTTTATAACTAGAATTATTTGAATAGTCTTCTGGAAATTCAGAAATTAGTGATATTAAAGATTTTGAATCTTTAATTGCTTGTCTAGCATAATCAATATTACTTTTCAAACCTATAATATTTCTGCTTTCTGAGAAGTAATAAAATAGAGATTTATTATTTTCTTTAGGGCTAATTGAAAGAATATTGTTTCGAACCAATTTACTTAGTATTCTTGATAATGTGCTTTGAGAGATATAAGTTAATTTTTGAAGATTCTTTTGCGAGATTGCACCAAATAGAAAAACATGAGCATTAATTTGAGTGATTTTGGGATTTCTCGCTTTCAAAAAACCTTCCTTTTCAAAGAATTCAAGGAGTAACTTATATCCTTTTAGAAGGTTCTGTGGAATCATATTATATTAAAATGAATATTCGTAATTATTAATATTTTTTGTATGATCACAAAATTAAATTGAATTTAGAATGGGGTAAATCGAATATATGAAATGTTCTAAAATTATTTTTCTATTCATTTTTATTAACATTTATATATGATTATAACTTTTTTCTAATGATTATTTTGAAAATTATTTACTTAAAAAATAGGAAAGCGATTATTCTCTTTGCTCTAACACTACTGACTTTTGCCCCAACCTTAATTCTTCAAGTTAATATTAATGAAAATAGTAATGTTAACACAGAAAAGCAAGATAATGAGATACAATTACCTAGAATCCTAAGTTCAAATTATATCTTTTATTGGGAAGAACAACACAATCTCCATTCATGGATCGATGGTGATGATATTCTTCTTTTTGGACCTTCTTATGGTGCTTTTCATAATTATACTGAAATAATAGACAAATTAACCAAATTAAATCAGAGTTTTCCTGAAATTATTGATTTTGGATTTATAGGAAAATCATATTATGGTCGGAATATCCCTTTTATTCGAATTACGAATGAATCCAATTCAAATGATAAAATACAAATTATAGTAATTGCTCAACATCATGCACGAGAACAAATTACTGTTGAAAATGCACTCTATTTCATAGATTCCATAGTATATAACTATTCTACTTCATCTTCTTTGGGTATTTCAGTTCTTAATGAGAAAGAAATATATGTAATCCCATCATTAAATGTTGATGGGGCAAGCATTATCTCCCAATTTTCTTGGCAGAGAAAAACACTACATCCATTTGATGAAGACGGAGATGGATTTAGTGATGAATTCAATGAAACAGGATTAATTTTCGAACCACAAGATATTGATAATGATGGTTATATTACCGCTTATGCTATTGAAGAAAATGATATTAAATGGACGATGATTGGCTTTGAAGGAATTGATTTGGATGGTGATGGAAAGATCGGAGAAGATGTTCCTGGAGGAGTAGATCCAAATCGTAATTATCCATATAATTTTGCAAACCCGGTATATTCAGATTTTGATCCTCGATCGGAAAATTTTCATGGGAATAAATCACTATCAGAAAATTGTACTAAGCATTTAGTTGAATTCATTAAAAATCATAATTTTTCGATTGCAGTAACATTACATTCTGGACTTGAAACTATTTTCACTCCATCTAATGTTTTTACAGCACCAAAACGTGAAATAGATTCTGTAAAATACCAAGATGTTGTGGGAAATGTTTCTGAAATAATTGGTTTTGATCAGACTCACACTTCAACCAGTTCGGGTCAATTTATTCATTGGATGTATTGGGACAATGATTATTCCCCCATTGTAATGAATATTGAAGTATATTTGAATTGGAGCGCAGTATCCCTTGAGTATAATGAGACCACAAATGTATATTCAGCCAAAGGAATTTGGAGCAAAAATAACCCATCTGAAGATGGAATAATTACAAATTGTGAAAAGATCAATAAAGGATTATATTATTTAACCACAGTTGATAATTACTATTTAAATGCAAATAATATTAACGAGCTCCATAAAATAAGCAAATCTGACAATGATGCACCGGACAACAATACAAATACAGAACCAAATAATGATAATAATAACTTAAAAATACCAGGATTTCCTGTTTTAAATTTAATTATTCTCATTTCAATTATTACCTTTATTTTAAGAAAAATAAAAATCCCCTATTGAATCTTCTAAATTATCAGAAAAATTCCAGAATTCTTCTTCTTTATAACAAGAATTTTTAATATTAAAAATTCTCTTTTTTCATTATGCAATTACCTTCATTTTTTTCTCCAATTCGTTTGGAAGATAAAAATATTCTATCAAAAATTCTCTGGGACTCAAATTATAAAATTTCAGAATACTCTTTTACGAATTTATATATGTGGAGGAATTATTACTCCTTCCGTTGGGCATTTGTAGATGATATATTCTTTCTTATTTCTGTAAATAAAAATAAAATTGAAAATGGAAAGGAACGAATAATATTTTTTCCTCCTATTTGTTCTGAATCAAAACAATGGAAAAAAGTGATTGAATTACTGAAATCTTGGAATATCCATAGTGATGAAAGTCAGGATGAAGTTATTTTCGATAGAGTTCCCAATTCTCTATTAACTATAATTAAAGAATATCCAAATATTACTTCTTTTCTAAAAATTGAATCAGATCGTTCAAATTGGGATTATATTTATTTACGGAGTGATTTAAGCGAATTACCAGGAAAAAAATATGCAAATTTTCGTAAAAACATGAATAAATTCAAATCACAATACTCTTGGCGTTATGAACCAATCTCGTCCTCAATATACCAAGAGATCCTCGACCTTCAAACTAATTGGTGCGATTTACATGCATGTGCAGATGATACCAGCCTATCTCATGAAGATCAAGCAATTTATGAGATATTACATGAATGGAATAAATTTAATCTAAGTGGGGGAGTTCTATGGATTGAAAATAAAATTGCTGCATTTTCGATAGCGGAAGAAATATCAAGTGATACGATGTTAATTCATATAGAAAAAGCAGATACATCTTATAGAGGAATATACGAAGCACTCGTCAATCAATTTAGCACCCAACTTCCCTCTCACATAAAGTACATTAACCGAGAACAGGATTTAGGAAAAAATAATTTACGAACAGCAAAAATGCGATACCATCCGCATCATTTTATAGAAAAATCTAAAGTTCTTCTCAATTGCTCTTTCTTTCACAAAGCAATGAAAAATAATAATTAATAATCTTATCTTAGCTAATCCAAAATAATTTAAAATTCGGTTCATACGATTTTATTATTGATGACAATGAATAACATCCCTCCTCAATTTCGTTCACAGAATTCAGATTACCAATCGCAATCAAATGCTCAAAATTTAGAAATGTTAAAGACAGGAACTACGACAATTGGATTGGTAATTAAAGATGGTGTGATTTTAGCTACTGAATCTCAAGCCACTGCAGGATTTTTTGTTGCAACTAAAGAAGCACAGAAATTATATAAAATTAATGAACATTGCGGAATGACGATTGCAGGTGGAGTTGCTGATTGCCAGTACATGGTTAGCCAAGCCCAAGCAATAAGTCGCTTAATGGAAATTCAACATAATGGAAAAGAGCCCACCACTTCATATATTGCCAATATTATTCGCAATATTGCATTCAACGGCCGTAGTTATTTCTATGCTTTTATGATTGTTGGAGGATATGATACTAAAGAAAAAAGAGGTAAGATTTTCCCGATAGATTTTATTGGTTATATGGCTGAACAAGAAGATTTTGCCAGTTTAGGATCTGGATCGACATTTGCTCTTGGAGTATTGGAAGCAAATTATAAACCAAATATGACTGAAAAACAAAGTATTGATTTAGTAAAACAAGCACTAACTGCAGCTAAAAACCGTGATGCTGGTTCAGGATATGGAATGCAAATCTGCGTTATTACCAAAAGCGGTTTCAAAGCAATTGAAGGCCATCTGATTACCAAATAATCTTCATTTTCTTCTTTTGTTTATTCTTTTTCTCTCTTTTCCTCTATTGTACATTATTTATCTTTGTTATCTCTTGATAAAATTTTTTCATCATGGCAAAGATCTTTCAAATTCTATTTACTTTAACATAGCAATTCATGAAAAATGAGATTATCATAAGAATTAAGGAATAGAATGGAATTCAAATTAGAATATAAAACTAGGAAAACAAAAAAATTACTGAACAATTTGAGACTTTTTTGAGAGATTCGTAATTTTTGGTTCAGTTTTCATTATTTGAGACGTAATTCTATTAATATTTTTAAGATACTCTCCAATAGTTTGCAGTTTTCGACGGTGAGATTTCTTTGATCTTCGAATTGCTTTAAAATATGGGGAACGTCTTAAAATGATTGCTTTTGCAATAGGTCTGAATAAAGTTGCAAATATACGAGTAAATCTGGCTTTATATTTTACTTCTTCATAGTATGATTGGAGCGTAGTACGCTGATAGTGAAGTATTTCTTGAGATTTTTGTGTATCTAACCATCCACAGTGGAATTTTTCATGAGAAAATGCATCAGCAGGTAAAATATCATCACCAAGACCAAAAAGTTTTAACATAGTGATTAAATATTCACCAAATGTTGTTCGACATGCATTTCCTCCTGCAATATTAAATATATTTCCCCATACAGCATCGTTTTCAATTGTATTAACTACTGCTAACCCAACATCTTTAGTGTCGCAAATTTCTATGCATGTTTCTAATGGCATTTCAAACATTAATGGATCCAGATCAAGTTTATTCATTGAAGTAATGTATGTTAAGCGAAATATACACCACTCTAAGCCTGAATTGCGGACCATTAATTCAGCGCGCATTTTTTGATCACCATATTTATCATTTGGGCTTGGATTAAGCGAATCAGTTGTCCGAATCCAAGGATTATCACGTCGATCCCCATAAACACTAATACTAGACGTATACAATATTTTTGGAGGATTTTTTTGAGCTTTTATTGCTTTTAACACATTATGCGTACCTCCAACATTTACTGCTTCTGCCAATTTAGGTAATTTATCTGCCATTGGTGGGATAATTGCTCCAATATGAAAAACATAATCAATATTTTCCATTGCTTTTAATATATCTAAATAATTTCGGAGATCTCCCCATATAATTTCGACATTATGAGTTTGTATAAATTGTGAAGCTATTTTCTTATTTCTCTTGGTAGGTAATTCAAATATACGGACAAAGTATCCTCTATTTAATAATTCTGTCAATACACTCATTCCAACATTGCCAAAAGCGCCTGTAAGTAAAATTTGCATGATCATCCATCATTTTCAATTTTTTTGATCTATATATTGATCAAAAATAACTCTACATATTACTACATATTGTTCAACTTATTTAAATTTATACTAATAAAAAATTTCCAATTTTAAAAATATAATAATGGTAATAAAAAACTCAAAAAAGTAAAGAGAATATGACTTTTTTTAAGAAAGATGTTTCTTTTCTGTGAATATTAAAAGATCAAAAAAATTTATCGTTGAAATAACGAGTTATTTAAAACAATAGTATTTTGATCTTAAAAATTACTAAAATAATAATATGTAGAGATTTCAATTAAATAATTTCCTTAATACTAAAAAAAACAAATTTGTTCCTTTTTACAATCTAGCTATGTTAGAAATGCAATGACATGTTTTAAATAGACTTGAGATCAGTTCATGAACACTTTTGCCTTAAAGTTTAAATTCTTTCCTATCTACTATTATTTAATTAAATATTTGTTTGATCAAATTTAATGTTTTTAAATGAAGTGATTATATTGACTGAAGTTAAATATAAAACATCAGAATCATCCGAAGTTAAAAAAAGAGTAGGTAAATTTGAACGTTTTCCTCTCTCACCAACAATTAGAATGTCACGCCTTACAAAAGAAATGGGATTATATCCATATTTCATTCCAAATACTGGAAGAATAGGTCCTAGAGTTCATCTCCGGGGTAAAGAAACAATTATGTTAGGTTCAAACAATTATTTAGGACTTGCAGATCATCCTGAAATGATAAATGCTGCCATTGCTGCAATAGAAAAGTATGGAACAGGTTGTACAGGTTCGCGATACCTAAATGGGACATTAGATTTACACTTAGAATTAGAAAATAAACTAGCAGATTTTATGGGAAAGGATGGTGCAATTTGTTATAGCACAGGAATGCAGGCAAATTTGGGAACAATTTCAGGTATAACAAAAAAAGGGGATTGGGTTGTATCAGATGAGAAAAATCATGCAAGTATTATTGATGGCTGCCGACTTTCCTATGCGAATACAAAAGTATATCAACATAATAATATGGAAGATTTAGAACGTGTTTTAAAATCATTACCTGAAGAAGGAAACCGTTGGATTATTTCAGATGGAGTATTTTCAATGGAAGGCAATTTAGCTCAAATCCCACGTATTATAGAACTTGCAGATCAATATGACGCCAGAGTAATTATTGATGATGCACATGGAGTTGGTTATCTTGGTGACCATGGAGAAGGTTCACTTGGACATTTTAAATTAATGGATCGGGTTGATTTAGTTGTTGGAACATTTTCAAAATCTTTTGCCAGTATTGGTGGATTCTGTGTCGGGAGTGAAGATTTGATTGAATATATCACACATCATGCACGAAGTCTTATCTATAGTGCATCTATCCCACCAGCGTCTGTAGCGACTGCTTCAAAAGCAATAGATCTGTTTTTAAAAGAAGAAAGACTTCGTAAACAAGTTTTGAAAAATTCAGCAGCATTTCGTAAAGGAGTAGAAGAAGCAGGATTCTCTACCATCCCACAAGAAATACCAACACCAATTGTTCCTATAATTATTGGTGATACAATGAAAATGCTGAAATATAATAAAGCCTTAATCGAAGCAGGAGTTTACACAAATCCAGTTGTTCCACCCGCGAGTCCTAAAGCAATGTTACGCACAAGTCTAATGGCAACACATACTCAAAGAGATATCGATGAAGCCGTTGAAATCTTAACTCGTGTAGCAAAAGAATGTAGAGTCTTAAGGCGGAAAAAAACAAAAAAGAAGCAAAATTAATCATATATTCAATTAATTAAAATTACTTTGGAATTGATTTTTCCTTTTTTCGTTTTTTTTATATTCTCATAGATCTCTTGGATTATAGGAGATTTTGCAGATATATAAGCATCTATATCAAATGGATACTTCTTTGCACTTTCAATTTTAACTGCTCCATAACGAGCACAGATACTTGGATGAGCTTTTAGATATTCTCTAAAATTAATATGGCGATGTAGTTCTTCTGAATCCTCAGAGCATACATAAAGATGTAATGGTGGAAGTCTTGACTCAATTTCTTTTGAAATAGGCTTAAATGCTTCACGATCGTGAATTCCAAAATCTCCTTCGTGAATGAAGCAAAGTTGTTCTAATTTCTCTCGAACTTTAAGAAATTTTTCCCTATAAATCACTATATCAACATCAATAATTGGTTTAGCAGCTAAACCTGTTACAGAAGTGCTACCAACATGCTCTATAGCGAGTGTCAATGATCTTAGGGCTGGAAGAAAATAATTTTTTATCTTTCCAAACCATTCTGGCCAATTTAGATCGTAGGGAACAACAATTACCGATTTTGGACACATAAATTGTAAAATCTTATGAGGTTCTAGCAACTTCTTTATTTTTGACAGAATTTCCATTTTAATCTTTCATTTTCCGACAATAATCAAACTTATCCAAGAATTATTTCAGTCGGCAAAGATGAACCTTAGAAAATATAATTATGGGTTGATTTTTGACTATTTTTAATCAAATTTTAGTAGGATTTGATAAAAAAAGTTCTAAATTTTTGATCGACAAATTTCAAATTTGGATGAAATGTTGGTAAATGCGTAAATTATGCATGCTTTTTATTTTTTTATTAATCTATCAAATGTTGACAAAGGCTCTTATATCTCATTTAAAATTTAAAAATTGACTTAATTATTAACATAAAATGCAAATAAAGAACCTTATTATCTACCCCACTAATTATGTGCTGAGGTTAAATTTGAATCATGTCAGATCCCAATGCACCATTTTTTAGGCACAGACGTAATTCCCGCTTTATAGCACAAGAAAATCCACCATTTTTGGGGCAAAAATACACATATTTTGCCCGTATGAATTTGGCAACCATCACACTTGCTACAATTCACACACTCATTATTCTTCTTGTTGTTTTGTTACGTTTACTCCCGCAAAAAGATACAATAACCGATTTTCCAAGAGTTCTAGTTGGAGATCTTATTCCAGTGGCTGTTGGTGTAATTTTAGTTATATATGATATATTTTATGCATCCAAGAAAATAATGCAAAGAGATTTAGCAAATTATAGCATCGACTTTTTGTTTTTTGGATTATTAGGAACAATATTTGGAAATCTTGTTGGATTTTATTTAATGGTGAAGGGTTTATTGGTAATGATTATTGCTTTAACTGATCGAGCTGTTTTTGCTTGGAGATATAATAAAACATTTAGGGAAATCTTGCATTCATTTGCAAATAAATTTGCCTCTGGTTTAGGTTTTATAATATTAATAATGGAAAATCCTTACATACACCCAGAAATTGGAGAATTAATATATTATTATCTTGCTTGGGGTGCATTACTAATAGATTTCTTCATTTTGCGATATTTAGTGAACCATTATCATGTATCTGAAGTACCAATGTGGATTGCTGTTTTGAAATTAATGTTGGGTGTAACCGCCAGCTTTTACTGGTTGTCGGGAATAATCTTAGTTTTCGAAGGATTTTTCATGATATTGTCTGCCATCTTCCGCTATCAACCACGGCCTTCCAGATATTCATAAATAACGCAAATATCATGTTTTTCTATTTTTTATATAGTTCTCTATTTTTTTTTTAAAGTTCTCTATAATACTCAAAAGCGCCCTATAATTCTCTATTTACAGCATGAAATAGTGTTAAAAGCGGCAATGAACTGAGAACGTATATTCCTGCGGTAACTAAAAAATTAAGCTGAAAGTTATTGCCCGATCCAATTAAATATCCTCCCACAACTGCCGAAGCGTTCCAAAATAAACCCCATGCTAATGCCTCCACTGAATTCCACTTGCCGCGTTTCTTTTTTGGAACAATATCCATCAAAATTGATCGACTTAGTGGTTGAGCTGCATTCATTAACGAACCTCGAGCAATAAAAATAATTATCAATAATATTTCAGGAGGGTAAAAGGCGATTGCAATTAAACATAGTGTGGCTAAGAATTGCACAGCAAAAATCATTTGGGCACGTCCTTTGGCGCGCGAATAATGCTGTGCGATTAAACCTAAGATTCCCGTAGTTAAAAAGGTTATTCCCATAATTCCTTGTACAAGAACAGGTTTCATTCCATAAATTTCCATAAAAAAGATAGGGAAGAATTTTACAGTCATACCTGCTCCTAAACCTATTAGAATATTTGAAGACACTAAAATATAAGGAATTGCTTTCTTTTTAATGCGAATTGGGGCAAATTTACGTTTCAATAGGGGATTGGCATTGATATTTGAAGATTTTGAATGAATAACCGAATTGTTAGAGACATTTAATTTATTCTCTGAATGATCTTGTACGATTTTTTCTCTATTAACAATAGCATCGCTTTTTGCACCCAATGATTTGTGATCGCTAAAGAAAAACATCAGAACAAGAGAACCTATGGAAAAAATAATCCCTACACCCATTACTTTCTTTAATATAGGTAAATGCCATTCATCTCCAAAGAAAGAAAATAAAATAATGTTCACCATAGGACCGACCATCATTCCGAATTGTTGTATAAATTGGCGGATGGAATATATACGAGATCGATTTCCCGAAGGAACAGAATCTGCAAATAAAGATTCCAAAGCAGGTCTTGTTACTCCTTGATAAAGCCCCCAAAATAATAATGCAATGATAACTAATTGTAGATTATCTGCAAAAAATAAAATTATCATTCCAATAATTCCAATACCTCCTGCAATGAATAACATCCAATCTCTCCGGAACCGATCAGCTAAAGCACCTGCAGGAAAAACGACAATTGTCATCATTATTCCTGTTGCACCTGATGTCCAACCCAGTAATTCATTTGAATTCCCTGCAATAATATAAATATAACTAGATAGCACGTTTCCCATCCAAATACCTCTACCTATTGATTGGCACAAGGTGAATATTAAAATAATTTTAACGTTATAGTTCAAATTATTCCAAATTGTTCTTGATTTACTTTGCTTCAATTGTGTTAATGACATTTTTTTGCAGCAAGTGCGGGAAATATAATTTTATAATTAAATGTTAGGAAATTAAAAATGAAATAATTCCTATTTCAGCTTAACAAGCAGATCCTTTTTATTCAGAGCCGATTTGAAAAAGATAAGAGAGAATTTTTTCCGCTAAGTGAAAACAATGTTTGAAAATGAACGTAAAGAATCTGAAGCTTTCTTCAATTATTTCTCAGATAAATTCAATGAAGAAGTAGGATTGTTGTTAGCATTTTATGATGACGATGAGTTTGAAATCGATTTAATTGTAGGTATGGATACAGAAACAATATATGGATTGAATATTCTACAATATGTCTCCAGTGAAGAGGGAGATGAAGAATTCGGAAACCAAGATGAAGAAAATAGTGATTATGTTAAAGGAGATGATGAAGAAGATGATATTGATGAAGAAGATGATAGTGATGAAGATGAAGAAAATGATTTTATTGAAGAAATTCAATATATGTTTGTAAAAATGGAAATTTCCCCTTCTAATTTAGAAGGAAAACCCTATTTCCAAATTGATCTGGCTGAAACATCCAAAGAACAAGAGGAAAAGCAATCAGCGGAAGATGATGATAATGTCAACAGTTTACCACAACTTGAAGAAAATGCACTTCGTTTGATAATTTATGCAAAACCATTAAACGGTTTTGAAGATGAAGATATTACTGATCTTCCTGGAGAAAAGATTCGATTAACTGGAGCTGTAATGATCAAGGGAAATGATAAAGAAAGCTTAGTAGTCTTTTCTGAAGATCCTTCTATTGGTTAAAAAAAAAATTTCATTATTTTAATTTCATGACCAGATACTCGTACTTGGGACGGTATCCAACTTTTTTATATATTTTTACAGCTGGTGTATTCTTCACTCTTACGTGAATTAAAATTTTTTTGGTTTTTTCTAATAAATACTTAACTCCACTTGAAACGATGGAAGTAGCATAACCTTGATTTCGAAATTGTGGATCTGTGCCAACAACACTTATTATTCCAATTTTTTCATCAATCCATAATCCTGCCAGAGAAATTATCTGTTCATTTTTTCTAATTGCTAAATAAAGATGCGCATTATCCATAATTATATCAGTTGCTTGGTATGTACCCCAGAATTTTGGATCTACTTTCCGTAAAAATCCCGCTATTATTTCTTCACTTCCAGCAGGCAGGATTTCATACGAATATTGCTCAAATAACTCTTCTTCTCCTTTTTCTAAAGTCATACGATACATGTGAAACTTATTTTCATAATGTGTATACTTTTCTTCCAAAAGAGCTTTGTGATTAAGAGTTCCAGTTATTTCCTTTATAGAAATAGATTGCTTATCTAAAAATTTGAGAAATATCATTGCTCCTTCTAAAGATCCCCGTATTTGAATCGTTTGATTCCGCCAAATAATATAAATCCCATGAATAATTTTTTGCTGATCAATTGCAACAAATAATTGCGTCTTTTCTGGGTACTGCTTAAAATCGAGAATATAAAAAAAGAATTCATCTTCTCGTCCGTTTACATAATGATAAAATAGATCTTCATTCTCTTTAGTAATTTGAATGATTCGTAATTTTTCCATATGAAATTTCATAATTTTTTTTTTAATTTATTTTTAACTACTGGAAATTAGTTGAAATCTAATCACAGATAGAAAAAGGATTAATGACGATTGATTGAGGCACAGAAATAGGAGCACTCATGATCTCATCGACATATTATCAACATATCAAACTTGTGTTATCTCGTTTGAATAAGGATGTTCATCATTTTCTTCATAACACTAAAATATTGCTACCAGTGAAACACTATGAACGCATTTAAAGCTGTTTTGATTGGAGAATCTAACGTCGGAAAGACAACCTTAACGAAACTTTTAAAAAGTGAACATCCCTTAGATGAACGAAAACCAACTGTAGGTGTAGAGATTTCGAAAGTACCCACTGCACTGGGAAATATGTGTGTATGGGACTTAGCAGGACAGAAGAGATTTCAATTTTTGTGGGACGAGTTCATTCGGGGCTCAAAACTCACAATTTTAGTAACAGATTCTTCTGCTCGAAATGTCATGCTAACTAAAGATCTAATTGAGCGACATTTGAATAAAGGAGCTTCAAAAATCATTGCCATAGCAAATAAACAAGATTTAGAAGATCGAATGGATCCAACAGCCATTGAGGCTGCATTAGGTGTTCCTACATATGGAATGGTTGGAATAAATAGACAGAACGAGAGTAAACTCCGACAAATTATAGAACGTCATTTAAAATAATATAAATTGCTAAATGATTGAATTAAGAATCAATAGCGAATAATTTTTTATTTTTCTATTTTCTAAATCATGCTCAAAATCATTCAACAACCTAGGATCTTTTTCCAATTCTATCAATTCTTCAATTATATATCCATTCTTGATCTAGATGCAATTAAATGAGCCAATCTTAATGGTTCAGGAACTGCAGAATAATGGGTGAGAAAATTCAAAAGATCTATCACTTCTTCTTTTGATATACCAATGGGATGAAAACAGACATTTTTCTTGATTGTAGGAGAAATATTGACTGAGACTTCGACTTTTTCTAATGGAGGCAAATTTTTTAGAATCGAAAGATCTTCTTTTCGATCGGGGAATATATTCTCGAATACTTCAGCGATTATATGAGTAGGAGGATTGCTTGGAATTAATAAAACAGGGATTTGAATCATTTTATAAATTTTAAATGGATCAGGGATATTAAAACCAGCAACTGTAGGAGAGTCTATTAAAATGATTTGAATTTCATTTCGAAAGGGATTCTGTTTAAAAATGGATAACATTTGAGTGGTTGCATCATCTCCATCCACAGTTATTCGTGAATTAGAAACATGCATCAGTTGCAATCCTTTAGTAACTACCCCAATCAGATCTGTTCTATGGAGTTTTACCGATTTTTGGTTTAGTTCATTTTTTCGATAGCGTAAAAGATCTGATTTTTCATGTTTACCATCATCAAATGCTAAAATGCAGCTTTTTCGCTTCACACGTAATCAAGATTCCCATCTATATTTATATTCAAGGTATTCTTTAATATTTTCGAGCAATTTTGTGAAACCTTCAATAGCTGCCTGAGTTTCTTCAACTTGCTCATACAGATTATAATTTTTTAGAGAATTATATAGTTGAGTTGCCATTTTTTCCAAATTCCAACCTTCCGCACAGAAAACATATCCAATAAATGCTTCTGCACTATCTGCCATGGCATGAGCATCAGAGCGTGTTTTTGCAAAGGGTTTCATTTGTGCATTCTTTAATGCATGAGATAAAACAGTTCGGTTTACTTTTCGTTGAGTAAATTGATGAATTACAGCAGATTTTGCCATTGAATAAATTGTATTGGTAATCGCATCTCCAAATTTTGCTAATTGTTTATTTATACCTATATCTTTGAAACCTTTTATTCCCATATCATGAATTAAAGCAGCTAATTTCCCTTTGAGAGAAAATTGTTCGTTTATTTCTTTTTTTAGTTCTTCGTTTATTTTATTAATATCTTCCTTTATATCAGGCATTGTAAATACAATAAATACAATAAATACAATAAATAAAGGTTAATGAAAAAAACTTATGGTAGCAACGGCATTTTTTCATGAAAAAAACTTATGGTAGCAACGGCATTTTTTCATGAAAAAAACTTATAATTTCATGGCAGCAACGGCATTTTTCATGCCTTTCCATTCAGTTTTCATCTTAACTAATGCTTCTTTTAATATTGTTTTAATATCTCGTGAAGGATCAATCCGAATATATAATTTAGCAGGATCTAAACTTGTTAGTTTATATGCAGCAAATTCAACACCTGCACATTTTAGCACTTTAGAGACTAAATAGTTCATAAATCCATGAGATTGATGTTCCACTGTGACATAATATTCAAATTTACTTTCTTGCTCAATATAAAGTTTTAAGTATTTGTAATCTTGTTGGGAAATCTCTTCTTCCAATTGTGATGAGAGCATTTCGGCTAATTCATCTTTGGATTTCTCTGAAGGAATATCTGAATCTAAATCTGAGTCAATATCTTCCTCTAAAAATTCTTCGTCTAATTCTTCATCAATCGACTTTTTTTTTCCTACCATGAATTTGTGACACCAACAATTCAAAAAAGGAACCATTTCAAAAAAAATTTTTGAATACAAAATAATTCTATAATAGCATGTTATTTTCGCGATTTCCAAATCAAAATTCAACTGCAAAGTTATCTTCTAAAGTAATTGTGGGAATAATTATGCTTATAACAGGAATATTAATGTTTTTTAGCAGCGTTTTAATTCCTGTATTTACTCATAATGTTTTCCTAATATTTCCTTTCTTTATTCTCGCTTTTATTTTATTAGTAATCGGAATGATACTTCTAGCATTCGGTCAATTTAAGCTGTTCTCTTCCTTTTCAAAGATTGAATTAGCAACTAAATATGATCCTGCTTATGAAGATGATTTGAATGAAAATCCTACCCAAAATATAAATTTATCAGATAATTTTGATTCAAAAATAGAATTAATTTGTTCGTATTGTGGAGAATCCAATCAAATTGGTGCAAAATTTTGTAAAAATTGCAATTCTCCTTTAAAATGAAAAAAAAGCATAACATTAAGAAAAGGAGATTTAAATTTCTTAATTCATTTCTTCCTCATCTTCACGCAATGCATCACGTATTTGATGTTCATATAATTGAATCTTATCCCGAGGACCAGCTACAATTAATTTTAAACCAATATCGTGAGTATAATCAATGGTTAAACGTAATCCAGCATTATCTGCCCGTTTCTGTGCATATTTTATAATATCTTCTAATTCATCTATATTAGAAATTTGTAATAATATTGTTTTCTTTCCTGTTCGAGCCATTTTGTTCATTCCTGAATGTTATTTTTAAGATACAATATAATTCTTTTTTATTTTACAATACTCCATCTATTTATTATAAGATTATATCTGAATTTTGTTTGCTTAATTTAAAAGAAAAAGAAAAAATTACTGAAATTACTGATTTTTTAGAAATGTAAAATCTCTTCAATGTCTCCATAATCATTTGCCATCATTTTTCTCTGGACATTACTGCAAAATGGACAAATTACTTGAGTTTTTCCTTTTCTTTGCATTTCATGACCACAATATTTGCAAAACGCTTTAATAACACCTAAAGAAGGATCTACAGTTGAAATTTGAAATTCTTTTCCTTCTTGTCGTACAATTTTAGCACGAATAATGTCATTTTTATCAAAAATGTCGTCCAATTTATCTACGTAGGATTTTGAAACATTTGAGACATGAATATTTCCAATCAGACCCATATCTACAACAACCAAATTATTAATTGTATTTATTTTTGTACCCACAGAGTTTTTTCGAATAGAGTAAACAACACCAGTTACTATATCATCTGGTTGGGGAATTTTTTGGCGTTCTGTATAACTTCCTTCAATGAATATTTGTCGGTTTTTTTTATCAACTGTAAGATAACCTGCTATTGCAGCGTAGATTTTTCCATTTTCGGTGTAAGTGGTGGAAGGATCTCCTAAATATTCTTCAGTAAAACCCAGTTCATCGCCAATGTACACAAATTGCTTCTGATTTTCTTGATTTTTGGGTGGATTCATAAGCCCTTCACTAAACATTTTCAATTTTTCTTAAATCGCATAGTTAATGAATGAACGATTCTTTTTTTACTTTACAATTTAGCGGGAATTCTCAGAATATATGATGCATTTGAAAAAATCTGAACTGATCAATATTATTCAAAGTTTAAAGACTTTTGAATCACCTAAGTTGCAATATGAACAATATTTTACAGATGCAATAGCAACAGCAGACATCTTCTTTCACATCGCCTTTGAACAGAATGATCTTCAAGATAAGATCGTTATAGATTTGGGATGCGGAGGAGGAAATTTGACAATCGCAGCTGCCCTACTTGGAGCACATAAAGTTATAGGAATTGATATTGATCCAGAAGCTTTAGAAATTTGTAGAGAAAATATACATTCTTTGCAATTAGAACAGAAAATTACTCTGATTCAAGGTGATATTAATACTATGGATTTACAATGTGTAATTTCTAATCATCTAAAACAACCAATTGAACAATTAAGGCCAATTATTGTGGTGTCAAATCCTCCTTTTGGTGTGAAAAAGCGGGGTTCAGATTTAGCATTTATCAGAAAATCTATAACTGTCGCAGATATTATATATTCACTTCATCTAAGCCATCCTAAAAACCAGGAATTTCTATCCAAGAAGATTTTACAATTAGGAGGGACAGTTGATCAAATTTTTCCATTAAAGCTTGTGCTGAAGCATTCATATAGTTTTCATAAAAAGAAACGGAAATTTATTCAAGCCGATCTTTACAGAATACTATGTCCTACTTGCAAAAAGAGATTTTATTCCCATTAGAGAACATTTAAAAGAGTTAATCTATATGAACGCAGAAGAACAAGAAATTTACCCCCAGATTTCAGAAAATATGAAAAATAAACTATTAGAATGGGGAAAAATAACAGGATGGTGGATTTTGAACCTTATTCTTTATCAAGGTTCTGGATTTTTACTCTTTTCCTATTTTTATATAACAGAAAATCCTGTATTAATAATATTATTAACAGGATTTTTAAGTATTTTAGTAAATTTCGGCCTTTTTTGGCTTCTTGGAGTAAAATCAAAGCGTTTTTCATGGGAATCTTTTTTCCAACCTGTGAAAAAATCACAACTCATTATATTTTTTTGGATAATTTTCACAACAATTGTGTTATTTTTTGTTAGAATTTTTATTGGTTGGATTTTGAGTCTTTTTCTTCAATCAACTCCAAATAATCGAATTCTCCAACTTCTAAAAGATGATAAGTTTTTCTGGTTGATTTTTTTTCTTGTTGCAATTATTGGGCCTGTAGTTGAAGAATTTTTCTATAGAGGATTAATATTTAAAGCATTACGGAAAATTCTTGCACCGCAATGGGCAATTATTCTTAGTTCTTTGTTATTTGCAGTCTCGCATTTAAATATCATCCAAGGAATTTTAGCATTTATTTTGGCAATATTCTTAGCTGTTTTTTATGAAAAAAGCGAGAATCTAATGATTCCCATCATTATGCATATATTAAACAACACGCTCAGCATTTTACTAACATACTTCCTTATAAAGTAAAATAAATCATTTTTTCTGTATTATTTTATTCTATTTAGCCATTCTATTACTAACTTTTCAAAGATTTCTTGCTGTTCAACCTGTGCATAGTGACCTGCTTTATCTAATATTGCTACAGATGCTCGAGAAAAATTGGCCGAAAATTCAAGAGCGTCTTGATATCCGACGATATCATCTTGGCATCCTAATATAAATAAGGTAGGAAAAGAAAAAGGATCAGATATATCAAGTATATTCCAAGAAAATCCATAAGCTTTTTGTTGGATTTGATTCAGTAATTCCATATTTGCACAAGCCATTGCATCTGGAATCTCTTGTTGATAACGGGTACAAATTCTCTCATTTTCTATAACTAGGATTGAATCATATTCTTCTTGCAACTTTGGTGGAAACTTTGAGTAGAAATCAAAATCTCGCTCCAATACTGTGCGTTTGGGAAGATGACGTTTTGAAAAATCGGCAATAATCATCGGACAAATAAGTAATAATCCTAAAATGCGATTTCGAAGTCTGGAAACAACACCACCAGCAATATAACCTCCATAACTTTCCCCCACAACAATAAATGATTCACTATGAATGATTTCTGAAATAAAATCAAGAGTTAATTGGAGAATATCATCTGTAGATTTAATCCATGATGCAGAAGTAGATTTTCCCATACCCGGAAAATCAAAATATATTCTTTTATATTTTGTATTCAAATTTTCATCAAATATTGGCTCCATGCAACCCAACATAATCCTATGATCTAATGGAAATCCATGTAGGTTTAGAATAGGAATACCGTTTCCATGAATTTCGTAATAAATATCTACCCCTTTAATATTAAGATACATAAACATTCCTCAAAGATTGCTATGTTGTTGATTTTTTAGAGATAAAAATATTTCTAATGGAATTATTGGCGTAATAAAGAAAATGAATGAATTTGAATGAAATAAAAAAGGAAACAATAAAAAATTTCATCTTAAAAATTTTATAAGGATGAAATCTAATTTATAATTTATTGAAATTCTTTAAATTCTGCATATTCTTTAGGATAAAAGGCTTTTTCACCCAATTCTTCTTCAATACGGATTAATTGATTGTATTTAGAAAGTCGATCTGCACGACATGGTGCACCTGATTTAATTTGGCCTGTGCACAGACCAACCACAATATCTGCTATTGTATTATCACAAGTTTCACCCGATCTATGAGATACCATGACAGTATAGCCATTCTTAAAGGTTAACTTGGCTGCATCAATTGCTTCTGTTATTGTTCCTATTTGATTAATTTTAAGAAGAAGTGAAGATATCGCATTCATATCAATAGCTTTTTGTAATCGCTGTACATTTGTTACTGTTAAATCATCACCAATAATTTGACATCTATCTCCAATCTTTGCTTTAAGTGCAGCAAATTCAGTCCATCCTTCTTCATCAAATGGATCTTCCATTGATTTAATTGGATATTCATCAATAATTTTTACCCAATAATCGACTAATTCACTGGGTTTAAGGGTTTTACCATCAATATAGTAGACTTGTTTTTCTTTATCAAAGAATTCTGAAGCGGCTGGATCCATTGCTAAAACAATATCGCTACCAGGATTATAACCTGCCTTCTTTATTGATTCCATAATGATATCTAATGCCTCACGAGTAGTGGTTAATGCAGGTGCAAAACCACCTTCATCACCAACATTTACAGAAGTTGCACCGTATTGTTCTTTAATTACTTTCTTCATTGTATGATAGACTTCCGCAGTCATTCGTATTGCTTCACGGAAATTAGGCGCACCAATAGCTTGAATCATAAATTCTTGAGGTGCTAAATCTCCACCTGCATGTTTCCCTCCGTTAAGTACGTTTGAAGATGGAATTGGCATAAGATATCTTTCAGCAGTTCTACCTTCATGAGCTAATTCATAAACATACTGGTAAAGCGGTTTATTTTGAATCTTAGCTGCTGCTTTCATAGCACACATGGATACTGCTAAAATTGCATTTGCTCCAAAGTTTCCTTTATTTGGTGTACCATCAGCATTGATCATTGCTTGATCGATGGCTTTTTGATTGGAACAATCCATTCCAATCACAATTTTGCTTATTTTTGAATTTATATTTTCGACTGCTTTTAACACACCTTTGCCGCCGAATTTAGAGGGATCGTTGTCGCGTAATTCAACAGCTTCTGCCTCACCAGTAGATGCCCCTGAAGGAACTGCAGCGCGCACAAAAACATTGTCGCCCGCCCACATATCACATTCAACCGTTGGATTACCTCGTGAATCAATAATCCATCGGGCGTGAATTTTTTTAATTTCGAAATTCATTATTAGCTCACCTCAATTTCGATAATATAGTAGTGGTTGCTTCCATAAAGATTTAACAGAATATGTAATCAAAAACTGATCAAAGTTGATCAGGAAAAAATAATCGCATAAACAGGAAAATAACAAAAAAAACTAATAGAAAAGAAAAATTCATTATTGGTTCTTCTTCTTTTTCTCTTTTACAGCAGTTGGAACTAATTTTGGTCCCAATGTTCCTTCTTCTTTCATTTTCTTAAGTGTGGCACGCAGTTTATATTTCTGTACTTTTCCACGCCCACTTAATGGCAATGCAATATCAAATCTGACATACCTAGGAACACTTGGGCTGTTAATTGTTCCGTAACAATAATCAACAACATCTTGTTCAGTTAAAGTGGATTCTTCTGGTTTTCGGATAATGGCAGCCACCAATTCCCCATATTCTTCATCAGGAACACCAACTACCGCCACTTCCAAAATATCTTCATGTTGTATTAAGAAATCTTCCACGACTTTGGGATAAACATTAAAGCCACCATAAATGATCATATCCTTTTTACGTCCAACAATTTTATAGTAACCATTTTCATCCACTGTGGCTAAATCTCCAGTATGCAAGTACCCTTTCTCATCAATTGGTTGGAAATCAGATTTATAGTACCCTTTCATTACATTGTATCCTTTAACTACAAGTTCACCTGATTCACCAATAGGAACTTCGTTATTTTCATCATCAACAATACGTACATCGATATCTGGAATCGCTTTACCCACTGAATTTACCCGATATTCAAATGGATCATCAGGTTGTGTTAATGTAATGATTGGACTGGCTTCAGTCAATCCATATCCGATAACAATATCTTGCATATGCATAATATCCATAATTCCCCTTAATGTGTCTGGTGGACATGGAGCACCTGCAATAATTCCTGTACGAAGATGAGAAACATCTACTTCTGGATGTGCCTGCAAATATCTAATGTAACGGATGAAATGAGTAGGGGTACCGTGTGATACAGTTACTTTCTCATTCATTACTTTTGTCATTGCAATAGATGGTGTTTGATCAAGTAAAGGAATCATAGAAGAACCAGTAAGAGTAGCGGTTGTAATCCCCAGTGTGTTTCCAAAACAATGACTGAATGGCACAGGGATTAGATATTTATCTTCAGGACCACATCGCATTACATTTGCAGTATCAACTGTGTTACGAAGAATATTATAATGAGTTAATTGAGCACCTTTGGGTTTTCCTGTCGTTCCACTAGTATATAAAATAAAGGTTACTTCATCTTTGTTAATCGAATCTTGAATGTTTTGGACTTCTTGGATATTTTCGGGAGAAAGTTCAACATCCATGACCGATTTCATCGTAACCACCTCTTCCATAGAAGTATTAATCGTTTCAGGACTATCCATTAAAACAATATATTTTAAATCGGGTATTTTATCTTTAAAACCTTCAATCATAGAAATATAATCAGATGTACATATCAAGCCAGCAGCTTCACTATGTTTGAGAATGTATTCTGCTTCAAAAGGCTGATACCAAGAATCCATGGGAATTAAAGTAACTCCAATTTTAGGAAGAGCATACCAGGCAACCATCCATTCATATATATTTTTTGCCCAAACTCCTGCCTTATCTCCTTTTTTTAATCCCATTTTATGCAAACCAATAGCAAATTTCATAATATCTTCATGAAATTCAGTCCAAGTTTTGCGTACATCGTCAAATATTGCAGCTTCTACATTAGGATACAATTCAGCCACAATATCAATCAATTTCCCGATGGTTAGATTTTTCTCTAACTCGTCTAAAATGCGTTTATTAATTGCCATAAAATTTCAACCCACAATTGTCCCACATATCAAGTTATGGAACCTTTGTTCTGTGTTATTTCAAACAAAATAAAAATATTGTTGTTTCTCCTTGTAAAAAAATAATTAGAAAACAATTATTGAGAGTTCCCAATGAAATAACTTTTTTTACATTTTCCTCATCTACCATCTGGTTTTGGTATATTTTAAGCACGTTACAAGTTAATAGTCCGAGAAAATTCATCCATAAGCCAATTGCGATATTCTTGGAACGCCATTTGGTGATTAGAGAAGATTTGATCTCTTTCAATCTGCCAATAATTGAACAATAAATATTTGCCCATTTCACCAAAGAGTCGAGTTCCATCTCTATTTGACCGCCAAAGTCCTTTGTGAATGTTTACATCACGAAACGCTGTCTCAATTTGCCATCTCATTTTGTAATATCGATTCTTTTATATGCTCTTATAGAATCAATAATTGCTTTTTTTAATGGTAATCCAGGTTCAAGCGGAATCTCAGGTTTAGAATTAACAGGAATTTCAGCATCTTTTGCAGGTTTTGGTAGTTCTTTAATTGGGACTTTTGTATATGCAATAGTTCTTGCATTAATATTCAGATTATTTAAAGTGAAGCCTACTTTTATTGGAACTTTAAGAATCTGGGGAGCAGTTATAATTTGGTCAATTATTGGTGATTTAATTGGATTATTTCTTCCTGAAAATCTTTCAATGTTGACATTAATATTTTGGTTACTTTTCAATATTGCTTTAATGATTGGAATGGTAGGATATACAGAAGCGAAATATTGGCAATCATTCTTAAGTATCGTAATCGGTTTTATGATTATTTTTGGATTTTTGTTACTTTATGGTACGATTCTAAAGCTTTTTATTTCATAAAACTAAAGACGAAAATTTTTTAATTCTTTTTTAGTTCATTTTTGTAGTATTCTCCTAATTTCTCAAAAAGCCAAAAAAAAGAAAAAATAACTCAACTTCATTTAATATTTATGCAAGATTTGTATCAGAATAAATATAATCAATATCAATTTTGCCAAGACGGAAATCTTTAGCGCAGTGATTTAGGGCATTCCACCATGAGATTCCAAAGCGATCTACGATAACATCTTTCATGGAATCAATAATCTGAGGATAACCAAGGTGTTCTTTCAAATTGCGATTTTTGCTTAGGCATTCTACTTCACCAAATGCAAAATCATCAAATTCATTCATAAATCCCATAGTTCCATCTTGCGGTCTTAAATCTAAGGGAAAAGTGGTGCAGATATTGAATTTCTCTTTAATCCAATTTTGATTATATTTGATATAATATTTATGAAGCGCGCATAATCCATTCTTCATAAGAAAAATACAATGATTACGTGGAGGCAGACTAAATTCGTCATCTTCCTCTTCATCATCGTCTTCATTAAAATTCCATTCATTTGGTGAACATCTGATTTTATAGAGATTCTCTTCTCGATCATAATCATCAGGCAAATAAATTTGATTATTGTTTATATTAAGCAGATTTTTGGCATCTTCTTGAAGATCTGGAAAAATTTTCGGCAATAAGACCTCAGCGCGCTTAATTTCTTCCATCGAGACATAACAACCTGTATAACAGCATAATCGAGAACACATTATCTGCATACCATCCACTTCAATTTCCTTGGGTTCACAGCGAAAAAGATAATCCAATATCTTTATTTCTACATCTACCTCCTTATTCGATGGAGATCCAATAATCAACCAATTTTTACTATCTGATGGTTTAATATAATAATATTTGGATTTAATAATAACCATAATTCTTAGCGTAAATTAACGCCAGATCTTATTTGAATCCGTTGATTTTTCGTTTTTAGGTAAAAAAAAGGAAAAATTAAAAAATTCCTTCAAATTATGAGATTGACGAAGATTTCATGAAAAAAATTATACCAATCGCAACCTATTTAAGCGGGTTAATTCTATTCCTCTTAATTTTTAATATCTTTGCACCTTTAAATTCAACAGAATTATCACAAATTGAAATTGATCCTGTTGCAATTGCATTGATTCGATTTTTCTCAAGTTTCTGTTATTCTTCAAGTATAAATCAATACTGGATAATGGTAGGCGCTTCAATTTTTTTATCGATTGCAATTCTTATCAGTTTAGGGTTATTTGAGATAAGAATAATGACATTTAAGTTAGTGAAAAGTACATTTTTTGTAATTCTTGGAATACATTCGTTATTTCCATATTTTTATTGGATTTTGGTGCGAAATATAACTGAAAATCTACAATTACAAAATGATTTGATCCTTGAAAACTTTTTAAGTTACACTCTACTTCATATTTGTTTGGAGTTTGTAATAGGTGGATTAATTGTATTTTCTGTCAAATTTCTTCAAATGAAGTATCAAAAAGAGCAAGAGCATATACAATTCATTACCGTTTACCAATGCCCTCGTTGTAAAACAGATTATTACTCAAAAGTTCATTATTGTTCTCGGTGTCATATTGAGATTGAAGTATTATCTAAGAAAATTACAATCTAAACTTGCTATTCTGATGTGTAATTTAGATATACTCATATAAAAAGGCATATTTGTAGAATTAATTCTTTTTTTGATAAGGAGATTAAAGAACGAGAAACCAATATCTTTAAATATTCGAATTTTCCAAATATGTAACGCTGAAGCGAGGTAGGTACAACAGATATTTTAGAATAGAAGTTATGAAATATTGAAGAGTTGTATATGTATATTTAGCTTTAGATATTGTGGGGAGGTTCTTGGGGGATTCTTGCCTCGGGGAAAATTATCTATTATTGAAATAAAAAGAATCCCTTTCTTTTTTTCACCTTTTTATTTTTCTTATTTCTGTTGTGAAAAGCATCCTTATGGAATATGTCATATAAGAACAATATCGCAAAAAGTAGGGTAAGATTTCCGACAATATTCAAATTGAAAATTGTCACACAAATTCCTAATAATAATGCACTTTGAAGTGAAAGAGTCTTTGAGTTTTCAATTATATGAAGGTGTTTTAGAAAAACTTGATAATCATATGGGCTTGGTGATTGTTGATAAAATACAGAGCTTATTCCTTATTCCTATACCTATTGAGACTCCCTTAGCAGTAATTAGCTATCTTCCAGATTTAGTTGAATTCCACAATCAAAGTCTTGCTCAAGTTATTGAATCTGCAATTCTTTTATAGCAAATGTATTTAATAAACAACTAAACCTTCGCACTATTTATTTTCAAATGGAAATTCCTTTGTTTGAATGCTTAATGGCGCGTAATTTTATTAAATGGGAAGAATCATATTTTTCTCCTGTTTCAACTTCTCAAAGCAAATCATACAAGAAAAATAATTTAGAAAATGAAAATTTTAGTAATTATCCGCTACAATATTTTAAAAAAAAATCTTTTCACTCTCGAATAGAACTACTTTCATTAGATCTTCAAGCTCAAATTCAAGCAATACGAACACATTTAGAAGAAAGAAGAAAATTTTTAGATGTTTTCTGTAGTGAATTCTGCTTTCACCCTTTTTTGGACTTAACTCAATATGGAAAATCAACTTTTCATCCATTTACGGAGTCTACTTTTTTTCAGCCTCTGCCCAATACTGCAATTCCAGATATGAAAATTCTCAAAGGGAAAAAAATCGCAGCTGTTGATGGAGGTCTTGGAATCAGGGAATATCAAGGATTAGATCTGACTCTAATTAAGGCAGTTGTCGTAGAATATGATTTTACGGAACCTTCTCATCCTAAAATATCCTATTTTCCTGCAGTTGAAAAGGATGAAAATTTTACACTCTATTCTGACTTTGGTATTCATCGTTCTCAAAATCTTTCCGCTGTTGCTAATTTTCGTAGAATTTTAGCTGAAAACTCGATGATAATACAATATATTGAAAAATGTGCACATGAATCATCATTAATCCCAAATTCTGAAAATTCTTTCCCAAATATAATAATACTTGATGGAAGTGTGCATCTTCCCCCTAGTAGTCGATTTTATGGAATAATACAGAAGTTTCCCCAATTATGTCTTGATGTTATATATAGTTATCATCATCTCTATGATTTATGCGCCACTAATAATATTGCCTTAATTGGTTCTGTGAAAGATTCTCGAACAAATCAACTACGAGATCTGATTATCCGAAGTCTTCCGATCCTATTAAAAAAACTAAATACAACAAGAGTTAATTTATCTGGGCCTTCATTAATGCAGTTTAATTTCAGAAAAGAATTAATGGCATTTTCAGATTATGAACTGTTATATCGAATTATGCATCCAGGTTCCCGTACGGTAATCATTCAAGAAAATAGAGAATTCAAAATAAATCCACCTTCATTATCTACAATTACTCAAGATTTTAATTGTGCACCGAATAAAAATGAAACTCAATTAATCTCTTTATTATTCAGCATAAAAATAAAATATCATGTCCTATATTCATATCTTAGATTATCTTCTTCAGATTTACCTGTTCGCTTTGAAATGTTTTGTCCTTCTCAATTAAATTTATCAGAATATCAGAAGAAATTTATTGAAATCATCAATCAATTAACGCCATTAGCAGTCATTGAACCACAATGCACTTTACCACTCCCCCAGATAGAAGCCCATTTACGTGCGCATCTTTCTGAAAAAGATGTTGAATTTATTTTAAAACCACTTTTAACCCAATTAAATTTTCCTGAAGCAAAATTAATTAATCACATTAATCATCTTGATATCATTCATAAGGAACAAAATAATTATCTATCAAAACCACTCTCAACTATCTCATTTCAGCCCCCATTTTTAGAAAATCGCCATGAAAGGCTTGATACTATATTCTAAACAACCTAATTTTTTCAAATTTTGATTTCTTCTTATTTTATTTGTATTTTCCAATAGATTGAATATTTTTTATTGATTTTCATACTTTCTTTTCTTTCTGATTAAAGTAAATATTAATTATCGAAATTAAGTTAATAACAATAGCCAAGAGGTTATAGTGTTTATTTGAGAATGAATTTTTTATCGATGAAAATAAATCTCACTCTTGGCTACAATAATTCGTTTCTATTGCTTCTTTTTGATATCTATTTTAAGTATATTATAATAACTTTTCTTTCACTCTAACTTTATCTTTATCGAATAAATCTTTATTAGTTGGTGCCACATATTATTTTGTAGGATTCGAATTCTTATATTCCAATTATCCCGTTCAAAAACGGCCAGATATTTCCTATTCTTAGAAAAAAAATAATCTTTATATGGTGACAATATTGAGCACAGACTTTACTTACAAACTTCTCATGTTAGGTGATGCATCAGTTGGCAAAACTAGTCTAACTCATCGATATATAACAGGTGTGTTCATTGATTCACCCCGACTTACTATTGGCGTTGATTTCTTTTCCAAAAAAGTCAGATTAGTTAATGGTAAAAAAGTAAAGCTTCAAATTTGGGATTTTGGCGGTGAAGAGAGATTTCGCTTTTTACTGCCCACATATAGCAAGGGATCAAATGCAGCACTTTTTCTTTACGATATTACATCTGAAAAATCATTAGAAAGCATTGGAATCTGGTTAGAAATTGTAAGAAAAAATGCAGGAAACATACCTATTTTTTTAATTGGTTCTAAATGCGATTTAGAATCATATCGTAAGGTTTCACCAGAATATGCTCAAGAAATTGCAATGAAACATTCATGTGTGCAACATATCGAACTTTCATCAAAAACAGGTAAAAATGTCGAAAGATCATTTTCATTAATTTCAGAATTATTATTGGAAGAATCAAATAGACTTTTTAAAGAATATATGCAAATGCAGGAGACAAATCAATAACTGGAATAAAGAAATCAACATTCTATAAAAAATAAAAAAAGGAAAAAATTAATCATTTATTATTCAATCGATTCATATTCTAAATTTAAAACATATGGACATAGATATTCATTCATCTAAAAGTACTCTTCATTTAATAGATCAAGTTATTTGAGTTTGATCGTTTGTAATTTACAGTTTTTTCCACAATTTTGGTCATTATTATGGAATATCAATCAAAACACCCCCGATATTTGCTAAACACGATACATTCTCGTAGTTTAGAAACTAATCCACTAAAAAGTCCTGTAAATCGAATTGTTAGCGTTTATCTTCCACCAGATTATTATCAAAATTTTGATAATCATTATCCAGTGGTTTATGTTTTACATGGATATGATGGACATGCAGGAAATTGGCTTTTAATGCCCGATTTGGATTTGATTTCTTGGCAGCCAATAAAAATATTAATGAAATCAATTGGAAACGGACTTCATATTGATAAAGTCCCCACGTATATTCATATTGACAAAATGATTAAACACCATAAGCTTCCACCAATGATTATAGTTCAACCTGATGCAAGTTTACATCTCAGAGTTAAAGGTGGATTGAAAGGTCTTGATGGTGCCCGCTCAACAAAAGGAAGTTTTTATGTTAATTCCCCTTTTTCTGGTAATTATGCGAATTATATTTCTCAAGATATTATCAAATATATAGACTCACACTTTCGTACCATTCCAGATCGTGAACACCGCGTCTTGATAGGTGGTTCAATGGGTGGTTTTGGCGCACTTTATTTGGGACATAAATTCTCTAATCTTTTTTCTGCATTTGCCGCCTTGAGCCCTGCTAATACACTATTAGAACTACTACAATGGGACTTGGTTGTTCCATTAATTTCACGTTTACTGGGACATCGATTAGCTCAAAAATTTGGAAAAATGATGTTTGAAGATATTTTAGAGACTCAAGACATGATTTTTTCAGGCAATAGACCCCTTCTTCCAAGTTTAAAGTTCGATTCTAAAGGAAATTTAATCTCATATGATGAACAGGCTTGGAAAAACTGGCAGAAATATGATTTACTACGTATATTTGAAGAAAATCCAGAAAACTTGCGTTCTATGAAAATTTGGTTGTCTTGCGATTCTCATGATGAGTATGGTTTATTTTCTTTTGCACAAAATATGCATGATCTATTAAAAGAAAAGGATATTCCACATTATTTTTCGCTAGAACATGATCCCCGAACGGAACTCTCTCCACATATTTTCGGCATTGCTTTCGAATTCCTAAATGCATTACAGTACTGCACCCAAGATTTTCTTTAGAAGTCCATAAAAGTATGGAACTTATCTTGAGAAATTATATTTTTTCAATTTCTTTTTAACTAGATGTTCATTTTTTTTGGTTTTTTGTGTGGAAAAATTTTCTATAATTCTTATAAATAAGAAATAGTATATCTATATCAAAGCGCGTTAACTCAAATGATTAAGTGATTAAAGTTATTGACGAGTAATCAATATTATAATAAGAGAATTCAGTTAATAATGAATTTCGATAAGTTAAAAAAATCACATGCATATTTCGGTTAAAAATTGTTAGAAATAGAACAAATGGAATATAAAATTTCCTGATACCTCATGATCGAAATTGTAAATAAACAAAAATTAGTTGGCCTCGAAGAAAGTAGAATTAAACCAAAAAGACAATTTTTTTTTTATTTTTCTTTTTTCAATTTTCCTTTTACTATGCTAATTATTTTTCTTAATTTATCAGTTAAATATCAAATATATTACATTTCAATAAAATTCAAAAAGGATGGTGGGAACTGGGCACGACAAGGCAAGTTTAAATATTTTGCATTACTGAATTAATTGTCTCTCGGTCATAGGTCGGAAGTTCCATCTGTTCCCATTCCGAACACAGAAATTAAATTCCGATGCGTTTAAGTAAGTAGTGATATCTCGAATATTGCAAAACTTAAAACTGAGAGACTCCCATTCTGATTTTAAATAATTTATAATATTAAATTTTCATCCCAAATTAAAAATTAAATGATTTTTCCTGTAGGCTTGAATTTATTTTTTGATGAATAAAAATTTAATTAAAATGAATTTATCATATTTTCCTGCATTTTTCTTAATTTATCAAATAAATATCAAATATATTACATTTCAATAAAATTCAAAAAGGATGGTGGGAACTGGGCGCGACAAGGCAAGTTTAAATATTTTGCATTACTGAATTAATTGTCTCTCGGTCATAGGTCGGAAGTTCCATCTGTTCCCATTCCGAACACAGAAATTAAATTCCGATGCGTTTAAGTAAGTAGTGATATCTCGAATATTGCAAAACTTAAAACTGAGAGACTCCCATTCTGATTTTGAATAATTATCATATTAAATTTTCATCACAAATTAAAAATTAAATGAATTTTCCTGTGGGCTTGAATTTATTTTTTGATGAATAGAAATTTAATTAAAATGAATTTATCATATTTTCCTGCATTTTTCTTAATTTATCAAATAAATATCAAATATATTACAATTCAATAAAATTCAAAAAGGATGGTGGGAACTGGGCGCGACAAGGCAAGTTTAAATATTTTGCATTACTGAATTAATTGTCTCTCGGTCATAGGTCGGAAGTTCCATCTGTTCCCATTCCGAACACAGAAATTAAATTCCGATGCGTTTAAGTAAGTAGTGATATCTCGAATATTGCAAAACTTAAAACTGAGAGACTCCCATTCTGATTTTGAATAATTATCATATTAAATTTTCATCACAAATTAAAAATTAAATGATTTTTCCTGTAGGCTTGAATTTATTTTTTGATGAATAGAAGTTTAATTAAACTATATTTATCAAATTTTTAAAGGAAAATAATAATTCGGGAAATCTGTTGATGATTTTTCCCGATATAATTAAAAATAAAAATAAAAAGTAAAAATTTTATTGTCGAAAAGATTTCAAGTTTTTTTTAAAAAACCTGTCCACTAATCCAGCGGAGTATCGATATCTTCAACCAATTTGCTTCCTGCTACAACTTGGTCCAGGGAATGAATAACACAATTCATGCTTATTAAGATTTCCTGTATTTCATCGTAATCTAAATGAGTACCTTCAATTATAACCTTACAGGTTGTGGTTAATTTATCCACTTCGTAAACAGTGATATTGACCGAAACATCGCTGCTTGAACATCGATTAATCAGTTCTTTTGCAACAATATTAATTTCGGGGTCAAAAGGCTTCAAGATATCCAAAACCAATCGTCGGATCATAGGTTTTTCAGCTGATTCATTTTCACTAGACATTTTTTTAATTCACTGGGTTAATATTTAACCCTAAGGTATCTGATTCAAGATGAATAATAAATTTTAAGGTGTTTTTTTAATTGTATCTTGAATAAGTGGAATATATAATTACTTGATTTTAGTATCTGATTTAAGGTAGAGCACGAACCAATTAGCGTATCCGATAACAAAATAAATAACTAAAAAGCAGAACCATTCCCAAAATGGAAAAGAAAACAGAAAGGTAGCATAATTCTGGAATAGAAAAGGAACTGAAAATTCTGGTAGAAAAAGAGTAAGTATAAAAACAATATCTAAAAATACTATAGGAATACTTAATATTTTACGAGATCTTTTTAAGGAAATTGCCCACCAGATGACAATGTTTAGCCAAATAACGATTCCGAAGTAAAACATAACTGCAAATATTACATGAATAACCCCAAGTTCTTCAGGAAAAATAGACACACCAAAAATCCCAACAATGGCGAAAATCACAAGCAGCAAATTTATTTTTCGAATTCTTTTATTTCTACTTTGCTTTAGTGTCAAAAAATTATTTAAATTTTGAATTTGCTGATAAATAAAGGAAATATTTCCACTTAATATAATTGCAAAAATAAATAAAATTAAATTCCACCAAAATGCACCAATAGGATTCTTTTTATAACTTCCTAAACTGCTTATCGTATTTTCCCAAAAATTATATCCATTAGGATAAAATTGACTTAAGATAAGAGCACCTGCAAGAAATAAAAGTATATTCAATGAATAAAAAATTAAGTATGATAATCTAGAAGCATTTCCTTGAAAGAAGCGAACAATGTATATCATTTTAGCACCAAATTTTAGAGGAAATTTAAATATTTCATTGAAATGAGCGTAAAAATGGAAGAAATCCAATCATAAGCAAGTCCTATAAATAATATCAAAGAGAATTGTGGATACAAAATGATGGTTGTAAGTTCAGGAATAATCATTAGAAATCGGAAAGCACATGAAGAAACAATAATAATTCTATATTTCTTCGGATCACGAGCAGCGTACCACAGCAGAAATCCGAGAGTTAAGAATTCCACTGCAGCGAACAAGTAAAATAATGGAATCCCCAAATCGATTCCAAAACTATCAGCAACTAAAGGCAAGAAAAAAAAACCAACAGCAATAACCATTTCTATAATCCCGCTAAATTGAAGAAAATGGGTAAAAAACGATAAAAAATTACTTATATTTTCGATATTTATGTTATTGCGATTTTTACTCATGTTTAATTCCACTTTTGCTATTAAATTCGATTTAATATAGATTGAGAATCTAATTTCTTACCTTTTTTCTTTTTCTTTTTCTTTTTAATTCCTTTATTCGATTCCAAATTATTACTTTCCACTTCTCCATGTGAAGTGTTTTTTTCAGCTTTTATTCTATCTTCAGCTTTATTTTTTCGGTTTCGATACATTAAAAATCCAATGGATGTTGCAATAACAATAATACTTCCAATAATCGATAACACAATTGTTAGGTTTTTTAAATATTCTTCTCGATAAGGATTGGAATCAGAAAAGGTGAAAGGAAGAGAAGACGATTCAAGATACATACGGATGAAATATGTATTTGATTCATCATTAGGATTAACATACTGCACTTCTGCACGAAGTAAAAGACTCCAAGTCATATCATAATATAATTTAACGGTGATTTGATTATTTAAATTGAGTGTAAGATAATAAGTTGGCAAAATGGGATTATTTTTACGTAAATCTCGAATGTCTGGACTCCACTTTGGTGAAGCAACGTCTGGATGATCTTTTCGTAAAGTAAACATTATGGGGCCAGATACTTGGAAAAACGGAATTTGCTGATAATCATGAAGGAAATTCGTTGGTCGATCTGAACTATTAAGCCAAAAAATTGTATAGGTTGAATTAATAGTAAAATCTTGATTTGAATTTACATCATTCAATCGTTCTCGACGATATGAGAATTCTGTGAGTAAAGACAAATTATTTTCATTATTTGCTAAAAATCCTGCCTGTTCTTCTCCAAATATGAAAGATAGCGCATTAACTACTGTAGGATTTAAAATTGGCTTCGATAATCGATATTGAATTGTTCCATTTTCATAAATCAAATTTGTTCCATTAATGAGCATGGATATCAAAAATTCATCACTTTCTTTTGTCTCATCATGTATTTCATAGTAAACATTATAAGACAGAGAAACAATCTGATTAGACTGTTGAGAAGGTTGAATATGAGGAATAAGCGTATTATAAGAATTTGGAGTAATTTCACAATTAATATAATAAAAGTTTGGGGCTACAGCTAAGAAAAGCAAAATATAAGAAATAGATATTAGTGTATATTTTCTGAAATTCGAAATCGCAGAAAATTTAGGATTAATGGTTAAATTCACGGTTTAAATAAAGTGGGGATATAAATAAAAATTATTTATTTGTGAATATGATCGAGAGAAGCAATCAAGAATAAGAGCAAAAAATTAAGTGATCAAGCTTGCTGTTCAATTTTTCCATGAGAAAGGATGAAATTTCTATCTGTGATTTGCTTAATTGAAGGATTGTGAGTCACAATTAAGATTGTGGTATTAAACCGCTTCAAATTGGATAAATGATTCAAAATTGTCTGAGCATTTTCTTCATCCAAATTTCCAGTTGGTTCATCACATAAAATAATTACAGGATTATTTACTAAAGCTCTTGCAATTGAAACTCGTTGCTGCTCTCCAATGCTAAGTTGATAAGGAAATTTCTTCTTTTTAGTTGTTAAACCAAACTCAGCCATTAATTCAGAAGATCTTTTATGTTGATTTTCTTGAGATTTTCTTAGTAAATTCATAGGTAATTCAATATTTTGCTGTACTGTCAAAGTTTGGATGAGATTAAAGGTTTGAAACACAAAACCGATTTTTTGTAGACGAATTTGCTGTTTTTGTTTTCGTGTTAAATTTGTAGTATCAATCCCAGCGATTGAATACATTCCAGAATCATATGTATCAAGTAATCCAATGATATTAAGAAGAGTAGACTTCCCCGAACCACTTGGTCCCATAATGCTAACAATTTCACCACGATGTATGGTTAAATCTACGCCACGTAGAACATGTAGTGTTTCTGAATATGTTTTATAACTTTTCTCAATCCCAGTTAATTGAAGAATAATTTCTTCTTTTTGATTCATTGTTTTTGTTGAAATAGAATTCATATTTTAACGATTCACCTTAATATTTTTGTTTTAACTCAGATAATTTGTATTGACGGAGCCCTATAAGAGAAATTATCAAAGCAAACCCGATATTTGCAATGCTAATTATGAGAATGTTTTCTATAAATAAATCCCATTGAAAAGGGTGAAATATATAATTCCAACCTTTGGAGAATCCTGTAAAAAAAGTTGTACTTTGATTAACATTTAAGATAAGATAAGAATATAAAAGAGAAAAACTCAAAATTGAGACAGGAATCCCAATAATTAGTCCAGAAATTAGCAAAATAAAATTTTCGATAACAACTGTCTGAAATATAGTTTTAGTTTTTGCTCCTAAAATTCGAAAAATATCAAAATCTTTCTTACGACTAAAAATATTCATTAATTCTAGTGAGAAAACAAATATAATCGAAGCACCTGCAGTAAAAACACTTAATACATTCACTAGATTATTCATGAAATCCCCTATCTGCCCATGAAGAGCCTCCATTTCAGAAGAAGTCAAAATATCAATATGACTATTTTCTAACTCAAATTTATCAATTTTAGAAATATTCTTTTCTAAAAATGATGGGATGAAGATTACCGTGGTTTTTCCTAAATTACCCGTTTTTTGCTCAAGAATACTATGATCCATAATAATAATTCGATCTAAATAAGAATATTGCTTACTAATTACACCAACGATAGGAAAAGTATGATTAAATAAAGTTAATTCTTTTTTATCCAAATACTCATTTCCAACTACTATTTCGTTCGAATTTTGTGGCCAACGTCCCATTTGAAGATAAATACTCTGAAATAATATTTGCTGTTGTAAAAAAGGAACACCATAAATATAATTATTATAAAAAGAGAGTAAATCTTTATTATTAGGAACAATAAGAAGAGGAATCGAATCAATGTTAAAATAAGTATCTAAATCGGATTTAACTTCTAAATCTATCGTTGAACCAACTGGTATTAGTTGTATAAAGTTTGTACCTCTTTCTAGTACTTCATCAAATTCTGGAAATGGCCGAAAGAAAGTTGAAGTACGAGAAGAATAATAATCAGTTAATAGTGCCATAACAGTAGAACTTACCAAGCTGGTAGCAATTCCTATTATACATAATATCGTTCTAACTTTTTTTTGAGTAAGGTTATTGAAAATGTATTGATTAAATTTCATTGAATAATCACTCTTCTTTCCTGAACGTTTGGACAATTGATTGCCGCATAGCGCGAAAAGATGGATAAATTGAGATAATAACTCCGACAAATAAAGAAACAATTAAAGTTTGAATATAAATTGATGATGGAATTTGTTGAATCATATCTCTAACATAACTGAAAATACCATTAGTTTCAATATTCTTTCGAAAAACGTAAAAACCATACATAAAATATAAATTTCCTATGATTAAACTAATCAGATAGCCAAATCCAGTAATTAGTATACTTTGGAAAAAGATAATAACACCAATATATTCTAACGGCATTCCAATGGCACGGAGCATTCCAAATTCTTGTTCTTGATCTTTTACATTAAGCAACATAAGAATAAAGATAAATAACCCACTGATAAAAAGAGGAAATAGAGTCATTATTACATTAAAAACGTCCAACATTTGATAAAAGAACCCAGATGCTTCATCTAACTCATCCGAATCAATAAAATCAACGGATGGATATTGTGATTCCACAGAATCTTCGAGCGATTGGATAATTTGTGGATTATTAAGTATATCAGGATTTCCTAAAACATAAATTACAGTGCACAACCCATCCATATCAAATAAACTTTGACTTAATGAATAATCTAAATAAATAAATTTATCAAAGAATACATTTGATGGATTTAGAATACCAGAAACAGTGAGGTTCTTCCCCCGAATAGGAATTACACTTCCTAATGATAGATTTTCAAACTCAATATTAGGTCCAACAACAATTTCTTTATTTGGATCTTGCGGCCAGACACCTTCTTGCAATCCAACATCTTTCATGTAAAGATTTCGCAAATTGTTAAAGTTAATACCCACAATTACATTTTTCAACCATTTAAATTGAGTTTCATTACTAAAATTTTTAAAAATTATAGGTAATGTATAGGTTACTCCTGCATTTTCAAGCAATGAAGTTGATACATTTTCTGGTATTTGAGACTCAAATGGTATAATCTGAAGTACATTTGTACCCTTACTTAGAACAAGGTAAGAATTATCCTCCAAAAAATAAAATCTATTTACCGTATCATCTAATATAGCAGAGTAGGCAGAAACACCAAAAACAGCACCCAAAGCAACTCCAAATCCAAGAATACAAGCAAAATATCGCGCCTTATGTTTTTTAAATATGGAGAAGAAATAGATGAATAGGTGCATGGATCTTACTAAAGAACACTTCCCTTTATATTTATACTAATATTTGAGAATAATACAGTTGTTTACGAATTGAAAATCATGGAATTTTAAAGGAATCTCGAATTTGAAAGGATAATTTTCTCATAATTAATGAAGCGTGAATGATTTGAAATTAAATCCTCATGTTATAATATATAACTTATTTCCTCCTTTGGCAGGAAAAATAGCCCAATGGAATCAATTACTTAAGGGAATCGTTAATATGGGTTTTACTTGGATATATATCAACCCAATCAATCAAAGAGGTTTCTCCGGCTCCCTTTACTCAATAAAGGATTATTTTCGATTAGATCCTAAGTTTGCTATTGATCAAAAAGATCAAGAAACTTGGAATTCTTTCAAGGCGTTTATTGTGCAAGCACATTCATTAGGTTTGCAAGTTATTTTTGATATTGTAATCAATCATACAGCCATCGACTCAGTATCTAATCATCCCCATTGGTATCTTCATAAATGGATATTACGTGAAAAAAAAACACTTCATCCTGTTTGGGTATTTGAAGAGATTCAAAAGAAGGATGTAGATTACGATAGAAATCAATTTCCTTCTGAAAAGTATGAACTTGTTTATACTATAGCACCACCATATGCTGTTAATCCTGCAAACACAAATGAAATGCAGATTTGGGGAGATTTAGCTGAAATAAATTTTGATAGTCCTTATCGAGAAGAAATCACGAGTTTTTTTAAGAAATATTTAGCATTTTGTATAAATTTTGGAGTTGATGGATTTCGTGCAGATGCAGCTTATCAAGTTCCTGCTGATATATGGAAGGAATTAATTTCTTTTTGTAAAAATATCAAACCGGATATAGTATTCTGGGCAGAAACATTAGGGGCAAACTTTCAACAAAACATGAGTTTAAAGGATGTTAAATTTGATTTTATAGCTAATTCTAGCAAATGGTGGGATTTCACAGCATCATGGTGCTTGGAACAGCAAAAATTATATTCTCAAATCGCACCCTCTATTAGCTTTCCCGAAAGCCACGATACAACAAGGTTAGTAAAAGAAACCGGGGGTCGAAAAGATGTTCAGATTTTTCGATATTTCTTTGCAGCTTATTTCTCTAAAGGTGTATTAATGCCAATAGGATATGAATGGGGAGAAAAAAAACAGCTAAAGGTTGTATTCACCGAATTTATCGAGAAAAGCCAACCTCTTTTCGATATTCGTAAAGATATTCAAAGAATCAATCAATTTAAATCAAAATATCCTCTTTTGCAGCAAGAAGGCTTATTGTGGCATTATCCTTACGAAAATTTGGGTATTTTGATTCTTCGAAAAAGGAATACGTCTAACAATTCGCAGATGCTCTTAATTTATAATAAAGATTGGTTTAATGCTCAATTAGTACAACTGAATGATTTAACGAAAATATTGGACTTTTCAACCCCAATTTATCAATTTGATTCTCAATTTAATTTAAAAGAAATTAGAGAACAAAAACTGTATACATGGTTACCGCCAAATCAATATCTCTTATATTATCAAACTCTCGATCTCAAAATATCTTTTGCAGTAAAATTCCAACAAAGAATAATATAATTCCAAACATCATTGAGAATGGTAATGCTGGAAGCATTTTTTTCTTGGATAATAAAAGATATAAGGTTAATATAGCCCCTAATATCACACCAAAGATCACCAAACCCGCTAAAAACCAGCTTCCATAATTGATGAATACATTAGCAACTAAGGCAGAATATAAAATCAAGTCACCAGAACCCAATTCAACTTCTACTTGTTTGTAATCAATTTCACCTTCTTCATCCTTTTTTGTTTGCAAAGAAACGAATTGTTCATAATCACCAACTTGATCAATTCCAATTTTACCTTCATCTAACATGTTCTTAATTCTTTTATATGTTTCCAGCTGATTATCTTGGATCATTTGGCCAATTTTGCCCAAGGGTCCTTTAAATACAGTGAACAAATCCCAAATGGATAGAAAAATTGCAAAAGCAAAAGTTGTCCAAGTCGGTAACGAAATTCCAATAATCGCTCCCATAAAAATTGAATAAAATAATACAATAGCATTTCGCTGTTTTAATGATAACTTGTTTCCAAAGAAAAAGACCATTAAAATAATAAATAAAATAATTGAGCCGTAGAAAAAACCAAGATACAATCCATTAAACCATGCAAAGTTTATTGATTCTTCAGGAACTTTATTTAGATAAATTGTAAAAAAGACAGTTATGAAAAATATTAATCCATACCAAGAATAAAAGAAAATTACAATTCCCATGATGATTTTGAATGCAATCATTCCAAATTTTTTTATTAATAAATAAATGATAGTAATAAATACAGCAGAAATTAAAACTGGCATGAACCCATTATATAGTATTTCTCCAATATTATTCTCATTTGGGTAGGGAGCTACATTAATATTTATATCAGCTTCTACCTTTGCAGCCCATCCTAAAAACATAGCTGTTCCAATACTTATTAAGATAGGAATAAGAACATAAATTACTTTGATACGAAAAGTTCCTAATAGTTCTGTAAAGCTTATTGGTTCTTTAGATTTCATATCTGCTTGGAAGTGGTTCCGTTTTTTTTCAACTGACTGCATCAAATCTTGAATTATTTCATTAATTCGCTCTTTTAATTCATCCCGCAAATCTTTTGATAAAGGAGAACTAAATTCCAATCCAATTAAATTTTCATATCTATTGTAAATGGGATTAATATGCAATTGAATATTTCGTAAATTGTATTCTTGAATTATTTTAGTTTGCAGAGTTTCTAGGAGATCTTCAGCCATTGATCGGGAAATGGCATGTTTAAATTTAATTATAGAGTCTTGATTTTCAATATTTGTTAGAACTTCATTGTGTTCGACAGAAATATCTTCTGGAATTTCAGGCATCCTATGAGAATAAAATGTTTTGGGATTAATTAATTTCCCTCTTCAAAATACATAAAAAAAGTAAAAGAGAGAAAGCGAAAATCTAAAAAAATGAAAGCCCGACGCACCCCTTCTTGATCTTTTGACTACTTTTAACAAACAATATCGCTCCCAAATGGATTATTTGCCGTTAAAAGCTATGAAAGAAGGTTTTCATATCTTTCATATTAGTCTTCGCTTCTCTATACGATATATATGTCAATGGGTTTAATAAATTTTTGCTCTAAATTTAATAATTTTTGGCCCAAGATTGAATACAATAGAATAGAAAAAAAAAAGAGAAATCAATCTAATTTAAAAAATAATTCCAAGTTTCCGTGAAATCCATCTAACTATTTCAAAAGGAAGAATACACCCAAAGAAAGCAAAGCCAAAACAGAGAATTAAATCCCAAATATGAAGAAACATTAATTGGAATTTAAAACCTATTGAATAAAAGAAGATTTGCCAACCTGGAATATATATTAATGAGAAAAGCAGACCAAAAAGTCCGATTGCTAGCAAAATAATAACCAAATTCATATCTTCCTTAAGTGTTCGCCATAAACTTTTGTTAGGACGCCTGATCTGTATGGCCATAAAAAACTCAGCAATGAATATTGTTGTTGCTAACATTGACAAGGTTTTTGCAATTTTAAGATCGGTTCCTTCCCATAACGACTTCGTAGCTTGTGTAAAAATATACTGTGAATCCAAAGCCCCATGCGATACATTCACGGTAAATATGGGATAAATATCGCTAGAGACTAAGAAATATAGACCAAACATTACTATCATCAAGAAAATCCCATAACTTGCTAATAAGATTAAAAATTGCCGAGAGATTATTTCTTGAGAGTTTCTCGGCTTTTCTTTCATAACATCGTCCGGTATCTTATCAAAAGTCAAAATCAATCCAGTAAAAGAGTGTAAAGTCGCAGAGATTAGCAAAAACAACTGTAAAAACTCAGGATCGAACCAATATGGCAAACCCAAAAGAACAGATAAAATTAAATTAACTAATCCTTCAAAAATGTTAATACATATAAAGTAAAATACAACAGAACGAATATTGGCAAAGATCCCACGCCCTCTACGGATCCCTTCTACGATTGAGATGAAAGAATCATCAGAAATAACCATATCTGCAGCTTGTTTTGCTACATCCGTTCCTTGAATACCCATTGCAATTCCAACATCTGCTAAATTAAGTGCCAAAGCATCATTTACACCATCACCAGTCATTGCAACTATTTTTCCTTTATTTTGGTACTTTTCTACAATGCTCTGCTTATTTTTAGGAATAACACGGGAGAACACTTTTACATTTTCTAAAGGAACCGTAGCATCAAGTTCTTCTAATTTACTTCCATCCATCACTAAATCGTTAGGATTTTTTAAAATGTGAATATTTTTGGAAATTGCTTTAGCTGTGGGAAGACTATCGCCAGTTATCATTACCACATCAATTCCTGCATCATGACACAAATCTATTGCATTTTGAACCCCTTCTCGAGGTGGATCAATAATTGCCACAAAGCCAATATAGATCAATTCATTCTCAATTTCATCCCTCTTTGATTCGAGATCTTCAGGTATAAATTCTAAATGTTTATACGCAAAACTTAGTAGCCGATAACCTTTCATGGCATATTCATTAATAATATTCATTATAATTAATCGTAAATCTATGCTAAATTCAAAGATTTGTCCGTTATCTCCTAAAAGATAATCGCAATTAGTAACTAAATATTCACTGGCACCTTTTGTATATGATATGATTTCACCAGTTTGCTTATTTTGGAGAACTTTTGTCATCCGTTTTACATCAGAAGAAAATGGAAATTCAATTATTTCTAAATAATGCTTACGAATATCTACACCATCTTTTTGAGTAATACCCGCTTTTTTGGCCAAAGTTTGTAGTGCTCCTTCGGTGGCACTGCCGATGACTTTCCAATCTTCAATGATTTCCTTTTTATGCCGCTTTTCAACTTCGAATTGATACTTCATTAACATTGAATTATTATTCAAATAAGCAGATCTAATAAGAAATTCCAAATGAGGAAAGTCTTCAACATTCTCTATCTTTTGAGGTTTATGGGGAATATCCATCAAATAAAAATCACCCTTTGGTGTATATCCACTCCCAGTTACTTTGAAAGTTGAGCCACGCGCCCAAATATATTGAACTGCCATTTGACTTTTAGTCAAAGTACCAGTTTTATCGGTGCAAATAATACTTATCCTACCTAAGCTATCTACTGAAGCAACATTGCGAACAATGACACCATGTTCAGCCATTGCTACGACTCCAGTTAACATAATTACAGTTACTAAAAGAGGGATATTTACGGGCATTATTCCCATAGCAGCATTTAAACTTTCAACAAATTCTAACTTTCCAGTAGTTATTTTTAGAAAAATTAATGTACTTATCCATAAAATAAATATTGAGATTCCAAACCATTTTCCTAAGTTATCCATCTTTTTTCGAATCGGAATATCAGTTGATTTGATTTCGGACATTCCTTTAGAAATTTTACCAATCTCAGTATTTGGACCTGTAGCAAAAACAATTGCTTTACAATGCCCTGTTGTTATAAAAGTACCATAAAAAAGAATGTTTTCTTGATTTTGTAGATGCAACATTTTATTGTCTAAAGGTTCGCCATGATTTTTAGAGACAGGTTCACTTTCTCCTGTTAAAGATGCTTCATTCACTCGCAAATCGGTAGAAGAGATAATACGCGCATCAGCAGGTACTTGATCACCAGTAGTTAGTTTAATAAGATCTCCAACTACTATGTTTTTCGAGAATATCTCCACAATTTGGCCGTCTCGTATAACCCATGATTTTGGTGCAGCCATAGACTGTAATGCTTCTAATTTCTTTGTCGCACGAGCTTGTTGATAAATTGCGACAAAACAATTTAATAATACAACAGTCAAAGTTACATATACTAAAGACATATTATCTGTTTGAAGTAATAAACTAGCAATTAACATGATTCCAGCAGAAATAAGATAAAGTATTATCAACCAATTAAATAATGGAGCGAGATATATAGCAATAAATGATGGCTTTTCCAATTTCAATTCATTAAATCCATATTTCTCAAGATTAATGGCCGCTTGATCTTCACTAAGCCCAAAATGGGGATGTGTTCCAAATTTTTCGAAAATTTCTTGATAAGAATAAGCCCAAATATATTTTTTTTCTTTTATGTCTTTATTTTCTTCTTTGTGACTATTTTGGTTAATATCATTTAAGTTATTTTCAATCATCAAAATTCGCTCTTATGCATCAGTTATTTATAGAGATCAAATTTTATCCACTTTTTTTCTTGTATCATCCAAGATATTGTTGAATTGAAGTTATAATAATTCTATGAGTCAATCCAATATTTTCTGGTCGAATTTGCCCTTGAGGGTTAAAAAAATCAGGATGTTGAACCAATTTTTCAGCGAGACCTTTTAACATGTCAAATTCAAATCCCCGAAAAGCTTGAATACATTTCTCATTAGCAACATCATATAATGCAGTATTCAAGATGATCAAGTATTTAATATGAGATACAATAAAATGTTCAAAAAAGACGTACTGATAACCCATTTCATTCTTTAATCTGTTTTTTAAATACAAAATATCCCAAGCACCTTGTGTATCAATCAAAATTTTAAGTGCAGACAGAGACATTCCTTCTAAGTTCTGTTCTATTTTTTCAACGTTTGAATTAATCATAAAGGCTTGATCATCAATGAAAGAAATCAAATCAGTGATTGGGTTCCCAAATTCGTTGATAATCTGCAAATCCCACCATTGTTCATATTTTTTATAATTTAAAGAATGAATTTTTGATTCACGAAATGTTCGTGTTTCTTTTTTAGTTAATATTTCATCATGTTTCGCTTCTACCCAATCTTGATAAAAATTAAAGATTTCAGGTTTAAGCCATTCTTCAAATTTTAAAATATCGAATCCTTTGTCAGTACTTTCTTGTTTCATTTCTAAAAAATTATCAAACACAAATTCAGCCATAAGTTCTTCAACACCCCAAGATTCAAAGGGCTGAATTTCATCAAATTCGCTCACAGATAAAATCCCCAAAAAATTGTGCTCCAAAAACCTTTTATCTAAGAAGTGAATTGCAAATTGACTTCCTGAAGTCTTGAGTTTAATTTTTGTAAAATCTTTATTAGGGAAGTATGCAATATAATTGATTAAAAGAATAACAGGTTCTAATTGAGAAATAATTTCCGGATTTTTCTTTGGATCTGCAATAAATTGGATTTTACCATCCCGAAATGAGCAAATATGCTCAATTTTAGGATTATCAATTTGCTTACTTGAAACAAAAGAAAATGTCCAATCCAAAGTCATTAATTATCCCAACCACATTTCATATGATAAGAAAAAATTTTTCAATAAGTAAGTTTTCATTTTCAACCATAAAAATTTTCAACTTTACATTGTTTTTTTAAATTGGAAGGAAATTCGAGCAATTTTTAGGTTATGCATTAAAAAATCAACATTTTTGAAGTTCAATACCTTTAATTATATGAATATATCATGAATTGGGAGAGTTGAAATCAAATAAAATGAATTTACAAGAGAAAAAATCGAATTCAGTAGAGTTATTAGCTCCAGCAAAAAATTTTATGGCTTTAAAGGCTTCAGGACCTTATGCAGATGCTGTTTATTTTGGAGTAGAGAAATTTAACATGCGGATTAAAGCAGATAATTTCTCTCTTTCTGATCTACCACGAATCGTTCAAATGTGTCACTCTCCAAAAAACCCCCTATTTAGGTATAGAAAAGCATTTCTTACATTAAATATTGTAATATATGAAAATGAACTTGATGAATTACGCCAAATCTTAATTGCTGCAAAAGAGGCTGGAATTGATGCAGTAATAGTTCATGATATTGCTACACTTAGATTCGCAAAAGAAATTGGAATCCCTTTTCATATCTCCACGCAGTGTAACGTCTCAAATTCCGAAAGTGCAAAATTTTACGAATCATTAGGCGCAGAACGGATAATTTTAGCCAGAGAATGTTCATTAAAGCAAATTTCCCAGATCACACCAAAAATGACAACAGCAAAAATTGAAGCATTTATACATGGAGCTATGTGCAGCTCTATTTCAGGACGTTGTTATCTTTCTCAGACAATTGCTTGTTCTGCAGATAAATCAGCTAATCGTGGTGTTTGTACTCAACCATGCCGCGGAAAATGGAAATTGATTTCTGAAACAGGTCATGAATTCCTTTATGATGGAAAACGTATTCTAAACTCGCGGGATTTATGCATGATTAATTATATTCCACAGTTAATTGAAGCAGGAATTGAAAGTTTTAAGATTGAAGGGCGAATGCGCCATCCTCATTATGTTGAAACAGTGTCTAGAATATACAGAGAAGCCATAGATGCCTATTTTACAGGTGATTTCCAAGAACAACGAAAAAAGAAGCATTGGATAACCCAATTAAAGAAAGTTTACAATCGAGGATTTACAACCGGATTTTATTTTGGTAGAGCTTCAGAAAAGGATTCACAACTTAACAGTCCTGCTAATATTTCTCATTATAGATATATTAAGATGGGTGAAATAATTCATCAATATCCAACAAATGCCGTTAGAATTCGTTTAATCAATGGAAGTTTAAAAATTGGAGATGAAATTATTGTCATGAGCGCAAAAACTGGAGGAGAAACGTATTTTAAACAAAAAATTCATGATATTAGGGTAGATGGAAAAGATATCAATAAAACCAATTCTGCAACATCTCATTCACCGATAGAAATAACTACTAAATTTGATAATCCAATAAATGTTGATTGGCAAGATTCCATCTATAAATTCACAGATGAAACCTATCAAGCTAAAAAACATCAAAATAAGTACAAGAAAAAGCCAACTTATCAATTGAAATAAAAAAATCTTAATATACTTTGATTAAAATAATATATTGTTACTCAGATGAACTTGAAGAGAGATCTCGCCTTAGTACTTTAATTCTTCGGCGATAATTCACAATTTCTTCATTCAATCGGGCAATCTCTTTCTTACCTAAGGCAAGTTCAGCTTGTATCTTTGAAATTTCTTCTTCAAGATCTTGGTTTTCTTGATTTTTATTATCAAGGTTTTTACGTAATTTTTCGATTTCTTCTTGATATTCCAAACCACTTTGAGCTTTGAGTAACTGAGTTTCTAATTCACCTACTTTTCGTTCTGAAATTCTTAATTTTTGCTCAAGGTCGCTAATTTTCTCAGAATAATCTACTTTTTGCTCTTGGATTCTTCTTTGTAAATTTAGATTTTCCTGACGAATATTGTCAAATTGATCTTGTAAATCTTTTAATTCTTTTTTCAATAAATCATATTGGTCTTTCATAACTTGATATTTTCCGCTTGATTCTGAAGCAAGAGCAATTTGCTCTCTTAATTCAACATTAAGAGAATCAACTTGTTTTTGTAAATATTCTTTTTCAATATTATCCTTAATCATTTCTGGTGTTGGTTCTTGAGCTTTTTGATATTTTTCTTCTAATGAGTCAACTTGTTTCTTCAATCTCTGAATAATTGCTAGATTTCCACTATTTTCTCGCTTTAATTCAGAGATACGATCAAAAAGAACTTCTTTTTGAGAAATCAATTCAGCAATTTTTTCATTTAATTCTTCTTTTTCTGCAGTAATTTTCACATTTTCAAGCAAAGCATCATGAAATTCTTCTTCTTGTTTTTGCAAATCTTCAATAATAGAATCTTTTTCTCTAATTTGCTCTTCAAGATTTTTATGTTCTGCAATTTTTTGTTGTAGTTCTTCAATTTTTTCGATTAAGTTTTCCTTTTCAATTTGATGATTGTGTTGTATTTGCCGAATTTCTTCCGTTTTATCTCGCAAATATTGATCCTTTTGTGCCATTTGATTTTCTATTTCTTGAAATTTACGGGATAAATCTTCAAATTCATCACGATAGATCATTTTTTGAATTTTTTCATTTAATTCATGTAATTCTTGCTTTAAATCGTTAATTATTATCTCTTTTTCTTCTAATTGGGATCTGAAATCTGTTTCGTCACCAGACTGATTTACTTTTGCGTGCTCTAAAGATTCTCGTAGGTGAGAGCACTCTTGTTGTTTGTCTTGAAGATCTTTTTGCAATTCTTGAATTCTGTTTTCTTTTATTTCTGTTGTTCTTTGTAATTCATCATATTTGTGCTGTAAATTTTTAAATTCGATATGAATTTCATCTAATTCATGTGAGAGCTGTTCATTTTTAGATTGAAAATCATCTAATATTGAATGAAGAGAGTCTTTTTCTTCTTTGATTTGGGAGTTTTCTTGTTCTAATTGAGTTATTTTTAATTGAAGATCTTCTCGTTCAGGGATGCCATGCTCTATTTCAGCTAATTGGTTGTTTTTCTTATCTAATTCTTCAGAGATTTCTTGAAATCTAGTCTGAAACAATTTATTTTCATTTATTAAAATAGAATTTTCAGTCTTTTGCGCTTCGAATTCTTTCTCTAATTCTGCATTACGTGCTCTCAAAGTATGAACTTCTTCATCTAATTCTTGAAATCTATTCAAATCACTCTTAAGTGCTTCTAATTCTCGAATTTTAGCTTGAATTTCTGATTCTAATTTTGTAATATGTTCATCCTTTTCTGATAATATTATTTGAAATCTCGCAAGTTCTTCATCGTTTGGTACTATTGTAGAAATTTGAGAATCTTGATATAATTTTGATTGATCAATATCTGATGATACTGATGGAGTAAGAAATTCCAATAAATTGGAAATATTTGTAAAAGATACTTCATCAAGAGCGATATCTCGAGGGGGAGGAACGTTTGAATTTAAGAATCTTGTAATCAAATCCCCCATCAATTCCTTCATTCGAGTTTCTTCGAGTTTTCGCAAGTTTTCAGCAAGTTGATCCATCATATTTGATATTTCAGTAGTGTTATCATTCTCTTTTCTTAATTTTTCTATCTCTAATTGCAATTTCTCATGAATTTCTAAGAGTGATTTTACACCAATAAATAAAGTTTTTACCCGGAGGAGTGTTTTTAAATCAAGATTACGTAATTCCTCTTTTATTTCCATTGATAATGGGAAATGTAATTCTTGAAATAGTTGCATGATAGATTCATAAATTGATGAAGTATTTTCTTCAGTCATCGCTATTAAATAAGAATTAGCTTAGTGCTAAAAATTTAATTAATCTAAAAAAAAGAAATTACTTGATGAATTCATTCCAATCGATATTTTGATCAACTTGTTCAAAACAAATTTCAATTTCATCAGGTTGAATTTCAGAATGAATATTCTGTAATTTTTCTGTTATGGAAAAAGTATCTCCAGCAGCGATAATTGTGGGAATATGTTTTTCTTTAGCTTTAGACATAACTGATGAATCGGGTCGGATATTTCCAGTAAAGATTAACAAAGAAATTTGTGTTTCTAAGGCATTAAGAGCAATATCTGTTCTATCTCCCCCAGTAATAACACACACATTTGGCGCGCGTTTAATATAATCTAAAGCTTTACTACTATGCATTGCACCTATTACAAAACCATCTACTTTATTATTCTTAATTCGAATAAAATCTCCTGTTAAAAGTTTTCCATCAATAGCATCTAGAATCTCAGCAATTGTTGGTTTTTCCAAGGTTTTTGCGTTTTTTAATCCTCCAATTACTGAAATATCTCTATTATTAAGTAGAGGAATATACAAATTTCGAATTCTTTGTTCAGCTGTTGGATTTAAAGGGCTAAGTATAACGCCTCCCACTTGACAATCAAATTGCTTAAATGAATCTATTGCAGAAAGAAGATCATCAATATCATTATCATTTGCTATAGGTGCACAGATAATAACTTTAGCATTAAATTTTTTTGCAATATGAACATCATCTAATTGTATTGCTGAATACTGCATATAATCATGATTTCCTTCAATGATTATCACATCTGTTTTTGATGCAATATTTTCAAATGCATCTGTGATTTTTTCGAATATTTCAAGCGTTTCATCAGGAAGAATTTCATCTAAAAAGTAATGAGGATTTAATAACTGTGGACATATCTGTTCTTGGCTGAATTTTCGGGCAAGAATACTAATAATAATTGATGCATCTTTATCTGTTAAGTTTTTAGGCTTAATTGTTGATGAATCTCCAATTGGTTTAAAATATCCAGGATTTAAGCCATTTTCTTTATATTTTAAAAAAGCACCAATGGCAACAACAGATTTTCCTGAACCTCTTTTAGTAGAAGATAATAATATTGTTTTCGATTCCATTTTTTCCTTTACTCCCTTAATTATTATTGTTCTCTGAGAAAATAACATCTATATTCAAATTTTCGACTTGATCACGACATATTTGAATTTCATTTGGTTGAATATGGGTCTTAATTCGTCGAATTTGCTCTGCAACAGTAAATGTATCTGTATTTGTTGTTAATAAAGGCACTTCCTTTTCTTGTGCAACACTTACAACTCGAGGAACAGGATCCATATTTCCAGTAAAAATAATAACTTTAGTACTTGTATCTAAAGCAGCTAATGCAATATCAGTCCGATCTCCACCTGTAATAACACATTTATCTATATTTGCTCGTAATATTTTTAGAGCAGCATCAGCACCCATTGCCCCTATAATAAATGATCCTACTAAATGATTTTTAACCTTTAAAAAATCACCTGAATATAATTTTGCTCCCGTAGCATCCATTATTTCAGCAATTGTCGGTTTCTCTAAATCTTTCACATTTTGAAGAGAACCAATTACTCGAATACCTTGTTCCGCTAAGATTTTTTTGTGATATTTTTGAATTCTTACTTCTGCTGTCTTTGTTCTAGCATTTAGAATAACACCTAAAACATTCAAATTTCGTGATGTAATATATTTGTAACAGAAAATAACCGAATTCAAGTCATTATCATCACTGATTGGAGCACATATTACCATATCAGCATTAAAGGCTTTTGCAAAATAGAGATCATCTAAATTAACTGGAGAATATTGATTATAAGAATGATTACCTTCTATGATAATATAATCTGATTTTGCCTCCATACTGGAAAATCTGTCTTTAATTTTCTGTTGAATTTCTATTGAATCTTCAGGCAAAATTTCATCTAAATATGACTCAGGATTTAAGAAATAAGGACAAATTTCTTCTTTAGAGAATTTTCTCGCCACAACAGAAGAGATAACAGATACATCCTTATCTGTCCTGCTTTTCTCTTGTCGTGTCATTGCATCCCCTATTGGTTTGAAATAACCCATCCTTTTGCCCATTTCTTTCATTTTAAGAAATAAGCCTATAGCCACAACGCTTTTTCCTGCACCAGATTTGGTGGAAGTTAACATGATGTTTTTTCCCATTATCGAATCACCCGTGAAAAAAAATAGAAAGAAATTTTATCATTACTTTATTTTTAATGTTTTATTGTTATTTTGATATCAACAGCACTGTAACCTGATTCAGCTTCAAAAACCAAACAAGGGTTGATATCCAATTCAATAATTTCTGTAAAATCATTAACAAGTTGCGATAGACGTACTAAAATATCCAAAACACCATCGATATCACTTCGGGGTTCACCCCTAACTCCTTCAAGAATCTTCGATATCTTGGTTTGTTGCAACTGATTTAAGGCATCTGTGCGATCGTATTGATAAGTTAACTCAAATTGAACATCTTTGACATAATTTGCGTAGATGCCTCCACTACCAACCATTATCATTGGACCCCATTGAGGATCGCGATTTACTCCAAATATTAATTCATTAATTTTCTTTTTATCTTTCTTAATAATCATTTCTTGAACTTCAACACCTCGGAGATCAGCGCCAGAAGGTCCTTTGGATTTCGCATTAGACATTATTTGGATAAAGGCATTTTTAGCATCTTGAGCAGATTGTATATTTAAAACTACACCACCACAGTCCCATTTGTGAATAATTTGAGGAGATACAATTTTCATTACTACAGGAAATCCAATTTCTTCAGCAATTTTAGCAGCATCACGTGCAGTTTGAGCGAGTCTTGATTTGGGATTTTTTATTCCATATAGATCAAATATTTCAGATGTTTCATAACTTAATAGTACAACCCGACCATCAGTTCTTGCATTGGATATAATTTCTCGAACTCGATCTTTATTAACATTAATTTTAGGTATTTTTTTCTTTGTTATTGGAGGAGCTTGTTTAATATCCTTATATCTTTCAAGACCCTTAAGGACTCTAACTGCATCTTCGGGAAAAGCATATGTAGGAACGCCACCTTGTGTTAAATGTTTTGAGGCTTCATTTACACTCACACCTCCAATGAAACTGGCAACTAATGATTTTGTGGGATATTTTTGATGTAAGGAGGCAATTTTTTGCGCAACTTCTAATGGTTTTGTTTGAGCTTGAGGAGTAAGAAGAATAATTGCGCCAGCAACTTCAGAATCAGGACATTGAAGGAGAATATCTGTTGCAGCCTCGTATCGTTCGGGAGGTGCATCCCCAATAATATCAACGGGATTGTAGAAATTTGATTCAGCAGGTAACACTTCTTTAAGTTTTTGAATTGTATCTTCAGAAAAACGAGCGATTCCTAATTGAGATAATTCCATTGCATCTGTACAAACAATTCCTGGTCCACCTGCGTTCGTAATGATTGCAAATTTGTCTCCTTGTGGAATTGGAGCGATGATAAACGTCATACAATAATTAAATAAATCAGAAATTGTTTCTGCTCTAATAACACCTGCTTTTTTAAAAGCAAGATCAAATGCAATATCGCTCCCAGCTAAAGCACCTGTATGAGAAGATGCTGCTTTTGCACCTGCTGCACTACGCCCAGATTTTAAAAGAATAACAGGTTTTTTCTTGGTAGCTTCAGATACAACTTTAAAGAATTTTTCTCCATCTTGGACAGATTCAATATATGCAGCAATTACCTTTGTTTGTTCGTCTTGAGCCAAATATTCAATAAAATCAACTTCATCAGCATCACATTTATTCCCTAAAGAAATAAAACTTGAAAAACCAATTTGATTATCAACTGCCCAATCCAATAATCCTGTCATCATGGCCCCAGATTGAGAAAGCATACCAATATGTCCTTTCTTAGGAGTCAGCGAAGAAAATGAGAAATTACCATCGGTAATTAAACCTAAACAATTAGGTCCCAAAATACGCATACCATATTGCTTTCCCAATTCTCTAATTTTATTTTCACGAGTAACTCCTTCACCACCGATTTCTTTAAAACCAGCGGTAATAATTACAAGTGTTTTTACTCCCTTTTTTCCACATTCATCTACTACAGGAACACAGAATTTACTGGGGATGCAAATCACACCCAAGTCAATTTCATCTGGGACATCTAATATAGATTTAAACGCGGGAAATCCTAAAATTTCGGTTTCCTTAGTGTTTATTGGAAAAACTTTACCTTCATATCCAGATTTCTGTATATTTACTAAAAGAGTATTCCCAATCTTTCCATTTTTATTACTCGCGCCGATTATCGCCACAGATTTCGGATGGAACATCGGTTCAATTGATTGAACTGTCTGTAAGACCATTTCTATCCTTATCCTAAATACTATAACATGTAATTTAAGCTCTCAAGAATTAAAATATTTTTTATTCTGATAATCTTTTGCAAATTTTGCAACCATAGATAACGAATTTTGAAAGCATTTTTATATCTTGGTGATCGAAATTTGTTCTTCAATAGTTACGTCAGTTTCTCCTTGATATATCCAAGAGAAGGCATGCTGTTCTTTGATTATTCCTTCTCTTTGGCGTGTTATGTGCTGGCAAGAAACTCCTGTCAGATAGCCCCAAGTTGGATCACACTCACGCCAACCTCCAGCACGAGGTGAAAAAAACTCGCACCAAGCATGGGGTTCTAATTTAAAAGATTCAAGCTCAATAATCCATCCATGGACAATCTTTGCAGGGATTCCACCACCTCGAAGAATTGCTACAAATAGATCAGACATTTCAGAGCAATCACCTTTTCGAGATGCTAATACAGATGCAGCATCTTCTCTAATTCCATTAATCTCATAAGAAATCTTTTGATTTACAAATTCAAACGCTAACTTGATATATTGTGATGCATTTATGGAATTTTTCTTTAATACTTTAACTAATTCAATAATTTTTGGATTTTCAAGTGGCCAAAATCTTGAAGGTTGAATCATTGATTCTCCAATTGTATTAGGTGAAGTCAAAGATTTGTATTCATTCCATGTTCCAAAATTTGGTAAAATGATACTTCGATTGCCCGTTTTTATAATTTGAACAGTAAATGAAAAAGTATATTGCATTTTTGGATCTAAACTTTCTAATTCAAAATCAACCATAATATTTTCATCAAGATCTTTATTTTGATAGATATTTCTATTTAATTTAATGAATGATTTTTGAAATTTAGTATTTGGTGGAATATAGGAAGTTAATTTAATGTTTTTTGCGATTTTTCTTCCAATATTTCGAATAATATAATTAAATTGTAATAAAATAGGTGATACTTTTCCCCATTCAATTCGAATTGCAGAAGATTTTCTTGAATGTGAAATAATTGAATGAGAAAAGGCACCAGGTTCAATAATTTTTGCTTTAGATCGTATATCTGCTGTAATTTTTGCAAGTGCAGAACTAAAAAAGATAGACCCAGCATTTGGAAGAAATATAATGCGAGAAAGATCTTGTTTTGGCCAATCTATAATTTTTAATGAACCTAATTGTTGAATAAAGCCGTTAGGATTAATTAATAAGTGGAGTTCATATGCATAAATTTCCCCTTTTTGATAAGGGCGGGAAAATCTTACATGGATTTCATTTTTTAGAGCGTTTAATTTACTTTCGATCGGTATTTTTCCATTTTTTGCTCCATTTTTGTATTCATTTGGAGGTATATTTTGAAATCCCCTAACACTATCGATTTTTATTGCGAATGAATAAGAGAAGCCAACAAATAGTTCTTCTGAATTCCACTGTCCTGCAACATATTCTTTTACCATGACATCATTTGAATCAATTACCAATTCTGTAGTACGAATTTCTTTTTTAATTTGGGAAGATTTTTTTAAGGAATTCATCGACATTATTTTATTAAAAACAATGCAAGAGTTGAATAATTATTTTATTAAAAACAATGAAGGAGTTGAATAATTATGAAAAATATATTTTATAAGATATTCTCAAGTATTAATGAGATACTAATTCTCTTAAAAAATAATGGAGATATTTATGAGATAAATAAATTTGGGGCAAAGTGGCTAGAAACTTCTTCAGATGTATTAATCGGTAATTCCTTATGGAATTCTCCTATTATTAAAAAAAGTAATTTTTCTAAAGAAAAATTTCAAGATTATAAAAAGATAATAAAAGAAAGAAAAGAGTATAATTTTCAACTAGAATATGAAAAAGATAATAACCCTCATATATTTGAAGCTACTTTAAAATCAATTTTCGAGCAAAATCAAGAAATATTCTATCTTTTTAATGCACGAGAAATAACTTCTCATTTAAAACTAAGGCAAAAATTAAAATCATCAGAAAATTCATATATTTCTCTTTTTAACAACTCTAATGAAGCAATTATGATTGTAGATCCTAAATCTGGATTTTTATCAGGTAATAAAGCCACACTTAAGTTATTTGGTTTTAAAACCAGAGATGATTTTGTTGGTCAGACACCTTGGTCTTTATCACCTGAATATCAACCAGATGGAACTTTATCATCAGTGAAAGCATTGCGAATGATGCAAAAAGCGATTAAAAATGGTTCAAATCTGTTTGAATGGCGACATAAAAGAATTACAGGTGAAGAATTTGATTCTATTGTTTATTTAAGTAGATTGGTTTTAGATGAAGAACAAGAAATAATGCATGCTTGGGTTCGTGATGTTACTAAAGAACGAAAAATTAAAGCAGAACGTGATAGATTACTGAGAATAATATCCCAAACACCAGATTTTATTTCAATTTCGAACACTAAGAAAAATATAATTTATGTAAATCCTGCTGGAAGAAAATTATTAGGAATTGGTTTAACAGAATCATTAGAAAAGTATAATCCTACCGATTTTCATCCGAAGTGGGCTTATGATCTAATATTTAATAGAGGGATTCCGATAGCGTTAAAACATGGAGTTTGGGAAGGTGAGACTGCATTTTTAGACAGAAAGGGAAATGAAATACCTGTATCACAATTAATTATGGCTCATAAAAATTCAAATGGAAAAATCGAATATATTTCAACTGTTGCTCGTGATCTTAGATACTTAAAAATCCTCGAGCAAGAACGAATGCATAACCAAAAATTAGAATCGCTAAGTATTTTTGCTGGTGGAATTGCTCATGATTTCAATAATATGCTTACTGCAGTACTAGGTGCCCTTTCTTTATTAAAATTAGAAACAGAGTCAAATTCAAAAGATGTAAAATATTATTTGAATCTAATCAATGATGCAGAAAAAGCAATTAACCAAGCGACGAATTTAACTCAGCAATTATTAACGTATTCTAAGGGAACAAATCCGACTAAAAAAGAAATTGATCTAAATCATATAATTAAAGATGCGGCAAATTTTGTCTCACATGGGAGTAAATGTGCTTTAAAATTTAAGTTTCAACCCGATCTTTGGTCTATTTATGCAGATCCCGGACAAATCAGTCAAGTTATTCAAAACTTAGTATTAAATGCAATACAAGCAATGAAATGGGGAGGAACCATACAAATAAGAGCAGAAAATATTTATCTCCCCCCAGATAATCCGTACTCTTTAAAAAATTCAAAGTATGTACAGATTTCAGTTCAAGATAAAGGGGAAGGAATAGAACAAAATATTATAGGAAAAATATTTGATCCCTATTTTACAACAAAAACAAAAGGAACTGGTTTAGGGTTATCCATTTGTCAATCAATAATACGTAAACATCAAGGAAGAATCACCGTAAAATCTGAACCTTTACATGGAACTAAATTTACCATTTTTCTTCCTGCATATGGAGTAGATTAATTACATTATTCTCATTTTATCATCCATTATTTTGAAAATCATAAATTTTTAAAATTATGTTCTGGAAATTTAGATTGATTAAGATATGGACGAAGAAAATGTTGGAAAATGGGTTGCACGCCTAACAATTGGTGGACCGGTAATATTTTTGATTTTATCTACATTTGCTATGTTCTTTTATGCAGGTGGAAATGGAGTTAATCCTCAAGCAAATGGTTATAATTTTCAACTTAATTTCTTTAGCGATTTAGGGATGTGGATTTCTTATCATAATACACCTAATTATATTTCATCCATTATATTCAGTTTTAGTGTAATTTTAGTTGGAATTTTGTTAATTCCTTTTTTCATATACATTCCAATGGAAATGGCTTCAACGCGAAGATCTCGGCTGTATTTTTGGATAGGTAGTTTCTTTGGAATAATCGCCTCTTTAGCTTACATTGGCATTGGATTTACTCCATGGGATCAATATCTTCAAGCTCATTTAATTTTTGTTTTTATTGCATTTCCAAGTTCATTTCCCCTCGCAATTACGTATATCTTTGGATTCTATTATGATCCAGCATTACCTAAAAAGATGGCATTCTATTTTATGGGATGCTCAATTATTATTTTAGGCTATATTTACCTACTTTTCTTCGGCCCAATGACTTCAACAGAAACGGGTCGATTAATTCAAGTTGTAAGTCAAAAAATTGTTGTATATACAATTAATTTCACAATGTTGGCAGAAGGAATTGAATTATGGATACTTTTGAATAAAAAAGGGAATAAAAAATAAGAAAATTATGTTAATTTATTTTTTTAAAGCTTTTAAATTCACACAATCGATATATTTTCCTTCATTTAATAATTGACCAATTTGATCAGCTGCAAGAGATGCCACATTTATTTGGGCTTCATTTGTACTGGCTCCTAAATGAGGAGTGCAGATGACATTTTCCAATTCGATGAAAGGAAACTCTTCTTTTTTGGCAGGTTCTTTAGAATAAACATCAATACAAGCACCTCCAATTTTATGATTAACTAACGCATCATAAAGATCTTTCTCGTTTATTACAGCCCCTCGAGCACAATTGATAATCACTGCGCTGTCTTTCATGATTTCGAATTGAGCTGCAGCAAGCATTCCTTTTGTTTCAGAAGTAACTGGTACATGCAAAGAAAGATAATCAACTTTTGCTAAAAATTGATTTAGATCATCGTATAGAGTAACAAAATCCAATCCCATTTCATTTAAGCGATCTTGGGTAACATACTTATCAAACGCGATAACATCCATACCAAATACTTTACATCGAGTTGCCACACCTGCACCAATTCGTCCAATTCCTAAAACACCTAAAGTTTTGCCTTTGATTTCTGTTCCACTTAACTTCTTTTTATCCCAACGCCCTGCTTTCATAGAATCATTAGCAATTGGAATATGTCGCGCAAAGGACAACATAAGACCCATTGTTAATTCTACTACAGCATTTGTATTGCCAGTTGGAGTAATTAAAACTGCAATCCCTTTTTCATTACATGCTTCAACATCTATATTATTATATCCTGCTCCAGCTCGACAAATTACTTTCAGATTTTTAGCCGCTTCTATTACTTCACGAGTTACTTTCGTGGCACTGCGGACGATCATTGCATGAAATTCTGGGATCATTTGAATTAATTCTTCTGTAGTATGTTTTGTGTTTATTACAACTTCAATATTTGGATATTTCTCAAAAGTTTTCAAACCTTCTGCAGAACAATTATCAGCTACTAAACATTTGTATGTTTCCATTTTCTTCACCTTAAATTTTCACGATTTTTTTCTTCTTTATTTAGCAACCTTTAAAGCTTCAGAAGCTGCTTCTAACATCTTTTTTGTTTCATCTAAGGTAATCCAACCCATGGGAGCCATACGAAAATTCTGACCTTTCATTGAACCATAGCCATTCACTATTTTATAGCCTCGTTCGAATAATTCATCAACAAATTTTGCTACATCAATATTAAGATTATTCTTAATAGTAACCACAGTTTGACTATGATATCCTTCTTCACTAAAGATTTCAAAGCCGTTTTCTTTTGCCCAATTACGAATCAATTCTGTCCGTTCAAAATGTTCTTCAGCGAATTTTTCAGGTGTAATTTCTACGATTTTTTCAGAAACCTTCTTTAATGAACGGATCTGTGGGATACATGGAGTAATTGGGTGTTCATTTTGGAGGCCCTTCTTGTGAATTTTTAAGAAATCAAGGTAAAAACCTCTATTTTTCACAGTTTTTGCTTTTTCTAAAGCACGTTCTGAAATAGAACAGAATGCCAAACCAGGAGGAATTCCAAAACATTTTTGAACAGAAGCTAGGGCAATATCAATTCCCCATTCATCTACTTTCAATAAGGTTCCGCCCATACCTGAAACACAATCAACACATAAAATTGCACCTGAATCACGCACGATTGGTCCAATTTTATCTAATGGGTTTAATACCCCAGTTGAAGTTTCATTGAATGTAATAAAAACTACAGGATATTTTTTTTCAGCAAGTTTTTCTTGAACCAGTTCAGGAGTAATTCCTTTTCCCCATTCAACTTTAACTGCTTCAAATTTCTTGCCATTCAATTCAGCAATTTGAATCCAACGATCTCCAAAGGCTCCACAAGAAAAGAAAAGGCCTGTTTCATCATCTGCCAGTAAATTTCGAACACAAGCTTCTAAAATACCGGTTCCTGAATTGGCAAATAATAATATATCATTTTGAGTATGAAGGATTTTTTGCATGTTTTCTCGAATTGCAGCATGCATTTCTCGATAAGCTAAAGAACGGTGAGTATCATTGGGTTTCCCCATTTCTTCTAGCACCCAATCAGGAACTTGAACAGGTCCAGGGGTGAAAAGTCTATAATCAAGTCCATCAGGATTAAAATGTTTATTCGGCATAAGAATCACTTGATCAAAATATCTTAGATCATTGTTGAAGAACATCGGCAGAAATTAAAAGATTGCACTTTTCTTCTCAGCGCTTGGGAAAAGAATGGGAAGAAATTTTATGTGAGGATTCAATGTAAAAGAAAATTATTTGCTTTTCCTACGAATATCAATTTTTTCAGGTAGGTTGATAGATTTTTGAGATGGTTTATTTGTTATTTTTTCTTATTTTTTTAACTGGAATTAGTATAGCAGCTCCAAAAATGGCAATAAAAGCAGACGAAGAAATAAAAATAGCAATTGATGTTGGTTGAACATCAACTAACATATATCCTTTGAAATTCGAGAATGAATAATGTTATATGAAAATGTTGTTCCAACAATCAGCATTAAGAATATCACTGAAATAATAAAAGAAATTAAATAGTTTTGTTTGGATGACACACTACTTGAATTCATTAAAACACGCCTTTAAGTATTGTTTGTTTTTTGAAATAATTTCCGATCCACCTTTTAACATTTGGTTTCAATTTTAGTATAAAAGGTAAATGATAAATGAATAGATGAAGTGAAGTAACATGATGAATGAATCACTTAAAGAAAATGAAAAAGAGAAATTGCTAGGGCGGTGGTATAGTAAATTTAAAGAACGCGAAATCGTACCAGAAGATTTAGCAAAAATCATTAAACCAGGTTCCCGCATATATATTGGATCGGGTTGCTCTGAACCTCAAATTCTAACATCACAACTCGTTAAAAAGAAATGGAGATTCACTGATTGTGAAATTATTCACTTTTTAACATTATCTGATAATAAATTTTTTGATGAAAAGAATCCCAGTTTATTTAGGCATCAAGCCCTTTTTATAGGTCCCAAAATTCGTGAAGCAGTCAATCAAGGTAAAGTAGATTATGTACCCATTTCTTTAAGTGATATTCCTCGACAATTTAAAGAACGTCGTATTCATGTTGATATTGCACTTTTGCAAGTAAGTCTACCTGATCGCTTCGGTTTTTGCTCATTGGGAATAAATGTTGATATAAATCGTACAATAATTGAAATAGCAAGATGCGTGATTGTTCAAATTAATCCACAAATGCCGAGAACTATGGGAGATTCTTTTGTTCATATAAAAAAGTTTCATCATTTTGTTTTCTATAATTCCCCTTTAATCGAATTCGAATATCCCCCGATTGATGAGCGGTCGGATAAAATCGGGAAGTATGTTGCTCGAATAATTGAAAATGGATCCACATTGCAATTCGGAATCGGTTCTATCCCCAATGCAGTATTAAAATACCTAGATAATAAAAAAGATCTGGCAATCTATAGCGAAGTTCTTTCAGATTCAGCAATGTCATTAATCGAATCTCCTGTAGTTAACTGTAGTAAGAACCAATTTCCACATGTAATGACATCTTTTGTTATGGGATCACGCAAATTATATGATTTTGTTAATGAAAATCCTTTCATTGAATTTCACTCAACAGAATTTATTAATAATCTTTTTAATATTTCACAAAATACCAAACAAGTTTCTATAAATGCAGCACTTTCTGTTTCATTGACAGGTCAAGTAAATTCTGATAGTGTTGGTCCCAAATTTTACAGCGGTATTGGAGGACAAGCGGATTTTACTAGAGGAGCTGCATTATCTAAAGGAGGTAAACCAATAATTTGCCTTCCAAGCACAACTCGAGATGGTAAGAAATCAAGAATTGTTGCGACTTTAGAACCTGGAGCGGGAGTGGTAATTCCTCGTGGTGATGTTCATTATGTGGTAACAGAATATGGTGTTGCCTTTTTACATGGAAAATCAATTCGAGATCGTGTACTTCAGATGATTGGTATCGCCCATCCAAAATTCAGGCAAGAACTCTTGCAAAAAGCTAAAGAAATGCACTATGTATATGAAGATCAAATGCTACCTACAACTCAAGATGGTGTTGTAATTATTTATCCTGAAAAGTATGAATATTGGTATACTACAAAATCCAAAAAGAAAGTTTTCTTTCGACCTATTAAACCTACAGATGAGCGTTTATTGCAAGAATTATATTATCAATTAAGCAACAGCGATCGAATATTACGATTCTTTGCACCTAGACAAGTATTTCCCCATAAAGAAACACAACCTAAAGTTGTGGTAGATTATGAAACAACATTTGTTTTAGTAGGAATAATTGGTGATGAAGAAAATGCACAAATGATCGCTGCAGGAAGTTATTATTTAGATAGGAATACCAATTTAGCTGAAATAGCATTCACAGTACATGAAAAGTGGAGAAGACAGGGATTAACGCGTTTTATGGTTATGAAGTTAATTGACATTGCCCAAGAAAAAGGAGTGGCAGGTTTTATAGGGGAAATTCTTGTAAATAATGAACCAATGATTCATATTATCAAAACTCTCCCATATAAAGTCCAATTTCATAATTATGGCGATACATTCGAATTTTCTTTCAAATTTGATCAAATAAAAAAATAATTATGGATGTAATTGCTCTTTCATGAATTCAAGAAGGTAGTTAATTAGATCCTCGACATTTTTTCCATCTTTTGCATTAATGAATGTTACTTCAGATTCAGATAATTGTAATTGAGAGAGGAGATCTTGAATTTCACTATCTGAAGCCAAATCAATTTTATTAATTACAATTTTTAAGGGTATCTCAAAATCATCTGCAAAATTTTCCCGAATTTCGTGATATAAATTTATCTGTTTAGAAACTTCATAGCCTGATGAGGGAGTTGGATCAAAAACGAATAGTATTATAGAAGCTATAGTATTTAAAGCTAAAATTGCCTGCTTTTCAATGGTATTTCGTTGACTCATAGGTCGATCTAAGATTCCTGGAGTATCAATAACTTGAAAGAATTTTGAATCATATTCATCTCGATAAGAACCTAAATAAATCTGTTTTGTTGTGAATGGATATTCTGAAACTTGTGGTTTTGCTGATGATAACCTTCCAACTAAAGTTGATTTACCAACATTTGGATATCCTGCTACCACCACACTTGGTATTTCCAAATCTACAGGAGGAATATCATGCAATTTTACCCTACATTCTTCCAAAAAGTGAAGAGTAGAATCCATCTGTCTTACAACTGAAGAACATCTTCCAAAGAATTCCGTTCTTGAAAGACCAGCTTGTTTTGGATTAATTTGTTGACCAATTTTACGACGATATTGTTTAAATAAACGTTTTAAAACAGGAATAACACCATTAATTCTTCCTAAAGCGTTACGTAATTCATCATTATCTACTAAAAGATGACTCAACTTCCGGTAAAAGGCAGGAAGTTCATCTAAATTTGGAACAGATTTAATAATTAAAGAAAGTTTTTCAATTAGAATAGTAACTGCATTTTCCATTCGTTTAATTTCTTTTCTTTTAACTTTCTCTAAATTTGGAAGCATTTTAGGGAGAGACGCTGTTTTCGACGATGCTTTTGAAAACGCATAATCTAATAATTCCTGAGCAGTCCAAACTCGATAAAATTTCTCAAAGGGGCTTTTCATTATACTCTTAAATAGAAGAATTCAACATTTTAAAAAGAGTTTTTGAAAAAATCGATTGAATTATTCATGAGAAAAATATACTTTATTGGTTGAAATATTAATTATTTTCCGAATTCGGTGGATTGGAATTAATTTTTCTTCAATTTTCCCAACATGTTTTATCCAGATAAACTTTTTCCCAATTTTCGAAATTTCACTAAATAAAACAAATTCACGCTCGTTTTTAAATCCTCTACTCTCATATAATACACTGATGAAGGAAATTTCTGATTGAAATTTTGGATCCCAAAGAAAGCGAAGTAATATTTCACGAATATTCATAAAAAATCAAAAATGAATATAATTATTTAATTATTCAATAGTATTCTCTTCTTTTAGTGTCGATATTCCAGCAAGTTGATTAGAAATTAATTCAATTAACCATTTTTTAATTTGGAGGAAATTTTTAACTAATCCTTTAGTTTTTTCAGAAGGAAAAGTAGTATCTTGAGGCAAATTCAATGCGGTATCCATCCATTTATGCAAAGCTAGCTGAACTAAATCAGCACCTTTTGAATTTTGGAAAATTGGAATAAGAGCAGCTCGTTCACGACATTCACCAATAGCAAAATAAACTCGACGACTTACTTCGTTAGATAGAGATAAATGCATAGCCTCATCTAATTTTCGTTCTACAAGAATACACTTGATTATTTGATCCCGTATATCATCAGGTTTTTCTATTAATTGTGCGATATAGCGTTTTATTTTTTCTTCGATGGTAGAAAGATGAGCATCCAAATTTTCTTTAGAACTTTCGAAAAGAGTAATAACTAATCCTTCTTCATGATTCAGGAGGCTGACAAATTGCTTTGAAGCGCTATTATACAACAAGGCGACATCTTTCAAATGATCATTTCCTGGATTAAGTTTAATTGAAAAACAACGATGGGGCACTTCACTTGTAGCAAAATAACCCAACTCAAACATCTCTAATTTCGAAAGACTAGAATAGGGCAATTTTAGTGATTTTGAAGGCCATATCTTGTTTATTTTCATGAATTCTTGCAATAATCCCATGTGATTCTCTCCAATAACTCTTTCTTATACTCAATTATTGTTAATCAATAATAAAAAATTTTAGATTTGGCATTGTTTTTTTATTATATTGATCAATTTCATTTACATAATTGATGGAAAGCTTTTTGGAGACGGTTAATTGCCTCTTTGATATGGATTTCTTCCACACCTATAGCTGCATTCATAACCAAATATGAAATTGGAAGTTGATCTTTAGTAGTACATGAGCCAAATTCATTTTTATGTACATTGATGACCCTAGGCCCAGTAACTCGCAGATTATAAAGATATCCGCCTAATTGAGAGATCTTTTCTATCGAAAGATTCTCTAAAGTCATTGCACAAGAAACAGGATTAGAACATTGAAAAATTCGTTCGTTATATTTTCCAGCAAGTTCTTGCATTTGAGATTCAAGTAATTCACGTGCTTTTTGTCGAGATGCAATCCTTTTTTTATATCCATTCTTTCCCATGCTGAGTAAAGATACTAAAAGATGAAGAATTGGAGCAGCAGACGCACGACCTGCATAGGAATTGCTAATTGATTGAATAATAGATGCATTTGGTGATATAATAACTGCACCACCTACAGGAGTTAAAAAACATTTATCTGTACTTTGAATTACTGCATCTACTTTACCAGCATCTATTGCACTACGAATTAAAGAAACAAGACGCGGAGATTGAATACCATATGCATCATTAATAATATGAATTAAATTATGTTTTTGAGCAAATTTTGCAATACTTTTGAGATTATCAGGTACTCTCGGGGCAAAAAAGGCACAATTGCTAACAATAGCGGCGATCTTATCTGGTTGAGAAGAAAAAAGTCGTTCAATATCATCTTGACCTACATATACACCTTCATGTGCCCAATGATTTTTTCCAAATTTTCCAGAAATGGTAAGTACTTTTGCCCCAATGAATTCAATGCCCTTTTTTGGTGATTTATGATCAATTTGTGTCATCAAGACAAATGGTTTTTGATGAATACTAATGTTGTAATAGTCTAAACAACCTTTCAAAGCAAGACCGATGCTCATACCTGTTCCCATAGGAACGGTTAAAGCAGATTTTGCATTTGACATACCTACATCTTGGATAAGAGAAAGAACTAATTTGTTAGTCAAATTTTGCATTAAAGAGGCACCTGCAGCCTTTGGTTGTGCTGCTGTGAGATTACCACTACGACCTACCCCATGGCAAAAATCACCACTTAATTCTCTTAATAAGGGCGTTGACACGCGTCCTTCTCTTTCCCCAATTCTTATAGCAAATGGATCTTTATCAGAATCTAAGTAGTTCAAAAGTAATAATAAATGTCGGATCAATTCATCATCCCAACCATTTTCTGGTAAAACACGATGATTCAATAGTTCTTTTATTTTATTCCAATGCGCAGAAAATCCAGTAAAAGAGCGCTTTAGCATATGATCTGGTACACCAAGATGAGAAAAAAGCTGCAAAAATTTTTTATCCCACATATTTTTCTTCAATACACAAGCATCTTAATCACTTTTTAATTTTATTTCTATCTTCTATTCATTTTTTTTCGATACTTCTTTGATTTCTTTATGGATATTAATTTAAACTAACCTTAATTTTATATATATATGAGCAGACGATCCTCAAATGAATCGCGTCTATGGAAAAAAACAATTAGTAAAAGGACGGGAAAGAAAGGTTCTACCAAATTCCATGCATCAATTGACAAAAACACTAGTTTAACTTATTATAAACGCGAAGGAGGATTGTATTTAATTATTAAAAAAGACTTAAGTGAATATGATCTAACAGTCAATGCTTCTGAAGCACCTGTAATAAATCAGTACTTAAAAAACCCTGATCCTTTTGAATCTTTATTAGCAGATATAAAAATCATAGAGAAGGAAATTGAACCATTAAATTTTGCTGTTCAAACCACATTTGGAGACAATCGCGAAATTTCTCTGCTATCAGTCCGAATTGCTGTTGGTTCCGGTGAAGGAGATTATGTAACAATTGACGAATCCGACCTATATTCTATGGATGTTGAACCTACAATGGGTGGACTATTAGATTTTATAGCAGCAAATGATAGTGTAATAGGTGTTTGCGATAGAATATTTGATCACGAACGAGGTAACATCATTTTATTAGAAGCTAAAATTCGAGAGCCATCACTTGGAATTTCGTCGATTGAGTTTAAACTGATTAACAATTTGCAACAACGTGGTTTGTTTATGCAAAGGAATATGAAATATGCAGCCATTCAACTCTATACAATCATTAAAGCCGAATCAATTAATGATGATTTGTTAAACTTTTTAAAAGCTATTGGAATTGATTGGGAAATGGTATTCATTCGTCGGGATTTAAGTATTGACGATTGGCTTGAAATAGAATGCGAGAAAAACTCAATGAATTTGAAGGGATACTTATCATCAAAATTTGAATCACTTGGCTTTTTTGATGTCAATAATATAACCCGAGTGGCAATTCTTAACCAATTAAACTTCAAAATAGTCATTCGTATAGCTGAACTGTTAGATCGCGTTAAAAATCAAAGATATGAACTTACTGGGGCATCCCCTGATTCTGAACCGTTACAAAAAGCCGAAATAATTGCTGCAGCACGATTGGCATGCGCATACTATGGGCTTAAAAAAGAAATAAGGATTGAAAAATCGGTAAAAATTGAAGATGTTCTCCAATTTGAAGCAGAATTAATACGTCTTTAAGAAAATTACTAAAGAAAAACAATCGAATATTTTTATTTTTTCATTTGAGTACCTGTGAGATCATTTACTATTGCTATGAAATCACCCAATTTTTTTGTTGGTATTTTAGCACCAGCAGCAGGAGGGTGCCCACCAGCGGGATCTTCAATTCCTATTTTTTGGCAAGCTTTACGCATTATTATTCCAAGATCAATCCCTTGTTCAATTAAATTTTTATCTGCACGGGCAGAAACTTTCATAGTGTGATTATCAGAATCTGCAAAGGCAATAAGTGGTTTATCGATTAAATCACCTGAATGCAGTAATATAGAACATATCGTGCCAATTGTTTTTTCGTTTATTGATTGTTCATATACTGTTCTAATAAATTCATATTCTCGAATATTTTCACGCGCACGGTTAACCCCTAGAAAAATTTCATGTTTATATGATTTACTAAATTCAATAGCTTTTTTAAGAGAATCTTCATCTCCTAATAAAGCAGCTATTCCGAACGAACTGTTACCACCTCTTCCACAAGCATTTAGCAAACTTGACATTTCTCTTGCATCAGAGATTTTGTATTTTTCATTAAAATCATTTAATATATAGATATTTTGAAGTAATTCTTTGCTTTTTTTTGGATTCATACCACATTCAACCAAAGCAAATTTGATCAATGCATTTAACAGCGTTTTACGCTCTAAATTAGAAAGATCGAGAAAAGTTCTGGGATTTCCTAATTCATCAGTTGATCTAATTTGATTTTTTTTTAGAAATAATTCAACATTCGATAAACTATCTGTTAATTTTGGTAAAACTATTGGAAGTGTATAAGCTATAGCATATGCCAATGTTTTTGTTCGAGAAATTGCTAAATTAAATTCCACTGTTATTTGATTAGTAGCCAATGCATCTTCTAATATTACTTTATTAACACCGTGAAATTCTCCTTTTTCAGCATTATTTTGCATATCTCCAATTGCTCCAATAATTCCGATATATGCTAAATCTTGGTTTCTCGAATCCATTACTTTTGCAAACAGATAACACACACCTGCCCCTGAAATTTCATCATCTCCGCGAATTCCATAATAATAGGGATTAACATGGTTAATTTCAGGCTTTTTTGATTCAAATTCAGGTTTATGATGATCTAATATTATATAATCATCAGATTGAAAATACTTTTCAATAAATTCTATTTGTCCTGAACCAAAATCTGAAAAAATAATAAATCGATTATATTTTTGTTGCTCTTCAGCGATATTTTGAATGTATTGCAATTCTAGTTGACGCAATATGGTAATTTGAAATCCAATTCCTTTCCTTTCCAACATTCTTGCAATTATTGCTGCACTACAAAGCCCATCTGCATCTAAATGGCTATATATATGGATGCTTTTTTTAAAAATTTTAGGAGAATATCCACTCTGCTTTGAAGATACATCGTTATTTGGAACAGAATCTTGCGTACTCGTTTGTAAATCTTTAGTTATTAAATCCTTTTCTTGAGATTGCCCTATTTTTTCCAGAAAAAAGACTTTAAGTCTTTCAATTGCCGTCAACAATTCTTTGAGAGGAATAAATATCACCAATTAATGATAAGAAAAGATTCTCAGCAATATTTTTAATTAATTCTATTAATCGACAACATTTATTGTAAGTTAAAATTCAATAATAAAAATAAGGATGAATTAAAATTATCAAAAAGGAATAAAAATTAAATTAACGACAATAAAATTCAATTTGGTGCCATTTTTCAGGTTCTGTAAAAATAGAATTCACCTTTTTTAAAAGATACTCCGCTATTTTATCAGGTCCATACGTTTCACAACTTTTTTTCATCCGTAGTCCACTAGAAATTTCCAGACCCCAAAGAACTTGATTTAAAAAAAGAAAATTAATTTGTTTGCGATTAGATTTATGTGCACGAACTAAAAACCATGGTGAAGTACCATTTGAAGTTGTCGTAATATCGGTAAAATTTGAACTTTGAACTTTAAATACATTTTTCCCTTTATTTATTTTATATCTGTGAGGATCTTTACTGTGAATATCTTCCATTTTACTCTTGACGGAATCTTCTCCAAAATTAATCCTAATTTGTTTTCCACAAATTTGTTCACAACTAATAATACGAATTTCTTTATTTCGATTAAGATAAAAATCATTGTAAGTTATTTCTAAAAAAGACAAAAAAACCCCACCCCTTCAATATATACTTTTGTCGTTGACTTTTATAACTTTTGTGGAAAATTAATGAAAATAAAAAATTCAAGAAAAAATCGAATTTTACAGATAAATATTTTGATTAAGATTTTAAGAATTACTTATTTCGCCATTTACACAATCCAGAATATGATGAGCAATTTCCAATTTTGATGCTAATTTAAAGTGTTTTATTTCTTTTTTAGAATTTATAACGAAAACTTCATTACTTATTGCATTAAAACCCCGATCAGTTGCTTCAGGATGAACAGAATTAGCAACAATAAGATTAAGATTTGAACTTTTTAATCGTTTATAAGCGTTTTCGATTATTTTTTCTTGCTGCAGCAGAGATTCTGCTTTAAATCCAACAATAAACAATTTAGGAGCAATATTACGTGCAACCTTAATAAGTTTAGGAGTTGATACTAAATTAATCTGCAGTTCTTCTAAATCGGATGTGATTTTTCCATTATAAATCTGTTTAGGGGTGAAATCTGCTAATGCAGCTGCAGAAATTAAAATATCATAATCCCCATTCTTCAACTCTTCAGAAGCAAAATCAACAAAATCTTGTGTTGATATAGGATGTTTTACAATAAGTTTTGGATGTGGAGATGGTTTAAGTGAAGAAGGTCCTAAAAATAGAACAACATTGGCACCTCTATCAATTAACGCTTCAGCAATAGCAATTCCCATCCGACCAGATGCAGGATTAGATAAAAATCGAACTTGATCAATCCATTCTCGAGTTGTTCCAGCTGTTACCAATACTTTTCTATTCTGAAAATCCTGTTCAATTGTTTTTAAATCAATAAAGTCAAATACAGACAACAATACATCTTCAGCAGTAGCAATTTTTGCTTTATTTTCCTCCATTCTAGGATTTACAATCCGTACTCCTAAGGAACGCAATTTTTCAATATTTTCCTTAACAATTGGATTTTTATACATAGAATCATGCATTGCAGGAACAACAATCATGGGTGTTTTACTTCCCAAAGCTACGGTAGTTATAGCTGTAACTGCAGTATCTGAAATGCCATTAGCCATTTTTCCAATTGTATTTGCTGTTGCAGGATAAATAATGATCATATCGGCAAAACCTTTACTGTTTTCCCTTTCTCCTGCCATTGAAATATGTTCTATTTGCCCTGTTATGTCCAATATCACTGGATTGCCAGTTGCCCATTCCATTAATTCTGCTTGAAGTAAATCAGTAGCTTCTTTAGTCATTACTGTGAATACTTCTGCACCATGTCGCATTAATTCCCTAGCTAGTGTTGGTGCATTGATGACAGCTACACTTCCAGTTAAGCAAATGCAGAATTTCTTTCCATATAGTTTTGAACTCGTAATTCCTTGAATATCTTTTGTAGGATGAGTTTGAGATTGCCAGTTATTATTCATAATAAAGAAAACATATAAGCAAGTAATTAAAAGTTTAGAATATACCATCATATAATACTAAGGTGCATAATTATTCCTAAAAAAGATGAAAAAATCAGAAATTTTTTTTATTGGGCTTAAATGCAAATCCTTATTAAGATCGTTAGATAGATCGGATTTGAAAAATTAGTTAGAAATTCTTTCAATTTTGTCGAGTATGGATAGGATGATTAAATGGAAGAATTATTCTCAATAAAGGAATTTTGAATCAGAATGGCACGAAAATCTTCAACCTCAAAAAAATCTGACACTTCTCATAAAAAAACATCAACTAAAGAAGCACCTATTGAGACAATTCGCCAGGGATCTGTGGCTGAATTCTTCAGAAAAAGGACTCAATTAGTTGGTTTTGATTTTGGACTTAATAAACATACTCAATATTGCATTGAATTTTTAGACAACAGTCTAGATGCAGTAGAATCCTTTTATTGGAAAGAATCAAAACGCCATCCAGAATATACCTTTAAACTTAAAGATGATTTGTTACTTCAAAATTTATCATTTTTAAGAGGTGGAGTAAGTGAAGAAGATTTACAGAAATTAGAAGAAAAATTAAATTCAGAAATGGTTGATGATGAAGGATACTCTTTATTAGAAGATGGTTCCATTGCACTAATCCAAGAAGATCGTGAACAAGACGAAGAAATAATAATTGATGATGAAATAAAAAAGAAAGAAGAAGAAATACCTGAAGATGATGAAGAAGCTAAAAAATTAAGATTTCTGCAGAAAAAAGACGAAGAAAGGGCTCAAGAAGTCCAAAATATTATGGAAGGGATTAAAAACTTTATTTTTCCAATACAAGTACTTGTAGAACGTGAACCATTTGTCATTATTCAGCTTACTGAAAAAGAAGCGCAAGAAGTTTTTGCTGATTCATCAAAAACAAAGAAAGAAGTCTTTGAATATGATTTCGAAATTTTTGATAATGGTACAGGAATGGCACCAATTGATTTAGAAAAATTTGGAAAATATCTTGCTTCAAGTAAATCACAAAAATTAAGACAAACTCGTGGATCTCAAGGATTTGGATCACCCAGTGCTTTCAGCGATGCGCAAAATACAACAGGTAAACCGATAACAGTAGTGAGTAAAGATATCAACCACATATATGGAATTTGCTCGCAATTTTACACAACTTCAAAAAACAATAAAGAATATGTAGTCCCCCCTACCGAAATCGAATGTCCATTTGAACACGGAACTTATATCAGATTACATTATATTAATGTCAAATATCGAAAAGGATTCATTGATTCTTATATTCAAATGACTGCTCTGACGAACCCCCATATTACAATTATATTTTTAGATCCTTATGGGAATGAAGAAATTTATCCAAGGAGAGTTTCTAGATTTCCACGCGAACCAACTTATGCTCTACCTCATCCTTCTTCAGTAAACATAGGGGATTTTCAAGATTTATTACGAACTTCAAATAAACTTACACTCAGTGCTTTTTTGCAAGATAATTTTGTTAGATTAAGTTCAGGACTGGCAAAGGATATTTTATTTAATGCAGAAATTGAACTGGAGCGCGAATTAAATCTATTAAATTTATCACATGGAATTATTACATGGGCACATAATGAATTAGAAAAAATTTATTTTGCGCGAAAGGAAAAACGAATTTTTGGAAGAGCGAAAAAACCAAGAGAGAAATGGGTAATTTATCATATCGATAATCAAGACAATCTTACTCAATATTGGGAAATAGTTAAATCTTATAATAAAATAAAAGACAGTATTAAACAAAGAAATCGCCAAATAAAGAAAATCGCAAAAAAAATTAGTACACTCTCAATTAAAAAGGAAATTTCAGCCCAAAAGAAAAAAATATCCACTTTAGAAAAAGAGATTACTTCTGATTTGAAACAATTAGGAAAAATGAAAAAAACATTATCAAATGTTGTTAAAAATTTCGTTTTAGGAGAATCTAATGAAGTTACTGATGTAAGTATTACAGATAAAATAGAAGAAGGTGTTAAGGAACTATTAATCTCAAATGCTCGACCTAATTCTTTAACTCAAAAACAAACAGAAGCTTTGTTTAAATCATTTAAAGCCCAAAAATATATGAGCCCTCCTTCAGATCCTGCAGTTCCTATTGGAGCAAGTGTATTAGAAACGACATTAATTAAAGAGTTTAACTTAAACCCTGCATTTCGAACCGATTTATTTCATGATTTGGAAAAAACAATTATTTCACTAAGTGAAAATGAAGCTCAGAATTTTTCTTACAGAATATTATATAAATTTCTTCAACCTCTGTACTTTTCGAACGAAATTTCATATAAAGATTTACTACTTGAAGATATAAATGCAGAAATTGAAGAATATCGTAATTTATTTCAAAAATTTGATGTCTTACATAATATTGAAGAAGATTTTATATATGGACATACTCGACCTCCGACCAGTGGAAAAGGTCTAGCATTTGTGGTCGAAGCTGGAATCGCAATTAGTCCAAAAATACCTCAAGCAAAAACAGCCCAGCAAGTTTTAATGCGATATGTAAATAGAACTCCAAAAATGAGAGATAATTCAGATTGTGCTATTTGGAAAGGATGTCAAATGGTCAATTGGAAAAACTATAAACTTGATACATTTGATAATGGAATCCCAAAAGGTTCAATCCGTATCTTAGTAAATGTTTCAGGACCTTATGTTCATTTAATGTTCAAATCTCAATCAAAAAATGCATTAGCTGAAGACGAAGTTCTCTTAAAAGAAATTAAGTATTGTTTAGAAACCATTGGAAGAAAAATCAGAAATTATCAAAACAGAAAACAAAAAAGAGAAAACCGTAGAAAGCGTTCAAAAGTGATTGAGAAATATATTCCCATTTTTGTGACATCTTTAGTAAATATTGTACAAAACATAGATTCAGAAAATGCGCCTACACGTGAAGAATTAGAAGTGCAAATTCAAAGAAGATTAGAAGGAAAACTTGAAGTTCCAGAACAATTGGAAGAAAAAAAAGAAGAATTTATTGGCCCATCTGCAGAAGAAATTAAAGCAGAATTGATAAAACATCGAAAACAGCAAAAACCGATAGAATTACAATCAAATAACGAATTTCAAGAAGAAAAAGGTATTAATAAAATTAAAGTAAACGAATCTCATCTAAAATCAACAGAAGCTGATATTGTTTCAAATAAAAAGGCAGTAAATCATAAAAGTTCATTAACAAGTGCACCAAAATCAGTTCAAAAAGTAGATGAAATCATTGAACAGTGGAAATCTAAATCAAACAAGAAAAAATCAAGTAAAAAAGTAATAAAATTGAAAGATCAGATCTCTCAATCAGAATCTGAAATAAGAACGACAAAGAAAAAAATATCAATAAAAAAAACGCAGAAGATAACTTCGAAATCAAAGATTTCAGAAAAAAAACAGAGAATGCTCCCACAATCAATGAAAGTTAACGAAGCATCATTACCTAAAAAACTAATAAAACCAAAATCTAAAATTAGAGTAATTACAACTGATTTAATCTTGCAAACAATGAAGAACCACAAATGGTTGAATATCAAAGATTTAATTAAACTTTTAGATATCAAAGATGTAAAAGATGCGCGCTATCTTCAATTAAAACTAAAACAACTAACTCGAGAAAAAAAACTATTATTAACAATTCAAGGTGGACGAACTTTTTGGAAACTTAACCCAAATTAGGAGAATAGCAGTCAAATGGCAAAAAAGAACTCAAAACGGAGAAAAACACCACGAAAGACAAAAGCGAAAGCAAAATCTAAAGTAGTTACTCCACTCCGTGAATTAAAAGAAAACTTAGAAATGAAAGATTTACTTCCTGTTCGAAGACTTTTAGAAGAAAGGCTAAAAGAAGGTGGTGCAACTACATATGAAATACCGCCGAAATCAGTTAAAATTGATGAATTATCCATGAATGAAGCATTAAATAGAATAAACGAAGTTGCTTTAGATCTAGTCAATCAGATTAAAATAACAGGATATCCTACTTTTAAAATTCCCAGCCGAACTGCATCTAATATTATTTATGATGAAAAACAAGATCTTTTATTACTAGGGCATAAAACGACAAATAAATCATTACTAACCTTAACATCAGCTCAAGAAACTGCTCGCTTAATGAAAGTTCTGGAAATTATTCATGAATTGCTACGAAAAAGGAAACATATGACAAAACGTGAAGTTTACTATGGTGATGTTAATCTTTTTCAAGATCAAAAATTTAGTGATGCAAGTATTGAAGATGCATCAACATTATTAAAAACAACACGAAATTCTACTGGAATCGTAGCAAAAGCACGAGGTTCTGCTGTTGGACGGTTGCGACTTAAAGATGGTAATGAAATTATCGATTTAGATGCCCAAGGTTCAGGATCTTGGTCAATTACTCCAATGATTGATCAAGTAGAAGTGATTGAATCAGATGCAGAATTTATCTTAGTTTTAGAAAAAGATGCTGCAATGATGCGAATTATTGAAGAAAAATGGTGGCGAAAATATCCATGTATTGCATTAACAGCTGAAGGAGTAGGAAATGTAGCAACGCGTATGTTTTTAAAGAAAATTAATAGAGATCTTCGCCTTCCTACTTACTGTGTTGTTGATGCAGATCCATATGGACATTATATTTATTCAGTTTATATTCGTGGTTCAAAACGACTGTCCTATGAATCGCCTTTCTTAGCAACTCCTGATATGCACCTTTTAGGTGTACTTTCTAGAGATTTAGATGAATATGGTGTAGATTATAGCTGCCGTATTCCTATGAACAAAGTAGACATGAAAAGATTAGATGATATAATAGCTGAACCGTATGTACAATCAAATAAAAAATGGAAAGAAGATTTAGAACTAATGAAGAAAACAAAAATGAAAGCAGAAATACAAGCGCTATCTTCTCATGGAATTGAATACCTAACTGATACATATTTACCAAATAAACTTTATTCTGGAGACTGGATATGAAAATCTTTAGAACAGATGATGGAAGAATTCTACAATTAGTAGAAAAGGAAAAAATGAAGGATTGGGATGCAGAAATGCCCTTACTTTTTATAGGTGTTATGAAAGATAAACGTATCCCAATGTATAAAAAAGAATTTCCTAAAAAACTAGTTTCTGAAGTAGAAGCATATTTAGATGATATTTTAGAAAATGTTGCAATTCCAAAATTAATAGAATCTCTTTCAAGCCCTTTATTAGAAGAACGATTAAAAGTAGCAGAAAATTTACTCGAATTAAGTAAATCTAATCCAGATCAATTAAAAATTGCACTTCCACATTTAGAAAAAGCAGTTAATGATCCTAATAAAAAAGTTGCAAAGCTAGTTAAAGATGCAATTACGAATTATCACAAAGCCCAACGACGAAAACAAACAGCTGCAAAAAGAAAAAAATTAACCGCTTTACGAAAAAAAATGGATGCAATTGATAGAGATTATGCAGATGGAAAAATTTCAGATGAAGATTACTTAAAAGAACAGAAAATATACTTGAAACTAAAAAGAGTAATTGAAATCGAAGAGACTCTTGACTCCTAATTAAAAACAGCTACATTTTTTTTTATGCTTAAATAACTATAATTATAAATTAATTTATCAAAAAACAAAAAGGGATAAATATTGCCACTAGCTAGTTATGAACACCTTCAAAATTCAATATTATGCATAGATATTGGATTAGACACAAATACTAATTTTGTCAGATGGACCAGCCCAACTACAAACGTATTTCCAATGGATATTGAAGCAGCAAGAAAAATGGCTAAAGAAAAATTCTTTTTACATATTGAAAAACCAAACAGACGAATGGTTTTCATTAAAGATCGAGGAATTATCTTCTTTATCATGGCAGATGTTGAAATTCAATATCAAATGATGGAAGCGATATTGGAAGAATGTATAGAACAATTTTTCAATTCTTATGGGGCTATTTACCAAAATTTTTTTTCGGGAATGACAAATATTTTCGAAGGCTTTAAAAGCACAATGAAATCAAATATTGAAAATGCTCAAAAAAATCGAATAAAATGGATTCAAAGTAAATGTCCAATATGTCAAGAAAATTATTATGTTTGTGTGAGAAAAACTTTAATTGAAAATGCAACCAGTTTTCCTGTTTCTATAGTATTCCAACATGGAGGTCATGGATTACTAATCTATTTGGATGCCAAATTCCACACACGCGGAAGCGAAGTGGTTGAAATTACTGGATGAAAAAGGATGAAAAAAACGTAAAAAAAAAATTTATTTAACGATTTAACGATTTACTGAAGGATAATCGCAGGTTTTCCAGGTAAAGCTTGTGATTTTTTCTTATCTTCTGCTTTTTCTTCTTGAAATACTTGAATCTTCATTCCTAATTCTCGTTCAAGCAATATAGAATTTTCTTTTAAGAAATTATACTCATCTATCTGAGACTTAAAAGGAACAGAATATTTACCAGGATTTCGGGATAGTTTTTGAATAAATCCTTTTACCATTTTTCCATAGGGTTTCCAATCAGCATTACTCATCGCGATTTTCATTAGTACACCAAAGTTTTTACCATCAAGTACTTCTTTCAACATTTTCTGCATAAATTCATTCTTCCAATCCGCTGCAATAATAATTTTGACTTCTTTAGCGGTGTTCTTCAATATTTTTTGGATATTCTTAATATCTTCCACAACATTATCATAACAAAGCCAGTGTTTTTCTATTTCAGGGGAAATTAATTCGCTATCATATTTTGGCCATGAAGCTAAAGCAATCATTTCTGAATGCCCGTGAATTTGCCAAAGTTCTTCGCACATATGAGGAACAATTGGTGCAAGCATTAGAATTAATTTTTCTTTTGCCTCTTCATATAAAGATTTCAATGGGTGAATAGCTGCATAGCTTCGCAAAATCTCAGCAAAGCTGATGATTTCATTTAAAGCATCCCGGATTAGCATTTGTTCATAATTTTCAGTTACAATTTTTACCATCCGATTTAAACGAAATCTTATAAATTCATCATAGACATCTGGGATTTCACGAAATTCATTAACACTTTGAGTGAGTAATTGCCATATTCTCGTCAGAATTTTATGATCTGAACTGCAATTTGCATCAGACCATTCCAATTCTTTTTCTGGATTAGCACCATGCATCATAAAGAAACGAGCAGTATCTGCTCCAAACTCTTCAATTATTCCTTTGGGAGATACGGTATTTCCCAAACTTTTAGACATTTTTGCAGATTTCAAGATATATTTTTTGCCGCATGTATTACATGTTTGAGTCTCTGGATCGTAATCACCTTCCCATTTTCCATCTTTATCAAATGCAGCAGGAAGAAATTTGTCACAATACTCACAATATGGATGAGCCTTATTTATCATTCCTTGAGTAAGGAGGGCTTTAAATGGCTCATCAATCGAATGTAATCCTAAATCACGACTTACTTTTGTAAAAAAGCGCGCATATAATAAATGAAGGATTGCATGCTCTATTCCCCCAATATATTGATCTACCGGTGCCCAATATTCCACATCATCCTTTTCATAAGGTACATCTTCTGAAAAAGGGCTTGTATATCGGAAGAAATACCATGAAGAATCAACAAAGGTATCCATTGTATCAGTCTCTCTCCGTGCTTTACCTCCACATTTGGGACATGATACATTCATAAAAGTGGGACTGTGTTCTAAAGGATTACCAGATTTTCCAAAAACAGCATCATTAGGTAATTTTACAGGCAGCTCGGTGTATGGGACAGGAACAATCCCACATTTCTCACAATAAATTATTGGTATAGGAGTTCCCCAATATCGCTGGCGGGAAATTAACCAATCACGAATTTTATAATTAACTGTAGGACCACCTTTCTTAATCTCCTGTAGTTTTGCTGCAATTGCCTTAATTGCAGAGCGATTTTCCATTCCAGAGAATTCACCCGAATTATCTAAGATTCCATCTTCAACAAAAGCACGGGACATTTTTTCTCCATTCAACTTAAATCCATCAAATGGTTGAATTACGACTTTTATTGGAATGTTATATTTTTTCGCAAATTCAAAGTCTCGTTGATCATGAGCAGGCACAGCCATTACCGCACCAGCACCATAATCATAGATTACAAAATTCCCGGCATAAATTGGAATTTTATCACCATTTAACGGATTTATCGCATATTTCCCTAAAAACACACCCTTTTTCTCAGTTTCTTCGGACATTCGCTCGTATCGATCTTGTTTCAAAACCTCTTGGTAAAATTCATTGTATTCTTCTTCATATTCCGTACCCTTCACCCAATCTTTACACCACGGATGCTCTGCAGCCATCGTCATAAAAGTAACTCCGAAAATTGTATCAACTCGAGTGGTAAATATACTTAAAGTTTGATCAGTTCCTTCCACTTGAAAATCAACGGTGGTTCCTTCGCTGCGCCCAATCCAATTACGCTGCATAATTTTTACCTTTTCCGGCCAGTTCAAGCTATCTAATCCAGATAGGAGTTCATCAGCGTATTCTCTAATCTTGAAAAACCATTGAGACAGAAATTTAGGTTCAACATCAGTTTTACAGCGCCAACATTTTCCATTAATTACCTGCTCATTAGCTAAAACCGAATTACAGCCAGGACACCAATTTACCAAAGATTCTTTACGATATGCTAAACCGCGCTCGTACATCTTGAGAAACATCCATTGATTCCACTTATAATATTTCTCTTCAATGGATGAAACTTCACGACGCCAATCATAACTAAATCCAATTCTTTTTTGGTCAGCTTTAATACTAGCGATATTAGCGCGTGTCGTAACCTCTGGAGGTGTTCCTTTCTTGATAGCAGCAATTTCAGCAGGAAGCCCAAAAGAATCATAACCCATTGGATATAGAACATTGAATCCTTTCATCCGTTTATATCGAGCAAATGTATCTCCAATAGTATAATTCCTTAGATGCCCTAAATGTAGTTTTCCTGATGGATAGGGATACATCTCTAATACATAGAATTTTGGCTTGGATGGGTCTTTTTCTACTTCAAAGACTTTGGAGTCGGTCCACCGTTTTTGCCATTTGACTTCAATTTTTTGCGGTTCATATACTGGTTGCATAATCGAGATAAAATGAGAAAATACAAAAAATTTTTTATTTTACTGTAACACTTTTCGCCAAATTACGGGGTTTATCTGGATCAAGACCTTTAGAATCAGCGATGAAATAAGCCATAGTTTGTAAAACAAATGCAAAAGGAACAGCCGCCATAGCTATAGCTTCTGGTGAATTCGCTATGGGAATTCTAATAGTGTAATCCGAAATTTCAGTAACTTTTGAATCATAATCAGCAACTACTGATATTATCATTCCACCCCTACTCTTCATTTCCATAATATTTCCGATAAGACGATCATAAGTTTGATCAGGAATTGCTACAAAAACAATCGGAAAACCCTCTTCAATCAGTGCAATTGGACCGTGTTTTGATTCACCTGCAGCATACGCTTCAGTATGAATATAAGCAATCTCTTTTAATTTAAGCGCTCCTTCCAAGGATGCTGCCTGCCCCAATCCACGTGCAAGAAAATAAATGTTATCGGCATGTGCAATTTTAAGCCCAATTTCTCGGATTTTTCCTTCTTCAATAATTAAATGATCAATTACATCCGCAGTATCAAGTAAAGCTTTACGAAACGCTTCAATTTGAGCCGGATCATATTTGTGACTTAACTCTGCAATGCGCAATGCAACCAAACTCATCGCTGTGATTTGTGTGCAATAAGCTTTTTGGGAAGCAACAGCGATTTCAGGTCCAGCAGTAGTAATAATAACTTCATCTGAATAGCGTGTTAACGATGATCCTACCACATTCACAATAGAGCAAATTTTCGCACCGAATTTTTCGCGCGCATAACGAACCGCCTCGATGGTATCTGCAGTTTCACCCGATTGAGATACCGCAATTACTAAAGAATTTGGTTTCATTTCTGGAACAGCATCTATAAATTCAGAACACAAAATTGCTTGTATATAAGGTCCCCCAAACCGGGTCATTTGAAATTTTCCAGCTAAAGCAGCATAAAAAGCGGTACCTGCAGCAGTTATAAACACATGGTCTGCATCTAAAATGGCTTGGGCAAAAGAATCTAAGCGATCTTGAGTCATACTCATTTGATCACGAATTTTTCTGGGAACTTCATGCAATTCTTTATGCATAAACCATTTGTAGGCTTTTCCATCGAGCACTTTTTGAGCAGCATCTATGCTATAATTAACTTGGAAATGATTATTTTGAATTCTTTCACCCGATTTAACCCGATAGATTTCCACTTCACCAGGTCGTAAAACGGCAATTTCATTATCATCCAAAACAATTGCTTCTCGAGTTAAAGGTAAAAATGCAGGAATATCTGAAGCACAGAAAGTTGTTTTTCCGGGAATAATTCCTATAACCAAAGGAGATTCTTTTCGCGCCACAACCATATAATCTGGATTATCAGCATGAATCACAACAATCCCATAAGCACCTTTGCAACGTTTTACAGCTTCCATTACTGAATCTTTTAAGTCAAATCCTTTTCCCATGAATTCTTCAATTAAGTGAGGAAATACTTCAGTATCAGTATCAGATTGAAAGGCATGCCCACGCATCGCTAATTCTTTGCGTAAATCTTGATAATTTTCAATGATTCCATTATGTACCAAAGCGATTTTGCCTGTACAATCCACATGAGGGTGTGCATTATTATATACAGGTTTTCCATGAGTAGCCCATCTTGTGTGAGCAACTCCAAATGTTCCTGGAGTAGAATCAAGCCATCCATCTTTATTGATATCTGCTATTCGACCTGCTTTTTTACGCACTTCTATGTGACCTTTATTGACCATAGCAATGCCTGCAGAATCATAACCCCTATATTCTAAACGTTCAAGACCTTCCCTAATCAATCGAGCGACAGGGAGATCCTTCTCTTTTGTAATCAGTCCAAAAATACCACACATTGTAAATTAACACCTAATTAAGCACAGCAGCATGCAATTCATCAAAAGTTTGTGTTCTTCACAAAAGATCTTCCTACCCTTCTGCACTTCCCCAAGATCGACTGAAGATTGGATCGTCATCAAGTATGAAAGAAAGCGAATATGAACATTTCTTTTGGAATTGTGATACTTGCTTCTATGTTGTAAGATAAAACAGAGTGTAAAGTTAATAAAATTTTGCTATATTATTATTAAAAAACTGGAAAGTAGTATCTTGCCCTTAATTAGAAAAGGGAGATCTATCTGTATCCAGGAAAAATTTTCTATTTTTTAGTCAACTAGCATTTCTTTAAGTGTTTCCTTGATTGTCATTATTGATTGCGCATCTATTGTTCCCAATTTTTTCACAATCCTTCTTCTATCGACAGTTTGAATTTGATCAAGGACAATCCATCCTGTTTTTCCTTCGAACTTTAATTTGACTCGGGTAGGGTATTTATGCGATTTCGTAATCATCGGAGCGATAATAATTGTTTGCAAAAATTTATTCATTTCATCTGGAGAAATTATCACACAAGGACGAGTTTTACTAATTTCATGCCCAATTGTTGGTTCTAAATTTAGAAGATAAACAGAATATTGTTCAATTTTAACTTTAGGAATTGTAAATCACCAATCCCATTCTTCTAAATCTAAAGAATCATCGATCAATAAATTATCTTCTCCTTTTTCATGCATTTGTTGGAATAAATTTTCCCAATTTTTCCGTGGAGGATCATCTGATTTAATAAGGATTTGTTCTAATTTATCATCAATTATAAGTTCAATTTTATCATGGAGATTCAATCTTTCCAAAATATGTTTTGGAATTCTAATCCCTTTAGAATTTCCAATCTGAATCAGTTTCGTTTTTATTTTCTCCATATAATTACAATGTAATTACATAAATAAAAATTTCATTGAAAAATGGTATTTTCATCTCTTTTTTATACCATAAGCAAAAGGGATAAATGGAAAGAATTCTTGGAATCCATAAGGAACATGGGTCGCAAGTGTAAATTTTTTGAAACGTGTCATCAACCCGCTGTGTTTCAAATCCCCCATTCAAATTTGGCGCTCTGCAAACAACATTTCTTAGAAAATGTCGAAAAGAGAGTAAGAAAACTAATAGAAAAAAAACATATGTTTCACCCAAATCGAGGAGAAAAGTTACTGATTGCAGCGAGTGGAGGAAAGGATTCACAAGTATTAATATCAATCATTAAGACACTCTATCCAAAAGATTTAGATATCGAAGCTTTATACATTGAATTAGGAATTAAAACAGACAATTATTCACTTGACTCAGGTAAAATTGCAGAAGATTGGTGTAAACATTTTGATATTCCATTTCATACAATAAATGTTAAGAAAGATTACGGCATTAACATTGATGATTTGCATAACTTGAAAGAAATATATAAAAAATCAAATTGGCAATATGATTTACAAGCATTTAGAGGAGAATGTTCTTATTGTGGTTCATTTAAGCGCTATAACATTAATAAATTTGCGTATGAGCGTGGTTTTACAGCAGTAGCAACTGGCCATAATCTAACCGATGAAGCGACCAGTCTTTTGAATAATTTTTTAAATCAAAATTTAATGTTTTTAAGTAGACCAGGTCCAAAATCGAAAAGCGAGTCCAAATACTTGGTTCCCAGGGTCAAACCTCTCTTTTTCATAAGTGAATTAGAAATTACCATGTATGCTTATTATAAAAACATACCATATCTCCCCACAGAATGCCCTTATGCCCGACAATCACCAGTAAATAAATTAAAGGAAGTTCTGTTAGAAATTGAAGAATATAGGAAAGGTAATATGATTGCGTATACACGTGGGTTTTATAAAAAACTTCAACCTATAATAAATGAAGCATATCAATCCCAAATAAGGGCAGAACAATCAGAACACTTATGCACTCAATGTGGAAGACCAACATTTGGAAAAATTTGTTCGTTCTGTAAGACTCAAAGATATCTGCGCAAACAATTTCGAAAAGTCGATGAAAAATTACATGTCTCCATTTTAACTCAAAATAACTTAAGTAATCCATCCTAAAAAAAAGATAAGGAAAAATAAGGAAAAATTGTGTGTTGTGCTTTAAATAAAAAAATCGGCAATTTTTTCTTTAGTATGGTAGATGTCATCATAATTAATCGTATTTACAAAAAGGGAAGAAAATTTTTATGAAAAAGGCATGGACCCAGAGGAAATCGAATCCTCCACCTTCTGAATGCGAATCAGACGCTCTACCAACTAAGCCATGGGCCCTTTTATGTCTCTAAATGAAGCCAACTTTAAATTTTTTTTCTTATTATTCTTTACAATATAGCGAAATTTCTAAAATTATTTGTGTAAAATGAAAAACGATGAAGGTCAAATAAGGAAAAATGGGGAATTTTGTAACTTTTTTTTCTGTAATAAGAGAATTTCAGTTATTAAAGGATCAGCATGATGAAGATTGGCTTGAAGGTAGTCGATTATAGTAGGATTAGCACATGTTATCAGCCATTGTCGATTTTCTGCAGTAAATCCATGAGGAAAGCGCGTATTATCTAGAACAGCAGACGGATTGTATTTGAGAGTTACATAAGCAATAGCTAAATCGGCAACTGTGGGTGTAAATAATGGAATGAAATGTGAAGCAGCTCGTGTGCAAATTTGTTCATATGTTTGAAGAAGAGAATAACTTATTGGAGTATTAATGATTAGAATAAATCCTAAAGATATCATCCACAAGAGAAAATCTGTTGTTGAATTTAATAATGGAATTAGTGCCATCATTCCAAAAGAAATAATACTCATGATTATTCCAATTCCAATTTTCCATTCTAATTTACCCACAATCTTTTGAAGGATAACACCTCCTAAAAGAACTCCAATCCCTCCCGCAATTGCAAAGAGTAAAATAATATTTGATGTAGTAGACGGAGAGATTCCTATCACTTCTGTTCCTAAAAGAGGCAATCCCAATTGTACAAAAGTTATCGCAGAAATGTATGAAGATACAAACATAGGAATAATTAAAAGACAGGTCCAAACTGCTTCATATTTTGAAATAAACTTCATATTATTTTTAATATTGATTTACTACTTTTTTTAATGTTCATTTTTTTCATTTTTTGCATTATTAGAGGTTCTAGCAACTTCTGTATTTTTGATTAAATTACAATATTTGTCTATCTTTTTCCGACATATTCAAAATTGGCCTTAAAATATGTTAGTCGTAAAAAAAGGCTTTAGAAAATATGATTAAAATTCGATTTTTGATCATTTTTAGTCAAAAAATAGTAGAATTTGAGAATAAAAGGTCTAAATTTCTGATCGACAATTTTCAAATTTGGATGGAATATTGACAAATGCGTAAACTATGCAGGATTTTTATTTTTTTGAGATTTTTAATATTGACTGCAATTCTTCGTGTAAACAAGATTTTTTTGTAAAAAATTTTTGGGTTATAAGAATTGTGATGGATGCATGAATTTCTGTTCTTGATTACACTTGAGAAATATTCGTAAACAATTCTATTTAACCCATTATATTAAACAAAGTTAAAATCGATTATCAAATTAAGATTTAGGATGATTTTCCCTGTTTAAAGAGACATATGTATTAATATAGAAAAATAATAACATATTGATAACAATATATATTTTCTATAAAGATTTTTATTCATTCATACAAATTATTTGTTATGAATATACCAAATATTTTAATACTAAAATTTGATATCATTCATTTTTTTTAAGTCTTGATTTGTTTCAAAACTGTAATTTATTAACTAAAAAGTGAAGAATTATGAATATAAAAAAGAATAAAACAAGATTTATTGGTTGTACATTTTTTATTTTATTCTTAACACTAGGTTTTCAACCAGTTTTCGGATGGGTTCCAATTTTTCCAAGATATGATGGTAGTATAAATATTACTTCCAAACCTAGTGAAGAAATCATAAAAAGTGTAGAATATGAAGGAGATTATATCTCGTTGCATTGGACAGCAATTGCAGAAGATTGTACTCCAACATATGCATTAATATATTTGAATAATGTACAAATTGCCAATAAAGTATGGCAAAGTGGTCTTCAACTTACCTTTAATTTACATGATTATCAAGGTGAAGGAAAAATAACTATTGTTTTTTATGCAGACGAATTTGGTTCTCAAGAAGTTATTACAGCTTCAGATAGCTGCAATGTTTATTTTGTATATCCAACGATCCCCCGCCCGGAATATCCAGATAGTTGTGGATCTTCACCAAATTTGGATTTTCAAGGTGATTTTCTTAATCTTATCACTTTAGATGACAACAATTTTGCAGAATTTACTGTAGTAGATGGTTCAAAAGCAACTTGGGTTCAAATTAATTTTGATGTACAAGATCCTTTAAGTATTCTATGGCTTGTATTAGAATTAGAAATAGTTAATGGCCCATACACTTGGACAGATCTTTACACAACACACACACCCGACATAGGTGGACTTGAAAGTCATGCAGCAGATTCCCCTTATACTTATTGTGTTCCTGTAAGTAATTTAGGATCGACGCATTTTGTTCTTGACTTTGCATTTTTAGATAGCGGGGATATAATTCGAATAGATTTCATGCGGCTTTATTCAGAGTATCCTCCATATCCTATTCAACCATAAGAGTTTCTAATTACTGTTAATTAATAACTTTTTTTTTTATGTTTTTTAAGGAATTTACATTGATCTAAAAATTTTTCTTTTATCCTTATCTCTTTCATTTGAACTTGAGTAGAACCGATTAACACCCAGATATAATTTCATTGGGAGTAGAAGAATTATGGTGGAAAAACTAAGCGAACAATTACCAAAAGTGTATAATCATAATGAATTTGAAGCTGAAATATATGAATGGTGGGAAAGAGAAGGATATTTTCGACCTGAAAAAATAAAAGAATTAGGTTTCTTTGATGATAAAACTGAAAAATATTGCATCACCCTTCCACTCCCAAATGTAACTGGACAACTTCATTTAGGGCACGCAATCACCATATCTATTGAAGATCTTATGACCCGATATGAGCGTATGAAACATAAAGAAACACTCTTTATTCCTGGAACAGATCATGCGGGTATTGCCACTCAAAATGTAGTGGAGCGAGAATTAGCAAAAGAAGGAATTTCGCGTAAAGAAATAGGAAGAGAAAAATTCGTTCAAAAAGTGTGGGAATGGAAAGAACAATACCACGCACGGATTACCAAACAATCTAAAAGTATTGGAATCAGTAGCGATTGGACCAGAGAGCATTTTACTTTAGATGAAGATCTATCCCATGCAGTGCGAGAAGCATTTTATCGCCTATATCAAAAAGGATTAATCTATAGAGGAGAATATATGGTAAATTGGTGCCCTGGTCGATGTGAATCAGCAATTTCTGATTTAGAGACGGAAGCTATTGATGAAAACTCGAATCTTTGGTATATCCGTTATCCAATAAAAACAGATAAATGGTCAGGTCCAACTCATGAATGGGGTTCTGGAAAATGGGCAGAAGGTGCGACAGAGTTTATTGAAGTTGCTACCACGCGACCCGAAACATTAATGGGTGATACTGCGATTGCCACACATCCACAACATCATCAATTTGGCAAATTGATTGGCAAATTTGCTGTTCTTCCAGTAATAGGAAAAGAAATCCCAATCATTGTAGATGAGCATGTTGATCCAGAATTTGGAACTGGAGCAGTGAAAATCACACCAGCTCATGATCCAAATGATTTTGAAGTTGGTATACGAAATCATTTAGAATTTATAAATATATTTGATGAAAAAGCCAGAATATTACCTGAAATATCATCTCATTATGCATCAATGGATCGTTTTGAATGTAGAGAGGCGATCGTAAAAGATCTCGAGAAAGAAGGCCTTATGGTTAAAATCGAACCATATCAACATGCAGTTGGACACTGCCAGCGCTGTCATACTGCAATTGAACCACGAGTTTCAATTCAATGGTTTGTTAAAACTAAGCCGCTTGCTGAAGCAGCCATGAATGCAGTAAAATCAGGCGAAATAACAATTTTACCAGAACGAGAAGAACAAAGATTTTACCACTGGATGAGCAATATTCGAGATTGGTGTATATCACGCCAATTGTGGTGGGGTCATCGAATTCCAATATGGTATTGTCAAGATTGTGAAGCTGAAATTTGTCCTGAACCTCATATAAATAAGGTGGAAAAATGTCCAAAATGTGGAAGTAATAAAATTGAGCAAGAAGAAGACGTTTTAGATACTTGGTTTTCATCAGCATTATGGTCTTTTTCAACCTTAGGTTGGCCAAACGTTGAAAGTCCAGATTATCTAAAATTTTATCCCACAGACATACGTGAAACTGGTTATGATATTCTATTTTTCTGGGTGGCACGCGAAATGATGATGGGAATAGAGTTAACTGGAAAGGCTCCATTTAAACATGTTTATTTACATGGATTAATACGAAATGAAAAGGGTCAGAAAATCTCAAAATCAATGGAAAATGTGGAACAATACGATCCTCTAAATATAATCGAAAATTACGGTGCAGATTCTTTACGTTATACGCTACTGTCAAACTGCACACCTGGATTGGATCAAAACCTTGATCTTAGAAATGTTGAAGCAGCGCACCGATTTTGCAATAAAATATGGCAAGCTACTAGATATGTATTAGGAAATATTGATGAAAATGAGAAAATAATCCCAATGGCTGAAATTAATTACTCTCAATTGGAGCTTCCAGATAAATGGATTCTCTCCCGTTTAAATAGGTTAATTCGCCAAGTGAATACATATATGGAAAAATATGATTATCTTCGAATGACTCGTGAACTTAAAAACTTCTTCTGGTCGGATTATTGCGATTGGTATTTAGAATGCTCTAAATTATATCTTTATGATAAAGAACATTTACATAAAGAAATTCAAAAAGCAGTTCTTATTCACGTATTAGAAACCTTTTTCAGGCTTTTACATCCATCAATGCCATTTCTGACTGAGAAATTATGGCAGGTACTTCCCGAATATCTCAAGGATAGTCCAGCGATTATTGTGGCATCTTGGCCAAAACCAGATGAAAAATTGATTTCTTCTGAAATTGAAAAAGAATTTACTCTAATTTCAGAATTCATTCGTGAAATCCGCCATATTAAACACAATTTCAACATTCCAAGCAATAAAGCAATACCCATGATGATAAAAGCGGAGAATTCAGAGATATTTACTTCATGGAAACGTGAATTGGTGCAGTTAGCTGGATTAGATAAAGAAAAAATACAAATTGAGCAAAATATTGAACAACCCAAACAATCAGCTCGTATCATTTTACATGGAATTACAGCCTTTTTACCTTTAGCCGGAATGATCGACTTGGAGAAAGAAAAGAACCGAATTCAAAAAGCATTAAAAAAAGTTGAAAATATGATTACTAAGATCAATAAAAAACTTCAAGGAAGTTTTGCGGAACGGGCTCCAAAAGAATTGGTACAGCAAGAACGCGAAAAATTAGAAGAATATCAAGAGAAAAAAGAACAACTTGAACTCCAATTAGATTTCTTATCATAACTTTTCAAATAACTCAAAAAAAAGCGTTTTTCTTTTTTTTAGCATAAATCTTTTCTAACACTATTTTGCAGAATCTTTATCAAGAAATAATTGAGGAAATGGAACTACGTTCTCAATTATCTGAATGTAGACGTGAATTAGCACTCTACAAAAAATTTTATTTTGAATTGGTAGATATGATGAAAGAAAAACTCAAATAAGACAATATCTTATTTTCCATGGAGAAAAATCGTGAAAAATTCACCTTTTTTTAATTCTTTTAAAACCCCAATCGGTTATCTTGAAATATGCGCAAACAATAAGGTGATTACCTCAATCATGTTTACTAAATCACCTAGAACACCTTCCAATCCAAATAAAATTACAAATAATGCAATTAATCAACTAAAGAAGTATTTCAATCACGAACTTACTAAATTTGATTTACCATTGGCGCTGGAAGGAACCATCTTTCAACGAAAAGTGTGGTCAGAATTAAAAAATATACCTTATGGAAAGATAACAACTTATAAAGAAATTGCAGAAAGAATTGGTAATTCAAAAGCGATGCGTGCAGTAGGAAATGCAAATGGAAAAAACCCGATTGCAATCGTAATTCCTTGTCATCGTGTGATTCAAACGAGTGGAAAATTAGGAGGATACAGCGCGGGAATTGATAAAAAGAAATGGTTATTGGAACATGAAAGGAAATTAAAAAAGTAAAAAGTAAATTGTAAAAAGAAAAAAGATCAAAGTTATAAAAAGTATTTTAAATAATCTATCTAAATTTTGCTTTTTTTAATATAACAACTAAACCAATTCCAGCTAATATCGAAAGAACTACAATTCCTCCGACTTTAAATAACGAAGTTCCAGGTAATCCTGCATCATTTTTAATATCTACATAATAAGATACAAACGTTGGATCCATGATTATGGAATATCCCTGCCAATTAAAGCACATTGAATAAATATATGAATTACTTATATAAGAAAAGGATGATGCCTGCCCAACTTCCTCATCTGAGTACATATATTCATAACCATAGATGGGACTTATTGCTACGGTATTATTATACTCTACTCCATCTTTTCCCCATGTATATGGCATTGTAAAATCCATAGACATCAATTCTTTGCTCTGATTTTCCAAATCAATTGTGATTTCACCATCAAAAGCCATTGCAGAGTCGAATTCTTCACCAGTTTCACCAACAATTTCCTCAGTTGTATCGCAAGCCATTAATTCAGAATATTGATCAATATACATGCTGTAATCAATTGTCATGGAGAGATTTTCAAATGCAGTGATGGAATTATGAGTTTCTGGATCTGTGAAATCAGCAATATCATGCTTTACTGCAACACTAGAACCAGTTTCACCACTTTCAAATGCAAATGAAATATTAAGATGATCAACATTGCTGGCTATAATTAAGCTTCCATCGGAAGAATCGTCCATAAACCATTCATAATTGGATGCATAAGGAACAGCTAGAAAGTCCACATCTTCTAAGCATATCCAAAATTCAGCACTATTTTCACTAATTTCAGGAATCCCCCAAACGACATTCCCAACTGAATTTAATGTAAGCAAATATTTTTCTTCAGAATCGCTGACGTTCATATCATAAGTGGGATCACTTATAGAACCTTCATCTACATCTTCTACTTGGCTAAGCATCCATTCTTCATCATCCCAATAACTTTCATTTTCATAATAAGGATCATAAGATACATCAACAACACCATTTCCATTTATGTCTTCATATAGAGACATACCAATGTAAGCAACATCTTGAGAAAGGAAAGTATATTGATTTGTCAAATTATCATAAAAACTCACCCATTGGCCGATATCATATGAAAACCAAGTCCATGAATAGGTTTCATCATCATAGGTTTCGTTTATCATCATCATTTGAGCCCATTCCCAATCCCAATCGTACCACCAATAATCATCATCTGAATCTGAATAAGGGGAAGTCGATGCAGGACCTAAATTAGAAGGATCAATTAAACTTCCTAAAATTATTTCATAATCATCGGAATATTCTACATTATACCAAGTATAATTAATGCTACCAGTGTATGTTGTTGCCCATTCTTCAAAATAAATATCAATGAACCATAATCCTTCATCACCAGTTAAGGATTCTTCCATTGTTGAATACTCACCAGACTCACCAGGGTCTTCATCAGAAAAATCACCTGAAAAGCCTTCAGAAACATTTTCTGATTTAACTACACCATTATCTGAAATATCCCAATTATCAAGCCAAGAATCATCCCAATTGGTATCGTTTGAATCTGTCCAATTTTCATCCCATCCTATAACATCAGCATTTTCATCGACGTAATAATCATCGTATCCTTCCCAATCAACAGCATCAAATTCGCTCCAATTGTCATCATAATTTGTTAAGAAAGAACCATCAGGATCATCGTAAATATTAAAGTTCAGATATGAAAGATTTCCTGAATCATTTATAGTCATGTTATAATCGACCACAACGACAACCCATGTGTCTTCAGTGCCGTTATTTAACCACAGCAGCTCCCAATAGGTATAGTCATCTTGATATTCCCAAGTTGGAAATGTTTCGTTATACCAATAATAGGAATAATAATATTGTCCAGCAAATTCACCTTGTTTATAGGTAGAATTGTTAAAATCAGTTGTAACTCCATCACCGACACCAAGAGTTACATTCATAGTAGCGTTAATCAATAACAAACTGATTCCGCAGAAAAGAACTAAATTTATTTTTCTCATCTTAATTCAACCACCTTCAAATTACCAAAAACAGTTTTTTGAAGATAATAAAAAAATAGTTATTCAGTATAAAAAGGAATGAGGACGGATTTTCCCCATCCCCTTTTTTTCCATTATCTCTTAAATAAAATAGATAGCATTCACTATGTAATTGATCCCTTTTCTTCTATTTAAAATTAATCTATTCGTTTCTCTATGATAATATTTCTTTTTTCAATTCACAGATGAAAAATATAATGGATACCGATGATTTGAGCACATTTCAAGAAATTCATTCAATTCTAAGTCTTTTACGGTAGGATCGTTTCTTTTTATCAGAAATCGTTGTGTCTGCCATATATTATACAAAAAACACCGAACTCCCATAATATTCAGCCGGATATTGCGATCTTGTACCTTTTGTGCAATGCCTAACCGATTCATTTCACGAAATGCGATTTCTATTAACCATTTTTGGCGATAAAGATCTCGGATATAATTCTCGTTGTCGTGTAGGGTTTTTATGCCAGATTTTGAGCAGTTTTATATTTCTAACGGTCAGCTTGTATATTTTACCAAAAATATTGCATATTCTTATAACGCAGGAATAAAGCGCTCAATTGATAGGGATGAGGACGGTATTTTTGAAGAATGGATTGAGAGAAGAAATTTGTGAGATAATGATATGCTCAGTTTAGATCAATCATACATGGATGAATGGATTTACGAGACTTATACATACGTTAACCAAAATTATACCGAACATGAAAATATGCTGGCAGTTAATAAGACTTTCTTCTTGTGCGGTCCTGATCAGATTCAAATCAATGAAACAACGGGAGACTTTATTTTAGATGAAAACGGCATACCTGTTCCATATTTTGAAAATATTACATTAAAAGTGATCGTGCAGGAAAATGTTCAAGTTCCGATTTCTCCAACAATGGTCACCTCCAAAAGGGGTGTGATTCAATCTCCATTACTTTTATATGAACAAGGCACAATTTACTGGGCCGATTTGAATGGAGATAGTACTTATGAAACGGGATTTATCTTTACTGAAAAGTCGATGGAAGATAATTTAGCGATTGCGATATATACCAGCAGAAGCGGACAACAGAAAGCATTTATCAATGCAATTGATTATGCTGCCTCCGGTGATGAACTATTCCCGCTTTATTAGATGTATTCGGTATACGGATGGAAAGAAATCAGCAATTATGCATTCGCAAACGCCCGTGAAGCATATGAGTGGCAGCTTGAGAATATTCCAGGTTTTAAGACGGGATTTACCGCTTCATATTTACTTGATCTAACCGAGCAGTTTTATGTTTCAACGGTCTCGGGATATGTTGGAGCATCAGTAACTACCATAGCTGCACCTTTGGGCCCTGTAGCACCGCTGGCTGGAGCGGTAGCCGGATTCATCTCATATTTTGCAATGGATACAGTTTACCGATTTTGGCTGCGGGAACCCATTCAAGATATTCTCGGTCTATTAGGCGTAAAAGAGTTTGAAAAAATGCCTCAGTTGGGCAATTCTCCAGATTACACTTATGAATCAAAAAATTTCATTGCCAAAGGTTGGTATCAACTAAAAGAAGCATATTTCGAAAAAGGCCCCTCAATTCGACCCGATTTTTATTCAGGAAATGTTATCGGTTTAGATATTTCTTTCTGGCAGATGATTACACCTTGGATAGATCTTTCACCAGATGGTTATCCATATCTACCACCAACTGCATCGGCTGAATATAAGTTCTCTATGCTGAATCTGCCCGAAACGCTTGATGAATACCGTTTCGAGTATTTAATGCATACACTTCAGCAGAAAGAACTTGAATTTTACATTAAAAATTATCTGCACGAACCTATGGAAAATCATGCTGAACTGGTTCACAATTTATTCGAGCAGGGATACACAAGCGACACACTTTACTTCCTTGATGATGTAGAAGATGCAGATTTCATCGTCTGGGCAGAGGATTACTACAGCAGAATTGCATTTATTCATAATGATCCTTATCGAAACGGCACAACTTTAGCCAGAGCCTATTACGGACTTGATGTTCCTTCCGATCTTTATCCCTCACCCGACACCCACAGTTATGATTTCATATGGTTGTCGGATGCAGACTACTACTGGGTAAACTTTACCGCTCCGCAGCTTCCGGCCAATCTAACCGAAGAAGAGCAGATTGCTTTTTGGGAAAATTACTACGCCGATTTGGAATCGCAGGGATACAGTCAAAATGAAATTCACGGTATGCATTATTCGGTTCCCGATATTTCCACGATTTCTTATTCTAAGAAAAAAATTTCAGTTAATCCAGGCGGTGCCGCTGATTATTTAACCCAATTTTTGCAGAAAAGACTTGGATACAGTGAGTATTTACAATTCATTAAAGATATAAGATTAATAGATGTCAACAATTTAAAATCAGGCACACAAATTCATGAATGGGAACTGCTTCAGGCAGCATGGATTTCTTTGGCATCCCTTTTTACCAATATCGAGGCACTCCGTTCTACAATTGACTATCTGATTAAAAATAATATAGCAAAAGCTAAAAAAAATGATAATTATGTTAAAAAATATTTAAAAGAAAAAGTAGTCGATGATCATCACTACTACGTGCCCCCCAGCGCCATTCCCGACCCAGTTATCATTATCGGTGCCAAAAAAAACGCCATTATTGCTAATTTCATACAATTCGGAATGGCTAAAAGCGAAGTAATAGGTTCCGGCAGAGAAGTGCTGGTGTTCGGAAGTATGGTCGGTCAAATTCAAAATGACGAAGAACATAAAATTAAATTTTTCCAACTCGGCACCCCCATTTCAGATGCCGTTAAAGACATTGTCCCTACCACGCTTTCGCCCTATTCTATGATAATTCCGCAGTTTTCCATGGATATGTGGGACCCGGTGAATGAAGAATATTATAAAACCAATAGACCCGATATAAATAATGGAATTGAGCGCTTCGTTATGGATTTTCTGGTATTTGAGAATATGCTGAACTTACTCGGAGCGGACGGCGGTGCGGTTAATTGGCGGTATCCCGGTATTTACGGCGTGGGAATGCACGGAGTAGAAGATACTAATATTGAATATTATACAGAAAAGGTGCGCAAGGTTTGGACCGCCTTCCAGAACGGCTTATCCATGATAAACATATTTGAAAATCAAGATGGTATCAATACATTTACGAAGATGATGAAAAGTCCAGAAATTGGTGGAGATGCCTCTAAAATGGTGTTGATTGAACTTGAAGACTGTCGAGCCTTTTTCAACCTCCGCAATCTTGTCGATTTCCAAGGTTCGAGCATTCGAGACTCAGTATCCGTGCTGGCAAAGTGGGTTTATGAGCAGTATACGCTGCATTCATCCGAGCAGGATTTGAAAGATTCATATTTAAAAAAGAAAAAGTTTTACAACGATATTAAGTTGATGATGGAATCAAGCCATGATAGTACTAGAAATGCATACATTGCCACATGGAACCGAATTGAAGGCATCATTAAGGCCTTCGGCATAAAAGGTGAAACCATAACAATTAAAATAAGTAAGAAGAAATCAATTGAATACTTCGTTCCCACTTTAGATGAGAACGGCAACATTCAATTTGACTCCCGACTCGACCGGTGGTATGCCCAGATAGAAAATCCCGTGAGCATATTCAATTCAAATTCGCAGTTAATGATGCTGAAGCAGTGTTTCGCATACTATCTAAAATACAAGAACGAAATGCGCTTATACTATGAAGAATATAGCGATGAAAGTGCCATGAACAATTTTGATGCATATTTGGATGCGATTGAGGGATTTGTCAGATAAAAAATAAGTTCGCAGAAGAGGGGGTTAATTTTTTAATATCGTTTTTTTTTTTATATATATTGGATAAGAAAATAAAGGTATGCAGGAAAAAAAGAAAAATTAATGAAAGCAGAAGGGTTAAGGAGGTAATTAATACTTTGGCATATACAAGATACGATTATCACGATGAAAAAAAAAAGTATTGACAATTGCAGGTGAAGTTTTCGATATCAAAAAATTGAAAGATGTGGATAAAATTTACAGATTAGAAGTATATGAATGTATTTATCCCAATAATGAAGCGGATTTTTCGGCTTTTACCAACTGCAGAGAAATTGAAATATCTGGAGAAAATCAGCTGCGGGTGGTTAAATGGCCGCCGAAAATAGAATCAATTCTTATTTTTGAATATCCTAATCTGAAAATACCCCTAAAATGCGATCAATACCAATATTTGGAAAAATTCAGAACAATTGCTGCAGTTTTAGATGACTACAACATAGATTTCGCCCACTGCTATCGCCTACGCAATATTTCTATTCATGAAGATTTTCTTTGCGAGTGGCATGAAAAAATGTTCGATGGTGAAAAAATAACGCTGCCGTCCAAAAATGATGGAAAGCACCGCATGAAGCAGGTTCCCATCAATTGGGCATTCAGCATTTCATTAGAAAAATTGGAATTATGGAGTTTGCGCGAAGTTAAGGAGATTCCGATTGAATTCACCCATAATCCTGAATTATGGATTAACATTTCAAATCTTCCTCATATTCCTCATATTTCTTTTCTGCCGATTGAGTTCTGGGACTGCACCCAGTTTGAAAACAGCGAAAATTTTATGCTGATTTTTGATTCGTTCATCCATCCCCGAAAGCAGGAGAATATCGAGCGTTATAAGGAGTGGGAGAAACTATTTTTTGAAGAATACGGGTTTGAAACCACATGGACTGCAGAGCGGATTAAATTTATGGATTATGCATTAATTGCTGCAGAGCAAATTCCAGAAAAAGAACTGCGAGAGGAATATATAAGGTGGGCAAAAAACTTTCGGCCTAAATTTAAATTAAAAAACGGCTATGAATTGATAATGTAAATCTTCTGATAAATGAGAACAACACATTTAGAAAAGTCAACAAGTAAAATTAAAATAAAAACCTCGGATATTAACGAAATATCTTTATCGGAATATATAGCCGGAAAGAATTTTGAGCAGAGAAATTTGATAAAACATTCAAATAATACCGTAAAAGCGGCTGCACTATTTCAACAGAAAAAAAAAACGGATAAAAAATTAATTGGCAATGATCCGACCTTAATAGATTTTGTACTAAATTTTCCCTTTTTTTGTTATACTTTCAATAATGATTCGGATATAATAAAGGAGCATTTTAATATCTTCTGAAGCCTTAATTGTATATTCTGTAAACCCCTAAACCCATATTGGTTTCGAGCAACAAGATTTATTTTTCTCATCTTAATTCAACCACCTTCAAATTACTAAATACAATTTTTTGAAGTCAAAAAAAGAATTGCCAGATATCACGATACTTTACAAGATTAATCCTATGAAAAAAGTGGAAATAAGAATAGAAAGTAATGATTATAGTTAGCATCCTTTTCAACATTACTAATTTAGTAGGTAGATTCTGATACTTTTAAATAAATTATTCAATTTTCATTAAAATCTTAAAAGATATCAATCTATTTTTATCATCCAAAATCACTATAAAAAAGTATAGGGCCTTTTATTGAGACAATTTTTATTCAATTTTTATTCATTAAAGGAAATGAAGATTTAATTCAACTAAGAGTCAAGATCTTCAATTGTAGGATAAAGTAAGGATTTTCGACCCTCTTGTCGCTTTTTAATTAAATCTGCTTTGATAAGTTTGTCCAAATGATATTTTACAGTTTTATGGTTTTTTTCAATTTTTTTTGCAATTTGATTTTGGCTCAATCCTGGCGTCGTTTGTATGATTTCTAAAATTTCCATTGTGGTTTTACTTTTCTGCAGTTTTAAATCAATATTTGATAATGGATTTTTCCCATGATAAGGAAAATACATAACATATTTACCAACAATTTCGCTCTTTATGATTTTATACCGTTCCAAGATCTCAAGGTGCCAATTTAAATTCCCAGGAGCAAGTTGGGTCTGTCGTAAAAGTTCACTGAAATGAATACCGGGATTTTCTACAATTAAATCGATCACTTTTGATCGATTTTCATTTTCTAATACATCCTCCATACTTAAACGGTGGGCACCTGTATCCAGAAACATCACACGATTGAGTAAAAAAGCGCGATATTCTTGTTTAGACATCAAAATTCCGAATACAACAGCAAAGGAAAGAAAAATAATTATTAAAACATTTGATATTCGCCAATTATTTTGACCAGGAATCGGGGAAAATTCAGAATTTACAGATTCAACTGTAAGAAAACTAGTGAATGTAGGATCCATTATAATTGAATATCCTTCCCAATTTCCAAAACATAAACTATAGAAATATGGAGCCATTTGCTCAGAATAATCTTTAGCCATACCAAAATTTAAATCCCCATAGTGAATTGAAAAGCCATAACTAGGGGATAATGCAACAGTATTCCAATATTCTTTGTTGTTCTTTCCCCAAAAATACTTCTGTTGTAATTCCATTTGTATAATAGTCGAATTATTTGCATGTATATTGACATCACCATCAACATCTACTGAAGCAAGATTGTAGGAAGTAGTAGGTTCACTTAGTGAAACAATATTTGAAAATTGCTGGGAAGAAACGGAATAATCCATAGTAATCCCTAATCCAGATAACATATCACCTGCAAAACTGTGTTTTGTCCTATATAAGAAATCACTTAATTGATGCTTAATACCAAATGTTGAAGCATTATTCACATTATCTAATTCAGAAGTTTGAAAAGAACATGCAATGGTCATATTCTCAAGATAAAATGATGTTGAAGAATTGTAAAGAGAAGGTGATGTACTCGTAGAATTATCATCGAACCATGATTCATTCCCCCATTCATCAACCTCATTATATAAAATCGACTCGTAATCATAACCATAAGGTTCCGATGTTAAAGTAACACCAGAAAAGGTTAAAGAAAAATTCAAATTTTCTGAATCTGGCAAATAATCAAGATTAAAAACTACATCTTGAAATGAATCAATGGTAATGTACGAAATATACTCCGACTGATCTCGATCATAATAAAGGCCATTTGAAGAGCCACTTCCACTATCTACAACATCATAAAATGCTTCAGCAATCCCATTTTGATTTGTATCATTATAAAGAGACATTCCTGTAAATGAAGTTGTCGTAATGAGAAAATCAATTGAATCACTGACTAAATCATTCCAACTCACCCATTGTGACAAATCATAGGAAAACCAAGCCCATTCTGAAGTTTGATTAATAGTTTCATTAGTTTGCATCCACTGTGCAATCTCCCAATCATATTCATAACCAGACACAGGACTCCAATTTATTGAAGTAGGGTCGATTTGTTGCCCAGATTCAAGATCTATCCATTTATATCCAATTGTTCCTGTTGTTTCATCCGTCCAATCTTCTAAATATACGTTAAAGAACCACCATTTTTCATCACCGCTAAGAGAATCGCGCATAATTTCATAAGCTTGCAAGTTTTGCACATATTGATCGCTAAATCCCCAATTATTTATCCCATCTTCTTGATCTCCCCAAATTGAGTTCTCATAAAAATCAGAAACTTCCATGGAAAAAGTATCATAATAACTATCATTTGAAGAATCTCCTGTAAGATCATAATCTGGTTGTTCTAAATTGGGATCTTCATACTGCATCCAGTCATCTTGATAATTATTCCAATAATAATCTTCATAACCTTGCCAATAAATCGATTCAAATTCAGAAATATTATATTTCCAGTTGTCTAGCACACTGTTATCTGCATCTTCAAAGATTTCAAATGTAAAATATTTTGTATTTCCTCCAAATGAATAAGAAAGATTAGTGATTGTTTGTATCTCCACCCACACGTCTGAAGTCCCATTATTTAATAAAAACCAATCTGAATAGGTAGAAATATCTGTGAAATTCTCTGATTCCAAAGTGAAGTTATCCCATTGATAATGAAAAAATGAATTCCCAATTATACCACTTGAATTCGACAAATCGGTGAAGGAAATAGTTGAAGTAAAAGGAGTAGAATTTTCATTTTCTTTCATCTGACTAAAATTCGAAGAATCATCCTGAAGTAATGTGAGTTCATGAAGAACTGCAGTATTTGAAAATCCTAAAAATATGATATTAAGCAAGAATATAATAAAAAAACTCTTTATCATACCTAAATGCGATTTGATAATCCCTTCACCTACCTATATATAAATTATAGTTTAAGCGATTATAAGAAGTAAGGTTGAATGTTCCCCATTCTAATTTTTTTTTAATACCTTTAGTTGCTACGACATTACCTCTCTACAAATTGTACAGGCTATCATTTTACTCTATGCGATTATTACTGGCGCTACGGCATCGATCTAAGGCCTATTCCAATACATAGAGATGGAGAAAGATTTTGGCTCCCGATTCCACTTCCCAATTGGATTAAATACGATTCAGAAGGGTTTCCGGTCGATATCTACTGGTTTTTACGCTTTTTATGGCGAAAACAGAATCCATATCGGGTATTTTCACCAAATGATTTAAAAAGAATTCCATTATCAAAAAGTGAACAGGAAAGATATGAAGCCTATTCATATCATGGATTTGATAAAAAAAGATTTTTGAAACTATACAAAAAAGGAATACGCATGCCTCATAAATGGACGACATTTAAACATGAAATTCAATACTGTTTTCCCTGCAATGATGAAGTAAAAGTGCCGGAATTTTATACGTATGAGCATTGGTGCAAAAAACATCCCGGCGCCCACATTCCGCTGTACTGCCCCACGCTCGGAGATTTAGCCGAAATGTATGTTGCACAAGCCACCGGCAACACAGATTTTAATCTTCCACCGCCCGTCGAAGGTAAGTATGCACCTTTTTTTGAAAACTACGTTGAAACGGTTGTTTTTAAACTTGTGGATGATTCTCCTTATAATCATGAAGATGTGCGGTTTCCCAACGGCTTTACCGAAGAGCACATTGAATGGCTAATAAAATGCGCAACACCCCGTATTATGGCATATTTGCAGCAGAAACTGCCGCCGTCAGATCCAGTGCTTCAGGCTATCATTCTAAAATTCAAAAAAAAGTTGAAAAATTCGGAGTTTTTCTTGGTTTAGTAAGGCGTCAAATCCTTTTTGTTCATTATACCTTTGAATTCATCCGATCTTTACAAAATTTAGCAAATCTTAGAGAACCATGGGATTGGAGAGATTTGAACTCTCGATTTCTAGTTAGCCTAGTAATAAATGCGGTTATTTCATTGTATGCATTTATTTCATATAAGACTAGCGCTTTGACCGGGCTAAGCAACAATCCCAAAAATTAAATTATTTCTTAAGAGTATTAAGATGAGAAGCACAGAAAAAATTAAAAATTTTATGGAACTGAAATGGAAAATTAAATAATTGGTTATATAAATAGAATTATCTTAACTGCCGATTGTAAAAAAAAATCGTTTTTTATTATAAAAATATTTTAACTGTAATGATTAAATGTTCATTAGAGAAAAAAAATCGGGGTATGGAAAAAGAAAAGGATTGATAATCATGTCAGAAATGTTAACTGACCTATTACAGAATATTTATGCACGGATTTCGCAATTAGGAAAAGTAATTCAAAATTTACAAGTAAGTATTGACAATTTAAACCAGAATTTGATTGATCGGGTTGATTCGCTTGTTAATTCGATCCATTCAATGACAGAAAGTGTAGAACGGGAAGGAGAAGCCCAACACTTAATCTTTCAGCAAATTGGAGATACAATTGTGCAGGAGATTGCCAAATTTAGAGAGAAGATAGGATTAAAGGATTTGGATGAAGTTTTACAGAGATTAAAGAAAATTACAAAAACATCTGAGGAAGCATTGAAACCCGAAACAGTAGATATACTTTTGAAAGAAGTTTTAGAAGGTGTAAAGGGTTTGAAGAAAAGTAATTTAAAAAGTGATGATACGGAATCCTCTGAGAGTCTTTTAGAAAAAGTTGATTCTTCATTATCAAATCCAGTTGAAAACACTTCAAGTAAAATAGATGAAACACCGATGCCTCAATCAAAATTCGATTTTTCTAAAAATCAAACACCAGATTTAAAGATACCAAAACCAAATGAAAAAAAGAAACCACCAAAGATCAATCCTCCACCAGGAATGAATCCTCCTCCAAAATAGCAAAATAAATATTAAATTGGATGTGAAAAAAAATGGCAGAAAATAATGATATTTTACAGCAAATTTCCAACCAAATCAACCAGATTACCCAAAATTTGGATGGAACAATTGCGCAAATCGAAGCACTCAATCGTCGAATTGAACAAAACTCCAAAAATATAACAGAAAGCCTTACTAATGTTAATGAAAACATGCGTTTAATAATCGAAGTAATTAAGAAAGGTCGGGCAAATACTCAAGAGGATCTTGAAAAAATTCATACACAAGTTGCTAATGAAATTCAAAAATTATGGGATGAAAAGTCATTGGAATCGATTACCAAAGAAGAATTAGATGCAATTGAGAAATTAAAAGATATCAATAAATCTGTAGGTGAAAATTTATATATGAGCCAATTATTAACAATAATTCAATCTTTGCAAGATATAACCAGTCGAGCACTTACAGTTAAAGCTCAAAAAAGTAAATAATCAAACTTATTTTTTTTCATCCTTTTTCAAGAGTGATTAAGATTTTTTCACGAATATTTTTTAAGGGCATATTCCATTCTTATCATGAGTTGAATAGAAATCATGACTTTAGGTGCTTTCTTTTTAGTGGTCGATCAAAATGCAAAGATACGTAAGAAGATCGTGTATAACGCCCCGAATACACCATATATATATTTAAATGATAATGAATTGTTGAAAATTCGCATGGGACACTCAGATAAGCAATTTGTGCTCACAATTTTACCAAACTATCAATTTTACTCATATAAGAAGGAAGTCCGTGAAAAGCGTATTACCATTCAATTGATTACGGGGGTCATAATTGGAAAAGAGGAAGATACTGCAATTCATCGCGAAGCTTTAAAGATGTGCATGGAACAATTTGTTGATAAATATAGTGAAGATGAAGATGTACTCAAGCCCTTAATGCAAGAAGCATTTTCAAAATACTTTGATCAACCCGAATTGATATTAGATAAGCAAGAAGTTGAAGCACGATTATCAAATAGGATTAAAGAATTAAATAGACAAGGAAAATTTGATGAAGCAGCAAAATTGTTGGATAAAATTAAGAAAATACCTAAAAAACTTTATCGAGCACATGATTTAGCAGAAAATGCTTTAAAGCGAAAAGATTTTGAAAAAGCACAAAAGGAATATGAAAATGCCAAAAACTATGCAAAAGAGCTGAATGAAGATGAATTGGTCAAAATGTATTCCAGTAAAATAGCTTTTGTAAAAAGAATCCCTGCTCTATTAAAAAAGCGAGAAGAATTGGTAGAAAAAGCAATGAAAGGACTTAGAACGGATAATTTTAAAAAGGCACAAATTAATTTTATGAAAGCAGCAGAAGTTTCAGAAGAATTAATGGACGCACGTCGAGCTGAAGAATATGCATTAAAAGCTCGCGCTTTGGCAGAATATGTTAATGTGGATAGACAATTTTCATCATGATTCTAGATTCTATTTACTTTTTAAAATTACTTATTATTTTTGTGATTTCAACTTTTCTTTCAGAAATCCCAATCTTTCTTTCTAAAAAAAATAAATATTAAATGAATAATAAAAACGAGGAAGATAATGAAAAGAATCGGGTTAATTACAGATTTTGGAACGCGCGGATCCCATTATGTGGCAGAAATGAAAGGAATTGCGCTTCAAATAAATCCAGATGTAAAAATCATCGACATTACTCATGCAATCACTCCTTTTTCTATTCGTGAAGCTGCTTATGTCTTGCGTACGGTTTATGATACTTTCCCTAAAGGAACAATATTTGTCAATGTGGTTGATCCTGGAGTAGGATCAAGCAGAAATCTTTTGGCAATTCAAACCATCGATGATTACATTCTAATTGGACCTGATAATGGAATTTTTTCTTATTTTCAATCACATAATCTAATTGCTGTAATATTGAAAATTGAAGAAGAAGAATTCTTCTATCCTCCATTTGCAGAAATGATAAAAGAACGGAGAAATCATTTAGAAAGTGTAAAAGATATAGAAAATGAAGTGCAAGTTCCAGAAGCAGTAAATATCGAGTGTATACAAATGGGTGAATCTACTGTGGTTCCTAACGTAGACTTAAGTAAGAAGCAGGAAAGAGAATTGTGGGCAGGAACATTTCATGGACGTGATATTATGATGCCTGTTGCAGCGCACTTGGCAGGAGGATTGGAATTATTCAGCGTGGGAAGTATTCAAGAAGAAATTATTCTAATAGAGGATTTAGAACCAAAATTAAGTAAAGATGGTCGTTTTATCACGGGAAAAGTTCAGTACTGCGACGGATTCGGAAATTTAATTACTAATATACCAAGTGCATGGTTTTTTACACAATTAAAGCGCACAGCACCTTTTGTCCACCTTCATTTCAAAAATAAAGAATACCAGATGGAAGTTTCTCAGATTTTTGCAGATCATTCACCAGATCAACTATTACTGGTTGAAGGTTCAAGTGGATTTATGGAAATTGCAATTAATCAAGCATCTGCTCAAGCAAAATTGGGAATAAAATTGGATGATGAAATAAAAATAGAATTACTTGGAGGATTATTTAATGAATTTATCCCCCAATTTTAGCCAAAAGCCACCTTGCAAAAGAAAGAAGCTATTTGCTTGCTTTAATCCTAAAGATCTACCAAAATTTCATACGGGGAAATTATCTTCCTTTGTTTTTGGAAAAACATTAAATGATATTAGAGATAATCATATCGCTCATCTTTATTTTAGAATTTTTGCTTGGTCTACTAAAGGTAGTTTATATATCATTCCAAATATTTCTCAAAATAGCATGCAAGAAGGCTTAAAACAGACAATTATGACAGATTCTGCTCATGGATATGTAATATATAGTCCAACAATCTCATTTGAAAATATCGCAGCTGATGCTTGGCAGAATTTTTCCGAATGCTTAAAATCATCTAAAATTTATGGGCGTTTATATGATTTCCACATTGAACAAGATAAATATGGAGTTGTTGCAGCGGTGTATTCTTTTATTGCATTACTTAAAGAAAATTTAACGCAATTTAATTCTAATTTAAGTTCAAAATCAAGTAAGATTACAAACCTAACCGCTAAGATAATTCCAATTAAAGAGGCGGAACAATTTTTCAATCAACATCCAATTGATTCTATTTGTAGATACTATTGGCAGAAAATGATACATGAAAATATTTTTTATTCATTGCAGCGCGAATATCAAAGAGAATCTGAAGCACAAAATCAATTTCAGAAAAAAAAAATACAGATAGATCTAAAAAAAGAAAAAAATCAACAATTAACTAAAGATAGAAGAGATCAATCAATAAAATTATTAAATACAACCAATAAAATAGGTTTATTTGTCGGTCGTTTTCAACCATTCCATTTAGGACATTTACAGGTTATCAAAAATGCTTTGACTCAAGTAAAAATCTTAAAAATTGGAATAGGATCTTCTCAATATCACTCCACCCCACAAAACCCATTTACATATCATGAGCGCTTGCAAATGATTCAAGCAGCATTGGAAGAAGCAGATATTCCATCTCAAAATATTCAAGTTTTTCCAATTCCTGACAAACATAACGCTGATTTATGGGTGCAGACAGTTTTTGATATTGTGGGCAATTTTGATATTTTCTTTTCAAACAGTGCTTGGACGCGCCAATTATTCCAAAAGCATGGAAAAGCAGTTGCACCGCTTCAGAAATATGAATTTGAACAATTTAATGGAACATTCATTCGAAATTGTATTAAAAATGGAGAACAAATTTCCAATCTTGTTCCTACAGCAGTAGAAAACTATATTAAATCAAACATTAAGATTTTTTCAAAAAGATTTTCTTTTATGAGGAAATAGACACTTAACATCAGATTTTTAACATTTATTCGCTTTCATCTTACGGAAAGTTCATAGATTCAATAAGTTCTTTCCCTTTAATTTTCTGAAGTTGCTTTTCTAGAAACAGACGAGTTACATAGTTATAATCAATAGAAAATGCCATAGAAGGGGATATATATGTATTCTTTATTGCTCCAATACAATTTTGAAATCGAATGTTAAATGATTCAAACCATTCAAGATGAGAAGCAATAGTGTGAAAATTGCTTAACATAGCAAAATCATAATTTCTTGTATTTATTTTAGTTATAAATGTAACGTGTGGATCTCTGATAAGGCTTTGAATTACTCTGGTTCTTTGTTTACATCGTTTGATTTGCAATAACGCAAGAACAGTAAAATAACTAAGAGGAGACCATATTCTTGGAAAGATGCATCGTGGATTTCCAATAATATTATCTTTTAAATATAATTCGATTCTTCTTTGAATTGTTTTTCTATGGACATTTAGAACCTTAGATAAGTGGTTTTCGTTTGTGCGTATACCTTTTCCATTCAAAAGTAATTTTAAAATATCAAGAGTTAAAGAATCAATTTTTTGATCTCCAAGACGGAGATTTACATCATTACAAAAATTCCTTTTTATTATCTTTAGAGACTCTTCAGGTTTATTTTTAAGAATACTATTTGTACTTGAAAAAATAGGATAATAGTAATGTACTTGTTCATTATCAAGAGTGATCAATTCATCTTCAAAAATCTTTTCTTTCCAGATTTGATAGTTGTAAAAATCACGATGAAGTTCAATTAATAAAGTATTGTATTCTTCTTCTTTTACGAAATATGCAGCCCAAATCTGAGGATCTTCTTCAATCCATTTGTTGGTTTTAGGATCTCGAGGCAAATCAATTTTTTCGATAACTAAAAGAGAAAATTCTTTAAGAAGAGCATTAAATGGGAATAATGGTCTTTCAATAACCTTATTTCTGATTAAATTGTCAATTTTTGATTTTATGGTATTTCTATGCTTATGAAACTTCTCTGCAAGAAAACTTATATTTATTTCAACCCCAACTCCGGTACAAATATTCTTTAGCAAATTAACATCTAAGGAATGGTCTAAATAATTATGCATTTTTTGTGACACTTAATTAAAAATTAATTGATATATATGATAATGTGGATATATTCTTATATATATAATTATCATAATTAATATTTCATGTCATATAATATCATCCAAAAATTGATGCATTTGATATTTTTTGATTGAAATTATGCACATTGTTTATATGATCTGAATCAATGATTATACTTAGATGACACGATCTATTAGTCAAACAAATAATCTGATGATTAATTCAAAAACACTTTTAGATATTTTAGAAAAAGTCAATATATCTGCCTTTTCAGATAAATGGGGCCCAGAAGAAGTCCTCCATGTCTATGATCCTGAAACTCAATTGCAAGGTATTTTGGTAATTGATAATACGATACAAGGCCCAGGAATCGGAGGACTAGTTATATCCCCAACGATTACTCCATTCGAAGTATTTAAGCTTGCGAGAGCAATGACTTGGAAATGTGCCTTAGCAGAAGTACCTTTTGGTGGAGCAAAAGCAGCAATTCGAGCAGATCCTTACCAAATTAATAAATTAAAACAAATCAAAATATTTGCAAAAAAAATCGCTCCTTTTGTCCCAAATAGCTATATTGCTAGCCCAGATTTAAATGTAGGAGAATCTGAAATGAAGGCTTTTGTAGATAGCATTGGTGATTTACAAGGAGCAACAGGAAAACCGAAAATAAATGGAGGATTTCCAAATAAATATGCAGCTGTAGGCTTTGGAATGGGTACTGCTTTAGAATCAGCTTTAAGAATTCTCCATGAAAATTATCATTTACCAAAAGATCTATCAGAAACTACAGTGGTTATACAAGGATTTGGAAAAATAGGTTTTACAATTAGTAAATTTCTTCAAAAGAGAGGTGCAAAGATCATTGCGATTAATGATCTATGGGGAACAATATATAATCCCAATGGAATTGATATTAAGAAGATCCGACAATATGCAAATGCACAATCAAAAGAATCGTCTTTAATGAATTATAAATATGGTAAAATGCTTGAAAGAGAAGATATTTACAAAATTAAATGTGATATATTTATTCCGTGTGCTAATGCTTATGCAATAAATGAAAAAAATTGGTTTCAACTTGAAACTAAGTTAATCCTTGAATGTGCAAATAATGCAATCACTTCCAAAGCAGAAAAAAGACTTTTTGAACAAGAAACAATGGTTTTACCAGATATTTTAGTAAATGCGGGAAGTGTAATTAGCTCTTTTGCAGAATATAAAAAGCTGGATCCATTTGAAACTATTTCTTTAATTGAACGAACAATTCGAAAAAATTCTAATATGATCTTGAAACGTTCTTTAGAATATGATCTAATTCCAAGAGATATTGCTCAAAATATCGCCCAAGAAAGAATTTTAAACACACTAAATTAGTTTTTAAAAAATTGGAGAAAAATAAATGGCCGAACAAATCTCTGCACATCATCTTGCCTTAATTTGGGGTACATTAAGAAATATTGTAGATTTCAATTATTTAGAAAAGTCCGTAGAAATTATGCTTATTGGGGCAGAAAATGGAGAATTTCCTATCCATTCATATCAGAAAATATATATTGAATTACCAAAAAATCAAACAAGAATTGATCTTTCAAGTCGTTCTAATAATCATTCTCCCACACTTAATTCTTCACCTGAAAAAAACAACTATGTGAAAAATCAATGGATTAACCAACGGTTAATTAGATTACCTAGATTCTATATAAAAAAAAATTCCTCAGAATTAATTAATCTGTATAAATCTTTAATAAAAAATTGGAACTCAACTCAAATTCCAAGTGATATCCCATGTTTCGCTCTAGCACTTAAAGTAATAGGTGACTACTCTAATGAACGTGAAGCTCAATTTGTAAGGGTTCTATTAATTTGGGAAAACAAGATCGCAAGAATTATTGATCTTGAATATTTTGAAGGTCCTTTAGAAGATTGTATTTCACCAGAATGGTATATTAACTCATTTAATTCAAGTAATCTATATCAAGTTTCCAAAATAATGACAAATGTTCAAGCTTACTTGCCCAAATGGACGAATCAATCATATTCACTTCATATAATTCCTTCATTTTTGACTAATTTCTTAAAATATGGAAAAAAAGGATTCTGTTTCGAAAATGGATGGAAGTATGAATATAATTATCTCTCTATTAATGAGTTAAATTCAGATTTAAGTGTTATTCTGGATTTGATCAAATCTTTTTTCTAAAAACAAAATGGATGAAAAATATAATGTCAAACAACCATAGAAAACAACATTTAATTTCACCTTACGAAGTAGCTGTTTCCCAGCTAAAAAAAGCAGCAAAAATTATGAATCTTGAAAAAGATTACTTTGAGATTCTTAAAAAACCAGCTAGAGTTTTAACTGTAAATTTTCCAGTAAATATGGACGATGGTTCAATCAAAGTATTTACAGGATATCGAGTTCATCATAATGATGCAAGAGGACCAAGCAAAGGGGGCATAAGGTACTCTCCATATGTTAGTCTTGAAGAAGTTATGGCACTATCAATGTGGATGACATGGAAAACAGCTGTCGTAGGATTACCATTTGGGGGTGCCAAAGGAGGAGTATGTTGTGATCCATCTAAAATGAGTGAGAAGGAACTTTGTAGACTTACCCGAAGATTCACCTATGCAATACTAAATATGATTGGTCCAGAAAGAGACATTCCAGCACCAGATGTAAATACAAATCCTGACACAATGGCAAAAATAATGGATACATATAGTATGATAAAGGGATATTCAATTCCAGAGGTAGTAACTGGAAAACCCATACAATTAGGAGGTTCTCGAGGAAGACTTGAAGCAACAGGAAGAGGTGTATATTTTTCTGTCTTAGAGGCACTCAAATATAAGAAAATGTCTTTAAAGAATTGCACTGTTGCAATTCAAGGCTTTGGTAATGTAGGTTCAAATTTTGCTCGAATAATGTATGAAAATGGAGCAAAAATTGTCGCAATTTCAGATATGTGGGGAGGTATTCGTAATGATTCTGGTATAGATATCCCAAAATTAATCGAATATGTAAAAAATAATAAAAAAGTTGTTGATTTCCCAAATTCAAGTCCAATATCAAATAAAGATATATTAGAATTAAATGTTGATATATTAGCACCGTGTGCGATTGAAAATCAAATTACAGAAGACAATGCACACAATATTTCAGCAAAAATAATTGCTGAAGGTGCAAATGGGCCAACAACTCCTGAAGCAGATAAGATATTATTTAGTGAAGGAGTTTTTCTAATTCCAGACATACTTTGTAATGCCGGAGGAGTGACAGTTAGTTATTTGGAATGGGTCCAGGGACTTGAGCGTTTTTCTTGGTCAGAAACTGAAGTAAATAGAAAACTTGAAAGAGTTATGGTTCAAGCATTCAATGAAGTGTTATCTAAATATCATTCATTGAATAAAATATGTGATATGCGGACAGCTGCACATATATTAGCAATTCAAAAAGTTGTAGAAGCAACAAAATTACGTGGAATATTTCCATAATTCTGATTTTTTGATTTATTTCTTTTTTATTAGTTCTTTTTAGAATTTTGACTATTGTTTGTTGGTAAAATCATTTATTCAATCATATTTTATAATAAATTCCTAGCAATGCTTAGGGAATATAATAGCAATTATTATACATTAAAATTGTTGAAAAAAATGAAAAAAAACTTTAATTCTTACATTCAGTTATGTAATTAATATGCTGGATCTTACCGATGAGCTTGTAGAATTGGTAAAAATAGTAATTTCTGAATTAACTTCGAAACACATGACTTTAGCAGTAGCAGAATCTGCAACTGGAGGATATTTAAGCCATATCTTAACCAGTGTTGATGGCAGTTCAAAAGTTTTTGTTGGGGGAGTAGTTGCCTATTCTGCATATGTAAAAAATTCAATTTTTCAAGTAGATTTTGATATTATAAATGATTATGGTGCAATTTCATCTGAGACAACAAAAGCATTATTAGATGGTCTTAAAAAGCAAATTAGCACTGATCTTCGAATTGCTATTACTGGTGTTGCAGGATCTTATACAATGGATGGAAAACCCCGAGGTCTAATGTATATTGGTTTAGGAACTCCAACTTGCGACAAAATTGAAGAAGCTCAATTTCATGGTTCACGATTACAGATTAAACAACAAACAGTAAAACGAACTTTGGAATTTTTGTTAGAAGAGATCGAAAACTTCTAAATTTTTTTAAGATATTTTTAAAATTAGTTTATTTTTTCGAGAAATAATAATATAACTTGTAAATCAAAATTGTCTGTGAAATTGTTATTGTTCCTATTAAGATGATTCTTTTTAAAAAAATGTTTTATTAACAAAATTCGTAGAAGATTTTTTATGATTAAAACGATAGAATTGGATGGATCAATTGGTGAAGGTGGTGGATCCATATTACGAGTTGCAGCCGGTTTGGCATGCTGTCTTCAAAAACCGCTAGTAATTAATAATATCAGAGCAAATCGTAAACAACCGGGGTTGAAATTGCAGCATTTGGTTGGAATTAATTCATTGAAAGAACTCACAATGGGAACAACCTCCCCAATTTCAGTTGGCACCACTGAATTACACTTCAAACCAGGTAGTGAGCGAAATCCCGAACTTAATATCTACATTAGAACAGCAGGTAGTGTTGGATTATTAACACAGACGCTTCAAAATGCATTGATAATTCCAAATGCGCCACATTCTCAATACATCTTTCGCATCCATGGAGGAGGGACATATGGACTTGGAGCTCCTGGAACATCTTATATTGAAAACGTAGTATTTCATATTTTTCGCTTGCTTGGATATGAATGCAATTTGATTGTTAAAAAACAAGGGTTTTATCCAAAAGGAGGCGCACAGAGCACCGTAATTATCAAACCCAAAAGTAATATAAAAGATTATAAAAGTATAAATTGGCAATCTCGAGGAGAACTTCAAGGTATTTATGTAATGATACATGTTCATGAAAATCTACGAAAAGCCAATGTTGCTGAACGAATACGTGATGCAATTCGAAATTTTCTTCCTTCATCTATAAATGATGATAACATCCTGCATTTAGAACCTCTTTATCATTCTACTTTATCAATTGGTGTTGGAATAGATGGATGGCTTAAATATTCATCTGGAATTCGAATTGGAATTGGAACAATTTTAGGGAAAAGAGGGATCTCTTCAGAAAAATTAGGAAAGAAAATCGCTCAAGAGATACAAAAGGTCTCAAATGCATCATACACAATAGATCCCCATGCAGCAGATCAAATTTTACCCTTTTTAATGTTAGCTAAAAGAGATTTTTCATTTACCACTCCCGAATTAACTTCACATTTTCGTACTAATATGAAAATAATTGAAACTATTTTGAATTCTCGCCCAAAAATTTCTCAGTTAGCCCATAATTTTTTAATCGCTAATCCATAATTTCTTTCTCAATAAAGCTGTAAGTTTTTTAGGGGAAAAAAATAATAGTTGTATTATTAATTGAAACGAACAATTATTTTCGTTTCTATCCCTGTGGGATCAAAACTGATTTATGTGAAAAATTATGGCCAGATGCCCCTCTTGTGGAAATGAGACCGATTTAGATGTATATATCTGCGATAACTGCGGTTACCAAATGAAAGTAGAAAAAATTGAGAGCATTCCAATATTTGCGCGCCCTCAAGAACGTTGGTTTAAGCCTGATCCCGTTTTCAAACGCCTTGTAAAAACTATCATTAAACCAAACTATGCCTTTCGAGATATAAATAAAAAGAAAGATTCATGGGGACCTCGATTTATCCGCTTTTTCAACGGTCTTTTAACTGGTTTGTGGGGAGTAGCAATATTTATGCATATAAAAACTTCATCCGAACCATTATTAAATAGAGTAATGATGGGAAGTGCATTTTTCATTGTACTTTTTATTTTTGGTTTAATATACTGGCGTTTAACTTTTTGGCTTTATTCTCTATTTTTTGAACTTGCCGCCAATTTCAGCGTTCAGTTAGATGGAATAATTGCCATACGATATAACGTGAAAGTTAAAAAAGGGAAATTTAGAGACTTTATCTCAGGTCGGACTCGATTAACTCGTCAGAAAAAAGATGAACTCTCACCAGAACTTCTCCAGAAAAAATATAAATATTCAAGTATACGTAAAACGGGTAAGAAAAAATTAATGAATTATGCCTATACACCATTTGTGATTGTCAATTTACTTTCATTAATAGTCCTATTAATTGGATTACCTACAATTGATTTGGGAAACTTCTCAAATACAGCCACATTAACACAGACAATTCAACCTTTATGGGATCGAAAATTTGTTTGGTCATTCTTAGATATTCTGCAAATTATCGCCGTCTTGTGGTCCACTGTCTTAATGTCCCTAGCATTTAGAGAGATTGGAAATACTAATACCACACGTTTACTTATTGGAAATTTAATAGTTGCAATATTAATTATTTATACCACCATTTTCCTTCGCCCAACACTTGGTTGGAATTTAGATTTGATCGCCAAATTAGGTGGAGGAAGTTAATTTTTTTAAAAATTCTTTTTCTGTTAATCGGCTATTTTTAATTACGAAGGATCAATTCACTAGCACCTCGGTTTGATTTTTTTCCCCCATATTTCGATTAATTGAAACATTCGTTTAATCTCTAAATTATTCCACTCATTAAAGAGAATTTTTGGGCTAAATCGGTGCAGAACAATGGTAATTCCTAAGATTTTGGGTTCATTTATGACTGTAATATATCCCTGAAATCGCTGTTCTAAACCCTCAGGTGTTTTAGGAACAGTTAAATGCACACGAGTCTTAATCCTACTATTAATATTCTTCGCCAGATTATTTAATAAAACTTTTGTCACAAATAGTCTTGTATTTCCTTTATAGCAACTGTACTGCGGAAAGCATATTTTTGCCAGTTTGAGAGTTTTATAAAAAATATCAATTTATGTATATCCTTGCTTTTCTTTGTCATGAGTTTTAGAATAGTGTATGTTTTGCTCTAAAACTTCAATGAAATTGTCAATGAGATTTTTTTGAACGATAATATTGAAATAATTTAAAAAATAAGGCTTCTCTTAATTGATCCTTCATTCCTAAAAATAGTCTGTTAATCTTTAATTTTTTATTTTGTTATTTGTAAATTCATTTACTCATTTTTCAGATCTGATCTTGATAACATCACCATAATAGAAGACAAAAAGAAGTCACCATGCCAAATTTATTTGAAATTCGAATGTTTTCGCCTAGATCTTCAAAGATTGAAAATGAATTCTCACGACCACGCCCTTTAATCGAACAAAAGGCGGATCTATATTCGATTTTGCAAACAGCAAAATTTTTACAATCTCGATTTGAAAAAGGATCGGTGGATACTAACTTTTACATTCGTCGTATGCGGTATTTTTATCAGCAAATTCTGAATTTGCAACGTGAGCTCCATTTAAATCGGGCTTCAATCCTTGATATAGTGAATGGTTTTGATGTTGAAGGAAATTTTCGCTCAATAATTTCATTGATTGCATCCACAATGGATTATAAATTCAACTCATTAGCCGAGCAATGGCAGTTAGATCCTTTTTATTTAGCTAAAGTTGCGACACAAGTAACCTCAGATTTTATAACATTGCTGGATTATTTACATATAGCGGAGGATTTGGATGAAGATTTCGTTAAAGAATTGTTACAAGCACTAATTTCATCCTTAAAGCAGGTTCATGGATTTGATCCATTCAGCGAACACTTAATACAATTAGCACAACAACTCCCTCAATACTTTTCAGAATGCACAACTATTCCAAATCTTAATGTAGATCAAATTAGAGCGATATACAACCAAATTGAAGAAATTGTTGCCTCAACTTTTGAACAATTTAAGCATTATTTGCATCTTAATCGTTGACATTCCCAACCAAAAAATTAATAATTTATGCAGTGTTGATTTCCTTATTAAAGTTTGAAAGAATATGCTCAAACTTCATCATACTAATCAACACTAAGGTGACATTAATGCGCGGAAATAAAAGATCTCGATCCATGGCAAGGATTCAAACCCGCCTCCCAGGAAATGGTCATACTACTCATTTTGTTCGACGACGCCCAAAATATGCACATTGTCCTATTACTGGGGCAAAATTACACGGTGTTCCCCGATTAAGACCTGCCCAAATTCGAAAATTATCTAAAACAGAACGAACTGTATCACGATATTATGGTGGTAAAATTTCCCATACTGCTCTCTCTGATGCAATTCGCAAAAAAGTTTTAGAAGAATACAGCAAATAAAAGAAAAGTGTGTACTTTTTTCTTCAAAAAATTTGTATTCTTCATTTTTTCAATACTTCTATTTAATCTTGTTATTACAATTCATCAAAAAATTTGATCTTTCTTCATTCCCAACACTTTAATTGATCATCTAGATTTTATAACATATCATGATAATTTCAATAGCAGGATTGCATGGAACTGGAAAAAGTACAATTGCAGCTAAGCTAGCAGAATCTTTTGGATATGAATATTATTCAACTGGAATGATTTTTCGGCAGTTAGCAGATAAGTATCAAATGAATTTAGAAAATTTCTCAAAATATGCTGAAAGACATCCAGAAATCGACCGTCAAATCGATGAAAAGATTATTAAGCTAGCAAAATCGAAGGGAAATTATGTGTTTGAAGGGCAATTACCTACATATATGATTGAAAAATGGCGTGATTATGCCATTTTATTAACTTGCCAAGATGATATACGAATAAAACGCATGATGGAACGTGATCAAGAAAATTTCGATGCTAAAAAACATGAAACTTTGATTCGTGAGGAAAGTGAATGGCAGAGATTTAAAGATAGCTATAATATTGACATCCGTGATCCTACAAAAATTCTGCAAACTTTTAACTTAATAGTTGATACGACTTTTTTAGATATTGATACGGTCTTTCAACTTTGTCATCTTGCCATTTCAAGATGGAACAAATAATATATTGAAAAAATTTTTAATTTTTGTTTCTTTGCACTATTTATTCTTAAGCGATTTTATATCAATAAAATCCTTATGAAACATAAAATTTGTTTCCATTTCATATTGAGAGATCACTGATGAAACTGGAGCAGATTTTGGCAAACACGTTTATGGCAACATAAACGAGGTGTTTCAAATATGGCAGTATTCGAAGTAGGTCGAGTTGCAGTAAAAACTCTCGGAAGAGAAGCAGGTTTATACTGTGTTGTAGTTGAAGTGATTGACCATTCTTTTGTGTTAGTCGAAGGATTGAAAGTTCGGCGAAGACGTTGCAATGTCCGTCATTTAGCACCAACTCCAGAAAAATTAGATATTGAAAAAGGAGCTGGATTAGATGACATCAAAAAGGCGTTAAAAGCCAAAAAATTAGAAGAAAAATTCCAAACACGAATTAAATTAGATTTATAAATAAAAATGTTTAATTTTTCTATTTTTTTTTAAAAAGGCACGCGTATCCTAGTCGTACGGAGCTGGACTGGAAATCCAGTGTGCTCTGCACTCGTGGGTTCAAATCCCATCGCGTGCGCCACTTTTTCAATTATTTTCAATATCCAGAATCAATACAATATTAAAACTTAAGAACTTTTCTTAAACATCCTCTATAAATTTCAATTTAAATCAGAAGATGGTTGGAAAATCGATTTTTCGTTAATCTCTAATAATCTTTCATGCTGATTTAGATATTGTTCATATTTAGTAAAGAAAATTGTGAGAATCTTATCTGTGATTGTATATATCGAGAAATATCCATCGGTAAAAAGTAGATCATTTCCATGTTCATTAAGTTGCTGTTTGATTTCATCAAATGTTGGTTTCCACGCAATTAAATCTTTATATACGGAAGCATGGTGGCGTAATAGCATTAAAGAGATGGATTCCATGGTATAATAATATTCATTTCCTGCAATGCGAGTAGTAGGTATTTGATCAATTTTTTTTTCTTTTAATAAATAGCGAAGTGTTTGAGAAATTGTTCCTGAAGAGAAATCAGTTAATTGTTGTATGGAATTTTGTGTTAATTTGCCTCGAGTCATAAAATATGCTAAAATTCGACTAATAGATTCTTTTTCTTCCTTTATAACATGATCAAGAAGAAATTTAATTACTTTTGCTTCAATTTTTTGGATTTCTTCATCTTGTAAATCAATAAGGTAAGTACTAGATTTATCCAAATTCATTAAATATTCTCGAATATGATCTCTAAATTGGGGAGTGAGTAAATCATAAGTTTTATCAATATATGTAAATTTTGACAATCGAGAATGTTCAATATTAAATTCAAGGATTTGACTGCATCCTCGCGAATAACGACAAAAATCATATAATCGCCATACTAGTAAATCTCTATCTTGGCGATATTTTCCAGGTAATTTTAAAAGTTCATCAATCATATTTTCCATAAAAGCAGTCATTTCATTAAAGCTCTGAATAATTTTCTCAATAGGAACGAAATTCATTTCAAATGGTTGTTGAATAAGCATATATTCATTTGTGTGCGTTCCAGGTATGAATTCTTTCTTTAGAATTCCTTCCATTACAAGTTTTGAAGTGATTTTTGAGACTTTGCTTTTAGGAAATCCTGTTAATTCAGCTAATTGTGCTTGAGTCAATTTACGATGAAGAAGAATATAGATATAAATAATAGTTTGATTAGGATCACTACCGTTCATCTCAGCATCAACGAGGAGAAATTCTACAATTTTCTGTTCAAAATCGTATAATTTCCCTTTAAAAATAAACGGTTCATGTTCCATTTTTATAATACACCCTCACTCGATGAAGCTCTGTTGGATACATAATAATAAGTAGCAAAACCTAAAAATTTCTTTCTCTTTCTATTGAAAAGATGTTAAAGATCAACTTAAAGATCAAATTTTTTATAGGAAAATGGGTAATTTAACTTGAATCATCATGCTTACAAAATCATCACATTTAATATATGCGGGCCAACGAATTGATATTATCCACAGTATTTACAGAACAGTGGGAGATTTGAAAATGTTTAGGCATATGGGCTTTCGGGATTTAATCACTACCTTAATACTCCCATTCACACCCACGTCAGCCAATTCACTAAAAGATTGTTTTACTTGGATGTGTGATTTCGATGTCAAACGATATGCACAATATTCCCTTCGGTTACATCCAGTGATTGGAATTCCCCCATTTAGAAATTTGAATTCTAAAATTATTGATTCTGCCGTAAATTACATTGAAGATTTTATTAAAACAAAAAAAATAATTGGTGTGGGAGAAATTGGAATGGGTTTTGGAACTAAAGATGAATATCTCCTTATGAAACGTCAATTAGCTTTAGTGAGTAAATTTGATCTTCCTGTTGTTATTCAAGCGCCAACGGTGAATAAAGTTGCATTAACATCGATTATTTTAAAAGAATTGGTAAAATCAAAAGTAACACGAGCGATCATCAATCACGCTGATTTAGAAATTGTCGAATTGGTACTCCGAACCCATGAACCAAATATCAAGGTTGGAATCACGGTTGGTCAACAGGCAACCAGTCCAGAAGAAGCATTAAATATCTTTAAAAGTTATTCACGTTCAGATCGAATTGTATTAAACTCTTCATTAGGTTATAAAGATAGTTCAGTATTTGGTTTAGCGAATACAATCGAATTATTTGAGGAAGAAAATATTGATGAAGAATTTTTAGAAAGGATGTATTATTCTAACTACTTAGAAGTATTTCCATCGCTATCGACTCGAATAAAACTAATGTCTTAGCAATCTTAAGCAGTTATGAAAAATATTTAAAGATCACTAATTAATCGAAAACATGCAGCAAATGTGGCTAAAATAGCACTGGTAATGGAGTTACCTCCACCAATTACCATGACAGTTCCTTTTTTTACAATAACATTTTTTTCTAATGGAATTTTCAAATCGACCACATAAGAAGATGAATCCAAAAAAAACCATTGATTACCATTAAATTCAAGAGTGCTACATCCTGTTCCTCCAACTTTTATAGCTTCATCACGAATTGCCAATGTCAAGCGATTGTAATCAGAAACAAGTCTCTCAGGTTGAAGTAAAGAAAAATATGCAACTTTACCAATGACATATTTATCGTTCGGATTTGATAAAGGCAATGGTAATGGAATAATACTTGAAATATGGTGAAATAATTCAATTCCTTTTGCAGTAAGAATATGACCTCGCTGGCGAGACACTTCAACTTGAAGTATATCTTCATCTTTTAAACGATTTAACAGAGTTTTTATTGAACCTTCCCCAAGTCCTACTTCTTTCTTTATTCGATAGCGCCCAACACCTTGTTTTTCTTTTCCAATAATATAAAGAACAAATAAAATATGAGAAGGCTTATATGAAGGACCAATTGTTTTAGTTTGAAATAATGATTGTAATAAGTGAGTAAAATTGGAAATGTTTGGGGAATTCATAATTAAAAAAAGAGAAAGAGCATTATAAAAGTTCCTCTGAAAGTAATAAAATAAATATTCCTTAGATTTTTATAAAATTCGAACATCAGTGGCTTTAAAGCTAATAATGATTGGAGTGAACGTTTTCTTTAATTTCTCCTTTCTTAAGACTGATATTAACGGCTTTTGCAATACCATGATTATTCATTATCGATATGTATGATAAAATACAACGGATTAAATAATTTCGGAATTTTTATTTCAAAAAAAAGAAAAGCAAAAATAATAAGGAGAGAGTTACATACTTTTTTGTATAAAAATAAAATTTAAAATTAAGAGGGACGGTAGATCGTGAGCAATCTATTGAAAAAGAATTTCAACATCCAAAAAATTGCAACTTATTTAATGAAAAATATGTTAAACTATGATAAAATTGATCTTAACAAGATAAAAGCGCAGTTTTCTCTGGATGATTATGAAGTTCGTGAAGTTTTGATTAAGTTGTATCAAGATAATAAAATTTTTGGGAAAATTCAATCAAATTCTGATGGAAGAACTTACTTAGTATTTACAATCGATGAAATTCAAAAAAAAAAACTAAAATTAGAAGAGATTATTGATTGGGATTTAGAACAATTTCGATTACTTGGTGTGACTGAACAAGATGAACCTCGAGTTGAAAATTTAAGACACTTAATGTCCAATGTTGTAGAGAAAAAAGAAAATAAACTGGAAATTAGTACTTCAAAACTTCGAGAAATTGATCAAAAAGATTTGATCTCTATAGAAATGACTGTAAAAATAATCGGAATTAAAACTGTAACAATTATTGGAATAAAGAATTCATCTGACTTTCCTGCTAGTGAAGGAAAAATCCGGTTAATGCATGATGAAAATTTGACAATAAAACCACAATTTGATGAATATCCATTTGAAAGAAAATCAGGAGAAATTATAATAAATTTAGATGAATTACCAGCAAAATCTACTAAAACGCTAAGATTATATGTTTATGATATTTTAAATCGACAATTTCATATCAATGGTTTCTTTCAATTTCGAAATAATAAATATACAATGCGTTTAATTAAGTTAGAAGAAATAAATGTGGATTTCAATATTCCCGAGATACAACCATTAGAGGGAAATATCAGCGATATCAAGGCAATCATGAGAAATCCAGAATATTTTAAAAGGATGCAAGGAGTGGGATGCCCAAATCTTGATTGTCAATCAATGGTTCTACCTCTTTTTCATGAAATTATGAAACGTTATCATTTTTCAAATATCTTGAAAAACGATAAACCTGTTCCTATGTGGTTTTATCTTGGAACAATTGAAAGTCCTGATGGATCTTTAGAAGTTCTAGCAATTCCACAAATAAAAAATAATTTCTTCGCATTGTATGTAAGTTGTAAAAATAAAGATCTTGTCGCCACTTTAATTCACAATCTTGTATTAGATTTCCAACAACACATTATAAATCGAAAATTCTACCCCAATGACTACAAATTAATCGATTTAAATTGTGTAAATTGTCAAAAAATCTTAGAAACTTTTCCTCCTCAATCAACTGAAATAAAATGTTCCAAATGTGGATATTCACAAATAGTATGGTAATTAATAATTAATGTAAAAAATAAGTTAAGAAGATTTTTTATAGACAGAATCACTTATTTTTTTGAATATTTACGAATTTAATGAAAGGAATAAATAAAAATGCCACTTGATCCAATTCAATCTTTAGGAGAATCACTAGGAAAAGCAATCATTATTAAATGTAAACGAAATAAAACGTTTAAAGGAATCTTGAAATCATTTAATGCTCATTTGAATGTATTACTTGAAGATGTAGATTATACATATTTTGAACGAGATTCTGAAAATGAAGAAAATTTAATCGAAAAGACAGAAAAATTCAAAAAAATCGTTTTACGTGGCGATTCAATCGTTTTTATTGGTATTAATAAGGGATAAGAGTGAAGAAGATAATACTCAATTATCTATTTTCATTTCTTTTTTTCCACTTTATTTTTAGAAGTGGTTCTTTTTTTATTGCGAACAAATTTCTGCATTTCCCGTAAACGATTCCGTAGTGTTACTTCAGTAATTCCCACTGTTCGAGATATTTTTGTTTGAGAAATCTTTATTTTATTCAATTGGCTGGAAATATATAAAGCGGCAGCAACTAATCCTTTGGGATCTTTTCCAGATAGAGAATAAATTTTTTCATATTTATCTAAAATTTTTCCTGCAGTCACTTCTACATTATGAGGTAAATTTAAGATAGAAATATATGAAGAAACTAAGTTTTTCGGACTTATAGTTGGGCTTGGAAGATTTAACTCTTTTATTAATGATTGATAACATTTTGTGATCTGATGAAATGTTGAATCAGAAACTTTAACAATATTCTGTAATGTTCTTGGTATTTTTTCCGCTCCACATGCATAGTAAATAGAAGCAGCAACCATTGCTCTAATACTTCTTCCTTTCAATAATCCAAGTGTAAATGCTTTTCTATATAATTTAATTGCATAGACTTTTACATGTTGTGGTAGATTAAGTAATTCTCCGATTCGTTTAATCTCTGAAGTTGCTTGAATCATATTTCGTTGTTTCCATGAATAACGACTATCCCACTTAATTGCTTTACGAAGATTATCAGGCATCGTAGCGCGCTTATCGATCATTGTTGCCATTTGTAAATCAGGAATTAAAGGATTAACAGGACTTCCATGAGTCTGCCTTCTTTGGCGCTCTGCTTTTGAAAATGCGCGCTCTCCACTATATTCCATGGAGATCATATGATCATCCAAGATCAATCCGCATTTGCTGCAAATTTGTTCTGCTCTCTCTTCATCAATTATAGGATCGTGGAGAGTGCCGTCAATGCAATATTCATCAACACTTCGAATTAATAATCCATCTTCATTAACTAAAAATTCTTCTTCACGATAAGTTAAAGGAACTGTCATTCGTATGATAGTTTTATCAATATGATCTTCTACTTTAAATGGAAAATCACGATTACTACTCTCTTTAGGCACATAAAAGGAAATTCCAGATTCTTCTACCCACCAGTATGGTGATTTATCAGTAGTCAGCCATGTTTCTTCTCCACAAATACGAAATACATCTTTCATTGTACTTTTATTTAAGACAATTCCATCTTCAGTTTTCCCTTCAAATGGAGATACAAAGCCACAAGTGATAATCGGAGCATCTTTTTCCTTTTCGCTTATTCGATAATAGAAATTCAGCCCTTTTTCTTCATAATTCATTTGTATTGAATAATTTTCATGAGAAATTTCCTGATCTGGAGGCCCAAATATCTCAATGATTTTTGATTTTGTTAAAGGTTGCATTTTCTCAAAATCTGCCAAACCATGACGCGGAATTATTGTTTTCAATTATTAGACCTCCACATTTTAATTTTTATGGAAAATGTTTTTTGGAATTATACTTTTGATCGATTTATTAGGTCAAAAATAATACTCTCATTTTTTTTCTATTTATAATAAAAAATTAGAATTCCCCCTTGGGATTTCTCTTCTTTTCAAATTCGCATAGATAATCTTATTTCCTTATTTAAGAAGGTTATGATTTTCCTAAAAATATTCGCAATGGCTACCAATTTTTTGCACTATATTTTATGAACATTAAAAAAAAAAGAAGATTGAAGTAAGCAATGTTATATAAAAATATTTAATTCATTAGTTATCAGAGCAATTTTCCTCAGCCCACGTATTTTTCAAATATTTTGCCGCGTGTTTTTTAGCAATTTTGAAAAATTCAGTATCACTTATCCCTGCGCGCATTTTTTCTACTAATTGCTTATTTTGCTGGAATAATTTCTGCTTCTCATCTTTTGAAGATTCTTGCTGTAAATTTTTTACATCTGTGACAATATCACGGATTACAGAACGAGGAATGCGAAGATCACTCAATTTTAACTTAGTCTCTAATGCATTTACGATAGCACTTGATCCAGAAAATTTTCCTAAATACAAACGACGTTTTTGTCCAACCCATGCAGGATTAATCGGCTCATATGTAGATGGATGAGCTAATAGTGCATTTATATGAAGACCACTTTCATGACTGAATGCATTGCTTCCTACAATAGGTTTATGAGCTGAAAGAGGAAGCGCGAAAATTTCTTCAACCATATGAGAAAGTTCAGTTAATTTCTCAAGTCTTATCCCGGTTTTTATCCCCATACCTTCTAAATTCATAACTACTTCTTCAAAAGCAGCATTACCTGCACGTTCTCCATATCCATTAACACATACATGTGGTAATGTTACCCCATGAAACACAGCAGAACAAGTATTTGCAACTGCTTGACCAAAATCATTGTGAGTGTGAATTCCTAACTCTGTAGATTCATTATTCCATTTTAATTCTCGTTTAAACATTTCAATCAAATAAGCACTGGATTCAGGTTGGAGAACTCCGACAGTATCACCCAATATCATACTTATTGCATGATTGTTGATTATCATTTGACCAATTCGCAAAAGATGTTCAGGTCTAGCCCTTGAACCATCTTCAAACACCCAATTCACTTTTAATCCATGATCTGTGGCATAATCAAATGCATCTTGAATTATTTTAAACTGCTCATCATGAGAAATCTTCATAATTTTAAGATGAAGATCACTCACAGGCATAAAAAGAACTATTTCTTTCAGATCAGCATGCAGACAAGCATCAATATCAGATGTTCTTGGTCGAGAAATTCCTAAAATGGTTGCATGAGATAACTCCATCTGACTGATTGTTTTCACAATTTCCAATTCTTGGTGAGATATGGCAGGAAAACCAACAGCAATTTTTGCCGTTCCGATTTCATCCAAATATTGTGCAATTTTTTGTTTCTCTTCTAATGTTAAAAAAACACCAGGAGTTTGTTCTCCGTCTCTTAATGTTTCATCCCAAATTTTAACAGATTTCGGTCGATTGCTTGGTAAAACATCGAGAATTTGATTATAGTCAAATAAGAGTTCTTTCAATTCATCTTTTGAGAAGCGATAGCGAGTTTTTTTTAAAGAGGTCAAGATATTCTTAGCTCCCAGTATCTCTCACAATTAATTCTGTTGTGCTTGTATACCATAAAAAAATTTTCTTTAAGGATTTTATGAAATTGATCGAAATTCAAATTATATATAATTACTTGATCATTTAATACAAAGATTCTTTTCAAAACATAACTTTATTTATATAATAACATGTATATCAATTACATTATTGGTCCAGCAGGTTCAGGAAAAACCACATTGACGAAAGCCTTACAAGATTATATCAGCACTTATAATCAAGAAATTTCAGTGATTACAATCAATTTAGACCCTGCAGTTCAAAATCTGCCATATAAACCCGACATTGATATTCAAGATTATATTACTGTTAATGAAGTAATTCAAGAAACAGGCTTGGGGCCAAATGGAGCAATGATAGCTGCAACTGACAGAATGGTTGATTATATTGAAGATTTAAAATACGAAATTAATCAATATAATGATCCTGAAATTGTGCTTATTGATACTCCAGGTCAGATGGAACTCTTTTCTTTCCGTAATTCTGGTCCAATGATTGCAAATGCTCTTGGTTTTGGTTCAATTCAAAGAGGGATCATTTTTTGTTATGATAGTCTTTTGTGTGGAACTCCAAATGGGATGATTTCAACCCTTTTACTAGCAGCTTCAGTTCAATTTCGATTTGCTAATTTGCCACAATTAAACTTACTTACCAAAAAAGATCTGCTTAGCATGGAAAAATTGGAACGAATTCTTTCTTGGATGGAGAATGATCTTACTTTAATGGATGCAATTGAATCATTAGAACATGGAGTTTTACGCGAATATACAGTGTCATTAGCTCGTGCATTCATTGAATTTGGTGCAACTTCAGAATTGCTACCTGTTTCTGCGAAATATAATGAAGGTGTTGATCAAGTCTATGGAAAATTACAGCAGATAATGAATGACGATACTTCTCCTTATTATTAAAATAGCAATTACTTCTTTTCAACTAGAAAAAATAATCAATTGATTTTTTAAAGTGACATTTCTTCACTCACCAGTAAACCTTTTTTAATTTCCCTTCTACTTCTGTAATAGACATCTAGTAATAAAAAAATCGATGTCGCATTATATCAGCTTTACAGCATTTTTACGTAGAACAATTAACGGTGACTAGACTATGCAAAAAAATGAAGAGAACACTTCGGACAATTCTGTTTTCATTGGCAAACGACCAACTATGAATTATGTTATGGCCGCAATGGTTATCTTAAATCGAGGAACAGAGTGCACAATTAAAGCGAGGGGCAGAGCAATCTCTCATGCTGTTGATGTAGCAGAGATTTTGATCCATAAGTTCTTTCCTTCCGCAAAATACAAAGATATTCGAATTTCAACAGAACATCTAACAAATGACGATGGAAAGCAAAGTAATGTAAGTTCAATGGAAATCGTGATTTCTCCAAATTAATGTAATTAAGGTAAAAAATGTAAAGAAGCACGTTTAATAAAACCATTTCTAATTATTCTTTTTTATTCTTCTTTATTTGGAAATTTCCAAATAATAAAGGTAAATGCTACAAAGCTTCCATATGCCCACATCATCCAAAATTTTCCAGAAATCAATCCAATTATCAAGAACAGAATCATCCTTTTTATCATTTGATGATAGAGATTTTTTAAAAATATTATTTTTCGTTTGTTCCATTGAAATCATCAAGTATTTGGGATAATAGAAATAATAAATATTATATAAAGAATATTTTTAAAAAAGTAAGCATATAAGAGATTCCAGATTATTTTCCTTTAACTTCTTTGAAGCGGCATAAATTAGGAGTTCTTTAAATGAAAGAAGAAAATTTAAAGAAAAAACAAATCCCTGAAGGTGGTTTTTTTCATTTAACCAAATTTGTTCAAGATTCTTTAAAATCTACAGTGGCTAAAAACTTGAATAACGAAGAGAATTTGATCGATATACTAAAATTTGATGAAAATAATTCAATAAAATTAATATGGCGAAAGAAAGATGAGGGATCAATATATTTTCATGATTATTTTAAAATATATCGCTTTTCATGGGATAACTATGAATTTGGAATAATTCTTAAAAAGGAAATTGCTGATAATCAAACATGGGATCGAAGAATTCGTCATAGAAACTATTTTCAAATGATCCCAAATGAGCCATTTAAATTTGATTCCAAAAATAATATATTTTTACTCCAACTTCAATTAGCACCCTTAGATACTGAATTGAAAAAAAAGTATGGCAGATCCCAGATTCAATTACAAATCAATCATGAAATTGAAATAAAATGGATCAATTTCATCCAAATTTATTCCAAATTAGATTTAAAAAAAAAGCAAGAATTGCATAAGTTGGTTAATGAACATATTACTTTTTTTACTCGAAATTCTAAATTTTCATTTTCGATTCCAAAATTAACTAATACTTCTACAAAATATGAAACCGTAAATGAATTTCAAAAAATAAGTAAAACATCAAATTCACAGCTAATTAATAGCCAAAAAAGCAAAGAAATTTTTCAATTAAGTAATATTATCAATTGTTTATATAATAAATCACCACTAATCTTAGAAAATCATTATTGCATCCCTTTACATATTATTCCAAAATCATTTTTCCCAGAAATTCTCATTAACAAATGGCAAATCAATGAATGGAAAGAATTATTCCCAAATTTGTTTGTAGAAAATACACCAACTTTAGATTTTTTAAATAACCAACCAAATTTAATGATTGATACTCGACATTTTTCATCAAAATTTTACTCAGAGTTAATTGCTGCAATTCCAAATTTTGAGCAAAAAATTATTGGATGGGTCGTTCAAAGTGATAATAGAAGAGTTCTAAAATTTATATTACCTCGATTTGCAAATAAAATCGATTGTATTTATATGGATCCTCCTTATAATACGGGAGGACGCGAATTTACATATCACGACATTCAAAGCGATGCGGATTGGATTCAACTATTGGATGAAATCTTAGAATATTTTCCAAAAATTGGAACTCACAATCTAAATTTCTTCATTTCAATTGATGATAATGAATATTCAAAATTAGATTTATTAATATCAGAAAAATTTGGAAAATCTTCACTTATTGGCCCCATTATTGTTCAAATTAATAAGGGAGGTCGAGATTATCTCCCACTTGCCAAAACTCACGAATACATCATTGTTGGAACATTAAATTCTGATAAACCGAATTTTTTTGAACTTCCAGCTCAATTATCTGGAAAAATATTTCAAGATACAAAGGGTCATTTCATAGTTCGAGAACTTAGGAATCGTAACCCAAAGTTTAATCGTTCAAATAGACCAAATTTATTCTATCCCTTTTATATTGATCCGCAATCAAAAAACCTAAATCAATTCTGCACCGTTTCGTTAAAACCAACTGACAATCATGTAATTGAAGTTCTTCCCCACACAAGTAAAGATATAGAAGATTGCTGGCGTTGGTCTAAAAAAAAGGTACTAGAAAATCTTGATTCCAACGATGCTTCAAACAGCGAAATAGTGGCTCGGCAAAAAAGAGAAGGTGGATGGAATATCTATGAAAAACATAGAAAATCCACAAAGAAAGCGAAAACAATTTGGATTGAACCAGAAGTTAGAACTGAAGCAGGAACCATAGATCTAAGACACCTTTTTCAAAAACCAGTTTTCGACCATCCTAAACCTGTTGCGCTAATAGAGAAATGTTTACGAATTGGCTCAAGTAATTCAAGTTTAATCTTGGATCCTTTTGCAGGTTCTGGTACTACTGCACATGCTGTGATTAAATTAAATCAAGAACAAGGAAATACTCGGAAATTTTTTTTAATAGAATCCAGCGATTTATGCAAACGTGTAATCCTTCCTCGAATTAAAAAAATTTCATATTCACTTAATTGGCATGAAGGAAATCCTATCTATTCAGAAAAAATTTCAAATTCATCAATAATTCAATATTTTTCATTAGAACAATTCGATGATGTGCTTATCAACACCCAATTCCCAAACTTAAATCGTACTCTTCTGAATTTCAAAGATAACTTATCTTTTCCTGATTCATTTTTCTTCAAAATACTAAATGAAAGAAAAAAGGATTTTAATGAACTTCGGTTAAAAGAAAGCAATTATTCAAGGAATATATACTATCAGCTGCTTAAAATGAATGGAAATAAGAATGAAAAGAGAAATGGAAATAAAAATGTAAACAAGAATGATCAAAGAACAAACAAAACTATTCTTGAAGGATTTGAATTTTCTATTATATTAAATCAAGAAAACGGTTATAATAACCATTATCTATTTACTTATCAGCCATTTGTCCAATCTTTAAAGAAAGTTGATTTAGTTGAAAGTTTTATTTGGATGTTAGGATTATCTGGAATAAAAAAAACAAAGTTTAGATTATCATTATCCCATCAGATTGCAGTTGATTATTATGTTTCGACAGGAAATAGGCATAAGGAATTATATATCATAATTTGTAGAGAAATTGATGAAAACAACCTAAAGCAAGATTCAGAAAATATTAAAGAGAAAATCTTGCCAAAAATCTCAAAGAATTTGGAGAATATTCGACTTTTTGTCAATTTTCCATGCTCAATTTCCTCAGCTAATATATTAGAAGATTATTTCACCAACAAATTCAAATTTAACTTCAATTTTAAAGTTGAATAATTAATAAAACAATTGAGGGTATTTTAAATTTCAAAGATTCAAAGTTTTTCATTTCATCATCTTAATTCTCCCGACTCAAATCTAAAATATCCTTCCTTATTTTTTGTCGATTTTATCGACGTACCAAATTCAAGGTATGAAAATCAATAATTTTAATAAAATCGACTTCAGATTGAAGAATTTATAAACAGGATGGTAATTTTTAATAAATTCTTTGAAAAAATCGAGTTCGACAAAAAAAGAATTGCGATATTTCAGATATAAGTCGGAAATATATGAATGATATTCAAAAAAGCGTTTAAATTTAAAAAGATAAAATATCCTCAATTAATTTTAGAAAACATCAGATCGAGTAACAATTCCAGTTATTTGATCCTTTTCCACAATTAACGCAGCCTCGATATATCGCAAAACATCCCGCATCTGTTGAATTGAAGTTGAATCGCTAAAAATTGGAAGAGGCGGTTCCATAAAATCTTTGACAAGGGTGTTTTCTGAAGTATTATTAGATAACAACCGAATTAACAAACGAGAAGTGATATTACCTACACATCGACGGTGAGAATCAATAACAGGAATTTGATCAACGTCTCCAATAATAGATTTAACATCGCCTAAAGTATCTTTAGGGGATACATAACGAAGATCTTCCCATGGTGTAGCTACACTTTTGACTGTTAAGGTACTTTTTTCCATTTTTTGGAGCTCTTTGCGAATAACTTCAAAAATTTTATTTAAGACAAAATAAGAAGGATCTTGTTTTCCCGCTTCTATTTTTGCAATATAAGATTGACCCACATTCACTGCTTCTGCCAACTGTTTCTGTGTCCATCCTATTTTTTGACGAAATAGCTTGATATTTCCTAATTTTGGCACTTCCATATTCTTTCCTCTATTGAATATTCCCTCTAGGAATAGAGTATGACAGATGTTTTAAATATTTTTGGAATTTTTAATGATTAGGTGATTTATTTATGGTAATTGGAAGTATTCATGAAAAATTCTCAAACATTTCAACTGATCCATTTGAATATTATTATCATATTGAACGATTGAAACGAATATTACGTAGTTTAGAACTTTATCAGCATTCAAAATTAGTGTATTCTCAAGAAACAAAAAATGAAAAAATAATTTGGGATGAAGAAAAAGAAGATATTTACGGATGTACTCCGAAAGATGGCTTTTCTATTGCTTGGACATCCCATTTAAATGCAACATTAATTGATTTTAAGGAGTTGGGTTTTAATTCTCATCGAGAATTTTACGAGTTATCTCAAGAATTGAGAGATAATTTTCTTCAATCTCAATATCGTAAATTTAAAGCAACTTTTCCTTCCGGTTTTGAATATAAAACCCCAAACACAGATGTTTTGATTCTTGCCCACTCGTTTTATCGAGATCTGAGAAAAGAAGTCAAAGATTTGATATAGAATTTAAATATACTAAACAATTATTTTTTTATAATCCTAATTTTTGTTTTATTTCTTCAGCCTGTCTAATCATCAATTCTATTTGGGGAACATCAAGAGTTTGGGTGGTGATTAGAATTTGACGGCAGTCATAAGTTGTAAACGGCTTATTTAGTATTTTTATTCCATATTTATCAGGATTCATACGTAAATCACAACCAGGATACGGTGTTGCTACAAAAAAATCAACCTTATCTTCTCCTTTCCGCAATGGTAAAGACTCTAAAAATGCCAACGTCTTAGCAAATTCGCTAGGAGTATCACCAGGTAGACCAATAACAAAATAGGCTTGAATAGCAATTCCGGCTTCCTTTAAATTCCGAATTCCTTTTTCTACAGCTTTAAGGTTTTGAAACTTAAAATTTGTTTTTAGAACCATATCAGAAGCAGATTCAATCCCTGTTGCTACTACGCGGCAGTTTGCTTGCTTCATCATTTTAGCTTGTTCCAAAGTAATTACATCAGAGCGAAGTTCAGCACCCCATGGAAGCATATGAGGACGAGCAATTAACTGCTGAAGAAATTGCTCAAAAAAGGTCTTTTTTACATTAATATTATCATAGAAATTAATAAATTGATAATTTCCACAAGAAAGGACATAATCTACTTCTTCTATAACAGAATTTAGTGATCTTAAGCGCATTTTTGGAAATAATCGTGTACGTGAGCAAAAACTGCATTGATTTGGACAACCTCGGTTAACTAAAATATCTGCTACTTTGTAAATTCGCGAAATTAGATGTCGAGCTGGGAGTGGAAGTAAATCGAGATTAGTTGCAGGAGGAAATCCGGTAGATATAATATGGGTATGATTATTTTTAGATTCCCTATAAGCTAAACCAGGGAGAACATAATCAAGAGATGCAAATAATGAACAAATATGATTCTGTGTGTTTTTATATTGTTCTATCTGATCTCTCTGATTTTCATATAAAAAATCAATCATGGGTCTATTTAATAGAAGATCAACTAACCAAGGAAATGTATTTTCAGCTTCACCAATACACACAACATCAACTTCTGGAAGAGAATTTAAAACATTAGAATATTCAAAAGAGACATGAGGTCCGCCAACAATAATATAGATTTCCGGATTTGTTTTCTTAACCAAGCGGATAACTTCCTCAATTTCTGGAAATGTATTAGTTAATGCAGTCAAACCAATTAATCTGAATTTTTTTGCATTTTCTTTTATAAATAGATAAGGATCTTCAAGCAAAGTAGCATCTATAATTTCAACTGAATAACCATGATTTTCAAGTATTGAAGCCAGAAGTAATAATCCAGTTGGTGGTTCGCGTAAAAAAAGATTTACCTTATCTAATATTCCATTTCTAAACTGGGCAGTTTCATTAAAAGTAGATATTTTTTCTTGGTTCTCCAATTCTGTTTTCCAATTAAATAAACAAACATCGATCACGTTTTTCAACATAAAGAGAATTCGATACTATTTGGTATTTTTGATTAATTCTCAAAATTAGATAAAGAGAGATCTATAAAAAAAAGACAATTAAATTGATGTTTGTTGTGTATCTATTGCATTCGATTTGGATGCAATCATTTGATTCTTCCATGATACTGCCAAGTTCTGGATTTCTGCAAATACTTGATTACATTCACCTAATGAATATGCAGAATACATTACATGATCGACAATATTCGTATGTGGGGGCAATTGTTGAATAACTTCTTGGATTTTTTGATTAAACTCATCCATAGTTTCACGATCTACTAAATCTCGTTTCGACCCTGCAAGAACGATTGGAATAGATGGATATTCAGTTTGTACCAAATTTATCCAGTGAGGAAGATTTTCCACTGTTGATGCTCGAGTCAAATCATAGAACACAATTGCGGCTTTAGCACCCGAAATAAATGCAGAATGTATGAATTGAAAGTGTTTTTGTCCTCCAAGATCATACGCCAGCAAATCAACATCTTCTTCTTGGTAATTTATGATTTTATAGCAATCGAAATCAATTCCTATTGTAATTTTTTCCACTGGAACAAATTGCTTGGCTAACTTTGAACGAAGAAGTGTAGTTTTCCCACAATTTCCATCCCCAGCTAAAATTATTTTATAGATCAAATGTGGATTTTTTTTTTGTGTCATGATGATAGTTACCCATAGAACTTTAACGGTTAAAACTATTTTTACTTTGTGAAATGGAAACTTTCCAATCAAAGATGGAATTTTTTCAAAGAGTTATACAATTCAGTTAAATTTTCTTATGTATTTGCCACCCGCCTTTGCCATGCAATAAAAAAATAAAAATAATATTTTGAATCTACTCAGCAATAAATTCTTTAACTCAAAAAGCAAAGTAGTATATTATTAATATAATACTATGGGTGTAAAGTATTGAACTTCATTTGGATAATCAATAAATTCAATTCAACTACATTATTCTATCGAAGTTACTCTGAGTTACGTTTAGATCCAGATCTAGTTTCTGGATTGTTAACTGCGTTAAATTCATTTTCTGAAGTCGAACTTCAATCTCATGGTATTTCATCAATTTTAATGGCAGGACTAAGTTGGGTTTATTCAAATCATCCTGATACTGACTTACTTCTTATAGCAGCAGGATCAAAAGATAAAAATCCTGAAATTATGCGTTCTAGACTTGAAGTTATTTATCAAATGTTTCTAGAAAAATATCACCTTACTCCCTATGAATTGGAAGAAACATTAATTAACCAAGAACGTTTTGCAGATTTTGGAGAAGTACTCGATGAACTTCATGATCAATGGGCACAAGCCGAGAAAATAATTTCAGGTGGAATGGCGCGTATGTTTGATATGATTGGTATTTTTCAGCAAATATATAATCGCTTAACTAATATTCTAATTGAATATTTTGCATATATTGATCCAGATAAGGTTCCAGAAATTCATAAAGAGATTAAAAATTTACTTGAAGATTTTCAACAAATGCCTGAAACTCAAGATTATCCAGAGTTGAAAAGCATATCTTATGGAGAATTAGGATGGAATGTTGTAAATTTAAACCCGCTTAATTTGGAAGAAGATCTTTTACGTAGGATATTAGTTATGATTGCAATTCAGCTTCATAATACCATAAAGCAAAGAATACCTGAAGCAAATAGATTATTAGCATATTCCAAAACACTTTATCCATACATAGTCCACCAATACGAGTTACTGGATTCATTAGACTTAAACTCTTTAATTTTGCGCATATTTCTTACTTAAAACAAAAGAGAATAGAGATCTCAATAATTCTATTAATTGTCTTGGTTTATTCTCCGACTCATCATTATTCTACAATATCCTAATCCATGTTTGGCCATTCATAATGAAAAATCATCTTTTTCGCGACAGTAATATAATATTTCAATAGAATACGGCGATTATTAAATTCTTCTTTAGCAATTGTAACTAATTGCGCTTCTATTAGATCAGAAAGGTGGCGTTTTACCGTTCCGGGATTCATATCGGTTTTACGACTTAAATCCATGATGGTTTTAGATTCAGATTGAATTAGATTAAGTAAAATAAGTTTTTTTTTATGATTTAGTTGCCCAACTATTTCTAGATCATTAAAAATAATTTCTTCTTTTTGCTGATAGATAAAATGTTTTGCTGTAATAGAATAAAAAGTATCACTTGATGAGGTGTTTGATATTTTTTTTTCATGAAATTTAATAATGCCTTTTGAGATTAATGTAAATAATAATGATTTCAAAGATTCTTCTTTAATCCCGGAAAATTTTCGAAGTTCATCAAAATTTTTTTCTCCTGTAATGAGTAACAATCGGATATTTCGAACATCATCGCTACTAATTAAATTCATTAGAACTGGGTCTCTAATAACTTGAGTATCAGAAATGAGTGGTGAAACATTTGCTGAAGAGGTAGATAGTGATGATGAAGAAGCATCAGCGCTCTGTTTAGAAAATGAATTTTTTTTCAATGTGTCATTTTCAATTTTTATTGATTTTTCATCCAGCTTCTTCACCTCAAAACTGACTTAGTGTATTTTGAAAAAAAATCCTTCGCTTTTTGTAGTAGTTTTATCTTCATTGAGAAGAAAATTAGAAAAAAAGCTTTCCTTCATCGTTAATTCTAAATTCTTGATCTCGTTTTATTCACTACCAAAGATATGTACAATCTTTAAGAAACTTTATTGCTTTATGTTCAAACACAGTATTTTCGTCTAAAATCTCTTCAAATGCACAATGTGAGTCTATTTTTGTGTTCGTTAATAATTCTTTAAGATAATTTTGTATAAGCAGCATGTTTTTCATAATTTTAAAATATAAATTTGCAGCAGAACGCAGTAAAAATTCTTTTGAAGAACGTTTATTTTTTTCAGCCAAATCATTCAAAAATTTAAATGCATCTTCCTTCATTTCTATGAAATAATTGCACAGATTTAGCAAATTTTTACATTTTTCTATACATGACTCATGTTCATATATCAATACTTCTTTTATTAAAATTTTCCAAGCATTATACACATTTTCTCCTGTATATTCGTCTGTATTTGATTGGAAATTTCCTGATGCAAGATCAACAGCATTTTTTAAAATAACTGGAAATATGTCCATATTTTTTGTTTCTTGCATTTTTATTATACCAATTTTTTGGGATCTTTCAATTTTGCTTAGCTTTTCGAATCCATTGATATTTTTTCGATTTTTTATAAAAGATCTTACTTTTTCATGAGATAATTCTGGTGTAGAGTGAATAGTTTTATCATATTCCCTAACTATTACAATATTCAAAAATGGTGTTTGAATAAAATTATCAAATCGAATAATTTTTCGCTTTATAGGAATATTTGCTTCAAGTACATCCACAATATAATTATCTTCTTGAATCCCTACAATCAACGAATATCCAGGATAATCAAGTCCAAAAATTAAAATAGGTTTTTTTGTTTTTTTTAACTCATTTTTAATTAGAGTGAAAATATTTTTTGCTCGATTAAAATCTTCTAAAGAAATTACATCTGAACTTAGAATATGACTTCGTTCTTCATAATATGATATAAAATATATTCCAAATTGCTCTAAATTTTTAAGTAAATCCAGTTTAGTAATGTTTTGATATTGGTACATTAGTTCATATTTTTCGATAGACAAGCAATTTAAAAAACAGATGCCCATAATCGCTGAAATCCAATGTTTTGGAAATTCAATCTGCACTAGCTGCTGAAATATTGCAATTCCGGTTGAAAGAGAGTTAAAACTTGGTATATATGTCGAGGGTTTATCCAAGATCACACACATTTCAGATGAAAAAGAATTTTGATTATTTTTTTTTTGAATTTTAACGTTAGATTGAAGATAATACATCAAATTTTTTTCAATATCCATTACCAATGAAGCATTTACACTTAAGAAAGTGGAACCTTTTTTGGTAATTGCGTAAATTCCTCTTGAAATCCTTGTGATTAAATGTTCTTTTTCTAAAATATTCAAATGATTGGATAAAGCAGTCTTTGAAATTTGTAATTGATCCTTTATAATTTGAAAATCGAGAGGAGATTGAGAATCCAGTAGTATTAAAGCATCAATACGCTTTTCATTGGCTAATGATTTCAACACAGAAGTTATTTTATCCAATTTTTCCCTATATAATAAGGTTGAAAGTGGTGTTTGTACAAGTTGTTCAACCATATATTTACCCCATTTTGTAATTTTGATCCCAAATTAATTTGAGATAAGCAACCTTGATGCGTCGAAATCAGCCAAACCTCTGATGGCGATTTTTATAAAAGAAAAAAACCCTTCTGATTTGGAAATAATTATTAGATTACTTAAAACACTATGACTATAAAAACTTTTTTAATCTTGCATATTATGCAAAAATATTATTATCAGAGATAAGGAAGATAACATTAAATTAATAGGATTTTATATAAATTTCTCCTAATATCCTTCTCAAATTTATTGTTGATTTAATTTTATCAATTAATAATAATAGTACATCTTATGATCTTTATATTATGATTGCAAAATATATAATTGAAGAGGAATCTTGTAAATAATCAATATTCTCTATATTAATTAGCCGATACTTTAGAAATCATTCTATTCTTCTTTTTATGAAAGAATTTTAGAATATCCAAATAAGATAAACAAAAAATTTAGATTTGCAGTGATTCAATTTCAAGATCAAAAAAATAAGCAAGGTCAAGCTAATTAATAATTCGTATAATTTTATTCCAATTGTGACTTTGATTCAAAAAACACTGTTCAATTCTTCAATTACCAAAGAAAAAAAACGTAAATCACAAAAAGTTAATCATTCTATAAGAGTTTCTGATGAAATTTATCAAGAATTACAAAAAATGCGTAAAAATTTGGCACATTCTACACACTCTTATATAACCTTTAATTATGTATTGAATTCGCTACTTGTAACCAAAAAGAAATACGATCACATGAAAAAGAAGAAGAATCGAGTTGAACGAAAGTTAATTACCACAATTGAAGAAGAAAACCTATATTTGAAAATGATGCTGAAACAAAGCCTCCAAAAAAATCAAGAAACTTCTCCCTTAATTGTCCAAGGGCTGAGCCCCTCATCGACACAAATCTTATATCATACAAAATCACAATACCATCAACCATATCATGGACAACAACCATATTACCCTCCATATTCAATCACTTCAACATCTCCACCACATTCACCACACCCACCACCTCCAATTCCAAGAAATAATACATCAAATAAATTATCTTTAAATTCTCCTCCAATTACCACAAAAAATAATGCACAACTTTTTTCAAATAAAATTCCAAATTACAAAACACCTGATACAGGTAATATAAAAAATGATTATAAGAAAGAGATTACTCAAATTTTTAAAGGAAACATATTAAAACCTTCAGAAATAATTCAAACAACCAAACCAAAGCACCACCTTTCTAAAATCAATGAAATCGACGAAAATTTCTTTATCCCTTCAATCGATCATATCTCCACAGCAAAACGATTTACAAAATCTGAAAGTTCTATGATCCCTGGTTAAATAACGTGATTTGCTATTATGTATTTACAAATTTTACGATAAAAATGTTTAAAGATTAATAAAAGATCATAATTTCATGCAAAACATTTTTTTTCATCCCTATTTGTTTAACTTGATCACTTAATGTGGAATCTTTCAAAAAATCCCTTTATTAAAAATTACCGCCCTCTTGTAATGGCTCATCGAGGTGAAAGTGCTAATATTCCTGAAAATACTCTTCAAGCTTTTGAAGACGCATTTAATAGCGGGGTAGATTGCATTGAAACTGATATTCATTTAACAAAAGACAATCATTTCGTCTTTTTCCATGATGAAAAACTAAATCGCACTACAAATGGTAATGGAAAAATCTCTAAATACACATTGAAAGAATTAAAACAACTTGATGCAGGTTATAATTTCATACAAATTGAAAATGGAAAGATTACCTATCCTTATCGAGGAAAAGGATATAGAATATACGCAATTGAAGAAATAATTCCAATTTTTCCTAAAATACGATTTAATATTGATATTAAAGATCGAAATTCTGTAGCACCCAAATTATTAGCAAAACAACTTAGAGAAATGGGCGTTGAAGAACGTGTAATGGTTGGATCTTTTCATCAAAAGCAGATTAATTCATTCAGAAAAGTAGCACCTGAGATTTCAACCTCTGCAGGTCCTAAAGAAGTACTCCAATTTTGGATAAAATCCAAAAATGCAAAAAGTTCGATAAACAGCATCAACGCGGGATACGATAAAACGGAAGTACATAATCGAACTTATGAAACAACGGATATAGTTGAAGAGTGGGAACATTGCCAAATTAAATTTTTTGGAAAAAAATTACCTTATATCGCACTTCAAATTCCAGAAAGTTATTCTATTTTCCAAATAATTAATCCCGAATTTATAGAATTTGCTCATACAGTAGGAATTGCAGTGCATGTTTGGACAATTAACGACGAAAACACTATGCGTAAGCTTTTGGATTGGAATGTTGATGGAATTTTTACCGATCATCCAAAAAAATTACTAAATCTAATCAATACATATTCGTTTTAGAAGGTACAAATTAATTATATTTTTTCCAAATTCTATATGTTATCAAAGATATGAATATCCATAATCCAATCAAAAAGCCGTATACACCAGAATATCCCAGAAGACTATTTATTGCAGGAAGAGCAAATTGCCCTAAAGCAGTAAAGAGAAATCCAAAGGTATTATAAATCCCATTACCTAAGCCTCTTCCATGAATTGGCAGATGTGATTGCGTAAAAGTAGTGATTTCGGGATCTATCATACCTAAACTAAAAGCTCCGAGCATTGAAAGCAAGACAAAAAACCATAATTGGTTAACCAGAATTAAAAATAAGCCAGATACTACGAAAGAAATTGATGCAACATTAATAAAACGCAATAATCCAAATCGTTTAGAAAGGGTTGGAGCAGAAAAAATACCTCCAATATACACTAATGTAAGAGGCAATAGAATTAACGCCGAATTAAACTCAGATAGTTTGAAATCTTGGGTAAAAAGCCAAATCTGATAAGCAATTAATCCTGAAATAGTGAAACTTCTGATGGCATTCATTCCTACACCAAAAATAAATTCCTTTTGCTGGATGAATATCCATTCTTTTTTATATGATTTTGAGAGAATATTATTATTGTTAGATTTAATGTAATGAGATTTATTGTTATAAGATTTATTGAGATTGGATTTATTGTTATAGGTTTTATTGATGTTGGATTTATTGTTATTACACTCATCCACTTTTATTTGGTGATAGAATTTCTCAAAATCATATGAATTTTCAATATTCTTTAGTATAAGATCTCCACTTGTCCCATCCATTCTTGAAATATTGTGCATCTTAAGTTTTGGGGCTGTTTCTTGAAGAAAAATTAAAATGGCTAACATTGCCAAACTAATAAGAACAGCACAAACAAAAAAAACGCCACGCATTCCTAAAAATTCCGATATTAAGCCTCCTACCATTGTACCCACTAAATAACCACCCGTCATGGACATCATATAATAGGAAATCGCACGTGAACGATTTTCTTTCGAAAAAGTATCCGTAATCATAGTTAACAAAATTGAAGAATAAGCACCAATGCCTTGCACACCTCTGAAAATAATTAATTGTTGAAGGGTGGTGGCAATACTGCATAAAATTGTTCCTATTAAAAAAATACCCATTCCAATTAATACCATTCTCTTACGACCTAATCTATCAGAAAGCAGAGCAAGAGGAGTTTGAAAAACAGTTTGAGTAAGGGTATAAATTGCTAAAACTAAGCCGTAAGCCATAGATTCACCATCCAATGTCACAATATAATTGGGAAGTCCCATTGAAATGGAAGAATTGCCCAATACTCGCAAGAAATTAACAAAAATAATTAACCACAAAAAAGATGATGGTTTAGAGAATTTTGGGTATTTAAAAGGGGATGTGTGTTGATTAGGTAAATCTGAAGAAATGGGAATTCACCTTTAGTATTTATAGTGAAGGAAAAAAGAGAGATTTTCCAATAAACTTTACTATTTTTTGATTTCAATATCTTTTCTTTATAAATCACTCTAAATATTAATAAATAGATGAAAAAAAAAATATTTCAAAAGTTTTGAAAGTTTTGGTAAATCATTCAAATAAATATGTGTATTATGATTGATCATCATCTACGCAGCTCGAACGATACTTTCTATCTTTTGATCTTTCTTTATTTTTTTTTTTGGTGAAGTACTCGTAAGTTCTGATGAGAATGAATCTTTATTTTTCATATATCTTCGAAAATCGGGTAGCAATTCCATCATTGGAACAATGCTGGAAATCAAAGAATTGAAGCTCTGACTCCCCTCTCCTAAAACAATCATCTTTTCAGGTGCCAACTTTGAATATATTTCAGGTAATCGTTCTAACAACTTCAATGTAATAAAATTTGGATCTGCTTTGGAGATAGCCGCAACTTGTTTTTCTAATCCTTCAGCTTCTGCCATCATTTTTTGCCGCACACCTTCTGCTTCAGCCTGATATTCAGCAAGTTTCTTCATTCGTATTGCTTCAGCATCAGCTCTTGCCCTTAGCACTGTGGCTTTTCTATAAGCTTCTGCTTCAATTTCCATCCGTTTCATTTCTTCTTGTTGAATTTGAATTTGTGCATTCTTATCAGCAACGCCAGCCAATCGTGCTACTTCAATTTCTCTTAATCGATATTTTTCAGCTGCATTGGCTTCAGATAATTTAGCCTTGCGTTTTTCTTCGATTTTTTTAATTGCTTCCATATTATCCTTTAACTGGGAATCTAGCACTTGAACTTCAGTTATTTCTAAACTTTCGATTACAATACCCCAATCACGAGTTAAATTTAATAGCTGATCAGTAATCAATTTAATTATCTCTGTTCTTTCACAAATGATTTTCTCAATTTCTAAACCTGCACATGTTGTTCGAATGATGGCTTCAGTGGCTGTGCTTAAAATGTGTTCAACGTAATCAGGTGAACGAGGATCCCATTGAACTGCATTAAATGCTGTTTGAGGATTTGAGACTCTCCAATAAAGAATTGCAGAGATTTTCACATCTTGAAATTCTCGTGATAAGATTTTTTCACTTGAATTTAACAAGGTTTTGCGCGTGGTTGTGGGAATTACCACAATTTCATCAATTAAGGGTAATTTTATTACCTTCCCGCCACGACCTGCTGAATGTACTTTCCCATTACGCAAGTGAATTACATATACATTTGTTTTAAATTTTCGATATCGCGAAGCAAAAAATACTGCGATAAATACCAAAGTTAGCACGACTAAAAGAACAATACCAGCCGGACCTAATTCGAATTCTGCCATTTTTTATACATCCTTTATTTTTTTTTACCTTTTTTTATTTTATATTTTTAAATTTTGTTTATTCTTTTCTATTTTTTATTTGATTATTTTTGAATGGAATAACTAAAAAAAATAATTGGTTAATTTATAATCTTGATTTTACGATTTCTTTCAAAAACCTTTAATTCTTAAATTTTCGAGTTTGAATTCTTGCACTTTCAGGATTATCATCTACTAAATACATGCCATCTTTTACTATGCAAATATACACTTGATCACCTGGATAAAAATAAGATAATGGATGAAGTGATCTTGCAGCCAGTGTTTGGACGGCATCATAAGTGTTTACAGATATGACACCACCCCCTTTTGAAACGGGAATTTTAACAGTAGCTTGTCTTCCAATCAATTCATTGCCTAAACGGACTCGATACATAGTATTTCGAGCAATTTTGCTCCAAAATTTTGTGATTATAATTGATATACCAAAAGATAATAGAATGGTCAAAATAATCCAAAATTCTTTTAATTTTATATAATCATATAGGAATATTCCAATAGCACCAAACCAAAGCAAGAAAAGAGAAAATTTTAGAGATAATGGCGTTTTACCTTTAGTTTGCACAAATTCAGGAAATTGGCTTTCACTTATGAAATCAGAAGCAAAATCATGCTCCGAACTAAATTCATGCTCCGAACTAATATCATGATCAGAAGTAAATTCATGCTCCGAACTAATATCATGATCAGAAGTAAATTCATGCTCCGAACTAATATCATGATCGCTTGAAAGCGAATGATCCCCTTCAAAATTATCATTAATTGCAGCATCTGTGCCAGAATCTGCACCAAAATGCTCAATATGATTACTAGTTGAGAGCGAGGTTGCAGATAAAAAGAGAAGCAAACTAACTAATAATATTCCTGCTATAAGAGAACCTACGCAGATTGAAAATAAAATTTCATGCCAGACCATCGATATGGATATCATCCTCCAAAAAATATTTTCCAAAATATAAAAATCTCAGAAATATTAGATATAATTAAATAGTACTTTCATATAGTACAAATAAAAATTCCATTACTTTCAACTGGCACAATATGATTTTTTTATTTTCATATGGTTCATATGGTTTACATGTAAATATTTATTCTAAATAAAGTTGATCATCTTTGAATTAATTATACTTGCTCGTTTATTCCATTAAAGCGAAAAATTTCCAAAAATGGGAATACTTGATAAAGAAAATTGCTTAAAATAAGTTATTGCGGCTATAGGCGATTCAACAACATGATAAAGTCGCTTGAATTGTTGGTTCGCGAATGAATTGGTAAAAAGATATTCAAAATGCTTTAAAAGATAATTATAGAATCCGAAAGCATTAAGAATAACAATTGGTTTATTGTGATACTGTAATTGCTTCAAGGTAATTATCTCAATTAACTCTTCCAACGTTCCAAAACCACCTGGTAAAGCGATGAATGCATCAGCGCGCTTTTCAATTTCAGCTTTCCGTTCTCTCATGCTATTGGTTATAATTAATTCATCATAGTTATCTATATGAGGTACTTTAGAAGATATTGCTTCAGGAATAATGCCAACCACAACACCCCCATTTATTTTAACCGTTTCAGCTAATTTTCCCATTAGTCCAACAGCCGACCCTCCATAAATTAAGTGATAATTGTTTTTAACAAGCAATTCACCTATCTTTTGAGCAATATCAAAAAACTTAGGAGCAATAAAATTACTTGAAGAGCAAAATACGGCTATGGATTTAATCATATGTAGAATAATTCCTTATAATTTTTGATTTTCTGCATTAAGAGGTTCTAGCAACTTCTTTATTCTTGACTGAATTTCCATTTTAATCTTTCTTTTTTCGATAATAATCAAAATTGTCAAAGAATTATTTCAGTCGGCAAAGATGAACTTTAGAAAATATAATTATGGGTTGTTCTTTGACTATTTTTAATCAAATTATAGTTGAATTTGTTAAAAAAAGATCTAAATTTCTGATCGACAAATTTCAAATTTGGATGGAATATTGGTAAATGCGTAAATTTATCAAATTTATCGCTAAAATCGAATTTATATTCTTTTTTTCTCCATATATTATTTAAAGGAAAAATAAAGGAAAATTTCAAAAATTGGTTGCTTTTATGAATAATACAATGGGTAAAATTGAGTAAAAATTATGAATATTTAAATAAAAATGAAAAAAAATTGATTTTTAAAACTCGGAGAATTTAAGATATGATACGAAATTATTTACGACGTTCCTTATGGCGCAATAAAACCCGTTCACTTCTTATAATGGTTGGGATTATTGTTAGCATTATGTTGGTTTCAGGAGTTAATATTGCCAGCAATCGTATGGCACTTCATATGATAAAAGAACAACTAGATGAAGTAAAAGTAGATTTTACTTTGAAAAGTAGAGATGATAATATCACTGCAAATCTAGATAAACTAAACAAATTATCTTTAGAAATAGATGAATACCTTACTTCTTATGTAGTTGGTTCTGCCACTTATTATCAATCAATATATATTCCAAATTCTACTTCAATAAATTGGTCGGATTATCTTTCTAATGATGACTACAGATTATGGAATCGATTTAATTTTTCAATCTTTTGTGGCTTATACCAAAATATTTTTGAAGAACAACAAATTCAATCGCGTTTTAGTGATGTGATTCAATTTAATACACCCTTAAATTTATCGCAAGATGGAATATATATCGATTCAAGTTTTGCACAATACATGCAACTTAATCCTGGAGATAACCTTACAATTCGAGTTGTCTTTCAAGAATATATGAATATTGGCGAAAATTACGTAGAAGTAAATCACCTAATAAATTCAACAAATATTCCAGTTTTAGGAACAATTGATGTATCTGATATGCAAAATATTCAACAAATAATTGGGGCTTCAGATTATTATTTTCCAGATGGGAGCAGGTTGATTTTAGGAAATATTTCATATATTCAGAATTTGATTGATGAAATGGAATTGATGATGCATAATGTAGCAGAAAATCCAGTTTCTTCTTATGAAAATTTATGGCAGAATGGAGGAAACTTATTTTCAATTCAATATGCAGTGCTATTAGAGCATAGTGAAATATTAAATATCCAACCAAGTGAAATCTCGGACAGATTAGATTATATATCAACCAGGATTTCACGTATAGGTGAAGGAGGATTTCATTCAATTTCAACTTCACTCAAACAAGTTGTAAGACAAGTTCAATTTCAGATGATTTTATATCAGACATTATTTCTGTTTATCTCACTTCCCGTACTAATACTAGGGTGGTATCTCTGTAAAACAAACTGGTTGTTAAGTTACCAACAGCGTCGAAGAGAAATTGCCTTATTAAAAGTTAAAGGAGGGATTACAGCACAACTAAAATCAATGTTTTTCTTAGAAGCCTTGATTATTGGTGGAATAGGGGGAATTCTTGGCATACTGGGAGGAAATTTTACATCAACCTTAGTCTTAAGTAGAATTTATCCTCAAGCACTTCAAGATCAGACAACTATTTCAATTATTAGCCAAATATTTTCTGGAGAATATATGAAACTCTCAACATGGATAATTGGGATAATTGGTGGTATTATAATTTCAATCTTTGCTGTTAGAAAACCGTTAAAAGAATTCTCTAAAATGGAACCTATTGAAGGATTAGCAAAATACCATGAAGTAAGTTATAATACAATTCCCAAAAAGAAAATAGATTGGATATTATTAATTGTTGGAGGTTTTCCAATATTAATTTCAATTATTGGAGATTTATTAATGAATCAAGCAAATTTTGGATTACTTATAATATTATATCCTTTGATATCCATTTCAACTGCGATTCTTCCTTTTGCACCTTTTATACTTACGTATGCACTAGTGAAACTTTTATGTAGGAATATTTCATTTTTTCAAAAAGTAGTAAGTCAAATTAGCAAATTATTTTCAAAAAATATTTCAGTATTTACTTCAAAAAGTATAATAAATAACCAAGCACGTTCATTTCGTTTGGTATTCATCGTAGCAATGGCACTAAGCTTTTTAGTATTATCTGCTACAGTAGAAGGCTCTGAAATTAATTACCAAAACCAAAGAAATACAATTTTATCTGGAAATGGAGTTCGTGTTGATCTTTATTCATCTCGATTAGGAACTGATGGTATTGACAATTTGGTGAGTAATCTTCAGCCCAATTTTTCAGATGTCAATGTTAGGGGATTGAATTGGCTTGGAACTCTATATGGTGGCCGCTTAAAAACATCTATCGAAGTATATGATGGATTTTATGATGACTATGGATATATGGGAAGTCCCAATGTTGTTTTAATATCTGCAGAAAATTATACAAAAGATATCAATATTTATTCTAAATGGATAAATTCGGAATATGGTGTTGAAGTTATTTCAAAATTATCCCAAGGAAATTACTGCTTAATTCCTGATTCTATGGTTGAACAAGGATATAAAGTAGGTGAAAATCTTACAATTCAATATAATTCTGCAAATGATTCCATTTCTGAACTAATTGAATTAGAGATTAAGATTTTAGGAAGTTATTCTGCGTTTCCTTTAACAGATGAATATACTTGGAATCCAGAAATAATTATTGCAAATCAAACAATTCAAGATGGTATAATTAAAGATATTACTATAACATTCTATCCTAGTGCTGGATCATCCCTTGAAGAAATCGATATAGATAAATTAATTACATTAATTAAAGAATGGGATCCTAATGGATATGTTGAAAAATATCAAACTTGGAATGAAGGTGTTACTGATATTACGGGGTCATTACTCCGATTTCTTAATTTAGAAAGCTTGTATCTTCTCACAATTGTGACTTTCGGGATTGCAATAATTATGTACATATCAATTAACGAGAAATCCCATGATATGGGTTTATTACGAGCAAGAGGAGTAGAAAAGAAAGTAATATACAAGATCCAAATTGCAGAAGGGCTTACACTAATTTTATTAGGAACTCTTTTCACATTTACTGGGATTCTTGGAGGGGCATCTATTATTATACAATTAAATAATTTAAGTGGAATGGGAATATCAGGAGCCTTACAACGAGAAATCTATATACAATGGGGCAAGCTTCTTCTTCAACTTGCAGGATCTATATTTGCTTTTATAGTGAGTATTGCAATTGCTGTTGCAATTGAAACTAGAAAATCAGATGTTTCAAAGATAGGAGATCTTCTGAGAATTTCTGCGTAATTACTTTTTTTTATCTAAAATAATAGTAAAATTGAGAAAAATTAAGTGAAAATAATGAGTGATAATCAAACACAAAACGGAAATATGACCTATGCTCTTGCCCAGCAGTCGGGATCAATTCAAATTGATGATGCAATAAAAATATATAAACGAGGAAAAATTGAAGTTGTAGCACTTCGTGGACTTACCTGTGAATTTAAAGCGGGAGAAATAACAGTTATTATGGGACCAAGTGGTTGTGGAAAAACAACTCTCTTAAATGTAATTGGAGGATTAGATCGTTTAACATCTGGAAGAATTTTTGTAAATGGTGTAGATATTGCACAATATACAGATAGAGAGATGGAACAATATCGTAGGAAAAAAATAGGATTTGTTTTCCAATTTATGAATTTGATTCCAGAACTTACAGCGGAAGAAAATATTCTTCTTCCATTAGAGTTGTCAAAAACATTGAATAAAGCAAGTAAAGAATTTGTTAACTCTTTGCTGGATATTGTCGGATTAAGTGAGCGGAAAACCCATCGTCCAGATGAATTAAGTGGTGGTGAACAACAAAGGGTTTCGATTGCAGCTGCTTTAGCGAATAATCCGGATATAATATTGTGTGATGAGCCGACTGGTGAATTAGATACAGCTTCAAAACGTATTATTATGGAATTATTACATTCAGTTATTAAAAAATTTCCAGAAAAAACAATGATCATTGTTTCTCACGATCCTGAGTTGAAAGCAATTGCAGATCGTTTATATTACATCAGAGATGGTGCAATTTCACATAAATTCAGTAAAGAAGAATTGCAAGCACTCAAAAAACAATCTGGAGAAGAACAAAACATAGATTTCTCGATGCAAAGTTCAGATCCAAGTAGAGCACATGAAGTTGCATTACTTGAACTAAGAGAAATCGATCACTATGTGCGTGAAAAAATCGATAAAATTGAAAAAAAATTACATCCAATGTAATTAAGGGTATTTTAAATTTCAAAGATTCGAATTTTTTCATTTCATCATCTTAATTCTCCCGACTCAAATCTAAAATACCCTTTCTTATTTTTTGTCGATTTTACCAAGTTGCCAAATTCAAGATATGCAAATCAAGAATTATAATAAAAAGGACATCAGATTGAAGAATTTATAAACAGAATGGTAAATTTTTAACAAATTCTTTGAAAAAATTGAGTTCAACAAAAAAAGAATTGCGATATTTCAGATTTAAGTCGGATATATTTAAATGATATTCAAAAAAGCGCTTGAATTATAAAAGATAAAATATCCTCAATTATAATATTTTTATTTTTCATATCAAGTGTCTTTCTTTCTTTTCATTATACAATCTCATTGCATTTTCCATTGCTTTTTCGATAAGAGCTCGTTCATTCTCGGGCAGTTCTTTCGTATAATGTGATATTTGTTCAATAACAACTTCAGCTGCTTCACTTAAACGATCTAAATGCACATACTGCTCGATAACTTGTGCAGCTAATAATGAGGCAAATGCTTTTCCTCTTTGCTCAGTTAATATTTTTTTAACATCATAAATAGGAATCCCCAAGCGCGTATAGCGATTTCGATAAGTATGTAAGCCTTCTGCAGTTAATTCACCACAAACTAATTCCCTAAGATGGGGAGCTGCAATAAATTCCAAACCCAGCCCACCTAGTTTCCTTAAAACATTAGTTGTAACTTCAATTGCTTTTTCTTTGTCTAAACCTGTTTCTTCCATAATTGAATATATTATTTTATTTGCATCAAAAGGAGATATTTTACCATCGGTTGTTTCAACGTGTTTTGGAAGCAGATCTTCAGGATTAATGATGTGTTTTTCTTTAATTTTCTTTGGATCAAAATTCAATTTAAACATTTACAACTTCCTCGAATAATTCAATATAAGTAAGTGAATAGTGTCAATATAAATGAATAAGCGCATAACCCATATAAGAAGTATTATCGCGCCAATAGTAGTATAAATATACAATATTAAGGAGCAGACAAAAATCGGAAAAAATCGGAAATATTTCAGAGATTGATACTTAAATTTCATTTATTTTGTTTGATCAAAAATTTCATTATGGGAGAATTAAATAGCCACAATTCTCACAAAATGTTTTAAAGCCTTGTTCTAATCGGAATTTCATTTGACGTGTGATTAATTCCCCACAATTAGGACAAAATTTTGATTTAAGTGGAGTGGTAACGTGTGCAGGAAATCCCATATAAGGTGTATGATGTTTATCAGGATTGATATTTCTATTTGGATAGGTTGCCCATTCACCCATTTCTTCATTCCGCTTAACTAAATGTATAACAACAAGCAAAACTATAATCATAATAAAAATCATACAAATAAGAATTCCACTTAAAATAGATCCAAAATACATTTCATTAAAAGAGTAGAGAAGAGTTATTTAAAGATCACTAAAAAATCTCTCCGCCAATTTATAAATAAACCTTTAATAAAGGCGAAAAAAACGAATACTATGGGATGAATCATCAGGTGAACTTAATGCTAAAAACTTCCATTTTTTATCAATACCCGCAAAAAACATTCCATTTTCCTCTAAGATTGAAATGGAATCAATTATTTCAATCCCATTTTTTTCGTTTGTTATTTTATAGCGGGACAAATTTCCCTTAAAATCGCAGATGAGCCATTGCATCATTTTTTGATTAAAGAATATATAAGAAATTGGCGCTGATGTGTGAATAGAATCAATTAACGTTCCATTCAAATAATCAATAAGATAAAGTTTCTTTTTCTGCCCTCCACACAATAAATATGGATTACTTGATACTTTGTTCATTGCAAAAGTGAATATGATTTTTTCAGGAAAATTCAAAATGTGAATAGGGTTCGCAGGGCAATCTAATTTCCAGACATATATTTTATCTTCATCACCGCTACTGATCAGCAGTTTTTGTTCAGTATCTACCCCAATTTGATGAATTGCTTTTTTAGGACCTTTAAATACATCAATTTTTTTAATAGTTAATTTATCAATCTTTTTTGCAGTCGATATTTGAGAAGAATTTAAAGATAAATATGAAAGTCTCCAAGAATATATTGTACCTTCACTCCCTCCAGTATATAATTGAATTTGATGGCTTTTTGCCCAATTAAAAGATGATTTAGATAAGAATGTTGATGATGAAGATAATAACGTAGATGAAGAAGTCGATTCACAAGATAATTCATCAATATATATTGCAGAAACCCGTGTATGTGGCGAAACTAAATCAAAAAGACATTGTCCTGTCCTTAAATCCCAAGCAAATATATGACCTGTCTTGTCTCCAGTGATAAGAACCTCTTGAGCGTTCCACAGCGCCATAGCAGAAACTTCAGCTGCATGTTTTCCATAAATCCTGAAAGGTTCTATTTTTTGATTTACATAACTATAACTATTTTTATCAGATTTTTTTTCGCTTGGAATAAGCCATTGACAAACCGTGCGATCCCAACTTGCTGAAAAACAGTATTTTCCTTGTAAATCGAAACAAAATCCTCGAATTTTATCCTTATGCCCAAAACCTTCAGCAATAAATGCAAGTTGTGTCATTTTTTTAAAAAATTTAATTTATTTCACAAAAAAATCAGGATTCAAAATCAGGATTTTTAAAAACTAAATTCATCCCTTCATATGTAGGAAGAAAATCAATTAACATATGCTGTGGAAGATAACCTTCTCGTTCCATCGTTCGATCAACATAAATGGGAAATCCATAATTTTGATAATCTCGTGGGAACAATTCCCTAAAATGATAATTATCATAAAGCATTTCAATGGGGTGAATTTCAGGAACTACAATTCCACCAATTGCATGAGTGTCGGCCAAAACAAGCACATATGCATCATCAAATTGCTTTAAACCAACTTCACGAATATGAGATAATGCAGCTGGAGATATAATTAATTTGTAATCATTTTCCATTTGATTCCCTCATACTCCAATAAAGAATGAATCTAAATGAATTTAATGCGAAATTTTTATAATCAAAATTAATCAAACACATTTTTAAATTAATATAATATAATTTATATCATATTTTAATGAAAATATTTTTGATTATATTATCTAAATTATAATATAATTTAAATTATCTTAATATAATTATAATATAAACAATATTATATTATTTTTAATAATTTTTCCATTGAATTTTTCGTAAAAATAATGGTGAAAAAGAATTAAAATTAAATTATGAAATATTTTAAAAAAATAGAAGAAAAAATAAGATTAAGCAGAAATCTTCAATTATTTTGCAGGATTAACCTTTTGCTCTAATATTTCAACACGGGATATTAATTTTTCCATCATTTTTTCAAGTTTATCGAGCTTTTCAGCCTGTTGCTTACTTGCTTCTGCAGAATTTTCTGATTTTTCTAAGGATTTAATCAATTTCTCCAAACGTGGATGGAATTGAGTTGAAATTCGAGATTTCAGTGCAATCAAAAGTGAATTACTTCGAGGTAACCTTAATTGCTGAATTGCAAAAGCTATTTGTATCAAAAATGTTTCATCTAATGCTCTTTCAATTTCCACTTGGAATATTTCTAAAATCTCTTCTTTAATTTCTTTTTTCGCCCAAGTGAGAGCATCAACTAATCCCTTAATAACTTGTCGGCGAATATTCTCTGGAGATTTTCCATATCTTATTTTTTCCTTTAGATAGTCAACTGAATCAGGAAGTCGCAGTTTTCCAATTGCTTCAAACTGATAACCTTTTAATATATTATTGTAATCTGCTGGAAGGGTTAAAGAAGAAAGGTAATCCCACATTTCCTTTGATCTTTGACTACCGAGAACCTTAAGGGCATTTCCTGTTGAATGATAATAGTATTCAGAACGATTGATAAAACTTTTTATCATATCAACTATGATTTGATGGCGTTTTCCTTCCAATTCCCCGATAGAATGAAATAATGTTTGAGGATCTTTCTCATTACTTAATATCTCAACTGCTTTTTCAATTGCATGATAATTCTTTATAGAAAGCAATGATTTCAAGAATTCTACTTTGATTCCCCAAAAAGTTTCTTTTTTATATTGTTCTGATATTGCCGATATTGCTTGATAATTGCCTATTTTTGCCAATTCTTGAACCGCAAAGATCCTACCGATTAAATTTCCTTTCATCAATTGTCGCAATAAGAGATCTTGTCCAGGATTAAACTCCAAACTAAATAAAAGATGAAAATCAGGATCTAACTGAACGCGTAGTGGTTTGTGCTCACATTTAAAGTAACAAGTCTGGTCTTTTTCGTTAATTTGAAAAGTTTGGCGTTTAAGCTCACCCTCTGCAGTTTCCCACTCAATTACCAATGGAAATTTGAAAACACCAATTTTGGCTTTTTCATCCACTTGATTTTGAGAGATTCTGATTTTTACTAATTGAGATTTATCTTCATATGAAAAATCTGCTTTTAATTGAGGATATCCGCGAGAAAATAACCATTGATCAAAAAATGGCTGTAAATTCATACCAGAATGGAACTCTAATTTGCGTTGAAAATCAATAGTTTCAACCGTTTTTCCTTTGAATGTATTCAAATAATCACTTACTGCTTCGAAAAAAGCAGAATCTCCAATTATATTTCTTAACATATGAAGTCGAAAAGAACCACCAGGATAGAGGTGTTTATCGTACATATCCCAAGAACTTTCATATTCTTTGGTTACTATAGGCCGAGCATAACGTTCATCACTTTCCTTCATATAATCACAACGATCTTCATACATTCCATAGAGATAAGCATCAATTCCTTGAGAATCTTCATAATACAATTTCTCTACATATGTTGCCCAACTTTCTTTCAACCACGCATGAGCGAAATCATTGCAAACGATCATATCACCAAACCAAGAATGGGAAAGTTCATGAACATTAATCCAATCGACCAGCCATTTAAATTCGGCTCTTTCTCGTTCATCCATAATGGCAAAATCACCCCAAGTTACTAAAGAAATATTTTCCATGGCACCACCATGAAGAGCAGTTGCAATTTGATAATATTTAGGCCATTCTAAAGGACAATTTAACTTTTTAACCATCCATTCAATGAAATCAGGTGTGCCCGAAAAGCTTTTTCCCAAATTTTCAACAGTATAATTCTTTGTGGTATAATATGCGACTGGAATATGCCCTTTTCCGGTATCAGCATCTCTATCTTTATATTCAATAAATTCCCCCACAGCTAAAGTGATTAAATAACTAGGACAGGGAAAATCCAAGGACCAATGCACCATTTTCTTTCCATTTGGAAGATTTTCTTCAGAAACAAGCTTTCCATTTGCTAAAATTGTATGTTCTTTATCGCTGGTAAGGAAAAAATCAAGTGTGCATCGAACACTTAAATGATCAACACATGGCAACCAATAGCGCGCTCGTATAGATTCAACATCGGTAACAGCATAGCGAGGACGATCAGGATAAAATTCATCGGGATTACTGAAATACAACCCTGAGATCGGATGATCTACGGAATAAAAAACTTTGGTTGAAGTTGTATCACCTTTAGAAAGAGGATTTTTCCATTTGCACGTTAAAACTATTCCATCATAATGCCATTCGTCTGGTCCTTCAACATTTTTGATAAAAAGATTGATTGCATCATACTTAATTATACTAGCAGAAGAAGTTTTTGCCGTTAATTGAGTTTCTACAAATCCTTCAGCTTTTTGCTTAGCTATTTCAAAGTTCAAATTAATTGTTTGGTGAGTAGGTTCAAATTCCAAGGAAGGAGCATATTTCCGCTCTGTTTCCGGGCGCGCAAATTCTCCCCGCTTTAGATATTTTCGTTTTATATTATTTACACTTGAATAATCCATAGGCATTTTAAATCACCACACAATAAGATCAAATTCCATAAAAACAATTTGATTTTAAGTCTTCCAAGTTCATAGAAGATAGAAAACAATCATTTTCGAATATCTTCAAATGAAAATATCAAAAAAAAATACTTGAAGAAATAACTTCTATTTTTTAAACATACTGAGTATTTACTACTTCATTTAATTATTTTCGCTAAGCATTTTAAGATTAAACGATATTGATATTTTTTATAATACTCTCAAACTGGTAAAAAATGTGCTCTCGCAGTTACTGTTGCATAGGGGAAATATAAGACTATTTGTTGCAAAAGTTATATCAAATAATCTGGTGGAGAATATAAATAGTGTGATTGAGTCTCGTGTTCATTTATTTGGTCCTAAAACAGCTGAAGGTTTAGAACAGCGACTTCGGACATTTATTATCGCAAGAAATAACCCAGAAATCTTAGAAATTATCATTGTTCCGCACCGATTTAGCCCAAAAATTCTCTTTAATGAGTGGAATAATTCAGGAATTAAACGATTATTTCAATTAAACGAAAATTGGGGGAAAAAAAATCAAACCGAGGTGTCAATGAATTGATCCTTCGTTATTAGAAATAGCCCAAATTGCATTTTAATCAGATATCAATTATTTCAAGTAACATAAAAAATATACTAATTTCTATTCCAAAAAAAAAATTGAAAGGAAAAGATTACTGCATGTTCATTTTCGAGGCAGAATTTTTACAATTTCATTCTGGATAGGTCCTGTAACTATAACGCGTCTATTTGAATCGATATATACATCTATTTCTGAGCGAATTCCGATCTTTTCATCCATAAGATAAATCCCCGGTTCAATAGAATGAAGAATTAAAGGAACCACCTGCCGGGTATCATGTGTTTCTAATCCATCGATATGAACTGCATTCCCATGAACTTCTTGCCCAATAGAATGACCGGTTCGATGAACAAAAAAATCACCATAACCCGCATCATCAATAACTTTACGGCATGCATGATCAATTTCCCATCCATAACAAGGCTGCCCATTTTCAATTTTATCTCGCTCAAATGCAACTGCTGTATCTCGAGCTTTACATACGATTTCCCATATTTCTTGAATGCGAGAAGGAATTTCTTCACCTATATACGCCATCCAAGTATGATCATAATAAACAGCACCGGGTTCATCGAATTTAGCCCATGAATCAATAAGGACCAAATCACCTTTCTTTATATTTGGGCCTTCTCTTGATGGACTATAATGAGGATCTGCGGCATTTTGATTAATTGCCACCTCAGGGCTACCCACTGTAATCAGATTATTTTTTTTATAGCTTTCTCGAATAAAATGCTGAATATCCACCTCTCGACATCGCCGACCTTCACTAATACGGCGTCCAATTTCTTTAAATGCTGATTCCATTATCTCATGCATAATTTTTGAGGCGCGTTGATGTGTTTCAAATGCTTTCTCATCAACTAATCCTTCGAATTCTTGGATTAAATCTTGTGCAGAATGAATATTGCAGCCAAAACTTTGAATTAACTCAAATGTTCCTGCATCCAGCATTGAAACGTAAGGTACGTCATTCATAGGTGAATAATTCATCAAAATGTTACTTCCCTTGGGAAGAATTTGGTGAAGAAAATCTTTCTGTTCTGATAAAGAACGATAAACTGATTTTTTACCAGGAAGATCATCTAAAGCTCCTAGTTCTACAGCACTAACCAATTTTTGGGGCAACCCATTTGATGGAATAAAATAATACCATCTTCTCGAATGAAAATTATTTTCATTTAATTGTAAAATTCGATATGCAATAGGATCCCTATTATGAAAATCGTATAATAACCAACCATGGATGTCTTTTCCATCTAATTTAATTGTTTGAAGGGATTTTTGAATGGATTTAATGCGAAGATCATGTATTTGGCTCATAAAATGAGTTAATTCTACTTCTCTTTTAATTTATCTGGAAATTTTTCTTTTAATACTTCTGCAATCATTTTCCTAAGAGCATAATCCGAAATAGGTATTTTTTTGGCTTTTTTTCCCATTTTTTTCCAACATCGAAAAGCACACCCATCCAATCCATATTTTACACCCCAATTTTGAATAATTGATGAGAATTTTCCTTTAGAATATAGGGAATAGAATATTTTTTGAAATTCCCTTTGAATGGATTCAGAATGGCGCATTTCGGAAATTTCTGACATATATCTTATTTTATCATTAATTGCCTTAACTAATTCTCCTTCATTGGAATAAGTAGTATCAAAAAACATTTTTGCAGCTGTTAAATATTCAATCATATGATCTAATTTACTTATCGATAAAGAATTAATTTGAGCTACACCTAAACGAAATGCATAACGCGCTTTTTTTGGCATTCTTGCCAAAAGATATTGTGGGAAATCAGGAATCGTATCCAAAATATCATTTATAGATTCTTGGGACGAAAATGAATGAGATCTATGCGTTTTTTTATTTGTTTCAGGTGGATTATTTGCTAATGAATTTATTATTTTTTCAGAAGTTGATTTTTCTGATTCTTTTAGCAATAAATTCGATTCTTTAAGATAGGTTTCTTGAATTTCTTTAATATTTAAATAATATCCCTTTGGATTTGCGCGTGTATATCGTAAAAAGCCCTCTCCTGTTAAAAATTGTTTTAATTTTCGGCCAGACCAATGTTTGGGAAGTGAAGAGAATTTGTTGAAAGAATCAATAAGTTCTGAAGAAGACAGAGATACTGGCTGATTACTAAAAAAATCAAATAATTCTTGACTTAGACCCTCATTTTGAAAAGGATGAGAAATTAGTGATGTTTGTTTTTGTGAACTTATTTTTTCAGAGCTCTCCATTAAGGATTCCTTCTTGTAGCTTAATTTATTATTTCACATAAAATTATGCTATTTTTTCATTTATGAAATAATGATAAAACTAATTCTGTATTACTAACGACTTTTAATTACTGATATCAATCAGGAGATAATTTTTTGATTAATTGATATGTTTTTTTTGAGTTACATTTCGGACATATTGGTTTTTGCTTAGTTGTGTTTGATTGGGAAGAAGAAATTTCTTTCTTTTCAAGGTCTTTATGATCTTTATAGTTTCTTTCTTCAGCGAATTCACCCACTTTTTTATCATTTCTTTCTTTCAAATTTTCATCAGATTGCGACGAAGTTTGAAAAACAAACCCACAATTCAAACATCCCCAACCTTTAAAAACAATTACCTGCCTTTCTTGACTTTTTGGATCTGTCGGTCGTGGAATCCAATTTGGTGATTGATCCAGTTGAAAAGATTTATCTTGATCCATTTTAAATGAATTATTACCAAGATGTTTTGAACCCCCCCTTTGCGGAAAGTCCTCAATACTATGAAAAGCACGCCCATGTCTACGGCGACCATACCGAGGAGGAATAGATGAAATAGGTTGAACAGGTTTAATTGGTAGAGGCATGATTTCTGTTTGTATTGCAATTCCATACCCTTCAACTAAAGCTTTTGTTATCTTTCTATAAGCTTTAGATAGAATTCTTGAAAATGTAGTCTGTGAAATTTGCATTTTTTGAGCTGCATCAGTTTGTTTAAGATCTTCATAATAACGAAGTCGAAGGGCTTCAAATTCCTCCATACTAAGAAAAATTTGATTAACATCTTGAGAATTTATTCCTTTTGGATGGTAATTATTAAATTTCGGCACAATATTTGAAATTTTGCGATATTTGTGGGGACGTCCCATTAAAACCCTCCTAAACACATTGAAGATTATACTTGATCATCAGATTTTTTGATCATTCTTCAATACATACAGTATGATTCTCTTTAATAAACTGTTGAAAATGAAAATTAACGAAATTAGAAAATATTTTTGATTTCATTATATAGGAAAAGAAAAGATAAAATATAATGTCAGCACACGTATTCTTGAAGGTAATGAAAAAGAATTTTAATATTGATTCAACTGACAAAGCCATAATAGACCAATTGCAACATGATCCTTCGATAACACATTCCAAAATCGCTGAAATCTTAGGATTATCCCAACCAGCCATTGGCGCTCGCATTAAAAAATTAGCCGAAAGAGGATTAATTGCCACACAAATTGGTGTAAATTTTCAACAAATTCCAGAACTGAACTTAATACGTGTTAATCTAAAAACTACTCGTCCAGAAGATATAATGGAATTATGTGAATATTGCCCTTTTGTTATAAATGCAATTAAAAGCACAGGAGATTATAATATGACTCTTTTTATGGCTTCTCGAAACTTAAAACATTTAGATGCTGTTATGGATAGACATTTTCGTAACAAACCTTATGTATTTCGAATTCAAATGGATTTGGTTACTTCTATGGCGAGTCCAATAATCTTTCCACTTAACCTAACAGTTGAATCTTTGGTAAATACTGATGATCCTTGTAAAGGGAATCCTGTTTGTGCAGCAGACAGAAAAAGAGCAGGAGTTAGATCACCTGAAGAATTAAATTTAATGTGATATAAATAAGAAAAAATAATGTAGGAAAGAACACAAAAAGAAGAAAAAAAGTATGCAATTTAATGCATACTCTAAAAAAAAAAGAATTTTTTGCATAATGAGGTGTTATTATATCAGCATTTTGGAAATTTTTCTCGACTTTTTATTCATTATCTTTTTCAAAATTTTCTAAATGTTTTTTTGCATCGTTAAGTTGTTTTTCAAGATTTTGAACATAAAGTTCATAGGTTTTCTTTTGATCTTCAGGAGAAATTGAAGTTGGAGGATAAATTGGAGGATAGACATCATATATAGGAGCCCAGTGTCGATAACCTCGACCATAACCTCCACCTCTTCCCCATCCACCACCTCGACCATAACCTCCGCCTCGACCAAAACCTCGTTGCGAATATGGAGGATATCCAACCGGATTTGCATATCCCGGTTGTGGGTAGCCATTACAAAAACCTAATCCTCGACCTGTTCGAGGACCTAATCCATTAGGACCTGTTCTGTCTCCGTAGGGCATATTAATCACTTTTTTTATTTAAATATTTATGAATAATTATTCATAACTAAGTGACTAAACTCATTCCATATATTTAAAGTCTTTGTTATTGATCTGAAAGCAAAAAATGTAAAAGGAATGAAAAAAGGAAAATGAACGGTGGAGAGTAAATTTGAATAAAAATTATGATGGCGGTAAGGTCCCATCAAAAAATTTACGTTTACTTTCCAATTCTGGAATAGTATAAGAATAAACTATTTTTACACCTAAAATGTATAATAATTTTCTCCATAAAGTATTCTTTTTATCAAGCTTAAATTTAGCTGAAAGCGGATCTCGTCCAGAAATGAATTGACGTCTCAATGCTTGAGCATATTTATGATTGGAAACATGCCATCCATGTATAGTGGTAGTAATTTTATCCATTTTAACACCTTTCCCAAATAATAATTCTTTCTGGGAATAATGCGCTTGAAGAGCATTATTGACAGAAATTTGAAATGAAGGATACTTAGGAAAGTAGAAATGATGAAATAAAGAAGAATAAAAATATAAAGCGGGAATTTTGTCAACATTTGAGGATTTTAAAATCTTTTTAGGATTTTTTCTTTCAGAAATCAGGCGTTGGATTGCCCAATAAGCGATTTTACCCGTTTTTCGGTGATCTTGATGGAAATACCATGTAAATACTGGTTCAGGAGCAATTACATAATCTGGTTGAAATGTAATTATCTCTCTCTTAAGCTTCTCAATATTTCGATCTGTAACTCGAATATCACCATCAAAACATCCGAGAAAAGAAATTTCATTCTCTGATATTCCAAGATAATTCATAGCTTTGATTAATTCAGCAGTTCTAACTTCTGCGGCCCTTTTTGTGGATTTGGTTATTAAAGTATAATCACTCATTTCTCCCCGAGTCATACTAATAATTCGAACAGAAACACTGCGTTGAGCAGGAGAAGGATATCCTTTTTTAATCGAAAAGATAAATTCTTTTCCAATTCCCTTGATATTTTTATGCCCCAAGCAGAATATTAGATAACCAATGTTAAATTCCAAATCATCAGGATGGGCACAGATAAACAAGAATTTTTTCTGGTTCATAATTACTAATACAACTGGAAAAATTCTTCTTTTCAATCTTTTTATTTTGCTACTTTTAATTCTAACTCCAAAAGTTTTTCTTTAAAAAAATATTTTTATGAATAAATATTCATAATGTTTGATTGATTTAAAATTTTTAATATTATTTAAGAACTTAATCATATAGAAGTGAGAAAAATGTCTGAGACAAAAACAATAAAAATTGCTGTTCCTAGCACTTCAGATCAAGGATTAAAAGCTAAAGCAACGACTCGTTTTGGTCGTTGTCCCATATTCACCATTGTTTCATTAAATGATGGTGAAATTGAAACAGTTTCAATCATAGAAAATAAAGCCAGTCAAGCAATGGGAGGAGCAGGGCCGCTGGCAGTTCAATCAATTGCAAATGAAGGAGTGAATACTATTATTGGTGGGTATTATGGTCCTAATGCAGCAAATGCATTAAAGCAAGCAAATATTCAAATGTTTGGTCCATTAAAAAAAGAGAATGCAACTGTTGCTGAATTAATTGATGCATTCTTAAAAAATGAATTAGAAGAAATTAACTCTGCTACAAGCCCAGGTCATCGATACTAAATATTTAGTTTTTTTTTGTTATTTTTCAATAGAAGAATAAAATAATGAAATATCAAAATAAAGGAGTAATTCCATGACCTATAATTCTCTTAAAAAGGAAAGTATTACTCAAAATATAGCGAATAGATCATTTCCTCCTATAATTGCAGTTACTGGAGGAAAAGGTGGAACTGGAAAAACATTAGTTGCAACAAATCTGGCAGTTGCATTTACTCAATCTAATTCTCGAGTTTTGCTGGTAGATTGTGATGTTGAAAATCCAAATACATTTATTTTATTGGGAAAAAGTTTAGAAAATAAATTAGTCTCTTCTCAACCTATTGATATTTTCATTCCGAAATTTAATAAAGAAAAATGTGTAAAATGTGGAATCTGCCAAAAAGGTTGTTATCGACATGCAATTTTACAATTTCCCGAACATTATCCATCACTTATGGAGCATTTATGTTCTGGATGTCAAGTTTGCCAGCGAATTTGTCCACATGATGCCATCGAGGCAGGAGCACGACAGATTGGAACAAAATATTTCATACCAAATGCTTTTGAAAATCTTGATCTTTTAGTAGGGGAATTGACACCATCTGAAGCATTGTCGGCTTTTATTGTCGAAAATTTGATTTCTCAAGCAACTACTCCTGAGATAATGAACCAGTATGACATAATAATTATCGATTCAGCTCCTGGAGCACACTGTGATGTTGAAAAAATACTCAATGCATCAGATATGGTAATCAGTGTCACTGAGCCTACTCCGTTCGGAGAACATGATTTAAACAGAATACTAGAACTACTTCGACTCATAAATAAACCATCTTACTTCATTTTGAATCGATCAAACCTAACAAACGAATCAGATTTTCTTACAAAAAAGTTATCCAGTGATATAACAAAATATTTAGGCAATATTGAAGTTGATAAAACAATTATGGAAGATTACGCAAAAGGTAAACCATTCGTTCAAGATTCTCGGACTTTTCCTGCCAAAAACCAATTTCTTGAAATCTTTCATAAGATACAAGCAATTATTAAGCCAATTCATGATAATATGCCAAGTAATTTACGAATAAAAAAAGCAGATTAATTTAATACCTCAAGGAGATAAATGAAAAATGAATGTAAAATCGATAAGTGAATCTCATAATACCCAACAACAATCTGAGGAAACATATAAAATTTTCACAGTTACAGTTATTTCAGGAAAAGGCGGAGTGGGAAAAACATCAATTACATCGAGTTTAGCTTATGTTTTAGCCCAGCAAAATAGACAAATTATTGTTGCTGATGCTGATGTTGATGCTCCAAATTTGGCAATTCTCTTCACTCCTGAAAACTCGTACAATAATATTGAACATAGTGAAATATTAGAAAAATCAAGAGAAACACATAAGCAAACAGTTCAAACAAGTGAAAAAGCCGAATTTATTCCAGAAAAATGCACACATTGCAAACAATGTATTGATCAAGAATTTTGCTCTTTTGATGCTCTTTCTTGGGATGAAAATAAAAAAATTCCTATTATTGATGTTGTTGCATGTGAAGGTTGTAAAGCTTGTCAGTTATTATGTCCCAGTCATTCCTTTCAAATTAACCCAGTAAATAGTGGAACAATAACTACAATCATGACAGATTATGGATTTCCTTTAATATCTGGAGAAACAATCTTAGGATCTCAAACGAGTGGAAAAATGGTAACCGAACTTCGAAAAATTGCAGAAGTTCAAGCTAAACAAGAAAATCGGGATTTCCTTCTAATGGACGGACCCCCAGGTATTGGATGTCCAGTATTGGCAGCTATAACTGGCGTAGATTTTATTGTGTTTGTTACGGAACCAACAACTGCAGCTTTACACGATATTAATAGAGCAATTTCCATTGTTAAATCCTTTAATATCCCATTTGGTATAATCATAAATAAAAAAGATATGAATCTTGAAATGTACTCAGAATTAACTGCCTTTTTTAAACAAAAAGGATATGAAATACTTGGATCATTTCCTATCAATTCACGATGGCCATATGCTATTGTAAGTCAAGAACCTATTGCAAAATTTTTAGAAGATCAAGAAATCCTGCAAGAATTTGAGGCAATTGCTGAAAAATTATGGAACAAGCGAGAAAATTGCAAAGAAATAATTGAGAATTAATAAATAACTAAATTAATGAATATACAACTCTTTTTTCTGTAATTCTACTCTTTTTTCTTTATCCATATTTTTCTTAAATACATAAGATCAAGATTTTTAGAACCGTAAAAAATAAATGTATAATTTCTCCTAATTGTCACTTAATGAGGAGGAAATGACTGCAAGAATAATCGCTTTTCCAAGTTCAATCGAAGGACTTCACTCAAAACTCGCTGAACACTTTGGACATGCTCATGCATTCACACTAATTACATTTAACTCAGAAACAAATAAAGTTGAAAGTATAGAAATAATCAAAAATGCTGTTCACCAGCAAGGAAAATGTATGACCCCAATAATGTTATTAAAAAATTCAAAGGTTGATACAATTGTGATTAAACAAATTGGAAGACGGGCATTTTTGGGATTTTCTCAAATGGATATTAAAGTTTTTCAAGGAATTTCTGAAACAGTAAAAAATAATTTTATAGCTTTTACAAAGGGGAATTTAAAGTTGTTTAATCCCCCAACATTCAAAATGGAGGATAAATTCGATGCCCCGTAAATTACTTCGAATGATTGATGCTGAATCATTTCATAAAGTAAAAATCCACTATAAAAATCTAGAACGACAAGAAGAAGATATTGACCCCATTATTTTAAATTTGGAAGAATATGAAGCAATTCGCTTATATTACTATCAAAAACTTGATCAATCAGAATGTGCAAATAAATTGAATGTATCACAACCAACTTTCTCCCGTATTTTACGCGCAGGTCTTGAAAAAATCGCACAAGCATTAGTTGAAGATAAGGATTTCAAGATAATTGGAGGACATGTCTTTTATGAAGATTGGTTTGGTTTTGGCTGTTGGATCTGCGACCATGAATGGGAAACATCAGACGATTTTACACAATGTCCAAAATGTGGCTCAAAATCAATCTATAAATTGAAGAAAATAGTAACTCATTTTAAATAAAGGATGATTGAAAGTTACTAAAATAAAATTAAAAAAATCTCTAAAAATGAAGGATAAAATTATACAGACGGTGCATTCTCCTTCTGTCTTTCTTTAATTTCTCCAAGTTTGGTTGTAAGATTTTTCTTTTACTATTTTCAAGCCCTTCGTAATCCATTGGAGTGAGAAGAGACATTTTCTTTATTTTCTTCTTCTTCCTGTGATATATAGTTTTGTCGGTCATAACACATTATTGAAGACAACATTACTATTTATTAATTTGCACATTTGAAGAATGTTTTAAAGATAATAAAATCCCATAGTTAATTATGCCTCGTTTGTCAAGAACACAAAAATGAGACGGTGAATCTGAAAAAGAAGGAGAATTTTGAGATATCCATGCATTTAATTCAGAGAAGGATGAAGAGAATATTCCTACAAATTTTTCTTTATTTTTCGATAAAGAGAATAATGAACTATAATTCTTACTGATCTTTATGAAAAAAGGAACTTTTAAATTATGAGAAAAATAGCGATCAGACAATTCTACAGGTAATAATGCCCAAAACACGTAATTTGATCCCTTCATCAGACTATTCGATGATAAACTAGCGAAATCTATCCAAGAACTTAAGTAAGCAACATCACTATTTTCTTGAATATTTATTTGAGAAACAGATAAACCATTGTGATAATATCCAATTCTTAATCGATTTGATTGTTTTGAAGTTGGACCATATTTAAGATATAACTGCTGATAAGCACCCCAACTTAATTGTCCTAAAGATATAACTAGAATCAAAGAATCCCATTTAGATTGAGAATTAAGATCTTCAAGATGGGATATTAATTCCAATTCAGGAATGGGTCTCAAAAAAGGGGCACATATAACTAAAATTTTTGAATTTGTTAAGCATAATTCAAAATATTCAAAATGAGGTAATTTAGGTGATAATAAAGTTTTATTAGCAGTAGTGAGTGTGAAGAATTCAGAAAGTCTTTTAACCTCAAAACTGTCGTTATTTTTTGAATTTAAAGTAAGTTGCTTTATGATTGAATCAAAAATAGGTAGGAAATTATCAACAATATTGTTATTTTCAAGATAATTAACTATACCATCAGGTGCTTCTAAAGTTAAAATTTTGAAGGGAGATGGTGGTCGATCTTTTTTCTTACTAGTTAAAGGTTTATCAAACAAGAATTCAGTTGATTCTTTTTTGCCCTTTGCAATAGAACTTAAGCTAGTTTTTATAAAGGTTTGATATAAAACAGATTGACTTTCTTTATCTTTTTGTAAAGATTGAAAAGGTTTCTCTAAAAGCCACATCATTGTGGAACTAATAGAAGCAAAATTGGTATCAATTCCAATCCACCGTCGTTCATAACGTTCAGCTACTACCGCTGTTGTGCCAGAACCAAGGGTGGGATCTAAAACCAAATCACCTGGCTTAGTTGTCATAGCCATACAACGCCAAATAACTTTTGGATTGGTGTGAACCGCGTAATGTTTTCGAGCTGCAAAAGTGCTGGTACTGGTATCCATCCAAACATTTGTTAATATCATAAAGGGAAAATCAGATTCATAGCGTTTTCCGTATAATTTTCCATTTATGTCAACCAATCTGTTAGCTTGAATAAGTCGATCAAAAGCAACTTCATCCCAGCGCCATTCAAAACCTGAAGGTGGATAGTATTCTTTGCCATCTAAATATACGGGAAATAAACGTGGATTTCTTTTTTGAGAACTGTTTTTTAAACGTAAAACCACTTCTTGTGGTTTAAATGCTAGTTTTTTTGAATATAATTTATTTTCTTCTTTCTCAATATAGGTAAATGTTTTTTGAGATTTTTCTTTTGGTCGTTCTGTAAAGAGTTTGCGTTGAAATACTTTTTTCTTATCCTTAGCATACCAAAGGAGATGATCTGCGATATTTGTGACTTTATTAGTGCTAATCGCTGTTCGAAATGTAATGACATTAACGCAATTTGAAGCACCAAAAATTTCATCCAGAATACAGCGAACATAATGCATATTTGTTTGACCGATTTGAACAAAGATAGAACCAGTGGAGTTTAATAATTCTCTCATTAAAATAAAGCGATCTCTCAAATGGTCTAAATATGAAGCTAATCCGTGTTTCCATGAATCAATATATCCTTTTCCTGCCGTTTGATTCCGATTATTTTGTGGTTTATAGTTGATTCCGTATGGTGGATCTACGTAGATCATCTGAACAGAATTTTGATATCCATCTTGCAATAAAGCATGCATTGCTAAAAGGGAATCACCACAAATAATTTGATTTTTCCAATAAAAATGAGTAGAATTAAAAGAACCTTTTAAACTAAAAATTAGTTTTGATAGATTAATCTCAAAAAGAGGTTTTATCAAAATATCAGGTAATTTCAGTGGTTCAAAAGATTTTCCATTCCAATTCAATGAGACTTGATTAATATGTTCATTTTGTTTACTTGACTTAGATTGTCGATTTTTCGAATGCAGTGGAAAAAAATAAAGTTTTTTGGAATTGTCCAATAAAAGCACCTTCACTTTGCACTATTTTGCTAAAATGCGGAATGAAGTCTCTTAAATGGTTTCCAAAATCCTACAACTACCATCGATAATCCTAAAAATGCAAGAATAAATACCAATAATTTATTTTCTGGAAAATAATCCAGGAAAATGTTAGTTAAAAGTAGAAATAGAAATAACAGAGCTAAAATAGCAATATAACTTAGAAAAAGTTTTACAGCACCTAAACTAAGCATATTTGCAACTTTTGGAGGTTTTCGTTTACACGTATTATAATTTTTCTCATAACACTCTAAACGCTCTTCATCAGTAGTTTTCTCCGTACAAAATTTACATTTTTTGGGCAAAATCATTTCAAATGCATCGATTGAAGTCGACTCATTAACTTTCATGATTTCTTGTTGTATTTGGTAAATCTCTTTTTCTTGTTCAAGAATTAGTCTTTCTGCACCAAGTTGTTTTAATAATTGCAATTTTTGCATGCTTTCTTGTAATTCTTGCAGCTTTTCACTTACATCAGCCATATTTCATCACAAAACATCAAAATCCGGAATATTATTCGTATATAACTTGAAATAAATTTTTTCAATAAGAAATATTTCTTCAAATTCTCAAGATTAATATCTTATAAAGATCTATCTTCGACTATTTATAATAAATTAAAGGTACCATTTAAATAGAATAGTTAAAACATGAGTGATTTTTATCTAAATTAATATAAAAAAAATTACATTAATAAATACAATTAATTATTTGGATGGGGCATAAATTTATACAACCACATTGCAAATTCTTGTGGATTTCGACTCTGCATGATCACCCTTCCAGGACCTGTAAGTTGAGCAACCACACCTTCACCACTAAACAATGTTGATTTCCAACCACCAACTCGTTTAATATCCATCTGAACTGATGCATCCATCGCAACTAAGTGACCATTATCGCAATTTAATATCTGGCCTGGCTGAAGATTCCATTCAATAAAGGAACCATTCCCTCCAATAAACAAATCTCCTGGAGATTCAGTTGCAGAAATCTCTAAAAAGAATGCTCGTTCTCCGCTAAAAATACCCTTTTTAAAACCCAAAAAGCGTGTTTTTTGCTGTAATTGAGGTGAACTCGCAATATATCCTCCAGAATAAACAACCCAAGTTTGGCCAATGTCTAAAGGAAGATGCATCATATCACCAGCAAAAGACGGAGCTAATGAAAGCCAACCGTTGTTATTTGCAATAAAATAATTCATTAAAAAGGTTTCTCCTGCTAATTTTCGTGCCATGGATTTTAAAAAACCTTTTTCGGCTTTTCGAGTTTGGATTTCTAAAGTTGGCTCGAAAAACATCATCGTCCCACGTTCTGTTTTAATTTCTTGACCTTGCTTTAAAAGAACTTTTAAATATGTAAAAGTAGGTCTATCAACTATCTCAAATTCGTAATCTACACCCTGTACAGTCATTTTTACCACTTAAATTTAGTTAAATTATAAATGATTTCATTTTAGCATAATAGCATAAAATTTAAGTAAAATAATAGGCTTTCCATTTAAAAATTTTAGGGATTATTTAAATAAAGAAAGAAGCAACATACATTTTTGCTATTCTTCGATTTTTAAGTACATTGATGTACAACATAAGCTTTCATCCTACATTTTCCCAACTTTCTAAAATTCGTTTCTTCAACTTTTTTAAGTCGGCTGTACCTAATATATTAAATGGGATGAGAATCGATGATAACGCGCCAATTTAGAAATTCCGATGCACAAGCAGTTTCAGATTTAATTATTGCCAATCTTAAGCAAATCAACAGTGAATTTTATCCAGAAAATGTAATTCAACGCATGATTAAAGTTTACACTCCAAAACATCTCATTGAAACTGCTCAAAAACAATTGGTTTTAGTAGCAGAAGAATTGGATGAAATTGTAGGAACTGCGACAATTAGCCAAAACTATTTCGGTTCGGTTTTTGTACGACCAGATATGCAAGGTAAAGGGATTGGAAACAAATTAATGGATTCTTTAGAAAGATTAGCTAAACTAAATGGATTACAAGAAGTAAAACTTCACGCGAGTATTAATGCAGTTAATTTCTATATAAAAAGAGGTTACAGAAAAATTGGAAAAATATCTGACGAAAAATTTGGGGAATCGTTTGAAATGGCAAAAACTTTAGAAAATACGTAGAAAATTTGATTAATGTTCTTTTTTTCACTATAAATTTCCTTGAATCAAATTTTTTCGCTTTAAATTGTTTTATATGACTATTTAATTATTTACTGCTTCTCTAAGTGCATCAAATTTGTAAAGTGGTGCAAAATCATCAAAATTTTCTTTATGAATCCCTAATTCTTTCTTAAATCTTGGGAGAGATTTCTCCAAATCCGAATTTTTAAATCGTTTTGTTATTTTTGAGAAATTTTCTTTAATATTTTCAGCAGTTAATTCAGGAGGTAACTTTTTTCGAAAAAGAAAACGATAAAGCAGAGCATGGATTAAATCCAATGGAGAATTTTGGGCAGTAATGGCATAATATATCCAACTCTTTCCTTCAGCATCCATTTCACGAATTCTGTTGATTGTGATCCAGCCTAATTGTTCAAGATAACGTATTTTCTCTTCCATATCATGAATGGATTCTATTTGACAGTTTGTATAGGCTAAAAGTGCGAGTTGATCTCCTAATGCAATGAGATCTTCAGGATTTAGCCGTGAATACATAAATTTTAACAATATCTGTGGAAAAAAACTTACTTTTGTACCATCAAATAATTGGAGATCTTGATTCGTCTTCACAATTACAGTCTTACATAGTTTTAGATAAGAACGAGCAATATCACTACGTTTTAAATGAAATTGTTCCCCTATATCATCTAATTGGTTTCGGGTATCTTGATCCATTCGTACTGAAACCATATTACTTGTTGAAGAAGTAGTTGATTGATCTCGAGTTTTTATTCCTTTTTTATTTATATCAAGATGAGTGGATGAGTGAGAAGGAGAAGATTGTTTTGTCATATTAAGCATCAGTCTTTGATATGAATTATTAATAAATTATAGATATAAACAATAAAAGATGTAATATGAGCTAGATCAAAATGCTCTTTTTAAATTTTTGGATAAAATGTAGTCATTAGTATTCATTGAATACAAAATTATCTTTTTTTCAAATAAATTTTTAAATTAGCCAATGTTGGCAATAAATATCATATGCAAAGTACCACTCATTTTTTAGTTGGTATCTGGATCTATAAAATTTTTCTCTTATGCGCACCAAATTTTTCAACATGGAGCCTTATAACCATCTCTATTTTACTTGCACTCCTCTCTCATTTAATATTAGATTGCTTTGCAAAAATTACTTATCATGTTCCTAATGCTCAATGGAAAGACTTATTTTGGCTTAGTTATCATATAATTTTTGTTTATATTGGTAGTTTGCTCCTGATAATTTTCTATCTACCTCAATATTGGTGGGTCATGTTAGCTGCAACGCTTCCGGACATAATAGATTGGTATATTATGCGCCCTATTTTTAAAAAAGGACCATACATACATCCATATATCGATAAAGTTCGAAATACCTGGTTTTCGTGGCTTCCTGATTTGACTTCAAAAAAATGGACAGTCGTGTTAGAAATTGGATTTGATGCAATTTTATTATTATTATTAATTTTATTTCCTTAAGTGATCAATTCAATGCAAAATTCAAATAATTCATTTAATTCAAACGATCTGCATAATTCTCACAATTCAGGCAACTCAGTTTACTCAGACAACTCAGACAATTCAGATATACATAATTTTCACAATCCAAGTAAATCATACAATTCAAACGATTCGCATAAATCAGACATTTCTCGCAATCCATACAATACTACTCAACCAAAATTTACAATTTTGAACCGTATTGAACCAGTGAAATTCCAAGATATGTTGTACGGTCAATCAGTTCGTTTTGATGTGCAAAAAAAGACGGTTAAACTACAATCACAATTTCATAAACCTGCATTCATTCAATTTAATCAAATTGAAAAAATAATCATTCAATATAATCCTAAACGTAAACTTTTGTGGTGGGGATTGGCTACAATTCTTATGTTTATTGGTATTCTTCTGCTCTATATACGTGTTAGGGTGCCAAATTGGAAAATTGAGATATACTTGAAAAACCAGAAAAAAAAAGTACTCATCCGCCCTTGGATGACTGAAATTGAAGGAATGCGGTTAGCAAATCTTCTTTCTCCACATCTTATAGTAGAATATTATCCAATATCTCAAAAATTATAAAAATACATTGAAATTTGATTTAATCTTCGCGACTGAAGTAATTTTTAGATATATTTGATTATAATCGGAGAAGGGAAGATGAAAATTGTAATTCAGTCAAAAATATAGAAGTTGCTAGAACCTCTTAACTAAATCTTTGATTGATACCCACATACTTTTAAGAAATATTTTCATACAGTACTAAGAACCATGAATCAATCTTTACAAAAAACAAAAATTACACAATCATCGAATACAGAAAGAAAAACAGCATTTGTGTTTTCCGGCGGTTCAAGCTTGGGCGCAATTGAAGTTGGTCTGCTAAAAGCGATAACTGAATTTGGAATAAAAGCAGATTTTATTCTTGGAACATCTGTTGGAAGCCTAAATGGTGCAATTTTTGCATATAACCCCACTTTAGAGGGAGTAGAATATTTAGAATCTGTTTGGAATAAAGTAAAATTCACAGATGTCTTTACACCTTCACCAATAACCCCAGTTAAAAATCTAACAACCTTTGGAAAATATTTGATATCCCCTAAAAATATTCGTAAATTAATTGAACGATCATTGCCTTTCCAACGCTTAGAAGAAACAACCATTCCTTTTTATGCTGTTGCCTCAGATTTGAAAACGGGAAAAGAAATTGTATTTAATAAAGGAAGAGCCATAGAAGCCCTAATGAGTAGCATTGCGATTCCTATGGTTTACCCCCCTCAATATATGCATAATATGATGCTGGTAGACGGCGGTTTGATAAACAACAGTGCAATTTCAACCGCAATAAAACTTGGTGCCGAGAATATCATCGTTTTTCCCATCGGATATCCAAACACACCTGATGTTTATCCAAAAAAATTAGAACAAGTGCTAGCTAGAACATTTCTTTATGTCTTAGCCCGTCAAATGATCTCAGACTATTATCATTACCGATCTAAAGTATCAATACATGTACTTCCTTCACCTAATGATGCCCGTTTAGATCCGTTTGATTTTTCACATTCGAAAGAATGGATTGATCTTGCTTACCAGCGAGCCAAGGCGTGGTTTGAACAAGGAGGTTTGAATTCTGATGCATTACCCGATGAATATCCCTGTGATGTATATTCACAAGAACTGCACTTAGCTGAAGCGGTTATTCCAGATAAAGACAAACCCGCTATTGCGCGATTAAGGGAAAATTTAGAAGAAATTTCTGAAAATGTGAAAGAAAAATGGCATGAGAAATCCACTATTATAAAGGAGTCATTTGACGAAAAGAAAAAAGGCTTTTTGAAGCGAAAAAAGAAGCAAAGTTAATACTTTTCAATTTTTTTAATTAAGCAATTATATTTTTTGATTGGTAAATTTCGCATTTTTTGTAATGGATGAATAAATTTATATGCCTTATTTTTAGAAATCATGTCATTATTTAACAGCACCCAAATTAAATCAGCAAAAAACATGATTTTCAATTTATACAAACTATAATATTCAACAAGAGGGCGATCTTCAGATATAATTAAGTAATCTTTTATTTCTGAAACCCCAATAATACTAGAATCTGCTGAATCATATCCATCTTCAATAGTCTTTTGATAAATTTCTTTATTTGAAATAGGGACAATAAAGATCTCTTTTTTCATTTTTTGGTAGGAAATAACATTAAAATAGTCAAGCTCTCTTTCAATTTCATGTGTAACATAAATATCTGAGATTTGAGTCAATTTATCTATAAATTTTATTGAGATTATTCTCTCTTCAATTAACTCATCGAATTTTATCCAAGTGCTTGTGTCAATAATTAATTTTGTTTTCATAGAAAATAATAGGATAGATTTTATATATAAATTTACTATATAATTATATGACTCAACTAAACTTTCAAATTCCAGAAGAAATAAACAATTTTTTGGAAGAAATGGGAAATCATGAAGGTTTATCAAAATCAGCTTACGCAAAAAAACTATTTCTATCAATTCTAAGCGAAAAGATGATGCCAAAATTAGCAGAATTTTATAAAAAAGGAGAAATATCGCTAAAAAAAATCGCAAAAATCACTAATACACCCCATACCCAAGTAATTAAAAAAATTGCATCTCTAATTGACGATATCGATATAGATAAAAGAATTTTAGAGTACACTGAACAAGTAAGTAACGAAGCAATTCCCTTATTCACAAAACATGTTAACTTTGATGATTCTATTTTATAGTATTATTCTTTAAATAAAGTTAAGGATTTTATTAGAAAATTAGAAGATTCTGCCTATTTATACTCTATTTTTTTCTCCACAATAAGGACAGTAAAATTCTCCTGATGATTCTTCAGGAACTACCACAGGATTTCCACAAAATCCACAGAAAAATTCTTTATGACTTGATTTTTCATAGGATGATCTGTTTCTTTTAAATCTTGACGAATTCTCAGATAATTGATCTTGATTGAGTTGATGAGTTGATGAGTTTTGATACAAATCAATATCCTTTTCAGGTTTTTTATCCTCAAAGGATGATGCAAAATCAGAATTTGATGACCTTTTATATGATGAACGCCTTGATCTTGAAATGTAAGAGCGATTTCTAAGATTTCTAGATGAAATGATAGCAAATATTATAATTATCATTAAGATAAACCAAAGAATATTAACTTCTGAAATACTAAAGAGTACAAAAATCAGAAATACGAATCCAAAAATGGAAATTGGATGTCTATTTCGGCCATATCTGACCAATCCATGATTATACATTGGGGGATACATTTTTTTTTCCTGTTCTGTTTTTCTATTATTTTACGATATTATATTTTTTATTATTTTAAGTTGGAATTTTGTCTTTTTCGGATATTTTTGGTCTTATTGGTGCTTTTAGAGATTTTTTGGGGATTTTTTTGTAATGATATTATTGGGGAAATTGCAACCAAATGAATTAAAGACATCCTATAGGTATAGGATGCCAAAGGGAGGTGATGTTATGGAAAAGGTGCGTCTAATTAAATTCTACGAGCAATTTCTAATTATACTCTTTCCTTTATTTTCTTGCGGATTAATATGTTATCATATGAATTTAAATATACCATATGATTCTCATGGTGGTTAAAAATAAAATAAATAAAAGAATGCAGGAGGGGGGATTTGAACCCTCGAACCACTATTGGACTAGGCCCTCAACCTAGCGTCGTTTCGACTTGACTACCCCTGCATTAAAATTTGTCATAAGAATCCAAATATCATTAATTTCGTATATAATATAACTTCGACATGAAAATAAAAGTTTGAAAAATAAAAAAGTTTTTGAAATTTACCCCAAATCAGATCTTTAGATTGGGAAGACTATAGTGTTCATTTATACATCTGAATAATATATACGAAAAGAAAGAACCGTACCATTAAACAAGAATTAAAGAATTGAAATATATATTAATAAAAATTTTTATTCATGTTCAAATATTCTTGCTCGATAATTATTCTTACGCCACCATTGACAGCATAAATGACACCTATAACAATTCCAGTTGTTATAAATAAAGTGGATAAAAAGCCAGATTCATCATTAAAGAGAGGAGATTGCAATGATAATGTCCCTACGCTGAAAAATAGAACAAGTAATAGGAAAAAGCTACTTAAAACAAATTGAATGACAGCAATTGAAACTGCAAAAAAGTGAGCATGCTTTTCAGCTCGAGATGAAAGTTGGACAATTCCAGAAACAACTACAGAATCTGAACGATGTTGGGTAGCCCAAGCAAACAATTGTCTTGTAGGAATTAAATCAAAAAAGAGAGAAAGAATTCCAAAAATTAAAAAGACTGAAGTCAGAATGCGAATAAAAGATAGTTGAATTTGTGTAGAACTTCCAGCAGGAAAAATCCAAACGAAAGATACTTGAAAGAATTCTAAAAATAGTAGTGTAAAAAGAGAAATTCCAATTTTTGCACCATAAAGAATAAGGAAAATGCGATCCCGCCTAGATATTTGAAAAAGATAATAGATTCCTCCAAACACTAAGATAAGAATTCCAAAAACAATTCCATATAGACCCAAAGGAGAGGTAATCATGGTAGAAATAAGAAGGAAACATACAATAATCGAAAATATGGAAAGATAAGGAAAAAACGGGCTTTTCCAAGGGCGAATTAAATTTGGTCGTGTTTTCCGTAATACAATTAATGAAATCGACATGAAGATCATCGAAACCAAGAAAATAAAGTTAATAATTTCTGTAATGACATCTATATTTAAAGTTAATACTACAACTAATGCGAGTATTGTAGAAATTAACAAAGCAACCCATTGAATTCCATGGCGCTCTTTTTTAAAAACTGGCGGCATAAACCCATCTCGTGCCATGGAATATAAAACGTGTGAAGACATTTGTAATCCAGAATTAATAGATGTAATTGTGGCAATCATTCCGATAAAGCCCATAAAGTAAATGCCGATTTGGTTATTAAGTACAATCCCAAATGCATCTGCTAAAGGAACATCTGAAGAAAGGATAATATCAGCTGTTTGAGACTGAAATGAACCAATATTTAACATAGTAACTAAGGTTACCAGCCAATATATTCCGATTGCGATTAAAATTGAAAAGATAAATGCACGTGGGATTGTTTTTCTTGGTCGTTTAATGGAATCAAATGATGCAGTCATTGATTCAAAGGTGCTATTCCATTCATAGACGCAGTAAATGACAAATGTATAAGCAGTCATTGTCATAACTTTAGAAAATGAGAAAGATTCTTGAAAAACATCTATGGAAAAGTCAGGATTAAGTTGAGAACCGAAAATTAAACCCCCGATGATATAAAATAGAAATCCACCTGTGATTGAAAAGGTTAAAACACGGGATAAAAACATGGATAACTTTTTAGACTTATAATTGACAAAAAAGAAAATGATTACAACACAAAAACCGATAATTTTTACAAGAGGTAAACCGATCCATCGATCTGGCAAAAAAACTATTAACGAAAATGCAAAACCAATCCCAGATATGGCAATGAATAACAAATTTCCAATCCAAATCAACCAACCGATAAGAAATCCTTGGACTCCACCGATAGCTTCTTTAGAAAAACTATATCCTCCACCTGAAATTGGAAGTGAAAGTGCAAGTTCAGAAAAAATCATTACAAACCCCAGCATCAATAGTCCATTAAGAATCAATGCAATTAGTAAACCAGTTCGTGCTACAGAAAGCGCATAACCAAGGATTACGAAAATAGGCCCACCAATGGTTCCGCTCATGCCTTGACTAATCATTTTTCCTAATCCATAACGATTTATGGTTTTTGTAGTTGAATCAATAGTCGTTTGAGAAATTTTAGTTAATGCTTCATTTTCAGGCTTAGGAGGGGGAATTTCTTGAACCATTTGATGCCACCAAAATTAACTCTAGTAGGATAGAGATACAAAAAAAGCTTTAGATTCTGCTAAGTGAAAAATCATGATCATTTTATAAAATTAAAAAGCTCCCTTTCATTTTTTCGATCCTTTATTATTCTTATACCAAAATTTTTTTACAATACCCAATATCTTTTTATATTTCTAAATATCTCTTAAGAGCACTTTATATTATTTAACTTTTTAAAAGATTATTAAAAATAAGACAGTTTAAAATGGGAATAATAGAATTTCTAAATATTTTAATGAGAAAAAGTCAAAAGATAGTTATCAGGATAAATAACACTAAACACTTAATTTCACCAGACTCCTGAAATGAGATGATTAAATATGGCTATGTTATATGATGAAGAGCATATCTGCAAACATTGTCAACAAAAGACCCCGCACGTTCATTTCTGTACACCAGCTGAAGAGGTAAAGCGTTATACTTGCGAATATTGTGGAGCAGAAAATATAAATCACCGTCATATGTGCAAAGAAAAATTAAAAGCAATCAAATTCTACTGTGCGAATTGTGGCGCGGTTGGAGTGGAAGAAACACATGTATGTAATCCTGTTCCAATTTCAACCGAATTACGTGAACAATGGGAAGAAATAAGTCGTGAATCCAAATCCAACACTTTACTTTCATGTGTTGTTTGTGGTCAACCTGTAAAGCCTCCAGGTCATTATTGTGACGTCAAATATCCATATGTGTGTAAATATTGCGGAGCTACAATAGAAAAAGGACGGCACTTTTGCAAAGAAAAGGTTGGTAAAGCGAAATTTGATTGTAAAATTTGTGGAAGAATTGCAGTCGAAGCCAGTGAATTGTGTGCGCCGGCTAGATTTCGTGATGATGATGAATAATATAATAGAAGAAATCTACTTGCATCAGATACCCTGAGTAGATCTCTTCATTAGTTGTTTCCAACTTCGGTCTTCCTCTTAAAGTATCATCATCTGCATAGAATAATATATTGCGCATTTTTTGGCTTTTACGTTTTTTTTGCTTTTTTGTTAATTCTTTCGTTATTTGAATGTTGATAAGTTTACGCTTAATTTCATCATCGATTTTTTTGCTTCAATATTGGTTAAAAAAAATTGATAAGCATTCAGATGCTGAACTTTATAAGGATGACTTTAAGCACTGAACGACGCAATTTGGATCTATCATCGAGAAATTCATTTCATATATTTAATTTTAAAGAAGGAAAATTATGGAAAAACGGAGAACCAATGTTCATTATAGCAGGGGACTACCCTTATTACCGCGACGACCCAAAAAATTGGCTTGATCGTTTAGCAAAGATGAAAAACAGCGGTATTAACACCATCCAATGTGCCGTTCCATGGCGTCATCATGTTAAATGGATTTTAACAAATAAAACACAAAAATTCGATTTTGAAGGAAATACAGCAGGAAATCGTAATTTCAAGTATTTTATCGAACTTTGCAAGAAAATAGGGTTATGGGTTAGCCTGAATATCGGACCATTTTCAGATCCGAGTTTATCATATGGTGGAATGCCGGATTTTGTCAACCCAAAACATAATGAAATGATCAGCAGTTATCGAAATCATCTTTATCTTCGAGGACATCAAGAACGTTCAAGGAATCGGTGGAAACCTCTCAAGGGAGAGCCGCTTCCATCACCTAATGATCCTGTCTTTTTGGGGTATGTGCAAGATTTTTTTAATCAAATTGATCAATCGATACTCAAACCATATGCCTATCCTGCAGGACCGATCCTCTTTATTCAATTAGGATATCAAGGTTATTACTCAGAAGGAAAAGCACCATATTGGGTTGAGGGAGATTATAATCTGCGAAATATTCATGCTTTTTGGAATTATTTGAGGCAACAATATCAAACAATCGAGCAATTTAATGCGCAACACCGCACAAATTTTTCTTTTTGGAATCAAATTATCCCACCAACAATATATCCAGGTAATAATCATTTTAGTCATCCTTCCCAACTCTTATTAATCAATGAATGGGTACAATTTAATACAGTTCAATACATTGAGTGGCTGCGTTTATTGAAAAAAATGCTTGGTTTTCCAGTTGGCGATGAATTCCATAAAGAAAACTCAATTCAGAATAAGGAAAAGGAAATAGAAAAGAATAAAGAAAAAACTCCAGAAAACAAAATAGAAAAGAATAAAGAAAAAAATACAGAAAAGAATATAGAAAAAAATACAGAAAAGAAAAAAGAATTTCCAATTATTCTTATACAATGGGAATCACCTATAGATCTACGGGTTGGATTGGATGCTTGGTTGTCCAGAATAAATTTAGCAAGAATTGAACAACAAGCAGGAGTCGTTTGTACTTTTACCAATTGGAGTAAAGCAGAAAACTATCATAAGACAAGTTATGCTCGACATTCAATCATGATGAAATATGCTGAAAGGTTTAACAAAGCAACTAATTGGGGATTGCGAAAACATTCTTCAACAAAATTTGAATATGCGTTTACTTCATTATATCAAACGCTACTGAGCTGTGCGTTAAATACAACTGGATATACACAAACACCTCTTGTGGGGACAAAATCTTGGTCATTAAAGATTGATTCTACTCATAAAAAGCCATATCCCACTTATTCAGCAATTGATGCTGCAGGGATTAGTGGTAACAAACTGCAGTTGATATCTGGAATTAATAAATATTTTGGTGATTATTACGGGAGTGAATTTTTACAGAGCAAAAGAGAAACTATGCTTGCTTTGGGATTATATATGCCGTATGTTGAGTTAGCTGCTTATGGAGGGCACGATCCTAAATTATGGAAACGAAGACACTTGAATATTAGACACCCGCCTGTTTTTGGTCAAGATGTCTGGACTCAATTTCATTTGGCAGCACAACATTTAGGAATGGATTATAAAATTATTAATTTGGAATACGAAAATATAGAAGCAAAAATTCCTCCCGCACTAAACATTCATCTCACGGATTTTAAAGATAAAGAAAATGATTCTGGAAAAAAACGCCCAAAAATTCTAATTTTTGCATCTAGTTTCTTTTTAAGTCGTAAAGTGCAAGAGAACTTAGTTTCCTATATCAAAAGAGGAGGTATTGTTTTTCTTTTTGGCCAACTGCCTGATTGTGATGAGCACTTTGCACCATGTACTGTGTTAAAGGATTTTGTGACAAATGAAGTCGAAAGCTGCTGTCTTTCAAAGAAATCAGCCAAACATCAGATTTGTATCTTTCCAAAAGGAAAGGGAATTTTACTCTTTCATGCTCGAAATCCCTTTGAACTTAAAAAAAGCGCTTGGTTTTATTTTATTGATTTTATAACTCGTGCATTATTTCGAATTAACTTCAAATTACCACATACTCCCGTTATAGATTTAGAAGCTATTCCCTATCCAGAGCTAATGGCATGGTTAAGCCAAGACCGTTTGAATCCAAAACTTCAATTTAATTCTTTGAAAACCATTAACCTTCTACTTCGATTTCTTCAATCTAAAGGTTTTTACAGAAATTTGGATATTTCTGTTCGAACAGATTTTATTTTTAGACATAAAATTCAAGTATTCGTATTCCAGCATCCTTCTAAAAATATTCAACATGTATTCATCTTTAGTCTTCAAACACATTGGACTTTACCGGTCTCAATCCATATTTTTCACCCCGAATCTGGTTTCAGCAGTCGAATTCGAACTCATTTGGTTGGACATACTGCACAATTGCTACGCATTGAAGAAGGTCGTTTGACTGCATGTATTTATAATGGTGTTAATCCCATTTCACACCAGTATCAACCCTTGTTCATAAAAGTAAATAGACAAATTATTAAATCCCGCCATCCGCTTGATTTAGTTTTCTTAAGTAATCGAAATCAAATGGAATTTTTCAGTGGCCATGGTCGATTTAAAGGGTTTACATCATTATTGGGATTTAAAGAAAAACCGATAAATGTGCGCCCTCGAGATCATCTTATATTGGAAAATTTAGGCGTTTAATTGAAAAATGCGAATAATTAATTATAATTTATAAGTGTATGTATATGCACACTTTTGCTTTTAAAACAAAAATAATTGAATCAAAATAAATAATTCTATTTCATGTAATTTTAATTGGAATATTTCTAATTCTTTAGATTCTATTTTACTCGATTTCCAAAACAGTAAAGAAAAATTAAACAATTATCAAAATAATCCAGTTGAGAATATGAATTTTCCATTAAATTTATTGCCAGCCAAAGAGATTTGGCGAAAATTTATAATTAAAATTACAAAAATTTTTTAACCATTAACTATAAGTATGAAAGCCTCTACAAAAATATTAGATAGAACTATTTTATCACCTCTTCTAGATTGTAAATAAAATGTTTCTTAATTTCCCTTAACTCCTTTACCTAGTTGATTATTATGGCAATTCCGAATTATTATGAAAAAGAATACGATGACTTCGATAATGAATGTTGCAATTCTCCCGATATAATTGTAAATTCAGAAGGAATGCGTGTTTGTTCCAATTGTGGACTAGTTCTAGGTCGAGCATATGTTTCACATGAAAAACGCGCTTATACAGCAGATGAAGTAAGAAATCGAAGAAGAACAGAACCGAGATGGCGAAATTACGGCCCACGAACAATTATTGGAATTAATTCTCCTGATGCAAAGGGTCAAGCATTACATGGAAAACGCCAAGCTATGTTTAACCGATTATCTAAAATCCAAGGTTCGTTAGTTAATTCACTTGAACGCAATTTTTGGGAAGCCCGACCCAAATTAAATCAATTGGCGCGTAAACTTACAATCCCAGAACACATTGTGGAAACCGCTTGGAAAATTTATTCCGAAGTAGCTAAACAAAAGCTCACAATGGGACGTTCAATAGATTCATTTGTAACTGCATCTGTTTATGCTGCTATTCGAATCCACAATTTTCCCCGTTTATTGGAAGAAATAGTAGAAGTCGCCATGCTTCCACTGCGTAGTGTCCATAGATCATTGGGCTTAATCGTCAGGATGGTATTTCCAGTTTTGAAGATGAAATATAAGCCAATTTCACCAGAACCTTTAGTTTTCCGTTTTGGAAACGATTTAAAGTTATCAGTTTCAGTGCAAAAGCAGGCATCGAATATGTTGAGAATTGCATTAAGTCATGGTTTACGGAAAATGGGAAAAGATCCGAAAGGATTAGCTGCTGCAGCATTGTATATTGCAGCAAAACCAACATCCGAACGAAAGACTCAGACAGAAATTGCCGATGTTGCCCATGTTACCGAAGTAACTCTAAGAACACGGGCAAAACAAATTAAATCAAACATGTAATATTGAATTCCTTTTTTTAGGGTTATTTTGCGTTTTCTTCCTTTTTCAAATGATAGCAATATTTTAATGTTCTGCTAATCAAATGTAATACAATTATAGGATTACTTTAGGGGTGCGTATTATTTACTGCTACATTCTTGATAAATCAAAAATGGATTGGATTGAATCTAACAACCTATTTCTGCATGATATTGCATTACTTATTGAAAATACCGAAAAAAAGGTATATTTTTATGCAGGACCTAAATCGGCTAAAAAAGATCACGAATTAGGAAAACAATTAGCCCAAAATATTGTAAAAAAATTTGGTTATGATTTTATTATTCTAGATACTGCCGTTCCTTTAGCAATACAAAAAGAAATTGATTTGCTTTTAGGAGAAAATATAGATCCTAAGGCATATAAGGAAGAAAGAACCATTTTAATGCAGCTTTTCGTAATTTTGGGTTTTTTAGGTTCATTAACTTTACTTGCTTTGTTAATTAATAATCTCCGTATGTTCGGGTGGCGAATCTCACTACTTACATATGGTACTACATTGGATTCCTACAATGAATTATTTCGGATTTCTCGGATAACACTGTATGTAGCTTTTGGTTTAATAATCAGTCAATTTTTATGCTCTCTTTTTACTAAAAGGATATTTTTAATAATTTCTTCTTTTGCTTTAATTCTTATTATCGGGGGAATATATTATTATTTACTTGAAGGAACAGGCCTTTTTCAGAGAGCACCTGAAGAAATTAGGAGATCAGAATTATTATTACATACATTATGGTTATTAATTGCAATTGGAGGCTTTTTAGGATTTATTGTTTGGTCTTCTATAGTAATTTTTAAGCATACAGAAATTAAACCAAAAATGAGAATCAGCTTAGAAGAACAAAGAAGAGCATCCCACCCAACAATTTTACGGGACAAAGCACCAGTTGAGTTGAAAGAAATAAAAAGAGAATAAAAAAAGGAATTAGAATAAAATAAATGAAAGAGATAGAATGAAATAAATTTTAAAATCAGAAAATAATGAGAATTAGAGTGAAATGAAACCCCGACATCTTTTTTTTTTCCGACTTTTTTCTAAAGTGAAACAGAATCTTTTGAATGAAATTCTCAATCAATCAATTACGAGAGAAGAATCTAAAATAGAAGAAAACTTGAGAAGTTCTTATGAAACACTTATTGTAAAAGTCGATAATTTCATATTTTTAATGATATTTCTTTGGATACTTCAAAAAAGAAGTTTAATTGCGGAAAATCCCAATATTTTCAAAGACATTTTCCAAAAAATTTCAAAATCACAAAACAATTATTCAAATGAAGAAGAATTAACAAATAATCAACCTTGTAGTCTATCTGATTCATCTGGTTTTTCTAAATTTATATCAAAACTTATTTCTACTATTATTTTTCCATGCAATAAAGGAAATAATCAAAAAGAGAAAAAGGAACAAGGAGATAGGAATAGAAGTAAAAAACACAAACGAAATCCAATCCACTTATTTGATTCAATTTATGTAAGAATAGATCCATCATTATTCGATAATTTCGAGAATCAAATTATCCCTTTTTCAATAATTGAAAATTTAAAAGACTCAATCTTTTTTGTTAATGAGCAGAAAGATGAAAAAAGCAGCAAGAATGAAGTTTTTTCACAAAATTCTTTTCACGTTGCGATTTTCTCGGCTTGTGAAACCTTTGAACTCAAGTGGGGTAATATAACACAAACTGATCTGGGTTTTTTATTTGAAAGGTTTCTTCAAAATGAGACGAAACAACAAACAGGAGCATATTATACTCCTGCATATATTTGTGAAGATATTGCTTTGAAACTTTTTTTACGTTCAGTAATTCACCCTATCATAAAACACTTGCCAAATTTTAATCAATATTCAAAAAAATCAAGTTTTTCTTCAAAGATAGCACATTTCAACATTGAAAATGAAGTTTTCGATTTAATTTCTCTGAAATATTTCATTCTGAGTTTAGATATTGAAACTGGATATACTTTGATAAGACAAATCCATCAGAAAATTCTAAAACTCCGAATATTAGATCCAGCAGTGGGAACTGGAGATTTCTTAATTGCTATGGATAATATATTATTTTGTTTTTATAAAGAAATTTGGGATATATGTAAAAATCGGCAGTATATTGATATTCTCTCCATTTATCTCGAAAAACAACGAAAATTTGATTTAATTTCACTAAAATCCTTTTCTGAAGCTATCTACTTCTTTCGTAAATATGAAATTTTTCCAAAAATGCTATACGGAGTGGATATTAACCCCAGATCATGCAGAATAACAAAATGGAGGTTATATTTAAAGGTAGTCTCTCAAATTCCTGAACAAATGATAAAAAATCAGAAAATACACTTAATTCCAATGAATATTCATTCAGGTAACAGTTTAATTGGTTGGGACTCTTGGTATGATTTAGATCGTTTCTTAAATGGAAATAACCTGCACAAAATTAACATTAAAATAAAAAATGAAATTGTGAAGAACTTATTAAGTGTTCACACCTATTTACAGCAATTTTTAGAAAAAACAGAGATTAATCAGTTACCTCAAGGTATTTCTGCTTTGATTGAAATAAATCATATTTCTCTTCAAGATTCTTCCCGACTTCTTAATTATATTGTTCCATATTTCAAACTTATTGCAGAATTCCGAAAAAATAGAGTATTCTTTTTTGAACAATATCTTAAAAAGGAGACACAACAATTAATTACGAATATCAAATATCATTTGCAAAAAATCCTGGATAAATTATACTTTGAACTGTACAAATCTAAAAGCAATACAAATAACAACACACTTAAGATTTTTCACTGGATCCTTGAATTTCCGGAGCAATTTCCCTGTCCATCTCCATTTTACCATCCTGAACCGACTTCATGCTTCAACTCGGGATTTAATTTAATTCTGGGAAATCCTCCTTATGGAAATCTACTAACATCTCAAGAAAAAAAACTACTTCCAAACTATGATGGCTTAAAAAGTGAAATTTCAAGCCTTTTTATTTCAAAAATAAATCGACTCTTAAAAATAAACGGTTCTTTTGGACTATTGACATCGTATACAATTTGTTTTAACAAAAAACTATCGAATTTAAGAAAAAATCTGATTAATTCATTTAATTTTCTATTCTTAGCTACATTTGATCGGGATAAATGTCGTTTATTTGATGGAATGACTCAATCTGTTTCAATTCTTTTAGCATTTGGTCATCATCCAATATATCCAAAAAAAGAAGGAAAATTATATACTACTCAAATGTTCCGCAAACTTCCTTCTTTAATGGAATTCGAATATCAGCCGGCTAATTCATTTTTATTAGGAGATTATATCGGAGTGAGCTTTAATGAGCCACATCGAGTTCCGAAAATTGGAACCTCTCCTATTTTAGAACTTTTAACACTTTTTAAATCATGGACAGAAGTTATACCAAAAAATTATCATTCTCAACACAAAAATGAAAAAATAAAAATAATAAGAAAAACAAAACTAAAAAGGAGATTGGGAGATTGGATAAAGACAGCAATCATTTGCAAGGATGAAGAGACCAAGCACTATATACTAAAGCAATACCCTGAAAGATCCTCAGATGGGGTTTGGATCCGAATTTCAGGAAATTATTGGTACAATTCTTGGCATAAACCACCATATTGCGGGACTCAAATCGCATTTCTCCCTTTAAAATCACCTTCTTCTTCTTTTCAAGCATTTCTATTGTGTTTGATTAATTCTTCCTTGTTTTACACATGGTTTCGGATCTTTAGCGATGGACGACATATGAATAAAGATATTCTTGCAGCTTTTCCATTACCTGTAAATTTTCCAGAAAGGCTTATTCGATTTACCCATTTGCTGAAAAAATGTGCTGAATACTTAATGGATAAATTATTCCAACACTATGATTCAGAACATCGAAGATTTAACTCTTCACAAATAAAAGATACACTAAATATAGTAGATCTGATTCTTGGAATTCTACTAGAAATACCCAAATCATTAGTATTTTATGTAATAAATTTCGAATCCTCAATTAGAGGTGGAAATCAAATTAAGCACAACAAAGAGCAATTATCTCTTCTTTTTTCAGAGTTAGAATGTATTTCAGACCAGTTAATGCATGAAGACATAGAAAACAAAGTAATTCAGCAGTTTGAAGTATTATTTAGTAAATATAATAAATAATAATTCTATATCTTTACCTTAGCTATTTTTTAGGATGTGTTCATATAATATTATATCTTATGATTATTCGGCCGAAACATTATCTCTTACTATTTTTAGGCATTATTCTTGCATCTGGAATTTTTTATGTAAATTATTTTATTTTTTATGGAAATTCTTTGGGAAATTCTCTATATCTTTCTGTTTTTACTTTCTTATTTTGGTGGCTTTGCTGGTCATTGTATTTTGAAATTCGTGATTTCTGGCAATTTCGTTGGTTTGGAGCGGATGTAGAAAGAAATCGAGTCGAAATTACACCAATTTCAATTCCACTTACCTCATTTGAAGGTAATGAAAGTCAAAAAAACAATAAAGACAAAAAAAAGAAAATCAAATTTTTACATGGAGAATGGATTCATAGCCAATTTAATAGCAATAAATCACCAATAATCATTTTCGTTCACGGATTTTCAGATGATTCTCTCTACATCCGGCATTATACAATTCCTCTTGCTCATGCTGGATTTAATGTAATCGCATATGATAATCGCGGAACAAAAAAATCCCGTAAAGCAGGTGCAAAATCTCAGTTCGTAGAAATAACAAACGATTTAGAGTATGTTATCAAATTTCTGAAAAAAGATCCACGCTTTTGTGATTTGACAATAAATCTTATCGGTTTATCATTAGGTGCTATCGCTGTTATAAAGCAGGGTCTGAGGAACCTAAACCTTATCCCAGAAAGTCAAGATAATATCAAAAATCAAAATGATTCCAAAAATATAGATAAGGAAGTCAAAAAAGAAAATCAGATTGAAAATCACTATTATATTAATAATGACATTTCAAAAATTATTGCCGTAGCAGCAATGGGAAATTATCGTGAATCAATTCCCTTTTCACCTGTTCCATTTCTGAAAAATTGGTGGTTTTGGTTAAGATATACATTTTTTGGAGTCCCAATAAATCCAATTTATAAAAAAAATTTTGAATTATCTCCACTTTTACAAATTGAACGAAAAAAGCAAGAAATGAAAAACCAAGTCTTTTGGAAAAACTACAATAACAAAAAATTCTATCTAATCCATGCTAAAAATGATTTAGTAATTCCAGTTGAGCATTTTTGGGATAATTTAGATGAATTGAACTTAGATTCATCAAATTGGCTTATAACTCAAAGAGGAGGTCATAATTTTCTTAGATATGAACCAATTTTATTATCCCAAATCATTTGGTTTTTACATTCTTAAAAATTATTTTTAAACAATTTCATAACTATTTCTGAATTTTACTTTCCTTCATCTTTTTGCTTGTTCAGCACAAAGTCAGGCGGAATAATAGTTACATTGCGGGCTTCTACTGTTCCTTCTTTCATTCCAGCAACTACGTCAAATTCTACACGCAAATCAGGTAGAAGTGTTTTAAAACCTTCCATATTAATATGTGAGTAATGGACAAAAATTTCATGATTAGGTTCATTTTCGGGAATACTGTCTCGTTTAATAAATCCAAAACCAAGACGAGGATCGAACCATTTCACCGTTCCACGTTCCATTGTGTATTTCACCATCCATATTAGTTCGTGAATTCCTGTATTCGCTACTTGTGATCTCGATCAACTCAACATATAAGGATCGAATTAGTTATTTTAACTTGTTGTTACGACTTTTAAATCTTTTTTGATAATTTCCAAAAGAATTAAGTGGTTTGCATGGCAAAAGATCTTAATGAACTATCACTCAATAATTGAAAAACTAAAGTTGGAAGCAGAAAATAAGGGAAAAGTAGTTCAATTTCCTGAAAATGGAAATGAAATTTTGGTAATTAAAGAAGAATTCATAAAAGATCAGTATTCTGTATCAGTGGGGGTAGGAAAAGCAATAGTTATTAATTATCGTTATTTTGAAGTAAAAGGAAAAATTTTTACTGATTCTTTTCCAAATTTTTCTGATAATGTACTACGAATTGAACCAAAATTAATAAAAAATACAAAAGGAACAGACTACTTTGCTGTAGTTTTCAAATCAGGGTTTGTTCTCGCCATTGATGAAGCAACATGGAAAGATAAATTTACAACCCTTCAAGATTTAATAGAAGTTCTTAAGAATTTAGGGAACTCTAACTTACAATCATTATTTGATGAAATTAAAACAATAGGATAATGAACTTAGAATTTATTTACAACTAAGTATTAGCGTTCAATTTTGAATAAATGATTAGGTGTTATCAAAAGTGTACATTCCTTCAATTTTATTACATTTCCACCCGTACGTAAGCAGTATTTTTTAATTTTTTGAAGTTGATCTTGAAGTACTGATGATTCTGATTTTTGTCCCTTAGCAATTCGAAGTAGAGGTTTTAGATTTACAATCATTAAATTCCCATCTAAAAGATTGTGCTGAAGCAAAGCAAAATCACGCGATCCGTTTAATGTAATTTGTTTTATGAATAAATTTTCAGAAGGAAATTTATTTTCAATATTTCCTTTGGTTTTGTGTGTAAAAAGACCCATCTTCAATAGATTTCAAACCAAAATTTGAAATAAATCTCTCAATCATATAAATAACATTTGAATATCATCTAGATAATTACCAATTCATTCTTAACACAACTCATTCAACTATTAAGAAGATGAAGATTTTTGATTATCAGATTTTAAGGATAAGTGCTCCACAGCTGAGAAAAAATTTGAAAAATCAAGATAATAACCTAAATTGGGATGTAATGATATTTTTGATTTAGAAATTATAATAAAATTCATTTTAGCTAGTGCTTTAAGATCTTCTTCAATTGATTGTTTTTTGCGTATTTCTAAGATTCTCGCTTTATCAACGGGACTTTTTGAAATCATAATAGATGTAATTATAACCATTAGCGTAGCCCCTAATCGAGGCTTATTTTGAAATGGATTACTACCTATTGACTCGAGAATTTCAGGTGATTTAGCTAAAAACCATCTTTGATTAAGTTGGTTTTTCTGAACTCTCAAACCAAATACACGAATTGCTTGAGCATACGAATTAAGTAATTGTATTAATTGAATTTTTGCATATTTTCCACTCAATCCTAAAGATTTAATTAGTTGATCTTCAGTGCAACCAATTGAAATAATATTATCTGATATATCCGAATTTATTATTTGAGTATCGCTGAGTAAATGCGTAAGAAGGCAAAATTCATTCATATTTCTTCACTTCCTTTTCTTTCATTTGGATTTTCGTCTTGATTTACTATTTTGTTTAAATTTCCTTTCTTTTTCTCATTGCTTTCATCCATTTCTTTCTTTTCCCTTTTTCTTTCATATTTTTCCACTCTTTCTTCCTTATCTGCTGCAATGGAAAAGAATTTTGTTTGCTGATCGTATTTTAAAAATCCTTCTTGTGTTAAATGCAAAATGTATGAAAAATGGCGAAAATATTGACTGGGATTTTGATAATTATGCAAAATAACAGACAATTCGCAAGGAAGTACGTTTAAAATATTTTGATAAAAGGAGTGAATTTCTTCTTGTATCTCTTTAGAATCAAGTGAGAACATTTCAACAGATTTTTCTGAATTTGACACTAATTCTGATGGTGGAGAATAAGCACTTCTGGATTTTTTTTCCAATACTAGATTTTGATAACTTTTAATCAAATATTTTGAAGAAATGGAAGAAATTTGAAAAGGGGATATCCAAAATCGTTTTAAAAGAGAGTTTAATAAAATATCATCAGAATTATTCTCCAAAAATGCATCAATAAGTTCCCTTTGAGATAATAATAAGATATATTGTTTTATTGCTTCAATTTTCAGCCTTAAAATGTCCGTTCCGCCTTGTAAGATAGAAAGTGCAAGATCAATATCTTTAGGATTTAATAATGAAGAAAGCTTATGAAAAATAGGAATAAGATCTTTATCTATTAATTGATCTGTATCAGAATTAGCTTGCTTTTCCAATTCCTCAATTTCTTTCATCAAATCTTGTAATTCGCTGCGATTTACCATTTTTTCACTCCGATTCTTGCCTAAGATTCATGAGCAAATGCGCGAGAATAATGAACAAATGAAGGCCCAAATTTCCCGTTACGACTAACTCCAATAACTTTATTTGCGTTTTTTAGCAGAGGGATATTTTTACTTGGCATTAATAAAATAAATTGAATACCATTTCTTGCAAGTTGATGAATTAGTTTAGCAATAGTTTCAGCGTTAAGTTCGTCTAAAAACATATCACATTCATCATAAATATTCAAAGGAGATGGATTTAGATGGGTGAGTGATAACATCAGACAAATTCCAACCATCGATCGTTGGCCACCACTGACAGCTTGCAAGGGGTATTGAACATTACAATTGTTAATACTAGTTGTTGTTATTACTGATAACTTTAGAGATTCAATTTCACCTTTAAGATTCATTTGAATTGTAAAATTCTGACCTGAAAATTGAAGTTTAGAATTTGTGGAATCTTGTAGAAAATTAATTTTTTCCTGAAAATTCTTAAAAAAAGTTGTTTCTAATCGCTTTTGGGACGTTTCAGCAGCAGAAATTTCATTTTGTAAAGATTGTCGTTTTTCACCAATGCGATCGATAATATTCTCCAATTTTTCCTTTTCTAATAAAATTCCATCATCGACTTGAATTTTATCGATTTCATGTTGAATAAACTGGATATCTGCTTCAATTTCATCAATCGTTCTTTTAGAATTCAAAGAAATGCTTCCTTTGAGAAGATTTTCTATGGTTTGAAGTTTAACGGTATTATCTTCCAAAGATTGTGAAAGTTGAGACTGCTTAAATTGAAGTGTGTTGATTTTTAGAGAAATTTCATGCTTCTTTTCTAGAATATTGGAGATTTTCTCTTCTAAATCTTTCAATTTCTCGCCTTTCTCTTTTTCTTTCTGTTGATATTGATGAATTTCTTTTTCTAATTTTATTGTTTCTTGAAATAAACTATAAAATTTATCATCTTTAGATTTCAACTCAAAGTTTAATTTAGATTTCTGCTTTTCTAAATCTTCAAGATGAATTTTAATTTTTATCTCATTTTCTTTCAAGTTTTCTCTATTTTTTTGAAGATTTCCGTACATATCATTTAATTCTATTAAAATTTCATTTAATTCTGCAATTTTTAGAGGAATTTCATCGAGTTGCTGTTTTTGTTCAACGAATGAATCAGGTAAAGATTGTCTTAAGCTGTTAATCTTCTTTTCTTTTTCTTGAATATCTTGGATTTTTTCTTGGATTTTTTTGAATAATTCTTTCTTTTTTGATACAAGATTATTTTTTGATGTCGTTTTTATTTCTAAAAGTTTATAATTTGAATATAATCGATCAACATCCTGTAATCTGGTTTTTAGAATTGAGAGTTTGTGTTTTTCTTCTTCTAATCGTTGTTCTCTTTCCAAATATAATTCTCTATTATGTTTCATTTGATTCGATAATTCTGCAATTTTTTTCTTTGCTTGAGCTACATTTTGAAATTTTGCTCTTTGAGAAGAAGAAATACGTGGTAGAGCTTCTAAAACAAGTCTTTTAGGGCGAATTTGATCACCTGCTAAAGTAACTACCCATGAGGACCAATTATATCGTTCAATATATTGTTCTCCGATAATATGATCTTTAACTACTAAAGTTTTATTGGCTACTGAGTAAATTACTTTCAAAATTGCAGGATCTTCCGAAATTGGTTTAATTTTTTCCGCTAAATACCCAAAAATTCCTGATGTTGGATCAGGTTTAAGATTAGGAAGAGGTCTAATTTGATTTGTCCGTTCTTTATAAATTTTGCATTTAGCACCATGTTTTTTAGCTAAAGTTGTTAGGAGATGGAATGTTTCGCTATCTTTAGCAATAAAACTGAAAAGTACAGAAAAACCAAATATAGATTCTACTGCTGATCTGTATAATTCATCATAGGTTATGTAATCGATTAATGGGCCAATAAAATTAAGATTTCGTTCTTTCAATTCATCTAGTAAAGCTTGAATTTGCCGCGGTTTCGGAAAATTTCGATCAATAATGGAATTATTTATTTTTTCTATTGATTTAATATTTTCATTATAAATTTCTTGTAAGTCACTTAAATTTTTCGTTAAAACAGAGATTCTCTGTAAAACATTATGTTCTTCTTGTCGCATTAAATCGGGTAAATTATCAGTAGGATTCTTTAAAAACCATTGATATTTTCGAAATTCATTTTTAATCTTATTGATTTCTCTTAATCTTTGATCAATTTCTTTTGTGAAATTGTCATAATCAGCTTGATACTCATCCATACTTGCAGTTAAAATATTTAAAACTTGTTCTTCAGCATCTAATTGATTAATTGTATATTTATATTGTTGCATTTGATTTTGTAATTGTGTCTGTATAGTTTGTAAATTTTGGATCTGTTTTTGATGTTTACTGAGTTGAATTTCAGTTGATTTAATTTTTGACTCACTAAGAACCATTTCGGAAGAAATTTGCTTTTTTTGTTTAATTTGTGTCTCAATTTCATGTTCCAAACTTTGAATTTGAGTAGCAATATTATTTTTTTCATCTGTCCAATCTTCTATTTGCTGTTTAATATGCTCGTTTTTCATTTGAAGTTTAGTTCGTTGTTCAATCAATTCATTATAGAACTTTGTTTCTTTTTCTTTTTCATTTTCATAATTAGAAATATCTTCACTAAATCCATTAATTTGTTTGTTAAAAGATTGAATTTCTTTAGAAATAATTAAAATTTTGTTTTGCAATCTCTCGATTTCTTCTTCAATTTGTGATTTTTGAGCAATTATTAATTCTAATTGTAACTTATCTAAATGAGATTTGAGTTCATCTTTCTTTTTCAGCTGTTCAATTAAAGGTTCTAATTCTGTTAGTTGATTAAGAATGTTTTCTCGCTCAGTTAATAATGAATTTTCTTCTTGTTTCAATCGAAATATCTCAGATTTTACTTCAAGTATTTGTTCTCGAGTCAAATTTAATCCCAATCCATTTTCGATAAACGAACAGAGGGTTTCTTCTTTGAAATCTTTAATTGTATCAATATTTCCTTGAGACATAAATGCAAAAATATTATTAGGATCAATTTGAATTTGTTTTGTAAAATCTTTAACTTTTTTAACAGATATAGTTCTCAATTTTTTATCTTTTGGTGATTTAAATAAAAATTTAGGTGTTTCATTCATAGAAACGATGCGCTGTAATATATATTCCTCTTTATCGATAAATATATGAATTTGAACAACAGCTTTTTTAGCACCTGTTCTAATAAAATCAGACCATTTAGAATATCTACCGTCGTAATCGTTAGAACCTAATACAAATTTTAATGCTTGATAAATAGAACTTTTTCCCGCTCCATTTGGTCCAATAATAATTGAAAATTGAGGATCAAATAGCACTTCATCATATTCAAAAGAAAGAAAGTTTTGTAACACTATTTTTTCAACAAATATAATTGGTGATGAAGAGAGACTTTTCTCTGATATTGAAACTTTTTTTTCCTTATCTACATTAGAAATTGTAGAAATATGGGAAATTGATTCTGAAATTTCATCGGACTTTGACATTTTTATCAGAGAATAAATATAATTTATTATCATTTAGAATGATTAATTCATTTGTTTTTTTGAGAAAAAAGATCGATTTGTGAAAGACGCTGTTTGGCTTTATGTAATTGAGTAATTGCTTCTTTAGGTGATTCTTTCATTAAAAAAGAATAATCTGCTAGCAAAGATAACTCAGACTTTTGAAGAATTATTCCTTTTTGTAGTTTATCAAGAATCAATATCATCTCATCATAACAAGAGCTGGCAACTTCTTGATATAATTGAAAGATAAAATCACGATTATAGTTTCCTAATTTTCTATTTTTTAATACTTCAACATTATCCAGATTTTCTTTAAAATTCGAACTTTGTCTTTTATTAAAACTTTCGTTTGAAAACTTCTCATTTTTAATAAGACTTGGTTGAAAAATTCGACGATCCATGAGATTTAAAACATATTCTGTAGTGATCTCTGCAGATTCCCATTTTTTCTTTGAAAATGAATTTTCGATAATAAAATACTTTTGACATAATATGTAAAATTCTTGAATATGAGCAAAGTTCCATTTATTCATTTGATGAGCAAGGTGTTCTAAATTAATAGAATTCTTAGGAATTAATGAAGGCAGAGCTTTTAAAAATTGAATACGTGTTTTAAAAGAGGGGGAATTAAAATGAAAAATAAAGTCGAAGTATTGGTTAGGTAATTGTTGATCTATACCTTCATTTAAAATAATTATAAGAGGAAAAGGAAGTAACTTAGAAGACGCACCCAAATCTGTGAGAATATTGTAAAGAACTAAATTAACTTCCGTTTGAAGAGTAGAATGAAGCGAGAATTCTGAAGAAGTATGAATAAAAATTGAAAAGATTGTTTTACCAGATTCTAAATCTTGTAAATATGATGAAATAAGCCCTGAAAGCGGTTGTTTTAATTTAGAAATATTGGAATCATTAGGAATAAATAGATCAAGGTAAATAACGAAATAATTATAAAGCTTGCTAAAGATTGCAAAAAAATCTTGTAGTCCATGACCATTTGGAACAAAAACAATTGATCTTTGGAAAATTGGAAAGAGATTTGACTTAAGATTCATGTACATTGAAGAATTATTGCTTTGATTCAATGTGGAATCTGTTGGTGAAGCGTTTTGATTTTGAAATGATATATTTAATTGTTTTTCATTCATTAGCAAGCAATAATTAAGATATTTAAAAAGAGCTTCATATTCAGGAAAATATTGATTAATCGAAAGAATTTTTTCAGTAAATGAATTTTGATAAACATAAAGATTACAATAAATGTTTTCTGCAAAATAAAAGAATAAATTAGGAAAATTTGAAAGTGAATTAGAAGAAATCTTAAATTGGGAATTCAAAGTATCTTTTGATGAAAATATTTTATCAAATGAAGATTCTTTATCATGATCTTTATTTTCGGAAATATCACTTGAATTGTGAGATTTTGTCGAAATGTTTGGTGATTGTTCATTCAACTCTTTATTCCTCTAATTAAATACGCTGTATGAAAAATTTAAAGTTATGGTGAATTATAAAAGAAAGTATTTTGAGTTAAATAATAATAATACTCAACACTGAAGTAGTAAATTAATTTAAAGATGAAAGTATCAAAAAGAAATAATGAAAAAGAGAATTATTTATTATAAACAGAATTTCTTCCATAAATTTCAGTTAAATGCTTCAACCATGATGCTTTTTCATCTGTTAACATTCCATAATCGATTTGATATTGCCAATTCCCATGTGTAGTACTGGGAGTATTCATACGTGATTCACTTCCTTGACCAAATACATCTTGGAGCGGTAACATAGCAACGATTGCTCTTGAAGAGTAAACTAAACGAATCATAATTTCTACTATATTTAAAGGTTCCATTCCAATATACTCCTTCAAATATGCCTTTTCTTCATCCGTTGCATAATTTTGCCACCAACCCAAGGTTGTATCATTATCATGTGTGCCGGTGTATGCTATGGTATCTTTAGAAATATTATGGGGAAGATGTGGATTACTTGCATCAGATGTGAATGCAAATTGAAGAACTTTCATACCTGGAAAATTAAATCTATTTCTTAAAGCTGTAACTTCAGGAGTGATCACTCCTAAATCTTCAGCAATTATAGGTAATTTACCTAACGATTTAGTAATAGTGTTAAAAAGTGCTAATCCAGGTGCTTTTATCCATTTTCCATTAACTGCTGTTTTTTCACTAGCTGGAATTTTCCAATAAGCTTGAAATCCTCGAAAATGATCGATTCTAATCCAATCACAAAGTTGAAAAATCTGCTTAAATCGCTGAATAAACCATTGAAAGTGTTGTTTTGCCATAATATCCCAATTGTAAAGTGGATTACCCCATAACTGCCCTGTCTCTGAAAAATAATCTGGCGGAACCCCAGCTTGAAAGATTAAATTTCCATCTTTATCCACTGTAAATAGTTCTCGATGACTCCATACATCTACAGAATCATGTGCGACAAAAATGGGCATATCTCCGATAATTTCTATACCTTTGGAATTTGCATAATGCTTTAATTTCATCCATTGAGAAAAAAACAACCATTGAACAAATTTTAAATACTCTAATTCTTCTTGATGATCAGATTTCCATTGAAAAAGAACTTTAGAATCTCGATTTGCATATTTTTCAGGCCATTCTATCCATGAGCGTAATTGTTGACTGTTTTTAATCGAATAAAACAAGACATAATCATCTAACCAATCATGATTTTCTTTACAAAATATTGTAAATTCTTTTTTTAAGCGGGTAAATTTATTTGGATTTTGGATAAAATTTTGGTAAGATTTCTGTAAAATTCCTTCTTTAAACTTATAAGCTTTAGGGTAATCTACTTTTTTGGCTTGTTTCCATTTTTTTACAGAATTGGTAAAATTACTAAAAGAGGGTAAATCTGAATCGATTAATTTTTCCAAGATCTCATTTTTGGAGAGTAATTTGAGTGAAACTAAACCATCAGGAGAAATTAATAAAGGATTTCCAGCAAAAGCTGAAAGAGTTTGATATGGGGAATCAGCATATCCAGTAGGCCCAAGAGGTAATATCTGCCAAAATTTCTGTCCGGCTTTTTGTAAAAATTCTATAAAAGAATATGCTTGAGGACCTAAATCTCCAATTCCATAGGGAGTATATAAACAAGTAGGATGAAGTAAAATCCCCGCTGAACGCTCTAAACTTAACGAATCCACGCCTATCACTTACAAATACCATAAGGGGAGCAGTGATAATAAATTTTATTAAAAAAAAAGAATTATATCTCAGATTTTTGTTTAACAACCAAAATGACTATTGCAATAAAAGCAAACGAAGGAAACATTAAGGAGCGATAACCTGGGATCAAATTTGTTAAACCTTCAGATTTATCGTCACTATAAGCATCATCACTAATATTATTTTGATCGTTTATTTGAATGCTTTGAATTCCCTTGAGAGAAATTACAATCTGATAAGTCTGATCTGGCTCAATACTTGGAAGAGATAAATGGAAACCAAATGCAAACATGGGATCAATTTTATCCTTAGTAAAATTCAAGTCATTTCCATCTTGAATTTGAATTTCAACTCCTACGTTATCTAATGTGTTAAGTACACAGTATTTTCTAATTGAATTCTCATTAATTTCGGTGTAATTTATTCCCTTAAGTCCCGAAAATAATATTTCTTATAAGGGATAGAGAAGGATTTAATGCATAATATGCGGCTTCTGCTGTGAGAAGCGCGCTTTTTGCTCTATAAAACCAATCAGGTTTCACTCCAACACATCCAAACTCAAATTGATTGGCAGCAAAAACAAATTCAGCATAACTCATCAATCTCTCTGCGCTTCTCTTCTTTTCTGCATTCAAAGCTTCATCTATAGCAGATTGAATGAACATTAATCGATTTCGAACCTTTGAAAATTCAGAACGAAATTCTTGTAGATCGATATCATTTGCATTAAAATCAAACCAATCCATATACCCTTGATCTTGACAAGGTTGCTGCATCCAATGAGCCTGGCCATCAGGAATTGAAGTAAGCTCTTCAAAATTGTAATCTTCTGGCAAGTTAGCAATAAATTGAGAGGGTGTGGTTAATTGTAACCAATCTGATTCCGCTTCCAAACGACTTAAAAGATAATCCAAGCGAGCCAACAGCATCAACATTAGAACATCGTGCCCGTAAAATAGAGCCACTGATAAATGGGAAATACGAAGAATTTATTTTTGCGAGAATCACTTTATTTGAAGAAAAATTGACACATTGCACCGCCGATTGGCAACGCCACAACCTAAAATGGTACACAGTTCATGAAGGAACTTTAGAAGACTGTTTAAAGTATATTGAAAATGACTTTGGTCCATTTGGCTATCCATTTGATTATAAAGTTATGAATTAATTCTATATTTTTCCAAATTACATCGTAATGCTAGTTTTTCATCATCTGAACTCAATTCGTGCAAAGTTTTGGATAAAGAAGATTGAAATTCTTCAAATTTTTCATAAAATTCGTTGTATGTTGCTTTACTCTTTGCATCTTTCCAAATACCTTCGATCGGATTCAGATCAGGAGAATAGGGCGGTAAAAACTTTAATTTTAGACGATAATTGTTTATTTGTAACCATTTTTGAAGCATTTTTGCATGATGCGATCGTGCATTATCTAAAATCATATAAATTTTATGATTTTCAGGATATTGTGCAAGAATTCCACGAAGAAATTGCCCAAAATTAACTACGTCTAAATTTTTAATATATTGAAAATATCCGCGCCTTTGGATAGGATCAATTGCACCGATTACATTTAACCGTTTTTTTCCGCTGTGTATTCGGAGAATTGGTTTTGATCCCTTTGGTGCCCATATACGACGTGGTTCGGGGGAAAAATAGAAGGAACTTTCGTCTTGGAATAAAATCGATTCGTTTTCATTTAAGTTATTTACAAGCTCTTTCATTTCGTGTCGAAATTGATCTTTTTTTTTTCGTCTGCTTTTGCAGGCATTGGTCTTGGTACTAACAATGTGTAATCCCATCGTTTCATCATTCGCCAAACCCCTGAAATTGACATATCAATGTCATATTTTTTTTTTATATGTCCTTTTATGTCTTTTAAATGCCAATTACTAAAGGAATATCCTTGTTTTCGGGGAGATTGTTTAATATCTTTCTTAATTTGTTTTTCTTGTTCTTCCGATAATAAAGAATAAACTTTTGCACGTTTTATGGGTTGTAAACCTTTCATCCTATCTTTATTCCATTGATGAATCCATTTCCTTACTGATTGAGGGGAGGAATGAACATGGAAGGCTGTTTCGAGTGTAGATTTCCCAAAGTATAGTTGTATGACTGCAAGTATTTTTGTTTTTACTCGAGCATTCTTTTCTTGCTTATAATATTGCTCTAATTCATGAAAAGGAATATGTTTTATTATAAAAAGGGGTTTTCCCATAATTGTAGCGAAGAATCCAAGTGATTTAAAGGTGTCGAAAAATTAAAAATCAAAAGACTCTAAAAAAGGTAAAGAATATTAAAGTTAAGTGATAAATTATCCCTATTACTTTGCTGTGTTTGAAAGATTCTTTCGAACAGAAGATAAAGCATCTTCCACGTATTTCATCTGATCTACTTCATCCATCGAAGAGAATAATTCTAAAGCTTCTGCAAACATTTTCTCAGCAGCCTTATATTCCTCAGTATTTCGATAAATCTCACCCATCTTTAATAAACAACTTGGAGTGTAATATTCATATGGTGAAAGATCGACAGCAATCTCATATGATTTCAATGCATATGCTAAATAAGTCGGATCATCTTCTGCTAATATTGAAAAGAGATTACCTTGATCGAAAAATTGTTTACCATCTGGAGTATATTGTTTTGCATAAAAGAGAAATTGATCCTTAATTCTTGGATCCTTTTCTTCAAAATATTTCTTAAAACTAATCATCGAATCGATACGATCAATTGTTTCCAAAATCTCGTTATTATAATTTGCGTAGTAAGCTTGGGCTAACAATTTTTTAATAATCTCAAGAGTTTTATTACTGGTTGGATCTTCATCTTCATACTTTGCAAATAAAAAGACAGGAAGTAAATCTTGAATTGCATCGCTAATTTCATTCATCACGCTGTTTGGGATTCCTTTCAATTGAAGCGCTTCAATTAAAAAGATAATGAGATTACCAATAGTATATTCTTTCTTCCTTACTATCTTTAACCAAGAAATCCGATTTAAAAATGCTTCATCTTCAATTCGTCTAATTGCAACTCCTGATTTTATCATTCCATGACCAATTGCCCCTAAAGCACGAGCAATAACATCTTTAGCAAATACATTTGTATCACCCATTAAAGTAGCTTGTAAAGAAATGATAATTTCATTTGATGGATGATGCGAACCAATAACACCTAAGGATTCCGCATAGAGTTCAATCTCACTTATGAACTGCTCCGATTCTTTATCAAGTTGGAAAAAACGTTGAATGAGTTCTGGAGTAACTTCTAACGGTTTTTTAATCCCAATTTTCCCTAAAGCAAAAATAGCTTCTTGACGAACTTGAGGGTCTTCATCATCAAGTCGTTCAAAAACAATTTTTTCATCTATATCAGGTCTATTTTTTGAAATCATTCCAAGAGTATAAACAGCTTTATCTCGAACGCTGGCATCATGATGACGGGTTAATTTATAGATGATTTCCAGATTTGCGCTTAAATGCTCTTCACTATCTGAAAGTGCAATCACATGCAGACAATCTCTGATTAATTCCAGGTTGTCTCCATTTAGATGAGGTTCAAGTCTGGGATAAATATCAATTTCATCATACATTGGAGAAATCATTTTAAGAGCTTCTGAAGCATTTTCTGCTACCTTTGGTTCAGATGAAGTTAATGCTCGAGTAAAGTAATCAATAATTGAAATCTTATTTCCGTCAATAGTGGGTTCATAATTTTTATTCATAATAAGAAATTCCGCGATACTTTCTGCACACATTTGAACGACATCAATATCTGGATCGTGAAGAGCCATTATCATTAGATCAACTAAGATTTCTTCTTTTGCCTCTTCTGGTCCTTTTAAAATGTAGTTTCCCACAGCATCAGCAGCTACATATCGTAAAAATGAGCGTTCATCTTTCAAAAATGAGCGAACTTTTTCAAGTGGAAATGTATCTATATTGTAGTATACCATGTATGAAAGCACAACTAAAGCATTTTGAATTATATATTCTATCGTATCTTTGTCATTTCCTTCATTATATTCTAAAAATGGAACTATTTTTTCAATAGATAAGTCATCTGCAATTTTTGCGCTCATTTGAACTAGAGCTTCGAAAGCAGAATCGATGGCTTCTGAATTACTAAATTCATCATTCAAAATACCATATACAACTCTAAGAATTTCTCCCACAAATTCTTTATCTTGATTTTGACCTTCAAGAACCATTTCAGTAATAGCTTGAAACGCGGCTGTTCTTACCTCAGTGCGTTTATCAACGAGAAGTGGTCTTATTTTTCCAAGAATCAAGAGTAAATTCTCCTTTGTTTCCCCTATATCACCTAAAGCATCCAAAATATGTCTTTGTGTTCGAATATCATTATATGAAAGAGCCTTAATTAATCGTTCTAAGACAATATTGGGATATTCTGCACCAATTTCTCCTAGAAGTCCTATAGCTTCACGATTATTAAACTTATTTCTATTCATTAAGTTATTCTGATATTGTTCTGAATTCAGTGACATTTTAAATAAAAATGATACAATTTTTTCTGCTTCTTCTTGATTCTCAATTGCTATTAAGTAAAGATACTGTTCAGCCTTCAAGCGGATCTGTTCATTAAGATCCACACCATGTTCACTATAAACTGATGGAAGTAGAATTGATTTATATAATGTGAGAATATCATGCTTGATTTTCGATTTTTTATCTTTAGTTTTTGTCTGTTTTTTACCTTTTCTATTCTTTTTCTGATCTTCCAATTCTTTTTCTATTGCTTTTTCGCTCTTACTTTTTATAGATTTTCGTGATTTAGTTGCTTTTATAATCTCTGCAATTTCAAAATCACCATAAGCTAAAGATGTAGCTTGCAATCGAATGTCGGAGTGAAAATCAGAATTTCTTTGCAATAAAGTATAAGTTCCAAAAACAATGGTGATAAAAGATTGAACTACAATTAGTGGGACTAGAATACTATAATTTTCAAAAATTGGTTGAATTGGTGCAAGAAGAAGATTAGTTTGAAATATACTAGTAACAACTGCTTTTTCTATTTGAACAAAATTTAATAGCATATTAACAGCCAGAGAGATAAAAATATAACCTCCGAAAATATAATCAATGATTTTTGTCTTCGCTTTTTTATTCCAGAATTTTTGGAAAAATCCTTTAATTCCAAATGGAACAGTAGTTAAGATTGACAGATAACCCATCATTTTATCTTTCTCTGTAAATGTGTAACCATTAATTGCCTTCAAGATTGGATTAAAGAAATTATAAAAGGATAAAACAAATGGAGTCCATGCAATTATAATAAAAAATATATTTAAAACTCGTTTCATGGTGCTTTGACCTAAATGAGAACTAGATATAATTTCTTTTGGAATATTTTTCCTATATGTAGCTTGAATTATACCACTAACTTGGCCTTGAGAAGCAAAATAATTAAGGAAAAACAGAGGAAAGATTAAAAACCACATAAATGCAACTTGAGCAATCGAAATAGAAGAAAAATACCAAATTAAGATAATAGGAACGATATAGATGACAATGAAAATTATAAATGAAACTACATACGCCATAGTTCCTTGAAAGCGATCTAAAATCTTTGATTCAAGAAATTTATGAAAATCATGAACAGAATCACTCGTAGGTCTTCCTAAAAAGAAAGCTTCCCAAAGAGGATATATAACCAATATAATTAACATAGTAGTAAGGATATAACCTGCAATTCCAATATATTCTCCAGGTTGAATAACCTCTAAAATCAAATTGCAGATAAATAGAAGAGATAGACCAAACATTAAACCAAAACTAATCATGGCTCCATAATCGCCTAAATCAAATTTCTCTTTTTCAATTCGATTAATTTCTGCTAGATTTTTCCTTACCATTAAAAATCCAATTAAAAAGGTGATCAAGAAAATTACGGCATAAATACCTAAAATAATGAGATCTTGCTGTTCCATTATTCAAACCCTCCTTCATATTGTTGAAATTGCTTTATTAAAGATTCTGTCAATTCTTCTAAAATTGGCTCATTTTTCTTTTGAATTACTTTTACTTGTTCATAAATTTCAGATGCACTAGTTGTTTTAAGTTGTTGAATTGAAGTGATTCCAGCTTCAAAAAAAACCTTCGCAAAATAGATATCCATTCCAGGAATTTGAATAAAATTAATCATTTCTAATAATTTATGAAAATCTCGCTTCTTAAGATGCACTTTTTTATGCAGTTTTGAGATTTGATCTTTCTTTTCAATTAAGTGTTGTGCAGTATATATGCTAAATTTTTTGAATTCACTTGCCACATCAAGATTTACCATTGGAAACAATACAATTGGAATATTTAAGCCATATTTAATGCGTTTATTCATATGTTTTGCAAAATAAATCCATTCATCGATTTGTGCAAATGTTGGAAATGAAAGGACAATAAATCGTGTTTCTGTATCTAATTCGCGCAATTTATAGAATATACGCAAGGATTGTCTACGACTTAGCTCTTCTACTGAATTTATGTTTGCATAATAGAGTAATTCACATTCGCGTGCATTTAAATTGGGAATTTGAAACAAATCGATTAAATCCGACCATTGTTTAATTCGTTCTCTATCGATTTGGGTGCGAGATTCAATTTCATCAATAGAATAGAGAAGAAAATCATCCACTGATTTAATTTTCATAGTTTTATTCAGTATCTGGGCATATTTTTGTCCGATGCTTTCAAATTCAGATAGTTTTTGCTTTACCATAATAAAATTGTTATTTTTCTCTCCTATTAATTCTTAATATCAAAAAAAAAAGTTGTAAAAAGATGAAAAAACAGGAAAAATCGAATCAGAAAAAGATTATTCAAGTACTTTAGGTCTGTGACTGGCTTTCATATCTACTTCCGCTATATCAAAATTATATGCAATTTGAGCTAATAGCGCATCAAACGTGATATAGCAATTTAATTCAAAAGCAGGAAAGTAGTTATGACGACGATGGACTGGTTGGTTGTACATAGATACAAAATCTTCTCGTCCTGGGAGTACCAAACATCCATCAACACGCCGAGTAAATTGGGCTAGATCTGATTCATGAAATGAAGTAACCCCAAAAATATGCATTCCTGATATAAATGCTTGATTTGCAAATGTTAATGTCTGAGAAGTAGCACCTGAACCTGATAAGATGATTGCAAGATCACCTCTTTGTCGTAGATCCCAATGTCCTTCATAAATCACTGTCAGATCACTATCTGGATCTTTATGTAAATGACCATATCTAATCGCAGCAATCCTATTTATTATCTCATTACGCCCTACACCAAGGAAATATACTTTTTTCCTGTTAGATGCTGGAATATATTTAGAAACTAAGTTAATAAAGGACATTATAGATTCTACTTCTTCTTCCAGATAATCATATGTAGCATCATAAAGTTTTAGGATCTTCTCTGTGCTTTTGTTGAATTCTATTAATGATTCTTCGGGAGTATCTTTTACAGAATATGCTAAACATACACCAATAATAGCAGATGATATCTCAAATTCTGTTCCTAATGGTGCTAGTTGCTTATTTCGATTTTCATTTCTTCTTAAAATCAAAACATTTTCAAATTCCTTTTCCATTTCTGGATTGTAACTCATCCCAAATACTTGTAATCCAATTTTCTTAGCTGCCCTAGCATGAGCTAATGGAGAACCAGAACCTGAACCTGTGTTAAAAATAAATACATCTCCAGGTTGCCATGGTCGCAAATTCGCATTAGAAACTGGAAGAATAATATTAAATCCATTATGTTCAAGACAATCTTCTGTAAGGAGTAAACTTTGCAAGGACCTACCTTGACCATCGACCATAATCATTTTTGCTTGACCATTTTCTTGATCTTTCCGGGTTTGAATCAAAATTTCAAAAATTCGAAGTAACTTACTGTGATTCAAATTTTCGATGGTGTAGCGAACATGATTTGTTAGATATTTAAAAGATTTTTGGAATATATGAATACCAGACATATCAGAACCTCGGGGATTATGAGTGAATGAATCCACATTTTATATAATTTAGCATGATTGATAAAAGTAAATTTGTTGAGGTAATAATAACATTTGAAAAATGTAAAAAAAAATTTATAATGAAAAAACAGGGTGATAACATAAATATTTGAATAAGCAACTATTGACTTAAAAAGAAAAAATCAATTAAATTTTACATAAAGATGAAAAATATGGAAGAAAATTCAAATTATCAAAAAAATCTTAAAGAATTCAATAAGGATATCTTTAGTCCAAGCGTATTCGCACTGCTAACCATGGTCATTTTGATTGGCATGGGAGAAAAAATGGCAGAAAGGTTTTTACCACTTTATTTAGTTGCTTTAGGTGGTGGTGCATATAGTATCAGCTTACTAAATGGAATGGACAATTTACTCTCTGCATTATATTCTTTTCCTGGAGGTTATTTAAGTGATAAATTGGGATACAAACGTGCAATGGTTGTTTTTAATTTAATGGCTATGTTGGGATATTCTATAGTTATAATCATTGCAACATGGTGGGCGGTACTAATTGGTGCAATCTTTTTTATATCTTGGACTGCAATTTCACTGCCTTCTGTTATGAGTATGGTCTCTAAGATATTTCCTAAAAATAGAAGAACATTAGGAGTATCAATGCATTCATTAGTTAGACGTTTACCAATGGCAATTGGACCAATTGTAGGTGGATTGTTCATTCAGCTTTTTGGTATTCAACTAGGAATCCGGATCGCTTTCAGTATTGCTTTAGTTTTAGCATTTATTGCCATTTTAGTAGAGTGGTTTCTTATTCCTGAACCAACAAAAGAGAATAAAAAACCCATACATTTGAGAGATTCTTTGAGAAATATTAACCCTTATTTGCGTAATTTATTAATTTCAGACATCTTAATTAGATTTGCTGAACAAATTCCTTATGCATTTGTTGTTGTATGGGCAGTAAATATGAATGGAATCACTCCAGTTCAGTTTGGAATATTAACTTCAATAGAAATGGCAACAGCCGTACTTATTTATATTCCAGTTGCTTTCTTTGCAGATAAGTTTTCAAAAAAACCTTTTATTGCTATAACCTTTGGGTTTTTTACAGCATTTCCATTTGTGTTAATATTCTCCCATACTTTTACGATGTTTATTATCGCATTCATCATCAGAGGGTTAAAAGAATTTGGAGAACCCACCCGAAAGGCACTTATTATGGATCTCGCCCCTGAACATGCAAAAGCCAGTACTTTTGGAACATATTACTTAATCCGAGACATTATTGTCTCTGGGGCAGCATTCTCGGCAGCTTTCTTATGGAATTGGGCACCTCAAGCCAATTTCATTGCTGCAGGTATATTTGGTATAATTGGAACGTTTTATTTCATCTTTTTTGGAAAAGATCTAAAATCAATTACTTCTGATGACAATGTTTGAGTAAAAATCATTATCAAGATGACAGTCAATTCTTTAATCATCTTATTTTCTTTTTTCTTATAGCCAAAAAAATTAAAGGGCAACACTTATTCATTTAATTATTAGATCACACTTTTTACCGATCCCGAGTTGAATTGAAATGAGTCAAATATGGATTCCTGGAGCATGTGCTGTTGCTCTGCGTTGCACTGATGGTGTAATTTTAGCCAATGATACACGAAGTACTTGGGGGTATACTGTAAACAATAAAAATGTTGCAAAAATTTTCCCTATTACTAAAGATGGCCGCGTTGCGATCAGTTGTTATGGATTAATTGGTGATTTTCAAGCATTAAGCCGAATTATGCTAGCTCAAGCAAATATTTATGAAATTCGAGAAGGTCATAAAATTTCAGTTAAAGCCATGGCAAAAACAGTTGCAAATTACCTTTATCAAAGAAAAATGGCTCCTTTATATACAAATGTATTAGTAGCCGGTATTGATGAACATGGTCCAGCAGTCTATACAATGGATGCAATCGGGTCCTTATCTGAAGAAGAATATGGTGTTGCAGGATCATCAGCTACATTTGCAGTTGGTATTTTAGAAGCAGAATATTCACCAGAAATGACTGTTAAAGAAGGTTTCGAACTGATGAAAAAAGTTATGACCAACGCAGTTAAAAGAGATGCAATGGCTGGAAATTCCATGGATATTATGGTTATTACACAAGAAAAAGTTGAAACCCAGCGTTTGCCTTTAGTTGATTTGGGAGAATAGATTATATTATTTTTATTTATTATTATTTCTTCTTCTCTTTTCTTTTTTTCTTCAAAATTTTATTTTATCAATAATAACAATTTTTTATTGAACAAGAGTGATCAAAAATTTTTTTGTTGCGGATAAGTTTGTAGATATGTGAGATCCCCAATTTATTTAGAATCATAATACTCATTGATTTTGATTTACTTTTGACCTTATTTTTAGCATCTTCTAATGTTATTTGACTTTCTTTACTGAATTCAACCAAAAAACGCATCTCTGCTAATTTCTTTCCAATAGCTGCGCGAGCGACTTTAGACTAATTGATCTCATGATATGATTTCATTTCCTTTTAAGTTCAGAATCTATTAATAAACATAAATTCACATAAACCATGTCAATTCACATCTATAAAAATCTCTTTTATATTTTTAAAAACTTCAATTATTCATCTTTTAATAGTATACACGCACATATTCGTTCAAAAAGGGTGATTTCCCTCAAGAACCACTTTTCTCGTATTGCAAGTGGAACACATGAGAATAGATCATAATTGTATTTCAAGTGCAATGCAAAATATTAATCATTTCCTCTAATTGGAACCTGCAAATTAACATCACTTAATTTATTTGAATGAAAACAAAATTTCAATAATTTTTGGTTTAATTTCTTATTTAGTTCAAAGTTTTCATGATGGCGCCAAATATTTATCATTTCGTCTTTATTAGAATAAAATTTTATAATGAATGGATATTAATCAGAAAAAGTTTTTATAAAACAAAATCATAGTGTTCTGTATGAAGGATATAAATGATTTATATTGTTCAAATTGTGGAGCACCTTTGACAAAATCTTTAATCAGTTCATTAAAAAAAGGAAAAGGGATTATTTGCAAGAATTGCGGGAAAAGATTTCAATTACCCGAAACAGAAAGAGCAAAAATCAACAACCCGAATATAGATTCATCAACATTAAACTTCGAACTATTTGGTCTAACATTCAAGGAAAATGCAATAAAAATTAGCGAGCGTTTTAAAAAAGGAACAAAAAAAATTAGTGAAGGAATTAGAATTGGAACAAAATCTTTTGGGAAAGGTGCTCGAAAAGCAATTGATGAGGGAAAAAAGATAAAAAAAGAATTAAAGAAAGAAATTAACAAAATTAATAAAAAAATAAAATGAATTTATTTCAATAATTATCTCTTAAATTATTATAATTTATTCTTGATAGTGAAAATTTATTTCGTTCTTTCATTTCTTCATTAGCAATTTACTATGCCATCTTTATCTTTTCTTTAATAAATCCAAAGATTTCCTAAATTCAGAATTATTTTGAGACTTTATTGATTCGAACTTTTCCCAAATGGATTGAATTGATGATGATTACTTATTTATTTTCAATCGAAATAAATGAATTTGAACGTAATTTAACTAAAATCATCACGAAGGTAATCACTCTCCGTGATCCTTCCATTTCTGTTATCCATATCACCCCTCAAAATATCCACGAGGCATATATTCAATTTATTCTTATTTTCAAACGTTTACAAGAGAAATATGCAACATGGCAATATTATACGTTCAATATCGAGCAAACCTTCTTTTCCATTTTACATAAGTTTCGCTATACCCAAAAACCATATTTTGTGAAAACTTGTGAGCGGGAAGAACTGGCTTCAGATATGAGTTCCAGTGTGAAAAGTGAACTTATGAGGTTATTTATTTTTTATTCCAATTCTAAAAATTAATAAGATCGAATGATAATTAGGAATAAATAATTAAAAATTAAATTTATTTCAATCAGTTTATATTTAAATTAACATTCAAGTAAGATAAAAATATGGATACAAAAATATTTGATTATGAAAAAGACTGGTTCAATTATTTTCAGCAATATATACAAAATATTGACATAAATAAAAAAAAAAGGAAAAAAAGAATAAGTACCAGTATTAAAACTAATATAATTGAATCTAACCAAACTTTGGATTCTTTAATTAAAAGTTGGAATAATAAAAGAAAGAAGAATCCAGCAAAACTTATTTTACATGAATCAAGAGAAAAATATTTTAAAACCCTCGAATTAAAAACAGAAGAAAAGCAGTATTTTTTTTATATAAAGCAAGAAGTTGCAGAAATCCCAAGATTTTGGATAATATATAATAAAGAACCTCAAACAAAAATAAAAAAATATATTCAAAACATTTTTCAAGATTTCTATAAACAAGATAGTATTTATTTAACTAATACTATGATGAAATCAAAAATTGAAGAGGATGATATCTTTCCAGGGGGATTTAGTTTAAATTTTGAACAATCATTTATCGATGATAGCATCGATGAGAATATCTTTGATGATGAAGACGACGATGATAATTATGAGGAAAATGAAGAAGATGAAGGAGAAGAAGAAAAACTTAGAAATTCAATGGGAGAAGGATTTGATGTATTTCAAGATCCCACTATTATTAACAATCTAAAATATTCTTTAAGATTATGGGCAGGAACACCTCATTCATTCGAGAATACTTTAAAATCCTTATATAAAGCAGATCTTCCAATCAATTATAAATCTCTAATGTGCTATTTTAAAGATGAAGATAATTCTCAAATATTAAAGGAGGAATTCACATATAAAGGTGGATTTACAGTTAACAACGGAACAGATTTTTCTAGACATATAGAGTTTGTAAATGATATATTAGATACTTATAGAGAAAAATTGAATGAAATAGAATCATATAGATATGTTCCAAAAGAAAATAAGGGAAAACTTATCCAAATTATTTTCGATGATAAAATAAAGCGTAAGAATTTTGTAAAAAGACTAAACAATATTTCGAGTCTATTTAAGCTCTACTTTACTAACCTTTACTCCGAAATCAATTATGATTATTATAGAGTCGCAGATTTACATAATGGAGATCATTTCTACGCTCAAGTATTTGATGATAAAATATACTTAAATTTACATAAGAATTGTTGTGGGAATAATGTATTCAGGTTATTTACTAATCTTCAAAAATATTTTTCACCAAATATATCAATTGAAATTGACGGAACAACATTACAGATGTGAAATTATGAATATATCTTTAACGTCCAGATTAATAAACTTATTATATAACTATTTCGAAGAAAAAGGAGACTTTCTCTCAATTGCAGAATTGAAGGTTAAAAATAGTTTAGGCTCAACGAAAATCGATTATATAGTGAAATGTGGGGATCCTAAAAATATAAATTACTACATATTTGAAATTAAAATAATAAAAAAAAACATTTCCCTAATACGATCTTCATTATCATTAGAAGAAAAAGAAAAGAAGAAAGATGAACAATCGAGGATAAAAAAACAATATTGTGTCTTATCTTCTTTAGAGCCAAGTCATTGGAACTCTCTTATATTTCCTGCTGAATCTGGAAAGCTTTTTCTAATATATCTTTTTATTGATTCTATTTTTGTTTCAGACTTTCTCAAATTTATTTCTTATGATCAAAGCGATTCATATTTAATTTTAAATCGAAATAATTATAATTTTGGTGTTGATTCAAATATGAGAATAAATTTTCCATCTTCTAATCCAGATCTTATTTCATATATATCAAATTATTCTGACATAATTAAAATTCCATTTACATTAGGTGATTTAACTTATAAAAATGATAATCGAGCATATAACTCACCAATTTCTAGGAGGCAAGGAAAATTACTTGTAAAATTTTTTGGAAGTTATCTATTTGAGAAAATTTCAACAATAGACAGGCAATTTAGGGATGAAGATTTTTATGATGCTATTTTCTCCGAAGTAGTAGATAGATTTGATTTTGGGCATGAAGATAAAAAAGCTATAATAAAAATTATAAGAAAATTTCTAAATTATGTATCAGAAACGAAATACAGAAAAAATAGATCGATTTTAATGAAAATAAATTCAAATAATTACAAAATAGTACCTCGAAAAGTTAGTACTCTAAAAAATAATATTGATGAAATTAAAAAGAGTATAACCAAAAAACTGAAAACAATTATATTAGATGAATATATCCATTAATAATTTAATTTTCTCAAGTTCTGAAACAAATTATGGAATGTATAAATAATTCGAGTATTGAAAATCCTCTACATCCAAATAAATAATATGTTAAACAAGTAATTTTGTAATTGATCTTAAAATTGCTTTGGGACTAATTTTGGATACATATATGACAAAGAACCCATTAGTATTTACGAGTAATGAAACTTTATGAAAATAAATTCATCCCTGTTCCTTTTCGATCGCTTTTTCACAATATACGAAAGGACATAAATAATTATTTATTTAGAATAAAAAGCTTATTTTGCAAGAATCCCCATCTCACCTTTTAAAACCAAAGAATTTACTCATCGGATATTTTGAATATGTATCTCTTTGGAGAATATGCACATCAAAATGAAAAATATCAAGTTCAATATAAGCAAATTCAAAACCATCCTGCACTTTCACTTGAATTTGATGTATCGTTTTTATTTATTGCAATTTCATTCGCAACTTGTTTAAGAGAAATAATTAAAATAAATAAAAAAATAATTGATTTTCTGAAATACAATACATTATTTAATAAATAATATCTAATAGGGATATCTAGTTTTGGATCGTTCACACACGAAGATCTACAGGAAGTTTTATTTCCATTAATTAAAAAAGTAAAAAAATCGAGATATAATTGGAGATATGAGCAAGGAATTATTCCATTATTTTTAATAAAGTTCGAGAAATATCACTAAATTTGTAAATCCATAAAATATTTATACCAAATTTAGAAAACATTTGCTTAAATATTTCAGCCAACTCATTAAGAAAATTATATATATCTTGATAAGATTCATTTTCCATAAATACCCATTTTTCTTTTTTATCTTTTGAATTATTCTCAAAATCCAATAATTCGGCTAGAGGATGTTTTAAAATTATGAAATGGTTCATATTTTGATCTTGAGTTTTATTTTTGGCAATTAATTCACATAATCTTCGGATATTCGGATCTAAAAATGAATGTCCAATAATTAGAGTGTGAGAATTGCTCAATAAGTGAATTTGGTCACTGTTTGTCCAATTATGTGGGTTATCAAATAATTTATTATATGATTCTTCTGAGAATACTATTTTATTTGATTCGTATTCTCTAAATTGGGGCAGAAATCCATGAACATGGAAAATTTTTACACCATTGCCCTTTTTCCATGAATTATTCTCAGAATATTTAATTTCATAAGCTATTTCATTCTCATCAAAAATCTGTTCTAGTAAATCATCATAATTATAACTGATTATTTGAATATTGGTACGTTGTGAAACTAAATCTACTATATTTGATAAGATATTTGATTTATTTTTCCAATCTTCATCTAATGAATCATAAAGATATATTTTTATTTCATTGATCATTTCTTCCTTCCCCATCATTTCTTCAATCAGCCTTGCATCGATTAAATTACTGAAAGAAAGAAATTGATTAATTAGATTTGCATACATCTCTTCTTTTCCATCCTTTATTAATTTTGAAGATATAAGTGCCTTTTTCAAAAGATGACCTAATAATCCTCTCCATGATGGTATCCCTGCCTCAATTGAAACACCCGCTCCTAAAATTAACGCCAAATTTTCATTTGAATGATAATTTCTAAGTAACTCAATATTTTGCTTATTTGATTTAATTGGATACTCATATAATCTTTTTAATATTTCAAATATTGGTTTTAGAGAAATAATTAAATTAGAAAAGATCTCTTCAAAAGGAATTTTCCTACAATCTAAAAGAACTTTTTTAAATACATTTGAAAGTAAAGATTGAGTTTTAGATATTTGTGATAAAAAGCTATTCGGGATTTGAGGTAGTTTAATTGATCTCAAGGCATCTTTGTGCTTTTTAGTTTCCTTATGTTTATCAGATGAAAAATATTCTTGATTTATTGAACTCGCTCCACAAATAGGACATTGAAATTTTTTTTTGACATTGAGTAATTTCATTTTCATATCATTTTTTGTTAATTAAATGATTTATGGAATTGTATCACAAGTTTGATACAAGTGTAATACAGAAAAAAACACATGAAGACAACACTTTTGACACTGTATTTAAGGGTATTATAAGTGTGATACATTTAAACCAACTCACCTCGAGAGCTGCCATAATCATATATTTTTTAAATTTGTGATATTAAGATATTGCTTAGAAAATAGTGGAGTGGAGAAATATATTTTTTTTAGGAAAAAATATTGAGTTTCCAGCAATTGTTTTTATCTTAATTAAATTCTATTTTTTGGCAAATATTTTCAAGAATACTTCCAAACATCCAATAAATGTTTAAGTCGGCATTTTTGAACCTTTAAAATCGGTCAAGAATTTCACATTTCCATCATTTTTCTTTAAATTTCCGACTCATTTGGATATTTTTTTTCCTAAAAGATGTTTCGATAAATGCATAAATGAGAGAAGTTTGGTTTTTGGGGATAATCCATACAAGATTTTTGGATATCCTTCAATTTTTCGAATTCTACTATAACCTCCTTTTATATAAAATTTACTAAAAAAAAAATACTAAAAGAAGATTTCATAAGAAAAAAAGAAAAAAAAAGCATTCTAAGAATTCTTAATGAATTTCATGAAATGCTTTAAAGTGATTTGTCTTTTTGCAGGGCCACTTTGGTATGGCGTTTCACTTCACCATTACCAAATTTCATTAAGTGAAATAGTAATCTAAATAATTGGAAGTTAGCATCGCCGACAAAAAACAAAAAGCATTTGATATTTATAATATTCTACAAAGAAAGAGCCAGAATAAATAAAATCATAGAAATCATTATCCAAAATCAGTATATGTCCAAAATTCCAAGCAAGATTTTTATATATTGGAACGAATTTTGGAAATTGTTGCAACAGAAAAAATTACTTTGGAAGATTTTTTTCCAAAGTTATCTGATGAAGGGAATTTAACATATTCGTAGCACCTTAGCAGGAATTAAAAATTGGCTTAAACTAAAAAAAGCAAACGTTCCTATTGAAATACAAAATCGATTGTTCTCTTTTCTCAAGAATGAAACATAAAAAATATTATCTGGAATCTCTTCTACTCATATTTTCTTATATTTATTCTTCACATATTCTCTTTTTTTCCTAAATATAATTCCCAAAGCATTCCCACAATACTTTAAATAATCCTCGATTTTAAAGTTCCTATGAAAGAATTATCTCAAGCAATTTTGAATTCCAAGAAATCAAAAATTCGTAAGTTATTTGATATGCTTTTACAATCCGGACCCGAAGCAATTTCTTTTGGAATTGGTCAAACAGATTTTACAACTCCTGCATTTATTTACGATGGAATTATTCAAGCTTTACGTGAGCATAAGACATTATATGCTCCAGCTCTTGGTATTCCTCAATTAAGAAAAGCAATTGCTGAAAAATTTCGTAATGAAAATCAACTCTCATGGATAAAAACAGAAAATACAATTGTAACTAATGGTGGAAGTCAAGCTCTCACTTTGACATATGCAGTGTTGTCAAATCCGGGCGATGAAATGATCTTGTCAAGCCCCAATTTTATTTCTTATTACTATCTTGCAGATTATTTTCACATTAAATGCGTAGAAGTTCCTCGTCAAGAAGATTATTCCCCAAACATCGAAATGATCAAAGAAAAAATTAGTTCTAAAACCAAATTTATTTTAATAAATTCACCCAATAATCCGACTGGTTACGTTTATTCTGAGTCAGAAATTAAAGCAATTGTCGACTTGGTTCAAGATCACGATCTGTATCTTGTTAGTGACGAAGTTTATGAGAAATTTTTATATAATCGCGCCGTGCATATCAGTCCTGGGTCATATCCTGGAATGGATGAACGGACTATAACATTAAATGCATTAAGTAAATCATTTGGAGCCACAGGATTAAGATGTGGATATATTGGCGCAAGTCTTCCAATCATTCAAAATATGGAAAAATATATCCAATACACCACAGCAGGTGTTAATCATCCAGTTCAATATGGAGCAGTTCGCGCTCTTAAACAAAGTGAAAAGATGAATTTTCCCGATATTATAGAGAGATATAATAAAAAGCGGATTTTTTGCGTGAAACGATTGAGAGAGTTGCAATTTGAAGTAGTTGAACCTCAAGGTGCGTTTTACCTTATGCCAAAACTCAATCAAGCCTGGAAAATGACAGCAGATGAATTCTCTGAAGATTTGGTTAAAGAGCAAAAAGTTGCTTGCGTTTCTGGAACAGCATTCGGATCTTTTTCTGAAAATTCATTACGAATTTCATATGCGACCACTGATGAAAAATTGGAAGAAGGATTTAACCGAATTGAAAAATTCTTGAAGAATCGAAATTTAATCTAAAAAAACTTTTTTTCTTCACAAATAATTTTTAATTTTCTTTTATTTTTTTGATTTATTTTAAATTGAGAATTTTTAGTTAATTACAAAAGGATATTGCTATGAGAAAGCCAAAAAATCATATCTGTAAATGGTATAATGTCTGTCCAATTAATTGGTTTACAAAAGAAGGAAAGTTACCAAAAAAATGGATTGAAGAATATTGTTTACAAGCAAATCCAAAGTGTGTTCGATATCAAATGGAAGAAAAAGGAATTTTCCATCCAGATAATATGCTTCCAGATGGTACAATTGATCCATCATTATAAAGATTAATTAACTTCGTTTCCAAATGTTGATAATTTGAGCATAATTATGAGTAACGGAGTAGAAAAACTGAATGATAAAGAAAGGATTAGTGTTGTTTGGCTATGATAAGCCTAATCGTTATACGTGGGCAATCTTAATGGGCTATTTAGAGCAAGATCCAGAATTGATCAAGCATTATGATTTCCACCCGCTCTCTTTTCATTTATATAATGCACCTAAACATAGAGATGCCTTGATAAAGATTAATTTTCAGAAATATAATATTATTATTTTGGCATATTCCTTATTATCCATTCAAATTCCCCAGTTCATTAAATTTCATGAAGAATTTCCCCATTTCTTTTCAGAATATCATAACAATACTGTTTCAATCGTTGGAGGGGCTCATGTTAGTGCAGTTCCAGAAAAATTTGCAAAATTGAGACATGACATTGATTTTATTGTACCAAATGAAGGAGAAGTTGCCTTTCAACAACTACTTCATGCAATATTACATGAATCAAAAGACCAAATAGATGTTTCTCAATTAAATGGTGTGGCGCGCACTCTTCCACAATATATTCCAGCTAAACCCCCACAACTTCACGAATTGGGAAAAACACCTTCTTTTTCTCCATATTTTCGCTTATTTGGTCCAATTGAAATCAGTCGCGGTTGTCCATTTAGATGTAAATTCTGCCAAACTGGAAATTCAAGTCAATCCATGAGACATGCACCACTAGACGCGTTAATCAAATGGATTAAATTAGGTGCTGAAATTAAATATGATAAATTATGGTTTTTATCACCTAATGCATTTGCTTACGGCTCACGAAATGGAGTCACACCCAATGTAGATATGCTTTATCAACTTCTTTCTCATATTTATGATATAAAAAACATCAAAGGAATCTATTTTGGAACTTTTCCCAGTGAAGTTCGACCGGAATCAGTAACTCATGAAGTAATGGAAGCAATCTCTCCTTTTTTAGCGAATAAGAAGATTCTTCTTGGAGCTCAATCTGCTTCAAACCGATTATTGAGAAAAATTGGGCGTGGGCATACAATTGAAGACATTTATCATGCAATTGAAATATTAAATCAATTTGGATACAAATGTGAAATTGATTTTATTTTTGGACTTCCCGGCGAAACAATTGATGATATTGAAGCAAACATTAATTTTTTTGAAGAGGTTCTCACAAATCGTTTATCCAATGTCAGGATACATACACATACATTTATGCCCCTTCCTGGTACCCCATTTGAAAATGAGCCAAATGGTAAAGTATCTCCTAAAATTCATGAAATTATAGGTAAATTGGCAAAACAAGGCAAAGCCTATGGAGAATATCAAAGTCAAGCGGGATTAATAACAAATCGATTTTCTATAATTTGATCATAATCAAAATGAACACTGAAAATTCAAATGTTTGAACGTGTAATTTAACTTAATGGTTGTAATTGCAGCTCAAAACGATACAGAAGAAGAAACACTTAAAGATATATTATTCAAACTAAAGAAAAATATATTAAATCAGGAGAATAATATTGAAGAGCCAATTCTTTTAATAGTAGATATTCCAGGAATCGTGGGATATCCTTGGTCAATAAATCCAAATTCTCTAATAATTTTAATTCAATGGTTAACTGAGAATTTTTCAGGATGCATTACAATTTTACCTTCATTACCAATAAATTATAATTCAGAGCGCGTATTAGAAAATTGGGGACTAGGTGCTTTCCTAAAAAGAGAGAATATTTCCATTCTATATCCTGATAAAATCACAGCAATAAGCTCAATTATTGATAATGAAATTAAGACTGAAAAAAAAGATAATTCAATTCCTACATTTAAATCATTTAAAACGGTTATTCTTTATACTCAAATTGGTTTGCTGGATGAAAATACATTATGGTCTGGCTCGACACTTCTCTATCAACTTCAATTAAATTTTCAATCTTTATTTAATAAAATTTCAGTTTATCCATCCGAAGAAATCACTTCAAATGAACTTTTGCAAGCCCAATGGATATGGAATTGGTTATTGCATTTTTTCCCAAAAAAGATGAATTCTAAAAATTATATACAAGGTAATTATCCTGCTAAAAAAAAAATTTTGACACTTTTTATTTCAAGTGCTTTTTCAATAATTTCTAAAAACTCAATTATTTATGATCCTACACTTATTCCTCTTAAACCAAAGATGATTTTTCTTTCAGATTCATTTTCTGAAATAGAACATATGACTTATCACTATTTTAAGAAAACTCTTTCAAAATCTTTTTTTTATCCAATTTTTAGAGAAATATTTGATCAAAACCTCAAAAAAGATCTTGAACTGTTAACTGACAACAATCTTTCTTCTTTCGCAGTCTCTGATTTAATAAAAGAGAATCGTCTGCAAAAATTCCACATTCACACTTATTTCGGCGAACTTTCAGAAGAAGAAGGATTTTTTGCTTATCACATTCCTGATTTATTAAATGATCTTTTATTTGATGATTTTCAAAATGTAAATCATATTGCTTTATTAATAGGAAATAAGCCTCCGGTGCCAAAACAAGCAGATTGGATCATAATTTTTGGAGAAAATGCAATAAAATCCACTTTAAATGCACCATTTACATTATTAGACAAAAATAAGCTTCCAAAAGAACCTTTTAAAATAATTGATTTTGAAATCGGTGGAAATCAAATACTTGATGATGATGAACTTGAACGTGAAATTCTTCGAAAACAAAGAAAAATAAGAAATAAAATCGAAAAACTTGAAACAAAAATAAACGCTTTTATTGATTCTATTAGTGATAAATCAATAGAAGAAGAGCGAAATCTATTAATTTTGACTGCTAAAAAGAAAAATGCGCAGAAAATTCAAAATCTTCGGACCAAAATCGAAAAAATAAGGATTGATTTGTTAATAAAAAATGAGATTCGAAAAATAAAATTAGAAAAACCAAATATTATTATTAATCAAAAAATAATAAGAATCCCATCTGTAGCATTATCAGGTTTAGATTTTATTCCCTATTTAAAACAAAAATGGTCAAAGAAAGAAGCTCCATCATTTCACTTCTTTTATAATAAACTCATCCCATTTTATCAATTTTCAAATCCTAAAAACGAATGGAACAAAAAAATAATTACTCAACTTAAAGAAGTTCTAAAAACTACAATTAGCGAGATAAGTACACCCCTTCTACCCGAAATTCAGAGAAAATTAAAAAAAGTGAAAGATCAAAGAAATCAAGAATTTAAAAAATTCAAAATTCGAGAAAAAATAGCTCAACAAAAAATAAAAAATGATTATGACCCTAAAATTCTTGAATTAAAGAAAAAACTTAAGAATCTCAAAAAAGAAGAAAAGAAACATAGACGAAAAAGATTTTTAATGCAGTTACAGAGATTTTCAAATTATTTTCTTAACAAATCTATATTAAAAAAAGAATTAGTTGAGGATAAAGAGAAAATTTCATTAAAGAACCCTAAGGATTTTCAAGAAGATATCAAGGAGGAAAATAAAAGTGCTTAAGCATGATAATCATGAAAAAAATTTGAAGAATTATCAAACAGAATCTTCAACTCAAGCTCAATTACAATATAATATGAAAATAATATTTGAATCAACCCAGTATTATCAAAAAAATAAGCAATTTCAATACGAACTCTTTCAAATTCCCTTTTTGAATCTAACCTGTGATATTTCTGCATTTCAAGAATTTTGGAGCGCTTTTTATTATTATATTCTTAATACAAATGCAAATTCGATTGAAATAATTTTAAATAAAGAAGGTTCACCATCACGCGCTTATTTAATAGAATGTACAAATGAAGGCTTATTATTAAATATCAATTCTATGGATATTTCACTATTTAATAATCAAATTAAAGAAAAATTAACTCTTAAAGAACAATTCGATGAAATCTTGCCAATAATCAAGAAAAAATATAATTTAAATATTGGAAATATTCATATTTACTCAAATAACTTTATTGAAGAGCTTTTTTCGATTTTTTCACATACAATTAGTCAACAATTAGATTTCATCGAAGTTATTGTAAAATACTCTTTGCTTTTTATACAAGCAAGAAATCGCAATAATAAGGAAAAAATATTTTTTGAATGCTTTCCCGAAACAGATTTTACTCGTTTCATTGATGGAATAAATGAAACATTTGATTTTATATTAGAAGATTCCAAATCTCAATTGGAAGATACATTAATATCATTCATTAAAAATTGTTTTCCTCGAAAAAAATTTTCATTATCAATTCAATCTTCGACAAAAGTAATTGCGTATCTAGTTGATTCTCGAAATCCATCAATATTAATAAAATATCTACCATTAAATCCTTCACTTTTAGATAAACATATGAAAAATAACAAATCCAAATTGGAATATCTTAAATATTTAAAGAAAAAGTACAATACACCAACAAATTTTATTTTTGATCTTGCTCCGATATTGAAAAATATTGAAATGTTTATTCAAAGCACATTCCCAGTAAGTCTATATCGACTGGATATTATTTTCCAAGGTCTTATTAAAAATTACCGTTCGTATGAATTTGAGTGGTTAATGCATCCATCGCCTCTAATTATGAATGAACAATTTAGGTATTGGCAGTATGCATTTAAAATTCCATTAAATATTAGAAAATTAGCATATTGGAATATTCCAAGGTTTGTCATTACGAATGCATTTGAAAATATAGGTGTTGAAGGAAAAATCTTAGCCATTTTTGGAGATAATTTTCATATACTTAATCATTCAAATAATTTTTCTGTTCAAGAAAATTATTTTGGTCTTCTTTGGTCCATAAATACAAATAAAATTCAATCAGTTTCATTTATTTCAGCAGATTCCATAAAAGAATTATCACAGAAAAGCCATCAAATATATTCTAAAAATAATTTGAAGAAAAAACAAAATACAGAACATTGTAAAACAATGGAGCAATTTTCTCAACAATTACAGTTGAACCTTTATCCAAAATATGGATATATTCATACTATTTGTTGGATTTCAACAGATTTAATTAGAACATTCATGCAGACACTTAGATTCGATATATTTTCTTCAAATCTAATGTATTGGTTTAAATTAAAAAGAATGTTAAAAAAATTTAAAGATCCTGATAATTTTTATGTCTATCCAAATAGTCCATTATATAATCTATTACTTCATAAAAAATCAGGTTCATTCTTAAAAGAAATTCTGCCCATTTTGGTTGAACTTAGAGAATTTTAAGCAAAATAAAAAAGAATAATGCAAAAAATCAATTGATAAAAAAAATTCAACGAAAACAAAAAGTAGTTGAATTTATTCTAAGGTAGTAAAGCTTGAAACGGTTTTATCATCAAATGATCGAATAATTTCAATCAATAATCTTATTGTATATTCAACATCCTCTAAATTTAATTGTGAATGAGCCGAATGAACATATCTTGTTGGAACACCTAGAAACAACGACGGAACACCAAAACCAGTTAAGTGAATCGCTCCTGCATCAGTTCCTCCAAATTTCAAAAATGCATTTTTGTACTTAATCTCTTTTTCTTTGGCTAAATTTGTCACAAATCTTCGCATTTTTGGATTTGGAATCATAGAACTATCAAAAGTGGAAATTGCGACACCATCTCCCATTTTTTGTGGTGCATTCGTTCCTGGAACATCTCCTGCAAGTGTAACATCCAAAGAAAAGCCAATATCAGGATTTAACATTTGAGCTGCAGTACGTGCACCGCGGACACCCACTTCTTCTTGTGCAGTAGAAACAAAATATACTGTATTGGGGTGAACTAAATTTTCTTCTTTTATTCTACGTAAAACTTCTAATATAATGAAAACACCAATTCGATCATCAAATGCTTTAGCCACAGCTAATGGAACAGGAATCATCTCATCTTTTTTCTCGGATTTCATATCATCATTGTTAATTGATTTATCCTTTTTTCCTTTTTTCTTCATTCGAGTAAATTGGCGATAAGATGTATAAGGAACAGCCAGATCACCAACTTGTATACCTAAAGCTTCCACTTCTTCAGCACTGGAGCATCCAATATCCACATGATAAGCTTCAAGCTTAGCCATTTTCTGTATATCATCCTTAGATTTTGGAAATCCAATTTGAACAATTCCGATAACATCTTCGCTTCCAGAGAGAGGCCGAATGCGAATTTGTGTGCCCAACATCCAAGGTCCTACAATTCCACCGATATTTGATACTTTTAAATATCCATTTTTTTCAATTGAAGACACAATTAAACCAATTTCATCAGCATGTCCTGCCATCATTAATTTTGGTCCGGAATTTCCTTTTCGCAAAATAACTGAACCTGTTCGATCAAATAGAATTTCATCAACATATGGTGCTGCATAATCTCTGACAATTTTTTGAACTTCAGTTTCCCAACCACTTGGACCGAATGCATTTGTTAAGCGTTCTAGTAATTTTAGATCTAATTTTGATATATCTACCATAGTGTGAAAAAAACGATTGAATTTTATAAAAAACTTCGCTTTTATTGAATACAAAAAAGAACTATTCTCAATGAACGAAAAAAAAGCGAAAAAAATGAGCAGTAAAAGATAATCATTATTTTTGAAGATAAAGATTATTCTCTTAGAATTGGTTTTCGTGCAGCGAGAGTATTATCCAAGCGACCAACAGGAGTTTTATGTGGGGCAGTCTTTATTATAGAAGGATCTTCTCTGGCTTGTTGATAAATATCTTTCATCGCTTGAATAAATCGATCCAATTCTCTTTTAGATTCAGTCTCTGTAGGCTCGATCATCATAGCTTGATGTATAATTAAGGGAAAATAGATAGTAGGGGCATATAAATTACGATCTAACAAAGATTTCGCCACATCCTCAGCAGTTACATCATTAGGTAGGTGAGCATCAACAACAAATTCATGCATATTAAAGCGACCTTGAGAATTATAAGGAATATCGTATTCTGGTTGTAATTGCGAACGAATGTAATTTGCATTTAGAACAGACATATTTGCTGCCCGTTTTAATCCGTCTGCTCCTAATGCTTTAATATAACTGTATGCACGGACTAAAACACCAAAATTACCCCAAAAACTTCGAATTCTTCCAATTGAATTCTCATGTTCATCAATACAAACAAATTGCTCTTCTTCTTTAATTATCTGAGGACAAGGAAGATGAGAAATTAAATGTTTTTTAACACCCACAGGTCCTGCTCCAGGGCCCCCTCCACCATGTGGAGTAGAAAATGTTTTATGTAAATTTACATGGATAATATCAAATCCCATATCACCTGGACGGGTCATTCCCATTATTGGATTTAAGTTTGCACCATCATAATAACATAATCCGCCATATTTGTGTACAATTTCGGTGATTTTAGTAATATTCCTATCGAAAATGCCTAATGTATTAGGATTTGTCAGCATTAATCCAGCGACATCACCTTCTTGCATAGCAAATTCTAATTGATCCAGAGGAATTTCACCATTTTCATCGGATTTTAATTCTATAATGGAAAAACCAGCCATAGCTGAGCTTGCAGGATTAGTTCCGTGAGCAGAATCAGGTACAATGATTTTATCCTTCTTTATTCCTTGATTTTCAAAGTATTTTTTCATTATTAAGATTCCAGCTAATTCTCCTTGAGCTCCAGCCGAAGGAATCAAAGTGAAAGCATCCATCCCACATATTTCACATAACTGCATACCTAATTCATGTATTAATTCTAAAGAACCTTCATTTTCATCTTGTAATGGATGAATTTGAGTAAATCCAGGTAATCGGCACAAAACTTCATTAATTCGAGGATTGTACTTCATAGTACATGAACCTAATGGATAAATGCTACGATCGAGAGAATGATTTTTCTCACTTAAATTCATGAAATGTCGTACAATTACAAATTCGGGAGTATCTGGAATATTTATCTTTTCTCGAATAAATTCTTTGGGTAAAATTTGATCGATTTGAGTTTCTGGAATATCCATAGAAGGCACAAAATTACAAGGAAATTCAGAGAATCCTTTCTCAAATATTAATTCAATATTATTAGTCATTTGATTTCACCTATTCGGCTTGAGCCGCCTCCTTTGCTAATTGTAAAAATAATTCAATATCTTTCTTAGAATTCTGCTCAGTTACGCAAATTAGAGCGCAATTCTTCATTTCTGGATAATATCGAGTCAAATCTAAGGGAGGGAGAATATTATTAGCTTTGCATAATTCTTTTAATTTTTGATAATTCGAGCACTTTACAACAAATTCATTATATGTAGGTTTATTAGAGAGAATTTGATATCCAGAGATTTCTGCTAATTTTGTTTTAAGATAATAAGATTTTTGGATATTTTGCATAGCAATCTGTTTCAAACCAGTTTTTCCCATGCTGACCAAATAAACCAATGCAGAAAGCATGCAAAGAGATTGGTTAGAACAAATATTCGAAGTTGCTTTTTCACGTCTTATATGTTGTTCTCGCGCTTGTAAAGTTAGAACAAAACCTTCTTTATCTCCATTAATTTCTTTTGTTAATCCAATTAAACGTCCAGGCATCTTTCTAGTATATTTATCATGAGTTGCAAATATTCCAAGTCCAGGTCCACCAAATGATGGAGGTAATCCAAAACTTTGACCTTCCGCTACAAAAATATCCACACCAGTTTTTCCTGGAGAAACTAACACACCTAAACAAGTAGGATCGGTCATGCATTGAATAACCAAAGTTTTCTTATTCAAGTTTTTAACTTTAGTTACAATTTCGTTTGCATTTTCAATTTCACCAAAAAAATTTGGACTTTGAAAACAAACACCACCAATTTCGGAATTTACTTTTTCTTCTAGTTGATCTAAGTTGATTTCTTCGACTTCAAAATTCCTTCCCCAACAATATGTTTTTACAGTCTCCACATATTCAGGATGAATTCCTTTGATGAGAAGAATTTTCTTTTTTCGAGTTAAAAATGCAGCCATAATAGCAGCTTCTGCTAATGCTGAAGCACCATCATACATTGAAGCATTAGTAACATCTAATTCTGTTAAGCGAGCAATTGCTGATTGGTATTCAAAAATAGCTTGTAAAAATCCTTGGCTTGCTTCTGCTTGATATGGTGTATATGCGGTAAAAAATTGACTTCTGCTTATCACAAAATCGACAAGGGAAGGAATGTAATGAAAATATGAACCTGCACCAATAAATGCAGTGGAGTATTGTTTATTCTTTTCAGATAATTTTGTAAGGTCTTTCAATAAATCTGGTTCAGAAATTCCATTAGGGAGATTCAACTGATCCAAGATTAAATCCTTTGGAATGTCTTGATATAAATTACTTAATGAATCCACACCTATTGCAGCTAACATTTCTGCAATTTCTTTATTATCATGAGGAACGTAATCCATAGTTTTGCCTCTTTAATTATTATAAATAATTGGAATAGGAAAAAACGAAAATGAAAGAAATAAAAAAAAGATAACAATATAGAATACCAAAAAAATCACGAAGTCTATTTATCCAAGAGTGGCTTTATACCCCTCTGCATCCAAAAGAGAATCCAACTCGCTCGGATCGGACATCTTGATCTTTACTAAAAATCCTTCACCATAAGGATCAGCATTAATTTTTTCAGGTTCATCTTCTAAGGCTTCGTTGATCTCAACGATTTCACCTGAAACAGGAGCAAGTGCTTCACCTACAGCTTTAGAACTTTCTACACTACACATTTCTTCGCCTTTCTCAAAGGTATCGCCTACTTCTGGTAATTCAGCAAAAACGATTTCTCCGAGTTGATCTTGAGCATGGTCGGTAATACCAACAATGGCAATATCACCTTCCACTTTAACCCACTCGTGAGTTTCGGCATATTTTAAATCTGTTGGAAATTCCATAACGTTTCACCATTTGATTTTATGAAAAAAAAAGTCTCCCAAAGATCAAGGATGATAATTGGGGTAATACATGATTACTTTTTAATGATTGTTGATCGCAAGTTGTTTTTAAAAGATATTAAATTTTTCTTCCTCTGGAATAAAATGGTGTTTTTACAACAACTGCTTTTTTAAACTTGTTTCGTATTTGAACATCTAGTTCTTGTCCAATTTCTTTAAATTTACTCTCAATTAATGCAAGTCCGACGGATTTTCCTACAGTTGGAGCAAAGGTTCCAGATGTAATATAACCAATTTCTTTTCCATCTTTAAATACTTTATATCCATGTCGAAGAATTCCTTTATTGACAAGATTTAAACCTACACTAATTCTGGAAGTTCCTTCTTTTTTCTGTTTTAAAATTACATCTTGTCCAATAAATTGAAACCCTTCTTTTTCTTTAACAACCCAAGAAAGGTTTGCTTCAATTGGGGTAATATTCTCATTAATTTCATGGCCATAAAGTGCAAAACAGCACTCTAGTCGTAATGAATCTCGTGCACCCAAGCCAATTGGTTTTGCACCAGTATCCAAAAAGGTTTGGAAAATAATTTCAGCATATTTTTTATCACAGCTAATTTCAAAAGAACCTAATTCTGGTGAAAAATCATCTTCTCCTGTATATCCTGTACGAGAAAGAAATATAGGAATATTTCCTTTAGTGGTTTTTACTTCAGTATAAATCCAATTAAACCGTTTAATTGTAGTAATGTCATCTGTTGTAATCGGATTTAATAATTTCATTGTTTCAGGTCCTTGAAATGCAAATCGAGCCCGTTCTAACGAGAGGTCTGTAATAGTAACATTAAGATTTCCAATGTGATCCCTTATCCAATTAAAATCTTTTCCTTCTGTTTCGAATGGTTGTGCATTGGCAATAATCCTCACTTTTTCTTCACTTTCTCGATAAATATAGAGATCATCTACAACTCCCCCATTGGGGTAACACATATGATTATATTGTGCTTTAAAATCTCCTATTCCTATACTATTTGTCAAGAGAGTTTTTAAAAGTGGAATTGTGTCTGGACCTTCAACCATAAATTCTGTCATGTGCGAAATATCGAAGATACCGGCATGTTGACGTGTCCAATTATGCTCAACAATAACTCCTTCGAACTGGACCGGCATCAGCCAATCTTCAAAATTTACAATTCTACCCCCAAGTTTAACGTGCATATCATATAATGGGGTTTTTCGTGGTTCAGGCATGTTTGTATCCCTTCCTAAGAGTGCCACGAAGAGAGGTGGTAAGGAAGAAAGCGATACAATCCATTTAATTATTTTGGTTAAAATTCCACAAAATATGAGATATAGAAAAATTTAGAAAAAATGGGAATTCTGAAAATGCACTGGAGGATTTCGGATATAGTGTCAAAGATAAGGGATATTAAAAGCAAGCATTTTCTGATATCTCATTAGTGAATTTATAAATAATCCTAATTCAAAAAATGAAAAAAAATTAGTGAATTACTAAGATAAGCGAAGATTATTTTTCCTTTCCTTTATTTTTCTTCTTTTTTTTCCTTCTTTTTCTTCTTCTCTTTCGATTTTGAAATTCCTTCATCTAAGCCAGAATCGATTTTTTCTTCTAATAACAAGATTTTTTCAAGGGTAAAGAAATAACCATTGTGTAGGAAATAAGAAAAGAGCAATCCCAAAATAGTAAAGACACCAATTAAGCCACTATAAGCTAATAAAGTCAAACCACTACTTAAACCAGCTAATATAGTAAATATATTCCCTTCTCCACCGCCAGATGTTACATTAACTATAAGTGATACTAACCAAATAATTAAACCAATTGTAATCAAACTTATTGCGAGCAGTATTCCAATTGTTATAACTTTTGCTGATGTATTTTCCTTTTCGATATCTTTTGGGTGATATTGAACAAAAAGAGAAATCATAATTAAATTGTTTCCACGTTTGTAAAAGAACATTGAGAAAACCATTGTTCCAAAGAATAATGCTGCAAAAATACCATAAAATGAAATTTGAACACCTACGGGATATTCCCGAAATTGACTTCCCCAATCACCAGTAATTGATTCAATGATTGCCCATACAACTCCAAATACAACACCTATTAACTCAAACACAATAAGACCAAAAATTATTTTTCCTGTTAGTTGTTGTTTTGATGTAAACTCATAGGTTGATTCTACACGCTCATTATAGGCTAAGATACTCTCAATTACCCAATTATGCCCATTTTGCCAAATAAAAACCATTGAATAAACTAATCCATCAAAGAGTAATATAATTAACCCTATAATCAAGGTTATTGAACCACCAGTTAGTTCTGTCAGAAAATCTGGGATACTGTTTGGTGTAAACTTTCCGAAAAGAAATTCAATCAAAGCAATGATCAATCCTGTAAATATCAAGAACACAGCAATTAATGTTCCAGCTGCAATATATTTTGCAATTTCATAAGCTTCATCCTTAGCGGATGTAGATGGTTTAACTGGTTTAAATAATGATTTCTGAAGATTTCGGCTTCCACGTTTATAGAAAACCACCAAAAATAATACTAAAAATAAGATCCCTAATAATACTAATCCTATAATAAACAATTTTGTTTGAAGAGATAATTGCAAAAATTGGTTGAATTTATCCGTAGAAAAGAGATCTCCAATTGCCCAGACCAATCCTATTGCAGTAATGAAAATTCCAATGATGGTCATCCATAAAATTGTTTTTACTATAATTGATTGAATTAGTTCTTCGCGTTCTGAAGGTGTAAGGCGATCTTTATCCATCTTTTGTAATGTTTCTTTGTTTTCTGGAGGAGTAAATGACTCTTTAGCCGTATTTGAACTTCCCGCAGAACCTTCTTCACTTACATTTGAATTTGCTTCATTCTTCGACATAATTGTACACTCCTTAGAAATAAAATTGCGTGTTAGTAACTATTTAATAATAAGAATATAAATAGATACCCCTAAAAATTGTTTTAATGTTGTGGATAGTCTCGCCTTTTACAGAGATTAAAATTTATTGAAGTTTTCGGAAAATTGTATTTATCACAAATTGCATCAATTAAAGAGCATTTTACCCTTCCTGCAAGATGAATTGCTTGAAGATGGGCTTCTTCATCGGGTAAATTTAACGTATCCTTTAAAAAGAATTCTATTACAAAATGATGATTAGAAAGATGACTTGCAGCATCCATTCCTTCTGATGTTAGATTAACTAACCTATATTTTTCCCAAATAATTAAAGATTCTTTAGATAATCGTTTTAGAACAGAGTTTAATGTAGAATGCGGGATATTTAATTCTTTAGCTATATCACCGCTTCTGATTGGTCTTCCCCAATAAAAAAGAAAATCTAAGACTTGATTTTCCTTTTCTTTTAAAAGTGTTCCATCCAACATTTTAACTCAATCCTTATTATGGCTCAAAAAGATTATAAGCAATAGATATTGCTTGTTCTACACGTGGATCTGTTGGATGTCCATCAAAACGGATCATTTGGTCTAATACAAATAAGCGATCACAGTGTTTTCGGATCAAGTTAACATTATGATGAACCATTAGAATGGTTAAACCATATTTCTTATGTAATTCATCAACTAAACTAAAAACTGATCTTGTCATTTCAAAATCAAGGGCACTTGTTGGTTCATCAAGTAACAATATTTTAGGATTTCGAGCAAGAGCTCGAGCAATTAATATTTTCTGTTGTTCTCCTCCAGATAAATGCCCAATTGGTCTATTGGCAAATTCATGTAGATGCACTTGAATCAAAGCATTATGAACCATTTCATGATCGATTTTTTTTGGTCTGTGAAATAAGCCTATTTGCCCATACCTGCCCATTAAAACTGCTTCTTTTACAGAGAGGGGAAATTCTCTTGGAATTGGACTTGATTGTGGAACATAGCCAATTGAATTACGAATTCTATTATCAATTGGTTTTCCATAAATCTGAATTGTTCCTGCTATAGGTTTTATCAGATGAAGAAGTGTTTTTAATAAAGTAGTTTTCCCAGAACCATTGGGTCCAATAATACCAACATATTCTCCTTCTTTGATAATAAAATTTAAATTTTGAAGAACTAAATGTCCAGGATAGCCAATATTAACATTAGAAAATTCAATCGCATGAGAATTCTTTGAACTTTGTGAAAGATGTGAATTAAGTGTAATTGGTGACTCTATTTTTTTTTTTACTGAATCATGAGTATTACTAAGACTGTGATTATCAAAACGATTTACTTGTTCGTTTTTTACACTTTCAGAAGTATTCATTATTATTTTTTCCCTCCTTGCAAAGGATTTAAACTAGAAACCACTTTAGCAGTTTCATACTTGATAGAATCAAAATCACCATCTTGACAATAAGGACAATCTTCGATGTTATTCAAATCTCGACAATATCGACATTCTTTTTTGTGTTCTAATTGATCTTTAGCAGTAATAAAGGTTGGAATACGACGTTTTGGAGAAAAAATAAAAGATACTCCAAAAATAGAAGTAACAATTAAAACAATTGTGGAACCTGTTGGTAAGTCGAAAAGAAAACTAAACATCATTCCAAAGAAAGATGAAATAGAACCAAAAAGTGCACTTAGAAACAACATAAAATTGACTTTATATGTCCATTGATAAGCTGCAGCTGCTGGAGTTACTATCATGGCAAATACAAGAATAGCACCAATTGCTCGCAAAGATATTGTGATGATTGCAGCAATCATTCCCACAAATAGATAATTTAAAATTTTTACAGGAATTCCAGAAATTTTTGCCATAGACTCATCGAAAATTATAAATAACAACTCCTTTTTGACGAGAAAGAATAAGATTACGACAAACACCGAAATAATGACTAATCGAATGAAATTTTCTACAGTAATTAGCAAAGCATTTCCAAAAAGAAGAGCTTGAATATTAGTATTGTATTCTTTATTCAAACCTACAAATAAAATAGCTAAAGCCATAGATAAACTGAACATAATTCCAACTGCAGTATCATTTTGGGATGAAGAATCTCGCTCATTTATGTATCCAATTAGCATTGCAGTCGCTTCACCAAAAAGAAAAATGGTGAAAAATGGATCTATTCCTAATAAAATAGCTAAAGCACCTCCGGCAAAACAACTGTGTGCAATTCCAGCCCCTAAAAAGCTCATTCCTTTTAGTATAATAAATACTCCGATCAATCCACATACAATTCCCACAATGATGGTAGAAAACAAAGCTCTTTGTAGATAGGCATATTGCAAATTTTGAAAAAATTCAAGAACCCCACTCATCTTTAACTATCTCCTTAGGTACTTATGTATACTTATTATTTATAAATTTTCGATTCTTATAAATTTTTACGATACATCGTAAAATTTAAAATATCATTAAATCTTATTGAATATAAGCTGTATTTTTCAGGAGGAAAACCATTATGATTAAGAAAAAAAGGGTATATTTTATCCTATTTTCATTGATTATTCTATCTATGACCCCATCATCAGTAAATGCACAGTCTTCATCCCAAATCAAAGTAGTTGCATCAACAGAATTATTACAAGACTTTGCTCAGCAAGTTGGAGGAAATTTCATCGATATTACAGCAGTTCTTGTTGAAGGAACGGAGGATCCACACACATATGAACCAGTACAATCCGAAATAAATGCATTAATGGAAGCCGATGTTCTTCTTCTGATGGGACGCTCTGATTTAGAACCTTGGTGGAATAATTATAAAGAGACGGTGCTAACAGATAACCCAAATTTATGTATTGTTTCTGTTATGAATGAAAGCATGGTAGAAAAAGACCCACTTTTAAATATGGAAAATCCCCATGGTTGGATGTCTCCAAAAATCGCAAAAGAAATGGCTCATAATATATATCTTGCATTTAAGGAATTATTAAATTCTGAAGACGAAACACTTTTGACACAACAATACAGCAACTATATAAAGAAATTAGATAATCTTCTTACAGAAATTAATTCAGAAAAGGATAAGTATGCAGGTTTAAAGGTGGTTGTCCACCATCCATCGTTTATGTACCTTTATGATCTTCTGGGAATACAAAGAATAGCAATAATAGAAGAACAACATGATGTAGAGCCAAGTCCTCAGCATATTCAAGCTATTAAAGATATTATGAAAGCAGAAAACTGTACAACCATCGTTAGTCAAACAAACCTGGACAATTCTCTTGTACTTCAACTGGCTCGAGATATGAATTCCAGTATTGTATGGGGAATCCCACTCTTAGGTATGAAAACGACCAATGATACAACGATATCAGCATATATTGATATGATAGAATATAATCTTTGGGCTTTAGAACATCCTGAAATACCAAGTGATGCAACCTCTTCAATTCCTGGATATTACTTGGGCATTTTTGGAGGAACTTTTGGTGTAGCGATCATAATACTTCTAGTACAACCTAAATTCAAGAAACTCTTAAATACAAATGTAAACGATTGAATCTCTTGAAAATAGCTAAAAAAGAATCAAATTTTTTCTAATTTTCTCTAATTTCTCCTAATTTTTCCTTTTATTAATGAGGCTTTAGTAATTTTTTTTAATTTAATCAAAATCTATCTTTTGAGCCAATTTTCATGACAATACTTCCATGCATCCAATTATTATTTGAGTCGGTATTTTTACAATCTTAAATTCGATTAATAATTTCATATTTTTATCATTTTTCTTTGAATTATTGACTTAATCTTATTTTTTTTCTTTAACTATCTTTCGACAAATTTAAAATTAGGATAGATTTGGGGATTGTGGAAAATTTAGAGAAGATTTTCGGATTTCCTTCAATTCTTTGAATTCTGCTATAACCTCTAATATATAAAATTTAGAAAAAAAAAGAATACTAAACAGATACGACATCTTACTTGAACAATTTTTCTTTGCTTTTGTGTTTCACCGAAATCATAGCTTCTTTAATTTTCAACAAATCTGAATCAAGAGGAATCAAACGTTTCTTAGATCCTTCTACAATATCTACCGGTTCTATTTCAGTCCCTTGTAACGAAGTCATCTTTCCAAATTGGCCCTGGATTACGTAATCCATAGCGTGATACCCATAGCGTAAACCTAAAACGCGATCATATACATTTGGAGTGCCAGATCTCATTGTATGTCCTAAAACTACAGATCGAATTTCATAATGTGCATGTCTTTCATTAAAATACTGTTTAATATCTTCGCGTTTCTGCAATTCTTTTTCAATTTTGCTAGCCATATTCAATTTTGATAAAATAGGATTTCCAAAACTATCTTTTGGTAATGCTTCAATATCTTTTTGACTTATCGTGGTAAAATCTCGCTCTAATGATTCAGGATTAGGATAGGCTCCCTCTGAACATGCAATAATATGAAATTTATAACCTGCGTTCGCCCGTTTCTTCAATACATCTACAACATCATGTTCAAAATCAAAAGGAACTTCGGGTAATAGAATAATATCAGCCCCACTTGAAAGGCCGGAATATAATGTTAACCAACCTGCATCGCGACCCATTACTTCTACCACAAAAATTCTCTGATGAGAATGCGCTGTAGTAGTAAGGTTATCTAAAGTATTACTCGCTAATTGGGCTCCGCTGAAAAAACCAAAAGTAAAATCAGTCCCTGCTAAATCATTATCAATTGTTTTAGGACAAGCCACAATATGCGCACCACCATATTTATACATTGCTGCAGCCACTCCACAAGTATCATCACCACCAACTGCAATTAACGCATCTATATTCAAATCTTGGAATTTGGAAGCTAAATCTTCCCCGATTTTTTTTGTTAATTGTTCCCTTTCTTGGGGATCTTTAAGCTTTGCAACTGCTTTAAAAGGATTTGTGCGCGATGTATACAACATTGTGCCACCTTTGGTGTGAAGATCATCCAATTCTCCAATATCAAGCACTTGAGTATAATGATCAACTAATTCTTTAGTCAATTCTGATTTTGGAAAATTAAACACTTTCCAGCCCTTAATAATTCCTACTACTTCAACTTGCTTTGAAGATTCCTCAGATGCACGGAGTAAAGCACCGTAAATCACTGCATTTAAACCAGGACAATCTCCACCACCAGTGAGAATCCCAACACGCAATCGATTATTATTATTTCTTTTTTCCATTATTCTTACATCTCTTCTTTATACAAATTCAATCAAATTATTAACATATAGTGCTGTTGTTCCGTAAATATAAATTTAATTTACCTATATTTTATTTGAATTTTTCTGCATTTTTATTTAAAGGAAAAATTTATGATACTCTAGAACTAATTCTTCTTTCGCCAAAATTTTATTAGATGAAATTACTTTAAACTATTTAGACTTGAGTCACTTTATTGAATGCAAGTCGCCAAAATAAAGAATTGAAAAAATAAAACACAAATATGGCTGCCGCACGGAATTTATTTTGTCTTTTTGGATGTCCGGCTTTAAAGGTCGGACTTGATTTCACCTCCTTCGGAGGTATCTACTTTTACGGATCAGTTTGATCCGCTTCTGTGCGGGGCCACTCATTCTTTAAAAATAATAATTTAGAAAAACAAGAATAAATTTGATTTTAATTGAAGTTTAATTTAGTATCCTCGAATTCAGAAAAAAAAGCAAACAAATAGTTAAAAAATCGCAGCTTACATTTCATCCATCCATGTACTATCATTTACATATAAAAGATCTCTTCGCTCACTGATTGGCTTGAAGATGTCGTCCTTTGAGAGTATTGCAATACCAGTTTGTTTGCCTAGGATCTCAAATTGCAAGTTCCAATCAAAATTTTTCAAATCAACTGGATTAGAAATAAGAGGTGCGATAGAATTAATAATATCTTCAGGTCGTAAAGGCGAATTACGTTTTCTAACGGTAATACGAAATTTTGATGTTGGAACATGACAAATTTGAGATTCTGCGATTAATTCTAAGACCGCTTCTTTAATTACGGGTAATTCTGTTGCCGTAACAAGGTCGATTGGATAAATTTTTTGAATGAATTGAATATAATTCACATCCTTAGAAGTAATCACATCACGCAGATAATAAATTAAACGTCGAGGGGGAAGATTTGTATATCCTAAAATTAGACCTTGAAAATTGGATTTGTAAATAATTGGATTGGGATCGCCAAGCGACATTAAATTGAACCATAGTTCGGTTTTGGCTTGTTCCTCAAATTCACGAGCAGTTGAAACTAATAAATTGAATTTTTGCATTATTCTGTTCATCTCAAATTAGAATTCATCTTTTTCCAAATTTAAATTAGGAAAGGAATCAAATATATTTGCTTCAGAAATCAACCCTTCTATCTCAATTTGGAGGAAATCTTCATCGAATATCGCCACTTGAGTGGCAGGATACACTTTTTTACTTTTCTGCAAACGACCTGCATCAGCAACAACTCCTAAGTACTCATTACCGAATTCATTCATCACAGTAACCGCATCTTGCGCATTGAAATTGGATGAAATAGCGGCAAAATTTCCCATTAATAGAGGAGGATATCCATGATCAATTAGATAAGAAAAGAAATTTTGAGCAACAGGATGCCGTGGAACTAAAAGATAGACCGATCGCTGTAAAAGACTTGTTTCTAATTCTGGATTGGCAGAGAAAATTTGTTCTTGCAAAGGATTTTCTTCTAAATGGATAAAGGGGACATGTATCACGAGATCCCCTGGCCAATATAATTCAGCAACTTTAATGGCAAGATCGCTTAATAATCCCCATTGAGACAAGGTTTTGATTGAATCTCCGATAAATATTACATTTTCAACGAAATTTTCGCCATATAAATCCCAATATATCTGTAAAATACTTGGATTACTTGGGTCTCCAGCTAAACCATATCCCGCTTTCCCCCATGGAAAAGCAATCATCTTTCCTTCCCGAAAAACATCAAAAATATGCCGATAGAAGATATTCCATTGATCTTGTTGATTTGAACGGAATTTCAAAATTAATCCCATAATAATATTCAATATAATGAAAATAAAGTGAAAAAAATTTGGGTTATCGAGTTATCAAATGATCAATAATAGAATTTTTACATATTTCTATATAAACGCGCCACCATCGCCTAATATTAATTGGCCGGTAACCCAATTTGAGAGATCAGAACTATAAAATGCTACAATTCTGGCAATATCGATTGGGCGCCCACCAATTTTATTACGTGAAAATGGAATGGCATTAATTGCAATACTTCGAATAGCAGGTGGAAGCCCTAATTTCATACCTGGCTTCTTTTCTTGAGTCATCCGTGTTTCAATGAAGCCTGGTGCAACAGCATTCACACAAACGCGATATCGAGCAAATTCACGGGCAACAGCTTTGGTATAGCCGATAATACCTCCTTTGGCAATAGCATAGTTCGCTTGTCCGATATTTCCCGAAACGCCTGTTGTGGAAGCAAAATTGATAATTTTCTTAAATTCATCCTTGCGCTCTTCTTTAATAAATTCAGGCATAACTGCTTGAGTACAAACATGGGTACCCTTTAAATTGACATCAATGATGAATCGCAATAGTTTATCATCCATTTTGTGAATTAAGGCATCCCGAGAGGTACCAGCATTGTTTACCAATATATCGATTTTTCCGAACTTAGCAATGGTATCAGCAACCATTTTTTCTACTTGTTCTTTATTTGTGACATCACATGGGCTTGCTAATACATCACCGCCCATAGCGCGTAATTCTTCAGCTGTTTCGTTGCACGGGGCAGGATCGATATCATTAATGACAACTTTAGCACCTTGTTCTACAAAGAAGGTCGCAATGCCTTTGCCAATACCCCGTCCTGAACCAGTAATAATCGCAACTTTATCTTTTAATAATTCTTTCATTTTGATTTCCTCCTATTGCTCCAATTTCAACCATAATCCCCCATCAACACTAATAATTTGACCAGAGATTGCAATTGCATCATCAGATGCTAAGAAGCATACTAAAGGTGCCACCTTTTCAAAGGTAATTGGTTGTTTTGACATATCAGTTTGAGTAACCATAAACCCATCTTTAGTTTTTTCTTTGGGACCTTGCATTTTCTTCTCTGCAAGGGGACCAAATGCAACAGCATTTACATTTGCAAAACGTCCGAATTCTCGAGCCATACTTTTCGTTAACCCAATAATAGCTGCTTTAAATCCAGAATACAGAGCACCCAGACTCATACCTGCTTTCCCGACCATGCATGTTAGCATAACTACCTTTGCATAAGTTCCTTGAGTTTTAGTTTGAGTTGAAAATTGTTCTCGAACAGCTGCAAGTAGATGGAAGGTAGGAGTTATATTTTTATCACGTAGCTCATCAAATAGTGCATTATCGCTTGCATCCAATCGTACTCGTTCAAATTTATCAAAATTTGTAATAAGAATATCGAGTCTTCCAAATTCATCAACAATTTGATTAACCATGGTCAATGCAGGATTATCTTTCCAAATAACCCTTGTTTTCGTTCTTCCTCGTTCATCAACATATTCTTCAGTTTCATATGAGCGATCTTTTAATAGATCACAATCATAGGCTTTTGCAGAACCACCTAAACTAGAAACACAAGCTTGAGTTACCGCAAAATCAAGGTCAACTAAACAAACTTGTGCTCCTTCATCTTGGAGTTGTTTGGCAATTACACCACCCAATCCAATCTTAAATTTATCTTTTTTAATTTTTCCCAGATTTCCACCAATTAAGGCGATTTTTCCATTAAATTTTCCCATATTCATCACAACTCCTAAAAAACATTTAAAATTGAAGATTTAATTGTTATTATACCATTTTTATTTGTAAGTTTTTATATCATCCTTTTTATCACATTTTTTGTTTTTCAAGAACTCTTTCTTTTATAAAAAAAAAAAATAATGTTTTAAACAAAAAGGGTGAATTCAACCAAAATAATATTCTTATATCTATTAAGCATCAGGATTTTCAATTATGGTGGTAACACCTTGTCCACTGCCACAACACAAAGTAGCAACACCATATTTTGCTTTCTTTTCTCTAAGAATACGCGCTAATGTTCCAGGAAGCCTTACTCCGCTTGCGCCCAGAGGATGACCAATTGCAATTGCTCCACCTTTTACATTTACCTTTTCTCTTGGAATATTGAAGTGATGCATAGCATTTAATACAACTACTGCAAATGCTTCATTAATTTCCCAATAATCAATATCTTCTGCTTTTAAACCAGCCTTTTTCAAAGCCATTTCTGTGGCTGGAACTGGTCCACGACCCATTACCGAAGGATCTACACCTGCCCACCCCATGGAAACAATACGAGCTATGGGTTCCAATCCATGCTTTTTCACCGCTTCTTCTGAAGCAAGCATCATAGTTGCTGCTCCAGCATTTAAGGGAGAAGAATTTCCGGGAGTAATAACACCACTCTTGGTACCAAAACGTTCCTTGTATTCTTTACGTTTGAATCGTTTATGCTTATATCCTCCCATATAACCAGGAGTACTTACTGCAGGTAATGAAAGAGTCTTTTCAAGGGTGGCACCTCTTCGAATCGCCAAATCGTGATCAACAAGCCATTCTTCTTCCAAATTTCCTTCTTTGTGTCCTAGAACAGGTACGATTTCACCTTTGAAATAGCCTTCATCTAGTGCTTTTTCAGCCCAATTATGACTGGTTACTCCAAATTTAGCCATATCTTCAATTGAAATATGATCACATTCATATTCAAATAATTTTTGAGCAGTTTGAACCATGCTCATGCCAGTCATGATATCAATATCATCCCGATACCAGAAATTTCCTTCACTTTTTATAATCAAATGTTTTGGCGCAACCATGTTTTTCTGTAGCGTTGGATCCATAGGCTCCATAAACATATGTTCAGCTCCTGAAGCCACAAAGATATCATTATCACCAGTCTGAATTGATAGAATACCATGATGCATAGCTGACATAGCTGAACCACAAGCACGATCAAAGAAAAGAGAAGGCACACTTGGAGGCATATTTCCTGAAAACCAAGCATTGCGTGCAGCATAAGGCCAATTTGTTCCAACTGGAAAAGAGCAACCGTATCCAAACTCCGAAACATCTTCAGGAGCTACTTTATCTTTCATACGTTGCTCAAACATATTCCGAAGTGTATATCCCACCAATTGATCTGCACGAATTTCGCTGAATGCACTTCGTTCTCGACTTTTCGGTCGAGATCGTGAAAAAGGAGTGCGAACATAATCCACAATGTAGACATTATTAAGTTGTGTCATTGAATTATCACATTTTTGTTGATTTCTTCCAAAATTTTCAATCTGGGCATAAATTTCAAAAAATTTACCCAAATTTGAATTGGTGAAGAAAAGATTCATTGTAATGGTTAAAAAAGCTTTTTTTAAAATTTTTCATGAATTTACAAAGAAAAATGAAAAAGAATCTTAATATTTCTATCTTCACTCAGAAGATAATTTACGGCGGAGAATCTTGCCAATTGCATTCTTGGGTAAATTTGAGATGAATTCAAAATATTTAGGAACTTTCCAAGAAGTTATATTCTCTTTACACCATTTTTTTAACAATTCTGCAGATAATTCAAAAGGGTAATCTTGTTTTTGCACAATCCATGCTTTAATCGCTTCTCCTGTCTTTTTATCTGGGACTCCTGTAACTGCCACTTCTAATATACCTGGATGTTTACCAATTAAATTTTCGACTTCAGACGGAAATACCGGGTGACCTGCAACTTTGATCAACTGCTTCTTTCGATCTAAAATAATAATTCTACCTTCTACATCCATATACCCAATATCTCCTGTTAACAACCAACGTCTTTTATCCCAAATTTTAATTGTTTCAGCAGTTTGGGAAGGATTACGAAAATACCCTTTCATAATTTGTGGTCCAGAAACACATATTTCGCCAAAATAGTCAGGCCCAATTTCTTTTATTGGTCCTTGCTCAAAATTGTTAATAGGAAATATTTCCCAATCAGTGCCAGGAAGAGGGGTTCCAATTGTTCCTATATCGCGAGGACCATAAATATTATTAATACTTACTCCCGGTGATGCTTCGGTTAATCCATATGTTTCTGTAATTAATGTACCTGTTTTTGCTTCAAAGGGTTTTCTAACATATGAATGCAAGGGTCCTGCTCCCGATAAATTTAATTTTAATAGATTATCCAAGGGATATTTTCTTAGAAATTCTTCGGGTAAGTCAATTATTCGCTGAAAAAGTAACTCAACACCTGCATAACCGAAATAATTAAGATTTGGTAAGCGATGAAGTGTTTTTACAAGTTCCTTTGCAGGAGGGGGAATGGGAAAAAGAATCATCCAAGCACCCACACTTATAACTGCATTCATCACGATAGTATGAGCATAACTATGAAACAACGGAATAACTCCGATTAATCCTGAATGGTGCCCTAAATGTATATTTCCCGATGGATCTGAATGCTGTGTAATGAAAATTCCCGCTTGTTTTGCATTACTGACAACATTTTCATGAGTTAATTCTGCTGCTTTTGGAATTCCAGTTGTTCCACCTGTCATGATTAATGTAGCAACATCTTCAGAAGCATTAATTAAAATTGAAGGAACATCTGAGAATTCTGAAGATTCTTTCATCAAATTAACGAATGAATAAACCTTGGGATGATTAACTTTTCCAGTTGGAATTTTTTTCAGCCATTTTCCGAAAGTTTTCTTAATTTTAGACATACCTTTAGCTAAATCAACAATATTTGTTTCAATTATCCAATCAAATTCCCATTCAGAACTGAATGGTTTTATTTTTTCATCAAATAGAGAATCTAATACAATTATTTTATGTGATTCTGTCAGTTGGAGTTGATGAAAAACTTCTAATGGAAAATAGGTAGGGTTGATTCCAGAAACAACTGCGCCTAAGGAAGTTATCGCATAATAACTTACCACATATTGGATGCAGTTTGGTAAAAGCAAAGAAATAACATCTCCTTTTCGAACCCCAATCTTAAATAGGGCTTTTTTCAACGAATCAACGTAATTTTTAAGCTGAGAATAAGAAACAAATGTATCTAAGAACCAAATTACAGGATCATCCGGCCATTTTTTAACAGAACTTTCTAGCATATCAGGTAGGGTGATTGTAAAATCAATATCAAGTTGATGAGGAACGCCTATAGGCCAATATTTACCATGAAAAAATGGTCGATCAGATGGAACGGGATATTTAACAGGCATGATTCAGATCAAATCAATAATAATTAGATTTCGAACTTTATAACGCTTTGGTGAATAAGTGAAAAAATGATAAAGATTTCAAAAAAGCATTGGACCTTAGCAATTAATTAGGCTTCAATTCAAATTTCTTATTCTTTTCCAATTATTTATCTATTATAAAATATTGGTTCACTCAAATGGCGTTAAAAGGCGTCTTATTCGATCTGGATGGAACTTTGATACATTTTCAAATTAATTACCAAAAATGTAGATTACAAACAATCCAAATTCTAGAGGAACAAGGTTATCCTAAAAATATTCTCAGCACAGAATCATTTGTTTTGAAAATGCTTAATGAAGCATCCAGCTATTTTATTCAAAAAAAGCATTATTCAATGGAAAAGGTTTTGGAAATTCGAAAAATGGTTGATCAACTTATTGCAAAAGAAGAATTCATAGCGGCTCAAAAAGCAGAAATTATTCCAGATATGGATAAGGTTCTTGAATATTTAACCCAATCTAATCTAAAATTAGGAATTATAACTTTAAACACCAGCAAAAATGCCATGATTTCATTACAGCAGGCAGGTATTTATCAGTATTTTCCAGATCCAAACGTAATAATTGGACGGGATCGTACTTCAAAAATCAAACCAGACCCTGCACATGCATCGTCTTTCCTCAAATATTACGGCTTGAACGCTTCAGAAATATGCATTGTTGGAGATCATCCGTCAGATATCGAAACTGCAAATCGGTTAGGTGCACATTCTATTGCAGTAGTCTCTTCAAAGCATCAAAAAGATGAATTTAAAACACCATATTTCGTAAAACAAGAAAAACCACTACCGAAATTACTGGAACTTTTAAAAAATATTTGAAGAATTACAAAAACAAAAAAAATTATTATATTGTAGTCTAAATCTCGATTTCTTAACAATTCTTGATTTAAAAAAATGATTAATCCTTACTAGAATGCTGGCGTTCAAATATTTTTGAAATATAATATTTTGTTACTAATTTCGATAAAGTTCGCCATTGACGAACATTTCGCAGCTCTAAACATTCGTTCAGTTGATTAACTAATGCAGTTAAAGAAAATTCTTTTTGATCCATATTTCCTTTACTCTATGTAGCTATTTAAAATTGGAAAATTTCGAAAAATAAATTTACTAATTAAATGAAAAGTGAATATATTAATGTTAATAATGATTATTTTTTTCTAAGGTAATTTGAGTGATAAACGAAATTATATGGTGAAAAATCACATGGTAAATGTTTTCCGATTAAATCTACTTATCAACTCCATACTTAAGACACTTTCTGATAAATTATATGGAGTTTTAATACTAAGTCCTACTCATGAAAAAATTACATACTTATTTCAATCAAATATGGATGAAAATTTGAAAGAAAAACTGGAAGAATTAATGGATACAAAAATGGTTCAAGAGTCAGTAAATTTTGAATCCCGTAAAGTTGGAGTATACACTTTTTCGACACAATTTGGTCGAATTATCTATTCTGAAGCTGGACCTGATGCTTTACTTGTATTTCTCTGCCCACTAGAAGCAAATGTAGTTGAAGTCTTTCCATATATTTTCCTTTCAGCAGAAAAAGTGGCTCGGATTAATCTTGGAAAAGAAGTAAGCATGGTTATACCAGAATTTAATATTCAATCTTCTGAAAATCCTGAAGATTCAGACCATCACGTAATACACTTAGAAAAAGGCAGGTTTTCAATGAAAGTTATTCTGGGTGGAGATACAAGTGTGGGAAAAACAACGTTAGTTGAGAATTTTGTCAATGAGAAATTAAACGATGATTACAAATCTACAATTGGCGTTAATATTATGACCAAGCATATGAATTTTCCAATGTGGGAAATCAGTGTAGATTTTAGCATATTTGACATGGGCGGACAGGAAATTTTTCGACCAGTAAGAAATTCCTATTATGCAGGTGCACGCGCGGGTTTCTTGGTATTTGACGTCACCCGTCCAGAGACATTCGAAAATGTTAAAGAATGGTATAAAGAAGCCACCACTGCTGTACCAGATATCACATTAATTCTCATTGGAAATAAAATCGATTTGGTAAATGAACGAAAAATTACAGCAGAGCAAGGTCAAGCCTTAGCAGAAAAATATAATATAAAATATATCGAAACTTGTGCTTTAAATAAAGATATTGTGGATGAAGCATTTCGAACATTAGGTTTTACTTTTATTCTTAAACATAATCCAGTTCATATTAAAAAATCTTGAAGGAATATCTTTCTTGTTTTTTTTCATGTAATTTCAAACTATTTTTTTGCTAATTTAAATTTTTTACGACATATGGCCCATATGGAGAGTAACCTAGATGATAAAAGTATTCTCGAACGCCAATACCAGCAATTACTAAAATTCTATCAAAACCGTTTTCGAATGCAATATTTTCTGCATTCTTCATCAATTTTTTTCCATAACCTCTATGTTGAATTTGACTCTTTTGAGGTGCTGAACCATGACGAACAATTTCTCCAACAACTCGAATTTCTCGTACAATGGCAGTTTTTGATTCAGTAATCTCAGGGCGATGGGCACGATCTGAAGGAAATCTTAAACGTAAATAGCCGATCAAAACTGTTTGATCGGAATTTTCATAAGATAGGAAATGTTCCAAACCATCAGATGCTTCATATGTCTCATGAAAAAACTTAATATCTTCAAAATTAACTGGATGACTCATTGTTCCTTTAGAGAGTGCTTGAAACCCTTCTTCTCGACATCTGATACACTTACAGTGCATATCATGCTTTTGCATGTAGTTATTCACAATTTGTCGAAGATTACTGTTTTTCACTCCATCAATAATCAAATCCATAGGAATATCTCTTTGAATTCGTTGAATCCGAATATAACGAGGAATTGAATCCTTTACTTTTGCAATCAATTCAATCACCTTATCTTGCGGATAGGGAGTATATTTTCCTTGTTGATATAATTTATATAATTCAGTACCACCAACGACCAATGTTGGGTAAATTTTGAGCATATCAGGGCGGTAATGAGGATTATTAAAAATTTCTTGAAATACTTGAAAATCAATTTCAGGAGAACTTAGCGGTAAATTTGGCATTATGTGACAATTAACTTTAATTCCACTATCTTTTGCAACTTGAATTGCTCGAATACTATCTTCTACAGTATGATTGCGGTGAACGAAATCCAATATTTCTTGTCTTGTGGTTTGGACTCCGATTTCTATCCGTGTAATTCCCAACTCGAGCAAACGATCTATATGTTCTTCAAAACAATAATCTGGGCGTGTTTCAAAGGTAATACCAATTAGTCTGGTTTCAGCAGTTTCCAATAAACGTTTTGCTGTGGATAAATTTGAAGTTCTTTTATGATCATTATAATTAGGTTTACGGAAATTTAAAATGGCATCAAAACATCCATGCATAAAATCATCTTGATATTCAATCGGGGCATATAGAAAAGTTCCACCCATTATTATCAGTTCAATTTTATCCACTTGATGACCAATTTGCTGTAAATCAATCAACCGGTGAAGTGTCTGTAAATATGAATCATAATGATACATTGCAGATCTCATTGCAGCAGGCTCCCTCCCTGTATAAGATTGAGCAACCTTTTGATTTGGTTGAGAATCGGAACCAGGACAGAAAATGCATTCTCCAGGACAGCTATGTGCTCCTGCAGGATTAGGAGCAGTCATTACTGCAACAATCGAAACGCCAGATAATGTTCGAGTCAACCTACGGCGAAGAATATGGCGTAATTTAATTTGCTCATCCTCACTGGCATGATCCAAGATTTGTGAATTACGGATTACTGAGGGAAATCCATACTTTTTCCCAATTTTGCACTTTACCGCCGTTAGCTGCTTTTTTGAAGTATTTGGGTGTGTTAATAGAAATTTTATAATATCCCGAGCTGTTTTAAAGGTTTTATCCTCTTTAACTTCAGGAGAAGTAGAAGAATTCATTTGTGATCAAGTTTCCATCCAAAAAGGTATATATAATAAAAAAATCGCATGGAATTTGTTTTTTTCGATAATATATGAAGGCTAAGAAAACCGTTTACGGCCGCCAAAAATTGCGATTTCATAAATTTTGAAGAAAATATCAACATCAATATATCCAAGCTCTCGTAACCACTGAGTTTGAAGTTCTACTGGAGCCAATATATTTGATTGTTTTAAAGGGCGATAATAGTATTTCTCTGCAACTTCTTCCCGAGAAATATCAGGATTAGATAGCTTATGATATATATATAAATTTTCAATATAATTTTCATTATTTAGAACAACACCAAGAGAAGAAGCAGATTCTACTCTTTCCAGATTGAGAAAAAAACCATTATTTGATAATAAATCATAAATATCACCGTAAATTTCTTTTTTTCTTCGATGAGTAAGATGGTGTATTGCAAAACCAGAAATAATGATATCAAATGGAGCGAATTGTTTTAAATCATCAACCCAATTAGCATTTTGCATATCATGTATGTAAAAATGGGAGTGAGATAAGGCATTTTTTATTTTTAGTTTTTGAATATTCTTTTTTGTTGCTTCTAACATTATTTCTGAAATATCTAAAAAAGTTACTACAGCATTTGGATATTTTTCCCAGAGAGCACATCCCAAGATTCCATCTCCACAACCAATATCCAATATTGAATTCACAGAAATCGAAGCATATCTAATAATATTTTGTATAATCTCGATTTCCTCTTTTGCGAAAGGAATGGCAGCCCGACTTCCCTTTAAATAATCGCGGGAAATCTGGGTATCTTTCCACACGTTTTGGCCATTTGTAAAAGTTTCCTGAGTTTTCTCATCCTTTGAAGGCATTGAAATCACAAATTTACATACTTTAGTTTTTATATTTAGATATTATAAGGTTTTCCTGAAAAATCACGGTGAATTTTACCGAAATCACTACAATCCTTAAGTTGATTGGCAGTAAACACAGGACCATCTCGACAGACGAGCAACCCAGTAGGATCTAAAGCACATAATCCACAAATACCAAAGCCACATCTCATCATCCGCTCAAGACTTACCTGCACATCTAAATTATATTGCATGCCAATTTCCACAATTTTTTTAAGCATTATTTCAGGTCCGCAAGCATAAATTGTGATAGAAGAAGCATTTGAATCGATCTGTTTTTGAATACTTTTTTGATTACTCTTTTGATTTAAGATCTCGACTAATTTCTCAGTTGTAAACCCTTTAAAACCATAAGAGCCATCATCTGTACAGACATAAAAATCAGAGGAATCTGAAAACAAATCGGTTAATTCCTCCAAATATATAAGGTCTTTTTCAGTTTTTGCACCTTCAATACAGATTACTTGATCTGTTTTAATTTCATTTTCATTTGAATAACCAACTAAATTTTTAATATGGTAAATTAATGGTAATACTGAAGCCATTCCAATACCACCGCCTACAATAACCGCAGTACCTGGACGAACCGAATATCCATTTCCATACGGCCCACGAATTCCAATAATATCTCCCACTTTCAATTCAAATAATTTTTCTGTGGCTTCCCCGACTTTGGCCACAGAAATTGAGATCATTCCATTATCGGAATATTTTGAGATCGACATGGGAATTTCATCAATTCCAGGAACCCAAACCATAACAAATTGACCCGGAATATAAGATATTGACTTTGAAATAGGATTATATTTAATTTTAAAAGTTTTTACAGAAGATGATTCATCAATTATTTCTAATATGGGAGTTGAAAAAGGTTTATTGAGACGATAGTCTAAATTGGGTTTTATAGGCATTCTTTTGGCATCACCTCCAGTTCAGAACTATATTCATGTGCTTTTCCCCGAATTTGGTTTAAATTTTCTATTTGGTTTTCTTTTAAGAACTCAAAAAGACCATCTAATATTTCTGGTATAATTTCATCACCTTGAAAGAGGGCAGAACCAATCTGAATTGTACTCGCTCCTGCATATATATACTCTAAGACATCTTGCCAAGTAAAAATACCACCAACTCCAATTAAAGGTATTGAAATATGTGGATAAAGTTCATAAATTACTCGCACACCTACTGATTTGATTGCTTTTCCAGAAAGCCCTCCAATTCCATGAGAAAGAAGCGGTCGACCTGTCTTATAATCCAAAGCTAAACCTCGTAATGTATTTATTGCAACAATTGCATCAGCACCAGCTTTTTCTGTTGCTTTTGCTATAGGAATAATATCCGCAATATTAGGAGTCAACTTCGCAAATACTGGAATAGAAACTGCCCGTTTTACCGCTTTAGTAAACTCTATTGTTAATTCTTCGGATAATGCGATTGAAGCCACTTCAGCATGAGGACAAGATATATTAATTTCAATAGCATCTGCACCAGCTTTTTCTGCGCGCCTTGCAATTTCTGCATATCCTTCAGGTCCATCTCCAAATACACTCACAATAAGAGGAATAGAAGATTGTTGTTTATATTCCTTAATTTCTATCTCCATTTGATCGATTCCAGGATTTGCCAATCCAACAGAATTTAGAAATGTTCCTTCACCAATTTCAATAATACTTGGATTACTGTATCCAGGTCTAACACGAGGTCCTACCGTCTTTGTGGTAATTCCACCAATTCCTGCATGTGCTAAGCGTAACATAGACCCTGGAGTTATACCAAGAATACCAGATGCTAAAATAATTGGATTTGGAAATAATATCCCAGCTATCTGACATGATAAAGAATTATTCATATCATAGTAAGAAAATACAAAACGTACTATAAAGGTTGGGATACTGATCAAGTCGAATTAAGTTCTTATCAATTTCCAAGTAATTTACTATGAATTCGTTGAAGCATGCTTGAAAGAGAAGATTTTGCAAGATGTAATTCATTAGCAAGTTCAGAAAGTGTGATCTGGCGAGGTGTATCATAATAACCCTTATCTTTTACATGTAAATAAATTTCAAATTGGCGTGGAGTGAGAATTTGCTCAATTAAATTCTCAGAATAATTACCTAACCTTTTTAATTCAACTTTCAGCCCGTGCAACTCTAAGTCTTTAATAAAATTGTCGATATTTCGCCGAGAACTACTAATATTAAATTCTGCTATTCCATTACTAACTAAAACAGGAAGATTAACTAAAATCATATTTTTTACAATTGCTCGTAAAAGAAATGGATCCTTCGTGTGAGTGTTAATTATTATTAAATTTTTCTTTTTTTCCATTATTGAGTAAGAAATTAACGAAGGATGGTCATCCAACTCTGAAATAAAAGTTTCAGGATTAGTTCCTTGTATTGAGACTAGAGAATTCCCTACGAACGGATCATGGCTGATAGGGACAAAAGCCTTTATGGTAAATTGAAGATAAGGATATTTCTTTGTTCGATGTAACCATAATTTGCTTGGAAAGGAGATAAGAACTTTTGATTTTGCACTCCAATTAGCCATATGAAAAAAGGTGTTGAAAACCAGAAAAATTTTTTGCCCCGATCGTTTACTTATAATAGAACGATATGAAAGCCTATTTAATTCCCACAATTTATGGTTTTGTTGCATTTAATGAGCAAAACGATCCAATTACAATTGGACTGCATGATTTACCAATTGTAGATTTATCAAATTCATATAAACTACTGTCATCTGGCTCAATTCCTGATCAATTCCAGAAATATTTAAATGAATTACAAGAAAAGGGAGTTTCTACCATAATTACTGAACATCCAGTTTTAAAAAAAAGTATCGATCAAACTAAACAATTTCAATGCGAAATTATCACAGATGACGAGCTTTTTAGGAAGTTATATGAAAATTTAAGAGCAATTTTCAGCCAATATCGTCTATCAACTGCTTCAAATAAGTTAAGAGAACGAGTAAAGGTTTTATCCGAATTTATTATTCGAAATCAAATTTCTCAAACAGCCACTCAAAAAGATTTTTTAGTAAAACAAGCTGTAGATACCATTATTGAATTAGATAAAACAGTAAATTTCCTCTCAAATAGATTACGTGAATGGTATGGATTGCATTTTCCTGAATTAACAGATAAGCTCATTGATGATAATCACAAGTTTGCTCTTTTCATTGACAACATTGGTTCGAGAAATCAATGCACTTCAGAAAAATTAAAATCTGTATTTTCTACTTCTGATGCTAAAATTGAAGAATTAGTTTTGAAAGCAAAACGTTCAATGGGAGGAAATCTTGTTGATTCTGATTTTAATCCCATTCAACAATTGGCAAAACAAATAATTAGCGTTAGTGAATATAGAAAACAACTTGAACAATATATTTCAGATACCTTAGATGAAATTGCGCCAAATTTAAAGGCAGTTTTGGGTTCACAAATTACGGGGAAAATGATTGCATCTGCTGGAAGTTTAGAACATTTGGCACATATTTCTTCCAGTACATTACAAATGTTAGGAGCAGAAAAAGCTTTATTCAAAGCGATGCGATCAGGTGGAAAAACACCAAAATACGGAATTTTATTTCAATGGAATAAAATACGGACAGAAAAATCATATTTAAGGGGAAAAATTGCCCGAATGGTGGCAGGAAAAATAAGCATCTTAGCGAAGGTGGATTATTATAAAGGAGAATTTATCGGAGAAAATATCAAGGAGCAAATTGATAAGAAAATAAAACTTATCCAAAAACAATTTCCACGACCTCCAAAAAAGAAAAAAGAATCACATCCAAAACGTTCCCCTTCACGAGGTAAGCAGAGTTTTCATAAAAAAGGAAGAAAAAACAAAAACCAATATCACAGATCAAGACAAAAATCATACGATAAAGCAAAAAGGAGGTATAATTAATGGGTAGAATTCGTCGACATCCTAAATTTGATGGGGTTTTTATTAGTGGACCAAATGATAATTTTCGATTATATACAGTCAATTTAGATACAAATCGAACAATTTATGGTGAAAAACTATTTGAAGAAAATGGAATACAATACAGAGAATGGAATCCCTATCGATCTAAATTGGGAGCAAGTATAAGAGCAAATGCACGAAAAATATTCTTAGATCGCAATAGTCGTTTATTATATCTAGGAGCATCAAGTGGAACTACAGTGAGTCACTGTTCTGATATTATAACTAATGGCATAATTTATGCTGTTGAATTCTCTGCGCGCTCATTACGCGAATTGGTTCAAAATTGTGCAGATCGCCCGAATGTAATCCCAATATTAGCAGATGCAAATCACCCTTATGAATACGCACCTTATATTTATGATAGAATCGATGTAATATTTCAAGATGTGGCACAACCAAATCAAACAGAAATTCTTATTAAAAATATCTATCGTTACTTAAAACCAAAAGAAGGAAAATTCATTTATGCAATTAAATCGAGAAGTATTGATACTACTGTTAATCCTAATGAGATTTTCGAAAAAGAAATAAATAAGTTAGAAGCTGCAGGAATGCAAATAATGGATAATGTATCAATCGAAAAATTCCAAAATGACCATATAGTTTTATTTGGAAGATATTTGGAACATCCATAAAAAAAAACTATGAAAAATCAGTAATTTTTTTCTGCATTTTCTCATTCATTACCCGTTTTTTGATATTTTCAGCAGTTTTCCACCATGTTCGAACAATTGGGGGAAATCTTTGATATTTTTTATAGTATCTATAAAGGAATTTCTGAGTTTTTGGATCACTTGAATACCCAGAGCCAATATCACCGTATTCTTCTTTATATCTTTCAATTTCATGATCTCGAATAGTTTTAGCGAGAATCGAAGCAGCACCAACTATTTTGAAAATAGAATCACCTTTATGCTTTGATATCATTTTCTTTGGTCTAAATTGCAACATGGATTGAATTGTTCGCCCAAATCGATCTTCGATTATATCACAAGCATCTAAATAGACAATTTCTGGAGACGGATCTACAGAATTAAGAAGTTCGGCAAAAAAATTTTCTTCCATCTGATTTAAAGTCAGATGATTTGAATAATGAAGTTCATTTATTTTCTCGGGAGTAAGTATAATTATATTATAATAATCACACGTCTCTTTTATTTTCTTAGCCATTATTTCCCTTTTTCGCGGAGTTAAGGATTTTGAATCATCAACGCCGATTTCTTCTAAATTGTGGATGGTTTCATCAGTATAAACGACACATCCAATTACTAATGGCCCGATTACAGGCCCTCTTCCTGCTTCGTCTAACCCAGCAATCCGCATAATTCACAAAAACGCTTTAATTCATATCAATGTTTTGAAATTTAAGCAGAATTTTCTTAAGAAAAATTAAAAATCAGTATTGAGCTCTTTTCCTAATTTTTTTATGAAATTTTTCAGGATATTCTAATTCACGCAATTCTTTAGGAAAAAGATAAGGTACTTTATACTTTCTCGCCTTTTTTTCATTAAAAATTTCATCATTGAATATAATAGCACCATCAACTTTATGAATGGAAATATTTGGAAGGAATTGGCGCTTAAGATCTGAATTTTTATCAGATTCGATTTCTTCCATTTGAGTTCCACCAACGAGTTTATATTGTATTTTTGTTAGATCTTCATCTGATTCTTCATAGATAAAGAGATCAAAAGGAGAACTGCGAGTCCAGTAAACTTTAAAACCTGTATCAGCAACAATTTCATTAATTTCTTTCATAAACTCTTCAGTCTTTTTTGTGATTCGACGTTGTAAAGAATCATTTAATTTAATTGATGACAAAGTATCTTTTATAAACAAATAGAAATCTAAAGGTAATATTATTGATTCTCCTAATATATCTTCCATTTTCTTAGCACGTTCAGACGAAGCCCGCATTCTATTTTTTTCATACTGTGAAATTGCTTTAGTGGAAACGCCTAATTTTTCAGCAAGATTTTTTCGAGAAATCTGCCTATTTTCCCGCAATCTCGCTAATTTTTCGCCATCAATATTATAAAATAATCCTCCTTGTTTGGCGATTGCAATTGGAATCTGTGGATTTTTGATTACGTTAGAAAAAGTCTCAAAATTTAATGAAACTAGACCATCTCGCAAATAAATACTCCCATCCTCCAATAAAGAGTGCCGATTTCGAGATGCAATTAAGAGAGGTAATGCCTGGATGAGATGGCTTACAATTTTTAATTCGTTCAGGTAATAATTTCGAATGCTATCAATATTATCCACAATTTTAATCAATAAATTAGGAGAACGAGGAGAATGATGCCTTGCTAATATCTCAAAACAGAGATCAAAATTATCTTGATATTCAAAAACTTGATAACGATAATTTTGTAGTATTTGGATCGTCTGTCCCACGATATTTTCACAAGAACTCATATTATTTCCTCAAAGTACCTAAATATTCGTACCTATTAATAAAAAGTAACTCTGAAAATAAAAGAATTTGGTTAAAAAAAAATAAATTGATTAATTTCTTTTAATGAGAGATAAATCAATACCATAATCATAATTTACAAAAACTTGAGCCATCTTTTCTCCTTCCTCAGTTAGAAACACGCGTTTATTTCTCCCGCTTTTTTGTGTTGTAATAAAACTCCAATTTTTTTCCAATTTTTCTATAATAATTCTATTCAATTGCATATATTGGCTACTGTTCAATTTACGTAAATCCTCATTTGGTTTCACGCTAATTAATTTATATATCTCATAAATATAGTAAAATAGTTCTCTTAATTCCACAAATTTAAGTTTGTGACCAAACTTATTTGGTTGTTGTCTTAAAGTATATATTATTTGAAGAGCTTGAATCAACAGACGATTAGGATGTTTAAATTCAAATTTTGGTGGATCCGCAGCCTTTACGGTGCCCTTATGCATTGAATCTGCAGCAGGATCATAATCATCGCTGTAAGGATAAACAATTTCAATATTATCCCATAATCGATGTGCATCAATATTTGCGATGGCTACCATTTTGCTTCCAGTTCCTAAATTTATTTTAAATTTTACTTCACATTCTGGATGTGATTTTTGCTCACTATTGATAATTTTTGCAATATTTCCAATAATTTGATAATAATCCAGATAATTTATTCCAATTTCATGGATTTCACAGTCAGGTAATATTTTTCGAATTTTAGCTAAATTTTCATCTCTATTTTTTAAATTAATATCAATACGATTTCCGTCATCAAAATGCATATAATATAAAGAATTTGGTTTTTGTCTTCTGATAGGATCAACTATTCGCTTTCTTTCCCTCATATTGTATACAATATGAACCTTCCAACGCGGAGGAGTCTTTTTTTTTATTTGTTGCTTTTTTGTCAAAATGATCACTCTTTGATTTCTAATCAATTTTTCAAATAAAAAATTTGATCATTTTATAGATTTTCCCAAGAATATAATTTATTACCTGAGAAGAAGGAATCATTTGATTGTTGTGATTTAAACTGGATAATTAAAGAATTTTGTAAAATTTTTTCAGCTAAATTACATATATCTGCTTCATTATCAATAAATCCGATAATATTCAAATTATTATCTCGGTTAATAGTAGACAAAAAATTTTGCTTAAAAATATAATCTTCTTCATCAAAAGATTTTTTCATTTGTAAAACGAAGTTTTGTTTGGATAAAAACGGAAAATATCTTTCAATAATCTTCAATGTTTCACTTTTCATCGCCTTTTCAATCCTTCCAGTCAAAAATATCAAGTATATATTCTTATCAATACACCATCGAATGAAATTATCTACTCCAGAATATGCCCGATCAAAATGTAAGAATTTATTTGATAAAAATTCTTTCAAAAATCTTTGTTTTATTTGAAGAAATTGGGAATTTGAATCATTAAAAGGTGGTAATAGTGAAAGAATTGAATAAGGATTCTTTTTTTTATATTCTTCAAACGTCAAGGTTGAAGATTTCAGAAATGGATATTGCTGAACTAAAATATTTTTATAAATTTTATATTGCCGATATTGATTATCAATTACAGTTCCATCTAAATCAAGAATTAAGACATGTTTTTTCGAATTTTGTGGATTTACTTTTTGATATGACATTTTTTCTAAAAGCAAAAATTTTAAGAATTTCACATCAAATTTATTCTTGAACGGAGATTTTTGTCGAAAAATGTCTTGACATATGGATAAATCTCTTAAAAATTCAGCAGAAACCATTCTACTTAATGTATATTAATAGATCATATAAATCACAAGAAGTTAGCAAAAAAAGAAATAACATTTTTATTATCGAAAACAACCACTTTTTTCAAAATTTAAAATGGCCTTATCAGAGTATCCAAGTTCTAATAAAATTTCCTTAGTATTATCTCCAATTTTTGGAGATTCCTTTAATGATTGTAAAGAAAAATGCGAGAATCTAATCGGAATTCTCAGAATATTTATAGTTCCAACATCAGGATCTTCAAACTTATCAATAATTTCACGTCCAATTATTTGTGGATGATTAACCGATTCTTTAAAACTTAAAACAGGGGTAATACATGCTTCTTTTGATTTGAATAATTCCAACCATTCATTTAGTGTTTTTGATTGAAATTTCTTTGAAAATTTTTCAATAATATTAAGTTGTTCCTGCAAAGTGCCGTATTGTTTAGATTTATATTCGGGAAATTCCAAACCATCACAGAGATTCTCCCAGAATTTATGTTCTATAGCAGCAACTGATAAGAATATTCCATCTTTTGTCTTATAAATATTATAAAACGGCTGATTACCAATCAAAATATTATTCATTTGAGAAACACCAGCAAATGTATAAGCTAATGCAACTGGATTCATAGAAAAGCAAGCGTCTAACATTGATACATCAATATGTTGCCCTAATCGATTAGGGTGATTATTTCTGGCGAATAATGCAGATAAAATTCCAATAACACTATATAAACTCCCACCTAAATCAGCCATTTGAAATCCTGGAACAACAGGAGGAGGATTTTCATTATCTTTATTAAAAATTCTTTGATTATTTAAAAGTAAATTACCAGAAAGCGCCATATAATTCAGATCATGACCTGGTTTTTCCGCCAAACATCCATATTGACCATACCCAGTCAAAGAACAATAAATAATGGAAGGATTGATTTTTTGTAATGTCGGATAATCAATCTTTAAATCAGCGGTTTTTCCAGGGCGAAAACTCTCGATAATAACATCTGCTTTTGATATTAATTTATAAAAAATTTTTAGTGAAGTAGGATTTTTTAAATTCAACGCAACCGATTGCTTATTTTTCATCAAAATTGTATTTAAGATGGATTTTTTTTCTTTTCCTCTGAAATAAAAAGGGGGAAATTCTCTATAAATATAATTAGGATCTTCAATTCTAATGATTCTTGCTCCTAACTCGCTTAAAATCATAGTACAATAAGGACCAGGCAATAATCGAGTTAAATCGATAATAATAATTCCATTTAGTGGATTACCCATATGTAATCTTGGAGCATTTGAGAATATAAGACTTTTGACAAATATAAAGGATTTAAATATTTGAAACAAAGAAATTATTAGCGAGATCCCAAATTGGATTGGATTTAAAGCACATTTTTCACTTTGAATCAAAAATTGAAGATTTAATAGAACGTTGTTTCAAATTTAATATATAAAAAAAAGAATTGAATGGAAATTACTTCATTTCTAAGATTTTTGAGAGAAATTTGCGTAAACGTTCATTCGGAGGATTATCAAAAACCACTGTTGGTTTTCCTTCAAAAATAACCTCTCCTTCATCCATAAAAATAACTCGAGAAGCTACTTCCTTTGCAAAGGGAATTTCATGAGTTACAACAACTAAAGTATAATGAAATTCAGTAACTAATCTTTTCATGACTTGTAATACTTCCCCTGTTAATTCGGGATCTAATGCTGAAGTTGGTTCATCAAAGAAAATTAATTTTGGTCGCATTGCGAGTACTCGAGCAATAGCAACCCGCTGTTGTTGACCTCCGGATAATTCACCAGGAAAATTATCAAGTTTTTCAAGCAAATTCACAGTCTCTAACACTTGTTTAACTCGCTTCTCAATTTCATCATCTGGAAGTTTTAAAACTTTTTGCAAAGGTAGTCTAATATTATCACCAACAGTTAGATGCATAAATAGGTTAAATTGCTGAAAAACCATACCGATATTCCTTCGGATTTCATCTATATTTATAGAACGACTTGTGATCTCAACACCTTCAAAAAATATTTGCCCAGAAGTAGGTTCAATCAAGCGATTCATACATCTTAAAAGTGTCGATTTACCTGAACCACTACTTCCAATAATAACTAATACTTCTTTCGGAAATATTTTTAAATTGACACCTGGTGCTTTAATTGCTTGAAAATCTTTAAAGAATTTATAGAGATTCTTTATTTCTATCAAAGGTTCCGTTCCTGATAAATTTTCATGTACTTTTTCTTCAGTCATTTGCTACACCTAATCCTGGAATTCTTAATTTTATTTCCAATTTTTTAGTAATTTTTGATAAAGTATAGGCAATTACAAAATAGAATAACGCACCAATTAGATATACTTGCCAAAGAAAATATTTTGCTTGTAATGTCTGAGACATCTTTGTAAGCTCCACTACTCCAATCGCAGAAACCAATGAGCTATTTAACAATACGTTAATCAATTCGTTTGTTAAAGGAGGAACAATTAACCTTATTGCTTGGGGTAATATTACATATCTCATTGTTTGTGAAGATGTTAATCCCAAACCTCTAGCAGCTTCTGTTTGACCTGTAGGTATTGCTAATATTCCGCTCCGTATAATTTCTGCTTGATATGCAGCAGTATTAAGTGCTAAAGCCAAAGTTCCAGCAAAAACTTCATAAGAAAAGCCTGGAATATTTAAATTTCGTATTATATTACCAAATATTTGAGCAAATCCAAAATATACTATCAAAATTTGAACCAATAAAGGTGTAGAACGGAAAAAATCTACATACATTTGAGCTAATATTTTCAAACCATATAAATGATTCTTATTGACAAGAACAATAGCAAGTAAAGCAGCTAAGAAAAATCCTACAACCACACTTAAAATACTTATTATAAATGTCAAAGATGCACCATCGGCTAAACCCCGTAAAATTATTGGAGCGCGATAATCGATTGTTCCTAATGAAAGCCCAAATGGCATTAAAAATAAATTAATAATCCATATGAAAACATCAAAATAATTAGCATTAGGGGTAAATATTTTCCTTATAAATCCAATGATAATCAAAAGAACGAATATACTTAAAATCCACCATCCAAAACTAATATTTGTGAAACCTAACGCACGTCTTCTTCGATTTGTTGATAAAGGGCCTTGTATTTCTATTTTTTCATTTGAATTTTCCATTTAATTACATATCTCCATTGTTATTGATTTAGAATCATAGTTCAAAGAATAGATGAGAATAATGAAAAAAGAAAAAAAGGAATTCTAACATAAAACAAGGTAATTATAATTGTTTTTTCTTATATTTTCGAATTAACCCATAAACAGGAATTATAATTACAGCAACCATTGAGAAAATTGATGCACCACTAATGGTAGGTCCAGAACTTCCTGTATTTAATTCATCTAATGCAATTTTCAATTGATCCAAATCAACAAACACTGAACTATTCATCCATTTAGCATGACTTGTATTATAATAAGCAGAAAATTCTGGATTATAAGGATCATCTCCTAATAACTTATCTAAAGCTTCATTTATTCGATTAACTAAAGCGGTTGATCCTTTTTGACATGCGATTCCAAAAGCCTCAGGACTAAATTTATCGACAATTTCAAAATTCCCAGGATTCGAAGATTGACCTGCAACTAAAGTAGCTAAATCACCTAAAACAACATCAACAGTTCCTGAACTGAGTGCTTCAATTGCTAAGGTAATCGTAGCAAACGAGACCATTTCTGAAGCATATTCTTCATCTTCTAAATACCATTGGCTTGTTGTTGCAATTTGTACTCCAACTTTGACTGATGCGTTATTTACATCCTCAATAGTTGTGATGTTCTTTGGATTATCAAGTGTAACCATTACAGCTTGAGTGCTAAAATAATACCAGCGGGTGAAATCCATTGATTCCATCCGTTCAGTTGTAATTGTAACTGCAGACATAACACAATCATAATTTCCTGCAGCAAGGCCTGTAAAAATAGTATCCCAAGCCACATCCATCCATTCAACTTCAATTCCCATATCATCAACAATGAAAGCCATTATTTCAGGATCAAATCCTTCAACTACATCACCAGTTTTTTGCTCAAATGGTGGATACGCAGCATCAACACCAACAACAATTTTACCAGCATCTATAACATCTGAAAGGCTGGTATCATCTGCTGCAACAACCACTTGAGGGATAGTTAAAAATGCAACGAAAAATGCAAGTATAATTATCCCAATTGTAATTTTATTTTTTTTCATAATATAAGCACCTTGTTAAAACATAAATTTAAACATAGAACATAAAAATAATTAATCTCCAAAAAAAAAAATAGATTTATACTCTTTTTAAAATATATGATAATGAGATTTATAAGTATTTCTTGGCTATTTTTAATAACGAAGGATCAATTCATTAACACCTCGGTTTGATTTTTTTTCCCCCAATTTTCGTTTAATTGAAATAGTCGTTTAATTCCTGAATTATTCCATTCATTAAAGAGAATTTTTGGACTAAATTTGTGCGAGACAAATGCAATTTCAAAGATTTCTGGGTTATTTCTGGCGATAATAAATGCCCGAAGTCGCAGTTCTAAACCCTCAGCTGTTTTAGGCCCAGTTAAATGAACACGAGTCTCAATCACACTATTTATATTCTCCGCTAGATTATTTGATATAGACTTTTTCCAAAATAAGTCTTGTGTTTCCCTAAAAGCAGCTGCAACTGCAGGAAGCACACCTTTTGCCAATATTAGAGTTTTACGAGAAGGGTCAATTTTGGCATATCCCCGTTTTCCTCTGTCAAAAACTGTAAAGAGGCCTTTCCTTCCTCGCTTCATTTTTGGTTTTAGATTTTTTCTTTGTTTTCCTTGCCCGTTCTTCACTCCTTTTGGTCTTCCCCGCTTTTTTGGTACTGGTAGACTTAAATTATCTTCATTCACTAAGTAAAAATACTCTCTCTTGCCCCGTTTTTTAAAAAATTGGTTTTGAGACCTATTTTAGTGATTATCCGCTTCGTTTTTTCATAATCAATATGCCAAATAACAGCCTTATCATAGGGTTTTTTATGCTTATGAATTACTAAGGTAATTTTACGCATTAAATTCTTGCTCATTGTTTGTGTAGCACCCCATGCATCGGCAGTAACTACATTTATCGGCAATTTTGTATTTCGATTCGCTTCCTCAAAGACTTCACGGATGTCTTTTTCGTTCCTCGTTTTTGAAACCTTTATTCTAAGAATTTTATGACTGGTATAGCCCGTGAACATGATAATATAAAACGGTACACTGTTAATTCGAATGAAAGTTTCATCTTCTGCAACCGCAGTATCATTCGTTAATTCCACAACCAGATTTTTTAATCCCTGCAGATTTGAAATTGTTTTCTCTATCTTAGAACGTAAATAGCAGATAAGAGCATCAGAAACTCCATATTTTTCGGCTATAGCACTCTGGCTGATTTTTCCTTTCATGATTTCTTTTGTCATCTTGCCAAGCATGCCGTCAAGCACTTCTCTGACACCTCCAGATGTAGTCAAGGCAAATTGTCGGGCAGTATTGTGAGTTTTATTGAATGAACATGCAGGATTTTTACACTGATAATATTGAACCCTTCTTCCTTTCCGTTTATGAGTGCCATATACTCCGACGACAGCAGAGCGACATTCTGGGCACAAAACAGGTATTATTTCTAGAATTTCTTCCCTTCCATCTTCGAAATTAATGCATAATGGCTCGAATAATGGAGGGTATTCCTTTTTAGGGCGTCCTACCATAGGATAACACATGATCGACACGATTTAAACATTTCCAAAACATCGGTTTGCGAACTGACTTGAAATAGATGATTAAAAAAATCTACGTTTTATTCCTAAATTTCAATAAATTTGCCAAAGACAATTCTTTGAAAGATAATTTAGGAATAATTTAAAAAATAGGCTTTCTCTTAATTGATCCTTTATCTTTAAAAATCATCTATTTCTTCTATTTTACTCTCTTCAAAGTTAATTTGAAGTTGAATTATTCTGATAAAATTAAAACTAAGCATTTTATTTGCGATAGGAATTTTTTTTAGATCTAAAGGTTAAAAATTCCTATTTTTAATTGAAATTGAATAAATTCTCAATTTATTTAAGAAATTTTTTAAAACCACAAATTTGAAATTGAGGATATGATTAATGTAGCTTATGGAAAACCCCTCAAATATGAAATTCTCTCCCCAAGATCAACAAGAGATCCTCCGTTTTCAGAAAATTCAAAAACAATTAGAGTTATTCACCCAACAACTCACATCGATGGAACTTCAAGCCAAAGACATGGAACAAGCCTTGAATGAATTGGAAAAAGCAAATGAAGATGCAATTATTTATAAAGCTGTAGGTGGGCTTTTTATCAAAAAATCTAAAGGAGAACTGCTTGAATCCACAAGAAATGCCAAAGAAAACTTAGAATTAAAAATAAAATCCTTAAAAAATAATAAAAATCGCATTGAAGCACAATTTGAAGAAAAGCGAAAAAAAATTGAACAAATTTTCAAAGCACAAGGATATACATAATAAAGAAAACTTTTTTTCAATTAAGAAGAAGGTGATTGTATGAGCTATTTTGCTGATTTTTTTCGACATGAAGATTTTCTCTCAGATCTTTTTTCGTTAATAGAGCAAGTATCATCAGCAATTATTACAGCTCATACCAATGCTGATCCTGATGCATTGGCATCAGCATTAGGTTTGAAAGGTTTAATCGCCCAAAAACGTCCTAATTTTCCAATTCAAATCGTACTTCCTGAACTAAATAAAACAGCTGCAAATATATTTCAGCATTTCAATTTTGATTCTCCTTTAAGTATTATTGAAAAGGAGTGGCCTCAACATATAGAACTTATGATTATGGTGGATACTTCTGATTATGAAATGGTAGGTGCACCATATTCTATCGACTCTACAAAAAAAATCATTGAAATTGATCATATTGTGGTTATTGATCATCATCATATTGATCTTAATGCATCAATACGTTATGATTACATGCATATTCTCCCCGATTACTCATCAGCAACTGAAATTATTATTGAATTTTACCGTACTTTACAATATGAACCAGATATTAATATTGCAAAATTTCTTTTAGCAGGTATTATTACCGATACAGGTCATTTTCGCTATGCTAATGCACGAACACTTGATAACGCAAAGATTTTATTAGATAGAGAAATAAAGATTTCTGAAATAAATGTTGCTTTGACAAATAAAATGGCTCGTCCTGAAAAAATAGCTCGATTGAAAGCAGCAAAACGACTATCAGACCTTCATTATGTAAATAGGATGATTGTTGCAATTAGTCATGTTAGTAGCTATGAAGCATCTGCATGCAAAGCATTAATAGATTTAGGAGCAGATATTGCTTTTGTTGTTGCATTTGAGCGAAAAAAGTTACTTTTCCGAATCTCTGGAAGAGTACGCGAAGAAGTCATACAAAATTTTGATTTTCACCTTGGAAAATTCATGACTAAATTTGGAAATCAATGGCAAGGTTCAGGAGGAGGGCATGATGGTGCAGCTGGTGCTTATGGAACATTAGAATCAATTAAACAAAACTCAAATCTTTTTGATAAGCAAGCAAAACGACCAAACAAACAAGAATTCGATGCTTTTTTCTTTCCAATTATTGAATCCAAACTCTTAAAACTACTTCGCGAATTTCTACTGTAGGTAACTTCAATGATCTCAACATCAACAATTTTAAATCCGATAGAATGTCAAGATTTTTCATTTATATATAAAACAAGCAAACAATTAGCATTAAACAAAATAAATATAATCATTGAACCTAAAAAATTCTATTTATTAGCCGGTCCAACAGGATCTGGAAAAACATCATTAATTCGTGCTATTAATGGTCTTATTCCTCATTTTTATCATGGTAGGTTTTTTGGATATGTGAAAATCAAAGGTATTGATTCAATAGATTCTTCACCAGCACAATTATCTAAACACGTGGGTACTGTTTTTCAAAATCCCGAAAATCAACTTTTTTCCATGTCTGTTGAAAGGGAATTAACATTTGCTCTTGAAAATTTAGGATATTCAAGACAACATATTTCAGCACAAATTAATAAAGCAATTAAATTAACTAAAATTGAGAATTTACTTAATCGTTCTCCTTATGAATTAAGTGGAGGAGAACAGCAAAGAGTGGCAATTGCTTCCATTTTAGCATTAAATCCAGAAATAATTGTACTCGATGAACCTTTATCCAGCTTAGATCCTCTCACAGCTTCAGATATCATGCATTTATTAGTTCAGTTACAGCAAGATGAAGGAAAAACGATTATTATTTCGGAGCATCGTTTGGAATATGTTTTAAACGCGGTGGATGAAATCATCGTTATTAATGAAGGCAAACTCCAATCAAAAGAACCAACTTTTACTCTACTTAAACAAGATGTCTTATATCGATTAGGAATAGATATTCCGGTACTTTTACATTGGTTTTACTCTCATCAAGATACTGATAATAATGAAAAAGAGAATAAAAAAGAAGAACAACAAAAAATATCAGCAATACCCATAACTCAGACGGAGCAGCTCGAGTATTTAAGGAAATACTGCCAAAATCAATTAAAATTATTAAATGACCAAGTGATTGAAAAGCAAAATCAATTTTTAATTAATGAATTACCTTCAAAAATTGAAGAACGGGGACAAAATATAAGGAAAAACTCTTTTAGTAGAACTGAACCGATCTTATCTATTGAAAATTTATCGTTCTCTTATGAAGGTTCAATAAAAAAATCAGATAAAGGCTTTTTCTTAACTGATATTATCAAAAAATTGAAAGACAAAAAGAAAAAAAAGAATTCTTTAAAATCTTTCAATAACATAAATTCAATTGATTTACCTGTTCTTCAAAATAATTCCACCCAATTTTTCACAGGTGAAATTGTAGGAATTGTCGGTAAAAATGGAGCAGGAAAAAGCACTTTTGTGCGATGTATAACCAATCTTCTATCGAATTTTTCTGGAAATATCTATTTAGATGGAAAAAATACAAAGTATCTTGAAATACACCAAATTACTCAAAAAATTGGTTTAATTTTTCAAAATCCCGATCATCAACTTTTTTCAAACACAGTAGAAGCCGAACTTCAATTTTCTTTAAAAAATCTTCCCCTTTCAACTGCTGAACGAGAAAAGAGAATTGATGAAACCTTAAAATTGCTTGAAATCGACCAATTCAAAAATATGTCGCCATTTAGTTTATCAGGAGGTCAAAAAAAGAAAATTGCTTTAGCTTCAATTCTTTGTCGAAATCCAGATATCATTATTTTTGACGAACCTACAATCGGTCAAGATGCGAAAGAAAAACAAAAATTGCAAGATATTATTATTGACGCTTGCTCAAAAGATAAAACGATTATTGTAATTTCTCATGATCTTGAATTTCTCATTCAAATTGCAACAAGAATAATTGTGTTCGATCAAGGTCAAATTATTGCTGATGATCATCCAAATTTTATTTTTCAAGATCATTATCTTTTAAAAAAATGTCATCTTAAACCTCCTGCCTTCTCATCACTTTATGCTCAATTACGTCAAGAATTTCCCCAACTTCCATCTAATATTTTGTCAATCGAACAATTAGAGAGGTTTTTCAAATCATGTCGCTGAAAATTACCCAAACATTTAACTTTATGAAGAAAACTACCTTTTTCCATAGTTTAGATCCGCGAACAAAGGGGCTTATCATTCTTCTATATGGAACTCTCGTAATGGTTGTTGGTGATTTGTTATCATTACTAATGGTTACTATGTTTGCAATAAGTATAATGATTTTATCTGGTTTAGGAACGAAATTAATTGAGGGTATTCAGTCTTTATGGCTGATTTATTTACTAATTTTTATTATCAATTCCTATATGCAGAGTTTAAATTTAGCTTTTATTCTAATTTTGCGTTTTTTTAACTTCATGATGGTATTTGCAGTGTTTTTTCAAACGACAATGCCTGAAGATCTCTCTCAGAGTTTGATTCAAATCCATATACCGTATAATATGGCTTTTACTCTCTCTTTAGCTTTTCGTTTTATTCCCACTATGGCTCAAGAAACTGAAAATATAATTGAAGCACAAAAAAGTCGAGGACATCAATTCAATAAAGGTGGATTATTCCAACAGGCGCGCAATTTCTTTCCTTTATTAATTCCTCTTATTATTGGTTCCATTCGTCGAGCGTTTCATGTAGCAGAAGCATTAGAAACACGAGGTTTTGGTGTTTTAAAAAAGCCCACTTTTTATCGAAAACTGCAAATGAAAAGAAAAGATTGGTTAGTACTAAGTTGCTTAACTTTGATTGTAGTAATAGTAATTGTTTTAGAAATTCTGCAAAAACAAAACCAAATTTCGATACCATGGAAATACAATTTAAGCATTTGATTGATTCTTTTTTATTAATTTTTACTACTTATCATTTTAACATCAGAAATCAATTATTCAACACATCCTCTTTTTTTTTCAGAATTCTCAATGAAATAACTTTTTTTACATTTTTCTCATCCACCATCTGGTTTTGGTATATTGTATGCACGTTACAAGTTAATAGTCTGAGAAAATTCATCCATAAGCCAATCTCGATATTCTTGGAACGTCATTTGGTGATTAGAGAAGATTTGATCTCTCTCAATCTGCCAATAATTGAACAATAAATATTTGCCCATTTCACCAAAGAGTCGAGTTCCATCTCTATTTGACCGCCAAAGTCCTTTGTGAATGTTTACATCACGAAACGCTGTCTCAATTTGCCATCTCCTTTTGTAATATCGCTTGACTAGATACACGAAAGACTTTGAGCGATATTGTGGTGCAATAGTCGTAATTAAACCATATAATTGTTCACACGTTTCATTTAAACTTAGTCGTCCTTGTCGATAGGCGTATTTCAAATCACTTAAATGCTGTTTTCCTCGAAGAAATAAATGAACCCAGCAACGTGTAAATTTTCGCTTTTGGTTCGTTTTCTTCTTAGTTCTTATTGTGAAGGCTTGAATCCTCTCTTTATTTCCTAAAATATACTCTTTTTTGCTTTTTTAAGTTGTTTGTAGTTTTTTACAGGTGTGATTACAGGAATTCCCCGATTTTTGAATGATTTTAAAATACTTTGACGGTAATATTCACGATCAATCACACAAACTTTGATTTCTAGTCCCAAGTTTAATAACCAATCAGCAGTATCAAGCATATATGGAATTTTTGATTCTTCTTTTGCCACATGATGACATCCTACAAAAAAGATTTATGCAGTTCATGAATCATCGCTTCATGATAATGACGGATCATTCTGGTTCTTTTTACCATTCTACTGCCTTTTATCTTTAAATCTCTACGTTTTCCCCAATAACCGAGATAAGTAAGGTCAAATTCTAACATGACAGGATGGGTTCTCCGATTTTTAAGGAAAACCAATCGAATCATTTTTTCAAATATAATTCGGTAGATATCTTCTACATTGAAAAGCGTCTGTGTCCGTAACCAATCGTTTATTGTAGTTTGGTGTGGAAAAGCACAGGATTTACGACCATCATGATATTCACGAGGTTGAAATCCTAAAAATTTCTGTGCCCACCTATTTAACTTTTCACAAGCGTGGTGTACTGAGACACCACGGATCCAACAATAACATAACACTGCCAAAATATCATCTAAATACCATTTTCGACCTTGTCGGGTAATAGGAATGTTAACAGCTTTGCAAACAGATTTCGCAAGATTTTTGAAGAAGGAAATCCTATTGAAAATTGGATAATATGGACCGAATTGTGGAATTCGATACACGGCTTGGGTTTTTTGGTTCATTAAATTATCCAATTATCCATTTCTTTTATTCTCGTTGATTCAAATACTAGACAATATGAGTTATTTGTTATTTATTTTTTTTGTCGAATAGTTGAGAACTGTTTTTCATATAATCTATCACTTAGGCATATTATATAGAAGAATATTAGATATAAGGTAAAGTTAATATAACTAATATAACTGAGCGAATTAGATATGATAGATTAAATATTTCAGACTTTTCTTATCAATCATTTAATTCATCTACTGGGAACAATAATTCTAAAATTTTTTACATTTCTGCCATTGAACGAATTTCACCAATCCGTATCTTAGTTATCGACAATTTTAACAGCACAGATTATGCTGAAAGAATCCATGGAAATACATGTGTAACTATCTGTAAAGAAACCCTAAGTACAATTTTCGGAACTGATGAAACTACTCAAAATTTTCTCATTCTTTCCTATTTTGTTTCAGAGAATAACCGATCATGGGGCACGGCTTTTCAATATGCCATCGCTCAAGGAGTAGATGTAATATCTTTATCACAAGTTTCTACTTATGGTTCCACTCCTTTCTTTGATGAAATCTCTGAATGTATAGAAAAATATCATATTATATTCTCTGCAGGAACTGGAAATGATAATCGAGGTGATCCAGTATTGAATGCAACAAATAATTTACGATATCCCGCCACTCATCCAGATACACTGGTAGTTGGAGGAATTATCCAAAATACACATGTAAATCCTTCACAATGGAAACACTGGAATGAAGGCCCAGGAAATCCAGGTTCTAATTGGGGAAGAGGAGTCGTGAATTATAATAATTCAAATTATTATAGCGCTGTTGAATTGGTTACAGATTGCAAGCGTCACATTGCATTTTCTGATTACTACGGTGTTTCTTGGGCTATACCTCAAATAGCGGGTATGGCAGCAGCTTTAATTTATAGTAATTCTCTATTAACTCCATCTGATGTTCGCATTTTATTAATTTCAACTGCAATTCAGATTACTCCTTCTCTCTATAACTACACGAATAGCCATTTTACAAATTCTACAAATTGGCCGACAGGGTGGAATCCAGAAGTGGGATATGGTATGCCTGATATTAATCTTGCAATAACTCAAGCATTAAGTATCTACATATGATGAAAATTCTATTTTTTCAATTACATAAAGTTACATATCATCCTTATCAAGAAGGAAAGCAGCAATCACCGAAGCACTCAATAAAGATTTTTGAGATATGGCGGTACTGAAAATACTTAGCCAACCAATTTTCTCAACATCAATTATACCCAGCAACCCCGAAATTAAATACCAAACCATTAAAACAAATACAATAATCACAAATACCAAATCTAAATAATAATCCCAATTGTGTGACTTTGACTTTGAATCTTGCTTAGATTCATTTGGCGTTTCATCTGATGTTTCATCTGGCGATTCATTTTCATTATTTAATTCTTTGTTGCTTTCTATGATTGAGTCTTCTTTTACTTCATCTTCATTTTCATGCCCAGATTTTTCTCGCTTCATCTTTCTGTACTTTCGAACAAATCGCGCCAATTGACATACATAATTAAAAATGGCAAACCCAAGAACAAAAAACAATGTTCCTACCATATGAAGCCAAGCAACGGCATAAAACCGATTTATATTAGCATTTGGATAATCCCATGAAAGCCCAATCCCAATTGCTCCTAAAAAAAAGAATATCAAAATAATTGCTTTCGTTTTATAAAATTTCAAAGACGAATGTCGAAAATACATTATTGAAGTCGCCAAAATAGGCAAACTAATTATCCAGAATCCAATTGCAAATATCCATCGTGAAGGATTCACAAATTCAATCTCATAGGCACCAATTCTTGGAAATACATAAATATAAATTGCACCTAAATCACTAATTGTCTGATAAAATCCGAAATAATGACGAACTTGTTCATATACCACCCAACAAATCGCAATACATATAACAAGGGCTGCTGCAATGCCCCTAATCATCCAACGCAAGGTATTTTGTATTTTTGTTGTTTCCATCTTGGTATATGTTACTAAGCTTATTCCTTTTAACATTTTGGTGAAATATTCACTAAAAATGGATAAAAATTTTAATAATACTAAGATGAGTTATGGGCTATTTTTAATTACGAAGGATCAATTCACTAACACCTCGGTTTGAATTTTTTCCCCCATTTTTCGTTTAATTGAAATAATCGTTTAATTTCTGAATTATTCCACTCATTAAAGAGAATTTTTGGGCTAAATCGGTGTGGAACAATGGTATTTCCTAAGATTTCATGTTAATTTGTGATTGTAATTTATGCCTGAAGTCGCTGTTCTAAACCCTCAGATGTTTTAGGCCCAGTTTAATGCACACGAATCTTAATCCTACTATTAATATTCTCAGCCAGATTATTTAATAAAACTTTATTCACAAATAGTCTTGTATTTCCTTTATAGCAACTGTAACTGCGGAAAGCATATTTTTGCCAGTTTGAGAGCTTTATAAAAATATCAATTTATGCATATCCCTGCTTTTCTTTGCCATAAGCTTTAATATAGTGTATGTTATGCTCTAAAACTTCAATGAAATTGTCAATGAGATTTTTTTGAACGATAATATTGAAATAATTTAAAAAATAAGGCTTCTCTTAATTGATCCTTCATTCTTAAAAATAGTCGAGTTATGCTTAATTTTGATTAATATTATAAGAAATATCGTAGAACCTAAGTTTTTTGATCACACACTTATGTGGTAAAACTGAAACACTTAAATCTCCACTATTCTTTGCTTAATTATGTGGGTATGGATCATTCTTTCTCTTTTTTAGTCATTGAGGGGATGATCTCATATTATTATTGGAAAAAAAAACAGATCCTCAAAAATCAATTAAAAATACACGCCCTATTTATTGCTGAAAAAGAAATTGTTATTACCAAGAAAAGTGTTGAGTTAGAAGCTAAAGATATTCAAATCTCGCAAGAAAAAGCACGAAACCAGCAATTAAATTTTGAAAAAAGCGTGATCGAAGCCAAATATCAAAAAAAACTGAAAGCAGCTGAAGTTAAAAAAAAGAATCTGGCTAAATATCGTCAGAAGAAAAAAGATACACGTTCTGTCAAAAAACAAGCAGAAGATATCATTGGAAAAGGACCGAAATGGCTTCTACACTCTTGTAAAGAACTAAAATCACATGAAATCGGAAAACCAAAAGGTGCAAACGGTGGAGGAAGGAAACATCCTGAGAAGATTCATCAAGTAAATGATTTATTTCCTCAATTCTGTCCAGGTTGTAATACTTCATTAGAAGATCAGAAGGCTCACTTAATATATGAGAGAATTCTAATCGCAAGCATTCAATCTGATGGGGTATCCGATGAGGATCTGCAGCGGATCCTAAAGCGGTGTGAAAAATTCTTACCTTCGTTGTTTGTCTACTTAAATCATGAAGGAATGCCACCCGATAACAACTTGGCGGAACAAGATTTGCAAAAATATGCTAAACAACGTGAAAGATCTCAAGATTTCAAAAGTATTGAAGTTACGAAGCATTTAGTAGAATATCTTTCTTTATATATGACATGTGAAGCAAATGGACGAGATTTTCACATATTGCTTCATGACCTTCTAAGCGGAAATTTAGTGGATTTAAGAGAATTTTTGTTCGGAAAATCTACGAATTAATAAAATTAGTGAATCTTGTTTCTCAAATTGTTTATTTTATTTTAAAATTTCGGTTTATTGATTTTTACAAGATAATTTTTTAAAATAAAAATCGATCAAAAAACTTAGATTCTACGAAATATCTATAAATATCTGGGAAAAAAGAATAAAAGTTACATTTATTTCGCAGAAAAACTAGTTTTCAGAAAAAGATAGCGGGCTATGAGGGATTCGAACCCCCGGCTTGCGGGTTTCGCTCTGCCTAAGATAATAAGCAGTTAAAAGCCCGACACGCTAGTACCAATCCGAAAAATCAATTTCCGGTCACCTGGCTGCGTCAATAGCCCGTATTAGTTAATCCTTTTCATTTGAAAAAGACAATCTAACAAGAGATGTAGTTGTGAACTGAATAAAAATTTTTTGGAAAGTTCCCGCAAACTTTAAAGGGAATGATGACGACCAGAAATTGAGATAATTAGATATTTAGATGAATGACATGGAACCACGATGAATTTTGTAAAGATATTTTTGAATTTTTTGCTCATTTTCGCTATATTGTTGATCTTGGCGAAATCCTTTAATCTCTTCAAGCAGGATCTCTTCTTCACAAAAATCACAAACATTAAAATATTCACTCCCATCGAAGTTGGGAATAACTGTAGTAGCTTTACGCTGACAAAATTCACATTTCATAATACATCTTACGCCTTCTCCCAAAAATCATAACTGGGTATAAGTGAAAATAGAATATTACCAACTAAATCATCCTCTGGATAATTGTTTAGTAAATTATAGATCATTTCCAAACGTTTATGTTGAAGGATATATTTTCAAGCGTAATTTAATAATCTTAATTTCAACTATTCGGTGCGATAATTTGGATATTAATAACCTCCCTCTTTTGAACTTTTCTTCAATATTTCATATGGATCCAATATTAGAAGCCCAACTCCATGAACGAATAATGAAAATGGTTCATCCATATCCAAAAATGCTTCCTAATTTTTGGGACCCAACCATTTCTAAAGTTGTTAATGTCCCTGTAAATAGTGGAACCATCCGAGTTATCCATTATCGACCGCAATATTTAATTTCAAAAAGACCGGTTGTGGTCGTTCCGGGATGGGGGGTTACTCCCACAGGATTTCGTGATATGTTCGAAATATTCTATAATTATATCGAATTTTATTATGTAGAAACTCGAGAGAAGAAAAGCAGTCGAATTAACCATCAACATGGTTCTTTTTCACTGGAACAAAATGCTGTTGACATTCAAACTGTTTTGGAATATTTTAATATAAATGAACGCGATTTTGTGTTAATGGGTACGTGTTGGGGAGCATCCATTATACTGTATGGATTAATTAACCATATTCTACAAGCCCCTACTTATGTTTTAGTGGATCCTATGCATCGTCTGCAGTATCCTCACTGGTTTTTGAATATGGCACCATTTATTCCAGTTTGGTTGTTATGGTTGTTGAAACCCTTGTTAGCCTATTTAAAACTCCGAAATCACTCTCTGCCTACTCAAAGAAAAAGGATTATTGAATTTATTCATCATGCTGATCTATGGAAATGGAAAAAAGCAGCTTTTCAAGCAAGAAATTTCGAATTAATTGGCAAAGTAGGGCAAATTCAAGAAGAAGTATTTATATTTAATGCAACTACTGATGTTATTCATGATCAACGAAAATATGCATTAATAGCCCAAGAAATTCCCAATAGCCATTTTTTTTATATGAAAGTCCCTGAAGATCTACGGGAACGATTAATCGGTTTGATTGGTATTGAATTTGCATTTACACTTTCAAGTACTGGTTATCCTAACGAGCTTGTTCCTTATGAAAAGCAGATAATTCGATAATTTATTTGATAAAGCAAAGAAAAATGTGTTAAGCAAAAAAAGAAAAAGGATTTCTATTTTCTATTTACTTTTCTTTGTTGTAGAGTATTGATCACAATTATAATTCCAATTGAATTGAGCGACCAAAAAACAATCCCAACAACTGAAAAACCAGGTATATCCAATGCAAAGAATTCTGGTTTTTTTGCAATAATTGTCAAGTTACCAAATGGCGAATAAATAATTTCATCTGAACCTGCATAGTTATTATAAGTTCTTCCCTTTAGAAAATAAGTTCCTTCTTCGTTTAATGTAAAATCTATTTGAGAATAGTTATAGTTAGAAGAACCAGAAAATCTCGAAGATGAATTTATAGTTTCTGTGTATTGTTCTCCATTAAGTTTAATAGATACTTCAAATGGAATATAATCATCTATGTTAATTTTAGTTCCAACTGGAAATGTGAACGTATGATTAGAAAAACTATCCATATCAAATCGAACATCATATTCATTTTCAAAAAACTCCTGGATGCTAAAATCCAATTTATATTCAATATTAAAAGAATTGTCTGATCTTGATTGAATACTTATATGAATTCCAACCAAATTGTTATAAAATCCGAGATTTTGTACTGAAAGATATTGTTGATTACTACCAATCATCAATTGATCTATTATAACCATACCTTGCAAACAATTTCTTGCTTTGACATTTTCTATAGTAATATTTGTGTTATAAATAAAAGTATATGCTAATGTAGTGTCTTCTATATCGAAATTTCTAATAAGCACATTTTTGCATCCAATAAGAATTAATTGCCCATATTTTGTTTTTTCGCCATCAATAATAGAAAGATCATAATCAGTATTAACAAAAAATCCAAGAGGTTCCCCATTCACAGTATTTCCTGATATTTTTAGTCCCACCATATTCCCTCATATAAGAATCTCGCTCAATCAATTTAATTCTATCTTCAGGTAATGCTCTACATTCAGAAATATTATTATTAATAATTTTCATATTATCTCCAACAAAAGATATTCCCCGAATACAATTTTCTATTTGATTATTTGATATTTCTTTAGGATATAATCCTTGCAAATCATCGATGTAAATCCCATTTCCACATTCTGCAATGATGCAATTTCGAATAATATATGATGAGGACGAATCAGTTATAAATATTCCTGTTGCTACTAAAGTAGTTTCATTTTCTTCAATATTTAACTCTGGACCTATAATCTCAACATTTTCAATGATATATGGATCATTTACTGCTCCTGAACCCGTAATAAAATCATAATTCTTCCAATCATCAGGACAACTTATATGAATAGGATCAACGGATTTTTGTCTTTCATAATCTTCTGAAAATTGATTTAATTTTTCGGAAAGATGGATGGATTGAATTTTTTCATCACCATAAACAAAGGGTGAATTCTGAATTCCAACACAAAAAATTCCGAGTAGTAATAGATAAATTATTTTTTTGATCTTCTTTTTATTCTTATTCATAAAAAAAAATTATTCTATTTCTTTATAAAAGTTCTTTGTTAATGATTCAAAAATTAATTTCATTCTATGAGGTTATAGCAGAATTCAAAAAATTGAAGGAAATCCGAAAATCTTGCATCTACTATCCACAAAACCCACCCAAATCTATCCCAATTTTAAATTTGTCGAAACATCGTTTAAGAAAAAAATATATAATTAAGTCAATAATTCAAAGAAAAATGATGGAAATGTGAAATTCTTGACCGCATTTAAGGGTTTAAAAGTGCCGACTCAAATAGTAATTGGATGCGCAGGAGTATTGTCGAAAATATTGGCCCAAAAGATAGAATTTGATTAAGATAAAAAAAATTGCTAGAGCCTCCTATATTTCCTTCATAAATTTCTATTTTCTAGTATATTATATATAAAAAACTTCGAACATTTATTTTTGAAATATCTATAGTGATGCTAATTATTATTAACAAGATTCTTTGGATGAATAACAAAGATAAAATTTTTCCCAAATCCAAATGATAAAAGAATTTTTAACTTTCACTCGACTACAAATGTTTTTTAATATAAGATTCATAACAAAGACTAATCATGTCGCTTCAACGATTTTGGATCGATTTAACTTTAAAAATAAAACAGAATCGCTGGCCTTTTGTAATTTTCTTCCTTTTCTATTTACTTGGAGCAGTTTATTACGGCATTCATGAACAAAGCGCAAGTCTTGGACAAATTTTACTAATAGCTCTATGCGTACATCAACCCACCATTACAAATGATTTATCTGCATTATACCAACTAGTATTCCCTATTTTCTTAGAAGTGGTGGTGTTTGGCTTTTTAATTGGTGCTTTATTGGAGCGATATAATCCTGTTGTTACAAGCAAGATTATTGCGGCACATCAAAGTAATCACACGATAGTTTTGGGATATCACCATCTAGGTGAAAGAATTGTTGAATACTTACAAGAGAAGAAAAAACCATATTCTTTAATTGAAATGGATAAATCTAAAGTTTTAGATTTAATAGATAATGGTGAACCGGTTGTTGTTGGTGATTTTACTGAGAAAGCAACATTATTGGATGCTGGAGCGGATAAATGCAGAGAAGTTTTCTTTGTTACAAATGATTTTCGTAAAGCAATAGTAAGTATTAGTAAAATTCGAGAAATTAACAAAAAATGTAATCTTTATCTGCGTGTTTTCGAAGAACAATTACAGAATTATTTGGAAAAAGAACCGTGGAATGCTTTTACTTTCTCTACTTCTCAATGGAGTTTAGAATATATCAAGAAATGGACGCTAGGGAAAACGGGCACTTCTATTGTACTTGGTTTTAACCATATATCCCAGTTGGTTTCTGATCATCTCGCCCATGAACAGGGCAGAAATGTCATCCTAATTGATCCAAAAATTGATGAAGAAATTTATATTGATGACCCCAAGATAAAAATTTTTCAAGAATCTTATACAACATTGAAAGGTTTGAAAGATATATGCGATCTGACGCAAATTTCCCAATTATTTATATGTTGGAAAAGTGAAACGCATTTTTCAGAGGCAATTTTGCTGGTTATGGGAATTTCAAAAGAATTTCCTGAAATAGAAATATATGTGAGAATCTTTGATGAAGAGACAATCCCTATTTTTGCCCAATATAATGTAAAAACGTTTTCAACTTCATCAAAAGCTTTTGAATTGCTTCGAAAAGCAGTCAAATCTAATTCTGCACTTAGGAATCCTTAATTTTTTTCTTTTTGATTTATTTTCTAGTTTTTTTTTAAGCTCTTAATTTCCTATTTTTCTTATCAAGTAATTAGAATAAGGAACGGAAATCAAGATCACTAAAGGAATCTATAATTAAATCCGCTTGTGAAAGCCTATCTCGAGGAAAACTAGTGGTAATTGCAATTGTGAATGCCCCGCTATCCTTTCCTGCTGAAACTCCAGTTTGTGAATCTTCGATTACAATACATTCATAAATTGGTATTTTCAGTCGTTCAGCAGCTACTAGAAAGATTTCGGGGTCAGGTTTTCCCATTTTTATGTCATCAGCACTAATTATCTGACTTGAGGTAAAATAAGAAGATAATCCTGATTCTGTTAAATTAAATTCAACCTTGGAACGTATTCCTGAAGAAGCGAGGATTATTGGAATGGATTGTGCTTTTAAGTATTCGAGTAATTTTTTCACACCTGGAATTGCATCTATCTTTCCATGTGCAATTTCTTGAAAGACTTGTTCTTTATATGTGGAGATTTTTCGTAAAACTTTTGGAGAATAATTAAGATTAAATTTGTGAAAAAAGAATTCCACCACTTCTTGTGTAGTTTTGCCTAGCAGTGCATCATAATTAGTTCCGATATCAATTCTATATTCTCTTTGAAATACTACATTCCAAGCACCACAGCTCCAAGGCTCAGAATTAACCAAGACACCATCGCAATCAAAAATTACTCCCCGAAATCTTCTCATCATTATTGAGAAGAATTCTTATTTGGCTTTAAAATTTGTTTATATACTTTTATCTGTGAAGAATTATTCCATGAATTCCTTTTCATTTCATAGAAAATGCGTTGTAATGTAAGATCGATAAATGTCTTGTGCTTTAATTGTGAAAGATGAAGATTTTTTTTCATACTTAGAGTAAAATCGACTCGAAAAAAGTTTTTCAAAGAAAATGGATATTGAATTCCACTAACACTAACATTCAAACCTTTTTTGAGATTATTGTGAATTGCTGCTAAGAACATAGTACCTGTACCGCTGAATAAATCAAGAATGCGTGCTTCAGAATTCGGAGCATAAGTGTTAATTAAGTATTCAAGTAATAAAACAGGTTTCGGGTTTAAATACCGAAGAAAGGGCTCAGTTATGATATTCGATAGTGAATGTTGCAGTTCAGCGCGGCTTTCTATGGAAGTAGGAAATTTATCCAATATAGATTCAGGTGGATTAATTGTATAGGATTTATTCAAAAATTGGTGGAATTTTTTGCGATTTTTTGCATAAATGATAATATAAGTATGGTTTTGGGTGAAAAAAGTATTTGATTTGGCTCCAGAGAAAGATTTCCAAATGTGAGTACCTATAAAGTTATGTTCTCCTAACAAATCATCCATCAATAATCGAATATAGGAATATTCTTTGTCATCACAGCAAATTTGGATTATCCCGCGGTTATCATGAAGAAGATCCAAACTCAAACGCAACCGAAGATACATCATTTTTAACCACTGGAGGTGTGAACAACCAGAATACCAAATTTGTGGAAATTTGGATGAAAAATCGTTTATAATTACATCTAAATGGCTATTATATGGAGGATCGACAAAAATTAAATCATATTTCTTAACTATTTCTTGATTTAAAAGATATCTAAGAACTTCCAAATTATTTCCAATAAATAAGGAATGTTTGTTATCTCCTTGACCAATATTCATTTCGGGTCGTTCGATGTAAGAAAATAGAGATTTTTTTTCCAGAATTCGATTTAGCGAAGGTAATGAGGTAATAAACTTATCAACTTTATTCCACAACACAAAGATCACTTCAATTAAACCATCTTCTTTTTTATTTGTTAGGAAGCGCTTTTTTTAGAGATGATACATTTGAATTCATAAGATAATGACACCTGAAACGTATTCACCTGCTAAAACTATAGAGTTATTTTATGATGATGCTTATCAAAAAGAGTGTGAAAGTCGTGTGCTTTCCTGCATTCCCATGAAAGATAAATTCGGCATCTGTTTAGATCAAACAATTTTATATCCTGAAGGTGGTGGAGAACCAGGGGATCGTGGAATGATAAATCAATATAAGGTACTTGATACCATCAAAAAAGAAGGAAAAATATATCATTTGACTGAAAAGCCTATTCCAGAAAATACAACGGTTAAAGTTCAACTAGATTGGAAATTTCGATTTGATTTTATGCAGTCTCATACAGCACAACATCTTCTTTCCAGTGTATTCTGGCATATTTTCCAAGGACAAACACTTTCGGTTCATATGAGTGAAAAATCAGCACATATTGACTTAGATCTACCAGAATTAAATTGGGAAATGATTAATCAAGTAGAATTAAAAGCAAATTCCCTTATTCAACAAAATCTTCCAGTAAAAACCTACTGGACTAGAGATAAAGACAAATTACAACAAATTCCTTTAAGACGACCTATTAAAAAGATGTCTGAGAAGGGAGCCCGCATTGTTGAAATAGATGAATACGATTATTCTGCTTGTGGTGGAATGCATATTCGAAAATTGGGCGAAATTGGTATTGTTAAAATTCCAAAGTGGACAAAAATTAAAGAAGGGGTTCAAGTTGAATTCCTTTTTGGTATGCGCGCTGTTTATGATTATGAAAGAAAGAATGAAATTATTTATAGATTAACCAATGCATTAACTTGTCAAGACTTAGAATTAGAAGATAAACTTATTTCTTATCAAGAAGATCTTCAAAAATTATCGAAAAAATTAAAACAAATAAATGCTCAATTAATTGAATACCAAATCCCTGAAATGCTTCAATCTGCTACAAATATTAATGGAATCAAAATTATTTCCCAAATTTTTGAAGAGAAAGAACCCAAAGAAATGAAACTTATCCTTAACCAATTTTTAAAAAATTCAAATATCGTTTGTTTATTTGCAAATGTTATGCCTAAAGAAGATAAAATTCTTCTGTTTTTTGCCCATTCTGTGGATAAAGAGAAAGGAGATCTCCATATTGGGAAAGTTCTTAAAGAGGTTTTACCTTTAATTAAGGGGAAGGGCGGTGGAAAACCCAATTTTGCACAAGGGGGAGGTTCGGGCAAGTTACCTGAAAGTCTTTTACAAAAGGCTAAAAGTTTACTTATTGAACATTTGAAAATAATAGAATAATTTTTGAATTAAATTTTACACTATTATTCCATTTCTTCAACAAATTGGATAGAATGCTATTTTTTCTATAATTTTTTAAAGTTTAATTAAGTTAATTATTATGGAGATGGCTGAGTTCGATATCAAACACTTGATTAAAATCCTTCCAAAATTAATTAGGGAAAATGATGAAATAAAAGGAGCAATAATTACAGCACTATCTGGAGTAGTTGCAACACGGGAAGACATCAAAGAATTAATAAAGGAAATGGATAAAAGATTTGAAGCTATGCAGAAACAAATGGATAAAAGATTTGAAGCCATGGATAAAAGATTTGAAGCCATGGATAAAAGATTTGAAGCCATGCAGAAACAAATGGACAAAAAATTTGATGTTATTGATAAAAGATTTGAAGCTATGCAGAAACAAATGGATAAAAAATTTGATGTTATTGATAAAAGATTTGAAGCTATGCAGAAACAAATGGACAAAAAATTTGATGTTATTGATAAAAGATTTGAAGCTGTGCAGAAACAAATGAATGATAGATTTACAGATGTTAATAATAATTTTACATTGGTGTTTCGTCGATTAGATGAAATTAGCATTGGGGCAGATGTTTCTTTTGAATTATTTTGTAAAAATGTGATTAAATCTCTACTTAAAGCAGAGAATATTGATATCCCATTTATAGAATCAGGTCGTCATTTCTCTGATCCTAAACATCAAGTATTTAAAGATACTACAGATGTTGAAATTGACCTATTTTGTCCTGAACCCCCAATAATCGGAGAGGTAACATATAAAATATTCGATCCTTCAAAGATGAAAAAATTTATTCGAAAAATTGAATTCATGGAAAATGAGATATTCAAAAAATCAGCTCGAAGATATTTCTGTGCTCTCGAAATTTCCAAAGAATGCTATAGCGAAATATATACAATTGCTCAAAAGCACCAAATTAAAATAATTTCGAAAGAAATAAAAATCTAAAAAATATCCGAATTTTCTTCTTTTTTATAATTATTATTGAAAGTTGTATCAATAATTGAGGATGTTTTATCTTTTTTAATTTAAACGCTTTTTTGAATATCATTTACATATATCCGACTTAAATCTGAAATATCGCAATTCTTTTTTTGTCGAACTCGATTTTTTCAAAGAATTTGTTAAAAATATACCATCCTGTTTATAAATTCTTCAATTTGAAGTCGATTTTATTATAATTATTGATTTTCATACCTTGAATTTGGTACGTCGATAAAATCGACAAAAAATAAGAAAGAATATTTTAGATTTGAATCGGAAGAATTAAGATGATGAAATGAGAAACTTCGAATCTTTGAAATTTAAAATACCCTCAATTATAATGCTATTTTTTACTAAATGATGACCGTACTGGCCAACACAATTACTCCTGCATACCCGAGAATAAAAGCGGATACCAAGAAAAAATATAGAGATTTTCGCCAGGATATAATGTAATTTCCGTCCATTGCAAATCCTTGAAATTCTTTTGGAATCATATTAAATCCACCTAACATAAAATTGATGCCTGCACTTTGAAGAAAAATAGTTTTTAGCATTGTTGATGATGAAGGAATTATAACAACAATAATTGTGCTAATCAAGCCAATTACGAGATTTACAGTCGGACCTGCCATTTTAATTGCACCCATTTTATTCCGATCAGTTTGAGGATCTACTCCCACTGAAATTGACGCACCAGGAAGACCGAATGGAATTCCTACAATTGCTGAAATTAAAGTTAATCGAACACCTTTCTTTACAAGACAGAATCGTGAAGGAAATTGCAATTCTTTACCAGTATAAAGATGACCTAGTTCATGACAAATAAAGGTAATACAAAAAACGAGAGCAGTCGGTAAGGGTGTGAGAAAAACATCAGATATAGTCAAACCAACCCCATATTGAACAAAATATATAAGAGAAATAATTCCGAGAACATTAACGTATGTGTGGTATATCATCACAAATAATAGGAGAAAAGCAACTGAAATATGCCAAATTTCCGCCCATTCTAATTTAAAAATCATAGAAAAATCTAAACCGAGGTTTTGAGCCACTTGTGGTTCAAAACAATTTTTAGGAATTTGTAATTTCTGTCGAACGAGTATAAAACTCGCAGATGTATCAGCAGGATCATAACCTTGGTAAGATACAAGAGCATTATTCTGTGATTTTTTTGACTGGTTGATCATTGTTGGTGGATTAACTGTTGGTGTAAAGGTAGGATCGAAATATTCTCCACCTGTCGGTGATACAAAGTTTTTATTATTCTTTTTAGGTTGTATTGGTTGATTGGGGAGATTTGAGAGTGAATCAATATTTTCTTCAGGAGAAACAGTAAGATTTTTATCTTTAATAATCTGGTTCCCTGTTGATTCTTGAAAAAGTATTTTCAATTGCATTAATTTCCCATTCTTTTCAATAGGAACGATAATTTCATCTCCATTTTTTAAAATCTGAGCGGGAGTTTGCTTCAAATTAATATTCCCAAGATATGTGCCATTTGTTGAATTTCTGTCTTCAATAAGATATTGATTAGAATCAGAATCAAATCGGATATTAAATTGTTCTTTTATTACCTCTCCAAATTGATCTTGATGAACAGAAGAAAGTGTGGAAAATTCTTTAGGATTAATTGGAGCTGTTGCGCAATTAACAATTTCTCGTTTACCAATATGATTTACTTCATTTTGAGATAAAATAATTTTACCTTTAATTTCTGGAATGAGAAGAAAAGCATTTTTCATTAACACTTACAAATTCTTTTCTTCGTAAAAAAATTTGTGCTAGAACGTGACAATTTCAATGATAAAACATCAGAAATATTTGCTTTTGCTATCCTTTTTACTTTAGACACAATTTAATTAAATTTCATCAGTGAATTTTTAAAATTCTCATTATTTATGAGGTTCTAGTAGCATCTTTATTTTTGACTGAATTACCATTTTCATCTTTAGTTTTCCGACAATAATTAATTCTATCCAAGAATTATTTCAGTCGGCAAAAATGAACTTTAGAAAATATAATTATGGGTCGATTTTTGACTATTTTTAATCAAATTATAGTTGAACTTGATAAAAAAAGTTCTAAATTTCTGATCGACAAATTTCAAATTAGGATGGAATATTGATAAATGCGTAAATTATGCAGGATTTTTATTTTTTTATTAATCTATCAAATGTTGATAAAAGCTCTTATAATTAAAATTAATTGAAAAAATTAAATAAATCTGGAAATAGCAAATTGGCTTCCAAATTTTTTATAAAAATAATATCCACCGCCCAAAGAAGAAATTTGGGCAAATGATTCAATAGCAGATCTAGAAAAGGATGGATTAAAGAATCCAATAATTATTATTAGCAGATTCATTCCAATTAGAAAATATAAAAGATACTTTCCTTTCATTTTAACAGGAATAAAATATAAATACATGCGCATTTCCCTATTTAATCCTGCTAAGTATAGAATAAAACTGATCATTCCAATTAATGCAGCCCATTGAACTGAGAAGAAACTTAGTTGAAATGCTTGTGAAACAGTTGGTGATAATAAAGGGATAAAAGAAAATATCAATTGAAAAAGAATTCCTCCAACTATTCCAAAAAGACCACATCCAATATAAAGATAGAGAATAAAGCGGGTACCAAATTGTTTTTCTAGCATCCTTCCTGTGCCATACAAGATGATCATTACAAATAACAAAGAAAAAATGCTCATAGTTGTGAACATTGATGTGAAAATACTCCAAATCCAAAAATTACCAAAAAGAGTTTTAAAATTTAATAATAGGTATTCCCCATTTGATGTAAGAATTTTAATAAATAAAGCAATAAGAGAAAAAACACCATTTAATCCCATTAACCAATAAGTTCCTTTGGTACTTTGAGAAACACCAAATAGGGGTCTGGAAAAACTACGTACTCTTCGAGAATCACGTGTTGGAGGAGGAGGCATGGAAGAACGTTCCTGATTTCTAATATAATCCCTCATCTCTCGATCTAACTGACTTTCATCAAATTCAAAGGGAGTCTCAACTTCATTCATATTATGTGTCTTTTTTTGACTTGAAATTGAAGACGAAACATAAGAAGCTTCTGGTTTATCAGTCATTTTAAAAGAACAGTTGTGATTTTCGGGGAGGCGGTGTTTCTTGCAGAATGTTCCTCCACAATATCTACATTTAAAAGGTAAATAATCCAAAATTTCATCGCAATCGGGAACGTCACACTTAACCATTTCAAAAATATATAAGTAACCATCTTCTTTATTTGTTGGGATATAATAATATAATGATCACTGATAATCTCTCTTTATTTAGTATTTTGTTGAATAAGAGAATTAATTATATATTTATCGGGCGTGAGGACACCGCGAAATCTTTCATATATTTTATTAAAATAAAATTGCTTGATACTTTCTGATGAAGATGGTTTTTTCTCATTTTCAATTAAATATTGTAAAAATTCTGCTATTCGATTGATTAAAGGAGAATCTGCTTTTGAAAGATGAATGGGATTGGATAACCACCACTTTTGATCTTTTGTTATAACAAAATCGGAATCCTTACTTAAATTCTTAATAATATCATCAAAATTTGATAATGGAAATAAAAATTTTTGATAGAGGAATTCGTCAATTAAATTCATTATCCAAATAAAAAAGGTAGGTTCGCCCCTTTTTTGTAAAATACTAACTATTATTTGCTTAACTATCTCCTTTTTTTCAGAGTATGAAGTATTATTTATTGTTTCCTTATATTTTTGAAGATATGGATGGAAGGATTTTGATACTAATTTTTGAAATCTTATATAATAATCACCAATGGGAGTTCCACTGTGATGAAGCATAGATTTTATTGATACTCTGGGTGGAAGTTGAAACAAAATCTGTCTTAATTCAAATCCTGCATCCAAAACGGAGGTGATTAAAGCATTACGAATAGCCATTGAAGTGTTATGAAAAGTAATAACCATAAACTTACCTGGTTTTAAAACTTGATATAGAATCTTGAAAGCTTTACATAATTTGGATTGATAAAATTGTAAATTTTTCTGCTGTTTGGAATTAATCACAATTTCTTCTTTTTGAATCATTGAAATATATTGTTCCATATCCAAACCGATCCATTTTACCCATAGTGAACTCAATTCACCATACTGAATGGAATCTCCATAAGGTGGATCTGTAAAAATGAAGTCAACGGAGTTTTTTGGAAGATCAAGATGTATTATGGAACGGTTAATTAAGATCGCACTATAACTAGTATCTTTGGAGAACAATTCTAAATTTGGAGCTAAATTAAATGGAACTTCACAATTATTATTCCGTTGATTTGATTCTTGTTTTCCACGAAGAATTTTTGTAAAACGGGTTTTAAAACAATTCCATGCATTCACTTCAAAATATTTACTAGGATTCCAAAAAAAATGATGGGTCCATGAACCAACTTGCATATTTGAGAGATTTTTACCATTACGTTTATCAATTACCCAAACCATTTTACTAGCTTGAGCTACTGCAGCTGTAAGAGTAAATAATAGAATTTTTTTTATTGAATTGAATTTTACTGGTAATTTTTCAATTCTATCACGGAGCCAAGCGAGAAATAGAAGAGCACGCATTGAAAATAAACTAGATAATTCTGGATTCTGTCGAAGAGAATGACGTAATTGAAGAAAGTTTATTTGATTTTGATACTGAAATTTAAAATTTAAGAATAATTCACTCAATTTTTGAAATTCCTTATTTTTTTTAATTTTTTCAGATAATGAGTGTTCTAAATTGGAGATAAAAAGAGCATATTGAGAAAAGAATTCATCTTTTGGTTTCAATTTCAAAGAGCCGCAAGTTGAACAAAAAAATCGAATCTCAATTAGCTTATCAATAAATCTCTCAAATGGAATTGACGAATTAGACATTTTTTTTAAGGTACTTTTCCAAATTAAATGAGTTATTTCAGCAGATTGATGACAAAATGGACAGGGCAAATGATAAAGTTCTGAATAAAGAGAAGATGGTTGTTGAATTAATTTTTCAAGAAAAAAAAATCCTTCTTTTAACAACTCCAAATTAATAGGAACTCCTGTATTCTTGCAAATAAAAGAAGAAATAGGGTTGATATCAATTCCAATTGCTCTACGATTACTAAACACAGCTTCAAGGATAGTTACCCCTGAACCCATGAATGGATCGAGTACTATTTCTCCAGGTTTGGTATAACGATTAATATACTCGCTAACAATATTTGCTGGCTTACGAGCCCAATATTTATGCATTAAATACATGGATGAGTGTGTCTTTGGGATAACTACATAGTCAAGATCTAATTTTGAACTCGAATCGCTTGAATTTTCTATTTTCACTGAAAAATAACTCCATCTCTAATGCGTAATGCGTAAAATTATAGGAATTGGAGAATCAAAAAGTTTTTCATTTAGTTTGACTTAGAATAATCTATGAGCAGTTCAACGGCAGCGCGGGAATTCAATAAACAAATCGCTAATGCCTTGCAATCAATGGTTAAAGTAATTCTTGAACATGAATACCCAGCCCATTTTTACACTGGAAGGTTAATAGGAATTGATATGACGCATACGATTTGTCTTGAAAACGCTCGAAATGAAAAGAAAAGAAAACTAGGAACAATTTTTATTCATGGAAATAAGTGGGTTTCTTTTACAATTGAAGGAGAACCATTTCCAATGGAAGAATTGGCAGCACGTTTACGAAAAGTATTACCAGGAGAGACAATTAAAATAAGTGATGATAATTCAATTAGTATCCTAGGTGGAAAAGTAATTATTACAGAAAAAGGTGTAGAAGGTCGAGGACCAACAGCCGATCGCATTCAAAAAGTATTTGATTCATTTGTTGCTGATATGAATCATTAAATTCTAGCTCAATTTCTTTTTTATTCTTTCTCTTTTTAGTTAAATCTAATTTTCCTACAATATTTAAAGAAGAAAACTATTTAATCATTTAAAATAAAGATTATGTGGGGAAAAGATATATGGAAACAGAAATAGTAAGAAAAAAACATCAAGAAATATTTGGTTGCGATCCAGAAATTATTGTTTTTGCTCCTGGAAGAATAAATTTGATTGGAGAACATACAGATTATTCCGAAGGTTTTGTATTACCAATGGCCATTGATATGGGAATAACTGTTGCTGTCTCAAAAATTCCAGACTCTTCAGTAATTGCAGTATTTTCTATTGATTTCGATCAAAAAATGGTTGCACTTTATAGTGATTTTGGAAGAAGTAAAGATAATTGGTTTAATTATCCAATGGGAGTTGCAAAAATTTTACATAAAAAAGGATATAATATTGGTGGAATTCGAATCACCTTCGCTGGGAATATTCCTCAAGGAGTTGGATTATCTTCTTCAGCAGCATTAGAAGTTGCGGTTGCATTTGCGATAAAAGAACTATATTCACTTAACATTTCAAATACAGAACTTGCAAAAGTTTGCCAACAAGCAGAACATGAAGTTGTAGAAGTTCAATGTGGAATCATGGATCAATATATTTCACTTTTAGCTCAAAAAAACACATGCATGTTTTTGGATTGTCGCTCACTCAAATATGAATTAATTCCATGCAATTTTGCACCTTACCATTTGATTATTACGAATTCAAATGTGCTTCATAAATTAAGTCAATCAAAATACAATGAACGTGTTAATGAATGTGCTGAGGCAGTAAAAATACTTAATTCATCAGATCAGAAAAAATCATTAAGAGATTTCTCATTAGAAGATCTTGAAAAAATGAAGGCATTAATTCCAGAAAATATCAAAAAACGAGCAAGACATGTCATTTTGGAAAATGAAAGAGTGAAAAAAGCAAAAGAATTCCTCACTTCCAATGATTTTGAATCATTTGGAAAACTTTTAAATGAATCTCATGCAAGTTTAAGGGACGATTATGAAGTAAGTTGCAAGGAACTTGATTGGTTGGTTGAAACTGCCATCTCAATAAAAGGCTGCCTGGGATCCCGTATGATCGGAGCAGGATTTGGAGGGTGTACGATTGGTTTATTCACAGATGAAGCATTAAGCGAATATAAGAAAAAACTAGGAGAATATGAAGAAATATTTGGCTATCGTGCTGTAATTTATGAATCAACGCCTTCTGAAGGAGTACATTGCCTATAAATTTCAAAAGATCTATATTGTTATTCTTTTTTTTCTAAAAATGAAAGAATTTCATGCAAATCAACCTTATTAACAATATCTTTACAAACTGCTTTTCCTATTGGTGTAATAAGCACTTTTTTTATTCCTTCTTGTTCATGTATTTCTAAATACTTGTATTCAATAAGTAAAGAGCATTCATTCAAAACATTCTTGGTGAAATTCTTCATCTTTTCTGGGTGAAATAAGAATATACTATTTTTCTCCTAAAAAGCTTGTACAAACAAAAAAAGCATAGAATTACAAAGAGATGATCAAATTTCAAAAGATTGGCAAATAATTATTACTAAATATAATACATAAAGGATACAAGATTAAATTACAAGATTGTGAAAATAATCATGAATATTGCCCATATATTTATGAATTTTTCTCCCATGAAGGTGTAAAAGTCATTTAGATGTTATCTTTTATTGATTATACTTTTTTTTATGTTTTTATTTTCAATTTTTCTATTGTATAAGAATTCGACGATAAACAAATAATAAATTGGGATTTCTGCAGATTTTAGAAAAACGAAAAATTTTTATGAGATCATTAATTTTGAATATTACTAGCTTAGTTAATTCATCTAGTATTCAAATATCAAATGCTAACCAATTTTTAGAAGCTTCTTCCAGAAATCAATACAACTATCTTTTAAATAATTGTTATTTAAAAATTAATTAATAATTGAAAAATTTGTGATTTAAATGCAACCACACAATACTTTAGATCCTATAATTGATGCAACTTTGATAAAAAATCTTTTAAATTCAGAACAAAAGCGACAATTGCTCAGCTATCTTTTTTTAATCCATGATGAACTTTTTGACCAGGTAAACAATTTAAAAGATCGAAAGAAAATAATCAGTAATTTGATAGATATTTATGAACTTGAAAAAACGGATCAATCTGATGAATTAATTTTAATAGATCGCCCAATTTTAGAAATTTTATGGAAATATCATCTTTTTGCGGATAATAAAAAAGAATCATTAGATATATACTTAGATTCCAAAAGTTTAAAATATCTTCGGAATTTGTTCATGTTTTTTAAAGATGGAAATAATAACCTCCTAAGATATTATTATTATCCTGAAGATCTTGCTAATGCTTTAGGTTCTTTTTTCAAAGAATGGAAAAGAAAAAAATTATTAATAAAACAGCAAACATTTGAACTAGAAAATGTCCGGTGCAGGAAATATCCAGTAATACATAATATTTTAAATATCCACAATATTGATGGAGATGATCTTCTACTTTTTCCTAAAGAAACTTTTGAAGTAATTCGTGAAATGAATTTAATTCTTGAACCACTATTCTTCGCAGAATATAATATTCATAAAATAAAAGATTATATCGATGAGTATTTAAATTCCATTAAAAATCTGTTAGTAAAGATTTTTCCCTATTATTTCGAAAACTCTCGTAAAGTGGATGGAATTGTAAAATCAATTTTAAAAGAAAAAAGAAACGAAAATATAATCCAATATATTATTGATAATAACGATGATTTTAATGAAGATTTGGTTGAATTAATCTCTTCTGATACTTATTCCGATAATCATCAAGAATATATATTAGCTTTAGATAAAATTCTAAAATTGAACTGGGAATTTAAGAAAATAAAAGAAAAAGCCGAAAGAGAATATCAAGCATATTTTTCTGATAATTCTAAGAAAGAATTTACAGACTTTGTGAATCAATTAGGAGTAAATGGTCCAAGAAATTATTTAAAACTTACAAGAGATCTATTGGGAGAATACATAACAAACAAAGAAATTTATAAAGAATTGGATTTAAATAAAATCGAAATTGTTTATCATCAATTTTCCTTAGAACGATTACTTAAAAAAAATAGATCAGAATCGAATGAAGATTTTAGCGATTCAGAAACATCAGAAGAGTGATTAATATGGGCATTAATTTTAAAGATATTTTTACAACACAAGAATGGAATGAATTACTTCAAAACTTAAATCAAGCTTCTCAAAAAGTGCTAGAAAAACTAAAATCAAATAATTATTTTATAAATACTTCGCCACTCAGACCGAACAATGTAAATAATGTTGAATTGAGATTTTGGGACACAACACTTCCTGCTCTTTTAAATCAGAATGGTCAAGGTTTTATTAAAATCATTGAAACTTTAGCTGATCGGTTTTTTCCTTTAAAAGAAGACTTTATTTCAACAATTAAACACCTAATTGAATCCCTTTTTTTAATTGATGATTTTTCCAATAATATTCGCTTACTTCGAATTCAAAGAGCAACTATTCGAGAATTTATTCTTTTTTTAGTTTCACCTTCTACAAAAGCTGTTATGAAACAAGAAGAAGAGCAACTTCTTAGTAAAATTATCTTAGCTTTTAAATCTTCGAAGTATTTAGTTGTGTCTGAATCCACTCTTCAGAATTTATTTCAGAGTTCAGCAACAAAACTGGATAACAAAGTACAAAGATTGATTAAATATTTACATCTACAAGAAATTAAGAAATCTGAGATAGATCCAAAAACGGGAAATAGAATAACGAAAATATATTATCAATTTCCATCTGATATAATGGAGTTATTAAAAGCATATAATATTCTTTATAAAAATGACGAGGGGAGATATGAATTTGAAAATGATGTTATATTTGATATTAATTTATTTTCGGCGATAATTCTAGCTCATTTTTGCTCTTATGAAAGAGAGCGTCTAAATAAAAATTTGATTATCGGTATAACAACACAAATTGCGTTATTATTCTTGTTAGCATCCCAAGTTTCCATAACAGAACCATTTGAGCGTTATGGAAATAATCGTGAACTTATGGAAAATCAAGGTTTTGATTCTACTATGCAAATTATTCCAAAATCATGGGTATTTGATGAAATAATCGAAATTTATGCAATACCTTTGGTTAAATGTGTATCATATGTGGTTGGAGGACCTGCTTGGATGAAATATATTTCTGCTGAGATAGATTCTCAAATAGAGAATCAAGAAAAGAAAAGTGTAATTAATCCAGCAGATGAAATTAATATTCGAAAGTTATTAAAACAACTAGCAACTCGAATTCCATCTGTAAATCAATGGAAATTGGGTGAAAAAATAAGAATTAACATACCAATCTTAGTAGATGTGGAAAATCTTTTAGCAGATCTTACTGCTGGAGTTGAGAAAGAATCTTAGTAAAACAGTATGGAGGAATATAAATGCTAAGCCAAAATTATAATGGAAGAAATGATAATGATAGATGGTTTTATGATATTAATAGATTTCTTGAAATACCTGAAATGATTAAATCAGTATTCAATTCATTTTTGCGAGACTTGACTTTAATCCTCGAAGTAAATCCAAATCTTAGAAAAAAAATTGTTCAAATCATTAGTTCTACAAATTCAAATAATGATAATTTTACTGCTACATTGGAACAAATTGAAAAATTACAAAAAAATTTATTATTACGACTTGATCGAAACATAAATTTGAAGAGAAAAAATGAATATCAATCAAAAAATCTTAATTCAGATAAAATTTTACAAACTGAACATGTAAAAATAACCTTAAACTCATTTTTTGTTTCCATAAAAATGTACATTTCAGAATTAATTCAAGGAACTTCAAGTTCTCATTTAACACAGAACCAAATTAAAGATACAATTAATGGATATTTCAATGAGTGTTTATATACATATTATTTAAAGATCATTGAGAAAAATATTGAAAATTTCAGGGTTGGTCATATATCAAAAAGTGCTGAATTCATGAGATTATTTTTAAAAGAATATTATCGTGTTTGTATTTCTCAATTATATCAACAAAACTTTGATTATGATATAGAGTTACGCAATATTCGCGAAATTTTGAAATTTCTTGATTATTATATTCACATTCTTGAAAGTACAGAATTAGCTTCATCCAATAAACATAAATTAACAGATATTGTTAAAAAATTAACAGACCATCTTTTTCCAAATCTAGGTTCACAAAAAGAGAATTTTGAGAAATTATTACTTGAATCAGAGTTTTTTCCTCTTCAACTTGAGATGATCAGCAGCCCTAATACTCAAGATGATTCAAGAATCACAAAAAAACTAACAATAATTACCCACAATTTGAGAGAATTCTTTGAACGTGTAACTCAAGCATTAAATACTCATCCACGATTTGTTCACTTTGGAAATAACGAATATCCGGGAGTATTTCTTCGTTTAGTTAATGAAATATTCATTTCAAATATTGCTAAAAGTATTCGAGCAAGAAGTAATTATATTCTTGAAGCAATTGGTTTTATTCCTGCCGGACAATTAATTGAAAATCAAAATCCACACGAAATTGAAGAAATAAATTCTTTATTAGATGAACCATATGAAAATCAAGATTATGATTTTTATATTATAGGTCCTCAACTTGCTGTTATATTAAAGGAAAAAGGACTAATGTATGAAAGTCTTAATGATAAAAATGGTATTAAATATATACCACTACTTAACTCAGAAACATTATACCAATTATATTTGGCAAAAATCTCTTTTGAAAGAAAAGACAACCTTTCGACTAGTCTGACAAACAAAATCGCAGGTTTTTTCAGCTATATTATTTATAAAATATTTGCAATAAAATCGATGACTATAGGATTATCTTCAGAATCAATAGAAGAATTTGATTCTTTAATAGAGCACAACCAATTATTTAAATTTTTTAATCAAATGGAACTTAAAATGAGATTGATCGCGCGTTTGAAACGAATATTATCTTATCCTATATTTCTAAATCTTAAAAAAAGTGTTGTTAAAAGCGGACTTAAAGAGGGACGAGACATTTTTGAATATATAGGTAGCGAAAACGAAATTATTAATAATTTACTTATCAAATTAGCTCAAGAAATCGATTTGTAATTTCATTAATAATTTTCTTTTTTTTCAAAGATGACATTAGGAAAAAAACTTTAAAATATTATTATCAATCTGCAAAAATATTAAGGTCAATTAGTAAATATGAAAATATATTCGAGATCTTATCCAGCTTCTTAAATTTTTTCATTTTATAAGCAAAAGGTTGTCTATTATTATTACATCTCACAATACCATACATTCTTTCTAAACTTAGCGAAAATTTTTTATCAAATGGTGTATTTTTTATTTCAAGAGTTCGATCACACTCTATTTCTTTACCATTTTCGATTTTTGTTTAAAATCATCCTTTGAAACAACGCATTAGAGAGAAATCAGAATGAAACCAGAAGATTATACTAGCATTAAAGCAAAAATAGAACAATATTTAGGGCAGTTTGGGGAAATATATATGCCAAATGATATTAAAATTAAAAAAGACGAATTATTAGGTTTAGATGAACAAAAAACCTATTTGAATTCTTTTTTTAAGGCGTTAAACGATTATTCAAAAGATTCAACCTTTATTGAATTCCCTATTCCAATAATTTTTTCTGCATTACTAGTTGGGCCTCCTGGAACAGGAAAAACCACTTTAGCAAAAGCATTTGCAAAGGAATACAAAATCCCAATTATTGTTGTTTTTTCGAATGCTTTGATTGGTTCACTTTTAGGAGAATCTCTTAATCGCGTAAAAAATCTTTTACGACAAGCAGAAATGTATGCTCGAACAAAAAATCCGATTATTCTTTTCTTTGATGAAATAGATGCTATTTCAAGTGAACGGGCAAATAAAAGCGATGTCGGAGAAATCAAAAGGATGGTAATTTCATTTTTACAAGAATTGGATTTGGTTTTAGAAAAAAAACTTCCTTTGGGAATTATTGGAGCTACAAATCATCCAAATCAACTAGATAAAGCGGTGTGGAGGCGTTTTACATTTAAAATTGATTTCCCACCTCCATCTGATGAAATGCGTTTTCAATTAATCGAACATTTCCTTCAAAAATTGCGTGAAAATGATAATTTTGATGTGAATATTAATTTAAATGATGATGAAAATAAATCAGGAGTACTTAGGGCATCAACTTCAATGACTGGAGCTGATATCGAACGTGTCTTTCAAATTGCAGTTTTACGAAGTTATGCAAATAGAAAAGATAAACATGAAAAAATTGAATTCTCCCTCAAAATTTTAATGGAAGCAATAAAATCAATTTCAAAAATCAATAATAAAGAAGATTCTTCTATCGATTCTGAATCAGAGAATAAAGAAAATTATAACTTCAATGCTGATTACGATGTTTTATCAGGTGAATCTTAGTTTTTTGTCTATTAACAATAAAATAAAAACAAATATAAATTAAGAAAAGAATCAAAAAAAAAACAGGAAGGAAGTATAAATGGTAACAAATGCATTAGGACTAATTAAAAATATAAAAATTGATAATTTCTTACTATATGACAATGTTTCAGTTTCGTTACCCGATGGAATCACAGTTTTAACAGGAAAAAATGGATCTGGAAAAAGCTTGTTCTTAGACGCTTTACGATTAATATTTGGATTAAGATCTCGCACAATTCGAATGGAACGTTTGACTGATTATCTTAGAAATAAAGAAAAAGAAGCAACAATTGAAATATCATTGCGAAATCCTCAAGGGATTGATGAGAAACAACGTATCTTGCATTCAAAAAATCTCAAATTTAATAAGAAATATCTGTGGAATGAAGAAGTAAAAATAAGAAGAAAAATCCATCCAGCAGGTCGGACAACTTTTTATATTTATAATCCAGATAATCGAAAGTTCGATAAATTGTCTGGAGCAGATGTGAAGGATCTTCTTGAAGCATATTCTAATGTTGGAATTGATGCAAATGATGAATTAGTTTTTGTTCCAGCTGAAGATTTCTTAGCTTTTATTAACGACTCACCTGAAAATAGATATAACATTTTTATGGGAAAATTAGGTTTAAAGAAAATTGAAGAAAAATATAAAATGATTATAAAAAACCTTAAAACAAAAAGAGAAGAAAAAGGTGATCTGGAACAAAAAATTAGTCAAAAAAAATTGGAAAATTCAAAATTGGAAATTTTGCATAGACAATGGCTAGAAAAGCAAGAAAAACAAAAAGAATTGAAGAAAACTTCTAAATTATTAGAATATGCAGATTTGATTGAAATCCAAAAGAAAATTAATAAAAATAATAGGGATTTAAATCAAAACCAGGAAAAATTAAAAGAATTTCAAAAGAATCTATCAAAAGAAGAGAAAAAACTAAAAGAAATTTCTGTAAAATATAATGAATTTAATGAGATTTTTGTAAATAAAAAGAAAAAATTAAAAAAAGGAACAGAAATCTATAATCAGATTAAAGGAAGTAAATCAGCACTATCAAATCAAGAAGCGAAGATAAATCGAGAACTCCAAAAATTTAGCAAAGAAAAAAAAATTAAAGAAACTAAAATTTCAGAATTGAAATTAAAAATTAACAATATTAAAAGAACAACCAAAGAGAAAGATATATTATCTGAATATAATAATCGATTAGCGGAATTAAATTCTCAAAAAAAAGAATTAGAAAATAAAATAGAAATAATTGAGAATAAAATAAAAAAAAGAAATAACGAAATTATAATTGAATTTGATAAAAAAGAGAAACACTTGCGAAAGACCCGACGCGATTTAGAGAACAAAAAAAGAGAACTTTCTGCTGAAGAACAAAGTAGAGATAAAAAAGGGAGCGGAAAACAGAACAGAAGAGTACTTATTGCACAACTTTTTAAAGATCAGATAAAAAAAGCCAATTTGCACAAAAAAGTTATTGGTCCTATATATCAACTTTTAGACGTTCAACCTCACCATGAAAAATGGCGAGATGCCGCATCTCTTTCTTTAAACAATATTCTTTTTGACTTTGTTGCACTAGATAAAGACTCATTCGATAGACTTCACGAATTGAGAAAATCTACAAACGATTTTAGGAGAATTAGTATTGGATACTTAGATCCCCAAAATTTACCTCAAAGAGTATTTATTACTGATGGTAAAATTAATACCATCCGTAAAGAGTCAGGTAGAGATGTTGAATTCGTACATAAAGTATTAGTTGGTGATCAAAACGCAATTTATTACGCCCGAATTCATTCAGGTGGTGATAATGTATTAATTGACGAAACAAATGCAAAATTCATACTCGAAATGTCTTTGAAATATCGCTTTCAATTTATGTCGATAGACGGATTTTCCTATAGAAGTAAAGAAGGGTCGACAAGATCACCAGGGCAATCAAAACTTATTGTTTCAATTGGAGAGAAATTAACAGATACTAATAGTATGATAAAAAACATCCAACAACAATTAATAGATCTTGAAAGAGATTTGAAAAGTCTCTCCAATCAACGAAGAAATGCATTAAGAACTGATAAAAATATCCAAAATTTACACCAGAAAAGAGACGAAATATTAAAGCAAATCGGAAAGCTTGAAGATCAAATAACTAAAGTTGAACAAGCAAAACATGAAAAAGATCCTAATAGATTAATAAAAAATTTTAATCATCAAATAGAGCAAATTAAGAAAGAACTGGAGAAATTAGATAATTCAACTCAATTAAAAGAAAAAGAATTAGAATCTATTCTTGAAGAATTAGAAACACAGGAAAATAAACTACATGAATTTGAAAGCAAATTTCTGGATTTAAAAAAGGAAGTTGAAAAAAGTGAAAAGGAAAAAGCAGAATGGGAAGAAAAGGTTCGCGACCAAAAAGAATCAGTTAATGAAATCAAAAATGAAATTTATGAAATTGAAGCCTTTTTAAAACAGACTCAAAATATCCTTGTGAAATTGAATAATGAACGTGAAATATTGGAAGAAAAATTCAAAGGACAAAAGATTCCTGAAAAAATTCCTGAAAAAATTATTCTTAAAGATCGAGTTCAACGATTAAGTAATGAAATAAAAAAAATGAAAATTACTGATGAAGACGAAGAATTATACCAACAATCTAAAGCATTTATTGCAAGTTTACAAGAAAAAATTAAGGAATATACAAAATCAATTGATTCACTTGAAAAAGAAGGAAAAGAATGGAGTGAGAAAATTTCGTATACAGTTACTGAAAAAGTTGATCATGTGAACTCATTATTTAAGGAAATTTTAAACTCAATTGGAGCAGATGGAACAATTGAAATCAATGAAGAATCAAACATTCCTAAATTGATCATTCACACTCAATTTGGATTAGAAGAGCCTCGACCAATTGCACAACATAGTAGTGGGCAGAAACAAGCAGGGATTATTGCTTTAGTTTTAGCACTCCAGACTCAAAGTGTGACTCCAATCACCGCAATTGATGAATTTGATCGTGGATTAGATCCAGTAAGTAAACGTAATTTAATACTTCAAATACCAAATATGATATCTAGGGCAATGGAATTAAAAGAAAGCGATTTCACCGGAAAGATTTCACCTCAATTTATATTAGTTGCTCCAGATATTTCCTTAAAAGAAATGACCGAAGGAATGAATTATATTACTTGTGTGAAAACTAAAAATAATACAGTTATAGCATAATTTTTTTAAATTTTAGTAAAATAAATATGCAAAAATTGGCTCAAATAATAGAAAAAGGGTAAAAATTGATGGAAAATAAAGTATTGATAAATGAATTAAAAAAATTTAACAAAATCGATCTAGAAATGATCATTTGTTTAAATTTACTAAAAATCGTTAGACACCCATATTTTTCTGTTATGATATATTTATATCCAATTGAAGGTGCTAATCTCACTGCGATTAAAAAAAAAGTAAAAAATATTCATTATCGTGAAGAAAAAATCAAATCGCTAATCATAAATAAATTAATTGATCTCGAATTGGTTGAAGAAAATGATATTAATGACCCTTCTATTTTTGGGTTAACTGATTTGGGAAAAAAAATGGTAGAAATATTTCAAAAATTCGATTTGAGTTTAGGTGAAATACCCAATTTTACAATCTTTTTGCGAAATCTGGATAAAATTATGCTTTTATCAAGGTTATCTTATGAAAATAAGGCAGTAAATTACAAAATATTACAAAAAAACTATAAATATCTAAGTTCAGGGCCAAAAATTAGATATAATTTAACTTATTTTGAAAAACACAATTATGCAAAGAAATTTAATATTACAAAAACCTATAAAATCACTTCTTTGGGCGAAAAAATTGTAAATTTCTATTGGAGTTTATATATTTTTTATATAAATGAATATGAAAAAGGTGTTTTATCGAGGAAATCTCGAAAAACTGAAATTGAATTCGATGCAATATGGTCGAATTTTTTTACAAAATTAGATACTTTTAATATGATCCTGCTAGTAAATCAAGTGGTCCTTGACAATTACCAATCCTTAGGGAATTTAAGACGTTTTACAAAAATTCTTTCACCAAAAGTAAATGAATTACTCTCCATTTTGGTTAATATGAAGATCTTAGAAAAAGATGAAGGATCAATTCGTAATAAAACTTATATTCTGGGACCTGATTTTAATTTCTACTATAGATTGCAGGATTTTTGTAAAAATTGGAAAAAAAAATATAAATTTGATGTAGAAATAGGGAAATAAAAGAGTTAACAAGGGAAAAATGATGAGTAACAAGTCAGAGTTAAAGGAAGATTTAGAAAAACGGAAAAGAGAGATAATCTCACATAATAAAGCCATCATTCAAAAAGCTAATGAAGTTTTCGTAGGAAAAATTGATCCATTCGATGTTAATATTGATGAAGAGATTCAAATATTAAGAAAAATTCGAAATATTATTGGTGATGAAGATGATCTAAAGAGAGGAATAACAGGATATGAATCTATCAACGATATTAACTCGAAACAACAAGAAAAATTGAATAACATTATTACAGAGAAAAGTGATCCAAGATGGCAATTAAGAAATAAACAATTACATAATTTTTTAAAAAATAAAAAAAAGTTCGATAATTTTCAAGAGAATTTTATTATCCCATTATTAAATCAGGAAAAAGATGATTTAAAAATTGCAATTCCCATCCATGTAATATATCCTGTAATTTTACCTGATAATTATTTTCAGGAGAATAAAGAGGTAATTAGGAAAATCTATCATTCTCTTGAAATAAAAAGAAGAAAAGATGAAAATATAATTGAAGTACCACTTTCAGAATCACAAGAATTTACTGAGAATAATATAGAAGCGAATGAATTTTATGATCAAATAATGGAAATATTTGAGACTTTGAAGGAAGAAAAGGAAATAAAACTATTAAAATTTATTCTTTCAACAAATTACATGGAAACACTAATGCGTCTTCAAGCAATCAGTTATTTGGTTTCTAATAATTATATTGAGATTATACCAAGTTCAGAAGATGAAATTGAAGAATCTGGAATGTATAAAATAATAATTCAACCAAATAGCAAAAAAAAAAGCCAAGAAGATAATTATAGTTCGACAATAATTTTAGGAATTACTTACGATGAATGGAAAGCACTTCAACCATTTATTAAAAAGGGAGATTTAAGCAAACGACCGATTCTAATGAATTTAGGATAATAAAATAATATATATTTTTTTTCAATTTATTATATGTAGGATGAAAAATATGCCAAAACCAGAATCAGAACAAATCAAAGAAATTTTCCAGTATATTTTTAACAAAAAAAAGGTTTTAGAAACTGAATTAATCAATATTTTTGGAAAAAATACACCAAATTTGCTAAAGAAGGGATTGCCTCATCTAAAAGCTTTAGGTATGATGATGTATTATTTTAAAAATGAAAACTCAGAAAAAGTATATGTTATTGGTCTTGATCAACCAAACGAGCATTTAAATTTAACATTAGTTAATAAACAAACATTGGCGGTTTTTTTTATAGTTTCTTATTATATATATAAACAACAACCGAATGAACGTGCCCTTTGGGATGAAATATCTGTAGCTTTTGAGAAATTCCTTAAAGAAATTAATAGTCTAATTAATGATCTCCATTGGTTAGTTTTATCAGATGATGGATACCTTTACTTAGATCCGGTAGGAAAATTTGTTTTAGTTAAATTCATTGCTAAAAATAAGGAAACAGGAAATAGGAAGATCATTGATCTAGTAGAATCTTATATTCAGTAAATTTTTTTTAGTTTTTTGTAAATTATTTTCCATTTCTAAATTGCTTTTTATTTTTAATTGCTAGAATTAATTATTTCAAACTTTCTCAATTCTTATTTATACAAGCAAGATAATTCAATTCTCATCTACATCTTATCTATGAATATAATTTACATTTATCTTAACCTTTTTTTCTACTTTATATTAATAATGGGGACATTGCTTTAGAAATTATGAAGGATATTTGAATTTTTCAGCAATATTTAGCAGAAAATGGAGAATAATTCATTACTTTACAAGAAAAAAGAAGAATATTTAAGATTAAGATTTTTATAGTTATTTCAATAATCAGGAATTATTAGAAAAAATAATGAAAAAGAATAGTTATTTCTTTTTAGCAGATAGCCATTCTTCTCTCATTTTTTCAAGAGCATCTATTATTCGAGGAATATGCGCTTTTTCATATATATTTGGAGATAATAATCCCTTTTTAGTTTCCCATCGCAGCCCTTGTGCACTTCCTAATGAATATTTATTCGTCATATATTGTTGAAGGTTCCTAGTCCACCAATAGAATCGTAACCACTTCTTTTCTGGATTTTCTTTAGCGTGAATAATAACAATTGCTTTCCAATCTGCCATACCAATTTTTACAGAAATACCGTAATCGGGTAAATAATAATTGATTGGAAAATTCGATGAAAAAGCTAAAGGAAGGGAACTAGCAGGAAGATCAATAATGGGTTTTCCTTCTTCCATTATTACAATTTCTCCACATCGTTCACATTCATAAAAACGCTTATTAGAACTCCGGTTCATCTTTCGCCCACATTTAGGACAAATTCTCTTAGTTTCATTAAATTTGGGCAATTCAGATGTAAAATTAACCCTTTCAGGAACAGGATCATAATCAATGGTTGTTCCTGCCTTTACATTAAAACTATCATCGAACATTGCATCGATCCGTTTTAAGGCAATAATCGTATTTTCTAAAACGTCAATATCTTGGATTTTAAACATTCCTGCATGAGAATTGATGGACTTTTTCCACCAAGATAATCGAATATATTTTATCGATTCAAAGGAAGGTGAATGACACAGTAAAACAGCCATCCATGATTTATTTTTTTCACGAAAGATAGTAATCCCTTTCTCTGCAATTTCCCATTTTGGATTGAGTGAAGTGTTATTCATAAAATATTCTCCTTCCTTGATAATTCCAATTGATTCTTTTGCCATTGCACTTGAAGAATCTGAAGAACGAAACATTTTATTGCAACTTGGACACATTCTCAATCCAGGAATCATTTCAACTAATTCAGCTTTTCCGCATGAAGGACATTTGTCGCCCATTGTTTTCATTTTTTATTTATTTTTTTTTTCTAATGAATCTATTGAATTTAGCATAAATAAGATAGTTCAATAATTTTTACTTGTTCATTGATATCGAAAATATTTCGAAATATTTATAAAGACGATTTTTAGAAAATTAATTAGACAAATATGAAAAAATATAAAAGACCGATTAAAAAGAAAAACAATATTCGATATATAGATAAGATCTTTCCTGAGGGTCAAGAAAATTTACCACAATCCAAAGAACAAAGACTAAAAAGAATGCAAAAAGAAAGAGAAGAAAGATCTAGAATACTTTTACAATATCAAGAAAAAAAAATGTATTCCCAAAAAACCGAAGCAGAAAGAAAATATGATGATGAATATAGAAAACGTGTCCCTTTTGAGACTCAGTATCAAGCTAATCACATAAATATAAGAAAAGCAAATAAACAAAATCATAAAAATAATAAGAAGATTCCTTTGATTCCAGGGAATTTTATACCCACATCTAAAGATTGGCAATTTTTTCTCAGACGCCGATAGTCAGAGTATCTTTACACTCTAATCTTTTTATATCTCGCCGCTTTTAATTTTGAAATTGCTAAGAATCAGAATCCAAGCTTTTTTTAATTCATTAATTTTTCTTTAAAAGTAACACATCACTATTCTTCACCATGAGAAATTGTGCTAATAAAAAAAATACTCGAGATGTCAAATTTAAACAATGAATTATGAAAAAAATCAATATTCTGAAGGATTTTCTATTGTTCCATGATTATCTGTGGAACTTTCCTATCTTGGGGGATCATCTCACTAATTGACGCTTCGTGAATTGAACTTCTTTGGATTGGAATCGATTTACGTATCTTTTCTTCGCAATACAACGCTTTAACAAATCGCTCCAAACTTCGACTCATCGTCTTGAGCGAATTTATACATAAACTAAATATCACTTTGGAAGAGAACTATGAGAATACCAGCATTTCTAAGAAGGATATTAAAGCTATTGTGTTGGATCTTCGTGCCTCTGGTCAGTTACGCGGAACCTTTTCTGAAGCCATCGGACAAATGGAATTAGCTCATGAAACTTCAACCACTTTAAATCAACAAGACACCACACCGTGGGACAAGCTGTTCCATAAATTTAATTGAAAATAGTTACTTATAGCAGAGTTTCGAGAAAAGTGAGATCTTACCCCCGCTTATTTTTCTTGTAGATAAAAATTATGCAAATTTTGCTCATTTAAGCGAATGAAAGAAAATTAGCATCTCAAAACTAATAATAAAAAACCAAGAAAATGAATCAGGGGAGACATAAGCCCCCCTGTTCGTCAGAACCGGACGTGCGACTTTCATAGCATCCGGCTCAAACTCACACTCGTAATCATTAAATATTTAAGGGTTCATCCAAACTGCTTGATTCGAACGCTTATTCCAATAGTCAACCGCACTTGGGTCGAAAACAGAAGTTTGAAGACGAACAGAAAGTCGTTTCCACCATTGAGTAGTCAATCTGTAAGGTTCAATTAATTTTGCTCTTTTGAAGTGTAACTACCATTTGTTCTTTTCTACTGGTTGCCAGTATCGATATCTTAATCATTTGCGCCACGTTTCTTTTGATGTCTATGTCTTACCCAATTCCACAGCATCTTATAGAAACGGTGGTTAAGGTATGAAAAAGCTTTATGAGCATTACTACTCCATTTAAAATAATTACAGAAACCTTTAATTTTACGATTTAATCCAGTAATAATTTCTTGAACAGCAAGGTGTTGAGATTTTCGTAGCCAAATTTTCAACTTCTTCATAAACGAATCTAATCGATCACAGCATGGAACATAAATAAACTGCTTAACCGAGCCATCACGTCGATGAAACCTATGAAAGTGGAAAAATAAAAAATCAAAATCTTCTGAAACGTTAACATTCTTGGTTTTCGCGGGGTTTAATGATAAACCAATTGATTCAAGAAATTCCTTAAGTTTTGGTAATGCATAGTCTTCTAGGACTTCTTTACTAAGTGCGGTAGCGATAAAATCGTCAATATATTGATAAACTGTCAATTATTTATTCGATCCACGTCGTTGAGAAGGATTTACATATCTTCCATATTTGTTTTAGATTCCAAATATTCGTTCCATGCCATCAAGAGCAATGTTGGCAAGTAGTGGGCTGATAGGACCATCTTGTGGTGTACCTTTATTGATAGACGAAAATCCGATTTTAGAAATGGAGCCTGCTTTAAGCCACCATTTAATAAGACCAATTTGGAGCTCATAACGAAGCTTTCTGAGAAGTGCATTGTGATTAATATTATCGAAACAAGCAGAAATGTCTGCATCAAGCACTTGGCCCAAATGTGGCCGTTTTCCCTTCTTTGGAACAAAATTTCCTCCGATATAATGGGCAACATCAAAAGAACTTCGTCCTGGGCGAAAATCAAAACTGTGAGGTTCAAAGCGTGCTTTCCATTCTGGAATCATTGTAAGATATACAAACATTTGCATTGCCCGATCTTTAATAGTTGGAATACCGAGTTTCCGCTTTTTACCATTAGGGGTTTTGATTGATATTCTTAATACTTCGTAGATCTTCTACAAGATTCCATTTTTCTTCTGGTGTTTTAAGAATAATTCCATCAACACCTGGAATATATCGACATTGCTTAGATGTAACTGTAAGGACGGCAAGAAATCTTGCATTTAATGATATAAATAAGAGCTTTTTAAGTCGGCGAGCCGTATGGAAGTTCTTATCATGAGTAGTTTGAAATATCTGTTCTTGGAGCTTCTTCACATCACGTTTTGCAGCTTCATGATTCATAGAAATCCATGTAATTTCGGCATGCTGGTGGTGTTGACTACCTTGCACGGGTTGATTCCTCTCGCAAATGTCGGTCATGGAGAAGTCTCCTATACGTCCAATTCAAGTAGAGACATGAGAAGAAGGTATCCTTTCAGATTGACCATTTGACCTATCCCCAACATTACTCGGGACATTCACTTTTTCCCAATCTCACCTTTCATCTCGCCACAAGCAGGGATGAAGGTTTCCAGTGTTTTTAATGGTAAACATATAACAAATTCAGTAGGCGCTCTTTCACTTCGAGCATTATTTGTTCAAGTGTTACACACGATTTTCCACCATGTGTTCTTAACGCTTTTGCCTGTTTGGTCCGACTGCGTCGTCTAATAGACATCAACTCTCCTTTCGCTGCGTATAATCCAAGAATCTTCAATTACGAGTTCATGCTAATTCGCCATGAAATTTTACAGGATTGCCTTACACAAATCGAGAGTTGATAGTTTCGGTACATTCCCATGGATGCTTTCAAGCCCCAATCATTGGGATTGAAGTCGCCATGAGTTCCACGCGTCCCTTGAAAAGACGGTCCAATTATATGAAATTTTACCATTAAGCTTAACTCTGTCGCATGAAAAAAAATTATTCAAAAAATTATAGAGATGATCCTACAATTTCTTTCGAGTCAACACTAAAGATATCGTAATATTCACAATGATTGTCGCACAAAATCCAACACCAATTGAATACCAAACTGTATTAATGTTTTCAAAGAATATTCCTGGCAATACTGCCAACATGCTTAACTGGTTTCCAAAATAAATTGCTAAAATTGCAGCTACCATTGTTGAATTGACCAAGATTCCAATTAAAACAGAAAGGGAGCAAGCAATTGCCATGGCACTTAAACTAATCGCTAATGAATCCCATAAACCATCTATAAGAATTTTAAAAGGAACATCAGTATTTACTAAGTCAAATATAATTCCTACTCCAATACTTAACGTTGTAGCAATTAAAATGCAAAAATAAACAGCCAGCCACTTTGCCAGCATAATATGCCAAGATTTTACAGGACGGATCAAGAAAAGATCATAAACATGCTGGTTCTTCTCTGCAACAATTGTTGTGCTCAACATTACTGATGCTAGTGTTCCACTTAGTGATGAAATCATTAAACTAATAAATATAGTAAGTGGAATTCCTTCAGTCTCAGGTTGAAGTGAATGTATTACAATACTCAGTAGAGGCATTCCAATCCATAGGACCAACATAACTTTTGATTTATAAAAACCTTTTAATTCATCCAAAAATAGTAACTTCAAGCTCATTTATTTATCTTCCTCCACGTATTTTAGATAAACTTCTTCTAAGGATGGTTGCTTCAGCTCTACTTTTCGAACTGCACTTTTTTGATTTACCAACATTTGTAAAATTTGTGAAATTGCAGAATCTAAGTCAGCAGTGTTGGAAATTGATATTACATAGTGATATGAACGCTTTTTTTCGATTTTTGTTACCATTGGAATTTCTGAAAAGGAAGGCTGTGTTTTGTCGGATTCTTCAAGTAAGATTTCTATTTGATGATCCACCATGAATCTCTTTTGGAGCTCTTGTGGCGTTCCTACGTTTAGTATTCGGCCCCGATTAAGAATTCCTATACGATCAGCAATATCTTGAACTTCACTAAGAATATGACTTGAAAGAAAGATTGTTATTCCTTGCTCTGCCAATTTGCGAATGATCTTCTTCATTTGATAGCGACTGCTGGGATCCAGACCAGTCATCGGTTCATCCATAACTAAAAATGGAGGATTGTGAAGTAGTGCTTGTGCTAACCGTAACTTTTGCTGCATTCCTCCTGAAAGATGAATAATTTTCTTATACTTTACTTCTTTTAATCCAACCATTTCTAAAACTGAATCAATACGTGCAGATAATTCAGTTTTGGCGACACCAGATAATTTTCCAAATGTTTCCAGTAAGTGATTTACCGTACGCCAAGATTGAAATCCAACATCTTGAGGAAGATATCCTAAAAATTGATGAATTGAATCTTCAGATTTTGACAAAGATTTACCATTAAATATTATGGTTCCTTCAAAGTTTCGGATTAATCCAACAATTATTTTAATAGTCGTGGTCTTTCCTGCGCCATTGGGTCCGATATATCCGAAAACTTCACCTTTTCTGAGTTTTAAATTAATAGAGTTTAATGCAGGAAAGTCTCCATATTTTTTGGAAACTTGCCGTAATTCTAAAAGAATAGAATTATTATCCAATGAACCATCTTCTATTAAAGAGAACTCTTCAGTTTCTTGAGGGACAGTTGATATTTTGGACATCTTTTTCTGTATTCTCTCCTAATTAAAAATTGAATATTAATCAAATTATTTCTATATATCCCAAAAATATATATATTTTGAAATATACAAAAAATATGTAATATATGGGACATTTTCATTTAAAATTTGTTACTGCCAGGAGTTTTCAAATAAATGTCAGGGAATGAAAAAAACAACATAGAAAATATTGATGATCTCACAAAATTGTTGGCAGATGAAACAAATTTCGAGATTATCCTATCTTTATTCATTTATCAAGAATTAACTTTAAGTCAATTAGAAGAATATATTCAAAAAAGTCGATCGACAATCCACCGACATCTTCAACTCTTAAAACGCAGTGAATTGATTAAAGAATCCAAAGAAGTAAAAGTGAGAAGTCATATTCCAGCTAAATATTATTCAGTGAATATGCAAAAACTACTTCAATTTCCAAAGTATTCAATGCAAGATCTTCAAAAACTTTCAGATATCCAAAAACAAGAGTTATTTAAGACAATTTCCCAGACTTACAATTCAATTTTAGTATTCATGATTAAAATAATTCAAAAAACTCAGAAAATTTTATCGGTAATTACGCAAAATCCTAATAAACCTTTAGTTGAAATTCTTGACTTTCAAGATCCAAAACTATTCATGTCTCTTTCAGTCATGACAGAAAAGCAGCGTGAATTATACCTTACAAGATTGTTTGAATTTTCTCAAAAATTCTATGCAGAATTACAAGAAAAACATCTTTTTGATCCACAAAATCTCGGAAAAGAGAAATTCTCTTATCTTTTATTTCATACAATTGTCCCAATAGAAAAATTAAACAACTCAGACAAGAGTCAGTAAAAAACTTGAAAGAAAATTAAGGGAACAGGAAATGAGAATTTCATATGAACAATTTCTTCATTCATTATTATAGATACAATTTCTTTGTAATAAAAAAAGGAATCTATCGATTTATTATTGAAATTTTTGTTATATTAGAAATTTTAAAGCTCAGAGATATTTGATAAAATGGCTTGTTGAAGAGAATTTAACCATTGGGAAGAAAAATCAGAATAACAACGAATAGATTTGAAATATTTCCTAAATATTGGTTCAAAACGTGAAATATCTGTAAATTTATGGCTAAATCTAAGAGGAAATAGAAAGGTAACTAAAAAATAATCTTGATGTTTAGAGTGTAGATAATTTTTCTTATTTTTGCTATTATTCTCAAGAAGAACATTTGTCTGTGCATAAATCATTGCTCGATAATTCAAATTACCAAATGGTAAAGCTCCAAATAAACCTTCATGGTAATAATTACCTTGCCCTAATGCTGTTGCATATAATGTGCCACATAAAGTAATATTACTTTGCCAATTTGGATCATTTTCATTTAATTTGAAGGTTTTTTCGACAATAATTCCCTCTTTTTCATCTATACGGTAAATGATTATTGGAAAATTGGTTTTTTTAATATTCTGTTCATTTTGATGATCAATATTTTGAGTAATCTGCTTTAGCTCATCTAAAATAAAAGAAATAAAAAAACCTTCGGTATTAATTATCTCTAGTGAAGAAATTTTTCCAAATTTAGATTTATCAATTGCATTTTTTGCAATATTCATACATAGTTGAAGTAATTTTATTTTTGTTGGATTATTTATCATTTCAGCTAATTTGAATGCTTGAGAAAATAGATCAAAACTAATTTCGTATTTCTTGATAATTAAATAATAAAGGCCTAAAATGGTTTTAACACTGATATTCTTAGGAATTAAATTCCTTTCATTTGTAAACGATTCTAAATTTTGAAGAACTGATTTGACTTTTAAAAGATAAGAATTATTATTGGATAAGCGATATTGTGTGATATAACTTTGCGCCTGAAGCAATTTAATATTAAATTGTAAATCAATATTAGAAGCACGCTCCCCATATACACTTGCTCTATAAAGGCTCAAATCAGTTTCATTGAATTGATTTTGACGTAAGTTTATCCGAGCTTTTTGTAATAAAATTGCAGCTTCACCTGCAATATTATTTGTTTTTAATAGTATTTTGTCTACTTCTTTTAAATAATTATAAGATTTATCAATATCACCCATATTCAACCAAACTTCCGCCATCATCAATAAAATAGAGATCTCCCTATCTCGAATATTGTATTCTAAAATGAATTGATTTCCTTTTTTTAAAAAGATAAGAGCTTGCTTAAAATTTCCCTTTAAAATATGTAGATTAGCATATAATAGATAAGCATCGATAAGTTGGTTATAATATTGATTTGTTTTTAATAATTCAATTGCATTTTGTAATAAACGTTCTGCTTTATTAAATTTTCCACGTTCAATCCAGATTTTTGCAGAATTTTTCAAAAGCAATCCCATTAATCTTAAATCTTGTATATGATCACATTGTTCTATTGCTTTTTCATAATAATTTTGTGCTTTTTGATATTTTCCTTGGATTAGGGCAGTATCACCTAAATTACTTAGAGTAATTATAAGTCCTTTTATAAATTGATATTTTTTACAAAATTCGTGAGATTTGTGATAATACTTTTCTGCATGGGTTACTAAACCAATCATTTCATAGGAAATTGCTAAATTGTTATATAAGCGAATTAATACTAGATCGAATTCAATTTTTTTAGGTTCTTTCTCCAATCGCTCTATAACTTTGGTACCGTTAGCGATTGCTTTATTAAATTGCCCTAAACGTTGGTATGCTAATATTTGATAACTATATGTCAAACCTATTAATGGTAAATCGTGAACTCTTTCAATTTTGGGGAGAATTTAGCGAATATATGAAATAGCATCATGAAATTTTGAAATATTAATAAAAAATCTAATTTTTGCGACATGAAATTTAATCTCAATACCTTCTAATGAATTTTTTTTAGCCCATTCAAATAACAATTGTAATTGATCATTAATCACTTTGAATTCCTGATTATTCCATAATTCTTTATATTCTATTATCTCCATAAATAGTTCGAATGGATAATCTGTCTGATTTAGCCTAATAGAAATATCTTCTTTGATTTTTTGAATAAATTGAGAGTTTCCAAATGATAGGTTTTGTATGATTTTTTTTGCTGATACTCGATATTCTTCCCCATCCATGGTTGTTCTTCTCTTAATAAAATTGTACTTTAAAAGCCTAAAAAATTTTATAATCATTAATGATAATGGATTATTTTTTACTAGAAATTTATTGCTAAAAAATGGATTCCATTTCTTTTTAATTTGTAGATATCTTAAAAAGGATGTAATAAAAAAAAATGATTATATCACTTTTTTCACGGAGTGAAATTATATGAAATACGAAAAAAACCAATATTCTGAAGGATTTTCATATTGCAGTTTAATAATTGGTGGTGCCTTTGCATACTGGGGCATAACTACAATAATTGAAAAATCATGGATAGGATTGATTTGGATAGGTATAGCTTTAAGCATATTTTCTACTCAATATTATGCCATAATCAATAGGAAAAAATTACGCAGAATTGTTCTCTCGGAATTTATACATAAACCAAATGTTACTTTAGAAGAAATTCAAGATAATACTGGAATTTCAAAGAAGGATATAAAAGCAATAATTTTAGATCTACGCGCATCAGGAGATTTACAAGGTTCCTTTTCAGAAACAACCGGTGAAATGCAACTTGTAGCAATTGCTAACCAATCAAATAGCATGAATTTAATCAATCAAAATAATCCAGTTGAAAGTCCAAATGAAGAACTGATACATCCTGTATTCTGTAAAGAATGTGGAACCAAGATAACAGAACATCAAAATGCAAAGTACTGCCCCTACTGTGGATCTACTCTATAAATTTCTAAAAATTAAAAATCAAAATCAATTTTTGTTTTTTGTTTTTGCTTTTTTCTTCTCTTCTCTTGTTTAATGTCTTTTGATGGTTTAAATGCTATGTAACTAGCAAATACACTTTTTTCTGGCGTTAACTCTTCTTCATCATATTTTTCATATAAATATCGTTTTGAAAAAGCGAAAAGGACTGCGAAACCCCCAATTAAAAAAGAATAGACATTCTGAATGATAAGGTGTAAATTAATAAATTCTTCTAAATCCAAAGGTGAGCGATTACCTAAATCGTATTCAAATGAAATTCCCATTATTCCAAAAACACATATACTAATAAGAGCCATTAGTGGTCCTATAAAAGTACCAATTTTAAAACGATCTTGATAAGAAATCATCCCAAATCCAAACATAAGCATTCCTAATGTAAAAATTCCGCATGAAATTTTATAAAGATCTAAATACATTTGGTTAATTAACCAAGTTAACATAAAAGCTAATGTTCCTATTATAGAACATATAGCGCCAATAATAATAATTCCTTTCCGAGTCGAGAATGTCTGAAAGTAAAACATAATCCAAGAGAGATAGACTAACATAAAAAAAATCATAATTGGTGTAGCTTTCTCCATGGTCGACAATGCAATTGCACCTTTCATTTCAGAAAATGTTAAATCAGTATCAGTATAATTAACCATATATGCCGTAGCTGATTGTGTTACAGGTAATATATACAGAAGTTGTATAACTGTAAAGATCCAACATAAAATTCCTGAGATCAAAGTTCCAATTCGCATTTTGTTCACCATAATCATCTAAATTCACGGGAAATACATCTATTTTTTTTTATAAATAGATATGAAACATTAAGCAAAGAAATAATACTAAACCAAAAAATAGAATAGCTTGGAATTATTCCGAAAGGATCTTCATATGAGAATTTCCCGATATTAATGCTCGTGATTTTTAGACTGTATCTTACGATGCTTTTATGATTGGCAAAAATATGAATAAGAATATTTATTTTAGAATACAAATCGTAGGTTCCGAAATAATTATTATCACTTTTCGTAAGATTAATTAATGAAATACCATCCATATCTAAAATTTCCACATTGAAATCATCTAATAGGAACGAAGTGGTGATATTAAAAAATAACCGCTTTCCATTTTCTTCTCCAGCATTTGGGATTAATTTATACCAATCATCATCATAAGGAAATAAATATAAATAAGAATCATCTATTTCATTCCATATTTCACGAGAATTGAAAATGTCATCATTTTCTTCATAAAAATCATCAACTATTAAAATTTTATTTATATTAAAAGAATAGCTCGCTCCAGTATAATTCTCACTACTGACTTGGAAAAATAAATGCAAGTCAAACGGATAAGGTCCGATAATAAAATTAGCATTATTATAATAGAATTCTTTTTCATAATAACTCAGTAGACTACAACCTTCAGAACCGTTGTATAGATTAATTTTTAAATTGTTACTTGAAAAGCTTGAAATTGAGAGAGATAGTTGCAGATCAGATTGAAGATTCAACGAATACCAATCTGGATCAAATAGATAACAATCTTCACTATAAAAATTCTCGGTGAAAATTAATTCCGCCGCCGCTGTATAGTTATTATTCCATTCAAATGGATCTTCCAAACGGTGTGAATAATTTATTCCATACTTGATGTAATCGCTTGAACCAAAAATACGGATATAATAGTAAGTTGTTTCATCAGGTACAAATGTACATGATACTCCATCACTAGGATCTCCATCATATTTCAATATTGTATTTGATTGATCGATAATAGATAAATAAAGTTCACCTTGACTTGTATTGTATTGAAGAGTAAAATTGGCCATTTTATCTGAATCTTCAAAGAACATGAACCAATCTTCATCACCATCCATAATTACTAAGTCATCAATAAAGCCAGTCCATATTTCAGGAGCAGAGTAAATGTCATCGTTGTTTTCATAAACATCGTCAGAATTTGATAGTGTTAAATTTAAATTATATTTTAAATTTGAGTTATCTCCATAGACAGCACAATATAATGTTTGGACGGCATAATTTGAGTACGTAATGCTTGTTATATCCCCTTGTTCGCTTCCATATTGTATTAAGTTTTGATTAGAATCAATCAATTTGAAAGAAATGTAACCTTTACTTGAGTTATATATCAAAGTCAAAGATAATAGTTGATTTTTCTCAATATTGAATTTATACCAATCTTCATCACCTTGAGTTAATCCTTCATAAAAACCTGGAGAAATAAGTTTTGCATGAGAAAAATCATCATTATCTTCAAAGGAATCATCAGCACTTCTGGGACAAATAAATGTTTTATTATTTAAAGAGTTTAAATTAGAATTATACGGGAGAAGAATAAAAATAAGCAAAAAGTTTATAGAATTAAATATAATAAATAAAAGAATAAATAGAAAACAAAATAGTTGATCTAATTTACAATTTAAACAAACTTTATTATACTTAATTATCATTTATTCCACTTCTGTAATCAATATTACTTTAATAAATTTAAGTGATTTGTCGAATTAACTTCAATATTATTTGTAAAAACAAAATAAGGAAAGATATGGTAAAATCAAGGTCTTTAAATGCAAGGCGTGATTTAGTTAAAGTAGATGGTTGTGCAAATTTTTTGCACATTTATCCATCGGAGGTTTTCAATAAAATGAATTATCCAACCTTAGATACAAATTTACATCATATAACAAGCAGTTCAGAACTGGAAGAAATGATTGCCAATAATGAGAAAGTTGTTGTTGTGTGTGGCCGAATGGGCCCCATGTGTGTCCCTGTTTACGGAATTATGGAATTATTAGAAAGTGAGCATCCAGATATTAAGTTCAATGATTTTCTTTTCGATCATCCTGAAGCAGCAATCATTCGAAATCTTCCAGAAGTTCGAAGATTCCGCGGATTACCATTCACGATTTATTATCGAAATGGAAAAGTTGTGAAAGCAACTTCAAGTATTCAAGAACCAGGCGATGTAAAAGCAATTATTAATGAAGTATTTGCATAAATTTTGATTAAATCGATAATAAATCTTACAAAAGTCAATATTTATTTTTAGAAAATTACCTTTCTAATTCTTTTTTTTAATTTCAATTATAATATCTCTTAAATTTACCTATATAATAAAATAAAAAGTAAATACATAACTAATCAACCTCTTTGATGATGATAAAATGACAAATTACGATTTAATTATAATAGGAGCGGGTCCAGCTGGACTTACCGCCGCAATTTATGCGTCTCGTGCTAAACTTCGTGTTCTTGTAATTGATAAATCCACAGCAGGTGGACAAGTCAAAACAACCCATCAAGTTGCAAATTTCCCTGGTTTTGTTGAACCAATTCCTGGATATAAACTTGCACAAAATATGTACAAGCAAGCTCAACTCTATGGAACAGAATTTAAATTAATTAGCAATATAAAAGAACTATACCTTACCCCAAAAGAAAAATGGGTGACACTAACTTCAGGTGAAAAATTTGAAGCGCCATTCTTTATTTTAGCAACAGGAAGATCTCCAAGATTACTAAACCTACCTGGAGAAAAAGAACTAGCGGGAAATGGAATATCCTATTGTGCTACATGTGATGGTGATTTTTACAAAGGTAAGGATATTTTTGTGATTGGTGGCGGAAATTCTGCAATGGAAGAATCATTGCTATTACTTCAATTGGTTAATTCAATAACAGTAATACACCAATTCGATGAACTCCAAGCAGAAAAAATCACTGCAGAAAAAGTAACAAGTAACCCTAAAGCCACTTTTATGTATTCTCACGAACCACGAAAATTTGAAGCAGTAGGGGACAAGATTGCTGTTGAGATCGAAAATCTCAAAACTCATGAGCACGTAACCTTAGAAAGAGATGGTGTTTTTATATTTGTTGGAATGATACCAAATAACGAATTAATCAAAGGAACTGATGTCAAATTAAATAAATACGGCTATATTTCAATAAATGAGCAAACAATGGAAACTAATATCCCTGGAGTATATGCTGCAGGTGATATTCGAGATAAATTTCAGTGGCAAATCACCACCGCAGTATCTGATGGTACGATTGCAGCACTGAATATAATAAAACATCGGTAAAAGCACGATTTTCAAAAATAATTCTAAGAAATTTCAAGTAATTTCAAAAATATTTCAATTATTTTTTCTTTTCAAAAAAAAATTCTAAAATATTAGAGGGTATTTTAAATTTCAAAGATTCGAATTTTTTCATTTCATCATCTTAATTCTCCCGATTCAAATCTAAAATATCCTTCCTTATTTTTTGTCAACTTTCTGATAATTTTTTCTTAAATGGTGGAGATATTGCATATTCCGCATTAATGTTCACTGCTCTTTTTCTAATAATTACCCATCCGGATCCTGAAATTGTCCGAAATTTGATATATTATATTTTTATTCTCAATTTATTCTTTTCCGCAATATTTCTATTTTTATCATTAATTTTTACTTCATCATCAAATGTGATATTTCTTGATTATTCAAAAATCTTAATTGAATTTTCATATAAATCGGTGTTATATTCATTTGTGCTTATTTCTGGTGAAATTTTGCTTCAACTAATAATTATAAGACAATTTTTATCAAAGGTTAAGAATCGTATTGCAGTATCACTTATAATAATAGGAGAATATGTGGCTGTTTTGATTCTTGATGGAATTCTCTATCCCTGTGGAATAAATATTCTCGTCCCAGATTCTAATTATTCTTTAAAATTTAGCATTTTAGCAAAAGTCATTTTTGGAACCGGATTTGGGTTGTTTATATTTATTTACTTGTTCTTTTTTCATTCTAAATTGGAAGAGCTCACTTCAAAGCAAATTCCATTTATCCGTTATTTACTACCACCAAAACGCAAAAGTTTACTCGAAAAATATGAAGAAGCTCAAAATGAGATTAAAGAATTACGAAAAATATTACCAATTTGTGCAAAATGCAAAAAAATTCGGACAGATGAAGGTTATTGGGAACAATTAGAAGAATATTTAGCAAAATATAATGATGTTCAAGTTTCACACAGTTATTGTCCGGAATGTACTAAAGAAATAATAAAAGACATCGAAAAATCATCTGATTCAACTCAAACATAGAATCTATAGAATATTTTTATGAGATTGATCAAAAAGAATTTATTTAACTTTTTTTAAAATCCAAAAATTTTTTGGAAATGGATTTTTCTAATTTATTGAAACATAATGGGAAGAAGAAAGCGTAAAAAAGTAGTTTATAGACCAGTTAGAACTTTGCCAAAAATATTTACCTGCCCGAAGTGTGGTCATAAAACTATGAAAACTAATATGAAGTTTAGTGATGATAAAGCACTGGTAATATGTGGTCACTGCGGTGAACAACAAGAAGTTCCAAAAAATGAAATTAGTGAACCTGTTGATGCATTTGGAAATTTCATCGATATTTATTATAAAGATCAAGAATATGACCGTTTGACAAGACGTGAAGAGATCTTAAAGGAAAAAGGTCAATATTCGGAATTAGCATTAGTATATTCATTTTTGTCTGATAACGCACAGATCAATGCAGAGAAAGCTTTGGAAGAATTCGAGAAGTATAAGGATCCTGCAGATTTAGAAAATGCTGAAAAATGGAAAGAAGCAGCAAAGCAATATAAAGAAAATGAAAAACGATTATTAGAGCAATTAAAAGCCGGTTTAATTGTTGATGCAGAATTGGAAGAAAACATCTATGATGAAGAAGAAGTGAATCCTTTTGGTGAAGAGCAAGATAAACCATCAGAAAAACCCAAAAGACGTGCAAACATAGAAGAAATATTAGGAGATCCAGGTTTTCTTGAATTCTAATTATCATTTTTTCTATTTTAGTCAAAATCTTATTTCAAATTTTTTTAAAGAGAAATTGGAATTATTGGAAAAGTAATTCTTTTTAACTTCAAATATTAATACCTATTGTGAGTATTGGTTTTAAATTTTTATTATGGATAGTGGAGAAAAATGGCTGAAGAATTCTTTAAAATGATGAATGCATATTCTGAAGCACCATTAAAAGAACGTGTTGAAGGATTAGCAGATGTTGTTGAAAAAATCATGCAGATCGTTTTAAAAATCCCTGAAATGACGGATACACAAATTCAAATCATCACAAATCAGATAAATGGACTTTCTAAGAAAATAAGCGGGATTGAATCAAAAATTGGTGCTTTAGAAAAGAGGGTTGCGCAAGGAGGAGGTGCTCCAGGTGTTCCACCACCACCTCCAGGCGGGAAACCCAGCACACCACCACCTCCAGGTTCAAAACCACCTGCACCAAGCCCAGCACCTGCCAACCCAATGAGCTTGAGAGGCAGTATTATGGATGAATTGAAATCACTTTTTAATAAAAGACGTACAGATGATTAACCATTTCATTCTGATTTTTTATTAATTTTTAACTATTGAAGCTAGCAAGAAATAATAAAATGATATTTTTTTACTGAGCAGAAATGATCAGAAAAATTTTATCTAAGTTTGGTTTTTAAATAATCAAATCATGATAAAATTGTTGACCGAATGAGTGAAAAAAAAAAAATTGATTCTTATTCTACAAATCAAATAGAGGCAAAGATTGAATTTGAAGAGCATAATTCATTGCAGATTCCAAGAGCTCGTATTCAGTATGAAAGATATTTTCCCACAATTATTTTTATTTGGGCGTATTCATGGGTCATTCCTTCAATAGGATTATTTTTTTATTTTAAAAAGATAATTTTTCCAAATCTTCATGTACTGCTCAATTTATCATTAATTTTTGAAGATCTCTTGCTTCTCATAATTTGGCTTATCACACCTCTAATAATAATGATTTTTTTTTTCCTTCGTTTACTTTTTGTAATTCTTTTTAGTCGTTGGTTACTAAAATTTTGTAATTGGCGCTCACCTCAAAAAGAATTAGTGGCAGCTAAAGGTATTGGCAAAGAAGAAGCAAGAGCAATCAACTATTATCATTTTCGTGGACTGATTTTAAGAATTCTAAAATGGGAAATCTCGAAATCTGCTTATCCATGGCTTATGCCTTGGGCTTTTAATTTTGTAGGAACAAATAGAATTGGAAAGAAATGTGTGATTGAAGATCAATTTTATACCCAAGAATTTTTAGAAATGGGAGATTACGCATATATTGCTCAAGGTGCAATCGTAAGTAGTCATTTAGTTGAAGGAAAATATGGGGCAATTACATTAAAAAAAGTAAAAATAGATGAACACGCCGTTATTGGGGCATTTAATGCGATTCCTCCAGGAACAGAATTAGAACCATATACAGAATTCCTACCAATGTCTGGAGTAGTCAAATTTAGAAAAGTTAGAGGTTTTAGTAAATACTTTGGATTGCCAGTAGGCAAAATATCTCTGAAGAGATATATAAAAATGTTTCAAATTCCAGAAAAGTTAAAACCATTAGTATTAAGAAATAAAGAATCGAAGAAACAGTATAAAAATAAAATGATGTCATTGAATTATACTTCTGAAGGAGAATCATAACATGTCCAGTTCAATTCCGACTAGCTTGAAAGCAGGACCTACAACAACAAATACACTTGTAGTTAATCGAGATATTATCATTTATATTTTGCTTATTTGGATATCAATATTTCCCGAAATCTTTATCTTATTTAAATTATTATCCCTTTTTGAAATATCTCTTTATTTTTTCTTGGTAATTTTACCATTATATTTGTTTTTCGGATATTTTCTTTTAGTATTTTCATCAATTTTGTGGGCTTGGGTATTTCTAAAAATCGTATTCTTATTTCATCGCCCTCGTGAAGGTTTTTTTGAAAGAACAATGAAGAACAAGGATTATCGATTTTGGAGCCTTAGAGCGGTTATTAAAAAGTTTCCAATTTGGGTTTGTCATAATTTTCCCGTTCCATGGGCAGATTCTATTGCATTAAAAATGTTTGGGGATAGAGTAGCATTATCAACACCAACTTATGATGCTTGGATTGATGCTGAATTTCTTGAAATTGGACATGGAACCATAATAGGTCAAGGATCTGTAATAATGACTTCAATGATTACCACTGAGCTCTTGATTATTAAAAAAGTTAAAATAGGAAAAGATTGCTTAATTGGAGCACATTCAGTAATAAGCCCAGGAACAATTATAGGCGATAATACAATTTTGGGTGCATTATCAAGTACATCATTCAGCCAAGAGTTAGAATCAGGATGGGTTTATATGGGAACGCCTGCAATAAAATATCGTCCAAATGAATTTAGAGAAAAAGACAGTTTAACTGCAGAAGAGCGTGCAAAAAAGAAACCAATTCAAGAAGTTGAGGATGTAATTGCAGAGCATAGCGAATTGAAAGGAAGAAAAACACCAATAACAATATATCAACTTAAAAAGACAGAATTTAAAGATCGAAGAGCACAGAAACTACGAGAAAAAGCGAAAATTAAGAGAGAGAAAGCCTTAAAACGATTGGAACGCGCAGAATGGAAAGCAGAAAGACAAGAATATAAAGCAGAAATAAAACAGAAGCAATCATTAATGGCTTTAGAAGCAGCAAAGAGAGCACTTGAGAAAAAAATTCAAAAACAGAGAGAAAAATTATCAAAAATTGAAAAGCAAGAATTGGAAAAAAGTCGAGAGCAGCGCGATAAAGAAAGACAACTGGCAATAATTCTCGGAATAAAAGAGAAACTATTTCAAAAATACAATCAGCATCAAGAATCAAAAAAGAAAAAATCGAATCAAGACAGTGATCATGAAGAGAATCTGGAGGAAAACGGTGAGAAAAGCACTTCAAAAGACGAAAATTATAATTCACCTAAATCTTGATTTCTAAATCACTTTTTTCAACTTTTAACCTTTAGTCAAAAAATGTAAATAACCAGATAATATATTTTAATATTCTTAAAAATATTACAAGCAACCACTTTTTTAAATGATTTCCTTCATATCTATTATTGTTAAGTAAAATGGAAGTGAATTCATGAGTCTAGATAATTTTGGTGTTAAAGTAAAGTCAAAATCGAGTAAACATGATAAAAAGACATCTAAATCGAAGAAAATATCAAAAAAATCAACAAATTTAAAACAAAAATCAACAAAAAAAAAAACTAACAAAAAAGAAACATCATCTACAGTTACTCAAACAAGAAAAAAATACTACTTGAAATGTACTGCAAAATGTGGATATAAAAGAACACTGCGAAAGAAAGAACTCACAGAATCCGATTACATCTGTGAAAAATGTGGAAAAATGATGAAATTATATAAAAAAGAGTAAATTTTTTACAAATCATGAAAATTTGATTATTTTTCCTTTTACACTAATATATATCTTGAATAATACCATATCTTTTTAACAAACGCTGAATTTCAGTAAAAATATTAATCCGATATGAATCACCCAAACGCTGATACCGTTTATAAGCTTTCTTATGCTGCCAAAATGAAACTATTTTTTCATATTTTTTCAAAAGATCTAAATTAATAGAATCCCAGTTCCTGTGACGAGTGAATTCAATTCCATTTTGACGCATTTTTTTGTAAAGCTGAGAATCGTTTAATGTTTTATAACAAGCTTGGTAGTAAGCATTCACATCGTTATTAGAAATAACCATACCTGCTCTTGATGAATGCACAATTTCTTGACATCCCCCAACATTTGAAACAATTGCAGGCAAACCACATGAAAGTGCCTCTTGTACCACTTGTCCGAATGTATCTGTATCAGAAGGAAAAAGAAATAGATCTCCGCTGGCAATAGCAGTCCCTAATTCTTCTCCTTCAAGAAATCCAGTAAAAATTGCAGTGGGCATCTTTTTTACCAACGTACTTAAAATAGGGCCTTCTCCAACTAGAACAAATTGTGTATCGATTTTATTTTGTTTTTGAAATTTTTGATATACTTTAATCAAAATATCAAGGCGTTTATTCCATACAAGTCGACCTGCATACAAAATGATTTTCTTTTCTGGAGCGCCCCATTTTTTTCGGAGTTTCTTATCTCGGTGATCTGAATTAAAAATTGTATGATCTACACCCCTTGACCAAATTCCGACCCTCTTTACACCCAATTGATGTAATTCACGCTTATAGAAATTCGTTGGACAAAATGTGATGATTGCTTTATTGTAAATTAAGGGAAGAATAGAATTAATAATATAATGTAAAAACCCAAGTCCAAAATAATTAAACACTCGTACAATATCGGAGTGATGAATAAAAACAACTGGAATTCGGTATCTTCGTGCAAAAAAGAAAAGCATTAATCCGATCAAATCTGGAGTTGAAATTTGAATAATATCAGGTTTATATTCTAAGATTGATTGAATGTATTTAAAATCAAATAGAGAAATATGATAATCTGGATAAAAAAATAGGGGTTTTGATTTAATTTTGTAAAATGATAAGTTCGGATGATCAATATATGAAAGAACGGGTGAAGCAATGAAAACATGATGTCCATGATTAGCAAATGTCCTTACTAATTTATGAAGGCATCTTGCAACACCATCCTTGTTTCGTTTAAACATTCCAGTATAGAGTGCGATGTGCATATATAACCCAAACTTTATTTATTTAACTTTTTTATTTGAAGGAATGATGTAAAAATAAACGATTCTTTCATCCTTGTTGCTAAAATAAGGATAAAAATCCTTCTAGATAAAAAAGTTATTCCAAAATATTAATCTTTGGAGAGAAAGTGAAAATAAACAATAATGTAAAAAAAGAAAGAGAAAAAAGGAAAAATTTATGATTGTTAAGAATTAATATAATGTTCGGTGGATGGATCGTTTAAAATCCTCCATTTCTCGTTCGAGCCCTAAGGTTTTTTCCATAAAATCTTTTGCGATGCGATAAATTTTAACATTTCTCTGCTTCATGAAATCACTCCCGCGATTGATTATTTCTATAGAAATTAAGTAATTACTAATCTTTAAATGGGGAGATGAGCGGAATCCACATTTTCTTAATTAACTATGATACATCAAGACATCATGAGGTTATTACAAAAATCATTATTCATTCAAAGAAATTTTTCTTAGATTTTATCTCGAAAATGTTAATTATCAACCTTAATTTTAAATTTTGATCGAACTATGGAACCTAAATATTATCGAATTGAAGAGATTCTTTCCCCAAAATTTGATGGAAAACAAGTAAAAATTCGAGGATGGGTTTACCGCCAAAGAAACAGCAAGAAAATTGCATTCATTGTTATTCGAGATGGAACAGGAATTTTACAGTGCACTGCCAAGAGTTCTAATTTTGATGAAAAAAAATTCGAAGAAATTTGTGGTATTCGTTATGAATCATCAATAATTGTTGGTGGAATAATCAAATCTGATGATCGCGCACCAAATGGATATGAAATGCAAATGAATGAATTTATTATAATCCATCAAGCAGAACCATTTCCAATATCAAAGGATCAAAGCGAAGCCTTTTTACTTGATCACAGACATCTTTGGATTCGAAGTCAAAAACTGACCAGTAGTTTTCGTGTAAAAGCTGCATTAATAGAAGGAGCGAGAGCATATTTCAAGGAACAAGGATATTGGGAAATGTTTCCACCAATAATTACTGGAAGTTCATGTGAAGGTGGGAGCACTCTCTTTGAGATAAAATACTTTGGAAAACCTGCTTATCTCTCGCAAAGTGCCCAATTATACTTAGAAACACTTATCTTTGCACATAAAAGGGTTTACTCCTTAACACCAAGTTTTCGAGCGGAAAAATCTCGAACTACCAGACATTTAGCGGAATACTGGCATTTAGAAGCAGAAGCTGCTTTTGTTGATTTAGATGGTATTATCAAATTTGAAGATGGACTAGTTACTGCAATGATTCATCATGCAGCTAAAGAAGTACCTTATGATTTACAGCAATTGGGCAGAGACCCAAAAGAATTACTGGAGATTAAAGCACCTTTTGAACGAATTCGCTATGATGAAGCAGTAGAACGAATCCAAAAGAAAGGAGTTGAAATTGAATGGGGAGAAGACTTTGGAACTCATCATGAAAGGGCACTCACAGAAGATTTATCCAGTCCAATTCATGTTACCCACTTCCCACGAGACATCAAAGCATTTTATATGAAAACTTTAGATGGAAAATACGCTGAGTGTAATGATTTATTAGCACCGGAAGGATATGGAGAAATAATTGGTTCAAGCCAAAGAGAAGACGATATTGACAATATAATTTTCAATCTAAAACGAGATGGTTCAAAAATTGAAGATTATGAATGGTATTTAGATTTACGACGATTTGGAAGTGTTCCACATTCTGGATTTGGATTAGGAATAGAAAGACTCTTGCGTTGGATAGGAAAATTGGATCACATTCGCGATACTATTGCTTACCCAAGAGTAATGAATCGAAATACTCCATAATGATATAATATTCTGAATTCTAGTTATTTTACTATTTTTCGTGACATTTTTTTTTCTTTTTTTAAAAATAAAAAATACAATCACTATAAAAAAGATAAAAAGTAGAAAAAACAGTAGATTTATTCTTTGGGTGAAATTGTGTGTTCTACGCCTTGAAAAATTTGAAAACCATTCATTGATTCTCCTGATGTAATTTCACCAGCAATATTGGTTGTTAATACTTCTCTAATCTTCTCATATTCATTGAAATTACCTAATGCCCAACACATTTTGGTAAATGCTACTTCAGGGAGCATATTCTTTCCAGGAATAACACCTAAATCTTGCAATTCTCGGCCACTTTCATAGACATCCATTCCAGTATACCCCCAAAGCGTTTGAACAGTCATCAATATCGGAATCTTTGCATCATATGCTCGTTTCAAAGCAGGATACATTGTCTTTGGTAAATGTCCAAGCCCTGAACCAGCAAATACTATGCCTTTATATCCTGAATTCAAGTAAAAATCAAGAATATCGCCCTTCATTCCAGGATAGGAATAAATAAGAGCCACTTTTTCTTCAATTGATGACCAACATTCCATTTTTTTACGATTTTTTGAATCTCTTGGCTTGATTTCTGTAGAAAAGTATTTAATTTCATCGTCTCGGATCATACCTAAAGGTGTAATTCCAATAGATCTAAAGGTGTGTCTTGCAGAAGAATGCATTTTTCTCACTCTTGTACCTCGATGAATGAATCCATAATCGTGTGCTGAGGAACCCATCATACAGACAACAACTTCTCCAATATTTGCTTTACTGGCAATAGTAACTGCATGAATTAAATTTAAAGCTGCATCAGAAGATGGTCGATCACTTGATCGTTGAGAACCAACCAAAACTATTGGAATTGAGACATTTTTCAAAAGAAAAGAAAGAGCGGCAGAAGCATAACTTAGTGTATCTGTTCCATGGGCAATAACAATACCATCAATATTAGTTTTCGCTAATTCTACTATTTTTTTCGCTAATTCGAGCCAGTTCTGGGGTGTAAGATTTTCAGAAAGGAGTTGATAAACAACTTCAGTTTCAATATTGCTAATTTTTGCCAGTTCTGGGACAGCGGTAAATAATTCCCCAGGTTCAAAGGCTGGAATAACTGCTCCTGTTGTGTAATCCAATCGAGAAGCAATTGTTCCCCCTGTACCTAAAAGACACACAGTTGGAAGATTTTTGTTTTTTGGTTGAATATGTTGATCAAATGAAACTTTCATGGGAGGAACTTCACCAATAACCTTAATTTTAGTATTTTTATCCAGAGGAACCCCAATATTATAACCATTTTTAAGCTTAATCTCCACAAATCCATCTGGTGCAAATTTATTACGGGGGAGGACAACACCTTGAACAGTTCCTTTAGAAGACAATATTTCGATTTTATACCATAATTTCACACCAAATTTCTTCATAATTGCAACAGAATTGGGTTTATATCCACTGTAATCCTTCATATCTTGTTCTTCTACCATTATTTTTCACCTTTAATTGTTTTTGTGGTTTTCTTTGGGTTATTTTTTGGGGATTGAGAAATTTTTTTTGTAGGTTTTTTTGTTTTTTGTTTCTTTTTTGTTTTCTCATTTGCTGATGTAGAGTTTCCTTGGGAAATCAATTTACCAATAGCTTGAGCCAATTTAGAAGATAGAACCTTACCATCAACAGCACCTCTCCCAACAATCTTCATTAGATCTCCCATTAAGGGCCCAATTGCACCTCGGCCTCTTGTCTTAATGAGTTCCATATTTTTTTGAACTAGCTCATCAATAATACCATCTAACTTAGTTAAATCCGTAGTTTTTATTCCCATTTTTTTCTTTGCTTGTTTTAGAGAAATTTCTGGAAAATCGGTCCAAATTCGTAAAACACCTAACATTGCCTCTTTAGCAATAATTCCTTGCTTTAGACCAGCAAATAATTCATGAAAATGCGAAGGTTTGAGCGTATTTATATTTTTTTCTTCCCTATGCAGTACTTTAAGCATATCAGTAATTGTCCGAATGACTAACATAGGATTTTCAGGATATTTTGCGATAAGCTCATTAAATAGAGCCATTTTTCCATCCATAATCAGATCTTCAACCAGAAAAGGATCTAAATTATACTTTTTCGCATATTCATCAATAATATCCCATGGATATGGCCCTATGTTTTCTTTAATATTTTTTATGCGATCTTCTGAAAGTAGGATAGGAGGTGTGTCGGTATCTGGATATAATCGCTTTTCACCACCCAACTCCCGTAAAAATACATGAGTCCCATCTTCTTTAGCTTGTCGTGTTTCTTCAGGCACACCAATGAATGCCTGTTTACACCTTTCGACGATTACATCTAAAGCAGTTTCTAATGCCTGTCCTGAAGCCAGTAATAAAATAAAAAGATCATCGTTTTGAATATTCAATTTTTGACGAGTTTGAGCGATTTCTTCCGGTGAAAAATTATATTTCTCCAGTAAATTTTCATCAGAATGAATTAATCCTTTCAAGCCTGCAATTACTTTGACTTTATCTGCAACTTCTGTCCCAAATCTTCGATTAGGAAGCACCTCTGTTCCAAAAATACCATGAAATCCGGGTATTTTCATACCAACGAACTTTTCTTTTCGTTTAATACCAGCTTTTACAAACCGACATTCTGTTTTTTGGAAGATTTTCGTTAAATCAACAGGATCTCGTCTAATATCATCTGGTGAAATTGATTTTTGATTGAGAATATTCTTAATGTCGATTAATTTTTGCTGACGAATTACTTCATTGTGAATCAGTTCTGGGATCCAATCCAATTTTTGCACTCCTTTAATCTCAATTCGTTCTCCACCTGCAATTGAAACATTAATATCTTGGCGTGTTGACCCAATAATTCGTTTGACCTTATTCGTCGATCTCAGCAATAACCCAATTCGATAAGCTGTTTCTTTCGCTTCTTCTGGATCATGTATATCAGGAGTAGTAGTAATTTCCACTAAAGGAATACCTAATCTATCAACGCGAAAATAAGAAGTCTTTCCTTGTGTTTTTATTCGCCTTGCTGCATCTTCTTCCAAAAAAATGTTTTCAATTCCAATTTTTTTTCCATTTTTTAGATCCAGATTACCATCATAACCTATTTCCATAGTTCTCTGAAATCCAGCAGGAACACTTCCGTCAACATAATTTTTCCGACAAACATGCATTTCACGCACAATATTCATTTTAAATAAAGCGCAAATCTCAAGCGCAATATCAATACACTCTTCATCACATTTAAAAGGAGGTGTCTCATCCAATTCATAGGTACACGTACAATCATAATAGCCTTCATAAATGACAGAACCGCCCTTAAGAAATTCAGATAACATACCTTCATCGAATTTTCCTTCTTCCCCTAAAACAGGTCGTTGCTTTCGTAAAATTCGAAAATCAGGTTCGCGCGTACCTTGAAGTTGATTTGGACAAGCACAGAAGAGTTTTGTAGCAGAATCGAGCTGTTGGTGGATTTCAATACCACATTTTAACCCAACCGCGTTATAATCAATGCTTTTTCCCATATTACCATAAGGTTTCGATAATTTTTATAGTTAATATATCATCAATCAATAATATTACAAATCACAGAAATATTAATGAATTTGCCATTCTTTTAATTCCATAGAAATATCATGATTTTGTGCATACAAATTTGTGATTCACAAGGATTTCCCTTTTATACTCGTTCATTTGCAGGTTTTATTGAAATTAACGCTGTTCTTCTGAGTGGAATGGTATCAGCGGTTGGAAGTCTGGGAAGAAAGCTTTTCAAGCAAGATATTGCAACAATTACTTTCGGTTCGGGAGAAAATTTGACATACATGGTTGTAATTGCGAAAGATCTTTTTTTTGCTGAAAAATCAATCTATTTTGTATTTTATCTAAAGGGAGAGTTCAAAATTAAGTCTATACGAGAGATTGCAACCACTCTTTATATAGAAAATAAAGCCCAATTGAATATTTCAAATTTTGATACTAAGAAAATTGAAGAAAAAGTCAATCAACTAATCGATATTAAATTCAAGAATTTCCAAGCACTTTAAGCTATTTTCATATTTTCCAATTCTTTTCCCCTTCTTTTCCCATTCTTTACCTTTTCATCTCACCTCCATTCCTCGAAAACCACGACTTCAAAAAGGTTCCGATCTTAACACAAATATTACCTTATCGTGGTTCATTGTGAGCAGTTATGCTTGATCCAACTAAAATTGATTTTACTAAAATTGGTTTTCATGCCGGACTCGAAATTCATCACCAAATCAATGCCCGACGAAAACTCTTTTGCCATTGCCCCCCAATCATGGTTTCCAACGCCACTCCACCAGATTACCGATTTGAACGCTATTTCAGACCAGTATTGGGTGAAATGGGCGATTTTGACCCCGGAATGCTGATTGAATATGAAAAAGGTTATCGGGTTATATATCATGCTTTTGAAAAATGCGATTGCATCTATGAACAAGATGAGCAACCACCTATGCACCCCGATGAAGAAGCCTTAATGAGTGGCTATGAATTAGCCCATTGGTTAAATTGTCAAGCATTGGTAGATGAAATAATTTTTGCACGGAAGCAGTATCTAGATGGAAGTATTACCACTGGATTTCAACGAACAACCATTGTAGCCCGAGATGGATGGGTAATGGTTGATGGAAAAAAGATTAAAATCACAAATTTAACAGTTGAAGAAGACAGTGCTCGAAAAATTCGCACTGAAAATAATGGTCGAACAGTTTATTATAACCTTGATCGATTAGGAATCCCATTAGTAGAAGTAATTACTGATTATTTGGATGTTTCGACCCCTGAAGAATTAATTAAAACTGCTAAAACTATAGGTTTAATCTTGCGATTGAGTGGTATTGGACGACGTGGAATTGGTTCTGCCCGACAAGATGTAAATATCAGTATTAAAGGGGGAGACCGAGTAGAATTGAAAGGTGTGCAAGATTTAGAAAATTTTGATAGATTATGCCGTCATGAAATTTGCAGGCAAGATACACTTATACAAATTGCTCAAGAATTAAAGCAAAGGGGACTTCATAAAGAAGATTTTGAACATACATATTTAGATATAAGCCATCTTTTTTCAGATATACCAGAGAAGGCAATCATAATGGGAATTAGATTACCCAAACTTCAAGGTATTTTGGGAAGAGAAGAACAACCAGGAAAAGATTTTGGCCAAGATATATTAGAAAAGGCATCGCTAATTAGTGGAGTCCCTATCAAACACCTCTTTCACTCCGATGCGATTGAATCAAATTTCATTTCAGAAGATAATTACTTTAAACAACGTATCACGGATTCATTACATAATGAAATTACTCAAACTCTTGGATGCGGCGGAAATGATGCATATGTGATCGCTTTAGGATCTCAAAAATGGACAATTCATGCAATGAAAAAAGTAATTGAACGTATTAAAATGGCATTTGATGGAGTTCCCCAAGAGACCCGAAAAGCACTTCCCAACGGAAATTCTGAATTTCTACGTGTAATCCATGGAAAAGAAAGATTATATCCTGATACAGATACTCCAGTCCTTGATATGGACATGGATGCAATTGAAAAATTGGCTTCCAAAGTCAGAAAACGCCCTTGGGAATATGAAAAAGAATATTGTGGAAAAGATGGAATTACATTTAACCAGTTGACAGAATTAATCCGCCATGAACGAATAGAATTATTTGAACGTTTGGTGAATCTTCATCATATCCCACCTAAACGAGTCTATCACTTCTTAGAAGAGACGCTTTTAGGATTAAAACGGGATGGAATTGATGTACTTAAGCTTTCGAATGAAAAAATAACAGAATTATTGTTAATGGCCCAAAATCAGCGCTATGATTGGGCACTTTTACAAGATTTAGTTATTTCTACCCTCAAGCACCCCACTTTCTCGCTCAATCAAATTTTAGACAGCTTTGGAGCAAAGAAAATCGATGAAAATCAATTAAAAAACCAATTAGAACAGGAATATGCTTACGCACTTGAGGCCTTTAATGCATTTCAGCGAAAATCAAGAAAATATCAAATCCAAAATACCAACTCAGATACAAAAAAAGGAGAATCTGTAAAGATAAGTGTTGATGATTTACAATATCAATGTAATCAAATAACCGGTTTGATTATGAGGAAAATTAATCATGCAATATCAGGGAAACGGGTAGCAGATTTTGTTTATCAAAAAATTACAGGAGGAATGTGAATCAAATGACAGAACCAATTCAAAAAAATAAAGATATTTCTATAGAAAAAGAACCCACCGGTTATCGTGGCAAACTCCGAGAAAGATTACTTCGAGAAGGAGTTGGTGTATGGAGTGTTGTTAAGGTTTCTCGTGGTAATGCAGTGTATGAAGGAGTAATCCTACCACGAAGTGAACACACGTCAGAAGATTACTTGGTAATCAAAGTCGATACAGGCTATAATGTGGGAGTAAAAATTACTGATGATTGTACTATTGAAGAATTAGGCTTTCGTAAAGGAGAATACAAGTTACCCGAAGTAAAAGTAAAATATAAACCAGATTTACCCAATGTAACGCTTCTTGGCACAGGAGGGACAGTTGCAAGTCGGTTGGATTATCGTACTGGTGCAGTTCTGCCCGCATTCACTCCAGAAGAGTTATTTTCAGCCGTTCCAGAATTAATGGATATTTGTAATCTTACACCTCGAAAAATTTATGGAATCTTAAGTGAAAATTTCAAACCAGAATATTGGGTTAAAACTGCTCGTGAAATTATGAAAGAATTTGAGAGTGGCGCTGATGGAGTCATTATCGGGCATGGAACAGATACAATGGCTTTTACAGCTTCAGCACTATCTTTTATGTTTCAAGATTTAGCCCGCCCAATTGTATGTGTTGGATCTCAACGAAGCAGCGACAGACCTTCCAGTGACGGCCCGTTGAATATTATTGATGCAAGTACTATTGCGGGTCATGCTGATCTAGCCGAAGTAGTAGTTTCTATGCACGGAAACACTAGTGACTCCTATAACCTTATTCACCGAGGAACACGAGTCCGGAAGATGCATTCCAGCAGACGAGATGCCTTTCGCACTTTGAGTGACGTTCCCTTAGGCTATATCGATGCTAATCAAAATATTACTTGGCTTAAGCAAGATGTTAAGCGAAGAGGGAATATTGAAGATACTTGGTTAAATGACAAAATCGATGAACGTGTTGCCATGCTCTATTTCTACCCGGGCATGGATGAAGATTTGATACATTCTGTTATCGACAAAAAATATCACGGCATGGTTATTATTGGTACAGGCTTGGGTCATGTTAGTTCTTATTTGTTTAATGCTTTGGAACGAGCCCAAGAAGAAGAAATTCCAGTTGTGATTGTTGTTGAACCTTTATTTGGTTTTACCAATCTACGTGTATATGAAACTGGTAGAGATATGCTGGCACGAGGTGTGATTGAAGGTGCAAATATGTTACCTTCTGCAGCTTACTCAAAAATGATTTGGACTTTAGGTCAGACTCGTAATTATGAAGAAGTTCGAAAAATTATGACAACCAATCTTCGTGGAGAAATTACAAAAAGAGAGCCAAATAAGGGATATATGTTCATGCAGGGGGTTGAACCAGGATTGCAAGAAATGATGAAAAAACTCGATCCTAATCCTCGTTTTGATGCATATCGATAATTAATATAATTTTAATATAATTTGTCTATAATGAATCAAAAATTTAAGATTTTAAATGCAATAGCCATCATTTTTTTTTTCCTTTTTGTATGAAATATTGTGAAAAAATCAAGATTTTTAATAATTAAAAAGCATATTCCCAAGCCCGTTTCTCTTTTGGAGATTTAATGTTAGATATTTCTCCTGCAACATCCTCTAAAATCTTGGCGCGAATTTCCTGCATCGAGAAATTGGGAAAATTTCCCAAAATCCACATCAGTTTAACCATTGCTGTCTCAGAAATCATATCATATCCAGGAATTGCTCCAGCATTCAACGCCATTTTTCCAGATTCATATAAATCCATCCATGAGAATCCGATAGCACATTGTGAGCAAACTATTACAGGAATTTTTGCATCTGTAGCGGCTTCAATTTCTTCAATTAGCGAATTTTCATAGATAGGAATATTACCTGCACCGAATCCTTCTGTCACAATACCTTTGTAACCAATTTCTCGAAGTTTTGCAATAATTTCTGGATTATAACCTGGTGTAATCTTTTGAATACAGACTTCTAATTCCATTTTATCAAAGAAATGAGGGCGATCAGATAATGATCGATTAAAATAAGAAACTCCTGTATAACGAATATCTTGTTCAATTATTCCAATAGGCTGCAATCCGATAGATTGGTATGCATCGAATTCAACCTCTCTGAATTTTTTTGTACGATTTCCCCTTAGGATTTTTCGATTGAAAACAATTACTACTTCATGAATATTCGTTTCTGCAGCCACCCTTACCGCATCAGTTAAGTTTCGACGGGCATCAGTTCCAATTACGTGTGGTGGAACCATTGATCCTGTTAGGACGATGGGTTTTGTGAGATTCTGGATTAAAAAAGAAAGGGCTGAAGCAGTGTAATGCAAAGTGTCGGTTCCATGGCTGATTACAAAACCATCGTAATTATCATATTCATTTTGAATTGTTTGGGCAATTGTAACCCAATATTTCGGCTGCATGCATACAGAATCTATGTTAAACAGATTTATAGTATCAATCTGAGCCAAAGATTCAATCTCTGGAATAAAATGCAGTAAATCAATTTCAGAAAACTTTCCTGGAGTCCAAGCACCATCTATCTTTTGAGCAGTGATGGTTCCACCCGTTCCAATTAATAGAATTTTAGGGCGTGTTTGCATAAATGTATTCTCCAAAGAATTTTAGAATTTTCCTTATTACATATTAAGGAATTTTGATATTTAAATAAAATGCGGAAATCTTAATTATTTTTCTATTTTCTGACCAAAAGGTACAATTAAATTCACTAAATCTTGCCAAAACTAAATAAATAAAGGGATAAATAAAAAAGAAGAAAAAATTGATTTTTGAAATTTTAGAAAAATACTTGATCTAACTTAATCTAGCTTAATCTAACTTAATTTCGACAGCATCTGCCATGGGGTCCTTAATCTTTCCAGAAACATATAAAAGTCCGTTATTATACTCCGCTTTTACACTATCTAAATCAATTTCAAATGGCAAATATTCACTTGTATGGTAAAGGGCTTGATCACGAGTTGCTTCTAATGAATATGCATCTTTTAGGATTTTAAATTTGACATTCTCTTTTGCTACACCAGGTAAATGAAATTCCATCTCCCAAGAATTATCTACACAATCATAGTTAATGTAACGAGTTGGTCTAATCCGATATTTGATTTTAGATTCTTCATTTTCTTTGATATCATCTTTTTTTTCCACCATATCTTCCTTTTTTTCCACCATTGACATTTTTTATCACCTTTTTTATTATTTTTTCAATATTATTGTATTATTTCATTTGTTGTGTAATTTACTGAAAATTTTCGATAAAAAAAGATTAAAGAGAATTAAAGCTCGATTTCTTTTGCATCATCCATTGGATCTCGGATGTGAGCTGTTATTTGGAGTAATCCATTGTCATATTTTGCTTCAGTCTTCTCAGGTACAATTTCTGCACCAAATGATTGATTGGCGGAATATTCCATATGACCACGCTTTCCTACTAAGTGGAACCAAGTAGGTAAGGCTTTAAGTGTAATATCTTCCTTTTTAACTCCAGGAAGCGAAACTTCGATATAGATAGTATTATCTTCATAATTAATTCGACGTCTCATGTCTGGGAAGACACGATAGTAAATTTCATCTTTTTCTTCTTGATTTTCGGATTTTTGCATAGCTTGACTTTTTTCATTTTCTACTAATGCCATTTTTCTTCACCTGTTGATTGTTTGTATTTTATATTTTAGATTTCTATGAATTTATAAGGGTGCATGATAAGAAAAAAGATTATTGAATTGGAACATTGTATGCATGTTCCAAAGGATTGAATCTCTTGAATTCAAGTCGAAGTAATCCCTCTTCATAACGTGAGGAAGTTTTTTCGGGTTCAATTTTGACCCCAAAGTCTAAATCTAACATGTACACTGTATTTTCATCACGCTGTGCACGAAGTGTGAAGTAATCTTTAAGAGCTTTCATATGAATATTCTCTTTTTTAACCCCTGGAATTGCGATCTGGAGAATGACTTTATCATCTTCTGTATAAACTCCGTATTTTGGAGTAATTCGGTATTTAGGTCGAAATTCATCTTTTGAAGCAATTTCGGATTGATTTTTTGTGTTTTCATTACTGTCAGTCATGTTGCTCACCTGATTTATTTTTTAATTTTCCATATTTTGTTAAAGACAACTTTAAGTTGTCATCTCTGAATAACTAAAGTCAAAATGAGTATTTAAAGCTTTTGGAATTTAATAATAAGAAATTTTTTCAAAACTCTTTTTAAAACAATTTTATATTATCAAGATTTCATATTTGAAAAAAATGATAGAACTATCAAATTTCCATCTTAAGAAAAAGCAGATAATAAGGAAAAGTATCCATTTTATTAAGAAAAGCAAAAATAGGAATTTATTCATCCACATTTCACAGAAGCATTAAAAAAATTGAAAAAAACTAAAAAATCATTTAATTAAAGTTTTTTTTCCTATTTTGATATGATTTTTTTATTACTACAATTATAGGAACTCCAACAAGAATTCCTGCAATAATAAAAATCACAATTTCTAAATTTCCATTTGGTGAATTTAGTGAGTTCAGGTCATCATCAAGATTGGAAATTGAGAATTTTAAATTAGTATCTGCTAATTTTAATTCTGGATTTGCGCTAAAATTAGTACGGTTAAAAGTAGGAATTGCTAACTGACAAAAGTTTTCAAAACAATTGAAAGGTAAATTACCAGAAAGTAAAAATCCATTCAAATTATCATAATACAGGATTGAATTAGAAAATACATCCACTTTTGATAAATAGATATTTTCATCATAAAAAGTATAATCTAATCCTTTAACAGAGTCATTTATTCCATTATAGTGAATATCTTGTATAAAAATATTTGATGTGGCGTCCCTTGAACAAAAGATCTCTTGATCTTGATGAACTTGAGAAATTTTAAAGAAGAGTGGAACATAGACACCATTACTGGCGTTATCTTGCATGTAAAAAAGATTTTGAAATAAATCATATATCAGTGAACCGTGTCTTGTAATATTCAATATTTTAAATTCAACTGAGCAAGTATATTTTCCATCCGAGATATAGGAAAAATCTAAGAATAGATGTGCAACTGATTGCCATCGGTAATCAGAAGTATAATTAGTATCCCACATTTCCTGTAAATCATTTCGTAAGATATATTGATTTTCTACGATGAATTCAGCACCCCAAAACCCATAGTAAAGGTGAAATTCTTTAGGTAATTTCGATTTTGAAAAAATATTTCCGTCAATTACTCCGAGAGGGAACAAAATTAATGAAGTTCCGAGAATAAAGAAGATTATCCAGTTTTTTTTTAAAAATCTTCTCTTTTTTATTATTGAATTTATTTTATTTTTAATCATTTCTTGATTCATTTAATCACTTTTATTTAATCTTTAATCTATTTTGTCATAGAAAAAACAATTTTTGATTAATTAAGAGAGAAATACTTATTAATCTTTCGTGCATTTGAAATTAACAAAAATACGAGTAGAATGAATTAACTTCAGATATATCCGGAGCTTTTTATTGTTTAGTAATTTAAAATCAATATCTCTTTTATTTTTCCACGTTTGCTAGCATTACTGTTTATTGCTCTGGTTGCATATACAATTTTAATTTTATATTTTTCATATAAATCTAAAATGAACTCACAGTAAGAATTACTTAGCATTACCTTGCTCCCTTTTTTATCCAAAGTTTCAAATACTTTTTTCAATTTAATTTGCTGTTCCTTTCCAAAATCTTCTTTAGTATAACTAGTAAAACTTGCAGTATCAGAAATTGGAACATATGGAGGATCCATATAAATAAAAGAATTTTCTGTAGCAAATTCTGTTACCTTTTCAAAAGAATCACAAATTAATTCGACATTTTGCAGAGATTGGTGAACAGCGAGTAAATTTTCCTTATCACAAAAAATGGGATTTTTATATCGCCCAAATGGTACATTAAATTGCCCTTTTTTATTGACTCGATATAATCCATTATAACAACAACGATTTAAATAAATTGTCCTGGATGCTTTTTCTATATCTGATAATTTATCAAAATCAGGATGTCTGTCTAAGCTTCTTATATTATAATAATATTCAGAGTTATTTTCATGCTTTTCTAATAGTTTTAGTAGTTCATTCACATTATTCTTGATGACATTGTAGGTATTTATTAAAACAGGGTTATTATCAATTAGTATAGCGAAATCTGGAAGCAAATAGAAAAACATTGCACCTCCACCAACAAATGGTTCAATATATTCTTCAATATCATTAGGAAGGTATTCATCATATTGTTCTATTAATTGCCTTTTCCCTCCAGCCCATTTAAGGAAGGGATGAGGATTACCAACAATTTTTTTGAATTTTCTATTCTTAATTCTCTTTTCAATAAGTACAGAATTTTGAGTTCTCTTTTCTTTATTATCATCAACAAATTCTGTAAGTTCCATGTTTTTTAATGCATTCCTTCTATAGATATACTTTTTGAATAATATATTAATAATGAAGAGAATTTAAAGCCCTTTTGATAATCTTTTCTGTTCCATCATTTGTGTTTCTTTAATTAGTAAAGAATATTCAGCTTCTAAATCCAAACAATTTAATACGGCACGATCTAATATTTCTTGCTGCTGCTCAGTTACTTGATCAATCTGGGGAGAATTTTGTAAAATATTTTTCATTGCTTGAATTACTTGATTTTTCTGATCAATTGTAATTTCTCCCATGTTAGGAACGAGAAATCGACGTAATTCATAAACTAATAACTGCAAGTCGCCTTGACCTTCCCAACGACCTAACATGTGAGCTTGCCAATAAAAAAATGTAGAATTACAAACACCTAAAAGAAAGAGCAACCATTCATCATCTAATACTTGAATCCCTCGTATTCCATCAGCTACTATCGCGCCAATTTTATTCCAATAAGCCCGAAAACTCTTATCAATATGTCGAAGAAATAAAATATCAGGAGAATCTTGCTGTGTTTCTGGTATAGAATACCAAGGTTTCCAATGAAGTGAAGGACGATCAGGATAATGACAAATATCTTGCCCAAATCGAATATATTCACTAATCCTAGATTCATCATTAACTTCGATTTCAGGAGGAATGGAAATAAATGGGTTAATAGATTCTTGAATAAGAAAAGTTGAAGGCAAATTGCGACCAGAACGAATTCCAGGTTTCAAAAATTCAGAAGGAATTCTAAAGTGGTTCAAGATATCTTTGGATGGGAAGAAAAAATCATTCGCACCTGTTTTGATTCCACCCACAACTCTGCAAAAAATACGGTTATCTAAGGAGATTAATTTTCGATTCGAGAGAATCTGTGAAAAATGACTTTGATACAGATATTTCATGGACCACTTTTCAACTGGTAGAAGCGATTTCTGTAAAACAGCAGTTCTCGAAATTCCTTGTATGGAATTATCAAAAAAATATGAATTTGATTTTTCTTGAGTTAATCTCCTTATTTGATTGAAATCTTTATTATTTTTCGTAGAGTTAACCAATTTCAAGACAGATGGAATTGCATTTTTATTTTGTAATCGAATAAATTGTACAATAGTTGCTTCGCGCTGTTTTTGGGATGAACATCTATCTGCAACGAGAATTGCAGTTGAAACTTGTGCGGATCTAAAAATATTTTGATCAAAGCTAATAATTGCCCGAATCTGAAAATTTTCCATAAGAAAGGCTTTAATTTTTTCTCCATATTTCACATCCATCCATTTATTTGGAATGATGAAACATAAACGCCCTCCTTCTTTGAGAAAGTAAGCACTATACCATAAAAAGAAGCCATAATAATCAGTCTTTCCAGATAACTCTAATTTAAGTTTCTTTACGTTTTTTTTTGAATCAAGATTTGATTTTATTACATTATGCTGAATTCTTTGGGTTGCAAATTCAGGTAACTGCTTCATCATGATTTTTTTGCGGGGTATTTTTTCCTGTTTTATATATGGGGGATTTGCAATGATTACATCAAAATAAGAAGGAAGAATACGGGAAATGGTGTCTCCAGATTGTAAATTCTTGGATTTAACCATATAAGTATTCAATGGACCCAATTGGAGAAAGTCTTCTAATAAAACTCCAACAAATTCAGTTATGGTCGCTAAATTCAAAAAAGACAAAGAAAGCATGGATATATAGGCGGGAAACACGTTGATTTCAATTCCCCATAGTTGATGAAGGACTTTTTCATGCAATAAATTCGGATCTGCCTTTCGTTGTAAAGAAAATAAACGACGATAACTCTGTAAGAGTAAACTACCGCATCCACAAGCAGGATCTAAAATGACATCTCCAGGATTTCTTATGGCTAATTTGGCCATAAATTCAGCGATTTCAGGGGGTGTATAAATTTGACCAAGCAATTTTCGATCCATAGCGGGAATTAAATCTTGAAATAGCGAGCCGAATGAATCCAAGCTAAGCTGGTGAAGATTCATCATCTGCAATTTATGAATGAAATCCTTTAATGTACAAATTAAAGAAGGAGAAAAATCAAATGAATTGATGAAAGGATTAATTGCGAAAATTGGAGCAAATTCAAAAAGATCCATAATCTTTCGATAGTTTTGTATGATTTGGTTCTGAAAGCGCTCAGAATTTTTGTTCGAATAAACAGGAGGAAGAATAATTGAATAGGAAGATCTTACCTGTTGCCGAATTAGTTCATATGTAAAAAGCTTACTTAAAATGAAAAAAGCACCAATTTCAACGGCTTGAACCAAAAATTCTTCATGATCTGGAGAAAGATCCGTTTCACGAATTAAAAATTCCTTTAATTCACTATTTCTGGAAAAGATTGCAGGATTTTGACTAAAAAATGCAAGTAATTCTGCTTTTACAATTTTTAAGTTTTCGTGAAAGAATTCCGTAAATCGTTTCTTAGTAAATTCAAACCCAACAATCTCCTTTCTTAATTCAAACTGTTCTAAAATATGAACTTCTGTTAACGAACCGGAATTTTCACCAATCATTGGATGTCTAGTCCTCAAATCTAATATAAAGCATAAAAATAACAATAATCATATAATCGTATGTAATATGAACATATTTTCGGTATATAACTTGGCCAATAATTTAAAAACCAAATGCATTTATGAACATTCTCCCTAATATTTATTTAAACGTGAATTCCTCATCCCCATCTTTTGAATCTCTACATCAATTGGAGCAAATTATTTCAGAGAAAGTGAAAAATTTCCAATTATCCGATGTACAAGAAGATAAAATAGCATTAAATGGCTTTCATGAGTACATTATTGAATATAGTCGAAAATATAATCAAATTCTCAATAAAATCTTGCAAAAATACAACAATATTGATTACAAAAAAGAACCTAAAAAAAAAGCAATAAAAAAAGCGGTTTTAGGCTATTCCTATCATTTTTTAGATCTCTTGATGAAAATTCTGCGATTGCTTGAATCTCCTTCGATCTCAGCTCACATAATGGACGAAAATTTAAGCTTATTGCTCGAATACTTTTCTCGAAAAGAAGAATTGCTCAATAATCAATATTACCCAAAAGCTCAACAAGAATTAGCAACCTTTTACGATTCAGAGCTTCGTAATCAAATGGACGAAAAATTAAAAAAATTTCTCGATAAGCATAAAAAACTCAAGAAAAATCATGATCTTATATAGAAAAAAGTTTTTGAATTTAGAATACTAATGTAATTAGAGAAAAAAATGGGTAAATTAACCGCTTTTTGTTTTCTTCAAATTGAGCGCAATAAGCGCGATGAAGTGCAAAATTATTTGTTGAAGATCCCACAAATAAAGGCATATTATCGTTTAACAGGGGATTATAATGGAATGATTGAAATTGAAGTTGAAGATACAGATGGTATTTATGAATTGTACAGCAAACATATTGACAATTTACCCGGAATTCAAGAAACCTACACGCAAGTAGTTGTTAAGAAGTTTACACTAAAATAATCATTCTTTTTTAATTTTGAGATTCTTTTCTTGAAAGTTTTTACAATGATGTGAAAAAAAATGAATATTTTCCTTCTTTTATTAATCATTGGGAATATAGCTTTAGGATTGGGGCCCCTTTTTATCAAATTTATCCCTGAAATCAGCCCATTTACCACTGGATTTACCAGATTCATTTTATCAACAATTTTTGAATTTATTGTAATTTTAATTCTATGGTTCCGAATTTATCGAAACTTAAAAAAAGTTTCACCAAACCTTTCTGCACGAAAACTATCTAAGCTTGTATGGATTTCATTGAAAAATTACTATTTTGGTAAAAATCGCTTCTTTTTTCGTGGTAAATATCAATTTCTTTATCTATCATTTCTTGGATTTTTAATTGTTGGAATCGTGGTTCCTTTTTATTACTTGAGCTTTCAACTTGTTGGAGTTATATTTACCACAATAATAGTTAACTCGCTCCCCATTCTCTTCATAACCATCCTTAATTGGGCAAAAAGAACTGAAGAAATGGATGGATTCAAAATAATTTACTTGTTTCTGCTTAATGCAGGTATTGTATCAATTACTTTGAGTTATGGATCCATTCCAAGCGCATCTTTGAGCTTTTTTGGATTTCTAATTCTTATAATCACAATTTTAGCATTTATTTTATATTCCGTATACATTAGTCAAGATTCGTTGCGTGGAATTCAACTTTTACCTCCCGCTTTGTTTCCAATGGAGGTCCCAAAGAAGGCACGTAAAGATATTCGCTTACTTCGTTCGTTCTATAAACTTATTGGAATTCATTTTTTTGGTTCTTTGATTTTTGTAATTTTAATGCTGATTTTAGGGATAAGCGATCGTACAACTCTTGCAGGACTTGAAGCCCATCGATTTATTTTTGAAGATTTACCAAACATATCACAATATATTCTTAATCCTTTTATCATTTGCATAGCAATTATATGTACATTACTACCTTATACGTTTCAAATCATTTCTTCAAGTAACTGGCCCCGTCATGAACTCGGATTTGGTTCATGGAATACCGTTCTGACGGTGTTACAACCATTAATCGGGTTGTATATTGGAACGTTCATCTGGAACGAACCGATTTCTATTAATTATATCATTATTACTTCAATTTTTTTAATAACTTCCATTATTATTCGTTATTTACATGAGAGTGCAAATTTCCGTTTGATATTGTTCCAAATTCGTATAAAAAACTCTCAAATAACTTCATTTATCAAATATATTCGTGTTTTTCGGGAAATAAATGATGTTTATCTCACATTCGGCAGAGTTGGCGTTATTTTTCATGCTTCTTTTCGCTCAGTTATTCGGCTATTCCAGATTGTACAAAAAATTCAAACTTTTCCTGGAGTAATAGAAGTAAAATACTTTTCCGAAATAGAGTATATTCCATCGATCAAAGATTGAACTTCAAAAATTTTCCGTAAATTATAAATTTGGAAATTCTATTTCTTCAATAATATGAAAACCATTGGACTTCTTGGAGGAATGAGTTGGGAATCGACAGCTGAATATTACCGATTACTTAATGAGCAAATTGCAAAAAAACTAGGAGGATTTCATTCAGCAAGGTGTATTATTTATTCGGTAGATTTTGATCTAATTGTGAATTTAATGCATACGGATAATTGGAGCGAAATAACAGATATTTTAACAAAAATTGCGAAACAGATAGAAAAAATTGGAGCAGATTGCTTATTAATTTGCACGAACACCATTCATAAAATCGTTCCACAAATGGAACAACACCTTTCCATTCCGATAATTCACATTGTTGATGCTACTGCTTTAAAAATTCAAGAATTAGGCATAAAAAAAGTAGGTTTATTGGGAACTAAGATAACGATGGAAGATGGTTTTTTTAGCGAACGTTTGGAAAGTAAATTTAATATTAAAACGATAATACCTGAATCATCAGAAAGAAAACAGATTAACCAAATAATTTTTGAAGAATTAGTTCGTGGGATTATTCGACCTGAATCTCGTAGAATTTTTCAAAAAATTATCAACAATATGCATGAAAATGGAGCACAAGGTGTTATTTTAGGGTGTACAGAAATTCCTTTATTAATAGGCCCTTCAGATGTTTTTATTCCAATTTTTGATACTACACGGCTGCATGTTGAATATGCAATTGATTTGATTATCAACCAAAGTGCTTGAAATCGAACTCTTATTTTAGTAAATGCTGATGAAAATAATAATGAAGGCCCAGAAGGCTTAACCAGTTTAGGGGTTGCAGGCGCAATTTTATTAGCAATAGGCATTCTCTACCCTCTATTAAGCCTATAAAGTTGGAGCGAAAATATATAAAAAAATATAAAGATACTAATGCTACCCCTTATCTTAGAAATTTTAAAAAGAAATATCGAAAATATCTTCGATATGTTCATATTTATTGTGGAATAACTGGTATTCTTCTGATTCTAATTCATGGAATCTCCTTTTGGAGATTAATACATATCAGAAGGAAGAAACAAAATCTTTTTGCGTTCCCATAATAGATCAGAGTACAATTGATAAAAAATCGGAGTTAGAAGGTTTTTATCATTCAGATTCTCTAATTAAAATAATGATTTTTTAATTCTTCTTCTTTTTTCGCTGTTTCACCAATGTAATTATACTCATAATGAAAAACACAAGCCCTACTAATATTAAACTTAAATAAATAATAACATAAAGGATTGAAGAGATCTCCCCTAAAATTCCGAAAACTATCTCGCCTATCACCAATACACTAAAGAGAATTGTGAGATCTTTGATATTAAATACTCTGCTAAGCGCAGGATCCTTCTCGAATAATGCTCGAATCGTACTCTCGTCCGGTTTAGGGGATGATCCGGATATTTTTAACATGAAAACTACAATACCAGCAAAAACTATGATTGATAAATATGGTATAGGATTAGTAGGCCATCGTCCAGGTAAGAATGTTGTAATCAATAAGCTTCCTATAATGTAAACATAAATCACCAAAACGGCAATAAACAACTTAAATTTCTTAGATTTGATGAATAAATCTTGAATGCTTAACAGTTGGTGGTGAGCGCGGCTTTTATAAGCTGCCCATTTCCAGAAAACCCAAATCAGAAATATTGTACCGATATATGCCCCTTCTGCTTTAAGAATATTATAACCATCGGCAGCTATTTGATTTATACTCAGTAAAAAGAATACAATTAAAATCCAGATCAGGTTGGTTTTCATTTTATTCAAAATTAGGAAATGCCCGGGTAAAAGTTGATCTTGGAGAGTATTTTCTTCGATTTTTCCTTCAATTTTAGCAAAATGGAGCACCAATGATTCGTAAACCAAAATGGGAATAATAAAAGACATTATAGGATGCCAAAAGAAAACTAACACAATAAACTCGATAATGGCGATTCCAAACAGAAGTGTGGGTTGTTCAGTTGCATCCATATAGCCGCTCCATAAAACTTGTGTAATGGGTGCTTCATATAATGCAAAAAGCATACCCCAAAGATATAGATGAACCAAAGATGTGCGCTTCGTGCGAATCGCCAAATTCAGATAAAAAAGAAGATGCATGAGATAAAGAATCAGAGTTAGAGCCAATCCAAACGGATCGAAAAACCATAAATTAGAAGATCCCGCCATAACTTCGGCAAAAAACATAGACAATAATCCTGCCAGCAGTATTGCAGGAATATTTCGATGAATTTCTTGGTTGATATCTCTAGTACCATTTGAAGGCTCATCTGAAGTTTGACAATGCATAAAAAAACAATGAATTCCTATCTTAAAAACTCATATCGTAATGTTCATGAAAGCGCTGATTAAAAAAAATTGATGAAGATGGACCAATTAAGAAAAGTTATTACTGATTTTCTTTTTGAATTTTGTTTCTTAGATAAAAATGTGATCCCGCCTTTTTTCCAACTTTATTATCAAATTTTTGAAATTCTTTAATTTATACCATAAAATTAATTTAGAATCTCTGCTTTTTTTTCTCAAGAAGTAGCCCTTTTGAGGTTAATAAATAATGAGTTATAATCAAGAATCATGCACCTCGTGTGGGAAAATGATCCAACCCAACGAAAATGCAGTGCATTTTGCATGTCCAAACTGTGGAGATGTACTCTTATGGCGCTGTGAAAGATGTCGCCGCTTTGCACGACCTTATAAGTGTCCTAAATGTGGATTTGAAGGACCATAAAACATTTGGTGAAAAATAATGGCAGAACAAAAGAAAAAGAAAGGCCCAAAGACCTTATTAGGTATTTTTGATATCATCCCAGAAGATTTTGAAGGTTTGGAAGATTTAATGAATAACGTGGTAAAACCTATTGTTGAAAAAGAAGGTGGAATGGTCGAAACATTCAAAATTGAACCAATTGCATTTGGTGCAAAAAAAATTATTGCTCGAATATTATTAAAAGAACGTGAAGGTGGAACCCAACCTCTGGAAGATGCTATTGCGAGTCTTGAACAAGTACAACGAGCAGAATGCACCATGGTTTCGATTATTTCTTAATTTAATAATCTTTTAATTTCAGGTAACAGCTTTATTTTCTTTTTTTCTCAACATTTGCATTCTTTTTTATTACATTTAATTTTGTTAGATTTTTATGTTTTGTAATTAAAATACTATATTTTTGTCCTTCTAATATGCATGTTACATAACGATATGTATATAAAAATTGTTTGAACATGTAAATCAAAGCATTTACTTCAAGATTATTATTTAAATCACAAAAAAATTTTATATTATTAAAATATGATTGATAGATATGGAAGATGTAATTGATTTAGATTTTTTTATAATACACCATTATAATTGTTCACATTGTAAAATTGAAGTAAAATCATTTTCAATGATAAGATGTTCTGTATGTAAATCCAAATTGTGTAAAGATTGTAATAAAAATGAACTCTGCCCAACTCACTATCGTAAATTAAGCGATTTAGGGAAAAAAAAAGTTGAAAGACTAAAAATAATTGATAAATTTTTTAATGTATTACTGCTATCATGTTTTATTTTGTTTCTAATATTAGTTTTTACACATTACTTCGATCAATTCGAAATAACCACGCAAACATCTAATAATAACACAATTCAAACACAAACAATTAATTATGTGATCATTTATGCTCTAATTGTGCAGTTTGGATTATTAATTCTTAATGTCATTGTGCATTTTGTGATAAGAGCCCAAATTCGTAATGTATATTATAAAGATGTTAAAGAATTAAAAGAATCACATGAATAAAAGATACTTTAGTTAAAATAAAATACTTTTTTTAATATACCTAAGAATTATAAGAAGGAATTTCTTATTTAATTGTAAAAATGTCAAAGACTATCATTCACACAATGTGCATAAATATCCTTTTGGCAGGAATATCCTTCATCATGCTATATTTATGTTATTCAGAGATAAATTGTGAAGCTTGTGCATGGATAGGCTTTATTGGAATTATCTATCTAATAGAAACTCAAAAGAAAATCATTTCTTTACCTGTTGCTTTTATTCTCTTGGGAGGGGCAATCACTTGGGCTTATCTACCTATGATTGATTTTTTAGTGCCAATTCTACAAGCAGCAGCCATTTTAGGTTATATTATCCTAAAATTTATCCCCATTGCTGTTTTCTCGATTTTTACCAAAAAAGTACCTTTAATTGTGAAATCTTTTCTCTTTGCAGCCTTTTTCAGCATTTTTGAATTTATCAGTTCCTTAGTAACACCATTTGGAACATGGAGTTCAATAGCTTATTCTCAATTTGATTGGAAAATATCAATGCAAATTATCTCATTTACAGGATTGTGGGGATTGGTATTTAGTATTGCATTTGTAAATGGTATATTTTCAGAAATCTTGGTATACATGATTAATAATGCAGAATTCCATAATATACCAACATATAAACTAAAATTGATGAAAATATTAAAATCAAAACAGGTTAAAGTTCTCGCAATATGCATATTTTCGATTTTTGGTTTTGGTTTGGTGCGTCTATCAATTCCTCATCATGCAACTACAACAATTCGGGTAATGACCATTATAGATGATGAAAGAGCGTCTCGATCTCTTGATGATTTTGAGAATATATTTCAGACTTATTGTCCCCTTTATAAACCTGATATTGTTTCAAATAACGAATACGGTTTTTATTTTGATACTACAGAGAAAAATGATGTTTTTAGTAGATTTGAAAATGCATGTCAGACCTATAATTTCGATCTTTGCATAGCAGGAAAAGAGTATGGATTAAGTTCCAGTAAAAATCAGTTATGGTGGTTTAGTTCTGAGGGAAATCTTATTGCAGAATACAATAAACACAACCTCATTCCTGGAATTGAAACAGCTGCATATATTGAACACCAATCAGGTTATCCTCCAGAAATTGAGGTCGATTCAATACAAGTTTCAACATACATTTGTTTTGATGGAGCATTTAACAGTTTTGTGAATCTTCGCGTTCCTAATTCAGTAGATTTGGTAATCCAACCTTCATTTGATTGGGAACAGATCGATCCATCTCATTCAAAATTAGCCACGTTTCGAGCAGTGGAAAATGGATATGCACTAATCAAACCGACATTTCAAGGAAAAACTATAGCTTGTGACGCTTTTAGGCGCGAAATATTTCCCTCAAACATTTCACGGCTTGGTACCACCACAATTTCGGTGTATGATATTCCGATTTTTCGGAATATCGCAGTATATAAATGGACAAGCGAATATTTTATCGGTTTATGCATCATTGGCTCACTCTACGTTATAGTAAAACGATTTCAAAGAAATTAAGCGATTTGAACAAAATCCATCGATTTAAGCTAACCGACAACTCACACTCATTAAAAATAAAGAAGAACTTTTTTTTACATTATTCTAATCTTTAAGCAATGCAAGATTTTGATATAGCAGTAATAGGGGCAGGACCTGGAGGGTCGATTGCCGCTAAAGTTGCTGCAGATAAAGGATATTCAACCGTAATTCTGGAAAAGGAAAATCTTTCTCAAAATGGGAGATATAAAGCATGCGGTGGTGCAGTTGCGTGGGAGTTAATTGAAAAACTCCATTATCCAGAAGATCAAATAGATCGAATTATTGAGAATCTTATTCTTCACCATATTGATGGTAGTATATTTACAAAAAAAGGAAAAGGAGCAGTATTATGGCGCAATAAGTTAGATTTCTTTATCACCAAAATGGCATTAGCAAGTGGCTCAGCATTATTTTCTAATGAACCTCTTCAATTTATCCAGAAAGTGGATAATCATTACATCATTCGAACCCCTCACCAACATATAGTAGCGAAATATGTAATCGCAGCAGATGGAGTTACCTCATCAACCCTTCATTTTTTGGATTGGCCAAATTTTTCTCCCAATGATTTAGTTCTAACAATTACTCAAGAAATGGAATCAACTCCACAAAAAATTGAAAGTTCATTGGGAAAAGAAGAAGTACATCTCTTTTTCGGTATTCAAAATTTCATCCCCTTAGGATATGCTTGGTTATTTCCCAAGAATAAGGTGATCACTGTCGGTTGGGGCAATAATCTCACTAAAATTAAAAATTCACGCAAAGAATTTCAAAAATTCATCAATCTTCCCTTCACTAAACAGGCACTCTCAAGTACTAAAAAAATACGATTTACACCGCATTTAATTCCCGTTGGAACTCGATCATCTGTCTATAGAGATTCAGTATTTGCCGTGGGAGACGTCGCTGGTTTTGTAGATCCTATTAGCGGTAAGGGGATACCATATGCGATGATGTCCGCAGAAATAGCCATAAAAACTATTCATTATTGTGAGAAAAAGGGGAAAGAAGAAAAAATGGGAGATATATATCAAAATCGTTTAAATGGGGCTTTTTTAACTGTATTACGAAAAAAGCGCGAATTTCGAGCAAAGATTTTTCAAAGTGATGAATCTCTCAAAAATTTTCTAACCCTTTGGCAAAAACACCGCAGTTCAAAAATTATTATGCAAAATTTACTTTCTTAAGCGTTTCTATTAAGCATTTGTTTTTTTAAGTGCGGTGAAACCATTTATCAATATCTTTGTATGGGATCTTAATGTATGTTGGACGTCCATGTGCACAATGATGAGGATTTTCACATGAATCCAATTCTTTGATTATTTTTTTTATTTTTACTTCATCCCAGATTTCATCTCCAGCTCGTACACTTTGATGACAGCCAATGTACTGTAATATCTCCCGTTTTATTTCAGAGAACGATTTTTCTCTCCCCATTTGAATAATTTCTAAGCAAAGATCTATAATAAGTTGGGGATTCAAATGTTTTGGTTGTAAAATTGCAGGAATTGTACGGAGTAAAAAAGTATTGCCTCCAAAGAAATCCATTTCGAATCCATACTTTTTCATATCTGAAAGTACCGCTTTGACAAAATCTACTTCATTAGGTGCCACTTCAATTTGAATGGGGAGAATTAAGCGTTGAATAGGGACTTGATCCAAATTCTGCCATCTTTGAACGCGTTCATAATTAATTCGCTCGTGTGCAGCATGTTGATCAATTAAAATCAAAGAATCTTCATTTTGAAAAACTAAATAATTTTTTCCAGCTTGAATTCCGCTGTTTAACTTAAAGAGTGTTGGAAGATTTTTGACCGCAATATATGGTAATTCAGAAAAAGCAGGCTTTATTTGGGAAGAAAATGCTGATTCATCTTGAACTATATTTCCCTCTTTTAAGGTGCGTATTTTATCATCGAGATCTCCAGATTTATCGATTTTTTTGTATACTCTTGATAGATCAACAAATGAGCTTTTATTTTCTGCAATTTTTTGCTTAAGTATTTCATTTTTTCTTTTTAAGGGAGAGATAAAATGGGTTTGCTGTGGTGGTTGTGATTTTCTTTTTGAAATATTTGGAGTTTTTTCACCTATATCATCATTATTATTTATATACCTCGAAGATCGGGAATAATTAGAAGATTTAGAACTTTTTGAACCCGTAGATACATTTAAGTCAGTAGATATACTTGAAGCATTAATCTTAGTTGAATTAATTGAAACACTTGAATCACTTGAATTTACTGAACTTGGTGTCCAATAATCCATTGCTGTTTCTGATAAAGAAGGTTTTTTCTTGCTAGATGCATTTACATCCCTGTATGCTTGTTGTAGATGGTCTTTTATTACTTTCCCTATGGATGCTTGGATTAGTGAAAAAAACTGGGAAGGATTAACAAATTTTACTATTTTTTTCGTGGGATGAACGTTACAGTCAACATTTTCTGGGGGAGTTTCTAGAAATAGAATGAAAAAAGGATACTTGTGGCGCATCAAATAATCTTTATAAATATCTGCCAACATTGTATAAAATTCCTTGCTGATTACGAAGCGATGATTAACAAATAATGAAGAAGCCCCTTTATCTGAGCGTGCAATTTCAGGATGCCCAACAAATCCAAAAATGTGATAATTATCTCCAACAATATCAATTGGGATAAGGCGGGATTGTATTTTCTTACCATATATTGTTTGTATACTATAACCATAAATATCTATTAGATTTTGATCAGGAATTGAAACATCTACTTGATTTGGAGTTCTTTTTTTTACTTTTCCCCTCCAGTGTGGAGAATTTAAAAGAGTAAGATTATTATGATCTAATTTAAAATGAATTAATGGGTAAGCAAGAGCATAACGGGTTACAATATCTGTAATATGACCAAGTTCTACCCTATTGGAGCGCATAAATTTCTTTCTGACGGGTAAGTTAAAAAATAGATTCTTAATTTTTATCTCTGTTCCAACAGGTGCACCACATGGAATTTTTGAAAGCACTTTTCCTGCTTCCATCTGCAATCGCATTCCATTTTCTTGAGTGGCAGGGCGCGAAGTGATTTCTATCTGTGAAACTGCTGCAATACTTGCTAAAGCTTCCCCTCGAAATCCTAAGGTTCCGATTGAATCTAATTGATCTGCAGTTTCGATTTTTGATGATGTATGTCGATGAAAAGCAATTTCAAGATCATCCGCTTCAATTCCACTCCCATTATCAATAATTTGAATGAGATCTTTACCAGCATTCTTTATGGAAATAAAAATCTCTGAAGCACCCGCATCGATGGCATTTTCAACGAGCTCTTTCACTACAGAAGCAGGTCTTTCAATAACCTCTCCCGCTGCAATCTTTTCATATCCATCAATTAATTTTATTTTCATATCAGATAACCTTGGAGAAAACTATTATAGGTGGAAAATTAAATTTTTCAATTCTTTTACTAAAGCATTAGTACGCTTTGAATTTCGCCAAAAGCGAAGCAAAAAAATTTAAGTAACCAAAGCCTCATATTTTAACATGAAACTGCGATTTCGTTTAACCGGAGTACCACCTGATCAAGCCATTAAATTAATTGATGTTGATCAAAGTAAGAATGTAGCAGAAATTAAGAAAATTGTGCAAAAAGAATATAAGTTGAACCCAATTTTAGCCATCCAATTCATTTTCAAAGGTAAAGTTTTGGCAAATGATATTAAATTCTCGAAAATTGGGTTAAATCCCAAGACTGATATTGTAACAGTCATGGCAACACAAGCTGGCGGGTATTAAAACAGAAAATTTCAGTTTTTGAACTATCACAGCTTTTTTCGATTCTTTTTTCCAATCTTATTTATATGAATTTTAATTATTTTAAATCTAGTTGATCTATATTTTAAATGAACGAATTATTTCTTGATCATGCGAATTCAGACCATAAATCTTCATCACTGCATCATTTATTGAATCGATAAGATCTTTTTGAGAGGATTCTTTAACATTTAAGTTTATTTGATTTATCCATTTAAAATTAAGTTGGCGAACAGATGAAACAATTTGGTGATATAACTGGGTGAATTTAGATTTAGGATCATTTAAATCAATGAAAGGGATAGGTAATGCAAGGATATTTGCTTGCAGTAAATGAGGAAATGCTTTTTTCTTTGGATTTGCAAATACATTAAAATAATAAAATTCCATCATCTTAGAAGTAATAATTGCGAATAGAAATTCTAAGGTAAATGGTGGAAAGTTAGATTTTCTTGTAGATAATGGTTTCTTATCTGAAAATTCAGAAAGAATTGAAAGATTATGAGATATAGATTGATTATTGACTAATTGATTAGAATAGATTGATTTCTTTTTATTAAAAAGATTAGATTTCTGTATAAATTGGTATACAACCTGCAATGTATAACGAGATTTATAGTCAATTGCCCCAATAATTCCACGACCAGTTTTACGCAAGAGAATTTTAGGTGGTTTGTAAATTTCAGTAGATTTATATTTTATACCGGGGTATCCTAATATAATTTTATGATTTAATTGCAGAAAAAATTTTCCAATTGATTCTCCAACCAATAAGGGTCGAACCGGATGCTTGGAATCAGTAAGGAATTTGTCTGAATTTTTAGTATCTATTTGAAAAATTATTTGTTTATGTTTTCTTATTTGATCTTTTCTGTAATATTTGCCGCAATTGTTACATCTAGCAGTTTGTTGACCATTTTTAGCGCGTTTTAAAAATAAAGGAAGTGGATTCCATTTAGAACAGTGAGGGCATTGACAAATTTTTCCTTTTTTACCCAATTCGACACCTCTGCTATTTTTCAGAAAATCACCAACACGATAAATACTATTTTGTTGAATTTTTCTAATAATTTCATAATTTTGAGAATGAAGAAAGATGGTAAAGTTTGAAAAAGGATTATTTTGAAATGAATATTGTGATATTAGATATTTTTGCAGAATTTTAGGTTGTAATTCATCCAAATTGGGCGAAGAAAAGTTAGGTGCTTCAATTTGAATAATTTCAATCATATGATTAGATGACACTTTTCTGTTTTGAATCGTAAGGATCATCGAAGGAAGAGTGACTTCTGGAAAGATATTTTCACCCAAATAACAAATCTGCAGTAATGAATAATGACTGAGAATATTGGCGCGAAAAGCTTCATAACTCGGATTTAACAGAAGATTACTAGGTAAAATAAGTGAACAAATCCCATCTTTAATTAACAACTGTAAATTTCGACATAAAAATAAAGCTGCACTATCCACCTGCTCTCGAATAAAATAGGAAGAGATTTTATGTCGATTATTCGAAAATTTAGAATAAGTTATATTTTTAGAAGATTTTTTAGAATTCCTAAGGAGAAATGGAAAATGAAGAGAGAACAAATGCTTGTAAGGTTCTAATGAAATACCCCAAGGAGGATTTCCAATTAAAAGATGAAATTTTTTGGGAATGATCGGATGCTTAATTGAGTCTTGACATGATATTTTCCAAGATCGAAAATTCGAAGAACGATTAGATTTGGAAGATATCTGAGGTTCTTGTCCCAATTTCGAGCAATCTTGAATAAGAAAAGATTTTTGCTTTAATAGTAAATTTAAGCGGCAAAGTTCGACAGCAAGTGGATCGAGATCAAAGCCGTAAATTTCATGAGAAGAAAAATAAGAACAAGATTCGAGTAAAAAAATACCCGTCCCACATGAAATATCGGCTATTTTCAAGGTTTGAGTCGATTTTCCATAATGTTGACTAATAATATTGACAAGTTGTTTTAAATGAAAATTAACCAGCCAAGAAGGAGTAAAGAAATTACCTTGATTATGGCGATCTTCCAAAAAACATTGATAATAGTATGAAAAAAGCGCGTGTAGACTATTTTTTTTTACCTGTTGTTGGAGTTTTTGATAAAAAATATGCAATTCATCAAATTTTTCCGATTTTTCAGATTTTTCAGATTTTTCAAATTTTTCAGAGTTCTCAAGATTATCCACTTTTTTTTTACTTGTTATAAGAGGATAAAGTAGATCACGAAAATCTGATGGATCTCCACCCAATTGTTTTAAAAGTTCTTGAAAAGTGTGAAGTAAATAAGCAGCATTCGACAAGATTTTCTTATTTTTATATGAAATAATTTCTACCTTTAATAGTATAATAATTATTAAGAAAAATCTAAAGGAGCGATTATTCGCACTATCTTCATATTCAGATAGAGAAGATGAAATTTGGAAGTGTTCCTGCCATTCATGCCAGATATTCTTAAATTCTTCCATAATTCCAACCAATAATCATCAATGCATTATAGTATCTTGATTACTCAAGCAAAATTTCTCATATATACCTTAAAATTTGATCATTTTGCCCATATGTTCATTAAATTTTAAATTCTTGATATTCTTAAAAATAAGTAATGGAAAAAAAACTTTTGCATATCGTTATTGAATATGCAGAGAGTATTGACCAAGTCATTCATGATATAATATCAAAATCAGATGACTCACCCATTATTCAATTGATCAAAATCTTTCCATTTATAGAATTGACGAAATGCGAGAAATCTCAGTTTCCAAAAATTTTTGCTCATATAATTCCTTTTATTTCTATATTAAACAATTCACTCTATCTTGAATCAGATAAATTATCGAAATTTCTTATCCAATTTGAAACTTGGTGTAAAAATCAAGGATATACACAAATTATACAAAAAAAGAAACAATTTATAGACAAACTTAATGAATTTCCAATTATTTCTTTTATTCTTAATAAAGATACTAATACAAAAAATAAGAATAATAGCATATTTTCTAACTTGCAAAAAATATCTATTACAAAATTATCAGAACTTATTCTTAATGAGATATACATCCCTTTTTTAAAAGAATATGATCGTCAACATAGACAACAATTAGGAATAATCTTCACTCCAGCATTTATTGTTTTGTTTATTCTTGACACAATTGATTCATTGTTAAAGAAACTATTCGCTCTACCAGAAGGCTTAGCTTCATCAAACTACATTTATTATGATCCTGCCGTTGGTCCACTAAGTTTTGAAATTGGATTCATGCAAAGGCTAAATTCATATAATAAAGGCATTAATTCACCTCAAATAAATATAAAAATGTATGGAAATGAGATTAAACCAGAAATCTATTTCGTTGGCATGATATTGACTGAATATCTAAAGTCATTGTATAAAATTAAGGAATTAAACCAAATTTTAAAAATTTCATTCAATTCTGCTTTAGAGCCAATCAACTTAAAATTGTTTCGAGAAGATTACACATCTGACACAATTCCTTTAATAATAGTTGGAAATCCCCCATATTCGGTTTCGAGTGCCAATAAAGAAGGTTGGATAACAGAACTAATGCAGAAATACGCGGTTCCAGAACCAAATTTAACCAGATTGTATGATGATTACGTAAAATTCTTTAGATATAGTGATTGGTTGTTGGAACAACATGGATTGGGAATAATTGCTTTCATTTCTAATAGGAAATTTTTAGATGGTAAGATTTTCTATGGATTTCGTCAAGCAATGGCAAATTCATTTGATAAAATATATATAATTGATCTGTTTGGAGATGTACGAAACCCAAAAAATGGCTCAAATGAAGGAAATACCAACATTTTTAATATTAAGACTGGTGTGTGCATAAGTTTTTTTTGTAAAACAAGAAAAAAAGAAAAAAGTAATCAAAGAATTAAAAAATCTAATTTCAGTCAAAACATGAATACCAGTAAAGTAAATTACTTAATGCTTACAGGTTCCATTCAAAAAATTAAAAAACATCTTCATAATGGATTCCAATCCTTAACTTTCCAAGAATTTGATTTAACCCCTCCAAAATTCTTATATATACCCATTGATATTCCGTTAAATTTCAAACATTTATGGAATCAATTCGGTATTTCTCTTCCAGAATGCTTTTTCAAATCAAATCGAGCAATGATATCATCACGAGATCGATTTATGGTGCACTCAGATGCTAAAAAACTTCAAGAAAATATTCGACTTCTCAAACAGAAGGATTTTTCAAAGTTACGTAAATTAGGACGAATTCGAAAAGCATTTGACCCACTATTAGAAAACGAATCAACGCTCCAATCTTTTAATTTTACTCAGATGAAAGAGAGTATTTCTCCCATAAATTATCGCCCTTTAGATATAAGGTCAACGATTTTTTACACAATAAACCGAAGATGCGGTAAATCAATTACTTTAGATCACATTTTTTCTGAAAAAATATTTTGGTCAGAGAGATTTCAAGAATTGTCATATAGTAAAAAGAAAAAGACAAAACATTCAGAATACTTTGAAAACCTTGTGGATCAAGAAAAATTAGCATTTAATTTTGTCCAATCCGTTCAAAAACCACCTTTTAGACATTTTTGGATAACGTATGGCATGGTAGACTCAGGATTATTTGGATATTCAACATCAAAGGTCGCACCTTGGTATATCGATGGAAAGTCAAACTTAAAAGATGAAATTGTTTCAAAATTCAAATATATAATCCCGAATATAAATTTGGATACAATATTGAATTTTATATATGGATTACTTCTGTCTGATTATTATGGAAAACACTTCTTGCCATTTCTACTGCACGAATATCCGAAAATCTTAATAATCCCTCATCCTAAATCAGAAAAGCTGATAAAATTAATAGCTATCTCGGGTAAAAGATGCAAAGATCTTCATATTGGTAATTTTACTGCTCAAGACCTTCAAGCAATAAAAGAATTACTCGCAAAATTTTTCTATAAACTCCCCGAGGAACGTTTTTTGCATTCATTTCGTTATGAACCTGTTCAGCAACAGTTAAATCTTTTCTTCATTAAAAAAAACATTTCAAAAAAAAGGCAAATTAGCATACAACTTCCATTAAATTTATGGAATTTCAAGATTGGTAGTGTACCTATAATGAAAAATTGGTTGAAAGCCCATAAAATGAAGAAATTAGAATCAAATTGGAAATCACATCATTTTTTAGAATTTTGTGCTATATACTACGTAATTACTCAGACTTTAATTATAACCTATGATGTATCTGAAGAAGTTGAAAAATATTGCTCATTAACTGAATTACCGGATTTCCATCAAATTTAGATGCAGTAAAATGTTAGGTTCTATTAAGAGTGAGAAGAGAATTATGCCAATCAAAATTGATATTGAAGATTTCGGTGAATTTTCGATTGAATATTTAGTAATGGATTTAAATGGAACAATTGCTACTCAAGGAAAAATCGATCCTGCAATAATTCCATTAATTAACCAATTAAAATCAAAGCTGGAGATTTATCTACTCTCTTCAGATACATTTGGAACAGGCACAAAAATCGCTGGAGAATTGGGAATACATTTACATCTTGTAAAGAATAAAATAAATGGTGCAGAAGAAAAGGCAAATTTTGTTCAAAAACTTGGGAAAGAACATGTAGTTGCCATAGGTAATGGAAGAAACGATTACAAAATGTTGAAAAATGCTAAGATTGGCATAGCCATTTTAGGTGCAGAAGGGGTTGCGCGTGAGGCGTTATTAAATGCAGATATTATAGTAACCTCTGCCGTCGATGCTTTAAATTTACTATTAAATCCACAAACAATGAGAGCTACTTTACGGGGGTAAAAAAATGGAAAATTTTGATCTCGATGAACAAATTGCGAATATTTTAGATGAGTTTCCAGGAAGTTCTCTTGAAAAAGAAGCAATTTTGAATGTTCCACTGTTTCCTAAAACATCAATTACAATTGATCTACGTAAATATCCAAAAAAGCCAAAAATAATCCTTCCCAAATCATTTAAACGTGCATTTGGAGGTTTTGAATATTTTCTTCCACTCTATAGAAATTGGGATCCAAAAAAACCTGTAGATATGATTCAAATTCTTCAAGGATTACAACGTGGATTTGAAACAATTGCAGGAAAAAAGGTGCATTTTTCAGATAAAATCATTCAGGATATTTGCTATATGGCGAAAACATCTTATCCTAAAGAATTCTTTTGTCTGTTGCGAATTGTCAATGGAGTGTTACATGAATATGTTATTGCACCAGGCATGGAATCATCAGCAATCTCGGCGGTTTTTTTTCCAAGTAGAATTCGAGGAGATAATACTTTGATTGCCACATGTCATTCTCACCCCACTCCAAATTATCACCCAAGTAGAGCGGATTTACGCACATTCAAAAATTTCTATGTAAATATAATTATCGGAGCACCCTTCAATGTTAGCACTTTGGGTGTGTATAATTTCAAAGGGGAACCTATTCCATTTGAAGTGCATATAGTTAATTTTTTGGAGCATGATGAAGATCAAGAATCCTTTTCTATTTAAAAATTAGAATAAGAATAGCCGTATTTATCAAGAATTAATAAAGTATCTTGTTGGAATATGTAATTCTCATCATCTTTGTATCGAATAAAAATGAGTAATAAAGTCAGCCAACAAATATTAAAAATATATATCCAGTAATCATCGAAAATGGAAAGTGGTTATACTACATCTTGGTAATCTTGGTAATTTTTAAAATCAATATAATTAACGTAATTATCCTTCATAGTTTCCATTATATGTCCTGATTATCAATATTAATTCTATATATAATTCTTAGTAAGTTATAAAACGGGTTAGAAGTGAAGCCGTTAGCATTTACAAGGAAATTTACTCTTTTTTTGGCAATTATGCCTATAATTATCAAGAACATCCTTGAGAAGTTTATATTTTCAATCTTACATTTAAATTGAGCCATTTTATATTGAATCATTTCTTGATATTTGTATTTATAGTAGAATTAGTGATTGCAATTTTAACGAAATACTGTTAAATTCAGCTTATCGGCGAATTCATAAGCTTTTTGCATCTCATGAGAAGAAACACGCCGATTTAATTCCGAATACTTTAAAGAAGAAACTTGGTAATCTGGATGATATTGACCCATGATGTTAACCACCACTTTTGGGATATTATCAGCAATCCATTTTAAAATCGGTTTGGTACAGCATTCAACATGGTTGGGCATTACTAAATGACGGATAATGATATTTTTTGAGCCTTCTTGATAAATTCGCAGAAAGTTATGAGTGATTGTGCTCCAATAATGAGGAACTTTTGAATAACGGTATGCACATTCATCGTTTCCATATTTAAAATCAGGTAACCATAGATCCATAACATCTAAAAGAATAGTTAGAGCTGAATCAGAAAGATAAAAATTTGAATTCCATAATTGACAAATATTCTCATGCTGAAATTTCATAGATTCAAGAATTATGTGAATATGAGGAGTTGGGTCTCCACCAACATAATTGATATTTAACGCTCCTTGATGGAACAATCTTGTGGCGATTTTTCCCAAATACTCTGGTGTAACAGCATCATTTCTTCTAAATACAATATCGAAATTATCTGATATATTACTATTGTTCTTTTTGCCTTGGGATGCAATATCGAAATTTTGGCAGAAAACACAATCAAAAGTGCATCCATTGAAAAATATAGTTCCACTGGGAACGAGTGGTTGCTCTTCGCCCCAATGAAGAAAAGCAGAAGAGATAAAACTTTGTTCAGATTGACCACAAAATCCTTTTTCACCCTTTTTTCTATTAACACCACAATTTCGCTCACAAAAATTACAATTTTGAAGCATTTTAGAGGCAATCACACATTTTAGATCCAAAAATGATTGAAGATCTGGATCTAATTGCTTAAACTCATCCAATTCTTTAATTTTTCCCTTCATTTTTTCATGGATTTCAAATAATTTAGTCAAATCCTCAGTAGGATCAAATTCCACAGGTAATGACTTACATCGTAAATAGTACGAGACAGTTCGTTGCTCTATCAATGAAAAATAGTGTGATAAATATGATTCCAATTTAGTAGTAGAAGATTCCCATTTAGCCATATCCATTTCAATAAAGAAATTAAGAAATTATAAAAATTCTCAATTGAATTTTTTTTAATCAGTGTTATTTTAATCTAATTATTCATCCAGAAATCGTGATAATCTTTTTTAAAAAGAGGGATATACATTCCAATATTTATAGAACATCAATCTTAAATAGGAAATTTGTTATTATAATGTTAAGATCTAAGAAATTAGGTATTTAAAATGCGATTCATAAATCCGTTAAATCATAAATCTAATACCCTTTGTGCCGTCAAAAAGCACACTACTTTAGGGATTATGCGAAAGCTTGATCCTATTGTAGATTATTTTATTTGGTATTAAATTTTCGGACCGAATCGCTAAAAACTCCTTTTATGCACTGAAAACCGAAATTGCTTGGAATTTTCGCAGCGATTCGGGATGAATTTAATCTAAATTATAATCTACATTGTAGTGTGGTATCAGTTGGCTTGTGGGAGTAATTACAATTGACACAGAGGAAGATAAGAAAAAATACAATAAATCTGAATAAAATTAAATACAGCCAACGTCATAATCAGAACAATCGGTTGAGTGGAAACTATCATATTTTAGCACCTTAATATTTTGTATTTGCATCCAAAACTTTAAATATTCATTTTTCCAATAAGATCATAGGAAGAAAAATTATACAATATGTTTCTTCACTAGCAGGAATAAATAAAAAAAATAAATAAAAAAGTGTAAAAAAAAACGTTCAACAGGGACCAATGATGTATAGCTTGAAAACTTACAAATTTAATATTCACCCAAATAAATATTGGCACACAATTCATGCTGAAATTCTTATTTCTGGCATAAAGTGTTTACGTGTTCCAGTATTTATGGATTTGTAAGAGTACAAGGCAAAGCATCAGTTGGAAACTAAGCTGAACAAAAACTACGCATTTTGCACCAAAAAATGCGGACTAATTTTCACGGGTGCTTTGCACTCTACATATCCTTTTCAAGCTGGGCATTTTAATCCCTACAAAATAATAAATAATCTCACCTGAGATAAAAATAGCAGAAAAGTAATCAAACTTGATCAATTTAAAGATCAGAATTTAGAAAACCAAACAGCTCCAAATTTTTTCTATGGATCGAGATAGAATTTTTTTCATAACAATCAAAATGCAACCACACCAAAAAAAAAAACAAATAAAAAAACTGACCAGGAGGAACATCTCATATGAGCACATATCAAGAAAAAACAAACCAGATAGAAAAATCGGGAATAAAATTGGAAGATTATTTAGAAAATACTCAAGAACCTTTTGGATTCATAACTGATCGTGCTCTTTGGGGGTTCGGTCAAGAACATCAAAGTTCAATTCAGCAGAAACTTCGCACTTATGGATATAAAATTCCTGTTTTACAAATCGAGCGAAATTCATTAAAATCATTTCAAACTCCAGATAAAGAATTTAAATTGCCAATCGATACCCATGACATCTATGAAGATGCAGAATATTCAGAACTCTGTGAAATTCTCCGCCGAATGGATCCGAATTCAAATCAAAACGATGAAGTGATTCGATTCCGTATTGATTACAGAACAATTTGGCAAGGTATCACAGGGACTGCTCTGTAGATATCACGTCAAACCAACCCAGCATGATAGTTCGTCGATATAAAACTAAAAATGAAACACCAGGAGGTGAAATTACTAAAAAGTGAATTGAATAAATAAAAAAGAAACATGAAATAATAAATCAAAATATCAGGTTAAAAGGGAATGGAAAACGACAAAAGTTTTCCTAATTAATTACACATTTCAAAATACAGAGGTGAAAAAGAAAAATATCGTGAAAAAGAAAGAAAAAAAGAATAATTGACTCGACAATAGAAAAATTCTGAAAAAACACCTTTTTTTCCCGTGTTGGGAGCCAAAATCGATTCTCACGCCGAAATTCACAACTTCATATCTCTCAACACGGTTCTACTTTTTATAATTAGAGAATAATTATGAGGTTCTAGCAACTTCTTTATTTTTGACTGAATTGCCATTTTAATCTTTCATTTTCCGACAATAATCAATTCTATCCAAGAATTATTTCAGTCGGCAAAAATGAACTTTAAAAAATATAATTATGGGTCGATTTTTGACTATTTTTAATCATATTATAGTTGAATTTGATAAAAAAAGTTCTAAATTTCTGATCGACAAATTTCAAATTTGGATGGAATGTTGGTAAATGCGTAAATTATGCATGATTTTTATTTTTTTATCAATCTATCAAATGTTGATAAAAGCTCTTATAATGAGAAAATAATTTAAAATCATAGATTTTTTTTACAACGATTTGTAATTAATAATTCTCCAATTAAATTTACTATTCATTCTTTTAAGTAATTCATAATAATCCAGACTATGATGTATTGCGGTTTGAGTATATTCTTCTAATATTTCATCTAATTTATTAAGAGTTATTTCTGAAATCGATTTTTTTTGTAATGGACAAACAGGTGAAATTGATATTCTCCCTTGGAACTGAATATATGGAAATAGTTTACAATTTAATGGTTTATTTTCACGCAAAATGCATCCAATTTCGGACAAAAAGGGGCATTTTCCCCGAGTTTTTGGAATTGCTGCAATTAAAAAATCTCCCACATCATTAGGAATTGTAATCATTTCTAAAAGGTTGTATTTAAAATAATGCTGCCAAAGATAAGCTGCAGAGTTCAAAAATTCTGGTTTTATCCTATATAATACAATTTCATTCAAAAGCTTTTCAAAATTTGCATTTTTCGATTTTAATGCCAAAAAGTGAAGTGTATGATAATCAATGATACAAGTGGGAATATCAGAACAACATAAACGGCAAGTAGCACATTGAGAAATAGACATCTCATCAGGAAACAACGCATTGTTGAACATTTTGTATCAGAATCAAGTAGAATTCTAAAATTGGATCTAATTTCTTGTAGATTATCTTAAATTTTATTATCTTTTTGAAGTAGATGATCATATTTTTGCTTTAATTCTAAATACTTCTTTGAAAGCATTTCATATGAATCCTGCATATCTTGTAATTGTTGAGTCAAAAAAGTGATCAATTTTTGAGCATCTTCTATAGATATGATATTTCCTTCAGCATTTTGGAACATAACTTCAACATGTCGAATTTCCAAATTTTTATCTATATATAGCATTGTTAAAATGTCTTTTCCTTCATCAAGACTTTGAGATTTTGAAGAATATTTATGAATATACGAGTGCACAAACGGATATGATGTGCGTCCCTCGGCAAAATCTTCTGGCATTTCAATCGAATGCTTCTTTTTACAAAGAGGACAATAATATGTTTTTATTATCACTCGTAATCATCTCAAGATCTAAATCACTTCAGCTACCTTAAAATATATGGAAAAAAAAGAAAAGTAATGAAGCTATTCTATATACTTCAATATAATGAAATCGAAATTATAATCGCTCAACAATCATCGCTTCGCCCATTCCCCCTCCAACACAGAGAGTAGCTAAGCCAAGTTTTGATTCTCGTTTCATCATTTCATAAAGTAAAGTAACTAAGATCCGAGCACCTGAAGCACCGATAGGATGACCAATTGCGATGGCACCACCATTTACATTTGTAATTTCAGGGTTTAAACCCAACTCTTTAATTACACATAAAGATTGAGATGCAAAAGCTTCATTTGCTTCAATTAAATCAATTTGATCTAAAGATAATCCAGCATTTTTCAAAACTTTTCTGGTTGCAGGAATTGGTCCTGTACCCATAATAGATGGATCGACACCAGCAGTAGCATGGGCAATAATTCTAAATAAGGGCTTTAACCCCAATTCATCAGCTTTTTCTCGAGTCATCACAACAAATGCAGCCGCTCCATCATTAATACCTGATGCATTACCAGCAGTTACAGTGCCATTTTTCTTAAAAGCAGGTCGTAATTTAGCCAATTTCTCAATTGTTGTTCCGTCTCGAATAAATTCATCTGTATCAAAAATAATTGGGTCTTTTTTCCGTTGGGGTATTTCCACAGGAACTATTTCATCCTTAAACTTCCCTTCATCACGGGCTTTTGCTGCTCTTAATTGGCTGGTAAGTGCAAATTGATCTTGTTCCTCTCGGGTTATTTGCCATTTTTCGGCAATATTTTCTGCTGTAATACCCATATGATAATCGTTAAACACATCCCATAGCCCGTCTTTAACCATTGTATCATAAAGCTCGCCATTTCCCATTCTATAACCCCATCGAGCATTTTTTAGAACATAGGGTGCCATCGACATATTTTCTGTTCCACCGGCAATTACGATATCATTATAGCCGGACACAATAGATTGATAAGCAAGAGCTACAGATTTTAAACCAGAACCACAAATCATGTTGACAGTAGTGGCTGGAGTTTCTACAGGTATACCAGCTCCAATAGAAGCTTGACGCGCTACACCTTGACCATAACCTGCTTGTAATACACAACCCATGAAAACTTCATCGACTAATTCTGGATTCAAAGAGATACGATCCATAGCATTTTTGATAACAATTTTACCCAATTTCACAGCGGAAATATTTTTTAGACTCCCTCCAAAACTTCCAACTGCAGTGCGAACCGCACTTACAATCACAACTTCTTTCATGTTAATAAAATCAATATTGAAATGTATATAAATGAATGGAGAATCCAAAAGTAGAAAGATGAGTTCTATACTATATGTTAATAAATTTATAAAAGAGAAAATGATAAAAGAAAATAAAAAGTGAAAATGATAAAAGAAAATAAAAAGAGAAATATATAAAAGAAACTAATCAACCGGTCTTATTTTAAGTAGTTATTACAATTCAAGCAGTATTCTTGATCTTTCTTTAAATTAGCACCACAATATGGGCATTTTTTCATGGTTTTTTCATCAAAAGAAGTTGTTGAAGAATTGGAAGAATAAACATCAAAAGTTGATTCAATATACATATCCCCGCTCTTATCTTTTTTCTTCCCCTTTTTTGATTTCTTTTCCTTGCTGGGTTTCATCTCATATTCTGTTTCTTCTCCTGGTTTATACTTAATTGCTCCAAAAAGAGCACCAAAGGCGCCACCAATTAAACCACCTTCTAAAGAAGCTAAAATAATTGCAAGTATAGGATGTAAATCTGTCAATCCACCAAATAATCCATTGATAATACTAATTCCGATTGTTCCACTTAGCACAATTGCTAATAAAACATAAATTACTATGCCCCAAACAATATATCCAACTGCCAACCAAACACCGATCATAAAACCTTGCTTAGCAGATTTAGCAAAAAGCAATGCAGAAATGCCGATAGATAAAACCCATGGAATCATTAAAGCCAATGCCATTCCAGCTTCATCTGGGCGATAAATAAGCAACCAATGGATTGGAAAAATAAGAACACTAACAATACTCATTAATCCTCCGAGAAGAATGGTTCCCAAAGTCCCTACAGATTCATTTCCTGTAGCCAATGTGAAAATGCCACTAATTGCACTCCCTACATTTACAAAGAGACTTCCTGATATAGCATTAGTTAGATCAAAAAAAGTGAAGCTGACACCAGCCATAATAACTAAACAGCATGAAGTTAAACAATTTTGACAACATTTTGCACAAAAACTCATATTCACTTCTTAGTTTAAAACTTAAAAAATCTTTGCGATATAGAAATATAAGTAATACGATTAATCATTTGCTTCTTTTTGTATTGAGGATATTTTCACATTTCGTAAAATTAGAGCGTTTTTTTCTGGAAGTGCATCGTTAATAAAGTTATAAGTTCCTAATTCTACTCCAGCCAAAAATTTCCATTTTCCTTGACCGCGGAAAGGAGTGTAAAACTCTATGTGAAAATGCCAAACATCTCGTTCTGAAGTATTCACTGGAGCATTGAACATTGCCATAACATACGGCATTAATCGGTTATTTCCTATTAATGCATCATATCGATTGACAATAGATTTCATAATCCGAGCTAAATTTTCAACTTGAGAAGGATTCATTTCAATAATTGATGGTATATGAGTTTTGGCAATAATATGAACTTCAAAGGCCCAATGTGCGTAAAATGGTACCTCAGCGATGAAATCAACATTCTGTTCAATGATTCGTTTAGGATCACGCATTTCTTCAGCAACAATATCGCATAACAAGCATTTTTTCGAATCATTATGATATTCTATAAAGGATTCCCATTTTTTTTTTACTTTTGGAGGAAAATAGGGAAAAGAATAAATTTGACCGTGGGGATGAGTCATTGAATTTCCAATTTCCTTCCCCCGATTTTCCATAATAAATGGAAACTTCATTTCGGGAAGTTTGCTCAATTCACGATATCTTTCTTGCCATAATTCGACTAATGCTACAATATTATCATGAGAAAGTGTTCCAAAAGAAGCATTATGATCTTGTGAATATAGAATAACTTCACACTTTCCATAATTTGATGCTTGTTTATGAACAGAACCAATTGTTTGTTCTTCAAACGGTAAAGCATGCTCATCTAGTGCAGCAAAACGATTTGGTAACTGCTTTACAACCCAATTTCCAGCACCTTCTGGAGCATTAGGACAAAATGGACAATCCCATGTTTTTTTTGGTTTTGTATCAAATTGTTTTCCTTGAAACGGGCGTACATTCCGTCGAGGTGCGTAAATTATCCATTCTTTCAGCAAAGGATCCCAGCGGTGCTGGGGAGTTGTGAATTTTTCTTCTTCCATACGGTTCGATTAAAATAAGAATTCATCATTAATAAAATCTGGTTCATATAGTATTCTTTTATATCATTTTCTCATAGATATATCCACATAAGATCGTAATAATAACGGATTTGAATATTATTTTGACTATAAATGATCCCAGTGGTCAAACTTATGATATGCAATTTCTTTGTCCTTCGAAATGGATTACCTATCTTAAATATTTCTTTGGATCCCAAATACCGACTTGCTGAAAATAACAATGAATTTACCTTAATCAGCGGATTTTTCCAGGCAATTAATAGTTTTGCAGATTCTGTTGGAAATTTAGGCCAAATTGATGAAGTTCAAATGACGGATTTACTATTTACATTTCAACGAAAAAATTTAGATGGACAAAAAAATGAACTACTCTTTATTTTGACTACTGAAGGAAATCCTGATAAAATTACCCGTAAAATAATTATGGGGGAAGCTTCATCAACATTTATTCATATGTTCGGAAAAAATCTTAAAAAAGACTGGAATGGAGATATTAAACCTTATCATCGTTTTGAGAAGGTTTTCTTAGATATTGTAGAGAAAATTCAAGGAAACCTTCCAATTTTAGAAAATGATGCAAAAAATTCAGCAAATTCAAACGAATCAAAATCTTTAATTTATAAAATGCCTGAAATCAGAACAACTGTGCCTGCAGATGCTTTTTCAATGGCCATAACAAAATCATCTAGATTCTTAAATCCTTCTTTAGAAAAATCAAATGAAACAGGAACATCATATAAACAACCAACACATGGAATAAGTAGGCGATTTTCCCAGTATCAAACTTTACAATATGCAACTAATAATTTAGGTAAAATTAACAATGCAAATACCATTGGTTTTTCAAAACAAGCAAATATGCCAACAAATAACTACTCAAATCTCCGTGAATTACAAAAATTTTCACCTAATCGATTCATCCCAGACAATAATTCTCCAATTATGCATCAATCTTCACAATTTGGTTCAAATTATTATCCAGCGAACCCTTTCATAAAAACACATCATCAAATTGAATTTCCCCAAAATGTTCATCGAAATGGAACAAATCAAGTATATCAAGACAGCATATTGAGAATGCAGCAATTTCCACAAAGATTTTATCACAAACCGATCCATGAATTAATTCCAGTTAAGAATCACATAACTGCAGGTGTTTTTCGTAATCAACTGCAAAACTCATGGATTAAAGTACTAATGGTTGCTATCGATGGGCGCAAAACCCTGCGAAATTTAGCAGAATTACTGGATCTTCCATTAGGAGATATAATTCAAGCATGTCAATACCTGCAACAAAAGAATTTCATTCAATTTAAAAATTAAAGTTAATTACTCAAATATCATTTTTTTTTTAATTGCGATTATCCATCTATTTTTTGAATAATTTGAGGAATAATTCTTGGATAAGATATGGTAGCAAAATAAAGCCCATGTATCAATCCTTTACGCCTTAATTCACGAATAATTGGAGAATAATAATCTATGTTAAATGTATCAAATTTTTTACTCCGTTCTGCGCTGTTTTGACAATTTTGCGAAATCTTCTTATATTCATTTAAAATTTCTTTCGGAAATTCCAAACCTGGTAAAAATCGAGCAATCTTTTTAGCTAATGCATAATTATCTAAAGGAACGATACCAGTAATTATTGGAATATCATATTTTTGAAGATTTTTAAGCATTAGAACAACTGCTTCGGAATTAAAAATAACTTGAGTCTGGATAAAATCCACTCCCAACTCTGCTTTACGTTGAAAGCGCGCCATCTCAATTTCAGGTATTGAAGCGTGAACATTAACCACAGTTCCTAAAATAAAATTTAACTGGTTAATTGGATTGTTTAGAGATTTTTCATGGTTTATATCAAAAGAGGTTCCAAAAAAAGAATGTGTGTGGTTAAATTCACGACATAGTTGGAGTAATTGGGTCGAATCCAAATCAAAAACAGGCTTACTTTCAGGTACCGTGCCTAAAGAGGGGTGATCTCCTGTAATAAGTAAGAGATTTCGAAATCCCAAAGTATAGGCAGTAATTAATCTAGAAGAAAGTCCAATTCGATTATAATCTCTACATGATATATTGAGGATTATATCTTTGTTATAAACGGGGCGAATAATTTGTGCAAGTGCAATATTTGATAAAAAAATATTACTTCCAGGATTATCAGGAATAGAAAGAGCCGAAGTATGAGATTTTAAAAAGATGGCTTGTTTGAGATATATTTGTGGATCTAATGATGTGGAGTATTCAATTTCACCTTCATAGATAAATTCACCCCGTTTCATCCGGGAAACAAAATTATCTTTGGGTATTTCTGTAAGTGGTATTGATCTCAGTTAGATTCCTCCTTTTGATTTTCATTATGATGATCAATTATTGAATAAAAGAATTTTCTTTCTTGATGAAGATTTAGATTTATTCGTCGACGAAGATTCCAATCTTGGGGTTCCCGAATTTTGGCAAAAAGAGAAGATTTTCCGAGCTTTTCCAAACGATTGTAAATTTGCACCCACGCACAATCATTTTGATAATTGTCCACTTCACATTTACCCTGAAACATGCCTCCACAAGGGCCATTTAACATTGATTTTGGACAAAGAGTAATTGGGCATATTCCACCAGTTTCATTTAATATACAATGCCCACAAGCAACGCAACGATTGCTATATTCATTTAAGTGAATCGTTTCTCCCATCATTATTGTGTTAGTTGTAATAACTACAGGTTTTTGAAAATAATCACCAATTACCTGTGCCCCAATACCACAGCTCGCAACAACGAATCCATCTGTCTGATTTATTTCCTCATCAACGTATTGAAAATCTCGATGAAGATTGCGCAAATCACATGGTTCTTGAATCACCATAGATGCTAGAATTTTTAAATCCAAGGTTTTTAGAAATGAAAGTAATTTTTCCAAACCTTCTGTTCCCCCAGTACCACATTTTGCTGCACAACCCCCACAACTTACAACTATTAATTTGTGCAAATTCCATCGTTCAATTGCAAGCTTGATTTCATCCCAAGATTTCGGTGTGGTTATTATCACGATAAACGATTAGAAAAAGGTTAAAAACCTTAAAAATTTGCCAGTTGTTCACTAGTATGTGAATATATGAATAATGTGAATTGATTCGAAAATTCATGAATTTTTTGGGCAATGAAATCTTTAATTATTTGAGTGGAATGGAAGATACGGAAAAAGAAATCAATCCCGTGGAAGCAAATACATCAATTTACTCGCAGGATATAGCTGCAGAAGTAAAGAAAATTCAAGATAAATATCAAATCATCGGCCGTCAGAACGAATTAACCCTCTTGTTATTAGCCTTTAAAGCTAAAAAACATGTTATTTTAGAAGGTGTTGTTGGAACTGGCAAAACGTACTTAGCCCGCGCTTTAGCAGATTATGCAAATAATCAATTCTTTCGAGTCGATGGCTCTGAAGATGTACTTAGTCATACTTTAACAGGATATTTCGACCCTCCAGCTGTACTTAACCACGGATATACTGAAGAATCTTTTATTTTTGGACCACTTGCTCTGGCAATGAGAGAAGGTGGATGTTTATTCATCAATGAATTAAATCGAATTCCTGAATCTACTCAAAATGTCCTTTTATCGGCTTTAGATGAACATACATTAATTATTCCAAAATTAGGAAATATTCAAGCGAAAGATTCATTTTTTACCATTGCTACTCAAAATCCTGAAGCCCATGTAGGAGTATCTGCCTTAGGTGAAGCGTTAAAGGATCGTTTTGTTTGGATTGAAGTAAATTATCAATCAGAAGAAGAAGAAATCGAGATTGTTAAATTGAATCTTTCGCCTTCTACACCACATTTGAATTTAATAGCAAATATGTCAGTGAAAATCATAAATTTAACCCGCGTACATCCAGATCTTCGTCGTGGTGCATCTATCAGAGGTGCGATAGATTTAGCAAAGCTTATTGAAGCATATGGAAAAAAGCCAGGTCTTCAATTTTGGAAAGAAGCGGGAATTATGGCATTATATTCTAAATTGGAATTGATGGATGGAACGGAAAGAAATCTCAAAGAAATTTTAGAAGAAGTCATTGAAGAAGTGTTTCATCATTTTCATTAAAGGCTGAGGTTCAAAATCTTCTTCGTCCCGATGAAGCCTTCAAAGGAATCGAAAGATTACGTCTTTCGAATTTGAAAGATCGGGATCTCTTAAAATATGAAATCCAACGAAAACAAAGCACAAAAAAACGCTATAAAAAGCTTGCCCAAAATTTAGGATTTAAAGATATCAAGGATCTTGCCCGTCTTTCTGTAGAATCCAATAATATTGAAGCTCTAATGAGTTTAGCTCAATCGAATATCTATGCGGTTACAGCAGAATTGCAACAAACAGAATATACTCACTTTTTTGCAGAAAAATATCGAGAAAATAAAGACTCGTTTATTCCACAATTGTATTTTATGATTCGATCTCATGCACCACTTTCATTTAAATTAATGTTGCAAAGATTAACTCGATCAATAATTATGAGATCTTCGCTAAACATATCTGGACGTGGTTCTAAGGGAAAATCCAGGCATCGAATTCATTACTATCCCGGAATTCCTGAATTTGATTTGGAACAAACACTATTTAACTATATACAAAATGGAAATCAATTGATTCACTACGAAGATATCGTTGGATATGAACGTCGACAAAAAAAGCGTAATGTGGTGTTGATGCTGGATACTTCAGGATCGATGTTCGGGAAACTTCTTTTGAATGCTGCTTTAACAACTTCAGTTTTGTCCTATGCAATGGCAAAAGACTTTACCAGCATTATCTTGTTTAATTCTGAGCCATATGTTTTAAAATCATTAAAAGATGAAAATCCTTTACCTAAGCTTATTGATCAAATCTTAGACAGTGAAGCGGTAGGATTCACAAATATTTCACGCGCGCTTCGAAAAGGGCTAAAAGAATTAAATAATATCCCCAGTGGAAGAAGAAAGATCGGAATATTAATTACTGATGGGGAATACAATCGAGGTAAGCATCCAGCCCCTATTGCACGACAATTTCCAAGATTACATGTGATAAACATGCCTTCTGAAGTTCAAAAGGAAAATACAGCTAGAGGAAGCACGATTTGCAAGCAGATTGCTCAAGCAGGAAAGGGATTCTACATCCCAGTAACAGATTTTAAAGAAATACCCCGTGCACTTATGATGCTTTTAGCTAAAATCTAAAAAAAATCACGATTCTTGCATCAATATTTCAGGAAAAGATGAATGAAAGACGGGTAAAAACAATTGTAAAGTGGATTTTGGTAATACATTATTCGAATTAACAGAATTCTGGATTTGATTCCAAAGATCAGGGTATTTTTTTAGTTGATCAAGAAATAGATTTAATCGTTTTTGAGCGGAATATGAAGAACCTTTATATACATAAGCAAATATAAGAGAACGATTGTGAACTAACATTATGGTATAATGCCCAAATTTTGCCCGATCAAAGGAATGCTCTGTCATTTCACTACAATAGGAATAGAAAGCACTAAGAAGCCCTCCAAATAGCTGATCGTTAACTACTATCTCATGATTAAATTGTTGTGAAAAAATCATTGGTCCATACTCATTCAATATGGCAAAGAATATTGGAATTTCTTTACTCGGGGCATTAAAATTGTTGTTAATATTATGAATCATTCGAGAAAATTGGAGATTGAAACCTGATAATTTCAATCGTTCTTCTATAGATATTTGCTTATTTCCAATTTGCTCCAGTAGTAATTGTTGCTCAAGGAGTTTATCATGTTCAGAGGCGATTTGAATTGCAATTCCTTCCAAATGATGTGACATCGCATAGTTTTGGGCTTTTGTCAAAAATTGTCTGGCTTGATCAATATTTAAAGTCAAGATTGCAAAGCGTGCCTTTAACAAATAGGTTTGTGCAAGTAATAAAATCAAATTTTGAGATTCTGCAATATTTAATAGTTCAGCAATAATTGGCTCAATTTCTTCAATAATTTCTCCTTTTTGGGTTACTCGCATTTCATCTAATAATATATCTGCTAAATGTACCAGTGCAGTTAGAGTTATCTCATATTCCAACACAGGGCCAAAGGCAATTGATTGCAATATTTCATGAGCTTGAAATTGAAATCTAAGTTGAGAACTTTTCTTCCACAATAACGCTTGAATCAACTGATAACGTTGAATTACCCTTATATTATCTTCAACTAAGCATAACATTTCAAATTCGGTAAGGAATTTTTTACACCTGGAAATCTGATTCAATTCAATATAGCTTTTAATTAAATGAAAAAGATATACAGACAATTCATATGGATTACCTAATTTTCTCCCAATATTAACACTTTGTAAAAAATATTCCGATGCTTCGCTATATTTTCCCATTTCAAAATATAATTCTCCAAGAGTATCTAATACTGTTGCTTGTCGAAAGGTATTTCCAGTGCGGTTTTCAAAAATTAGACTTTTCTCACAATATAAAAGAGATTTTTTAAAATTTCCTAATTGGTGATAAATCATCCCAAGATTATTATAAAGAATAGAAATTAATGATGGATAATGATTTGATCTTGCTATTTGTAATGCTTCATCAAAATACTTTATCCCTTCATTATAATTACCCTGGGCACATTTTATCACACCATATCGATTAAGTAACTTTATTAAATGAACCGGCTCTAGTAAATTCTGCTGATTCAATATCAAGTTTTCTAAATCTTTTAATGCAAGTTCCAATTTTCCAGTTTGCCACAAAATTCCCGCTTTTACAATAACATATTTTGCATTTAATTGAATTCTTTTTCGATTAGAAGAAATTCTTGAATGTTCGAGTAGTTCAAGTGCTTCTTGAATATATCCTAAAGCTTCAGAAAAATTGCCTAAACGAAAATAGTTATCACCCAAAAGATATAAAAGATCCATATATTCAAGCGATTCTGAAGAGAATCCAAAATTCTCAGAAAGATTTTTTAAAATTCTTAACGATTCGGAAAATTTTCCTGTTTGATTTGCAAGTTGAGCTTGAAGAAGGAATATTTCATCATTTTGTGAGGGTGTTAGATCATTTCTGCTTTGAAGGAATTCAATTTCATCTTTTGCCATCATAAATTGAGATCTTTTTAAATATTCTCTAATTTGATTCAGATTTTCTTCAAATGATGATGGCATTTTTTTTCATCTAACTAAATATTTTTCTTTTGATCTATCCGTATAGACCAGATTTGATAAGATTAGAACGATTAGATAATTAATATTTCAAAAGATATTTATTTACAATTAAGGATTTTAATATACATCTTGTTTTCATACTATACGGATTTGTTTATTGATATATCCCATCTGTAACTTTTAGATCTCGGAAGAGTATAAAAAACCTTCCGACAAATTCGTCCACTGTCATTACTTTTTTATTACTGATTCCTTTTTTATTTAATTCGTAAGTTTCATAAGTTTTATAGGTAGAAAATTCCAAGATATATAATAAGCAACAGATCTATTTTTCTTACAAAAAAACCCCAATAGGTGGTAAACTCATGAGCAGTGATGAATTACGAAAAGAAATTGAGGCAATGAATAAAGAAAAGCTTAAGAAAGTATCAGAAGAAGAAAAGGCACAAATTGAAGCTGAAAGAAAGAAACGTGCTGAAGAATTAGAAAAATTAAAGGAAAAACTCAAAGCCGAAGGTAAGTGGGAAGAATAATTTTTTTTATTTCTTGCTGGGAAGAACAGTTTTTTTAGTTTTTTTTCTATCTGCTGCTTCTTTATATTAAGTGTTTTTATTATTTGATTCAGATTTAACAGTTAACTTTTCAAATACCATTTTCTCTTTATCAGTCGGAGTAATATAACTTCCGCCATCAAAATCAGTCAATATCACAGTAAAAGACATCTCTCCAGATTTACATGCTCTTAATCGAGTTAATGAATCATGTGCATTTTTCCATTCTGGAGTATCTGAAGGAGTTGTTTGGAGAAAAAATTGAATTTGTTGTTCAATTCTTAAAAGAATTCCCTCAACATTAGTAAAATCAAAGTTCGCTGCTGGACCCCGTTCAATAGAAACCCCAATTTCTGGAATTTCAAGATTTCCTGTCGCACCACGAAAAATCTTATGGGTTAAATCTCCATCATCTACCTTTAATCGATAAATTCCTGGCTGAAAAGCGGTATATACAGGAATCATATCAGATTTTCGATATCCACATTGTTCACACTGAATTACAAAGATAATAATATCGTCTCCATCAGGTAATGAATATATTGTCCTTGTTATTTCTATGTTTTTTCCACAAATTGGACATTTAATGCTTTCATCTAATGGAGGAAATTCATAATACCCATCTTTTCGATTTAATGAAGCTTTTCTCTGAATAGATAATGAATCAGTATGGTCTTCAGTAAAAGATGAAGAATTTGAAGATGGAGGTGATCTTTCATTTGAAGGGTGCATAATTTATAAATAATAAAAGATGAGAAAAATACTAAATTTTTCGATTTTTGATCAATTTCGATGAATTTCTAATTTATAGGATAATTGAACTTACGCTTTCTTTTTTTTTATTTCTTTCTTAAATTTAATGATCCCTGCTCTAACTTATATGATTATTGCTTGATCATGAATTTGAAATATTCACTATATAATAATAAGATATTCGCTAATTTCCCAAAAGTTTACGTTATTTTTTTTCTTTGCTTTAGTATGCCAGGTCGTAAAAAACAGCCCCGCATCAAAATATATTCAGATCTTGTGATTGAATCTGATGATGGATGCAAAATTCAGCTTAAAGATATTCTAATTCAGTGTCTTTTTGTAAACCATTCGAAATAGGGATAAATGGGATCAAAAAAAAGGAACTACTAGAGTTCTAAGCTATCGGTTTCATAATCCTGAGTGTTGTTCATTTGCAAATCGTCGAAAGGCGGCAAACGACTCACCATTTAGTCATCGCGGCTTATATTATTAATTCTTCAATCTTATAAGGTTATAGCAGAATTCTAAAAATTGAAGGAAATCCGAAAATCTTATATCGATTATCCACAATCCCCAAATCTATCCCAATTTTAGATTTGTCGAAAGATAGTTTAAGAAAAAAACATATTACTAAATCAATAATTCAAAGAAAAATGATGGAAATGTAAAATTTTTGACCTAATTTAAGGATTTAAAAATGCCGACTCAAATAATAATTGGATGCACAAGAATATTGTCGAAAATATTGGTTTAAAAGATAGAATTTGAATAAGATAAAAAAAAATTGTTAGAACTTCTTATATTTACATTGTATTATCAAAAATATCTAAGGTACAAGAAAAATTAATCAGTATCGCCCGAAACCTAAAAAAGTAATTACTGAACCGATTTGGGAATGGACGGCGATATTTCGAACCTTTTTCCTAAAACTACAATCAATACGGCAAAAGAGCACATAAAGATGAAGATAGAATACCCTGAAATTTGGTTTATTCCTGGTTCTTTTTCCGTAAAACCGCCATCGGTAATATTCCATCCGAAAGTATCAATAATATACAGCCGAGCCTCGACTGCGGATTTGCTGTACTGCGAATTTCCCGCATCAAATGAAACGTTACTCTGTAGAGGCAATTTCGACCAATGCTGTAAAATGCTGTCATAATTTGCCGTTGACAATTTAACACCACGAAACATCCCTTCCATATCGGTTACCGATGATACATTCCAGCTACCGAGGTTTTGATCGAAAGATGAAGCCCCATCGAACATATGACTCATATCTGTAACGGCCGAAACATCCCAACTGCTGATATCTTGGTTGAATGAGCTGGCATTATGGAACATGTAACTCATATCGGTCACGGAAGAAACATCCCAACCGCTGATATCTTGATTGAATGAAGATGCGCCATCAAACATAGATTTCATCCTTTTTACAGAACCGGTATTCCAGCCGCTTAAATCTTGATTAAATGAAGTGGCATTGGCGAACATATAATCCATATTTCTCGCTATATGAACGTCCCAACTGCTTATATCCTGATTAAATGAAGTGGCATTAGCGAACATATACGCCCAATTAGTTACTAAAGTAACATGCCATGCGCTGATATTTTGATTGAAAGATACCGCATTTCTGAACATCTCTGCCATATCAAGTACATTACGCAAATTCCATTTACCAATATCTTGATTGAATGAAGAAGCACCAGAGAACATGGCATACATGGAATCTACATTTGATACATCCCATCCACCTATATTTTGATTAAATGAAGAAGCATCCCTGAACATATAAACCATAGACTTAACCTTTGATGTGTCCCAACCTCCTATATCTTGATTAAATGAAGAAGCACCATCAAACATCCAATATATATCAGTCACACCAGATACATCCCAATTACCTATATATTGATTAAATGCAGAAGCCCTCTCGAACATACCGCCCATATTCCAAACGGCCGATACGTTCCAATCACCGATATACTGATTGAAAGAAGCAGCATCGCGGAACATACATTGCATGGTTGTTACCGAAGACACATCCCAACCACCAATATTTTGGTTAAACGAAAAAGCACCCCAAAACATCAGACTCATATCTGTAACTCTTGAAACATTCCAGCTGCCGATGTCTTGATTGAACGATTGGGCATCCCAAAACATTCCAAGCATATTTGTTACCGAAGATACATCCCATTTTCCGATATCTTGATTGAACGAATGTGCATGCAGAAACATACGCTCCATATCGGTCACACCCGATACATCCCAATTTCCGATATTCTGGTTGAACGAGAAGGTTCCCCAAAACATACAGTACATTTTTGTTACGGAGGAAACGTTCCATCCGTTCATGTTTCCGCTATCGCCCAATTTTTCGCAGCCCCAAAAGGTTCCGCTTAAATCTGTGGTGCCGGTTAAATCGGGAGAATCGGTAGCCGTTAAATTCAAATTTTCGCATCCTGCAAAATACCATCCAGAATTTCCCAATCCCAAAGATCCCCACTGCAGAATTTCCGTTATTTTCAGCCTATCTCCGTCAAAATCAAAGCACCATCCGACAATGGTCCCGTTAATGGTTAGGGTGTAGGTACCGGCCGCAGAATAGGTGTGCGTGACTTCTGTCTGATTCCAAACGGTGATGGTATCACTTGTTCCATCGCCCCAGTTCACCGTGAAGTTGTACGTACCCGAAGATTCCAAAGGTAATCTTATCTGATTGTCATTGCTTGATCCTCCGCTGTGTAAAGCGGTGTTCCACACGGAAATAAAACTTTCGGGGTTCGCATCAGCAGGAATACGGTTTCCCTTTTTCGGTTCTGACTGCAATGTCAGATTTGAATCGTGCATTTGGAAAGAAAAGAAGAAAGAAAAAAGAGGGGTCATACTTCCTATTCCCAATATGCATAAAATAATGAAGATTTGCCATTTATTTTTCATGATATATTTCATCCTATAAGATAATGTTTTTTTTACATTTTATCAATTTTGTGGGTGAGTTATATCCCATGCAGCCGTAAAAAGATCCACCGCATTTAAGAGCCTGGTTTCACCAAAATGGTCCGGATCCGAAGATTCAGGTCCACTTGTGGTCAAAAGCCACTTAATTTGTTCTAAGGTCAATTCTGGAAAATATGCCCATAATAAAGCCGCGACATCTGCCACTATCGGTGTAGCCGCAGATGTGTCTCCAAAGTCATGAGTATAACTTTTATCCGTAAAAGTGCTGTATTTGTCATTAGTGTACGTTGTGGTAAAAATATCTTTGCCTGGGGCAAGCACGTCGATGGAATCTTTGCCGTAATTTGATGCATAATTGTCGTTGAAATACAATTGCTTATGATTGTAATCTACAGCCCCTACAGAAAGAACATTATCAAACTGTGAAGGGTAATGATTTCTTTCATAATCAATTTTATCTAAGTCTTTGTTGTCGTTTCCTGCAGAAGCAATTAATAATATCTGTTTACCCACACTTGTTTCAATTGTATCTAACATTGTATTTCTATCATCATCATCATAACTTCCAAATGACATGGAAATAATTTTGCATCCATCATAAAATGCTTTTTCTACAGCTGAACTTACCTGATTGGGATCATAATAGAGATCACCACTATTTGTAACTTTATAGTTGACCACTTCAACAACATTCAATAAACCGGCAATCCCTGCAATTCCTTTGCCATTATGATGTTCGGTGGCAATAACCCCCAAACACTATGTTCCGTGATAAAAATCTTCCTCTTCTGGTATAGTTGCCTGATCACAAAAAGCATTTTCATCATTAGCATTTTTTTTATCAATATTATCCCCCCAGTCTTCGTGATTTCTGTCGTATCCGCAGTCGATTATCCCTATTTTTATTTTAGGGACAGTATTATACATAAATTTGGCGTATATTATATCCCAAATCGGGTAAATTTTAAGATCTTTCAAGTAGTTTTCCTGATAGAATAAGTACGGATCTTTATTCTCGTCCGTTTCATAATCCTCAAGATAATAATTTCCATTCGGATTTGTACCAAATTTTTCTTCATATTTATCGATCAATCCATCGTGATCGGAATCAGTTTGAGAAGAATATACAAATACCCCCCAAACGTGGTAGCCGAGTGCATTAGAAAAACCAAATGTAGGCAATATGAGAATTACCCCTAACAATACCATTATTGATAGTTTATTCTTTTTTTTCATATGAATCACTTTTTACTGATTCAAATGACAGATTGTCATTTTTGTAAACAAGAGTTATCATTCTTTGTATTTAATCGTTTTGATCATTGAGGTTTTTTAGAACATTACTGTTTGTTAAATTGGATAAAAAGAAGGCGTTTATAGTGCAGAAAATCTAAATATTTTCCAAATTTAATAACAAAATAAACATATGGTTATATTAAGTAAGTTTTGCGGTAAATTTATGCGATAGGAATAAAAAAAAGAATTTATTAAAGTTTATAAAAAAGAACCTTCCGTGCACAAGTTTTGTTCGAAGATGTGTAAAGAACTTTGGATTTATCATTTGATAGATGGATGAATGGATTTTTGAGTGAATTAGAGGATTCCGCCAATTGCATTTCAAAATTCGATATATTCATCCAAATTTTGAAATGCACGAAGGGTAAATTGATCTTTATTTGCAGTGTTTTTTAACTTTCCATTAAGAAGATCTATGAGAGTAGCGTGAATACTAGTAAAATCTTTTTTAACATCCCAAGCGCTAAGATTAGGCCATCGATCTGGAGCAAATATTTCGTTAATGCAAAAATTTAATAAGTTAGGTTTGTCTCAAAAATCACCACTATGAAGTCAAAATGGATCGCCATTCCCATTTTTTAAATACGATCATCTCACTTAAATATTAACGGGTTTTTCAGATCATAATGTATTTTTCGCGTGATGAATCATTATGAACAATGATAAAATTTTTGAAATTACTATGCACGGTCGAGGTGGTCAAGGTGCCATCACTGCGGCACTTTTGCTCTGCGAAATAGCTTATGCTGATGGGTATACAGATGTTCTAAGTATTCCAAAAATAGGTGCAGAAAGGCGTGGTGCACCAATTAAAGCATTTACTAAGCTGTCCCGAAATCGTGAGATTAAAAACTACGCCGCAGTTGAGGATGCCGACATTACCATTATTTTTGATGCGTCGTTAATTCCTTTACCCGGAGTGGCAGATGCAGTTAAGCATGGAACGGTTTTGGTTAATACCAATCAAACAATTGATGTGTCAAAATTCCCAAAAGAATGCAAAATTTACACTGTTCCTGTTACAGATATTGCATTAAAATTGAATCTAACTACAGCAGGATATCCAATAATTAACGTTCCCTTATTGGGAGCATTGACTCAAATTAAATATAAGGACGAGACAGGCGAAATGGATTTAGGCTTACATTTGAAAACAATCGAGAAAATTGCATTGAAAAAATTTGGTTCTCGAGGTCATCTTAATTATGAAGCAGCCGTGAAAGCCTCAGAGCAAGTGAAGGAGATTCAATAATATATTAAAATTTGGGAGAAAAAAGAATTAATATAATGGAGAGAAATTAAAATGGTGGAAGAAGCAAAAAAATGGGAAATTATTCGAAAATCGCGTGAAGAACGCCCTAAAATTCAATCGTGGACATCATATTGGGATTTACCTCCTGCATCACTGTCCTTTCCAATAAAAGGTTGTGCAGGTCATACAGGAGACTGGCGAACATTCAAACCCGTAATTAATCAGGACGAATGCATTAAATGTTATCACTGTTATATGTACTGCCCTGAAGGAACTGTGTTAATTGATGATGAAAGTGGAATTGTGAGTTTTGATTATGACTACTGTAAAGGATGCGGAATTTGCGCAGAAATGTGCCCAAAGAAATGCATTGAAATGCAGAGGGAAGTATAAGTAGAAGGAGAATAAGTAAGAAGGATTAAAAATTAGTATTATTTAAGAAAGAAAAGGTGAAAAAAAAATGGTAGAACCAAAATTCTTTGAAGGTCCACAAAAAGGAAACTTGGCTGCAGCTTATGCAGCTATGGATGCAAATGTGGATGTAATCACAGCATACCCAATCACACCTCAAACCACAGTTGTAGAGGAATTAAGTAGTCTTGTCGGAGAAGAAGAATTCATAGCAAGAAATCAAAAAACACAATTCATGAGAATGGAATCTGAACACAGTGTGGCTGCAGGATTGGTTGGTGCAAGCTACGCAGGGGCTCGAGTATATTCAGCCACTGCTGGACAAGGATTACTCTATATGACAGAAATGATTCATTGGATGGTCGGAGCACGCTTACCAGTCGTACTATCAATTGCTACACGAGGACTTACCGGTGGAGGTTGGAATATCTGGGCAGATTACGGCGATATTATGGGGTTACGAGACAGCGGTATCATGATCCAACTGTTAGGAACACACCAGGAAATATATGATTCTATTTTGATGGGATTTAATATTTCAGAACATCCAGACGTAATGCTACCTCTCTTTCCAGCCTATGGGGGATTTGTTTTAAGCCACACATCAAAACCAGTTAAACGAGTACCATGGGAAGAAGCGCAGAAATTTGTTATTCCCAAACGTGATGAATGGGAACACGTTTGGATAGACAGTGAGCGCCCTATGATGACTGGAGCTTTAATCATGCCTCAAAGCTTTTATGCAGAATTTCGTATTAAAGCCCATGAAGCGCAATTAAAAGCAATTTCTGTGATTAAAGATACAATGGCCGAGTTTGAGAAACGATTTGGGCGTTCTTATGGAAATGGTTTAGTTGAACCATATAAAGCTGATGATGCAGATGTTCTTATGATCGGATATGGCACAATTGCCAAACAAGCAGAAGATGCGGTAGATGTTTTACGAGAACAAGGATATAAAGCAGGAGCACTCCGAGTACGAACCTATCGTCCATTCCCAACGGAAGATATCTTAAAATATATTAAAAAGACACAAATTGTTGGAGTTATGGACCGTGCTATCGCCTTTGGTAATCCAACTGCAGGACCGCTTAGTACTGATATAATGGCAGCCTGTCAACGCTATGATTCAACTCGCAATGCCAAAATACTGCCCTTTATTGGAGGATTAGGGGGTAGAGATGTTACATACGATGATCAAATAGAGCAGTTTAAAATCCTATTTGACTTAAAAGAAAAAGGAGAAGCTCCGAAAAAACCATATAAAATGTGGGGAACATATTGGACCGGTTTAATTACAGGCTCTGATAAAGTGCCTCAAGGTGAAGAAGAATATTTTGGAGATATATAAGGAGGAACCAAGTATGGCAAAGACAAAAATTGTAGATATTGTTGCAAATCCAGAAACAAAGCGCGAATATTTTCTACCAGGAAATGCAACTTGTCAAGGTTGCGGTTTAGATCTTGCTCTTCGATGGGCAATGAAAGCACTTGGTCCAAAAACCGCCACTGTTAGTCCGGCTTCTTGTGCAAATGTAGTTACTGGTTTATGGCCGAAATCAGCACCTGATTGGGCATGGTTCAACATGGCTTTTGCGGCCTCTGCGGCTGCAGCTTCAGGAATGAAACATGGATTGATAGCAAAAGGAAAGGGAGATTATAATGTAGTTGTCTGGGCAGGAGATGGCGGGACCGCAGATATTGGAATCCAAGGATTAAGTGGAGCGGCTGAACGCAATGAAGATATAATCTACGTCATGTATGATAACGAAAGTTATATGAATACAGGTATTCAAGCCAGTTCCAGTGCACCACGTGGCACAGTAACAACCACAACACCCTATGGAAAAGCCAAGAAAAAGAAAAATGTTCCAATGATTGTAGCAGCTCATAATGTTCCTTATGTTGCAACTTGTGCTGTATCTGATCCCATGGATTTATATGACAAATTCAAAAAAGCCAAGGATATTAAGGGCTTCCGCTTTATTCAAATTTTAACACCATGTCCTCCTGGATGGCGCCATGAAGCGCAATACACCATCAAACAGGCACAATTGGCGGTAGATACAGGTGTTTTTCCTTTGTTTGAAATTGAAAACGGAATTTTAACACTTTCAGGAAAAAGCAAACGTTTACATGATCCAACCAAAAGGAAACCACTGAGCGAATACTTCTCAAAGAAAAATCAAGGACGATTTAAACTAATTGATGATAAGTTAATCGAACAATTACAGCAAGATGTAAACGAATGGTGGTCTTGGATCGATCGTTATCTTGTTTATCAAGAAAATCTAGAAATATAGGAAGCAATATCTCTTTGTTGTGCAACTTTTATGTAAATTAAGTTTTTTCTTATTTCTTTTTTAACGAACTATAATCTTTTAGTGCTAAAATTAGATGCTTTAAATTTTTTGGTAATTTTTTTGAAAATTTTTCATCCGCTGTTACCATTTGAGTATTAAATTTGTCTGCAAGAGCTATATATGAAGCGTCATATATAGAAACATCAAAATTTAGCGAAATCTCGACCATTTTCTCTCTTATTTCATCTTTTATTGCAAAAACATCAAAACCATAATTTTCTAAAGATTCTCCAACTAAGTTTAATTCGCGTACATTAAATAATTTACTATACTTTAACGCATTGAGAACTTCATAATAAAGTAATGAAGGAATAATTATGTTAATCTCTTCATTGACAAATTGTTCTTTTATCTTTTCAGCCTTGTCGGAGTTATTTTCATCGATAAACCACTTAACAATTACACTTGCATCGACAATAATATTCTTTATCATATTTTCTAGTTTTCCTTTTTAGATTATGTGAAAAATTAAAAAAAAACAATTAATATCGATCATCTCGGAATTTTCGAATGAATTCAGTACTATCGTAATTTGTGGGTGCCTTCTTTCGAACTTTTTCATTAATCAGAACTGCACGAGCCATATTCTTTTTTTGTTCATTTTGGATCTTTTTAGTAATAGCTTGGCGAACTACTTCACTCCAATTGATATGCTTGTAGGATTCCATCATTTTTTTTAATTTCACATCAATTCTAACACTAATTAAACTCATCTTCTTCTAAAATATATACAAGTAATACATATATAAATTTCTATGCAAAATATCTTCTAAATCAACTATAATCATTCTTCTAAATCAACTATAATCATTCTTCTAAATCAACTATAATCATTCTCAATTTGAATTACACATATCACAAACATAAAAAAAGCTAAGATTTTGCATTTGAATAGGATTTGGAATCATTTTATATATATCATGCACAAATTGGGTAATTTTATCATCCATCATATCTGTGATCTTACCACATTTTATACAAATTAAGTTAATATGTGGGTCTCGACGGGGTTCATAGTGTGATTTCCCATCTCCTGAAATAAATACGGATACTAATCCTTTTTGTTCGAATTTTTCTAAAGTTTTATAAACTGTAGCAAGACTGATGTTCTCTTGGTTGGTAAATTGAGACTTAACTTCCTCGAATATCTGAATGGCAGTAGGATGATTTTCTGATGTCAACAATACTGATGATATTGCCAAGCGCGGGCCAGTAATCTTCAAATTTGCATCTTTCAAAATAGTTTTAATTGAAGAAATATCAACTGAATTTTGATTGTTTAATTTTTCCTTTTTATTTGTATAATTGGTTTTTTTCATAAAATCATCTATGAGTCTTCATATTCTTTTTTCACATCTAAAGTAGCATAAGGCACTTGGAATAAAAAACTAATGATCATAATGTAAAAATGCAAAAATAGTTTGAAATCTTAAGCAAAGGATTTTAATGAAAAATTCTTTTATTTGATAATTAGTATTTGTTGATAATTATTCTCCGTTATAATGATTTTATTTTCAACAAAGAAAAAAAAATTAAGTGAATAAAAATGCCAGAAACAAATAGCTTTCCATTGATTGGGGATAAATTTCCTGAATTAAAAGTGCAAACCACCCATGGAATGAAGAATCTTCCTGGAGATTATAAGGGAAAATATTTTGTGTTATTTTCTCATCCTGCTGATTTTACTCCTGTGTGTACTACTGAATTTTATAGTTTTGCGAAACATTATGAAGATTTCAAGAAGCTCAACTGTGAATTGATTGGTTTATCTATAGATCAGGTATTCAGCCATATTAAATGGACCGAATGGATAAAAGAAAACCTAAAACAAGAAATTCAATTTCCTATCATTGCTGATCATGGAGTAGTAGCTAAAACCATGGGAATGGTTCATCCAGGAAAAGGTGCCAGCACAGTTAGAGCGGTGTTTGTCGTAGATACTGAAGGAATTATTCGAATTATTCTATTCTATCCACAAGAAATTGGAAGAAATATGGAAGAAATTCTACGAATTGTTAAAATTCTGCAAATTTCAGATAAAAATAAGGTGGCAATTCCTGCTAACTGGCCGAATAGTGAATTAGTTGGAGATCATGTAATTGTTCCACCAGCAACTGATATAAAAACGGCACAAGAAAGACTTAAATCAAAAGATCATGAATGTTATGATTGGTGGCTCTGTCATAAACCTTTGAAAGAATAATACTTAGCTTTTTTATCTATTTTTTCAATTTTTTCTCATTTTTGGATTGAAATTGACTTCTTAATTAGAGATCTCATTTTCTGATTTAATATATTTAGAATTTTCCTAAATTAAAGAAATAACGAGTATTTGGTGTAAAAAAAATGAAATTCTTAATCGAAGTAAAAAAATTTAAGGATCAACAACGACATAAGGGAAGGGATCGGATCAAGGGAAGTTAAGTTTTGATTATTTAATCAGATTATGAAATAAAAGGAAGTAATTCTGCAAAATGGATAATATTTTTCTGGGTGTAGATGGATGTAGAGGTGGTTGGATAGCTGCGGTCATCTACTGTAATAGTTTTATTACTTGGGAGGTATTTAGAACGATTCAAGATCTTTGGTCTAAATATGGAAATCCTCCTTTAAATGCATCTAGAATACTAATTGATATACCTATTGGATTAGTAGAACGGGGATTTGTTTCAAGAGAATGTGATAAACTTGCCCGAATTTCTTTAAAGAGACCTCGTTCAAGCAGTATTTTTACCCCACCCTGTAGAAGTGCTTTATATGCAAAAGACTTTGAACATGCAAATCAAATTAACCGGAAATGTACTAAAAAAGGGATTAGCATCCAAACATGGAATATTTCAAAAAAAATCATGGAAATCGATTTATTTTTACGTCAAAATTTGTATTTGAATAGATATATTTGGGAAAGCCATCCTGAAATTTGCTTTTGGGCAATGAATCACAAGAAAAGTATGAAAAATAACAAAAAATCTAAAGCAGGAATTAATGAAAGATTAAAATTGCTAAAAAGTTGGATGAATAAGTGCGAGATATCAATAGAAACGGATATTTTTTCAAGTGATTTTTCTTCAAAAGAAGTTCAAATTGATGATAAATTGGATTCTTGGATATTAGCATTAACAGCTACAGGATTAGTTGGAAATTTAAGAACATTTCCTGAAAATCCTACCTTTGATGATCAAAATTTACCACAACGGATCGTATACCCAGAAATTAGTCTTTAAAATAAGATAAAAGGTGCTGTCTTTTAATTAAGACATTTAAGGAGGTGAAGAGGGGAGAATTCTCCACCTCCAGGTATTTTTATCCAATAAATAAACATGGGGAACTCGGGAGCGATAAAAGATCCCATATGAACCAATCACATCTTATATTAGGATACAAAATACCAATTTGAAAACCATTGAGGGATTTTTTCACTTTTTAACAATTTTATTGCAAACAGAGGGTTGGAGATGAGCGACGCATCGGATTTCACTCTCTCTATATAAATTATTGGAAATTCATCTATTTAAAATTTTACATTTTATAGCCTATTTTCAAGTAACATAATTTTGTTGCAACAATACAGAACTAATTCAAAAATACCCTATTCTTGGCCCAAAATTCAAATTTATAGATTTAGTGAAAGTCAAAAATTTTTCGAAAAAAAATGCTAAGAATTGGAATCCACAAGTTTAAAATAATTTTTTGGTGGTATTTATCTTGATAATGACCGTTTCTCATAAGAAACCTGTAATTGAAATCAATTTTAGTTCATATTTACCAACTCCGATTCAACTAGATCATTTTGTAGAAATTATTCACAATCGCTTCTTTGAAATTCCAAAAAAGGAACAACAAGAGATGAATAATACAAGAAAGGAGATTTCTGAGAAAGATTTGGATGAAATGGATGGAGAAATTGAAAAAATGCTTAAAGAAATTGAGCAAGAAGAACAACAATCAAGAGAAAACCTTTATATTTAAATTATCTGTACTTTTATCTTTCATTCTATTTTTGTTTTACCAATATTTTTATTTCTTTCTTAATTCATTTCTATTTTTTGTTCTATAATCGTGTGACTTAGACTTCCCAAGAGATAAGATTTAAATCTGCGTATTTTTCTTCATATGTTGAAGAAGTGCGATTTTCATAACAAAATTCGCGCGGGAGGTTTAAAAAATGAATGTTACATCGAATAAAACTACCTTTAAATCAAAAATTGCAGAAAAACAGGCAGAATTTGAAGGTTTATTGAAAAAATTTGAAAATTTAATAGATCCGGTTGAGCGCTATATTAAAAGGTTAGAAATGACAAAATTGCAGAAATGGTTGGAACAATTTGATATTCATGTTGATGTTCCATAAGATGGTGATGTGATGAAAATTTTTTCACTTTTTACTTAATAAGAGTTCATTTACATTTTCAATGATATAGATCAATGAATTTTTTGAATTGCCTAATTAATATAAAGAGAAAAAGATCTTGAGATATGAATTCTTACCAATAGCTTTATAAATATAAAAAAAAAGAATGTTATGAACAATTAATGCCGACTATTAATATTGATTTTGATGTATATTTACCTTCAGTTACAACTTATTTTAATTATTTAGAATTACTTAGGGCTCATCATTTCATTCCACCTGATCAGCAGATAGATTCTTTAATTGACTCAATGGTTGAAGTCTTGAAAACGATGGATGAATATTGAACTTTGCATAATTAAATTTTTCTATACCAGAAAAGAGATAAAAAAACTCAATCAATTTTAATTCAGAAGGAGAGATTTTCTAATTTATTGTATATTTTTTGAGCGTCAGAGTTACCAGCTTCAACTAAAGGTTTGAGATTCTGCAAAAATTGATCTCTTTCCAATTTGAGACTGTTTAACGAATCTTCTTTTTCTTCTGGAGTCCCATTCTCATATTTATCTAGTAAATCTTCGATCACACCAAGAATCATTTCCATTTTACTCGATCATAAAATAGTAGGGTAATTTTTTAGTTTTTCCTCTTTATAAAGGAATACCAATAATTTGTTATTTAAAAAATTAATGATAAAAAGATAATGATTCTTAGTTTACATTGAATTTAGTGGATATTTTGTTGGATTATCTTAACTAATTTTGCAAGTAATTGGGAATCTTCACCAATTGGTGTGGATTTAACCCATTCAAGTAATTCTTGGGGATTTTCTCGATCTAGTTGGGCGATATCATAATCCACTTTTCGATCAAAGAAAATAATAAAGCCTGTTGCAGTTTCTTCTACAAAAAATCGAGTTCCAATAATTTGACTGACGCGCCAAGTCATTTGATAATTATGTCGCATTATATCTGGTCGATTTGTTAAATACTCAAGAACTACATAATAATCTTCAATTGATGGTAATACATCTTCAGATTCTTCCTTATCTTTATTTATTTGAGTCGACGATGCAGGTTTGGAAATTTCTTTATGTGTGTATAATAAATCAAATGGAAAATTTTGTTCTTGCAAAATTTGAACAATCTTTAGAAATCCATCCACACCATATTCATATGCTACTCTAAAATCTGCTTCAGAATCATAATTCACTTTCAAAATAGGATTATCTTCGGTTCCACCCCAAGAAAAACGAGCTTTATGAGTCTTTTTAAATTTTTGAAGCGTTTTTTCTAAAAGTGCCCGTTTTGTCATACTTTTCGAAGATTTGCTAATAACTTGTATATGAATATAGGGTAGTTCATGCATTTATCTAATTACCAGATGAGCTTTATTATTTATTTGATCACCATAATATCATATTTTATTTAATTATTTACACCATTCTCAAATATGAAAAATAAGGTATTATAAGAGAAAAATATAATAAATTAAAAAAGAAAAAGGAATTATTCCCATGAATTTCTTTCCAAGAATTATTGAAATCAATACATGGCCGTGGTTGCTGCAATGGAAAAAGGAAAATAACATTAAAACCATAGCAGATATTCCAAAAACAATCTGGAGCAAGGAATTAATGCATTTTGACTATGTTTGGTTTATGGGAATATGGAAACGTAGTAAAATTGGAAAAGAAATTGCCCAAAATCACGAAGGATTACAAATAGAATACAAAAAAGCATTATCAGATTATAATAATGATGATGTTATTGGTTCTCCATATGCAGTTGCTGCATACACAATAGATCCATATTTTGGAGATGAATCGGATTTTATTAATTTATCGAATCAATTGCATGAACAGGGAAAAAAGCTGGTCGTTGATTTCATCCCTAATCATGTAGCTCTCGATCATGAATGGGTAAAACTACATCCAGAGTATTTTATTCATGGCTCTACTGAAGATCTTAAATTTCATCCCAAAGATTTTTTTCAAATCGATGGTCAACACAGGAAAGAGAAGAATAAAAATTTTAACAATTCAGCAATCTTTGCTCACGGAAAAGATCCTTTTTTCCCCTCTTGGACAGATACGGCTCAATTGAATGCATTCTCTTCTGAATATCGTCACGAAGTTATTCTAACCTTAGATAGGATGGCAAAATGGGTCGATGGTGTTCGATGTGATATGGCAATGCTATTAACCAATCGTATTTTTCACCAGACTTGGAAAGAACGCGCAGGATCACCATTGAACCGAGAATTTTGGGACGAAATTATATCAAATATCAAAAAAAAACACCCAAACTTTCTGTTTATTGCAGAGGTATATTGGGATATGGAATGGCAACTTCAGCAGCTTGGTTTTGATTTCTGTTATGATAAGCGTTTATTTGATAGACTGATTCATGCATCAACTGAAGATATACGCATCCATCTTACAGCTTCATGGAATTATCAACGTAAATTACTCCGATTTATCGAAAATCATGACGAATTGCGTGCAAATTACACCTTAAAACAAGAAAGATCAAAGGCAGCTGCTGTACTCACATACACTCTACCTGGTGCATATCTCCATCATTACGGACAACAATTTGGTTGGAAATTAAAATTACCAGTTCAATTAGCACGTTATCCTGTAGAAGTAAAAAACGATGAATTGTATCAATTCTATTCATCGCTTTATTCGACTCCCTTTTTGAAATACCAAACACAACCAAAAGAAGTTAATTGGTTTTTATTAAAGGATCTTCCAGAATCAATTATCGGCTATATATGGCAATGTACAGATGATTTGGAAATTATCCTAATAAATTACAGCCCATCAACGCAAACTTTAGATGAGTTCATCATAAAAACACGAAATGATAATGAGTTATCGAAAAGAAGCAAATCCTTGAATTGGAAATGGTATTCACTAACGAACACCGGTAGAATGGGACAGTTTTCAAATCAGAACTCAATGATTAATCCCATTTTAGAAGTTTTACCGTGGGAAGCATTAAAAATAATAAAGGAGTGAAAAATATGACCCCATTTTTAAAATTCTTGAAAAAACCCAAAGATAAATCACAATCTAATGTAGTTAATATAGATGAAGAAAAAAAAGATGAAATTTTGAAGGAAGAAGACGAAGGATTAAGAAACATTGATAATACCGATGAAAACAAACCAAATAAGAATAATTTTTGGATTTCCATCCTTTCATATCTATTTTTCCTAGGTTTGAGTTATGTAATTTCTCAATATATTGAAATTCCATTGATTATATCATTCGCTCTCTACTATCTGTTTGGTGCCATTGCAGTACTCATTAAAATTGAGCCAAATCGCTTGAAAAAGCTAAAAAACGTACCATTGCTGCGAAAACACTTTTCGATGATGTATAAAATTAATATCAAAATTCGAGAATCTTTTGATAAAGGAACAATAAAAGGATCTTTCAGCTTTGCTACAGGAATGATCTATCTGATCTTGTATTTTGCATGGTTGAATTTCCTTTTAGCAACAATAAAATATATTATTTCTTTTATTTATCCAATTAGCAACCCATTTCAATTTATCGAAGCATTTTGGTGCCTATTAGGTGCTGGAATGATGGCCTTCATAAAATGGATGAATATATTAATCCAACATCAATCTAAAGCAAAAGAACTTTTGAAATCAGATGAATCTCATCGAAAAATTAAATTTATCGGATCTCAACTCTCTTTCAGAGTAGGTCTTTATATAATTGTTTCCGCTTATATAAATTGGGCGTTAGGATTGATAATTTTCTTGCTTGCAAGCCCATTCTTCAATGATTATTTTCTATCTTTCTTGATAGGTGCAGGTTTTTTTCTTATTATTCTTTTAATTCTTTTACTTCTGATAATTCTTATCGGAACACCAAAGCAAGGAGTAAAGCAGAAGATAGAAGAATGAAGATTGAATTCCTTGTAGAACTATAATAGTTAAGATTTTTTCTTTTTTTTCATGAGGTTTCACACAAATATTTCACTTCTACCTTGGTTAACACCAAAATTTTTAATATAGAGATAAAGAATAATTTAAAAGTGGGGCTTTTTTTATTGTTAAAATTCTTTCTAGAAAAATTATCCCCACTAAGATTTAAATGTTTAAAGTAATATTGATTATCACAGCCTAAAATTCATCAACTTGGGAAAAACACGGAGATTTTTTATAGAAAATTCTTCCTCCGATAAAGGATAATAATTATTTTTTTTATTATTCCATCTTGATTTTTAGGTTGCAAAGATAGTAAAAATGGGGGAAATATAAATAATGGCATCAATTAATCAAAATTCTTCAACAAGTGAAAATTTAGGAAAAATAACTGAACTTCTCTCTGGAATTGCATTTGGTTTAATATATATTTTCGCCATTCCTGGAATTTTTGGTGTTTTTTCTGCCGGAATTTCAGCAATTATTGCTCATGAAGATTTTCTAATTGGGGAATACAGCATTGGGTTTTTTGTTTTGGCGATTTTATTTGTTTTACCTTTTGGATTAGGATTATTCTACCGTGCAAGAAAAAAATCAAAACATTGGTATATTACACAACAGAATTTTAAAAATGGTATCATTGCAGCCTTAATTACCGCGTTTTTGCCTGTTTTTTTAAGTAATATCACATTTTCAGCCATTTTCACAATTAAGCAATATGCTTCATTTGAGTTTTTTTTCCCCTTTATCAGCAACCTTTTGTTTCTTTTGGGAATTAGATTATACTGGCAATTTTTTATCTTAGATTTCAAAAACAATCATAGTTTTAAAGAATTAACTAAGGAATCTATTGATAATACCCCTCATAACCATCTCTTTGAAAATTTCTTAAAAAAGAAATCAAGAAATTTAACCCATGAACTCTATATCTCCCTTTTTGCCAATAGATTGGTCTCAACTGCAACAATCTTGATTTTTCATGAAGTTTGGCTTGATACTCTTTTAAATTTACTAATAATTCTTCTAACTCCTGTTGGAATCCACTTAATTAAAATAAATTTAAATAAAAAAGCTTCTTTTAATAATGAAAAACAACTCTATTTTTCCCTTTACATATTAGATATCATAAAAATTATCTTATTATTAACTCCCTTCATCAGTTTAATTGCACAATTCTATAAAATAAATATCTCATTTCCAATCATTTTACTTTTTTCAATTTTTTGGTTAATTAAAGGCACGTGTATCCTTCTAATCAAATTTCGTCAAGAACGAATCAAATATCTTAGTCCTCTACATTCAAAATCACATTTGCAAGCAGTAAATAATATATTTTCAGTTGTTCTGGCAATTTTCCTTTTTGGTTATTCACTACTGAGTCAAGTAAATCAAGAATTTGTTGGTTTTTCTTTTGGAATCATGTTTGTGGGCTCAATTTTGGAGCAATATATTATAAAAATTCAATCTCGCGGACAGGACTACCAGATTCAACTTCTTTTCTATATAGCTATTATTTTCAATTGCTTTTTTATCATTCCATTGCCTTGGTATATTCAACTAATCATTTGCACAGTTTTAGCAATTGTTGGAGAAAAATTATTAAAGATTTATGATGAAAATCTACAAAAATATTTGCAAAAAATAGAAACTCTTCTCTATTTGATCTTATTTATAGAATTAGGGCTTTCCCTTGCAGTTTTTACTTCTAAACGAGGATGGTTGATAAATAAATATCCAGTAATTAATTATATTTTCTTTCTTAATCTTTCATTACTTTCCATATTTTATTATGTATTGAAGAAAGAATTTAAAGAAAAACCCCCTAAATCTTTTTTTGCTTCAATAACAATCAGTTTATGTATTTTTCAAATAGGTCTATTTTTATTGATAATCAAGGGCATATTTAATTATATTTCTTTCATCCTAAATATTACTAGATATATAGAAATTTTGAATTATTTCAATAAAAAAAGAGTAATAAATGCATTAGGATTACAAAACTTGATTGATAGTTCAGGAGAATGGTGTGCACAATTTACAATGTTTTTCCATTCAAAAACCTTATTTATCAATTTATTTTCTTTATCGACTGCTTTTATTCTGAGTATTTTACTAATTATTGTATTTGTCATGATAAATCAGAAGTTTGGATTACTACCTAAGAATTTCTGTCAAAAAATCAATTTTTTTTTGCAGATAGGTGTCCTTCGCATCAGTTCATTTATTCTCTTCTTTCTTTGGCCAAGTATCTCAAGTTTATTTATTGGTCAATTCATCTGGAATATATTAATCACATTTTCAAAGAATCAATTAATTCCTGCTTTTCTACAGCGAGATTTTCATATAATAAAAAAATGGATTGATTCATCCATTCTTATTATCAATAATACTTTAATCTTGTTTATTACAACATTTTTATTATTTGAACTTTCTACTTGGAACTTTTTACCTTGTCTATTCGTTGGTGTTATTCTTGCTTTATTACATTATTCAAATTCTCAAGAATTGAAAAAAATATTCTTTCTAAATAAATTTTGGAATAAACTGAGATTATATGATTTAGGAAAAATTATATACCAAGGTCTGTTAATTCTTTCTTTTTCAAGCTCATCGATATATTTAGGATTCAAAATTCTTTCAAATTTTGTCTTTAAAGAAAATATTTATCTTTATTTATTAACTTTTATCATAATCTTGAGTGTAATCAGGATTGACTTAAGTTTAATTCAAGATCCGCTTAATTCTCTTTTTGAAGCTACAATAATTCCAAAAAAGCGATATTTATTAATTCGTTTCGTAAAATGGATAGTTATAATTTTTCTTAATGCTCTAAATATTGGATTTATTGTTTTTTTAATTGAAAAAACTGATCCTTCAACCATCATGCAGGAGAATATAATTCTCCAGATTTTGATAATTTTTGATGCTGTATTATTCTATATTTTTATTTCATTTCACAATAGGCATAATTATTATGTATTTATTTCAGAAAACCAATATAAAAACCCAATTAAGTTAATCACTATTATTACTGAAGTTTTAGTGGTTTTAGTTATCACTCTAAATCTCTGTATTATTTTTCATATGCAATATTATCTAATTTTTCTATTTTCTGCAATATGTCTAGAAATTCTTCGAAAAATCTTCCAAAAATTTGAAATCATCTATCCTTCAAAACAAAAATCTATCGAAATAATTAGAAATTCATTCCTTTTAGTAAACTCATTGGTATTTTCTTTAGCTATTGCTTTGCTATTTAAATATTTCTTGTTAATCTCCTTCTTTTTTACAGCTTTTATCGCTTCTGCAATAACTTATGTTATTTACTCATTTATTCAAATGAGAAAGAAAATTTTAACATATCATTTCGATACAATAATAAAGAGTATACTTCTACTTCTAAACTCACTTAATTGTCTAATCAGTATTATATATTCCAAAATATGGGACTTCTCATTATTTTCTATTTATACTCGTATTCTCTTAATATGTGTTGCCAGTTTTTACATAATTAGTTCAATTATCTACAGTATTTACAAATTTTATCGTATTAAATTAATCTCAGAAAGAGTTTATTCAATTTCATTACCAATTTTTTATCAGATTGGGATTTTTTCATTGTATTCAACATTTTTGGGCTTATTTGTAAATGTAATTAATTGGATCAATCTTAATGGAATAGTCTCCAATGGATCTTTAATTATAATATCTGGATTTCTCCCATCTTTATTAATTTATCATATTATTCAAAAATCTCAACAATTAAAGATTCTTGATTCCTTAAAACGATTTTCAAGATTTATTCAATATGAATTGATCTTTTGGTGGAATATTTTTGCTTTTTCGCAAACAATTATGATAATTTTACTTAACCCACGCGAAATAATACTGTATCCACTTGCAGTACTATTTTTAAGCACCACATTAATCCAAACAACTAAAAACATCTCACAAATTAATAAGAAATTTAAAATATATGAAAAAAGGATTATTGATTTCTTGTTAATGCAAAATATTGTAATCGGAGCGGTCTTTGGATTTATCCTTTTTCAGGAATATTTATCTTGGAGCATTAGAATTAGTGTTTTTCTTATAAGTCTATATTGCATTATTATGTTTACTCGAATTAAGCTCTTTGCTAACTACATTATGCCCATTTTATTTGAAACATTAAAACTTATTCTCATAAATACGATTCTTATTTCGTTTTATCTCTTTTGTATTCAACAGGTGAAATTTTTCCTTATTGATGAAAATGCGATATTGGAGCCACAAGCATATTCATTTTATCTTGTTATTTTAGGATTTCAATATTTCTTACCTTTAATTAAACACAATATTGAAAAATTTCAAGAATTTAAACTTATCAAGACAAAGACTTGGGAATCAATCTATTTCACTTTATTGCATATCCAGATCTATTCTATGATTTTAGCAGGAATTCTTCTCTTTAGTCATCTATCTGGGTTCTATGATTTTAACCTAATGAAATCTATGATTCCTTCAGGAAATTGGTTCTTTATTGTGGCAATAAATATGATATTACCTGGTATTTTTCTATATTTTAATCAAAGGAATAGGAAAATTCAGGAAGATTCAAAATATCAACATGTTTTCATAATAGAATTCTATCTCTATTCATATATTACAGTCTTGTGTGTTTCATTTGGGATTTTATTCACTGTACCTTTTCGTTGGGATTTATTTGTTGGACTTATTATTCTTAATCAACTTTATATTACTTTTATTCTATCCAAAATTGCTAATATTCAATCTTACTTAAATAAGCATTTCTTTCAAATTGTTCTATTTATTAAAAGAATGATATTATTTGAGTTATTCTCAATTTTAACAACATTTTTGCATATTCAATTTGGAACAAGATGGATAACCTCAGTATTCTTTGGCTTTATCTTTTTAGATGCACTTATTTTAAGTGTTCCATATTTCAAAAAGTGCATTCCTGTATCAATTTGGTATGAAACATTAGGATTCATCATTGTTACTACTGGTTGGTTGTTATTTGGAGCATTGGTTCATTATTGTATTCCTCTTACTAATGATGGTGCTTCTTTTCTAATTTTTAGTATTGTTCTTCTTTTTCCCATCAGCTGTACTTATTTTGCTCTTAAAGTATTTAGAAAGGGGAGAATTCATGAAAAACTATCTTTCCACCTACTTCAAGGTAGTTTTTCATTATTAGTCCTAAATCTACTTGCAATTATATTCTTTGGGACCAATAATGTGATATCTCCATATTTCTTTTTGATTTTTATGAGTCTAATTTTAATCGCTGCTCTATTTTATGATAAAAGCCATTTACACCTCTTTATGAATAGAAAGCTCCACATTGTAGCTCAATCTTTTGTTTATATCTTTTCAAGTTTTAGTATTGCTTGGGTAATTTCTGATTTAATTGCATTTAATATCGAATCTCAAATTTTTGTTTTTAGTTTGGTTGCTCTGCCTGAAATTTATTTTGCATTAAGAAAATCAGAAGCATTTTACGAAAATTTCATAGATATATACGTGGAAATTCAAGAAAAACAAAAATTAACTAATGAAATCAAAAAAAGCAATGTTATAGTTGATGTAAGAGAATCTCCGAATACTCCAATAGAAAATCAGATTAAAGCAAATTTAAGCCATAATCCTTCAGAAATACCACAAAAAATAGAACAAATACCGGTTGGTTTTACAGTTATAGACAGTTTTCATAAAAAGTATAATAATATAATTCAAGGAATAATGATATTTGCTGGAGTGCTTCTTTCGTATTTTTGGATTCGTATTGTTTTATTAAATCATATTTCATTGATTTCAGCGCTGAGCTTTAATTTATTAGGAATTTTCTATCTAATAAAATCACTCGGGGCAAAAGAAGATCGATTTACTATTAACTTTTCGATTGTTCTCATTAATATCTTTTATTATCTTATTTATTCTTATTTCCAACCAATTAATTTTTACGTATACTTTGTTTTTGCTATTGTGTTTATTGGAAGTCTTCACAGATTAACAACTTCTCTCCTTCCACGTCCAAAAGAGATAATAAATATTGAAAACTTTGTGATCCTAACTCTCTATTGGTCAATTGTTTCACAGTTACCGCTAATAATTAGCTTAATTTTGCTAATTACAGGCAGTTTATTCATGATGTTTTCTCCACGTAGTTATTTAAATCTATTCTTCGTAACCTTATTTGTAAGTTCTATTATATTTTTCCTATATAACTTAATGGCTTATTATTCCATTTCTTGGTACTTAAGTATAACAGCAAGCATCACTATCGGTACACTTGGTGAATGGATTCTATGTGGAGTTTCAAAAACATGGCGACATAATCTTTTAAAAACTATTTTAGGGTATTTTGCCTATGGAATGGGAGTTCTTGCATTTAGTTTGCTTCTCTTCGATTATTTCATTGTAATGCGTTATATTGCTCCTGTAGTATTTGGAATTGCTCTTTCTTTAATATATTTATTACGAAAAACAACTACTTCTCAGCGACAAAAGTCAATCTTTACAGGCATTATTTTTGCCCATACATTAATATTTTTCCTTTCAATTGGATATTGTTATCTTTTCTATTCATTAATTTATTCTATCGTATTAAGTATCACCTTAGGAATTGGGTCGACGCTGTTGGTTTATTTTTACTATTATGATCACTTTGATATTCCTATTCGTCCTGAAATGGTTAAAATGACTCTATTCTTTTCAGGTGCGGGATTTTCTTCAAATATTTTCTTATTGCTAGTTGAACCAAATCTAATTCAGTTATCTATCAAAATAGCTGTTCCAATCGCTTTAGATTTCTTTATTTTTATCTATTTTATTGGAGTAGGATTATATTTACATCAATTCACAAAAGAAATATGGATAAAAGGAGCTACTGCATGGCTTTTTGTTCCTATTGTAAATTTTGTCTTAATTTTTGAAGCGGTCACAAACATCGACCAATACACAATGGCAATAAAACTATCTAATTTATCATTATCAGGTTCGATTGTTCTCTCCATTGTGGTGTGCTCCTTATTGTATTTACCATATCTTCTCACCAAGTTAAAGCAATATATTGATTATTTTGTTTACGCCTTTTGGACTGAACTGCTTTTATTAGCTTATTGGGCATCTGTTAATCTTTTTCCTACAGAATTCATATTACAAATCCCATTTGTTGGATTGATAACAATTGCAGTAATTATTCCATATTATTATTTTAGAAAACGATGGCAACTTTTAATGTATCTTTGGCCATTGGCATGTGGTTTAAATATAGTTTTCTTCTCATTATATTTCAATTTTGGATTGCAATGGGAGATTCCTCTTAATTTCTTATTGTTTGGAATTTATCTTATTATTTATACCAATTTTCCATTAATAAAAAACAAGAAACCGCTTTTATATTTGACCTTTACAATTTCCAGCTATATCATTATGTTTGGAAGCCTTTTTGCCTTATTATATTCATTTGTAGTCATAATATTTTACGATTGGATTATTTCAGCATCAATTACACTAATTATTATGAGCTTTGCTTTGATTCCAGGAAAATACTTTAAGATAGAGACTAAAATTCTTAAGCCTATTTTCTCATTCTGTTTAGCTTTTAGTACAGGAGTTGTTATCTGGCGAGTTTTTAATTTGATTTCAGCCGTTAATTTAAATCTTTTTGGTATTTTCATTGGATGCGCATTTTTCTGGGCAATACTTCTATTATTCCAAGTGAAAGACTATCTTTTGAAAGAATTATACCAAATTAGCTGGTTTTTCATGTCATTGTCTTTTGGACTGGCTGCTTTTGAGATTTTCCTTACTGCTTTCAATGTAGGAGTGTGGGCATCAACAGGAATCTTGCTTATTGTATTTACATTTATTTCTTTTCCATTACTCCGTACTCGATTGATAATTCCAATTTTGATTATTGGAACCGCAATTGGATTAATTCTGAATCAATCTGCAATCTCTATTTGGAATCTTGCTCAAATTCAACCTTCTCTTACTTTTATTAACATTCTTCTCGCGATTTTTCTTGGAATCAGCTTTATTGGATATAAAATGATTAGATTTGGAATCTTCTCCAATAAAATGAAGAATTACTTATTATACTTGGCTGTTTGGACTCTATTTTCAATATCAAGTTCTATCAATTTTGTTCTTTCTTTACATATTCATTTTAATTTCGTGTGGTTTAATTTTGCAGCACTTTTATTTAATTGTTTGATTATCTTTTCCCTTTTGATAATATTTTATGTGAAGAAATCAGTAATTCTACAAGATTTAAGAGAAATTCATAAAATGCTCTCCACTATTCAAACGATTATTATACAATTTGTTTATGTATTTGATTCACTCATTTTAGCATTAAACTTTCCTGTAGAAATAAGATATATTTCAAATTTAAATAGTTTAGACTTAATTGAAATTTTTCTTAATCGTACTTTAATTTTTATTTCATCATTGTATGCATGCATAATTGGTATTGATCAGTATTTTGTTAAATCAATTCCTAAAAGATTTCGATTACAAATGCAATGGATACTTGTGTTTACATTTAGTTTGCTTCTCTCATCTCTTTCTTATCTTTTGTGGAATTCATGGCAGTTAGGCTTACTTTTATTTACATCAATTACATTTTATACATTATATTTAATCAACAGAATTCATTTATTCCAATTTCATATATGGTTAATTATTGGAAATACAATATTATTGAATATTAGTCTATTTTGGATACTCTACATATCGTTTAATCTTTCTCCATCAATTGGAAATTTATTCTTGTTTAACTTGATATTTATAGGATTAATTGTAACTTCTATCGATTATTTCTTTGTGCGAATTAATATCTTACCTCAAAAAACCCGTAAAGCACTTGCATTTCAATTAAACCTTGTTTTGGCTGCTTTAATTGCAGAAGGATTCAGATCATTTACAAATCAACCAATTAGCTTATTACTCGAAATTATCAATATTTCAGCGGTATTTCTTGCAATGTTTTCGCTTGCAAGTAATCGATTAATCCGCTCAAATAAGCAAGTAATTGCCTTCTGGGGATTATTAAGCTTTTCTTTCTCAGTATTTCTATTTAATTTGGGGATATTAATCATTTCATTAACCCAAATATCGTTTACTTTATTTGAAAGCATTCTCTTTTTCATTGGAATATTTAGTGGAGTGCTTCATTTAGTAATTACAAAATTAATAGATAAAAGAATAATTATTTCAGCTGATTCAGGTTTATATCATCATTCTATTTTCCCAGCAATAGTTATTTCAATGTCTGATGACACTTTTGATGAAAATACCAATAAATCTGAAAAAATTGATTATAATATTAATAAAAGTGGAAATGAAAAAGCTGAAAGTAATAAAAGATTCATTTTATCAGAAAACATTATTTCTCTTTACCAACAATTCATATCACTATGCATTACTTTATCAATTATTGCGATCAACCAGTTTTGGAATAGAATTTTTGTGCAATTAGTTGAAAATACCACAGATTCTATTATATATCAAATAGTTCTTTGGACATGTAGTTTTTCAACATTAATTTCTTTAGGATGGTTATATTTTCTCAATAATTTGAGAATACAAGGAATAGAATGGAATTTTAAATATCAATTCTTAAAAAATTCTGCGATAATCAAACAGGTTGCTCTGTATACTTTTGGATTACTTTTATTTAGTCATCTCTGGGCACTTATGGATATTTCTGGTGAAATTCTACATATTCACTTTGCAAAATTGATGCTTAATTTCCTTATTCTAAGTGTAGTATTTTTGATTTTAATGAATACTAAGTATTTCATTAAACAAATATATGAAACGATTAAATTTACAGCAAGTCTTTCTTTAACACTCTACATTTTTGAAATACTCCGATTAAATACCACAATTCTGCCATTAACAAACATTTCTTTAAGTTTGGTCATTTTATGCATGCTAAATTTACGTTATATCTCAAATCCAATTCGGGTTTATACATTTTGGGCAATAAATGCAAATCTTCTCTGCAACAGTTTTTATTTAGTTATTACTATGATTATATTAACAGAACTTTCATTATTTGATTCTATAATCTGGTATTCCTTTATTTTTGGCTTTTTTTATACGATAGAACTACTATTGATTACTTTTTATGGGGAAACAGGGCATAATTCTTTGAATTCACAAGATTCTAGCATAAAACAGAAGAAAATTAATTATAATATTATATTACATGGTTCAAACAATAAAGACCAGAGAGTCACTATTTTTATTTTGTGGTTATGTGTATATTCTTTAATTTTCACAGGGTTTTTCAGCAGAATTGCTTATTTTATCATCTGGAAACTTAATGTGTTAAATCAAACCTCAACATTTTATAAAATAACGGTTTTTATTAATTTAATCTTGTTTATTTTCTTATTATATGGAACTTTTATTTGGGATTACTTAAAAAACATTGACGTTCCTTGGAAGAAAGGCAAATTTTTCTTTAAGGGGGGGGCAATCTGGTTATATATTACATTTCTTATGGTCTCTACATTAATATTCCAAATACTATTAAGATTGCTTGGAATTTTTTCAGTGGAATTAAATAAAGTGTTTCAAATTTTGTTGATAGACCTCTTAATTTCAATAGGTTTCTTTTATTTATCCATTTCAAGCCGAACTATTCCTGATTTTGGTAAAAAATATATAAGATTATTCTGGAAATTCTGTTTAGCATTGTTAATTGAAATATTACTACAAAATCTGAATTCATCTGCTCTTATCTTTAATTGGAGTGCTTTTGTATTCATTTTTTCAATTTTGTATTTAAGTGAAACAAAAAAGACAACAACTTCGACATTTATTTGGAGTCTTCGCCAATTTTCAATATTGGGTATGTTAACTCAATATATATTTAGTGATTGGGTATTATTCAGAATTGGGGATTATAGTTCACTCTTAATATTTAAGGCATTACTGGTTCTATTTGTTTTTAGTATCTTTTTTACAATAATTTTAGAAACAAGGAACAATCATACACAGGTAAAGAATTATCTTCAAATAAAAGAAGCAAGATCAACAAAATCGTTTGAAAATTACGAAGTATTTAGTGAATTCGACTCTACCAAAATTCATACTAAAGATTTGGCAATTAAATGGGAAAAAATCCCAGCTTCTATAAAGATATTTAAATCCCCTGAGGTATTGCGCTATATCAATGCAGTTTGGATGCTAATTTTCCCTGCATGCACTTTCAGTTTGCTTATACTTATTTTCAATTATATTTTACCTTCAATAGTTCCAACTGCTGTTGATTATTTTGGCTCAAGTTTTTCAACAATTAATTGGGGAATTAGTTTGTTGTTGATGATAGGAGTTTATCTTATCGCTCTTAATGTAATGATTCGATATTCAAATCGATATCAATTAAACTTGTTAGGTTTGAAATCCAAAACTTCTTCTCTTAAATTTTTGCAGGTAATTTCAATCCTATTTTATGTAGTTTGTGCAATAATTAGCATTTTAATATTTACACTTTCTTTAATCTCTTTCCCATCCTTTTATCTCCTTAATCTCCTAATCATATGTTGTTCGATTACAATGTTCTTAATCCTGGCAGTTGGGGAATTGAAAATCAATAAATTTTTGGATGTTAACCGAATTGAGAGAATTTCATTAATTCTTCTTATTATTGCGGGAGCAGCTGCTTGTATCCTATTAATTGCAGTGTCTGAACAATGGATTTATATCATTCCATTCTTTATCTTCTTGGCATTATTACAACAAACACGTTATGCACACTCATTAAATTATTTGCCAATATATCGGTTAAGTTTTATCGGAATATATAGTTCATTCATATTATGGTTTGGAATTACAATTGGGCGTATTTTAAACCCATATCTTGCAATTTTATTAATCAATGGATTCATCCACATAATTGTAGAGTTTGAAAATTGGATGAATTTTATGAAATTTAAAAAGTATATATCACATTACATGCAAATCTCATGGATTTCCTTCAATCTTCTTTCAATTGTCTGTGGAATGCTATTCTTTCTACCTAATATCAATACCTACAAAATATATTTTGTTTTACTTATCTTTACTTTTGAAGGATTTTATACAATTAAGTTGTTAATAGACCCAACATCAAGCCTTTTTACCCATCTAAAGCATTCGTTAATTTGGGTAACCTATATTCTATCAACGGCTTTAATATTGAATGCATTAATTGAATTGAACCTATCAGAAGGTAAAGAATACTTCGATTCCTTAATTTTCACTCGCTTGGTGCTTATATCAGAAATATTTTTAGTATTTTATCTTGTTGGTTATTTAGATTATAAAAAGATTCATTCTATCAGTGTGAAAATTATAAAAAAGATTGAATTAATTCTTTTTATTATATTCATCATTTCAAGTACATCAACCTTGGGATTCTTTTTATTTTTAATTTTACCTTCATTTATTAAAGAAACTCCACCAATAACTTATCCGCCTAATTATTACATATTAACAATAATTCCAGGAATGCTATTTTTAATTACAGCAGTCGTTGCTATAGCACTGTACTTTAAATTAAGAAACAAACAATTAAACCAAATTCTTTACTTTATTATGGTCATAGAACTCTTTTTATTTATTATTGGACAAAATATGATAATTCTAGCCTTCATTATTCTCTCATTTGCAATCATTCTTTATCCTATTTTGTTTTTCTTGGAAAGGTTCATAGATTTTATCAAGCATATTGGCAAGAGAGTGATACACTTTTTCCGTTGGCTAATTGATGGAATTATTCGTCTCTATTTTGCAGTTGTGAATTGGATTGAAAAACACATAAAGTTAGTGCTCTCATTAATGGGACTAACAGGCGCTATTGGAATGTATCTTATTATTTCTGACATCTTTATTTCAGGATTGGTGTTTTTAGCAATAATCTATTATGTTTCCCCAGAACGAGAAAAAGAAACCACTCAAGCAAATTTTGGTAAGAAGCTACTCTATCGCTTATTAGTATTTATTTGTTTATTTGGAACACTACTGTCAAATAATATTATCCCTCTACGTGCATGGATCTTCACTTTAATCCTACTTGGTTTCTTTGGATATGTTATTTGGGCTGTAAGAAAATCAGAAGAGATATACCATTTATCAATGCAATGGCGATTATGGAGCTCTTTAATAGCCATTATCGATTTCTTATTAACAATATTCTTCATTTTGCAAGAATACTATTTTTAAATCTATTTTCATTTTTTTTAGGATAATCTTTACCAAAAGACTTATCTTTTTACCATATGGTTAATTTTGATTCCTCAGAAAATGAGCAACAGTTTCGATCATTTTGAACAAAAGAAGGTTCAAGAAGTTAAGGGATCATTTTATATCTATTTGCCAAAAAGCTGGTGTCGAAAATATGGAGTATCTGAAGATAAGAGGGTATTTCTAAAGCAGTTATCTGATGATTCTCTTCTTATTCGCTCAGATATGACCGCACCAGAATTAATGACCACCTATGTTATTGATTTAGATTTAAACTTAAACGATGGTTTGAAATTAGACGAAGAACAGTTTATAGAATATCTTTTTAACTTATATCTCACAGCTTATATTATAGGCTATAGAACTATAATTGTCAGAAAGCAAAATAAAATTCCAACTAAAATCAAGAATAGGATACATAAGTTAACCCAAAAACTCTATGGAATGGTAGTAATATCGGAGACGCGCAACGAGATTGTCGTAGAAGAACACTTTGATGAAGTTAATCTTCATGTGCTAAGTAAGCAGGTACTAAACAAAGTTGGATTATTGATCAATAATTATATTGAAATTGTTGAAGAATTAGATTCAATCACTGATTTGAATGATGAATTAGACCAATTAGAAGAACAAGACAATCAAATTGATGAATACAGATATGCAATAGAAAGATACGTACACCAAATACTCAATTTTCCAAGTTTAGGTAGAAATATTAATGTAACTTCAGTCGAATGCCTGCACTATTCAGAAACTACGCGACTGATTGAAAGAATTGGAGATCATATAACTAAATTAGTTAAAGTTACAAAAAATCAACCACTTCATGATAGGCACTTCATTCTTGAACATTTATATCGCACAAGAGAAACATTTTATACACTTCAAGATTATTTCTGGCGTAAAAACTCCTTGGAACTCTGGTTACTTACTGAAAAAATAAAAAAATATGCTGATGAAGTTAAAAGAATAATATATGAAGATCATCCTGACACTGAATACTTGATACCAATCCGGAGAATAAGTAATATTTGCGGAGATATCGCTGAGATTCGAATAAATGATATATTAACAAAACAACAGGAAAAAGAAGTATCAGACGATTCTGATTAAAAGTGCTTTTTTCTCTTACTCTTTTTTTCTTAGTTTGATTCCTTTTTCTCCTTATTTTTATTGGATAATGGATGAAAATCTCCAAGTGGCCCATGCCATCGAAATTTTCCAATCGTGGATTTTCCAATTTGAATTGATTCAGTAGGACATTGATGAATACAACGCAAACAAACAATACAATCTGTTCCAAATGTAATCCTATCCGCTTCTAACCGAATATTGTTAACAGGGCATTGTTTTACGCACAACTGACATTTAGTGCAGTTATCATCAACCCAAAATTGCTTTTTAATGGAACCTTCCATTAATTTATAGAGCATCCGAAACATCCATCCAAATAATGTATCAATTATATATCGAGGAGGTTTAACAGCGAATGAGATAAAAGAATGTTCTTTTTCGAATGTTTCAAAAATTTGGGGCAATGTTTCGAAATACTTATCAAGTTTAGTGATTTTTGAGTAATTCCGAGATTGAGCTTTTCTAACATATCGTGATGTTGATTTTAACATTGCCAATCCATCAGTTCCTGGCATTTTTATAGCAAAGCTTCCAAGATGAATTATTTCAGTTGATTTTAGTGATGAATATAATCGATAAAAAGCATTTCCTGCAATAATTCCCATGGTTGCGAATAGAAAAATCCCTTTATTTTTTAAATTTGGTAGTTTTCTTACAAATTCATAGACATTTTTCGGAGCATCCAAAGCATATATGGGAAAACCGAGAAAAATCAAATCATATTGCTGAATATTATCGACGGAGAATGATTCTATAGAAAATCGATCAACTTGGAGATCACTTAAAAAAGAAGTATACAGGTGATTTTGAATATAACGGCTAATATATTCTGTATTCCCAGTACCACTAAAATAAAGAATCAATATTCTCATAATTATTAAAATGATTTAACTAAAATATAAGGTTTTGAGAAAAAGAAAAATGAAAATCTATTTTTACTAAACAGAAAAATCACTAAAAAGGATGTTGAAAAAACATTCATTCGTTCCGCTTCATTGGGAAAAAGGGGTAATGCTAGATCCAGGGATGATACATATTGTTTCATGAAAAGAGCGAATGTTCTAGTAAGAGAATATATAATAATAAAAATAAGAAATCCTATTTCAATAATTATCATTCCTTTTAATTCAATCATATTTGATAAATTAAACGAGATTGGTGTTAAAAAGATCATAATTATCGGTAAAATTAAATAAGCGGCTAATATTCGAGTGTTTCCTGCAAAATACAACAATTGTCTTCCACTTTTCTGACTTTAAGGATTTAGCAAAATAGACATTTATTTAGGAACATTCATACAATTATCATTAAATTATTAAGGCGCAAATTTTCATCATCTTTGGTTATGCATAAAGAATAACATTATATTTTTTTACAATGCAGCTCAAACCATGATTGTATTTCTTTTAGCGAGAGTTTTCCACGGGCAACTGCCATGGGGAACAAAAATATTTCTTCTGGATCTTGAGGTTCCAATAAAAAACCATTTTTTCGTAAAAATATATAAGAAATAAGGATGCCCATGCGCTTACAACCATCTACAAAAACATGAAATTGTGTAATGTTGCGCATCAAGATTGCAGCACCTTCATAAACTGAGAGTTGTTTTTCTTTATAGGGAATTCCCCACTTGCACATATCCAAGGCTGATTCCAAGTGTTGCATATTATCATATTGCACAGGGATTCCAATTTGTTTTTCATAAATTATTTCGATGAGTTCAATTGAAGGAATCCATCTAATCACTTTTCTTCACCAAGTCGGCGCCATTGGTCACCATATTTATCTATGAATTCTGTAAGCATAGATCCAATTTCGTTATCATATTCTTTTTTAGCAAGAATTTTATTTCGTTCATATTCACGCTTAATTTTGCGATTGAAAAAATCTGAAATTAAAAACCGAATAACCTCACCATCATTTTTTAAACCAAGCTGAGATTTTATAAGGTCAAACCTGTATGCAATAACTAAATCCAATTCTGTATGTATAACTTTTTTTAACATCTTTTATTTCACTATAAAATATAATAAATTGTAAGTATTTAAAAAATTTTAAAAGGATATATTTAGTTATTATTGTAATCTGTCATTTCTTTATTATTGCATGTGCGATTGTTAAGGCTAATTTTTTTTTACTTATTTAGAAAAATGCAGCTTTTGAATAATAGTTGTATAATAATAACAGTTGAATAATTGATCTCTATTGTGTGTAATAAACCAAAGAAAAGGGAAGATTTCATTACCTTTTTTTTTCTCAGTTTTTTCATTTTTCTTTGTTTTATTTTATATTTATCATATATTCAATTTTTTTACCAAATCTTTGGAATTTGTCGATATTTTATATGTTCCATACATTTTTTTAACCTTCCAATTCCTCAATCAACATTTTCTCTTCATCTTTAATGCGGTAGAATATAGTTAAAATCAAGATTGCAGAAAAAATTAGAGCCCAAAAAGATCCAAGAGCAATTGGAGCCATTACAAACATAAGAATTATCGCGGAATACATTGGATGTCTTACGTGAGAATAAGGTCCCGTTGTAATTACTCTTTGTCTTTCTTTATCTATTTTTACAGTCTTTCCTGCAAAACTATTTTCTTTTAAAACTATAAAGAAGAGAAAATATCCTATCAAGAAAATTATATCAGCAGAAAATGCTAACCATAAAGGAACCGAAGACCAACTATATCTTTTATCGAATCCAGGTATTATAAAAACACCAATAATTGAAATTCCGGCAATTTATTCAATTATTTTTTGTTCTTTTCTTGTTTCTGTGGGAACAATTCTAAAGTTATTTTTAGAAAATTATATCATAACCATTGTAATATCTTTTTCCAGTAGTTTTTTTTTTGAGATGTTTGACTAAATTCAATAGAAATTGGGGAAATAAATAGGCTTTTAATTTTTGGGCATAGGTTTCTAAGATTAATCCCCCATCATCAGAGAGAATAATTCTCTTGTTATTTCGTGTAGCAATCAGGATCGATCGATCTGCTTTATCAAGATGCATGATGAATGGAAGATTTTTCGTTAAAATCTCATGCTCTTCATTTGAAAAAATGAACTTAGCGATTTTATCTTTTTTATCTTCTTCTTTAATTTAAAGAGAATCTAAAGGAATATAAAATAATATATTTTGAGATATGCTCTTGAATATCTACCCAATTTAGAAAATCATCTCAGATGTGACATTTATGTATTCATAAGCAAAAAGATATGTAATTAGTAATAAAAATAGTAGTCTGTTTTACCAAGACAAATAATAATTATTTTATTTGCACCATTTTTTCTTAATAATTCACATATCTTTCTCTTAGTCTCTCCATTAGTAAATAAATCATCAACTAAAATAACTTCAGATGGAATAGTCTCACTATCTTGTTTTAGGTAAAATTCTTTGTTAGTGTCTGATATTCGAATTAATATCTCTTTCTGTGGTAATGAAAATACTTTAGAAAACTCATTGGAAATAAATTCAACAGAATTAAAAGGATAACTTGGTTTTGCTGGAACTGAAATAATAGTTCCATGTAATGAAATATTGGCTTTTTTTATAAAATGACCAAAAAAATTAGATAGAATTCTTAATTGCTCAATTCTACCATTTCGATTATGCCATGAATTATCTATCATTTTTTTAGTTTTAGTATTCAATAATATTGATGAAAAATTAGGCCAATCAGATTTTTTTTTGTTATTGCTTTTCCATTTTTTGTAAGGGTAGTATGGTCCCAAGCAATATATTTGATCAAATTCATTTTCTTGAATAAAATCTAAATAATTATTTTGAAGAAGATTATAGACATAGATTTCTTTATTCAAATCTTCTAATTGCGGTTTATTATCTAGGAAAAATCTGCCAATGGCTATTGGTCTAATAAAATTTAAATTAGTAGCAGAGTTTATAGGTTGAAATTGAAATTTTCCATAATCAAATTTTATAGAATTATTATACATGGAGAATTTTGCTCCTTTTTTGATTATATTCATTCTCTAAAATCTCAAGAACTTTATTTAAATTTGAAAGATCATTTTTAATCTCAAAACCACCTTGTTCCTTTATCATTCTTGGAATATAAGAATTTTCATGATTCCAATCTTTGGGTTCTAAATAAAAAACGGGTTTATTCGCCTCTCTTGCAAATTTAAACTGCCATTTTGTTCCTGATTTATAATTTCCTTCAATGAAAATACTTGCTAATGATAATTGTGCAGAAAATCTATTTCGCATTTGTAAAGCTTGCCGATTAACTCTTCTATCTATTAATCTTTGAGATATCAAAGCCCCATGATTTATTACTGAATCAATATACTTTTGATTTTCAGGAGGATATACATTTTCAACACCTGAAGCTAAAACTCCGATATATCGTCCTTTCTTTGTTTGAGCACCTTTAAAACTTTCAATATCAATACCTTTTGCAAAACCATTTATGAGTGTAAAACCTTTTTCAGCAAAAAATGCTCCAATCCTTCTTGTTTTTTCAATTGCATCTTGGCTCGGATTTCGCGTTCCACAAATAGAATATGATTTAATATCAGTCTCCAAAATAATTCCTTTGATAAAGATAAGATCTCTATGTATTGTAGGAATTTCTTGAAAAAGTAGTGGGATTTTCTGGGAATTAGGAGTGATTATAGAAATATTATGTTTAATACAAAATTTTACCATATATTCGATTTTACGATAATTTACATCAGAAAAATCAAAACTAAACAATTTTTGGAGTTCTTTATCTGTATCTAGCTTAATTTGCTTACCCATTAAAAGAAAATGCTTGATGCGATCTTCTTTGAATTCTTTAAATTTTGAAATTTCCATTGATGGATTTTTAAATAAAATTATTAATCCCTTTAGTGAGAATTTTAAAATTCTGCGCAAATAAATAAAATCAACCAAATTTCTGAATTGAGAATCGTTTAAAGATTCCACGAGCATTTTTTATCAATTACCTATTTATTCTTCATTTTATAAAGCTTCTATCTGAAGCTATTTTTTAAAACTTATGTTTTTTTTGATTTTTTTAATAACATTCACTATGTAATTGATCCTTTTTCTTCTATATAAGATTAATCTATTCGTTAATCTGTTATAATATTGTTCCTTTCAACTCATGGATGATAAATATAATGGATACCGATGATTTGAGCACATTCCAAGAAATTCATTCAATTCTAACTCTTTTGCGGTAGGATCGTTTCTTTTTATCAGAAATCGTTGTGTCTGCCATATATTGTACAAAAAGCATCGTATTCCCATAATATTCAGTCGGATATTGCGATCTTACACCTTTTGTGCGATACCTAACCGATTCATTTCACGAAATGCGATTTCTATTAACCATCTTTGGCGATAGAGATCTCGAATATAATTTTCATTGCCGTGTAGGGTTTTTATGCCAGATTTTGAGCTGAACATAACAATTAGGAGAAAAATACGGCTGCTGGCGGTTTGTTCACTGATCTTCTTTTGATTAAAATCTTGAATGATTTCTTTTAAATTAAATCTGCGTTTAGCAACAAGCAAAAGATCGAATTTAATAGGTGAAAATCCTTTCTTTTTTACGTATTTACCCTTAATCATACCTTTACAGTATCTTTTACCTACTCCATTTAAGTAGTTCATGATTTTTTGTTTTGTCTGCGCACATTTTCTTCCAGGCATAATCACGGTTATGTGCTTCTGCTGAAAGAACTTTAGTATTCTTTTACGATAAAACCCTCGGTCAAGCATAGCATATTTTATAGAAAAGCCGTTAGAAACTAGAATCTGATGGACATTGTGAAACAGAGGGAGTTTATCTTGACGCTTTTTAATCTTGAAATTGGCAATCATTTGATGAAAATCACCTGAAATAACTGAAAAACTAAGCGTTCGATGAACTGTTTTGCCTTCTTTTTTTCCGAAACAATATGGATCGTTTTCATTTTTCTTGCAAGGTGTATCAGTATAATCTGCTATTAACTTTAGATCTGAACCTACAATTTTCAGAGATTTGAGAATTAATATATGTGCCAAAAGTACAGAATTCCAAAATTCTTCAACTAAATCCAACTTTGATAGTGTTTGAAGACAACGGGAAAAAGCGGGTTGATCAGGGAAATATCTTCGTTGTTTTCCATTTGAAAAATTTGTAATTGAGTAGGATTGAAATGAAATTTGGGCATGAAAACACTTTTCTTGTAAAATTTCAGCTGTATGATGTGGTGAAAGTCTTAAAATTTGCATACAACATGCAAATAAAACGAAGATGGTGTAGGAAAATCCACTTCGTTTCTGAGGCAATTTTTGGGAAATCACAGGATCTATCACTTTCACAATATCTAAAAATAACTGCGGATTAATTAGATCGGGAGTAATTTTTCCAATATCGGTGGCAACCGATGGATTTCCCCTAAGATTTGTAGACATATCCAAGGGTAAGAAAGTTTAGCTTTTAAATTATTCCCTTTGTCTCTTAAAATAATTATGTGTTTCTCCAATGAAATGAGATTGAAAGTGTATCAAAGAATTTGAACAAGAAATCGGGTTTTATCATGATTTCAAGCTCAGAAAAGGCATAAAAAACCAATTACATTGTTAATGTTAATAAATAACTCAATGATCCTTTCGCTATATCTCTAATTTTTAGAAAAATATCATCCAAATCTTTTTCTAAATCTTCATAAAGTTGAACAATTTCGGCAATTTTCTCAATTAATTCTTCTTTAAATAAAGAAGGATCTGTATCTGAAGAATTATTATTAGAAAATTCAAATATAATTGAATAAGGTACTTTTATTTAATAGTCTTTTTTTCCACTCTTCTATAAATTTTCTATAAATCCAAATAAAAAAAAAATTTATCAAAGTTAGGGGGATGAAAAACTGATAATTGGCTTTAATTCATTGCCAAGTTTTCAAAATTTCATTGCCATTTATTCCTAGAAAACTCACAAATACTTAATTTTTGTTTTGAAAAACCAGGCAATAATGGTGATGTACATTGCTCACATAGGTTGTGGGATACCCCCAAATACCTAGAAACTTTTGATCTTGACACCAAATAAATTCCTGCCGTAAAATATATTCATCTTTTAACCGATCTGCAATTTTCCATGCCAGAGGAACCATGATACCATCTTTAGGTCGACAATTTTGAACAATTACCATTAAATATGCCCCGGATCTTAGCATTGGTTTAAAAAGACGAAAATAATCTTGGATTTTATCAAGATATTCGGTTAAGTCAAAAATATTTCCCAAATCAGCTTCATTTTCACTATATACTTCATCCAATCCCTTCTCAACGCGCTGCTTCAGCGCAGATTTAACCCCACCACGGGTTGTGTGAAGCATATTCCAATAGGGAGGAGATGTTATTAGAAAATCCATGAGCGGTAGATTGGCATCTCTCCAATATTTAACTGCTTTCTTAGCATCACCAGGTTGTATTATACATTTAGAAGAGAAATGATCATATTTAGCATTTGAATAACCAGATGTTAATTTATTACTCGGTTCTAAAGAATTAGAATTATTTTTCAGTCGATTAACTCTTTCTTTTGTATAGTTTGCATAATCGGGATTCAATTCGGTGCCATAACAATTGCGTTGGGTCATAATGCAGGCTTCTGCAGTACTTCCAATTCCCATAAATGGATCAAAAACCCACTGTCCTTTTTTAGTAAAAAATTCAATAAAATGAGCCGCTAAAGCTGGAGGATAACTTGCAGGATGATTTTTAATTTCATAAGCCATATCTTTAGGGCGTCCATCGACGATCAACCAACTTTTAGTATGTTGCAACCACTGTTTTCCAGTTAAATCATTCAATGTATTTCGGGGATGCATATTTCCTTCAGTGGAGCACATACCTTGGATAAACTTCAGATCTGTCGCTAATTTGCGAAAATTTTTGGCCGCTCCAGCAAGATCTAATTGAGAAAACAGATTTAAAGCGCATTCTAATGTTTCCTGCAATTCGGGAATTTTCTGCTTTAACAAATTAGGCGTGTTTTCCTTCAGTTCATGTGATTTCAGAATTTTGGAGTTTAATTCAGGCAAGGAAAAGAGAATGGATTTTTTTGCTTCAGTTTTTCTATTTTCGGTTGTTACCATGTAATTTTGGCACCAAATTGAATTTTAAAATAAAAAGAACGATATGATCGGTAGATATGATCAATATACATTATGTTAAATAAAAAGGATTTAAATCTATTTAATTTCAATTCCATTAAATTGTATCACTTGGGAAGGAATTATTTTTCAAGAGATTGAAGTGATGAAAGTTTCTTTTTCAATTTGATTAGGGTTTCAAAGGCTTCAATCGGGGTCATATGATTTAAATCCAAGGAACGTAGCATGATAACCAATTCAGAATCGTCAACTTTTCGTGTGGGAAATAATGTCATTTGCTTAACTTTTCGAGATGAAATTGGTTTAACAGCATTTCGACTATTTTTTGAAGTCGAGGAAAGAATAGATTCATGAGAACCAGAAACAACAGTATTATTTGAAATTGAAACCTTATTTTTCATAATTTGAGATTGAGAAGATGGTTTAATCTCCAAATAATCCTTATCCTTTACATTATACGCAATATTCTTTTGATATTCTTTTTTCTTATTGGATTGTTCATCAATTATCTTATTCTTTTCTATTAGTTCTTCCTGTAAAGATCGTTCCATTAATTCAAATGCGCGGTCAGTTACCGATGTAGGTAAACCTGCCATCATTGCTACGTGTATACCATAACTTTTATCCGTTCCTCCATGCGTAAGCTGTCGTAAAAAGACCAGCTCATGAGATTCCGGCTTTTCCAAAATACGAAAATGATAATTATGAATACGTGGAAGCTGCAGATTAATTAATTGATGAAAATGGGTTGAAAACAGTGTTTTAATATGATTATCATGCAGGTACTCAATCACGGCTTGTGCAATTGACTGTCCATCAACCGTACCTGTTCCACGTCCGAGTTCATCAATAATTACTAAACTATTTTTAGTGGCATAATTGAGAATTTGAGCCATTTCATTCATTTCTAACATAAAGGTGCTTTGTCCCCTTGTGAGATCATCAGATGCACCAATACGGGTAAAAATACGGTCAACAATGCCAATTTCAGCGGCCTCTGCTGGAATATAACAACCAATTTGAGCAAGAATTATAATCAAAGCCGTTTGTCGTAGATATGTAGATTTTCCACTCCAATTTGGGCCCGTAATAATTAGTATTTGCTCCGAATCGGAATTAAGAAGAAGATCATTGGGAACAAAGCGTTCTTTCTTATTAACATATTCAATTACAGGATGACGTCCTTGTTTAATCAAGATCTTATCTGAGTTGGTTAGAATGGGGCGATTATAATTGTAAGTCAAAGCTACATCTGCAAAAGTACTTAATACATCTAAAATTGCGATAACCTCGGCATTCTCTTGAATCTGTTTAGTAAATTGAATAACATGTTCACGTGTTTGCTGAAATATTTCATACTCCAAATCCATAAGATTTTCTTCTGCAGAGAGAATTTTCATCTCCATTTCCTTTAATCGAGGAGTTTCATATCTTACGCATGATTTAAGTGATTGACGTTGAACATATTCTTGAGGAAGCGAAATACCTTTTAGAGCATTATTTGTGATTTGAACAAAATATCCTAATACGCGATTATATCCAATTTTCAATCCTGTACTAAGATTTAACTTGCGTTTTTCAGCTTCTTCAAATGAGATAACCCATTGTTTACCGTTATGTAGGATATCTCTGTATTCATCAACTTGTGAGTTGTATCCATCCCGAATTATCTGACCTTCAGTAATAGTTGTTGGTGGATTCGGATGGATTGAAGATTCAACCAATGAAATAATCGAAGAAAAATCAGAAAGTTTGGATACTAATCGCTTTATTTCGGGATTTTCAACTGAAGACAGAAGATTTTGGATTTCTTGAATAGTCTTAAGACCTTGAGCAAGACTTAGCAAATTTCGAGCATTAACTGTGCTTGAATAATTAATTCGTGAGATGAGCCGACTGATATCACCAATCTCCTTAAGATAACTTCGAAATTCTTGAAAAAGATCATAATTTGAAAGAAAGAACGCTACCGTTTCTAGTCTTTTATCAATTTCATTTTTCGATAATAACGGTTGAACAATCCACTGTCTTAATAAACGTGTGCCCATAGGAGTCTTTGTACGATTCAAAATATCAAAAATAGTTCCATAAGTACCTCCATCTGTTTGATTCTTGATTAATTCCAGATTTTTTTGGCTGGTTTGATCGATAAACATAAAATCTGTGTCGATATAATATTTCACACGGCAGATATTTGCTAATGTTTCTTCTTTTTGTGTTTCTTGAACAAACGAGAGTAAGGCGCCGCAAACGGTCATTGAAAGTGGTTTATCTTCAAGATCATACGCAGCTAAATTCTCCACATGAAATTGTTTTCGAAGCAATTCATAAGCATTTTCTTCAAGAAAATGATAAGAAGGATGTTGCTTAAGAATCATGGTAGAATTCTTATTAAATTCTTCCATAAAGGAAAAATCTCCTGCTAGTTCATCAGAAACAACACATTCTACCGGTGAAAATCGATTAATCCATGCCCACATTACCCGAGAAGCCAGTTTACCATAAAATTCAGATGTGTAAAAGTCACCACTGGAAAGATCGAGTAAAGCCACTCCATAATTTCGTTTTCTTCGATGAATCGCACAGATAAAATTGGGAGTGTCGCTATCTAAAAGAAGATTATCTACGATGGTTCCAGGACTTAAAATTCGTACAACACCCCTTTTCACGATTTTTCCTGTGGCTTTTTTGGGATCTTCTAATTGTTCAACAATAATAACCGTTTGACCTTGTTTTACTAAATTTTTAAAATGTTGAGTAGCTTTATGTGGAATGCCAGCAAGTGGATGTCGACTTGGTCCGCTTCCCCGTTTAGTAAGGGTTAACCCAAGCAGTTTTGAAACTTTTACAGCATCATCATAGAAAAATTCATAGAAATCACCCATCCTGTATGCTAGTAAAAAATGTTCGGGATACTGTTTACGAATAGAATACCAATGTTGCATCATTTCGGGCATTTTTCCCGATTTAAATAGTTCGTCGGCACTTAAGTTTTCTTCTTTAACGGGTTTTGAAGCGATCATAAAGCTCAACTTTCGTTATTAATTAGTAAGATCTAGTAAAACTCAGAAATTTCTGGAATTTCTGTTGAATATATTTCATTAATGGAGAGAAAATAAAATAAAGATGGGTGTTGATCGATTAATAAATTATTTCTCCAATCAATACATATCTATCTATTTAAATATTAGTGAGATTGGATTAAATAGATTTTTCTTCAATAGAATTAATAAAAAAGTTGAAAATAAAATGATCTCGAGATCACATTAAAAAAATTATTGTAAAATTCGACTTCTTTTTACAAGGATAAATAACACAACCGCTAAAACTAAGTACGCCAATACTTGTAAGAATCCTGTAATAACTTGAATTGCTATAGCTTTTCTGGTTGGATTTGGGCCAACTCCTAGAACTAATTGATAAAATCCAATTTCATTCTCTTGTAATACAAAAACATCTTGATCTACTAAAACAAAACCATAACAAGATGAGTTATTGCTAATTACCGTCTCTGTATAAGGATTATTTGGATCTGCAATTGAAACCAACCTAAATCCTCTATTTTCTTCAGCAATGTAAATAAAATTTCCTTTTATTTCCATTTTGACTGTTGATGAAGATGCGTACGTAAATCCTAAAAATTCTAAAACATCTGGTGAAATCCGAGAATATATTAATAAGCCATTATAACGATCGAGCAAAATTACATATTTTTCTGAAACTGCGATTTCAGAAATTGAGGATTCAGGATTTGAAAAAAAGTTAACAAAATATTGAGCCACTTGATGAGGTTTAAATGGATTAGATACATTAATTATTCGTAAACCCCTGTATGTATCAGTGAGATATAAAAATTCATCATAATATGAAATTTTATGTTTTCCATATGCAAAATGATTATTTTCGGTGTATGTTGAAATAATACTCATATTACGGGGATTTGAGATGTTTAAGATAATTAATTCAAAAGAAGTGGCAAGATAAGCAATGTTTTCATTAATTTCAAAATCATAAATATAAGTACTTGCATTTTTTTTGCCAACTTGTCCATAGTTCGTGTAATTTGTAAAATTATAGATATAGAAATTATTGTTTTCAACAGTAAATATGAAATTGTCAATAATTGCAATTTTCTGATTTAAAGTAACATTAAATTTTACAATTGATTTAAAAATAACAGTATTATTTTGAGACATTGAATATATACTTAATTCATTTTGATTTGTTGCAACAAATAAATGGTCTTCCTGTTTTAGTAATTTAGATTCTTCAAATACACCCTCGATTTTATTTATATTATCCAAAACATACCAAGGTTTCGAGATTTCATAATAATAATAAACAGAAAGCCCAGAACTAATCAAAATAGGTAAGATTATAAGCATGACTTTAATCCATTTTTTCATATTTATTTACAATTTCCTCTTCTACTTTAAATTATTCGAATTATTGTTTTTTCTTTTCATTTTTTTTAGGTTCAAAAGACTTTTTAGATCTTTGATTTTACATTTCATCAATGCAATTTGACCCACAAATTAAAAAAAGCTTGGAACAAGCAATAAAACTAAAATCAAAAAATTCATTAATTTCAACCCTTCGATATGCAGCGAGGTTTGCATTTAAAAAAGGCAATAAGCAGATTGCTTTAGAATTAATAAGATTTGCAATTGATTTTTCTGAACAATCCAACCAGTACTTTCTTCTTATTGTAGATTATCATTACTACCAAACAGGTCGAAAATTAGATCAGACCCACTCAATTCCAAATGCCCCTACTCCACGAATTGAAGAGCCATGGGAACAATTAACGGAATATATAAAAAATTTGTAATTAATTCGCTTGTATACTAATTTTATAATAAAAAGTACATTCTTTCAAATTGTAATAGCGATTCTTTTACTCTCAAGAATTATGATTATTACATATGAAAATATTTATGAATCCAGAAATTTATCCCGATTTTCAAAAACTATCTGCATCCTTTAAAGATCCAATGCTGTATGTTTACCCAATTATTCAACATGATTGTTTTGGATATCATGAAATTATTAATATCGAAATGATAGAACGGGCAACATTAAGCAGTATAGATCAATACATTGAAAAAATTCCTTCAGAAATCTCTATTCCAACATTTCAAAATAAGAATCCGCTTTTTTCATATCCAGAAAAGTGTGAAATAAAAATTTATTGGGATTTTGATCAACCAATTCAGAAACAACTTTATATCAAGATAATAAGGAAAAAAAAATAATTATAAGTATTTAAAATGGAAAGGTTTGAAATTCATAAATCAAAATTTCATGTGGGATGCGCAGGATGGAGTTATTCAGACTGGAAAGGAAATTTTTATCCTAAAAAACTCGATTCAGCAAATTTTCTCAATTACTATGCAAAATATTTTGATACAGTAGAAATAAATACAAGTTTTTATTATATTCCTACTAAAGAGTTAGTTAATCGCTGGAATCAAGATACTCCTTCTAATTTTCAGTTTACTGTAAAAATGAATCAAAAATTCACACATTCTTTTAACTACAACACTATAGATCGCGACATTTCCTTGTTTTTTAATGCATTTTTCCCGATAAGACAAAAAATTTCAATTTTTCTCCTTCAATTTCCTCCTTCCTTTCAAAATAATCCACCACACAGGAAAAAGTTGATGTATTTACAGAAAAATTTTCCTCATTTCGAATTTGCAGTTGAATTTCGCCATATTTCATGGTTCAACTCTGAAATTTATGAAATTTTTGATAATCTACCAAATTGGATAATTGCAAGCAGCCTTCGTGAAGGAATTGATATGATTTACCCTCCAAATCAAACTAAGTATTATATTCGATTGATCGGAGATCGTCAAATAACAAAATTCAACCGAATTCAAAGAAAAAAAACTGAAGTTTTTAATAACCTCATTTTGAAAGTTAAAGAAATGGCTTCCCTACCTTCAATAACCGATATCTTTGTTATTTTTAATAATCATTTTCGGGGATTCAGTCCTGCAGATGTTAATTATTTTAAAGCACAAATGAATTTATCGTGGAAAACCTTTGAGCTACAAAAGAATTTAACCGATTTTTTTTGATAATTTATCATTTTTCCTTCAACAGTATAAAATTCTCTTTACTAAATTTTTTATAGTAATTGATTACAGATTACACTGTATTATAATAAAGTGATCTTCTTATGGTGCATTTTGATCTGGAAAATTGGAGAACGAATTATAAAGACAAAGAAATTTCACCTAGTGATTTGGAACAGATAATTCAACCGGGATCTCGTATCTTTTTCGGATCTGGATGTTCAGAACCTGTTTATCTTACTGATGAATTAGCTAAAGATACATATCGTTGGTCGGATTGTGAAATACTGCATTTTTTTTCTGTATCAAATCGTGAATTTTTCAATGAATTGAAACCAACTTCATTCCGTCACAATACATTATCAATTGTAGGTTCAAAAAAACTTCGAGATGCGATAAATCGCGGCCATAGTGATTTTACACCGATAAGTTCTTCCGAGATTCCAAAAATGCTGCGGGGAAAAAGACAAAGAATCTATATTGATGTGGCTCTTTTACAGATATCACCTCCAGATGAAAATGGATATTGTTCTTTGGGTATTAATGTAGATATTAATAAGACTATGGTTGAAATCGCCCGAATTGTGATTTGTCAAATAAATCCCCAAATGCCTAGAACCATGGGAAATTCCTTTATTCGATTTGATCAAATTGATTATTTTTGCTATCATGATGCCCCCTTATTAGAATATGACTCAAATCAGATGACAAACCAAGGAGAAACAAAAGAACAATCAGAAACGAACGATAAAATTGCTCAATACGTGGCACAATTAATAGAGAATGGAACCACATTAAACATTGGAATCGGGAAAATTTGTAATCATTTACCCAAATATCTTCTAAATAAAAAGAATTTAGCCGTTTACAGCGAAATGCTTCCCGAATCTTTAATGACTCTTATTGAAAATGATGTAATTACCTGCAGAAAAAATTACTATCCAACGATTATGACCACTTTAGCTATAGGATCAAATCGATTTTACCGTTTTCTTGCGAATAATCCCTTTATTCAATTTCATCCCACAGAATTTATTGTAAATATTACAAGAATCGCTCGAAATACCAAGATGTGTTCAATTTACAGTGCCCTAAAGGTTGATCTCTTAGGACAAGCAACTAATGATTTAAAATCAACAGTATTTGAAGGTACTGGAGGCGAATCAGATTTCATGATAGGTACTAATTTAGCAGAAAGAGGAAAATGTATCATTGCTTTGCCAAGTACCACCAAATCAGGCAAATCGCGCATATTGCCACTTCTAAATTTTGAACCTGTCAGTTTACGAGCAATCGATGTTCATTATGTTATAACTGAATATGGTATTGCATATTTACGAGGAAAAACAATTCGAGAACGAATATTACAGATGATAGGGATTGCCCATCCTAAATATCGGCAAGATTTATTAGATCAAGCTAAAGCTATGAATAAAATTTATAAAGATCAACAAATTCCCACCACAAAAGATGGTGTGGTAGTTATTTATCCAGATAAAATCTGGAATTATACGCCTAAAAATGGACCAACTATTCATTTTCGAGCAGTCCAGCCTACAGATGAACGGGAGATACAAGATCTTTATTATAGATTAAGTCCAGAAGATAGAATTTCCAGATTTTTCACATTTATTCGCAAATTCGATCATCCATTAACACAATCACGGATAATCTGTGACTACCAAAATTCGTATGTAATAGTCGGAATCGTGGGAAATATTGAAGAAAAGAATATTATTGCCATGGGTGAATATTATTTACAGAAAGATACGGGTTTCGTTGAAATTGGTTTAACAGTTGACCAAGAATATCGCAATTTAGGTATTGGGAAATTTATACTCTTAAAATTATGTGAAATTGCTCAAGAAAAGGGCTTTTTGGGATTAACTGGTGATGTTTTAATGAAGAACCATGCAATGATCCATCTTTTAAAAAATCTACCTTATAATGTTGTATTTCAAGGTCAAGGAGAGAGTGTTGAATTTTTTGCTCAATTTGATACATTAAAAAGAAAAAAAAAGAGTACACTTGATCAATAATAAATCATTTCGATTATCTTTCAAAAGAACTTGATCTATTGAACTTTTTTTTACTGTAAAATTTTTTATTTCAGATAAAATTTCAGATTAATTAGCAATATTCAATCAACTAAATGCGCGACATATATTTAAAAAGAACTACGCACTTCACACAGCCATTCTAGTAAAGATATTTAATTGATAAAAGTGATAGTAAGTTGGGGGAGATTTGTAATTAAGAAAATATAAGTGCTAACTGTTGTTCTCTCATTTGATTTATAATTTTACTGATTTGTTAGGGATTTGATGACTTTGAATGGGAAAAAATTTGGAATAATTATAATTAGATGAGATATTTGATAAAGATTAAAGTGATTTTAAGAATTATCATCTTATCAATACTGTATGGAAATTCAATATTTTTTTCAAACTATAAAAATTACTTAATTTCTATTAACTCGTAGTGGGTTGTCCCCATACCAAGCTGCTCACCATATAAAAATTGAATATTTCCTTTAGTCTCCTTATGAACTCCGAGAAATTTATCTTCTCCTGGATTAAAATTATTTTCCATTCGTGAAGCGCGATTTCCAGGCTGTTGATTGACTAAATCATAACATGCTTTGTCCAATGCAACTGGATCGTTAGAAGCTAAAATTCCAATATCTTGTACGATAGGAATTTCTGAAAGATTATAACAATCACATTCTGGAGTTACATTTAAAACAAAATTAATAAAACCAATCTTATTTTGATGAATTTTCCAAAATCCATATGCATATTCAGTCATTTTTTCAGTGAAATCAGAAAGATCACTTTCCCAATTGAATTCTAATGCTTTTTCTGGGCAGTATCGAATGCAATCCCCACATCCAACACATAATTCCTCATTCACGGTGTATTTTCCATCAATAATTTCAATTGCATCAGCTGGGCAGTGAGTTTTACAGATGCCACACCCTTGACACTTTTCTGGTTCAGGTAAATGGGGTCGAACATTATGCTGTTCCTTCTTTCCTTGAACGCTGGCACAACCCATCCCAATATTCTTAATAGCACCACCAAATCCTGCCATCATGTGTCCTTTAAAATGAGATGAAACGATTACTGCATCTGCATGAACTAAATCTGCACCGATTTTCACTGTTTTGAAATGTTTTTGATTAATAGGTATATCTACATAATTTTTACCTGTCAAACCATCAGCAATGATTACAGGTGCATCAGCTGTGGCAAAAGTGAATCCATGAAGAATAGCGGTTTGAATATGATCAACCGCATTACGGCGCTTTCCACGGTAGAGAGTATTTGTGTCTGTTATAAAGGGATTTGCACCTGTTTCACGAATTTTTTTCACGATAGCGCGTATAAACCACGGGGGAATAAAAGTGGAATTTCCGCGTTCACCGAAATGTACTTTTACAGCAGTTAAATCACCTTTTTCTAAAAAGGAGGCAAATTCTGCATGATCAAAGAGGCGTTGAATCTTTAAACGCATTTGATCTTCATTTTCTTTAGTTTGAAGACCGATGAAGAATACTTTACTGATAGATGTGTTACTCATAAAGCATCACGAAGATTAATTTCCCGATTACTTGTTATCATTTAATCTAATACTTAATAAATTCTTTTCAAATAGAAGATATGAATTCAAAAAAAGTAGTTCACGCAATATTAGATCTTCACTTAATTACCTAATTTTCTAATTTTCCGTATATCGAGCTCTGGTAATTTTTTTTCATCTTTATCTATAACAAAATTCTCGCTGCAGTAATCTTAAGTTGATATTAATCACATGATTAAATTATTAGAGAAAGAAAGGGGTATTAAATCATCTATTTGGGCAATTGGTTCCAATGTTGAAAAAATGGGATGATTATCCAACATTCTCAAGAAAAGTTGACATTTCTTCTGAGGAAGTCGCACACCTACGGCATTTGCATGCCCACCGGCACTTCCTCCCAATTTCATTGCTATTTCAGGAATAAACTTTCGCAGATCTATTTTCCGCCAACCCCTTATGGTGATATCCACCAATAATCGTTTTGAATTCAATGTCCGAATGGCTAATCCAAGATGCTTTCCAGAATCACCCATGATCCAGTGAGCGATCTTAGAATACGACATGGAAGGAGGATCTTGAATCCAAGCAATGTTTTTTTCGGTGTGATAGAGTGAAAGAATTAAAGAACGCTTAGAATTATCCGACTTTGTTGCATTAATTGCTGCTTGAGTTAATTCTGGAATATCGCATGGAGATTTTCCATGACTAAACGCTTTAATTAAATCACGCAATTTTTCATAATGGGCTTTCTTCCCGTATTTCTTTAAGCCTTGGGCAAGTAAACCTGCATCTAAAAAGAGTGTACGCCGCTCATAATGATGCATCAAACGTTGCATTAAAGGACTATCATCTAAGTAATCACAAATTGAACCAAGCAAGGCAATGAAATCTGCTCTCTTTGGTAATTGATGATAAAAATAACGATATGTTAACTCAGTGGCCGAAACATTGGGATCATGCACATTTATCACTTTATTTGGCATACCTTCTGGTTGGGCATGATGATCAATATAAATTATCGAATATTCTTTTGTGAATTCTTCAAAAATCTGAAAAATTTCAAGATAACTACGCTGATCTAAGGCAATATCACATATAATTAAATCATCTTTTGGAATAACGCGTAAATCATGAAGTAAACCAGCAGGATGGCTGAAATAAACGTAACTATTGTGAAATTCTTTAACCATTCGAACTAAGGAAGCAGAACACACTCCATCTGCATCTAAATGAGTGATAATAGTAGTCATTATTCTTATGTAAGTGAATATGTTTGTGATTTTAAGTAGATTCTGGGTTTTTCATATGTTTTTTTTCAAGTTTTCTAAGGAAATTTTGGATAACTTCTATTGAAGTTTCGATTCTAGATAAATCTTCTTTTGATATCGTTAAATTAAAGGCATTTACACCAAAATTAGGAATATTTTTTTCAAGATTTATAGTTTTATTCATAATAATTTCAGCTTTATCAAGATGTGTATCAACTTTTCCATTTTTCAGAAAATAAACTCGATCTGCGATCGCAATAAATGCAGGATCATGAGTCACTATTACAAATATTGTATCATTATCCTGTTCTTTATAATTTTCAATCATTCTAATAAAATCATCTCTTGATTCTGCATCTAAATTCCCTGTGGGTTCATCAAATAATATAATTTCAGGTTTTTTTATTAAGATTGAAAGGAATGCAATTTTTTGCTGTTGTCCTTGGCTTAATTGATCAGGAAATACATTGATTTTTTCTCCCAGATCAAATTTTTGTAAATGCTCAATTATTTCTTCCTTCGAAATCTTTCGATGAATTAAATCAGCGATTAATTGGAAATTATCATTAATTGTCAAGAAATTAAATAAATTTTCTTTCTGTCTCATGTATCCAATTTTAGTTTTTCGAAAATTCTGAATATCCCTAAAGGAAAAATTTTCATAAATTTGATCATTATATATTATCTGCCCAGAAGAAGGTCTTATTTCTCCATTTAGTAAATTTAATAAGGTGGTTTTTCCACTACCCGAAGGTCCCATGATGACTGTAATTTCTCCAGGGGAAAGTGTCATATTTACACCTTTTAAGGCAACAACGTCAATATATTTGGTTTTATAAATGAAAAAGACATTTTTTATTTGCAGGCCATTCATTATCAATCGCCATTCTTGAATATTTTCTTTGATATGTTGAATTTTATCATCAAGTAAATTACCAAAAAAATAAGGAATGCAAGTGAAACAAAACATATTCCAAAAATTTGCCATGGAAAATTGAAAAAAGTAAGATTTAAAGAATTTAAGTAATAAAAACTTGATTTTTGTTGAATTACATATTGAGAATAAAATACTAAGATACCTAATAAGCCTAATATTAAACCCAAAAGTATCGATGAACTAAAGGCAAAAAGATCGAATTTTTGAATTATTTTAAGAGAAAAACCTTTTTGAACAAATTTTCTATAGACACGTTTATTTTTTTCAATAACAATCCTCAAATCAATAAAAAATAATACAAACAGAAATGTAACAGAATAAATTCCAATTAAATATTGAATTTTTAATCTAATAAAGAAGTTTGAAATAGATAGAAGAGGATTGAATGAATTATTCACAATATCTTGGAATGATATAAAAGTAAACGAGTAATTTTGGATATTTTCACGTGCAATTTTTTCTAAATATTCTTCTAATTGGGGAGAACAATCGTGGAAAATTAAAACCTGGGTGAATCGCATAATGTCCGTTTTAATTTCAGAAAATTGTGAATAACTCATGATAATTGAATAGGAATTGACAATATTTATTCCAGGAAATAAATTTAAATGTTCACCCATATTGAAAGTAACAGTCTTATTATCAGTGACAGTAAGATCCAAAGTATCCTTCTCTTGTAATTCAATATCATGAAATAATTTTTCAGATGCAATTACATCACTATCTGAATTCTGAAGACTTTGAATAATATTCCAATAATATGATGTATCACTATTTTCTCTCAAATCTTCCCATTCACTAGGATCTATGACATAAATAAAAACAGATTCATAATTATGAAAATTCGGGGAAAATAACTCAATTTCTGTAATATTTCGTAAATTTTGCTGAAAATTATCCGAAATTTCAAGAGGGATAGAATTCTCTAACGTTAAATCAATATCATTTTCAATTCGATATTCACCAGCAAAATCGAAGGTTTGGGCAAAATTTAAAAAGTATTGAAGATTAGTGGAGATTAAGATACTATTATAAAAGAAACTGCTGATAAAGGCAATTGTTATAATAGAAATATAAAAATTATTATAGTTTTCTCGAAAATAACTTATTTTATATTTCAAGTATCTCAGATTTAATTTTTCTGAAATCCATTTTCCAAGTTTATTAGAAAATTGAAAATTTCGGCTTTCTTGAAATAAAAGCCCAAATATATTATAGCCCACTGGAATAATAAAAGCAGATAAAAAAATAGAACTAAATAAAATCGTTGTTTTAAAAGAATTAATAAAAATAATTTCTGAATTTTGCTGAAAATTCCTTGTTAAGGGTAAAATAATTGATAAAATGATAAATAAAAATAAGAGTAAATTGATAAACAAGGATAATTTCCTATTCTTTTTTAAAGAAGAATTTCGGATAAAAAGAACAAAGAATTCCAAAGAAACGAGATAGCAAAAAATCAGTAAAGCGATCCATAATATATCGTTAACAGGTAAGATTCGAGGTAAAATCAAAATTTGAACTAAGAAAAAACCCGATATTCCCGTTGTAATAAATGAAAAAATTATACTTAAGATAAAAATGATTATAAGGGAAATAAATGCATTAATTAGAATTTCTGCAGTATTATTTAACCTTGAAAACCCCAAATATTGCTTCAATTCTTCAATAGCAATAGAATTTTTTCTCTGATTAAGAAAATCGATTCCAACAATAATTGCAGCAATTAAAATCAAGGGAATGCTCACTTCAAGCATATTGTTAATCAATACATTTCTATTTATAATAGTCTTTTCCAGAAAATCGTAAAAATCAGCTTTAATATAATGATTTTTAAGGGGATTTAAGTTCATCTCAAGAACCTGTTGGAAACGATCAATATTGCTTTTTTGCATGTCTAAAGTATTTAAATTTGCATCAAATTTGAAATTAAAATGGAAAGAATAAGATGTAGATGAAAGGGAACCAAATAAATCTGTGAATTTAGAAAAATTACCAATCATGAAATTTATCTGCGCGGATGGCCGAAAAGTTAAAGAAATTGATCCTTTCTGAATGAACTCGTATGTTCCGAACATTCCAGGAAATTTAAGCACTCTTTCAAGATTATTTGTAAAATTTTTAATAATACCAATCACATGAAACGATTCTATTTGTGTAATGTTTGTATTACTTCCTAATATTTCTAAATTAAAATCTTCCCCATTCGATACATTGTTTATATCTGCGGTATATTCACTTAAAATTACCCAATTTGATGGTAGATTATTTTTTGTAATACTCTCGGCATATTCAATATTGTACCAATAATTGATTGTTTGAAAATAATTAAAGTCGAGTCCTTTTATATAAGTTCTATTAAAACTTAATCCATCATGAGAGGTGTTCACCGAAGTATGAATGATGGGAGAAAATGAGTCAAGAAGATAATCATATTCTTGAATTATTCTTCCAGATTGAATGGAATTGACTTCTTGTAAATCCATATCAAAAATAGAATAGTGTGGACCAAAATCAGCTGAAATTTCTCCCATTTCATTTTCCATTAATGAAGAAAATCCCGAATACGCACCAATAATAATGCTGACTAAAATTGATAACACAATAATTGACTTTTTATAAGGATACTTTTGATTGCGAAAGCGTAGTAATATTCTGATTTTCATTTTGGATTCTTTTCTTGATCTTTTTAGTTAAGACTGGAAATTTTTGTGATAAATAAAAAATAATCAATAGCAATACAATTTTTAGCACTAATACGATTAAGATTTGAAAAGCGGGTAATAAATTTTTGTAATACAATTTTGGATCTTTGTTCATTTGAAGGAAATTTAAGTCTTTCCAAATTATGGTTATATATTTATCAAATAATATAGAAAAAATAAATAAAATCAATGTATTTTTTCCAATCTCTTCAACAAACCTATTTTCATAACCTAATTCATAAAAAGAAAAAAGCATTGTTAAAAAGAAGATATTTGTAGACAATGATAAAAGAACGTATGAAATATTTATGCCAAATCTTACAGATGGAATGAAAATATCAGATATAATTGCAAATATTAAAAAAGTCATCATATATTTTAAGTTTAATATTTTCATTCTTTTTTTTTGTTCTAATTTTTCATTCATAAATATACCAAAAATATGAAATCCAGCAAAAGATATAATTATATATCCAATAAAGTCAATTATAAAAGAAATCCATCTTATTTGAAAAAAAAAATAGTTAAAAAAATTAAGACCGATAAATAAATATAATATTTTGAATCCATTTATAGAATTTTTTAATAATTATTAAAAAAAAAGAAAAAGATGTAATTGCTAAGAATAATTCCATCAACACCTGGAGTATACCGACCTTGGTTGGACGTAACTGTAAGGACGGCAAGAAATCTTGCATTTAATGATTTAAATAAGAGCTTCTTAAGTCGGCGAGCCGTATGGAAGTTTTTATCACGAGTTGCTTGAAATATCTGTTGTTAGAGCTTCTTCACACCACGTTTTGCAGCTTCACGATTCATGAAAATCCATGTAATATCGGCATGCTGGTGGTGTTGACTACCTTGCACGGGTTGATTCGTCTCGCAAATGTCGGTCATGGAGAAGTCTCCTATACGTCCAATTCAAGTAGAGCCATGAGAAGTGGGCATCCTTTCGGATTGACCAATAGGTCTATCCCCAACATTACTCGGGGCATTCGCTTTTTCCCAATCTCACCCTTCATCTCGCCACAAGCAGGGATGAAGGTTTCCAGAGTTCTTAATGGTAAACGTATAACAAATTCGGTAGGCGCTCGCTTTACTCCGAGCGTTATTTGTTCAGGTGTTACACACGATTTTCCACCATGTGTTCCTAACGCTTTTGCCTGTTTGGTCCGGCTGCGTCGTCTAATAGACATCAACTCTCCTTTCGTAGCGTATAATTCACGAAGCTTCAATCATGAGTTCATGCTAATTCGCCATGGAATTTTACTGGGTAGCCCTACACCAATCGAGAGTTGATGGTTTCGGTACATTCTCATGGATGCTTTCGAGCCCCAATCATTGGAACTGAAGTCGCCATGAGTCCCACGCGTCCCCTGAAAAGACGGTCCAATTATATGAAATTTTGCCACTAAGCTTAACTCTGTCGCACAAAAAATAAAGAAGAAAAAATCTAAAATATCTAAAAAATCCAGAACTTTAGTTAATATCAAGATCTGGAAGTTTTTTCGCTTCAGAAATCCATTCCTTAATCATATCTATGTTAGGAAGTTTCCGTAATATATCAGGGAATTTTCTATTTAATTCTTCTAACTTGGTTAATGTATTTGCTGCATTTCGATGTTTAAATTCCTTCACTGAATCAATTCCAATACGATTAAGTGCTTCGCTATATTCTTCCGCAACACCTTTAATGCGCATAAGATCCGCAATTTCTATCCATTTATCTAAATTTTTCTTTGGAACATTGATTTTCTTGGCAACATCTGCGACATCTTTTTGCTTTATTTTAAGCAGCTCATCGGTTTTTGTAATCCCGATTTTTTTCAAAGCTTCGGCATATTTTGGTCCGATTCCTTCAAGTTCTTCAATTTTATAACTCATTGTAAATCACTCTAATGGTATGAAACATCATTTTTTGGAAAAAGTGGAAATTTATATTTTTATGTGTTTCTTCCCACTGATCATGTATTTATTGATCTTCTTCAATATAATTCTTTCTTTAAATATATAAGTAAATATCAGTATAAAATATACTCCATAATCATTATTAAGAAGTAATAATGTTCTATTTTGCTGAAATGCATTAATTTTTATTGGAAAAATAGAGAATGCATAAATCATTAAAACTAGCTAGCTTATTAAGAGCTATGATATTCTAAATTGAAGAAACCTAAAGAATCCAGTGCGAGAAACGCAGAAATTTTAGGTATATATAATACATTCACTATGTAATTGATCCTTTTTCTTCTATATAGGATTAATCTATTCATTTCTCCATGATAATGTTACTCCTTCCAATTCATGGATGATATATATAATGGATACCGATGATTTGAGCACATTCCAAGAAATTAATTCAATTCTAAATCTGCTGCGGTAGGATCGTTTCTTTTATTAGAAATCGTTGTGTCTGCCATATATTGTACAAAAAGCACCGAATTCACATAACATTCAGCCAAATATTGAGATCTTGCACCTTTTGTGCAATGCCTAACCGATTCATTTCATGAAATGCAATTTCTATCAACTATTTTCGGCGATAGAGATCTCGAATATAATTCTCATTGCCGTGTAGGGTTCTTATGCCAGATTTTGAGCAGATCATATCAATTAGGGGAAATATTCGACTGCTGGTAATTTGTTCACGGATTTTATTTTGATTAAAATCTTGAATGAATTCTTGTTTTGTCTGCGCACATTTTCTTCCAGGCATAATCACGGTCACATGTTTCTGCTAAAAGAACTTTAGTATTCATATACGATAAAACCCTCGGTCAAGCATAACATATTTTATGGAAAAGCAGTTAGAAACTAGCATCTCATGGACATTGTGAAACAAAGGAAGTTTATCTTGACGCTTTTTAATTTTAAAATTGGCAATCATATGATGAAAATCACCTGAAATAACGGAAAAACTAAGCGTACGATGAACGGTTTTACCTTCTTTCTTTCCAAAACAATATGGATCTTGCATATTTTTTTTACAGGGTGTATCGGTGTAATCTGCTATTAACTTTAGATCTGAACTTACAATTTTTAGAGATTTGAGAATTAATAAATGTGCCAAAAGTACAGAATTCCAAAATGCTTCAACTAAATCTAACTTAGACAAGGTTTGAAAACATCGAGAAAAAGCAGGTTCATCAGGGAAGAATCTCCGTTGTTTACCATTTGAAAATTTGGTAACTGAGTAGGATTGAAATGAAATTTGAGCACGAGAACACTTTTTTTGAATAACTTCTGATGTGTGTCGGGGCGAAAGTCTTAATATTTGCATACAACATGCAAACAGAACGAAGATCGTATAGGAAAACCCACTTTGTTTTAAAGGCAATTTTTGGGAAATCACAGGATCTATGACCTCCGCAATATCTAAAAGTAACTGCGGATTAATCTGATTAGGAGTAATTTGTCCGATATCGGCCCCAACCGATGGATTTTCCTGAAGATTTGTCGACATATTTACGGGTAAAAAAGCTTATCTTTTAAATTATTCCCTTTATCTTTCGAGATAATTATGCACTTCTTCAATGCAAAGAAATTTGGAAAGTACTATATGATTTAAACAAAAAATTGAGCTTCAGCATGATTTCAAGCTCAGAAAATCTATAAAAAACCAATTACATTGATAATGTAGACAAAAATTCGATTTTGGGAGTTATTATGTATGGTTCATATTTATCATGGGAAGAAACAGAGTAAACCGATATGGACAATTGTATTGTAATTCTCAACCAAGATTTATATCCTATTCATAAATATATTTACAAAAATTTAGAAAAAAATATAAAAATATATGATATTCATTTCATTGAAGAATTATCACTCTATATTCAAAACAAAATCATTGAAGAAATTTTTTTTTTTCCATAATGAGTAAAGTGAAAGAACTTGGTAAATTACATCTTGCTGGCAATTGAAATCACCTTGTTTGTAGCTATCCTTATTGTCTTTAGCCGCGAAAATATGGATTATGTTGCTGTTTCGCTCATCTGTGCCATTATTGCGGCAGTTCTGACGAGTATTTATATTCCAAAAGCAGATGCCGCCAGTTTCTTGAGTTGGATTGATCCAGTAAAGGTTCAAGAACTTAGTTGGATGCAGATTTTCTTTAACATGATTGAATTCCAACCGTTAATATTTATTTTAGGAATGCAGATCATCGTAGCTGTTGCTGAAGAATATAAAATATTCCAGTGGGTGGCAGTAAAAACCCTGCAAATCACTAAAGGTAATCACCGTTTCTTTTTCTACATGATATGCACCATCAGTACTCTGGTGGCAACAATAATAGCTGATGTCACTGTAGCAGTTCTATTCGTGCCCTTGGTTATTCGTGCCTGTCGTATTCTCAAAATCAACCCATCACCATTCCTTTACGGAATCACAATCACTATTAATATTGGTTCGGTATTAACTCCTTTTTCTTCTTCGAAGAATATCTTGATCTCCTCCGAATTCGGGCTTGATCTTATTTGGTTTATGGCAAAAATGGGTCCATTCATTATCATTACTTTAGTTTTGACTTTGGTATTGCTTGATCTGCTTGTTCTACGAAAATATAATCCCCCTACAGAACAACAGCGTATATTATTCTTGGAAATTATGAACCCTGACTTAGTTATCAGAGATCGCAAGCGTTTTACCCTAAATTCTATTTATTTTGGTGTAATTATTGCGGGATTTGTCTTTTTTGCAGAATATTCTTATTTAATCGCTTTTTTTGGAGGGATAATAATGACCCTTCTTAACCAAATCCCTCTGGTGCAAACCATCAAAAAGGTTGATCTTAAGGTTATTTTCTTTTTTATCGCCCTTTTTATCTTGATTGGTGCTATGGAATTCAATGAAACATTCACTTTTATAGCAACCGGGCTTTCTTTCTTTGATTTAAGTAATACTTTCATAGCTGCTATCGGCGTGTTATTAGTATCCAGTTTATTTTCAGGATTTTTAGCCAGTAATCCCACTGCTGTTCTTTTAATTATCATTTTACGACATTTATATCCTGGGAATATTCCAGATGTGGTCCTAATCGCATTTCTTCTTGGTATAAATTTGGGTGGCAATCTCCTTCCCCAAGGAGCAACCTGTGATTTAATGACCTTAAACTTAGCTAAGAAGAATCGGGTAGAAGGTTTCACTTATAGCTCACTCTTAAAAACTGGCGGGGTTTTTGCTTTGTTCCATATTTTCTTATGCATCCTCTATTTATTCGTTTTTTATTTAATAACTGGTTGAAAACCAAATCAATTTTAGGTGCATATTCTTCATATTTTATGGAGATATTTGCCCCTCGTGAACAAGGAGTGGAAAGCAGCTGCTTTAACACCTCATTTAGACTATCATATTTTATTTTTGCGTGGAGGTAATTATCAAATAAAAGAAAATATTCTTCATAAGAACTAATGTGAATATTTTCCACTATAGAAATTGCCGAATTTCATCCAAAATTTCTTGGATTTCGTAACCTTGCTCTAATTTCTTCAGTTACAATGTATTATTACCTGCTAAATCAGTAATCAGTAAAAAAAATAGGTTTTAGGAATATACGGGCGCAGCCGGTCGACTTTCCCGTACTTTTCTGATATATTTATCATAGGCAAACTTGAAATCTTCCATTTTTACCGTTTTACGATTTGATCGAATTGCATTCATTCCTGCTTCGGTACAAATGGATTTTATATCAGCACCGGAGAGATTTTCCAATTGCATTGCCATTTTTTCAAGATTAACATTTTCTAACGGCATATTTCTGGTATGAATTTTGAATATTTCTGCCCTACCTTTGGCATCGGGTAATCCGACCTTAATAATCCGATCGAAACGACCAGGACGGAGAATGGCAGGGTCCAAAATATCTGGACGATTGGTTGCGGCTATTATTTTTACTTGATCTAAAGCGTTAAATCCATCCATTTCAGCCAATAACTGCATCAAGGTTCGTTGAACTTCACGATCTGAAACTTGAGAATCTTGCGTTCGTTTAGATGCTACTGCATCAATTTCATCGATAAACAATACAGCAGGTGCTTTTTCTCGTGCCAAAGCAAACAGTTCACGCACTAAACGAGCACCTTCACCAATATACTTTTGAATTAATTCAGAACCAACCAATCTAATGAATGTTGCATTGGTCGCATTTGCTACGGCTCGAGCAATCAATGTCTTCCCTGTTCCAGGAGGCCCTTCTAAAAGAACACCATTTGGCGGTTCAATTCCAATTATCTCAAACAATTCAGGATTAGTAAGGGGTAATTCAACAACTTCACGCAGAGTTACAATAATATCATCAAGTCCACCAATATCTTCGTAGGTTTCTCGTGGTTTTTCATCTAATTCCATACCTGCAACAAATGCATCAACATTTGGGGGCAAAATTTTCACGATTTTAAGTGTTTGTTGATCCACTCCTACCACATCCCCCGCTTTTAAGGATTCAAACGGGCTGGCAACCAGAAAATCATTTCCTGATGGGGTGTGAATGACCGCAAAAGCATCATCTACAATCCGAGATACGGTGGCTAGCAGTAATGGTGGAACTGCCATTTTATTAATTCGGCGCTGAAGTCGATCCAGTTCATTCCGATATCTATCACGCTCACGCAAAGCGCGGGCTAATTGTTCTCGGATTTTTTTTAATTCAGATTCGGACATAAATCAACACCCTCATTATTTTTTTTTTTTAAAACTCGATTCTGCACATAAGATCAAAACTAATGGTTTCTGAAAAAGTTTTGCTCAAGAATTTATAACCAAACCACTCTATTTAAATTATTTTTTATAAATATTCCAGTGATTTTTTAAAATCCTCATCAGAATCTTTGGAAAATTTGATCACTCAATTAATTGTAATAACTCTTAAGCAAGCTTCTCTTCTTAATTCTCATGCAATCATTTGCTATTTTATATGTAAAAGATCAAATATCGAGTACTAACTTTTATATCCATGTATTTGGAGTTAAACCGATTCTCAATGTGCCTGGAATGACTGAATTCATGCTTCCTTCGAGATTTCGTTTTGGATTAATGCCCAATAATGGAATCATGAAACTTCTAAAAAATCAAATTCCCCATCCAGATCAAGCAGTAGGAATACCACACTGTGAACTTTACATTTTTGATAAACATCCAACGACAATCTTGCAACGTATTGAAAAATTTGGTGGCAAAATCATATCACCCATAAAACTCCGTGATTGGGGCGATCGTGTGGGTTACGGCATGGATTTAGACGGCCATATTTTAGCCATCGTTGAAGAAAAATCACCTTGATCGAGTGAATAGTGAGTAAAATAATTAAAGATGAAAAAAATAATAGGATATGTGAAATTAGTGAATAAAAATCGACCATTATTTTATAGCGGAATAATTTTTGCATTAATACTTACTTCCCCATTTTTATCTATTATAATCGCTCCCACCTCGATTGAAACTATTCATACGATTCACACGACTCATAAAATTCATACGATTCACAATATTCACACACGGGAAACACAAGATACATTTAATTCCTTTAAAAGAAAAGATATAGATAAAGACCCCAGATCAAGTTCATCACTTAATCTTAGTTTAGGAGCCAAAGTCGGAGATATATTAACTTATAATGTTACTTTTGGCCAAAAATTCGAACTTTTTCGCTATAATCTCACCGCTGTAAATCAGAATTCTACTCACTTATTTCTTTCTTACGATTATTTTAATGTAACTGATGTTACTCAACTAAATTCAACTTTTTGCAACCACTCGGAAGCAATTTTATCTGGAAATCTTGCTGAAGACTTCTTCTCCAATTTCACCCTTGTATCTTTATTACTGCCCTTAGAAACAAATTTTTCTGCTCAAAAAGCCGAATTCGATCCGCTTTTAGACGAAGTAAATCAAGATGATAAGTTTAAAGCGAATTTGACTGTAAACTCTAACGGTTTAAGCTTAAGAATTGATTTTTACTACCGAATTCTTATCTACTTTTTGGTAATGAGCTTGGAAGCCTATTATTCAACTAACCGAATTTTACTTTTGTATAGAGTATGGATGCGTAATCCAACGAGCAGTGAACAAGGTAATATGAGCGTTCAGATTCTCCCAAAATATTCGACACCAAATTCTGTAAATGAAAATCCTTTCAACCCATATGCTCCAATTACACCTGATGATAATAACTCTTCAAATACTAATGCAAATGACACTTTTTCTCCCCCTCCTTTTACTCCTTCCGCTCATAAAGTAATATTTGATTGGAAAGCAGGGGTGATGTTGGGAGGTGGAATTATAGGATTGCTGGCCGTTGGTTTTGGAATACGATATAGTGTGCAGAAATGGAAATTTTTTAAAAATCGCCGAAAAATTCAGCCGAAATGAAGTGAAATAAAGTGAAATAAAGTGAAGTGAAATGAAGTGAATTTATATAAGGTGAATTAAATCAAGGTATTTTTCATTAAGGGATAAAAAAATAAAGATCGATAAAATGCTGATTGATGAAATGATGAATTAAAATGAAAAAAGATTACAATTTTTCATGAATTCGATCTAAGGTTGTTCTCGCTTCTGGGTTATTTTCATGAGAGGGGGTTAACTTATCACATGGATATTCTCCACAATAACCACAATTTTCAATATTTCTACTCATTGCACAATTTCTTATATCACAGTTAGAACACCAGGAAAACAGTTGAACTGACTGAGTACATCCTTTACACTTAATATCTTCAGGAGAAAATTGCATTTCAGGAGAACTCCATTTTTTACTAAGTTCAGTCAATTGATCAGTATTATTTTCCACAGTGGCAATATATGCTGGACATTTTAAGCAATCAAGACCACAATAAGCGATTTTTGGTGCCATTTTTTATCACCAAGATATGAAAGATTATCAAGGCTTTAAAAATTTGAGCATTAATACCTCCCACTATAAATTTTGGTGCGAATTATTCATTTTATCTTGAACTTTCATTTATTTATGACTTATTATTCAAATTTCACTAATTTTTTTAAGACATTGATCCAATTCTAACAATTTTAATCGAACAAAAACACCTTCCATTATGAATAAGCAATAATGGATAAAAAAGAAGCGAAATGAAAGATTTTGAAGAATTTTTTTAAAGAAACATATCTATAGTATACTTTATTATATTAAAATCAAAAAATTTCACTTTTAGCATTAGCTAAAGTCCGATTTAAAAAAATGAAGGATATATTTTCCAATGATTTTATAGGGTTTTTTATTTAATTTAATACTATGATAGATGAAATAGGAATTCAAAATTTTAAAGGAATTAAGCATCTTGAAGGATTAAAAATTAAACCTATTACAATTTTTTGCGGAAGAAATAGTTCAGGAAAAACATCAATTTTAGAGTCTTTATTATTACTTAAGCAATCAGAAGAAAAAAACCAATCGCTCGAAAATTTAATTTTAAATGGGAAATTTGTTCGTTTAGGTTCATTTATAGATATTTCATGGCAAAATAAACCAGATGAACCAATAAAAATGATGTTTAAATTGACGCATTTGAAATTTTCTAAAGATAAAGACATAATTATTGAAATGGTTTATAAAAAAAAAGAAAGCCATACACTTTTTGATAAAATAGATCTAATTGAATTGAACTTTATTGAGAATTTTATGAATAAAAAAAATAAATATATATTTATTCCTGATCCAAAAAAATATATTTTGAAATGGAATATTGAAGAAGATAGAAAATTCAAATTTCTTAAAAAAAAAGGTGATTTAGCAATATTAAAAAAAAGACAATTACGTTTTCCTTATAAAAGTTTTTTTAATATAGCTAATAACTTTTTATTTTTATCTTTTAATAAATTCCACCTTAGTTTAAATACAATTAATTCAATAATTGATGAAAAATTTAATGGTCTGGTTTCAATAATTCAAAAATTATATAATTCTGAAAAAATTAGCGAAGGTGATTTTGATAACTATCTAGAAGAAATTAGCACTTTAATAAAAATTGAAAAAAATCAAAAAGATTATGAACTAATAAATGAAATACTAAATAAAATTCAAGAGATAATAGAAAAGTACCAAAATGAAAAAAATAAAAAAAAGAATACTGTAAATGAATTTAAATTACTTGTTCATGATTTTACTTCTCAAATTCAAGATGATATTTATTCTATATTCGCCCGATTGTCTTATTACTTAAACGAATTGACTGTAGAAATAGAAAATCTGTCATTTATTGGTCCTCTTAGAGAAGAGCCTTCCTTAAGATATATATGTGAAGATCAAAAATTAGAAATTGGAATTAGGGGAGAAAATGCACCTTTAATTTTTGAAAGTGAAAAAGAAGTAGAAATAAATGAATTTTTCCACCAAAATAAAAACAATTTTGAAAAAATTAAAAAAAAAACTCTCTCAGAGATTTTGAATCTCTGGGCAAATTATTTTAAATTTGGAAATATACAATCAGAATATCCTCAAAATTCAGATTCAATGTTTCGATTTCGTATAAATGAATATAATTTAAAACATGTTGGATTCGGAATAAGTCAAGTAATTCCAATTCTTATTGAGGGCATCAGGATGAAAGAAAAAAGCACTTTAATATTAGAACAACCTGAAATTCATCTTCATCCAGATTTACAAATGCGGTTAGCGGATTTTTTTATTGCTATGAGCTTATCAAAAAGATATACAATAATTGAGACACATAGTGAGCATATTATAAATCGAATAGTGCGCCGTATTGTTGAAGATAATGATCATATACTTAAAAATTCAATTGCAGTATATTTTATAAAAATGGGAAATAAAGGAATGGAATTTGAGCAAATCAAGATTGATGAAAATGGAATAGTAAATTGGCCGAAAGGATTTTTTGATGAAGCAATGAAAGAACAATCTGAAATTATAAAATTAATTAGACAAAATAGAGAAAAAGGGAATAATAATGATTAATGCAACTGTTATACCTGGTTTTTTTGATGTCAATAAAAATTCTTCACTTGAAGAATGGATAAATTATATTAGTGAATATTGTATTTACATATATGTATCTGATGAATATTATGATTTGATTCTTTCAAAAATATATGAAGATAACCCAGATCATTATTCTGCTTTTTATTCAAGAATAAATTTTAATTTAATAAGATTTATTAAAAAAAAAAAATATTCAACAGAATTAAAACCATGCTCAATAAACCTTCCTGAAGATGATGATAAATTCCTAATTTTTCTACATGGGTTTTTGCTTGAATTTATTAATGAACCTTTTACTATCCTTTTAACTTATTCACAAAGTAGTCCGACCAAATTGATTTGTACTAATTCATGTTCACTGAAAAATCAGTGTGCAAATTTGGAAATTATTAGTGAAATTAAATCGTTACAGAAGTTATTGATTAATTTCTGGAAAAAAATAGTAAAAAAAGAAATGAATCAGTTTCCACGATCAAAAAAAGGAAAAACAGAAAAAATTGAATTTTATTGTAGAATTTTAAAATATTTTTTAGATGAAAATCTCATTCAATACAAATATCTTACGAATATTGAAGCTTTCTGTGATGAACACATCAAAAAAGAGATGGAAAAAAATAAAATAGTAGATAAGCATCGAGTAGATTTAGTTACAATTCATTCAAATAAGGAAGTGATTTTTATTGAAGCAAAAAGTAATTCAAAATTTAAATCTCTAAAAGAAAAAATAAAATGCACTTTTGACTTTATCGAAAAATTAAAAAATTGGACAAATAATCCATTAAAAGCAATTGGAATAATTCACAAAGATCATTTTATTCCAAAAAGAACACATATTTGTATAAACAAAAAGCTATATCAAAAACTCTCAAATAGACAAAAAAAAATCGTGAAAGTTAAAGGTATTCCATTACATATGTTTAAAGAAAAAGAATTAAGGAAAAGTTAATATTTTTTCAAAAATTAACCATTGAATTGCATCCCTTATTATTTCAAATATATAGTGAAATAGGTGTATTTATATTCATCAGCAGTAATATACTTACTTTCAAATCATGGATTTGTTTACCATCAGCCTGATATGCTTCATCAGCAATCGAAATCTTAATGATTACAAACACCAGAATAAGGTGAGTCTCTGAAACTCGCGTAAACAAAAGCCAGATCCTACATTTCTGGATATGGTAAGGTTCCTTAATTAACTGTATTAAAAATTTTGGCAATCGCTTCTGCTTCTTCATAAGTCGAAAAGCGGTAAAAATTGGTTTGAACAATTCGCTTTTTCGACTTTAATCCTATATAGTTGCCTTGAGGGTCGTGTTTTTCAACGATCTCATCTATATCCTTCACTGAAGGATATTCAAATTTTTGTTTGGGAATTTCAGCAGGGTTGGTAAAATGTGATATTATATTTGTTTTAATTTGAGATACCATAATCGAGAGAATGATAAAAGTATTTTAATGAACAAAAAATACATCAAAGTTTAAAAAAAAATATATAGAATAAAAATGAGAAAATTCTTTTTTTGATTTTTTTTTCTTAGACTATTTAGTAATTACTCAAAAATTAGAATAATAATTTGAATATTGATATTATATCTACTTCTTTTTTTTTCTATTGTTTTTTATAATTATTGATTTTTATAATACCGATTTCTTGTTTTATAAGAAAATAATTTCTGATATTATGAGAAATTAAATTCTTGTAATATGAGAAAATAATTTCGGGTGATATAAGAAAATGGATCAAAATCAAGAAAAATCTCCCTATTTAAAGATTCATCAATATTTAATATTAGGAAGTTTAGTACCTTATTCTAAAGGCATCCAATATCAAAAATTCTTCACACGACTTTCCTCTTTATTCCCTGCTTATTTTCGAAATAAGAAAACTTTCTATTATCATATTGAATGTCTGGTTAAGAAAGACTGGATTGAAACTATATCCGCTCATTCTCTACCTCCAAAAAAAACTCTGAAAGTTCATTTTTCTGGTAAAGATGCCTTCTTTCAAGCATTTAACCCGCTATTTTTACTCTATTCTTTAAATCAATCTACCAACTATGAAAAGAAAAAAGAAAAATCCATAAAAAACGAGGCCAAACTGAATATCCATTCAAAATTTATTTTAGATCAGGCAGATCAGATGGATTTAGAGGAATATATCAAGTATGACATTTTGAATTTTACTAATAAAGAATTAGAGAGAATAAGCGAAAAAGAAGCAGAAAAACTAGATATTACTGCAAAAAGGATTTTAAAAAAGATGGCACAGACATTTGGAATTATATTAGAGAATAATAATTGAATATTTCTAATAATCAAGATAATTAATAATATAAATTATTTTTTTCTATTTATTAAAAATCTTACATTATATTGAGGATATTTATTTTTTAATCTTTTTTTCAACCTAAATACCACTGATTTTTAAATTTGATTCTAATTTATTCGATTTTCAAGGTCACGGTGGACCTACTCCAGCTAAGGCATTGTTTAAAAAATCGCAAAATTAGTATTAAAAAAGATTATTTATATAATTTGTATCAAAGATACAAGATAAAAATTGATTATTTGGGTATATCCAACATTAACAATGTAATTGGTTTTTTATGCCTTTTCTGAGCTTGAAATCATGATAAAACCCGATTTCTTGTTCAACTTCTTTGATACACTTTCAATCTCATTTCATTGGAGAAACACATAATTATTTCAAGAGATAAAGGGAATAATTTAAAAGCTAAGCTTTCTTACCCTTGGATATGTCTACAAATCTTAGGGGAAATCCATCGGCTGCCACCGATATTGGAAAAATTACTCCCGATCTAATTAATCCGCAGTTACTTTTAGATATTGTGAAAGTGATAGATCCTGTGATTTCCCAAAAATTGCCTCAGAAACGAAGTGGATTTTCCTACACCATCTTCGTTTTATTTGCATGTTGTATGCAAATTTTAAGACTTTCACCACATCATACAGCTGAAATTTTACAAGAAAAGTGTTTTCATGCCCAAATTTCATTTCAATCATACTCAATTACAAATTTTTCAAATGGAAAACAACGAAGATATTTCCCTGATCAACCCGCTTTTTCCCGTTGTCTTCAAACACTATCAAAGTTGGATTTAGTTGAAGAATTTTGGAATTCTGTTCTTTTAGCCCACCTTTTGCTTCTGAAATCTCTGAACATTGTTGGTACCGACCTAAAACTAATCGCGGATTATACTGATGTTCCTTGTAAGAAAAACATAGATGATCCATATTGTTTTGGAAAAAAGATAGGTAAAACAGTTCATCGGACTCTTAGTTTTTCTATTATTTCTGGAGAACTTCACCAAATGCTTGCAAATTTTAAGATCAAAAAAAGACAAGATAAACTTATCATATTTCAAGAAATTTATCATATTCTGATTTCAAATGGATTCACAGTTAAGTATTTGCTTCTAGACCGAGGATTTTATCGTAAACGAATTTTAAGATATTTTCAAGCAAAACAAGTAACATTAATAATGCCGGGAAGAAAATGCGCTCAAACTAAGCAAAAAATTTTAAATTACTTGAATGGAAAGGGAAAAAGGTATTGTAAAGGAACAATGAAGGAAAAATACGTGAAGAATCAGGGGTTTTCATTCATTAATTTCGATCTTCTATTAATTGCAAAACGAACATATAAACTCAACGAAATTATTTCTGATTTTCGGAAGAAATTGATTGATGTTCACACCGCTACTAATCGTATCTTTCCCTTAATCGTAATGTTCGGAGCCAGATCTGGAGTTTCTACCTTACACGGTAATGAAATTTACATCCGAGATCTCTATCGTCAACGTTGGTATATTGAAATTGCATTTCGTGAAATGAATCGATTAGGACTTGTTCAAAAGATTCAAGATCGGAATAGTCGGCTCAATATAATGGGTACACGGTGCTTTTTGTACAATATTTGGCAAGTACAACGTTATGTAATAAAGAAAAACAATTCACATGAAAATGAGTTGGAATTATGTGAATTTCTTGGAATGTGCTCAAATCATAGGTATCCATTATATTTATCTACAAATTCATGAAGAATGAGGAAAGATTACGAGGTGATTATATCCACAACAATTAATTAGAAGAAAAGGGATCAATTACATAGTAAATGATATCCAAAAAAAAAAATAAAATATAGATGACTAACAAATATGGAAAAAAAAGGATGAATAAAAATGCAAATTTTTCAAAAAATCTATAATGAATATTTAGAAAAATCTAAAAATGTTATTATTCTCGAAACTCAAGAAAAATTAGATAAAATCCGAAAAGAAATTTCCAAAAATTCTGAATTTAGAAATAATATCTTGGAGGAAATTCAAGATTTATATAGCAATGATCCTTTTCCTGAAAATTCAGTTCCGATTTTTATAGGACATCTTTTTATGATTTTTGGCGCTAATAATAAATCAAATTTAAAAAAAATTTTATATGATTTTATAAAAATAAACCTTTATAGTAAAAACTTAAGAAATAATCTAATGGCTTTACATATAATTCGATATAATCCTTTATTATTCTCTCTTGAAGATTCTGAATTTTGTAATGCTCTTTTTGACAATTTAGCGTCAAAAGAGAATTATTTAATTTGTTTTTCTTTAGCAGTATTAGATAGATATAGTACCCAATGGTTTAAGCTGTTTAAACCTTACATTAATCAAATCTTAAAATTATGCTTTGAAAAAGATGATGAATGTATTAAATGTTATTCAATAAAATTATTAGGTGAATGTTATTTACGTTTTTCAAGAAATAATCAAAAATTAGAATGGAATCATAATTTAATAAATAATTTGGTGCTAAATTATAAAAAATTAAAAAATATCTCTGCAAAAACCCATTATCTTGAAGGATTATCTTGGTTGTTATATGAATATGAGAAATATAGTGATAATTGGATTGTAGATTTAATTTCTGAATTTAATATAATTAATGATATTGGATTAAAATCGAGTATTCTAAGATGCCTTACTTATATTACATGTAAAGCAAAACTTACGCAAAAATCTATGGATCGTTATATTGAGTTTTATTCTCCAATTCTTGAAAGATTTATCACATATGAGAGTTTGGAATTACCTCCAGATTCGATAATTTATAAACCAAATTTAATCCAAGATGTTTTAAAAAATATCGAGCAAATTTCATTTTATTGCCCTGTAATATCTGAAAAATTACTTGATTTATTTGAAAAAGTATACAAAATAATAAAAAAAAAAAATTCATCAACATTTTTCTTTTCATTATTAACCCAATGGATTCATTCCGTTTATGTTAATTTAATTAAATATTATAAAAAAAAATAGATTCCAGAAAAGTAATTATTTACAACGAAAAAGCGATTACGGTTAGTACTTCGGAAGAAGAAAAAGAAGAATTAAAAATCAATATTTTGCAGCATAAAATTCGAATCGAAATAGAAAAAAAAGTGTTTAGAAAAGTCAAATTGCTATTTAATGAATTATTTAATTTATTTGGCAATTATGAGAAAAAATATGCTAAAAAACATTCATGTGAACCTACTTGGAAAATTATTGAAGATCTTATATATTTAATTTCTGATACTGTTGAAACTATAAATAAACACTGCAGACAGCTGAAAAATGATATAAAAGAATATGAGTCAGATCTTCCATCAGGAATTTTGATCTTGCTTAAAAAATGGCAAGATATTCCTGAATTGCAAAATGATTTAGTAAATACAAATTCTTATAATGAATGTTATCGAACTTATCAAAAATCGCTTCACATTCTTCATGAAATCCTTGAAGACATAAAAAAATCAGAATCTCCTGTGTTAAGAAGTATTTTTGAAAGAATTGCTAAAAGCAGTCAAGAGAGATTTCAAGACATTGGTTCTCAAAAGGGAATTCAGATGTTAATTTCGGATAGGAGAAAGAAAGGATTAGAAATACCTAACTTTATAGATCCATTATTAAATAAAGTGGCTAAAATTTTGAATGATCTCCCAATAAAAGATCTATTTCCAAATGAATTACCTAATGAAGATACTGGAATAAATCCTACAATTGTCAAAGAATTAACGAAACATTTTCAAAATGTTAAATTACATCCAAGATTATGTGGAAGATCTCATATAGATATCACTATAGATGATAAATTAGCAATAGAAATTAAAAAAATCGAAAATAATACCGCAATGGATGAACTTATTGGACAATTAGTGAATGATATGAGAATAAAAGGATTTAATATAGGAATCGCATATGGATTCGATCAGACCAAAACTAAATTGTATCTCCGATTCAATCAACAGATAGAAGATACTTCTTACGGTTTTATTAAATATGTAATACTTCCTGATCCATATGTTTAAAATTTTTTTAGAAAGAAGTAGATAATTTATTGTTCTATAAAAAATGGTATTCTTTCAGCAAAATCAATCAAGATTTCCAGTAAACAAGCGATTAAATTGGATTTTATTCATTTTACTTTTCAAGAGGAGAACATAATATACATGAAATTTTTTTGAGATTTTTTAAACCTTAATTCTTCTTGTCCTTATGCGAGAAATTTACATCGATTAAAAAAGTTTGGAAAAATATAAAAAAAAAGATTAGACTAAATTATGATTACCTGTGTTATACCATAAAAAATTGATAACAACCACATCTATCACAAAGAATAAAATAATACAAATAGTGAATGCAAAAAAACCTTGAATTTCATTTTGAAGCGACAGAAAATCAAATTTAAAAATTAAATAAACAGATGAAAAAAATACAGTTGTCATTGCACTTAACACTATACTTACAGTTGTGAAAAGACACCCTATATTTTCTATATATATACTGCTCATTGATATTGTCTCTTTATGCTTTTATGGCTTTTCAGGATTTGGACCCAATAATGTTGCTATAATTATTTCATCTCCATATTTATATAGAAACAAAAGCACCGGCCAAAATAACGGCATTGCAATTATTAAAGCAGATAAAGCAAAAATTTTCGGTATTATATCCATTAGATGTTCACTTCTCATTATTTTTTATTCTATTATTGGTATGGCTTTCACTTTTCCAGCAATTCGGATATGATTTTCAATATCAATAACATCTAAGAGTTTTAAAAAAATATCCCAATCTTCTTCCAAAAACCGATTAAAAATTGCCTGATACCATCCGAATAGTACAATGTCATACAGCATCGATTTACTAACTTCAAATTGATTCGATCTTGAAAGATAAGCATTATAAATAAATAAAGCTGTTATTTTAGGTCGATCATTAACAAAAGGGAGTCCTGAAATTGGCCAGAATATTAATCTTTTTATCTCACTTTCACAAAATTTATACTCTACGTTCGTTATAGGATCATAATCTGTTTTTGGAAAGTCAATAGTCATGATTGTATAAAATATTGGAGCATAATAATATAAATCTTATCAATTAAGGTATGAAACCTCACGTCACTGAAAGTAAAATGACCATAAACTAAAACTGAAATATCTAATTTCCAGCTTGGAAGGACATCAATCGCAATAAAGTGTACCAAAATCAATGAACTGATTGCTAAAATTTAAGCCGGAAGCAAATTGGAAGTCCTTCTTTCTCGCCGTTAATTATAGGCTTCCACCGTTATAATTCGACAAAAAAAGACAAAAAATAAATCTTATATGATGGCGTTCGTTACGGAAATCTTTCAGAAAGATCATTCGAACGAAAAGGAAGCTCGATTGATGTATTGCGTGAATATTATGTGCGTAAAGTTACGAATCTCTCACCAAATCAAACTTCATCTCTGAGCTTGATTCGAAAAACGGATGTACTCTCGTGACTGTTCATTTGAATGAGTTAATAATCTATTCAATAGCAATCATTGTGCATATAGATCACATAATATGCTAACATACTCGATGGAAAACATAGATAACATTTATAAAGTAAAAGTGAATATTTTGATTTATTCAAAATAAATATGTTAATACTTGCGAATTCTTTTTTTTTTTAGGGCGAATGGATTTATTTTTTCTTATCTATTTCTCCCTTACTACTGATTTCGCCTATTATTAGCATGATTCTCAAGATTGTGATGAAAAATGACAAATAAAGCAAAAAGACTTGAAAAAATAAAGAAAAATAGATTTGATTCTAAAACGAATGTATTTATGAATTTAAATACGTCTGTTGAAAAATACTGTATGGAGTCTAAAACTTTAATTCAGTATTCGCCTAACACTATAAAATGTTATAAAGAAAAAAAAAATAGTTTTAAGCTTTCTATCTTCCTAAGGAGTCATATTTATGCCATTTTATCACTAATACTATTAACAGGATTAGTGTTAATTATATTCACGGGAATTGCACAATCTGAAATGATAATTATATCATGCGCTTTTTTTGGGATTAATATTGTTATTTATTTTGGTTCAAAACTTCTGTTAAAAACACCTAAATTAAAATCAAAATTTTTGTACTATATTCAAGGATTGTTATCATCAATTGGAATTACTTCATTAATTTTGCTATTATCAATATCGATAGCAACAACTCCAATTTCTTGCATATCTGTACCAAACATTCAATTATCCAATAACAATTTAATCTTGGGAGATCCTCTTTCAAATCTTCATTTTGAATGCAGTCAAGATATTGATAATTTTGATTCATATTCAATTTTGTTTGATGGAATCGAGATCGATAGAGGAATTCCTTCTACAATGATCCCTGTAATACTTCCCCAATGGGATAATTCATCTTTATTTGGAGATCATATACTGACTCTTAATATTAAACGAGATCATATTGCTCACAGCATTCAAAAAACTTTGCATATTACCAAAAAGCATGCTTCAATTTTTCCCGATCAGACTGTCTATACGGTCGAGGTGGGAGATCAGGCAGCATTAATTGGTTGGAAAGTTTCAGATGCATGTCCTATAAACACCACTTATTCCATTATTTTAAACGATTCTATAACCAGAAATTATTTTATTATTTCTTCGTCTCCAGCTAACAGCAGAATTGAATTAAATGTCAGTTCTTGGGATGTAGGGTTGTATGAATTGATGCTCCGTTATGAAGATCCGTTAATAGGTTATATATATTCATCAGTTGATCTAAAAATTGTTGAAAACTTAGCACCTCGCTTGGTTTCACCAATGAATATGGAAATAGATAAAAGGGAAATCGTAAATGTTAGTTTTAGCGTTATTGATCGAGCTAATGATTTCGGCAGATTCCATCTTCTATATAACGGTTCTGAATTGATGGTTGCCAATTATACAGGAACAACCGATATTATCTATAACTTAAATGCAAGTAAATTTCCAATCGGTTCTAATGTATTGGATGTTATTGTAGAAGCTCCTGATGTTACCCGCACCCATCAACAAGTAATTGTTAATGTAATGGAAAACAAGCGCCCCGAAGTTGATATTATTCAGATTACTCCAGAAATTCGACCAAATAAGAAAGCTTATTTCAAAATCGTTGCGACGGATTACGAATTTTTGCCAAATTCCACAGTTCGAATACGGTATGGAGAGCGGAAATTGTATGAAGGTTCTTTATTCTCTTTAGGAATGGTTAAGGAAAAATCGTTTTTGATGAATTTTACCATTTTAGGAGGTTTTATTACAGACAATGCAAGTGTGTTGGAAGTGACCGTTTCTGACGGACAAATTTCTACACGTGAATCAATCATCCCCCACATTTTACACAATTCTATAGAGGATTCTCTTCCATTAAGTTCTTTTAAACCCAGTCCAGATATAGGTAGTACATTATTATTCATACTATTAATAACAGGAATTTGGCTGGTAGGCCAGAAAGTCTTTAATATTCGCAAAAAGAAGCGAAGAGTAACATTTTGGGCAATCTTTATTTTCGTTTTTTGTATGGGTACTTATTCATCATTCTTTTATGTTAATGCTCTTCCATCAAATACAAATCCCATCATTGATGTGCAGTTATCATGTTTATACGGTCAAAATTCTGGTTTTTCAGGATGGAACTATAATAACACAGAATTCAGAATTCATGTGTTTGATGAATTGAATATAACCTGGACTACAGATCAAGATACTGTTAACCACGTCGAGATTCGAAGAGCCAGTGATGATGTGTTGATGGATGTCTATCGAGCAAGTTTACCTGCGGGATCGCACAGCGTTACGTTTGCAATGGATCCCGAGCGCTTGAGTAATGAATCATATGTTGTTAATGAACTATATTATGTACAGATTAGCGTTGTTGGTGACATTTGGAATTATGTCCCGTATAATAGTTCCGCACAGTATTCAATAAGGGTCATTCCCTCTCATGCGCATTTTACTTTCCCCATTGAAAAAGGGACATCAGCAGGGTTTATTTCTATTAATACACATGATGAATTTAAAAATGTGTTTCGCGCAACATTGAAAGATCTTTATACAAATCGGGTGATTTCTTTTGCAAATGTAAGCCTTTCGCAATACATTGGCGGAGAATATCTGTTCCTTACTAATCTTCAAACAAACGCTTTTGGATATTTCGAATATACAAATTGTTCCGGCTTCGTTCCTTTAACTACAATTGCTCAATTTTCTTGGAATGGAAACGAGTTTTACAGTGATTGCGTAGCGACCGATATTTTAGATGCGGTTCACCGTTATGATCAATTCGATTATCAAATTCCTGAGAGTATTGATGAAGATGGGCAGATTTCAGGTGATCCCGAATATCCTGTTCGAATTACCACCACTACTAATTTAGTTAGGGCCTGGTCATGGCGAGGAGGAACAACAGGATATAATGGTTGGACGATTTACGAGCAGACTAACCCATCCATGTTCCATGATGTTTGGGATGCAAAAGATTGTATGTATTATGGAACAATTACTGGGGAAAATGGAGAAATTACTATTATTTCGCCTTCATTTTTCCTTCCTGCGACACATATTCTCAATGGAACAATCAGCTTAAATATGAAGACCTTTAGGGAAATTCATGATGATTACGACTTTCCTGGAGATACACCATTTGAGCTGGAAGCGGTCATGTACGATGAGAACCACAACATCCTCGAGATAATCCCGATCACCTTTTCACAAGGCTCACCATTTAATTATATCAACGTATCTCTTTCTTCTTCTGCATATACAAGATCCACCCGACTTTATCTCGGGCTTAAAATGATATTCAACACGGGTTTTTACAATACTACATGGGGAACTCCCGACTCTTGGTTTTTCGCATTCAGATCAATTAAAATAGAAATGAACTACCTTGCATCTTGGTCTTCAGCCGAACATCTCAATCAATGGCAAGATCTGACCTTCTCATCTTCATCTCAAACATTAAACACTACAATAGTTAATGACGGCTATATAATTTCGGGCATTTCGGGCCTGCGCACCGGTTCTCAAGGAACTACCGCTTCTACCTCATTTATTTATGCTCCCGATTATGATACGAGTTCTTGCATATATGGGAATATTTCTTTAACGGGCTTCATTAATTCATCAGTTTTACCCGCAGGATCGCTCGATTCCACCGGTGCATATCAAATTATGGTAAACGAAACAGAAGTCGCCAAAGGTGTCTTTTCTGAAAATAGCACTTTAGAAACATGGATATTTGACCTAACTCCTTGGTTGGGGATGAGAATTGTTGAATTGCAGATTACTGTTGAATTTACATTACCTTCGGTTTATGCGGATCCCGATGAATTCGATATGATTTTTTCTCATCCTGACCTTGTGATCAATTCATCATCATCATATTCTTGCATACCAATAACCTCCTTTGCTATGGAGATGGGGGTTTGGACTGGAATTACTTCTTCATACAAATTTTTTGAATTTTCCGCCCATTATAACCATCCTATTGTTATTCTTACACCTATTGTCGATCTAGATCCCCAAATGGTTTCAATTTATGCCGAATTTTATCTGGAGGGGAACGGGATTTGGGTGCGTTATAATTCCATTGATTATAATTACGGTATCAATAACGAACCATCAAGCATTAATGTATCTTATTTGATCTGTGAAGATACACTGGGAACTGTGCAAACCTTCCCCGGAACCGCCCAAAAAATTCAAACAGGTACAATAACCACCAATTATGTGGAAGGTTGTAATAATTGGAATGGAAATAAATCAATAGATTTCTCAGAATTTGACGATGATATTGCGGTATTTACTTATCGCCAAACGATGAACAATCCTGTTTTTCTTATGAGCTATGCTTCACGAATTGGATATTCAAATCAAATTCCGAGAGGAAGTGATAATGGAATGCACCTCGGACTACATGCTGCGGATCTTGCAGTAAATTTAACTTTACCTGAAAATGAAACGATTGGTTACATTATTATAGAAACATTTGAGGGAATGTTTGATTCGGGTATTCCTGTTGTATTTGGAAATTCAAATTACACCATTCAAGGAGTTGATAATAATCCAGAAGGATACCCCATCAATATTTCTTTTAATGTATTAACGGGAGGTGTTCATCAAATAGGAATGGTAGGAAATGATGGTAGCTATTCGCTTATTGACCATATCACAAATAATACATTGTATGCCTTAGCAATGGAGACTCAATATGTCGATGAAGAACGCTTTAATCCACCTGAAATCTTTTCATATTGGTCAATTTCGGATATTGTGATATATGAATCAATGAATAAGGGAATAATACCTAAAACATTTCCAATGCAAGTACAAACCGCCCAGCGGACCGATCCTACCCGAAAATCCCTCCTTTTTTCGATTGATCCCCAATATATCGGTGCAAATGCTTCAAGCTCGATAACCGGCACTTATTCAAATATTGATGCAGGACAATTAGGGGATACGATGTTTGAGGGGACCTTGCATATGTCATTTTATCCCTATATTGATCAGTGGAGTCCATTTGCAACAGATGTATCTGTCAGTATTTTCTTTGAAATTTGGAGCTATGAAGGGGGAACAGCCCATTACGTGAATGAATTATTGATTGATTCTATCGTCTTGAATGCGTCTACTTTGATTTCCTATTCAGAAGTTGACATTGAGTGCGATCTCTCCGAACTATTTAGCAATTATACTGGAAATGGATCACCATCCCTAGGGACCTATTACTATCGAATTCGGGTTGAAGGATCAACGGCGAAAGCGGGATATCTTCCAATGGGTGGAGTTGAAATTACTGCTTTAACGATTACAATGGAGGATTTGCCTCCGGTTGCTCATTCAATAAATATTGAATCAGGAGATATTCTCAGTGGAACTGTAGCACTTTCTCTCAAAGCAGCTACTCATGATGTAGAAGAAGTGCGAGTAGACGCTTCCTATGATGGGATAAATTGGGGGAAAATAGGGTCTACTACCGAAAACGTGGATTGGAGTTTTACAATTTGGTTCGATACGGTCAATAATGAACAGTTTCACTATGATACAAATTCGTTGTTTCTTAGGTTTTCAATTCGAGATAAATTTTATATTGTTAATGTTACTCAGATACAGGTTATTGTGGACAACACTGCTCCCCAAGCATGTATTGCAAATATTAGTGATGGTGATACTTGGAGTGTACCCGGTTATGTTCACGTTATAACTCCTGATAAAGATCTTGTTTCTATAGATCTTGTTTTACAGCCGGTAGGAACCACTGAAGATGCTTATACCTTTGAAGGTATTTTGCTAGAAGATAAAATTACGGAGCTCGATTATGGTATATGGCTTGATCCACGGCAAATAAATTTCGGGTACTATAATTTAGTTGCACGCTTAACCGATCATGCAGGATTAACTTGGGAAACGATGATATCCGATATAAGAATTTCGCAGTTCAATCCCTCATTTTCAGGCCCAACAAACAATACGGGAATTGTGAACTCTCATTTTACCATTACTTGTAATCTCGGTACCTGCCCTGTAGATAATGTATCAATTGCGGTGTCTGTTAATCCCACTTATGATGCTACTGCGGCTCAATTTACAGAATACATTAATTGGAATGGAGAAGGATCGATATTTTCAACAACATTTGATGCAAAAGAATTATGGGGCAATGTAGAAGATCTGTATTATATTAGATATACCCCTTATTACCAAGGTTATCATGAAAATTATTACTTGCTATATTATGTTGATACAATTAATCCAATTATTGATTTGGAGATTGACCCGACTATTTCTATTGATAATATTACAGTTACGACCCCATTGCTCAATCCCGCCGTGAATAATTCACTTGTAAAGACAGTGATGATGATAACCAATCCCCTTCTTTCACTTGAATTATCGCATCAATTCACCACTGATCTTAAAGAACTTTCATACTTTATCGATTTTTTCACTACAGAATTTATGAATGAATCCATGATACTCGCTAACGCACTAAATTATTCAGCGATTGCCCGCAACAAAACCTATGAGCAATATCCTGAACTGTTTCCCTCTCAAATGGTGGACAGCCGGACATTATTTTTGGACACGTTAAACGGCATTTTATATACATTGCAGTTAATGAAAGGGCGAATTCAACAAGGAGAATTGCTCAACATTGATGATATTTTTCCAATAGATTCGAGCGGTGAATACGCCTATCTTGCTTTGATTGAAGAATATATGTCTCATTTTCCTGTAGAATTTATTAAAGATCAGCAGCAGACAATTGCGGATACATTTGAAAACCTTTTCGGTCAACTTTATGCCCTTTTCGTTTCAATTGCTGTCATGGAAATGCAGCTGAACCAAACTCAGAGCGAATTGAATAGTACTCAAAAAGAACTTGATTATCTCGTGTATATTACTTTACCGCAGGCTACAGCAGATCTTGCCCAAGCAAATGCGGATCTTGCCCAAGCGTTGAACAGCTTGAGCCAAGCTCAAGATAATATAACTTCAATTCAAACGCAAATAGAAAATATTAACCAAACTAAAACTGATAAAAATAATCTATTAATTCAAAAAAATAATGAATATGCCCAAGCTTTAGAGGATCTAGCATCTGCACAAAGTGAATTACAGCAAGCAAATGCGGATCTCGGAAATTCTACTGCAGAGCGTGATAATCTCCAAGCCAATCTCACATTAACTCAAGAAGAATATGATTATTTAGTCACTAATTATATCGTTCTTAATACTACATGGCAGAAAAAAGAAGAATATCTTGCCCAGAATCAAACTGAAAGAGATGTTTGGCAAAGTAATTTAGATAATATTTATCAACCCGCTCTTATTAATGTTCAAAATAATTATAATGATCCAAGCACAGGATACAATGCCCTTACTTCCCTTATCAACCTATATTCTATATATTACACTGCAAATGAATCTCTGTATAATCAAGCTCAAATCGATCTACCAGTAATTTATGATGAATGGGAAACGTGGGATGGCTATCGTGCTGATAATCAAAGCTTATATAATAACTTGGTTAATGTTCAAATTCCTGCGTTAAATTCTCTAATTAATCGATGGCATGGATATAAAAATGATAATCAATCCAGCTTGGATAATATTATAGATGTAGTTCTTCCTTCACTGAATTTGGAGCTTGAGTCTTGGACTACCTCCCGTAACAATTATATAGCGGCTCAAAATGCTTTGGGAGATGATTCAAGCGGAACTATAGGCGATGCCTATTCTGATTGGCAGACTTGGGAAGGATATCTGAGTGCAAATGAAAGCCGTAAAAATCAGCTAACCAACACATTGTGTCCAAATGCGTATGATGATTGGCAGACATGGGTACATCTTCAATCCAATTGGGAGGGATATGCTTCAGACAATCTTACATTAGCTAATAATATCGGAGATCAATCATCTATTATTGCAGATTACGAATATCAGCAAGATTATTGGGATCAACGTGTTATTGACTTAGGTGATGATTCTCATGGTGAAATTGGTGTCGCTTATTCGAATTGGCAATCTCTTGTGTCAGATGTTAATTGGCACATTAGTGAACGCAGTCGGTTGCTAGAAACTATTGATGGTGATTCTGGAGATTTATGCACATTAGTGTATATGAGCGGTTCTGCACATATTGTGGTGTATGAATCTGGGACTCTAATGTATAATGAAGAGCAAGCATATCAAAATGTTTTATACAATGAGATTAATCCTCGACAAGATAGAGTTGACGTGCTTGACGGACCAAGCAGTAATTCTGAATCTATTGCATATGCAGAGAATCGGATGAACTATTATCTTGGTTTATGGGAATCGACCTATAAATATATTTACTACTCTTACTACCTTAATTGGAAAGGTATCAGAGACGAACGCAAAGATGAAAGGGATACAAAAGTATCCGAAATTGGCATAAATGGTGGAAATGCTGCAAGTTCTAATGGACTTTGGCACGATTATTGGGTACATGTAGAGCAAAAAGCAGCCTATAAATCTCAGGCGATTAATAATTTTGATGTACGTGATCAGTATTATCACACATTATACGATAACGGCGGATTGATTGACCAAAGAAATGATGCAGAAGCACATTATAATTCAAAAGTGCAGGAAAAACAAGATGCTCAAGCAAATTATGATTGGTACTGCGCGGAATTAACTTCATTATATGCAGATCAAGATCAGTACGAACAGTATATGCAAAACTATAACGATGCTTGTTCTTATCTGGATAATATAATATACCCAAATGAAGCGTCGACCCACACAACATACAACAATCTCGTATATGAAAGAGATTTCACTGTTACAGATAAGATTGGGATTTGTAATTGGAAAATTGACGGTACGGCTTATACCACCCTTGTCGGAGGAACAGTATACAGCGCGTGGAACGGCCTTCACGGTGAATATAACGATCTAGTTACGCTACGGGACGTTACATATCCTGCAAACATTGCCGTTTGTGATTCTGAAATTAGCGATCTGAATTCTCAAATTGCTCAAGCGGAAAATGACCGTGATGTTACTTATCCCAATAATATTGCTACATGCGACTCTAAAATCACCGACTTGAATACTCAATTAAGCGCGTTAAACACCGAAGCTTCTCTACGAAGTGATGATATTACAACCGCAACAACCCATGCTGATAATGTGTGGAATGATTATACAAATCTTATTAATCTGCGTGATAACGTGTATTCTCCAGGAATGACCGACAGTCAAAGCCGAATTGATCAGTACACCGCAGATCAAAACACCTTGCAAAATAATCTCGATAACGCTCAGCAAAATGTCGATAATGCTCAAGCCACAATTACGAATTATAACACCGTAATTTCACAGTTAAATTCTGAAATTGATGTTTTAGAAAGCGACATGTCGGATATTTCGCAACAACTTGGTGAAACAGGAGATGAAATTCTTGCATTAGAGATGCAGATAAATGAATTAACCGAGACGACCATTCCAAACCTTGAAGAATTAATTAATACATATGAAATCGTCACTATTCCTGGAATTGAAGCAGACATCAACTCTCTGGAATTGGAGATCGCTGATCTTGAACAAGATATTACTGAACTTGACACTCAGATAAACAATTTAAACGATGAAATAAACGATTATAACAGTGAAATTTCGGATTTAAACACCCAAATTGACAATTTGAATAATGTTGTTATTCCTGAGATCAATGCGAATATTACATCAATTGAATCAGATCGCGATCAGTTGAATTCTTCATTAATACAATTAAATGAGTTATATGCAGAACAGCAAAACAATTACTTGACAAATGCAACCGCTCGAATTGATGAGGCTTATGAATTTACCTTACACACACTTAAGCCATTATTAACGGATATTTATGCAGATGAATATAATCAGCCGCTCGGAAGTGTGCATCAAGTTCCATTTTCTTCTTATACTGTGGAAAATGCCAATATTTGGGATTACACCTATGATCTCGAAGCATATCCTGATGGTATGATCCGCGCTGGTGCATATATACAGGATAAAGCTGGTAATAATGATACCGCAGTATCGGATTTATATTATTTAAACACGCATGCGCCAAATATTCAATTATTTACTCCTTCTGAAGGAGAACAGGTTGTTTTGGAAGCCAATCGGGATAATTGTATTGCGATAACACTCTATTCTCCAGATCGGGATTTAGCAAATATATCTTTACAAGCAGTAACATCGGAATCTATAGATGATTCTAACATTATCGAGATAAACTCATTTAAAATACTGCCTGGTAATAAAATAGAATTCAATTTATGGTTGTCTGCTGAAAATACCGCAAGATTGCTTAACGGTAGCATTTCCAATCCCATGCTCTATTTCAACATTACTGCAGTGGACTGGTCGGGACAAACTTCATCAATTCATTCTTCTATCCAATGCGTTTCTCAAAAAGATGAAGATTCGCCTTATTTGATTTCCATCGAAAATATTCCTTCTGAACCGGTAACGGGAGCACCTTCTTTATTATTAAATGTGTCAGATGATGGAACAGGTGTGCAGTTTATCGAAGTGTGGTGTGATTCAATTCCTGATTGGGATTCTCGCGAAATGTTTTATCTATTTCAAGCCATAGAAAATGGGAATACAGATCAATATTCCGAAGTAATTAATTCCTTTTTGGGTTATGTAACTGCTCCAGAATCTAATGGACTTTATACAATTGATTTATGGCGATTAAGCCGTTATTATTCTTCTGTAACATCAGGAATCCATACAATTTATCTTCGAGTTTATGATAAAAACTGGAATTTCCTCGAAGTTCCCGTAACAATTGATGTTGTGGAACCTCAATTTTCCTTAAGTTCGGGTCAAATTGTTCATACATTAACCGAAGATCACAATCTCACAATTTATGCTGAAGAGATAAGTGGTGATGTTATAACAATAACTTACTCTTTATATGATATTAATTCAGATCCTTTGACTGATGACCCATTATATACTTGTTATGCGAATAATTCATCTCAATTTTTCTTGGGAACGTGGACGGGTGTTAATGAGGGAGATTATATTTTAATTTATAATATCACATTAAGCGATAATCGCACCATCTCAAATATTCATCAGTATGTCTATCTAGGAAGTGCTTCCGAAATCTACGGATCAGAACATACTTGGATAGACTCAATTTTGATAACTGTTGATGATGCTTATCCTCACGATGCGTTAATATCTATACCTTCAGATTCTGTGCTATCTGATACTGTTTCAATCGAGGCAACTTGGCTTGGAGATGGAATTGTTAACTCTGTTAAGCTGATGATCGACGGTTCTTTTGCTATTTTCTCGGATTCAACTGCTGCAAATTCTGCTAGCTTTACTTTAGATACTAATATTTTATCAGATGGTTCTCACGAACTATCGGTATGCATAGTTTATACCAATACCCATACGACTACTAGTGATCCTATTACAATTACTGTTGACAATTCTGCCCCTGAATTCTTAGGTGATGGTGTATTAATTCAAGATCGCTCTCAATTTGATCGGACCATTTTAGATTCCGGAGACTCAGAAGCTGAAATCTATGCGATGGATACACTTAATCTGGCGGTTCAAGCTTGCGATACTAATTCAGAAATATTAGATATTGTGTTGACCATCGAAAACGAATCTACTTCATTTGAAAATACTTTCATTATTAATGATTTCAATGCTAATTTTTCAGCTCAGATCGATCTCAGCACCTTATTAGACGGTAAATATTCCGTTTCTATGCAAATTCGCTCAAAAGGAGGAATATTGTCAAGTTTAGATTATTTACTTACAATTTCACGCACTGCACCTAATGCACATTGGATAACTCCTTCCACACCTGCAGTTTTTTCTGGCGATTCTATCACTTTACAAATTGCTTCTGATGATATTGAAGTTCCTATTAAAGATATAGTGTTTTATGCGCAAAAATCACTTGTTAATTATTCATCCATCGAAATTACGGATCATCTTGGTGAATTAAGCTTACTTGGAACTTGCTCAATTCCCGTATACGATCATCTATCTCAAAATTTAATATATCAACTAATGTATGATAACAGCGAAGGATTGATTCGGGGTTCGGGATTTGAATTTTGGGCGAAAATTACCGATTTTGCTGGGAATGTGGCTTATTTACCTACAGGCAATCGACATGAAATCAGTCAATATGGCATCTTTCTAAATGATTCGGACACCATCATTTTGGATTCTTCAGATCCTCACATTACTGGAATTATGACTTATGCTTCAGAATTTACCCAAGTAGGAATTCCTATTAGAGTTGAATTGGATGCATATAATGGAACCGATTTTATTGCTTTCGGTGAAAGCGGTACCTATGTAAATGTTGATGGAACATTCAGTATCGAATGGAATGCGGATAATCTTCCTGAAGATCTTAGTAATATTCGAATTCCTATCAATTATCTTAATTATATCGGGGATGAATCCATCTCTCTTGCTTCTCACAATATGGTTGAGATTGGAAAGTTTACCGACATTGAAAAATCTTCAGTAGCAATCATTGGCTGCGAAAGCGCCAAAAACACAATTTCCTTATTCCAACCTGGGGAAAACTCCGTGTTTACATGGGGACTTTTATATTCAGAACAACAATATTCATCGTATTTGGCAATGGATACATTTGTGTCGGATATTGATAATGATGGTTATGACGAATTGATAATTGAAACATCTACCGAATTTATAATTGCCGATTGGGCCATTAATGGAACCGTCACTTATCACAGATACGAATTTGCGCAAGTCGCTGAATGGGGAATGACTTCAGAATTCACTTTAACTTCACTGTCTCTTAAAATGGTAGTTGACGGAAGTAAAATATATATTGGTACATCGTCCAGAATTTACACTTTCGAATTTCTTAACTACTCCAAAATCGTTTACCGAGAGGCTATTCCCTTACCCATAGCTCATTCACTAATCACATTTATTTGGGGAGAAGTAATTTCTTTTGCAACCTTGATTATCATAGCAACATTTGACAACAAATATAAAATTCTTTTCTGGAACAAAACAACTTGCTCATGGAATTTGATTTTTGACACCGTATATGAATTACTACCCAAGATAATTTCAACAAATTTGGATCTTGATATGGATTCAGAAATCCTTTTCGGACTGCATGGTTATGCAGGATTGGATGTTATTCGCGCCGACTTTAATGTTACTTCGGGTGAGTTTACTTTTCTTTCTTCTGCATTTATTGAAGATATGGCTCGAATTTATGATTTTACAGCCGGTCATGTTGCTGCGGACAACTTGGGTCGTGTTATAATCGCATCGGATAAAGGGGTGGATATGGCATTAGTTTCTTATGAAGAATCTAAAGATTCATTAGAAGTTCGTTCTAATCATAATATGGATGCTTCTCAAGAAGTTATGGGCCGTTATCAATACCAATCAATCGATCCAGTTAACTTGAATATCAATCAGCAATTAGGACAAGCAGAATATGCCGCAAATACCAATTTTACTGCAGTTCATTATATGAATACTCAAAAAACTACTCATTTTAACCCCAATGGCGCCTCTAATATTGATCTTTTACAATCTATAGAAGATTCCATAGTATATATTGCAGACGAGAACGGGTGGGACGAAACAGGAAAAATTTTGTATTTTACAGAAGGAACTATTGAATTTTCTCTAGTTAAATCTTTAGATTATAACGATTATTTAGTGGATATTTCTATTGATAATTGGGACTATTGTAATTCAATTGAAATCTCATTTATAGATAATAACAATATTAATCATATAATTTCTTCAATTACAAGTGTCGGAAATTATACATTTGCAATCACTGGAAGTGTTAAAAAAATAAAATTAGAAATTACAGGAGCTTCGCATTTTGTTGATTCAAGAATGGCATTAAATTTGATTCAGATTAGAGAATATCCAATGGTATTCAATGCTGATGCAGCATATATTACATCTTATACTTCTGCTTCAAGCGTTGATTATCTTGGTAATACTGCACAACCAACATCTAATATTCCTTCTAGTTACTCTAATGCTGCCGGACACTTATCAATTTCGGGTTCAGTATCGAATCTTATTTCTGATGATGGTTCAGGAATCATTATAAATGCAATAGCAGAAGATTCCTATCCAATTCGTTTCTTTACTTCAGGAACGGTTAAATTCGACTATTCTAATATTCTCCCTTACGACGAATATCAAATTAAGTTGAGAGTTTCATCAATCAGTGGAGTAAGTTCTCTTACTTTAAAAATATATGATCAATTCCAATTATTAACTACTCATTCCCTTTCATTATCTACCTCTGAACAGAGTTGGATATATACTGGGACGATTCACCATGTGGTACTCGATTGCCTTTTCAGTTCATCCACTAGCTCAGGAAATTTTGATTTAGATGAACTAGTCTTTATCGGTAATCGCTATGCACGTAGTGATTCTCCTTATATGACAATTCCTGAATCATCAATCAATGGTAATGAATACAGTTTATCATCGTTATTATATAGTGTTGGTATGGGAATTCCTTCACACTCACTATTTAACACTTTCACACTATCAGATTTTTCATCATTAGATGATCTGGATATGGCTCATGATATGTATGCATTATCCGGACAAGGTTCAGCTGTACATGTTGAATCATCACCTTCCATAAGTAACAATCAAATTACATTAAGTCCATTTTCATCTTGGGTAGATACTGCTTATGGAGGGACATATCTATATGAATTTGGAACGGTTTACCTTACAACCACAATGCAATTTGCTGGATCAATCCCTACTGATGTTCAAGTGAATGATTTCACCATAAATGCAGATGGTACTCCTATATCGTTAATATTAATTGATTATACTTCAATTAATTCAAATGTTTTAACCATTTATTGTCGCTTTTCTGTTCCAGACTACACATTTAACCTTCAACCAATAATAACCTTAGATCAATCAATCAGTCAAACTTTGGAATTAGTACGTCTCGACTTCCGCAGTTCATTCGATAATTTAGGTAGAGTATCTTCTAATATTCCTTTGACTTTTACTCGAGACATTACCATTCCAGTTGATACAAATGCGTTGAAATGGCATTTATCTTTACCTTTTAATCTTCAATTCTCAGCGATGAGTACAGCTGAACTTACATTTGGTAATTTTGTAGAATTTTGGGAAACCGATGAAAATATGGCTGCAGGATTTAACTTTGATCACATAATCCAGTACTATGATGGTAATGAATACCATGATCTATCTCGGGGTCAATGGTCATCTTCTGCACCTCTTGCACAAGAATTTGAATGCATCTTTAACCCATTAGAGTATTCCACTTATTCATATGAAGTGAACGGGCAGAATTATATTAAATTACGGGTAGTTAATACGTATGAAATTGTTGATCCCTATGTTTTACATCCCAGTGGATCAGATGAAAATTGGCTGATTATAAAAGAAAACTTTGATATTTCAGACGTTGTAGGTGCAGATTTTGCAGAAAATAAACCTTTAGAACAAATACATCCCTATCGTTTTAGTACTGCAGTTGAATTTCCACATTTATCTTTAGAAGAAAACATTTCTATTATGGCTACTTATCATACCACCCTTCAAATGAATTTAGATATAACAGGAAGCGATATTGCAGACACTTTTAACGGTGGTGAACCATACTCATTAGAAGATTTATATTTAGATGGATCACTCACAGATTTCCCTCTAAGAATTACAGTATCGTGTATAACTGATTCTTTAATCAGCGGAGATTATTTATCCATTACAGTATATGATAATCCTAATGATGTAAATAACCCTGCAAATGAATTTTGGTTTGAATCATCTGCTACTAATGATTATGTAGATATTTCGCACCCTGAAGATCTTTCTGATCTGATTATTGATATAACGGCATATTCTTCAAATTTAGGATTATACAATAACGGTCTATTGGAATATCGAGTTGAAATTTCACTATGGGACACCTCTTCAGAACTATGGAACTTTTTAGGTGCTCTCCCAGATCAAAAACTAAGTGTTCAAAAGGATGTATTAACCAGCACAGTTCAGATAGATTTTGGTAATCAAAATGAAAATTCAGAATCGAAATTTGTGCAGGAATTTACAATCGATCTTGATACAAATGCTTTGAATATTACATTTTCGGAATTAGAATTTCTTAAATATAATTTAAATGGAATTCTAAGAGATTATATCTGGGATTCAATAACGCATTCAACTAATTATTATTCTGGAATAAATGCCTTTAATACACGTGATGTTCCTCAAATAGATTGGTGGAATACTAACAATCAACAAACCTATTTACAAATTCGGGATCATCAAGGAGTATGGCATGATATGTCCATCACTAATCCCCTCAATTATTTTAATAATATGGTCAATCTGGAATACTACTTTTCAACAGACAATTGGCAGAATTTTGGTGAAGATAATCAATCCGCTCCAGGAGTATATCAATTCACAATGAGGTTGATCATCGATCACAACAATTATCTTGCTGAATTATCATCTATAGCGGGTACCAATTTAGCCAATTTAATATTAATTGATTTCGATACACTTTATATAGAAGCGATTCGGTGTCGATCTGAATCAGACACACCAATTTTTACCCAAATTGCAAATTACGATGAAGACCATCATGCTTTCGAGATTGTGTTGGGAAATAGTTACGATTTTGATCTTAGTGAGTGGGATACCATCAACATTCATGGTCAGTTCGATCTGATTGTTAATGCAAGTCTTTTAGGGTTTGGTTCAGCGATTAATATCAGCGATCCTCGTTTAGTGATTCCAGTTGAACCAAAAGTAGAATTGTATCTCGACAACCAATACAGCAGTATGCCTGTAAAATTTGCCGTGAAACCAATGCTGAAGTCTGTTCTTTCGGAAAATGGTTTGGACCGCTATTTGATATATTCAATTGATATCAGTGCTAACCTATTCTCTTCCAATCAGATTGGGGAATATGTTCACTCATCGGATGGGGATATGGTAATCACGGGCTATATAAGAACCGCATTTTACATGATCAATATGCGCAAAGAGCCCATCGTTTTAACCCATTCATGCATTCAAGATAATTTTGTAACCGCCACCGCAGTCACATATCATCGAGAAATGGAACGTTTGCGGGAAGATCCTGTTGATAATTTGGCTCTCGGAGATCTTGATGGTAACGGTCGGGAAGATCTTGCTTTTGACGATGGAAGTGTGATGGTAATGCAGCCGAATGAAGCAATCGTAAATCTTCGACTGAGAATGATCAACAACATTACGAATACCACTATCTGCGAGAAATATATGCTTGGATCACTAGATATCAGCAAACCCCATCCCGAATTCTACAATATTCCCTATAATCAAGTACCAGAATACGGAGATTTATTCGCTATTAATATTGTGGATTATTCAACTGATTTATCTTCAATAACTATTGAATGGACTCAAGACAATGTCACGTTCTATCCTGTATTAACAGATACTCTTTCTACAGGTGATAATCACTATACTGCAAGCATCGATTCATATTCTGTTGGAATGCCTGAAGGATTAGTCACACTTCGTGCAGCACTTGAAGATTCCGATGGCAATACAGGAGAATGCTTTCAATCCATTATTATAGATCGAACTGCACCAATTTCGAATTGGATACAAAATTCAACTTATAGTCATGATTATGGAATATTTATTGATCTTTCCGCTCAAACTCCTTTGATTTTTAGTTTGAATGATGAAAATACAATAAGTTCATTCAACTTACAACTATGGGATGAATCAAATGTAATTCTTCTTTCAACAGAGATTGCTAATCCTTCTCAAGAAATTAGATTTGACCTTTGGAATTTACTTCAAGAAATCCCGATGATTTCTTCTTCCAATTTGGTTTTAAAATTCTGGGCGCAAGATAAAGCAGGAAATGAAGAATTAATCACCAGCAAATCTCTCCGAATTAATCAAAATTATCATGTGATTTATAATTCATCGGAGAATCTTGAAGTTCATTATGCAGATTTCATTACCGGTAATATTTTTGATGAGTACGATCAACCATTACCTTCCAATTCTTTAGTAAATATTCAATTTGATAATTTAAACTATCAAACAGTAAAAACAGGAAATAATGGATCATTCTCCATACCAATAGATTCCGCCTTCTTATATTCGCAAGATCTGAGAAATCTATCTAATGTAAGTATTACTTCAATATCAAATATTGACTTTTCTGAAGGAAATCTTTATGATCCTAATCTTGATATTTCAACTTCAATGGAGTTTTACTATGGAGGGTTAGCTGCGTTAGATACAATAGGTTTCACCTTTTCAAATGTTGAATGGATAAATGCTTCATTTGAAGGTATATCAGCCAATATTGTGATTCCTGATAATTGGTTACCCGATCTTGGAAGCATTTTTAAAAGTTTTGTAATGGAATTTTCATATACAACTGGAAATGTTACTGAAACTGCAGTGTATACCTTTGATACTCAAGATATTGTGTCTTTAATTACGAAATCTCCCAGCCTATATCTTTATAATGATATGTTATTACGGAAGCTGAAACTTTTTGTTCCATTTGTTAAAATTGCGGCATTTAATCCGAATTACATTTTGAATTTAACCGAGAAAATCTCTATTCGAGCCGTTCCAAATACTATTATGCCCCATTTTGAAGTATTAAACCCGACTTATGCAAATTACTTTTTCGGAATTACTTCAATAAAATTCGTTGATTTTCTCAATAACGCCACCACTTTTTATGAAACACTCCCTCAAGGGATAGATAATCGCATATATCATCTTAATCTTGATATTTCAATTCATTCTGGTGATTTTCATTCATGTTTCAATACGGCTACTCTCAAAATCAATCCGATTTCTGTGAACTTGACAGACTGCACCTTTGATGTCTCTGATTTTATAACAGGAACGTATGTAAATATGACGAATTTTCACTTTTCCCCGGCCATCCCTGAAGAAGTGTTCATTGATACTTTAGATTCCTTCCAAATAGTGGCTAATCATGGGAATGAAGAAGTAATTTTGGGCATAGCTGTTTCTGAACACATGGAAACTCCATATACTTTTATCTTATACGGTAGATCTGATGAATATACAGATTTTCGGGTTAAATATTCAGGTAATGCCTTTTTTGTCCCTACTTCAGACATTATTGATTTATCCTTTATATTACAGCGGCACAATGCTTCTATCTATTATTTAACTGATCAAGATCCATTAACCCTTCCTGTTCCATTTAATACAGCGGATTCTTTTATTGCAGGAGGGGTGGATTTGGTATTAGAAAGAATTCCCGAATATAATGAAACTCCTTTCTATATTAACGAAGGAAATAATTGGGTGTATAATCGGACTTTGAATCTCAGTTCCAATGTTATTCAACTTCAAATTTGGGATAATCAAATGTGGAAAACAATCCAAACATGCGAGTTAATTACAAATAATTTATTCCAATTCTACTTTGATTCAACCTTTGGAAGCACATTTGATCTAATTCCAGGTCAATACTTAATGAGAACCTATTTTAGCGGAAATTCTCATTATTTCCCTACAGCGCATTCTTTTACTTTGCAGATTGAACCTCGAGAAATTACTATGAATGCCCGCTCCCAATTTGCTGATACATGGATCTCACCAGGTAATTTACTGAATTTGACCGTACAATATTCCGATAATATTCCTATCGACGTACGCATGACAGATGAAATCTTAGGATATAATGCACCAGAATTACCCGTCTGGCTTTCCTTATCCATCGTTCCTGAATGGCCGTGGAGGGATAATTTCACTTCAGATTTGGGTTCGTGCTTTGGAGAATATCTTTATTACCAAGATATACAACCACCAGCCAATTTGCAGCTCCATCATTATACTCAAGGGTTGGTGGATCGACCAATTTTGTATCCTTTCTTTGAAGAAGATACACAGACGTATAAGTGGACCGCTCCATTGTATTACGATGTATCTGAGACGAATGCTGAGGGTATTGCCCATTTCGAGATTGAGGGAGATGTATTATATGATATTTGTGATCTGTATGAGAAAATCACCCACATCCCTGTTGATTCAGTATCATCTGTACCGCTGTATGTTAGAATCTTCTATGCAGATCAATGGAATGCTGATGATATGAAGATTCCCGCTTTCCAATATCAAGGAGAACTTTACGAAACAGAATTGTTTGATCACGAAAAATACATATATGATTCAGATGATGCAGTTCCCATTCTTCAAAGTTCTAATTATGCAGATGGAATATATGCTGATCCATGCTATCTCTCTACTGCTATCGAAGGAATTCTACTAATAGAACCAGAAGATCTTACATTGGTAACGGCGAATATGCCCGTAACAACAGCCAATTTCTCCGTTTTTGCCGCAGTGGCTGAAACGGATACCGAAGCAGGAGAAGGAATTGCAGAAGATTTAGATGCTAATAATTTCTTAAGCCGTTTTGGATTGGATGCTTCTAGTCAAATTTTAATCCAGTGTGATCTGTATGATTCTGATCAAACTGAGAAAATTATTGACGGCTATTGGAATGGAACGGGATATGTCCCTTATATACTCCAAACTGATAGCCAAGGAATTGCAGAATTTGTCTATACTCCAGAAACAGCAGGTCCACAATTAGATCGTTTATTACCTGGATATTATTCTTTGAATTATCAATTAGTCTCGGTGATATCCCGCTATTATAATGCCACTTATAGGAGTGTCGATACAGGTTTAACAGTAGAAGGAGCCGAGACATATACTTTAGATTCAGTGACCCATCTTTATACCTTAAATGATCTGGCTCATGATTCCGAAGGATACAGCAATGCCTATTTGGTCAATGCTACTGGAGATATCAGTAAAGGATATTACAATTACAATTATCCCGTTTTATCGGGAGATCTTGTTGTATCCAGTGATGCTTTCATTAATGAAAATTACAACTTTACTGATAGTATTACATTAGAATTGTGGGTTAATAATCGTCCCACCCAAGTCTCCTTTGAAATTAATAATGCTTCAGCTTGGAATGAATCAATACCCTTTGAATATGAATTTAGGTGGATGGATGGAATCAATACTAACATTAGTTTTCATTATCAGTTCGATATGGACCCTGAATGGAATCTTAATGAAACACAGCATTTTAATATCTTTAATGCTAGTGGGGATCAAAATTGGACCGCTTTTTATGAATCTGATTATTATGAAAGTTTAATCAATCAAACTTGGGAAGAATACCGACCTTTTGCCAATTACAACATTACCATTTGTAATTTAACCCTCACAGAATCGAATGATTATGATCACAATAATGTATGGTATTTCGGTAAAGAATTAGGAACAGCTTTAGAACAAATTAATAGTAATCACGATCCTTCAGATTGGATGTATCTAAACGGCTCAATTCAAAGTGCAGTTCCCCAATTTAGTGCTTCAATTGGTGCTGATAATGTTAATGATTTAATTAATGTAGACATTCATTCTGATAATTTAAATTTCCTTATTCACTCCAGTTCTTCTATGTTCAACTGGCGTCTATACGAAAATGCAACATTTAATGCCACATTCAACTTTCCTCATCTTTTCACAGTTGAACAGCATCATTGGAATATCTCACAAGCCTTCTCTCTACCTTTAACAACGCAAATTCTGGAAGGTTATCAATTCTATAGTGATAATGCTAATCCTTTGCATGGATTTCGCACCGCCGCCTTTTATAATTACACAAACACTGGAAATTATACTTTGGAAGATGCCATGTATTTAGGCTTGCGGTATAATGAATCACTGCTCTTCACTCCACCTGCAATCTTTCTCCCATATAACGGACAGATCGATTGGCAGATTTATATTCCTGAAACTGATTCATGGGATCCTTCCAATTTGCAAGTTGATATTCAACTATATGCTGTTGAGGTGGATAATGATGATAACTTTGAATGGTTGAACTATACCATTGATGCATCAGATCGTGTCACGGGATCGAATATAAAAGGATGGTTCGTTGATCTTTCCCATGTATTTGCCCAATCTTTATGGAGTAAGCAGGTCTTTTTGCGTTGGAATATCACTGTCGTTGATAGCGATCGGACTTCTATTACACCCATCATTTTAAAACGCGGACACATTACCGGTGATACAAATATTATCTCCATTCCAACCGCTTATTCTGATGATTTACGAGAAAGAGTCTTTGGTCGCTCCTTTTTACATTATTTTATAGAAAACGGTTTTGATTTCGGAATAACCAATACTTCTAACCCCTCTGAATGGGATGAGGCCATCAACGATTACTATCTCCGACTTGATGATCCTTCCAGCGTTACTAGTGGAGTGCATAAACTTTCAGAAATTATGACCATGCTGGATGAACATTCTTATTTTTGGAGCGGTTTTGATGAAGAAAACGGATGGGATTATCCTACTATCACACAAGAAAACCTTTGGCGGTGGTATAACGAAAGCGATGCTTGTGGGAATGCAGTAGGTGATAATTTCGATTCATTTGGAGAATTTTCTCCTAAAGATTCTGTAGGAAAAGGGGTAACCAGTCTGAAAATTAATCCCAAAGTCTTAAGTTCCATTACCGAGCCTATAATATATCACGGCTTTATCTCTCTTTACGACGTTAAACGTATTCCATATGACGGAGGTGCCGTTCTTCATAATGTTATTGATGATTCACCCTTGAAAACCAGAGAAATCTTCTTGTTGGTAATGCCTTCGATATGGAATCAAACCTTATCTACGGGACAAATTTCAGCTTCATTCTCTTCGACTGCCAACGGTATTAGTACTTTAATGAATCCTGTAATTTTACCTAAAGACCCTACCTTGAATTACACCTATTCCGCCGCTCTTTCCTACAATCTTGGGCCAAATGACCGTGATTTTGTCATTACCGATTGGAATGCTCCACGGTATGCTGATGGTCATAATTTAGAAGAAATGGCCGATATTCCATATATATCTGAAGAAATTCCAATTACAGGGTTAACAGTTTCAAATACAGAAGATATGATACCTGTAGAAACATCAGACTTGATTCAAAAATTAAAAGTTAAAAACGACAATCTGGCTCAGAATTTCACATTTAGGTCGGAAGAAAGAGATGTTAATACAACCATCACAGTTGACATGACCTTTACTCCAATTGATATGAACTGCATTAATAGAATTGATATTGATGCAAAATTCACTGTTTCCATGTGGGATCCTGAAAACGCAGACAAAAAGAATACAGTATATTGGAATAATGCCTCGCTGCAATTCTTTAATGGTGATTCATGGATAACAGTCGCTTCAGTGAAAGGAAATCTTTATTATGCCAATAGAATATCCTATGAAACTTATGATGATCTAGTTGTCTTATCTGAATCAGACTTATCTCGCTTCTTAATTACATCTAACGGAAAATACGTAGGATTTAAAGGAGTGAGAATTGCCTTTAGTGCAAAGAATCCTAATGTGCACTATAGAATCCATCAAACTAAAAACGTATTGTCGATTGATTATCTCCATCTTTATCGCTCGAATTTAGATACAGTAATGTACTGGGATGATAAATACACCCATCCTCTAATTGATGATATTAATTTAGATAACACGATGAATGATCTTCATGCTTTAATTGATGAATCACATGTTACCATTCCTGCTCCTAATTTAAATTGGTCGGTGGATTCATTAGGTGATCATAAATCCATGCTTTCTTTTGATACGTATAATTGGAAAAGGGACATCTTGAATGATGAGAATGTCATTTCGATTGAAGGAGATATTAGTCCGAATTATAACTTTTCTCTGGATCTTTGCGATCTTTATCTTGAGTCCTTTAACCCGGTTATATATCGTTATTTAGAAATTCCCTTATATGTACTTCCTGGAGAAGATTTCCTTTCCATTACCCTTTCTTTCGATTATGCAGACGGTACACATCATTATTGGTCTCAAAACAAAAATAATCTTCAAATTATGAATACAGTAAGGGAAGATTTGCAATCTGCAGGTATCGGTAATCGGTTAGTGGGCATTTCAGTAGGAATCGAATTTAACAACTCAATTATGACATCAAATCATACAGGGATTGGGTTTGAAGGAATGGCATTTTATACAGAACGTTCTATAGCTGCCCTCGAATTAACATACAACAATGGCGTCACCCAACACTTCGATCTTTTTCCGACAGTTTTTACAGGACCTTTAGGAATGCAAACTAAAACTGTTGATCTTCAAGTGGCGAATGACACCATTTCCATTGATTCTATTGCTCTCTATGGAACCCGATTATGGGACCAAGATGAAGCAGATCAACCCCTATACTTCAGTAATTTGGCGGTTTACGCCGTTCCAAATTCTACAACCGATGATGCATATGAAACCGATATTCAAGCCATTTTCAGTTATAATTTTGATCCCCAACAGCGTGAAAATACTCGTACAATGACCGCTTGGTATCGGAATGTTCATCCAATTCAATGGGAACCAATTAATGAGGGCTGCATTACCTATACAATTCCTTGGATGAAGCAAACTACATATGATCTGAATTACGACATGAATGATGGATATGAGCTTACTGTGTTAGCTCTTGATGGAGAAGGTGTGGGAAACTTTACCAATAATGTTAAGGATTATCTCCGTTATGATTTTGGGTGCGATGGAGAATGGGACTATGAAGTCTTATTTGACAGCACGGAATCTATTTCACAGATTACTGACCCAAATCTCTACGGACTTAACCATAATTTATACGGGGGAGATACTGGGCATTATTTTGTGCAGTATGAAGAGCAGGAATATATTGAGGTTAGTCAAGATTTTACCGGTGATGGAGTATTCGATAAAAAAACACGCCAAATGATGCGGTTGGTATCAGATCCGGTACCTGAGTTTAAAGCGTTTTTCACCAATCGAGATCACTTATATTCGATTTTTTCAGGAATGAAAACTGCTTATAACATTCAGATGGATCTTTATTCGGCTTCACAATCCCAAGAAGGTCCTTCACTAATCCCTGTCACAGAGATGGAAACAATCCCCACATTAATTGAATCGTTTGATTTAGATGGAGATGGTAATTTTGAATCAATCGCTGTCCGTGAAGATCGATTTGATAATGCAGGATTAGATTTAGATCAATCGGCGGATCCCTACTGGGTATATGATTCCTATACCATAATACGGGATGGTAAGATTGAGCGGGGAAATCGCTTGGCAGAAAATTGTTCGTTTATGATCTCCGGACCGGATAAATTTATTACCAATGAATTTGGTTCTATCTACTTTAACTCCAGTACTCCTTATATTTTAAATCGAACGGTCATAACTACAGAGGTAATTCCGCAGTATGATGTTGAGGTTATGGTTGATCCCAGGGTTGGTTTCAGTGAAAATCATCAAATCTTGCAAGATACACTTCTGACCGATCCTCATGGAGTGATTTACTGGACCGATCCGGATGGATCTAATCGATTTAATGTAGGTTTCATTTTTACTGAGAAATCGTTTGCGGAAAATTATTCTATTGGTTATTACGTAAAATCTGAAGACAATCATTATCTTCATCTTGGTGTTGATGATTATCTCAGTTCGGGTGATTATTTCTTCCCTTCATATTGGTTGAGTGGTGTTGACGGATTTGAACAAATATATGGAATGGCTTGGTATGATGCTTTAAAAGACCATGAGGCAAGAATGGATTCACTACATCACGGTACACCTACGATGTTTTCTGTGAGTTATCAGTTAGATCGAGTGGTAAATAATGTTCTCATGGGAGTAAACGTGTTAATGACAGCCGGATTATCTTTTATTCTACCTGAACCCGCGGCAAGTGGAATATCTTTTGCTATGTATTTTGGCTTAAATTACTTATATCAATATTATCTTCGTGAAAAAATACTTGATCATTGGATAGAATATGGATATTACGGCTTGCAGAAACCGAATTATTTAGGTGATATTGAAGAAGATCCTTACACCTTCCAAGATGCCACTCAAGCATTTGTTCAAGATTTAGTTCCATTTCTCTCCTCCCGTGTAATGCAAGTAAGGGTAGTCGAAACCAGTCTCCCGATTTTTGATACCTCTTTATGGTGGAGTTTAACAGAGTGGCGGGATATAGGTGGAACTACAGAAGATTCCGAACCATCTCTTTCCATCCAAGAGGTGAAAATAGGACTTCCTGAAATGATTTTTAATAGATATAATTCGGTCGATTTATTAGAATATGAATTTATCTTCTCATTACGTTTGGCTCAATACCGCTGGTGGCGTAATTATATCGCTTGTAATGATAGCACATATGATGAATATGAAATAGTTGGAATTACGAAAGATTCCCACTTCTTCATGGATAATGCAACTGTCTACAATCATTTAGAAAACCTCTATCAAGATCTACTGCAAGCTGCTTGGAATTATTCCACCTTTGATCCCCTCACAAACACCTCAAAACCGTGGAAATATCGCGATTTCTATTTTTCACCTTATTACTATAACACATCCTATTACAGTAATTTAGAAAGCTTCTGGAATTGTGTAGGGGCATCTGTTTCCCTTCAAAATATTAATGATTTTTCCGAACTTAGATATGTCCCTCGACCCGAGCCTGATGCTCCTGACTTCTCTACGATTGACATCACCAGCACTATTAATCCCCAAATTTACAATTATTACTGGCAGAATATCGGAACACCTCCTTCTGACTTAGCCTTTATGGATGCAAATGAAAAAGGACGAATCAGGAATATTTTAGGCAATTACAGTCGTATGTATACCGATTTTCGCTTTAAACTCAATTCTATGGGTCGTCCAATTGTCGTCCCCTTGATCTCATCTTCATGGAACATATCCCGTCCATTAGAACGATTGATGGATTATTACGAAATGTGTTTGGCTTCGGCTTATTGGACCGAATATGCTGAAATTTCCTCTTCAGATCCAGAAATCTTGAAGGATATGCGCAAACTACAGCTTCAACAAGTTGTGGAAGGGGTTCTAATTGCCAATGGAGTGAGTTTCCTGCTGAATCCTATGGGATATCTCAGCGAATATGCCGTATTAAAGGTTAGTGGCGGAGATTTGGTGAATAAATTTTCCATATCGCAATGGGTATGGCAGTTTGGAAAAGAAGTATTCCAAGAAATGATTTTGGAGGATGCTATTGCCCGCGGTTTATCCCATCTCGGCTTAGGAGACAGTGAAGTTTGGAATATCTTAGCCGAAATTATTCCAGACTTTCTGGAAGGACAAATAAACGCCTTCAAAGGGGAAGATTATCTTTCTTCGGGAGAGCGCAATCTATTCTACGCTTTGGAAGATCAGTTCGTGCAAAAAGAAGATTTTTCCAGCTTATGTACTTTGAGAACCAAATATCAAACACATGATCTCTTAAAATCCAAACGCACGGCAGTTATCAAGCAAATGCGGACAATGATCACCAATTTAGGCTTGAAACAATTAGCGCAATCTTTACAGCAGCAGCCTTTATTATTCGGTACTTTCACACAATTTCTTCAAGCCAATATGCGATCTTCCTTACGGGAAGCACTGCGGGTTCAAGGATATAAATTTAATCCTAAAGCTTTAACATCTATGAATTTTCCCAGCTGTCACCTTTCAATTCGGGCACGAAATAAGGCACTCTTGGAAGCAATGGCATTGTTTGGGGAAAATTTTCAGGCGGTAATTCAACAAGACAGCAAATATTATCAAGCACTATTTGGTGTGGGAGAAGGAACTGGGCGATCGATTGATGTGGTTTATACATTTGAGTATGGTAAAGTAATTTGCGTTTATGCTGATGGAAGAGCAATGGATTTAGATGTTGAAACTGGAGCTCGATGGATTGACAAGAAATATGTGACTGAACATCGCTCAGAAGTAGTCAAAGTTGAAGTAGTTGATCCTGGAAAACAAACGAAAATATCGGATTTTGCAAAAAATCCAAAAAAGTATATGTCAGAAATTAAGATTCCATTAATATCTATTAAAAAATTAGGAGAAAAAGGGAATCATTTTTATTTTGGATATAAAATTAAAAAGGAGATTTGGGAAAGAGATCAAAGGAAATTATTAATTAATAATATTCAATTGTCTGCATATCCTAATTTTCTTATTAATATAAAAAATTTTAAAAATAAATTTCAATTCTATAGAAAGAAACTTTCAACGCGCTTAGAGCCGAAAGTAAAAGATATGATAAAGACAATTCGCGATAATACTGAAATTAGATACCCATATCTTGAATTAAAAAAAAATCCAAAAATTGATTCTTCTCTTTGTGGAAATTCGAAATTATTTCCAAAAAAAGCTAACGGAATGACTCTTCGTGACGCAATTGTTCTCAAATATATAATATACAACCCAAATCTATTAAGTATGTATAAAAATTTAAATCCTGAAACAATGGTTATTAAATACTTAAAGGATTATGAAGTTTCTAAAAAAGGAGTTGGACATATTACCTATCAAAATGAAAACAACCTTATTCCAATAAAAATTGTTGAAGATGAGATATTCTTTTATCCTATTTCAACTTTTAAAATTAAAAAAGAAAAATTAATAATTTTTAGAGATTCTAGTGAAAGTGTTCATTTAGCTTTAAAAGATTTTCATAACGACTTAGCAATATTTAAGAAACTTGCTTATTCAAAAACAAATTCAAAAATTTTCAGTAAATTTCAAAAAGAACTACTAATTACATTTGTAAATTTAATTTATGGTTTATCGATAGGATTCACCACAGAAAAAAGAGGTGTGTCAACTAGATATATTTGGGCTCTAGATTCACTATTAAAGGGAAAGCGTACTGACAAACATTATTCTGATATGATCCCAAAAGTGATGAAATATATCTTTCGAATAAACAAAGATTTATCTAAGTCATTTATTATTCCGACTGATGAATTCTTAAATAATATTTTAAATCAAGAAATAAAAACAAAGACAGGTGAACCGATTATTCAATGGTTGCAAGAACCATATTCATTAGATCTTAAATTATCTAATTTAGAATTCATTTGTACTTACCCTGCAAAAGAAGTAAAACAATTTCTTAATTTACATGTCGGAAAATATAAAAGTGTTATTTCTTTTTTTGATGATTTATTAGATTATTCACCATCAGCTTTGAATTATATTAAATCTTTGAGAAATAAATTCAAATTCATTGAAGAGAATTTTCCAATTATAATTAGAAATAATTGGATTGATAATATAAATCCAACAACATTTTTCCGCGCAAATAATATTAAAAATTATATAAATAAGTGGGCAGATAAAATCTTATTAATCCACGAAATGATTAAAGAAGATTTTAATAAATATTTATGGAGTTCAGGTGGACACCAAGTGAACTTAATGAGTCTTTCGTCAATGATTTCATTAACTTCATTCATGAAAACTATAATCAATGAAATGTTTTATGGAAACTCAAGATTATTTAAAAATTGGTTATTAAAAATTAATGATCGCTTGTTTTCCAACCCAGCAATGAAAATTCCAATAGATTATCAAATTCCTTCTTTAAAGCAACTATTTAATCAAATATCTTCAGATATGGCTTTAAAACCAATCCCTCTTGCAAGTTTTGATTATACAGATTGTAATGGAATAAAAAAAACAATTAAGTTAATTTTCAATAGCGATTATGAATTGGAAGTGGCAATTAAATTTAAAAGATTATTGCCGTATATCCAAAACATTTTCGCTTCAGAGACTTTCAAAAAACTTGTATCCAAAAAATTAACCGGTTCATTAGGACAGAAAACTCTTGATCTAGAAATTCAATTTAAAGATTTATTAGCCATAACTTTTGAATGTTTAGGTTTTAAAGAAAAAGATATTGGAGGTGATCCATATGGTCCAAATAAACAGAAATATTGCTTAGAATTTCTAAAAAATGGATTGACACCGTTTTATATTTCATATTATCAACATAAAACTGAAGAATACTATGAACAGAATAAAAAAAGTGGAAAACCAATAGGTAACAACGCCCCACTTTTCGGATTCAGCGAGTTGGATTCATTACTCGATGTGTTAGTCAACGGGTTTGAAGCAGGTCTTTCATTTTCACAGATTATTTACTATGCAGCTTCTTCGAACACAATGACGGTTGACGGTCAAAACAAACAAATAATTGAAATTTTAGGTTTTAAAAAACCAGATGAGGCATATGCATTCATGAGAAAATTCGGATTGGTTGGAGTAGAACACAAAGGGGATATTGCTACCCTATTTTTATCGGATGGTCGGCCTGCACCGGGAACATTTTTTGATGCAAACGGAAATCCTGTTCAAGCTGATAAAGATGGAAATCCTATTTTTGAACTTTCAGGTGCAATGGATATGCGGCAGTGGTGGTGGAACATTTTACATATGGATCAACCTAAATTGGCTTCAGGAAGAGATAATCTCGGCTATGTATGGAGTCATTATAAGCCGGTAAGGGTATAAAATGGTAGAAAACTCTTTTTTTGAATTTATTTAAGAATAAAAGAAATAGAAGAAAAATTCAAGATAGAAAAAGCAATTTAGATAGAGCAGAATAGAATGAAAAAAATGAGTTAAAAACGAATAAATTAATATCAGGAAAAACTTAAATAACGTTTTTTTAATTAAAGGATAGAAAAACTCTATAAATGCAATATCAAGTTGGGAACTGAAATATTATGAATGGAGAAGGAAAAATAGCTGTTGAATTACCACCAGACCCTGGAAAAGAATATAATAATATTGACTTTTATAAAGATAAAAGATTATGCTATCGGACTCGTTATCCTCATAATTATTTATTCTCTGATGGATTAAAACCCGAAGTTTTCCATTATATCCAATATTTGAAAATACTGTGGGAAGAACCAGAAAATGCATTTGATCCTAAAAATCCACCATTTATCGATTTTAGAATGAATTATCCAAATGGAATGCCCAAAAGGAACGATCCAGAAAATAGTCATTATGGAAAACTTCATCCAGGAGTAGAAATATATAGTATCCGCTTATTGGGCATGCACCGAGAATTTTCACAAGATCTCGATGATCATTTAGCTCAGCTGCCCAAATTCTGCCCAAATCTTTCTTATTTCTATATTGAAGACCAGTTTATGACCGAAGTGCCTGCTTGGGTGCTTAAATTTCATGATTTAAATGCATTAGGCTTATATTTGCCTAACCTTGAGTCTCTTCCAAGCAATTTTCTAAGTAATTTCCCGAAACTCAGGAGTCTTTCTCTCTATACTCCAAAAATTACTTCCCTGCCAGATAATTTCGATCTCACTCCCAATTTTCGAGGAATAGACCTGTACTGCTGCCCAAAAATCACTGAATTGCCCCAAACATTGATCAGTGCACATGATCTTAAATCGATCAATATTTTTGCGCCGACATCCATCGAAATTACATATTCTCAGCTCCGCACGATACTGAAAAAGCGAGCCCGCTTGATTTATTGCCATAATTTTTATTATACTTCAATTTATTCTCCTTATTGTCAATTTGTCTTGTTTGAAGAATTTTTACGCCAATACAACAAAGCTAATAACTATCCCGCCCCAGGACGCCCCATCTTTCCTGAAGATATATGGTTAGGAAAAAATTTAGAAAAATATGATGATACTGATGATGAAGATAATTATTATGCAGATAATTTTTATGCAGAAAAATCCGAAAAGAATAAGGATAATAATCAGCAAAATAAAAAGCAAAACACTATTCAAATAACGAAAAAAAAGCAAAAACAAAATGAAAAACAAAAACAAAATGAAAAGCATAAACAAAAAAGCAAAAATAAAGACGAACCTCGTTATCCCTTAATTGCCCTCGCATTTGATGCAGTCGTAAACAATGTAACCGAATATCGTTATGATTTATTATACAAAACGGCGATTTATCCCTATCTGCTCGACCCATTGAATCCCATGCCATCAGATGAACAAATTACCAAAGAAATGCAAAATCTTTATCGCTATTACCTGGAAACTCGCAACCAGCGCTTTTACCCTTCGGATCAAAATTATTATAAAAGATTCGCTGATTACGATTAACCCATTCTCCAAATTTAACACTTTCAACTCACATCTCAACCATATGCTCACATTTTAACCATATGCTCACATCTCAACCATCTACTCATATCTCTACTTCTTATACTAATCAACACCCAATCCTCCATACTTCCCTCTCTATCTTCATCTATTTTCATTAATTTGAAGTAATTACATATGTAAAACCTTTTTTTTTCAAAAATTACCAAAATAAGAATTTCAATACGACCCAATTTGGGTAACAAGCCTTTAAAAATTTTGAGCATTATTACCACCTACCATAATTTTTGGCGTGAATTTTCAATAACAAATTAAGAATGAAAAAAGAATTTCCATTCATTCTCAAAAAATATTACTCTATTTGAAAATCTCGCACAAAAGAATAACTACTAGTGAATTCCCATGATAGAAATTATCTTTTATGGCCGAGGAGGAATGGGTGCCGTCACAGCAGGAAAAATCCTTTCGAATGCTGCTATTATTAGTAATAATTACCCTCATGTGTCAACCTTTCCTGCCTTCGGAACAGAAAGGAGAGGTGCACCAGTTATGGCTTTCTGTCGTATTTCAGAAAAGCCAATTTGGATTCGCTCTCACATACAAAAAGCAGACTATGCCATTGTGCTCGATGAAACTGTCTTTGGCGATCACGTTATTGCCAGAATTAAGGACAAAGGTGCTCTTATTTTGAATACCCATAAATGTCCTGAAGATGTGCGGAAAGAATATAATATCGATCCAAAGAAAATAACGGTTGTTACCGCCGATTTAACTCAAATCGCTTTCGATCTTAAATTGACAAATCGAGAAAATCAACCAATTGTCAACACTAGTGTACTTGGAGTATTAACCAAATCTTCTTTGAAAATTGGAATTGAAGATGCAAAGCGTGCAATCATTAATATGTTCGGTGAAGGCCCAAAAACTGATTTAAATATCAAAGCGGCAGAAAAAGCCGCAGAAAATGCTTTAGTAGATGAGGTCAAAACTGTGTGAGATGAGAAAATCATGGTAAGAACAGAACAAGATATTAAATTAGAAAAAAAAGTTTCACAAACAATTTTAGCATCGCAGCAAACACCCGCTGTAGGTGAAGCTGGACATACTGGTGAATGGAGAACCAAACGCCCCATTTTACATACAGAAAAGTGTTTGGTAGTTAAAACAGGTAAATTAACTTGTAATTTATGTTGGCTTTACTGTCCCGAAAACACTGTGTCCCGCTCAATTCCTCCGAAATTCAATTATGATTACTGTAAAGGATGCGGAATTTGTGCGACTGAATGTCCTGCACATGCAATCGAAATGATTTCGGAAAAAGAAGCACCTTCATGTGAGGGTAACGAAGGAGGAAACTAATAATGCCAGAACGAAAAGTCTTAACAGGAAACCATGCAGCAGCCTATGCATGCAAAAGCGTAGGTGTAGAAGTTGTTGCAGCGTATCCCATTACCCCACAAAGTCCTGTAGTTGAGAAAATTTCAGAATTCGTCGAATCGGGTGAATTGCCAAATACTCAATTCGTAACCGTTGAAAGTGAACAATCAGCCATTTCAGCCGTAGTCGCTGCTTCTCAAATGGGTGCCCGAGTATTTACGGCTTCAAGTGCAAATGGTTTAGCCTATATGTATGAAATTCTTTGCTGGGCTGCGGGTTCACGGCTTCCTTTAGTTATGTGTATTGCTACGCGAGCACTCGGAGCGCCTTGGAGTGTATGGACAGATCATCAAGATGCTTTCAGCGTTCGCGATGTAGGATTCATCCAACAATTCGTGGAGTCCAATCAAGAGGCTTATGACACAGTTTTGATGTCATATCGAGTTGCAGAAGATCCGCGTGTCTACTTACCTGCGTTTGTCTCATACGACGGCTATATATTAAGTCATACTATGATGTCGGTGCAAATTGAAGATGATGATAAAGTGCGAGAATTCCTCCCACCGCTGAAACCTCACATTCATCTTACGGATTTTGAGAATGTTCACAGCGTGAATCCAGTCACACCTCCAGGATTGACAGTCCGACCTGAAGGAAATACCCCCGGATATTATGAATTTCGCTATTCCATGCAGAAAGCACACGAATACGCCATTGAAGTGATTGAAGAAGTGGCAAAAGAATTTGAAACTAAATTCGGTCGTGCTTATGGAAATGGAATTTACAAACCATATAAAGCCGATGATGCTGAAGTGCTGATTTTTGCAGTAGGAAGTGTTGCTTCCGAATCTCGTGGTGTTGTGGACACATTGCGTGATGAGGGAATAAAAATAGGTTTAATCAGCCTAAAACTTTACCGTCCTTTCCCAATTCAACATCTCAGAAAAGCATTTAATAAAGCTAAACTGGTGGTAGTGTTTGATCGGGATGTCGGCTATGGTATGGAAGGGATTTTGGCAGCTGAATTAAAATCGGCTTTGTATGCTGCTGATCATCGTCCAATTATTCGAGGATTCATCGTTGGACTTGGAGGTCGGGATATTACAGCGGATCAATTAATTAACGGAGTTAAGAAAGCAATCGAAGAACAAGATAACCGAGAGGTTCAATTGGATACGCATGTTGATTTTATTGGATTACAATTGAATGAACTCGGATTTAAAAAGGAGGAGATCTAAATGGTTATCAAAGTTAGTGAATTACCTGAAGAAGAAATGATACTTCCCGGAACTCGTTTATGCAGCGGATGCGGAATCCAATTAGCATACCGATGGGCACTTAAAGCACTTGGTCCAAAGACAATTATAACAAACCCTGCTTCATGTTCAACTGTGTGTGGTGGAGTAGGAGGTTACACACCACTTAAAGTTCCAGCATTTTACTGCTGTTTTGAAACCGTAGCTGCAAATGCGGCTGGTGCGGCTGCAGCTCTGAAAGCTAAGGGACAAGATAAAGACGTGGTAGTGTTGGCTTGGGCTGGGGATGGTGGAACTTATGATATCGGAATTCAAGGATTAAGTGGTGCATCTGAGCGAGGAGACAATTTTATTTTCGCGTGTGTCAACAATCAAGCCTATATGAATACAGGAATTCAGCGATCGGGTGCTACTCCCTATGGAGCAACGACAACAACGACCCCCATTCTTGGAAAACAGCAATTAAATAAAAATATGCGAAAAATAATGGAAGCTCATGGATTGAGTTATATTGCACAAACTGCGGCCAGCCATCCTCGAGATATATATGAGAAATTCAAGAAAGCGCGTGAATTTAATGGAAAAGGTGTTCGTTATATTGAAATACTCGGAACTTGCCCTCCAGGTTGGGGATTCCCTACTGATCAATCAGTGCATATGGCACGATTAGCGGTAGAAACAGGATATTGGCCCTTATTAGAACGAATTGAAGGAAAATTAATTATCTCACAACCAAGTAAACGTTATTTAGATAAATCTAAGCGTAAAGACATACGAGAATTTCTTAAAGGACAATCACGTTTCCGTCATTTGAAAGAAGAAGATATTAAAATATGGGAAAACTATATTGATGCCCAATGGGACGAAATTCGCGAAGAATTACATAAACAAGGCGATATTTAATAGTACTTCTTAACTTTTGTCTTCTTTCATGTTTTTTTAATACTTTTCTTATACTTTTTTAAATGTTTTTCTTTTTCTATGAATGTAAAATGTTTTTTTTTCTAATAAAAATTTATCAACACAAAAGTGCTCCATCACACGATTTTTTTCAAATTTTTGAGATCTTTTTAAGCTCTATTTAAACAAATATTTAAATGCATCAAAAATTTATTTTCAATGCGCATCGTATAACCATTTTGATCAATCACATGTGATCTGATCTTGATCATACTATTATATATTAAGAATGAGCGCCCCCTTCACCTAAAATATTAAGAAGGTAATTACAGTGTCTTACTATCATAAACATCCTTACGGGAAAGACGAAGAAGACGATGACGAACCGTGCTGTCCCAATCCTGATATAATTGTAAACGCCGAAGGTATGCGAGTCTGCCAAAATTGTGGATTAACCTTCGGTCAAACATTCGTTGACAATGAACGCAGAGCATATACTACCGAAGAAGTTCAATCTCGTCGCCGGACAGAACCAAAATGGCGATCATTTGGACCAAGAACAGTAATAACAGGTGTTCAATCAGATGCCCGAGGGCATTCTTTAGGTGCAAAACAGCAAGCTTTGTTCAGTCGTTTAAGTAAAATTCAAGGTTCTTTAGTTTCATCTTTAGAACGTAATTTTTGGGAAGCAAAACCCAAATTAAATGCATTAGCACTTAAATTATCCATTCCAAATCAAATTGTTGAAACTTCTTGGAAAATTTACAGCGAAGTCGCCAGGCAAAAACTCACAATGGGGCGCTCAATAGATGGTTTCGTTACTGCCTCATTATATGCAGCCATTCGAATTCACGAATTTCCCCGTTTGTTAGAGGAAATTGTTGAAGTTGCCATGATCCCACTTCGTTCTGTGCATAGATCTCTAGGATTAATTGTTAGGAAAGTATTTCCAGTCTTGAAAATGAAGTATAAACCTGTTACCACCCGATCGTTAGTATTTCGGTTTGGTAATGAGTTAAAATTATCAATGACAACACAAACAAAGGCAGCCGAGCTTCTTCAATTGTCTCGAAAAGCGGGTTTACGTTCAATGGGTAAAGATCCAAAAGGATTAGCCGCTGCTGCACTATATATGGCATCAAAATCTGAAAATGAAAAACGTACTCAAGCCGACATAGCCGCTGTAGCGCGAATTACTGAGGTTACACTCCGTACACGAGTTAAACAAATAAAAAGTTATCTTTAATCTAATTACTTTTTTTACTCAATGAATTTTCATAAATGAACTTTTCATTTCCATCAACTTAATCAACTTTGTATTCTTTTAAAAGACAACTCTATTTGAGGAATTATTATGCCAATTGAAAATGGAGATACCGTAAAGGTAGAATATAAAGGATTTTTTGATGATGGTGAAGTTTTTGATTCCACCGAACGTAATGGCGGAAAACCCTTAGAATTTACAGTAGGAAGCCACCAAGTAATTCCAGGATTTGAAAATTCAGTTATCGGAAAGGAAATCAATCAAGAATTTGAAATTCGTTTAGAACCAAAAGAAGCATATGGAGAATATCATCCTGAAGCAGTCCAAGTAGTCAGCGCAAAGGAGTTTCCTCCTGAAATTGAACCAAAAGTTGGAATGATGTTGCAAGTACAACAAAAACATGAGGATCACGAACACACGATTCCTGTCTGGATTAAGAAAGTTGAAAATGAAGAAGTGACTTTAGATTTTAATCATCCAATGGCTGGAAAAACCTTAAATTTTAAAATTACAGTTAAAGAGATTGCACGACCTTAATCAATATTCGAATTTTGTTTCTATTCTAACTACGAATAATAAGTGTGAATTTATTTAATATTTTTTCTGTTTTTTATTTGAATTTTTCGTTGAAATTTATCAATAACTGCAATAAATTCTAGTGGCAATTTATTTCGAGTATAATTTATTATAGGTTTTGGAATACCATAAAAAGATTCTGCGATTGCTCCTGCTATACAAGCAATAGTATCAGTATCACCACCTATAGATACTGCTTTACGAATAGTATCAGGAAAACTTTGACTTTCAAAAAAGGCTCGAATTGCCAAAGGTACAGTTTTTTGGCAGCTAACATCAAAATTTTTAGCAAGACTAATCTTTTCTTCTTGTTTTGAATTGATTTTTGGTTTATTTTTCTGTAATTGTAATGAGGTGTGAAGATCGTATTTGAAACGATGTTCGAGATATTCAAGAATTTCTTTTTTTGAGTACTTATTATTCCTTGCTAAAAAGACAGCTAAAGCAGTAGCTTGAGCACCTTTTATTCCTTCAGGATGATTATGGGTAATCTTTGCTGTTTGTTCAGCAACTTGAAGAACTTCTTCTTCTGTTGAATAAAAGAACCCTACAGGACTTACTCGCATCGCAGAACCATTCCCCCAACTATTGTATGGTTGGGGCGTCGAACTCATCATCCACTTACGAAAATTTGCTCCAAATCCACAATTTCTATATTTACGACCGTATCGCTGAAGGATATTTGTTAGATTTTCAGTAGAAAGATTTTCAATAGAAAGATTTTCACTAGTTAGAAGAAATTCGGCGATAGCTATTGTTAAAACAGTATCGTCAGTAAAATATGCTTTAGGGTTGAGTAAAAGAAATTTTCCCTTAGGAATCTCCTTAAATTCATATATACTTCCTACAATATCTCCAAAAATAGCTCCAAGCATTTTTATATCTAAATATAATTAAGAGCAAAAATAAAAGTATATTTTGAAATTCGTTTTTTGACCTTAATTTAAGAATGATCATTTTTTTATTAACGAACGACAAAATCAATGCATGGATAAAGTTTTTATTTTGGTTAGCGATGCAGATCCACGTATTTTAACAGATGTAGTCTTTCCATACGCCCGTAATGCCATTCGGGAACATTGGATGGAAGAAGTTGTACTTATCCTATGGGGACCCATTCAAAGAACAGTTGTTAGTGTTTTGGAATTAAAAGCCGAAGTTATGGATCTTGTGGAAACTGAAAAAATTTCTGTTTGGGCTTGTAAACAATGCAGTGATGATTACAAAGTTTCAGAAAGACTGATAGAACTAGGTGTCAGTGTGCAGTTTGTCGGTGAAAAAATTTCCAGTATGTTAAAGGAAGGATGGCATCAGCTAACGTTTTAATCTGACTTTCTGTGGGAAGAACGGGGGAATTTTTCGACAAAAATCTTTTATACTAGTTCGTTACAAAGTTTAAACGTCCACATCGGGCTGATGATTTTTTTCATCATCCCAAGTGACCTAAGTGCATCGCTATGACACCACCTCCTTACGGCTCTTGTTTTGAAGATCTTGATGAAAAAATTCAAGATTGCTGCGGATTACCTGAAATATTCATCACAGATGATGGTTTTCGCGTTTGTCGAAATTGCGGAATGGTTTTTGGGACAGAATATGTTTCAACTGAACGAAGGGCTTATACTGCTGATGAAGTGCGTGCCCGACGGCGTACTGAACCAAGATGGAGATCTTACGGACCAAGAACGGTAATTGGATTAACCAGCACCGATTCAAAAGGTCGGCAATTAGCATCCCGCAGAGCACAACTGTTTAATCGCTTAAGTAAAATCCAAGGTTCACTTATTAACTCAATTGAAAGAAATTTCTGGGAATCTCGTCCTAAGTTGGCATCTCTCTGCCAAAAGTTGCAAATTCCTGATTTTATTCAAGAATCTGCTTGGAAAATTTATTCCGAAGTTGCAAAACAAAAATTAACAATGGGAAGATCAATTGAGTCATTTGTAACTGCTTCATTATATGCTGCTATACGTATCCATGATTTTCCGCGTTTATTGGAAGAAATTGTGGAAATTGCAATGATCCCGCTTCGTTCTGTGCATAGATCTCTCGGATTAATAGTTCGCAAGGTTTTACCTAAAATGAATTTGCATTACCACCCGATTTCACCCAATCCACTAATTTATCGCTTTGGTGCAGAGTTGGAACTTTCAATAACCACTCAGAAATTTGCTTTTGATTTACTAAAATCTGCTTCAAAACGAGGATTAAGGAAAATGGGAAAAGATCCAAAAGGAATTGCAGCAGCAGTTCTCTATTTGGCAGCAAAACACCTTGGAGAACGAAAAACTCAAACACAAATTGCGAATGTAGCACGAATTACGGAAGTTACGTTACGAACGAGAGCAAAACAAATTCGTGGACATTTAATAATGCAATCAAATTTTTAGTGATGAGCTCTTAACTTTCTAAATCTTTTGTTGTTTTGTTGCGATTTTGAGAAATTTATCTTTTTTTCTGCTTTTAACAAAATTTTAAGAGATGTTAAAGAAATTTTAATAAAAATGAAAAAAGAAGAACCTCAATTATTATTAAGTGAGAAATCTTTAGTTGATTAAGAATGCATCTTATTGTTCGTACGGGAACTGAACTTATCCCAGAAATTATTGAAATTTTGAATTCTAATGCACCCCTTTATCGTAATATAATTCATGATGTAAGTAGTTCTGATGAAATCGATGTAGATCAAGCTTGGGCGGAAAAAAATTTTCAAATTAGGGACTTTTTCATATTAAGGGATAATGGGGCATATCAAGCATTCGCAACTTATCAAAAAATGGAATCTTTTAGTTATATTGGGTATTTTTTTGTCAGATACGATCAACATCGGAAAAATTATGGTCAATCTCTGATGAACTTTTTAGAATTTCAAACATTACGGGATAATCTAGCCGAAATTAGACTTTTTGTTCATAAACATGCAGAATGGGCATTAAACTTTTATAAAAAGCGGGGATTTACAGTTATTAGCAGCAATAAAAATGAAATAATTACCATGGATGACGGTATTATGAAACCTTTCTATGTAGACGAGCATATATATATGCATAAGCAGCTTAGCATTAAATAAGAGGAAACATTATGTTATTCTTTCAATGGGAGCATATCGATTGGATAAAATGGATGCCTGTCGAAGTTGGTGTTTTATTTATCCTTATTATCTTTATTCGGTTATTACGGCGATATCGTAGATGGAACAAAGTCATATTAAGCCATGTTGTGCAGAAGGAGTGGAAGATGGAGAATTATTCAGGAAATCTTTATCAATATGGTCTGAATGATGAATTTCTCGGATTAGAGATTGAAAGAAATTCACTTTCACAATTGCAAAACAAACTTGTTGATAGCCAACAATATCACTTTTTTATGATTGCTCCACTTCAAGGTGGAAAAAAAGTAGAAAGCTTGATTGGTTCTACCCTTGCTTTATTGAATGCTAAAGTGTGGACTATGTCTCCTTCAAATTTTTACAAACTTTTAGAACGAAATTCATCACCCATTGAATTTTTACAGAAATTCTTAATTGATAATGAAATAGACACCATAATATTATTTGATCACTCTATATTTCCTTATTTTTCAACAATACTTAATTACCCAGAGCACTACTCCTTTCCTAAATTAAAATATATATTTATTCGACCTACTTGGATATGGTCAGATATTAAATCTTTTTTTTCATTAATCTGGACACCTTTACAGGCAATTTACTATCTATATCTTATTCCTTTTAGAAAAATCTATAAAAAATACACAAGCAGTAAAATAGAGACTACTTCATTAAAATCCCTCATTAAAGATCTTTTGTGCATTTTTCCCGCTAAAAATTGGGTAAATTCAAAAGAAAATGACATTTTTTCAGAATTAGTTAGCTCTATTTCTGAAAGAAATGAAATTAGAGAAAATATTTCAATAAATGAATTTAGATTTACAAAAGGAGATTGGTGGTTTTTCAGAAACGAAACTGTAATTATCGGCTTAATCGCGCGTTTTTTAAAGATAGATTGCAATTAATTGCAACATTATTCCTTCTAATTCGATAAAAATCAAATAATATAAATGAAAATGAATTCAAATGGATCACAAAACAAAAAGCAATTTTGGGATTTATTCCTATCAATCTTATCACTACAGCCAAGCACATTGGAATCTTTTACAAACCTTTCGATCTCGGGCAATTAAAATAGTTTCTTATTTAGAAAAAGCGGGATTTCCTACCTTGACTTATGGATCAATAGCTCGCGGTGATATTTCAGTTCAAAGTGATATTGATATCTTACTTTTAACCCATTTACCTAGTTATCAATTAGAATTGGCGCTCGATGCATCTTCTTACAAGATTATACGTAAGTATTTGGTTCAATCCACTCCAAATGATTTAATCAAATTAGTATATGAACTACCTGAAAATATTCATTTGATTATATTAATGACTAAATTATCATCATTAGGATATGATTTTTATAATTTTGGCGGTGCATTAACTTCAAATGAATTAACGCAAAATATTCGAAAGCCAGGAGTGAATAAAGATCTTTTACTGATTGAACCTACTCCAGATGGTCATATCTCATCACCAATTATCGATCGGCAAGATGAAATTGCTAAAATTCTGGGTATTTCAGACCAAATGGTAAGACAACGTATTCGTGTTTTACAAAGACGAAAAAAGAAAGGCAGAACAGGAGTTTTTCTTCATCAAGAACTTGAATTAGACGAAAATGCAGAAGCGCGACTCTATCAAATTGCCCGAGTTAATCGATTAGTGCGAAGACGATTAGAAAAAGGATAGAAAAGAAAAAGAAGTGGTAATAAATGAAGAACATTGGATTGATTATAAGGAGAGATTTAATTTAATATGAGAATTAAGAATAATGATAAAAATCAAAATCAAAAAAGGATAAAGCGACTTCCTGGAAACTCTTGGGTAATAGGGAATTTACCTTACGGATGTCAATTATGTATGAAAGGTATGAAAGTAGTGTATTTCATGGGGGGAGATTGTAATTTACCCAATCATTGTCGCTGGTACTGTCCCATTTCTGAGCACAGAAAAAGCTCTTTATCCCATTTTGTTGATGAAATTTCAATAAATAACCCGGATGACATTAAAAACATCCTATCCACATTAGAAGAAGAAATATCAGCAGTTGATGCAAAGGGAATGAGTTTTACTGGAGGAGATCCCCTATCATCTTCACGCAAGAAAGATTTAGTTTGTGCAATTATTCAAGAAATGAAATTAAAATATGGAAAGAATTTTCACATTCATCTTTATACTTCAGGTGTTACATTTGACCCCATAATTGCTAATCGTTTAGATAAAGCGGGTCTCGACAGTATTAGATTCCATCCTGCCCTTGAAGATTTTTCAAAAATCGAATTTGCACTTGGGCATTCTTATTCAGTTGGTGCTGAAGTTCCCGTCATTCCTACTGAAGAGAATCATCAATATATTCTTAAATTGATACAATATCTTCAAGCAATCGGTGCGAACTACATTAATTTAAATGAATTTGAAATGTGTGCACCAAATCAAGAAGAACTAATAAAAAGAGGATTTCATCTTCAACAAGGAACTTTAGCAACTGTTGAGGGTTCACGTAAATTTGCTGAACGTGTAGTTGAAGATTTTTCCAATAATGAAAACTTTACCGTTCATTTCTGTTCAGTCGCAGTAAAAGACCAAGTACAGATTAGAGAGCGCTATCTTCGGAGAGCGGACAATATACATCTACCCTTTGAAGAAATATCCGAAGACGGGTGTCTGCTATTCATGCAGATTCAAGGTCCATTGTCTGAAATTCTGAAACTTGAAAAATTCTTACTAAAGCAAGCAAAAATACCAGAAAAGATGATGAAATTAAATAAAACTAGAGGTACATTAGATTTACCTCCGTTCTTAGCGAATGAAAAGAATTTTTTGGAGATTCTTGAAGATTTTCGGGTTAAATGTGGAATTTATGAGATTCTTCCTTTTAGAGATCCAAAATTGGCAGAAGTTAGAGAATATACACCTATATTTAACAATTTGCCCAGCCATTTACACAATAAATAGCTTTTTTCTAAAACGATTACTAAAAATGGATCTAATCAGAGGGAATTGCAGTTAATAAATTTCCGTGCAACAAGCTTTTTATGAATTTTACTTGAATATTTTGCTGAGATTGAAGAGGAACCTTACTTAGAACCTTTACAGCCCAATTTTCATCCAGTTGAGCAATATATTCATTTTTCCAGCGCCCCTGCATTAAAACTTTTACTTTTGCTTTTTGATTTCGCTTCACTGAGGGCATTACAGGAAAAGTTTTATGTATATCAAAATCATCTGGACCCAATTTGAGCTTTAATCCCGTTTTTTGCTCCATTTTATGTAAAACACGGTAAAAATACGAAAATTCCCTCATTTTTGCACGATGGATCTTTCTTCCAGTTTTATAAACTAAGTAATTTTGGATTCCAAGCCGGAATTTGGGCCATTCATATCCTTCAGAGTGTTTTTTCACAGCATATGAAATAATATCCTCAATTCCTTGATCATTAACACCTTTAAACCATACAGGAGCAATTAATAGATCCATATTGGTTGAAAGGATATCTTCGAAAGTTTGAAGCAACCTTGATAAATTATAAGATTTTACTCCACAATAATTGGCACATGCTTGTTCATCCATACTATTTAATGAAATATTTAACCGATTTACCCCCCATGATTCAAGCTTTTGAATCAAAGTTGAACTAAGAAGGAGCCCATTTGTTTGCATACTGATAGTGGCAATTTTTGGAATATTGCGAAGTCCTTTAATTAGTTTTTCAAGCCCAGAATATAAAAAGATCTCACCGTAGGGAGCTAAGTGGACTTCAATCGCATCATCTTGCTTAATCTCAACTGCTTTCTTAATCCACTTTAGCAAATACTCAGGTTCGGCTAGAAAATTACGGCGGTAATCACCTGCAGAAACAAAACAATATTTGCAGTATAAATTACAGATGGTAATTGGCTTTACTTCCAAAACGTTGGTTCCTCTATCTAAAATTCCTAAAAAATCCAAACCAAATAGGGGAACATGAAGCTGATCCCCAATTTCAATTAAGGGTGTGGCAGTTTTTCGCATGGATAATAATCACTTTATTTTATAAATCAACTTTATAACGTAGTATAGCAGCAATCTGACCATAGGCTTGTAATTGTTCACCAGCAGGGTTCATGGTACTTAGAATATGGACTGTTCCCCGTGCAGCTTCGGTGTTGTTTAATGCATCTTCAATTTGCTGGCGTTTTTCTTTATTTGCTGATCGTAATAACACATCACAAATAAGAAGATCTTCAACAGCACCCATTTGAGAACAAAGAGCGGTTTGTTTCAGACCATATACCGCCGTTCCATTATCTTTTCCTAAATGTTCAATGAATTTTGCCATAATCATTTCATCTTGAGCAAGTTTAAAATCTGTTTTTAATGCAGCCAAACTTCCATTGCGAAGAATTTCATAAACTGCGCTTAATTCACCTGAACTTGCATTAATAACTCGAATTTCTACGGAATAATCATGTTGATCGTGATGAGTGTGAAAATACTCAGAAAAATGCTCTTTTTCAAATCCAGGTCCACAGATAGCAATAAATCCTATTCCTAATTTTTCACAGTTCTCCCTCAAGACATTATAGACTTGACCATAAAAAGATTCAACTGCTGCTTTATGCATCTGTTTTTTATAACGTTTTCCAGGGATATTTTCATTAATTTCCACAATTGGTGTCAAAGAATAATTCGAAAGAACAGCAATATTTGCAAGTCCATTTTCTATCGCCACTACGAGAATTTGATTTGTATCTTTTTTAGTCATACTGCGCCTGATACGTTCAATATCGTTTCTAAACCATTTCTCCTTGAAAATGCGAATTTGATGCCCGGGTTCTAAGTTGAATGTATGATGTTGCCCATGAGATACATAGTCTTCAGGACCTTCCAAAATCACACCAGTAACACGAAGTCGATTAGTAAATTCATGAAATTCAATTTTTTCGACAGTTATCAAAAGCGTCATTGGTTTTCTTTGACCAGGATCACCTTCACGCAAGACAACACGACGAACGGTTCGCCCCTTAATTTGATCCCCCGGAAGAATAATGTTATATAAAATCCATAGATCATCCAATGAATCAATTTGTACCAGCAGTTCTCCATTTCGGGTATTATTTTTTAGTATTTGCACGATAATATCTACTCCTTAATGATTTTTTGGGTAAAATTAATAAAGTTTGGTAGGACGGATATTTTCCAAGAATTGTTTAAGATTTGATATATTGAAAAGATCTTCTACTGCTGCAATTTGATGAGAACGACTTAACTTGAAAAATTTTTCCTTCATTTCGGTTTCTTTTTGTGATGAAATTAATTGATTAGATAGAAAAGAAGAAGGCACCTTAAAAGACTGGTATTCTCCTCTTGAATGAAGCAATTTCTGATAAGAAAATCCGTAATCTTGAATAATTTGCATCAATTCTTCTTCAGAAGGGGGAGACCATGATTTAATATTGTTTTCTGAAATATACTGAAGGAGATACTCAAATGCTCTTTGAACTTGCTTCAAATCGCCAAAAAGAATGTGATCACATTGAATTTTGGTCTCTTCTTCATTTTTTGGGCTTAGTTTATTTTTCAATTTTGGTGTTAATCCTCCTGCAAATGTCACTGCTACACTTATTTGACGCTGTAAAGATAAATATAGGAGCAGTTCCATTTCAGTATGATTAGAAATGTTATATTTTTGTTGAAAAGCATATTCAATTCGGTGCAAAATGATTTTAAGTTGATTTAATGAAAATACCAATGGTGATCGGAGAACTTGATAAGAAACAGAGAATTTTCCATTGATTTCATCCTTAAGTGCCAGATAATTATCAATGATATCTTTTTCTAAAATAAAAGAATATAATTTATTGACATTTCCATAATAACGAAACAAGATAAATCCTATCTTCTTCCTGGACTGGGATTGAGGGTAAGGTTGAAAATTCTTGGCAACATCATCATAAATAGGATTTACTTGAAATTTAATCATTACCACCTTTTATTAATTATTTTAATTATTAATTCAATTTCATATCATTCATTATTTAGCACTCAAAAATATAGCGCCCACTTTTTTGGACGAATTTTACAGCCATATAATTATGAAAATCTATATCTGTAGCTTCCCATGGATAATGTATCCAACGATCTAAAGTGTATTCCCCCACAAAGTAACGTTTAATTTCAGAGGGAATATGCCCATTCTTTTCTTTTTTCTTATCATGCAATACTACAACTGCAATTTCTTTTGGGTTGCATTTTAACAATTCTTTTAAAGTATATTCCAGTGTTCCACCAGTATCGTTAACTTCATCAACCAGTAAAACATTTTTTCCTTTTAGTTTTTCTTGATCATCATCCAACCACTGAATTCGGTGCAATTTATCCATCCGAATATCATTTTCATCGTAATAACTTAAACCAACAGTTAAGATTTTACGATTTATATAAATTTTAAGGATTCGAGCAGGGATAAATCCTCCAGTTCCTATGGCAATCATAAAATCGGGATTAAATCCAGAATCTTTAATTTTATTCGCCAATTTTTGAACCAATCGATGCATTTGAGTGTAAGTAAAGTAATATTCTCCATCGATAGGTTCTAGTTTAGGAATTTTTGAGGCATCCATATAGGTAAAAACGTTGATTTTGATTTATTTTTTCCGATTTATAAATAAAAATTCGAAGAATTAGGATCAAAAATTTCATTTATACAACGTTTGATAAAATATTAATAATTATTCCAATCAGAAATTTTAAATAATCAACTTTTTTCTTATCGAATTAGTTAAAAATTAAAAAAGGAAAGTTGGAAATTTGAATATTCCAACTAAAAATGGGAGCTAAACAATGACTTATTCACAGCACTATAAAGAAGAGACTGATCATTCTAATCAAATTTATATATCTATTACCTCTGATCATCCCGAGATTTTTCAAAAAATACAAAAAAATGCAGCATATATCAATCATCTACTGGAAAAACAAATTGGCTCACAATTTTATTTAGAAATCATCGAAAATGGGTTATTATATATTTATAATGATCTTACTATATTTGAAATGCTAAATCAACCTTTTTCATCACGTCAAGTAATACGGTTTTCTAAGCAATCTAAAAAATTTGATGAAATAAAATCAATTTTTCCATTTTACCTTAATGAAAAATCTTTTCCTAAAGCGGGAATAAAAATTTTCTTTCACACAATCTCAAAACCCAAAGAAAAAATTATATCTATAGGACAAAATCATTTTAAGTCCTTATTTGGTGACCGGGTGAGTATAGATCGTAATAAAAAAGGAGATCTGATTCTTCATTTTCACAATTTCTATGATTATTCGCTCTATTTAGCACTATTGGCATCATTGCTCGCCGGAATTTTTAAAAAGATTCCTGAAAGAAAAGAAAAACAGAAAAGAATACAACAAATAACCAATCACGCATCGGTTAAAAAGTAAGCATGAATAATTAATCTTGAACATTCGCATATCTGTATTGTCTATCACAGTTATGTGATTGAAACTTCCTTTCTCCCCAAAAAATTAATAGGTCTCTCTATTCATGATATAATAGATCATGGCCTATCACAAAATTCTCGATGATCTGCTTAAATGGATGTTTCAATCGGTGGGAGATGAACTACTCGCTGTGGTTATCGTAGATCGAGAAGGTTTAGTGTTGGCGAGTTTAATTAAAGAAGGTCTTGACGAAGAACTATTAGGGGGAATTGCTGCTTTAGTAGAACCTGTTTTAAAAAGAATTTCTTCAGAATTTCAATGTGGAAATTTTGGAACAGGCTCATTTGATACAGCAGATCACAGACTAATTTTCTGTGAAGCCGGTCCTGAGGCAATTTTAGTGGTAGTCGCTGATGCTATGTCTTCTATTGATGAGTTATTTCCATATGCGTACCTTTGTGCTGAAAAAGTTACCAGAATCTTGGACGGTAGACCCGTTAGCCCTGTTATTCCAAGTTTTCGTGTTCACACACAAGATTCTACTCGTAATGAGGATATTGTTCGAATTCTTATTAAAGAAGGTGCTTATGTATTGAAGACTATTCTTGGCGGTGATGGTTCTGTTGGAAAAACAACATTAGTTAATAATTTTGTCGATGCTTCGTTTGATAAGGATTATAAAGCTACAATAGGCGTAAGTATCATGAAAAAGGCCGTGATTTTTGACCAATGGGGAGTAGAAGTACGGTTAACTCTTTTTGATTTGGCAGGACAGCAGCAATTTACAAGGGTTCGACAAACTTATTTTCAAGGAGCTAAAGCAGGTTTACTCGTTTTCGATGTAACGCGCCCAGAAACGTTTGAAAATATCGAAAAGTGGTATAATGAAGCAACAAGAATTGAACCAGACATAATGCTAATGTTAGTTGGAAATAAAATTGATATGGAAAATGAAAGGAAAATAACCAAAGAGCAAGGAAAAGCATTGGGACAAAAGCTCGGATTACCCTATATTGAAACCAGTGCTTTGAATAGAGATGTAGTAGAAGAAGCTTTTCGAACACTTGCATTTTTGTTTTTGGAAAAAATGAAAATAACAGAAAAACTCGCTTAAAAAAGCGCTATTAAAGATATGGTGCTAATATTTATGGATAAAAATGCAAGCATTCCGAATAATGAAGAATTTGCTATTCAGATTACCCCATCAGCAATTGATTTTATTTCATCAAGTGTTAAAGAATCTTCTTTAGAACAAATTGCAGTTGTTCTCCTATCTTAATTAAAAGAGAAATTTTCAAAGGGTATCTTTATTTTTAATACATGTGAGTTTCGAATACCTTCTTCCATATGAAGCAAAACCCCATGTCTATGTTATCAAAGCCGAAGAAGCAACAGATCCGCAATATGGCTTTGAACCAGATAACCGTCCCATTGAACACCATGTAAATATGGGTATTGTCAATTTAGATAAACCTCAAGGACCAACGTCGCATGAAGTAGCATCATGGGTGAAGAAACTCTTCGATCTTTCAAAAACAGGCCATGGAGGAACTTTAGATCCACAAGTTACGGGGGTTTTACCTATTGCTTTAGGAAGGGCAACAAAAGTTATTCGAGCTTTGCTTACTGCCGGTAAAGAATATATTTGTGTAATGTACCTTCATGAAGAAGTACCTAAAGAAAAAATTGAAGCTGTTTTAAACTTATACACTACGTCCTTATATCAACGCCCACCGTTAAAATCTTCAGTTGCAAGAAGACTTAGAATTCGGAAAATCTATTACACACATCTCTTAGAAGTAAAAGATAAATTCGTTCTTTTTCGTGTGGGATGTGAAGCAGGAACTTATATTCGGAAACTATGTTTTGATATAGGAGAAACGCTCTTATGTGGTGCACATATGGTAGAATTACGTCGAACGCGGACTGGAGATTTTCGTGAAGATACACTCTGTACTCTTCAAGATTTGCATGATGCCTTAACAATTTATCGCGAAGAAAAAGATGAACGTTACCTACGAGCATTAATCACTCCCATGGAAAAAGCGGTAAAACACTGGAAAAAAATATTTATCCGTGATTCTGCCGTTGATGCAATTGCACACGGTGCGAGTCTAGCTATCGCAGGTGTGCTTTATTTAGAAAAAACAATTGAAAAAGGAGACCAAGTAGCAATTATGACCCAAAAAGGAGAATTAGTAGCTTTTGCAATTAGCTTAATGACAACTCATCAAATTTTGAAATCAAATCATGGGATTTGCGCAAAGACTCAAAAGGTTTTTATGCCTCGTGGTTGGTATCCCAATTGGCAAGATATAAAAAGTATTACATAATTTACAGATTCTAACACTCAGGTGATTTTGATTCCTTCAAAAAAAAAAAAAATGTCTCATTACTTTTCTCCCACTCATACTTCAGCTGATCGGATTAAAAAGCTCTTTGTTTCATTACGTAACCAAAACATGGTTTTACAGACAGCAAGAGAAGTATTTTCTCCAGAAAACATAGATAAAGGAACGGAAATATTAATTAACGCACTTATTTTGCCATCTTCCATAGAAAATGCATATTTTCTTGATTTAGGTGCAGGATACGGGCCAATTTCAATTTGGTTGTCAAAATATTTAGCTTTTCATGAACTTACTCAGCAAACAGCCCAAACACCACCTATAACTTCACTCAATTATAAAATTTTTGCATCTGAAGTAAATGAACGAGCATTATGGTTATTGAAACGAAATATTGTTTCAAATAAATGTGGAAACATCGAGATCTTACCTGGTCCATTTCAAGATTCTGTAGAAAAGTTAAAATCATCAAATATAAAATTTAATGCAGTATATACTAATCCTCCATTAAAAACAGGACATAAAAATATGCTTGAATTATTCGAAGCTGCGGCTGATCTTTTAACAGAGAATGGATTTATTCAATACGTACATAAAAAAAAATTAGGTTCAGAAGGTTTCCAAGCCAAATTATTGGATATTAAACCAACTTGGAATATTAAGACAATCAAAAAGCAGTCAGGCTATCATGTAATTCTTTTTTCCCCAAAACCACTTAATATTTCTTCTCGAAAATCATCAACTTCAGGTTATTTTTAGATTCATTAAAATAGCCAATTATTGAGCTCGAAATGTGCCAAGTCTTGTAGAACTGCATCTTTTCAAATATTTCGCAGTAAATTAAAACAGATTAATCATATCTATATCTTTGATTTCAAAAGTCGAAAAATTTTTTTAATATGGCGATTTTTCTATTTTGTGCACAACGGAGTGATCAAAATTTTCTACTGGAAACTCCAAAATTATTTTATTTCCCATTTTATTAATGATTTTCTTTGAGAGAGTTGAATTTATCCTTGGCAAAAAAAAGTAAAAAATTAGATGTTTTAGCCCATTCTCTTGTTCCGTTTCATTCAATCTTAACAAAACAAGAAACGGCACAATTATTGAAGGATTATGCCATTCGGCTTGTGGATCTTCCCAGAATTTTTCAAGATGATCCTGCCGCCATTGCTTTAGGTGCTCGAGAAGGCGATGTGATTAAAATTATACGAAATTCAGATACGATTGTCGACACTGTCGATACTTATCGTTTTGTGGTAATACGTCGGTAAAAATGGTAAAAGACCATAAAAAACCCGCATTTTTAACACTAAAAAAAGAACCTTATAAAATAAATTAAAGTTAATTTGAACAAAATCAACTTAAAATAAAAATTACAGTTCTGATTCAAAGAAAAAAATCATTTATTTTCCATTAAAAAATAATACCATAAATTAAACAATTCTTAAAAAAAAGAAATATTTACTCTGAGGCTCAAAAATGAATAGCAGCATTCTTTCCAAATCTTTTGTTACCACTCCAGAAAACATGTGGGATTTACTCCGATCCTACTTTAATGAAATCGGTTTGGTCCGTCAGCATTTAGACTCCTTTAATGTCTTTTTAGAAGAAACCTTACAGCAAATCTGTGACGAAACCAAAAAAATCATTCCCGATATTCCTGATTTTTATATAATCTTTGGGAAAATAACCGTTGAAGAACCACAAGTTCGTGAAGCAGATGGTGCAACCAAATCCATTACTCCTTTGGAAGCCCGTATTCGTGAATTAACCTATGCATCTAAAATATATTTGGAAATGACTCCAGTTACCATTGATGAACGAACCCAACGACCCCATTACAATGAAACAATTAATACTTATATAGGTAAACTGCCAATTATGTTGAAATCTTCCAAATGCCCTCTGTCAAAAATGACAACTAAAGAAGAACTTATTCAAATCGGGGAAGATCCTTTAGATCCTGGTGGTTATTTCATCATTAACGGAACGGAACGGGTTCTTGTTACTCAAGAAGATCTGGCTCCAAATCGAATATTAATTGAAGAAGCCAGCCGTAGTTCATCAGCCACTCATATTGCTAAAGTGTTTTCCACAACACATGGATTCCGTGCCCCAGTGACCATTGAAAGACGAAAAGATGGAAATATACGCGTTTCTTTACCTTCAGTTCCAGGAAAAATCCCAATTGCAATTTTAATGCGGGCATTAGGGTTAAATTCTGATCGAAAAATCTTTGAAGCTATCAGTGATAACCCCGAAATTCAAAAAGAATTAATTCCGATAATTGACGTTGCATCTGCAATCGAAGTGGTATCTGATCCAGAAAAATCTATGATGAACGCATTAGACTACGTAGGAAAACGGGTTGCAGTAGGTCAGACAAGAGAATACCGTATCAAAAGAGCACAGCAAATTCTTGATCGATACTTATTACCACATATTGGATATGAACAAGAAGATCGTATTCGTAAAGCCTATTTCTTAGGTCAAATGACACAAAAAGTATTAGAACTTGCTTTAGATATTCGACGACCGGATGATAAAGACCATTATGCGAATAAACGGTTGAAATTAGCAGGAGACTTGTTTACATCTCTCTTTCGTGTTTCATTCTTAAATCTTACACGTGATATTAAATATCAATTGGAACGTACTGCTGTCAGAGGAAGAAAACCCAATATTAAAACCGCTGTCCGTGCAGATGTTATTACCGAACGAATCCGTCATGCACTCGCCACGGGAAATTGGGTTGGAGGTAAAGCAGGTGTTTCTCAATTACTCGATAGGACTAATTTCATTTCAACTTTAAGTCATTTACGTCGTATAATTTCACCCTTATCCCGCAGTCAACCACATTTTGAAGCACGAGACTTGCATCCAACCCAATGGGGTAAAATATGTCCTGCAGAAACCCCAGAAGGTCCAAATTGTGGGCTTGTTAAAAACTTAGCATTAACTGCTTTAATTTCGGTTGGAACAAATGAAAAGAAAATTGAAACAGACCTATACGATTTGGGTGTAATCCCTCTTGAAGAAGTAGAAGAAGTAAGCGGGAAAGCAAAGATATATCTAAACGGAAAACTTTTGGGAATTCATCCAAATTATCGTCCATTGATTGAAACAATTCGTATGAAACGAAGACGGGGAGATCTTAACCCCAACGTGAATATTGCCTACTATCCTGAATCAAATGAAGTTCAAATTAACTGTGATGCAGGACGTGCACGACGACCATTATTGGTTGTAAAAAATGGAAAAGTTTTAATCACACAAGATGTTGTTGATAAAGTCCGCACAGGACAATTACAATGGAATGATTTAATCGCCCGCGGCTTGATTGAGTATTTTGATGCTGAAGAAGAAGAAAACGCCTTAATTTGCATGCGTGAACGCGATTTAACTCCTGAACATACTCATTTGGAAATCGCACCCGCCGCAATTCTAGGTATCACCGCATCCTTAATTCCATTCCCTGATCACAACCAAAGTCCTCGAAATACTTATGAAGCAGGTATGGCAAAACAGGCACTTGGAATATTTGCAGCTAATTTCCACCTTAGATTAGATACTCGTGGGCATTTACTTCATTATCCTCAAAAACCATTAACCAGTACAAGGGCAATGGAGATTATTGGTTTCGATACACGCCCAGCTGGACAAAATTTCGTTTTGGGAATTATGTCCTTTCAAGCCTTCAATATTGAAGATGCACTTATCATGAATAAGGCTTCTATCGAACGGGGATTGGCTCGAAGTACCTTCTTCCGAACCTACGAAGGCGAAGAACGAAAATATCCCGGAGGCCAACTCGATAAATTTGAAGTACCTGAAAAAGAAGTACGAGGCTACCGAGCATCTGATGCATACCGCCACCTTGCTGATGATGGAATTATTGAACCCGAAACTGTATGTGATGGTGGCGATGTTCTTATTGGGCGAACTTCTCCTCCTCGATTTACACATCCATATGATGATTTTGATGACTTATCTCAGCCGCAACGCAGAGAAACTAGTATTAATATGCGACATTCAGAAGCAGGAACCGTTGATACTGTTATCATAACAGAAACACTGGACGGTAATAAGTTAATTAAAATTAAAGTCAGAGATTTGCGTATCCCCGAATTAGGTGATAAATTTGCCTCACGTCACGGGCAAAAAGGTGTTTTAGGATTAATATCACCTCAGGAAGATATGCCATTCTCAGCCCAAGGCATCTCACCCGACTTAATCATCAATCCCCACGCCATGCCTTCACGTATGACCTTAGGGCAGATGTTTGAAGGATGTTTGGGTAAAGTCGCTGCCGCAACAGGCACCATCGGTAATGCAACTCCATTCGAAATGGAAGATATGGATCAACTTCAATTGCACCTTGTGGAACACGGGTTTGACTATGGTGGCAGGGAAACCCTCTATAACGGCGTCACTGGAGAAAGATATGATGTTGGCATCTATTTCGCTTGCGTTTATTATCAAAAACTGCACCACCTTGTATCTGACAAGATTCATGCGCGAGCTCGAGGCCCAGTGCAAATTTTAACCCGTCAACCTACAGAAGGTCGAGCACGTGAAGGAGGTCTTCGTTTTGGAGAAATGGAGCGCGATTGTTTGGTTGGACACGGATCTGCGGTATTATTAAAGGAACGTTTATTGGATGAGTCGGATCGCACTCAGATTTTGGTTTGTGAGAAGTGTGGTTTACTTTCTGTTTATGATCGAAATCGAGATCGAACCTACTGCCCAGTTTGTGGTGAAAAATCGCAGATTTCGAGCGTTACATGTTCATATGCATTTAAATTGCTGTTGCAAGAAATGATGTCGCTCGGATTGGCACCTCGCTTGATTTTAAAGGATCGGGCTTAATCTTTTTTTATTTTATTTTTTCTGTATTCTTTTTCGTATATAATACAACACTTTCCATCCACCTATTTCCCATAATAATTTTTAGTTAATACGAAATTTCTGGTTAAGATTGATATTGACAATAACTTTTTTTTTTGTTTCTTGTTTTTTAAGAGGTTATAGCAGAATTCAAAGAATTGAAGGAAATCCGAAAATCTTCTCTAAATTTTCCACAATCCCCAAATCTATCCTAATTTTAAATTTGTCGAAAGATAGTTAAAGAAAAAAAATAAGATTAAGTCAATAATTCAAAGAAAAATGATAAAAATATGAAATTATTAATCGAATTTAAGATTGTAAAAATACCGACTCAAATAATAATTGGATGCATGGAAGTATTGTCATGAAAATTGGCTCAAAAGATAGATTTTGATTAAATTAAAAAAAATTACTAAAGCCTCTTAATTATCTGTAAAATGTAAAATTTTTATCCCATCCCACCTTTATATTAAATAAGATAGTTAGAGACTGTAATAAGTGGGAACGTGGTCTAGCTTGGTATGATTCTCGGTTCGGAACCGAGAGGTCTTGAGTTCAAACCTCAACGTTCCCATTCTTTTCAGCAAATTGATTAAGAATTATTTTAATTATCATTAGTTATCTAATATCTTCTTCTACCTCTTCAATAGGAATAAAGATTTTATCGCTAAAAATTTCAAAAATACCCGGATATACTTAATATGAATCGCATTTTGATAATTGGATCAGGTGGAGCAGGAAAATCGGTTTTTGCGCGTCGATTAGGAAAGCTTCTTGAGCTTCCCGTATTTCATTTAGATTGTTATTTTTGGCAATCAAATTGGAAACAAACTCCAAAAGAAGAATGGATCTCGACTTTAGACCAGATTCTCCATTACAAAAGGTGGATTATCGATGGCAATTACTCAAGTACATTAGAAAAGCGATTAAGGTATGCAGATACAGTTATTTATCTCGATTTTCCTAGAAGAATCTGCATGTATCGAGTTATAAAGCGCCAAACAATTTATCGTAATCGCCCACGATACGATATTACACCAGGTTGCAATGAACGAATTGATTTTGAATTTCTTAAATGGATTTGGAGATTTCGTAAGGAAAGAAGACCCTATATTTTAAAACTGTTGAATACTGCAAATTCAGGTCAATTATCGATTTATAGATTTACTTCTCCTCTTCAATTATCTAAATGGCTACAAAACCTTGCAAAAATCAGATAGCAAGATAATATCACAATTTATTATTAATTTCCCTCAATATCGCTCAATTTAGTTTAATTTTATTCAGCTTTATTCAATTCTCAAAAAAAATATTTAAAGTTTCTGAGGAATACAATGTAAAGGTTCAGGTATTACGAGGACTCGAAAATTATCTCCAAATTGAGCTTTACAGTAATTTAATGCTTCAGACAATTCTCTCATGCATTTGATCTGAAGCATAAATTTCTCCCATTCTTCAGAAAAAGATGTCTGAGGCGAAAGAATAATAACTGAAATTTTTGACAAAATATTGGTCAAAAGAGGGCGATATAATTTGGTTAAAAGATGTAAATTTTTTGGAGAATCACCTTTAAAATTGATACTTATGGGACTATTTACACTTTTGGTGATCATAATTAAAATACCATTGGATTTAAGAGCTATTTCTCCATTTGCACAAAGAGATACGAAATCTGAAATTGAGATTTCAGGATAGTTAGAATGAGCTGAAGGAAGAGGAAGAATAGATACATCAAATTGTTTGGTAATGGGAAAAAATGAATTGCGTTTTACGTATTGATATATTTGATCATGAACTTGATATGCACCTGCACCTATTTTTAAAATTTCATTCTGAGCATTTGATACGAATTCTATAACAAAATTGGGCTTAATATGAGCCATTTTTAGTATTTCTTGAGTATTCTTATAAATTGGATTCGATTTCAAGATACCATAGCGGGTCTCAGCAGATCGAAGATTTTCTTAAGAATAAATCGCTTGAGTTGTCATAACTCCTGAAATACCAGGAACAATCAATGTATTTCCCCCTGTAAAACCGCTTACTGGATGTGGTTCCACAGCAGCAACCAATATTTTAAATTTTGATTGAAAATAATATCGATTCAAATAAACAGGCGCACCAGAAGGAGAATCACCGCAGTACGTTAAAGCTTTCTCATCTTGGGCGTTGTGAGCAATAATATCAAAACGGGATAGAAATTCAACTCCTAATAACCTTTTCATGTATTTAGGAGAGGGTTTAGGATGCATTCCAGTTGCCAGTAGGACTTTTATCTTTGTATCAGGTATTTTTACTTTCTTAAAACAGTTTTCCAGCAATTTTAGAATTGATTGACAAATTGTTGGTGGCATGTTGAAGGAAATAAGAATACAAATATAATCATCAGAGTTCTCATTCTGAATTTGGGCATTTTCTAAGAGTTTTTTTAAAGGTTTTGTCATATAAGGAGAATTTAAAGCATTTAAGAGTGAATCAACGGGATTTTCAATAGATTTTTCGTGTTTTGAATGTTGAACTACTATATCTAAATCATCAGGCAGAAAAATGTCGAATTTTTCAGAATAAGATTTTAATTGGATACGCATACAAATTCCTCAAATTATATCTTAATATGTGCTGAAAAAACCTTTATGTATCTTTAAGAATTTATCCCAATATTTTTTATCAACAGAATGCACATTACCTAAATGTTTTGCACCCCAATAGATTTTAGCCATTTTTTCAATCAACATAGCATTTTTAACAGTATATTGCATGGTGCGCCCACATACAACAACACCATGATTTTCCATTATAATACCATTAGTTTCCCCCATGTAATGCTCTGCTTGAATCCCTAATTGTTCTGTTCCTGCTTCAACATAATCTGCCACTTGAATTTCACCCCCTAAAAAGATCAAAGCTTCTTCAAATAGGATTGGAATACTTTGTTTGACCAAAGAAAGCATACTGGCATAAATTGAATGAGTGTGAATCACACATGTAGCTTTAGGTCGCTGTTGATAAATTGCAACGTGAAGACGATATTCAGAAGATGGTTTACGTTCTTTTGAGAGTAAGGTACCATCAAATTTTATATGAACGATATCTTTAGAAGTCAATGATTGATAATCGTTTTGGGTGGGTGTTATAAAGAGCTCATCTTGATCAGCAACACGCATTGAAACATTTCCCTCTCCAAATTCGACTAAATGACCCTTAAAAATATCTTGCGCTCCGCGGACCACCGCTGCTCGATAATCATTTTCAGTCATTTGAGAATTTTTTTGCAATTTCATTATATTTTCTAGTGTATCAGTGAAACAATATTATTTTAATGATATGAGAAAACAGTATATACTAGAATATTTTGCAAAATAAATGTTTTTAGTAAAAAATTTACGATAAAATAAAGAAAAATAACAGTAATAAATATAAATATGTCTTTTTATGTCTAACTTAAAGGAAAATTTTTACATTTAAAGAAGTTAATAAAAAAATTAGAATAAATTTAATATAACAGATAAAATAACATTTATGACTTTTTAAAAAAAGATAAATTTGTGAAACACAGCAAAAATTAAGTACTTTTTAAATAAAAAAGTAAAATAGAGAATCAAACTCTCAATATGATATGGCATTTTTTTGAAAAAGATTTTATTAATAAAAATTTTTAGTAAAAAAAAAAATTTTTCTGTTATTTTTCGAAATACTCACTTAGTGAATTCGATTCTATGGCAGAACAGAAAGAAAAATATAATTTTTAGTGAATTCGATTCTATGGCAGAACAGAAAGAAATGAAGAGGAAATTAATCCGCTTCGGGCAAAATAAAAAGAATATTATTTCCCCTCACAAAAAGCTCAGAATAGTGATTCGTTTCTTCCTCATGGGGAATTGTTTCAGTAACATTTTCAATTATTAAATTCATAAAATTATCATATTCCTTTAAATTACCACGATACTCAGTTGAGTCCTTCAAACGAACAACAATTTCTTGTCCAATTCGGTTTTGAAGCGCTCGTAATGGATTACGACTGTTATTATATGCCATAAAAAACACGTAACTTAATCAATGGAGTAAATAATGATGCATCCTTTAAAAAACAATGAGATCTTTCGCTTAAAAGTATTTAAAAGTGATCAAGCAATCAAGCAATAAGATGATCAGTAAAACGAAAATGTTAAACTGATCAAATGATTTAGCAATATCAAATCATCCTTTATAATAACAATTTATTCAAAATAATAAAATGTGTCAATCTAAATCTAAGTTTGAATGAAATATGAATGAATCAAAATCAATATCTCATAATCTTTCACAAAGAAAAAAAAAAGAAATCCAAGACCGCTATAATGAGGAAAGTTATATAGAAATCTATGATAATCGTTATAAAACGCTTCAAAAAAAGAAATTTTCTCTTATTTCTACAAAAAATATAAATTTTAATTGCATGTGGTTTGATCTTGGATGTGGGACAGGATTAACTTGGGATTTAATAATAAGTTCCCAAAAAAAGGAAAAAATTCTATCTTTTCATTATATTGGTTGTGATTTATCAAATGGAATGTTGCTAAAATTTAAATCAAAATGGATAAATCACAGATTTAAAAATAGAAAATATAAATTTAACCCACATTTAGTTTGTGCAGATGCTGAAAATTTACCATTTCGAAATGACATAATTTTAAATATAATTTCCCTAACAACTCTTCAAAATCTTCCAGATCCAATAAAAGGAATAAAAGAAATACACAGAATTATTAAAAAAGATGCCAATTTAATCACTAAAATCGTTATTTCTGTATTAAAAAAAAAATACGACTTTAAACTATGGAAAAAATGGTTGAGTAATGTTTTTTTAGAAAGAAATTTTAAAATAGAAATAATTGATTATCCTTTTAGTCCGAGTATAGAAGATTGGATATTCTATATCGAATCAAAATAAAAGAAGCAAATTATTATATCATAAAACAAAAAAGAATAAAAACCCCTAACAAACCAATAAATATAAATACAATTCCTAAAGGCTTTAAATTGTTTGCTAATTTTTTTGCGAAATCATTTTCTTGGTTATTATTTCTTCGAGATAATATAACATTTATTATTAGCAATAGAATTCCCAATACAGCAATTCCAAAATATCCTAGGTAAAAGAGCTCAATATTTTCTGTGTTGTAACCACCTTCGGGTATCATTAAAATCACTCTATTTATTAGATATATAAATCTTTTGGAACCTAAAAGAAATATGAAAATCATCTAGAGAATATTAAATTAGATCAATTAGAATTATGTAAATTGAGTGTTGATGAGTTCTTATTATGTCATTCTAATAAATGAAATAAAAAATCATCTAAATCGAAATCAACATGATAATTTTTCCTAAAAAAGAAATTAATATTTGATAAATCACGAGTTAAGTAAGAGATTGCATTTGGGTGGTCACTACTTTCCCATTGCGGCCAATCGATAATTTGAACCTTTTGATCTGGTGTAATTATTATATTAAATTCACCCAAATCACAATGAATCATTTTTCCTTGCAAATAAAGAGTCTCTATTTGATTAAGAATTTGATTTAAAATATCTTCAGGATTTTCCAGTTCTGGAATCGTACTTATTAATTTTCCTTCTATCAAACTCATAACTACCATATGTCGATTTTGTCCATAGGGAACTGGAGTATTAATTTTTAATTGCGAAATTTTCTGTAACGCGGCATATTCTGATTCCGCTGAAAGACGACTAACATATAACCAGGAGATGTGTCTGCGATTCTTTATGTAATTTCTCAATTTTCGGATTTGACGAAAACTAGTTTGGCCAATTCGGTGAATTTTTAAAGCACATTCCTTTCCATTTGGTAATTTTGCAATATATACATCTGATTCCTTTCCACGCCCAATTAAATCACCAACAGCAATAATAATCTCCTGTTGAGTTAAAGTATTGAGGGCTAAGATATCATATGATTCTGAAATAAGTTGATACCCCACATAACCCAACTGGGAATTACGCTGAAGAATACCCAGTTTATGAAGTTTATTAAGTCGATATTCAGTTTCTGATTTTAGAATACGAGAATAATAACTTATTTGATCCATAGGGACAAATTCAAAACGGCGCATGCCCAACTCGATTCCAGTCAACACACGAATATCTTCAGGTTCTAAATCTCGCACCATGTGTGCTGCCCTAAATACTTGAGCCATTTTAATATCAACGCCTATTTCTTAAATTTATTTAATATTAATCAAGAAAGAAGAAAAAAAGGATTAAATCTCTTCTACTTTCAGCATTCGATCGCCTTGTTCAATTTTTGATATTAATTCCATCCCACTAACGACTTGACCAAATACTGTATGTTTTCCATCAAGATGTTTGGTATTTTCTCGATTAAGTACAATGAAGAATTGAGATCCACCTGTATCTTTTCCACGATGAGCCATGCTTAACGCACCAGGCTTGTGAATTAATGGATTACCCTCAGTTTCGCACTTAATAGTCCATCCCGGACCGCCAGTACCATCTCCATGAGGACATCCCCCTTGAACAACAAAATCAGGGATAACTCGATGGAAAGTCAACCCATCATAAAACTTTTGATTAACTAATTTAAGAAAATTAGCCACAGTTCCCGGTGCATGTTCCGAATACAATTCAATCAGTAAAGTTCCTTTACTCGTTTCCATTATCACACGCGGATTTGATTTCATAGTAATCACTTAAGCAATAAAATCCATGATTCCTTGAAAAGTTATGGAATTGATCGAAAGTATTCAATTTGATAAAAGAAAAAGCAATTTATTTCTTCATCTCTTAGTAGATTACTATTTTGTAAATATATAATAAATGATAAGCTAGAATAATAAAATGAATAAAAAAAGGATAAAAAGATAAAGAATTATCCTCCAGAATGAGATGTAACTAAATCTAACTCAGCAATTTTTACTTCTTGATCCCCAACTACTTGTTTTTTCTTGATAAGGTCTGAGAATAGATCGCCTTTTTGAACAATATTGCCTGAATTAAAGATCTGATGTCGTTCATATAATTGAGCTAATTGCTGACTTTCAAGTGGTTTTCCCGCATTTTTTAGTTGAATGATAGCTTCGTTAAAAATTGTGTCAACACTCAGCGAAGGATCATCAATTTTAATAAAAAAAGGCTTATTCGACAATGCCGAATTAATTTTGACAATATAAGTGTTTGAATCCATGTTTTTATTATCCCTCATTGATTAATATATGATCTAATAATAGAGACCGGCTATATTTATTTTTGGAATTAAAATTATAAATTCCGAATTATGTGCTAAATAAAAGTGTATAAAGACAAAAATAAATAAATGAAAAATGAATTTTTATAAATTTCTTAATTTTATTATTGAATCTTTGAGAAATTGCACTTTTTTCTTGTTCTCATCAGCAACTAATTGACCTTGTTGACAAACAGGACAAATAAAATTATAATCCATTGCTTCAATAAAGACATATCGTCCTTCACATCCATTGCTACATTGAAAGAAATAATTCTGTTCTTCATACTTCATTCGAGATTCTAATTTTTCGATAACCATTTCCCTACGTTCTTGTAACAATAAGGGCAAATTGTCGAATGATTCATTCCAAAAGTATACGAACCAGCCTGAACGCTTATCCCGGACTCGCTTAAACTCAGTTAATTTATTCTCATTTAATATATAGAGAATTTTTCGAACTACATTGAGTTTAACTTTACTTAATTCGGCAATTTTCTCATCAGTGGTTTCATCACCAGCATCTAGTAAGATTTTGGCAATTTTGAGAGCTTCCGGTCCACCAAAATCTTTTAAAACAGCTTTTAATGTTGCAGATAACGTTTTCTTTTTCTCTGTAGGAATCGATGGTCACCTTAGAAAAACAGTAAAGAATAGGAAAATAAACGTATCATGATAAAAAAAATTTTGCGTTTCAATATTTGCAATATACAAACTTAAATTAAATTATCATCTTATTCATTTTCAAAGAAATAATCAAATGCGCGCTTTATTGGGAGTATTTGAACACCAATAAAATATGGATGTACAACTGGATCAGGTTTATCTGCCTCCTTATTATCATGTTCTGCTTTTTTATAAATTGGCCATAGACCTTTACGCATTTCTGCTGCAATACTATCTGTATAAAAAGAAACAACCGAAAGTCTTCCTTTTTCAGCTTTTAAAGAGGAAATTTCCTCAATGACAACAGGATCTTGATTAGAATCTAAACGTTTTTCAAGTGCAGACAAATATTTTAACCATTTGCTTAATAATTGAGATTGAACTTGTGCAAAGGATTGATGTATTTGCAAAAACTCTTTAAATTCAGCTATACGATCTTCATGATTTTCACATTTACGTCTTGCGATTTTTTCTTCATAATCTTCGACTAATCGAAAGTATTTTGTTGGAATAGAACCACGTGCTTTTTCTTCTCTTGCAACTCGGACTAATCCCATACGTTCCATGTCTGAGAGATGTATTGAGATGGTCGATTTTGATTTACTGGTAAATTCCTTCAATTGTTTCAAACTAAGTTCTGGGAACATTGATAATAGAGAAAAAATCAAGAATTTAGGTTTACTTTGCATAACATCTTTAAAAGAAATTACGCCTTCTGATTTATTTTTTGATTTACATTCGTGATGTTTGTGCGTCTTGGAAGTATGCGAAGAAGACCCACTTGTCTCACCGGATTTTTGAGTATTGGAGATAGGCATCACCTAGAGAACGTGGCTATATTTTTTTTTTAATATGATTATAAATCCTTAAATGATAAATAATTAATATTTTATGAATCTGAGTCATCATTACTGAGTTAAATATTCCATTTTCAAATTTTCATTAATCAAAAAAATATGGGGCAAATTTTAATTTATTGAATGAATGCTTACAATTCAATTTTGCTTTTTTTTAATTTAAGTGTTCTATATTCTCATCACAAATTTGGATAAAGGAGGAAAGATATTAGTTGATGAAGTGTTATTTTTTAATAAATTAGCATGAGAATTTTCTTGTAAATGAATTAACATTTCGCGAAATTCTAAAACTTCGCATTTTTCCCATACTTTTCCAGAGCTACTTAAAAAGATATTTATATCATCTTTTGCGATCTTAGTTAAAATATTGATAATATTGTTTAATGAATTAGCTTGTTGAACAAATTCAACCAACTTTGAAGCATTGAGACAACCTTGACATAAGAGAGGTCCAAGAAATGCAGTTTTAAGCTCAGGTATCTGTATAATTAAATCTTCTTCAGTAAATGCCGGACCTACATTTTGAATGTCAACTGAAATTTTATCGCCAGTTAAATAAATGTGATCTTCAATTAGCAAATTTGGTAATCGAAAGTTAAAATTCGACATTTTACTTAATTGGAATAATTTAATTACTTCTTCCAAGCATTCAATAGAATTAGGATTTTCTTCATTAATATATTCCATCACGATGTTATGAAAAGAATCTTTCATATTATTTGCCCATTGTTTCAGGATTGAGAATCCTTTACCTGACATGTGTTTAAACGATTGAACTCCTGCCAGAATTGGAATATTCGAGTTGAAGGAGAGATAGCCCATTAAATGATCAATATGAGAATGGCTGTTAATTAAATACTGTATTGGTTTATGAAGATGTTTTTCTACAAATGCAATAAGTTGAGCATTTGCCTTTGGTGAAATAAAAGAATCTATGAGAATTATTCCAGAGTTTAGTTCAATTAATACTACATTTGATTCATCGTATCCCACGTGCTTTGGCTTGATTACATGAATAACAGAATGGATTGTTGAAATCTTAAAATAAGAAGAATCAAAAGGTGGAAATTCTTGAACATGAATGGATTGTAATGACAAATGAGTGTTTACGGGAGATTGAATATTCATATAGAAAACCTTTGAATTATTATGTGATTTTTAAATTTTTGAATAGATCATATTTATTATAACGTTATTGAAAATTAAGATAATTCAAACGTTAAATTAATATTAATAACAATCGAATAATATAAAAACATTTGCTTTTGATTTTGGGTATAATTTCTTTTAGATGTATTTTCAACTTTATTTCTGATTTTTTTTAATTTCTCTTGTGTTTTTTTTCTGATTTTTTATGATTTTATAACGGAATTCTTTGTGTTTTTTTTTTTGCTTTGATTTACTTTAAATAATTCCATTTGTTCCATTTGAACCACAAATTTTAATTTTCTCTAAAGTATTCCAAAATTATTTAGGTTAAATACAATCAATTCATATTATTTAGAACAATTGGAATAATTTGATTCATCGAGAGGAAAATATCATGTCAGATCACTTTCTTATGAAACTTGTCAATAATCCCAATGTGGATGATCCCGTGAAAAATGCACCTGATGTGCATAAACATTTCACCAGATATTCCAAAGGAATGTTTGAAGGTCCGGTCATTAAAATATCAAAGACTAAAACTAAAATTTCGCTCTGGGCATCGCATGAATATGAAGATTTGTTATTAAGATTTGCATTAAAAGCTTGTACAGATGATGAAATAAACGTTACTGGAAATATAATTGGTGGAGTGGATTTTGCACCACTATTAGATAAGCTTGGTTTTCCAAAAGAATGGTATCCTGTTAAAAGCAAAGGTCAAACTAAAAATTACACAACAGAAATTAAAACAGCAAAGAAGATTGAACGAGAAAAATTGATGGAATTAGCATTAAAAGGAACATCTTATGTTTATATTTTGCTAAGTTTCACAAGTTCAGATAAGTCTGTTGTTTTAAAGATCAAAAAGAAGCCACCACGCCCTAGTTCAAAAAATCCAGAAGACTCTTCAGCAACCAACAAGCTAAAATTTGCTTCACTGAAGTTACCAAACACAGAATCAATGCTAAATGACTTATTAGATGAAATTGCAGGGGATTTTCGGGATGAAATACCTTCACATTGGAAATCTATAATTATGCAAAACAGCTATGAAATTACTGAACTTGAAATTCCTAAAGATAAAAAGTTAAATTCAAGATTAATTCGACTTCACACCCTAAGAAAAGGCGTCTTAAATCGAATAATTGAAATTGATAAAGAAATCTTAAAAAATGAAGTAAAGTTCAAAGCATAAGTCTTTTTTCATTTATCTTTTCATTCTTTACTTTCATGGATATTTTTTTTAATTCATTTTAAAAAATAAATAACATAATGTTATTTTAAAAAAACGATTTAATTCAATCAGCTCCTTGAAAAAAGCATGTTTTCAAAAATGATAAATAACAAATGTTATTTTATTGTATTATGCCTCGAAAAAAAAATCCTAATAAATATCCATATGCAAAAACCTTACTGGAAACACAACTCTCCATCCGACAAGTTCAAAACGAATTAAAGCGGATTTTCGGTTCAGGCATGTCTCCTAATCAGTTACTGGAATTACGCTCCCAAATCTTAAATGAAAGAAAACAAAACATGAAAAGCAATAAACTGAAACAATTTTTACATCCAGAGTCTCAAAATTCAGAAGATATTAGATATTTTGCAGATCAATTCAATGAAAGCATGAGTAAATTCACTGAACAATTGAAAGCGCAACAAATTATTCTAACTGAATTAAGTGATAAATTGAATATGGTAAAAATTGCTAAAAATGAATCCACCATTCAACAAAATGAATTCCCAAATCTTTCAAATAGCATTATCATTGATAGTGAATTAGAAAACTCACTAGATTTGAAAATTTCACCACATGAAATATTATTTAAACTCGAAAATTGGCAGATGCAATTAATAGATTATTTAAGTGAAAGATATGCAGATAAATATCAGATTCAAGGATTTCTCGATATTCCTTTGGACATCGTTGAAGTCTTACTTAATCATCTGGAAGTTCAAGGAAAAATCATTTCTCATTTTAAAGATGGCTTTAAAATATATTCACTCACAAAAAAAGAACTATTACTAAATGAAGAAGTAGATCATTATTATCAATTTATTATTACCACTTTAATTGAGCATTTGCTTGATGAATCTAAAGAATTTTTTCCAGAGCTTACTCAAAATTCAAAAAAAATAGAGTTGACTTCCAAAATTTTAACGCCTGTTAAAGCAGCTCTTAAATCTGCTTGGGAACAATGGGAAAAAGAATTCGTCTCTCAACTGCATTTTTTTCAAAATGAAGAAGAAATATAACTTTATTAAAGAATGCTTAAAAATTGTTTGTGATGAGCGACAAAATAAATAAAATAACCATTATCGGTATTTAATTTTTAAAATTCTCCGAATTTTCAGAAGGGATATTTATTTGAAAAGTTTTACTTTCAAATTCATCAGAGCACATAACATCATACGTTTTAATCCAAATATCTACCCTCGTTAGCAGATCTTCAGAACCGCAAGGCATTAGCAAAATATCTTCAAACATATGCTTCACTTTTTCTTCTATCTCATGATAATGTTTTTTTAAAGACAATCCAATAACAGGAATATTCATATAGTACTCTGACTCTTTGATTTTCTCCAGAATATCTTTTAAACCTATCCATGGGCGATCTGTATTCAAAAAGAAGAGCTTTATATTCCAAGAAGGATCTAGAACATCTATATCATCAAAATTATCCAAAGGTATGATATTATATAAGAATTTGAGATGAGAATCTAAAATTTCATAGAATTTCAAATCTGTAGCAATAAGAATAATAGTTCCAGCATCACAACTCATTTCTAATTTAACTTATATAAAGATCAATATAAATGAATTTATTAGCTTATAAAAGATGGAATCGAATTTGCTCAATTTTATAAAGTTATCATGAAAATCCTCTTATTTTTTAAGTATACTGAACAAATATTTCATAATGGGTTCTCCTCGTTTGATCAAAATTGCACTTCTAGGTGAAGGTGGTGTTGGTAAATCGACTCTACTCGAAGCAAAATGCCATCATAATTTTAATGAATCATCTAAAATGACGGTAGGGGTGGACTTTGCATGTGTGGAAATGAAACCAAATGAAGATTCTCAAATCTCGGCTTATCCTCAATCAAATTCTGAATCTTTATTGACTTTTGATCTTGGTGGACAAGAAAGATTCCAATTCCTTCATGATTCATATATTAAAGGTATAAAGGGTGCGATAATCATGTATGATCTCACCAGGTATAAATCATTTGATAGTATTGAGAAATGGAATCAATTAATTTTAAATGAAAATCCAGACATACCAATAATATTAGTAGGTGCTAAAAAAGATCTAATTTCATCAAATGATATTATTGAGCAATTTCGCACTCAATTTGAAGCGCGCCTGCAAACATTTCCAAATAAGGATAAATTTTATGCCCATTTATTTGTTTCATCAAAAACTTTTGAAGGTGTGGAAGAAGTTTTTATTAAATTATATGAAGCTCTGATTAACAATTGATAAATTGAAATAAAATTTTTTTCTTTGATGCTCAATAATTCGATTCATAATTTTTTTAAAGCCCGGCAATTTGTTTTGATTTGATATTTCATGCTATTTCAAAATAATGTTCTTCAAGAATGGGGTCAAAGTATAAAAGAAACATTTCAAAATATGGATTACAATGGATTTTGGGGTTGGATTTTGCTAATCCTAGGAATTTTGACCTTTTTCTTATTGATTCTCTTTACACAGTATAAACGACCCGAAAGAGATTCGGTAAAATTCACAGCTATAACTTTGATCTTAGCGGGAATCTTTGTTGGATTTGGATTGGATATGATCTTAATCGCTCGTGGAATTTGGTAATTTTCGAAATTTGATAACATTTATTATAGCATTTATTGTTAAAATTTAATCCAAATCTCTTTCTTACATTTTTTTCTTTCATTTCTATCTCCATTTAATTTTCATCTCATTTTTAAATGTTCTAGAATTATAAAATATGATTGTATGATTCTTCAAACCGATATCTTTCTTACCATCGTATATATTCTCATCGCGAGCATATTATTATGGTTAATGTTGTGGCTTTCTGCACGATTGATTATATCAAAGTCATATGCAGTGGATAAAAAGTTCATTCTTCTCATTGCAGCTATTATTTTAGTAATTTTAGTGCCATTAGTTGGAAGTGGAGCAGGTTTTATTTTAGGATTATTAGGAGATTTATTTTCAAGTCTTAGAAATTTAATTACTCCAGGACAAGGAAGGAACTATGTTGTTCAATTGGTTCCAATTGTCGTATTTTTTGTGTTTATGGTGATTTTAAAGTTTATTGCGGGAATGGATTGGCGAGATGCAACTTGGATCTCCTTTATCAGTTTACTTTTATTGTACTGTCTATATTCCTTAGTTCCTGAATTAGACTTCATGGGTTCTTTGGTATGATATGATATATCGAGTAATTCTTTTTTTGGCTTTTATTCTTTTTATTTATCTTTTATCAATTTACTTTGAGTTATTTATTCATTCTTTCAAATTATTCAATTTATTTAAATGTCTCATTTTCATGAATAGCTTCATATATATCGGGGTTTTCATAAACTTGCAGAATTTTTCTAAAAAAATTGCGCAAGTATTCAAATTCCTTTTGGGTAACAATGGCTCTACCTAAAATATTTTTAAAAGCAGTAAGTGTTCGTTTCTGTCGGAAATCTGCTAAAGGAGTAGCATTAATTACTTGAGATATTTTTTCTAAAAGCAAATCCTTATCTGATTGCTTGGCTAAGTTAACGTTTTGTCGAATTTGCTGCTGTAAATTGCTTGATTGTTGAAAAAAGAAATGTGATAATATGATTCCCACTGCGTGTGATAAATTTAGTGTAGGATAGATGTCATCAGTTGGAATACGCAATAAGAAATCCATGTGTTGTAATTCTTCATTGGTTAATCCAGTCGATTCCCGTCCAAATACTAATGCAATCCGATCTTGTTGTGAAAATTGATTAATGGAAAACTCAGTTAAAAATACAGGCATTCGATGTATGTTCTTATAAGTAATACCTTTTGCCGTAGTTCCGATAACTACATTAAATGATTTCAATTTCTCATCTAAATATTGATGATACATGTCATTTGAAGAAATAGAAGGTATAGAATAAATTTCCGCATTTTGTAACACATCTTTAGCATGCATTGCAAACCCAAAAGCTGTGTTAGACTGAGGATCTGCTAAAGGATTGATAAGAATTAGATTAGAAAGCCCAAAATTTTTCATGACACGAGCAACTGCACCAATATTTCCTGCATTTTCGCTGCCAATTAAAACTATCGAAATAAAATTTAGCATTACAATTCAACTTATACTTCTTTCCTTCTTATTTTTCTGTATTTATATTTCCTTTTGAAAGTGAAATGATCAATAATGAAATAAATCTTCAAGAGAATGCTGAGAAGATTGCTCAATTCGTTTCAAATGACTTACAAAAATTGCAGCTAAATTTTGAAAAAGATCCAATAACTGATCTTTACTTGCAGCTTTAAGTGCAGTATGGAAAAATATAATAATAGCACCTAAGATCTCATTATCAGCACTTTGAAAAGGAATTGCTAAAAATGAACCTGAATCTATTGATTTTAACTCATTTTTCATATTACCATCCAATTTCGACCACATTTCTTTAATCGGTGAATAAAACACAGGTTCCTTTTGGAGAATTTTCTTTATCAACCAATCATGTTCTTTAGCTGAAATAACTAAGAAACTTTTAGGTATATTTGAAAATTCTTCTAAATTGTTCCAATATGTAACTGCACGAAGTTTTTGCTCATGTGAATCAAATATAGAAAGATACAAATAATCTGCGATAAAATTAAGATTTTCCAAATGATCGCTTGGTTGCATGAATTTTCCAATAGCATTAAAGTTTTCAGAAAGTCTATGAACTAGATCGAATTCTGGAGTTGTGATCAAAGTTGTCGAAATATTTAGCAATATTTGTTCAAAAGCTATTCGATATTGAATTTGCTGTTGTAAAATGAAAGTTTCTGTGACATCTTGACAATTCAAAACAAGCCCACCAATTTCTGGCTTATCTCGTAGATCTGTTATTGCTGCTTCAATATAGTGATATTTTCCCCATTTATCTAAAAAGCGAAAGTTAATAGTATCTTGTACTGTTTCATTCGCAAAAATTCTGTCCAAACTTTCGATGATACTGCGATCATCTGGGTGAATATGTTTGGTTACTTTCTCTTCATCGAATTCACCAGCAGTTATTCCTGATATTTGCTCAATACTATCACTAATAAACTGGATCTGCATTGATTGCTGAGGGCGCTTTTGGATTACAATAATCACATCATGAGAATTCTCTATCAATGCTCGGTAATATTTCTCCCATTTATTCAATCCTTCTTCCGACCAGCGATATAATTTAGCAGGTCCAATTGTTTTTAATTCAACACGCCCTAATAACTCTAATATTTCTAGCTGCTTAGCAATCCAATTTCGATTCAATTTAGTTTTCTCTTTCAAATCTGTAATAGTCAATCCATCGGGATTATTTTTAAGAGTATCTTCAAGGAATTGAAGTAATTCAGCAGAAACTTCTTTTTTTGTTAAAGATAATTCAGCTGAAATCTCATTAAGTCCTACTGTATCTTTGTTTTGAGAAAGAATGTAATTCCGAACACGTTTCATTCATATCCCCTTATTTAAGTATGTCGAAAGTGGATAAAAAATTTTAGCAAATTTGCAATGCAAAATTACATCATGTAAAAAAAAATAATAGAAAAAGCAAAAAATTTTGAAAATCTATACATGGGTGCCAAACTGTGTAGTAATTGAATCAAATAAATCCTTCCAATCACTATTCTTTTTATAAAAAACTGCAGGATATCCAATAGGCACATTAATTTTAATACTCCCCTGTTTGAACTCAATACCCGACCATAAATGAATCCAACCATCATCTGGCAAGTATAAAGATTTTTGGGTGGTTCTTTCTTTAACTATTGGAGCCACCCAAACATCCGGTCCTAATAAGTATTGATCATCTATTGTACGAACTCGAGGATCATCGAAAAAGTATAAAATGGGTGCTCTAATAATAGGTATTCCTTTATTTTGGTACTCTTCTTCACATTTCTGTAAATACGGCTTGATAAATGAATGAATTTGACTCATTCGAGCAAAATGTTTGAGAATTTCATCATCAGAATTAAATTGCGAAGAAGGGTCATATCTTTCATCTTTACTATCATTATTAATAGTATAAGCAAAATAACCATCATTTGAAACCATTAGTAAAGAAAAGCATGCCAATTCCGCCCATCTCATTATTAACTCTTTAAAACGTTTGATATCACCATCAGCTGGAATAACACCACCAATATCTGAAAAAGTTTGGCCAATTCCACTCATTCCAGCAGAAAGCATAGATGATACTACAGCACCAATTCCTTTATCCCGATCCCATGAAGGAAATAAAAATCCTATTTGAAAAATAGGAGTATATCGAATAGAATTTAGATATCCAGTACTGCTAATGAATGTAGTATCAAGATTTTTTGTTACATCAAAGATTGCTTCATAATTTACTTGAGATAGAAAAACCGGATATTTATTATGCATTTCGAATCCTTTTTTTTCATTCCATGTCTCGATATCTATAGGAAGCCGTTCTCCATAATCAACCAACCAAGCATCTAAGCCAGCTTCTTTAATCAAGTTATTTTTTATAATCTTTTTAAACCAATTAAAACATGCTGGATTGAATAAATTAAGCATTACTGCTTGCTGATCACCTACAGAGATCATGTATTCGGTGTCGTAATGAGTATGTATTAAAAATGATTTGTCAGGGATGTCTTGATAAAGATCTCCTTTGCGAGAAAGCAATCCATTAATATAACCAATAACATGAATCCCAATGTTTTTTAAATTTTTGACAAATTCAGGAAAATCTGAATATTTAATTGGCCGTCCGGATCCGTTCCATTTCCAATCCCAAAAAATGCCTGCTCCTTCATTAATTTTTTGAATTCCAGACCAATCAGAAAGCCAAATTGCACCTATTTTCACTCCAGCCTCAATAATTCTTTTTAATCGACTTTCAATCTTTTCATTACCATTTTTGCCAGAATCAGCGATCCAAATTCCCTCGTAAATCCATTCTGGAAGATGGGGCTGTTTTCCAAGTTTATCAGTAAGATATTCCAAAACTTGAATAGGATTTTCTCCTTTACGAATGAAAATCTTAGATGGAATTCCCCAAAAATATAATTCATGAAAATTTCCCTTTTTTCCCTTTTGGTGAAATCTGAGTTCACCAAAATTATATGTTTCAATATAACAGTAATATTTCACACTTTCAGCAATTCCAATAAAAATTGGAAGTGGAAAACTGCTCTGCATTAATGAGCCTTTTTTTTGTTTCTTTCGAGATCGAATATTTTGCACCCAAAGTTGAACCTTTTTCTCATTCAAACAAAAATTGGAAGCATGTATTCCACTTCCATATATGAATTCAGAATCATGACAGGGTAAATGAACCCATATTCGATTGATATTTTGGCTTTTTGCATTAATCTGAATTTCTAATTCTTTTCCTGCCCTAAATGAAAGCACAACACTCTCATAGGTTTCTGTATTAGAGAATTGAATATCAACCCTAGTTTTTGTGTTCATTTCAATATTAAAGCGATTTAGGGGAATTTTTCGCTGCAATTTCTCTTTGAATTTAAAATTTCCATCTTGTACCTTAATTTTATGATCCCCTATACCCAAAATCACCGCAGGCTCATCGTTTCGATGGGAAAAGAATTTTACATCTTGATAATAGAGATCAAAACGATTTCCAGATTTAGCCAAATGAATCATTTATGTCGGAACTCCTTTGAAATCGGTTGAATATAATATGATTTCACTTCACTAGTATTAAAAAATTTAGAAAATCAAAAAAAAAAGAGATGGTCAAATAATTGAATGAAAATTTAGAAGATATTGCTGAATAATTATCTAGAAGATCTTTTATTTTAATTTAGATGCGTTTTACTTAAACTCTAGTGAAAAATGCAATTTCATGATAATACAAACGGATTATGTTGAGGACTGCTGATATTTGCCCCTAAAAAAAATTGGAAATTGAATCTGTAAATTATAAATCGAAATATTAGTTCCAAATTATATATTCTTCCCAAGAAATACCATTTATCAATTTTATTGATTAAGAATTAGGTTTTGCATCCATCATGTGACAATGTATACATTTTACACTTCTTAAATTTGAAACATTGCATGGCAATTAATCTTATTTTTTTTTACTTTTGAAATGATCATTATGAATTCAATGAAATCATTGTATACAAATTATTTAAATAAATTCATTTTATTCAACTCATAAGTGGCTAATATGAATCCATAGCCTTATATTACAGAGTTTTCTATATTATTATGAGATTATATTAATAAATTATGAATTTATTAATAAGATTTTTAAATAAAAATAATTAGGGAAAGAGGAGAAAAATGGAAATAATTCAAAACATACAAAATAATCGGATTGATTCCTCAGGATATCAACTCGAAACACCAGAATTGGTTAAAATTGCGAAAGCATTATCCAGTGTCACCCGACAAAAAATACTAAAGGAATTAACTATGGCGGCAATGGATGTTTCGGAAATTGCAGCCAAATTAGGGCAAACAGAAGCCAATATCTCGGCCCAAATTGCCATTTTACAAAAAGCCAAATTAATTAATTGCGATTATCGCCCTGGTGGTCATGGCGTACGAAAAGTCTGCAGTCTATCATTAGAAAAACTTGAAATTTTGTTTCAATAAGCACAATAAATAATTTTTTCCTGGTTTATCCAAAGAATTAATAATAATTACTTATTCGCTCATGCAATTTATTAGATCACCACTAAATTTGACGCTTTTTAATAGACAATCAACAAAAATTTTTAATGTTACGAAATGTTTATTGACTTAACCAATACTAAAGCCTTACGCCTTTTTACGCCAGTGTAGCTTAGTGGTATAGCGCTTGATTCGTATTATGAATGGACATTCATTCTGAAAAATCAAGAGGTTCAAGGGTTCAATCCCCTTCACTGGCTAATTTTTAAAAAAAAAGAAGACAATTGTCCAATAATTTCTTCCCAAACCTACAACTTATATTAATATTAATCAAAAGTTTAATTTGTATGCAAATTTTCTCATTTTAAATTTTATTGCTACATACTTCAAAAACTGAAAAAAAAAGAAAAATATAATATATAATGATTGATCTATTAGATCCCTTAATCATGCAAAATGAAAGCCAAATAACCGAGATATGTAGCATATACATCCGCAATATGCACAATTTCAAAGGGGCTATGCATGTTCAATACAGGCGTGCCAACATCAATTACTTCGCAATTAAAAGTTTCAGCCATATACTTAGCAATAGTTCCCCCTCCGCCTTTATCAACTTCACCTAATTGACCCATTTGATATGGAACTTTCTTTTCTTCAAATACTTTCCGCATATATGCAACTGTTTCTGCATTTGCATCATTAGCAGAATACTTTCCTCCAGAACCAGTGTATTTCACCAAGGTTATACCTTTACCAAAAACAGCTGCATTTTGAATATCATGAACTGCCTTAAAAGCAGGATCAACTGCGGCAGAAACATCAGAACTTACCACAAAGCTATTTGTTAGTGCCAAGTGTAGATTTGTAATTGTTTCTGGAATGCCTGTGCGAACCATGATATCATTCATCACAAAATACAACCATTTTGATTCTGCTCCTGTTGCTCCATTACTTCCAATTTCTTCCTTATCAAAAAAACAAACCACTGAAGTATATGGTGGAATCTCATTAATATCAAAGAGTGCTCGAACACTGGTCCAAGCACAGACGCCATCATCATGGCCTGCAGCTCCAATCATGCTTTTATCAAAACCTATATAGCGTGGTTGAATTCCTGAGACTAAATTCAATTCTGCAGATTGAAAATCATCTTCAATCAATCCATACTTTTCGTTTAGAATGCTGAGAATATTCAATTTAAATTTTTCTTTGGCTTTATCATCCGAAACTGGTAATCCACCAGCAATGACAGTCATTTCTTCCGCTTTAATAACTTCCCTCATGGTTCGTTTAGCTTGTACTGTAGAAGAAAGATGAATTAATAAATCTGGAATAGTAAAAACGGGATCGTTGGGATCGCGCCCGATGTCAATTTCTATCCGTTTTCCTTCTTTCGTTATCACAATTCCAGTTAAATGAAGAGGAACGGTGGTCCATTGATATTTTTTAATTCCTCCATAATAATGAGTCTTAAAAAGACCAACCCCTGCTTGTTTATCATCAACCAAAGGATTCACACGCAAATCTAATCGTGGTGTATCGATGTGTGAACCAATTAAATGAGTTCTTTCCGTCATTGGATGTTTTCCAATCACAACTAAAGCCACATTCTTGTATTTATTTACATAATAGATTTTATCACCAGGATTAAGAGTTGTAATATCTTTACCCAATTCTACATGTTTAAATCCGTTCTTTTCAGCTTCTTGAACAGCCCATTTAGTTCGTTCACGTTCAGTTCTAGCACTTCCTAAAAATTTAAGATAATCTGCAGCCAGAGAACGTACTTCTTTTCTCTGGATTTCGTCATATTTTTCCCAAGCAAAGGGAGATTTTTTGGTTAGTTTTTTTTCCAAAAGAGATTTTTTCGAATCATTTTCAGTTGAAGAAATTTCACTGTCAAATGGCATAATAGGTAGATTAAGCAAACGTCTTTTTTTAACCTAGTGATTTAAACAATTAATCAATTGGGGAAAAATATGGGAATGATATAAAGAAAATGGTTCAATACATGTAAAGATATTATTAAAAACCATTTTATTTCTGAAAGCTTAACTTTTTATGCTGAGGGAATCCTTTGATCATTATCATTGAAATATTGATGGGAATTGATGGAGTGATCAAGATTACAAATTAACTACAACTGATCTTCAATGTCTTTAGCAAATTTTCAATTCTAGTGAACAATTTAAGCAGATTCAATCCTATCAATTTATTAATATAGTGATTTATATGATACCAAAAAAAATAGCAGAAGGAATTTACCAAATAGAACCTGAAATGAAGGTAATAAAGTATAATGAAAAAATATACAATTTTACTATGAAAGTACCAGCGCGAGTGTACGCAAACGACTATCTTATGCAACATATTAAGAATGATCGAAGTATCGATCAAATTACGAATGTTGCCTGCCTACCAGGGATTCGTAAGCATGTAATCGCTATGTCTGATGCCCATCAAGGATATGGTTTTTGTATTGGAGGAGTAGCAGCTACAAGTGTTGATGGAGGTGCTATAAGTCCAGGAGGTGTTGGATATGATATCAACTGTGGAGTGCGCTTGCTGCGTACTGGATTAAATTATTCAGATATTGCACCACAGATTCCTGCATTAACAGAATCTTTATTTAGGCATATACCCAGTGGTTTAGGATCAAAAGGAAAATTGCATATTACAGAAAATGATTTAAATCAAGTTTTAGATGAAGGTATTGATTGGGCAATTAAGCATGGCTATGGATTTGATAAAGATCGATATTTCTGCGAAGATCAAGGTCGAACTGTGGGAGCCGATTCTAGTCTGGTTTCAAACAAGGCGAAAGCGCGAGGACTCCGACAATTAGGATCATTAGGATCAGGAAATCATTTTATTGAAATTCAAAGAGTGGAGAAAATATTTGATGAAGAAGCCGCAAAAATCATGGGCATAGTGGAAAACCAAGTAACTGTGATGATTCATACCGGTTCTCGTGCTATGGGTCATCAAATTTGCACAGACTCTCTACAAGAAATTGATCATATGATGCATCGGAAAAACATTGTTCCTCCAGACAGAGAACTTAGTTATGTTATTTCTGGGACAAAAGAAGCAGATCGTTATTTAGCACAAATGCGCGCTGCGGCAAATTTTGCCTATACCAATAGGCATATTATAATGCATTGGACACGTGAAGCATTTAATGAAGTTTTGCATATTCCACCTGAACAAATGGAATTGGTTTATGATGTTGCTCATAATATCTTAAAAATAGAAGAGCATGATGTAGGCGGTGGAAAACGTGAGATGGTTAACGTTCATCGAAAAGGTGCCACCCGTGCATTTCCTCCCAATCATCCAGATTTACCAGAAAAATACAGATCTATCGGACAACCAGTATTAATTCCAGGAAGTATGGGAACTGCTTCATATTTATGTGTTGGTCAAGAAAAAGCAATGGAATTAAGTTTTGCCAGCACAGCCCATGGTGGAGGGCGGGAAATGAGTCGTTCTAAAGCGAAGCGTAAATTCTATGGTAAGAATATTCAGCAAGAATTAAATCAAAAAGGAATTGCAGTAAAAGCTGCTTCTTTAAAAGTATTAGCAGAAGAAGCTCCTTTAGCATACAAAAATATCGATCAAGTCGTAAATGTAAGTCATGATTTAGGTATTATTAAAAAAGTAGCTCGACTAGTTCCGATTGGGGTTACAAAAGGATAAATTATCAATTTCAACCAATTTTAAGTTAAATTTTATATTGTTTTTTGATTTTTCCAATATTTTTTTAACGATTTTTCGGATGGAAAGAAGTTCACAGCATCTGTAAAAGCAGTGAGCAAAAATTTATAAGGGATTTCAATGCATGGATCAATATACTGTTAGGAGCGGCTCAACATTGGTCATAATTGCAGATGGAAGATATTCTCTTCCCGAACATCTCTTGTACTCGAAAACGCAACATGTTTATGTCGATCGGGTCAAAAAAATTGTTGGATTGGATCAGATAGGCTTTGCATTCTTGAAAAAACCAACGGAATTAGCAATTCTCTCTGAAACTTCAGTCAAAATTGGGGAACCCTTTGCGGTCATCACAACTACAAATGGAATTACCACGTTAAATTCTCCTTGCACAGGAAAAATTAAAAATGTGAATCGAAACGCCCTGCAAAATATGGAAAGTGATACCTACTCTCTTGGATATATTCTTGAATTTGAAACTATTGAAGAAATCCAAGAAGATTTGATTACCGGTGCAGACATTGAACCTTGGGCGAATCATGAAGTAAGATCGCTGTTAAAAAATGAATATTCATTTAAAATTATTGAAATTGGAGATTCAGCTACAGGAAAAACCGCCATTAAAGTGCGATTTACTGATGATTACTTTAAACAAGATTTGAAAACTACATTAGGAGTCGATTTTGGAAGTAAAGAAATAATTTGTACATATACACCAAATGATATTTTATATTCAGGAACATATCGATTTCGGGCAAAAATCAATCTTTGGGATGCAGCAGGTCAAGTCCATTATGAAAAAATTCGGGGTATTTATTACCGGGATGCAAAAGGTTGCCTTTTGTGTTATGATGTAAATAACCCCGTATCGTTTCGTAATTTAGACAAATGGTTGGAAGAATTAGAAGAAAATGTCGGGCGGATTCCCACGCTTTTAGTAGGAAACAAAATTGATTTAGAGCGGAAAGTCTCCCGAGATGAGGCACTAAAGTATGTAAAAGAGCATAATTTGATTGGATTCATAGAAGTTTCAGCAAAAACAGGAGAAAAGGTTGAAAGCGCTTTGCAGCAATTAGCCATTGAAATCTATAAACAAGAGGAAAATTTATCATAATTTAAATCTAAAAAATAGAGATAAACCAAATATGGAAAAGAATCGGAGTATAACCGAACTTTTCATAAATTTAAGTTTTTTTTTTATTACCATCCTTGAATATTGTAGATTTTTCATTTGAATCTCTTTGATTTCAAAACACACACAATATTTCTAATTTGATTTATTAATTTAGTAAGATTCTTGCTTCAATTTGGTAATATCATGATTTTTCGCCTCAATTCTAATTCTCACTTGGAAATTCTAATTTCCAAAGGAAGATCTAAAGGAAGATATAATTGGTGTAAAGATTTTGCCGAAAAAATAATGCTTTCCTCGAGCACACAAGAAAATAATGCCCATCGTAAATTCGCCCAAAAATGGGCCAACTTTTATACCATTCTGAATAAGCTGATTAAATACAGTAAACCCATTGCAAATAGTAAAAATGAATATATTACTGGCCCGAAACTCGATCAGATCGGCCAGAAAGATAAAATCTATATCGTGATGGAATTCTATAATCGATTTTATCAATCCATTACCGGCATTGAAGATGACCTCGTGGAACCGATCAATGACCATTTTGGTGGCATAAGCGATACCAGGTTCGAGCCCATGACCTTGGAACAAATGATGGGGCTTGATCACATCATTCTATACTTTGCTTAACTCTTCGGTTTTCTGGAGAATACCCCAAACCTATTCAAAAATGGTAATTCGGACTATACAGGAAACCCAGAAGAATATAACCCGTCAAAAACATGGAACGGAAAATCATTCACCCGTGTAAAGCGTATAGTGAAACTCGATGGAATCAGTAGGTTCTTTCAATCAATTTGGAACCGTTATAACTGTTTCTCCGCCAATGGAGGAGATCGCTTACCATTTTCGGGCCGCTATGCCCCGATTTTATACCGATTATCCGAACTCGACATCAATCCCATGTTGATGTATTCAAAAGCGGCTTATATCAAAATGTTTTGGGGAACCGTTGCCGACCCCGAAGGCACACGCAACATCCGCACTATGTCCGTGCTTGAAACTCGTACCATTCCCTACTTGGAGCTCTTCAAAATCGCTGAAGCCATTCGTATTCGAGAAGGTATAGGTCAATTTGGGGATGTGCTCGGCTATTTAAAAGGGCCCTACGATATGCAGTCGATTATGTCCCATCATTATATTCGTAATGCGGGGCAACTCGATTTTGCTGTGATAGTTAATGGATGGCCCATAGCATTTGAAGTCGTCGATGCAGGTAAAGTACTTGTTAACTTAAACTACGTGGTGGAAAATTACGGACCAGAAACGAATATAAAAGTCGGAGTTCAAGTAGAAAAGTATTGTATTCCAACCGTTGTATTCGGTATCTCATCACACATGAAATGGTATTATCAAAACGCCGATAAAATTGCAAAGATCGAACCTGGATTGATAAGCAACGAAATTTTCCGCATGTTTCAAGCTATGGCGCTCCTCAACCTACCCAAAGTCAAAAAAGCCGTTGAACAAGAATACCCGGGTCTTTACGACGCATTTGAAGGAGATACATTGAAAATCGCACTGTTTTTACTCGGTAAAGATGTTAAAGTGCCTGATTTCAATTGGAAAATTTGGAAATACACCGGAAAGAAAAAATCCTTCGCACGGTGTTGCAGATTCACCAATTCGGAATTGATCGCCCGCACCAAAGCCACTTATGGAGTAATGAGCACAACCGTTGATATCAATACCAAAAAATATGAAATAGAAATTGACCCCAAAAATCCAAAAATGAAAACTTGGTGGAAAAACCGTGAGGAGTTACACATGTTGTTAGCACAAGGACTCTCTTGGACTGAAGTGCAAAAAATGCCCATATATAAAAAATATGCCCAAGCGGTCCGCATCTTCACCCGGCCCATGTAATCTACAAGCAGCAAAATGAATATCTCCAATAATTTTTGCCCCAAAAACGTTTTGGGCACTTTTTTTATATGTAAAATACAAATAATATATAGAATAAAAAAACTGAAAAATTAAAAATTGAAAAATGAAAAAATAGAAGAAAGAACAAGAAAAAATGTCATATTTCCCTCCAGAATATTTTGAACAATTTCGCATTTTTAGAGAAATCGAAAAAGACGGTGTTAAATATTACCGCCCGAGAGACGGTAGCGTCCCATACGAAATGTATTTGGGATATCCTCTACCCGAAACACTCGAACGCGATGAATACGGTATACCTCTTCATCCATTCTGGCGATACTTTTACTATCAACGACAACTCGATCCTATGAGCCCCATGCCTATTATAATGCCTTTTGATGATTCGTCAAATCCTTGCCCCGCACCTGATGAATACAAATATTTTTTCATCATTTCGGACTATTATTACCGTTTCAGGGTCGATTTGCGCCAATATAAAACCGGTAGTTTACAAGACCATTTTGTAATGCCGTTACCATCGTCCAAAATTGTGCCCTGTGATGAAAATGGTCTACCGCTCGATACATACTGGTTATTGCAGTTCCTCATGCGAAAAATTTACCCGAATTGGCCGATCCCACTATATGATAAACAGGGTGTGCCAATTGATAATAATGAGGAATTTGATTATATGAAAATTAACCAAAAATTCGATAAAGCCTTTCTTAACATAAAACCATTCGATAGGGAAAAATTTCTTCATGCATATCGTAATGGAGAATATTACTACCACCCTGATTTTATTGTTCAACATTTTGTAGGTTCCATATTAAAACCCCGTTTTTCTGAATTTACACTATGGACATACCAAGATTGGTGCGATAAGTATGACCCCCATTTCGTCCCTCTTTTCACCCCAACTATCCCCGATTTGGCTATCGCATACATCACAACCAAAAAAAATCCCGACGCCAAACTGGATGACCGCCGATTTCCTAACGGATTTACAGAAGAACACCGCCAATGGTTGATCGCATGCGCCACCCCGTCCGCAATCGAATACCTCCAAACACACGCAGGACCATCCGACCCCGTCCTTATTGCAATCCTAGAAAAACGTAAAAAACCGCTTCCAAACTCACCGTATTACTTGATTTAACCGTTCGCTCTTATTGATAATATCATTTCAACCCATTCGACCCCATTCGACCAATTTTGACTATTTTCGACCTCTTCGACCCACTTCGCTGATAGCCAAATGCACTTAAATATTTCTCTTCAATTTTGATGCCCAAAAATCTTATTATGTGAGCATTTCAAATTTAATTACTGCGGTACAAAATCATATAATCGAATTAATGCTTCTCCCTAATCTTGATCTTGAAACTCTATACTTGCGGCTCTCACGCTGGATTCAATCTGAATTAAGTCCAATTCGCCCTGATCGAAGTTTTAATCGGTTAAGACGGAGTGATTCAAAAAGTTTGCTCTATCGAATTCTTTCAAAAAGGACGCATTCTTAATGAAAAATATCATAAAATCAAATGAGGTGGGATGCAAACAATAATGTGAAATTTCTTAACTTTATAACATTGTCTTTTTCACTACTACAATCGGTCTTCGAAGCCGAATTTCCTCATTATAGATTTGAAGCACTTACATTTGAAGGATTGATGAATGTTATTCAGTGTAATACATGTCAGCAATCATGATCTCCTTGAACCGTTAAATAATCATTTTTCAACTGTAGGTGATAATCGATTTACTGCAATGACCATTGAGGAGATGATGGGCTTAGATCACATTTTACTAGTGAAGGGTATGCCCGATTACTATTTTCAACTACTTCTCGTAAACAGTGAAACCATTAACTTTTTTGTAGCAATCCTTTTTTTTCTGCAATTTTTAGTAGTACAAATTGTAAAATAAATAACTCGAATATTGGGGATAATACCTGAATATCTGCAGTAAAATCAACCAACGAAATTCTCTTGTTTTTTCTAAGAGTATCAGAAACAGCAGGGTTATTGCTTAAAACAAGCACTTTTCCAGCTCGTTCTAGTATCAATTTGACTAATCGATAAATTGTGGCTTCATTTGTCGTTCGATCACCAACAAACATAAGAATTCTAATTTCTCTTGGATAAATCTTTTTTTCTAAAATTTGAAATGGTCCATGGAAAAAATGAGAAATATAAGTACCTTCAGTAAGAAGTCGAGTAAAACTCTTTGCATGTAATGCACTTAGTGATGCTGCAGCCATAGAAGCGGGATCTCTCGAAATAATATATAAATCATCAAAATCACCTAAAAATGACTCAATATATTCAGTGGGTTTTTCCCAATTTTCACGGAAATTTGCCAAATCAGACAAAAAAATATGAATTTTTCTTTGAAGGTGTGAATCGACAGCCTCTTTTCCTAATAAAACTCGTGTAATTAAATAAACTATGAATAGAGTATTAATAAATGATTTTGTTCCTAATACTATTTCGCTGGAAACAAACATAGGAAATCTATTTGAAATAAATGAAGCCAATGATGTATTCTGGTTATTTGTTATAAGCCAAACTGTCTCTGGTGAAATTTTTGATAAACGTAAATGATCTACACATTCTTGTAGAAATCGTGATTTTCCTGATTTGGAAATAAAAATATAAAGAGCTTTTTCAGGTTCTTGAGGAAGCATGTAATCGAAAAATTCACTTAATTCTACACAGTAAAGAGAAAAGGATATCTCATTCTGATCAACCATTATCATTTGTGAAGCGATTTGGCTGGCAAAATAACTGTATGTATTCCCGATAAAAAAAACTTTAGAAATTTCATAATCCATGAGTATTTTCCTCAATTTACTAAAAAGTGAAGAAAATTTACCACTGAAATACTGATCAGCGCAGTTGTGTAAACTTTCAATTTCATTAAAGAAATCATCTCGAATTTGTTGAAATGAAAATGGCCAAATAAATGAATCATTCTTTTTTGACATTATTCAATTACCCCCCGACGAAGTGCTTGATCAAGGAATAAGTAATTTAAAACAACCATTTCAAAAATTGGAGCCAAAAAGGGATTTTGAGTTGTATGTTCAAATACCCACACATTTCTATTAGCTCGACCTAATGAAGATAGAGCACGACTATTGTTAATTAAAATAATTCGACCTGATCCAAGTTTTTTGCTTGCAATATTTATTAAATTTACTGTATCTTCGATACTGGTTTCATCACTGACCAATAAAATGCAACGAAAGGAGTTGTCGATTATTTGAAAAGGTCCATGAAGAAACAATCCAATAGAAATTCCTTCTCCAAAAAGTCGTAAATATGCCTTGCTATTTAAAGCACCTTGATATGCCACAGATAAACTTGTTCCTTTTGAAATGAAATACAGAAAATTATAATCTACTCCCAAAAAATCATTTAAACTCGATACATGAAATTTCCAATCTTGTTGATAAAACTTGATTTCAAAAATCATTTGTCGGATTTCATCTTCTATTGATTTTGGAATGGGTTCTTGATTCATAAAAGCTCTTGTGAGAAAATACAATACTAAAATATCTGCAGGGAAAGAATTAGAACCAATAACTTTTTCATCACCACAGAGAAGCGGAAAATAAAAATTACAATTGGATTTTAATTTAGGGTTATTTGACACAACCCCAATTTTTTGATGATCAATCTCAAATTTATGAAGTTTTTCAATGCTTTGATAAACTTGTGTTGAACCTGTGCGTGTAACAAACACAAAAACCGCATCTTTAGCATATTTATGCGGGTGACAGTATGTTACAAACTCGTCTGGTTCAATAAGAATACATTCTCTGGATTTCACTTGTTTTGCTTGCAATACAGAAACTTCAATGGAAGAATTAATATAATAATAGGGTATTAAGGAAGCAAAATAATTATAACTATGTCCAACCAAAATCAACCGGTGAATATTATCAATTTCGCAGAAATTCTGAAAAGATTTTAAAATTTGTTTCCCTTCGGGAGAAAGATAATAGCGGAGACATCGTAATAGGGTTGATGGAATATTTAAAAATGATTCTAATGCGTCATTGAACAGAATTTTGATCAATTATCCATTATATTGAAGGCATTTAAATATTACACGTAATTTCTTCTGAAATTAAAAATATTTGGTTAATAGAGATCTTTAAAAGTGCTCTTATCTAAATGAAATTAATCTTAAAGGAACATTTTTGTTTTTTTTCGTAGAAGATCCCATCATTTTTAAGGTTTTTTCCATAAAATTCATAAAGATATTAACGAGAACACTACAAATTTAAACGATTAATGGATGATACATTCTTTATTTTCCAGATAATAACTTATCCATTAACAACCGCACTTAAATAGCATCTCGACAAAAAAGAAAGTATGCTTTGATTCCTTCCTTTCGAGTGAGGAAGTATGAATTAAAAGAGATGTGTGTGATAATGTTTGATATTGATAATTATTTCAAAGATTTTATGTCGAAAGAAGAGATATTCCATGAACGTGATGTGTTACGCCCTGAATTTGTACCATCATTATTACCTCATCGCAATCATCAAATTCAGAAAATTGCTGAGATTGTGGCATGCAGCCTAAAAAATTCCATGCCATCAAATATTTTTATTTTTGGAAAAACAGGTACCGGGAAAACAGCCGTAATTAGTTATGTCAGTAATCATTTGAATCGACAATGCCGTAATGCAAATATTCCTGAAAGTAAATGGATCTTTTTAAATTGTCAAGAAGTGAATACAGGATATCGCGTATTAGCTAAAATTTGCGATGAAATTGACCCTGATAATCCCGTCCCAATAGCCGGTTGGCCGATTGATGTGGTTTTTGATACTCTTATTGAAAAAATTAATACAAATCTTAAAGGAAATTGCTTCATTATACTTGATGAAATTGATGTGCTTGTTAAAAAGGCTCGAAAATCTCAAGATGTATTATATAATCTGGTTCGAATCAACTCTCATTTGAAATCGACCAAAGTAAATATAATCGGTATTTCAAATGTCCTTAATTTTAAAAGCGCTTTAGATCCTCGAGTTTTAAGCAGTTTGGGTGAAGAAGAAATTGTTTTTCCTGCATACAACGCTTTGGAAATTAAAGACATTTTGGAACAGCGCGCTGCAAGAGCATTTTATCCTGATGTACTCGATCCAAGTGTAATTCCACTTTGTGCAGCTTTAGCCGCCAAAGAACATGGTGATGCACGAAAAGCATTAGATTTGCTCCGAAAAGCGGGTGAATTTGCAGAACGTCGAAATGCCAAGCAAGTTACTATCGATCATGTGTATTTTGCTCAAGATAATATGGAAAAGGATAAAATGAAAGAATACTGTGAAGCACTTCCTTTACAAAGTAAAATGATCCTTCTTAGTATTTATCAACTTGAAAAGCATTTAAATCAAGAAACAATTATCACCGGCGATATTTACAATACATACTGTGAAATGGTTGAATTAATACCAGGACTAAATAAATTGACACAACGCCGTGTTTCAGAATTAATTCGTGAGTTAGATCTTTCAGGTATGGTTAATGCAAGAGTAAAATCTACTGGACGATACGGTCGAACGAAATTTATAAAATCTAATGTACCTTTGAGAGATCTGCAAGATTACCTACAAAACGAGTCGAGAATCGCAGAATTAATGAATATACCACCTTCATGTATTCGAAATAAAATTACTCGATTTAGTGGTAAGAAATTCAGAAAGTTAATGTAGAAAAAATAACTTCTTTTTTATATATTAATTTCGGTAGAAAATATCCAAGATTCCTTTGTTTGAGCAATTCTTTTAAGTAGCCCAAGCGTAATTTCTGGATATTTGAGGTTTATTTTCAAAATTAAACGAGCTAGATGAGGACAAAAAGATTTCTCTTTTGCTCGATATTGCTTAAATTCAGGACATACATGCTGTATAATCTTGCGGGATGAATCAATCTGAAAGGGATAGCCCTTAATTTTCCCAGAAATAAACAGTTTTAAATCATCTAAATTATTGATATTATCCAAATCTCCCGAATTCCCAATATCATCGAAATTACTTTTGTCTATTTTCACTCTCGAACTAAGGATTCTCGATGCTCTATTATGAACTAATGGATCAACCAAATCTTGATAATAAACTGAAAAAATGTCTTCCTTCCTAAATTGAAGAGGTTCACGCCAACGCTTACGCAAAACTTGAAGCATTTTTTTAGTTTTTGTAATTCCTCCTTTCAACCATTCATTATACTTAGTTTGTAAAGTTGAATTTAAACGAACTAAATCTGTAATTGGATCATAGATTAAAAGTTTCCTATCTATAGCTTCTTGAATCGTTGCTTTAGTTTTCTCCAAAGAAAAGGTAAATAATTCAAAAGCGATAAAGTTTTGTAAATCATCTTTATTTATCTCGTCTCGATCAATTATTTTCCACCAATAAAGTAATAGTTGATTTAATTCACTAGGAGGTTTCATCACCATTTTTATTTCACCTACTACCAACCAAATCAATAACCTTGGCTTGTAACTTATTTTTCATATTAATTACTGTAGGTTTACCATAATCCGGGATAATTCCAAGACTATCCATAAATTCTGTTTGATCTTGAAAACAGCCAGAGTTTACTAATAAAATACCGTGATATTTACCAAATCCGTTTTTGTGAAGATGTCCTGTATGTAGAATATCAGGTAATTCATCTAATACAAACCAATTTTTTTCTACAGGTGCAATTTCAGTCTTTTTCCCATAAGTAGGAACAAGATCGCGCGCTCGGATATATTCTTTCATAGTTTTGTATGGATCTTCATTTGTCATTCCCGGAATAGCCATATTCAAATCAATCAATGAAGTGCCATGAAAGAGCTGGGTTTTTATTCCGTGTAAACTTACCATAGCAGGATTTCCTAAAAGTTTATACCCTCTATCATACAATGGTTTAGCAAAATCTTTAGACAGAGCCGGTGCGGGCACAGCTTTCCGAACAGCATCATGATCTCCTGGTGTTAAAATTATTTCAATATACTCAGGTATTTCAGCTAAATACTCGGCACACGCTTCATATTGTTTATAAATATCTTTAATTAGTAGATGTTTTTCTTGGTTGGGGTAAACTCCAATTCCATCAACAATATCTCCTGCAATGCATAAATATTTAATTTTTCCTGCTTGTGTTCTTTGACGATCATTTCCTACTCTACAATTTAAATAATCCACAAATCGAAACCATATTTTTTCTAACCACTCTACACTACCAAAATGAGTATCTGATATCAAGCACATTGCAATATCTTCTTCAGGAAACTGCACTTTATGGGAGTTGGGAGAATCTGGAAAAATAATATCGTTAACTAAAATAATACGAGAGTTTGTTTTTTCATTTACGCTTAGGTAACCATCGATAATAACCACATGATCAGGTAAAAGATAATCAACTAACTGATAAACCTCAGAATGTTTTTGTTGAACCAAAGTCATACAATGTCCAGTCGTATCCTCCATTTCAATCAGATAATTTCGAGAACTTGTTTGCCTCTTATCGATAACCATTCCAATAAATTTTACCTCTGTTGAATTTTCCAAGCGATTAATCATATTAATCGGTAGAAGCCCACTTGATTCTGGTCGACGTTGGAGAATTTGAGAAAGCTTTTCAAATTTATCCCTCTGTACACTAAGAAATTCAGCAATTTTTCCTTCTGTATGTAATTTTCCAGTTGGATCTTTCAAAATCTTCACATCTGCATCATATTCTGCAGCTATTGGCTTAAAATTAGAAGTTCCTGATCGGAATTCCAGAGTTTCCCATTCTTTACGCTTTTGATTCCGTATTTTTTGCAGTTCAAGATCATTTGAAGAAATTTTTGGTGAAATTGACGATTCTGAAGTATTTTCTTGATTATTTTTTATCGAAATCATGTTGTTTTTTAGTGAGAAAGTTGATTCTGAAATTTCTTTAGGTTTACTAGTATTATTCTTAGGAGGGTGTAAAATAGGATTTTCTTCAACCGGAACTTTAGGATTAGGCGCTAATATAGCTTGTTTCGCAGGTTTTTCTTTATTATTATCAAATGAAACTTCAATTGAAGAAAAAGCCTCCCCAATAATATCATCCATTTCTGAAATATCAAAATCAAATTCTGGGTCAATTTCTAAAGAAGAATTATCATTAAGTGAAAGGTTATTTTGATTCTTTTTTTTCTTTTTCTTTCCTTCTTCAATTTCCTTTCCAATAATCCCATTATCTGGTTTTGTATTAATATTTGTTTTGATAATACTCTGTTCTATATTTTTATTCGCATTTCCAGAAATGTTAGTATCTATAATTCCTTTAAATTTCTTCCATTCAGTTTGAAGAACATCCTCAGATAAATAAGAATTAAAATTAGGCAAGAAAGCGATCTTTGATAAAAATTCTTCAATTTCTTTATCAGAAACACCCATTTGGACAAAAAACCATAATGCTTGAGGATCAATATTCACTCCAGAATGTAAAAACACATTTAATAGATGCATTAATGGAAGTTCATTTGGTTGTTCTGATAGTGTCATTTTATTTCCCCTATATTTTAAGGTGCTTAAAATATCCTTTCAATTATTCAGACATATTCATTTTTAATAAATTAAGCACTCTTTGGATTTTTTAGGTTACAAATCACTGTATTCCACATACACGGTAGATTTTTTGTTAAAAAAAAAGATTAATTACTTAATTAAAAAAAAGTAATCGCTTATTAATATAAACTTATCAACTACATAGATCTTTACTACTTTAGTTAATATTCACCGTGATTCCTTTTTTATGCTGATATTAACCATTCATTAATACTACATAAATCATACGGGTGCTTATTTATTGGTATAATAACGCTGATATTTTGCATCTGTAAAAATAATTTTCCGATTTGATAACCATGCCTGTCGTAATGAGTGATAAATACCGTAAATATTTTGACCAAATTGAGCGTGATGTTGAAAAAATATATCAGGTAGCACAAGAAGCCCGTAAAATTGGAGTGGATCCTGTTCCTAAAGTAGAATCACCACGCGCTCGAGATATGGCAGGTCGGGTAGAAAAATTAGTTGGCCCGCCAGGAATTGCCGATCTCCTCCGACAATGGAAAGAAGAAGGCGCAGATCAAGACGAACTTTGTTTTCGCTCTATGGATTGGCTTATCGACGGAAAATTAGGTGATTTTTCTCAAGAAGAAAAAGTAGATCGTTCCATCCGTCTTGCTTTAGCCATAAAAACTGAAGGTGTTGTCTCCGCTCCTTTAGAGGGAATTGCCAAAGTTGTTATACGAGATAATAAAATTGGAGGAGAACCTTATTTATCGCTTTACTTTGCAGGACCAATCCGCGCTGCAGGTGGAACAGTACAGGCATTCGCGGTTTTATGTGCTGAACATGTGCGACAAAAAATGGGAATTGCCAAATGGGTTGCAACAGATGATGAAGTCGGTCGGTTTGTGGAAGAAGTCAAATTATATGACCGTATTATGAATTTGCAGTATCCTTCCACCAATGAAGAATTGGCTTTTGCAGTGAAACACCTGACTGTTGAACTTAATGGTGATCCAACCGAACAACGTGAAGTTTCTGCCCATCGGAACTTACCACGAATTGAGACAAATTTTGTACGTGGAGGTCCCTGCTTAGTTTTAAATGATGGAGTATTGCTCAAATCCAAGAAAATTTTGCGAATTATCGATAAACGTAAAATTCCAGGTTGGGAATGGCTTTTAAAACTAAAAAAATTAGCACATGCGGACAATAAAGCGAAAATTGAAGATGATGGAAAAGACAAGGCAAAAGATTACGGTGGCGATACCTACAAAGGCAAAAAGCAGCGTGACGAAGAAGAAATTAGTACATCTAAACAAAATTCAAATCAAGATTTAGATGAAATAACGCCAGTGATTAAACGACGGCAAGAATTAGCAAAAAAGAATCCACCATTAAATAAATATATTGCTGACATTATAGCAGGAAGACCAGTTTTTGCATATCCCTCTCAAATAGGTGGTCATCGTATTAGGTATGGTCGTTCCCGTAATACAGGATTAGCTGCTTGCGGAACTCATCCTTCTCAAATGATCTTACTCGATCAGTTTATGGCAATCGGAACACAAATCCGAATAGAACGACCAGGAAAAAGTGGGTCAACTATGCCTGTTACTTCAATCGAACCTCCTATTGTATTAATGAAAGATGGTGAAGTAAAACAACTTTGGGACCCACGTGAAGCAGCTAAAATTCAAAAAGAACACCTTGCGGCAAAAATACTCTTTTTAGGAGATATGCTTTTTGGATATGGTGAATTTGTAGAAAATAACCATATTGTTTTGCCATCTGGCTACGTAGAAGAATGGTGGGCGGTTGAATTAGAAGAAAACGCAAAAGCTAAATTTGATCTATTATCAACGAAAGCAAAAAAAACTGGTATAAAAGATGTTTCTGCGACAGATTTTCTCAAATTTATCAAAGATCCGTTCTCTAAAATCCCCACTGGACGGCAAGCCGTTGAATTTGCAGCACAATATCAAGTTGGAATCCATCCTCGATACTTGGATCATTGGGGAAATGTAAACGGTACCGAATTACTGCAAATTCATGAAGCATTAAGAATGAGTTTAATTAATCTTTTGAAAGAAAATAAAAATCAACCATTATCTGAAATTTCTTATGATAATTTAGAAAAGATCCTTGAAAATGGGTTACATATTCCCAACATTCCAGAGGTAAAAAATGCATTAGAACATGCGTTTGTAGTGCACAAAGTTCATCCACAAGGCATTTGGATTGATCCAAATCGTGCATTCATCTTCTACGAAATCTTTGGGTTTGGTAAATCAAGTAATATCTCAGAAAAGGATAAATACTCCAAGCTTTCTAATATCCCCAAGTTTACGCAGCTTTCTCGTTCACTAACTGCACTAGAACTCTTCTCCCATTTAACTACTTTAAAAGTTCCTGATAAAGCGCCATACTACATGGGTAGCCGAATGGGACGACCAGAAAAAGCTAAAGAACGAAAGATGAAACCACCGGTCCATTCTCTATTTCCAATCGGACATGATTCGAAACTTCAACGCAGCTTTCAAAATGCCATTGGAGCCCCTAAAATTGAAGTTGACATCTGCCAAAAAATTTGCCCCCAATGCCATTCTATCACTTTTTTTAACTTATGCCCAAAATGTCAAGTGCCAACAGTACTGCAAAAAATTTGCCCACGATGCAATAAAATGTATGATATTTCTATCGCTGAATGTCAAACTTGTGGAAGTCATCTGGCATCAACTTCTACAAAAACCTTTTCCTTGAAAAAGTATTTTGAAATGGCTGCAGCAAAAATACCTAAAACCATCCCTACTGTTAAAGGTGTCAAGGGAATGTCTTCAGAATATAAAATACCTGAACCTATCGAGAAAGGTATACTGCGCGCCATCAACAATGTTTATGTATATAAAGATGGTACAATTCGGGCAGATGCTACTGATATTCCACTTACCCATTTTACTTGTAGAGAAATTGATACACCAGTTGCAAAAATACTTGAATTAGGATATGATGTTGATATATACGGAAATCCAATTACAGATGAAAATCAGATTATCGAGATAAAGGTTCAAGATGTTCTGCTCACTCATCATTTAGGGGATTATTTCGTCAATGTCGCTAATTTTGTTGATGATGAATTAGAATACTTATATCATCAACCGCGCTTTTATAAGGTTCAAACTAAATATGATTTGGTCGGACACTACATGGTGGGTCTGGCCCCGCACACTTCGGCTGGTATCATTGGCCGCTTGATAGGATTCACACATGCTGAATCAGGATATGCACATCCTTATTGGCATGCAGCAAAACGGCGCAATTGTGACGGTGATGAAGATGGTATTATGCTTTTACTCGAATGTCTCCTTAATTTCTCGCTTTATTATCTCCCATCTTCTTTAGGTGGAAAAATGGATGCTCCATTGGTTATTTCATTGCTATTGGATCCAAGAGAAGTTGATGGAGAAAGTCATAATGTTGATTACATGGCACGTTATCCCCTTCAATTCTATCTTGATGCTCAAACCTATTGTAAACCAAAATTGAAATACATGAAACTGTTTGCAGATTATCTTGGCACAGAAGCTCAATTTGAAGGCAGCATGTTCACACACCCAACTCAATCAATAAACCTCGGTCCCCGAAAATCCATGTACTCCGTATTTGAAACAATGGAAGAAAAAATTGACTCGCAACTTTACTTGGCTAAAACAATTCAAGCCGTTCAAGTACAAGATGTTGCTCGTAAAGTTATATCATCCCATTTTGCACCTGATATCCTTGGAAATTTACGTGCTTTTTCCACTCAAGGATTTCGCTGCCCAAAATGTGGAAGTAAATATCGACGTATTCCTCTTATTGGTCGTTGTGCCAAATGTGGCAATGATTTGTTAATGACGGTTCATCCGGGAGGAATCACTAAGTATCTCTCCAAAGCTCAATCATTCATTACAGATTTTGCATTAGGTGATTATACGGAGCAAAGATGGAAGTTAATTGAACGAAATGTGAAAGATTTAACCGATAATCCACGAGTAAAACAAAAATCAATAGTTTCCTTTTTTAAGTAATGTTTCAATCAAGACTCCTCTTTTTTATTTTTAAAAAATACGAAAAATTTTTTAGAAGTACAATATTTATTAATTTGCAGTTTACTTTAAGGATTTATAATTTTTTCAAAATTTTCGAGCACGCGTAGCCAAGTGGTCGAGGAAACACATACTTTCCACCAAAACGGCGCTGGACTTGAGATCCAGTAGGCATCCGCCTTCATGGTTTCGAATACCATCGCGTGCGCCAATTTCATTTTTTCTTGAATATTTTCGCCCAAATTATCGTTTTATTATAATCTAAGGTATGTTCAATCTTGTAATTTAATATTATTTGATGTAAAACTATTTTTAAAAGAGTATGAAAATCATTTTCAACGTATTTCTATATTTTATTCATTCAAATTCATTCATTAATCAAGTATCTAAAAAATCCTATTCTTCCATTTGTTCCCATATCATTCCATAAGATTCAACTGGATAATATAGTAATACAGATGAAAAAGATAATATAGATTGAAATGTCGATTCCTTCCAAAGATAATTTAACAAATGCTCAATCAACAAAAGAAATTGATTGGTTTTTTGATTTCTCAAATCTTAAAGCAAAAGCTCGTCATTTTTGGTTTGCAAATTATAGGTTTGGTTGATATTGAGATTCGCGGGCAATTTCTTCCATAAAGCTATTTATTCTTTTCATTTCAGCATCATCATAAGCATCTACCAACAAGCTTATACTGCCTTCTGCCCCACCAACACCACCAGAAGCGACATGATAAACTTCACATTCAAAAATGGTTTCCAACGCTTCGATTTCAGTGATGACGGTAGCAAACGGCATCGGAATTAATCCACATGGAATACCTTCGGCTGGTTTATCCATGTTTTCAGTACCCATCAGTAATTGAGTTTCGTTAACGTTATGAAAAACCAATTTTTCTAAACCAATAGGACAGATAAGTTCTATTCCCTTTGCTTGAATAATGCCTTGTAAAGTACCGATAGTTCCACCATCTTTACCACCTGCTAATACTGCAGGAATTCCATGTAGATCTAAAGCATTTGCGCCTTTAATAAAAATATCTCCTTGAGTGAATTTACGGATTTCCTTAACTCGATCTTCAAATTCAATGGGTTTACCTTTTACGAATAGAACTTCATCTATTCGGTTTCCTTTATTTACCCACCATTTTGCGAAATGTCCAGAACCACCAGGAATAATTTGTCCTGCAACAAAATCACCTTTATTAAATTCACGAGAAATTGTTAGGAAATTAAGCAATTCTTCAAGCACGTATGCATTAGTTGATCCCCTACTGATATAAATCCTTCCTTCAGTCAAAGCTTGCTGAATTTGGGGCAAATGTATAATACTTTTCGCAATTAATCGTCTGGAGTGGGAAGGATTAAGCACAAACACTTTTCGATTTTTCATAGGATAAAGAAGGTGTCATCCCCAAAAAAATCATGCGAATTCTTAATCTGCATAAAATTGTGATTAATTCTTATTAGAAACTTATCAACAGCAAAAAAATTTTTGATCAAACTTGATCAGTAAAAAATTATCATATGTAAATGATCAAATGATTAAGTTTTTTCATCATCTAAATCTATTATAAATTAATAATGTGTGAACCTTTTCTTTCTACCAGCGATTCGACTGAAGCAGGTTTTGAATTTCTAGATCATCCTGCCGATGTTTGGGTGCATGCTTGGGGACAATCATTTTCTCAGGCGATGGAACAGTGTTTATATAGCTTGATGGAAACCATGATGGATCCTTCCCAGATTGAACCACTTCAACAGTTTGATATTGATATTGAAGATGAAACGAAAGGTTCTCTGCTCATTGCCTTTTTATCAGAATTTCTTTTCCTGTTTGATACAGAAGGAGTTATCATTAAGCGTATTCAAATTGATCCGATAGAAAAACGTGACAATGGACACTTACGTGCACATGCGACTGCTTGGGGGGAGATTTTCAATCCCGAAAAGCATGAACCGGATACAGAAGTCAAAGCAATCACCTATTCTTATTTGGAAATTCATGAAACGGAATCCCGCACTGATATTAAAATAGTATTTGATATCTAAAAGAAAAGAAAAAAAAAATTAAATAGTTTCTTAAAATTTGATTACAGGTAAAATTCCACTTAAGAAAATCGTGATAATCCCTAATCCAAAATTTATATAAACAAGTAAATAGGCGAGTTTTTGAGTTTTTGGATTAGAATTAGATAATGATGATTGGAGTAAACGTCCTCGTAACAGCCCAACTGCAATCATAACTCCATATATAACGTGTTTTATTAATAATAAAGTAGAATATGTGCTTGTAACAGGAACTGGACTTAATTTTGCAGCTCTTGACAGTAATAATCCTGTAATAAGAAGTCCAATCATTGAGATCCATACCGCAATTTGCAATCGCTTTTGAAACGCCATTAATGGATTTACTTTTCCCATAACGGGTTTACTTCCATTTTCTTGCTTTTTTGAAGCCATCATTTGTTGCTTTAATAGTGGAAGTACGATTAAAGCCATAATAATTAATCCTCCAATCCATACAGCGGAGAAAAGATCATGGAAAGAGGAAACTATACCGAACATAATAGGAGATGCCATAATAATCACAAATAGGTATCAATATCAATGAGATAGGAGTAATAAATCTATAACCTTATATATGAGGTTTTTTCTATTTACTATTATTATGGCTATAAACAACAATATAGTTCATGCCAAATTTAAATTTCAAATCCCTGAAGGAAAAATCCTTTCTAAATTAAGTAAAGAATTTCCAAGATTTCAATTCAATCTTCAATCATTATTGCCACTCCCAGAGAACAAGGGAATTAGTTTAATAGAAGTAAAAGGAAGAAATCTTGAACGATTTCGAAAAATAATTGCACAAATTATCCCAAAAAACCAATATACTGTGTTATATGAAATGACGGATCGGCTGCTTCTAAATTTCCAAATGGAAGATCCATGGTTTTTGCTCACAATTATTAAAACGAATTTGATCTTGAAATATCCAATTGTAGTTCAATCAAATCAAATTTTTGTTGATCTTATTGCTGAAAGAAGTAAAGTTGATCATTTATTCGATGAATTTGAAGTACACAGCGTCCCATATTCGATTAAACACATTGGTCGATTTATTACAAACCCAGTTTTGACGTATAAACAAGAACAAGTACTAAAAACAGCATTAGATTTGGGTTATTTTGAGATTCCACGGAAAATTTCTCTCTCGCTACTGGCAAAACGACTCCAAGTTGCCCCAACCTCACTTTCTGAAATGTTTCGCCGTATTTTTAAAAGATTAGGTATCAATTTCTTTTCTTCACTAGAAAATTGATCTCTTTATTCCATCCAAATTTGAAATTTGTCGATCAGAATGAAAAAATAATAACAAAAATAAAAAATCAATTTACTATCTATAAATCTATAAGTATCAGTAGAAAAACATGTAGAATTACAATTCCGCTGAGCTGAAAACCGAAGAAATACATGGCAATTCCAATTGAGAGCGTAACCCACCAAGTTAGAGGTGGACGGATTTTCTCTGGTAATTTAATAAGTTCGGTAGCGAAAAAGAGAATAGTCAACAAGACTAGCATGATAAATGCAGTAATCCATGCCCATATATTTGTAAAGGAAACTACAACAACCATCACAGTTTCATACAACCCTATAACGATTCCAAATAATGTAACCATGGTTTTTGCATTCGGCATTTTCTTTATTTTCAATCCTTCTAGAAGCAAAATTATACCACCAATCATTAGAAGAACTCCACCGATTATCACGAAACTTCTTCCGATCACCTCATTATTCAACACTAATGTAAGATTCATCCCTCCAGATGCTATACTATTCAACAATGTTAATAAAATACCACTCAAGAGTAATATATACCATTCATAGGGAATTTTACCTTGAATTGCTTTCATTGCTAATATTAAATCAGCAAGAATGGTGGTGATCAGGAACAATCCAACTAACATACCAAATGCACCTACAATGACAGTAAACAGAGAACTAGAAGCATAGGTCAAAAATAGAGTTCTTCCTTCAAAAAAAGCAAATAATGCACCTGTAAGAGCAAATAATTTTGAGGTAGTAATTTTCAGTTTATTCTGCTGTTCTTCAATTCCAGTTGGGATCATAGCTACAGAAGTTTTCACTTTATCCCAAGTTTGTTGAAATTTATTTGGTTCTTCCTTCGAAACTGTTTCAGTCTTTGTAGCAAGAGTCGATCCTTTGTCAGGAGCGGCTGTTTTTTCAGCGGGTTTTACCTTCACTTCTTTTTTCACATCTTTCTTTACTTCTTTTTTAGATACTGTTTTTTCTTCTTTTTTTTCTACTAATTTTTCTTCTGGTTTTTCAACTGTTTTTTTCTTAGATTCTGTCTTTGAAACAGACTTCTTCGTAGAAGATTTCGTTGGTTTTTTAGATACTTTTTTTTCTTCTTTTTTTTCTACTAATTTTTCTTCTGGTTTTTCAACTGTTTTTTTCTTAGATTCTGTCTTTGAAACAGACTTCTTCGTAGAAGATTTCGTTGGTTTTTTTGATGTTTTTTTTTTTGAAGATTTCGTCGTCGTTTTTTTCACAGTTTTTTTTGATGTAGATTTCTTTGTTGATTTTTTAACTGTTTTCTTCGACGATGTTTTCTTCGTTGTTTTCTTTTGAGCTGGCATGTTACTTCGAGATTAGCTTTAAAATTTAAAAAAATTTCTTTTTAAAAATTTATAAATGAAATAAATAAATCTTAAAATAAATCGTAAAGGATTCCCAAATCAAAATAGACTAAGATGTCTACAAAAAAAAAAAGTGACTTATAAATAAAATCTCATCTATTTGAGGATATTTTATCTTTTTTAATTTAAACGCTTTTTTGAATATCATTTATATATTTCCGACTTAAATCTGAAATATCGCAATTCTTTTTTTGTCGAACTCGATTTTTTCAAAAAATTTATTAAAAATTTACCATCCTGTTTATAAATTCTTCAATCTGAAGTCGATTTTATTATAATTTTTGAATTACATATCTTAAATTTGGCACCTTGGTAAAATCGACAAAAAATAAGGAAGGATATTTTAGATTTGAGTCGGGAGAATTAATATGATGAAATGAAAAACTTCGAATCTTTGAAATTTAAAATACCCTCAATTTATTTTTAATTTTTGATAATCAATCATTTTACAAAAAAGAATTAATTAAGAAGCAATTGAATTTTTCCGTTTCCATTGGTTTGTTAGCTGACGGAAATCTGAAAGACTGAATTGATCATCAAACAATGAGGATGTTATTTTTTCTTGCTTATTAATATGCATAGAATTGCTTTGTCTACTACTTATCATATTTGAAGGAATAAAGCGATCTAAAGAAGTTTGTGGATTTAGTAATTGATTTTTAGAAAGATTTGAATTATTAATCTTTTGTATTGATAACGATTCATTATCACTTTTCAAAACATTATTTGAATCGTTTGAATCGAATATTCGAGAAGTTGATTTGAGAAAACGTCGTTCATTTATTTTCATCCATCCGAGAATTGTTTCTGAATCTTCCGTATTCAGTTCACCTTCCATTCTATAATTTTTTATATAGGAAAAAAATCAATTTTGAGAATCTTTTGACAATGGAAAACAAACATCTTTAATTCAGATATTACAGGATCTTTTAGTTATGTTATCCCATTATCATCATTATACTAATCACCCAATTTTTTATTTTTAAAGAGAGTTAGAGATGTGGTTTATTAATTTATAATAAGTAATTTATATCGAGAAAAAATTCCAAATATGAATATCAATCAAAAAAGTTAGAAATACATATGCAAAAAAAAAACAAAAAAAATTACCAATTAATACACATTCACGTATTTCTCATCAAAATATGCCCATATTATCTGAAGTTCTTTATCATTTCGAATATTCCCGATAGGCATGAACAAGATTCAAATATAATTCTTCATTTATTTTATCAAATATTGTATTTTGGATGTATAGAGATGGATAAAGATGATTTTCTTCATTTCTAACACCAACGATACCTTTACAAAGAAAATGATTTTTGCTTTTTGGAAATGAAAAAAATGTTACATGTAACAAAATCATCCCGACTTCCAGTTGGACAAAGTGACTTTCCAGAAATGGTAGAACGAAAAGGGAAAGGTCATCCTGATTCTGTAGCTGATGAAGCTGCTGAAGCTTGCTCACGTGCTTTGACAAAATACTATTTAGATGAATTCGGCCAATATTTCCATCTTAATGTAGATAAAGCGGCCTATGTTGCGGGTCAAGCAATTCCAGAATTTGGAGGAGGCATAATCCTCCAACCACAAGAGTTTGAAATTATCGGTCGGGCAATAGATACTGTTTTAATTGATGGAAAAATACATAGAGTTCCAGTACGGGCATTACTTCGAAAAACAATTAAAGATGTCTTTCTCTCCACCTTCCGTAATATTGATATAAATCGAGATGTGATAATTGATTCACGCACAAAAAGTGGATCAATCGATCTAACTGGATTATATAATGTAGGATCAGATACTGTTCCTTTAGCAAATGATACAAGTTTTGGGGTAGGATTTGCCCCTTTTTCCCCGACAGAACAAATGGTATATGATGTAGAACAGTATTTGAATTCTGATGCATTTAAAGATAAATGTCCAGCTTCTGGTGAAGATATCAAAGTAATGGGGCTACGTAATGGAGATAAAATTGAATTAACAATTTGTAATGCTATGGTCTCTAAATATGTGCATGATAAATCAGAATATATCAATGCTGTTGAAATGGTGCGCGAAGCGGCTCTTGACGTTTGTAGTGGTATATCGTGCGATCATGAAGTGCGAGCTTCTGTGAATACAGGAGATATTTTGGAAAAGGATATTCTTTATCTTACAATCACCGGTACAAGTGCAGAAGCGGGAGATGACGGTCAAGTAGGAAGAGGTAATCGAGCAAATGGCTTGATAACGCCTGGAAGAGTTCAGACTTTAGAAGCTGCGGCTGGGAAAAATAGTAACAACCACGTTGGAAAATTATATTCTTTAGTAGCCAACCGCGCGGCTCGAAAAATAATTGCAGAATTGCAAGGTGATGTAGTAGAATGTCAAATACGAATTCTCAGTCAAATAGGTCATCCTATAAATAAACCTTGGATGGGGGATATCGAGTTAATTCCAGCATCTAATGTGAATTTTGACATCATAAGTCGTCGAGCTAAAGATATTTTGCAGGAAGAATTAGATGATTACTTAACTTTACGTCAAGAATTGCTAGAGGGCAAAGTGAAGGTCTGGTAATTTTTTTTCTTCTTGGTTTTTATTATTAGTTTTTAGATGCTTCGAATTCAAAAAAAATTTATATTATGCAATGTTGATCAACATACGACCAAGTGCGATAAACCCTTATTCCCGGGTCAAATGCGCTTGTGCTCGTTATGTGATCATTATGGGAAGAAGAATTTTAGTACAAAGACGGGGTAAAGGAACCCAAAATTTCCGATCTCCGAAACATAAAAAGCGTGGAGCAGTAAAATATATCCACACCGCACCAAATGAAGTAATTTCTGGTAAGGTTATCGATTTTATTCATGAAGGTGGAAGAGGTACACCTCTCGCTTTAATGGATTATGAAAATGGCACTCGCACACTTTGGCTCCCACCAGAAGGTATCTTTATTGGAGATACTTTTCAAATCGGCGAAAAATGCCCTATTAAAGTAGGAAATACCATGGCATTAAAAAATATCCCTGAAGGAAGCTTGATTTATAACATAGAACAGCAACCAGGAGATGGTGGGAAATTTATTCGTGCTGGCGGCACAACTGCTACTGTTATGACACGATCTGAAACAGGAGTAAACGTCTTACTTCCTTCCGGACATCGTAAAACTATGAATCCAAATTGCCGGGCAACTATTGGTGTGGTAGCCGGTGGAGGTATTACAACCAAACCATTTATGAAAGCTGGTGCAAAATTCCATTTAATGAAAACCAAAGCTTCAAATTGGCCTGTGATTACTTCAAGTGGAATGAATGCATGCAGCCATCCATTCGGAGGTGGACGAAAGAAAACTTCTGGAAGACCTACAACCACTTCACGAAATGCCCCACCCGGTCGTAAAGTTGGAATGATTGCTGCACGACAATCAGGACGTAAAACCCGATAAAATTTCGGGCATTTTTTTCTACCCATTCGACTAAAACTTAGGGCTATTGACGCAGCCAGGCTAGCGTAACGGACTCTTAATCCGTCAGTCGGGGGTTCGAATCCCTCATAGCCCGCGCTTTTTTATCTAAATTCTATATTCGATAATAAAGAAAATGAAATTAAGTTTGATCAATCAATCATTGTAAGGAAAATAGAGAAGAAAAGTAGTCCCAACATTTTCTTTCGACTTAAAATGGATAAAACCATTATATTGCTGCATCAAACGAAATACGGTGGCAAGACCGAGCCCTGTTCCATTTTTTTTTGTTGTAAAATATGGTTCAAAAATTTTGTGTTGAATTTTTTTTGGAATACCATTTCCATGATCAGTGATTGTGAGTAAAATATAATCTTTAGGTGGAATTGGTAATGGAGAATTCGAAGAAATTTCTATACGATCAGTGGTTACTTGGATTGTTCCCCCATTAGGCATAGCCTGCATGGCATTTATTAGTAAATTCGTGAGAATACGGATAAAATGAGAACGTGTAATTCTTAATTGCAAATTAGGGGTAAAATTAGAATAATATTTGCAATTAGAACCACGAGATACAAAAAGAATTGTATCGTTAATTACTTCGTTCATATCAAACAATTCGATTTCTTTTGGGGAAACTCGAGAAAAATTAGTTAATTGCTGAACCATTTTTTTGGCATTTTCAACCGCTTCCATAAGATCAGAATAAATTTCTTCAATTTCATTTTGATCATTCTCAATTTTTAAAAGTTCTAAATTTCCGAGAATTGAAGTGAGAAAATTATTGAAATCATGAGCAATCCCACCTGCTAATAATCCTAATGATTCCATTTTTTGTAAGCGAAGTTGTTCTTCCAACCGTCGTAATTCGATCTCTTGTAATTCTCTTTTCAAACGCTTTTGATCTTCATAATATATATGTTTACGAATTTGTTGATAAAAAAGAGCACCATATGCGAGTAAAATCGGACCTAAAAGAGACGATGAGATAAATAATGCATTAAAAATAAGAAGTGAACTTGTAAATTGAAAGAATTCTTCAGAAAAATCCAAATCTTTAAGTACTAATAAGAATGGCCTACGTGAAGAAAGCGAAATGATAGATTTTACTAAAACGGTATTGATGAAATAAAGATACAATGAAATAATAACACTTAGAATAAGAAGGGAAAGAGATTTTAAACTTGGGATAATAGGAGAAGGAATCATTGTAAGAATCCATAAAATTGGATATGCAATTATTCCATTTCGACTGAAATTAAAAATAATCGCATGAAATCTTCGAATTCCAAAAAAATAACTGATTAATGCATTTAAAATGAGTAAAATCGCGATTCCCAAAACATTTTGGGAAAATACAACTCCTGCAGCTATTAATACAGGTGAAATATCCATTAGCTCGGCAGTTTTTGTATGAAATGAAAAACCATAAAAATAGAATAGAAATCCAGTAAAAAATAGACAATAAATTAAAAAACCAATTAGATCCATGGGAGTATCTATATAATAATAAAGAGTAAAAGCAAATATAGAAAAAAAAAGAAACAATAACAGACCAAGGAAATATCCCACTTTTTTAGAATATATATGAAATGGAGATCCTAAAGTAGGATAAATTTCTCTCCAATTTTGAAGAAAATGGTTTTTTTTATATTTTTCTTTTGTTTTATTCATTTAAAATGCGCCAGAAAGAAATTGTTCCTTCTTAATCATAGAAATGTTGTTATGTATTCATATAGTCCTATTGAATTATAAAATTATATCACTTTATTAATAGAAAAAGATAATTTTTGATCACTCAATAATTGAAAAAGTTCATATACTGAAAAAAAATGGAGTATACATAAAAGTAATAATGAAAAATTAGATTAAAATGAGTTTTGATTTCTTAAAATTCTCATTGATACGCTCCACTATACAATGTCTTAAAATGAGCAAATATTTGACATATTATTCAAAATGAATTCCCTATAATGCGATTTTTCGATGATACTCTTCTAAGATGCTTTCAATTTCAAATTCAGATGAGTTTTTGAATTTTTCTAACATTTTATGAAGTATTTTTTCGCGATTATAGGGATTCCATTCTAATATTTCACCATTGCTATCCCAATAAACATTATCTCGGTAATATTTGATAATCTCTTTTTTTTTAAATTTAGTAATGTTTAAGCTTTCCGGCATTTATATAATCGCCTCCTAACATATTTACCGCGATTTTAGTATATTAAAGCTTTTATATTAAACCCAATAATAATAATTCCAAATAAAAGAGGGAAACATTACCAAATTTAATAATATAAATACTTTAATTTTTTAAGCATTATATTATGAATTAGCATGGTAAAATTTGGAGGATAAAGTAGATTGCGAACACCAAAGCAAGGAAAATTCTTTCGACATTTACGATCAGCAAATCAATTAGAAAGCAAAGATCCATTAAAATGTTTAGAAGAATTGCGAAAATGTTATAAATTAATTAAATATCAACAATTGAATCTTCCAAATGAATCTATTTTCATGCAGCAAATTTCAAATCGAATTAATTATTTAATTGAAAAGCTTGGAGATGCAGCTTATACTTCAAAATCAACTTCTAATTCTGTAGATGATAATAACCATTTAAATTCATCCGATTCGACTGAAAGCTCAATAGATTTTAATTTGGATGCAGATGATTCGGAGATGTCGCAAAAATTAGACAATCTAGAGAAAGAATTTGAGCAACGAATGGATGAAATTGAAGGAAATAAAAAGCTAACTGAGAAACAGAAAAAAAAGCAAAAGAATTCTCTTATAAAGTGGAAAAAAGATCGAGAATTGGAAATTCTAACAACCCAAGCTATGCTAGATCGTGAAAAAATTAAAAAAAAAGAAATTAATGACTTTGTGGATGACGAGAGTGAAGAAGAAGAAATTGAATACAATGAAGAAAATGAAGATAATGCAGATGATTTGGATAGAAAAGGAAAATCTAATTTAGAAACAGAATCAATTAATGAAAGTCTACCAAATTCATCAATGTCACCAGAAACACCACTGAATACAGATGAAGCGCCTTTTATCTCTTCAAAACCTTCATTGAAATTCTTGGAACCGACTGAAATAGAGAAAATTTGGGAATTTTATTTTTTACATTCCTTTAATCATCCTACTCCGGATGAATTTTATGGAAATGGAGAAGCAACCCAAAAAATACTTCAAATGTTCCAACAAATCATAGAGATTTATAAAAAAATTAATTCAAGCAAGGTTCTAATTGAATCTTTACCAGGGAATTCAAAGATGTATTACATCGGTGATCTTTATGGAAATTTTGAATCATTAGATAAATTAATGCGTTTCTTTCAACCCAAGATATTTGAATCACAAGCTACAGAAAATCCGCTCCGATTGATCTTTTTGGGCAATTTTATTGGTGGAACGTCCATGGATTTTCATACACTTTTATATTTAATTTGTTTTAATATTCTATATCCCAAAGAAGTATTACTTTTTCGAGGAACTTATGAAGATCAGAAAAAGGTAGAAAAACTCAAATTGAAAAAGTACATCTTGGAACATTTCAATGAAGAAGTTTTAGAAGCTCTTTATGAGTTTTATGTGCAATTACCTATTGCCCATTATATAGAATCTCCTTACCGGCTTATTTTTGCAGCACATGGATATTTTCCAATTAATTTTGAAAATCCAGAAGTTGTGATAAATCTGTTTGAACAGCATTTTCAAAATCATCATAGATTAATCAAAGACATGGACTCAATAACTCAGCAAATTGTAGCAAATCTTCCAGCTCTTCGAATGAAAAGTGGAACCTTTTATTCAGCTATTTCTGGTTCTGTGGGGTATAAAATTAACCAGCAGCTTTTCGATCCTATTGCTGAGACTAACAACATTGAATTAATGGTTGTTGGAAATCACACGTTGAAAAATGGCTATCGGGTATATAATAATAATAGATTAATTGGTTTGATAAGTGCCTTAGATTTCAAGCAAAAACCAGTAAAAGGCAAAATACTAGAAATCATCTTTCCACCTGATCCTGAATATGAAGATGAGTATGAAGATACTGATGAAGAAGGTGAGAATTTAGAAGCTGAATATGAAGAAGAAGATGAATATGAAGATGAATATGAAGATACTGATGAAGAAGGTGAGAATTTAGAAGCTGAATATGAAGAAGAAGATGAATATGAAGAAGAAGATGAATACTATGATGAAAATGAATACAATGAGGTAGATGATAATGCTGAGGAAGAAAACGAAGAAATAAAAAATGATTATGTTTCTAAATCCGAGCATAAAGAAAGTCTTTTTGGCAGAGATGAGAAAGAAGTAGAAATTGATCTGATAGATATCGCAGAATTATAAATATTAAAGAATTGAACTGCTTCTTATTTCAAGTTCTTTTCCTTTTTTTATGCTTGGATGATGAAATAGAAGAGAATTTTTGCTTATTTTATTCTTCTCTTAAGATTTTTTTTGAAAAACTACTATAAGCCGTTCAATAATGGGCTTTTTCCAATTATGGACAAAAATCGCAGGAATTTCTATATTATTTATTTGAAATGAAAGAATTTTACAATTAAATTCACTTAAAAATCGTTTAACAGGGAACTGTAGAATCTTGTCGTCATTCATATGAATTTGAGGAAATACCAGCACTCCAATACCATTAACTGGAAGAATTGACATTAACCCTTGAAAATATTGTGTATAGTTATGTTCGAATTCATGCAACATTTGTAAAGCTTCAGAACGTGAAGGATAAGACTTACGAGGAGTTAGAAGATTTGTTTCTGCTACAATTGCTCCATTATATTGTGGTTTTTTTCCTACTATTTTATCTTTTTCTTTGCTTTCTGCAGTAATCCATGGGAATTTATTTAGTTCAGGTTTTGTAATATCCATTTGAAAAATGTTATCCAGATGATATGGCTTCCTTTGTTTACGGTATTTTTTTTGTCGAGAAAGCCATTTAAGATTTTGTCGAGCTTGTACTACACATTCAGAATCTATATCTGAACCATATGCTTCAATTCCTAATAAGTAAGCTTCAGCTGGAATTGTGCCCATACCACAAAAAGGATCATAAACTGATTTTTTATGATTATTCTCCTGAATCGAAATTAAATTAATCATTGAACGCGCCAAAGCTAATCCTAATAATAAAAGTGGGCGAGTAAAAGGCCTATCAGAATCACGATGAGCAAAATCGTCAATATTGATTACTTTTCGAGTCTGGGCAATGATTATTTGATTAGGTTGAAACCATAATATCAATTCAAATCCTCGTTCTATAACTTCCTTTCTTTTTAATTTACGTGGAGACAAAAAATCTTTCTGATATTCGTGAATTCGTTGGGTTTTTCGAATTTTTAATTTTTTTAAGCAAGATTTTACAGTTGTATGTATTAATTCTGAGAAATGAGTAAATTCTTCTGAAGACATAGAAGATCGATTTCTGTTATATACACTTATTGCCCAAAATGATTTATCTTCGATATACTCTGCCTCAAAATGCTCTAATAAAATTTTTTTTATACTCTCTTCTGATATTTGATAACCAATTTGTCCAATTATTTCGCACTGCTTCAGAATTGCTCCAGATTTTTGAATATCAATATGATTAGGTGCGTTAACAATCGCTCCATCAGTACTAACATCAATAAATTTCGGTGAAATAGAAATGGAATGATAAAGTGCACATATTTCTGCAAGAGATAACTCTGGATTTCGTCCAAGTATGAAAAGCTGATTATGTAAAGATTCAAGACGATATGTAAGATCTATTTGAGGTAACAACTCAGAAAGAGAAGGAATTTGCATGAATATATTCATTCCCTTCAATGTCGCGCTCTTTTAAAAATTTATGCTGGGAAAATTTTTTTAAAAGACGCAACCATTGGTTGCAAAGATTTTTATGCCTAAGATTTATTAATTACATGTGCAACCATTGGTTGCAATTCATATGTATTCAATAAACAATTATTAATAAAAAAGAAGTGAAGAATGAAAAGATGGAATCAATGAAATCTATAGACTCAGATCACAAAAATGTGCATAAAATTGATATTGCTTACATTAAGCATGAAATTATAGGTAGTATAATCGGAAGTATTATTGTAAGCTTGGCAATTTACGGATTAGGTTGGTTCATTATTGCAATCGCCAGAGATGATGGCTCAAATCTAAATGAAGCTAAATTGTGGAATGTGATATTCTGGGTTATAATAGGATTTGTAGTCTTATCTAACGGAATAACATGGATTTTTGCTGTTTTATATGTAAAAAACTTTTCATACGAATTCACGGAAAAATTCATAATAATTCGTTATGGTGTTCTCACTAAAACAAAAACAACGATTCCTTATTCTAGAATTCAAAATGTAGCAATATATCAAAATATCAGAGATCGTTTACTTAAATTATACAAAGTTAAAATAGAAACTGCTGGTTCAAGCGCTGCTACTGCCAACGCTCAAAAAGGAATTATTCGGCCTGAAGGATACATTCCTGGTGTGAAAAATCCGACTGAAATAGAATTAAAAATCAATAAATTTGTTCATAAATACACTCAATATAGCCCAAAGTCAGGTTTATCAGATGTTTTTACGGACAATAATATCGTTTTTGATGAATTTATCGCTTATTTCCTTTCAAAGATGCGGGAAAAGGATCAAATAAAAACAAAAATAAGACAATTACGAGAACAGATGGGATTATCTATATCACAATTAGCTGATGCTGTAGGTGTTGCAGAATCAACCATAAAATACTTAGAAACAGGAGAGTTTGTTCCTTCCCTCACTTTAGCAATGCGAATTGCTCGTAAATTCAATGTTTCAATCGAAGAAATTTTTGAACTAGATAAATAATTTTAAGAGATTGTTTTTTATTATTTTCTCTTAAATGAATTAGATCTTTCCCAAATAAAAGGCAAGGAAATCTGAAAAAATGAAGAATCGGGTCCGTGAATTTAGAGAGAAAGTAAAAATTTCACAACAAGAGCTTGCAACGGCAGTTGGAGTATCTCGGCAAATGATTTCATATATCGAAAAAGGGTTAAAAAGGCCAAATATTATCGTAGCACTCAAAATTGCGAAATATTTCGGAAAACCGGTTTCAACTATTTTTGAATTAGATGAAAATGATTAAATTTTTCTTTTTTTCTTCCTAATCTATATCTATCTTTGATCAAATATTTGTTTATTTAAATAAAACTTCTCTATGATTAATACTCTGAAAGTTCGAGGAATGCTTTTTATTCATATTATATGAGTTTATGTAATGACGCTTCAATCCGTATTAATTGCAAATCGCGGGGAAATCGCGGTTAGAATAATAAGAGCATGTCGTCTGCAAGGAATTTATACAATTGCAATATTTTCATCAGATGATACCCATTCTTTGCATGTTAAAATGGCAGACGAATGTTTTTCCTTAGGTTCAGGTAGCGTTCAAGAAACTTACCTTAATATTCCAAAAATTCTTGAAATTCTTGATAAATCGAATGCAGATGCAGTTCATCCTGGATATGGTTTCCTTTCAGAAAATGCAGAATTTGCCAAGGCGGTAGAAGCAAGTGGGAAAATTTTCATAGGTCCAAAATCAGAAATAATTGACTATCTTGGAGATAAAATAAAAGCAAAAAATATTGCAAGAGAAGTCGGGTTACCAGTTGTTCCTGGTTCTACTGGATTTGTTCATACATTTGAAGAAGCAAAACAAATAGCAGAAGATATTGGCTACCCTATAATAATCAAGTCCGCATTTGGCGGTGGAGGTCGTGGAATGGAGCGTGTAAACTCCGTTCACACATTACGTTCTGCATTTGAAGGATGTCAAGCCATCTCCGAACAATTTTTTGGACGAAAAGAAGTATTTATTGAAAAATTTATTAAAAATCCACGGCATATTGAAATTCAATTTATTGGAGATCATTTTGGTAATGTTATTCATTTGGGTGATCGAGAATGCTCCATTCAACGCTCAAATCAAAAACTTATAGAAGAAGCACCTTCTTTTTTGGATCGTAATATCGTGGATGAATTAGGCGAAAAAGTCTGTGATTTAGCGAAGAATTTAGGATATGTTAATGCAGGAACAGCTGAATTCCTTTGGAAAGATAATCACCTTTATTTCAATGAGATTAATCCAAGAATTCAAGTAGAGCATCCAGTTACAGAAATGATTACAGGAATAGATCTTGTAGTTGAACAATTAAAGGTTGCAGCTGGAGAACCTTTAAGTTATAAACAAGATGAAATTTCATTTCAAGGTCATGCCATCGAATTTCGTATTAATGCTGAAGATCCATACGCTCAAAATTTACCTCAAAGTGGTAAAATTACTCAAGTTATCATTCCTGGTGGTTCAAACGTTCGATTTGATACCTTTATTTATCCTCAGTATTCCATTCCAAATCATTTTGATTCTTTGGTCGGAAAATTAATTGTGTGGGGAAAAAATCGAGAACAAGCGATACTGATGGCTCGAAATGCTTTGAAAGAACTCACGATTTCAGGAGTAAAAACAAATATTGAGCTGCATCAAGCAATAATTGAAACTCGAGAATATCAGCAATGGCTAATCTCAACTGGATTTCTAAATCAAATTAATATCACAAAGATTCTACGGAATTATGAATATATGAAAATTGCTGCAATTTCTCAAGTTTTTGAACTTTTTAATATCTCTCAACAAAATATAGTTCCAGAAGTACCAAAAAATCCAATTAGAAATATGTGGCGCGAGTCAGCTCGTAGAGAACAAGTTAGATAATTAAAATTGATTAAAAGATATTTATTATTTTCATATATCAATAAATTTAGTCAGTTATCTGGTTTTTTTATTAATTATTATTAATTTAATTTTTCATTTATGAAAAAAAAGAGAAAAAAAGCACAAATTTATAGTAATAACGATGGGGAAAAGGAGAGAGAAACATTTTTGGGAAAACAAAAAAAAGTAATTTATCATGGTCGAGAATTTATTATTGAATTATTAGATAATCACCAAATTATGATTGATGGTTATGTTTTTTCACCAAAGGTAGTCCAACAAACAGAAAATCGATTTAAAGTTTCTTTTGGGAAATTTCAATTTATTTTAGAGAATATAAATGGAAAGTTATTTTTAGAAGGAGAAGAAGTGGACATCAATATAAAACCATATATTGATTTATCAAAATCAAATAGTGGTCCTAAAATTCCTCAAAAGGCAGTCGTAAAAGCCCCTATTCCTGGAAAAATCTTGCAAATCTTAGTTAATCCAAATGATACAGTTGATAAAAATCAAGAAATTCTAATTTTAGAAGCAATGAAAATGCGAAACCGAATATTAGCACCAATCTCAGGAAAAATTGATAAAATATACTCAAAACTTGGAGATAAAGTGGCACAAGATCAAGAATTGCTCACAATAATTAATGAATAATGTTCAATTGATCAAGAGAAGTTAAGTTTTTATCTCAGAAAGATAGACTACTCCATGAGAATCATGGAAAAAAAAATCGCAATCGCCAAAGGTGATGGCATTGGTCCTGAAGTGATTAATGAAGGACTCAAAATTCTAAAAATAATTTCCCAATATTCGGATTATGAACTAAAATTTGTGGAAACACCTCTTGGGGGAGAAGTTTATAAACAAACTGGAACTAATCTTCCCAAGTCTTCATTTGAGCAAATGAAATCATCAGATGCAATTCTTTTTGGCGCAATTGGTCTACCAGACTTACCACAAGGTATAGCAGAATCTGCAATTCTAAAGATGCGCCAAGGACTTGATTTATATATTAATCTTCGTCCAGTGAAACTCTATAAACCATTATTTGAAATTTGCCCATTAAAACCAGAATTCTATGAAAATGGTATAGATATTTCTATAATTCGGGAAAATACTGAAGGTTTATATAGTCGAATAGGGGGAATAGTTAACAATAATACTGCAGTTAATTCTATGATTTATACACGAAAAGCAGTAGAAAGAATAATCAAATATGCTTACAAATATGCATCAAGAAAAGGGCATTCTGAAATTATTTCTGTTGATAAGGCTAACATGCTGGCATGCAGTGAATTTTGGCGCGAAATATTTTTGGAAGAAGGAAAGCATTATCCGAATCTTTCGAAAAAGAATTTTTATGTGGATGCTTTTTGTCAATGGCTGATACGTGCTCCTTCATCAATCCAAACTGTGGTTACAGAAAATATGTTCGGCGATATTATTAGCGATGAAGCCGCGTTTCTTACAGGTTCGTTAGGAATGGCAGCAAGTGCAAATATTAATCCAGATGGTGTTTCTTTATTTGAACCTATTCACGGATCTGCACCTGATATTGCAGGAAGAAATATCGCCAACCCAATTGGTACCATTCTTTCATGTAAACTTATGTTTGAAGAAGCTTTTAATGATTCAAAAATGGGAGAAGTTATTGAAGAATCAGTTGTCACTGCCCTTAAAACACATAGAACTCTCGATATTTTTCCACGAAACCCACAAAAACATGAAAAACTTCTAAAAGTAACTTGTTCTGAAATGGGAACAATTATTGGAAATGAGTTAAAATCAAGATTAAAAAAATAATTAAAATCATGAAACGGGAAATCAACATCTTGATTTTATGAAAAAAAGAGTAGATATTATACCCAAAAGTTATTCAGAATTTCCATTGAATTGTTTTGAAAAGAATTCAATAAAAGAATCCCTCATTTTTTCAAAATCCTTTGGATTAGTAAAATTATGATTTGCTTTTGGGAATATTTCGAATTCTTTTTGGGTGGAGTTTAATTTCTTAAACAAATCCTCAAATCCTTTATCTCCCAATAATTCATCTCGCTTCCCAGCAATGATTTTAACAGGCTGATTAATTGAGTCTGCCATATTTTTGGGATTATAGTGATGAGTTTGAGAAATATAAAGATTTTTCATATTTTTGTCAGGTGGAAATCTCATTTGCTTGTTCCTAGTCCAAATTTTGAGCAAATCATCAAAAAATGAATATGTAGTAACAATTTCTGTATCTGATACTGGAGATCGAAGTGCTAAAACTGAAATTCGATAATCACGTGCTGCATGACAAAGAGCCATTGCTCCACCGAAACTTTCTCCTAATAATCCAATTTGAAGTGGATCTATAAATCGATGATGCACTAAATAATCCACTACATATTCAATATTTGCTTGTGCTGAAAAATATGTAAAGACACCAGAACTTTGGCGAACTCCTTGATGATCATAGCAATAATAAGCAATTCCATGTTCTGTAAATTTTTTGGCAAAACGATCTTCATCATCTTCAGGAGAAGTACCAGGCATACCATTAATATGAATTATTAATGGAAAAAGCAAATTGGAACCATTGGGATGATTATTATTCTCTGGGATATATAAAATTCCATGTAGCTTTTCTTCTCTAACAATAATATCTAATTCTTCCTTTTGCATTAAATCTCCTCCTTTTTATTATTCAATAATGCAGGTATTTCGCATAAACTTAATATATAACTTATTCCTTTTTGAGAAATCCATTGAATATCTTTAGTTATTTCATGAACATATTTTTGATTTCCAAAGTATTTCAGTTCAAAATGGTTATTATCTGGTTTATGAGCAAGTTCTATCTCCTTTAAATTCATTTTCAACCCTGTACCAATAGCTTTTGAAAAGGCTTCTTTAGCTGTCCAGAATTGTGTTCCAATTATTGAATTTTGATTGATATACCGCTGTTCCTCAAGAGTAAACACCTCTTTATAGAAAGAGGGACTGCGATCTTCGATCTTTTCTAAATCCAATCCAATAGGATTATGATTTACAACAGCACAAGCAAAAAAATGGGAATGTGATATTGAAAGATGAATTGGAATAGTTTCTTTGGTATTGGTTTTAATGAAATAAGGTTGACCAGATTCCCTTTTTACAACCTCAATTTCAAGATATTTGGGTATTTGATTTAGATATTTAAAATAGGCCATCTTTGCACAAATAACACCAGCAATATGTTCATGGAAACGTTTATTATTCTTCATCTTTTTAATTCGTTCTTGTTCATTTTTTGTTAAAAATATGGATAGCTTTGAAGAATTTTTAGTAATCATTTGCGTCAATTGAGGAAGAGGGATTATCTGATATTTAGATGCATAGGAATGAGGAATAATTCGACTGATTTCAGCAAGTGTATTGAATTTTTCTTTAATCGCTGAGGGAAGATCTATATTTAAATTTGTATGAATTAATCCAAGATTTTTCAACATAATGATAGGCTTTCCTTCAGCTGAAAACAAACATGCATCAAAATAACTGTAATATTGATCTCGTCCAATATATTCAACAAATGCATATTTTGGAATTTCGTTAGATAGTTTAACGACTTTTCCAATTTTTGATGGAAGTGATAACTGGGAATACTGAACTAAATCTAAAAGAGCAGCAGTTTGGAATAAACTCTCAATTCCTAATGGATCCAAAGTAAATTTAACTTGGTTTGAAGTATTGAGATCGTGGCTAAACAGATATTGATTTTGACAGGAAACTGAGGTGATTAAGGATTCTTTTTCCCACATTAGCAACTCGTTTATTACCTTAAAACGCGGTCCATGGAAGAAAATTGTGTAGATTTCTTCTTGTGATAGAAGGGGGAGTGAAGAGATGAAAGAAGGAAACTTTGGAACAATTAATGAATTTAATTGAGGTGAAATTTCGATCTTTGCCTTAAAATGTTCCTTTATCAAAGGTTTTCCCTTCATTGCACGTGGATATGTCTTTGAATAGAAAGAAAGAAGATTTTCGACTTGAAGACCATGGTTATTTTGATTTTGATCTTGGTTTTGATGTGAAGTAAAATTCATATCATATTGTAATTCAATAGAAACTCGTTTCTGTGGTAAAATTTTTAGAGGTGTATTAAATTCAACCTCCTTTAAAACGAATTTCTCAGTTGAATGTAAAGCATGATAAAATTCAGCAAAAGTTTCTAAAACCATTACTCCAGGTAAAACAGGTCTTCCTTCAATTTGATGATCTAAAAGATATATGTCCCGATCTGTGGAAAGTTGATGAGAACCAACAACTTGACCCCGATTATAACGTATTTTTGAAAGCATTGGGTATTGTAATGTATCAATCATAGTAATAATAGGTTCATTTTGCTCAAATAATCCCAAATCTCCTGAAACAATATATTCTCCTGTATATCCATTAGAAACTAGGTATGAGAATAAAGCAGTCCCTGTTTGAACGGGAATCGGAATGACACCAGCCATTTTCAACACTTTCATTGTTGACCCATGTGTGGCCATCCCAACATCAGCCCATGCAGACCAGTCTATTGCAAGAGTTGGAATTTTAAATCCTGAATTCCATGAAAGGCGGGAAAGGAAAGCATTAGCGAAGGCATAATCCACTTGTCCTTGATTTCCATAGCGTCCAGCAATAGAAGAGAATAAAATGCAATATTTTAAAGATTCTAAAGGAATATTATTAAGGAGATTAGCTAATCCGTTTATTTTGATATCTACGATTAACTTTGCTATTTTTGGATCCTTTTTTGAGAAATTCTTCGATTCCTCCATTCCTGCTCCATGAATGATTACTGTAATGGGTTTTTCAAACTTTCTGGAAATTTCCTTCATAATTTCAGATATTTGAGATGATTGAGTCACATCTACCGAAAAATATTCTACATGCAATCCTTTCTTTTGTAGAATATTGATGTTTCTTAAAACTTCAAGTTGATTTAGAAATTTATTCCATTCTTTCTGGATGATTACAGGAGTTACTTTTCCTTTTTCTTTCTTAAGTATCAAGCTGCGTTCTTTTTTTAACTTATTCATCTGTTCTTCAGAATATGAAAGGAATTTATTGAAATCTGGATTAAGAGGAGTCCTACCTAGTAATGCAATTGAAGGATGAATAGAGTCTGTCAATTTATTTAAACATTCAAAAGTAATTCCCCTTGCACCTCCAGTAACCACAACTAAATCATCTGAAGAAATCTTTCTTGCTTGATTCAATGGTTGATTTCCTATTTTTATTCTAGTAAGAGTATATCTATTACCTTGTTCATCTATTTGGATTTCAAACACAGAGTGGTCCTTTAAAATTTCGGAAGATACTAGTAGAGGCGTAGTGAAGGAAAGATGAAGGAATTTAAAAGACATTTCTTTACTCAATGATTTGAAAAATCCTGAAAATGCAGCTGAAATAGGATTTGATATCATAGATTCATCGATATTATCATTTTTAGAAAGAAGAAATCCATATTTGATATATTCTGGACCAAGTAATTTAATAAAATTGAAAATGTTAGAAAAGTGCGTAGTTGCCTGATTGAGATTTTCTTCTTTTGAAAATGGTCTACAATATAAACAAATGCTGTAGCCATTGGTTATGTCATGTTTTTTGATATTATCGACAAAACTTGAGATTCCTTCAAAGCCAGTTTCATATTTAAATAATATAGGGATTAGTTTGATTCCTTTTGAAGACAAATCTTCCTTTATTTTTGTACCATAATCAGAATAAGAATTAAATTCAATGAAAACCATGGGAATTTCAAATATCTTTTTGTTTTCATCTATTTTTTCACTTTTATTTAATAAAACTGGTTTAATAGAGTAAATTTTGATCTTAACATCAATTTTATTCTCAAGATCATTCTCATCATTAGTTCTTGATAGGAAAGAATCAGACTTTTCAAAATCCAACTGATCTGATTTATCATGATCAGAAACAATTGGAATTAAGTATTTTACAATATCTCCAATAGTTCGGAATTCTGCTAAATTTATTTGAGTTTCTTCCGAAATTTGCCATTCTTCTCTAATAGAGCCAAATATTTCAGCTTGTTTTATGGTATCAATCCCCAGATCTTCTTCTAAATCAAAATCTAACTCCAAATCTTCGTTATCATATCCAGTAATTCTTGATATTATCGATTTTATTCGTGATTCTATAATTTCGTTTACTGTTCTATTTTCATTTGATGATTTCGCAATTTGGGGAATTTCTTGGGAACTTAGATTTCTTTCATTAATTTTTGTGATGTAATTTAAAATATCTCTTATTGTCCGAAATTCAGCGATATTAATCAAAGATTCATCTGAAATTTGCCATTTCTCACGAATCTGACCAAATATTTCCGCTTGTTTTATGGTATCAATCCCCAGATCTTCCTCTAAATCAAAATCTAGTTCCAAATCTTCTGAATCATAACCTGTAATTTCTGCAATAATTGATTTAACTTGATCTATATTGGATTCACTTCTATTTTTATCATTACTTTTAGAGATCTGAGAATTATCGACAGTTGCAACACTATTATCTATTGAATTATTTACTTTTTTAGTTGAATTCAAAAGAGTTAAAATATCTTGAATCGTTCGAAAATCAGCTAGATTTATTTGAGTATCTTCAGAGATTTGCCATTCTTCTCTAATGCGCCCAAAAATTTCGGCTTGTTTTATGGTATCAATCCCCAGATCTTCTTCTAAATCAAAATCAGATTGAATATCTTCAAGATCATAACCAGTCACTTCAGATATAATTTTCTTGATCTCCTCTTCTTTGATTTGAGTTGGTTGGTCAATATTTGTTTCTGATGTACTTAGATCAATGGTATTTTTAGTTTGAGAGCTGGAACCAGAGAAATTTTTAGATAAAAAGGCAAGAATATCATTAATACTACGAAATTCTGTAAGATTGATACTAGTCTCTTCAGGAATTTGCCATTCTTCTCTAATTCTACCAAAAATCTCTGCTTGTTTTATGGTATCAATCCCCAGATCTTCTTCTAAATCAAAATCCAATTGAATATCTTCATGATCATAACCTGTAATTTCCGAAATAATTGCCCGGACTTTTTCTTCCCAATTATTTTGATTAATATGATTATTACTTGAAGTCTGGGATGAAATCTGAGATGAGTCATTCACCATTCGCGATAATACTTTGGCTATATCCGCAATACTTTGCATTTCACTAATATTCCAAGACTGATTTTCCTCAATATTCCATTTCTCTCCAATTTCTCCGAAAATCTCTGCTTGTTTAATCGTATCAATCCCTAAATCTTCTTCTAAATGGTACTGTGGTTCAAGATCTGAGATATCATAACCTGTTTTTTCAGCAATAATTTGAATCAAGGTGGCTAAAATTGTTTCATTTGATTTTGATGTTTGTAAAATAGATGGAATTGATTGCTTTTGTGAGAATGAAATTTGCTGTTTTGAGTCTACTTTTAAAACTCGGCCATCTAAAAAGAGAGAAGTTGAACCTGCAACAGATTGAAGCCAAGCATGATACACTTTTTCATCCTTTCTATTAGTGGGTGTATTTTTTCGGAACATTAAAATTGCAATTTGGGATCCAAAACCTGCAGCAAACCGAATTGCATAATCTTTTCGTTCTTTAATCCCAGTTGAGAAGTAAAACTTGCTATATTTTGGATCTATTTTACCAAAATTTGCAATTGGAGGAATAATCCCGTACTCAATTGATTTTATCGCAACAGCTTCTTCCATACCAACTCCCATAAGATGACCAGTAAATCCTTTGGTGTTGATAATGAGTAATTTACTCACATCTGGTCCGAAAGTATTAGATAATGCTTCCAATTCTGATTCAGAACTTCCACCTCGAGCCGGTGTGTAAGTTTCATGACTGACAAACATACCTTTACGAGCAATTTCAGATTTTGTGATTTTGTGTTGATTAACCATTGTTGTAATAAAACGATTGAATTCTTCCGTAATGTCTAGTTTATCAAGACGAGATCCATGATATGCACTATTGCTTATTTGTGTTCCTAATAAATCAACGATTGGCTTAATCCCACGTCTATTTGATTCAGATTGAGTTTCTAGAACAAATGCAGACGCACCCGCTCCAGCAATAAGGCCATTTCGACCAATTCCAAAGGGTAAAACTGCATCTGTTAAGTTTTGTTTGATTGTTCCAGCTCCACTTGCAACAAATCCTGCTCCAAGCCATGGAAAGAGACTTTTTGTAGTTGGACAATCTCCAGAAATCACAATTACTCGATTACAGCGCCCAGTTCTAATCCAGTCTTCAGCAATTGCGAAAGCATTAGTAGTAGATGCACATGCAGCATTTACTTGTGTATTTGGCCCTTTAGCTTTGATAATTTGTGCAAATTGGGAATGACCCATGGATAAGATTCGAAAGAGAAATGCACGGTTAAAATGTATAAGATCTTTCTTATCACCAAAAATTAAGGCTTTATTTTCATAATACCATTCTTCTAACTCTTTTTTAATTTTGGAATGAGAAATTTCATTTAGAAATTTGGAAAACTTTTGATTAAATTTCTCAAATGTTTCTAATTTTAACTGTTGTGTTAAGTGAGTGGTAAGATCCTTTACCAAATTGTCCAATCCAGGAAATGCAGAGGCAAAAATAACACCGGTATCTCTTTGTAGTTCTTCTGGTAATGCCCAATCTCCAGAAATTATCTTACCTGTTGTTGTAGTAATCTTTGATTTTACTAAAGGAATTCCAGCATCTTTCAAAGCTTCCAATCCGGCGCCAATTGCTAATTTTGAAGTGATATCCAGAGCATTCAGCAGTTTATCATCCAGAAGAAAATCTTTTTTGGGATCAAATGCACCAATTTGCCCAGCAAGATGAATAACTTGAGAAATATCCTTTATTTCTATAAAAGAGGCATCTCCATTAGAAGTTTTATTTAATCGAACAATATTTTTATCTAATATTCCTTTTTTAACTTCTTCAGGAAGAGGTTCAATAAAATTTTCCCCATTTAAAATTGCAATAATGTTAGAATCATCGAATACATTTCGATTTTTTCCTGGAATTCCCAATCCAACACCGGTTACTCCAATTTGTAGTGTATTTTGGATAAATTGTGACGATTCTTTCTTTTTTCGTTCTTGTTCTTGTCTATACAAGCGAATAAATTGAGAATAGGATGCTTTTAACATGGGGGCGAGTATTTCTTTTTGTTGAGCAAGAAATTCTCTAAAATGAGGTTGTGTACTAAGACTTTGGATAGTTTTATCAGAAATTAATTCATCAAACACATTATTATTTGATATTTCTTTATTTTGGCTAAGTATCTTCGGTAAATTCTGTTTAGAAAAGAGATATTTGGATTTTAAGGAAAAATTTTGCTCTCTATTTTGCATTTGATTACTAATTTCGTCTGTTATTTGTTTTAGATATTCTACTTCAGATTTTTTTGGAGTTAAAGTAAAGAATTGAGAAACATTTTTTGCTTTTTTCAAAATTTCTTTAGCAAAGTAGAATAAGGCTTTTTTAGGTCCAACTTCTACAAATTTTCTTCCTCCCGCATTATAAATCTGCTCTATCTCGTCAGTCCAACGTACAGGTGAGGTAATTTGATCTAATAAAATCCCCTTTATTTTATCAGAATTAGTCGGGTATGCACTGCCTAAGACATTGCTGTATACTGGAATATTTGGTTTATGAAATTTGATGGTATTTAAATACTCCGCTAATTTAGAACCAGCAGATGCCACAAATTTTGAATGAAACGCTTGTGACACATTTAATTGTTTTGCTCTAACATTTTCTTTTTGACATACTTTTAAGGCATTTTGAATACCTACCAAATCACCTGAAATAACAGTCTGTGTAGGAGAATTATAATTAGAAATCGAAACATTTCCCTCTTTAACTTTTTTTAGAATTTCTTCTACCTGAGAAATTGGACACAATAGGGCAGCCATTCCACATTTAGAATCAGGAGTGGATGTACCCATTGCTTGACCTCGAATAATGACAGCTTTTAATGCATCTTCAAAATCCATCACTCCTGCAGTAACAAGGGCAGAGAATTCTCCCAAACTATGACCGGCAACAATTCCTGGGACAATCCCACGGTTATTTAAATATTTGAATAAGGCAATTTCCAAGCTAAAAATCGCTGGTTGAGTGAACTGTGTTTGAGTTAATATTTTTTGATTTTCACTTTTTGATTTCGATTTATCACCAAATAAAATTTGAAGAAGGTTAAAATCTCCAAAACTCTGACAAATTTCATTAGCACGATTTAAGATATCTCGTATTTCTGGAATTGTCTCATATAATTCATGACCCATCCCGACATATTGACTTCCTTGACCACTAAACATAAATACTAAAGAAGGATCAGAATTATCAAATGAAAATGCACTTTTTTGATTCGTTTGAATGATTCCCTCAGAATATGGAATATATTCTGGAATAGAATTTATAGAATTGTTTAAAGATTCGGGACAAAACTCTTCTAATATGACATGAAAATTGGTCCCACCAAATCCAAAAGCTGAAACACCTGCTCTCCTTATGGAATTTTGAGGACGAATCCATTCTTTAGCGTGAGTATTTACATAAAAAGGAACATTATCCCAGTCAATTTTGGGATTTGGAATATTAAAATTTATAGAAGGAGGGATAATTTTATGATAAAGTGCCAGACTCGTTTTGATAATTGAAGCGATAGCAGCTGCACTTTTTAAGTGCCCAATTTGACTTTTAACAGAACCAATTGCAATTTTCTGAGATGGATTTTTAGAGTGGAGTAATTCTTGAAGCACCATTAATTCAGTAGCATCTCCTATTACAGTGGAAGTACCATGACATTCAATATATTGAAGATCTTTTTCTTGAATTTTAGCGGAGTCTAGCGCTCGTATGACAGCCATTTTTTGACCTTGTAGGTTAGGTGCAGTAATTCCTTTACCTCTACCATCTGAAGAAGCACCTATTCCCCTAATTACCGCATAAATTTTATTATTATCGCGAATTGCATCAGATAATCGTTTAAGTACAACAAAACCTGCTCCTTCTCCCATAACAAAACCATCTGCTTCTGCATCAAATGGACAAGACTTTTTTGCGGAAAGCGCCCCAATCTTTGAGAATTTTATAAAAACAGATGGATCCATTGAATGATCAGCCCCACCGGCTAAAACTGCGTCGTAATCTCCTAATAGAAGACCCTTTACCGCTGTATCTAAAGCTGCAAGACTTGAAGCACATGCTGCATCAGTAGTTAAATTCTTTCCGTTTAAATTGAAGACATTACTAATTCTGCCAGCAATTATATTTGATAATTCACCAGGCATTGTATCTTCATTAATAGGAAGAATATTTTTGATTATATTTTCTTCAAGATAAGATTTAATTCTCCGAATAGAGTTTGAATCTCCGATATTTTTCTTTTCTGCTTGATATAGATAGTGATTAATTTCGTTGAAGAAGACCCTTTTATCATTATATCTTTGAATTTCCCCCCCTAAAGAGTTTCCGATAATAACAGCCAATGATAGAGATTGTTTTCCATCAATAGGATAATTTGCATCCATTAACGCCTCTTTAGCTGCAGTTAAAGCCCATTTCTGGACAGGATCCATTCTCTTAGCCATTTGTGGGGGGATTCGAAATTTAATTGATTTGAATTTAAAGTCCTTGATAAAACCCCCAATTTTAGTGTAAGTTTTATCTTTTTGATTTCGATCTTCACTGAAATATATTTCATAATTCCATCGATCTTTAGGAACCTCAGTAATAGAATATTTCTCTGATAAAATATTATCCCAGAATTCATTAATATTTGAAGCATCAGGAAATACTCCACCAATTCCTACTATTGCAACCCGAGAATCGGCGAATTTTTTTTTTGTTTTTTCAAAAACAGGCTTGGATTTTAATTGATTCTTAAAATTAAGAATTTGATTCAATGAATTATATTTTTGAAGATTTGAAACTTTATGAAATCCTCCTTTGGTAATATCGTAGTGTAAATTTTTTATAGGGACGACTGTCGTACGAAGAGTTAGTGACTCGCCAGTCATGAATGCACCTAGTTTTTCTTGTTTTTCTGGAGATATTGGAATAAATTGAGTAGTCCCTGTTCCTGGAATATGATCATTATTCCAGATTTCTGCTTGTGCAGCAATTCGCAAAGCACCCAAATTATCCTTTTCATAAAGTTCTTTACGCTTTGAAATTGGAATTTCTTCTGTTATTCGATGAAGTTCTTTTTTGATTGTTTCTGAACTAAATATCGATGGAATTACACGTGCTCGTGTATTTACAGTTGCGCCTATGACACGAGTTGAGTCATGATTCAACAATAGATTCTGATAAAGGGGAGATAATGCCTTTGAAGATGTAATTTCTGGAGTGAAAAGATAGGATGTTCCCATCTGAATTCCAGGATTGATTATATCGAGATGATCACCAATCATCATCGCCAACATCGCACTGCTGGTTTCATTAATAATACCTCCTGCGAAAATAACGTTAATTTTTTGAGAAAATGATTGTTGTTCTTTTTTACAGTATTGAAGTATGTTTTCCCACAATATCCAAGATGAAAGGGTTCCAATATGACCTCCACATTCACTCCCTTCTAAAATTAAAAATTCAATTTGGTTTTTCACGGCTTCTTTAAACATAGATAGAGCAGGAGTATGTAAAAAAACTCTTTCACCTTGTCTAATTACTTGTTTGGCTAAATCAACTGAACCTGCTGCAATTAATGTAAAGGGAACATTGTGTTTTTTTATAGATTCTAATTGAAGTTCACGACGTTTTTTAACAACTTCTAATCCAATAATTCCAGCCATATATTGGTAGTTTTGTAAAGATGAATTTGAGATTTTTTCCAATAATGCATCTGCTTCAGGTCCCATCAAACCCCCTAAAGCAAATGTCGGTAATGCTCCGTGATCTGCAACAATTTGGGCAAATTCAATCGATTCAGTAATATTTGCCATTGGACCTTGGATGATAGGATATTTGACATTTATATTCTGAGCAAATGGGCTAGATTCTTGAAAAGGCCACTGTTTTTTAATTAATTTATGTTGTCGAATAATAATTTCAGTTATTTTTTGAATAAATCTTGAAATGGACTGAAATTGCTCAGCAATCTGATTTGCAAAAATGATACCATGATCACAAGGAAGAAATGAATGTTTAGGGTATTTTGATGAAAAATCCGGAAATCCAATTTGTTTTCCCCGATCTTTTTGAATAACACTAAATAAAATTTTTGTGAACTCTTCTCGGGTAATATCTCCTTCTTTTTCAAGAATTTGCTTATAAAAGTCTTTTTCTTTCAATTTAACTTCTCGAATAGATTTATTGGCCAATTTTCCAATCAAACGAAAGTTAAAATGTTCACTTTCAGCAAACAAGTAGAAATCATTTTCTTGCAGGGTTTTAATATAAGATTTAAATTGATGACTTAATGGAGATTCATTTAATAAATACAATTGTGATTCATAAACTACACCAAGAGCACCACCAATTAAGGCCGCACCAACATTGTATATGCCAAATCCACCTTCAATGATAAAGCTATATCCCAATTTGTAGAATTCTTGAATTTGAATGAAAGAATTTCGATTACTAACAAAACCACCGGCTTCATTTCCGCGAACTAAGAAAAAATCGGCCCATTTTGCTTTAGATTTTGCTTCTTGTGAAGTCAACACTTCTGCACAGATAAGCAGTGATTTCTTTTTTAAAATTTCAAGACTTTTACTTGATGGAACAAACGAACAAATTGCAATCACATTATTTGTGCTAAAATCTAAATCAGAGATGAAATCTTCATTAGTAATGCGAATTCCCCATATTTTTGAAGGTTGTATTTGTTTTGATATTCGTTTAATTATTTTATTAGTCTGTAAAATAGAAAGAGATTCAGTATTTAATATACCTACAGCATTATTTTCGCAGAGGGTTACAAGAACAGTTATATCTTCAAAACCTTGAGGATTATATCCCCAGATCGGCAATGTGTTGTTTAAAATTTTAAGTATTTCATGTGGTTTTTTCATCTTTACAACCTCTTCAGTTTTAAGTTTTGAGTTTAATTTTTGAAATATTAGTATAGTAGAAAAAAGATTTTTTTATCATCAGACAGGAAAATTACCATGCTTTCTTTTTGGGACATTTTCACGCTTATTTATAAGAAATTGCAGCGAATTTAAAATAATTGAACGGGATTCTGAAGGAAAAATGACTTTATCAACATAGCCCAATTCAGCAACTTGAAATGGATTTGAAAACTCTCGTTTATATTGTGCAATATATCTTTCTAATTCTTTCTCTGGATCGTCAGATTTTTGAATTTTTTTTCGATAAAGAATTTTACATGCACCTTCAGCACCCATAACGGCAATTTGGGCAGAATTCCACGCTAAATTAATATCTGCGCCCAAATGCTTTGAAGCCATAACGATATATGCACCCCCATATGCTTTTCTAGTAATAATCGTGATTTTTGGAACTGTTGCTTCAGAATATGCAAATATCATCTTAGCTCCATGCCGGATTATACCAGCATATTCTTGTTTAGTTCCAGGCATGAAACCAGGAACATCAACTAATGTCAAAATAGGAATATTAAACGAATCACAAAATCGGATGAATCTGGCACTTTTATCAGAAGCATGAAAGTCTATTGCGCCTCCCAAAACCATTGGTTGATTAGCAATTATTCCAATTGTATTCCCTTGTAAACGTCCAAATCCTGTGATGATATTTTTAGCAAAAGAAGGAAAAATTTCAAAGAAAGAGCCTTTATCAATAATTCCTTTAATTACAAATTTCATATCATAAGGTTCATTTTCATTTTCTGGAATTATTGTATCAAGATTTATGGTTTGATCTGGCTCTAATTCAGTATTTCCTCGTGGTGCATCCATTAAATTATTGGAAGGGATGTAAGATAGTAATTTTTTTACCAGATCCAAGGTTTGTTCTTCAGAATTAGCGACCAGATGTGCAACACCCGAAATATTCGCATGAATATCCTTCCCCCCAAGATCATTAAAAGAAACTTGTTCTCCTGTCACAGATTCGACAACTTGAGGCCCAGTAACGAACATATATGCATGATCCCCACCCATGATGACGAAATCTGTAAGTGCAGGACTATAGACCGCACCTCCTGCACATGAACCTAAAATAACGGATATTTGAGGAATGACACCTGAAGCTTGAACATTTCGATGGAAGATTTCGCCAAATCCAGCTAAAGAATCTACACCCTCTTGAATTCTGGCACCCCCAGAATCAAGAAGAGCAATTATAGGACAACCATTTTTAATTGCAAGATCCATAATTTTACAAATTTTCTTAGCGTGTGCATTCCCTAAACTTCCGCCCATAACAGTAAAATCTTGACTATATAAGAATACTTTTCTCCCATTGATGAAACCAAATCCCGTGACAACACCATCACCATAGTATTTTTGATGTTCCATCCCAAATTTAGTGGAGCGATGAAGTATAAACTCATCGATTTCTGTGAAGGTTCCAGGATCAATTAATAAATCAATTCGCTCCCGAGCAGTCATTTTTCCTTTCCGGTGTTGAGATTCGATTTTTAATGGCCCTCCACCTTCTTTAGACTTACGTCGGAGCCCAATAAGATCAGATGAAGAAGGTGAAGGTGATTGGCTACCTTCAATTTTTTCTAAAATCATTATTGAATTGAATAAATGTTATTTTATATAAAAAGAAAATTCGAGTTATCCCCATTGGATTAGTATTTTTTCTCTTTTCTCGTAAAAGTTGAAAAATAAGAATATAATGGAGATGAAGAATTTAATTTTACATATAAAGTTACCACCTACCTTTCCGAGTAGGATGATGGTAAGAAAATTTAACAAGCACTTTTTTTTTTTTATATCGTGATACCTTCTGTAAAGATAATTTATATTGATGAAGTTTCATCAACTCAAGATGCAATCATTCCATATATTCACCAAAACTCAAATCAAAGTATTTTTTTGATTGCAAAAACCCAAAAACACGGAAGAGGACGAAAGAATGATGATTGGATCTCTCCAATTGGAGGATTTTGGAGCACTCTTGGAATACCCTTACCAAAACTTTTATCTAATGAACAATTTGTTTTTCTCCATTATGGAATCGTTCAACTTCTACAATCTTTCCTAAACACATACCTAAATATACCTGCTGTTATTAAATGGCCAAATGATTTAGTTATTACCTTTTCATCCAATTCTTATCGATTTAAGAAAATGGGTGGAATTTTACTAGAATTAATCTCTCAAGTAAATTTCAATTTTCTTCTAATTGGAATTGGTATAAATTTAAACAATTCGACAACAAATTTTCCAGATTACTTAAAAGAAAATGTAGTCTCAGTTTTTGATTTGACTCATACAAAAGTTCCTATTGTTAATTTTGCTCGAATCTTGTTAAAGAACTTATATCATGAAATTTGGGAATCATATATTGTAAATTTTCCAAAAAATAAAAAAACATTACTAATATCACAATATAATCAACATCTATTATATATAGGAAACCAAATTACCTTAAATAATGGTAAAAAATGTATTATTAATGGAATTAATGATGAGGGCGAATTAGTGCTAAATTCCAAAAATATGAATTATTTTTTAAAAATCGAAGATTCTTTTAGGATAATTTCATATGGATAATCAATAATTGCGATTTTTTTTATCATTCTTCTTATTTTTATGAATTATAAAAAATGGAAATTTTTCTTATAATTATTTTAAAACTATAGTTAATAAAAGTAAAAATCTACTTAAAACTTGGAATTGGAGTTATGATAATTAAAAAATAATGATTAATAGAAAATTTCTTATTTATAAGAATTTGAGGGAGGAAAATATTTATTTCAAATATTAACTCAAGAGATGAAATAAGTACCAAATTTATATCTCCGATAATAATCATAGTAGATTTGAATTCATTAAAGATATTACAAGTAAATTCAGCAGGTCTAAATGTCTTTAAGATGACTTTGGATGAAATTATTGGTAAATCTATTTTAAATTTTATAGCTCCTGATTATCAATCTCTTGGAAAGAATATTTTTGAATCATTTCAACAGAATAAAACATTTTCTGGAAAATATGAAATGGAAATTATTACTAAACACGGGCAAAAGTTCCCCTATATTGTAAATATAGATCTTCTCTCAGAGAAAACAGATTCAAAAGAAATGATTTTATTTCTTGAAGATAATAAGACACCCACTGAATTAACAGAATATCAACTTAATCAGGAAAAATTAGAAAGTATTGGAACTTTAGCTGGAGGAATTGCACACGATTTTAATAATATTCTTGCAGCGTTATTAGGAAATATAACTCTTGCATTAGAAGAAGACGATTTAAATTTTATAAGAGAAACTTTGAAAGATGCTGAAAAATCCATCATGCGGGCACAAAATTTAACTACACAACTCCTTACATTTGCTACAGGAGGTGCTCCGGTAAAAAAACCAACGGATTTAACAAAAGTAATTACAGAAACTGCAATTTTTGCATTACGGGGATCTAGATCAAAATGTACTTTAGATTTTGATCATAAACTATGGTTATCTGTAGTAGATGCAAATCAAATATCTCAAGTAATATCGAATTTAATAATTAATGCGGATCAATCAATGCCTAATGGGGGAGAAATTTTTCTTCATTTTCATAATGTCGAAATAAAAACTCCAGTTTACAAAAAGATGGGATATTTTCATCGAATACTCATTCCCCCAGGTCGATATATCGAAATTAAAATACGGGACTCTGGAACGGGTATCCCAGAGAAATATCATTCAAAAATTTTTGATCCTTATTTCACAACAAAAAAGATGGGTTCAGGCTTAGGTTTAGCAACTGTTTATTCGATTGTAAAATTCCATCAAGGTTTTATATGTTTTAATACATCAACTGATAAAAATAATCATTACACAGAATTTTGTATATATTTACCTGCTCAAGATTCAATTGAAATATATTCAGAAAATAGCACTTCTCAGAAGAAAAAAGCAAATAATGAAGAAAAAATATCAAATTCTATTCTTATTCTAGAAGATGATCATTCTATTCAAAGAATTATGGAAAAATTAATACATCATTTGAATTATGACGCAGTTTTTACCGAAAAAGGAGAAGATACTATAAGAATTTATAAGGAAGCTTATAAAAATAATTCACCTTTTGGATTAGTTATATTGGATCTAACAATTCCAGGTGGATTAGGTGGAAAGGAAGTTATTGCAGAATTAAAAGAGTATGATCCAAAAATTCGAGCGATAGTAGCAAGTGGTTATTCAAATGATCCAATAATGGCTAATCCAAAGAAATTCGGATTTTTAGGGGTTCTGCGAAAACCCTTCACTTTAAATCAGTTAAGAACAATTTTAAATCAAAATATCTGATCATTTCATTTATTTGTTAAAAATGAAAAAAATCCAAATGAAGAAGCAAAATAAATAATTTTATTCAAAGTTATCAATAGAATCTTTCAAAGCTTTCCACATATTATTAACTTCTTGTCGTTCTTCTTCTAGTTGATTCCATTTTTTATTCAATTCTTTTTTACTGCGTTCAAACTCTCTCTCAGCATCCTTTAATTTATCTTCATTTTTTGAAATAGATTCAGCTGCAACCATTTTATTCTTTTCTTTTTCAATACGTAAACCTATATCGACTATTGTTTTTCGGATTTTTGCATGATTCACAATCAATTTCGCATATTCATTCATTCGTTTGATTAAATTATTTTTTTGAAGAGCTAGATCTTTCATTCTGTCATAATATCCTTCAATCATTCGAATTCGATCATCAACCTTTTGAATTTGTTTTTTGTAAGCATCGACATCTGCCTTAGTTATTCCAGATTTATCTTCTCTGGCTAATACATCCATTTGTTTGCTTTTATCACGCATTTTTCGAATGTATTTTCCTAAATCCTTGGTATAAGATTGATACATATCTCCAAGTTTCTTCTCTTGATTCCTAATTGATTCAATATCTCGAGCTAAATAATTCAACATTCCGGCTAATTCTATATCAATTTTCGATAACAGATATTCATCTTGATGAGTTACAATTGGCATTTTTACATCTCCCTAATACATTAATTATTTTTTTCTAAGAGAAATTACTTTAATATTTTTTAGATGTAGATCGCTTATTTAAAATTTTTTGAGATTATGATATAATCATGAATTCTCAGCTAATTCTAGAGTTCTTTCAACAATAGATGCAAATTGAATTAAGGAATTAATAGTAGCGCGAAACGCCGTAGCATCATCTGCTTGAATTTGAAAAATTAATAGTGGCTCTGTAGAAGAAGGTGTTTTAACGACCCAAGTCGATCGTTTCATGTTTGTACGATCAAATTCAGGCATAAAACTTTGATAAAAAATATCACGATTTTCAAAAGAAGAAAAAATTAAAGAAATTTCTGTAGAAATACGCATTTTCTTAAGATCCTATATAATTCAGAATTTTTAAGCATTAGGATAAATAGATTGAAATTAGAAAAACTAAGTAAAAAAAGTTTTGAATAATATTTTTTATGAACCATTATCAAATTTAATTCTCTGCTTCTGATGTTTCACGGGCTAATCGGGTCGCAATTCGATGAGATTCTTTTCCACGGGCAGTGGAACTTTCCCAAGCACCACCAGTCCAGCGTGCACCACACTTTTTGCAATGCCACACTCCGATAAACTCGCGCATATTAGAGATTTTGGATTCACATTTAGGACACTTTGTAGGACCTTTTTGTTTTTCTGCTATTTCATTCCACTGTTTGCGTAATTTAGATCCATATCGCGGGCCGAATTTTCCCGAAATACCCACTTTTTTTGTTTTAGGCATAAATTTCACTTCAACATGCTAAGATAATAATTACTTCAAAGTAGCAAAATAAAAAAATTTTGTGAATTTGTCGCCAAAAAATAAAAAAAATCAATTGAAAAAAAGTAACCTAATTAAGCTTATTTAGGCTGAGGAACGTGTTGGCGTAAATTCAATTTTGCTCGTAATTCATCAGCAATTTCAATTGCTTTTTTCGAAGTATCTAAGATTTCTTCAACACTCCAAGTAGCATTTCCGTATTTTTGGATGGAAGTAACCTGTTTCTTCTCATCAACTGCAAAAGCAATAGATCCATCGAGCACCATTTCTTCAGATAAATTAGGATCCACAAAAATAACATTTCCAACTTTACCAAAACTTATACTAAGTGGAATCTCATAAATGGTTAAAGGTGAATATGTTCCATCCCATTCAGGAACTCCTTCTTCGTTTAATTTAGCCCCAGGTAAATTAGTATTTAATAAGGCAGCTATCGCCGCAATCGCAGAAGCATCAGTTAAATTCCCAAAATAATCCATCATATAACAATCAACGAAAAGAATATAAACATATTCGCCCTCTTTGATGCATAGTTTTTTATAATCAATACAATTAGTATGACGAATTCCTCTATCTACTACTCGGGCTAATTGAATTGCAACTTCATCTGGTCGTCCTGGTTCAAACATTGGAGAAGCAATCGGTAAATATTCAGACATAACGGTACAAACACCTTTATCAGGATTATCTGAAAATGGAGTACCTATATCATATTTTACTCCGCACATAACACGTGTATCGCCTAAAAATACATCTGCTGAACCTTCAGCTTTCGGAATAAACCCAGTTTTGATTTTAACATCGCGATATTCAAATAACCCACGACCATCAATTCTTTTCCCTTGTTTTAAAAGTTTTAAGATATAGTTTTTCTCTAAATTACTCACAACTTCATTAATATCCATCATTCTTGATCATCTCCTGAAGGTGAATCATTTTCTGTATTTAATTGTTGTTCTTCTTGTGAAGACTGGTTTTCTCCTTGTTTTGGTGAATCATCAGTGGAATTAGCGGATTGTTCGCTGGATTTAATTATGTTTTCTTCGCTTGATTTTTCATCCTTTGATTTTTCTTCGACTTCCCCTTTCTCAACTTCTTTTTGAGATTCATTAATTGCAGATGAATTTTCCATTAAAGGAGATGGTTCAGCTTTATGATCATTATTAATTTCTTGTTTTTCATTTTGAACCTTCATTTGTTCATCAATTTGGGAAGTATTTTGAAGACTATCTTGAGCATTTTGGGATTCATTTATAGACTTTTGCTCATTTTGTGGTAAATTTCCTACTGCAGAGTCCTCAATTTCAGCTTCTCTTGTTATTTTATTATATTTTTCACGCAAAGCTTCCAATTGCTTTTGATAAATGATTTCTGCACCCTTTAATACATATTCAAATCCAGTTTTCATTTCTTCTAAAGACATTTCACCATCAAATTGCAGAAGTGATATTGATTTATCTTTCATTACTACAACACAAGGAATGTCTGCTTGACCGACTTTATCTTCTTTATCACCTAAATCAAGTAAAACACGACCCTGTGCTTTTCCAGCTGCTACACCCACAACCATACTTTTCATAGGAATTCCTGCATCAGCTAATGCTAACGATGCAGCTGTAGTGCTTGCACACCGGGTTCCCCCATCTGCAGCAATAACTTCAATATATATTTCAATTTGGGAATCGGGATAAGCTTCCAAAAACAATACAGGTTCCAAAGCTTCCCGAATAACTTTGGAAATTTCATTTTCACGACGATTTGGTGCGGGACTTTTTCGTTCATGAACGGAAAATGTCGCCATTCGATAATACACTCTTAAAATTCCCTTATCGGGACGGGCTAAATGACGGGGATGCACCTCTCGAGGGCCGTAAATAGCTGCATAAATCAAATTACCTCCGTGTCTTACGAGAGCAGACCCTTGAGCATTTTTAATTACACCTACTTCACACGAAAAGGGACGAAGTTCGTCCACTGCTCGACCATCTAATCGCTTTCCATCTTCACGGAAACATATTTCATCATGAGGTTCTGGTACTAAGATTGGCATTTTTATTTGATACCTCGAATTTTCTTTTCTTTTAAAATATATGCTTTAACTCTATCAGTTAATCCAGTTGTATGAGCTTCACGCTCAATTTTATATATCACTTCAATTAATAATCGTTCATTTTCAGGATTTCGTCCATGAATCCAAATACGCCCATTTTGAGCCACAAAAATTTTACAATGTAATAAATTCTTTAATAAGGCGATCATACTTCCCTTTTTTCCAATCACTCGGGGAATTTTTGTGGGAGATATTGCAATAACTAACCCTTCTGTGATTAGTCCAAGCTCTTGACCCAAGCTGGTAAGTGCTGGTTCTTCAGTTCGTGATCCGGATAAAATTTTACAAATAATTTGATCTCCCATTTTTAACTTATCCATATCATTTTCTCGAGGCAATCTATATGTACCCATTGATTTTGGATAGCCCCGATTCTGATGTGGTCTTTTAAATGCATCAGATGGTTTCAAAATTCCTAAAAATTTTGCATTAATGTCAAGCAGAAATTTTACTGGTGTTTTTGCAATTACTCGCCCTATTACTTTATCTCCAATTTGAGGATTATAAAGCCCATTTAATGGCACAACATTAACATATTTTCCTCGGATTTCCTTTAATCCAACAAAGACAGACGTAATTTGACCATTATCTTCCTTTATTGCCCCTCTTCCTGCAATTAACCCAGGATCGGTGGCAATAACTTGACCTGGAGTAACGATTTCTCGTATTGGTTTATTCTCCGCGGACATTTTTTTCACTTTTTTTTTACAACTTTTACAAGTTACAATTTTCTTATTTTGAACGGAAGAAAAGAGGAAAAGAGGTTTTGATCTCTTCTCAAAAATCCCCATTGTTTTTATTTGTTTGAAGAAGACTACCTATAAGTTAAGTCAATTTGCTTAATATAGCTTAACATATAGCATTAAGTCAATTTATTTTTGAATCAATTTACTTTGCATTCTACCATGAGTTAATTTATTCAATTTATCAAGCATTTCCATTTGAAGACCTGCAGGTAAAGATATCATACCAATCCAAGAACCATCCGTCTGCCATTCTGATTGCTTTATTTGAGCATATTGCTCTACCGTGTTGTAAGCTTTAGCAGCATATTCCGCAGGAATCTTAATTGCCATTTGAATTGCTTCAATACGGATAGGTATTACAGCTTGAATTCGTTTTACTATATCATCTATTTGTTCTTCTGCCGATTTATTTATGTCAATCGACACACGAGCTTCTTCTAGTGCTTTTTCAATACGTTTTGGGGGATGAGGATGTTTTGTTTGAGGGTTAATGGAATTTCTAGCTAAGATATTAATTATTTGTTTCCTTTTCTTTTCTAACCATTTTTCACGTTGTGCTTTAGTCCAAGCAAAGTCACCTTCTAATAAAAAATCAGCAGCAATTCTTCGTTCTTCTGTGGTTCCAAATGCATTTTCTAAATCTGATTCGGTGACTCGATCACCTTTTTTGACATTAAGAAAGAAATCATATGTGGGAAAAATGCTTTCTAAATCAATTTCAGATGTAGATAAAACATCATCAACTGTTATTTCATGATTTTGCTCTTTTTGCCGCATTTCTTTGAGTATTTGTTTAGCTTTCCAGGCTTCTTCAGGATCAACGATCATCTCAAAATTGTGATTAGCTTTTTCAATTTTCACAATAATATATTTTCCCAAATCGAAATTCCCTTTCGGCCCTCCCCTTGAGTGAGACATCCTGCCTTTCTCCAATTTTTCCTTATATCCTAATATATCGCCCAAATTTACATAGATTTTTTAAATCTTCGGCAATTATTAAATGAAATATTATAATTTGGGACAATATCGTTTCTTACCGTTTCTAATAAGATATATATTATATGTTATTTAAGAATTACAATGAAATCGAGTAAAAAAATTTTGTTTATTTCATAAACAGAAAAGGTCTTATTCGTTTAATTTTTTCAGAAGTTTTTTATTTTCTTCAATAGAAAACAATTTCCATTGTCTATCTTCTGCATTGATAACAGCAATTTCAAATCGTTCAGCATCTAAATCACCCTCGATAACTTCTTTTAATGTGCGAATTGTAAGAAGTTTTAACTCTTCAAAATCCATAGTTTCTTTATATTCTTTTCCTAAAAACTCTCGGGCTTGAGCTGAACCACTTCCAATTGCACAAGCTTTATATCCCCAGAATGCACCTGATGGATCAGTTAGATATAGGTTCACCGTTTTATCATCATCCACACCACCAATTAATAATGATACTCCAAAAGGGCGCACTCCTGCATTTTGCGTATATAATTGACATTGATCACACAGATCACGAGTTGTTTCAAGAACGGAAACTTCTTCATCATAACTTAGAATATTGACCTGTGCATGAACGCGTGCTTGATCAATTAAAGTCCTGGCATCAGCAGTTAACCCAGAGATAGCCACACCGACATGATCATCGATTTTAAAGAGTTTTTCACTTCCAAGATGTTCTTGTAATGGGAGATTACGTCGTTCAACAGCAAAAACAACTCCAGTTTCATTTTTTACAGCAATGGCAGTTGTTCCACGTCTTACTGCTTCAATAGCATATTCCACCTGAAATAAACGTCCGTCAGGGGAAAAGATCGTTATGGCTCTATCGTATCCAAGTCCAGGTGTGCTAAACATAATTGTTCACTTTTTCAATTTGTATAATTATGATCACTTGCGTTGATTCTCTATATCAAATACAATGACTTGCACTTTAAATTTTTTGGGGTTTAAAAAAAAAGGCTTTAAGGTTTACCACATTTCCTTAAACTTTTTTGGGAAAAACACGTACTTTTCATAATGGAATTCCATTCAGTTCAACCCATCTTTTTCTCTCCTACAGGTAATACAAAAAAATACTGCACGCGAATTGCCTTTTATTTAGGTTTATCATTGGAGAAGTCGATTGATTTAACATATACACGAACCAGAAATAGTGGAAAGTGGGATTTAAGAGGTGATTTGATTATTTTTGGAACCCCAGTTTATGCAGGTCGAGTTCCAGATCAAATTATCAAAGTTTTAAATCAGATCAATGGTGAGAATCGATGGTGCATTGCTCTTGTGATTAATGGGAATGTAAGCAATGGGAAAGCTCTAAATGAATTTGTAACTCTGTTGAAAAGTAGCAATTTTCGAATTTTTGGTGCAGGATCTTTTACCGGAATGCATTCATTTGGAAGAGAAGAATTCCCACTTGCATTAAATCGACCAGATGCTGAAGATTTTCATAATGTCCAAACATTTTCTCATCAGATTTTAAAAAAAATGGAAAATCCAGGAATAACATCGCCTAAATCTCTTGAAATTATATTCCAAGATCCTGAAATTGATTACTCTCAACCTCATCCTCAATATCGTGCATGTGTTCTGGTTCCAACTATTAAGCGCGATTTGGAAATCTGTATCACATGTAGAGAATGCTTTGCCCAATGTCCCACAGATGCAATAGATTTTACCACTTTAGATATAGATGAAGAAAAATGTATACGATGTCTTGCTTGTGTTCGTGTCTGCAAATTTAAAGCTCGACAATTTGATTTACAAATCCCTCCTGCATTACAAGAAAGATTTTCTCAAGCATTGACACAAAGATTAAAACCGCAATGGTACCTTTAGTAAAGGATTGTAAAAAAACAAAAAAAGGAAATTGGCGATATTACTCTTAACATTATCTATGTGCTTCAGATTTCTTGATTTAATCACTTATCTTTTTGATGGAAATAATAGTTGTTTCCAATCAATGCTTTTTGTTGTGGCATGCAATCGATGATCATCATTAACTTCATGATAAGTCAGATTTAAAAATAGTTTTTCTGCCAATTTCTTAACTTGATGTAATGGAACGACTGAATCTTGTTTTCCATGGATGACATCGGTTTTAATTTTTATTAACTTCAATGTTTTATTAAAATTCTCAGATTTATCAGAAATAGCAGATCCATTAGGTATATCAAAGGAGAAAAAAGGAGGTATTAATGCAGGGGCTAAAAGGATTAACCGTTCAATTTTGGTGGGATATTTCTGAGCCAAAATGGTTGCCATTAATCCACCAAAACTAGAGCCTATGATGAACCAGCGGGAATATTTTTGAAATAGAGGTAAGATTTGTTCCATTCGAGAATTTAAATCGCCAGATAATGTAGGTGTATGAATGGAAGGAAAAATTTTACGGAAATATTCCGCCTTAAATCCAGTTCCAGAACTTTCATACCCATGAAGAAAAAGAATGTTTATGGATTTTTCAGAACTTTTTTCTTCATCATACTTTTCCATAACTGGAATAATGAAGAGAGAGATAAAAATATGTATAAATAACCGCTTCCATAATAAAGTAATTATAATGCCTTGCTCACATTCACTAAATCATTCAAAAATTCCCAATCACAACCAAATTCGAAGTTTCAGCTCTATTAAGATTGTTCCCTTTAAAAAAAAACATATTCAATTCGGTTGGAATCTCACTCAAGAAGAAAATTGGATTACAACTGTTGATGAACTTCAAGATTTGCTTAAATTCGATCCTAAAGGTAATTTTATCTTAGAATGCGATGGAACTGCCCGTGCGATGATATTTAGCACAAAATACAAGGAATTTACATTTATTGGTAATTTCATTGTTGAAAAAGAATTTAGACATAAAGGTTTGGGCAGATTACTTTTTAGTTATGCCATGAATTCACTTAGATCTCGCCGAGTTAAAACAATAATGCTCGATTCAGTCCCAGAAGCTGTACCATTCTACTCGTCGTTTGGTTTTAAAGAAATATGTCGTTCTTTACGATTTAATGGAAAATTACCAACACTTATTAACCCAAAACCAAAAAATATGCATCAAATTACCCCTGACATACTGGAATCCATAATTAATTTTGATGAACAGATATTTGGATCTTCCCGAAAAATACTTCTAAAAGAAATCTATAATAGAAATCCATCAACTTGCTTTTATCAAACTCAAAATGGACAAATTTCTTCATATATTATGGTAGAAAGAAGAGACGGATACTTTAAGATTGGGCCTTGGATTGTTTCGCAAAATGAACCCCATCCTGAAGATCTGCTTCTTTATTGTATAGCACATGATCAAAAATCTTTCAATACTTCCAAGATTTCTAACATTTCCAATATTTCTAACACTTCCAACACTTTCACATCTTATGTTAATATTAAGCTTGGTGTATTGGAAAGGAATACCAGAGCAGTGAATCTTTTACAGAAAATGGGTTTTAAAATCAGTTTCTATGCAATTCGAATGATTTTTGGACAATCTTATCCAATCATGAAGAATTTTAATGGAATCTTCGCCCAAGCAGGACCTGATCGCGGATAAAATATTCACTCGAATATGAAAAGAGTTAAAAAATCAAATAATATAAAGATCAAAAAAAAAGGAACAACAATCAAAAACTTCCATCTTTAGATTAACTTCCAAAATTTTCTATTTAAATAAATAGCTGCAATTGCAGGGGCTAATTTTGCATCTGGTTTTAAATGCGCCACAAGATAATGATTTGAACTCGTTACTGTTCCCACCAATGCACCTTTTCCTTTTACATTTCTGGCAGCAAATTGTAAAGGTTCCCAACTTAAAATTGGATAACGATCCTTACCAAGTACACAAGCAGATTCATGATTTAACCAAGCTTGCATCAGTGCTTTGGTTTGCTCAGATTGAACACGATCTGGATCAGAACAATACTTAATAATACCATCTTGCGTTAGAATTATAAAAAGATCAAAATCGGGAAATTCAGCGATAAATGCATCAAATTCAGGAATTATACTGTTGACATCCATAAAAGACCTCCATTTTGTGTAAAACCAAAAAAAATTTTTAATATCACACATATTTCCTCTTAACCTATAAATTTGATCACACTTGATCACACATAGTTACATCTATCCATTAAATAGATGAAAATGAATTGATTTGATTTTATGTGATTTTATTTATTTAGGCTATTAAGCTAAGAGGAAAAAAAAAATGTCACATGCATCGCTCGCATATGTGTCGGCTTATCAATATTATTCAATCAATCAAGCCAAAACAGCGCCCGAACGCGCCAAATTCCTTCACACATTTCAGCGAGTTTTAGAAGAACGGATTCCCAAAGATTTAGATGTTGCTATTGAAAAGCTCGAATTTCGCGTTGATGATCGGATCAATATCACGCTTTTAGGTACGAATCGGGAAGAATTGACGTTTGTTTCACACATATTAAAAGAAATAACTGGTCAAGTGATTAATGCTAACAATATTCCCAAAAATACTCCATTAATGGGACAACTTACTTCTGTTGGAAAAGTCGGATTTGGCCTTTTTGTTGATGTAGGAATAGAGGGACCTTCAAAAGAAGTTCTGATCCCATTATTTCGACTTCGGCGCCAATTAGTTCGGAACACTAAACTTTCAACCCATCAATTGATACATTTATATGGATTAATGAACCATTTGCCTGTTGAAATTGAAGTTACTAAAATTACATATGAAAAAAAGGGGAAACCGAAAGTTGAAGGTCAATTCTCAGAGACATTTATAGAAAATTTACAAACATTGGTCGATGATGGAATGGAAACAATCTTCACTGTAGGAGTTTCGCGCCAAACAGTCAAAAAAACCTTAGCAAAAAGAGGTCATACAATCGATGTAGTCCAAATTGATCGTTTAGGTCCGATGGAAACTGCTGTTCGATGTAAGCCAGGAACAACTGCTGCTGGATTAATTGCTCACATCGGTAAGTTCATGCCAAATTGCGTTATGAGTGTTTTTAATCCCGATCGGGTAAAAAAATACTGGTAATTTTAAAAAATCAATAAACAAAATGGGTGTGGCTATTTTTTTATTTCAATCAATGTTAGCTGCTTAATAATGGCTGATCGAGTAACTGACTTTATTATTTCAGAACATGGTGAAATCAATTCTCATTCATTCATAGAACCTATCGTTAAAACACCCGATGTTAATAGGGTGGTAAATTTTTTACAGAATGATATCCCTGCACAGAAAAATATACTATTTTATGCTCCTCCGCAGCATTCCCGATACGAAATAATATTTCAAGCAACTCTACCAATGATTTTACAATACCATAAGCATTTAGTTTTTGTTTTGAGTGATTTATCTAAAAAAAAGCAAATCCTACAAAGTCTAAGAACAATGGATGAATCTTTATTCAGTTCAGTTCTTATTTGTGATTTATGCGGATATCATTCACAATTACAATCTATTTTAGGAAAGAAATTTCAAAAAAAGATCAATGAAGAACAAATTATTACCTCATCACAGATGCTTCAAATTAAATCAAAAATCTCGACTTTATTCGATTCTTTCTCTGAAAATTGCGCAGTTCACCAATTTGACTTTCAGCAAATTATTCAATTCTATATTACTGAAGCCAATAATCTTCCGATTTCACAAATTCTTAAATACTTTATTTCTGAAATGAGCATTATTTTCATTACCTATGATGATTTATTTTCTTTTCATCCACTCCAACCAGGTTTTTTTAAAAATATAGGATCCATTGAAAATTCTATCCTTATATTAGATGATTGCCACCAAATTCATAATTACCTTCTGAACAATTATTCCATTCATCTTCAAACATCGAAAATTGAATTACTTTATAATTATCTTATAGATTTAAAGTCAAATGCACCAACTGTCACTCAATATAGATTTTTTGCGAAATTTCTAAGCTTATTCCTAAAATATATAAAGTCTTTTCAATCGTATCCAAATTCATATTCACTAAAACAACCAAAAGTAAAATCCATGCCAATAACTGAAGAATTCCAATTTCGCCCTATTGATTTTCTATTTAATCTTTGTGAAAAGCATAAGTGTTCTTTCGATCGATTGGCAAGTATTCTTCACAATCATTTCAAATTTTTACTAACAGATTCCACCTTTATTAAAGATTCTTCCATATTTTCAACTTTTTTGGCTCTATTTAATTATTTTTTTGTTGTAATTCAGCAGAGAACTACTCCAACCTTGCCCTACGCATTTACAATTGAGATTTCAAATGAAAGAACAGTATCAACATCAACATCATTATTAACACCTTCATCATCAACCTCCTCGCTATCATCAACCTCTTCTTCATCATTAAAATCAATATCGCCATTAACATCGACACTTCACATGAATTTAATGGATATTCGACTTTACAGTGATCCCCTATTCCAGAATGCATTTAGCAGTATTTCAATATCTCCAAGCTTAGATGTTCGATCTTACTTAGCTATAACAGGATTAGGTAGTCTCTCCAAAGGCTTTCAGATCCGATCTTTACCTGTCGAAATCAGCCAAGATCGAATTAAGGTATGGGGAGATACATCCATAACCCCATTTCTAGCCCGTTATTCTTCTGTAATTTCAGCAAAATATACAGCTAAGTTGGTATACCATGCACAATTGATAAATCGTCCTACAATCGTCTTCTTCAGCAATCCTCATCAATTTAAAGAAATACTCTCGAATAAATTAATCCCGCGCTTAGAAAAATTGCATTATTCTGTAAAGAGGTGGGAATCTCATCAAAACAACACATTTCCTTATATATTAAAATGGCTGGAAAATCTAAACAAAATGAGAAAAGAATCCAATAAAACATATTCTGATGCTAAAAAGTATATTTTATTAGTGGATCTTTCTCAAATTTCTCTTACTGAACTTTTACACATATTACCTTACTTTGATGTGTTCTCTTTCATTTCTTTCCCATTTGAATCTTCGACACTTCGACTTCTTCGCCGTAAAAAATACTTAACACGTAAATATGATGCACGGATGGCCCAAATTTATTCTTTATCCCAAGCATTTTTCAAAATACATGCAATTTGTTCTTTTGCCCCATTTAACAATTCTCAACACGCAATACTACTATTTTATGACGGCCAGATTCTTGAATATCAAAAACATCTATTACCTTGGGTTTATCAATTCATCACTTTTATCCCGGCTTCAGCTCAAGAATTATCTACAGAAATAAAACTGCATTTTCAAACAAACGAACCATGAGTTAATAGAAAAAAATTTAATCTATTCTATATTATTTTTAATTAATACCTTAAATGTATCAGTAACCTAAGGGCGCATAGTATAGTGGTTATTACACTTGATTTACGTTCAAGGGGTCTCCTGTTCAAACCAGGATGCGCCCATCTATCTTAATAAAACTCGTTTTAATCATCTTGTTCGTATAGGTAGACACATATTTTATTTTAGGAATGCTTTTAAGTATAAATTTCCAAAAGATTTGTATGTTTAAATACAACAAAGAAAAACATTATGTAAAATTATTTTGTCCTCAATGTAATTCAAATATCGAGTTCCTAATTCCCGATTCAGTATTTAGTAAACCTCATGAGCATTATCCCTTTACTTTTCGTTATATTCATGGAAATCCGGCTCATTCTGTCACCCTTTACTTTGATAAAGAATTAAACATCAGAGGAAAAGAATTTGGGGATTCACTTCAACTTTCAAATGAAATAATAGAAAATATGTTTCGAGACCGTAAAATAACTCAAAATGATGATTCGTCGAAAATTATTAAAACATTATTTAATACCTTTACGACAATAATTGATGCGCGTGTTCCTAAGGCAGAAGAGATACATTATATTGTGGGAAAACAATTAGGTGATAAATTTGAAGGTTTATTTTTTTCTGAAGAAGAAGAAGCATTATTAGAAGAAATATCTCGTTTCTGGAAAAGAAATGGATTTGGAATTATTGACGAATTGAGATTCGAACCATCGAGAATTATTTTTAATGTTTATGAATGTTTTGAATGTTCTCATTTACCAAATTTAGGACGACCAGTTTGTAAACTAGATGAAGGTTTTTTTACTACTTTATTTGAAAAAAAATTTGGAAAAGAATATGAGATTAAAGAGTTGGAATGTTTTGCGACTGGTAATGATCATTGTCAATTTCAAATAAAGGAAGTTGGTCGAAAAGTTATTTAGATAACTAGACAAGTTCCTATAAAGAATCAAACAAAAATGGGGGAAAGAATCAAACTTATCAACACAAAATAAATAACTGAATTAGGTAAATAATAAATAAAAAGAAAAAGAAAAATAGTGAGAATGGTTGAACTATTTGTGTTTGTTATAAAAGGTAGAATATAATTCAGCAATTTCAGCCGCCATTTCTGCAACACCCCTCGCTGGAGGAACCATTTTTCCAATTTGGTCAAGGAAAGAAAGAACATCTTCTTTATCGGTTAACGCACCTATTGGAGGAATCATGGCGAGAGTGTTTCCTAAAACAGATTTAGGTAATTCTTTCATTAGTTGCTGAAAATTGGAATGATAATATTTCCAAATCCAATCTTTTGCTATAGGATTTCGTGCGACCATTATAAGAATCTGAGCGCGATTCAATTTTGGAATTTTAGTGAGATTAAGATCTAATGCTTTTTTAAGCAAGTTTGGATCATTAAAACTTCCAAATGCAGCTAACCAATATTGTTTTACTGCTTCAGGGACATTAGGATCGGTTACTTGACTTTCCATATAGTCCCAGGCATCTGGAAATTGTTCAGCACCTAAACGAACGATACTTTGGAAAATATCAGGTGAGATAGTTTCTCCTGCAAGTACAGTTTGGAAATATTTTGATGCAAATGTCTTTATTTTTTCAGACCCAAAATGACCACCCATCCATAGTAAATCATTCCTAGTTTGGGAAATCATAGCAATTTCTTCAGTTTTAGGAAGATAACCTATTAATTCTAATCCATTTTCTGCTATAAGTCGGCCGGTTTCTTTTATTTTTTCTACAAATCCAGGTGCTAATAACTCAAGTCTAACTAGGTTGGATGCTATATTTGACAACCCTAATGCGCTGGATTCTTCACTATAATAATCGCGTAAAAAAGCAAGGTAATCCTCAATTGAATAATCTCCCCTCTGCATGAAATTGAAATAATCATTTTGAAGTCCAAAGCGATCGTATACATTCAATTGCTTAGATTTGGCAAATTCACCCAATTTACGGAAATGTTCTACTGAATATTTTACGCGATAAAATCCTGTTTGATCTGCATTAAGTTTGAACGTAACTACATCTGAGGGTAAATCAAACTGAAAAGTTTGCGATTTCATAACAAATTTCAAAATTTCATCAGTTCCATCCTCTTTAAATACTCTAATTTTTAGTGGGATGAACCAAATGGCTTGACTTTCCATGGGGAGCATGGTAAAGCGATGTTGTTCAAGAATAACTGTATTTTCTTCTTGAGATACTGTGATAAATGGATAACCTTCTTGTTTCACCCAAGAATTTGCAAATTCTGTAATAGGTTCATTTGTGGCTTCTTCAAATGCAGCCCAACAATCATCACTGGTGGCAGAATTAAAGGCAAATTTTTGAAGAAAATGACGAATTCCTTGGAAGAATTTTTCTTCACCAATGTATCCTTCTAAAATGCGCATAATAAGTGCACCTTTGGCATATATGATAGGAGCACTTGATGCATCTATGTTAATTTCTTGATCTCCAGGTAATTCAATAGGAACAGTTGATTTTAAGGCGTCTCTTGCAAAACCACCTAAACCTCGACCACCTATTAAAGATTCCCATGATTTCCATTCAGGAAAATAATAATCGGGAATGGCAGAGGTGAAATATGTTGCAAAAGACTCATTCAACCAGATGTATTTCCATCGAGCGGGCGAAACTAAATCTCCAAACCACATATGGGTGATTTCATGAGCCACAACTGCTGCAATTGCAACCATTTGAGGTTTAGATGTTTTATTAGGGTAAGCAAGCAATAAATTTTCCCGAAAGGTGATAGCTCCATAATTTTCCATGGCTCCAGCCGCAAAATCTTCTACTACAATAAAATCACATTTCGAGATTGGATAAGGTGCTTGGAAGAATTTTTCTCCGTAATCAAATGATTTTCGAGCTATATCTAAAGCGAATTTTCCATATTGCGCCTTTCCCGGGGGAGCTACAATACGTAATTTTGGTGACTTACTCGAATCTTCTAAGAATTCAAATTCACCCACGCCGAAATAAAGCAAATATGTACTCATAATGGGAGTACGCTCAAATTTAACAATTTTTTTACCTTCAGGAAGTGATTTTTCTTCTAAAATATCAGTATTGGCTACTGCTTTAAGATTTTCTGGAATTAGGAATTCGAGATCAAAGGTTGCTTTTAAGGCAGGTTCATCAAAGCAGGGAAAAGCGGCACGTGCGTCCCTTTCCTCAAATTGAGTAGTTGCCATGTAGGTAACTTTACCATTATAAGTTAGCCTGCTGCGGTAAAATCCGTAAAGCATATCATTAAGAGTTCCATCAAATTCGATCTCCATTGAATATACTCCTTGGATAAGATTATCAGCCTTTATAACCAATTCTTCTTTTTCTGGTTGGAGTTCAAAGGAACAACCAATTTCTTCAGATTTAGAAGAAAGATTCAATTTTATTTTTAAGATCTTTAACTCTTTAGCATTTAGACGGATTTCTGTTGTTGATTCAGAAAGCGAAAAATCAATACGGGTTAATCCGTGAAATGTAAACAGCTTCAGATCAGGTTCCAAATGAACCCAATAATGGGTGGGTTTAATCTGACTCATAGTTTTCATCTCAAAAGAAATAACTAAAGTAATTGGATAAGCATCTGTTAATATTAAAATCTTCTCTACTGTTAATTCCTTCAATTAAGAATTACTGGAATTAATTCTAAAAGCGCATGATTATGTCGAATTTTGTCAATCGACAGAATGATGCAAGAAATGTTTAAATGAGGTAAAATTCTAAGAGTATAGTAGTATCTATTGTTATTAGATATATTGTTTACAAGATAACTTTATTTAATGTTCCCCTAATAGGGAAATTTAAGTAAAAAATAGAACAAACAAAACTTAACAGATCCACATATCTTAACATATTTATGCAAAAATTAAGAAATATATTCAAAATTTTGCTGTTTTGGAGAGTGAAATGAAAATTGATGCCCTATGGAAATGATCATACAAAATTATCTGGAATAATAAGAGACATTCAAAAACATCGTGCTGTGGTAGAATTTCCTCAATTTAATAAAAAAATAATTATCCCTTTCCAATGTATTCACTCTCAAATTAACCAGGCACTTAACCAAGAAAGGGAATTGGAGATAGATACATGGTACTTGAAAAAAACAAGAGTAATACCCCTTTTTGACCCTCACTCTTTTTAATCTTTTTATTTTACAGCGTTGTATCCAATTAGTGTTAATAGATGATAGATGAACATCGGTTAGATGAACACTTTATCGCATTTGATTTAAGAAAGTGTGAAAAAATGGACTTTTTTGATCATCTATATTAAAAATATACTTCACGGCGACGATAGAACCATTTGACACCTTCAAAGGGAAGAATGCAAATGCCAAAAGCAATTCCTATCGAAACAAGCCAATCAATAAGGTTCATTGGAACAAAATTTAAAGAAATACCCTTTTTAAGCATCCAAATCTGAAATCCAGGAAAATATAAAGCGAATATAAATAAACCAAATAAAAAACAAAGAACTGAAATCACAACAGGATTAATATCTTCTCTCAAACTATGAAACAAGGATTTATTTGGACGACGAATTTGGAGTGCTAACGAGGTTTCACAAATAAAAAGCGTTGTCATCAACATAGTTAAAGTTTTAGCGTTAGTAAAATCCACATTCTTCCAAAGATCATAAGTTTCAGGGGTAAATAAATAATAAATATTCCATCTTCCAAAAAAATCATTTTGAGCGTTAGAATAAACACCTGTATGAACTAAGAAATATATACTTAACATAGAAACACTTAATAAAATTCCATAAACAAGAAGAAGTAAAAGAACATGTCGGGAAAGAATTTCTTGGGAATCTCGAGGTTTTTCATGCATGATATCAGATGAAATTCGATCAAATGTTAACATCAACCCAGGAAACATATGAACTGTGAGAGAAAGAAACACCCATTGGAAATAGAATTCTTCGTTTAAAAAATAAGGTAGGTTGAGAATAACTGCCAATATAAATTGAACGATTCCTTCAAATAAATTGATACAAATGAAGAAGAACACCAAAGATCGAATATTTGAAAAAATCCCTCTACCTAGTTTAATACCTTCAACTAATGTAACGAAATTATCATCAGAAAGGATCATATCGGCTGCCTCTTTCGCAATATCCGTTCCTTGAATCCCCATGGCAATACCAACATCAGCATCATGTAAAGCCAAAGCATCATTAACACCATCACCCGTCATTGCCACAATTTTATCATGTTTATGATATGCTTCAACAATTTCTTGCTTATTCAAAGGAGAAACACGAGCAAAAACCTTAATTTGAGAAATATTTGGTATTTTATTAGTATCAGAAAATATTGATTCAAGACCTCCCAAATGCACATTATTAGGAGATAAAGCAGACATTCCAATTTGAGCAGCAATAGCCTTTGCTGTTGGCAGACTATCACCAGTGATCATAACAACATCAACACCAGCATTATAGCAAGATTGAATTGCTTCCTTTATTCCATTACGTGGAGAATCCATAATTGCAACAAAGCCAATAAATATTAAATTTGACTCAATATCTTCTCTAATTTTAGGTGTATCCAAATCATCAGATGGAAGATTGTTAAACCTTTTATAGGCAAAACTAAGTATTCTATAACCTTGACTTTCAAATATATTAATACGATTCATAATAACCAATCGTAGTTCATCAATAAATGGAACTGCACTATTTTCTTCGGCTAATAATCTATCACAGAGGGATAAAACGACTTCACTGGCACCTTTTGTAAAGCTGATGTAGGATTTATCAGTGGTTTGTAAAATTTTTGTCATGCGTTTTAGTTGAGAAGAAAAACCAAATTCATGCACCACTGAAACAGGTGGATTTGAAAAATCATTAATAACTGCTGGATCACCTACCTTTTTTATCAATGTAGCTAAAGCTCCTTCTGTTGGAGTGCCAATTATCGTCCATCTGGATGAGGTCTTTTTTCCAATTTCAATATTTTGAATTTGAACGGATGCATTATTATTCCACAAGCAATTTGCTAGTAATAATTGTAAATGCGGATATTCTTGAATATTTTCGATCTTTTCGGGTCTTTTCGGATTATCGGTAAGAAAAAAATCTCCTTTAGGATTATATCCACTACCAGTTACCATAAAGTGCGATCCTCGAGCCCAGATATGTTGCACACACATTTCTCCTTTAGTTAAAGTCCCAGTTTTATCGCTACAAACGACACTAACCCTACCTAAACTTTCTACAGATGTGAGATTTCTAACAATTACTCCTTGATTGGCCATGGCAAGAGTCCCAGAAAGCATTACGATAGTTGTGAGAAGGGGAATATTGATAGGCATTATATCCATCGCAGAGTTTAAACTTTTGATAATTTCAACCCGTCCGGTCGTAAAATAGATGATTCCCAACACAATTGCCCAAAACGTCATAACTCCAATACCAAACCATTTACCGATATGGTTCAATTTTACTTGTATTGGTATTTCTTGGAAACCCTGCTCTTCTAACTTATGGGAAATTTTCCCTAATTCTGTATGAACACCGGTTGCATAAACCACTGCACGACAATTCCCCGAGGTAATATAAGTCCCAAAGAAAAGAATATTGGATTGCGCTTGTAAGGGTAAAGAACTTTGAACCATTTTAGAATCTTTTGGAGAAATTTCAGAATCTTTTGGAGAAATATTAGAAAGAGGACGAGGTTTATATAAATTAAGTAGAGCTTCACCATGATTTTTCGCCACAAGTTCGCTTTCGCCTGTTAATGAAGCTTCATTAACTTGCAAATTGCTTGATTCTAAAATACGACAATCAGCGGGAATTCTGGCACCTGTATCCAAAATTAGAATATCTCCTCGAACAACATCAGTTGTGGGAATATCCATTTTTTGCCCTTCACGTATTACTACACAAGTTGGAGCGGATAAAGCGCGTAAAGCTTTTAATTTTTTAACAGCTCTGGCTTGTTGAACAACAGCAACTATAGAATTCAATCCAACGATAGCCAAAGTTGTGTAAATCATTGTCATATTTCCCTCACCAGTAACAATTCCGAAAATAAACATAATAATAGCAGCAATAAGATAAATAATAATGAGCCAATTGAATAAAGGAGCCAAATAGACCCTTAAAAAATGTGGTTTTGGATGAGGGAGTTCATTTTTTCCTTCCTTAATGAGTCGTTCTTCGACTTTTTTAACTGTTAATCCTAATTCAGCATATGTATGCAAAAAAGACAATAATTCTTCCTTTTTCATAGCCCAAACAGGTTTAGGATATGAATAATAAAAAGGGGATGTTATTTTAGTAGAAGATTGAGAAATATTTCGACTCATTTGAATCATTCGGTGCTATAATTATGGAAATTATTTTTTTTTCCTTTGATCTGATTGTTACTCAGAACCGTAAGAATTAATTTTTATGGTAGGTTAATGCTTCTGGTAGAGTATTATGAGCATCGATTTTCGTTATTTAATTCCAGAACCGATTTTTAATGAATTAATTGATCTTGCAAAACAAGGTCACGCTGAAAATAATAAAATTGTAGCAGGTTGGATATTTGCCGACAGAAAAGAGAACTTTGGAATAGTAAAAGGTTATGAAATTACAAAAGATCCCGCAAAAGCTCACGAAAAACCAAAATCATGGATGCGGATGAAGAAACGCAAATTGTTCCAAATGCGAAAGTATAAAGAAGAAGATGGGATTGATATCGTATGGCAGTTTCACACTCACCCTGACGGGAAAGAGGATTTGCATGATATGGACTTGCAAATTTTAAATTACCTCTCAACTGGAGTTATGATTATTATTACTCCAGATAACGTACTAGGTTGGTATTTCGATAAGCGTGAGACCAAAAAGCCGATTATTGATAAGATGGTCTTTGAAATTATAAATGAATAAAAAAATTATAAATGAATAGTGGGTATTTTAAATTTCAAAGATTCTAAGTTTCTCATTTCATCATCTTAATTCTCCCGACTCAAATCTAAAATATCCTTCCTTATTTTTTGTCGATTTTATCGACGTACCAAATTCAAGGTATGAAAATCAATAATTTTAATAAAATCGACTTCAGATTGAAGAATTTATAAACAGGATGGTATATTTTTAACTAATTCTTTAGATTGATGTGGGTAAAAAATAGATGTAGTTGAAAAAGCATTAGATCAGGCACATCGCGATAATACCCAAACGCTGTCAAGTGAATATGAAATACTCAAATCCTCGTGTAAAACAAATTTTTTGGTCTGAAAAAAATCTTAAATCCATGAATCGGATTCAAAATAAACTCCAGTTGATGAAATAAAAGAAGCTCTGACATTTGCATTTACTATCAATATGTGTTTTGAGCCTTTTTGGACACTCGGGTATGAATTGAGCGAAGCAGTTGAATTATCTGATATCAGAAATTTAATTAATGAACAAGCGGAGGAAAATATCCAATTAGATTAAAAAAAAAATTTTCAACTAAAGACCAGAGATGGAAAACAAGAATTTCTTAAAGATATCACAGGTTTTGCCAATTCTGAGGGAATCTTAATAATCTATAGGATTGAAGAAAACGATGATTCAACTCCAAAGAAAATAATTGGTATTCCTATAGAAGTAATAATTTCGGCATTTTGAAAAAGATCAGGCGATCGTACTGTATCTGACAAGATTTTAACGAAAATTACTTGATGATTTCCGATTTTGGAATAAGTGAAAATAATTAAATATTCAGAACCCTTGTTGGTTTAGTTCTTTTTTCGATAGTAGGATTCAATTATGGATTATTCGCAGAAAGATTCAGCTTCATAGAAACTAATCCCGATTATGATGATTTTTTCGAAACAATCCGACTGGATCTTTATTGTTATAATTTCATATTCTTCACCTTTTTTCGAATATCTGTACACATATGACAAATGGAGTAATATCCATTTGGATCTGGATCAATTCCCTTTTTTCTAGCCCATTCTGCTAATCCGATCATACCGTTTTCAATTATAGATTTCATTTCTATGATTTTATAAGGATCATACTCTTCAATAATCTTCAGAACATCCCTCTTTCTTGCATTTCCTATATAAAAATCATTACAGACCGCAACTTTTCCATCGGGTTCAATAAATATTGATTGTATTGAATCAAGTGGATCTGTATATGGGATATCTCCACATTTACCAGTTGGAATTTTTTCTTTTTTTGGTAAAAATTCCTTTAAATTTAAAAGTGCAAAACCATCGGGTTGCATTACATTTCCATATGATATTTTTATTGAAAGATCTTCAAGGGATTGTAAAATTTTTTTAGTTTTTTTATTATATCGATTATTCTCATTTTCAGCAATAACCCAGCATGGATTCCATTCTATATCTTTAATACCGGCTTTTAAACAGGATTGAGCGGCTTTTCTAACATATTTTAAGGGAATGTGTTCTTGATGAAATACATCAACAGAAATAATAACATTATTCACACCAGAGTCAAATAAACCCTTGGCTATTTCTTCAATTTTTTTATCATTATTTGCCCAATAGCCATTTGTTATTACTTCTCTACGAAGGATGCCAACTTTCATTGCTTCTTTATGGATTTTAAAAACAATTTCAGGAAATAAGAGTGGTTCTCCCCCAAAGGTCATAATTGATCTTGGGTGATGTTTTTTACCTACTTTTCGAACAATTTCTTGAGCAATGAATTCATTAATATGATTTGGGAACATTTCTTTATCCCTAGTAGTATAACAATGCTTACATTTTCCATTACATAGGTATGTTACTGCAAATTCTATCCGGTTTACATTTAAATATCTATTCATTGTGTTTTATCCTCGTTACCTTAAAAAATATTAGTGTTATAAGTGGATATTTTAAATTTCAAAGATTCGAAGTTTTTCATTTCATCATTTTAATTCTTCCGACTCAAATCTAAAATATCTTTCCTTATTTTTTGTCGATTTTACCAAGTTGCCAAATTCAAAATATGTAAATCAAAAATTATGATAAAATCGATATCAGATTGAAGAATTTATAAACAGGATGGTAAATTTTTAACAAATTCTTTGAAAAAATCGAGTTCGACAAAAAAAAATTGCGATATTTCAAATTTAAGTCGGATATATGTAAATGATATTCAAAAAAGCGTTTAAATTAAAAAAGATAAAGCATCTCAATAATAAAAAGACTTTTTTGCTTTTGATGTATTTTTTTTTTTACTATTTTCCTAAACGTCTTGCAATTTCTTTCGCAAAAAATGTTGCGACATCGTCTGCATATTTTCCGGGTCCAAATCCAGCGTCAAATCCTAATTCTTTTGCTAAATCATTTGTAATACGGGGGCCGCCCACAATCAGCACAACTTTCTTACGAAGTCCTTCAGCTTCAACCAATTCAACTAACTCGGTTAAATTTTTGATGTGAACATTTTTTTGAGTCACAGTCTGAGAAACTAACATTACATCAGCATGTAATTCAATAGCAGTTTTTACAAATTTCTCATTGGAGACTTGAGAACCTAAATTATAGGCTTCTATCATTTTATAACGCTCCAATCCGTAGTGACCCATATATCCTTTCATATTCATAATTGCATCGATTCCGACGGTATGTGCATCAGTTCCTGTAGTGGCTCCAACAACGATAATTTTTCTACCTATATTGTTTTGTATAAATGCATCTGTTTCTTCCATTGATAAGGTTTCAATTTCTAATTCTTCCACTTGAATTGCCGTATAATCTATAGTCGGAGTTGCAGTGGCATAGACAACGAAGAAAGTAAACTCTTTATCTAGAGCCTCATGGTGAACAACTTGAATATCCCGCATATTCAATTTTTCAACGTACTGACGAGCAGTTTCCACAGCGCGATCTCCATCTTTAATGGGTAATGTAAAACTTAGTTGAATTTTACCATCATTCATGGTATCTCCGTAAGGTTTAATTTTCGTTTCATCACGCGTTGTATCAAAATTTTTCTTATGAGAAGAATAAAGTCCGCCGCCCATTTTACTCAATTCCTCCAATGTTCAATTCTTTTCGCATCAAATCGATAAATGGATTGAAATACTGGTGATCTTTAACGACAACACCATTTAGACCCCGTCCACCATCAATAGGGCGTTTGATTCCGGCAAAAATCCCTTCAGATAATGCTTGAAACAATCCTTTTTTCTCTATTTCCATTAATAAATCATGAGCATGTTGTAGGACATTTTGAGCGCGTTGTTCAATGATTCCATTAGGTTTGAATGAAATTTCATCTCCTAAATCCTTCATATTATTAAAAATATACTTAGCATTTTCAATAGATAAGAAACGATCTTGCATAAATGGTGTATGAATTGCTTCGGTTAACATTCCAAGAAGACAAATCCTTTGATTGGTCATTATGGTAACTGCATTAAACAGCGCATCTTGAACATGTCCTCGAAAAATATTACCAGTCATAAACTTAGTAGGAGGCATGTATTTTAGTGGTGCTTGTGGAAAGATTTCGCGAGCCATCTGAGCTTGGGCTAATTCATATAAGAATCCATTCTCAATTTCAGGGTTCATCTCAAATGCATGACCCAAACCCATCTGTTCTGGAGGTAATCCAGCCAATAAAGCAAACTGCTCATTAATAAATTGAGAAGCCAAAACAGTATGTGCTTCTTCGTAAGCATCTGATGTGGTCAAATAATTATCTTCACCCGTATTAATGACTACTCGCGCGTATGAATTAATCATCCGAGAGAAATATTGATCAATCATGGTTCGTTTCATATTGATATCTCGGAATAGTATTCCATAAAGTGCATCATTAAGCATAAAATCCAAACGTTCAAAAGCGCCCATAGCTGCAATTTCAGGCATACAGAGTCCAGAACAATAATTACATAGACGAATATATCGCCCCAATTCTTCTCCTGCTTTATCTAAGGCTTCTCGCATAATTCGAAAATTTTCTTGTGTTGCATAAGTTCCTCCAAATCCTTCAGTAGTAGCACCATATGGAACATAATCAAGTAAGCTTTGTCCTGTGGTTCGAATAACGGCGATGACATCAGCCCCTTGTTTGGCAGCAGCTACAGCTTGCACAACATCCTCAAAAATATTACCCGTAGCAACGATCACATAGATATATGGTCCTGTTTTATCTCCATATTTATTCAAAAGTTGATCCCGCTTTTCACGATTTTTTGCGATTCTATTTAAGCTTTCTTGGGCAATTTCTTGAATAACAAGTTTTATTTCGAATAAATCATGTAATGGGATACTGGTTAGATCGATTTCGTTTCGAGCCACACGTTCAGCAATTTCTTGGGGTGTTAATTTAGTTTCTATCATTGCATTCCCAATATATGTTGCAGCACCTAGTTTAAGTCCATTACCCTGCTTAATGTTCTCCACTACAACATTTGGAAGTGGAACATCGAAATCATTTACCCCATCAATTCCGAGCAATCTGCAAACAGTTCGTTCGACACTGTCGGTTGTATGACGGTTGATAAAAATTTGCATTTGATTGGCAATCTTTCTGGCAGAATTCCGTGCTTCTTCAACCACATGCCAATCTAAATGAAGTTTACTTCTTTTTGTTGGATCTTGCATTTCATTTCACATTTCTTTGATTTTCTTTGATTTTCTCTATTTTTTTCTATTTTTCTCTGATTGTTTGATAATTATTTTTTATTTACTTCTCACAAATTAATTAATATTCGTTCTTCATTAATTGTTTTGCAAATCGAATAATTTCAGGATTTAAGCCCAAAATTCGGGCAATATTTATAGCATCCGTCGGTATTTTACTCCTTCCCATAATGCGTTCTATACGGTAATCCATATGGTCTTGGATAAGAGCAACTGATCTTAAAGCATTTCCCCTAATTTTTAATAATTCTTGGGATAATTCTTCAAGGTTAGTATTACGCAATCCAATTACTTGAAAATAAGCAATATTTTCATTTAATTCAATATCAATATCATAATGAGTGGTAAGGATTGAAATCCATGGAACATTTTGAAGATAATGGGTAACAGATTTAAAAATAATTCTACCTTCAGACGGATTAGTCCCTCTTGCGAATTCATCCATAAATAGAAAACCAGGTGTTTTTTCATGTGTGGAAAGGAAAGAATTAAATTTCACAATTTCAGCTCCAAAAGAGGAGAGCCCTTGTTGAATATCTTGAGCATCACTAAATATCGTTCCAAAAAAACTACCAATTGGGATTTGAGCAGATTCTGCAAACACAAATAATCCACAATGGGCTAAAATAATATTTAGTAGAGTAGTATAGAGTAGGACTGTTTTTCCGCCCATATTTGCTCCAGTAATTAAGTTTACTCCTTGAGAAAAATGAACTGAAATAGGTGTAAATTCTTTGCTTCGTTGTGAAAGGAGCATTTCAATATATGGGTTTCTCATCTGAGTGAATGAGAGAGTATGCTTTTCATGAATATTAGGGCGAATTCCTTTAAATTGCTCAGCTAATTTTGACTTAGAGCGAAGCCAATCTAAATATTCTATTGAATTAATAAGATTCCAAATTTTCTCAAGGAATGGTTGAATTTTTTCTGTTAATTTTTTTCTAATAAGCTTTTTCTCTAATTGTTCTTGCTGAATTATTGAAGATCGTTGTAATTTCAAGTCGTTCAACTTATTCTCCAGCAATATTTTTTCATCTAAAGATCTTGTTGTAAGAGAATGATGAGAAATTTGTGAATCTTTAACAGATTCTGGGTTTGTGATAAAGACATTTAAGGTCCGAGTAATTTTATATATTTCTTCTTCAATTTTTTTACGATTTTCTTGAAAAGATTGAAGAGTTTCAGAATATTCAGGATAATAATAAAAAGTTGGCATCCTATTATGTTGTGGATCTAGAATATCAAGGATTTTATTCAAATCGGGAAAAATAATACCTTTAATTGCTATGTTTAAATGAGAATATAATTTTTGTATTTGTGAAGATATTAAAAGAGTATATTTCAACTCATAAAAATCAACTTCATCAAGACTTCTATTTTGAGTTAATTTATGCAAGATTGGTCTTATATCTTTTAGTTTCGTAAGTTCATAGCCAATTTCGATATGTATTTTTGGATATTGCTTTCTATTTTCAATCATCAAGGCTAAATTATCTAATTCCTTATTTAAAAAAACTAGATCAGAACGACAGAATAATCCTAAATTGGATTTTTTAGTTCTCCCATAGGGTGTTTCAGGATTAAGTTGATCAATAACATATTTCCATCCTATCAAGACTTTTTCTTCTGAAGTAAGAGGAATTTGTGTTAAGTTTTGCATCTTTTTTACACCTTTTATTTAATCCCCATTAAGAACGTCAATTATAGGAATTTTTATGTGTCGACGGAGTTCTTGTTGAAGTAGAGTACTTTCAAAGTGATAACCTAATGGGGAATATGGATTTACAGTAATACAGATTAACTTGATTGGTTTCAGAACTTGTAAAGTCCAGCTAGTTTTTTTCAATAGATTAAAATGTTCTCGATCTAAAAAGATTTTGGTGCTATCTGGAACTAAAATTATGATTTTTTTTTGTGGAGAAAGGACTAAGAACAATTTTTCAAGTAAAATATTTGAAAACACACCTTTAATAACAATATAATGGGAGTTAGAAGGAATTTTTTGTAAAATAGATGACTGCAAATCTAAAGATGTCGATACTGAAAAAGAAATTACTTCTTTTTCATAAGTAATTATACCAAATTTTTTAATTTGCGAAACTAATGTGAGAATGGCTTCATCTTTAAAATACGGAGTTGTTAATATTTCATATGCAAATTCTGTTTCATTGATAATATCAATAAAATTAGGAGAAAGTGAAGCACCCGTTGCCAAAATTGTGGCATTAGTTATTGTTGGTGAAGCAAAACTTTTCCGATTTATTGCGCCATCTACAAGAATAATTTCCGCATCATAAAATCGAAATAATTCAAAAACTTTTTCCAACTCATGACTTGAAGATGGTCCTGTTAATTCAACATATCCGGCACTTAAGGCCCTAACAATTACAATTTTACCTAAAGGAGTATAAATATCTGTCGTTGCTAGAATTTCTGGAGAAATATCCATGTTTTCTAAAGATTTTCTGGCAATAGCAAGTATTGTCCCTGCTGGTACGAAAATTTGTGGTTTGGGATTATTGAAGATTTCATCGTATTTTTCTCCATCCCTTCCGATAGAAGTCAACGCAAATTGTCGGGTAGATCTAAGTAATTCAATAATATAATTCAGAGTGGTTGTTTTACCGACATTTTTCCCTAATCCGATAATTGAAATTGTTCTATATTTCAAAATTTGATTAAGAATATCTGAATTTCGATTGGATGGAAAAATTGCCGGCATTTTTTAACCAACTCTCATATTTAACAAAAAAAGTTATTTTTTCGACTGCTTTCTGGCTTCATTCCGCAAGTGTCGTTCTAAAACAGCAGGTTCAATAGTAATATTTTTACCATGCTCACTTTCGCTCTTAATGAGTTTAATAACCCCAGTTAATTGTCCTTCTTCATCTTCGTATTCATCATGAATAATTCCAGGTGTATAATTTTCAGGCTCATCATAACGACAAATGACTCCTTCATAATTTCGCAGAATTACTTTGTGATCATTTTGTGATATTACATAATTTGGTTGAACTGGAATTTTTCCACCACCACCAGGGGCATCAACAATAAATGTAGGAACACAGAATCCACTGGTATGGCCACGTAATCCTTCAATTATTTCAATTCCTTTAGATATTGTAGTTCGGAAATCAACCAAACCCATAGATAAATCACACTGATACAAATAATAAGGTCTTACACGAATTTTTACAAGTTCATGAACTAATTTTCGCATGGTAAAAAGACTATCATTTACACCTTTTAATAAGACAGATTGATTCCCTAATGGAACTCCGGCATTTGCCAATCTTTCACACGCGCGTTTTGATTCTTCAGTAATTTCATGTGGATGATTAAAATGAGTGTTTAACCAAATGGGATGATATTTCTGTATCATAGAAACCAATTCAGGAGTAATTCGTTGTGGCATGACTACAGGTGTTCGTGATCCAATACGGATAATCTCAACATGTTCAATTGCTCTCAACTGTGAAATAATATATTCTAATCGTTTATCAGATACAAGTAATGCATCTCCACCAGAAAGAAGAACATCACGTATTTGTGGGGTATTTCGAATATATTCAATAGCTTTATCAATTTGATCTTGAGAAGGTTGTTTATCGTGAAAACCTGCAAATCGACGTCTAGTACAATGACGACAATACATACTGCACATATCTGTAATCAAAAATAAGACACGATCAGGATATCGATGTGTTAATCCTGGTACAGGAGAATCTTCATCTTCATGTAATGGATCCACAATATCATTTTTACATTGTATTAATTCGCCAGCAGTTGGAACCGCTTGACGACGAATTGGATCATGTGGATCATTAGGATCGATTAGGCTAAGATAATATGGTGTAATCGCCATACGAAATTTTGCTACACATTGGCGTGCGCTGGCTTCTTCCTCTTCAGTTAGAGGTAAATATTTCTTTAAATCATCGACGGTTTCAATTCGATTACCAACTTGCCACCGCCAATCGTTCCAATCAGAATCAGGAACGTCTCCAAATAATTCTTTTCGTCTGTTTACCCGCATGAAAAACACCCTTGAAATAAGGAATTAAAATATAATATAAAAAAAAAAAAGATTTTTATAAAAATCTACAAGGACTTTACCTATTTGGCACAAAATTGTGTCTTCTATAACTTAAGTATATTTATCTTCGAATAATTTTCGTAATGCAGAACTTTCACGCAAGAGTTCTAATGTTATTTCTGCATGATCTTTGGTATATCCATTTCCGATAATCATGCTTACGTCTTTACCAACACCCTCTGCACCTAAAGCTGCTTTTGTAAAGCTGGTGGCCATTGAAAAGAAATAAACAGTTCCCCCATCTTTACAAGGTAAAATACAAGACATTTCGGCATCTGGAACGTTTAAGCAATTGATTACAAGATCTACTTCTTCTCCTCCAGTAGCTTCCATCGTTTTCTCATAGATTTCAGCAGGATTTTGTGCATTTGCAATTACCGCTTTATGGCAAAAACCAAATTTCATTAAATATTCAGCACGGTTCTCATTGCGTGCATTTCCAAGTATAAGACCGGTAGGTCCAACACGTTTTCTCGCTTCATAAGCACATAACATTCCCGATTTACCTGTAGCACCAAGGATCAAGACTTTCTGTCCTGGTTTTACTAACTTGGCGGTTTGTGCAGGAGCTCCTGCGACATCAAGTGCAGCTAAAGCGACAGCTTCACTAAAATCATCTGGAATTTTAGCGTAAATTCCACTTTCAAACAAGATGGCCTTTCCTTTGATATCTACTCTATCAATATCCATATTGATCTTTAAGATCTCATCAATTCGTAATGGAGTTAATGAAAGTGAAACTAATGTAGCAATCTTATCACCAACATTTAAATCAATTTTACCTTGTAATTTTGAACCAATTCGCTCTACGGTACCCAACAGCATTCCGCCAGAACCAGTGACTGGATTACGATGTTTTCCTTGTGTTGCTACGATCTCCATCATTCGAGCTTTCATTTTTTCTTCGTCTGCATTACAAGATTCTTTAATTTGATGAAAGGAAGCTGAATCAATATTCAATGATTGAACATCAATCAAAATTTCATTGTCGTATAAAATATCCATGTTATTATCGAGTTTGTCGCAATTTTGAGGTAAACTACCTACCGGGGAAATAACCCGGTGGATTCCAAATTTGTTTCCTGGTTTTTCCATTTTTATACACCTAAGTTTTGTAAGGTAAATCATGAAACAACAATATTAGGTTAAAAGAGATTATCTGAACTATACTTATATAAGTTCAAGTTTATTAACGAGACTAACTTAAAAAGTATCCATTTCTTCACATACCATTTCATGCAATTACATATAAAAAGCATTAGTGATAATTTCGAATAAGAGAAAGCTAATTAAATAGTTTTAACTTTAAATTAATTATAAATGAAATATCAAGATCTGACCCCTTCAAGCGTCTGGGCAATTTTCGAAGAAATTTATGGAAGACATCAAAAGAATCGGCCTGTAATACCTATTCATCAACGTATAAAACGTTGGATCGTCAAAAAAAACCAAAAATATCATCTTAATTTACAAATTTCAGAAGACTCCTTTGGAAATATTTTTATTACGAAACCGGCAACTCCAGGTTTTGAGCGATATCCACCTATTTTGCTTCAAGCTCACTATGATTTAGCAACCACACCTTCGAATTCTACCCAAGAAATGTTAACTTCAACAATTCATTTAGATCCACCTGGAACATGGTTTGAGATCATCGGAACACCACTTCTTGATGATTCAGTGGTTGGTGTGGGTTTGATTTTGACAGTTTTGACAGATAAATCTGGTAATTTACAACATGGACCAATTGAAGCATTATTCACTGTAAAAAAGAATGGTCAATTTATCGGAGCAATAAATCTTGATCCGACATTTTTTAATATTCAAAGTCATTTTCTGTTAAATTTTGATGCAGTAGATATCGCCTCAATTATTAATGGAGCAGCAGGTTGTTCTGAATTTGTATTCTGGAAATCAATCAAGCACTCAGCCCCAAGTTTATTTGGTTCATTAAATTTCTACCATATTCAGGTTTCAGGACTACAAGGAGGAGAACTTGGTTCAGAGATCCATTTTTTCAGAGCAAATGCTCTAAAAATTATTGCACGTTGCTTGATTAGTATTAATTCAGAATATTCTGTCTATATTGGAAATTGGAAAGGGGGAGAATCATACCGCTTTATTCCACAATCAAGTGATGTTTGGTTTGCTCTTTTGAGTACAGATGCACCGAATGCAATAGAAATTCTGCATGATGAAATTCGGAGAATAATAAGAAAATTTAAGCGATTTAGTGAATATGGTCAAAGTTTGGAGCCAGATCTTCAAATTATTGTTGAAGAAAGTAAATCATTTCATGTTTTAGATGCAACTCAGTCTGCTGAAATATTAAGTTTAGCTGCATGGATACCTCAAGGATTAATACAAAAAACAGCTGTAGAAAACGAAGCTGGTAAAATATCGAATAATTTTGCTAGAATTCGCTTTTTAGATAATAAGGTAGAATTATCATGCAAATCTCGAGGGGATAACCAATCAGAATTGCAAGCTTTTAATCGTACATTATCTTGTGCCCGATATTTTGGATGGAATGTGATAAATGATTATAATTTTCCAGTATGGGAACCCTCTCCTCCTGGAACATTCTTGCATTTTGTAAAACACATTTATGAAGACCGGCTTAATCATCCTGTTCGGGTGAATCGAAGTTATTGGGTCTTAGAACCAGGCGTAATTGCTCAAAAATTCCCACATATGCAGGCATTATCTATTGGTCCTACAGAAATTGGAGTATATCCCTCAAATTATAAAGTTCAAGTTCATGATGTTCAAATTTTATATGATGTCATGAAATCCTTATTATTTACGTTGAAAGATCTGGCGGAGTGAAAGTATTATGAATGAACGAAGAAGTTTTCTTGACGATATTGATAAAATATTATTAAAGGAATTACAAAAAAATTGTCAAATCCCGCGAAGTAAATTGGCAGAAATTGTAAAAGTTTCTTTATCTACAATTAATTATCGCATTAAACGGCTTGAGCAAGAAGGAATTATCCAAGGATATCACGCACACGTTAATCTTACAGGTGTTCAAGAAGAATTTAATATTTGTCTTTTATTAAAAGCAAAAATTCATCCAAATTATATTGTTGAAGTTTCTTCATTGCTTGAATCAATTCCGGAAGTTTGGGCAGTTTATGCAACATTGGGTTCCAAAAATTTTGTGATTTTCGCTCACACACCCAACCAACACACATTTATGAATAAAGTTTATCAGGAATTACTAAATTCGCATCTGATTGAAGACATTGATATGTTAGTAATCAACAGTATTCTTAAGGAGGATTGTCTTCGTCGCTTGTAATAATAAGATTGTAATGAAATAATGGTAAAAATATAAAATAAGAAAAAAAAACACCTATATTCTTTGGATTAGTTCAAATTCTATCGTTTCAATCCCAGAATATTTCGTGCTTCATCAGGTGTAGCAATCTCTCGACCTAATTCTCGCGCAATTCTCACAGCTTTTGCCACTAATTCGCCGTTTGATTTTGCTAGTACTCCTTTTGCAAGATAAATATTATCTTCAAATCCAACTCTTACATGACCCCCTAACAATAGAGACATAGTTATCATAGGAAATTCCGCCCTACCAATGCCACACACAGTAAAAGTTGCATCAGATGGAATACTTTCCACCATAAACAACAGATCTCTAGGTGTTCCACTAATTCCCCCATTAACACCCATTACCATATTGAAATGTAATGGTCCAGGAATAAAGCCCTTTCGATGTAATCTAAGTGCCATGTCGATCATTCCTTTATCAAACACTTCGCACTCAGGTTTAATACCGCGCTCTTTCATTCTGGTTGCAAAATTCTTAATCATGTTTTCAGTATTAACAAAAATATCATCGCCTCCGAAATTGCAAGTTCCGCAATCTAAAGTTGCCATTTCAGGATTTAATTCTGTGGGTTGCAATCGTTCGGAATCAGTCATTCCTACTGCACCTCCAGTCGAAGGTTGAATAATTACATCCGGACAGCGCTTTTTTATCTCAGCGATGGCAGCTGCAAACCGATCCTTATCTTGTGTCGGTGTGCCATCATCATTTCGAACATGTAAATGAATAATACTGGCCCCTGCTTTATATGCACTTTCCGCTTCTCTTCCAATTTCTTCAATAGTATAAGGAACTGCAGGGTTATGCTCTTTAGACACTTCAGCCCCACATATTGCAGCAGTTATTATTACTTTTTCCATCATTTTTTTCTCACTATTGTATTTTTATCAAGTTGTATTTTTACCCAATTGCATTAATTATTAGAGATTCTTTATTTCTTTCAAACTTTCTCTAATTGCTTCCAGAGTATAGGCGAGATCTTCTTCAGAATGGCGGAAAGCAATATATCCATGGTGATACGGCTGCAAGAATACTTTCCTGCGAATCAAACTCGTATAGAAGGCAGGACGTAGCGTTTTATATTTTTTCTCGGGGTCATGTTTAAATGTAATAAAAGGCATCCATGGACCACCTGAAAATTCACATGGAACACCAACATCTTCAATAATATCCTGTATACCTTTTCCAAAATCAGTCCCTTTGCGCCGGATCACGCCCAAAACATCATCTCTCTCCATTATTTCAATAGTTTTTAGGGCAGCTACTTGAGCGAGACTATTTGGAAAGAATGTTGAACTTAAAAAGACGTCGTGTTCTAACACATCCATAATTTCTGCTTTTCCTACAACCACAGAAATCGCATAACCGTTTGCAATAGCTTTTCCAAAGACTGCTAAATCGGGAGTCACTCCAAATTCTTTCTGCGCACCTCCTAGATTTACCCGAAATCCACTGCGAATTTCATCAAATACCAAAACTGCACCATATTCATGGGCTAATTTCTTCACCGCTTCTAAATATCCAGATTGTGGCATTTGGACTTTATGTCCTAAAGGATGACCCACAGGAGTAATTATTATAGCGGCTACTTCCGATCCATGAATTTTCATTAAGTTTTCTAACTGTTCTAAATTATTATATTCAAATTCAAAAACATCTTCATATAATTTCTCCGGAATTCCACCTTTAACTTCAACACACCAATCATGCCATCCATGATAGCCACATCGTAGAATTTTAGTTCGGTTTGTATATCCACGAGCAATACGAATAGCAGTAGTTGTAGCATCAGAACCTGTTTTAACAAAAACGCATTTTTCACAAGAGGGAATTAGCGTTTGTAATTTCTTTGCTAGTTTATTTTGAACGGGTTGAGTCAAAGACATACAAAATCCATTTTCTTGAATTTGAGTGATAACTGCTTCATCAATTTCATTTTCCCTATGTCCAATTATTATAGGTCCATAGGCACATAGATAATCAATATATTCATTTCCATCAACGTCATAGACTTTTACGCCTTTAGCACGTTCAAAAAATATTGGATATTCTCCTTCAACAAAATTATATGGTCTTCTAATTCCTAATATCGCACCAGGAATTAATCCAAGAGCTTCCTTATAGAGTGCATTCGATTTATCTAGTTTTAAAGGTTGTACCATGTATATCTCTCCATTTCGTTTGATTTTCTTTTCCTTGAGATATAAAAATATCAATATTTTTCTCCCAAGGTATTCAAGCGTATTATTTCACTGTATGAATCCAAGATTCACATCAGAATTCAACAGATTACGATTCCAATGTTCAATATGAATACTTTCATTAAAAGATGCCGAAAAGTTAAATCGTAAAAAAATGACTTCTGACGGACTTTATCTTTGTTATTTGATCTCTTAATTTGAGAGATAAAAATTCAATAATTAGTACTTAGAAATAATTAAAAATATCATTATCAGAGATAAAGTCATCAAGAATTATTATTTAGAGTAAACGCGGCGGGAGGGATTTGAACCCTCGCGCCTGTAAAGGCACTGGATTAGCAGTCCAGCATCTTAACCACTTGATTACCGCCGCTTTGCAAAAAAAAGAGATTTTCTCTTCTAAAAAGTGTTATAAAATCTTCCCTCAAAAAGAGGAAACAAGATAGGAAAGATCACATAACAAAAAAAATTTTGCTTCTACTGTAGTACAATTGATTGGTTATTAGGCAATTTTTGTAGATTTCAGCGATTTATAGAGAGAAATACAGTAATTATTGATGAAAATGCATTCTTTTATAATTTCGTATTTCGGTAATTACATTTTCCAAAGTTGATTTATTCTGTGCAGAAATAGAAAACCAATGTTCTTGAGGATAAAGGAGCTTAAGATGTTGAATTCGTTCCTTTAGATCATCTGACGTTAATAGATCAATTTTATTTAACAAAAAGAAGCGCGGAAGATCATCGATATTAATTCTCTGTAGAATAGAAAGGGTTGTTTGAATTTTTTGATTAATATCTACCATAGAATCTGAACAATCCACCAAAATTAAGAGTAAATCGGAGAATTGGAGTTCCTCCAATGTGCTTAAGAAAGCATCAATAAGAACAGGAGACATATCCATTATAAATCCAACAGAATCAGTAAGAATTACTTCATCACCAGCCCATCGCCCGTAATTATCAAAATGAGGAATGGTTACTTTACGACTTACTGGTGAAATTGTTGTAAACTCATGATTTGCGGTTTCTAGATGAGTTTTAGCCAATGTATTCATTAGTGTGGATTTACCTGCATTAGTATATCCGACTACACCAATATTAAACAATTTACTTCTGTTTTTTCTACGAAGAGATCTTTGATGCGAGATTTTTTTTAATTCTTTTTGAATTTTCTTTTTACGCTGGCGAAAAGCACGTAATTGAGGTTCCCAACCACGTAATCCCTTCCCCATGAAGTCACGACCTTGTTTTTCATTAAGGTGCATTCCAAATTCTTTTTTAATGATATTAGTTTGAAGAGCCATACGAGCTAATTCAATTTGGAGTTTACTTTCTCGAGTACGGGCATTCAATTCAAAAATTTCAAGAATTACATCATCCCTGTCTTTGACGATTACTCCGAGCTCTTTGGATAATGTAGAGATTTGTGAATAACTTAACCGATTGTTAAAGATTAGTGTCAGTTCAGATCGATGAGAAAGTGAAGGTGGAAAATCAATGGAATCTATTTTTGCATTCTCTTCAGAATCTTTAATTTTAGATTCTACACTATCTATATCATTATTAGTCAAGTTATCATCAAATACTAAAATTCCATCGACTCCCTCATCAGAAGAATGTCCAAAATCAGATTGTAAATTTGTATCATAATTCATTTCAAGATCATTATCAAAATCGGTCTCAAAATCGGTCTCAAAATCGGTCTCAAAATCGAAATCGTGTGAATTTTTCTCATTTTTAGCAGAATTTACCAATCTAGTCACATGATCATTAGTATCAAAATATCCATCCAGAAACTTCTGTAATTGCTTGAATTTTCCCTTTCCAATAAAATAGGTGGGGTTGATTCTATTCAATATTTGGGTCACTTGCCCACAGATGGTGTACTCCGCACTTTCCACCAAGCCTTCCATTTCAGCAAATGAGTATTGATGTAAATTTGGATGGAACACTTGGATAATTACTGCATATTTCTTCACAATAAAACGAACCCTAGAAGGTGATCAAATTCAATATTTATGGAGATTACTGGTCATATTCCGGTTTTTCCCCACGTTTACGAAAATAGATGACTGAATCTGCCGATTTTGATCTAGGCGCCATAAATTTAGATAAGATCTCTTCTTCATCCCCAGCATCTTCTTCTTCAACAAGTTTTAGTCGGTATTTTTTTTCAAATTTACGAGCAATATCAATAGGTAATGGAGTGGTTTTTTTTTCTATTCTTTTATAATAATTATCTTTTACAAGGACAGAATGCGCGAAATCTTTTGCAGAAAGCCCTAATTTGGTGCGGCATTTTAATAATATTTCTGGAGCATTATCCACAACTTTTAAATTTGCGATCTTAGGATTTCTTTTACGTGATATAGATGTTTGCGATGAGTGTTGAGAGCGTACCTTGGATCCAGAACCTACACCAGAACTAGTGCCAGATTTGTAAATTGATTGAAATTTTTTTGTATTACGGTTTCTTCGGATTTGTTTTGCTCGAGCTAGGCGATCAGCTTTTGGTTCGACACCATATTCTTTACAATCAGGGCATACATACATAATAACTCCTTCAATTTCACGTCGTACTAATGAGTATGTTTCTCGTCCGCACAACTCGCATTCTTTTCTTGGTCCCATAATTAAACGCTCTCGAACTAAAATATTAAATAAAATTTTTTTTTCCATTAATCAAAATGAAGCACAAAAAATAAAATTAATTAAGATATGAAAAGACGGTGATCTCAATAAATGAAAACTTTTTTGGATATTTCTTAAAATAAATTAATGGTATACTTATCCTCCTGCAATTTTAGGTAACACAGTGATTTCATCATCATCTTTAACAATTGTATTCAAATCTACTTTGTGTCCATTAACTAAGATAGCAAAATGCTTTTCTTCTAAATTTAATCGGGAAAGAATCTCAGAAATGGTGTGAGTTTGATGAGAAACAAAGGTGAGGATGCCAGAAAATTCATTAATTTTTTCTAATTCTTGCATAAATCAATTTAACCTCCATTTTTATTCGACAATATTGTTTTCTAACATCTTACCTCACACGAACCACTTATAAAAATATTACGATTGTTTACAAATAGGTATTATATATAAAAACTTTTCACATATTAGTCATCAAGTGATTAAAGTGTAAATTGTCTCGAATAAAATAGTTTATACTAGATCTTTCTAAAGTTTTAAGGCTTGTTTTGAATTTGAGGGTAGGATAAGGAGTGAAAAATCGTTCCCTTTGAGAATATGGCATGAAATCAAAGATTTATATATGTCATTGACAAAAATGGGTAGGATGGATAGAGAATAGAGGATTATAGAATGGAATTAAGTCAACGAAGCAAAACTAACATCGATTTTGAAAACCTCTTTTCTCTTAATACACTTACTATTTCTACTTTTCCTAAATATGGTTCAAACCCCGAATTAATTAATAATATGTTGAGAAATGATGTCCTAAATGATGTTTCATATAAGTCGGGGCGAGTTCTTGGTGCTATGTCAACCCAACCGCATTTTTTTGCTGCAAAACTGTATTCTGAATATATGGAGAAAAACTTGGGTGATCGTGGTTTAAACCCAGGGACGGCAAAAATTGAAGCAAAATTGGTTCAAATGATGGGTTCCTTACTTGGAGCATCACATACTGATGCAATAAAAGGAAATATGACTTCAGGTGGAACCGAATCCAACATTATTGCAATTTATTTAGCGAAATCCCTTCAACCGGAGATTTCTCATCCCAATATAGTCTTATCTGAAGCAGCTCATTATAGTTTTGAAAAGATTGCTCGACTTATGAATATCGAATTACGCTTTGCACATTTAAAAGATGATTTCCATCCTGATATGCACGAATATCAAAGCTTAATAAATGATAGTACCATCGCTTTGGTGGGTATTGCTGGAACAAGTGCTTTAGGTTTAGTAGATCCCACCGATAAAATAGCCGAATTAGCCCGTAAATATCATAAATTTCTTCATATAGATGGAGCTTTTGGAGGTTTTGTGCTTCCATTTTTAGAAAAGTTAGGACATCAATTTCCAATTTATGATTTTAGATCTCCTTACATCAATACAATCAGCGTAGATCCACATAAAATGGGTATGAATGTCAATCCATCTGGAATTTTTTTAGTAAAAGATGGTGATGATGATAATTCTAAGGTTAAAAAGGAAAATGGATTTAAAATTCCTTACTTAGCAGGAGGAGGTTTTAGAACCTTTAATATTTTAGGCACACGTCCAGGAGCACCAGCCATCTCATTTTGGGGTCTTATCCATTTGCTTGGTTTTGAAGGATTTTTGGAAATTGTTCAGCAAGCATGGGATTTGACTAAATATTTGGAAGATCAAATCCAGAAATTACCTCAATTAAGTACTGTGTGTTCTCCTGAAACAAATGTATTAGGTATCCAATTTTCTAACGAGAATAATATAAGATCTTCTAAGAAAATTAAAAAATTAAATCAAATTCTGCGAGAACATGATTGGTATCTAGGTTTTTTTGAAAATAGAGGATTACTACGCTTTGTAAGTATGCCGCATGTAAATCAAGCTCACATTGATGAATTTCTCAACGATTTAAAACGAATTCTTTATTATCATTTTTAAATTTACTACAAATATCAAGTTCTTATATTATTTATATTAATGATAATTTTCTCCATAAATTTCGCCAAAAAATAATAAGATCACAATGCGGGGAATTTTTTTAAAGGAAAAAATTGTGATAAAGATAATCTTTTGCAATTCAAAAAAAAGGAACAACTGAACAAAGTGAACAAGTGAACAATTTTATGGCAAAAAAAGTAATCAAACTGAAGAGTAAACCACTAGAAATTCCCCCAAAATTCCAAAAGGAATTAAATTCAGAACAACTTCAAGCAGTTATACACTCAAAAGGACCTGCTTTAGTTATTGCCGGAGCCGGTTCTGGAAAAACACGTATGTTAACATATAGAGTTGCGTATTTAATTAACCAACATGTTCCTGCAGATGCAATTCTTTTAGTTACATTCACAAAAAAAGCCGCTCAAGAAATGATAAGTCGAGTGCAAAGGTTAGTGGGAAAAGAAATCCATGGGTTAAAAGCAGGGACATTTCATCATATTGCTAACTTGGCTCTTCGAAAATATGCATCACAGATGGGCTATTCTCCAAATTTTACGATCTTAGATCCTGGTGATCAAAAACAGTTTATGAAATTAATTGTAGCAAACCGGTTTAATGAAAAGGAACGCCGTCGTTTTCCTAAATCACCTCAAATTTTGGATATAGCTTCCAAAACAATTAATTTAGGGAAATCTTTGAAAGATGTTTTATCAGAGTATTATCCTTCTTATGAAGATTTAGGAAAAGAAATTGCTGAAACTATAGAAGTTTTTAAAAAACAAAAGAAATCCAATAATGTAATGGATTTTGATGATCTTTTGGTGAACTACCTTAAGTTTCTTCGAAATGACTCAATTTCCCAAACATATAGGGATTCAATTCATCATGTATTGGTAGATGAATATCAAGATGTTAATGCTATCCAAGCTAAAATCGTAATCGAACTAGGTAAACATGCTAAATCGGTGACTGTAGTAGGAGATGATGCACAATCGATTTATCGCTTCCGTGGAGGAAATTATGAACATATGCTGGATTTCCCTTCAATTTTTCCAAATTGTCAAATATATAAATTAGAGACGAATTATAGGAGCACACCAGAAATATTAGCTCTTGCAAATGCTAGCATTTCTAAAAACAAAATTGGATTTTCAAAAACACTAAGAGCGATTCGTGAAAGTAAAGAGCGCCCAATGATGGTTCCATGCTATTCTTTAGAACAAGAAGCTCAATTGATTTGCCAACAGATTTTATTTCATCGTGATGAAAATATCCCATTACACGAACAAGCGGTACTTTTTCGTGCCAGATTTCATGCAATTGAGCTGGAACAAGAATTGGTCAGACAAAAAATTCCCTATGAAATGCGTGCAGGAGTGAGATTTTTTGAACAAGCCCATATTAAAGATTTAATTGCTTTCCTTAGCATTTTAGCCAATCCAACAGATACAATTCAATGGATTAGAGTACTTTCAATGCACGAAGGGGTTTCGGATAATGGTGCGCAAAAAATCATCACACAATTATCAAAACGTCCAAATCTACTAAATGGGTTTGTATTCTGTAATTTAGAAATCGAAATGCGGGGTAAACGTCTACGAAAAATAGGATTGGAAAATCTTCAAAAATTGCAGAGGTTTTATCGAAAATTAGCCTTTCAAAATAATTTGAAAGAACCACTTCCAGAAGATCAATGGCTTTCTTTACCAGAGATCATTAAAAAGATAACAGATTATCTTGAACCAATATTTCCTTCTCGATACGTTAAGAATTTTGAAGATAGATTGGCAGATTTGAAAGAATTGCAAAATTTTGCTGCAAAGTATCATTCTGTTCGAGAATTTTTAGCAGATATTCTCACCCAATATAATTTACAAGCAGAAACGATTATTCAAGGGGATAAAATAGAAGATGAAAAACCCTTAATTCTCTCTACAATTCATCAAGCTAAAGGATTAGAATGGAAAGTAGTTTATGTTATTAATTTAGTTGATGGTAGGATGCCTTCATCTCGATCTATAGGGGATCCTCAAGAAATCGAAGAAGAACGCAGGTTATTCTATGTTGCTTGCACCCGAGCTAAGGATGTTCTTTATCTTACCTATCCTGAAATAGTACGTAGATTTGATCGAGATCAGCTTAATGGACCTTCCCAATTCTTAGAAGAAATTGAAAAAGATGAGGTTTTTGATGAAGTTGAAATTGAAGAAGATTAATGTTGATCTAGCGCTTCAATTTATTTAACCGTTGATACATTCTCCGGTTATTGGAATAAATATTTACAAATTCTCTAAATAAACGATCATAAAGTTTTTTATTTTCAATTTTTGGAGTATATACTGCTTTAAATGAAATTAATTTAGGAATTTCTTCCCATGTAATTTTTCCCAAAGCTACTGATGCAATAAGCGATGCTCCAATTGAATTTGATTCTTTACCATGAGAAACTTGCTTAATTTTCCGATTAAGAATGTCTGCATAAATCTGACACCAGATATCACTACTGGCCCCACCACCAATCATAGAAATCTCTGAAAATTTCCTTCCAATCAATCTTTCTTCAAATTGGAGCAACCACCGTGAATTAAAAGCCACACCTTCGAAAATTGCCCGCAATAAATGACGACGATCGGTATCCAAACTGATATTGAATAATCCTCCACGTAATGTATGATCTTCAATTGGACTGCGTTCTCCATACAACCATGGAGTGAAAATGAGATTGTTTGCTCCGGGTGGAATTTCACTAACAAGTTTATCAAAAATCTTATAAACATCTGGCTGGCCTTCTTCATGAAGGAGCTGATCTTTATGATATAAAATATTGTCTTTTAACCATGCAAGTGTAATTCCTGCAGCTTCTTGTTCCCCAACGATCATATACATTGAAGGGATTGCAGAAGGAATTGATCCAATGTAATGATCAATATCTAATTTCCGGCGTGGAGTGTGAGAAATAATCCAAGATGAACTTCCCAAGCTCACATGCCCTTGTCCAGGTAATATTGCCCCTGAGCCGACTGCAGCACTAGCCATATCACCTGCTCCAATTATCACATTTGTATTGCGAGGAATTCCCAATTCTTGAGCAATTTGTGGGAGAACAGGACCAAGAATATGGGTTGCTGTGTGTAAATCTGGTAGTTTTTCTCGATCTAACTGAGCCAAACGGATTAATTTATCATCGAAATGAATATTATTGATATCAGTATCGTTTACAAGCCACGTTAATATTCCACAGTCATAAGAAGTGGCAATTTTGCCTGTAAGACGATAATTAAGAAAATCTTTGCAATCGAGAAATTTCCATGTCTGATTATAGATATCTGAAAAGTTTGTTTTAAGCCAAAGAATATGGGCAATAATGTCTTTACCAGAAAGTCCTGGAACTCCTCCAGTGCGGAATAACCAATTGAAAATAGTACGGAGGTTATAGCCACCAATTATGCCACCAAATTTTTCTTTAATTACGCTTGAACCTCGACTATCAAGCCATGTAATGCAGTTGTGTAATGGATTTCCATCACGATCAACTGGAATGGTACCATCCATTTGATTACTTGAAGTAATAGCAATTATTTTCTTTGGATCAATGTGAGTTTGATCAATTACTTGATGACTAGTTTTCAACAGTGCCTGCCACCAATCTTCAGGATCTTGCTCAGCGCATCCTTGTTCAAAATAATACATGTCATAATTTTGAAAAGCAAATCCTAATATCTCACCTTTTGTGGATACTATAGCTGTCTTCATACCTGAAGTCCCGTGATCAAAAGCTAAAATAAAGTCTGATTCTTTGTTTGACATTCCACTCTCGCCGATAAACAGATAAATTAGTACCAACTAAATAATTAAAGCTTTTGCCATACGGATTTTTTGGCAAAATTTAGTGTAAGATTTATAGAAGTCGGAAAATAGAAGGTAATTTTGCTTTCACTTTGATCAATTTAAAAAAAAAAGATCAATTTTGTTCAATAATTAGAATTATTTTCAATTTACATAATCAAATAACTTCAATAACCTTATTTATAAGGATTCGTTATACAAAAGGAGTTTCATGAAGGAGCTAACCCGCAAAATTTTTCTTCTTAGCTTATGCAACTTGCTTTGGGGTTTGATTCCTTGGCCAGCTAAACTGCTATTTTCGCAATTCTCATCGTTTACTATAATTTTTACGCGATTTTTGGCTATGGCCGTTGTTTTACTCCTAATTATTCTAGCAATTATGATTTTTGAATATTTTAAAAAGGCAAAAGAAGAAAAAATTAAAATTACTCAACTTTGGAGCTATTTATTAGAAAAAAATGCCGATTTTTTCTTATTTCCTCAGTGGCTTTATCTGTTAGTTATTGCGATATTTGGATTGAATGTTATGACTCTTCTCTTTTTCTATTGTCTAAAAACAATTGGAGCAATTACAACAGCAATTGGAGTAATTTTAAGTTTGATAATTATTGCAGGAATTAAATGGGGGATGGGTAAAGAAGAAATTTCTGGTTTTAAATTAATTTACTTAATCACTTTAATTGTAGCTTCAATTATATTAGGATTAAATTCGCAATCTATTGAATCAAATTCAAAATTTTCAATTCAATCATTGATTCTTGTGATTGGATATGGAATAGTTCTCTCCTTTTTTGTTATTTCAAGTGGGATGGATCGATTATCAAATACAGAATTTACAATTATGCGAGTAAACTCTAATTATAAATTTTTGCGAGTTTTACTTAAACTGACAATATTAAGTATACTTTGTGTGATTACATTCATTCCACTTCTATTTATTGCAAAAATTTCAATACCGAACCAATCCTTACAAGACGAAATTGCACTATTCTTTTTGGAATTACCTGACATTGGAGCTATTATGTTTTCTTTGAATGGACTCATTTTAATTTTAGGATTAACTATTGCTCCTTATACATTATATTATTACTTGTCGACTTCTTGGCCGAAATCCGCGCCATTTGATTTATGGGTTGGAGTTCTTCAATTACTTGAACCTATTATTAATATTATTCTCGGCGTAACAGTATTATCTGAAACTTTTCCAACATCTTGGTTGTTTATTATAATATTTTTACTTAGTATTTCAGTTATCACAAAATTTGTTAGTGAAACGCAAGCACAGATTCATGCTTATTTGTTTATAAAGATAGAACCTCAATTCCATTTTTTGGCTATGAAGGAATTGTATTTAATCAAATCTGCTAAAGAAGTTCGTTCTCTTGTAGGAGAATTTGATCTTATGGCAGAATTTCAATTTCCTACTGCAAAAATACTGAATAAAGTTATTTACAATCAAATTTCTAAATTGCCCGGTTTAAAACGGTATGAATTATTATTTGTTTTGAATCAAAGTCAAAATATCGATCGATCCATACCAGAACAACATAAAGGCATCTCAATAAAGGAACGCATGGAATTTTCTAAACTTTCGGAAAAACAATCTGAGCATTTTGAGCAAAATTTTAATGATTCACTTTAGGAGAAAAATATTATGGAAATCCAAGTTGTTAGCTTTCTAAAAATTGAAAATCAACGAAAAAGAGAATTTCTAGTTGCTTTAAAAGATATTCCTGAAATTCAAAAAATGCAAGTAATTTCAGGTTATTTTGACATTCTTATTGAAATAGGAGTACAAATTTCAGAAGAACTTGTCAGGATCTTCGAATCAATTGAGCGAATTCCAGGTTTAAAAGAAATACACTCACATTACGTGCTAGAGGTATGGCAAAAATGAACGTGAAAATTATGACCTTTTTGAAAATTCAAGTTGGAAAAAGCTTAGATGTTATTGCAAAACTTCGAAAAATCCCAGAAGTTCGTCAAATTTCATATATAACAGGTGAATATGATTTAATGTTTATTCTCGCTGCTGAAAATACACAGACCCTTCATTTAAGATTTCTTAATGATATTGATCAAATTCCTGAAATCATTGAGAGTAGTAGCCACCTAATTATCAAAGAATGGAATCAAGATGAAGGAGAAGATTTGAAATCAGAAGAAAAACGCTTTTGATCTCTTTCTTGATATTTTTTAAGAATTTGTTGAAAGGATCTTGATAAATTGATTTGATAATAATTCGCAATACAAATTAAACTGAATAATGTATCACTTAATTCTTCAGCTAACTTATCATGAATTGAAATAGTAATATCTTGCTTTTTTGGCTTAAATCCTTCAAGAGCGTTTAATTCACGACTTATTTCACCAACTTCTTCGATAACACAAGCTAACATAGATAATGGAGGCCAATATCCACCAAAATCTTTTATTAAAAGATCAACTTGTTGTTGTAAATGTTGTAAAGTATTGTTATCTTTAGGCATAATATTATTTTTAATGAGCTCTGATTTAAATGCTCTAATATTTCATTAAAGCACCACATTTATTACAATACTTAAATTTTCTTGGCAATACATTTCCACAATTAGGACATACGATTTGTTTTGGATTGATTGATTCTTTTTGTTTAATAAAGGGATTTGGTGAGGGTTTTTTTGGTACAGGTGGTATCATTGTAGATTTCGGTGTTAAAAAAGGATTGATCGTCCCAGTAAACGTTTTTGCAGGAATTTTCAACTCTAAATTCTTTTCAATTAATTCACGTTTATTTTCTATAGATTTTTTCTCATTTGAGTTTTGCCCGGGAATAAAAGGTGCTAATGAAGAAGTTGAAGATGTTCGAGAAGAAGATATTTTTGAAGAAAATGGTGTAGATTGTTGTAAATTAGCTGATTTTCTTGGTGAATCTAAAGTAGATCTCTCTGATGTGGATTTTGTTATAGGTTTTGTTTGCGATGATGAAGGAATTGATTTTGTAGGAAATATGAAGGGAACTTTTTTCTGTTCATCTTTAAATTTAGAATTTAATTTATTTTCATCCTTTTTGACTGATGATGAAATAAAAGGGTTTTGATCTTGGGAATCTATAATAGATTTATTTGATTCTGATTCTTTTTTTGCGAGAAAAGGGTTATCAAAACCACTCGTTGATTTCATTTCCTTGCTGCTTTCTAAGAAAGGGGTTTTATTTCCCTGATTTGCAGATGGAACTTGGTAAACATCATGTTGTTCAGATTTCTCCTCCAATTTATAAGATTTCTGAACTTTTGGAATATGTGGATTTGGTGGTGGTTTGGGGATAAATAGTTCTGAATCAATAGTTTGAGACGGCATTGGTTGTGGTTTTGGAAATGTTTTCCGTGTTCCTGTAGTAAAAATACCTTGATTTTCAACAGCTTCAAGTGAACTATCATTCACTATATCATCAAGCTTCTTTGTTGATGAAGTGTTTTGATCTGATGATTTAAAAGGATTTACTTTCAATGAGTTTGAAGAAAAATTCAGTGAGGGTTTTACTTTGATAGGTTCAAAACCCGATTTAGGTGAGACTCCACTGCTATTTTTATTATATAATTGTGCGGGTTTCGGTTTACTTACCATTCTTTGATCAGCTTCAGAATGCTCAGTTTCTCCAATATTGAATGGTTTTGAAGTTATACCGAATGGTGATGGTTGTGTCTTACTTTCTGAAAAAGGTGTTTTTGAGGTTTGCAACTGTTGTGCTAAGTTATCTTCAATCAATTCTTTAGGGACTTCTTCACCTATCATCATTAAAGCCAAGATCTTAAAAATATCTCCCACTCCCACGCCATTTTTTGCACTAGATTCTGCATATAAAAATCCTAGTTTTTTAGCCAATTTTTCAGCTTCTTTCCGAGACACAACACGTTGATCTTGCAAATCACTTTTATTACCAACAAGTAATGTAGGAATTTCACCCGCTTCTTTGCGAATTTCTTCAATCCACCGGGGAATATGATCAAAGCTTTCTCGATTTGTTATATCAAAAAGGATAATACACCCCATTGCCCCTTTATAATAAAGTGGTCGAACATATTGAAAACGATCTTGTCCTCCTGTATCCCAAATCTGCAATTTAACATTATATGTATAATTTTGAGCGTTTTTTACTTCTATACTCTTGACTGCGAACTCGACACCTATGGTCATCTTATAGTTCTCTTTAAAGAAGCCTTGAGAGAAACGAACAACAATGGCAGTCTTTCCACAGCCACCATCACCAAGTACTACACATTTAAAGAGAAAATCATATTGATCAGTCAAGAGATTCACGCCCATAAGGATAACTTTTTTAATATATATATTAAGTAACATAAAGAAATTCTTGCCTAATAATCCAACTTTTTTAGTCTGATTTTGATGAAAATGTTAGAAGAATATAAATGGGAAATATGCAAATTTATTAATTTTTTTTTGTAATTCTGATATATTAATTATTCTGGGATCCGCAGTATGGACAAATAGAAAGGGGTTCAGGAAATCGTCCGTTGCACTTTTGACAAGTGAAAAATTCAATCTTACTTTTCATATCACGTGATTTTGACTTCGATTTGGAAGTAATAGAAATATCGCTAATGTGAGATTGCCTAAATTTGATGATTTTTTGGGAGGGAAGAGGTTTACTTAATGAAGAAGAATTAAAAGGGTTGTAAGAACGAATAGCTAAACTGGAAGAAGAAGATTCTTTGGAAGGTTGTAAATTTTCAGGAAATTCGGATTGAACTATGGACGGAGATGACAAAAATGAAGAAGAAATAGGAGAAGGTGCATTGTAAGAAGGAAGACTTTCATGTAAGTTTTCAAGATCTGGCTTATTGTCTTCTATTGATCCATAATCATCGTTTAAATCTTGAAATTCAGAAATGTTATTTGAATCTGTTTGAATTGAAGGAGTGAAATCATCATCTTGGGATAAAAGTTGATAAAAAATACCATTATTACTATCAATAATGATATTTGAATCCAAAGTTTCAATTTGAAAAAAGAGATAAATAGAAGAGAAGGAGGGAATATCAGAAATATACATTAAATATTCAAACTCATTAGTGGGGATCATGACTTGAGATACCCAAGAATTTCCTTTGTCAAATGAATAAAAGCATATCAACTTGTTAATTGGATTAGCTACTTTGCATACAATGCGATATTTATTGGCACTAGGAGATATTTCTGCAAGTTGATTCATATAAATAATTAATCGTTTAAAATCATAAATGCTTTTCCAATGCATAAGAATGAATAAAGAATATAGTGATATGATCTGAATAGTAAGTGATTTCAAAAGTTTAGTTCCAATTTGTCAAAATATGAAAGAAATGAAAGATATCATTGAGTTGTACAAACTTGCTCAAAATTTAGAAATCGCTAAAAAAAATGAAAATTACCCTTTAGCTTTAGAAATTTACAATCAAATTATTAAATTAAAGCTTCAGCTGTCCAATCGATTTGGAATTGCAAAATCTATGGCAGAAAAAGCAAATTTACTAGAACATTTAGGATTTCATCAAAAAGCTTTAGAAGAATACTTACAAGCATTTAGATTTGTGGAAGATTCAAATAATCGAGAATTCTCATCTATTATTGACCAAAAAATAGTTGAACTTAATAAAATGATAGGAAAAAAATAAGAAATAATGGCAATGGAAAAATTACCACATAAAAACACCTAATACAATCCCAATAATAAAGCTAAGACTAATAAATCCATAAAACCAATTTAAAATCAATTTTTTCGAATTTGGAACTTCTTTCAACAAGGTTCCAAAACTGAGAACTAAGCCAGTTAATATAAGAAAGTAAATAATTGGTGCTAAAACATTAGTTGAAAAGAGATCCCAGGAAAATAACGCCACCAGAATGAGTATAACTACTATAGTGCCCAGAAATACAAAGCTCATATAAAACAATATTTTTTCTGGTCCATCCAGTTTTTCCGTTTTTTTTGAGGCAATAGCAGACATATATAATCAAAGAAGCTAATTTCGATAAAATTAAAAAAAATTTTGGAACAGACATTAAATTTTAGCGAATTATTGCGTTTTTAATTTAATAATCGCTTTAGCAAGATCCCCATTAGTTTCTTGAAGAGTTTGCTTAGCGATTTCAGGAGAAACATTAGTTTGCATGACGACTAATTGAATATCTTGTTCAGTAATTTCCACATTAAGAGATAAATCAGCATTTGTGTCTTCAATATCTTTCACTTCTTCAACGCTCTCTGATACTTCAGAAGCTTGTCCTGAATAAGTTCCAGAAGGATATGACTCTGCATTACCAATTACTTGATATACATTCATTCCCTGTTGATTCACTCGAATTATTTGAGGTGCTTCAATTACTAAATCTTCTGTATCAGTTTGAATAATAACACGATTTGCTTCAATTTGCTCCATATCACCTATGCCTTGTTGTTTCAGTCGTCGACGCATTTGGCGATTTTGAGGAATTGGAGGTGCCCGATGCCGTTTCTGAAGAGTAGCACTTCCTTTAGCGCGTAATTCTCTTGCTTGTTTTTTTTTATTCTGCATTGATTTAGGTAGTTTTCCCATGATTTATAGTCTCCTATAATGATTATAATAAAAATATAAATACAAAAAGACAATAAAATTTTATTCTTTTAGAGAATTGATGGAATGGATGCCTTTTCGGACTTTTACACAGCTCCCTTTGACTCTTTGTCTTATATAAATAGGGGGATAGAAAAGCTTACCAATTGCAAGAAGCTCATCAGTTTCATTGACAATAATAACTTCATCACCAATATGGAGAGAAGGATCAACATCAACGACATGTTGAGAGAAAACTGATTTTCCATCTTTGATGAAATCTTGCACTTCGGTTAGAACGACCACACGTAAAGTGGGCATTGATGTATGATGTAGAATTAGGTTAGCAGCCCCAAAACCTAATGAAAATGTGCCAGTTTGAGGCCGATAAGAAGCAAAAATCTGGTTATCAACATAAATATACTTTAATTTTTTGGTTTTATGGGAAAACTTAAATGTCATTTTAGGAAAAGTGCTTAATAAGACAGAAGCGACGGAAGCATTGAATTGATATGTAAAAATTCCGCGAAGTAATGATTCAATTTCATCTTGATTGTAATTATTTAGCGACATATGAACATCATTATTATTATCAAATAATAAAAAAATGAAATAAGTTAAAATCAGAAAAAAAGTGCCATTAAGCATACATTTCAAATTTATCATGTGTTTTCTTGGATGTTTTCATTACTTTAGCAATAGCTCTTTTAAAATGACTTACTTTAACTTCTTCTGAATTATCTCGAATAGCAAACATTCCAGCTTCCATTACAATTGCTTTAATCTCTGCTCCAGTTGCATTTTCTGTTAAGTGAGAAAATTGCTTGAAATTTCTTGCTTTTTTCTCTAAATTCATAGATTTACTATGGATTTCAAAAATTTTAATTCGAGCTTCTTCATCTGGTGGAGGGAATTCGATCAAACGATCAAATCGACCAGGTCGCAATAATGCAGGATCTAATATATCAGGTCGATTTGTAGCACCAATTATTCGAATATCACCTCGATTATTAAATCCATCTAATTCACTTAAAAGCTGCATTAATGTTCGTTGAACTTCTCGATCACCAGAAGTTGCAACTTGTAATCTTTTTGATCCAATTGCATCTAATTCATCGATAAAAATTATTGCTGGTGCATGATTACGAGCCATTTCAAAAAGCTCACGAACCATCCGTGCACCTTCTCCAATAAATTTCTGGACTAATTCACTCCCAATAATCCGAATAAAAGTTGCTTGAGTAGCATTAGCGACTGCTTTAGCCATCATAGTTTTTCCTGTTCCGGGCACACCATATAATAGTATTCCCTTAGGAGGAATAACACCTACTTTCTCAAATAATTCAGGATTTAAAAGAGGTTTTTCAACAGTTTCTCTTACTTCAATCAATTGTTCATCTAATCCACCAATATCATCATATGTATATTCATCTGGTTTTTCAGTGATTTCCATAACTTGAACAAGAGGATCTACTATTGTAGGTAATCTTTCCATGATAGAAAATGTCCGTTGGTTAAGAGCTACTCGATCATTCACATGTAATTCATCTATATTTACTTTTGGCGCAATATTGACGATAAATGATGGTCCAGAACTAGATTTAACGATTGCTCTATGGTCAGGTAAAATATCTGTAACATGAGCAGATATTAATGGAGGTTGACGGAGACGATCTAATTCCTTCCGTAAATTATCCAAATCCCTTTGACTTGCTAGCAATTCTCTTTCTAATTTTGATTTGGTAGCTTCTAAATTACGGAGTCTACGTTCCAAATGCCGCGTGTATGTTATTAAATAGTTTGAATCCTTCTCTTTTTCAATGGAAGCTTCAGATTCTTTTTCTTTTTCGATGGCCATAGAATAATCCTCATTATTATTCGAGAAATCAATATTCAGTAAAATAAAGGCTCTTATTTGATATAATAAAATAAATCCTTAAATATTTATTTTAGGTTTTTAGGAATCTGTTTAGATATTCACTTTATTATTTAATTAAAGATTTGATTTTTAATTCATTTTAGGTATTTTTCTTTTGATTTTTAACAAGAGATTTTTTATTATATTAAAATAGAAATTTTAGAGACATGTTATTATAAATCTTCGACAAACATATTCGTTCAACAAGATAAACTTAATAATTTGTATATTTTTTCAAAATGAGTTAAAAATAAGTAGTTAAATTTTCTGAATATTTTAGGGGGAGATAACAACATGGATTATCAGAAACTATTCTTACAATTATTATTAAATCATATAAAAATGGGTTATCTTAGAAATAAAAAGATATTTCAAATTTTGAAAGAACTTCCTTTAGAAGCGTTTTTCACACATGAACAACTCAAATGGTTTGTTTTAAGAGATCGTCCTGTATTATTTTTCTATAAAAATGATATTATTAATCGAACTGTATCTGCACCTCATATGATCAGTATGATAACAACTTTACTAGAACTAAATGAAACAGATCGTGTCCTCTTTTTAGGCGCCAAAGGGGGGTATTTAGAAGCAGTAATATCAAAAGTTGTAAAATCAATTACAATTCTTGAAGAACAACCAGAGATAGCAAAGTTTACTAAAGAGAAACTCGAAAAATCAAAAATCACAAATTTCAATTTATTCATTCAAAATCCATTATTTGGTTTGAAAAAAAAAGAAAAATTTTCAAAGATTTTGCTAACAGGAGCAATCCCTCTAATCCCATATACAATAATTAGCAACTTAGAACTAAATGGAATAATAGTGGCTCCTTTCATCTTAAAAAATATAAATTTACAATCAATTTTACAAATAATTAAACGACAAGATAGTTTTCAAGTTGCAAATTTTGGAAGTGTTATTTTTTCACCTCTTTATGTTTTAGAACTACCAAAACTAGATAAAAAAAGAGATCTAACATACGAAAAAATCTTGAGTTATGTCAAAATTAGCAATCTTTCAAATTCAAGAGAAGCTACACCATTTTTTGAAGAATTTAATCAACTTCCAAAAATACAATTTGGAAATCCAATTTTTCATAAAAATCACTCTTTTCGACTACAAAGATCAAAAGAAATACTGAATTCATTAAAAACAAGTGAAGATTTAGTTCAAATAAATATCAAAAATAATTTTATCAAAGTCATTTCTGAAAAAATAGACATTATATTCTATAATCCTGAATCGGTTTCTTTTACTATTGATTTAGAAATACATTATAAGTATAGTAATTATTTTAAACGAATATCACAAATTCATTTAAATCCAAATAAAGAAACAATTTTCTCTTTTGATATAGTAATTCCTGTCGAACCAGGAAATTATAATCTTGAAATCGTTGGTGTTACAGAAAAAAATTATAGAATTACTCAACAAATTCAAAAATTACAAGTATTCCATGATGAAAAATCGATCATAATTATTTTTGAACCAACATAAAAAATAAATTTAAATAACTATATCAAAGATAGATAAATCTTCATTTTTCTTTTTTATTTGCTGAATTCTTTTAATTTCATCTTTATCAATTTCATAATCTCTAATTGAAAAATTATAATCAATTATTAAAATAAATTCATGAGAACAAATTGTGTTTTTTTTAATAGGTATTTTTAATAAAGAACCTTCTTCAATATGAAAAATAGATTCAGGAACTGGTATTCGTTTGGATTTATTACAAATAGGACAAACGATTAAAATTTTCCTCATGTTTTTTCCACTTTCAAAAATTAATTATCTAAAGTAAAATAAATATCGAAAAAGAATATAAAAAGATAGAAATTTTTATCCCATGACAAAATTTTGTAGTTAATTTCATAGCGCGTTCTGGAGTCCTGACTCAAAGCCAGGGCCCATATGTTCCTTTTCCAGTCCAAACACTCGCTCTATTGAGATCGGCCGGCTACGCACGTCGCAAATGCTCCGTGTTTACACCGCCTGACTCACCTACCCGGTCTTTTACCGGTGAGCTCGTCTTGAACTACGGTTACTGTCGCCAGTCCCCGTTCGCAGAATGCTACAAGATCCTTTCGGCAAAAAGAATCTCACAATCTGCACGTGTTCTTGAATGGGAATCTCGTTTCGAGGCATCCTTCACGCTTAGATGCTTTCAGCGTTTATGATTTGCCGCGTAGCTGTGGGGCATGCTCTGTCGAACAACCCCTCACCAGAGGCGACCGCGCGTTGTTCCTCTCGTACTGGACGCACGCTGCTCTCAAACTCCCAACAGCACCGTTAGATAGAATCCGACCTGTCTCACGACGGTCTAAACCCAGCTCACGTTCCCTTTTAATGGGCGTACAGCCCCACCCTTGGCCACTGCTGCATGGCCAGGATAGGAAGAGCCGACATCGAGGAAGCAAGCCGCAGGGTCGATATGAACTCTTGCCTGCGACAACTCTGTTACCCCCAGGGTAATTTTTCTATCACTTCCACCACCTACCAAAGGTTAATGAAAGATCGTTAAGCCAGACTTTCGTCTTGGAACCCCTTGCTGTCAAGGGTTCCATCAGGCCAACTTTTGCCTTTCCACTCTTCACCGGATTTCTGTCCCGGTTGAGTTGACCTTAGGGTAGCTTGGATATCTTTTCCAAGCTCTGGCGCCCCACCGAAACTGCCCACCTGCACCTGTCCTCGCAAGCGACTCGCGAGTTAGACATGCCCCGATACAAGGCTGGTGTTCCATTGTCGCTCCGCTACACCCGAAAGCATAGCATCGACGCTCCCAGCTACACTCTGCATGTAACAGAGTATGTCAAGAACAAGCTGCAGTAAAACTCCATGGGGTCTTCTCTTCCCAACGGTGCGTGACGGACCGTTCGCCGTCCTGTAGGTTCACGGAGTAGGATGTTGGGACAGTTACCACCGCGTTGGTCCGTTCATGCACGTCGTTACTTATACGACAAGGCATTTGGCTACCTTAAGAGAGTTATAGTTACTCCCGCCGTTTACAAGAGCTTATTCCGGTTGGACCCGGTTTTGACTGACTTGCACTGGGCAGGATTCACTTTCTGTACACAACCTTTCGGTCTTGCAGAAAGCTATGTTTGTATTTAACAGTCGGGTGATACTAGTTATTGCAACTTAGAGCCCCCGCTTTCGCAAAGGCTCCAAGCAAGCGTTCTTCCGAAGGTTCCGCTCCATTTTGCCGATTTCCCTAACAACCCGTAATTCCACACGCCTGAGGCTTCTCACCTTGGGCACACCTGTGTCGGTTCTGGGTACGTCTTAGAAGTTTGTTGAAGATTGGCTTTTCATTGGGAATTGGAATCGTCTCGAACCGCCCACAGTAAGGCGGCTATTCATGCTTTAGTCTGGTTCTCGCCGCAAAGGCACACCCCAGAGTTATACATTTAAACGGGAACGACAATCCCGCTCGAACTATCCACTTCCGTCACCAATCTCCCGTTCGTCGCCGAATACCTAGCTTCCAAGTACAGAAATATAAATCTGTTTCCCTTTCGGTCAAGACGGTTAAGAATGACCTTAGGAACGACTAACTCTTGGCTAACGACGTATTGCCAAGAAACCCTTGGCCTTTCGGCGGATACGATTTTCACGTATCTCAGCTGTTACTACTGCCAGGATCTGCACTGGAGCACGATTCATACGACCTTACGGCCGTACTTTATCTCGAGCCCCACGCCCCTCTACCGGATCATACTCGCTCCTGAGTATGCCCCCCGGTATCGGTGGTAGACTTGAGCCCCGTCCATTTTCTGGGCCATTTTTCTTAGCAAATGAACTGTTACGTACTCATTGTAGGGTGGCTGTTTCTGAGCCTACCTTTTTGCTGTCTTCGAAAAATGACGCCATTCGGTTTAACACTTAGTCTACACTTTAGGACCTTAACCGAGGTCTGAGTTGTTTCTCTCTCGCTACCCACGCTTACCGCGGGTAAGCCGTCTCCCATAGTCTACAAGGATTGCAGCTTCGGAGTTTAAGAAGCCGGCGAGGATTTTACTCCCCGTACCAAGCGAATTAGTGCTCTACACCACAATCACTCTCGTATGAGGCCTGCCTTTGAGCAGCTTCGAGGGGAACCAGCCATCCTCGGACTAGATTTAGCTTTTCCGCCTAGACCCAGTTCAACTCAACGAATTGCACGTCAGAACGATATCGGACCTCCATGCGGGTTTCCCCGCACTTCGCCCTGACCAGGCCTAGATCGTCCGACTTCGGGCATTACATCAGTGACTATAGGCGCTTTCACACCGCATTCCTCACTTCTAATGAAGTTGCGAATGTATCGGTTTCCCTGCGACTTCGGGGGTGATCCCCTTAATCTCGCCACTAACATAAGCTCCCTGGCTAATGTTTCGAGAATAAAGAAGCAATCCTGATCCGCTCTCCTCGTTACCACACTCACGTGCACGAACTTCGGAAAGCATTATTTCTTTCAGACCGCTTCACTCTTCACTGCATAGTTTCAGGCACTTTTCACAACCATTCCTGGGTGCTTTTCATCTTTCCCTCACGGTACTAATACGCTATCGGTCTTAGCTTATATTTAGGTTTACCTGTTGGTACCAGGTATATTCACACGGAACAACCATCCCGTGCTACTCGGGATACTCGCCATAAACCTCGTGAATTACATTTACGGGACTGTCACCCTCTATGGTCTAACATTCCAGAAAAGTTCAATTTTTTCACGGAGGCTCGACACGAGTCCACACTCCACATCTCCACCGACTTTCACCGGCAGATTCGGTTTGACCTCATCCGTTTTCGCTCGCCGTTACTCACGGAATCGCAGTTGCTTTCTTTTCCTGCGCTTATTATGATGCTTCGCTTCAGCGCGTTCCCCTCCCCTAAAGGGGATGGAAAGGCATTACCCTAACCATGATGTCACATTCGGGAATCTCCGGATCAACGGTTACGTGCACCTACCCGGAGCTTATCGCAGCTTGTCACGCCCTTCATCAGATACTAAGCCGAGACATCCACTATGCAGCGTAGGCGTATGGACCTTAATCAGGAACAAGCCCTGATTACTTATCAGAGACGATATGTCTCATTTACTCCATTACGCGTTATCTTCCATAAAATTACGGTTATTTGGTTTACACAATTTATTTTAAAATAGGGAAGAGCTATTGAAATCATACTACATTGTCCGTATTTACTCAATTTGAATTATACGAACAAAATTTTGCCATGGGACCAATGCACATGCAAAAGCATGTTGAGTGATTTGGTTTTATTCATTCATTTCAATCAAAGATTGATGCATTAATCTGCCAATGATGAATGGGAGTGTCACTCTAATATCATTCAAAGTAGTATGCTTAAGGCTTATTTTAAGCAACTTACTTGATCGATATTGCATGAGAAATTTCATGTGTTTTAATCATAATAAATGACTAATTCACACAATTTTTAATCGTATACGATATTTAAACTTAATGTCGGAAATTCGGAAACTTTAAATTCGTTGTAATTATATTTAAGGTTTTTCATTAAATTACAAGAGAATTTATTCTGGATAATTGTTATTGGATAAATCTATAAAAGATCCTTTTTTATATATACGAGTTTGATCATACTTAGATTTATTTTTAGTATAGTTTACTCAAGTAATTCAATCGAATTTATTCAATGAAAATCATTGAAAAAGGAAATCAAAATAAAAAAGGAAAATTAGTAGAAACACTTGTCAATTCTTAAATTTTTAAAAATTAAATTAAATAATTCTTTTACAAGTATTCAGATGTAATTTCACAGATGATATATTAGAAAAGATCAGCAACTTTATTCTACTCTCTGAAACTAACAAAATAAGATGCAATCTTGAAACTTTTGAATTACATTCAAAATTTTTATTAATTTGTATTTTTATAATTTTATATCATATTTTCCTTGAGATATTGAAAATTTTAAAATTTCTGAATTACAATATGCACAAGTTAAAGTAGAAGGGTCATTTGGATGAATACTTCCTGAATAAGAATAATTTAAACCTTTAATTAACACATGATGACAATTTGGGCACCGAAAGCATAAATGTGGTTGATTAATTCTTAAATAATGTCTAAAAATTTCCTCATCAGACATACCCATTGATTTATGAGTATATTGAGAAGTAGGATCATATTTATAGCTCATATAAAAAGCATCTTCACCGTCTCGATAATATCGACTGATGATACGAATCTTTTCAAAACCATGAACGTCTTCATATAATCGAATAGCTCCTGTATTAGAAACTCGAACTTCTAATACATATTCTGAAATTTTGTATTTTTGAACTACTTTCATACTGTTTTGTAAAAGACTTGAAGCAATTCCCATTCTTCGAAATTTAGGTAATACCGCTAAGGACACTAAATGAGCTTTTTTAACATAATCTAAACCAAAAGAAGATGATCCGCGCTCAATTCTCCACATTATATAACCTAAAATCATTTGAGGTTTTTCTCTTGAATAAGCAAGTAAAAATGAATCAGGATATCTTTCCAAAATCTGTTCATAAAAAAATAATGGATAATTTTCTGGTAAAGTTGCTTCATTAATTTCCATAACTTTCTGGATATCATGAGAAAAGCAAGGACGAACTGCATAGATTTGATGTATATCGCCGTTCATTTTTACATTAACTCGAGTAAGGTGAAGGTCAGATTTATTTAATTTGAGTTTTTAAATACTTAATAATATATTCAAGCGATTGCTTAAGATTTTGAGATTGATCAAATTCACTTGCTATTTGATTTAATTCTTTATCTGTTGCATTTTGTAGGATTTTTCCAATTTCAACCATTTTAGGAATGACTCGAATGATGTTATCCACAATAGTAATATGAGCTTGTTGAGCCGTACGACTAAGAGGATTCAAATCAATAGCAATAACGAATTTTCCAGCAGCAATAAGTGCTTCTGTTCGATCTCCATCTTCTAATGGAACAACAACAACATCAGCTTGATAAATACCCCTTGGATCCACAATTCTTCGATTTGATGAAAGTTTAGATAGTTGTTTTGGGGTAAAATCCCCAATTCCAAGCAAATTTTTAGCTCCAAAATCGCGCAAAAGTTCTGTAATTGCTTCAATTCTACCTTCGGCTTGGTAGAAAATGTTAATTTCTAAAGGTATATTTAATAATTGAGACAATTCAACCAATTCTTTTCCCACCAATGCCGCAACATTGCCATTAACACTTATAACAGGATGTTTTGCTTTTATTAATGTAGCGACAGCAGCTTGAATACTCTTTTCAGCGGGTGAAATTGTTTGTTCCCCTATAAGATAATCAAACGCTTCACCCCGACCATGAGCACATAATCCAGAAGGGGTTACGATTTTTTTATGCATAGCATCTACCAAAAGATGGCGATAGTGTAAAGACTCAGCCCGGGGGTGATCTGCAGGAATAATTGGATTCCCATTAGGACTCTTCATATCTAAATGTTATTTACCATAAATAATAAAATTGATAATTTATGCTACTTTTTATTCATTTAAGTTACCGCAAAAGTAAATGCAACTTGATAGCATATTTATGAAAATAAGTGTAAGATGAGCAGATAACCTATAAAGAAAATATAATGATGTCTTATTGGTTGATAAAACCAAAGAAAATGAGGAATACTAAAGTATAAACTATCTTGCAATAATATTTCAAACAAATAAAAATTAATAAGATACAAAAACAAAAAAAACGATTACATTAATAAATAAATAAAGGATTAAACTATATCTTAACCTTACTACTCATAAACGCACCAAATTGCTATTTTTGCGAAATAATTAAAAATTATCCAGGTTTTGCCTTATGTCTAATATTGAATCTGATGACTCACAATATAAACGTTATCTATTAAAAAAAAATTTAGAAATCTTAAAAAATAAATCCGGTTTTCATACCGCTTTAATTTCATTAATGATACCTCCTACCCGAAAAGTTTTTGATGTAATCTCTTATCTTAAAAAAGAAATTGGAGAAAGTTCTAATATTAAATCTAAGGGTAACCGAAAAAATGTAATCGATAGTATTACCGCACTCATAGGACAATTACGAAATATTAAAGAAATTCCTCCTAATGGTTTACTAATGTACTCAGGTCAAATTCCTGAAGATAATAAACCAGGAACGGAAAGAAGTGAACTGTATATAATTGAACCCCCTGAACCCGTTAAGAATTTTAAATATTATTGTTCCTCTGAATTTTTACTTGATCCATTATATGATATGATTGAAGAAAAGGGGACATATGGAATTATAAATATTGAAAATAAAGAAGCTGCTATCGGTTGGGTTAAAGGCAGCCATTTGGAAATTGCTAAAACTTTGACATCTGGAGTTCATAGTAAACATAATGCTGGTGGTCAATCACAACGTAGGTTGGAACGCTTGATTGAAGAAGGTGCTCAAGCGTTTTACAAACGGGTTTCCGAAATTTCAAACCAAATTTTTCTCGAAATTGATGATCTAGAAGGTATTTTTGTTAGTGGAGCAGGAATGGCAAAAGAAAAATTTGTCAAAAAAGGAGATCTCGATTACCGGTTGAAAGATAAAATCTTAGATTTCGTGGATGTAAGTTATTCAGGTGAAGCAGGAATTCGAGAAACGGTCATTAAAATTCAGGATAAACTGCAAAATCTCCGATATGTCCAAGAAAGGAAAATTTTCGGCAAATTCATGGAAGAAATATCCAGAGATACTGATATGGCAATTTATGGAGAAAAAGAAGTACGAAAAGCTCTCGAAGCAGGAGCGGTAGATGTTCTCATTCTTTCAGAAGGTTTGAATAAAAGTCGAGTTACAATTACTTGCGAACAATGTGGATACAACGAGCATCACACAATTGATCCACGTGATATTCTCAACTTTACAGAGAAATATCGAATAACACACTGTCCTAAATGTAATTCCACATCTTTTCAAGTAAGTGATGAAATTGACATTATTGAAGACCTCGGAAAAATCGCAGAAGTCCAAGGCACCCATGTGAAAATATTTTCTACTGAAACAGAAGAAGGAACCATGTTGATCTCCACTTTCGGTGGTATTGCAGCGTTACTAAGGTATAAACTTTCCTTTTAAAAAGAGGGTATTGTAGCGTTACTAAGGTATAGCCTTTCCTTTTTTACTCAATTATTAATTATTAAATTATATCCTTCTTTAGCGACTTGAACGAATTTCGGTCCGAATGACGGCCGATATTTCTCCATAATAGATGTCACTATTTCACGCTCATCTTTTGTACAGAAACAAAATACAGATTTCCCCAATTGATTCAAACTAGCACCCAACTGAGTTACTTGATTAAGTTCTTCAATTACCTTCGCAATTTCAGATAAATGAAGTTTTTCCAGTAAATGAGTGTTTATTACGAAATCTTGACATACTTTCATGTAATTTTCCAGACTCCATTCCTTCTGCATCTGTGTCATTGCCTGCTGGCCTTTTTCAAAAATTAAGTGTTTATATTCTGGATCAGTGAGAATATGTTTAGTCGAAATAGCTCCCCAACTAGCCAAGCCGATAGATATATTTTCAGGAACTTCAATTTCGTGCATCCGGAATGGATAACCAGGTTCTAAAACTAAAGCTAGACCCCCAGTGAATTGTCCTGCTACGGTTCCTAAGCCGGTATGATTCTGAACCTCGGCAATATGAGCATACTGCGCCGCTTCTAATGGAGTTAAACCTAGTTGGAATAATTCATTCAACCCCAAAGCAATTCCCAAAGCCCCTGCTCCACTAGAGCCATATCCAGCACCTAAAGGTAGATCAAAATTATGAATAATTGAAATCCGTGAATTTGGTGGAAGGAAAGACTGCATTAGCTCTAATACTGTGATGGAAGTACTTGCATTATATGTACAATCTTGTTGATTAATAATAATACGATACTGCAAATTTTCTCTCTGTGAATTCGAGGATTCTGGAGGTAATCTAGCATAAGGAACATCTTTCACAGAAATATTAGGTCTTTTGGCGGAGTAATCGGTATGTGGATTTTCTTGGTCTTGATATTTTCTATCGTTTATAATTAATGTTGTACCATAAGCCGTCAAGGCTGGACCTCCACCACGTGAACCAATATCTAAAGGAGAAGTAATTTCATGTGACTTATCGGGATCTTGCATTTGGAAAAATCCAGATATGCGATGGGGTACTTGAATTTTAACTTGGTGGGGGAGGGATCCAGCTTGTGTTTCATCCACCATTATCTAATTTTTATTCGAAATCCAAAAAGAATTTTACTGAATTCCTCTCTATAATTCGTGACACTTCATGACCAAACGGAAAATTGTCCTAAAAATGGGAGGTTCTCTTCTTTTTGATTCCTCTCTCTCCCTCCAATTAACCAAATTAACCAAAATTGTTGAAATACTACAAGAAGCAAAAAATATTGCAGCCATCATAATCGGAGGAGGTAAAATCGCCAGAAAATATATCCAAGCAGCCCGCAAACTTAATGCAAATGAATCGCTTTGTGACACTTTCGGTATTCAAGCTTCCCGACTTAATGCTTTACTCTTAATTACCGCTCTCGGACCACACGCCTATCCTACAGTCATAACTTCCCCCAATGATATTTCTCAAGCGGCTTTGTCTCAGCGAATTCTTGTTTCAGGAGGTTTCATACCTGGGCAGAGCACGACATCAGTCACATTCCAAATTGCAGAAATTCTAGATGCCACTGATGTAATTATCCTCACTGATGTGGATGGAATCTATAATAAAGACCCAAACAAGCATCCAGATGCAATTAAATTCGATTCTCTTTCAATATCTGAATTAGAACAGGTGATATACGGCACAGGAGGCAAAACTCAAGCTGCTGCAGGCGAATATCGGATATTCGACGCCGTTTCCTTACAAATTTTGAAACGGAGCGGTTTTAGAGTCCGGTTGATCAATGGAAATGATCCCAACGCACTCCGAACATTGCTGGTTCAAGCGAATTTCGAAGCATCATTTGGAACGGCCGTCGTAAAGGATATGAAGAAAAAATGAGCGATTGGAACACTGCTTGGGCATGGCCGTAGTGGTCGGTAATGGTTGCCATTAATATTGCTAACTTAATAGTGAATGCGGTGATCTTAAAGAGAAATTTGAGTAGAAACTCTACCACTTCCATCACTTCCATCACTTCCACCACATCCACCACATCCACCACATCCACACCCTCTATCAATTCGGATTTAACCTATCGAAGATGGATGCACCTTATGGGTAGCATTTTCACCATCGTGGGCGCCTATCGAACCGTATTCGTTTCACAATATAGCCCACAGATGGCTTGGTTTGATAGTATCGCAAACAGCTCGCTATTGATTCAAATTCTCGCCATATTTGCAGAAATGTCGCTTAGCGGGCTGATTGCATTTGCAAAGCTGAAATTGTCACTTATCAACTGCCCAGCAGTTATGGATTATTCTATCACTTACACGGAATCTGGACACGCGAAATTGCGAAATTACAAGCGAGATATCCCAAAATAAAAATGGGAATGAGTACAATTGAAGCCTTTACCATTGTTCATGAATCAAAAGTATACAGCGATTGGGGCTTTGACTTCCTACTTTAGCACTCCATCTATTTCAATGTTTGTGTATGGATTTCAATTTATTTAATGCAAACACCGTGACCCCAAAAACCAAATTTTAAAATAATGATTGTCTCTCTGCAAGGCAGTAAGCGGACCAGATTTTTGATTATCATGGGTATAATTGCAATTTTAGCGATCTTAACCATATTGACACTTATCAGTATCCCAGCTTTTTCATGACCTTATTTTAGTGCCATAAATTTTTTATGGGCTCGCCCATTTTTCAACTCACATTTGAGCACTTTCACCTCGCTCTCACGCGATTGAACCGTTCATATGTGTCAAAAGCTTTTTTAATCTTATGCAGGAGTAACCAAGCTGGTCAATTAGCAATGAGAAATTGCGATAGACTAACGGTGCGGGACTCAAGATCATGGCTCTGGTTTACGAACTCGCTTTGAAATCGGAACCACTAAGAGATATCCCGTTGCAAAGGCATACAGGGGTTCAAATCCCTTCTCCTGCACTATTTCCTTAACCGTTTTTGCTCCAGCGCTTGGATTTTATGCGGATTTGGCATTCACGCAAATTTCGTTGAAAAAATATAAAAAAAATGAATTCTCCTATATTAATGAAAATTTTGAATTGAGTAAAGATTTTTTATTTCGAAGAATAATTTCTATGATTACTGGTTCGCTGTGTTCAAGATTTGCTTGCAAATAACTCATAGTAGTGTGATTTGCGCATTTTACGAGCCGAAGTCGGTTTTCATCTGTAAATCCGTTCGTAAATCATTTTTCATCCAACACAACCGATGGATTACGTTGAAAATCCGATAATCCTATTGCGTCGGACAAATCTCGTTTGTTGAGCTGGATGAGAATCGGAGTATGATTGGCTTGAGTGAAATAGCGTTATGAGTTTTTGTTTTTTTCTTCCTATTTTTTACCTGTTTGTCCGTGTAAAGACATTACAAGTATTTCTTCAAAATCTCTTCAATTTGCTCCAATACATAAGGTTTTTGAATTTGATCGATAAATCCTAAATCAGCTAAATTTTGAAAGAAAGTTCCGCTGGATAATACCACTTTAACTTTAGGATCAATCTTTTTTAATTCTTTAACTACCTCTTTTCCAGATTTACCACCGATTATGACATTATCCAGTATTACTAAATCATAGTAATTTTTCTTTAGATGCGCTGCTTTAAATTCTTCTATGCATACTTTATCGTTTGGAACAATATTTGCAGTAATTTTAAGATGTTTCATCATTTTTGTAATTATTTTTTGAACAAAAACATCATCATCCATAATCAAAATTCGCTTGTTAGAAAAATCTCTGCTCCCTTTTTGAAGGTTGCTATTCTGCTTATGAATTTCTCTACTTTTAGAAGAAAGAGGTAAAAAAATATAAAAAGTGGTTCCAATACCTTTCTTACTTTCAAAAAACATATATCCTTTGTGATTTTTAATTATCGCAAGAGAAGTAGCTAAACCGATTCCATGACCTGTTTCTTTTGTAGTATAATATGGGTCAAAGATAAAAGGTGCAATTTTGGGATCTATGCCTTCACCTTGATCTTTCACTGAAATTACTACATAATCCCGACTTTTATTCACAACTTGTGGATATTTCTCCTTAATTTCAGTTGCTTTTATAAGACATGATTTAACCCTAATTTCTCCTCCATTGGGCATTGATTGATCTGCATTGATCAAAATATTCGTAATTACTTGTGAAATTTGGCTTCTATTACATTCTACTTTGAGAGGGAATTCTGCAGTGTCTATTATAAAAACATTTGAGGATCCATGAGATACAAATTTAACTGACGATTGAATTATCTTGTTAATATTGCAATTTCGCCTTTTTTTTATAGTAGGTTTTCCATAAAACATTAGAAAATTAACGCTTTGCTTAACATTTTCAATGCTATTTTCCATATCAAGAATCATTTCTTTGATTTCTTCGGATTTAACATTCAATTTAATTAGATCCAAATTTCCTTGAATAATCATTAGTGCGTTGTTTAAATCATGGGCAATTCCGCCAGCCATTAAAGAAAGTGCTTGGTATTTTTGGTTTTTTATCTGCGTCTCTTCACTTATTATTCTTCGGGAAATATTTTGAATGATTGAAACAATTCCAAACGGTTTTTTTTGTGAATCATAAATTAAACTTACAGAAAGTTCTCCAGGAAAAGTAGAACCATCTAAACGTTTAAAATTATACCGCAAGCATTTCCTTTTGCCCACATCTCGAATTTTTTTTAAATTCAGAGCAATTTTTTTATGATCATTTTCTTCAAAAAGGGATATGTAATTTTTACCAATTAATTCTTGTTCTGATTGAGCATGAAATAATTTTACTGTAGCCTCATTACAATTTGTAATAACGTCGTTAAGATCACTCGAAATAATAGCTAATGGAGAATAATTGAGAGTTATTCGCAACATTTCTCGATTTTTTTCCAGATTTTCTTGAGCTTTGCTTAGTTCTGTGACATCTGTTCCAGAACTCAAAACTCCGACATTTTTTCCATTATCATCAATTAATAAGGTATTATACCATTTTATCATGCGTTTTTCTTTTCTTTTTGTAATTATAATATTAGAATAGAACTCTACATTCTCGATGTCTCCGTTCATTAGCATGCTAAAAACTTTACTTATTGATTTCCTTTCCTCTTCTGGTATAAAATTTTCAAACCATGATTTTCCAATTATTTCATCACTAGAAACTCCTAAAAGATCTAAACCATATTTATTTATTAATTGAATTTTTCCGTTAGAATCAAGCTCAACGATAATATTGCCAACTTTTTCTAAATATTCGCTAATTTTTTCCCTCAATATCTCAAGAGAGTTTATGTTTTTAAAATACATTTATAAATTTCCTTCGATTCAAAGGTTGTTTGATAAATATTTTTTAATAAACAACATTCACTATATAATTGATCCTTTTTCATCTATTTAAGATTAATCCATTCGTTAATCTATGAATATATTGTTCTTTTCATCTCATGGATGATAAATATAGTGGATACCGATGATTTGGGCACATTCCAAGAATTTCATTCAATTCTAAGTCTGCTGCGGTAGGATCGTTTCTTTTTATCAGAAATCGTTGTGTCTGCCATATATTGCACAAAAAGCACCGAACTCCCATAATATTCAGCCGGCTATTGCGATCTTGTACCTTTTATGCAATTCCTAACCGATTTATTTCACGAAATGCAATTTCTATTAACCAAATTTGGCGTTAAAGATCTCGGATATAATTCTCGTTGCCGTGTAAGGTTTTTATGCTTGATTTTGAGCAGAGCATAACAATTAGGGGAAAAATACGGCTGCTGGCGACTTGTTCACTGATCTTTTTTGATTAAAATCTTGAATGATTTCTTTTAAATTAAATCTGCGTTTAGCAAAAAGCAGAAGATCGAATTTTATAGGTGAAAATCCTTTCTTTTTTACGTATTTGCCCTTAATCATACTTTTGCAGTATCTTTTACCTACTCCATTTAAGTAGTTCATGATTTTTTGTTTTGTCTGTGCACATTTTCTTCCAGGCATAATCACGGTTATGTGCTTCTGCAGAAAGAACTTTAGTATTCGTTTACGATAAAAACCTCTATCAAGCATGGCATATTTTATAGAAAAGCCGTTAGAAACTAGAATTTAATGGATTTTTTGAAACAAAGGAAGTTTATCTTGACGCTTTTTAATCTTGAAATTGTCAATCATTTGATGAAAATCACCTAAATAACGGAAAAACTAATCGTTCGATGAACTGTTTTGCCTTCTTTTTTCCCGAAACAATATGGATCGTCTTTATTTTTCTTGCACGGCATATCAGTATAATCTGCTATTAACTTTAGATCTGAACCTACAATTTTTAGAGATTTGAGAATTAATTAATGTGCTAAAAGTACAGAATTCCAAGATTCTTCAACTAAATCTAACTTAGACAAAGTTTGAAGACATCGAGAAAAAGCAGGTTGATCAGGGAAGAATCTCCGTTGTTTATCATTTGAAAATTTGGTAACTAAGTAGGATTGAAATGAAATTTGAGCGCGAGAACACTTTTTTTGAATAACTTCTGATCTATGTCGGGGCGAAAGTCTTAAAACTTGCATACAACATACAAACAGAACGAAGATCGTGTATGAAAAACCATTTCGTTTTGAAGGCATTTTTGGGAAATCACATGATCTATGACCTCTGCAATATCTAAAAGTAACTGCGGATTAATCTGATTGGGAGTAATTTGTCCGATATCGGCGCCGACCGATGGATTTTCCTGAAGATTTGTCGACATATTTACGGGTAAGAAAGCTTAGCTTTTAAATTATTCCCTTTATCTCTCAAAATTGTAATGTATTCCTGCAATGAAGTAAAATTTGAAAAATTCTAACGAATTTGAAATAAAATTAGGATTTTATGAAAATTTCAAGACCATAAAAACTACAAAAAACCAATTACATTTTTAATGATATTATCAATATTAAGTTGATAAATCTTCATTTATTATCAAACAAAATAATATCTCTTTTATTTACTTTCTGATCTTTTATATGAATGAGCGATATATTTCACCAATATAGCCTTTGTTGATAGTTAATATCTGAATATGGTTAAGTGGGGTTTCTTCGACAAATCCATTCAAAATTTAGAAGGAGATTTAAAGGCTTAATTATATGATATAGGAGTTAAATGAATTCTAATTCGTTATTTTGTTCATCCTTTCTCTTAATTCAGCGACATCATATTGTTATATCAAATTTAGAATTCTTTGAAAAATCAATAAATGAGATACTTTGCATCGAAAAAATTCAAGATTTGACCGTTATCTCTGTTGATTGCTGCAAAGAAAAAAAATTACAAAAATACGACGTGAGAGCTGAATATCAAGAAAATAGGCGGAGAAAAAGATTGCAAATACAATTATAATGCTTGGAACCATCGAATGGTTCTTTGTATATCATATACGGGGCAAAAATGGAGGAATACATGGCATTGTAAAAAAAAGAAGAAATTTAATTGGAGATGGACAACATGCAATAGGGAAAATCGGCTTATTACCCATCAAGAACACAATTAAGAGCGAAATAATAATGATCAACTCATGTTCATTAGATTATGAGTGATAACTAATCAAAGCAGACATTCAATGCGCCGAATTTATAATTGGCGATTGTAAAATCAATTTATTATAATTTTTCAAATGGATTTGTCGAAAAAACCCTGGTATAAGGTTTAATTTACGGAAACATATTGCCTTTTGAAAAAAAGTAACCGTGTTTCGTCAAGGTTTGAATTAATTGAAATTCTTGGAATGCGTTCATACCACCGATACTCTTTATAAATATGGTTTATTGTCTGAAAGTGGAGAAAGAATAAACAAAACAATTAGTAGATAAAAGTGAATTAAAAGAAAAAAGATTAATACATCGTGTATGTTTTAGTAAATTTCAAAAGTCATAATATTCAAAAAGTACGAATACTAACTTCTTTTTGTATAAATGACAAAATGTCATTTGAGCCACTAAAAGGTGATGAATGTGAAAAGAAAGAATAAACTATCAATAATAGTATTGTTCGGGGTAATTCTCATATTGCCTACATTTGGTTTTTCTAATGCACTCGGTTACCACGTTTGGGGGGTATTTTCTGCTCAAATTGATTCCGATCTCGATGGATTGAGTGATTATTTTGAAAAATATATTTTTAGAACAAATCCGAATGAAAATAAGTATCTTGAGGATTATGAAACGGGTGAAGATAAAGATCCATATTTATCTTATCAAGAAAACTACTTAAAAGATCTAAATATTTACGCCGTTTGGGATATAATATACGCTAAATTTATGCATAATACTGTCCCTAAAATAAAAATAGGGATAATCGACTGCGGATACGACAGAAATCACGAAGATTGAGGGGATAACATTGATAAAAAAATGCTAATCATGAAAATGCCATTTGTGATCAGGCAACTATACCAGAAGAGGAAGATTTCTACCACGGAACATGGTGCTTAGGGATTGTTGCTGCTGAACATCATAACAGTAAAGGAATTGCAGGCATTGCCGGTTTATGCAATGTAGTACAAGTAATAAACTATAAAATTGCAAAAATTAATGATAATTTTAATTATGATCCCAATGATGCAAGTTCAGCTGTAGAAAAAGCATTTTATGATGGATGCAATATTATTTCTATGTCATTTGGAGGTTATGATGATGATGATACAAATACAATATTAGATACAAATGAAACAAGTGTGTGTAAACAGTTATTATTAATAGCATCCGCAGGTAACGATAACAAAGATTTAGATAAAATTGATGATGAAAGAAATCATTATCCATCACAACTTGATGGAGTTCTTTCTGTTGGGGCTGTAGATTACAATCATAAACAATTGTATTTCAACGACAATCATGCATCAAATTACGGCAAAAATTCCATCGACGTGCTTGCCCCAGGTAAAGATATTTTTACCACAACGTATACTAATGACAAATACAGCACTTTTACGGATAAAAGTTATACTCATGACTTTGGAGACACATCTGCGGCTACACCGATAGTAGCAGCTGTCGCGGCTTTATTATGGGCATATTTTCCAGAATTGACCTTAGAACAAATTAAATGGCTTTTGACCACAAGTGGACCTGAATCTTCGGATCCGGACCATTTTGGTGAAACCAAGCTCTTAAATGCGGTGGATCTTTTTACGGCTGCATGGGATTTAACTCACCCACAAAATTGATAAAATGTAAAAAAACATTATCTTATAGGATGAAATATATCATGAAAAATAAATGGCAAATCTTCATTATTTTATGCATATTTGGAATAGGAAGTTTGACCCCTCTTTTTTCTTTCTTTTTTTCTTCCCAAATGCACGATTCAAATTTGACATTGCAGTCAGAACCGAAAAAGGGAAACTGTATTCCTGCTGATGCGAACCCCGAAAGTTTTATTTCCGTGTGGAACACCGCTTTACACAGCGGAGGATCAAGCAATGACAATCAGATAAGATTACCTTTGGAATCTTCGGGTACGTACAACTTCACGGTGAACTGGGGCGATGGAACAAGTGATACCATCACCGTTTGGAATCAGGCAGAAGTCACGCACACCTATTCTGCGGCCGGTACTTACACCCTAATCATTTACGGAACTATTGTCGGATGGTGCTTTGATTTTGACGGAGATAGGCTGAAAATAACGGAAATTCTGCAGTGGGGATCTTTGGGATTGGGAAATTCTGGATGGTATTTTGCAGGATGCGAAAATTTGAATTTAACAGCCACCGATTCTCCCGATTTAAGCGGAACAACTGATTTAAGCGGAACCTTTTGGGGTTGTAAGAAATTAGGAAGTAGTGGAAATATGAACTCTTGGAATGTTTCTTCTGTAACAAAAATGTACTGCATGTTTTGGGGAACCTTCTCGTTCAACCAGAATATCGGAAATTGGGATGTATCGGGTGTGACCGATATGGAGCGTATGTTTTTGCATGCACATTCGTTCAATCAAGATATCGGAAAATGGGATGTATCTTCGGTAACAAATATGCTTGGAATGTTTTGGGATGCTCAATCGTTCAATCAAGACATCGGCGGCTGGAATGTTTCAAGAGTAACGGATATGACATACATGTTTGATGCTGCTTTTTCGTTTAACCAAAACATTGGTGGTTGGGATGTATCTTCTGTAACTACCATGTATCAAATGTTCTGCGATGCTACTTCTTTCAATCAGTATATCGGTGATTGGAACGTATCGGCCGTTTGGAATATGGGTGGTATGTTCGAAAGAGCTTCGGCATTTAATCAGGATATAGGTAATTGGGATGTATCCAGTGTAACTGATATGTATTGGATGTTTGATGGTGCTTCTTCATTCAATCAAGATATAGGCAGTTGGGATGTATCAAGCGTGACCAGTATGGATTGGATGTTTGGAAATGCTTTTGCATTCAATCAAGATATCGGAAATTGGGATGTATCAAATGTGATATCCATGGGTGCCATGTTCTCTGGAGCTTTTTCATTCAATCAAGATATTGGTAAATGGAATTTGCGTAATGTTCTTTATATGCCCGAAATGTTCAAAAATGCGGCATCTTTCAACCAGAATATCAGTGCATGGCATACAACTTTGGTGGAAAATATGTGGTGTATGTTCGCCAATGCTACTTCATTTAATCAGGATATAAGCAGTTGGGACGTTCATATAGCGAGAAATATGGATTATATGTTCGCCAATGCCACTTCATTTAATCAAGATTTAAGCAATTGGAATACAGGTTCAGTAAAAAGGATGAAATGTATGTTCGATGGCGCTTCTTCTTTCAATCAAGATATTAGTGGTTGGGATGTTTCATCGGTAAAAACTATGCAATGTATGTTTCGTAATGCTGTTTCTTTTAATCAAGATTTAAGCAGTTGGGATGTTTCGGCCGTTACAGATATGAGCCACATGTTCGATGGAGCTTCAGCTTTCGATCAAAACCTCGGTAGCTGGAATGTATCATCGGTAACCGATATGGAAGGGATGTTTTGTGATGTTGAATTGTCAACTGAAAATTATAATAGTATTTTGCAACATTGGTCGAAATTGCCTTTACAGAGTAACGTTTCATTTGATGCAGGAAATTCGCAGTACAGCAAATCCGCAGTCGAGGCTCGACAGTATATCATTGATACTTTCGGATGGAATATTACCGATGGCGGTTTTACGGAAAAAGAACCTGGAACAAACCAAATTTCAGGGTATCCGATCTTCATCTTTATGTGTTCTTTTGCGGTATTGATTATAGTTTTAGGAAAAAGATTCGAAATATCGCCGTCCATTCCCAAATCAGTTCAGTAATAACTTTTTTAGGGTTAAATAAGGAGGATGTTTTACGACACCCCCCTCTTTTTGTAACCACGCGTGCGAGTTTCTCCGCACGTGGCTCGCGCCTTGAAAATCCCTACATGTCGCCATGTCTCTAGGTCTTTACTTTTCCAATTAAACCCAGACTCAAAGTTGTTTCCAACTTGTTATTGATTAGGATTTTCCACGCTTCTGTCGCATTATCCAGTATTACCGAAGATTTGGGTCAAATGGAGAGGCATTTCCACGAACTTTCACATAGTACTGAGCATTTACTTTGATTCTTGCTGCTGAACATAACTGATAAACTTTATCACAATTAAACACCTATTTCTTGTGATCAACTACTTGAAAATATTTCTTTTTGATCCATTTCTTTCCTTTGTGTAGGTGACGACGGCAACACTAATACCATAATATTTTCCAGATACGATAATCCACGTAACGGAAAGTACCTTTGGCATTATTGTAGCGATAGAAATTACACCAACCTTTAATGATTGGATTCAAGTATTTAATTATGTCCGCTTGAGTCGCTTGCTTATTATGATTTAAGAATTCCTTAATTTTCTTGAGAACACGCTGTGTTGCGGATTTGAATGGTTTATACAAGCATATAGTATATTTTGCTTTTGAAAATTGGCGAATATTAAATCTTAAAAAATCAAATCCTTCTTCTTGGTAGACTATATGCGTTTTTCTTAAATTTAAAGAAAGCCCACTAGATGAAAGAAAACTCTGTATTTTAGGAATAACATATTCTACAATAACTTTTTTAGAAGGTGCAATTATAACAAATCATCAGCATAACGGATTAAGGAAATTCCTTTGTTTTTTCCTCTTCTTAAACTATGAGTTAGATAGTTTCCATATTTAGAGAAACCACCAAATTTAAGGTTTATGCCATGAAGTGCAATATTTGCCAATAAAGGGCTAATTATTTCTCCTTGGGTGTTGTTTAGATGGTTGGAAAAAGATTTCCAAATTCTATAATACCTGCTTTTAACCAACTTTTTATTGTATTTCTGAATACAGGAATTTTCTCAATCAAGATCTGATGGTTGATATTGTCAAAACAACTAGTAATATCGGCATTGAGGTTCCAAGCACTAGTAACTTTTCCTTTCCGTACTCGAAGAAAATCCTATATTTGATTGATTGCATCTTGTACACTACGATCTGCTATTAACTTTAGATCTGATCCTACAATTTTTAAAGATTTGAGAATTAATAAATGTACTAAACGTACAGAATTCCAAAATTCTTCTACCATATCGAACTTAGACAAGGTTTGGAGACATAAAGACAAAGCAGGTTGATCTGGAAAGAATCTCCGTTATTTGCCATTTGAAAATTTGGTCACTAAGTAGGACTGAAATGAAATTTAAGCGCAAGAACACTCTTTTTGAATAACTTCTGATGTATGTCGAAGCGAAAGTCTTAAAACTTGCATACAACATACAAACAGAACGAAGATCGTATAGAAAAAACCACTTCGTTATTATTGTGAATATTAAAATATAAACAAATACTTTTTATATCTTCTCAAGTCGCTCTCAATTGCTCACATCCAACTCTCTCGAGTTTACTCTAGTATAGTGCCAAAATCTTTTTATAGCGTGTCCCATTGGTGACATTAGATCGGAGATTCTTTCTATAAGGTCGATGAAGATAAAATGACGTTTTTGTCATTTTTGTGCAGGGGTAGCCAAGCCTGGTCAAAGGTTGCCGGAATCCTTCGAGAACGACGAATCGATGGGTCAGACCGATTAACGGCGCGGGACTTAAGATCCCGTTTCAAAGGAATACGTGTGTTCGATATGATTTTCATCTCGAGAATCATGAATAAAGCACACCCCCTGCATTTTTTCTTAATTCAATAATTTTATTGTAAATAAGACAAATTGAGTAAAAAATAACCCAATCTCGACATGCCATGGTATTTCTTTTTTAAAACAATGAAAACTGTGAATTTGGTAAAGATTTTTTATTTCGAAGAATGATATCTATAATCAATGGGTCATCATGGTTCAGATTTGCTTGTAGATAAGCGAGAATTGTATGATTTGCGCATGTTAGCAGCCATTCTCGATTTTCATCAGTAAACCCGTTCGGAAATCGTTTTTCGTCCAACACAGTCGATGGATTTCGGTGTATTGAGACATACGCAATAGCTAAATCAGGGAGAGTTGGAGTGAATAATGGAATGAAATGTGGAGCAGCTTTGCGACACATTTGTTTGTATGTTTGCATGTGAGGGTAATGTCTTTCAGTTATCCAAATTTTTTTAGATACCCCCCTATAGCACATTTTCTCGTAGATTTGTCTATGTTTATTTCCAATTTTATCAAAATCAATATTTTTGAATTCATAATGTGTTGTATGTTCATCTCCTCCAGAAATATGGTTTGCTGCATCATGTTTTGTGAGTAGAGCATGATGGAATAATATTAATTCTCGTTTCCATAAATATTCTGATTGTTCCCATTTTTTTCTACCATAATATTTTCTTCCATTTAGGTCGTAGATAGGGCGTCCGTTTGGTTCATATAGCGGTATAGGGAAATTTGGCTGGCGTAATCGGATGAGATATTTTTCAAACCAATAGTATGGTTTCGGATATCCATCAGCGTCATAAGGGATTTGTTTTGGGTTAGGAAATGGTAGAGCAAAAAGGTTTCCTGCAATATTGCATTGATATTGGCGTAGATCTACACCATATCGATAATAATAATCTGAAATTCGGAAAAAATAATGAAAAGGGAACATTTCAGGGCAAGGATCAGACCAATTATCGTGAGTAAAACAATTAGTACAAGGGTAATTCGGGTCGACACGGCGACGGTAATAAATATACCGCCAAAAAGGATGAGCAGGGATTCCGAATTCGTCTTTTTTGAGCGTTTCAGGTAATGGGTAGCCGCAAAACCAATAGATGGGGAATAAATTGTATCCTGGGGCATGGTACCAATGGTCATTTAGTTTTACATGAAATACTCCTGGTTCTGGTTCCCATAAATTTGGATCGGGCGTATATTTTCTGGGCATTTTTTTAGACCTTTAATTATATATTCTATATGAGGATGTTTTATCTTTTTTAATTTAAACGCTTTTTTGAATATCATTTACATATATCCGACTTAAATTTGAAATATCGCAATTCTTTTTTTGTCGAACTCGATTTTTTCAAAGAATTTGTTAAAAATATACCATCATGTTTATAAATTCTTCAATCTGAAGTCGATTTTATTAAAATTATTGATTTTCATTCCTTGAATTTGGTACGTCGATAAAATCGACAAAAAATAAGGAAGGATATTTTAGATTTGAGTCGGGAGAATTAAGATGATGAAATGAGAAACTTCGAATCTTTGAAATTTAAAATAGCCTCATATGAGGCTTTAGTAATTTTTTTTAATTTAATCAAAATCTATCTTTTGAGCCAATTTTCATGACAATACTTCCATGCATCCAATTATTATTTGAGTCGGTATTTTTACAATCTTAAATTCGATTAATAATTTCATATTTTTATCATTTTTCTTTGAATTATTGACTTAATCTTATTTTTTTTCTTTAACTATCTTTCGACAAATTTAAAATTAGGATAGATTTGGGGATTGTGGAAAATTTAGAGAAGATTTTCGGATTTCCTTCAATTCTTTGAATTCTGCTATAACCTCATATATTCAAGATGAATAATAAAAAATTATAGTTGGAAGGCTTAGGATGTTAATTTAAATGTCGACTTCTTCGGGAGCGCTTATAGTCATATGCAAGAAAAGCAAGCGGACGGCTTTTAAATATGGGGTCCATTGTGGATTTTTTGAAATTTCTTCGTAGCTCAATCCCGTTGCTAATATATCGTGAATAATTTTTCTCATTTCCATCCATTGTTCAATCGCTTCATTATTGTAGACTAAACTATACGACGGAGATGATGATATGTCAATCACAAAATAGGTATTTAGAGTTTCTTTAACTAATTCCTCATTAGAATAGCCGCTACATTCAGCAAAAGTTTTTCTTTTTCCTGTATAATGCTCGGCAGTCCAATCAAATTCTGGCAATTTTATATCACTTTTCAGCATAAATAGTGCAATACGGAGTGGAACACCTTCAAAGGCAGCATACAAACCCAGATAATTAGTTTCAATTTCTGCTTGGACTTCAGGCAAAAAAGCATAGCATTGAGCAATAATAAAGGGAAACATGGAGTCAGTTGGAGAAGCTGGGGCATCATTCCCAATAAAGGAATCTAATTGCTTGTAATATTTCCAATATTGCGAAAATCCTGTAAGAAATACAGGAATATTTTCGCGAAGTTGATTTCCTGTATGTTCATTAGTAAGCTTTCCATAAAAGTCAATGCTAAAGTCCCTTCTTTCGAGAACTTCTCCCGCATCCCAAATACTGCAAAAATACGGCCATTGATTTATTTTATAGACAAAATCTAAAACACCAGTTTTTTTTTCCCGATATTCCTTTGTATTCATTTTTGTTGTAAGCTGAAAATGGCCAACCAGATAATTAAAAAAAAGCGCACCCCCTGCACTATCTTTATTCTTTGTTAATCAAAATGTCAAGTTTTATCAAGAAAAATCATTACCACTTATTTTTATTACTTTTTGACTTAGGAAATTTGCTGGTGAGAAGAAAGATAGACTTCTTAATAAAAGCTTTTAGGCTCTTAGGAAACAATCAAATTATATTAACAATATTAAATCAAGAAGGATAATTTTCATGGTTAATTCGCTGGAAAATCCTTTGGATCGTAATATGTTGGAAAGTGCGGTGTTTCAACAGTTATTTTTAGGATCTAAAAGAATTCAAGGCAAGAACCCTGAACATACGATGCAGCTTACAGGAGTCGAGTCTTTGTTAAATGATTTCATCGATGATCTGGAGAAAAATCTCTCCCTTATTGAACAGTTTAAGATTCAAGAATTTATTAATTATTTTTCAAATCGCTTCAATGTGGATTTTGAAGCTACATATACTCGGATAATGAATAATTTGAATGCTATGGGTGGGGTGGAGAATTTAAAAGGACAGGAAACTGTTGTAATATATATCGTTTTAACGAAGTTAATTGAAGCCTTGCGAGAATATGCATATTCTCAATGGGGGAAAAAGCGGATTGAAGATGATTTTACAAGAAAGTCAAATAAGAAGTTTGGAAATAAAGAAATTGATCATATTCAACATTTAGCGGCTATAGGAGATGGAGATATATCTTTGTTATATAATCTTTCATTTATTTCGATGTTAAGCCATGTTTATGGTTCTAAAAAATTTCAAACAACCATCAAGCGTTTAATTTCCATGAGAGTTAACCGGATTCTCAAGAGTTTCAATCTTTAAGCGATGAATATATAATATATTCAGAGAGAAGTAATTTTGATTTTCTAATTGAATGTGGTTTAGTGTATAAAGCTACGAATTCGTTTTTTGACCCGAAAGGCATTTATTTACACTTGTATTCCTTATTATTGAGAAGCTCTCATTTGTTCCTATAATCAACTTTAAGTGAATATTGTGTCTAGCAACTGGATTTTCAAAACAATCGTCGCAGGTGCAGGTGGTGTAGGTAAGACTGCATTAATTGAGCGTTACGTTTCAGGACGCTTCGTAGAAGACCATAAGATGACCATTGGTGCAGCGTTTTCTGTGAAAGATGTAACACTTGATTCTGGAGAAAATGTTAGACTACAGCTTTGGGATTTTGCAGGAGAAGAACGTTTTCGTTTTCTTTTAGGTGATTATTGTCGTGGAGCATCGGGGGCATTCATTTGTTATGATTTAACTGATTATTCTACATTCGAACAGATTCCTGAATGGTTACGTATCATCCGTCAGAATGCCGGCATGATTCCAATAATTTTAGTGGGAAATAAGTATGATTTGCCTAATCATGAAGTTGATACAGAAACAGCGGAGCAATATGCAGAAGATGCGCAATGTTTAATGAATGTAATGTGCTCTGCCAAATTGGATTTGAATGTAAACCAAATGTTTGTAGCTATGGCAAAGTGGTTGGTATATTTTGCAGAGCAGATGGAATGAATGAGAAAGGAAAAAAAATAATCATTTCGGTTAATTCTTCTTTTAAAGCTAAAGTAAATTTCTTCTAAAGTGTGAAGAATTTTTAATAAATAATATTTAATCGTATTAGTAAAGAACATGAATATAACTAATAGTGGAAGATATCAAGGAAAAAAAATATTAGCTGCAGTGGGAACGGCTAATATCTTAAAAGAAAGAGCCGTTGAGCGTGTTTTTACCCGTTTTTTTCCGAGTTCATATGTTCAAGTAGTGTCTCATCATGCTAAAACAGAAATTCCTGCGCAACCAATTGGATTTCAAGAACTTTATTCTGGTGCTTTGAAGCGAGCTCAAAAAATCCGAAATTGGTTTCATTCTTTTAATAATTCATCAGATTCACATAATGATTCATCGAAATTTCCCAATAAATCCCTTATTTTTCAAGATACATATCATTTTTCCTTCTTTATTGGAATTGAAGCGGGTTTAGTTGCATATCCTTTAATTCCATCAGGCTATCTTGCATATTCTCTTTGTGTAATAATAAATGAAAATAATCAAGTTAGTATTGGAACTAGTCCAGGGTGGATGTACCCTCCATCGATAACTAAAGCAATAATAAACAATCGTAAGCTTGAGTTGGCAGATGTAATGACTCAAATCTCTGGTGATCCTAAAATTAGAAATAAGGGAGGTGCAGTAGGATATTTTTCCCATTCATTAGTAAAACGCATGGATCTTGCCGAATGGGGGATTCAAATGGCACTTATTCCCTTTTTAAGCACAGAACATTATTTTCAATAGTTAATTTTGGATAAAAGTATTTATATTCACATTTCAGAAGGGAATGATAAAAATATTTAATACATTAGGATTCAAGGGCAGCTGCCACAGTATCCATTACTATTTTTTGAAGAATCTTTAGAGGGATATCATGTTCTTGTAGCGACAGCATGGTTAATACTGGTTTACCTAGCATTTTACTGGCACGTTTACCAATAATATTTGTAAGAGTTGTATATTTTAATCCAAAAGTCGATAAGGGAGTTCCAATTGATCTATCGTTAATTTCATTGGGAGGAATGCTTATACTTAATGTTCCCAAGCCAAATGTATCTTGATCTGTTATTAGCATCAAATATCCGTTATGTAAATTATAAATCACCACTGTTATTCGAATACCTTTTTTTTCTATTATGGATTGGGATTTTATAGAGAGGATTTTAGAGGGATCGAATTCGGATGAATTTGGTGAATTTTTAGATGAATTTGATGCATTTTTGGATGAATTTATTGAATTTTTTGACATTTTTTTTTCCTTAAAAATTAGATAAATTGCTTTTTTGAAGTGCTTCTTCCACTGAATTACCTTCATGGACAATTAAACTGATTGCATGGGCTAATTTTGCTGGTTGTGGTGATTGAAATAAATTTCTACCAAAAGACACACCTTTACCTCCTGCTTGTATACATTCCCACGCCATTGTAACCAATTTCTTTGGTGTTGTTTCAGAACCTCCAGCGATGATTACAGGAACTGGGCAACCCTTAACTACCTCTTTAAATGAATCAATATCGCCTGTGTAATTTGTTTTCACGATATCAGCACCCAATTCTGCTCCAATCCGTGCTACTTTTTTTACATTCTCCAAAGCATATTCTCCTTGTGAAGAGATATTCTCTCCTCGTGGGTACATCATTGCAATTAGGGGCATACCCCATTTACGGCACTCACGAGCTACATTACCTAATGTTTCGAGCATAAAACCATCATCTTTTCCTCCAATGTTAATATGAACCGAAACAGCTACAGCCGCTAATCGAATCGCTTCTTCGATTGTATTCACTAATACTTTATGATTTGGATCTGATGACAAGTCTGAGCTGGCGCTAATATGCAGTATAAAGGGAATTGTCCAAGGAGTATTTTCTTTCCTACGAAGAATTAATCCAGCGTGTCCTATAATTGCATTAACGCCATTTTCTGCAAATTGTTTGATTTTTTCTTCATAATTTATTAGACCCGATAGTGGGCCTTGTGTAATTCCATGATCCATCGGGACGATAAAGGTTTTCCCCGACAAAGGATTAAAAAGACGGTTCAATCGATCTGTAATTCCTATCCAACTGCTTATTTTTATCACCCCGATGTGGAGATTATCAACAATAAATAAATAACGTATTGTTCCTAAAATTTTTTATCTTTTTACTCTTGATTAGAAATTTAATCATATTTCTTAATATTCTCCTTTTCACCTTCATCCAATAATTTTAAACCCTTCCATCCCTTGACTTACATGAGCTCTTATGTCCAAATCGTGGAAAGAATCATTAAAAAGTCGTCGATATGAACCTCATAAACATTGTATTGTTTGCGGGCGTGCCATCCCTTTAGGACAAGATTTTTGTTCAACAGAGTGTAAAGAATCTTATACAAAGGCCGATAAAAGTAAAAGTCGTAAAAGTACAATTCAATTCGTCGTGATCGCTGTAGTGATGGTTGTGATGATTTTGCTATTACCCAAACTTGCAGGTGCATAACATCGTAATTATCATGGCGAAAACAAGCTAAATAATAAATACTTATTAATTCAGTGTTGATTATTTTTTAGCAATCATTTTTTATTCATTTCTAAATCTTATTTTCTAATATAGAAGGAGAATTGCAGAGAAATTAAAATTAAATTCTTTAACTTTTGTCTAATTTCTTGAGCTTAATTAATATTAATTTTTATCCACCTAATTACAATTAATTAATTTATTAGGTAGTAATCTTCAAATATTTATATGCTAATTTTAATATTCCTTAAGAAAATCAAATAACAACTTGATAACCGGGCTTTTTTCTTGATTTCTTTATCTATAAAAGTTAATAGGGTTAGAAAAGTTTAAGAATCTGCACGGGAAATTTTTCTTTAAATGTTTTCTCATCGTGTACGATCTGATCCTAATTTTGATGATTCTCCACATTATCTTCCACGACTTTTCGGTGATACTGTTCAAGTTCACATTCTTGAAACTCTGCTACAACTTTTATTCAAAGAAGAAAATACTTATAGTGATGAAAATCCTAACCCTAAGCCGTTATGGTTGAATATTTCAGAAATTGCGCGTGCAGCTAATAGTTCTAAAAGTTCAGCGAAACGTATCCTAGATCATCTCTTAGCGCAGGAATTTATAGAGGAACGTATTATTGAAACACATGCCCAAACACCACCACGTTATTTTCGAATCAATTCGCAACATCCCGCAATTCGAGATTTAATCTTTTTCTATTCAAAAGTGCGGGGTTCCTTGTAAAAAAAATCGTTGATTTATGTAAAAAATTAAATAATTTTGCAAAGAATATGAAATATGGCGAGTGAAAATTTAGGTAATTCAGAAAATTCAGAAAATTATATTGCTTCTAAATATCGCTTTGTTGTTTTAGGTATTTTTATGTTGATGGGGATCATTACCCAGATTGGTTGGATTACATTTGCCCCAATTACTCAAGATGTGGCGGATTTTTACCATGTCTCGCAAAATGCGATTGTCTGGGGGTTGACTGGTGTCTTTATGATTGCTTATATTCCAGTTAATTTTCCTGCTTGCTGGTTAATTGATAAATATGGATTAAAATGGGGAGTTGGAATTGGCGTCATTCTCACGGGTGTCTTTGCTTTAATTAGAGGAATTTTTGCTCGAAATTTTATAATAGTAATGATTGCTCAAATAATGATGGCTATTGGCCAACCATTTGTGCTCAATTCTTTTACAAAATTGGCTGCGAATTGGTTTCCAGAAAAAGAAAAAGCAACTGCTTCAGGATTAGGAACAATCTCAATGTTTCTTGGTGTTATAATTGGAATGATGCTTCCTGAAATATTAAATATCGGAGATAATATGGAAAATGGCTTTCCTCCACTTTTACTTGGATATGGAATAGCAAGCATAATCGGAATGATTTTATATCTAGTTTTCATACAAGACAAGCCAGAACACCCACCGAATGCTTATGCTGATAAAAGTAAAGCCTTAGTTACCACCGGATATAAAGAGATGTTAAAAATAAAGGATTTTATTTATCTCTTGATTATACTTTTCTTTGGGTTAGGATCATTTAATGCAATAACAACAGTAATCGACTTAATTTTTGATCCAAGTTTCGATTCAGGAATAATTAGTGGATTTATGATTATTGGGGGAGTATTTGGTGCTATAATTATTTCAGCAATCTCAGATGCGAAACATAAGCGGAAAGTATTCCTAATTTTAGCATTGGTCATTTGCACTCCATTAAATATTGCTTTAATATTAATTCAGTCTTTTTGGGTTGTAAATATGCTTGCTTTGATATATGGATTTTTCTTAGTGGCAGCACTTCCTGTTGGGTTGACCTATGGAGCAGAAATTACGTATCCCGCTCCAGAAGAAAGTTCAAATGGTATGCTAATGATGTTAGGACAACTTGGAGGAATAATTCTTCTTGCTGTTCCTCCTGCTGTTTTGATGTATGTTGTGGCAGTTTTATTCGGAATTGCTTCAGTTTTGACCTTTATTATAAAGGATACACCATGGCATGAAGCTCAGCGAACTTTGAAATCTTAATTTTTTTTTAATTCTTATATTTACACGAAAAGAAAATTTTTTTTACTTTTTCTATAAAATGCAAATCTATATTATCGTTATGTAGCAAATTCGTATAAAATTGATAAATTAATAACTGCATTAGTTGATCAAATAATTGCTTAATCGCTTGATCGCTCTAATCTATTCAAATAATTATTTTTTTTAAAAATTTGATTTAATAATTAATCTTGAGGATAAAACTTAACTAAAAACCAAAGTTCTATAAAAATTCCAACAATTGTGAAGATAAAAGGGGCTATATAATGCACATGATCAATTAAAAGACCACCAAGAAGACCTGTCGGCATAAAAGCTAACCCTTTTACAACACTCACTACTCCATATGCTTCAGCTGTTCTATGCTCATCCAAGTTCGTTGTAACCATGAACATTGCAGGAATAAATAAAGCAACTAAAAATCCGAACATTATTTGAGCAATTATCAATAAAGGCATAAGAATTTGATCTTGAAAAAGCCAAGAAACAATATTCAAAAAGAAGAAAATCAATCCTATCGATTCACTCAGAATTAATGCCTTCCGTTTACCAATTTTATCTACAAAATGTCCTGCAGGTATTTGCAAAACTAAATTTGAGATATTAAATATTAAGAGTAGAACTGCCAAATCTTCCTTACTTAAATTATAGTTTGCGACTAATCCACCATTGTAAATGGCTAAAGAAGTTCCCCAAAAAAAGGTATCCATGGTAAAAAATATGATAGAATTTCTCACTTTCTTGTTATTAAAAATAATTTTCACTATAGAAATCTGTGTAGGGTGAAAATCGGGCTGTTTAGCTAATTGTTTTCCATTTAATATTTCCATTTTAAGTTCTTGCCCGCTTAATGAATAAACACTTAGTGTTTTATCCATTTGATCTATTTTACCCTTGATTATTCGATGCCACTGATCATTAAGAAATATAAATTGAAGCAACCATTCAACCAAAATTATATAAATCAAAATCTGAAAATAAAATTGGGCAGTGTAATCTTCACCCAATGATGTAATCAATAAATTTCCTCCAATATTCCCTCCAAAATAAGAGAAAAACATTAAACCATAGGAAAAACCTCCCCGTTTTTGAGCACTATTTTCATTCACAAAATTTTGTAAAGAAGGATCTAAGATTCCAAACCCTAAGTAAAAAAAAACGCTGCCAATGACAACAAAAATCAAACTCGTTGAAAAACTCAATGGAATCAACCCAACTGCTATAACCAACAAGCCAATTCCTATCATTATCTTTCGTCCATGTCGATCAGAAAATTTCCCTGCTAAATGTTGAGGAAGAAATTGCATTATACCTCCGATTGTTACAATTAATCCTATCATCGTTGTTGAACCAGTAATTTGGAATAGAAACGGTTGATACACCACTGAAAATAGCGAAAAGCCAAATCCTTGAATTAAATTCATTAAAAATAAAATCACTAAGTTACGCTTTTTAACAAGTTGTAATTCTTGATTATCAGGAAAATTTTGCATTAAATCACTATTTTATAGAGCAGATAACCATTAATCCTTTTTGTTGATTATTTTTCAGCTTCTTTTTGTCTTTTATTGGGATTAATTTAGTTCAAGAATAAACGATTCACTACAGATTTTCCAATTTGAAAATAGGGACAATGAGAAATGCACATTTTACACGAAGTACATACTGTAGGGTTTATAATAATTTGAGAATCTGTGAGCTTGATGGCGTGTGTGGGACATACGTTAATACATGTTTCACACTGATTACAAAAGAAAGAACGATAGACAGTTGTGAACAAATATTGAAACCATGATTGATAATCAAAATTGCGCTCTGGACTTAAAAGAAATATTGACCCATCCGAAAAAAGGTTGAAACGATACTTAAGCTTTTTGTAAGAGCCACGACCTGATATAACATCAATTTCTTTATCATATTCAAATTCAGAGGTTAATGCGGGAAGAAAATCGACTAAATGAGCTAACTCAATAACTTGAGAAAATCGCCCTTTAACAGAATATCCTGTCTGAAGACATGGAGAAAAACCTTTAGTTATGGAGATTTGAAGATCATGATTGGGGGAAGGGTTATGAAACTGATATTGAATTTTTTTTTCAGTAAGTAAATTTCTCCACTGTGGAGGTAGTTTTTTATACCGCCATAAACCATATTTAACCCATTCAGCAGGAAGTCCATATTTTTCAGCATAATTAGTTAAGTAAGAGAACCATTCAGAATGTAGAATAGGATGAGTCTCTTGAAGTAAATCAAAGGTGGCCAAATTCGATGCTGGACAGAGATAACATCCAAGTCTTTCATGTCCAGAAAAATATAGGGGTGTGATGGGAATATCGAGTATTATTTGATTTTGATCACTATTGTGAGCAAATACAGGTTCACATACAATAAAAACCCATAAAAAGAGCGAAATCCAATCTTTAATGGGTGTTGCTGCAATTTGAAGTGGAATGAATGTATTCACATAAATTCTCTTAGATTGAGCCCGATTTAACGATTCATACTGCCGTTGTCCGAGAAAACTCAACACTTTCTTTCCATTATATAATTCTTGAATCAAGCTCATTATTTGCTTGGCTTTGAGTGAATGACAACAATATCGATAGTCTCTTCCTGGAGGGCCGAAACTAGGTAATAATTCCCAAAAGGTTCGTCCAGCATTTTTAACTAACAGTTTATCCTCCATCTTAAGGACTTCGGCTACTTTTTGGACATTTTCTTCAACTTCTGGTAATTCTATGCCTGTATTTGCAAAAAAGATTTTAAATTTAGGCCCAAGAGCGCGATAAACGAGTAGAAGAACGGCCAAACTGTCTTTACCTCCCGAATATGCAACAGCAGGAGGTTTGTTTACATTTTTTACAGTTTTTCGTATAAATTTGATAGCTTTAGAAATCTTTTCTTGAATAAATGAATAATTTGCAAAATAAATTCGATAAAGATTTAGGAGATTTTGTTGATGAATTAATAGTTGAGTGGATGAAAGAAGGGAATTTAACCATTTGGAATGCTCTGGATTAATAAATTCGAGTGATTCAGTATCTAAGTTTTTGCCAAGATAATTTTGACTAATGTTAATAGAAAAGATAGTATTCATTTTTTTGATTTCTTCAGCATTCTCTGTGAAAAATGGAGTAAGGGAAATATCTGAGATTTTTGAAGTGTTTAAAGTGTTTGTAGTGCTCTTTGAGCTGGAATTAGTTGAGTCATGAAATTTGCTTAAATCTTTTGAATTTTTAATCTTTTCTTTTATATTTTGAGAAAAAAAGAGAGTCTCAGAAGCAGATTTTATATGAAAACGATTTTTTGCCACGTTCCCACGACCAGATTTTATCATAGCGGAGATTTCTTGTGAAGAGGCTTTTGCTACACTAATTCCAATATAATTTCCAGAATCCGCTGAATAAACCAAGATATAATCATCCACTTTAATATCTTGAGAATAATTGTAAACTCCAGGAACTAATATAGATTTTCCTTGATAATAAAAAGATTCACCATCACCATTAAGCCAAATAGATTTTGGTTGTGCAAACAATGATGATTTATGCTGCATTACGGAAGAATAAATGTCAGAAATCATTTTTCCACCAATCAATCGTGGATGGAAGAAATAATCCATTTTGAATGGGTCATAATAAAACTGTCCTACAACTTGTCCCGATATAATAACTTCGTCTGTACGGTCAACCCCTCCAATTCGGTTTAATAACATCACTTTATTACTTGGAAAAAGTACTTCTCCAATTAAACCATAATCCCTATTTATTACTTTTTGTAAAAGTTGATAATCATGAAAAAATGCAGGACGGACATCTCCAGGAGGTGATATTTTTACTTGTCTTGGAGAAGAATGGCATCGGTTACAAGGATAATTATCAAATAGGGGTAAATCACAATTATCACACCAAAATAAGCAAACCTTACCGAGATAGGGAGGACGAGATTTTTTAGCCATACTGATAAAAAGTATTCCACATTAGCAATAAACTTTGATATTGTACGAATACATTCATTAATCAAAAGAATTTTAACTGAATTTCGGTTTACCGAGTATTTCTTTACATGTACGACCTAATTGAACACGGTATTTAGGCCACGTGTATACTCGAATTAATTGAAGGTGACCCTTAAAATGATTAAAAAAAAGAGAGTAATCTTCAAGTTTAACTAATTTTTTTTCACCATTCCCAGTTCGTTTAAAGGTATAAATTTCATTCGGACGGGTTTGACTGATATGATTATATGGAACATTTGGTGAACTGGGAAGATCAATAAAAATATTTTTTATTGGAATCTTTGATCTTTCTGATAATTTTTCCTTAATTTCAATAATATTAATTTTAAGATCAGCCATCTCAATTCGAGATTCATAACAACTTTTTAGTAATTCACGCTTTTGAATTGCTTGAATCATAGGTTTGGCACTTTTTGATCGAATTAATTCTGTCCAAAGAACATAATCATCCCATTGTGTATAATCATCTGGAGTGTGATAATCTAAAATTCTTTTTTCTTGTACTAGTTGATCAATTGCTTCTGATAGCATAATTTGAACTGCGCGGCAGGTTTTATGGAAATAAATAGTACGAAATGAACTTATTCTCGATAAAAGGTAACCTTCGAGAGCAATCAATGCATTAATATCAATTCCTAAAATAGTTTCATTCAATTGATCAATAGAAAGAAGAAGACGATTTATGTCCACAGGTCTTCCTTCAGTTCCACAGTGATAATTATCACGAAGCAAGTAATCCATAGAATCTACATTTACTGCACTGGTGAGAATTTGTGAAATTAATGCTCCTTTAGTATTTCCTTTTGAAAGAATTCTACCTGTAGCTACATCAGCAATGAATTTTTTATCATAGCCTAGATTATTAATGATATCACCTAATTCTGAGTCGGTTATAATCCATTCCGTATAATCTTCATGATCTCGATTATTGTACTTTAGTAAGATACTTTCAAAATTATGAGAGAAAGGACCATGGCCGACATCATGACAGAGAGCAGCAATCACACAGTTGTTTATATCATCAGAAGAAAGATCCACACCATGATAAGTAACTAAATTATTTAAAAGACGTTGAGCTAAAGCAGCCACACCTAACGAATGTTCAAATCTTGTATGATTTGCACCAGGAAATACATGATTAGTTCCAGAAAGTTGTCGAATTCGCATTAATCGTTGAATTTCTTTTGAATCAACGATTTTACGTATAAAATTGGGAAATATTACAAATCCATGAATTGGATCGTTAATTTTTAAAATTTTTTGTGTGTTTTTTGACACTTGCTCTCATATTATGTTGTGAACTCTTTTTTTTAAAAAGCTTCGATTTCAGAATAGAATCCACAAAAATTCTTAAGTTATCAGCCCACATTTATTACCAAAGAAAATGAAGAAGCTAGAAGATCCCAAAAATGATCTCAAAGGAGATCTTAAAGAAGACGGTGTGTTTAAGGTATATTTTAAAGGAAAGGGATATGAAATCGATAAAAATTGGAATCTAACCTTCTTTTATCATACTGAATTGGTTGAATCATTTGATAATTTTCAAAATTTTTTAATGAATTATAATGAACTAACTCGAAAAAAAAAAGCCTATTCACTTAATAACATAGTAGAAGTAATTACATATGGTCAAATTAAAGAAATGCAAATCCAAAATTACTATATTCTACTACGAACAAAAAAAAAAGTGATAAAAAAAGAAGAAAAACAACCCTCCAGCGAATCAACTTCTAATAAAAAAAAGTTTGAAAATGAGATAAGAGAAGGTTATTTAATCGCCCGTCTTAAGTCTCAAGAAGATTATATTATTGGATATTGGCCTTATGAATTTTTTATACACCACATGGAGTTACATAGAGTTCCCATATTGAATATTCTCCAAACTACCAAAAATCCGGAAGATTTCGAAAATATCCTATTAGTTTCTTGAATTTGATTATATCGAAAAATTTAAACTTTATCCGATATTTAAAGAAATATGGTCTATGTATGTGCAAGTAAAGATTGTCAAAAAGAAGTCACCAGAGAGCAATTAAGCCAATTACCAGGAGTAAAATGCCCACATTGTGGTGCTCGTGTCTTATATAAAAAGCGACCACAGGTAATAAAACGAGTTAAAGCAATATAAGTTAAATCAAATGAAAATTTTTTCTATTTCTAAAAGAATATTTATATAATTAAAATTAATTAATTTTTAAGTTTAGTGAATTCATTAGCTCTTTGTAGCGGTTTCTAACTGTTACCTCAGTAATTTTAGCAACTTCAGCAATTTCTTTTTGGGTTTTGTTTTCTCCTGATAAAAGAGTTGCTAAATATAATGATGCTGCCGCAAGACTACTTGGATCTTTCCCAGAAGTAATACCTTTTTGCTGAGCAAAACGCAGAATTTTTGCTGCTTGATATTGAGATTCAGGAGATATTTTTAAAACATGAGCAAATTTTGATACAAAACGAGCAGGAATAATCGTTGGTATACGTAAATGCATGTAATGAACAATTACTCTATAACTCTTGCTTAAATCATGTTTTGTTACCGAAGTTATATCACAAATTTCATCTAATGATTTTGGAATGTTTAATAGTCGACAAGATGTATATAATGATGCAGCAACCATACTTTCAATTGTTCTTCCCTTTATGATATTCATATCAACAGATCTTCTATATAATAAAGCAGCGGTTTCTTGAACTAATTTTGTTAGATTTAATTGATATGAAACACGAATTAGTTCTGACATTGCAATAGAGAGATTTCGATCTCTAGAAGTTTGGATATTAAGACGTATCTGCCACTTTCTTAACTTATAAGCCATTTGACGATTTCGAGGTGATAGTTTTTGTCCTTTTGCATCATAATCTCGACTATCTATTACGGTTGGTAGACCTTTATCATGAAGTATTAAAGATGATGGTAACCCAACCCGAGATCTTGAATTATTGATATCTTGATGAAAATCTCTCCATTCTGCCTGAGAATCGATTAATCTTGATTCAAGAATTGTACCACAATTCGAACAAATTCGTTCACCCCGTTGGGGATCTACAATGCTTTCTTCTTTTAGGCAATAAGGACATTTCTCTGAAAATAAATCATTTGAAGAAGAATATTTACCCAAAGCATTCGAATTAAAATTCAAGTTATAGGTGATGTGAAAATAATCGCTTTTAATTTTTATAGAAAAAATATCCGCCTATAGCTTAATTAGTAACTTTATTTTAGTTGTGAATATTTTTTTGGTTTAATTGGAAATTTCAATGGAAACAATACAAAAATGAAATTGACAAATAATAACACAAGTGAAAAGAAGAATATCAATCCTTCATATATTGTTAAATTTTCCAACCAAAATTGAAGAGATTCTATGGAAAAATGAGAATAATATATAGGTTTAATTGCTAAGAATATTATTAATATTGATATTATTGATATGATTAATGATAAAATAACATTAAAAATGCTTAATTTACGGAGATTTGTTTGATTAGATAGTCGACGACGCCATACACCTGATTGTTGATAATTTTGGAATATTTCAATATTGCGACGAATTTTTCTAAATAAAAAAAGATTTTGAAAAAAATTCCCAATTTTGAACAAGAAAGGAGAAGGCTGGGCTGCAAGAATAAATTCCTTTATTTTTTGAATTTGTTCTGTTTCATTTTCTGATGGTTTAAGATTTGATAATAGAATGATATTTGGATTGAGAAATTTGTTTAAAATTTGATTATATAGTTCTTCAGATTCATATTCATCATAGATAATTTGATCTTTTGGACGATAAACAAAAATTTCTTTTTTATCTTTGTCCAGTACAAGAGAGAGTTCATTGGGCTTGACTTTCTCAGTTTCGACAAAATCGTCATCGTGCTTAACATATAAGGTTAAATCCATGTTAATTTCAATCCACATCATTTTTTTTATAGTTTTCTTGAAAAAAAGGAAAATTTGTTAATAAAAAATTTGCATTTATTTCATTTAAAAACCAAATACATTTCTGAAATCTTGATAAGCTTGTGCTAACTTGGCTAAAACAGTCTCATCATTTTGATCTAAATAATACTGAATATATCCTGCAAGACCATTTGGATCATTGATCCACGTAAGAAAACCATTAATCTCCTCTAATAATGCGGGATTTACACTTCCAGAAGAACTAGCTGCTGAAACTGTATCAGTTCCTTCTTGAACTGGAGTTTCATCATACTTTCCGAATGATTGAGATTCATCAACATAAGAACCACTTTCACGCATTTTGTTTGCAGCTCGTACAACATCAACATAAGCACTTCTTCCATCAACCCCTGCAGGGGCAAATCCTATAACTACATATTGATCTTCTGGATCAGGAGAAATAGCACCACAAAGGAAAGTGCGATCTTTATAGTTAACTCCCGAAAAATATTCAGCAGTGTTCATTAATAGAGAATACTTAACATCTTGTAATTTTAAAAATTGTGAATGAGATTGCCATTTACTTATGCACTGAGCCAAATCGGAGGGGTCAATTTCCCAATTTGGGGAAATATATACAATCTCTCCATTTTTTCTTGAAACAACAGCAGCAATAATAAGTTGTTTTGAGAAAAGTTCATTACAGATTCCTTCAAAATCGATAGGCATTATTTTAACTTCTCCATTTAGGGTATTTTTTCGTTGTTTATAATTTATTTCTTTCGCCTAATAAGATTTTCAAATTTGATTTTATCTTCTTTTCGGTGTGTTTTTAAAATAAATCTGTCTTGAATTGTTTTAATAGAATGATTCGTTTTGAAAGAACTTTGGGGATTAGATTTAAAGTTTAGTGAGTTTTCATTAAAATCTATGAACTCAAGCATTTCTGAGAATTCTGCATGAGGATCATCATATTTCTGCATTTGATGAATATGATTATTTAAAGCTTTTTCTGTAGAACAAATTTTTCCACAAACAGGGCATTGAAATGACTGCTTTTCAAGTTTTTTTTTTAAATGATCGAGAGCGGTTTCTTTAATTATTGGTGGATTTTTTAAGTTTTTTGATTTTCGACATAGGTGTCGAATTGGTTTGCCATAAATAGGGAGATTAAAGAAAACTTTTGCTCCACGCGTGCTTTCCCAATAAAGAATCATTTTCCCACAATAACGACATTTTGTTGGAAAACTCCTTAAACGTATATGTTTCATCAAACAATCGAAATAATTATGGAGTTGTAACTTAATGAATTTATCGACTGCTTTAAATTATAAAAAAATTTAATTACATTATAAAAAAGTAATTACTCACGTGAGAGAGGGAATGACCTTAAAAAAAATTACAGTCACGAAAGAAATCTGGGAAAAATTGACGGAAATTAAAAAAGATTTACAAGAAACCCAAAAAGAGCAAGAAATAGGTTGGGATAATGTTTTTATTATGTTCTTAAAAAATTATGAAATTTCTAAAGAAAAAGAAGAACTACTTGCAATTCCAACTAAATTAAATAATAATTCAATATCTTCAAAATCGAATCAAAAATTAGATCCCACCTTAGGAATTCCACCAGCACCTAAAAAAAAACCAATTAAAGTAGATATTGATAAAAAACAAATGCGGATTTTAGCAAAAAAGGAAACCAAATCAATTAAATATATCTTAATTGAATGTAACATGTGTGGATCAAAACCTATCCTCATGCCAGTTCCAAAAAAATTAGTCTTAGAATCTAAGGATCCTGTTGTTGATATTTCATATGTTCATGGAAATCCAGAACATGTAATTGTAGCACAATTAGATCATGATTTTCAAGTTAGAAGACGAAGAGTCAGTCAAGTTGTATATGAAAAAGATTATTCATAAAAAATTCATTTTTTAGAAATGAGGGTATTTTAAATTTCAAAGATTCGAAGTTTCTCATTTCATCATCTTAATTCTCCCGACTCAAATCTAAAATATCCTTCCTAATTTTTTGTCGATTTTACCAAGGTGCTAAATTCAAGATTTGTAAATCAAGAATTATAATAAAATAGACATTAGATTGAAGAATTTATAAACAGGATGGTAAATTTTTAACAAATTCTTTGAAAAAATCGAGTTCGACAAAAAAAGAATTGCGATATTTCAGATATAAGTCGGATATATATGAATGATATTCAAAAAAGCGTTTAAATTAAAAAAGATGAAACATCCTCAAATAATAAAATATATTAATGATTTTTTAAGGAAAATTCCCGTGCTTTTATTAAGATTACAATCGTTTTATTAAAAGGGGTGGCAATTTTTCTTTTTTTACCAAGATCAACTATTTTCTGATTTAAAAACTCAATTTCTGTTGGTTTATTTCTCCTAAGATCTTGAAGCATACTATTACTATTATCTTTTGTTTTTTCTAAGACTATTTTGATTTTTTTATGAATTTCATCAAATGAATCAAAGGGTAACTGATAACTTTCCATTACCATCAATATTTCATGAATCAAATGTTCAGCAGATTTCCAAAAATATGGATTATTCAATAAATTTCCATTTTTCTCATTTAGGAGTGCTCCAAGAGGATTAATTACAATATTAATTATAGCTTTCTCCCATATTTTTTTAAGTGAATTCTTTGCTTTCTTAATTGAAATACCTGCTTTATTAAAATTTCGAATAATTTCAGAAATTTTGACTTCTTCTCGATTTCCTTCTGTGTTATTTTCATGGGTCAAATTTGAAATTCTACAGATAAAATTCAATCCATCTCCAGTTTGAATAATATGATTATAATTTTCAAGCATTGCACCCATTGAAGAAATAATTCGATAAATCTTAAGATTAGGAAATTTACTTTTCAAAATTTCTTCATTACCCAATCCATTTTGAAGTAAAAACACACTCTGAAATTGTGAGATTAATGATTCGTATTGAGAAGTAATTTGAGAAAGTGAATAAGCTTTGCAGGAAATTATACAGAGATCAAAATTTGATTGATTAATTTTTTCATTTAGAAACTCATTCTGAGAAGCAAAAAAGTGAATATGTGTTAATTTTTCAGCAGGTTTATTAAATTCTTGAAAAAATAGACCTTCTTCATACACTTTTTTATATATTTTTTCTGAACCTATAGCATAAACATCATGATTATTCAAGGCAAGTTTTGCCCCAAAAAGACATCCTAAAGATCCTGCTCCAATAATTAATATTTTCATACATATCTTCTCTTTATTTTAGTTGGAACCAATTGTCTAATCTATTTTTTTTGGATAAATTTGGATTTTTATTCTTTGGAGATGGGGAATATCTTTTTTTTGATTTATGTTTTTTTCGAAAATTTTCTTGTACAAGTTTAACTGGTTGTTGGGGTTTAAGATTAAGCTTGGGTAATATATCAAGTGCATTCTTAACGGCGTATCCACTAAAATGATTATTGAAATAGGCAGCAATTTTAGTTGAAGGATTATCTGTATGAAAAATACTGATTTTTCTGGCCCATTGATTTAATTCTGTGTCATTAAATAGATAATTCCACCATGGATTTTTACCATAACCATGAAACCTTAGATAAAGTAAATCTTTAACAGGATTTATGAATGTAGGAGGAAGTAACGGCTCAACCACAGCACAATATCCGATTTGATAATCAGAAAGTAAATCCATAATTGAATCTCGTATCCATGTCTTATTTCGGAATTCCACGACCCCTTGCCATGAATTTTTAGAAGTTTTATCCCCTAAAAGTTCTCTTCCACGACTTTCCCGCCATTCTAACCAAAATGAAATAAAGTCTTCAAAATTCTGTTTATCTTTCTTTTCTTCGTATGAAAAACTTGGTGGTAATTGAATTAAATGAGCTATCAGTTTGTTTTCAGCTTCCATTGGAAGGAAATTTTCAAGATATTGAATTAAATCATTTTTACATTTTCTTAGATCTAATTTTGCAATGTGAGTAACTTTTTGGTTAATTTTTGCACTAAATCGAAAATAATTAGGCGTAATATAGCACCATTTCTCCACTGTTTCCCTTTTTGGTGTATAATAAAAGCTACTATCAATCTCAACTGAATTAAATATACTTGAATAATATTCTAGGTATAACGAAGAAGCAAGAAAATTAGGGTAAAAAATGTCAACCCAATCCGGTTGATATACCCAACCACAGGTTCCCACATAAATATTTTGCTTTTCTCCCACTTTGGGCCAAATCCTGATTAGTTCTAATTTCCATAAATTTTACCGATAGAACTACTATCTGATTTAGTACTTTTTTCATTTTTATTTTTTTTACGGGAGAGAATTTTTAAATCTTGAGATATGAGATGAAGAAACTCCGAATACTCTGTTTCAGAAATGTTAAAGCTATTATCTGTTGTTGGGAATGATAAAGTTTTCACATCATGTATGTAGGCCTCAGCGGCATCTACCATGGTTTTCCAAATATTTGCATACTGTTTAACAAATTTAAACTTCTTAGAATTAGAAAAACCTAACATATCTTGTGCAACTAAAACTTGTCCGTCACAACCACTACCTGCACCAATTCCGATGGTAGGAATATGAAGATGTTGAGAAATCTCTCGAGCTATTTGCCAAGGAACCATCTCTAATACAATTGAAAAGGTGCCTGCTTCTTCTAATAAAATAGCATCTTCAAGTAATTTTTCTGCAGCTTTTGCTGTTTTTCCTTGTAATTTATAACCCCCTAACTGATGATAATATTGAGGTGTTAATCCAATATGACCCATTACTGGAATTCCATTAGAAGTCAAAAGTTTTACAGTTGCGACTCGTTCATGGCCTCCTTCAATTTTGACTGCATCAGCATCACCTTCTTGAAGTATTTTTCCGGCATTTAATAAAGCAATTTCAGGAGTTGCAAAGCTCATGAAAGGCATATCAGCAATTACCATTGCATGTTCAGAACCTCGTGCAACAGCAGAAGTATGTCTGATAATATCATCTAAAGTTACCTTTAATGTACTGTTTCTTCCATAGATAACCATTCCCATAGAATCTCCAACTAAAAGAGCGTCAATTCCAGAATAATCAAAAGCTTTTGCCATCATATAATCATATGCTGTTAGAACAGTTATTTTTTCTTGTTTTTCTTTCATACAAATGAATGATTGAGGAGTTACTTTTTTTTGTGGCGACATCGTTTTATTACTCAATCTTGACCCATAATTAATTTCTTTTTTTCGTTTTGATTAGTATGAAGGAGTATTAATTAGTATATATTATGATAAATAGTAATATTTATTGGTTTATTATTTTAAATAAAAAACGGAAAAAAAATGCATAAAAGAGAAATCTTCAGAATAATATAAATAACATTATTTGTCGTTTTTTGTCGACATGATTCTGGTTTAAGCTTCAAAATATTTTATTATTACTAAAAATAAATACTGTTATTTATGTCGAATAAAGTCGTTTTTTAATATTAATAACCACTGAAAATGAAAGAATAATATTATTAAAATATACTAATCAAGTGGAAATCTTTCAAGGCAAGAATTGTTTCATCCAATTTTGATAATCTTTATCAGAATGTTCGTGAATTTTAAAAATATTGAGACTTTCGGCCATTTTTTGAGCAAACAAATGCTTACAGAACCCAAATTTCTGTTTTCTATATATATAATCAAGTAAAAAATTGTGACATTGACAAAAAATCCCAGGATATAATAAATAATAACCTGATTTCCCTTGAACTGCCCAAATCACTAAATTAGATGGAAGAAAAATATTTTTATGAATTGAAACTGCACCATTTTGCAGTAATTCTAAGGATCGAAAGAATAATTTACCATATGTTTTTTGGAATTTTACAACCAAGGAACCAGTTAATTTTCCCTCATTTTTTAATTCATCAAAAAGGTTCATCAACTTATCATAAGAAATAACTTTAATAAAATATTGTAGAATTTGTTGAGTGGCTGTAGAATTAAAATGGAACAATTAAACATTTTGCTATTTCCTACACGATTTTTTCCAGCTATTAGTGGTGGAGATTTCTTATTAGAAAGACTTGGAAGAGAATTTTTAAGGATTTCTCGAAGATCATCCAAGAAATCAACCTTAGAGATAAAAATACAAGTTTCAGTTATCACTTCAACAGCTATTGATTTTGCATCCCTACATGGACATGGAAGAACGATTGATACTTCTCATAAATATTTTAGCCAATATAAAAATCTTAAGATTCATCGATACCGTGTTCTTAATTCTGATTCTCATCCTTCAAATAAAAAATATGAAAAAAATATATATTCAATGCTCTTTGAACTAACAAAACAATACCTAAACCTTGATGAAAATGATTTAAAAGATGTTATTAAAAATGGACCTATTCTTCCTGAATTTATATATGATCTATTCCACGAACAATTTGAAAATTCATTGAAATTTGTACCAAATATCATTCATTGCACATATTTACCATATCTAAATATTATATACAGTTTGCTTATTGCCCAATATTATAAAATACCATCATGCATTACACCATTTCTACATTTTGCAAATATTAGATATCAAAAACCAATTTTTTATCAAATTTTAAAGATCTTCGATTGTATTTTTGCTTGCACTAAATATGAAAAAGATGTTTTAATATCGAATGGAATTGATGAGAATAAGATTGAAATTTTAACAATGGGAGTAGATACAAACCGATTTAATCAAGATGATTACCGTTCCCATTTTATTAATATTTATCAGCCTAAATCACCAGTGATTTTATTCTGTGGATATAAAAATTATGAAAAAGGGGCATTGACTTTATTAAAAAGCATTCCCTTGTTAATACAAAAAATCCATCAGTTTAGCGTTGTCTTTATTGGCCCCTCAACAACTGCATTTAATTATCAATTAGCTGAAATAAAAAAAAAGGCAACAAACATTAAGATTATCAATATTTCACCTGAAAATCTCACAGGAATGTATGATAAAAAAAAGATCGGAGCCTTTCAATTAGCTGATGTTTATTGCATGCCCAGTAGATCAGATGCCTATGGAATAGCATATTTAGAAGCATGGGCAACAAAGACTCCAGTGATTGCAGCGAATATTCCAGCCATGCACGAAGTTGTTAATATTAATAAAGATGGCTTGGTGGTTGAATTCGATAACATTGATCAATTAGCAAAAACGATAATAAAAATTCTTCAAAATTCCTCTTTAAAGAAGAATATGGGAGAATTAGGTTATAATAAAGTGATTTTGAATAATAATTGGACAAAAATTTCAGAACTTACTCTCAAAAAATATCATGAGTTAATTCATTCCAAGAATAGTAATAATTTATAGCTAAATTAAAATAAACAAAATATCAAATTAGCAAGAGGAAAAATTTATGGGAAAAGAGAAAAAACGGTTATATGGAAATAAATATGTAAATGTAGAAGATGGAAAATTAAAAATTGGTAATTTTTCATGTTTGGATTTAGCTAAAAAGTGGGAAACACCTATATTCCTTTTCCTCGAAGAGAAAATTCAAGAAAATATTAATTATATCTCCTCAATATTTTCAGAGATTTTCCCTCAGTCACAGGGTTTTTATTCTGTAAAATCAAATTATCTTCAAAAAACAGCTGAAATTGTGAAAGAAGAGCAGTTTGGTGCTGAAATTGTCTCATTAACTGAACTTCAGATGCTGAAAAGAATTGGATTTGACCATACAAAGATCATTGTTGGTGGTCCTTATCTCCCTGATAAATTCTTAATGCAAATTGTTCAAATGCAAATTCCTTATATAGTTATATATGATTTAATTGATATATCCCGCATTTCTCAAACAATTACTAAAATTTTAGGAGCAAATTCCAACTATTGTCCAAAAATACTCCTTAAATTTCAGACAAAAAAATATACCAGCCGTCATGGACTACATAATAATAAAGAAACATATAAATTAATAAGTGAAATATTTAAAAAAAACACAAATGTTGAATATGCAGGAGTTTTATCTCATTTTGGAACACGATTAAAAACATGGCTTCAATATGAAGAGAACATGAAGAATTTAATTGAAATTGTTCAAAAAATAAAAAAAATATCAGGATTGTCTTCAAAAATTCTAGATATTGGGGGAGGATTTTCCAATGCAGATTCTTTGAAAGAAAAAGAATTTCGAACATATTTAGTTGGATGTAAAAACATGCTTTACCAAGCAGGATTCCAAAATTCCATTATATTTTATGAACCTGGAAGATTTATTGTCGAAGACACAGGATTTTGTATCGCTGAAGTTATACGGGTTGATCCCATCCATAAAGTTGTCTTTCTTAATATTGGAAATAACTACATTCCTAAATTTATGAAATCATCTTTAAGATTTTATAATGCAACCAGAATCACAGAAGCACCAAATAGTCCGTTTGATTTTATGGGAAACATCCCATCAGATCAAGATATTTTAATTAAAAATTATAATTTCACAAAATCGGTATCACGTGGTGATATTATAGTTATCGCCAATGTGGGGGCATATGCGTTAACATGGTCAACACGCTTTCCTTATTCCTTTCCAAATATCCTATTTCTGAGTAAAAAACAAATTATTGAATACAAAACTAGATCAAACTCCCTTATATTTCCTAATTCTTAATTTTTCTTATATATACGTAGATATTATCACATCTAAAAACTCGAGATAGCTTTTTTTTTCCTATACGTCAAGTGAAGGATCGGATCGCATGAAACAACACCTAACTACCTCCCCTATAAATATAAATGCAAAAAAAACGGATGTTTTTAAAACAGAAATTGGTCAAGCTAACATCCTTATTCTAGGATGTGGTGGAGCTGGTAATAATACAGTAGATCGTTTAATGAAAATTGGAATTCGGGGAGCTAGATGTGTAGCAATTAATACGGATAGACAACATTTAGAAGCAGTCCATGCTCACTTTAAGTTGTTAATTGGAAGCAACTTAACTCGTGGTTTAGGTGCAGGAGGACAACCAGAAATTGGTAGAAAAGCTGCAGAAGAATCCTATGTAGAACTAGAAAAAATATTGCAAGAAGGGGATTTAGTTTTCATCACTTGCGGAATGGGAGGAGGAACAGGAACAGGAAGTGCACCAATCATTGCTCAAATTGCAAAAAATCAAGGTGCAATTGTGGTAGCAGTAATTACCATGCCTTTTCAAGCAGAAATGAAACGTGTTTCAAGAGCAAAAGAAGGAGTTAATGCTCTTAAAAATTATGTAGATACACTTGTATTAATAGACAATAACCGTTTATTAGAAATTGCTGCAGATTTGCCAATAACCGAAGCATTTAGTTTAGCAGATGAAGTTTTGGCCACAATGGTTAAAGGAATTACTGAAACTATTTCTTTACCATCTCTTATTAATTTAGATTATGCTGATATTCGAACAATCTTAAGTTCTGCAGGAATGGCTATAGTGGGAATTGGTGAGGGTGATGATCCAAGACATCGTGTCGAAGAAGCTATTGAAGATGCCCTTAACTCCCCTCTACTTGATTTTGATATATCTGGAGCGAAAGGTGCACTTATTCATGTCTCCGGAGGAAATGATCTCACATTAATTGAAACAACGCGTGTAGCAGAATTAATAACTGAGCGAATGGATCCGAATGCTCAAGTGATTTGGGGAGCGAGAGTAGATCCAAATTTAACAGGAATAATTAGAGTTATGTTATTAATTACAGGTGTAAAATCACCCCAAATGTTAGGAAACTCAAATTATACATTTATCAAACCTGAATTCACACAGCAGTTTAATCCACAACGACCTTCTTTAGCAGATGAATTCTTCAATATTAGTGAAATCCGCTCAATAAATGAAGAAAATTTGAATTTATATTAAAAAGATTACCAAAAAATTAAAAATCTTGTTAAAAATCTATCTTATTACATTGAAATAATTATTAATTATAATGTTGGTTTCCACATTTCAGTAAATTCTTGCTGTTTTTTCTTTTGGTATTCTTCATGTAAATAATTAATTACAGTTTTATGGGGAGCACCTTGGAGGATCATATTAATTGCCTTTTTTGCTATTTTAATTGAATCAAATTCTCCGATTAATGCCAAATATTTTCCATAAATGGAAAGATTCACTTTTGAGTATTTTTCTATATCTTGTCTAATTTTTCCTTGATCGCCAATTAACCGCCCTTTCATTCGACGTAATTTTCGTTCTGAATGACCTACAATCTGTTCTAAATTAATTAATTCAAAAATGTTCTCAGCATCCAATAGTTTTAATGCCTTTTGAGGATTGAATCCGTAATTTATGGCATTAAGAATAGATTGCGCGGTATAAACTCGAATACTTGGATCTTGAAATTCTGGATTTTCTATTGAAATTGGAAAATCCTTTTTTGCTGTGATATGGTATTCTCCTGTTTTGCTGTTTATTGTAATATTAGTGCCTGTTTGGTCTTCTAGTAATTTTTTAGTTTCACCATTTTTACCGATAGCAACAGCCAATCGATCTTTAAAGAATGCCATATGAAAAAGAATAATTCATAGGTTAAATCGTTTATGCGAATGTACTATAGGTATCATTGTGAATGATATTTTTGTAAAATTTTCCCGTATGTAATTTCAACTGAATCCATATCATCCTTATCGATATAATCGCTAAAAAAGTTGTATATATTAATAATATCTCGTTTAAGAAAAACAGGAGCATTAATATGATAAGTAGATACTGCTTGAGAAACATCAATTATTGTTGGTAAACCATTCCACATTAAAATGTTATATTCACTTAAATCTCCATGAACTAAATGAGCGTTTAGATACATTTCTTCAATATATTGAACAATTTTCTCATATATTTCGAAAGGATTTAATAAATCATCAACGTCTTTTAATCTAGGCGCTGGAGTTCCATTAGGTGCTCCAATATACTCCATTAATAAAACATTATCTACACACATTATAGGTTTTGGAACAGGAATACCATGACGTAACAATTGTTTTAAATTTTTAAATTCCTTTTTACTCCAAGTATATATGATTTTATGAGTAGAACTACCAATCTTTTTAAAGCGTGGATCACCAATAATATAATTTTTCATCCATTTAGTATTTTGGGGGTCAATTTTATATATTTTAACAGCAATAGGTTGACCATTCTCCCCGGTTGCAAAATATACATTTGCTTCCTTTCCTGCAGAAATAATACCTACAAATTCTTTAATAATTCCTTTAACTTGCAATTTATTAATATTTTCTGTAGTATATTTATCAAATACACCCCCAGTAGCCATTCGTTCTTCCTTTTTTCGTTTTCTTTTAATTCGTTGCTTATCTTTTTTTTGATCAAGTCTATCAACAAGTTTATCTTCAACCATGCGATTTTCACATCCTTTTTATTCCAGTTCCTTTTCGTTTTCAATAAGGTTCCATTTTTTTTTCTGAAACTGGTCGAAATTGAGTTGTTTAACCTTTTTACCAGGTAATGAGGTTAGAATTACCTTATTATGAGTGATGTTTTTTACTTGGTATTTATATCCATCAAACAATAATAAATCGTTTTTACGTACTGGAATTAAACGAAGAAGGGTGGATTGTCTATATAATCTGGTACCTGTTTCATGATCAATTCCCATTAATCTTTTTGAAAATTTAATTTCAAAAGGAAATTTAGAACGAAGTCTATGAACTAATGCTCTTGTCATAGCATTATTACTAATTTTAAGATCAAAACCATTTTTTGTCCATTCTACTTTGGTGATAAAAAATGATAAATTTTTCTGATGCTCATCAAATTCTATATGATGAATTTCATCCAAAATGATTTGTAACATAGGATTGTCTCTTGGATGTTGAATTCTTATTTGTATAATTGCATCAAATCTACCACCTGATTTTTGAGCACAGTAAGGACATTGGATTTTTTTCATTTGAATTTCCAATTGAGTATTGTTAACTAAAACATCTTCTTTATTTCGACTCTCAATATGAAGTATAATATTTTTTTCTTGAGAAAATGAAATATTATGAGGAATAAATAGAGAACAATGAATCTGATATCTATCTTCTATTGGAAAAATTAAAGATTCATAGATTAAACCACTTAAAAAATCCATTTCAATTTCTCCTTCAGGAAGATACTGCCAATCAAGATATTTATCATCAATTCGTAATGAAATTGCAGAACATAAGTAACATTGGCGCAATTGAATTTTTTGGGGAAAATTTATTTTTATTTCTTCTTTTCCATAACAATTTTGACAGAGAAAGCCAGGATATAGATCTTCATCCTTTTCTATGCTAGCACCACATTTTGAACAAAATTTTCGTAATTTCATAAAATTTCTCTCTTCAATCCTTTTATGGAAATAAAATGTTATTATATATTATTATATGTAATTAGCTAATTAAGAAATAAATTTTTTTTATAAGTTAAAAAATCATTTTCAAAGCAATTGGAATTCCTTCGATTTCTAAAACACCTTCTGGATGGATTATTTTCAATTCAACCAATTTGGTTATTATGTTCTCACCAACTACATTAAAATTGGTCGATTTTTGCAATAATGCAACTACCTTGGAGATAGGAAGTAATTCTCCCTTAAAAAACCCCTCTGAAACATGATACTGAAATTTACCTTCTTTCAGTTTCTGACCTAAACAATCCTTATCACAAGCAGCAACGACTGAATCCTTACTTTGATGATGAATTTTAATATAACACATAATTTCTTCGCTATTTTCTGTAGTACTCATATTATTATCACTCAATTTTACTCTCTCATATTTTCATTCTTATTTTGCTCTCCCAATTAATCTCTCTATCATTAAATTGGAAAATATTCATTAGAAAAACTCGAAGAAAAAAAGAGAAAAACCTTCAAAAAAGGCTTTAAAGTTTTATAGGGTGACGTGTTCCACAAGCTTGACACACCAATAGATGATTTCTTCCTTCCTTCAAAATAATGGTATCTGGTTTTCCACACGTCTCACAAATAACGTAGGTTTCACAGTAATTGTTAATCAAACGATTAATTGTTCGTAGTTTCTGCTTTCCTTTTAAAATTGCTTTGTTACCTTTAATATTTCCTGCAGTCCCTACTTCTTGTAAAATATATTTAATAAAGTGTTTTTCATCCCGTTTTATCGATTCCACAATATCCTTAAAATTCACAATAATTGTATTTTTCCCCTCAAACTCCAATCGGGCCGTAGGAATTTTCCAACGATCAGTTTCATGAAAACCTTCGGGGATTTTTTCAAATGCTCGATCTACCAATGCAAGGTATTCTTTCTCGTCCATTACTGCATAAAAGGTTTCCTTCCAAAAAAAATTTCTGAAAAAGAAATAGCTTTCATTTGATTTATTCTAATAATTAAATCTTGTTTTTCTTAATAAGCAGAATAATGCCCATCACTAGTCTTATAAATACGAATATCTTGACTTAATTGATTTAAATGTGTCTTAAGTGCAGTCAAATCTAAGTTTAGTGCTGATTGAATCTCAGTAATTGCAACACCATCATCATTATCATTGTCTTTGATATATTCAACGATTTTATCTAAAATATTTAATTTCTCAAAAGGATCATTTGAAGAGAAAGACTCATTTTTTGATGAGAACTCTTCAATTTTCTCATCATTATATATTGGATTAGTTGCCTTTCCGATAGTTTGCATATCTATTTCATCGCTAATTTCTATAGGATCCAAGTTAGAAGGAGTTGAATCTTGAAGAATATTTGATTCAAAATCAAAATCAGAAAAAGAGGGTGTTTCGATTTTTTCAATTTCATATTTAGGTTTTAGCTTTCGACGTGTGAGTATTTTTAGCATATGATAAGTTTCCCAATTTGGATCTGAGAGTTTCTTGGCGTATTCACCAACTAAAGAGATTTTATTGCGATATTGGCGCGTTTTTCCTACGACTTCAATTAGAATTCCTTTTTGAATAAATTTGTAATCCTCAATTTCAATTCCAAATATAGTAACCCATATTCGACCTGTTCCATCATCAATTTGAAAAGAGATTCGAGAATTTTGTCCAAAAGAATCATCCAAAAAGGAATCTTCTTGATTCTCGTTAATAGAATCTTTCCTATAGATGATTGTTCCACACACCCTCACTCTCTTTACACGCCCATAACGAGTGGACACCATCTTTTCTTCGTCAATCCATTGTCCTTCATCTAAATCTTTGATAAATACATGTAAAGCAGGATTTTTTTGAAAGCGAGAACCACCCTCTGAAAGATTTTCAATACTCATATTTTCCACCATATATATGTATTTTCTAACTCGATCCTTTACCAATATCTCTAATAATAGTTAACTTTCAAAGCAATTTAAAAGCAGATATTTTTAGGAAAATACTTAATTTTTTCTTGAATGAAATTATCTTTTTTAGTCCTTAATCTTTAAAAATAATACTTTTTCTCGTAAAATCTTAAGGTAATCTTGCCAATCCTCCCAATTTGCTGAATTTTTTAAATTTAGTGTTTCACGTGAAATTCCTAGTAACAAGGTATCTTCCTTAAAAGAATACAAATGAATAAATCGATTAATATAATCAATTATAGAAGAATAGGGTAAATTATTGTTAATGCCGTAGGCTTGTTGTGATGTTTTTAACAAATCCTCTCTCGGCCACCAAATAGATTTTGTGTATTCTAAGAATTGATCGCGCAAAATTGTATCTGTTTTTTCCCAAGTCTTGTTTTTATCTCGTTTTAACCGTTTAAGAACATCTTTACTACCAATAATTGCCAAATCATAAGATGATTTTAATTTATTAGAGAATTCATGAAGGGGAGATCGATCTCGTATCAAAATGATGTTTCCACGCAAAATTATCCCGATATTTATAAGTATTTTTGTAATAAACCTATGCATTGGAAAAAATGAAGAAACTTTTTCTCCATTCTCTCGAATCCTTCGTGTTAATGAATTTTCACAGAGAATAACCATTCTTCCTCCAGTAATTAATGTTCTTTTTATTTGTTCCATAAAATTTTGGACTCTATCCTTCCAAATATTAAGAGATTCTGATTTATCTATATTATAACTTGGGAATTTAGTTATAAAAAGATGAATTGAATTATCAGGAATGATTTGTAATTGATCCTCTGTCAAAATAGAGAAGTTTGAATAAATTTTATGGGTCAATTCGGCGGAATTATCAATAATTGGTTGTTTTTCATTAATTTTCAGTCCAAGATAAAGTCGAGACGAATAAAATAGAGTAGAATCATGGCTTTCTCGTATTGAAACCCCAAAATCTTGTGTTTTAGTTCTCTTTACTTTTGTTTTTTTCTCCCTTTTAGCCTTTATGTTTAACAACACTTCTTCTTTTCTCTCTGAGCCAGTTTTTCCTCCTATTTCTTCTATTTTTTTACATTTCTTTTCAAAATCAGATTTATAATTCATCTGATTCTTAATTCTTTTTTTTGAAATTTGAACATAATCAGAATTTATTTCATAACCAACATATTTACGTTCTGCTTGTAATGCTGCTAGTGCAGTCGATCCAGAGCCAATAAATGGATCTAACACAATATCTCCTTTTCTTGTGAACAATTCAATCACGCGAAACGGTAATTCTACCCGAAATGGCGCAGGATGGTTTACTTGTTGTGCACTTTCAGTCCCTATTTGCCATATATTCGAAAATAATTCGTTAAAGTTAATTTTGAGTGGCTTATTGTCTAATGCTTTAGGAAAAAAACTCCAATCTTCCTTAGTTAATTTAATATACGGCTCATGAGGAGTACCAGGTTTTCTAGCTAAGATTATATACTCATGAACATCCCGTAATGAAGGGTTTGATGCTGATTTCCAGCTTCCCCATGCACAACTCCCTCCAGCACTAGCACCTTTATCCCAAATTACTTCTTCAAGCATTTCATAACCCAATTCAGAAAGTATTTCTATAAAATAACAGTTCAGTGGAATATATGGTTTACGACCTACATTTGCAATATTTAATGCTACAATTCCACCAGGAATTAACACCCGATTAACTTCTATCAAAACACCCCTAATGAGTTGCAAATATTCTGAAAGTGACAGATTCTCATCATACTGCTTAGTTACATTATACGGTGGCGAGGTGACCATTAAATGAATGGAATTATCAGGCAATTGGTGCATGTCCCTACTGTCTTGCAGAAAAATGTGGTTTTCAAATTCCTTCTGTTTCATTCTTTCAAGATTATTCCATTTTGATCTTTTAACAATCTTTTTATCTACTTTAAACAATCAATTTATCTGCATTTTATATTATTCTAAATGTTTCTTTGCTCCATAATCCTTCTATCATTTGAGAATGTTATTAGCTGAAATTTACCTTCATACTATTAACTGGAACAAACGATTAAAACGCGAAATTCCCTTTTTATCTAATATTTTATCAAATGTTATAAACACTTACGATACTCCACGTAATATTCTCGATTTAGGTTGTGGTCCAGCTCAATATATTAATATTCTTTCAAATAAATTCCAAATGATTATTTTATCGGAATTGACATTTCTGATCAAATGATTGCGATTGCTCAAAAATTGTGAATTCTGACAATAAGATAAAAGAAAAGAATCATAAAAGAGTCAAGTTTATTCAAAAAGATTTTATACAAGATATAATGATTTAAAACCTAATTCTTTCAATTTTGTTTTTTCTCTTGGAAATTCTATGTTATTGATTATGCAAAAATATAATCCCTTCAAAGTTTTTGAAAAAGTATCACAACTCCTAACTCCTCACAGATTCTTTTTTATGCAGATTTAGAACAACTCAAAACCACGATCAGGATATGTTGCTTCACCTATTTATACCGCACCATCTGGAGACAATTATTATAAAATTATACGATTCACGCCTGATTATGACACAGGTAAAATGTTTGTAGATTTTGTCGAATGCTACCACTCTTATGAGAGTAACAAAGTTTTCACTCAAACAATGCAATCTTTTTGGCCATTAATTACCCTCCCAGAAATAGAAGAAATATTCAAACAATTGAATCTTAAATTACTAAACGTATGGGAAAATTATCAAAAAGAAACATTTTCTTTGAATTGCAGCGATGCATTGTTGTTATTGGCAGAAAATGACACTTAGATCTATTCTTTCAAAATTTTGTTTTAAATTTTATAATATTAACAAATTCTCTATCTTTTTATTCCTTATATTATCATATTTAATTAATCGAATTTCTCTTTAAATATACTCAAACGCTAACCAAACATTATAAAAAACGCTGATTACAGTATATATTTCTTATTTTCAATCCAATCCTCTTGAACTTGAAGTATTGAAGAAATTATTGCCTCTCTAAAATTTCATTCTGCATTCCTATTATTATTACTAGCCAATACCCGAAAATCTTAATAGCCCCCGCGTCTTCATATCACATAATCTGTTTTTCTATAGCGAGATGGGCTAGGTGCCAATGCAGCGCGCATTGTAGGCAATTCTGGTCTAGGCTGCAGGGCTCATAACCCTGAGATCGGGAGGTTCAAATCCCCCTCTCGCTATTAAATTCACGGACTGTTTTACAATTATTTTATTCCATTTTTACATTTTTCTCAATTATATATGCTAAAACTTCGTCATTTTCGATTACTATTTATAAAATTATTATACTATATTTTTCAATAAATTTTTTATTATGATCAAGCCAATCAAATATAACGAAAACCTTTGAAAATGAATAAATGGAGAAAAACATTATGAATTTTGCATACAAATAATCTTTAATATAAGTTTAACTACAGCTGAAATATTAAGTAAAAGATATAAATTCTATTACACATTTAAGAAAAGAACTCTAGTTCCTTGATATAGAATTCTTTATTAAAAGATTAAAAGCATCATAATTATACAACCTAAATTATTGATGAAACAATTATTCTAATTGAGGATATTTTATCTTTTTTAATTTAAACGCTTTTTTGAATATCATTTATATATATCCGACTTAAATTTGAAATATCGCAATTTTTTTTTGTCGAACTCGATTTTTTCAAAAAATTTATTAAAAATTTATCATCCTGTTTATAAATTCTTCAATCTGAAGTCGATTTTATTATAATTTTTGAATTACATATCTTAAATTTGGCACCTTGGTAAAATCGACAAAAAATAAGGAAGGATATTTTGGATTTGAGTCGGAAGAATTAAGATGATGAAATGAAAAACTTTGAATCTTTGAAATTTAAAATACCCTTAATTAATTATATATGATTTTTATCAACAAAACTATAAAAGTGCGATTTTATCATGCAGAAAGAGGAAATTTGCATTCGTCAATGTACTTTAGATGATATAGATGAATTGTTAAAATTACGAAGAATAATGTTTGAATCGATGAGTTGTTATTCTGATAAACAATTATGGGATAAAGCAATTAGTAATTCAAGAGATTATTTTTTAAAAAATGTTCCTTCTTCTAAGTTTATAGGATGGATTGCGATAATACAAGAAAAACAGCCAATTGGGGCAGGAGGATTAGTTGTAGATAGACATCCTCCCGGACCAAGTAATTTATCTGGAAAAATAGGATATATTATGAATATTGTGGTTATTGAAGAATATCGTAGACAGGGAATTGGAGAAAAAATTATGAGATCTATTATCGCATATCTAAAAAAACATAATATCTCAGTTGCTACTCTCCATGCTACTGACATAGGAAAATCACTATACCAAAAATTAGGATTTAAACTTAGGAATGATTATATGGAAAAAAGAGATTGGGTTTAGTTCATTTCTATTTTTTATACAAATTTAAATAGACAATTGAGATATATTGAAGAAACTTTTAATCAAGACTTGATAGATTCAAAAGAATTACATATTAATTTTTTCAGAATACCATGCAGGAGTTAAAAAACCCCATCCGTTTATCACCAGTGGAATGGTTTCGATGATTTCTGCCAACCATGTTAAACCCCAAACAGGATCACTTCCAAATTGAGCCCAAATTGGACGAATAAATTGTAAAATGATAAATAACAATTGTCCAAATGCAATCAATAATGAATTAATCTCAGGCATCCGTCTTTTTTGATAAATTATAAAGAAGGAAACTACTGATAAAAGTACAGGAACAACTGTGATAGAGGCACTTACTAATAAGATTTGCGCATACGTTTGACAAACAAGGATTGCAGTGATACTACTTGCGCTGAAAGATGATGTGATAACAATTTGCCATTTTGGTTTATCATCCATCCAAATTTCCAACATAATTATTACATACGGAATAATTACTAACAGTGGACTGAAAAAGAAGCGAATTTTTATTAAAAATAATCCATAAGGCGAATTAATTTCAGATAAATCTTGAAATGGTTGTCCTCCTGCAAGATAATAATATACTATCAAATCATAAATTTTCCCAATAGCATACATAATAAAAGTAATTCCCATTAAAAACGGAAAATCCCCCATATAGCGTTTTTCTTGTTTGAACCAGCGATGAAGCATGATATAAGCTAAGATTGAGAGTCCTAGAATTTTAAGGCCAGTCCCAAATAAGATTAAATTAAATCCTTCAAACATTTTAATCGTCAAATAGTGTTTATGGGAATTATTTTAAACTTCGATATTCTCACAATTTTAGTTTTGATTTTTTCTTATTATTTTTTATATTAAAATAGGAATTTTCTTAATTTGTGGAAGATTAAATATCGCATGGATTTAAGCGGTTTAGTACTTTCTTTAATTCAAAGCCCATTGTTTATAATCTCATTTTCTTTTTGGCTAATTGCATTTATTTTAATAAAAATTTTAGGTAAAAAACGAGATAATGTTACTCTTTTCTTTCCTTTTTTAATATTAATTCGATCAAAATGGCTTAATAATTTATTTCACCGAATAGCCAAAAAATCTCCTAAATTTTGGAAATTTTTCTGGAATATTGGAATTGTGATCTCATTTATTTTGATGCTTTACGCATTATATTTCTTTGTTTCGAATTTTTTTCAGTTAATAGTTAATCCAAAACCCGAAAATGCAATTATGCCATTAATTCCAGGGGTAACTATTGATCTTCCGATGTTTACAGTGATGATAGTACCTCTCCTAATAACAATAACTGTACATGAATTTTCTCATGCAATCGCCGCCGAAACTGATGGAGTTCAAGTAAAGTCATCAGGAATATTGGGTGCGGGGATATTTTTTATTGTAGGTTATGGTGCTTTCGTAGAAGTAGATGATTTTCAATTAAATTCAAGGGCTTTTTCATCTGGTACTCGTTTACGAGTCGCAGCTGCTGGTGTTTGGTCAAATATCATACTGGCAGGATTTATCTTTCTCCTTTTATTTTTATTTCCACAGACAATGCATTTAAGTTATGAAACTCAAGGATTTCAAATTACTGAGGTTATTCCGAACAACGAAGGAGGATATAATGAATTTAATCTTCAACCAGGTGATATTGTTTTAAAGGTTAATGGCACTTTGATTGACAATTTTGAAGGCCCTACATTAACTCAAATATTACTTAATCAAACTGCTGATCAGACAGGTATACGATGTTCAGCAGGTGATCACCTTATATTTGAATGCTATAATTCGACTTCTCACACATATTATAGCCGGACTGTAGTGTTGGGGGCGCGATCCTATGTAGGATTTTCCTTTGAAAAATATAACACGACTGCATTTAAAGTGACAGAAAAAGTCCCAGCAATTCAAGGTGGAAATAATTATGAACTAGATCTTTCTGGAAAAATTTTTACACATATAAATGGAACCCCAGTAAATTACGATGAAAATATCACATTAAATACATTCTTAACTCAATTTACTCCAGATTATAAATTAATCTTAACTGATGATAGAGGTTTAAATATCACTATTGATGTTAATTTTGCACCTCAGCTTCCCACAGCTCACGTTCTCAGAAATGTGTTTGTAGGTATAAATTTCACTCAAATTGATTCTGATAAGGTTCAAATATCACAAATTCTTGCAAATAAGTCAGAAGGTGGAATTAATGAAGGAAGAATCCCTGAAGGAACTATTATCACCAAGATAAATGGGATTTCTATCAATCTTACAGCTCAAAATTTTCGGGATTTTATTTATAAAACAATTGATCCACACCCTGGAGATCAATTGATTTTTACTGATGAAACAGGACATAATTATACTATTAACACAGCACCTATTCCAGTGATTCCAGTTTATATTGGAATTAGCTCTCAATCCTATGGAATTCCAAAAAATTGGTTAGGAAGAATTACTGGTCCAAATTTTCCGATAAAATATTACCAATTCTTATTCTATACATGGATGATTTCTTTCAGTTTAGCCCTTTTTAATTTGCTTCCTGCAGGAATTTTTGATGGGGGAAGAATGATGAAAGAGGTTGTTGCAAAGATTGTCGGAGAACAATACGATTCTAAAGCAATTAAAAAGTTAAGATATGAATTTAATCCAGAAGATCGTAAGCAACATCTATTTACTCATAATATACATAAAATTATTTCATGTAGAATAGCCTCAGAAAAACAGAAATCTACGAACCTTATAGAAAATCAAACTCAGATTCAAACTAAAATTCAAGATCAAAACCAAACACAAAAAGAGATATCTGAATTAAAGACAACAGAATCTACACAAAAATCAACTGAAATTAAATATAGGGACTTAAAATTTAGAGAGATTGATACTTATGGAAATGGTTATATCGATACTATTGAAATTGTTGATATACAAGTCCCTTCTGCAAAAACAATTATTGAGGTAGAAGTCGAATTTGAACATGATGAAAAAGAACTAGTAAAAAAAAGGATTTACAAGGTGATTTCTTGGTTAACTGGAGCTATAATTGCTGCTAGTCTAATAATTTCTCTTGTAAAGTTTAACGATACCTTTTTCTGGTTGTAGTAGTACTTTTTTTATCTTACATTTTTTATTATTATTCAATTTTTAATTTGAAGGTATTCGAAAAATAAAGAAAATGAGATAAATCATGCACTGTAACTATTGCGATAATTCTGCAGTATATCATCGTAGAATTTCAAATGAATATGTATGTAAACAACATTTCATTAAAACTATTGAGAAAAAAATACTTAAAACAGTACGGAAGTACCGAATGTTTTCTGCTAATGATAAATTAGTAGTTGGAATCTCTGGGGGGAAAGACTCTTTAGTTGTGCTTTACAATGTTTTACAAATTCAAAAGCACCGCCAATCTCGCTCAGATATTCATGCAATTCTAATTGATGAAGGAATTAAGGGTTATCGAGAAGAAAGTTTAGCTATTGCAGAAGAATTTTGTCATAAATGGAACGTTCCCTTACATATTGTAAAGTTTCAAGAGGAATTCGGTGCAACTTTGGATGAATGTATAAAGAATATTAAAAATCTTTCTGTAAATGCTTGCACTATTTGCGGAACTGTTCGACGACGATTATTAAATGCAAAAGCACGAGAATTAGGTGCAGATTATTTGGTTATTGGTCATAATTTAGATGATCAAGCAGAAACCTTACTTCAAAACATTCTTAGAAATGATCTAACTCGAATAATTCAACATCCTCCATGGGGAAATAAGAAAGATGAAACAGGGATTTTTATTCCTAGAGTAAAACCATTAATGGAGATTCCAGAATCAGAAATAACACTTTATTGTTATTATAAGGGTTTTCCCATTCAAACTACACCATGTCCCTATGTTGAACCCTATTTTATTTTAAGAAAGAATGTTCAAACTTTTCTGAATCAATTAGAAAAACAATCTGCTGAAATTAAATATAATTTAATCCGTTTTCATGAAAATGCGATCAAGATGGCATTTCACAGTAATATTGATGAAGATTCCTACGTATTAACAAATACATCTAAAGACTTAGATTCAAATCCAATACATTTTTGTAGAATATGTAAAGAACCTTCAGGACCTTCACGAGATTTATGTTACTATTGCTATTTGAAATCACAATTAGGGTTAGATACTGATTAAAAAAATAAGATTTTGACTATTTTTTAGAATTTTATCAGGAGATTTAATATAAATCAAAAAAAATAATCATTTTTTTATAAGAAAACACATCAACGTCTTTTGGAAAAGATGGGAAAATAAATTAATTACATTCGGAAGACATTTAAGGAGAAAAGAAGAAAATATTTTATTATAAGGTTATTATGATTTGATCGGAAGAAAAATGGAGCACAATTTTTTTTAGGTAAAGAAGTAATTATTTTATTTATCACATTAAAAATTAAAATAGTTGATCGGGATGGCTAAGAAAAAACAAAGCATGATAAATATAAAGCCGATTGTTTTCAAAGGCCCTAAATATCTGATTCAAGTTTTAGCCCAACAAGTGGAGGATGTTAAATTTACTAAAGTAATTCAAACATTTGTCTTGGAAAATACGAATATTAAAATGATGGTAGGAAAAGAAGGCAAAAACATTTTCACAGGTGTTGTCAGATGGATTGGGAATCGTACTGATGGAACGCGCGGAACAGTATTTTGCGTCCAACGAGGAAGTAAGGACGGGGGTGAATTAAAAATTATTATTCCAACTGAAGATACAGCCCAAGATATCGGATTAGATCTTTCGAAAGGGATAATTAAAGTTAATTCGAAAGAAAGTGTTAAATGTAGTGTATGTGGTAAAGGAATCAGTATTTTTGATGAAGTATTAGCATGTCCTTTATGTAATTCTAAAGCACATTCAGAACATCTTTTAGAATGGATTTCTATGAGACATAGCTGCCCAATTTGCAAAAAGGGATTAGAATTAGATGAAGAAAATAACCCCATCCCCGCAGATTAATTTTTCCTCCTTTTTTTCTCATATCTTTATAAAGTAGTTATTTTAATTGACTAAATCTATATTTATTAATAAGTTTTTTATGTTTTCATTTTTTGGATAATTTTTCTCGTATTTATTATTAATCTTCTCTACTTATTATAGTTCTTTCACTAATTTTTGATTAATTTTACATAACTATGAGTTTAAAAAATCTTAGAGGAATAATAGTTATGTTTTAATGCTGATTAAAATAAGGTAAAGTGAAGCCACAATGGATTTTGAAGAAACCATTCAAAAAATTATTAATCAAACAGGTTTGACACCTAGTGAAATTAAAGAAAAAATACAAGAACAAATTCAAGAACTCAGCGGATTAATTGATGAAGAAGGAGCAATTGTTATTGTAGCGAAAAACCTAGGTGTTGACTTAAAAGAAAATCAAAACGCAGCAAGTTTAGATGCAGATCAAAAAATAGGCGAATTAACGGCAAATAAAAACGCTAATATAGTAGGAAGGATAGTAAATATCGGCGATGTTAAAACTTTTAGTAAAAAGGATGGAACTCAAGGCAGTTTACTTCCATTTTTTTTAGAAGATACATCTGGGATGATTCGTTGCATTGCATGGGGCGAATTTAACACCCAAATTGCTAATGAAAGTGGATTTACTAAAGGTGAAATATTACGTATTGTAAATGGTTTTGTGAAGCATGATCGGAATCAAAAAAGCTTAGAAATTCATATTGGATCTAAAAGTCGCATTCAATTACAACCTGATAATGTTGATAATCGATTAATCCCTAAAAAAAATAATGGAAATATTAAGATCACTAAGATTATTGACCTTTCTCTTTCTCTCCCTTTTGTAAATGTAGAAGGGCTGATAACGGGAATTTATGGCCCCAAACCCTTTCAACGAAAAGATGGAAGTGAAGGTAAACGCGCTTCGTTAGGAATTCGTGATGATACTGATATTGTTTTCATTACTTTTTGGGGAGATCATTGTGATAAATTAAATAATATTGAGTTAAATCAATACGTCCAGATTACTTTTCTAACTCCAAAAGCAAATTATCGAGATAAATCAAAAATTGATCTAACTGCAACTACAAATACAAAAATTATTCCAATTAATCCATCAGATTCGAGTGTACCGATACTAATTGAAAAAATCCAAGCAAAAACCCGCACAATCTCTGATTTGACCCAAAAGGGCGGATTTGGCACGATTGAAGCTGTAATACAAGAGATTGAAGAAAACCGCACAATCTCAACCCGAGATGGAAGACAAATTGATTTGATGAAAATCATTATTGCTGATGAAACCGGTGCTCTCCGGCTAAATTTATGGGGAGATAAAGTTGATCCAAATCTTCAAATTCACCAATCCTATAGATTCGAAGAAGTTTCAGTTAAATTAAATAACTTTTCAAACCAATATGAAGGAACTTTAGCCCGTACAGGTCAAATTGCCCCTATTGAGAAATCCATAAAAACTACTCATACAATAGAACAACCTAAGAAATTTTTACCAGCTAAAGAAGCAACCATTGAAGAAATTAACCAAGCAGAATTCTATTCTATTAAAGCAACCTTGATTCGAGACATTCGTAGAATTACTATTTACCGTGCCTGTTCTAAATGTAATCGGAAGATAGATAATTGTCAATGTAATCCACCAGGAGATCAAGTTAATCGTATGATTCTTAATATAAGTTTGGATGATGAAACAGGGATATTACGTGCAACTTTAATGGGTGAACGGGCAGAAAACTTTTTAAATACAAAAACTGATCGAATAAAAGAATTGGAAGATGCTGGAGAATTAGAACATTTCTTAAAAATGAAAAATTTAGAATTAGTAGGAAAAGAATTTCAGTTTCGAGGAAAAACGCGCTATTCAGACTATTCTAATGAATATGAAATGAGTATCAATTCATTTCAAGAATTGGATCCGAAAGAAGAGATAGAGAATCTGCTAAAGAACTTAAATACCACTGAATAATTATCTTCTTTTCTTAATTTTTTACCTTCTTTTTTTTAGTTTTGCATTTCTTTTCTTAAAGGAGGAATTTTAAGGACGTGCTCTGATTATTATTTGGAGAATAATTACTAAATACATGAATGTATGATTATTTTGTAGAAGTTTTATGCATTTGTGAATTTTGGAAGTGAAAAACTTGGGAGATTTTAACATTGATGATTATAATGAACAATCGCAAATGATTAATAAACGGCGTGAAATGGTAGAAAAATTAAAACTACATGGAATTCTAAGAAGTAATTCTGTTTATCAAGCAATGCTAACTATTCCCCGACATTGGTTTGTTCCGAAAAAGATGCAAAAATCTGCATACCAAGATTCACCACTTCCAATTGGTAACAACCAAACAATTTCAGCACCCCATATGCATGCAATGATGTGTGAATATCTAGAAATTCAACCAGGGATGAAAATTTTAGAAATTGGTACAGGAAGTGGTTATCATACAGCTTTATTAAGCTTCTTGGTAACTGAACGAGGTAAGGTATATACAATCGAACGCATTAAAAATTTAACTGATCGCGCTGAATCAATCTTTTCTCGCCTGAATTTAACTAATATTTATATTAAAGTTGATGATGGAACTCAAGGATGGCTTGAAAATTCTCCCTTCGATAGAATTTTGGTCACTGCAGCCGGTCCTAATATTCCTCAAGTTTTGATCGATCAACTTTCACCATCTCATGGAAAAATCTGCATACCTGTAGGTGATCGATATGGCAACCAAGAATTGATTGTGGGTGAAAAAAGAGGAGAAAAATTTTATACACGAAAGAAATGCTATGTACGTTTCGTTCCTCTTATTGGTAAATTTGGATTCTCTTAAGAATTAGATTAAATTGTCTAAATAAAGACAAAATATTCATATAATATGATAAAGCTCAAAATTATCTAAAATAGTTTTTCGGAGAGCTGGACGATTAATATTTTTCTCGGTAATTTCGATCTTGTGAATTTTTGCGCGTGTTTCTGGATATTTTGGATTATATTCACATGAAACTCCTTCTATTAAACTAATTGGAAATAAACCTACTTTTTGACTGATTTTTATCACATCTAATTTATCAAATCCAATTAATGGTCTAATTACAGGAACTTCTCGATTAATTTGATGCACTACAAACAGATTATCCAAAGTTTGGGAAGCTTGTTCTCCAAGAATGTCACCATTTACAATAAACTGCGCTCCAATTTCCTGAGCAACTGTCTTTGCTATATCCATCATTGTCCGTTTACAGATTAAACATGTCACTCGAGGCTCACATTGAGTCTGAAACTGCTGCAAAATAGGATCATAATTTATAAATAGTAAATATATTTTCCTTTTGGTTAATTCAACAAGTTTCTGCCCAATTTCTAAAATTTTTATTTGGTTCTTTTTTCGAGCATCTCCTCCATTTAAAAATGAAATAGAGATACAATCCATTCCTTGCCGCATCATCAAATATGTAGCAACTGGGCTGTCTAATCCAGTTGATAAGAGAGAAACAAAGTAGGGAAATGGATTTCCCACAGAATTATTTTGCTGAGAGAATTTTTTTCGAGGTTTATTTATTAAAGTCTTTTTCTTTTTTTTTTTTAAATCTTGAAAAGATATAGAGCCTAACACTTTCTTAAGATGTAAAATCGCTGGTCCTTTTACTCTCACCTTTCTCGATTCTAAATAATTATCTGCTCTATCTTTTTCCATGTTTGATTCCCTTTTTTCTATCTGATATGATATACTAATATTTTTTTTCCATTGCTTATCAACATTTGATCTTTATTGAATTTTCCCCTTCTACAGCATTTATTGATAATTTAAGCTTCTATTTTTGATTTTTTAAAATCATTAATAAGAATTATTTGATTATTTAATTCTTACAACAATTACATATTTTCTTTTAACATTTTTTCCAGATTATTCTCATCTAGCTATTCTAATTTTGTATTAGCAAATATTGTTTCATTGTGATATTATGCACATCTTTTGATAATATCCCGTTCATAGTAATCCTCTTGATTAGACAAGCGAGATCATTTCTCATTATAAGAACCTTGAAAACCTCAGTCCAGTAACCTTTTTTACGCAACTAACACCTCATGACTTTGGAAATCAAATTTGGTGACACTTATCCATGCAAAACTTCCGGTTTATCCAATTCACCACACTTCAACCGTCCGATCTTCACAATCCATTATGTATTATAGGAATGCCTGGGATTGCGGATATCGGAAAATTCGCCGTCGATCAACTTATTGGTATCTTTAAAGCCAAAAAATATTGTGAAATTATCTTCAATGATTATCCTGCAGGCGCCATTATCGACAACAGCTTGCTATCCACACCTAAAGCAGAGATTTTATTCTATAAAGACCCTAAAGAACAACAAGATTTAATATTCATTACTGCAGATGCACAAGCTATGTCACCTAGGGGAATTTACGAAATCTCAGACTATCTTGCTACAATCATCCATAAACTTGGTATCACAAAAGTTCTTTCACTTGGTGCTTATCCCACCAAAAAAGCAGACCCTGATCAAATTAATATTTATGTTACTTCTACTGATAATGAAAGTATCGAACGCTTATTTGCAACAGGAGAAGCGAAAAAAGTAAGTAAAGGAGTCATTATTGGTTCAAACGGGCTGATTCCAACCATAGCAAAGGCACGATTTGGTATTGAAGGAACAGTTCTTTTGGCTGAAACAGATAATGCTGCTGTAATGAACGATAATTTCACAGATTTGCAAGCATCAATTCAATTATTGGAAAAAGTTGGTAAATTTTATGAATTACCGATAGAAAACGCATATAGCGAAAATAGGATTAATGAAATCTCACAAGATTTAGAAAATAAGCGAAAAGCATTAGAAGATGAACTCGATTCATTCCAACCCAAAGTAAAACTCACTGAAACAGATAAATCTCTATATATCTAAGCGATTAGATCATTTGTCTTTTTTGTTTTTTCCTTTATAAATTATATGATATACTTATTTCATCATTTGAATCTCACTAACTGAGAGTGAATAATGTGAGAAGTTTTATGATTATATTCACTCTATTTTCTCATTTTTCCTATCTACTTTTTCTTTAATCTTTGTAATTCTTTTTATAAGATTAAAATAATTCATCTCTATAAGTTAATCTGAATTTTTCCTGGATTTCTTCAATTGCAAATGACTGATTTTGTGGACCCACAGTTCCTATCGTATATCCAGCTATAATTGCACCAAATTTACAAGCTTTAACTAAAGACATCTGATGATATATTCCATAAAGTAAGCCTGCACGAAATGCATCACCCGCTCCTGTTGTATCAGCTACATGCTCTACAGTCATTGGTGGAATATATTTTTCATTTTCTCCCCAATAACAAACCGCTCCTTTCTCTCCTAATGTTATAATTATCATTGAATTTAGCGCCCGTAAACCTTCCAAATCAGTCTCAAGAATCTCTTCAATTTTTGTCATTTCAAACTCATTTCCGATTATTAGATAGGCATTAGGAATAATTTCCATCAAATCTTGCTTCTTAAAATAATGCACCATCTGCCCTGGATCAAATAAAAATGGAATTTCTAACTTAATCAATTCTTTTGCCCATGCTACCATCGCTCCAGGATTATCAGGACTCACAGAAGCAAATTGAATAGAATCCTTAGAAATACCATGTTCTGCTAGTTTTATATTAGAACATCGCTTCATCGCTCCTTCATGGAAAATTATTAATTGATTGTGATTCTGATCATTCACAATATAGCAAGTTGCAGTAAATTCATCAAGATGCTCATCACCCCAAAATTCCACACTTTTCATATTTTTAATACGCTGTTTATATCCCAAAGTTTCAAAATCTTTCCCGACACTTGTAATCACTCGAGTGGGAACGTTTAAAATTCCCAAATTATAGGAAATATTTCCTGCGGTCCCGCCAAAACTCTTTTTCTTTGATTTTGGCATTACAGCTAAATTAAAAATATTCTTTTCAGTGTCAATGCTTAGATTATCATTAAAATTTCCTGGAAACTGCATGATAAAATCGTATGCAATAGAACCAAGCACCAGTAAAGATTTATTTGACATACATTATTGAGCATTACATCCCGAAAAAATTTTCATCTTTTGCTAAAAAATCTTTATCAAAAATTTTGATTTCTTCAATTAAAAGAAAATTCAACCAAAGATTTTATCTCAAAAAAGATGCTTGATTTTGTAATAAAAATACAATTCTCTCGGTTAAAATGGGGAGAAAAATGGCGCAGGAGACAGGGATCGAACCTGCGACCTGCCGGTTAACAGCCGACCGCTCTACCGACTAAGCTACTCCTGCAAGGTTAAATCTATTAGTTTTACTTGAAGAACCAACAAAAGATAAAATATTCATTCAATTAAAAATTTTTTTGTTCAAAAAGCGAAATGTTAATTTGTCTGTTATCAGTTATAAAAACGCTTACAATTAATTGGAATATTCTTTCATTTTCTCCTATAATTTTTATTAGTTAGTATTGATTAATGCGATAATTTTGTTTTGAAAATCGCATTTTTCCTAATTCTATCAATTAATTTAGCTATTTTTTTCATAAATTAAAATTATATATCAGAGATTAGAATTCGTTAATTTTTAGCCAAAATTTCTTTCAATTTCTCAATCTCTTATTTTTTTTTGAATATCCATAGAATTGAAAAAATCTGATTGAATACTTATGCATTAGTATTCTACTCTATAAATCATAATTATATTGTCGAAAAATGTCGAATCAATTAAATTTTGCAATTTTTCTAATATTAGATTGGAAATAATCTTCAAAAATATTCCAAAATTCGTTATTCTTTACATATTTATCCTTGAATTGTTCCTATTTCTATATGGTATTAACAAATAATCATATTTCTTGGAAAGAATACTCAGAGCGCTCAGACGAACAGTGTTCAGCAGTTAAAGCGAAATGTCGTTGGGCAGATGAACTTGATATTCCTGTAGATGAAATACTATTACGCATAAGATATGAAATATAAGATTTGAAAGACACAAAATTTGAAATACTTTTTTATATATTCTGAAATGAGAGTATTGATAAGTTCGGTGGAATAATCACTTTTATCACAAGTGGATTCTGAAAAAAATTATAACTGACCTTGAAATATCATATCAGTTTTGCAAAGATGGAAGACTCAAGGCAATTCGCTCTTATTTGGGAAAGGTTGCATAAAATTTTTACGGTTTTCTGAGGTGTTCAGACAAAAATGACGATTTTACTCTAGATTCTCGAAAAATTTTAAAATTATGCCCTATTATATAACATATTCCAAAGTGAATTCTCAAGCCCACGTAGTGTAGTTCGGTCAAGCATCTCGGGCCTTCACCCCGATGACCAGGGTTCGAATCCCTGCGTGGGCACCAATTCTATTATTATGTAATTATTCATAATTAGATCTTAATTTGGTTAAATTGGAAAATAGAATTAAGTATATCTAAGAATTAGATCGAATTTAATCAACTTTTATGTTCATGATTATATTATCAAAGAAATAAAGAAAAAACAATGTAAAAATTGAGCGATGGCAATATTATGTTTAACCTATTCACTCCTCGCGGCTTTTACTACCTTAGCATTTTTATTTATTTAATCATTCTTAATTTAATAATATTTTTTCATAGAGTAAATGGTTGACTAGAAAATAAGGTGCAATTCTTCCATTTTCAAACTCCATGATTTGATGTTTATCTGTAAGAAGAAGGTGGAATCCATATTTTTGATAAGCATGCTGTGCCCATACAGCATCTTTATGAACTAAAAGGCGTATTTTATTGAGTTTGAGATCTCGAATGATTTTCTCCATCAAATCCAGCATAATTTTTCCATATCCACGATGAAGACAAGAAGCATCGATGAAGAAATATTCAATATAGGCAAAATCGACAATTTTTTTGAGGGTGACAGCCCCAATTGCGTCATTAGGATTCTTTTTTGAATGAAAGTAATAGCATTTGTGTTTTTTAAAAATTTTATCCACCCATAATGGTGTCAAGAAATAAGCTTGATGTTGGTATCGGTTGATTAGAAAAGGTTTAATCCGTTCGTAATTCGAATTAATGACTCGAATAAATTTATCAATAGATGAATATTCAAGTAAGGTTAAATTAAAATCATTAATAGAATAAAAATCAGAGTTTAAAGCCATAATTTAAATATTGAGCGCATTACTAAAAAATATAAGAACAATCATCAAAATCTAAAAATAGTTTAGTATTAATAATTACATTGATAAAATACCGATATTGATATATAATAAACAAAGAAAAGCATAGATAAATGGGTAAGAGGCGGGGTGACTGTGAATTTATGAATGTAGTTAAAAATCAATCTAAACTTCTTGATCAGCTAAAAAAGGAAAGAGGATTTCAAGACACAGTGAAAGTCATTCCGAAACCTTCTCATTCAATCACTCTAAAAAGAAAAAAAAAACAAAAACAATCAGAATTTGTAATAAAAAGTAAAATGGAAACAAAGAGAAGTCTCTCAGCTAATTCTGATTTATCAAAAAAGAAAAAAGAAAAGACTTCAAAAAAAGGAAAAATACCCAAACAAAAAATATCTCAGATAACTTCGCCTGAAATAAAATACGTGAGAAAATCCAAAAAAATATATAATGAAACAAATGTATTAGATGCTACTTTTGCCCGACTTCGATTACTTTTTACTGAATTTGATAATATAAGCTTTGCCATTAGCGGAGGAAAAGATTCGGGGGTAACACTTCAACTTGCTAATATGGTAGCTGCAGAAATGGGCAAAAAGTTTTCTGTAATGTTCATTGATTTTGAAGCCATGTATATGGAGACTGCTCGCTTTGTGGAATCATTACGTGAAGAAGTGAAACCAAATTGTGAAAATTTTTACTGGATTTGTTTACCGTTTTGTGAAGACAATGCTACCTCAGCTTTAAATCCTGAGTTTATTACTTGGGATGAATCTGCAAGAGAACATTGGGTAAGAGATATTCCTGAAGGTGCTATTACTTGGGATAATAATCCTTTCCCTTTTGCTGAAAACATAAATGATTTTGACCGTTTTATTTTTCAATACTCACAATGGCTTCATAAAACGAAAAAAGCCAAACGAACAGCAATAGTTGTAGGAATTCGCACTGATGAATCTCTCCGTCGCTTTTTAGCTGTAGCAAACCGAGATAAACCACGTTATAAGGGATTATTTTGGACTACAGAAATATTACCAAATATTTATAATGCATATCCGATTTATGATTGGAAAGTAGAAGATATTTGGGGTTGTGTGGCAAAATTTAATTTAGATTATAATCATGTTTATGAAGATATGTATAAAAATGGAGTTCCTCTTTCGCTCCAGCGAATATGTCAACCATTTGGTTCAGCACAAAAAGCAGGATTGGATCAATATCGAGTAATTGAACCAGAAACATGGGAGCGGTTACTGCAGCGGGTGGAGGGAGTTAATTTTGGTGCGATATACTGTCGTACATCTCTATTGGGAAACCTCACCTCAATGAAACCCGATCATTTAACCTGGCAACAGTACACGATTTTTTTACTTGAATCTATAGGAATTTATGAACCATTGATAATGCGACGTTATTACGAGAAAATAAAATACTATATGCTTTGGTGTGAAAAGAATCTAGGAATTCCGTATGGAAAAATGCCTGATGCAGGAAAAGGAAAATCAGTTTCTTGGCAGACAGTAGCTCGAGCGATTGAAAAAAATGATTTTTATATGACTTATCTGGATTTTGGATATGACAAAGCAGGAGACGAACTTTTAATTAAACTACGTGAAAAACATCGATTAACAGGAGACGGTCATATTCAACGGAAATTACGAAAGAGAATCGAGGCAATTGAATGTGGAAAAAAAAAGGAAGATTGATGAAAAAGGGGAATAAACACAAAAAAGAATATGAAAGATAAAGATATAAAAAGAAAATACAAAAGTGAGTAATATAATGAATAATATAAAAGAGATCATAAAAATAATTCGTAGAGATCTAGAAAGCATGTCATTTGAAGAACAAGTGTCATATTTGAATGAATTACGTACTCAAATCTCGCAGTTTTCCCCATTTAGCGAACCTGTTGATACAGTGTTATGGATTCCTATAGAGAAAATACAGGCGAATACATACAATCCAAACAGAGTCGCACAACCAGAAATGAAACTTCTTTATGAATCAATTAAATCCGATGGTTATACACAACCAATTGTCGCATATCGCTTAGAAAACGGAAATTATGAAATTGTTGACGGATTTCACCGAAATCGAGTTGGACGCGAATTCAAAGATATTAAAGAGCGAATAAATGCTCATCTTCCCTTAACTATTATTGATAAACCACTAGATGAACGCATGGGATCTACCATTCGGCATAATAGAGCGAGAGGAACGCATCATATTCGTTCCATGTCTGATATAGTACTAGATTTAGTTCGACAAGGTTGGAGTGATGAAAAAATTTGCCAAAAATTAGGAATGGATAAAGATGAAGTTCTCCGATTAAAACAGATTTCAGGATTGAAGGAAGCATTTACTAATCATGTTTTTTCAAAATCTTGGGATGATTTTGAAACGCGCTATTATCCTGAAGAAAAGGGAAAAGTGAATAAAACAGTAGCAAAAAAACCTATCCGGAAAAGAATTTCAAATATCAATTGAGGGTATTTTAAATTTTAAAAATTCGAAGTTTTTCATTTTATCATCTTAACTTTCCCGACTCAATTCTAAAATATCCTTTCTTATTTTTTGTCGATTTTACCAAGGTGCCAAATTCAAGATATGTAAATCAAGAATTATAATAAAATAGACATTAGATTGAAGAATTTATAAACAAGATGGTAAATTTTTAACAAATTCTTTGAAAAAATCGAGTTCGACAAAAAAAGAATTGCGATATTTCACATTTAAGTCAGATATATATAAATGATATTCAAAAAAGCGTTTAAATTAAAAATGATAAAATATCCTCAATTAATCTAGTTAATCTATATTATACTGGTGAAAAAACAAAAAAAATTTTATTTGTTAATTCTTAAAAAATTATTCTTCGTATTTTGACTTAACAATTACGTTGATACTATTGATAAATTTTTTGGTGATATGATCTTCACCAATAACCTCAATAATAGAATGGGCAATATTTCTTGCTTCACACAGTACTGGAACAGCACCGTACATCATTGGAAATAAAGAAACAAAAGAAACTGGTAAAAGAATCTCACTACCACTTGCTGAATCTTTAAAATGCAGTTTTCCACAAGGATTACTAAGAATACCATAGAAATTTTCTGGATCAGGGCCAGAAACACAGAGATATGAAACCAACCCTCCAATATTCATAGAATCTGCTTCCTCTACCATCTTTTGAAAGCCAACATTAGCATTTGCACTAAAAGCATCTACTGACAACAATTCTACATCATCAGGAGATAAATCCCTTGCATCAATTGTTAGTCCACTTGAATTTACTAACCCATACTCAATAAATATTGGATTTTGTATTGAATCTAAGATAGCAGAAATATTCTGATTTAATTCTAATGATTGATGATTTGATGGAGCATAAGAAGCAAATGGAATTTCGGTTCCCATGCTACTTAGATATATCGCGCCTCTAACATTATTACTGAATTCTTCTATTTCAGATTCACTAATCTCCCCTGAACCAAAGAAATTATGAATTTCTCGTCTTAAGTGATAAATACTTGAGCCTATACTATCTGCATCTAAAGGCCAGTCCAGATTATAATCATGAACAATAGTCAAAAGAGTTTGTTGAATACGGATAGTAATAAGACAAATTTTTTCAAAAAAAGAAAAGGCGATAATTTGATCTTGAATCCCTAAATCAGTCCAATTTTCTTCGCTTGATGAAAAAGCAGCAGATGAAACACTGGTAATGGCGTTACTATCAAGAATTAAATCTGTGCTACGACCTGTCTTAGCAATACTTAGGCCATTTTCATCAGATAATAGCGCCATTATTGTTGCTTTCGAAGAGCGGATGATGGTAGATAAATGTTTTACTAAACTTTCTCTAACACTCATAGTTTTCAACTTCGCAGTGCAATATATTGATTAATAATCTATGTATTACTAATATACTAAATAAGAATACCGTAAAAATTTCAGTATCCCATAACAAAACTAACATCAACTGAATTAGTTTTATTATAATTACAAATTTCGAAAAAGTATTATTTTATAACAATTTCAATTTTTATTATTAGTAAAATTTGGCGAAAAGACGAGAATGAAATTAAAAAAGTGTAATGATATTTATCATCTCTCTTATAAATTCGAAAAATTTATCCATTTATGAATAAAATGCGGGGAGAGGGCTTCGAACCCTCGCGGCGCTATGCACTGGATCCTAAGTCCAGCATCGTGGACCAGACTTGATTATCCCCGCGATTATCAAATGCAAAACTGTTTATGTTAGTCAACGTTTCCAAACATATAAAAATTCCCTCACAAAAAATGGAGCCTCAAGAACCTCGTTTATTTTGTTTATATCTTAATCAAGATGATCCCAAGAAAAATACTGTTGTTAAACTAGCAAAATTTGGTGTGGTTAAAATGGGAAAAAAATTGCAGCGATTTCCGAAAAAAGCAATTATCTTGGATCCTTTCTCAGAAAAAGAAATTTCTCAAAACGATCATATTTCGATTGCAAAATATGGAATAATTGTAATTGATTGCTCGTGGGAACAAATTGATACGATTTTCACCCATAAATTTCAAACAGGACGCAGACTTCCACATTTACTTGCAGCTAATACTGTAAACTATGGAAAATGGGATAAACTAAGTTCTGCAGAAGCTTTAGCAGCTGCTTTATACTATGCAGGGTTTCCGCAAAAAGCGTACAATCTTTTAGAGAAATTTAAATGGGGAATTACTTTTTGGGAAATTAATCGCAATTTTTTACCCAAATATGAATAGTCCTAATTCTATATATCTTTTATTTTATAGTCAAAGAAAAGATAAAAAAAAAAATAATTAAAATATCTAAATTTAATTTTAAAATCGACTATTTTCCTTTTGCCTTAATATAATCATCAATTCGAATGAAAATAACAGCCAATTCAGTTGCAAGGTTGTAAATTTGCCATTTAATCTCCATTGAATCAATAATTCCTGCTTTTTGCACATCTACAATATTACGTGAAATTGCATCAAATCCAAACCATTTGTTTTGGCTGTAATCGACTTGAGATCTTAGTGATGTAAGAATGTCCAAGGGATCATTACCAGAATTTTCAATTAATATTGTGGGAACAATTTCTAAAGCATCTGCAAAACTTTCAATAGAAATTTGCTGTTTTCCTCCAACTTTTTCTGCATATTGAAGGATTCGTTTGCGCAATTCAATTTCAATGGAGCCACCACCACCAACAAATCTTGGTACTTCAATTAAAGATTTAAGAGCGCTCAATCCGTTTTTTAAAGAACGTTCTGCATCATTTACTCCTGTTTCAGTCCCGCCTCTTACTAATATTGTAATTGCCTTTGGGTTATGACAATGTTCAATAAAAACCATATTATCTCCACCGATCTTTCGTTCGCTGACAATTCCTGCAGTTCCAAGATCTGATGAAGTTAAATCTTTGATTTGAGTGACAATTTTAGCCCCAGTAGCTTTAGCAATTTTCTGCATATCGGAATTTTTAACACGACGAACAGCAAGAATCCCATATTTCGAAAGAAAATGCTGTGCAGTTTCATCTATACCTTTTTGACAAAAAACAACATTTGCTCCAGATGAATGAATGGATTCAATTAAAACCCTTATCATATTTTCTTCTTGTTCTAAAAATTTCTGGATTTCCTCAGGATCAGAAATTTGGATTTCAGAAGAAAAATCTGTTTTAACTATCTCTAAAGCACCGTTGAGAAGGGCAATTTTTGCATTTTGGATAGTTTTAGGAAGAATTGGACTAACAACTTCTTTATCGATAATAATTCCATCAACTAATCTTGTTGAATGTAACCCTTCTCCTTCTTTCTTGATAATCTGGATATTGTCTAAATCAATATATGGTTTATCTGCTCGATTTTCTTGTATTTTACTAATTGCATCTACAATGATATTAGTAAATAAATCTTGAGCATCCATCAGAGATTTACTACGTAATGCAGTCTGAACAATTGAAGATTTAACAAAATCAGTATTTTCTGGTGTTACTTTTTTGGAAATATTATTAATTTCTTGTTTTAAGAATTTTATAGCTTTTAAATAACCTTCATAAATTATTGTTGGTGCTAAATTCATTGATATCATTTCATCAGCTTTATCCATTAAAGCACCAATGAATAAAACAACAGAACTTGAGCCGTCTCCAACATTCTTATGAATGGTTTTAGCAAGGTCAACAATCATTTTAGCTGTTGGGTTATCTATACTTAATTCTTCTAGTATTTTGCTACCATCACTAGTGATAGTTATATCACCTAACGAATCTACTAACATTTTATTCAAACCCTTAGGGCCTAAAGTTGTTCGAATTGTTTCTGCAATTGCCTTAATTGCTTCAATGTTAGTTTTTAATGCATCTTTTCCTTTCAATTGTTGCGTGTTTTCCTTTAATACTAAATAAGGTTGGTTTAAACTCATTACAAATCACCCCTTTGATAGGAAGTCTAAGTCAACAAAAATTTTAAATTTATGCCTAAAATTTTCGTTATTTTTATCTTTAAACATTTTATTACGTATGGTTTTACTCGTGATTTCCTCAATTTTTAGAATTGATTCCTTAATAATGACGTATAACAATTTCTGGATAATTACTTTAGTGTTAAATATTTGTATTGTTTGTGCTAGTTTTAGTGTATTTATATTTCAGATATGGAAACTGAGAAAATTTAAAATCTATAACTCAATTTTCATAAAATCCTTATTATTTTTAATTATCTTTAAAAACTTAATTATGTTTCTTGTGAATTTAATCCAATTTAATATTAAAATGCAAATTTTTTATATTATCGATTTTTGTTTTATTATTGGTATTTTTTATATAGAAAGAATTCACCAAAAACGTTTTAATTGTACTTGGTGGGGATATAAACCTACAAAAAAACCAAAAAGAAAAAGAAGAAAATCCATTCCCCTAGGAGTAATCATTTATAAAAATCATTATTTACAAAAATTTAGTCTTGATATTGAAGAATTAAAAAGACATATTTTAATTTATGGCCAGACGGGCACTGGAAAAACTAGTTTTATTATGTATTTCTTAAAAAAAATAAGCAAGAAATTAAAAACAATTCCATTTACATTATTTGAATTTAAAGGAGAATATACCCAATTACAGACATTTATTCCAGATCTTTTAATACTAGAACCAGGAATTAATTTTGCAATTAATCTTTTTGATAAGGATATATTTTCTAGTGATAATTATGCAGAAATTCTATTTGATAGCCTAAAATCATGTAGAATCCTTGAGTTCAATTCAGAATTTTCACCTCAAATGGAAAGTGTGCTTGTAAATGTGTTAAATAAAGTATGCAAATCATCAGAACCAAAGACATGGAATAAATTCTTTTCAATCTTGGATGATTCAAAAAATCAATTAAAAAATAGTATTCCACAAATTGGAAATACAATTGTTAGCATCAAGAACAGATTAAGACGATTTTATTCTGGACCATTAAGTGCTGTATTTAATGATTCTAATAAAACTTTAAAAGTTTCAGAGATACTTCAAAGAAAAACGGTTATCGATTTAGGAAGTATTTTAAAGTTAGGTGGTTCAAAGCAAGATTTAATATTCTTTGCCAATTTAATTCTAAAATGGATTTGGGAAATGGCAATGAATCGTAAACCAACAGATCAGTTAATGCATTTAACAATTTTTGAGGATGTCTCATACATTGCATCAAATAAACTTGTTAATTTATCGAATGTATCATTATATTTAGAAGATATAGCATTATTATTAAGAGGAAAAGGAGAAGGGCTCCTTTCGATTACTACTTCATTGGATATCAGTAAAAACATAATATTAAACTCAGGAACAAAACTGTTTTTTAAGTTTAATGAAAGAAGTGAAGATGTCATTTATCATTTAGGCATTGAAAAAGACCAGATATTCAATATTCAAGATCTTCCTACTGGGATGTGTATAATTAAAACCTACTCAAATGCAAAACCTTTTCTACTTTACACGAATAATATTGAAGGATCTATAATTAAAAAGAATAAAAATCAAAATCAATTTTTCCGAAAGTCAAAGCTGAAAAAAAGAGAACATATTACTAATTACCCAAAATTAATTAAAAAAATAGATAAAATACCGAAAAAAATACAAAACAACTTAGAAAAAGAAGAAACTTTGACTTTTAATAAAAGAAAACTTAGAATTATGCATGAGATTTATAAAGACCTATTAAAGCATATTCACCAAATTGAAGAACTCATATTTTGCGATAACTACTTGGGAGCTATGTCAAAAATTTTCTCCATTTTTGACAAATTGATATCAAAAATTCAGAATGAGCAATTAACTGTTAGAGGATGGAATGAAATTCAAAAGCGCTATATTCTTTTAAAGAAATTTTTTGAAAAATCGCATAATTCTGAATTAAGAATTGAAGACTGTCTTAATGGCTTGAAATTATTGAAAATTGTAAGAAATGCGCTAAAAACGGAAAATAGTTTTGAGGATAATGAAAATATACAAGATTTTAAGAAAAATCTCCAAGATAATAAAGATTTATTATCACTTCAGGTTTTTATTATTGAAAAAGATTCAAATCATGTTTTGGATTTTTATTCCTTAGGTTTACGGATAAATGAATTGTATAAAAATTACTGTCAAGAAACTTATCAAAATCTCTCTAAAAATTTATATAAAGAAAAAATCGAGAAAAGATATGTTATTTTTATTCCAAAAGAATTAAAATACTCTAATTATGATTTTAAAATCATTTTTACCTTAGCAAGTTCACATTCTAAATTATTTAATATTGAAGAAAGCAGAATAATCAATTTGATTGAAATTCATCTTAATGAATTAAAAAAGAAAAGCGATGAGGTTTTCTTAGGATATAATCTGCCAAAATTACAATCACCTAATTCTTCTGTAGATATATTAGATAAGAAGAAACAAATAATTGAAAATAGCAAATTGATCAAGCAAGAATTAAAAGAATTACATAGAAAATTAAAAATTTTACTTAATAAATCACAACCTTTGTTAATCAAAGAACCAAATGAAAAAATCATTGAAAATGTTATAATTCACGAATTAGAGCCAGCAATAAAATATCTTTTAAGTCAAAATTCATAGCTTCCTAAAAATCAAACTCTTTTAAATGTTAAAAAATACTAATAATTATGCTTATTGGAATTGTTGGGAAACCTTCTTCTGGGAAAAGTACATTCCTTAATGCAGCTTGTTTGACTCAATATAAAACAGCAAATTATCCATTTACAACTATCAAACCAAATTTAGGAAAATCTTTTGTTAGAACAATTTGTGCATGTCGAGAATTAAATATTAAAGATAATCCAAAAAACTCTATTTGCATAAACCAAAATAGGTTTATTCCTGTGAAACTTCTGGATGTTGCAGGATTAGTTCCTGATGCGCATTTAGGAAAGGGAATGGGAAATCAATTTTTATCAGATCTTGCACGAGCAGATGTATTAATTCACGTTATAGATATTTCTGGAAGTCTAGATGCTGAAGGTCAAGATATTGATGAAGGGGCAAGAGATCCGCTAGATGATATAAAATTTTTGGAGGATGAAATTAATTTCTGGTTTAAGGATCTTATTATTAAAAAAGATTGGGGAAAATTTGTTAGAAAGATTGAACAAGAAAAACTATCATTTGTAGATTTATTGCATGAAAGGTTAGCTGGAATTGGTATTCAAAAAGAACATATTCTTAATGCAATGAATTCTATTAATCTAGATTTTGAGAAATTAACAAAATGGAATGATGACAATATTTTCGATTTTGCAAGAAAATTAAGAGAAATTTCAAAACCAATAATAATTGCAGCAAATAAAATAGATAAGCATAATGGAGAACAAATGTTAACAGAATTAAAAAGAAAATATAAAGGGAAAATTATCCCATGTAGTGCTTTAGCAGAGTATTGGTTAAGAAAATATGCAGAAGATCGAATTATTGAATATTTACCAGGTGATACTAAGTTTAAAATAATACAAAATGAAAAATTGCAAAAATCTGAACTAAACGCACTTAAAAATATTGAAGAAAAAATACTCAAAAAATACAATAGTACAGGTATTCAAGATATAATAAATTATTCTGTTTTCAATGTATTAAATCAAATTGTTGTATATCCTGTTTATGATACGAATTCATTTTCTGATAAAGATGGAAATGTATTACCTGATGCACATTTAGTCTTAAAAAATACAAAATTGAAGAAATTTGTTGAAACAAAAATTCATTCAGATCTAGCAAAGAATTTCATTTACGGTTTAGATGCAAGATCAAAAATGCGTTTAGGTGAACATTATGAATTAAAGAATAATGATATTATCAAAATAGTATCTGCAGTTAAACCAAAATAATTAATTAAAAAAAATTAACTCTCATTATCTTTCGAAGAAAAAACAACATAAATAAGTATTACAACAATTACCAACACACTTAATAATTGTAATCGCAATCGAAATTTATCCATATCCCAATCTGCTAACTTTAAAGGTATTAAGAACATTAATTTTTCTTATATGTTAAAAATATTAAAAATTTTGGTACAAATTAATCTCATTCTTCATGAATAAAAATGGACCTAGGGGAATTTGAATCCCCGACCTCCTGAGTGCAAGTCAGGCGCTCTACCAACTGAGCTATAGGCCCAAAAGCAGCTTAGTTGTAATAGTCAAACAATAAATTTAAAATCAATTATATAAAAAGAAATGCCCGAAGGATGATACCTTCGGTGCGTTGTAAAGGAGGTGATCCAGCCGCAGGTTCCCCTACGGCTACCTTGTTACGACTTCTCCCTCCTCGCGCTACACGATTTCAAATGAACCCTAAGGACCCATTTTCAACCATATAACACTCGGATGGAGCGACGGGCGGTGTGTGCAAGGAGCAGAGACGTATTCACCGTGCGATGATGACACACGATTACTAGGGATTCCACGTTCATGACGGCGAGTTACAGCCGTCAATCCCAACTGAGATATGGTTTCGAGATTGGCTTCTCTTTTCAGAGTTGCTACCCATTGTCCATACCATTGCAGCCCGCGTGTGGCCCGGGGGATTAGGGGCATACTGACCTGCCGTGGCCCACTCCCTCCTCCACCTATATGGTGGCAGTCCACCTAGCGTTCCCGACAAACCCGTAGGCTTTCGTTGGCAACTAGGCGTGTGGGTCTCGTTCGTTGCCTGACTTAACAGGATACCTCACGGCACGAACTGGCGACGGCCATGCACCTCCGCTCAGCTTGTCTGGTAAGGTCGTCAACCTGACCTTCATTCTGCTGTCGCCCCCGGTAAGTTTCCCGGCGTTGAGTCCAATTGAACCGCAGGCTTCACCCCTTGTGGTGCTCCCCCGCCAATTCCTTTAAGTTTCACTCTTGCGAGCGTACTTCCCAGGCGGCGCGCTTAACAGTTTCCCTACGGCACTGATACGGCTCATAGCCCTACCAACACCTAGCACGCATCGTTTACAGCCAGGACTACCGGGGTATCTAATCCCGTTCGCTCCCCTGGCTTTCGTCCCTCACCGTCAGGCGTGTTCCAGTCTGGCGCCTTCGCCACTGGTGGTCCCCCAAGGATTATCGCATTTCACCGCTACCCCTGGAGTACCCCAAACCTTTCCCACCCTCTAGTAAGGCAGTATTCCTAGCCAAGTGACAGTTAAGCTGTCAGATTTAACCAGGAACTTACCAAACCGGCTACGGACACTTTAAGCCCAATAAAAGTCCCGACCACTTGAAGAGCTGGTTTTACCGCGGCGGCTGGCACCAGCCTTGCCCTCTCCTTTCTCATAGGGTTATCTACACACCTATAACAGCCCACAGTTTTTCTCTGGGCACTCCGGGTAACCTTATCACACTTTCGTGCATGGTAAAGGTTTCGCGCCTGCTGCGCCTCGTAAGGCCTGGACCATTGTCTCAGTGTCCATCTCAGGGCTCCCGCTCTCACGGCCCTTATCGATCATAGGCTTGGTGAGCCATTACCTCGCCAACAACCATAATCGAGAGCGATCCTATCCTTTAGCGAATCATTGACATTTCAATGTATCTTTCGATGAAAAACCATTCCAGGCATTTTCAACTATGGAGTATTAGCCTCAGTTTCCCGAGGTTATGCTCCACTAAAGGGTAAGTTGATCACTTGTTACTGAGCAGTATGCCATGGAGTGCAGCCACTCCATTCGACTTGCATGGCTTAGTCTTACCCGGATAGCAGTCGGATCTGGCAGGATCAACCAGAGTTGGTTTTCATTATCCTTCCATTTGATCTCGCTTCTATTCAACTTAAATTCCTTTTTGGGGGTCGTTTACTTACCGACCATCTGTGCATAACAACTTCAGTCCTTTTTAGAGGACTTCATATTTTTCCCATCATCAAGGAATGGAATACTTCATCTCCGTGACATGTGTCGTTGATCCATATTCACGCCGATTGATATGGGATTGAGTTGTCTCCAACTACAAAATATACAATGCAAATGTTAATTTAAACATATCGAAAGTGGCTCTAGAAATCAATTGTGGGATTCTTCCTTAATAAATTTTAACGTTTCTTTCTTTTCAAAATAAAAGAATCAAGATATAAATTTTTAGATTCATAAGTTTAATTTTAATTAATATACAAAATTGAATAGATTTTATGATTTCAAAATTATTGTTTAAAATTATAAAGGAATATGTAAATTCCTTTGTATTTTTTTTGTAATGAAGAAATTCAAAAAAAATAGCATAAATATCAAGTAATTTCTAAAATTTGCATTATCATATAGATATTTTTCATTTTATTTTGAATTTTAACTTTATTTTTCCTTTTTTTTATCATTAATTCTTTAATTAATTTTAGGATTTTTTAAAATTGATTGCAATTACTATAAATAAAAAATGGTGAAGAAAATTTCACTAACAATGAAAATAAAATCTTATTTGGATCTTATTAAAGCCACAAAAGGAGTAGATAATGTTGTTTTAACACAACGAGACGGAAATCCAATTCAACATAGTGGCATTTGGCTTTCTAAAGAAGAATTATTTAGTATCTGTGCTGCGACCTCAGCAATCTATAATTGTGGATTAAGTTTACATCAAAATAAGTTAAAATATATATTAATTGAAGGAAAAATGGCAAAAATATTAATCACACCTTTAAAAAATTATGGAAACACCACAATTAATAAGATCATTCAAGCTCAAAATTTACAAAATCTAAATGAAGAATTTTACGTTGCTATAACAACGAAATCAAATGTAAATTTAGGAGGAATATTTTTAAAAATTCGTTCTAGTTTAGCTGAAATTAAAAAATGTCTTATTTTATCAAAGAATTCTTTTAAACCACCAATGAGACATTATTCTCCTGAAGAAATGCAAAGATTTCTTAATTCAATAGAAAATAAAGACGAGGTTGAAAAGAAGGAGCGAATTCCTATGTTTTCATTAAGTTTTGCTCAATCTTCATATGATCAACTAGATAATCTACTAGATGATTTTAGTAGGAATACATTTGATTTGATAAATACATTCATTACTTTTGAAGGTGGCTTCATTCTCTCAAGTTTAGAAAATAAAATGAATAGAACCAGTGATAATTTGGAAAAAGAAGCAACTCTCAGTCAATCTTTATTCTATACAGCAGATAAATGTGCTTGGCAATTGAAGAGAATGCATATAACATCAATTTTATTAGAATGTATTGATGAGTTTCAATTTATAAATCAAATTCGATCAGCAATTTTTTCTGCCAGAATCGCAAAAGGTAGACAAAAATTAGGGCTTTTAAGATTAGTAATTCCAAAATATTGTAATAAATTAGAAAAAATCTTGAAAGAATCAGAAAATAGCTCAAAATTAGTTCCACCAATAAAAATTGAATCTATTTTCAACCAATTATTATTATAAGGTGAAATACAATGGATTTGATAAATCGTTTTAGTCAATCAGAAATTGAAGATGTATCATTATTATTAAAATGCTTATTAGATAGAATTCCTATTGTAATTATATCAGATCAAGAAGAGATTATAGAAAATTTAATCAATGAACTAATATCACTAATACCTTTCAGGAATAATTTGATTTTTCTATCTGATTTTATTGAACTAAGTGATTATTTGGAGATTCGAGAATATGAAGAAAATGATTTAAATAGTGAACGAAACGTATTCTTATGTTTTCCTAACGCCTCTTTAAAAGCAATTGAGACAATCACCACTTTCCAATCTTGGATATTTGGAGTTATTATTGACAAAAACTCCTATGCAAACTATATTAAAATTTATAATAAAATGTACTCACTTGTTGATTATTTTTTAAAGCTTGAAATTGATGAAAAAAGCTTAAAAACAGAAATAGTCGGTAAGTCATTTCCAAGTTTTGATCTTTCTCTTGAAAAGTGGATTTATGAAAATGCTATAAATAGAACAGAAATTGAAATTGAAAAAATGAAGCGAATTATTTCAAAACGAACAAATTATCGAAAAATTCCAGTAGAAGAAAAAAAATCAATTATGAATTTTGAAATTGAAGAGAAAGAGATTAAAGAAAACATAATAAAAAAAGAAATTTTAAACTTCTTTAATGCTTGTAAAAGATCAATTAATATTTTAAATCGAATTCAAATATTAGATGCATTAAATATAAAAACAAATCTTTCTCCTAGGGTTTTATTTTCTACTATTGATTATAAACATGCACCTATAGAAAGGATTTTACAGTTTATTTTGAATGAATGGGGTGCAAATTTCTTTTCATTATTAAATTTAGAAAAAACATCAAAGTTATCTGATACATTTGAAAGTTTATGGGGATAAAAATGTTAATTAATTATAAAAAAAAAGAAATTCAGATTAAGATAGTTTATTATGGCTGTGCTATGTCTGGAAAGACAACTAGCTTGAAAAATTTATTTAGATCGTTTAATCGCGAAGACTTACTAACTTCGATTGAAACAACAACAGGAAGAACCCTTTTTTTTGATTTTGGAGTACTACAATTAAAAGGAGGGGAATGGATAGTAAAAATCTCTCTTTTAACTGCGACAGGACAAGATTTCTATGCGTCTACCAGACCAGCAACTCTTTATGGGATAGATGGAATAATGTTTGTTGTCGATTCACAAAGAAAATATTTCAATGATAACCTCTCATCTTGGAATGAATTAAATTTCTATTTACAGGAAAAAATCTCGGATTTACCAATTGTAATTTGTTTAAACAAGCAAGATTTAGATAATTTAATTAGTTTAGATGAAATTAATCAACATTTTCAATTAAATTCCTTATCAAAAGTCCAATTAATCCCAACTATTGCAATAGATAACAGAGGGATCATAGAGGCATTTAAATATATCTTAGAAATGATTTTCCCATCAATTATTGTGAAGTAGAAATAAAATGATTCTATTCAGCAATACATTCGATTTTTTACTAAAATTATTTTCAATTTACACATTTCTTTGCATTTTTGTTTTTTTTCTTTTTTTTTTTATTCAAATTATTCCAAAAATTGCAATTAAAAGTATTTTTTTTATTTTAATTGAATATTTAGTTCTTAAAATCTCAGAAATTAAACGAATTATTATTTTAGAAATGAGTAAATACATTAACAATATGGTAATTGAAGCCCATATTAACATATTATTATTGAAAGTAATGAATGAAATTTACCAAATAATAAATATCTCATTTATTGGTATTGCTTCTTTATTTATTGTAAATTTTTTTTTAATAATTTTTCAATTAATATATGAATGATCAATTTTTCAGGAATAATTGTTTAATTAAATCTATAATCTTGGACCTTAACACCCCACAACTTGTGCATAAACTATTGAACTTACGGTTGCTCCATCCCTGGCCTTGCCGATTTTGTTCTTTAAGGTAATTATCATTTTCCTACGAAAATGACTTTACCATAGCTCATCTCAAATAGGGAGTGTATCATTGGTTAGTAAGATTATTTTTTTAACTAAATTCATATTCTTTCGAAATTTTCTCAGTCCGTTATAGGCACGGCTCCACTCTGTATAGAGTTTCAAGGGATTGCCTAGATCCCCACGATCATTAAAAAATAAATTAATATAATATTTATATTTAATTGATTATCAATAATGGACTCTCACTAGATTTCTGATCTTGATTGGTATCGTGTAAAATTGTTTGCATTAAACTTTGAAGATTTTCATAAAAAAATAGAGATAATTTTGATAATTTTTCAATTGAAGTTCTATTTTTTAAGATTTGAATTAATTCAGAATTAGAAGAAATGATTAAAAAATCTACACAATTAGGGTAATATTTAAGTAGAGATTGAGTTAATTTTAAGAGAGTTTTGTTATTTAAAATAAAAATATATTGATTCTTATTATTTATAATTAAATATTCCGAAATTTTTAATTTTTTTGAGGAATGTTTTAGTATTTCTTTAACTTTAGTTAAAGAATTAAGTAAATAATTTGGTTGAAAGATTTTTTCGTCTATTTTTCTAGTAAAATATGGAAAAACTTCATCTAAGCGTATTTGATTATAATTGTTTATTATTTTTTTTGAGATCATTCTTTTAAAGTCTTTTAATCTTATTTTATGCAATGCTAGAAAATCAGATATTTTAAGTGATTTAATATATCCTTCAAGAGTTTTTTTTTCAGTAAGAGTTTTAAAAAAAACAATTATTGCTACTTTCTGGACATAGTCATTTTTTGATTTAATCTGAATTAGAGTTTGAATTTTAGCAGTATTTGTATATTCTAGGAATTTTTTCAATATATTACAGTATTTTGTTTGATGTGTTTTTAATTTGAATGAAATTTTGAAGATAAATAATGAATTTGAATTTTGATCTACAAGTTCAAATTTTTCATCATCAAAATCATCTATAATCTCAATTTCTGAATGTTGTAAAAAAGAATTAACAAAAAATGATTTTATTAAGATATCTTCAGATAAATTTTTTAACAAAATTGAAAAATATGAAAGAAATTCATTGATAATTAAATTAAACTCATGGATATTATAATTTCGTGAAAAAATCCATAGTATTAGTTTATTATTTCTAGGAAAAAAGTAGAAGATATAGCTTATTTTTTGTGTTACTAAATGTTCTTTTAAATATTGGTCAATTTCATTGAAATAATCGAAATCTTCGATCATAAATCCTCTATAAATTAGATTTTTCTTTTTTAATTTATAGATAATACAATTTTGTATTTGCGTGTAATCAAAAATAGTTGGTTTTTTCAGCATTTTTTCTAAATAATATTTTTAAAATTTAGATAAATAGTCCGACATTACTATTAGCTTTAAAATATAAAAAATCGTATCCATAAAAATTCTATTTTCAATTATGTCTCTCTGATCTAAACTTTTTACTATCTAAATGAAATAATAATTACTTTAATTACATCAAAATTCCTAAGAAATCATTTAACTCTTGAATTTGATTTTTTCTTTAACCTATGACTTCAAAAATTATAAACACCTACAATAATTCCATAAATAAAACATGTCCTGAATGTAATGGGACACTTATAAATAACGGGTTTGAAATTGTTTGTGAGAATTGTGGATTAGTTATTAATTCGATTTCTTTCATTAATAGTTTTCAGATTAACGAAAATAAAGAATATAGTTCTTGTTCTAGTACCCAATTTGTTTCTATTGGCAAAACAGTGGACAATATATGCACCTTGGGGAGTCATATTGATTATTTTTCAAAATATACGTTTTATGATTATAAGAAGAAATTAATTCCTGCAGAAAAACAAAAAAAATTTTCAAAACTAAAAAAATTTTATTCACTACCTTCAAAAATTAAAAATCATGAAACAGATTATAGAATTTTAAAAATTTTAACCCAAATTTGTGAATATCTTAATATATCAACACTTGTAAAGAATAGAGCAGCATATTTATACCATGAAATCAAGAAAAGAGCATCATGCATTGTAAATCACGTTTCTCTTATTGGTTTTTGTATTTTCCAAGCATCTAAAGAAAATAAATCACATTCACCTGTTAGCTTAAAAGAATTATGCAAGACTTTCTCTTTGTTGGGACATCGTATCAATCCAAAATTAATTATAAGAGATTATATGCAATACCAAAATTTTATTGAAAATAGAATAAAACCTCATCAAAGTGAAGATTTTATTAGCCGATTTATAAATGATATTGTAAATAGTGAAGAAATATTAAAAAGGATGAAGATAAAAAATTCAAAATGGCAAAAAGAAGAATATCGGCGCTTATTACATAAAAAAAGCTTGTATATTCTTAAACAATTAAATGCTAGGATAAGAGGTTCAAGAAATCCGTATATATTAGCTGCAACTGTTGTTTATTGTGCAGATAGATTAATTGCCAAAGAATTCCAAACAAAACCGATATTAACACAAAAAACAGCTTCAAAGGCAATGAACGTAGCAGAATATTCGATTCGAGATCATTATGTTAAAATTTTAAAACCTTTTTTCTTGCTTTAAGTAATTTTTCCGATAATTTTATTCCCAATGATCTTAACAATTTTAATATGAGAAACAGTTCCAATTTTTCCGGATTCAATAAAAATTGGAATATTATAAAGATTCCTGGTTAAATATCCGTTATCATTACTGTTAAGAATATTGGAATCAGAAACAAACACTTTTCCTTCCCATCCAATCCAGTTCATTCTTAATAAATGGGAATAATGTTTATAGACTTCATCTAAATACTTTGATCTCTTTTTAATATCTTGAGAAGGAAGTTGTTTCATTTTTTTTGCTAGTGTATTAGGTCGAACTGAATATTTTGAAATATTTAGATTAAAAGGTTTCCACTGATTGATAAAATTAACACTATCTTGAAAATCATTAATTGTTTCTGAGGGAAATCCAACAATTATATCTGTTGAAAAAGTAAAATTTCTATCAAATTTCTTGAATTTTTTTATTATTTGTTCAATTTCTTCAATTTTATAATTTCTTCTCATTAACTGTAAGATGCGATTACTTCCAGATTGAATTGGCATATGAATAAATCGATAAAATCGCTTGTCAATAAAAATCCTAAGAAAGGGATCTATTTTTTTAATTAAATAATCTGGATTTAACATTCCAAGTCTAATCTGAAAATTCCCTTGAAGATTAGAAATATCTGTAAGGAGATCAACTAAAGTATATCCAGAATAATTATAATTACCTAAATCTTGACTAGTCAAGAAGAAATTATTTATACCATCTAAATATAGAGATTTTATTTGATTTAATATTATTTTTGGATTAAATGAAATAAGTTTGCCACGTGCAATCGTCGTACAGCAGTAAGTACACGAATTATTACAACCTTCAGAAATTTGAATTATTCCTATATTTCCATTCTTAAAAGGAGCAGGAATAATTTCTGGTTTATGTAGGATATCATCTGTTTTCAAAGATTCTCCTAATGAGAGAATAATATTGTGAATTTCTGCAGGTTTTAGAATAAGATCATCTGGATGGATTTGAGATTTAATCTTCTGATACATTTTTTTCCCAATTTGTGGAAGACAGCCAGTAACAATCATCCTTTTATCTGGATATTGCTTTCGTATGTCAAAAATGTAATGTAAAATTTTTGTTTCAGTAGCATGCTTTACAGCACAAGTATTAATAATTATAATATCTGAAGATTCAATCTCGCTTGTTTTACAATATTTCTGTTTTCTTAGAAGAGCTTCGATTTTCATTGAATCTCCAAAATTAAAAGTACATCCAAAGGTTTTGATGAAAAAATACTTTGTGATCTGTTTCCGCGAGTGCATCCTTCAAGCTCTTTTATTTGTTTTGAACCAATAATTAATTAGGTAAAAAAAAGGATGCTTCCATCGGGATTTGAACCCGAGTCCTGAGGGTGAGAGCCTCAAATGCTTGACCGAACTACACTATGGAAGCATTAGTAATTTACTATTTTCATTTATCTTCTTTATTTTATTTATTAATAAAAACACTAATTTTTTATTTTTGAAATTCTCTCAATTTTTGCATAATAGAAAGAATTTTATCAATATTTGACAAGATTTTTTCAATAACATATAAATCTTCTGTAGAATCCATCATTAAACATAGATCATTAATTTTTTTGGAAAAAATTTTATTTAGATCATGAAAAGTTGTTGATTCTGGGTATTGATTAATTTTATTTCCATAATTTGTTAAAACTTTTCGGTTTTCATTTAAATCTGCTTTTTGATTCTTTATTTTTGAGAGATCTTTATTACAATTAGGACAAAAAATATCATTATTCTGCAATCTGAATAATATACTGTTGCATTTTGGACAATATTTATCCAACATTGTTGCTCCATTTCGTAGCAAATTCGCCATTTTTTTAACAGATTTTTCGGACATATCAATCTTTTATCGATATCATTCAATTTTTTCTTTCCAGTTTTTCATTAAATGAGTAAGATATCCAGCAACTCGATTTCTTACCAATTTAGATTGAATAACTGTATATTTTTGAAGAAGCTTTTTATTTTCTTCGAAATCTACTGAAAATACATCGGGATATTTTTCTACAAGTTCTTTTGAAACTTTTTTAATAAACACAGGTCTTACTTTTCCCATAGTTAACACCAAAAGAAGACAATAAACCTAATAATTTGAATTTTATGATTCAATTATGCTCTCAAATAATTTGAACATTGTGTTCTATCGGACTTTAAAATAAAAAAAATAAGAAAATTTTATGAAAAAAACTTTAATTATTTCAATCACTCTTTTCCTTTGTATAACGGCGATTTTAGATTATTTTATTGTGGTAAATGCTTTTTTTGCATTAGATCCACCACCAAAAATTGAAACAGATAAAGAAAACTATTTTATAGATGAATTAATAAAAATAAATGCTACTTGGAATTATTATTCTCAAACCTCAGAGAATTTAGGAGTAAAAATCTTTTTTTTGAATGAAACCCCAGAAAGTCTATCAATCGATCTATTATTTGAAAAATCAATTTATATAATAGACTGCCCTGAAAATAATGGATATCATGAATTATATACAAATATTAACTTAACTGAATTGTCATTGAATCAAAGAATGTTGACAAAACAATATTGGTTAGTTTTAACATTTTTCCTTTACATTAATGATGAACCAAGTAATTCTGTGGTTGACAAATATCCAACTAGTGTCAATATTTCAAAATATACACCATCTTTATTTAATAATCATCAGAAAATCTCTTTGGAATTTAATAACTACAGATTATATGAAAATCAAATTATTGCATTCGAAAATATGACCAAAGCATATGATTTTGGAGAATTATTTTGTGAATTAATTAAAAATGAAACAGTTTCCTATTATTCTCAATATGAACTAAATAATTCAGGAATTTTAGTAATTAATTTCTTTGATTTTAATATTACTGATATAGGAAACTATACTCTAGTTTTAAATATACCCGAAAATGAAGAATTTATCAAAAACCAAATAATTTTAGATGTAGAAATAGAGCCTTGTATATCGTATATTAATTTCATTAACAATTCAGCAGAAGAAGTTGATGTTAACAATGATTTTATTGAATTTGATTTTTTCGTTGTAGATTCAAATAATTCATCAATAAATCTTGAAGGTATTGAATGGGAATTAAGATCAAATTTAGTTTTTATCTCAATTAATATAGAATATAATATATCTAATATTAAATTTGAAAATCCAAAAAAGATCGGAAATTTTTCTTTTAGTTTATGGGGAAATTCTTCAAATTATTACATAATAAATAACACATTTTCGATTAACTTTTATCAACAATCATTGAATTTGACACTTTTTTGTAAAAATTTTACAGTTAATGAATCTATCATGTTTACTCTTCAAGATAATATGCAAAAAAACATCTATCAATATAATTCTTCAATGTTTGATTTACAATTAAAAATAGATGAAGAATGGGAATCACTCAATTTTTCAATTTCAAAATTTGAAGATAATCAATCGAAATTAAGTTTTGCATTACTTTGGTCGGAATTGAAAAAAATTGATAATTTTGCAAATATTTCTATTTATTATTTTAGAATTTTTTTTTCTGGAACAACAATTGTATCTAGTTCTTTATCAAATACAATAGAAATATTTCGACCCTTATTCCCTGATTTCAAATCAAATATAACTTTATCATATGAAAATGAAGATATTTCATTTCAATTTACAGGATTAACTGGTACTGGTCTATTTTTTTTGTTTTGGGATTTTGGAGATGGAACTAACTCAACTGAAACTAACCCAATACACTCTTATTGTGAAATGGGAAATTATTCAATATCATTGACAATAACTGATGAAGAAGAACATCAAATTACTTGTGAAAAGATATCTTATATTGTTGTAATCAAAAATATAATTCCACAATCAAATTTCACTATTGACCAAGATTTTTTATTCGTTAATCAACAGATTCAATTTAATTTCACAGGATCAAAAGGAAATGATCCAACTAAATTCTTTTGGGACTTTGGAGATGGAGCTAACTCAACTGAAACGAATCCTATACACATTTATCTTTTTGAAGGTTTTTATAATGTAAGTCTTACGCTTCAAGATAATGATGGAGATATTTCAGTTTACTTAATTACTATAAAAATTGGAATTGATTTACTTCCTCAAGCAAATTTCACAATTATCCAAGATTTTTTATTCGTTAATCAACAGATTCAATTTAATTTCACAGGGTCAAAAGGAAATGATCCAACTAAATTCTTTTGGGACTTTGGAGATGGAGCTAACTCAACTGAAACGAATCCTATACACATTTATCTTTTTGAAGGTTTTTATAATGTAAGTCTTACGCTTCAAGATAATGATGGAGATATTTCAGTTTACTTAATTACTATAAAAATTGGAATTGATTTACTTCCTCAAGCAAATTTCACAATTAACCAGGACTTTTTATTCGTTAATCAACAGATTCAATTTAATTTCACAGGGTCAAAAGGAAATGATCCAACTAAATTCTTTTGGGACTTTGGAGATGGAGCTAACTCAACTATAACGAATCCTATACACATTTATCTTTTTGAAGGTTTCTATAATGTAAGTCTTGCAGTTCAAGATAGTGATGAAGATATTTCAGTTTACTTAATTACTATAAAAATTGAAACAGAGTTATTTCCTCAAGCAAATTTCACAATTAACCAGAACTTTTTATTCGTTAATCAACAGATTCAATTTAATTTCACAGGGTCAAAAGGAAATGATCCAACTAAATTCTTTTGGGACTTTGGAGATGGAGCTAACTCAACTATAACGAATCCTATACACATTTATCTTTTTGAAGGTTTTTATAATGTAAGTCTTACGCTTCAAGATAATGATGGAGATATTTCAGTTTACTTAATTACTATAAAAATTGGAATTGATTTACTTCCTCAAGCAAATTTCACAATTAACCAAGACTTTTTATTCGTTAATCAACAGATTCAATTTAATTTCACAGGGTCAAAAGGAAATGATCCAACTAAATTCTTTTGGGACTTTGGAGATGGAGCTAACTCAACTGAAACGAATCCTATACACATTTATCTTTTTGAAGGTTTTTATAATGTAAGTCTTACGCTTCAAGATAATGATGGAGATATTTCAGTTTACTTAATTACTATAAAAATTGGAATTGATTTACTTCCTCAAGCAAATTTCACAATTAACCAAGACTTTTTATTCGTTAATCAACAGATTCAATTTAATTTCATAGGGTCAAAAGGAAATGATCCAACTAAATTCTTTTGGGACTTTGGAGATGGAGCTAACTCAACTATAACGAATCCTATACACATTTATCTTTTTGAAGGTTTCTATAACGTAAGTCTTACGCTTCAAGATAATGATGGAGATATTTCAGTTTACTTAATTACTATAATAATTGGAATTGATTTACTTCCTCAAGCAAATTTCACAATTATCCAAGATTTTTTATTCGTTAATCAACAGATTCAATTTAATTTCACAGGGTCAAAAGGAAATGATCCAACTAAATTCTTTTGGGACTTTGGAGATGGAGCTAACTCGACTATAACGAATCCTATACACATTTATCTTTTTGAAGGTTTTTATAATGTAAGTCTTACGCTTCAAGATAATGATGGAAATATTTCAAGTTACTTAATTACTATAAAAATTGGAATTGATTTACTTCCTCAAGCAAATTTCACAATTAACCAGGACTTTTTATTCGTTAATCAACAGATTCAATTTAATTTCACAGGATCAAAAGGAAATGATCCAACTAAATTCTTTTGGGACTTTGGAGATGGAGCTAACTCAACTATAACGAATCCTATACACATTTATCTTTTTGAAGGTTTCTATAATGTAAGTCTTGCAGTTCAAGATAGTGATGGAGATATTTCAGTTTACTTAATTACTATAAAAATTGAAACAGAGTTATTTCCTCAAGCAAATTTCACAATTAACCAAGATTTTTTATTCGTTAATCAACAGATTCAATTTAATTTCACAGGGTCAAAAGGAAATGATCCAACTAAATTCTTTTGGGACTTTGGAGATGGAGCTAACTCAACTATAACGAATCCTATACACATTTATCTTTTTGAAGGTTTCTATAATGTAAGTCTTGCAGTTCAAGATAGTGATGGAGATATTTCAGTTTACTTAATTACTATAATAATTGGAATTGATTTACTTCCTCAAGCAAATTTCACAATTAACCAAGATTTTTTATTCGTTAACCAACAGATTCAATTTAATTTTACAGGGTCAAAAGGAAATGAACCAACTAAATTCTTTTGGGATTTTGGAGATGGAAATCATTCATTGAAGGTAGATCCAAGTTATTTTTATACTGAAATTGGAGTATATCAAGTGACATTAATTTTAAAAGATAAAAACGATCAAATCGATATAATTTCGATAAACATTTCAATTCAAGAAGATAAAAAACCTCAAGGGATAATCTCATTTGTTCAAAAAGATTATTTTAGTGAAGATCAGATTACTTTTGATTTTATTGGTTGTTTTGGTAATGAACCTGTTAAAGTTTTATGGAATTTTGGGGATGGGAATATTTCAAATGAACTCAATCCAATCCATTCTTATATGATGTCAGGGATATTTAATGTTTCAATTGAAATTCTGGATGGAAATGGTGATTTCTTTTCAACTTATTCAATAATTGATATAAGAGAAAATAGAATACCTCAAGCACAATTTTCAATTAGTTCTGAAGAAATTATTGCTGGTCAAATAATATATTTTTGGTTTACTGGATCAATAGGCAATGGAAATGTAACTTTTTTTTGGGACTTTGGAGATGGATTTAATTCATCCTTAGAAAATCCATCTCATATTTATCAAAATCCTGGAGTTTATTCAATATATCTTTCAATAATGGATATCAATTTTGATATTGACACATGCGCTAAGCATAATATCATTATTGTCAAAGAAGATTTCGCTCCGTTAGTAAATATTCAGTTAAATACAAGTCGTATTATTGAAAACTCACCCATTTTAATTAGCGCAAATATATTTCAAGGAAATTTACCTTTTTCATATTATTGGAATATAAGTGATGGAAATATTTCATCGAATGTAAGTATCTTATATATATTTACTTCATCAGGAAATTATACTATTACTTTATTAGTTATTGATTCAGATGGTGATAAATTCCAAACTCAATGTTCTATAATAGTAGAAGAAGATATATTTCCTAAAATTTCTTGTATTCTCAATTCAAGCAAAATAGTTTTAGGACAAAAAATTAATTTTACAACAAAAGGAGTATATGGAAATGAACCTTTTCAATTTTTTTGGGATTTTGGAGATGGTTTTAATTCAAGTAAAGTAACTCCAGTACATTTATATCAAAAAGTAGGAAATTTCTCTATTTCTTTAATTGTGAAGGATTGGGATGGAGATATCCAAATAATTGAAAATATGAATATTTATGTTTTATCAGATTTATTCCCAACAGCCCAATTTATAATAAATAGCACAACTGCAGTAGAAAAGCAAGAAATTGCATTCATATTTTGCGGAAATGAAGGGAATGGACATCTACAGTATTATTGGAACTTTGGGGATGGATGTAAATCAAATGAAAGAAACCCAATACATTTTTATGAAACTCCAGGAAACTATACCGTTTCATTAAATGTGTTTGATTTTGATGGTGACAAAGATTATTTTATTTTTAGTAACTTATCTATAGTTAAAGATTTATTCCCATTTTCATCGTTTTTCGCAAATACTTCAAAAGTAAAGAGACAGACATATATCAAGTTTATTTTTGATGGATTGATTGGAAACCAACCTGGAAAGTTAATTTGGTTTGTTGATTCTAATGTTTATTCAACCAATACAAGTGAAATTACTCTTTATATTTCAAACCCAAATAAATTTATTAATATTTCATTGAAAATTTTAGATTTTAACGGAGATATTGATGAATATTCTAAAATATACAAAGTAGAATTTAATTATGAAACAATTAAAGAACCTATTTCAATATTTCTTGGTTTTGGGTCTGCTCTATTTGGAATTTATTTTTTAAAAAAACGAAAAATTATCAAGTTTAAACCTAAAAGAAGAAGAATAAAAAAAATAAAAATATAATATGTTTATGGATTTAATACCCGCTTTTTTGTGTATATTGTTATATATACTAAGACATCCAACTAGTCGGGACACTCAAAGCAAACTCTTGACAAATTTTGCGCTTTTTTTCCCTTTCTTCGAGGATCTTAGTCGTTTCAATTTGATAATTACAGTTCATTTGAAAAATCATTACATTGTAATATCAAAGACGTTTCTATTCTAAGATTAGATTCTCATCTTTAATTCCCTCGGTCAAGAATAAGAAGCGAGGTTCCTCATTGTTATAAAACAACGTAAATCTTTAAATCCTAAACAATATTATTAGTGGAAAGCTAATTTTAAAATTTCGGAATTTTTATTCTTCTTTAAAATTAATGATTATGATAAAAAAGAAACTTATTAAGAACTCAAAAAAAATATGGATGAAAATTAAATTATTATTAAATGACAATTCAGGAGGATCAATGCTCGAATCTGGATTATTAATTGCGCTATCTTTAATATTATTTTTAATGTTAATTGGAATTGTAACAAATATTTATAATTGGATTGAAGAACAATTTATTTCTGTTATTTCTTATTTTGAAGGAATATAGATAATTAAGAAAACTTCCATCCATTTTTTCTTTAATTACTCTCCGACAAATTTCTTAATATTTGTTATTTGGTGAACAAAACAGATGGAGATAAATTACTTAGAAGATCAATTTCTTTCGAAAACGTTATTTCTACATGAAGAATTTTTGGAGATTAATTATATTCCAGATATTTTAATTCATCGAGAGACAGAATTGATTTTACTTTCCAAAATATTTGTCAAACTGTTAGAAGATCCTTTCTTAATTTCAAGAAAAGTTACTATTCAAGGGGAAATCGGAATTGGAAAAACAGTTATTGCTAAAACATTTGGAAAAATGTTATTGATGTCTTCAGAAAAAAGAAATTTGAATATTAAATATATCCATATAAACTGTAGAAAAGAAAAAACGCCTTACAATATTCTAAATCGTATATTTTTTCATCTAAATTGCAAATTCTCCTCACGAGGTTATTCAGTTCAAGAACTTATTACATTTTTAGAAGATTATTTAAAAAAATCGCAAATTTATCTAGTATTGACTCTAGATGAGCTTAATTATCTCCAATTTTCTAATTTCAATTTAATTTATAGTCTTTCTCGCTTAAATGAGACCAATTATGATAGAAAAAATTTTATTTCACTTATAATCATTGTTCGAAATTTAATCCTTTTAGGAAATTTAGATGATTCAACGAAAAGTACTCTTCAAGGTAATATCATTTCATTAAAAAAATATACAAAAAATCAAATTATTGATATTCTATCAGCAAGAATTAAAATTTCTATAAAACAAGATGTATTTTCCACAGAATTAATTGAATATATTGCATCACAAATTGAAAGTTCAGGAGACATCAGAAAAGGCTTAAATATTATCAGAAATTCTACAAAAATTGCTGAATCTAAAGAACTTGATAAGGTTTCTAAGAAAGAAATTGATAGCGCTTTAAATAATATTATTCCAAATTTACAATTTGATATTATTGACTCGTTAAATTTACATGAAAATATTTTGTTATTCTCAATTTTAGATTCAATTATTGACTTTGGTGAATCTAAAATAACTTTTGTTGAAATTAAAGAGAATTATGGAAAACTTTGTTTAAATTTACACAAAACTCCGAGAAAAAATACTCAATTATGGATTTATCTTCAGCATTTTGCAAATTTTGGATTAATTTCAATTAATACAATCTCAAAAAATATCAAAGGGAGAAAATCGTTTATTTCAATTAATGATCTACCCATTGAAACAATGCATAAGAAATTGGGTAACAAAATTCGAAGTTTTAATTCCCAGATGTGATTATTTATCATGCAAACTATAATCAAAGAACCAGGTCTTAACATTGAAGATATATTTGCATCCAAGGGAAGAACGAAAATAATAAAAATTCTAGTAATTACCCATGAAACAAATATATCAAATATAGTAAATTTATCTGGTTTAAATCATAATAGTGTCAAAAATCATTTAAAATTTCTAATAAAAGCTAAATTGATTGAAGAAAAGTGTTTTGGAAGAATAAAAATATATCGATTTCGCGATGAAAATATAAAAGCAAGAGCAATAAAAAACCTAATTGAATTTTGGGATGAATATGATAAATAATGATTTATTCTTCCTTTTAAATATATCAACAGTTATTTTTTTTATTATATTTAGTTATGAAGATCTCCTTTATCAAAAAATAAATCATATCATAATATCAGAAGCCTTTATTGTAAATTCTATCTTCTCCCTTTTTTTTATTTTTATTCAAGAGTATAAACTGGATGCATATATTCTGCTATTTAAAATATTAGTTTTTTTAATATTTCTTGCTTCAAACATAAAAGGTAATTTGGGGGGTGCAGATGTTAAAATAGTTCTTCTGTATTTAATAAATCCAACTCAAAAATACGATTTTTTCTTGATTTTTCCTTTATTTTTTCATTCATTGCCTGATTTCTTTATTTTTTTTTTCTTTTTTATATTTATTCTTATTCTTTTCAAAATATTACATATAAATAAGAAAATGAAAAAAATACCCTTAATTCCTTTCTTATTGCTTTCTTTAATCTTATCATTTTTATTTTAATTTCGAATTTTTTAAATAAGTATGAAAAATATCTGTGATGGATTATTTTAAAATTGAAAGATCAGATTTTTCAAAGAAAAATCATGCTTTATATAAATTAATCCCTGAAGAATCTTCATTTTCTGGAACGTGTATTGAAAAAGATTGTTTTAATTGTATATTTACCCAGTTTATTAAATATAATCAGAAAGAATTTGAAGAAGTAGAATGCCCATTTGGATTAAGATTATCAAAAGATGATATTGAAATTTTCACTTTGCTCAAAAAATTATATAATAGGATGCAAAGAGTATATGAAAATATAGTGAAATCATATCTTAAACATGAACGCAGAATTTTTAAGTTAAATCATTTTATAAAACGATTTTCAGTAACCTTTTTTTTTGAATTAATAAATATAAAATCAAATTATCAGTCCCAAAATCAAGTTTTTATCAATCTATCAAAAACAGAAAAATATTCTTTTGTTCTAAAAAATATTGAAAAAATTGTTAGGCTAGTTGAAAAATCAAAAATTTCGGAATATTTAAGGTCCAATTATGCAATGTTTTCTTGGAATATCCAATCATTAAAAGACATCATTCCAAATTTAAAAAAAACAGATAATTTACAATTCCAAACAGAAATGATACCCAATTCTCAAGATATTATCGATAAATATCTGATTTTTCGCGACATGATTATTATCAAAATTGTAAAAGATGCTGAATATCAAAATAAGAAAATTTATTATGAAATTAACCTCGAAAAACCATTACTTGCAAAATTTGATCAGTTTTATCAATTTTTAGAATCAAAAATAAGCAAATTCAACTTTCTAGATAATAGACAAGATTTAACTGAAAGAATCATGGTTATTTCTTCAAAATTTAATTATTTATTAGATGGTTATTATAAATCAATAAATAGCAATTCTAGAAATAAAATTGCTTTTCTTTTGACATTAAAATTCTTAAAAATTGAAAAAATATTCATTTTTCTTCAAGATGATCATATTGAAGAAATATTTTTAGACGAACGGGATAATTTTCTATATTTTAACCATCAAATTTATGGGCGATTAGAGAGCAATATTATGTTAAATCAAACAGAACTTGACGCAATTCAAACATATGTTTGCTTAGAAAGTAAAAAAAGATTAGATTTTGAAAATCCAAGTATTACTCATGTCTTTCAATCACAATTTTTTTATGCAAGAATTAGTATAGATATTTACCCTTCACATTGGAAAAATATTAGTGTAGATATTCGTAATCTAAAAAAAAAAACATTAACGCTAATGGATTTAATTCGATTAAATACAATAAACCATGAAATTGCAAGCTTTTTAATATTTTTAGTTTATTTTAAGATAAATATAACTATTTTTGGGGAAGTAAATTCTGGAAAAACCACATTATTAAACGCTATTGACCTTTTCATTCCTTCTACTTATAGAAAAATATATTTAGAAGAAAATATTGAGTCTTTAGATATCTTTGAGAAGATTACTCATCAACTCAAATTTAAAGTTGAACCAGAGACTTCAAGAAAGGACAATAAGCAAAAACAGATATATAATCTGTTACATAGATCAGGAGATTTTATAATTTTAGGAGAGATACTAAGTAAATTAGAAACTAATGCAATGTTTCATTGTCTAAGTGCCGGATTAAAAGGACTTCAAACCACTCATGCTTCTTCAATTAATGGCCTATTAAATCGATGGATTATACATTATAAAATTAATCCATCTTGTTTAAATGATTTAGGTATAATAGTTTTTATGAAAAAGCTAGATTCAAGAAGAATTGTTCAATCAATTTATCAAGTCGTTTATAACTCAAAAATTAAGGAAGTAAAAATTATATTAATATATAATTATAATTTTGAATTGAAAAAATGGATAAAAAATATAAGTGAATTTCGTTCTTTCTTAACAAATACGAATAATTCCTTATTCACATTAGAATTAACAAAATTAGAAAACATTTTTACCGAATTTTCATCATTTTTCAATTCATTAATTAAAGATCAGGAATATGATAATTTTCAAATATTTAAGAAAATCAATAAAATTTATCGTAATATTAATAATTATATATTAAAAGAACTTTGAAATGAGTGAAATTATTGAAAAATATCTAATAATTGTAATTGGGTTAATTCTAAACTTGATTTTTCTTCCATTTTTTATTCCAATTTTCAACCTGTCATGGTTAAGAGTGAATTCAAACTCTGATCTTGAAAAAATTTATTCAGATATTGAAAGTCTGAAGCAAAACTATGAAAAGATATCAAAACTATCATTCTCCTCAAATTACAGCGAATTAGTCCAACTTCAATACAGTCAAAAAGGAAAAATTGAAGGTTTTTTTGAAAACAAAATTAGAAACATTACTCTGTTTTTCTATAATAATAATTTAAGTATTTTTATTCAATTTGAGTTAAAGATTTCAAAAGATATTCAAGTTAGTGGTTTAAATCAAACAATATCTCGATATGTTGTAGAAATATCTAATGATTCAAAATTCATTCAATTTTATTAGGAAGAGAATATTTTGATTGAAATTAATGAATATTTCCAAAAATTATACATAAATTTGTGCCAAAAATTCAAATCAAAGCCAATTCTTTTTAAAAATAAAAATCAAAAAGTAGAACTAAATAGAATCGAATACATTTATGGAATAACAAATGAACAGATCAAAAAAGCGAATTTCTTAATTCTTTTTTGTTTAACATTAATTTATTTTATCATTTTTATTTTTTTACCAAAAAGTACTGGATTTTTATCCTTTTTACTTACATCTTTTTTTATTTTATATTTCTATACTAATAATATATTATTAATTGAAACAAAAGAACAAGAAAATAAAAAAATTGATTCTTATCGCTTTTTTCTCTTGTATTTCACAATTTATTCACAAATTATTCATAAATCTGAAAACTTTTTTGTTTATATTATAAATTTTTTTAGATATTTTCCCACTTTAGGAATAAATACTTCAAAAAAAATCCAAGAAATTCTTTTTGGAGCAAGTATAAAAGAAAAACTAATGGAAATCAGATTTTTTTCTCAAGAATTTAATTATTTATATCACCACCTTATTTCAGCAAAAGTTTTTAGTAAAAACCATTCTTTAGTAGAAGAATTTGAAGAAAAACTTTTATATCGCTTTGAGATTTTCTTATCAAAATTCGAAACTCATCTGCAGATCTTGACATTTATCACAATTTTCTACCCAATTCTCTTTTTCTTTGCAAATCTCTTCTATATTCAATCCAATCTTGATCGGTTTTCGTTTTTATCAATTTTTCTTATGGTACTTGTATTTCTTGAAAAAAGATGGATTATTTCTTTTCCAGTAATAATAACAGAAAATAATAGCAGGAATAATAAGATAACTCTACTAGAAATAATTAAGTTTCTTGAAAAGATGAGTTATTATCTTCAGTTCTCATCAGCTCATTTTGCATTACTTGAATCAATTCAAAATTCGACTTTTAAGAATATTTCAGAGAGAAATTTAATAAAAATTTACTTAAGTTTTAATCCAATATCTAAATTTTTTAATCTTCTTAAAAAAAAAGGGAAAGATCAAAAAATTTCAATTATATTAGAAACGTTTCTTCAAATTTTAAATCGAAATAGTGAGAAAAGTATTGATTTTTATTATATACTTAACCATATCTTTAAACAACATATAAAAATCGAAAAGAAGAAGAATTTAATATTAAAAGAAATAAAGATAAAATCGAATACATTTAAATTTATTTCAACGATAATTTTGAGTATCTTGAGCGTATTTATTTTCATTTTCAGATCAGTTTTGTCAAAAAATGAGTTATATTTGCAAAATACGCTTAATTTTAATCTATTTCCGACTAACAATTTAAGAATTGAGGGAATTTTTCTGATTTCACTCTATTTTTTAATAGTAATTCTCTTTTCTTTCAATAAAATGACATCTAAAAATAAATTTCAGAAAATTGATCTTTTCTTTATTATCTTTTTTGTTATATTATTTTTTTCCACAAAATCATTAATATTTATAAATATTTTATAAGAGGCTCTAGCAATTTTTTTTATCTTAATCAAATTCTATCTTTTGGACCAATATTTTCGACAATACTCCAGCGCATCCAATTACTATTTGAGTCGGCATTTTTAAACCCTTAAATGCGGTCAAGAATTTCACATTTCCATCATTTTTCTTTGAATTATTGACTCAATTATATATATTTTTCTTAAACGATTTTTCGACAATTTTAAAATTGGGATAGATTTGGAGTTTATGGATAAATGATGCAAGATTTCCGAATTTTCTTCAATTTTTCGAATTCTGCTATAACCTCATAAAAATTATATGATTTTAAGAAAATTTCTACTTTATAATCCAATCGGACTATTTTTAAGAAGGAAGGATCAATTAAGAAAAGCCTTATTTTTTAAATTATTTCAAAATTTTAATTCAAAAAAAACTTATTGGCAACTATTCTGAAATTTTTAAGCAAAGTATGTACCATTTTAAAGCTTATGACAAGGAAAAGCAGGGATATGCATAAATTGATATTTTTTATAAAACTCTCAAACTGGTAAAAAATATGCTCTCCGCAGTTACAGTTGCTATAAAGGAAATACAAGACTATTTGTGGCAAAAGTTATATAAAATAATCTGGCGGAGAATATTAATAGTGGGATTAAGACTCGTGTGCATTAAACTGGTCTTAAAACACCTGAGGGTTTAGAACAGCGACTTCAAGCATATATTACAATCATAAATGAACATAAAATCTTATGGATTACCATTGTTCCGCACCGATTTAGCCCAAAAATTCTCTTTAATGAGTGGAATAATTCAGAAATTAAACGATTATTTCAATTAAACGAAAAATGGAGGGAAAAAGTCCAAACCAAGGTGTCTGTGAATTGTTCCTTCGTAATTAAAAATAGCATCCAATCGTAGATTCTATTTATTATGAAATGAACTATTATTGTAGTACAAAAAGAAATTAGATTTAATAGGAAAAAAAATGTAGCTAATGGGGGTAATGCCCCCTTTTAGAGAGCATTTTAATTTTTTTTCAATAGAGCCATGTCCTATAGTGATTGTAACATAAAATTGATTAAGAATGGATTCCAAAGCACTCTTTCGAGAAAAGTATGTCTTTAACCCCGCTTATTTTTCTTGTAGATTAAAATTATGTAAGTTTTGCTCATTTAAGCGAATTAAAGAAAATTTGCATCTTAAAACTAATAATAAAAAACCAGGAAGCATGAATCAGGGGAGACATAAGTCCCCCTGTTCGTCAGAACCGGACGTGCGACTTTCATCGCATCCGGCTCAGACTCACACCCGTAATCATTAAATATTTAAGGGTTAATCCAAACTGCTTGATTAGAACGCTTATTCCAATAGTCAACCGCACTTGGGTCGAAAACAGAAGTTTGAAGACGAACGGAAGGTCGTTTCCACCATTGAGTAGTCAATTTGTAAGATTCAATTAATTTTACTCCTTTAAAGTGGAACAACCATTTGTTCTTTCCTACTGGTTGCCAGTATCGATATTTTAACCATTTTGCGCCACGTTTCCTTTGATGTCTATGTCTTACCCAATTCCACAGCATCTTATAGATACGATGGTTAAGGTAGACAAAGGCTTTATGAGCATTACTCCATTTAAACTAATTACAGAAACCTTTAATTTTACGATTTAATCCTGTAATAATTTCTTCAACAGCAAGGTGTTGAGATTTTCGTAGCCAAATTTTCAACTTCCTCAAAAACGAATCTAAACGGTCACGGCATGGAGCATAAATAAACTGCTTAACCGAGCCATCACGTCGATGAAACCTATGAAAGTGGAAACCTAAAAAATCAAAACCTTCTGAAACGTTAATAATCTTGGTTTTCGCGTGGTTTAATGATAAACTAAGAGATTCAAGAAATTCTTTAAGTTTTGGTAATGCATAGTCTTCTAGGATTTCTTTACTAAGTGCGGTAACGATAAAATCGTCAGCATATCGATAAACTGTCAATTGTTTATTCGATCCACGTCGTTGAGAAGGATTTACATATCTTCCATATTTGTTATAGATTCCAAATATTCGTTCCATGCCATCAAGAGCAATGTTGGCAAGTAGTGGGCTGATAGGACCACCTTGTGGTGTACCTTTATTGGTAGACGAAAATCCGATTTTAGAAATGGAGCCTGCTTTAAGCCACCTTTTAATAAGACCAATTTGGGGCTCATAACGAAGCTTTCTGAGGAGTGCACTGTGATTAATATTATCGAAACAAGCAGAAATGTCTGCATCAAGCACCCAGCCCGGATGTGGCCGTTTTCCCTTCTTTGGAACAAAATTTCCTCCGATATAATGGACTGCATCAATAGGACTTCGTCCTGGGCGAAAACCAAAACTGTGAGGTTCAAAACGTGCTTCCCATTCGGGAATCATTGTAATATATACCAACATTTGCATTGCCCGATCTTTAATAGTTGGAATACCGAGTTTCCGCTTCTTACCATTACGTTTTGGAATGTACACTAAACGAACGGGTTTTGGTTGATATTCCTTAATATTTCGTAGATCTTCTACAAGATCCCATTTTTCTTCAGGTGTTTTAAAAATAATTCCATCAACATCTGGAGTATACCGACCTTGGTTGGACGTAACTGTAAGGACGGCAAGAAATCTTGCATTTAATGATTTAAATAAAAGCTTTTTAAGTCGGCGAGCCGTATAGAAGTTCTTATCACGAGTTGCTTGAAATATCTGTTGTTGGAGCTTTTTCACACCACGTTTTGCAGCTTCACGATTCATGAAAATCCATGTAATATCGGCATGCTGGTGGTGTTGACTACCTTGCACGGGTTGATTCGTCTCGCAAATGTCGGTCATGGAGAAGTCTCCTATACGTCCAATTCAAGTAGAGCCATGAGAAGTGGGCATCCTTTCGGATTGACCAATAGGTCTATCCCCAACATTACTCGGGGCATTCGCTTTTTCCCAATCTCACCCTTCATCTCGCCACAAGCAGGGATGAAGGTTTCCAGAGTTCTTAATGGTAAACGTATAACAAATTCGGTAGGCGCTCGCTTTACTCCGAGCGTTATTTGTTCAGGTGTTACACACGATTTTCCACCATGTGTTCCTAACGCTTTTGCCTGTTTGGTCCGGCTGCGTCGTCTAATAGACATCAACTCTCCTTTCGCAGCGTATAATTCACGAAGCTTCAATCACGAGTTCATGCTAATTCGCCATGGAATTTTACTGGGTAGCCCTACACCAATCGAGAGTTGATAGTTTCGGTACATTCTCATGGATGCTTTCGAGCCCCAATCATTGAAATTGAAGTCGCCATGAGTCCCACGCGTCCCCTGAAAAGACGGTCTAATTATATGAAATTTTGCCACTAAGCTTAACTCTGTCGCACAAAAAAAAATTATACAAAAAATAACAAAAAAATAAAATTAGAAAATTCCTAATTTAATTGCTAAATCAGCTGCAGAATAATCATGGTGAAGTTTAACAAATGCTTTTTTTGTTCCTTCGGTATTTATTAAGGTATTCACCTTAGCAACTTGAACATTATAGAGTTTTTCAATTGCTTCCTTAATTTGATATTTATTAGCTTTTCTATCAACAATAAAAACAATTTTATTTTGATCTTCAATTAAATCAAATGTATTTTCAGTAACCAAAGGTTTCTTAATTATTGTAAAATAGTTGTTAACCACTTTTAATTCACCTCAAATTTTTTTAAATTCTGAAAAGCTGATTGAGTCCAAATTACTAATCTCCCAGGATGTGTTCCTGGTGCTAAATTCTTACAGCTTAAATTCTTGATATTCACTACATCTACTCCTGGAATATTTCGAGCCGCTTTAAAAATGCCAAAATCATCTTTAATTACAATTAAAGGACCTACTTTCTTTCGGTATTTTCTTCCACGTCTCTTTCCTTTTCCAGCTCGAATTTGTCGCCCTTCTTTCACACGATCAATTTCAGGAATTAATCCAAGATTATCAAAAACTTCAATGACTTGAGTAGTTTTCTTTAATGTTTGGAGCTTGTCATCAACGACTAAAGGAAATTCCATTTCATCATTTATTTTATGACCACGGTTTTTAATTAAGTCAATTCTACCAGTAGCAGAAATAGCTGAAAGCAAAGAAAGAATTTTCTCTTTTTTATTAATTCTTTTTGCAATTACTTTTTCAGCTCGAGGAGGATGTGCTAATCGTCCCCCAACAACACCAGGGGCAAAAGCCGCATTTCTCGAAGAAGGATAACCAGAGCCCGTTAAACGAGGAACTCTTGCTGAAGCATAACCTGTTCCCCAACTTTCAGCAGTATTTCTTTTTCCTGCTAAAGGATCGCGCCCTTGGGGTTGTTTTTGAGCGGATTCAGAAGCAACTACAGCTCTTTGGATGAGATCAAATCTTGGAAAAAGGTTAAAAACATCAGGTAATTCAATATTTCCTTTTTCAGTCCCATCTAAACCGAGAATTTTAACAGATTTGGATTTTGTTGCCATTTTATTTCACCTATTTCCCCTGTTGACTGAGTTTGCTAATATAAGTAATTTCCGGTGCTGAAACCTTGAAATTTTCTCGAGGTCTCATGCAATCTCTCAATCTAATTAACCGCTTCTTTGGACCTGGAACTGAACCTAGTATGATTAAATAATCACTTTTTACAAGACCATATCGAATAAATCCACCTTTAGGATTAATTTCATCACTATCTTCAGAGATTTTTAGGATACGTTTATTATATTCTACCCGTTGGTGATATCCCATTTGACCAGATCTAGCAATAGTATAAAGTAGTTTTGGGGGTTTCCATGGACCAATACATCCAACTCTCCGCTTTCCTTTTCGATTCTTTCGAGACATTAATTTAATGCCAAATTTTTTAACAGCACCTTGAAATCCTTTTCCTTTACTAACACCAATTGTGTCAATCAAAGTACCTTCTTCAATAACATCTCGAACTCTAATTTCCTGCCCTAAGCGCTCCAACACAAAATTAAATTGAGCTTTTGCACTGCCATTGCCGCCAGTCACATTAATTTCAAGGATATCGGGTTTTATTCGGGGAACACTAGATTTCCATGGTTGAGTATGGAATAATCCTCGAATTTCATCATGATCTTGAATTTTAGACTCGAGATCTTTTAATTTTTCCTCGAAATTATAGGTTTCTGGATTTGGAATCTGGATTTTTCGACCTAATTCAGGTTTCAACTCTTTTGCATATAATTCACCTATAGCATTTAATCCATATTCATCTCGGTGATATACTTTTACTCCAAATAAAACGAGTGGAGGTGTTTCAAGAACAGTTACAGCTTTAACTAATTCTTTACCGAAGAAAGGGCTATGTTCTTGATCTTCTATATATGCAACATGTGTCATTCCTGCTTTAAATCCAGCGAATCCTTGAAATCTAACTTCCTTATCATTATAGGGAAGCCAGTGACGGACACGTCCCTTTCCATATCTTGCTCGTTTTCTTGGCAGATATGCTAAAGATCCATGTCGAGGGGCGGATTGCCTTCTATGTCCCATTTAGTTCACACTCAATAATTATATTCTAATAGATACAAAAATATCTTGCATCTAACTTAGAGAATTGAAAATAAAAGTTAAATTTTTCGATTAATGTCGATAAATTTAAATAATATGAAGTTAAAAAAGGATTTTTTAAAAAATATCTTGCTACAATTGTATCTTGAAGTCTAAATTTATAAATTTGATTTATTATAAATATGGTTCTTCATCTTTTGTCGGAATATAGTAGTATTCACCAATTTTTCTTTGCATTTTATCAATATTTGATCCAAGTTTATTTACTCTAGGTCGTCCGGTTGATAAATCTCGTCTAAATGTGATGTTCATCATTTTCAGAAAATCATTCATACCAGATCTTAAATCTTGCGGGGGAGTACAAAAACAGTTACTACCAGGTTCACCTTTAAAGACAATTAGAGAATCACTGATAAAATCTTGAGTAATGATATCATGTTCAACAACGAAAGCGGCTTTTTTATTACTTTCTATGGATTTACGAATAATTATAGCCATTGCAAGCCTCATTTCAACATCCAGAAATGCAGAAGGTTCATCAATAAGATAAAGATCAGCTTCTTCAGTTAGACAATCAGCAATTGCTACTCTTTGTAATTCTCCTCCTGAAAGCTCTTCAATTGTTCGATTTTCTAGAGTCTCAATTTTTAAACCTCGTAATATTCGTTTTTTATACTGAATATCAAAATGTGGAGAACCTTTAATTTTTTGAATGATATCAAATACTGGTTTTTCTGGATCATATTCAATATACTGAGATTTAACCGCTATTTTTAATTCTTCTGTTTGCAAGGTTTTTCCTTTGGTGGGTTGAATTATACCTGCAATCAAATTTATAAAAGTACTTTTTCCACTTCCATTTGGACCTAAAATACCAATTACTTCACCTGCATGAATTTCTCCAGCACTAATTCTTAAATGAAAGTCACCAAGTTGTGTTTCCATGTCATTATATTCACATACTACTTTTGAAGCATAAAATAATGTATCAGCTGGAGGTCTATCATGAAATTGGATAGGTTCTTCTCGAAATCGCATATTTTCACTTTTAATATATCCATTCAAAAATGTATTTATTCCAACTCGAACTCCAGCTACATTTGAAATAATACCATAAGCACCAGGTTCTCCGTATAAAAGGCAAACTTGATCACTTAAAAAATCGAGAATAGCCAAATCATGTTCAATTACAATTACTCTTTTAGAGTCTTGAGGGAGTTTTCGAATTAATCTTGCCATTCTTAACCTTTGAGACACATCTAAATAGGATGATGGCTCATCGATAAGATAGCATTCACCATCGCGTAATAAAGCTGCAGCAATGGCAACCCTTTGTAATTCTCCACCACTTAATACACTAATATCTCGATTAAGTAAAAGATCTAAATCTAATTCTTTAGAAAGAACTTCTATTTTAGGAGAATCATTAATCTTCTTTAATATATCAATTACTTTACCATTAACAAATTTTGGAATATCTGTGATTTCTTGTGGTTTATGAATAATCCTTATTTTCTTATCTCTTAGCAATGTTAAATATTCTTGGAGGATTGAACCTTTAAAATTTGAAATGATTTCATCCCATTCGGGCTGCTCTTTACCAAATTTTCCCAAATTCATCTTTAATGATCCAGAAAGGATTTTTAGAGCAGTAGATTTGCCTATTCCATTTTGACCGACTACTCCTAGAACTCTTCCTTTTGTTGGTAATAACATTCGAAATAAACTGAAACCATCTGGTGAATACTTGTGAACAACTTCTGTTTCTAACTTTTCTGGAATATTTATTATTGTATAACAGTGAAAAGGACATTTTTTGACACAAATTCCACATCCAGAACATAATAATGGATTTACATGAGGAAATCCATCATCCCAAAGTTTTATCGTTTCATCACCGGTGCGATTTCGTGGACAATATTTAATACATGGTTTATTTGGCCCTGAAGCACAATCGTTAGGCTTACAACTATCGCGGTTAATCACAGCAATTCGCATTTTCTTGTCATTATAAGAAATTTGACTTAACTCTTATCTTTTTTGTTTTTATAATAATTGGCAAAATTCATAATCATGTAATTATTTTTCTAATTGAAGCGAAATGGATCAGACTAATGAAGTTAAAAGCCAAACTCATTTTCCAGATCATTGGCTTGAATCAATTATAAAAGAAATTGGATCAAGAAATCCGAAAGAAGTTAACTTGGCAACAGGAAAAACACCCAGTGGACATATTCATATGGGGATTATGCGTGAATTACTAATTTGTGAAGCAATTCGGAGAATTTATTCTGAAAAAGGATTTCCTGTTAAGTTTAGATTGTTTATTGATAGTTTAGATGCAGCTAAACGATTTCCATCATACATTTCATCTGATTATGCAAAAAAGCATTTAGGGAAACCCTTTGCTTTAATACCAAACCCTTTTAATCCAAAAGACACACAGAGTTATGCAGAATTCTTTGGAAATGAACTACAAGATACATTTAAAGAGATGGGAATAAATGCTGAAATTATTTGGACACATAATCTATATAAAACAACCGAAATGAAAGAAAAAATCAGAATTGGATTAAAAAAAAATGAATTAGTCAAAGAAATTGTAGCAAGATATTTAACTAAATCAATGTCGCCAGAGCAAAAGCAAGATTATATTAAGCAACAAAAGACTTGGATGGGGGCGATGGTAATTTGTGAAAAGTGCCAATCAACACAAAAGAAACAAAAAGATGGAACAATCAGTCCTAACAGGGTATTAGAATATATAGAACAAACAGATGAATGCATCTATAAATGCCCCAGTTGTGGATATAATGGTAGAGTCACTATAGAAAGTGGATTAGTTAAATTGAATTGGCGATTAGATTGGCCTGCTAAATGGACTATTTTTAATACAATTTGCGAACCAGCGGGAAAAGATCACTGCACTCCGGGAGGTTCTTATGATACTGGATTAGAACTTTGTCAAAAAGTATATGGATATCAAGGACCAATAAAAGTTGCTTATGAATGGTTGCGACTAGGGGATCGTGATATGAAAACTTCAAAAGGAATAGTATTTACTCCTTCAAAATTCCTTGAAATGGCAGAAGCGAAAATCCTCCGAATGTTAATCTATCAAACAAATCCAAACAAGCACATTTCAATTCGAATTGAAGAAATGGAGCAGTATTACAATGAATTTCAACGAATTGAACGAATTTATTATGGATTAGAAGAACCTACATCAGAAAGTGAGAAAAGAGAAATAGAATATATTTATCCTCTTATAATTCCTAATGAAATTCCAAAAACATTAAAATATCAAATTCCATTTCGTTTTATAACGATTCTTGCTCAACTTAAACCAATCTTGAAAGAACAAGGTATAATCAATAGAACCAGAAAATATCTGTTAAAAGAATATGGAATTGAAGATTTTAATATTGATTCATTGAATATTCAACTAAAAAAAGCATCAAATTGGATTCAAGAAATGAATGCTTTGATTGAAAATGAAAAAAATCCTCAAATTAAAAAAGAATTATCTCAGAAAATAATTCGATTTTCTATAATTGAAGAAATAACCCCAGAAATAATTTCACGACTAAATTCAGACCAATTCATGATACTTAAAACATTTTTCTCAAAAATCCAAGAAGAAAAGGAACTTACTGAAGAAAAAATCAAAGATATCATGATAAATATTAAAGAAGAATTAAATGTCAAACCTATGAAAATTTTTCAAGCATTTTATTTAATTTTCTTAGGGAATAAGAAGGGCCCAAGATTGGGTCCTTTAATGGCAATGATGGATATAAATTGGATAAAAAACCGAATTCAATCAGTTTTATCAGAAAAATGAAAGAAATAACCTTAATTTCATCTTTTTTATTACTTATTTGATAGAATCATCATTACCACAAAAATAACTATCATAATTCCATAGGATGAAAACATTATAATATAACGTTTCCTTTTACTCTTTTTTTCAATTTTTTTCGTTTCTGCGCATTCAGCAGAACAATATTCACCGAATTCAGTCCCATCTTCAGGTACTATATTAAAACACACTGGGCAATGTTTATGAGGAAAAATATTATTATCCTTATATTTATCATATTTCGACATTAGTTTCTCAAAATCTCTAAGTAATCATAAAAAAAAAATGAAATGCATTATCTCTCTCTTCTTGGTAATTGATTTTTTTTTGATTTTTTCATAATTTTTTCTAAAATAAATGATTTCTTCTGTATTCCAATAATTATTACTCCAACAATCCCATATAAAAGAATAACTGGGGAATAATTAGTTAACTCAATCGGTTTATTGTAAGGAATAAGAAAGAGGGGATAATAATTAATCCCTCCACTAGGATCTATTATTGAAATTAAAGCCATAGTATAGAATACATAATAATCAGATTCAGTCGTATATTTTTCTATCTTGTTTATTGAAGAAAATTTATATTCTGAATTAACAAGTATATTTCCAAAGTAAGCATCTATTGAATGATCAAAAAATAAATTATATTGCCATATCTCTGAAGGAAACATAGGATTAAAAATTCCATGATATATAATTCCTGGAAATATTGAACATGTAACAACAAAATTATCTCTATTAATTATAGAATCATCATCATCTTTTATAACCACTTTTAAAGGAATTTCTTGTCCAATTGCTATTTGAACTGGAGATACATATTTTCCATCAGAAATATCATTAAATCGAATATCTCCAATATATGATGATTTTGGCATTATTTCTGGAAGATAATCAATTAAATTAAACATAATTCGATTTGGAAATAAATCAATTCGATCAATTGTATCATTTATATCATAATTTGGTGTTAGAATTATTTTTCCAGCGGTTTCTAATTTATTAAAATAAAATGAAATCAATGATTTTGTCCCATTTTCTGTTATATTTGAAAAAAGCTCAATTAGATTATTTTTTGAGAAATAAGAATTGGGAAAAATAATTGCGCGCATATTAGCTTTTCCAATCAAATCTGTAGAATTAATTGAAAAACTAGTAAATTGTGAATATATTCGATCAATATTTTTAATTGAACTTAAAATTTTATAAGATGATATGAAATTGGGAGTTTCATAAATATAATAATATTGATCTTCATAAATTCGGTCATTTACGAGTATTTTAATTTTAATGATAAGAGGATTTTTACTATAATTCAAATTATTTAACGAAATTGACACCATATACCCAAAGTTGGAAGAGTCCTTAATTGGAATTAACGATATTTCTGTTCCGTTTGGATATATCAGAGAGCAATTTAAAGAATGTCCAATAGAGAAATTGGATAGAATCTCTCTAGAAGTGGAATTAACAATATAAAATTTAATTGGGACAATTTCAACATTGGCGCGATTTTGCTGTTTAAATGCAAAATCTACCTGAATACTTCGATTCGGTATCAAATAATCAAAAAGATTTTCTGCTAATAAAGAAAAATTAGAATAATATAAATCTGACGTAAATATTGAAGTCGTTAAAAAATGATAATCACCAAAAAGAATACATTTTCCTGATGAATTTATTGATTCTGTTTCTACTGCAACATTTTTTCCATTTACTTCAACTAAAGGAGTTAAATTTGATTGATTGAGAAAAGTCGTTCCAAATCCATAATAAAACTCTGAAATATTTGAAAAAATGGATGAATCTTTATTGATACTGATATTGTTAAAATTAATTGCTTGCGAGAAGAAGCCGTAATTTTTAAGATTTATCATGTTTTCTCCCAAACTGACATTAATTCCTAGTGTTTGAAAGAGTAAATTTATAGAATCGGAGCACATTAAATTGTTTACTGTTCCTAAAAATAAGATTGATCCACCTTTTCTATAGAAATTTGATATCTCTTTAATTTCATACGAGCTGAAAGGGATAACAGGTCTCTGTAAGACTAAAATATCGATATTACTTAGAATTTCACTCGATAGAATTGGAGAATCTTTAGATGCATTATAGAAAGGAGTCCAATGTTCCATATTGAAAATTACTTGAAATCCTTGGGAATATAATGAATAAAATAGGTGATACAAATCTATTTGGGAATATGTGCTAATATTATTAGGAAAAAAATCATTCAATCCGTGGTATGAATCAAAAAAAATCTTAGCTTTGGGAATTTCAACAGAAATATTGAAAAAGATCTGATCTAAAATCATTCCAGATTCAGAGTTCTTAATTGTAAAATTCCCAAAATAAGTACCAGGAGTCGCATTATATAGAATTCTTGCATAAATTGGGATAGTTATAACTTTTTCATGAAGTGAAGAAACATCTGAAAGAATACTGAAATTAATTCCAGAAATATGGGGAAGCTCCAATTCTATTGATTTAGCTGAACCCATAATTAGGGTATAATTTAAAAGTACCGCTTCTCCTGGATATTTAAAAAAATCAAATGGAGAATATGGAAAAATCCGAGGAAATAAACGAGCATTATTATTGACTCCATCGATAGAAGAATTCCATTCATTTAAAATTTGTAAAGACTTACTTACATTGATTAATCCAGCACCATCTCTCACCATCTCACCCTCAAGAGTCTTAGTTTCTAAAGAAGATGCTCCCAAAATCAAGGCGTTTCTTATAGTCTCAGGAGAAGCCTCAGGAAAAGCTTCGATTAAAAGAGCAGCAGCACCAGCAGCCATTGGACTGGCCATACTTGTTCCAGATAATGGGATATAACCAAAATTTGAAGACAAACCAACAATTTTATCTCTAATTGAGAATTCAAGATCTAAAATAGATGATTTTGATAAAGGAGCAACAATATCAACCCCAGGAGCACAAATTTCAGGATTTAATTGATTAGAAAATGTTGGACCCCAACTACTAAAGTAAGATACTTGATTGTTTTTATCTGTAGCTCCAACAGCTATTGAGTATAATCCACTTGCAGGAGTCCCAGAAGTAAAAAAACCAGGACCACTATTACCAGCTGAAGAAAATGCGAGAATTCCATTTTTTACCGCCTTTTGAATTGCAAGAGTCTGAACGGTCCAAACTTCGGGATTTATATCTCCAAAACTCATACTCATAATATCTACTTGCTCATCTATGCACCATTCAATTGCTGCGACTACATCATCTTCTTGAATAAATCCAGAAGAATTTGAAATTTTTGCATTGTAAAGAAGAGCCTGAGGGGCAACGCCACAATATTCGCCATTTGAAAGATATCCACTTCCAGCAGCAATTCCTGCAACATGAGTTCCATGACCATAATCATCAAAATAATAATTTTTTTCTAAAACCCCTGTTTCACTGCTAAAATTGACATTAGCAACTATTCGTGAAAATTTGGGATTTCCATTTTCAAAGAAATCAGGATGAACTGAAATTCCAGTATCTATGATTGCAATTTTTACTCCTTTCCCTGTATATGGAACATTATCAACACCTATTGCATTTAACCACCAATTTTCCAAAAGTTCATTTAAATTCACCTGATCATCAAGAATTTTCGTTTGATTTTTGTTTAAACTACTTAAATCATTATATTCCTCAAATTGTGTTTTATGAATTTTAGTTATTTTTTTTATTCCATAAAAAGAATTTTGATTATTTAGGTATATTTTGTTGATATCTTGAGAAAATTTAACTGATACTACAGGAATATATTTATAATTATATTTTATTTGAGCATTTCTATCAATCTTTTCAATAAGGGAATCTCGTTGATCAAAGTTTACTGATTCATCAAAAATGATAAAAACATAATTGGATAAATCTTGATCAATTAAAACTTGGTCTTTTTCTTGTGCTGTTATTGATGAAGGAAAAAGATCTTTTAAAATAGTTGATTGGATTGATGTATAAGCAATTTTATCAAAAGAATTCTCTGTTATATTACTATCAGTAAAATAATTAAGTTTATAGAATGAAATTGGAACAAATGAAAGAATGAATATTATGATTATTATGAATTTTATTTTTTTTTTTTCCATAGAAGATCGATCCAGATTAATTCTTTGTGTGATTAAAAAGTACACCCAAAAAAGTTAAAATTTATGTACAATTGAATTTCTTATTAAATTATAAATTCTTGATCAAAGCTGAATAATATGGGTCTTTACAATTTAATTGAACAATTATTACCAGAAAACTTCTCAATTTATCAATTTATGGCTGTACTCGATATGGAAAGAGAAGATGCACGGGAAGCACGAAATATTTTGAAACAATTTTATAAACGCGGATATATTCATAGAATATCTAAAAATATGTACCAAAAAATCAATTCTAAACAATAAATTCTTTTTTAAGGTATTTTTCTCATTTTTTCTTACTAATCATGAAAATTTGTCAATCTTGTGGAATTTGTTGTACACACACTGAAATGATACTTTCTTCTGATGATGTTCAGCGAATTTTAGATTATTTTTCTAAAAAGTCTCAAAATATAGATTTTTTTGAATTTGATGGTCGATTTTATCGATTAAAAAATATAGATGATCATTGTGTATTTTACATTCCAAACGAAAAAAAGTGTTTAATTTATCCCATTCGACCAATGGGATGTCGTTTTTATCCAATGATCTTTGATCAATCAAGAAATAAATGTATATTAGATGATGAATGTCCTCACAATCGAATTTTTTATAGTAATCCTTCTCGATTTAAAGCAATTTGTTTATCTCTTCGGAAATGGATTTTTTCTCATATACTCAATCAAACAAGAAGTTAAAAGAGATTCTATTTTTGTAAAGTATTCTTGATTTAATTTTAGATTTCTACGAGTAGCAATTTTCTTTAGACTTAGCATAAAAATATTTATCCAAAACGAAGAAAATTCATAAATTTTTGATGATACTGCCTCTTTTGGAAGAATTTTCTTATTTGAATTTAAATTTGTGTAATATTGTAAGAATAAAATCATTTTAGAAAATGCATATGGATTGATATATCCTTCGAATATTCCTGGTGTTAAAGTTATAAATGAACATAAAATTTCTCCAAGATCGGAAAGAAATTCAGAATTTAGGGAGATTTCTTCAAGATCAATTATGTATAAATTGTTATGATTATCACTTAAGAAATTAATCAAACGAGCATCTTTGAATATAAGTTTTTGCTGGTGAAGATATGAAAACCATTTAGATAGAGATTCTATTAAATAATTATTCAAATTTTGCTCGATAAGCAAATTTTGTAAATTTTTTCCTGGAATATATCGAAAAAATAAGAGAAAAGGATGTGAATATAATAGTTGAGCTGTTTTAATTTTTGAATCAAAAGGATTTTTTAAAAAATAACTATACCACCGCAATTCATTCCTCCATCTTGATTCTGAATCTGGAATGGAACGATCAAAATATTTTATAATTATATCTTTAACATGGAATTTTTCTTCTAAATTTCTTGGTAAATTAAAGATTTTCAAAACATAATTTTTTTTGCTCTTTTGAAATTCTACATTTTCTATTTTTATTTGTAGATTCCAATTCATTTTTTCCATTAAAGAATTAATTTCCTCAATTATTTCATTTCGATTCTTGCGAATAATGACATCCACCAACGTATTAATTTTGAAATAAAAGAATTAATATTTTTAGAATATTTTGATATTACAGACATTATTAATTAGTTGAGAACAATGAATTCAGATAACTTAAGTAAAGATGGAAAAAGGCTCTATGTTGAGAAAATTCAGCGAGGAACAGTAATAGATCATATTAAAGAAGGATTCGCTTTTTCAGTGTTGAAAATTCTCGGATTAGAAGGAAAAGATGGTAGTTTAATCACAGTTGGGATAAATGTCAAATCAAATTCATCTCAAAGTGGTAAAAAGGATATTGTAAAAGTCGAAAATATTATGTTAGATCAAAAGCAAATCCACCAGATTGCGATTATTTCTCCTAAATGTAAAGTTTCTTTTATCGAGGATTATAAAGTAGTAAAGAAGTTTGTGGTTAAAATTCCTGATATTATTCAAGGAATCATTAAATGTCCAAATGAAAAATGTATTACAAATGTTGAAAGAGAACCAGTTATAACAAAATTTAGGGTAATTTCTGATGATCCTCTTAAAATTGCGTGCACTTATTGTGAACGTATTGTATATCAAGATGAAATCTTACGAACAAGCTTTTAAGAAAGTAAAATTTAGAATTTCTCACTTTTAAGAAAGCAACAAATTTTTTTGATATTTTCTATTTTTATAATGTATGGTAAGAAAAAGAAAACCCAAATATCTTGTTAAAACAAAAAAGAAAGCAATTGAAGAAGAGAAAAATAAAAAACGAACGATTGAAGAAAAGTTTTATTGGGTTAAAGTAATAGTTGCTGTAATTTCTGCATTATTTGGTGTTCTTGTTTTTGATCTACGTGGATGGTGGATGTTTCTTTATTTAGTCGGATTTATATTAATATGGCCATTTATTCAGAGTTTTCTGATTTTTCGCCTTCCTTATAAAAAAGAACAATGGGATTGGAAACAAATACTTAAAACTGGGATTGGAGCTTTCTTTTTTATATTTATGCTTGTTTCAACTGCATGTTTCACTTTAGTTACTTATAGTGATTATAAAGACCAAGTTACTAATCCTGCAGATACTTATGATATTATTATTGATAATAATACTGCTTATGTTGCTGATGGAGAAAATGGATTGTTAATTATAAATATTCAAAATTATAATCATCGAGAATTATTGGGAAAGTATTATATTAGAGATATTGACGCACGTTTGATTGAAAAAAGCGCAACTACGCTATATTTGGCAGATCATAATTATGGAATTCGAATTCTTGATGTTTCAAATCCTTCAGTTATTATTGATTTAGGAAATATTCCAACAAATTGCTCTATAACTCAAATGCAATTTAATAATTCAAAACTGATATTTGGAACTGAAAATTCGGGACTGTATGTATATGATTGTTCAAATTCATCTAATCCTTCGAATATTCTTCATTTAGAATCGAATAAAACAGTTTCAAGCATAGAAATATCAACAAATCTTATAATCTATTCTATTCCATCTGAACATGCTTTGAAATTTCTGAATATCTCAAATATTGATTCATCTGAAATTATTTCTACTATTTCATTAACAAATGATACGTTTAATGATATTGAAATAAAAAATAATTTCATATTTCTTTCAACAAGCTATAATGGATTGCTTATCTACAATATTTCAGACATAGTTTCTCCACAGTTAGTTAATGCAGTAAATTTCACTTTGAATCCAGGCCAACAATTATTATTACATGATAATATTCTATTCTACAACACACCTGATAATGGAACCTTTTTTATTGATATCGAAAATCCATTAGATCTTACTAATAAAACAAATGTTGTCTATAATTCTTTAGGAAATGCATATAATCTTCAAGTCGTGGGAGATTACTTATATATTGCAGATGGTGTTCGTGGGATTGATAGAGTATATATTCCAGATCCAGGTCCTTCCCCAGTTGCAAATGATACTGCCAGTAAAAGAACCGTTCCTTTCGGTTGGGAAGGCATTATGTTTGCGGGATTACTCATTCCAGTAATTGCAGTAATTACTGGGAAACATCAAAAAAAGAACTCTAATCAATATTAATTTCAATGTTAACAACTATTTTTTATTTCAATAATTTTTATTTTTATTTTTAATTTATTCTATTTGAGTTAAATGAATCAAAATGGAGAACAAATTCCCAAAAATATAATTAAAAAGAATATTAGTAATATTGATCTCACAATCCTTGCACATGAATTGAATGAGATTCTATCAGATGGTTTTATCTCAAATATCTACGAAATTGAGACAGATCGACGCATTTTGCTTTTAAAATGTCGATCAAAATCAGGTCCTCAAAAAATAATTATTGATACAACCCAAAGAATTAATATTACTCATTACGATTATCCTGTACCAAAATTTCCTTCTCAATTCATACTTTCCCTTCGAAAATTTATGAAAGGGCGCCGAATTACGAGGATCTATCAATACCATTTAGATCGAATATTAATTATAGAATTGGGTTCAAAAGAAGGTGCCGCCTGGAAATTTATAATTGAGTTTTTCGGAGGAGGAAATTTTATTTTAGTTAATGGTGAAAATCAAGTAATTATTGCCCAACATTATAAAAAATACCGAATTCGAGAAATTCTCCCAAAAAGGGAATATTCTTTTCCAGAATCACGTGGTATTGATGTTATAAATTTGGAGGAAAATCAGTTTTTAGAAATAATTCGAAAACAATCAGGTCAAATTGTGCGAAATTTAGCGCGCTCATTCAATATGGGAGGATATTTGGCTGAAGAAATTTGCTTGAGAGCAAATATTGATAAAAAGGAAGATATTTCGAAATTATCAGATTCCGCATTAAGTGAAATTTATCAAAGTATTAGAGAGATTATTGAAAATTTGAAAAATTTCAAAATCACACCTCATGTTGTAAAGAGTAATACTAATGATGATGTTCTTGTAAGATTTGAACCTTTTAAGATGAAATTATTCTCTGAATTTTCAATCCAACCAACTGAATCCTTTAATGAGGCTTTGGATTTGTTTTTCTCTGCAATTGATTCAAATGTTTTATTTTCTGGAGAAATTGAAAAAGTAAAAAATCAATTATCGAAATCAGAAAAAATTTTATTGCAACAACAGAAAAAAATTGAAGAATCTGCAGAATTACGCCAGAAATCATTGGAATATGGCCATTTAATTTACCAATATTTACCACAGATCGATAACTTAATCTCGACTATCATGAATAAAAAAAGAGAAGAAGATTATTCATGGGATTTAATCCATGAAAAACTTATTCAGGGGAAAAAAATGGGAATTGCGGAGTGTCAAATTTATGAGAGGATTTTTCCAAAAGAAGTAAAACTTCTAGTTAATTTAGAAGGACATGAATTTAAATTGGATCTAAAAAAGAATGCAGTTGAAAATGCAGATGAAATTTATCAAAGAGCCAAAAAGGCAAAAAAGAAAATAATTGGTGCAAAAAAAGCCTTAGAAAATACGAAAAAGAAGGTAGAACAACAAAAAGAAGAACGCATAATTACCGAATCTCAGAAAGCAATGTTGATCAAACGCCCTAAATTAAGATGGTACGAAAAGTTCCGATGGTTCATATCCTCAGATAATTTTTTAATTGTTGGAGGCCGAGACGCTTCTTCTAATGAAAAACTATTCAGTTCTCATATGAATAAAAATGATCTATTCTTCCACACAGATGTTAGAGGCGCTGCAGTTTGCTTAATCAAAAACGATGAAAATAGAGAAATTCCACTAACTACAATCAAGGAAGCAGGACAATTTGCAGCATGTTATTCATCTGCATGGAAACAAGGATGGGGAAATGCAGATATTTATTACGTTTTTCCTGAACAAGTATCAAAGACACCAAAATCAGGAGAATTTTTAAAAAAGGGATCCTTTGTAATTAATGGAAAGAAAAACTACTTAGAAAAACCTTTTTTGGAAATATCAATAGGTGTAAAACTAGTTCTTATTGAAAATTCGTCTCGAAATATGGATAAAGACGTCTCATTTGAAAATTATGATGAAGAAAAAGAAGAAAACCAATATTTTCCTCAAGTTGTATCAGCACCTGAATCAGCATTCAAAAATAAAGATATTTTATATGTTAAAATCAGACCTGATAAAGGAGGGAAAAAAGTTAGTGATATAGCAAAAGAGATTCGATCCATATTAGTATCAAAAGCTGACGATAAATTCAAACCTTGGGTCCGATTAACATCATTGAATGATTTAATTCGCACAATTCCTCCAGGAAACGCAGTAATTGTAAAAAAGAACTAAAAATTTATGATTGCTTCTTTTTTTTTTCTTTTAATCATCTGATTCTTTTACAATTTTTTCAAGAGTATCTAGACGTGATTCTAACGATTTTAATGTCTTGGATAAAAGAAACATAGTATTTTTCAAATTTTCGGCGATTTGTTCAAAATTCTCGATTTTTTCAATAATATCTTCTTCATTTTCATTTTTTTTTGATTTCATGTATAATCCCCTTACAACCTACCATCCAGATATCATCATTATATATTTCAAATGTTGCCCTCATATAGAAAGCTGCTCCTTTTCTCCTTTCTTGATAACAATGAAATTAATTACATTAAATCTTCCAGAGGCATATATTGAAGGAATTGAAAAGCTAGTTCAAGCAGAAATCTATCCAAATAGATCTGAAACAATTAGGCATGCGGTTCGAGATTTAATCATTAAAGAAAAAGCATTTATAGCAATAAAAAATAAGGAAAATTTAAAAAAATAGGAAATCTGAGTAATTACTATTTGTAATTTAGTAATCATCAGAGATTTTTGCTTGAATGAAATAGAAATAGACTAATATAATGATAACACCAATCGTGGAAATCAAGAAAACTGTTCCATTAATTGTTGCTTGAATTAGGGTCAGTATAATCAAAACAACCATTTCTTTCCAAGTTATAATATATCCACGCAATTCTTGGAGATTTCCCCAAGAAATAAAAGCGAATAAAAAGAAAAGAATTATAGAAACAGATTTAATTGCAATATCAATCACACCTAATGCAGTTGGTCCTTCAGCAGAACTTGCAGCATTTTGCACTAAATCATTCCATGGAGTAATAATTAATCCATTAAAAAGAAAGGAAATAATAAAGAAAATCAAAGCAAGAATATATGAAATCTTTGCTGAGTTAAACATTTGTAGTTTAAGGTTCATTCTCTGATTTTCATGAATCTGTTTCTTGGAAATTTCTGCAGAATTACTGTTATTTGACATTATTATACTTCCTCCTCCTGTTCAATATATTGAATTCCTTGTTTTTTCTTAGTTGCTAATAACAATCCTCCGTAGCTAAGAACAAAAACAGAAACAACAATTAAAACAATTAAGATAAATAATTCTGAATCAAAATTATATTCTCCAATTTCACCTTCAGTACTTGCAGAACTTTTAGGTCCTATTTGAACTAATAAAGGATCAGAAATCTTTATTTCATCACTATTAGAATTATTATAACCCAGTTCAATTGCATAATTCTTATAAATATTCAAAGTTACATCTTCAGTTGAACTATTTTCTTCAGGTTGTAATAAAATTTTAAATTCAAAAATTCGATACCCATTCTCTCCTATTCCAGCAGCACCGTTAAATCCTAAATCAAATTGATCTACAACATAAGAGTCTGAATTCTTGTAATAATCAGAATATGTTGACGATTCATTCCCAGATTCTGAAGCATTAAAAATAGTAATTTGTTTTTTATCCAGAAAAGTTGTTGTTTGATTGGATTGAGATAAAAATAATGACACTGTTTCATTCTGGACCTCTGTAGTAAATCGCGCTTCAACTAAGAAATAAATATACTGATTGTAATGTTGTACGAATACTTTAAACTGAAGTCCATCTAAGACATACGAAGATGAATTTACTTTAGATCCCCAGCTTTCTTCTTTAACTCCGTCGATCACCGCTTCAAATCCCGGATTCGATGTAACTTCCGGACGACTCCACGTTTCATCTTGAGCTGAGACGACTTGAATTAAAGCACCGAGAAAAAGTGAGAAAATTATCAGAACGAAGAAAGAATTGCGTTTTCTCATCATTATGCCCACACTTCAATTTCAATCTTCCACTTTTTTAATATTTTGTTGTGCATTTGTTTTTGTGAACTAGCAGAGAATTAGATGGATGCAGTTTTTAGAGACTTTATTTTAAACATATATATCCAGATCATATATTTAATTAATAGGAAATCTACTTGAATCTTATTTAGGTATTATCTAAAACTATATGTTGGTAATTAAAAATGCGATTAATCACAGTACACTTACCGGAAGCCTATTTGGCAGGAATTGATAAATTAGTAACGAATGAAGCATATCCGAATCGATCTGAAGCAATTAGGGTAGCAGTAAGAGATTTACTGAAAACAGAATTGGGAGGATTTATTCGTTATCAATCCAAAGAAGTCCCAGATTTGCTAAATTAAAATCTATCAAAATACTATCATGTATTTTGATAATATTTTTTACTTTCTTTTCCTAATATCATACATATCGAGAGAATATTATAGATTTTACTCGGAGCAATAAATATGAAAAAATGGAGAATTTCGCTTAAATTAGAAGAAAATGAAGAGAATCTTGTTGAATTAACCGATATTAAGGAAATTATTGATGGATATCTGAATATCAATCGGAATTTCTACGTTGAATTACTAAATATTACAAAAATATTAAACCGTTATATGATTGGTAAAGGAATTGAATCTGTAATCGATCCAAATGGAAAAGATTGGTCCCTTAATCCCTGGATATTATTAATGATTAAAGAAAATGAAAGCGAAATTCCCTTTCGATTTTTGATGAAACGTGAAAAAGATTTATCCGGATTCCTTGTAGCCATAGGACCAGATAAATTTATTTCATACTTAAAAGATTCAAAAGAAGAAGAAGAAGAAATAAAAAGACTATTAGAATATATTATTGCATATCCTCAAAAATTCCGGATTTCAATGATAATCCCCAATTTTATTCAATAATTAGTAATATGTAATCAATAGTGATTTCTTTTTTGTAAATTATTCTAGTGGTAATTACGGAAATTCCTTTCATAATGACCATATGTCTTTAAAGGTCCAAAAGAACGAATTCCATTTTCTTTTATCTGAGAGATTAGATTATTTGCTTCTTTAGGATCAATTTCTCCTTGTTTTTCTAGAAAATTGATTATTTCAAAGGCTTCTTCTGAGGTTTTACAGCGTTGGATAAAATCAATTACTCCTGGATCATTTGGTTTTTCTTCTTTGCGAATTCCTTCAATAATTATCTCAGGTGATTCTTTTTTTTCGTACAATTCCTTAGCTAAATTTGGCAATGATTCATTAAAATCATTGAGATCATATTCTATTGTTAATTTATCCTCAGAAATTTGAGCAAAATCTTTAGTCCGTTTTTCTTGCATTAGTTAAATAAAAAATCGTTAAAATTTATTGATTTCCTTTTCCTAAATAGTTTAAATCTAATTCTTCATCCAAGAGTAATCGAATCTTATCCATAAATTCTACCTGTTCTAATTTTGCAAGTCGGATAGAATTTTGATTTTTTTCTATATAATCATGAACCTTCTTTTTAATATCTAAATTTTCTTGCAAAATTTCTTTTAAGATAATTAATTCAGGTTTTGAAAAATTTAGAGCATTTTTTTGATAGTCACGCCACGCTTCGATTACTAAAGGAAAATATTTCTCGACCATCTTCTCCATTATCAAGGCATATTGCCGAATCTCAAATTGTGCGTGTGGATCTGTTCGCAATGTAAGAAAATGTAAAAGATTCCTTATATCCATTTTAAAAGCAAAAGTAGTGTATAATGATAAAGGTAAATTAATTCGTGCGATCTCGCGAGCAACACCCGTATCTAAATAATAATTATAGTGTTCCAGTAAAAGATTTGCATCATCTTGTAGCATTTTTTGAATTCTTTGAGCATTATCAATTTCATTTTGGGTCCTAGCTTGGCGATTTCTTCTATCTTGGGTGGTAATCCATTCATGATGTGGAATATAGAATTCTTCTTGAGCTTCGGAATAGCGCAGACTAATTTCATTATACGATGCAGTTCTATGACGAAACCATTGGCGCGCTACAAAAAGTGGACAACGAATACGAAATACACAAACACCAAACTCAAATGGACCAGAATGGTTGTGACGAAGTAAATATCTCATTAATTGTCTGGTTGAAGATACTTTTTTTGTTCCTTTGTCATAAGATGTACGTGCAGCATTTACGATTGATTGATCTGAACCTAATACATCAACTAACTCCACAAAACCATGATTAAATATTAATTCTCGCATTAAAACTTCAGATTTTTCTTCCATAATAAATTTAATATATTTGAGATATAAAGAAAGAAATTATTATTCGATTACTAAATTTTCAAGTTTTTGAGATAAAAATTCGATTTTAATGCGAGGTAACAATAAATTAAGCTGTTTCTGAAAATTTTGAAGTGCATTTGATAAACAATAATAACTATTTAAATTTATCACATTAATTCCAATATTAAAGTATCTCCAAATCAAATTTAATGGTAGATCATATGAGATAATTAAATCTAATTGTTCTATTAATAAAAGATCTATATCAAGTTTTTCTAAGGATTTAGGCTCAAAAATACCAATGTTCTTAACAGTTGTAAAAGGATCTCCCCAAAGACTGATATTTGGAGCTTTAAAATTTTTCTTTAAATTTTGAATGATAATTTTTATGTTAGTTTTTTCCTGAAGAGTAGTGCACTTTCTACCTATTGGAACTGTAGTAGTATATCCTTCAAGATAAATATTCTTTACCCTATTTAGTGAGGCATTTCGAATAATTAAATCTAATACCCCACCTTCAATGTAATTGATAAGATCACCTATTACAAAAACTGAAATATCTGCTAATGTCATGATTTTTACAAGTAATATATTAGAATCACTAATTTTCTGAATTGGATTAAGAAAGGGAGAAAAATACGTAATTAAAAGGTGAATATTTCTCTTTTTCGCGGATAAAAGAATATCTTTTGATGGATAAAGAGAGATTCCCAAAGAGCTATAGACTTTATTACTGTTTTTTTGCCCAAATACGAAATGTGCATGAGAATTGTTAAAAGTCCAATCAAATGGAAAATTCTTTTTTAATACAGTCTCAATTTGATTGAAAAACATTAATTTCCTTTATATTAAAATACTCAAATAATATGACTCCTTGAATGATTAATATAAAATTTAAAAGGTAATAAAACGGTATTTAATTGATAATACGTGGTGATTTATCGATGGAAACAGATTGTATTTTTTGTAAAATTGTTAAAAAAGAAATTCCTGCAAGAATTATATATGAATCAAATTTTTCTGTAGCAATATTGGATATAGCCCCTGCTACAAGAGGACATACAGTTGTTATTCCTAAAAAACACTTCTACAACTTAATAGATATGCCAAAAGATATAATGGGTGGTTTTTTTGAGGATATTCAAAAGGTTTCTAAGCTTATTATGGAAAAACTTAAGGTAAAAGGTTTCAATTTAATCCAAAATAACTTTGAAGTTGCAGGGCAAATTGTTCCCCATGCACATTTTCATATTGTTCCAAGATATGAAAATGATAATTTCCCACAATTCAAGAAAGATCCTATTCAAGCAACTTCTGATAAATTAGATGCAATTTTCAAGCTTTTTACGTAATTTTTCCTAATTTTTTAATTCTTTGTTTACGAACAAACCATTCTGGTACAAAAATCTTGTTGAAATCACCTACTCTTATTGCCTCATTATTTTTTAGGAAAAAAATAGGGATAAAAATGCATCTTCCAGAATTTTCAATTCGAATTTTAATAAAATTATTTCCGATTGATTCTATATACCCACTGATTTCAATAAAATGATCTCCATAAAAAATCATATTTAAAAGATTATTTTCCGACAAAAATAAAGAACCACCTTATGAGTTTATTGAATTTTTGCAAAAAATTAAAAAGAAAAATCCTATTTTTTGAATTTCTGTGGTCTAATCTCGGTGTAACTATAACTTTGATTTCATTAATCATTATTGTTAATGATTTCGTATTATTTTTTTTCGTCCTAGAAAAGAACCATTCCAGATCAGTGAAAATAGGACACATTAATAATCAAGAGAGGTGAGTGAAAGTAAAAAATTTTTTCTATTGTTTTTCTGGATGCAACTTTTTTAAGTAATCACGTAAGATTTGAATTGGGCAAAAATGGTTGAAAAAAAAAACAGTTTGCTAAAAGAAAAAACTGAAGAAAAAATGTGGGAATCTATCTATTCTCAGATAGAAAATGAAATTCAACAAAAAAATCTTGAAAATTTAAACTCAAAAATAACAAATGATGACATAGTTTTTTGCAAAATTTGTGGAAATCCAATTTCACCTATGCAAATTACAAATAAATGCATTCATTGCGGTCTTCCCACATGTAAAGAATGCAGGTCTAATTTACTTTGCGTATATTGTTTCTTAAATTTGAAGCCTTTTGCTCAAAAAAGCCTAAAAATCACTAGAGCCTTTATTTTCTTAGGTCCCTTACTCTTCTTTTTCAGTACAATACTATTTCTTAATTACATAATAATTTTAAAATGGAGTGCAATAATATTTATTCTTTTTACAATTCTTTATATATTTATTTTATTCAGTATAGTTTTTCTGCCAAATAGATTTTTCGATCAAAAATGGGAGAAAATCATTGAGTCTAATAAATTTAAAGCGGTAATTAAAGACAAACATCCAAAGAAATTTATTTCTGAAGCACTTTATCAAGATTTTCAGATTTTACACCAAAAAAGAATAAATAAATTACAAAATTGGGTAAATCAAACAAATTTAAAATTTGAAGCACCTATTCCTCTATATTTACAAAATGAAGAAGGAAAATTAGATGAAAATGCAGAAAAGGAATTTATCAAAAATGTAAAAATGATTGAATCAAAAGAACCAACGATAAAACCTAAAAAATCCTTTAGTTCCTCAGAAAAAAATTTTAATTTTTGTCCCAGATGTAAAAACAAATTTAGTTTTGGAACATTTTGTGAAAGATGTAATAAAAAATTTTGTCCTGAATGTCAAATTGATACTGATCTATTTTCTACTCGTTGTATTTGTGGATATCATTATCCTGATATATTTATTCAATTTAAAAAAAAAATTAATCATGATTAATTTCTAAAATTTGAAATCTTGAACTTCATTTGCATTTCTATACGCCCAAAAAACAGAATCAGAATCATTTAAATAAACTGAAGAAGCCCCTAACATTGAATATTCTTCATTTACCCAGAAAAACCAAAATGTATTTGCATTTACATCATTTTTTTTTCCTTCAATTGAGGTTATTATAATCCCAAATGAATAACTATCATAACCTACTTTATAAAATATAGTTAATAAATCATAAACAGTGCTGGAGTTTTTCCAAATAGTTAAATTCTTATGGATATCAATAGTCCCATTATTAAAATCAACTGTAAGACTAATATTTCGAAAATGTAGTAAAGGATCATATTTAATAATTGAATTTTTAGATTTTTCTTCGATATTCTCATCATTTTGTAAAATAGATGGAAGAATAAATGAAAGACTGATAACAATAAAGAAAAAAAAACTTAAAATTAAAATATTTTTAATATTTTTAGATTTTCCTTTTGATTCCATAAAGATATCCCTTAATCTTTTTTAAAATTAACTTGTTTTTTTAGCATTATAATCATAAATAATGCGATTACAAATATTCCTGTTGTTGAGTATGAAGGGATTCCATAAGGTTTTTCTTGATCAATATCATCATTATCTGAAGTTGTGTCATCTGAAGTTGTATCATCTGAAGTTGTGTCATCTGTAGTATTATTATCGTCAGATGTAGTAATTATTTGCAAATTTAGATGGGAATTTAAATATGGAGGTTGAGACTCAAAATAAAGAATTCCATCAAGAGAATAATTTGCAAATTTAGATGAAAATTCATATAGTAAACCAGAAGACTCTTCATAAACCAACCGAGTTTCTTGTGTTCCATTTGCAGGATTCTGTTGATATTCATAAACATGTCTTCCATATTCAGAAGTAATGTTTAAGGTACCATTTAATCCGGGCCATGATGCACTTGAAGGTGCATTAGCAACAGAACGCGCTAAGATATCTTGAGCATCCCAATCGGTATCACTTAAAATATTGGGGGAAAATCCACCAAAACCCAAGATTAAATTCATTCCGATAGTAGATTGAGAAACATTCACAACTGTTGAATTCAAACGACCATCACTATAATAAAAACTCACATTATAAAATGGTTGTTCTGTTCCCCACTCATCATAGAATCCGGTAAAATCTAACCGAATTTTGCCACCTACTTCAGTAGAAACCATCCCAATGGGATAGAAATAGACTTCACCATTTGATGAAGTAATTGTGTATTCAATATGAGATACAGGCAATAAAGAAGCACTTAACTGGTAACCTTCAAATTTAGATGAAAATTCATATAGTAAACCAGAAGACTCTTCATAAACCAACCGAGTTTCTTGTGTTCCATTTGCAGGATTCTGTTGATATTCATAAACATGTCTTCCATATTCAGAAGTAATGTTTAAGGTACCATTTAATCCGGGCCATGATGCACTTGAAGGTGCATTAGCAACAGAACGCGCTAAGATATCTTGAGCATCCCAATCGGTATCACTTAAAATATTGGGGGAAAATCCACCAAAACCCAAGATTAAATTCATTCCGATTGTAGATTGAGAAACATTCACAACTGTTGAATTCAAACGACCATCACTATAATAAAAACTCACATTATAAAATGGTTGTTCCGTTCCCCACTCATCATAGAATCCGGTAAAATCTAACCGAATTTTGCCACCTACTTCAGTAGAAACCATCCCAATGGGATAGAAATAGACTTCACCATTTGATGAAGTAATAGTGTATTCAATATGAGATACGGGTAATAAAGAAGCACTTAACTGGTAACCTTCAAATTTAGAAGAAAATTCATATAGTAAACCAGAAGACTCTTCATAAACCAACCGAGTTTCTTGTGTTCCATTTGCAGGATTCTGCTGATATTCATAAACATGTCTTCCATATTCAGAAGTAATGTTTAAGGTACCATTTAATCCGGGCCATGATGCACTTGAAGGTGCATTAGCAACAGAACGCGCTAAGATATCTTGAGCATCCCAATCGGTATCACTTAAAATATTGGGGGAAAATCCACCAAAACCCAAGATTAAATTCATTCCGATTGTAGATTGAGAAACATTCACAACTGTTGAATTCAAACGACCATCACTATAATAAAAACTCACATTATAAAATGGTTGTTCTGTTCCCCACTCATCATAGAATCCGGTAAAATCTAACCGAATTTTGCCACCTACTTCAGTAGAAACCATCCCAATGGGATAGAAATAGACTTCACCATTTGATGAAGTAATGATATAACTAAAATTATATTCCATATCATCTACTTTTAGATGGTTTTCTTTATCAATGGCCAACGATGCTGGTAGTTGATGAATAATGTTCATCATTACTAAACAAATTAGAAAAATATAGCCAAATTTATGCATGTTCTTCATTATTCAAGATCTTTTGATTAAGATCATTTAAAAAGATTGGGTAACTTATCCTATACTATTTAAGAAAAGATCAAAAATTTTTTTGTAGGGAAAAATAATTAAAGTATGAATTAACCTAGTGGATTATAGATGTCGGAAATTGATCTGGATAAAGATTTACAAATTGATCTTCATCGTATGCTTGAAGCGTTAGAAAGTTCTACAGATTTAGAAGGGACTGCTTTAGTTACAAAAACAGGTTTACGGATCGCAAGTTCTACTCATGCACGAACAGATGTCGATCAACATTCTGCATCCCCAGCAACATTAGTTTCCTTAGCATCTAAAGTTTCTGAAGGTTTAAGGTATGGAAAATTAAGTCAAATTGTCATTACTGGTGAAGACGGTTATACAATAATAACTACTTCAGATGATAGTAAATTTATGTTATTGTCTCATAGTAAACGTATTTCTAAATTGGGTTATTATTTTCATAGATTAAGCAAATATTATACAAAATTAACAGAATTATTAAGTAATATTGCTATTGGTGAAGCAAATTATTAAAAACGATAGGATTTCTTGAAATCAAGATTAAAAGGTTTTAAGATCTTCAATATAACAGGCAATTCAGTTAAAATCTTTTCTTTATTTGATGTTTGAGTGAAGTAATTAGAATCATAGATAACTTCAACATAACCTTTTGTCCCAAATGGCGCCTTTATTTTAATAAAAGGATATTCAAGTTTGTGATTTATAATTGTTTGAGCACCAATTAGAGATTGTGCCAATCCAGATACAATAACACTATTCAATGAATAATCTGGCTTGATTACTTTTCCAGTTTTTATTTTTTCTCTAAAAATTTCAATTGGCAGATTCAGACTTAAGTAAAATTCAGCAACTCCAACGATTCGAAGTTGCTTAGGAGGAAGATCCATCCTCATTAATAAAAGTTTATCATTTTCTTGAAAAAAGGCTTCATTTTCAAACCAAATTATTGCTTGAAAGTGTTTTTTTTCTGCAGAATGTGGGAGATATTTAAATAGCACAGAATCGTCTGTACGAATTTTAGTAATAGGATAAATTTTAGCATTATGAATTCTCATATTATGAACGATTGTTAAATGTTGGCCAAATCTACATGTTTGAATAAAGAAATCGTTAATAAGAACATCAACTAATAAAATTTTTGTACAGATAAAATGATTAACATCATCAACAGCAATGGCACCTCTATGAACTGAGTCTGGATTTAAACCTTTAACGGCAATTCCACATCGATCTCCTGCTTTAATTTCATTTACTGGAGTTTTCCATTTTTGCATCGATTTAATTCTATACTTTTGATTTAAAGGTAAAATTGTTATCTCTTCACCAACTTTTCGTGAACCAGTAATTACAGTTCCTGTTAAAATTGTTCCCTTTCCTTTAATGAAAAAATGATGATCGAAAAGAAATTTAAAAGGGGGTGATTTGTCTCGAAAAATGGGGTTTTGATGTAAATATTCTAAAAGATAACCTTTTACAGCATCAAATCCTTTATTTTTTTTTGCAGATACAGGAAAAACGGAAATTTTATTATGATATCGAGTTTTTTGAAAAATTTTCAGTATTTTTTCTTGTAATTCAGCAATTTTAGCTTGAGCAATTAGATCAATTTTATTTATCAATACAAATACATGCGGAATTTTCAACATATCAAGAATCAGTAAGTGTTCTCCTGTTTGCACTTGAGGTCCTTTTGTTGCATCTATTACAAGAATCGCCATATCGATAATTTTTGCTGCACTCACAACACTTTTAATTAAATCTGCATGACCTGGAGCATCCACTAGAGTAATCATGTATTTTTCTAATTGGAAAAATGTGAATCCTAGATCAATTGTGATCCCTCGCGCTTGTGATTGAGAATGCTTATCCAGTCCAGCAGTTGAAATAATTTCTGTAAAACAACGAGCAATTGCGGTTTTGCCAGCATCAATATGACCCATTAATCCAATATGAATTGGAATTAAATTTTTGTTAGGTATGCTCATTTTTTTCAGTATCCACTTACATAATTATCGGTTCCTAAAAATATTAAATATTCAATCACCTATTAGTTCACATTGAGAAATTAATTTAATAAAATTGGTGGAAAGAATAATGGCGAAATATCAAGAAATTCAATGTCCATTCTGTGGCCGTATGGTAAGGAATACAGATAAATTCTGTATATTTTGCGGTTCAAAACTTCAAAAATCAGAGCCGAAAATAAAGTATTCTGCTGAAGAGCGCGATGAACTAGATAAAGAACTTGGATCTTCCAACAGTAATGTAATTAAAGGATCATCTTCATCTTCTAATCTCTCAGAATTTCAAGTAAAAGATATATCTAAAATTGGAGAAAAAGATCAAAATAAAGCTAAAACAGAAAGTTTTCAGACTAAAATCGATTTACCCCAAAATATTGTAGAACAACTTGAAGCTAAAATGGAGTTGGCAGTTATTGAAAGTAAAAAGAAAAAACTTAAAACAAAACTCCAAGATTTGAAAGAAGAACTAGATTCATTTCGATTTGAAAATGATATAGATTATGCAAAAAAGATGAATGCGAAATTTCAAGCATTTAAATCAATTAAAGATGAATTATTGAGTAAAGAAGAAGAAATCCGTCAAAAATTAGGACCAAAAGGACAATTTCGAATGGATGAATTAGAAGATCAAATGGAAATTCAACGAGAACAATTAATTGAATTAAAACGACAGTATAAACGACGAAAAGTAAAAAAAGAGATCTATGAGCAACTTAAACTGGAATATTCTTCAGAATATCGAAAATGTGAAGAAGAATTGCAAGAATTAAGGGATAATGTGATTATTTGGATTTCTAAAGAGAAAGCAGAGAAAAAAAGGCTCCGTAATAAGCTCCAAATGATTCAGGCTCGATTCAAAGCGAGAGAGATTGATGAAAACGAATATAATGAACAAAAAAAGAAAATTGAGAAGGATATTGAAAATAAAGAAGATAGACTTAAAATTTTAAATAATTATGCTCAACCCCGAAAGTCACGTTGGATTTAAAAACCAATTTTTTTATTATTTTTCAAGAATCGCCAAATAAAAAATATAAAGCTTCTTAAACAAATAGGATTGATATGCGTAAAATTGGTATGAGTATCATTGCATTGTTGATCGTTACGACTTTCATTGCGATTGGTTTACGAAACGGTCAAGTATCGTTAATATCAAAATATTTTGAAGAAATGGCTGCAAATGGATTTATTTTTCCAGTGTTTGGATAATAAAGCAGAAAAAAATAAAAAATCCGATTATTCCAGAAAAGCATTAGATTTATATCGAGAAGGTTTTTTTTCTAGGCCGAAATCACGTGGTCGAGTAAATTTTTCTTCTTTCTTCTGAATCTTACGGTATTGTTTATAGTGTTCTTTACATAATCCAATTTTTCGAGTCTTCTTTACACTTCCTTTCAATTCCCATTTCAATTGAGAAGAGTATTTATCAATATTAGCTTTCGCAACATGTTGCTTTATCTGATTGCTACATCTATCTACTCCACAAGTGCCAGTGGTTTTCTTTATTCCCATTTTAGGAAGATCTGTAATGGGTTTTCGATGCTTAGGATTTTGTTTCGGCATAATTTTCCACATGGTAATAAAGCAAAAACACCTATTATAGTTGATGAGTAAAAATTTTTCAGACACTTCTGATTTATTTTTGAGAATTAAAAATCAAATTCAAAAGTATAAAGCAAACAACATGGATTTTCCTTATTTAACTCCTGCTGCTGTATTAATTTTAATATTTAAGCAAAAAGAAGATCTATTTATCATCATGACTGCAAGATCTAAGCGATTGCACCACCACAATGGTGAAATGAGCTTTCCAGGGGGAAAATTTGATAAAAAAAAAGATTTTAATTTTCTAGAAACTGCATTACGAGAGACTCAAGAAGAAATCGGAATCTCTCCAAAAAACATTGAAATCTGGGGCAAAATTGATAACCTTCCCACTTTAACCGGCTATAACATATATCCCTTTGTCGGTTTTATAAAAAAAAATGTTCAAAAGGGAGATTTTGTTTTAAACCAAAATGAAGTAGATGAAATTGTCAATATTCCTCTTAAATTCTTAATTCACCTTCCAAAATTTGATGAAATTCCTTTTAAAACCCATGATGGAAGAGAATATTATGTTTTAAGTTTTAATTTTCAAGATCAGAATTCAGGTCGTGAATATAATATTTGGGGGGCTTCTGCGCATATACTAGCAAATTTCTTAAAAATTACTATAGATCAACAGAAATATTCAACCCATTATGGACGCCCTAAACTATCAGAAATACAAGAATTTTTTAATTCAAATAGACAAAAAAGTAATTTTTAAAGTAATAAGTATCATTAAATTAAAAAAAAATGTGATCAAGTTTGAATAATCATTTTTTTTGTAATTTACAGTTAAAGGGAATATTTCTGATTTATATAGGGACAATAAACATTGCATCCATGATTTTCAACTTCTTTTGCAAATCCTAATAGAGTCTCTTCGTCCCCATGCACACAAAATACATCTCTCTGGTTTTGGTTTATAAATTTGATTCCATCAATAAATTGCAACAATTCTGTTTGTCCTGAATGAGAACTAAAATCTAAATGAAATACTTTAGCAACAATATCAATCATCTTTTCATGCTCATTTAATTGATATTTGTTAGTGTCTAAAAGAATTTGACCCGGAGTGTTTTCAACTTGGTATGAAACCAAGAAAATTGCATTTTTAGGATCATTAATTATATTTTCAGCATAATATCTTGCAGTTCCTCCCTTTAACATTCCAGAGGGAGCAATAATTACTCCAGAATTACTTGCAGCATTTGATCTCTCAATCTTTTTTCGGTATTGATTTATTATATGAGCGCTTTTAAAAGCATGAATTAATTCTTCAAAATTTCTAAACATTGAAGGGTAATTAGAATATTGAGAAATTATCGCTCTTGCCATACCATCGACTGTAATTTTATAATCGATATGATTATGTTTGTTTAATACCATCAGAATTTCTTGGCTTCTCGCCACTCCAAATGCAGGAATTAGGGCAATTCCACCATTAGAGACAATTTCATTCACTTTTGATACTAATTCATCTTCAGTCTCCTCACGAGCTGGATGTGAAGTTAAACCATAAGTTGATTCAATTATAAGTGCATCAATCGGAGGGATTTCGGATAAATTTACAGGATTTAATAATTGTGTTTGAATTAAATTAAAATCACCTGTATATAATATTCTTTTTCCATCCATCTCAACTAGAATCATAGCAGAACCAGGGATATGTCCAGCATTATAGAGAGTTATCCATGAGTTTTTTCCAATCTTTTTATGTTTTTTATAAGATAGATATTGAACATATTGATGCATTTTTTTTATTTCCCTTCTTCCAAAAGGAAGATATTGTTGATTAATTCGAAGCATATCATTAAGCAGAATTTCAGAAACCTTATATGTTAATTCTGTACAATAAAGAGGAACAGAACCAGAAATATAAAAGAGAGGAATTCCTCCACAATGATCAATATGTGAGTGGGAAAGAACTATTGCACTTAAATCACGGCCGCTCACATGCTCTGGAAAGATTGTAGTATGATCAGATTTAATCCCATAATCAAGAAGAATTCTATCTCCTGATTCTTCAGATTCGATCAGAATTCCACTTCGCCCTACTTCTCTACAAGCTCCAAGAAAACGTAATTTTACCATTTTATTTATCCATAGATTAGTAATACCAAATAATAATGCGCCGTACTTTATGGATTTTTCCCTATTTAAATAAAATAATGAAATATATAGAATCATTAATTAGCATTATCGCTTAATTATTATGTAAGATCTCTTATTTACAAGAAAAGGTAGTTGAAAAAATGAGTTATAATAAGCATGACATCGAAATTGGAATAATTGGTGGAACTGGAGCGGATATTCATCTAGAAAACGCAAAAAAATATAAAATTTATACTCCTTATGGTGCACCTTCAGATTTAATTACAATAGGCACCTTTAATGGAAAAAAAGTGGCATTTTTATCTCGACATGGACCAAATCATCAGATTCCACCCCACCAATTAAACTATCGCGCCAATATTTGGGCAATGAAGGAACTTGGAGTAAAAAGAGTCTTCTCTCCATGTGCTGTAGGGGGACTAACAGCAAAAACAGATAAAGGAGTATTTGTGATCATTGATCAATATATTGATCGCACAAAAGGTCGAAAAGATACTTTTTACGATGGTGGGGAGGTATGTCATATTGGGCAAGCAGATCCTTTCTGTCCTGAAATGAATGATATATTTTTCAAAGCAGGAAAAGAATTAGGCTTAGACATTCAAAATGGTGGCACTTATGTATGTATTAACGGCCCTCGATTTTCAACCCGTGCAGAATCTCGAATGTATGCAAAATGGGGGGGTGATGTTGTAGGAATGACAATCTATCCTGAAGTAGTATTAGCTGCAGAGTTAAATATGTGCTATTCATCAATTGCAACAGTTACTGATTTGGATGTTTGGGCATGTGAATGTCCCAATTGTGGAATTGTTATGTACGGAGATACTTGTCCAAAATGTGGCCAAAAGATCAAACCTCTTGCGGTTAGCGTCGAAGAAATATTAGAAACAATGGAAAAGAACGCTGAAAACCTTCGTAAATTAATTGAACTTGCACTTCCTCAGATTCCAGAAGAACGTCATTGTGAATGCGCTCATGCTAGAGACGGTGCAATTTTATAATTAAAAAATAAGGAATGAAAAGCAGCTATGCCACCAAAAAGATTAACATTACCAGACTATGAAAAAACTATTGAGGTTCCTTTAGATGGCGTTGTAGATCATCGAAATCCCAAAACCTTTGAACAATTTTTCTCCAACAGATTAAATCACGATGAACGATGCAAAAATTTACTAATTCCTGCAGATGTAATTAAAAATCGTATTCGAAAATTAGCTGTTGAAATTATTGAAGACAATAAGGAGAATAAAAAATATAATTTTTTAATTGTTCTTACTGGAGCTTTTATGTTCGCTGCAGACTTGGGTCGGGAAATATATCATCAAAGCGGTCAAGATATTCAATTTTTTACCATGAAATTATCAACCTATCGGAAAGAGATTAAAAAAGAGGGCGAAACAATTCGAGATGTAGACATCCAATTGGACTGTGGAGATCTCTCGGGAGAACAGATAATTATCATTGAGGATATTATCGATCAAGGTTTTACCTTATCTAAATTGCAAAGATTTTTACTTGGAAAGAAAAAAGTCGCATCTGTGAAAATTTGTACTCTTTTATATAAAAATTTGGAAAACCCAACAACTGAAGTCCAAAATTTAAGATTAAATCTTAAAATTGACTACATTGGATTTACAATCCCTGATGTCTGGGTTGCAGGATATGGAATAGACTCAGGAGATGATTTTCGTTACCTACCTTTTATTATCGCTGTAAATGAAAAATATTATCTTGGGAAGTGAATTATCATGAAAAATATCTTATTAAAAAACTGTAAAATTATTGACGTTGAATCTATGAAAATTTTAAAAGGTTCTATTCTAATAGAAGATGATATTATCAAATCAATAAATCCTAAAAAGTCAGATATTCCATCAATTCATCAAACGATTGATCTACAAGGAAAATACATAGTACCTGGCTTTATCGAAAGTCATATACATATTGAAAGTAGTATGATGCCTCCATTACAATTTTGTTCTATAGCAGTACAACACGGAACAACCACAATATTAGTCGATCCGCATGAAATAGCAAATATATCTGGAAAATCTGCTTTAGAGATTTGGATTGATCAAGCACAAAAAGTATCTTTAGATATGTATATAGGAATTCCTTCATGTGTTCCTGCAACCCATATGGAACATTCTGGTGCAACAATATCTATAGAAGATATAAAAGAGCTGATTTCAAACGATTTAGTTTACGGTCTTGGAGAAATGATGAATTTTCCTGGAATAATTAATAATATCGGTGATGCTCGTGAAAAGGTTGATCTTGTATTTAATTCAGGAAAGATTGTAGACGGTCATTGTCCAGGAGTTCTTGGTGACGATTTAAAAATTTATACTTCAAATGGCTATAATGATGGAAAAAATCGAATCATGAATGATCATGAATCTACTTCAGCCTCTGAAGTAATTGAGAAACTAGCGATTGGTATGAATATCGCTCTTCGATATGGTAGTGCTACAAAGGATCTTGATAAAATTCTTCCGGAATTAATAAAACAAGAAATTAATCTTGATAAGTGTTCTTTATGTTCTGATGACTTATCCCCCAGTGATTTATTTAATCTCGGACATATTGATAGAATAATTCGTCGTTCTGCTGAAATATTCAGAGAGATCGGAAGAGACACCCTTGAAAGTGCAATGATTAAAGCAATTCGACTGGCAACTTATACTTCGGGGAATTATATTCAAAAATTCTTAAAACTAACTAATCGTCCCCCTATTGGGCAATTGAAACCAGGATTTAGTGCTAATATTATCGTTCTTGATAATTTAGAACAGTTAAAAATCCATTCTGTGTATCATCATGGAAAGATCGTTTATCAAAAATTTAAACCACCTACTTTCAATCTTGAGTATGACTATGGAATTCTTCTAAAAAGCATGAAAATAAAACAAAAATTAACTGCCTCAGATTTTATTGTTAATTATACAGGAAAAAACAAAGTAGCAAAAGTAAATGTAATTGGAATCACCCCTATTAGTTTGGTTACTAAAAAACTTATCAAAAATCTCCCTGTTTCAAGTAAAGGAACATCAAAAATTATTAAAAGAGATTTTAGTCAAGATATATTGAAAATTGCTGTAATTGAAAGACATCATTATACAGGTAATAAATCTATAGGGTTTATTCATGGTTTAGGATTTTCTAATGGTGCATTTGCTTCAACTGTCGCACATGATAGTCATAATTTGATAATAGTTGGTGCATCAGATCAAGAAATGGCGGATTTAGCGAATTTTCTACAGGAAAAAGGAGGAGGAATGGCAATTTTATATCAAGGAAAATATACTTATCTCCCTTTACAAATTGGTGGACTAATGTCCATAGAAAAACTTCAAGATATTGTTTCTAAATATGAAAATATTAAAAAAACGGCTAAAACAATGGGTGTTACAGAACAAAATATTTTTATGACCTTAAGTTTTATGGCTTTACCAGTTATTCCTTCTCTTAAAATCAGCGATATTGGGCTTATAGATGTGGAAGAATTTTGTCCAATTGACTTAGTCATTGAATGATTTATTCTATCCTTTTTTCTTTTTTTGTCTATTAATTTTAATCACTTAATTTCTTTTCTTTTTCCCTTAAATCATTATTTTATTTCAAAATTGCTCTAAAGGATAAGATGAACAAAATAATTTTCATGTGCTTCCATATGAATAATATTCATAATTTTTAGATTGACTTGCGAATTTATATATTTGTGAAGCAGCACAAAGAAATGAATTTATTTCGGATTAAAATATTCTTAATTTTCTTTTTTGGATTTACTCTCGGGTTAGGATTTGCTTACATAAATAGCTATATTAAGTCAATTATTGGATGAGAACATAATGGCAAAAAAAAATAGATCTTTTGGAACAAAAAACTATCTCCATCGAAAAATTCTTCCTTCTACTATCCTAATCTGGATTCTTTTTGGTTTTTTTGCTGGAGCGATAATGGGAAAGATGGTTTTTGAACAGAATGAAAAAGATGTAATTGTTTTATCAATGAGTTATTCCAGTGAAAAATCCTCATGGATATCTCAATCTTCTGAACTTTTCATGCAATATTGGGCAACCCTTCAACAAAAAGATCCCTCCCTTAAAGATATCGCTTTAGATTTTCAACCCTATGGTTCTGGAGATTCCCTTATAGCATTATTAAATGGGGAAATAAAACCAGTTATATGGTCCCCTGCGTCTAATCTTTGGATTCCATTATTAAATGCTAAATGGATGGACTATATAAAAAAAAATATTCCTTTAGTTCCTAATTACACCCGAATCATTTATTCTCCCGTTGTTATAGCAACATGGGAAAACTTTTATGCAACACATCATCTCAATGGATTAAATGATTTGCACGATTTGATTGTTTCCAATCCAGGATTAGTTCATTTAGCTCACACTGATCCTACTAGTTCAAATAGTGGTTTTATGGCAACAATCATGATGGTTAGTGCCTTTTTAGGAATGAATCCTGAAAATATTACCTTAGAAGAGATTTATGATGAATCTGTGGCAAAATGGATGACAGAAATCGAAAGTGCAGCTGTATTATATGGAAAATCAACGGGATTTTTAGGTACATATATGTTAACTCAAGGTCCTGATGCATTACAAGTTACCATTTTATATGAGAATTTAATTAAGGACAATGCTATAAAAGCAATGGAAAAGTGGAATCAGAAATTAATTGCAATATATCCTAAAGAAGGGGCTTTGTTTTCTGATCATCCATTTTGTATTTTAGATGCAGATTGGGTCAGCGATGAGCAGAAAATGGTTGCTCAAGAGTATTTAAGATTTTTACAACAGAAGTCTTTAGTTGAACGAGCCATTGAGGCAGGATTTCGTCCAATTAATACTACTTGGTTAAATGATCCTGAGATTTCATCAATTTATAATGCTTCATTTAATTGGATGAATGGAGTAACGCCTGATCCTTCTCAAATAATTGAAACTTTTCCTCCTACAGACGGAAATGTTATCGCACGTATTCCCGATTTGTGGCTAAAGACTAGAAATCGTACCTAATATTACGGAGCCAATAAAATGACCCCAAAATTATATACTTCTGTATTAGAATTACCAGATAAGAATATCAAGCGTAGATCAATATTGCTAAATATTGAAAAGGAGCTTTCTAAACCAATTTATCGTATAATTCTAGAAATTATTGTGATTACTTTCTTCATTTTGATAATTGCAGCACCTATAATTAATATAATATCCAATGTAATCGACAATATTCGTGAAATTCGATCTCGACTATTTTTTGATGAATTATTAGGGAATCTACAATGGCAAATAATGAAAACTGCTTTATGGAATTCATTTTCAACTGCATTCTTGGCTGTTGGAGTGGATATATTAATTGGATTTCCAATAGCAGTATTACTTACAAGAAATAATTTTCGCGGAAAGAAAATATTAGATACATTAGTGGATCTACCAATGGCAGTTCCTACAAGTGCTTTAGGATTCTCTGTTTTACTGTTTTGGAGAATTTTTAATGTTAATCCTGGGAAAATTTTAGTTATTTTCGTTCATATCGCATTTACATTCCCATATATTGTCAGAAATCTAAAGTTGGCTATTGAAAAAGTTGATCCTTTATTAGAAAAAGCAGCAATGACATTATCTGCACCAAAAATTACCGTATTTCGGACAATATCATTTCCACTGATAAAAGAAGGTTTAATTGCAGGTGCAATTCTTGCATTTACTCGTAGTTTGGGAGAAACAGGAGCAACAATGATCTGCTCTGGCTTAATTGAAACTGCACCTATAGTGGTAGTTAGTCTTAGGAAACAGTTACAACTTCCCAGTGCTTCTTTCCTTTCACTAATTCTAATTGGAATATCTTTAGTTTTACTTATTATCGTCAAGCTTTTAGCTCGGAGAAATGTTTCTACTAAAAAATTTTGGCAAATTCATTATGATATTGAATATTCATTTTCTCGTAAACCATTTACAATTGGTTTGAAAGTATTTGCTGGGATTTTAATGATTATTTTCATTTTAATCCCCTCCTTCTATATTATTTCAAAGATTGATATCAATGAAATCCATCTTGAATTATTTGCAGCTGATAATAAATGGGCACATCTATGGACAAGTTTAGTTAATTCATTTCAAATCGGATTTTTTGTAGTGATTATTGATGTTATCTTTGGTATACCATTTGCTTTTATATTAACTCGGGAAAAATGGGGAAAAATGAATGCAGTGTTAGATACAATTTTAGATATTCCTTTGACCATCCCCTCAGCAGCACTTGGATTTGCAGTATTTCTTTTTTGGGGTCCTGCAGGATTAGATCTTGCAAGTCCAGGTATTGAAATGATTATTTTTGTCCATATGACTTTTACATTTCCTTATGTTGTTAGACCTATTGCAGCAACAATTCGTACGGTGAATATTGGCCATGAAGAAGCAAGTGCGACCTTAGGTGCGGTTAGTTTGACAACTTTTCGAAAAATAACATTCCCAGCAATAAAAAACGGAGTAATTGCAGGCATGATTGCTGCATTTACGCGCAGCTTAGGTGAAACAGGTGCCACCTTGATTGTTATGGGGGCAGATCGCACCATTCCAGTGTTAATTGTTGATTGGGTAGAAGAAAACAGTTTTTCATCTGCTGCTTTTGCCAGTGTATTAGTAATAATTTTAAGTGGAATTTTATTGTTGCTACTGCGTTTATTTTCACCCACTAAGGAGGAAGGACTGTAATGCCCGAAATTCGCTTAGATCATATTACCAAAATATTTGATAATGGAAAAGTTATAGCAGTTAATAATGTAAATTTGATCATTCGAGATGGTGATTTTGTTTTTTTACTAGGTCCAAGTGGTTGTGGAAAAACAACACTACTTCGTACTATATCTGGCTTAATTCAACCCACGCAAGGGCGAGTTTTTATTAACGGTCTTGATGTTACCGATTCACCACCTCAATCCCGAGGAATTGCTTTTGTTTTTCAAAATTTTAATATTTTTCCCCTTACTGTCTGGGAAAATTGTACATATGCACTTAATGTCCAAGGATATTCGCGAGATTATATAATAGAAAAAGGAGAACGTGCATTAGAGATAGTTGGATTATTAGAGCGTGCTGACGAATATCCAATCGGCTGGGGAAATGGAGATCTCCAAAGATTAGGTATTGCACGAGCAATATGTAGCGGAGCACGAATTTTAATTATGGATGAGCCCTTAGGATCATTGGATCCAAAGATAAGCGCAGAATTTAGATGGGAATTAAGAAATATTATTAAAGATGCACATTTAACAGCAATTCAAGTTACTCACAATCAAGAAGAAGCAATGGCAATAGGAGATCGCATTATAATTATGAGAGATGGTCATCTTCTACAAGAAGACACACCAGATGAATTATACAAATATCCTACATCATTATTTGTAGGAAATTTCTTGGGAGGAATCAATATATTAGAAGGTTATGTTATTCATATAGATCATCCAGATGTATATCACGTAAAAATCCGTCTTGGAGGTCCAAAACTCATAATTAATGCTCCATATAGTAGATTTTCTTTAGATGAAAATATAATTGTTGCTTTCCGCCCCGAGGATGTTTATTTATTCCCTCTTGGATATGATTTTGAAAACTCCCAAGCTGATTGGACAGGCATTTTCTTAACCGATGCAATAATTAAGTCTAAATTCCATACTGGAAAAGAACGACGTTTTATTATTGAAATTGATAACGGAGATGAAATCGAAATTTCAAAGCCTGAAACTTTCAAATATCGATTTTGTGAAGGGGACAATATTCAAATAGGATTATTTATGGATGATGTTCGTTTATTCAAATATCCAAAAAATCTTCAAAAAGAAATGGATCTACAATAGAAAAAAACAATTATATAAACTGTGATAAAAATGGTTAGAGTAGAACTCAGACACGTATCATTTATTCAAAATAAGGTTGAAATCTTACATGATATTAATTTAATTATTGAAGATCAAGAATATTTAACAATTGTGGGACCGACAGGAGCAGGAAAAACAAGCTTAGTTGGTCTTTTATCTGGACTTTATCAACCAACTAAAGGTCAAATTCTATTTGATGGTGTTGATGTAACACATTTTCCACCATATGAAAGACATTGTGGAGTGATGTTTGAATCTTATGCTCTTTTTCCACACCTTACTGTTTTAGATAATATTTGTTATGCTCGTCATATGCATGAATCCAATCATACTGAAACATATGCAATTGGAGAAGCAGTTTTAGAACTAGTAAGATTAGAAGGTCGCGGCTCTGCCCTTCCTCATGAATGTTCTGGAGGGATGCAGCAGCGAATTGCTCTTGCTCGGGCTATAATGGCTTTAGAACAAAAAGGATTGCTTATTTTAGATGAACCATTTAAAGCACTAGATGCTGGACTTCGAATGAATTTACGGCGAGAAGTACGAAAGATTGCAAAAAGTAAGGAATTACAAATGACAACCGTGCACGTCACGAATGATATGCAAGAAGCAATGATGGGAGATCGGATTGTTGTTTTAGATCAAGGAAGAATTCGTCAGATTGGAACACCTCAAGAGATATTATATGAACCTGTTGATTTGTTTGTAGCTAATTTTTTCTCAACTGAAATGAATTATTTCAATGGTAAAGTAGTAGAAGTGCGAATGGTGGAAAAGATTGGATTTAAAGGTAAACCCTTACAGCGTGTTGTTATTCAGACCAAAGAAGGTTTCTTTTTATTTGCCAAAACAGAAAAGAATTTTGAGATCGGTGATAAAGTTACTTTTTTGATTAGATCGCAATACTTTCAAGCACGTCATAAGCGGCGTCAAGATAAGACAAATAGTATTGTTGGAAAAGTAAATCGCGTAAAGTTCATGGGCGCGTGGCTTAGGATTGAAATGTTGGCACCATATCAATTGGAGACTTTTGTAAATGGAAATAAAACTCATTCAATGAAAAATCATTGTGTTGAATTATCTTTAGAACCCCCTAAAAAATTGATAAAAATAGAAATTCCTACGACAAGAGTAGCCGTACATAATTTTCAAGTAGGTGAAACAATTACAATATATTATCCCAGCCAATATGTAATAGTATTCCCCCAAATACCCCAACCAGAATTAGAAGCAACTCTAAGAGTAAATTAATTCTAAAAAATGAATTTATAAAATCAATAATCAAAATTATTAAATCAATTAATCATAATTTTTTATCTTGTATCTCTATAATAATAATATAATATTTTTCGAATAATTCGAATCTAATGCGCGGTGAACCATATGTCATTAAAAACATTTTTACAAAATCGAAGTAGCGCCAATATCTATGAAATGGCGAACAACCATATGCAAAAAGTCCTTGAAACTGTAGTAGAATTTGAACGCGGCTTTTCAATATATGTAAATGAACGAGATGTTGCTTTAGCCAATGAAATATTTAAGCGAGTGGATCATCTCGAAAATGAAGCTGATATTATTCGTCGAGAAATCTTAGTGCAAATCTCTAAAAGTGAATTAACCACTCAAATGCGGGAAGATTTATCTCATTTAGTAAAGCGTATTGATCGTATTGCAAATACGACTGATGGTGCCGCGCGTCGCTTAATGGGATTAAATTACGAACATGTTTTCAGCCTAGGAATGCCTATACTTGAGAAGTGCATCTATATCATACAGCGATCTGTAGAAGCAACTAAAATCTTATACAACCTGATTAAAAATCTTCCATCAATGGACGATCGTGAAACATTCCAAATTTGTGAGAAAATTCAAAGCATGGAACATGAAGTAGATGTTTTACATTCCCAATTATATGAAGCCTTAAATAAAATTCCAAGTTTGGAGTTTAACGCATTTGTCGCATTGCAGATCTGTAATTTTATAGATATGATGGAAACTATTTCTGATAAAGTGGAGGATGTAAGCGATTATATTGAAATTTTAAAAACCGCCAAGCGAACCACAGGTTAATCTTTATTTTTTCCTCTTTTTGCTCTTTTTCTGCTTTTACTACGTTTTCTGATTTTACTACTACTTCCGATTTTTTTACTTTTACTACTTTTTTAGATGTTTCAAATATAATTGCCATTACCAGTTTTGTTATTTTCTTTTCATTAATGCTTTTCAATAGTACATTTCGTTGATATAATACATCAATACATCTTAATCATGCATTTTTCTTCAAGAATTCCCAAAATCAGAAAAGTACTTCCAAAAAAAATATTAGGGAAAAGCTCCGATATCATTCCATAGGTTATTACTAGGTTTGTGAAATATATGAAAAAATATGTAACCAAACATTCAAAAGTATTCTATATTGGAATATTTATCTTACTACTAACGGGAAATCTTCCGATCATCTTGGGAAATGCCCCAATAGATTCAGAATTGCCTGTTATAAAAGCCTCTGCTGAGCACTCTCAAATCATTATATCAGGTAATGCTGAACTGGATGCTTTTTGTGGTGGAAATGGAACAACAGGAATGAGTTGGGAAACAGCTCATATCATTGGTAATTTTTCTATTGATACATACGATGAACGTGAATCTTGCTTTTCTATAAAAAATACAGACAGATACTTAATCCTTCGAAATATTTCTTTAAGAACTTATCCTGCATTTCTTCTATCTGCGCTTCTTCTTGATAATGTTTCACATGTTAGGATTGAAAATATCTCAACGATCAGTGGAGTATATGGAGTTAATTTACATGAAGTACAAGATTGCTTTATTGTTAATAGTTCTTTATCCTCTTATGCTTATGGATTTTATGCAAGCTATTCTTCGAATATTCATATAGAACATACACTTGCTGATAATCTGGCTAACCAGCGTGGATTTTATTTCTTGTATGGATCAAATAACACTATTGAGTCATGTCAAATTTATTCTCGCAGAGAAGGGATTACTTTTGAAAACACTAATCAATTTCTAATCCAAAATTGCACCTTTCAACAAAAAGAGGGTAGTCTTTTTGATATTTCAGGTGGAACAGGATGCCATATAATTAACAATACAATAGAATCTTCTGTATTTTCTTATAGTCGTTTACTTATAATAGAAGATCATTCAAATTTCTTGATTGATTCTAACAATTTTACAGTATCTCAATTGGGTCCAATGGTCATTGCAACCTCAGAGAGTGGACAAATAACTAATAACCTTTTCTCCTCCCAAGGCATAATTTTAGATACAATGAATCGAAATTTGACTCTCCCTCAAACAAATCTTATCGATGGAAAACCCATTAAATATTACGAAAATTTGACAGGATTAAATGAAGTAGGAGGATTATATAGCCAACTAATAATCAATAACGTTAATAATTCTGTTTTTTCCCACTATCAAGTTCAAAATTCGGGTTATTCAGGAATCCAAATAGTTGATTCATTCAATATTACACTTGATCAGTGTAATACTAATGCTTCAAGTAATAATGGAATTTCGATTTATGATACTGAAGATTTTATTATTCAAAATTCAACTATTCTGGGTAGTTTGTATGGTATTATCATTCGTGAATCACAATTTGGTTCAATCTTAAATTGTACTTTACAAACTCTTTCTGAACAAAGTGGAGTTGCATTATATGCGATCACTCTTTCTAATCTGACATTGCGCAATAATCGATTCAGTAATACAAATAAAGGAATTTATTTACGAAGCACCCAAAATGTAACAGGTTATTTCAATACATTTATTCATTGTACGTTTGATTTCAGTAGTATTACAAATGTTGTATTCGATGATACAAACACACGTGATGGTAAGCCAATGTACTATTTTTACGGAGTTTCAAATAAGATCCTTACATTAGGAGAGATTGGAGAATTATATATAACAAATTGTGAACATTTTCTCATTCTTAATGCTGTTTTTCAAGGCACAAATGATGGAATCCAAGTTGTAGATTCTACAGATATTGCCTTTTTTAATATCTCTGTATCAAATTCCACCAATTACCTATTGAGAGCAGAAAATGTTCTTAACCTTACTTTAATGAATTCTTCATTTTTCTATTCAGAAGGTAGTGGTTTAGATTTTTGGAATGTCACAAATCTTGTTATTAAAAATTGTGTCTTTTCCAATATTTCCTCCTACCCTTTAATTTTTTCAGAAGTTACAAACGTAACCTTTACGCACAATTGGATAGTTAATTTTTCTAATCCAGTATATTTTGAAGATTTTGAAAATGTTACAATTTCAGATAACTGCTATGCAAATAACGAATCTACATGGCTAGAGATTTACTATAATACTGGTAATGAAACAATCGTAATAACCAATAATTTAAACCAAACCTCGTTCGATCCGAACTATTTTCCACAAGTTTCATTGGAAGATCTTATGAATTATTGGAATCGCACTGTCAGCACAAGCTCAGACGACACAAATTCAAACCCAGACTCAAACTCAAGCACGACCACTAACACAAATACAACAACTTCTCCAACGGATACTACAGATTCAAATACTCCATCTTCAGATGATAATAATCTTGATCTTGGACAATTATGGCAAATTCTGGCAATTATTGCAGGTGCAGCTATAAGCATTTCATTAATCGCTGTGATTATCATTCGAATACGACAGAAAAAACAACAGGTAAAAAAACCTTCTCATTCTGGAAAACCCTAAATCTTAGAATTTTTCAAAATCAAATAACTTTTTTTTTAAAATTCTTTTAATCCTTTATTTATATAGAAGTATCCAATCAGTTAAAATCCGATTATTATAATGTAAAATCATGAAAATACAAAGCAAGATCTTGAAAATATATAGTATTAGATATAGTGGGAGATGGGTGCTTCGAACACCCGACCTCTGCCTGTCAGAAGTCAAGATTTCTAATCAGATTAAAATCCGATCTCTTCAAATTTTGACGCTATCAGGGCAGCGCTCGACCAGGCTAAGCTAATCTCCCATAGGGTGCTAATTTCGTGAGCAAATACACTTCGAAAGATCGAAAGAAGGTTTTACTTCACTACAAATGAGATACATGCGGGATTTAATAAAAATGTAACTAATTCGAGCATGGGCCTAACGGAAGTGCCATAAACTTTAAAAGGAAACCCAAAGATGGGGGTATGCAGATTAGCGAGAGGGATAATGAAAAAGAAACTCATGAGCAAATAGAACCCTAAGATGATAGAATGAATAGTAAAGTGAACGATAAAAAAAGATACAAGAAATGAAAGAATGAAAAATGAATTTAATTAAGCTATTTAAAATATAGATTTAATGAATGCTGACAGATTTCAACGACAGTTTCCGACACATTTATGTGTGTGAAGTGACTTAATGAGGGTATAGAAATGAAAAGTGCTTCGAAATTGAAACTAAGAGAAATTAACGCCTTTATATCTTCAAGTCCAGATAAAATAGTGGCATTTCAACATATGATTGAACGATTAAGTAAAGAATCAAACCTATGTCGCGCTGCTATTAACGATATGGGACTAACTGCTATTGTAAAATGGGAAGAACAGAAGGGAGTTGCTCTGCATGATTTATTAAAAATTAAACCAACTCAACGGAATATTGAATTGGACAAATTGCTTGCTCAATTTAAATGTTGTATGGAGGAAAATTTATGGTCAGAGCAGAAAATCCGCAAAAATTTAACCATAGTCCGGCAAACCTTTGAGAAAATATTAGAAATTTCATAATTATACATAGTAGATTAGTTATTTTTCAAGTGTTCATCGCATGGAAAAATATTAAACAAAGCGAAATAATTGATCTATATAAATAAAAAAAAACGTACTGTGTAAAGCAGTAAGAATGGGGAATAACTAATGGCAATTCTGGGATTAATGGGTGCGATGAACGTTGGTAAAACAACGGTCTTGCAGATGTTTGTGGATTATGTTGAAAAAGCCAAGATAGGGAAGATCAAGGGCGGTGTAGAGTGTCGAATAGAGAAACAAGATTTTAAAGGCGAAAGTGCTATTGAAGTTGAAGATGGAGAGGGTTTTACCAAAACTATCACCCCAAATAAAGTAGTTTTTGTTGAAGAAAAAACGGGGACATCTCATACACTGTTTGCACCTGGCGGCGATCGAGATCGAGCAGTAATTCGTATGGGAATTATCACAATTTCCCGGATTGCCCGCCAAATAGTCGGCCTATTTGCCTTAGATCAACCATTAAAAGAACAATTTAAGCTCTATGATTTAATTCGATACATGCCTAAGACGATTTATATTTGTTTGAATAAATATGATTTGATGGAAGGCAGTGAGGATGAAAAAGAAGCCAAAATCGCTGAAATTAAAGAAAAAATTACAGAATATTTCAAAAAGCGACGAATTACTGTCAAGGAATTTTTCCAAACTTGTGCTATTGAGAAGGAAGGTTTTAAAGAATATAACGACAATGTAGCGCGGATGATTTTGGATTTGGTTTTGAATCGAATAAAGTGAAATGATCGAGCCAATGCTCTAAATTAATTATAGCATTTAAAATAATTATATGATATGCAATTTTATTTAAAAATTTTTATTACTTTTTTCCATCGTTATTCCATTTCTTTCGTCATTTCATTTCTAATAGTAATTTTAGTGAAAATGAAAAAGATACTACATTGAAAATAAGTGTAAGAGTGTAATAGTGAAAATTCATGGCAGTAAATAAAATTCGGTGCATAGATCAAACCATTTATATATTAGGGACAAATCATTTGGCTCATTCAAGCCGAGAGATGGTGGAGAGAACAATTAGCGAGATTCATCCAGATATAGTCATGGTCGAATTAGATGAAGATCGTTTAACTTTAATCCAAAAAAATCGACAAACTATTCGATCAGACTCTAAAGTTATTAAAAGAACCGTGAATATAAATCAAAATTCAACAATTAAAAAGGGAGTACAGATAGAATCTGTTAATGCAAAATTGATTAAAAATAAAAAAAAGGAAAAAAAAGTTGAATCTCAAAAAGATCAAGAAAAAGGTTCGAAAAAAGAATCAAAGAAAGAATTAGGGAAAAAGTTTGAGATAGGATTAGGGAACGAATTAGATAAAGAAACAAAGATGGAATTAGATAAAGAATTAGAGCAGAACTCAAGAAATAAGAAAAAATTGAATCTAATATCTAAAAATCTAGAGAATGACGCTTTTTTCACCACATTAGAACAAATCCAACAGCAATTTGGTCAGATTATGCAGATAATGCCAGGGGAAGAAATCTTAACGGCTATAGATATCGTACAATCTAATCAAATCCCAGTTAAACTAATTGATCTTCCCATATCTGAGTTAATGCTTAAAATTTCAGAATTAGGAAATCAGTTAACAAATAAGTCTGAATCATCAGTTTTGATACATGCTTTAGAAGAAGAAGAGATGCCTACAACACGCTCTGAATTGGAAGAGCTTTTTGCTCTTTTAGAAGATGAGGAAGGGATGAGACAATTACTGGCAGAATTTGAAAAGGAATTCCCTCAGTTAACGCAAATCCTTATTACTGATAGAAATTCATATATGGTTGCACAAATCGGTCAATATCACAAAAAATTTCCTGACAATCGAATTTTGGTTATTTGCGGCGCATTTCACGTTCCAGGTATTATTGAACTTCTAAGTGATTTGCAAAATGTAAATCCAAAGGAAAATCAAAACATATAATAATCCCATGGGCGTTAATTACACTAAGAACATGGGAAAGTTAATCTTTAATATCACCGGGTTGGAAGAGTTTGTAATTTCCTTTCAAGAGTATTGCGTGTCGTGCGAATATCAAGGGAAATGTAAATATGGGAAAAAACAGCCATTTCAAGTAACATTAGATTGTAAGGAAATTGCTACAGCAGCTGAAAAGAAGAAAGCAGAAAAGATGGAGAAACTGGGGAATAAACATCCTGAATGGGATTGGGATATGCGTGAAAAAAAGGCAAAAGTGTCCAAAAGTCAAGTTTACTCGGCTTTGTGGGCAGAAAAGGTAAAAAAATTGAAGGACGAAATATTTTGCTTAAATAGTCGTAAATTAGATAGTATGCTGACAGGGCAACGGGGAGAAATCTGGTGGTCTGATTTTAGAGAAATTTTAACTGAAATCGATAAAGAATGTTCAAAAATTTATTAAAATGGATTAGATGAGATCTAAGATATATATTACAATTTAAATGGGTAAATAATTATAATCAATAAGAAAATTGCTAAATAATCAATAAATTGATTACTAAATTACTTTTTTTGAATCTTTTTTGATTTGATACTCTAATGCTGTAATTTTTGATAAATTAAATAATTAATAAAATCTAAACTCAACAAACAAAAGAAATAGGGAAAAATTATGTGTGATACAATTATTGCGGCACCTGAAGCCACAAAACAAAATCGGCTTTTATTTGGGAAAAATTCAGATCGGGAACCCGATGAAGTTCAGAATTTGGTTTACTATCCACCCAAAGAATTAAAAATTGATGAAAAGATTAAATGCACGTATATTTCAATTGTTCCACCCTCACTAGCAATCCAAAATTCTAATCAGAGTTCCATTAAAACACATGGAATTTTACTTTCACAACCATTTTGGATGTTCGGCGGCGAAATGGGAATAAACGATCATGGAGTAGTAATTGGAAATGAAGCTTTAATGACTAAGGTAAAACCCGCCAAAACAGGGCTAACTGGAATGGACATGCTTCGAATTGCTTTAGAAATCAGCAATTCAGCACGAGAAGCACTGGAAATCATCATTCAACTTCTTGAAAAATATGATCAAGGAGGAATGTGTGGATATCGACATAAACTCCAATATATGAATAGCTTTCTTATTGGTGATCCAAAAGAGGCATATGTATTGGAAACTGTTGCAAAGGAATGGGCGTGGAAAAAAATTAAAGGCGTATGGTCAATTTCAAATAGCATATCACTAGAAAAAGACTATGATCAGTGCTCAGAAAACTTGGTTGAATATGCAGTTCAACAGGGATGGTGTGATTCAGAAGCAGATTTTAATTTCTATAAATGTTATTCCGACAAAATTATCACGTGGGGAGCACGAGCCAAGAAAAGAGAAGAATGCACTCGAAAACAATTACAGGCAAAAGAAGGACAACTTACAATTAGAGATTTCATGCAAATTCTTAGAACTCATATAAATCATCCCAATATAAGTAATACTTCTAAGGATCTCAACATAGAAGAGGAGAAACTTATCGATTTTTCTGATAAATGGATTCCAATGAAAGGATTAAGAATGACTGTTTGCGCTCACGCGACGAATAACCTAACACGAGCAACACAATCGGTTAATTCGATGGTAGTTGATGTGTTTAACCCCCAACCTTTAATTCTTACTACAGGTGCATCAAATCCGTGCATATCGCCATATTTTCCTGTGACTATTAATCCGGATGGGCTTCCAAAAGAATACAGTAATCATCCTGGCCGGGAAAAATACAATTCAGAGAGTTTTTGGTGGAAAAGTGAAAAGTTACACAGACAAATTGTGCTTAAATATCAAAAAATGCATCCAATAATTGCTAATCAAATTGGAAAATATGAAAATGATATGCTTGAACATCTTTTGGGTTTGTATTCTCAAGGGAGTTCAGCTTCTCCAGATGAAATTGAGAAATACTTTAAAAAAGTCGAAGCTCTTCTTGATCAATGGGAAAAAGAAAGTCAGAGTCATCCCTATGATCGATTTAACCTTAAATTACGGTTGTATTGGAAAAAATACAATAAAATGAATGGAATTAGTGATAATTAATTCAATATTTAAGAGATCATAAGATAACTGAAGTTGCTGGTGGTGAAGTGCTTTTTTTACATTAAATATTTTTGTATCACTCTAATTCATAAATACAATTATTTATGTGAGCATGAAATAGAAGATCAAGATCATTTGCACTAAAAGGAATCTCAATTGCAGCTGTAATGCCATGAAAAAGATAATAAGTAACAAGATCTGATGGCCCAGTATCTACAATCATAAATATTTTAGGATGAATTGGGAATTTTTGAAGGTTTTTCAATAGAGAATCAATTTCACGGCGAGATAAAGAATTATGAATTAGTACCATTGAACTTTGATAGGTGACAAGTTCTTTTTGAAGTTCATCTACTGAATAAACAAAATGAAATTCGTAAAAATTGGAGTGCCTATGGACCTGTTTAAATAGAAGTTTTTTCTTATTCTCGGAATTTTGGAGTTTTTTTGGCACATAAATAGGGATAACTGCTTGTTTAGAAAGAAATCGTGTTGAATGCGAATATGAATTATCACTATTACTCATATATCAAATTTTGGCAAATCATTATATAAAATACTTTGTTTTTATATTTGTAAAAATAGTGAAATAGGAAGAAATCACAACTCAATATTTCAAGAATTGGCCCCTAAATGAAATTTGAACAATAATACATTACTAAAAAATATGAAAAAAGCAGTTGTTTTATATAACTCCCGGACTGGAAATACTGAAAAAGTTGCCAAAAAAATTGCAGAAGGTTTAGAAGCAGATTGTTTTAATCACAATAATATTCCAAATCTCCAAAATTATGATTTGGTGGTTGTTGGCTCTTGGGTACTAGCTGGGCATATCAGTTTTTCAGGCTGGCGTTACATGAAAAAACTATATAAAAAAAAAATTTCTGGGAAGAAAGTTGCACTTTTTTTTACCAGTGGCGCGCCAGAAGATATAGATCCTACCTCTGATAAGGAACATCCACTTCAAATCAAAAATGTGATGTTTAGTCGTATGGAAAAGCTCTTGAGGAAAAAAAATAATGTGAATATTTTAGAAAATCGTTTTTACACCTTAGGAGAAGTGCGTATAAATAAGAATAAACCTCCAAAAGGAGCGCTTGGCCATCCAAATTCAGAAGACTTAGATCGCGCGAAAAAATTTGGTGAAAGTTTGAGGCAGTATTTATAATTAATAAAATTTGATATCAATTAGAAAAATATTCGAGAAAAAAAGAGAATAACTATTTTTCTAATCTGTATTCATTTTTTGAAGTGCTTTATTTCGTTCTTTCCCGTATTTTTTAACTTTAGAAGGATTTTCGGCGATTTCAGCTAATTGAACTGATTTATCATATAATTTAAAAGCAGCTTCATAGTCTCCTGCCTTGTATTTTTCATCTCCACTGTGGTTTATTTCATCAGCAAGTTTAATACAAGCATTATGATATTCAGATGTGAAATTTTTAATCAATCCTTTATTTCCGGTGCGAGTAATAATAGCCACAGATTCTTGGTATTTTTTCATTGCTTCATCAAATTTTTTCTCTTTCATTGCTGCATCGCCTAATGAATTTATTTCTCGCGCCCATTTTTCCAAAGCTTTTTCGTATTCTTTAGTAAAATTTTTAATTAATTTTGGATTATTCGACTCTCTTGCAACTTCTACTGATTTTACATATATATCTGCAGCTTCTTCCCATTTTTTCTCTTTAAACAGTTTATCCCCTTGATTATTTATTTGTTTTGCATACTCACTATAAGCTTTGAACATCTCTTTGGAAAATCGTTCGATTAACTTCTCATTTCCTGCTTCTTTTGCAATTTTTACACTTTGAGCATAAATATCAGCAGCTTTAGCAAAATTCTTTTCTTTCCATAAACGATCTCCCACATTATTCACTTCTTGGGCATGTTCTTGAAATGCTTTAGAAAGCTCCTTTCTAAAATTCTTCTTCTTCTTTTGATTATCTGATTGTTCAATTAATCTTACAGATTTTGCATAAGATTCAATTGCAGCTTCATAATCTTTAGATTTATACTGTGCATCCCCTTTAGCATTTACTTCATCCGCCCATCTTTCATAGACTGTTGATAGATCATGCAAAAGCATTTTATTTTTCTTTGCATCTACACTTTCAGGAATCAATTTTAAGATTTGCTTATATTGAGAAACAGCACTTTCCCAATTCTTTTCTTTCACAGCCGATTCAGCAGCAGGTTTTAAGACTTGTTCAGCATATTGAATTTTACTTTTATTCAATTCTTTCTGAAATTCATTTCCCTTCTTCTTAATCCATTTTTCTCCTGCTTTTTGTAACATTTTCCAAGCTTTTTCATATATTTCAATAGCTTTTTCATAATCTTTATTTTTTAGTGCAGCATCGCCTTCATTGTTTAGTTCTTCTGCTTTTTTTCCAATTGCTGCATCTAATTCTTTTTGATATTTCTCTGCCATTTTGGTATTGTTAATAGATTTCATTAGTTTTACAGACTCAATATAATATTGAATAGCATCATTATATTGTTTCTTTTTAAACATTTTATCGCCCATTTTATTCAAGGCTTTTGCTTGTTTTACAATTTCATTTCCCATTATTAAAAAAACCTCCTTTATTATAAAGGTCTAATCAAGATACAGATATAATTTTTACTCAAGCTTTATATTGCTTATAGTGAAAAGTGATAGTTTTTTCTTTTACTATATTATTTAACCAAATATTTTTGTAGGTGAACGTATATTTTTTTTTCAAGGTTAGAATTATGGCGAAAAATGAAAATGAAATTGAGAGTGAAAACCAAGAATCCATGGATGAACAACCTAATATATCAGAAAAAATAGAAGTAGTTGAGAAAAAGGCATACATTGAAAGAGCATTATTCGGTTATGCTAAAAAATTTTTAAGTCAAGGTTATAAACGCCTAACCGAGCGACAATATATCTTTTTCTTTTATTGGACTGTTGGAATCATGGCTAGTTCCATTATCATCAGTATCCTTTACGCATTGAATTACATAACAGCAATCAAAATAGTAAAAACAGTAATCTTCCTTTGTTTAATCACGGCAGCAGCCTTAATAATCGGAGGTTTAGTAGGTGGTTTGTCCCATAATCGACGATTTTTAAATATTTTCACCATCACTTTGATGGTTTTGGCACTAATAATGACATTTTTCTTTGCAGGGTTATTTCCAAGTATTTGGGTTCCAAATTACAATTCAATATTTTTACAGTGGCTAAAAATATTTTATTTTCTAATTTACGTAATTATAAGTAGTATATCCATGTTTTCCATCATTTGGAATTTTCAAACTTCTTTTGCCTATCGTTTTATTAGTTTGGGAAAATCTCCAAACCGATTATTATTTCAAGGTATCGTCCGATTAGGGGCAATAGTTGCTATTCCGATGTATCTTTATATTTTCATCCAAAATTCGTTAGATGCTCAGATTCTAGCAGTAATGGGGATATTTATTACTTGTATTTTGATCCTTCGCTTTTATCGTCTCCCTAAATTTTATAAAAAGGATTCTTTTCAAGAACAAACAGAAAAAATCGCGATTATGAATTTTAATCAGATACTAGGTTTTTATAATCTATATTTAATTTATCGTCTCTCACAATCTTTTGACACTGGAGGAAATATAACGAATTTAACTGTTGATATCATTTTACTTGCATTAAACTCTTTCTTTATTATGAACACATTATCAAAGAAAATTGACAATATCGGAGATGAAAAAGATGTTCAAAAATCTTTTATATTTCAGCGTAATACAGGTTTCATGCGTTGGTTAAAGAGAACTATTAGCGAAAAAGGATTAATATTAGGTGTATTGGGGTTAGCTCTTGGATATCAAGCCGTTTACATGGATTCTTATTTAGATTCACCAATAGTAATTATTCAAATTCTTTCAGATCCAAACCGAGTCACTCCATTAAACGTCACTTACAATCGAACATTTTTAGGTATTGCCTTACTTTGGATGTTAGGAACTATGATTGCGTTTCAAACAAGCTCAAAGTTCCGAAATATGGTTATAAATCGATATTCTGTGCGACATGTTCTAAAAATGTTCGGTGATCTTTTTCGAGTCTCTGATGAAGGAAAAGTAGGTGCTGTTCTCGAAGTATATGAAGCAGGGATCAAAAAAGTAGAAAAAAAAATCGCAAATGCCAGTAAAAAGGTCAAGGGAAAATGGAATAGATTCTTTTCTTTTGGAAGTTCATCAGATGAAGAAAATCAAGAACTCTAATTATATCTGATAATATTTTATTATTGTAATGCTCCTATTTTCTTTCTTTTTCTTAATTTTTTTTTTCCGCAATTATTTATTGATAAGTTGAATTATTATTGATTAAGTTGAATCCTACAATAAATACATCCTTGAAAGTAATCTTACTATCTGGAAATCCCGGAACTGGAAAGACTAGTCTAGCGAACAGACTAAAGAAGAAAGGAACATATGAAATCATTCATATTGGAGATATTGTCATTTCTGAGCACCTTTATAAAGAAACAGATGAAGAGCGCGATACCAAAATAGTTGATGCAGAAAAATTAAATACATATCTTATGGATTATCTGAAAGACAAAACAGGAACATTCATCTGTGAATCACATTATACTGACTTAATATTACATTCAGCAGTGAAGATGGCAATAATTTTGAGAGTTAAACCAGAAATAATTATTAATCGGTTAAAATTAAGAAATTATTCTGCAGAAAAAATTCGGGAAAATGCTGAAGCAGAATTTTTAGGTGATTGCACTTCATTTATGCTGGAACGAGAAGAATTATATCGATCTAATCGTATTTTTGAAATTGATGCCACAAACCTTTCATTAGATATTTTAACGGAAATTGTGGATAAAATTATTAAATACCCTGATAATTCAGCTGAATATCTTGCTGGACGAATTTCATGGCTATCCAATGATTCTGTAAATATTAACAACTTTATATGAATTAAGCACTACAATAAAATATGGCAGTATATGCTTTCGGTAAACGAGTACCAAAGATTGATCCATCTGCATGGATTTTTCCTAGTGCTTCAGTAATTGGAAAAGTATCCATTGGTGCTAATGTCTATATTGGCGCCGGTGCAGTAATTCGAGGAGATTATGGAAAGATTGAGATTGCAGATGGCGTCTCAATTGAAGAAAATGTTACAATTCATGCAAGACCTGGAGGAAAAACAGTTATTGAGAAAAATGTAACAATCGGTCATGCTGCAATGATTCATAATTGCACCTTAAAGCATGATTGCGTTATTGGTATGCATGCAACAGTGTCTGATTATGCAGTAGTCGGCGAGAATGCAATTGTTGGCGAAGCTGCCTTAGTAAAAAGTAAACAAATCATTTCTCCTAATATAGTCGCCGTTGGTGTTCCTGCCAAAGAAATTAAAGAAGTACCGCAAAATATGTTAGAATTTTGGCATGGAGTTAAAGAAATCTATCGGGATTTAGCTGAAAAGTACCCAATAAAACTGAAGAGAATAGATGATTTTCCTTATTAAATCAAAACATATTAAGGATTCTAATATAATATTAAAGTGAACTTATGTTCGACTAAAATTGAAGTGAATGAAAGAAAATGTCAAAAAAACAACCATATATAAATATTTTACAATCTGCAATTTGTATTCCTATTCCATCAAATAATGAAGTGCCAATTGCATTGGATATCAAGGTTCTTCCAGATAAAAATATTCCTCCTGAAGCGTTTTATGGCATTTGGCTTTTAGATATTTCAGGAAGCATGTCTGGAAAACCATTAGATAATGCAAAACAGTCCTTAATTGAGCAGATAAATATATTACCTGAAGGAACAATTTTCACACTTATTACTTTCGAGACAAATATTCATGAAATTATAACAAATGAACGAATTACAGACAACTCTAGGAAAAAAATAATTGATGAGATACAAAAAATCAGCGACAGAGGAACTACAGCACTTTATTCTGCTTTGAAAAAGGCAATAGAATTAATGAAGAAATATGTAAAAAGTGATAATTCTCTTAAAATCAAGAAAATCTTCCTTCTTAGCGATGGTGATCCTACTGATGTAGAATTAGAAAGTGGCAATGAGAATGATCCTAATTATAATAAGTATTTTCTGTTAGCGAAGGAAGCACTTGAATATAAATCATCAATTGACACTGTGGGTGCTTTAGGAGATCATAATGTATATTTAATGTACGAACTAGCAAAGCGTTCTACAGGTAAATATATCTTCGCGGAAAGCGAAGAAGAAATGAAAACCAAAATGATTATTGCTACAGAACAAACTGTTCGTATTGCATTCAGCCAACCTCAAATTATAATTAAAAGCTATCACCAAGAATTGCAATTAGATGATGCAGCTCAATATAAACCCACAGTTATTAGAATGCCTTTTAAAAAAGTTTCAAAAACAGAATTTCAGACTTATTTACGTAGTTTTGAAGCAGGAGATACCTACCAAATCCTTATTAAAGGGAAAGTAATAATTTCTCCTAATAAAATTCAATTAGATGTCCCTACCAATTTACTTCGCTTGGAGTTCGATTTTGGTGAAGGTCTAACTGATTCAAAAGATATTAAAATTCAATTTTCTAATGATTCATCAAAATTTAAATTAAATCAAGATATTAACAAAAAATATGCGAATGTCTTCTCGCAAGCTGAAGAAATCGCCGATTGCACAATTCGTGGAGATGCTCAAGCGACACAACGTATTCAGGGCGATGAAACAAAAAAAATATCTTAAAATGCCGAAATTTTTTAAGAGTATTTCATCTCCAATATGGTAGAGAAATACTTTACTTAATATTATTACATTATTGAGGTTATAATTATGACAAGCTATCATTGTCCAAATTGTGGAAAAGAAATTAGTTTTGGAGAATCAATCTGCCCAAATTGTAAAGCAAATGTGACAGATGTATGGGAACAAACCCCACAACCAAAAGATTCTCAACCGAAAGTCGCACCAGGAATGGGTACTCCTAATTCTGTAAATAATAGCCCCTTTCCTCCACCAATATCGAATAATGCCGGAACCCCTTTTCCCCCACCTGTAAATAATAATGTGGGAGCACCATTTCCACCTACAAATCCAAATAGTGGATCTCCTTTTCCTCCACCTGTAGCAAGTTCATCCCCATTTCCACCACCTGCAGATAATAATTCATTCCCACCAGCTCAACCAAGCTCATCTCCATTTCCATCACCTACACCAAGTTCATCGCCATTTCCCCCCCCGGCAGCAAGTTCATCGCCATTTCCACCAGCCAATGAATCCAGTTCAAGTAGCCCAGTTACTCCTGTGGCTCCAATTAGTACTGCATACTTAGAAATTCCACGAATTGGAGCAAAAATTATGATTCCTCCAAATGTTTCGCGATTTCGTATTGGAAGAAATGAAATTCAAGGCGCAGCCACACAAGCTTTACCTGATCTTAATGCATATAAAAATATTAGCCGAAAACGTGAAAATAGTGAGCATTTTATTATTCATTGTCAAAATGGTCAATATAGCATAGAAGATATCCATTCTACAAATGGTACTTATATAGGAACGATGAAACTAGGCCCAGGAGTCCCACCTCAACCTTTAAAGGATGGAGATAAAATTATTGTACCTGTTGAAGAGTTTGGAAAAATGGTACAATTAGAAATATACTTCAGAATGCCATAATTTTAATTTCTTTGTTTTTTTTCATTTCTTTCAAGAACTAATTAAAATAGAATAGATGAACATTATGAATTCACAGACAGTGCAAACTTCAGAATCGTCTAAATTTAATTTACGATGTCCATTTTGTGGTGAAATTAACGAATTTAATATTGAAGAGATTTATGAAATCTCTCACAATGAAAAAAAATTAAAAGAAAAGTATTGTACTTTCTGCGGAGAACCTTTAATTGTTAGATGTGAAACGTGTACAACCACTTTTTCTCTAAACGAAAATTTCCAGAAGAATCCTTTTATTCAGATCGCTCCTTCATTTTGGGAACCCCAAGAATCAATTATGGACAGTTTACTTCCTACTATTGAGAAAAAATTAAAAGATTATTCCCATTTTGCAAATACTCTAAAATCGGAAGACTTTAGACTTCGTCAGAAGGAATTTTTACAAAATCTACCTAAATTAAATGAAAAAGCATCTCTACTATTGGAAGATATAACAACATTGGCAAAATTATCTAATATGTTGCATCTTTCTAAAGAATCTAAAAGTGTTTTAAAAGGAATTGAAAAAGTTCAACAAGAAATCTCAGAAATTTTGAATAGCATTGATCCAAATTATAAGGATGTAATAGAAAAGAAAGCCAAGCAGCTTAAAAAACATGTAATTTTCATGGATTTTATTCCAAACTTGGAAGATCTTATGGAGAGAGCTAAATTAATTCGACAAATAGAGATTTCTCAAGAAAAAGAATCTTTAAAACCAGGTTATGAAAAACTAATTTCTCATTTATTAGTTGATTCATCATTTTATAGAATCATTTGTCCAAATTGCAATAATTCAACTTTTTATATCAATAAGCAAATTTATCAATGGGATCATACATCAAAGCAATTAAGATATCTCAAAAAATTACCCTCTTTAGCAGATGAGAGAGAAAGTATCTCAGATCAAACAACAAATATCACATTAGATGTTAATCTTCATTTGGAAATACCAAAACAATATGATTTTCATGGTCGTGTAAAATTTATCTTGAATGATAAGAAAGAGGAAATAATTGGAAGAAATTTTATCCGCGAAATAGATTTTGTTGAAGATGAAAGTGAAGAAATTTTGTATGATCAAAAAGATCCCTTAGGAAGGATTTCCAACAAACAGTTTAGTTTGAAAAAAGTTGGTCCAAATATCATATTAAAAGCAATGCCATTTGATGAACGCAGAGTGGGTACTTTTCTTAACAACTTAGAGACTGACATACGTATTACAAATCCAGATGGAGTACCCCTCACTTCAGGAGATACAATAATAATTCCTTTAATTAATGAACCTAACAATCCAAATATTCTTAAGATAAAAGTAAAATTGGATTAAAATATTATTAAATGATTACTAATGGAGAAAACAATGAATTTGCACAAAACCTTTTATTATTGTTCCGAATGCATGCATGTTTATTTTGATTTACCTTCTTCAAAAGAATGCGCCATTTGTCATAATGAAATGTCTGAGAAAAATGTAATTACAGATTTAGATATTTTAATTTGCGAAACGTGTAATCATATTTACACGATTCAATTTCCTGATGAATTAATTCCTCCCTATGAAAATAACATTCATAATCTCTGTGGATGTAAAAATAAATGCCCGACAACGGCCTTTCTAGCTGTTGGTGAACAACAATCCTATTATGGTAATATTTTAAAAGCAGATATTTATAGATGTCAGAATTGTGGCGCTATTACCTTTCGAAATATGGGAACTCAAAAAAAATCATGTTACGAATGCGGATCGAAATATTTAGAACCATTACATTGGGACTCTTCTGCAAATCGTATTATTTATCAATGTGCAAATCCAAATCATGGTATTCGGCTGAAATTGCGGGATTTAATCGCAAATAATAATAATATTATCGATGAAAAAATTAAGCAGATTCAAATTGCTGAAGTTGATTTACAAAAAAGATATCAAATTCAACTTCATGCCATTAACAATGAGTTTTCAGGAGGGGCATTGAAAAAACAATGGCATAAATTACAAGGTAAACTTACACCTCAAGAATTAAAAATTAAACAGCTAAATAATTGGGCTTTTCAAGAAAGAAAAAAATTATATACTGATTTATATCCATTAGGTTTACGTTGTGCGGTTTTCCAAGAACAACCAGGAGATCTTCATCCGATTTTAATAAAAACAAGTGATGGATGTGGAGCTCTAGCTCAAATTAAAATTAAAAAAGTTGTGATTGCACCTGATGGAACAATTATTGATTCAGAACCGAAAATTATTCAAGAACCCGCAGAAGATAAACAAGAAGATGATTTTTCCACGATTTCTAATCAAGACCAACAGATAAACCGATTAGATCAAAATCATGAATCAATTTTTACAACCATATTAAGGATGCCATCACAAGAAATTGATGATAATATTAATAATATAAAGACAGATGAAAAAAGCGATTTAGAAAATGCAACATCTGTAGAAGCTGAATTAGAATCTATAGAGTCACAAGAACTTGCAGTAATTTCCCTTACAGACGAAATTTTAGAAGATCTCCCCACACTTCAGCCAAATCAAGTTTTTCTTATAGTCTTTTTAATGGGAAGAAAGAAATCAGAAAAGAATTTCCATTTATTAAATCATGGAATTATGCCGTTAGAATTTTCTTCAGATGATGAAGAACCAGTAAAGATTTTAGTAGGAAAAGAGCATTTTATTGGTATGTATTGGAAGAACCTCGATGTTTTGTCTTTAAAACCTTATTACTTCGAAAATATACTTCCAATTGGTGAGAAAACATTCCATTTTGCAGTTATAAAAGAAAAATTGGATTTCTTTGTTGAACCGAATTCCTTAAACTTTGAACTTAGCATAAAAAACAAAGATTCACCAATTCCCATCCAAGTAACTAAGAAAATGCCATTGCAAAATTATTCAGAATTGCAATTTTCAGGATATTACTCAATGTTAGAATCAAATCCTGATGAATATCACGAATTACAATTTAAAATAATTTTTATTAAATCGAATTAAATAAAAAAGAAAATCAAACAAAATTATTCATATTTATTATGCTGAGGAAATAAAAAATGAGCGATTCATCGGAAAAAATAAAAATTTGTCGAAATTGTCGTACAATTTATAAAAACCTCACCCAAAAATTCTGTGGAAATGGGTGCGAGTTAAAACCTCCTTATTATTTCGATGGAAAAACAAACTCAGAAATCATTCCTCGTGAAGTTATTTTGAGTAAAACAGATCCACTGAAAATCAGATGGGTTTGTAACCAATGTAAAAAAGAATTTTCACAAGAAGATTTGGAAAAACGTGATTTTATTTGTGATTGTGGAAGTAAAAATGATTTTTACCCTTTTACGGAAAAATTCTGTGGAAATTCTGATTGTAAATCCGACGGATTATATCGAAAATTACCATTAGAAGCAAAAGTTTGTGATCTCTGCGCGAAATCGGATTTCTTTTATAATCATTCTATATTCAAATCAGAGTTAAAACCTTCCTTATTAATTCAAGATGAATGTTGGGAAGGTCCTATACCATATAATTTTTATCAGGAATTTGAAGAAAAAGAAAAAGATACATCATTACTTTCATGTAAAATTACATTCTTGAATAATAATGTAGAATACTTGCTATATGGGGAGAATAAGTTAATTACGGTTAAAAATTTAATCAAAGACGCAAAAGCATATATGCCTGAAGAAATATATGAAGAATTGCTAAATACATATGGAGATAGTACCCCTTTATTTACAATAATATATAATTCTCAAAATGAATCATTTTCAATGTCGACTATTTTCCAAGGTGAATTTGCCGAATTGGATGCCAGATATTTCCAAAACAAAATAAACAAATTTAATAAACAAGAACAAATTCCACTGAAAGAAAACATTTTGACTCAAATTCATGCAGGATTCTTTAAAATCCATGTTTGGATCTATTAAAAGAAGGGAAAAAAATGACTGATATATCTAATGGAGAAAAGTTAAAACTAGGCCAACTTTACCAGATTATAGAAAAAATTGGGGATGGTGGATTTGGAGCCGTCTACAAAGCGAAAATGGTAAAAACAAAAAAAATAGTAGCAATTAAACAATTTAAAAGTGTTGCCTTTTCATCTGTTGCTGAAGCTCGTATGTATTGGGAACGAGAGCGGGATTTAACTAAGGCAGTATCTGGATATTCTGGACCACACATGGAATATATTGAAGCATTTGAAGACAAAAGTGATCGTAGTAATCCAAAATTTTATTTGGTTTTTGGTTTCGTAGATAATGCCACTACTTTAAAATCTTGGTTTAACGATAATTTACGCTCGAATAATCCTTTAAATATCGATGAAATTGTAGAAAAGATTTTTCTTCCTTTATGCGATTTTATGTTTTACGCTCAGAAAAAGGGGGCAATTCATCGTGATTTCACATTTAATAATATTATGATTACAACAAAGAATGGCGCACCTTATCCCATAGTAATTGATTGGGGAGGTGGTAAAGTCTTTGATTCTAAGACCCTTATGGACGAACCTCCTTTAATAGATGAAATGGAAGGATCAGGAACAGTAATAATTACTCCTGGATTTTTTGCTCCAGAAATAATCATGCAAAAGCCTCCATTGCCTCAAACAGACATATATATGTTCGGTGCAGTTTTATTTTATGCTCTAACAAATGGTTATACTCGAGTGAAACCGACTATTAATTCAGATTATATTCTCCATCCACAAGATTACAATATGAAGATTTCTGATACCTTAAACGATGTTGTAGAAAAGTGTACTCAATATGAACCTAAGGATCGTTTTAGAACCTTTTTAGAAGTTAAGCAAGCACTGGAACAACATCTTTCTGGAAAAACAGGAGGTTTGGATCAACTTCCTTCTATTGAAACAGGTAATATGTTTGTTTTAAGGATAATTAATAATAATGCAATTATTCAATTAAACCCAATGGAAATGGTATTAGAAGAAAATAAAAACCGTAGAATTGGTAGAGAATTGATTGTTGAATCAGCACCATGGAAACAAGAATATCGAGGTGTTTTTAGGGGGATTACTCGTTGTTTTAATAATGGTTTAGATCGCAATCGTGAACAATTCTTTTTAGGATATAGTCGTGAGAGAAATCTCTTTTACATTCATGAAGGGAGGAATAGCAATCCTACTTTACTTGATGGGAGAGAATTACCACCAAATCAATGGGTTCCTATTCAAATAAATCAACAAATATCAATAAAACATACAACAGTTCGAGGTATATTTGAATTAATTTCAGTTCTTGATTTAGACTAAAAAACCATAAAAAGTTGAAATTCATAGGAGGAATAAAGGATTGAGCAAGAAATACGGATTAGTTTGTGATATTGGAGGAAAAAATAAGGGAAATCAAGATTCAGCCTTTTTTATTCAATTTGATTTAAAACTTGCTCCTGCTTCCACTAAGGAAATGTTCTTTTCACATAATGGAATATTAGCTTTGGTTTGTGATGGAGTATCTGCATCTCATCATGGTGATGAAGGCTCAAGTTTTGTAGTAAAAACTTTACCAACTAAAATTTTACATTATTTTCTCACTGAAAACGTCGATTTTGCTCAAATCCAAAACATCATAGTAAATGCAATTAAGGAAACAAATAATGAATTAATTAGCAAGTTTTCCTCAGAAATCCAAAAAGGAAAAATACCTAAAACCACTTTAGTGGGATTTCTGATTATTGGTCCTTGGATATGGGTCTTTAATTTGGGAGACAGTAGAGCCTACTTAATCAAGGATAATTTAATTCGCCAGATAAGCACAGATCACATTGGAACAGGAGCGTCTCATGAAATTACTGAAGCCATGGGTCAAAAAACGATACATCCATATATTAAAACTTACAATTGGGCGTATAATCTAAAAAGTAACACAAACCAAAAGATATATCGAAAACAATTCTATGGTATTCTTTGTTCTGATGGTCTTACTGATAAAGTATCTGATTCAGAAATTAATGATTTTTTGCAAAAACGCACTAAAAACGAAACGCTGCAAGATATTGTGATGAAACTATATAATCTCTCAATTGAGAGGAAAATTGAAGATAATATCTCAATAATTATTATTGATATGAAAGAATTTTTTGAAAAAATATCTGAAATTGAAAAAATTCGGTTAGATTATTCATAAAGAGGGAATATTATGGAAGAATTTACACTAATTAAGAAAAATTTCTTTGCACTCGAGACAAATAAATATCACCAGTTATCTGAACAACAATTTTCTTCATTGAAAAAAAAAAATATAACAATCAATCCGATTATTCGGGAAGTTTTCGACCATTTAGTTCAATGTTGCTTAGATGGTTTTAATTTTACTCAAAATCCCCTCTCTTTTGAAAAATATCTAAGATTTTATCAAGAAGTTAATCGTCTTATTCCCACACTAGCAAAAAAAATAGTTACGGATGATATTTATGGCCCAACCTATTTTGTTGGAGATACTCATGGAGCAATTCATGAATCATACTTAATAATCGAATTTTTCTATAAATTGATTCAGAAAATTCCCGAAAGCAAACTTATCTTTGTTGGGGATTATGTTGATCGAAATCCATATGATTTAGAAAACCTTACATTAATCGTCGCTTTTTCTCTTTTATGTCCAGGGAAAGTTGTCTTAATTCGAGGAAACCATGAAGATAGAAAAATAAACGAACATTACGGATTTATTGATAATCTACTTCGTGCATTTTGGGAAAAAGGTGAAGAACTCTACGAAGAAATAATTCAATTCTTTACTCACCTTCCCATTGCTCATATAAGTCAAATACACTCTGGTTCCCAAATTGCACGTGTATTAACCGTTCATGGTGGAATCCCTATTGATCCTTATCATTTTATGGAACCTTTAATCCTTAGTGAAATTGAATCAAAATTGGAATGTGATAAACCAGAAAGTAGTTTAATGGATCCCCTTTCTGTTTCAATGTTATGGTCTGATCCGGATGAAATGATTCAAAAAGGGATTTTAACTGGAGATCATTTTAATGGAAGATTACAATTTGGAATAGATGTTTTTAATGCATTTATGTCTGCAAATAATCTTGATCTTCTTGTTAGAGGTCATCAGAAATGGCCCGATGGATGGAAAGCATTTTTCAACAGTCGTTTATATTCTTTATTCAGTACTGCATCCTATGATGGAAGAATTCAATTTTCTCCAAAAATATTGAAATTAGAATATGGAAAACCACCTAAAATTATCAGTATATCTGAAGATGGATTAAACTTGGAATTTTCTGAATTTCAATCATATAATTAAAAAAAATAACGATATTAATTGAAAACCAAACGAGGGTTTGAAAATGAACTCTGATGAATTTCAAGAAGAAAATGAATATAATGAGCGGACACAAAAGATTGGACAGAAATATTACACAAGCTTGCAATCTACATTCATGTCAATTGAAAAAACCCAAACCCAAATGATTATGGAAGGTAGAACTCAGCGTATTGGGGAAACTGAAGAACAATCCATAGTTGAAGAGTTTTGGGATTATTATCGCCAATTTTCATCTGAGAATCCACCTAATGATTCAGAATACTACGGAGGGGATGCATCTGAATTAAAGATGACAATTTTAATTCGACAGTTTCAAGATTTTTATTTAGAAAAAATTTATCCTTTATCTTTTCCTGTGCCAATTATTCAGAAATCCTATAAATCAACTAAAAATACTCGAAAACGACCTGCAAAATTTTTCATTGTTGGTGATACTCATGGTTCATTTGCAGATGTTGCAAAATTAATTAATTTTTTTGTCCCAGCAATTGAAAAAGGTAAGCAACTCGGTTATGATGTTAAAATAATCATAATTGGAGATATTGTTGACAGAGGAAAATGGGACTTACATAATTTACTCTACTTAATGACATTTAACTTAAAATATCCCACAAATGTGCTTATCTTACGTGGAAATCATGAAGAAATGTCTATTTCTGCAAATTATGGATTTGGAAGACGTGTTATGAAATATTTTTCAGAAATATTATTTGCTTCTTTTTGCCATATGTTTAAAGATTTGCCTTTGATTTCAATTTTTCATTGCGAAAATGGCAGTTTTCTTTGTCTTCATGGGGGGATTCCTATTACAATTGATCCAAAAACTGGAGATTATGATGTACCGCTCTTAAATATATATAATTTTAACAATCGACAAGTTTGGATTGATGAAATGGACCCAGTATCTCAACAAATCTTGTGGAATGATCCCATTATAAATTATGTTCCAGGTGTTTCTGAGCAATTTTTTGATAATCGCCGTGGGATTGGATATACATTTGGTGAGGAAATTTTTCGGACTTTTTGTGTGAAAAATCATATAGATTTGGTTTTCAGAGGCCATCAAGTGTTTTCAGAAGGGTTTCATCGAGACTTTGATGACAAATTTATTACAGTCTTTTCAGCAAGTAATTATGTAAACAAAAATATTCAAGCCAGATTTGTAGAATTAAATTCAACTGATATCTTCAATTTTGCAATTCATCTTATTCAAGATATGCCAGGTTAATTCAATATATTCGAATATTTATATAATAAGTGGAGAATTATTGAAGTTGTAGTGAGCGAAAAACTCATTTAATAAGGAAAATTCGATAATTTAATGAGTTATTCCTATGAAATTCGGGATTTTGATGCAGCTGGAAGAATTGGACGCTTTAAATTAGGGAGTAAGGTACTTGATACACCAAATCTTTTTCCAGTTGTTAGTCCTTTTGCAAACCTTATATCTCCAAAAGATTTGTTTGAACGTTTTAAAGCCCAAAGCATATTTACAAATGCATATATCTTATATAAGAATCAAGATAAAAATCAAGAGATTCTTGATAAAGGACTTCATAAACATCTCGAATTTCCTGGAATTATTGCGACAGATTCAGGAGCATTTCAAGATTATATGTATGCTGGAGCAGTAAAAGTCAAACCTGAAGAAATCGAACCCTTTCAAGAACAAATAGGATCAGATTGCCCGGTAATTTTAGATATTCCTGTTCAAACGACTGATTCATTAGAAGAAGCTGAAAGGAAAATTAATATTACATTACAACGCGCCCGTGAAAATATTGCGAGAAGAATTAGAAAAGACACCGCATGGTTTGGTCCAATCCATGGATCAATTTATCCACAATTATTAAAAAAAAGTGCAATAGAAATGTCGAAATTAGATTTTGGAATATATGCAATTGGTGGCGTTGTGAAAACCTTCATAGATTATCGTTTTGATCTTGATGTTGCCATTCTTTTAGAAGTTAAAAAATGGCTAAGAGCAGATCGACCACTTCATATGTTTGGCTTAGGTTTACCTGCTTTTTTCTCATTAGCTGTGGCGTGTGGAGCAGATCTCTTTGATTCGGCGGCATATATTTTGTATGCAAAGGATGAACGCTATTTTACTCTTACAGGTACTAAAAACTTAAAGGATCTTCACGAATTCCCGTGTCATTGTCCAGTTTGTACTAGCTATACTGTAAATGAACTCCGAAAAGAAGATAAAGCTACACGTATAAAAGCAATAGCAGAGCATAATCTTTTCCATTCCTTTTCTGAGATACGTACAATTAGAAATGCGATTAAAGAGGGGACATTATGGGATTTAGTAGAACAGAGAGTCCATGCTCATCCAAAATTTGTAAAAGCATTGAATATAGTAAAAAAGAATCCTGAAAATTTCCTTAATTTATTAAATTTGAACCAATCACGAGGTCAAATGATACTTAGTTCTTTTTCCTTATATCGCGCTCATTTTCATAGATTTCGGAACAAAGTTGCTAATTATAGAATTCCAGAAATCAAAAATCATCTATTCTTAATCCCAGAATTAAATCTACCAAGTATTCAAAGTCGATCTGTCAAAAATTGGATAAAAACTTTAAAACAAAGAATAGATTGGAAATCAACACAGATTTGTATTGTGAGCAATGTACTTGGCTTGATTCCTTTAGAATTTGCAGAAATCTATCCAGCGAGTCAACATGAAGGGACACTTAATCCTATTCACAATTTGGAAGTAAGAGAAGTTTTAATGAAATCGATAATCCCATTTTTAAAAAAAAATCTCCAAGATAATATGACAATTTCAATCCTTATACCTGATGTCTTCATCAACGAATATAATGAAATTGAGGAATTTTCAAGCGATACACATCTAATTTCATTGTTTGATGATATAATTACTACCCATTTCCCTTCAATTAAAATTTCCATACTAAATGAAATTAGGATGAAGTAAACAAGATGAAAGGCTATGATTAAAATCAATGATGGAATTTTAAAAAATTCAGCAAAATATTCGTCAGAAGAAGTCTTCAACGAAATAAAACCATATATCTTAGATAAAGTAGTATCATACGGTCATCCAAATGTGCAGGGGACACATTCAACCACTTTAGAAGTTACAACGGAAGATTTCTTGACATTACGGGGAACGTGCATAATAGGAATTAATGCAACAAAATCAGTTGCAGATTTAAGTAATGATTTACAAAATTTAATTCAATCAGGGAAAGAAATCGGTGTTTTTTTAAAATCAGGTGTACATTGGGACCATTTCATAGGGTTTGGAGATTCAAGACTTTCTTTAACTAATAAAGTCTCGATTGTCTTTCGAAAAAGTACATTTTTAAGTTCCCGTACAGTGTTGATTGCATGTTCTAAAAGTGCACAAGATATTAATCGTAAATTAATTAAAAACTTGCAAAATCCAAGTAATCACTTAGAAATTTATTTCCATCATATCCCATCGGAGATGAATTTACATGGAGAATAATGATTATCCTAAATGGATTGCACAAATTCCCAAGGAAATCGGAAATGAGATTCTACCATGTTTACATGAAAATGGATTAGTAGATAAACAATTTCGAATTTCGCATCAAGAAAGCTTTATTCTTGTTCCTCTCAAAAATTCGGCTTTAGATGAATTAAATGATAAATCTAAAGTTCAAATCCTTAAAGATATCAAAATTATCTCTAATTCTAATAGACAATTTAATTTTAAATTACGTAAAAATTCTCGAGAAAGGATTAAACAACAAATTTTTAAATCCATTCCTTCTGAATATCATGATCTTATTCCACATTCATTTGATATTATTGGTAATATTGCCATTATTGATATTAATAGGGTAGAATTGGCGCCATTACGCCCTTATTTATCCATTATTGGAGATTTTTTACTTAAAAGCAATAAGAATTTGAGATCTATTTTTGAAAAAGCAGGAAATATTGAAGGTGAATTCAGAACAAGGAAATTAAATTTCGTTTGCGGTGAGAACAACACCCAAACAATATATAAAGAAAATGGATGTAGATTTCAATTAAACATTGCCACCACTTTTTTTACACCTCGTTTATCGTTCGAAAGAAATCGAATTGCAAATTTATCAACAAAATTTAATCATTATGGCGCTCTTTGGGATATGTTCTGCGGAGTCGGACCATATTTTATCCAGATTGCAAAAAAGAAACCGGAAATGAAAATTTTTGCAACAGATATTAATCACAATGCGATTAAATATGCTCAACAAAATATCCAATTGAATAAAATAAGCACTCAAATCAAATGTTTCCAATATGATGTAAAACAAATCAAATCTTCTTCATTTTTCAATCAAATGCAAGGAAACATATCCAGAGCAATAATGAATCTCCCTGAAAAGAATACAGAATTTCTTTCAATATTACCAGATTTTATCAGTAAAAAGGGATGTTTACTACATATATATCAATTTTCTAAAAAACCGGATGTATATCAAAATGCAAAACAGAGTTTTCTCTCAGCTCTTAATAGATCAGGATTAAAATTAGAAAAAATAGTTTTTTTTCGCTCAGTTAAACCTTATTCACCTGCATTAGATACTACTGTAATTGATGCAGTTATTAAAAAGTAAAATAAATTTTAAAAAAAATACTATTCATATATTACAATTTCTGTCCTTTTATGAAAGGATACATTAAAGCTTGATTGAAAATTGTTACTAAATCTGAAATATTCGAATAAAAACCAGAAATTTGGGTTCCAGAAGTAAATGCAATACAAACATCTGAACCGTCAGCACTTATCATAAAGAAATTCTTTCCTGGATAATTAGTTACTACCCATCCACGTTCTTTCCACGAATCTATCATTGGTTGATGTTCACTTAAATCCAAAGAAGTAGCAATATTGATAACGGAGCTTTCTGGTAGTTGTTCCAACATCTCCAAAATTTCATTTTGTTCTAAAAATTCCATTGTCGGAACCACTAATCGTAAAGAGCGTGTAGCATTTTTTATTCGATCTTTAAGGTATTCTACTGCAATATCCATATCATAAAGAATTCCAGTTAAACCCATTGAAACAGAATCTGCTTTTTCTTTTATTTCTTGGATTTTACGTTCTTTTTCTGCTACTTCTTTTTTCATTCGATCTACTTCAAAAGATGTACCAATTAACCCATCTTGAGCTTGTCTTTGTTTTTGCTTTAATTTCTTTATCTTTTCTTCTTTTTCAAGTAATTGCGTTTTTAATTCTGTGATTTCTCGATTGGTTTGCTCACGTTCAGCTGCAATTTCTTTCATTAATTCAATTTTTGCCCATAAAGCTTCATCTTTTTCCTTTGAAGCAGTAACTAATTTTTCTGTTAAGCTTTGGATGCGTTCATCTTTAGATAGAATAATTTGATCCTTTTGAGATAGATAAACTCCAAATTTACTTACATTTTCATTAATCTCTTCTATTTTTTGAGAAATTTGTGATAATTGATCTTCCATTTTTTTTTTCCCCTAATATATCATGTTAGTTATTAACTCATTTAAAATATATTCTTCCTTAAAATCTAATTAAGTTTTGTGCCTTTTATAAACGGAGTCATTATTGATTGTGATAAAAGCTTTACCAATTCTGAGTTACTTGAAAATAATCCAGTCAAAGTTTTAGAATCTTCATCATATACTGCAATTGCAGCACTTACATTATCAATAGTCAATGCAAAAAGCTTGGTGTCTTTGTAATCTGTAATTTTGAAATTATTCTCTTTCAGCTCATCTAGAATTGCCTTATCGCGCGATTGATCAACATTACATGCAATATTTTTTAAAACAATCGGTGATAGATCAAGTAAAGTTTCCTTTAATCCATAATCTTCAATAAAAGATAATTCTGGTAAAATTATACGTATTGATCGATTTACATTTGACATTTGAAATTTAAAATGTGTGATTAATGTGGAAATATTATGATATGTTCCAGTTTCTCGCTCAAAAAGATCTTCTGGTGTTTCAATTGGACTAGATACTCCAGATTGTGCACCCAATTTTTGCCATTCCTTTAATTTTAACTCCAAAGAAGCAACTTTCTCCTTATATTTTTTAATTATTCCTGGTTTTGAACTTTCATCATTTATCTTTCTAAGTAATGCTAATTCTTTTCGCTGTTCCGGTGTTTGATTGATAATTTGCTGCATTTTTTCCAGTTCTTCTTTCAATTGTGCAATTTCCTGATTTGCTTCTTGGAGTTGCATAGCTGCTTTAGAAGAATCTTCCCTAATTTTCTCCATTTCTAATGAAGCACCTAATAATCCATCCTGAGCGTCTCGGGTTTTTTTCCTTAAATCTTTAATTTTACGATCTCTTTCTTCCAATTCTCGCTCTAATTTTCCAAGTTTCTCCACTAATTCAAGTTTTTCATTCGAAAGCTGTTCCATAAAGGCGAATTTTTCAGCTTGATATTTTTCTGTAGCCTCTGACATTTCATCAAACTTACGCCGAAAATCTTCAATTTTTTCATCTTTCTCAACTATTAGAAGATCTTTTGACTGTAATTGCTTTTCTTTTGATAAAAGCATTTCTTCTTTAGCTTGAATAGTCTGATTTGTTGTTTCAATCATATGAGCAAATTGCTTCAATTGAGTATTTAATGCATCTACTTCTTTAATTAATCGATCACGTTCTCGTTCTAAATTTTTTTTATCTGTTTCTAAAACTGACATCATACTTCGAAAATGACGCGTATCTGATGCTGCTTTTACTGCGTCATTCGTTAGTTGATTGATTTTCTCGCTCAATTTCAAAATTTTATCGTCTTTTTCGCTAATTTCATGTTCTTTTGATTTTAAAAGATTTTCTAGCTTTGTAACTCTATCTTGTAATTCAAGAAACTCTTCTAACTGACTCATTTCAATTCCGTTCCTTTTTCAGTTTCCATTGCACATCAATGTGATTAAATTTGCGCAATTTTATAATTATGTTATAAATAAGTATTGAACATCCCATATTAAATAATTGTGTGTGTGATTATTTATTTAGGCAATTAACTTAGTATTATATATTATACTATAGAACTGCCCTTTTGATCACAAAAAAAAATGGTGAAGCTGCATGACACAATTCGGTAGCGATATTGGACTAAATCCAGAAGATATTTTGAAACTTGAACCAGAAATAACATATATTACATCAAATTGTAATATTGAAGCAATTGCACTAACTACTGACACAGGATATCAAATCGCATATGCTGCACTTCCTACTTATCAAGTTGACAGTGATGCTTTAAGTGGAATTGCATCAGCACTAGTTATGACTGGAAAAATGGGGATGATGAGTATGTTTGAAGAACCACTTTCTGAAGCCATTATCCGCGCAGATAATGGATATATAGTTGTTACTAATGCAGGTAGATTTGTCCTAATTGGCGCAGGTCGAGATATTAAAAATTTAATGAAGACTGTGAAAATTTTCCGTATTGCTGCTCAACGGATTGCAGTCAATTTCCCAGCAATCGCATAGTAGCATTACAGATTTTAGATATTGATATAGAATATAAAAGATTAGTTCAAAAAAGTTTACTATATATACATAAGTATAATAACAATTACAAGAAAAAAAAATAAAGAATTTTACCAAGGGTCCCAATCTGTTTCTTTCAAACGTTCTTTAGTTGAAGCCTTTGAACTTGTCGAAATTTGAGCTGTACGATCAGATATTTTTGCAGTAATTTTAACCTTTGATTTTGGAACCTTCTGATGTATTTGACCTGAACGCTGGATAGAACGTTTCGAAGAACTAACTGTTGGAGGAGTGATCTCAGAAAAATTCCTGATTAATTGTTCAATCTCATCCTCTTCTGAATGACTAATTGATGGAGTCCATGGTTTTGACTCTGCAATCGCTCCTTCGTTAGGAATATAATGATTCTGAACTGAAGTGGGTTCAATATTTTCTTCAAGAGGTGCTTCAACTAGATTTTTAAAATTAATTAAAATATCAAAAAAACTCTGAAATTCTTGAGGTGACATGTCAAATTCAATTAAATCATCCCCCTTTTCCAACGCAATGGACACACGTGTAATAATTCCCCCCATTTCGGTAGAACGACAAATAAATTTCCCCGGTTTATCCTTTCGTCTTATTGCCCAAACCGTCTCATTAGCTTTTTCGAGTTTCACACCCAATCACCATTTTTCTTCTTGTATTTACATTAGTTGAGACTCGATAAAAAATTTGAGATTCACCACAAATAATGAGCAAAAAATTCAAAATTAATGTGATATTTTTTTTCATTAAATCCAGTACGAAGGAAAATTTTTAGTACAGATAAGGAACCGTTGCCTAGCCAGGTGAAAAAAGCATTAAATACTTTTTTCGGGTATATATGGCACCAGACTTCTAATCTGGCCCCTCACAGGTTCGAATCCTGTCGGTTCCGCCATCTTTTCAAGATATTGATAAAGTAAAATTGTAAACGTAAATTTTTTCAATTTCTTATAATTACATCTAATTTTTTGATATTTCAAAGGATTTCTTTTAACTTTTTAAAAAGAAGTAAAAAAAGTATAGAAAAAGAAATAATTTTTATCGTGCAGGAAGAGTAGGAACAGCGGGAATTTTTACAAATCGATTGATCTCTTTAAAACGGCTGCGCAAAGTTACTTCAGTTACTTTTACAGTTTTGGCAATTCTACTCTGAGATCGCGGCTGTTGGTGATATAAACTAGCGACATAAATTGCTGCGGCTAGTATTCCTTTTGGATCTCTGCCTGCAACATTGTAGCGTTTACGATAATGATTAATTATTTTTATGGTGGTTTTTTCAACATCATTGTTTAATTGTAAAGATGTAATATATTTCGGAACCAATAAAATAGGATCTAAAGCAGGTACTGATAATTTTAGCTCACGTATAATGGTACGGTATGCTCTTCGCACATCACGTGGGTTACTGTCAGAAAATTTCAAGATTTCCTGAAGAGTTCGTGGAATTCGCTCGGATCGACAGGCATAATAAAGACATGCTGCCACCATAGCTTTAATCGAGCGACCCCGTAAAAGTTTTAACTTAAAAGCTCGACGGTAGATTTTTGCAGCATATTCTTTTACCCTAAGTGGTAAGTTTAAGAGCCCTCCGATACGTTTAATTTCAGTGGCAGCAATAAGCATATTACGGTTGCTCCAGCTCATTCGCGTGTTCCATTTAATAATCCGCTTCATACGATGAGATAATTGAGAACTTGTATCGATTACAGTAGATAATCCAAGATCTGGCAGTAGGGATGAAACAGGACTTCCAGTTTGATCTCGTTTACTTTTTTCAATTTGTGAAAATGCTCGACGACCTTCTCTTGCATTGTCTATGATGTGATGAGATAAAACCAAACCACATGTAGCACAGACGTTTTCTCCACGAGCTTGATCAACGATTATATTATAAGAATTACATTCGGGGCATTGTGAAATATCTCCTATCAAAGAAGATGAATTATATGAAGATTTGAAGTTTGTAGTGTCATTCATGGTTTTCGGTTCCTTCCAGAGTTACTTTCAAATTCTATTCGAAGAACAAATTGAAAACAATGTTAATAAAAAATTGGCAAATTTTTATGAACCCTATATGTATGAATTCAGAATGAATATTTAAAAGTTGTAAAAAAAATATCCGCAGATTTATTTATTTGTATTTTTTCCAATTTTTAGACATTATTTTTTGGAAATATTCCAATTTTTTTTAATATTTTTAGAAATTTTCCAAATTTGGTGTTTTTCTATTCTTCTCATTTCGTCCGTTTGATTATGTGATAACCAAATTGGGTCTTTACTGGTTCAGAAATTTGATTTATCTGCAGACGTGTACACGCATTCCAAAAAGCATCGACCATTTTACCCTTTGGAAATTCTCCTAAATTTCCTCCCTTTTTTTTGCTGGGGCATTCACTATATTTTCTAGCCATTTCAGCAAAATCTGCCCCTGCATCTAATTCATCTCGAATTTGTTGAGCTAAACTCAATTTCTTCACCAAAATATGTGATGCTTTGATTTTACCATTACGAATCGGTGCACCACCAGCTCGACTTTTATTTGAAGGTTTTCTCATTGTTTTCTACCTTTATTTGTTAATACTTTAAAAAAAATCAATTTTAAATATATTTTTCGATTATAGAGAAGAGATCATATAAATTGTTTAAGTGGAAATCTGGTTTTACTGAAAATTTCTCTTTCGTGATATTTGGATCATATTTTGTACCACGATGAATGAGAACTGTAATTATTCCAACTTTTTTAGCTGGTGTTATATCTTTATCAATCCGATCACCAATATAAATAACTTCGTTGGGTTGTAAATGGAACTTATTTAAAAATAACTTAAATAGTAAAGGATGTGGTTTACGAACAGCTACTTCATCAGAAATAACAATTTCATCGACTAGATTTTCAAGTTTTAAACGCAAAATCTTTTCATACTGTTTTTTGGGAGAACCATCAGTAATTATTGCTGTTCTTATATTTTTTTCACGTAATTTTTGTAAAGTTTTAGCCACATCTTTAAATAGATGAAAATGCTTAACTTTTTCACGATGGTAACCCATAACTCCTGCAGCAACAAATTTATTTATATTAAAATTCGGACTTAATTGAATTTTTGGATCGTTTTGCAATCTAATAAGCAAATTATCGAGATGAAATTCGCTATTACTACCAAATTCAAGAACAATTTCATTCAACATCTGCGTAGCATAATCTTCTGGAACTGGAAGTCCATAGTTAATCATCATTTGGACTGAAGCATTTCTGGCTTTTTCCACTAATAAAGTCCCATTGAAGAGAGTATCATCCAAATCAAATGCCACGCATTTAATCAATTTTTACACCTTTATTATTTACAATGGAGATAAAATTGCGTTATATAAGAATCATACTTATTTTTAAGAAAAAATTGATCACACTTGATTGCTAAATCATTAATAAGATTTATTTTATTTATATTCTCTCTCAGCTATGAATAAGAGAAAGGAAATTATTACAGACTTTCTTTGGAAGAACTATCGAAATCTGGCGAAATACTACGGTATGAGTATGCTCGTGCCACATACCCTTTAGTTTCTTTAGGTAATAACTGTTTCAAATATTTGGGAAAGCTCGCAGTTAAAATGATATCTGTTTTTAAAAGAAAGAGATGTTCTCCTGCATAAGAGAAATCTTGAATAATGTTCTTTTCTTTAAGAAATTCTAAATTCTGAAGCATTAATTTGGATGAGCTCTCAGAGTATAGCGAAAGAATTTTCTCTTTAGGAAGTGGTCCATTTCTCAATTGAGTAATAATGATATATTTCTTCGGATCATCAAAGATGTTAAATAATTCTAATGAATCCATTGAATTCGGAGAATAAGTTTCAAAAAAATCTCTTACTTCATTAATGTAAATTTCAGTAAGATCAGCCATTTCAGGCGAGTCTTCTTCTAAATCGATTACGCAATTGGGTGGAACGCGCATTATAGAGACTTCTTTGACCAATAAAACGTATGTATCTTGCCCAATAGAATTTACAAAAATAAATTTCTGTTCCTCGAGTTCATTTATTATTTTTTCTAAAGAATAGTTAGGAAAGACAACATTAAACCATTTTTGTAAATCTTCAAGTGCTAACGGTCCTTTTGAAAGTTTCTTTATTACTTTGAAAATCTCTGCTTTACTCATAACAGAAGACCATCTTTCTTCCTCAGTTCGTTCCCTTAATTCATCAATCCCTAACCAGTATAATTCCTTTAACCAAAACCGAATATCTGAATTATATTCCTTAATTTCAGGATAATCATCTTCAGAAACTTGAGAATCATCTAAATTATAGAATGCTTTAAAGAGATTGCTTTTCTTTTTCATTTTTTCAGCAAATTCTTGTGTAAATTCTTTAAAAATTGCTTCTTCTAATTCCGTGGGAATCTTATCTATCACAAAAGAAACCATCAACATTTCTTTGTTTCCACGAGCCCATTCACTTTCAATTTCGAAATAGTAGTTCATTGAGGCAAGATTTCCAAATTTATGGGTGAAGAAGCCCTCTTCATAAATTTGATCCATGAACTCTGCTAATCGACTCTTATCCTCTTCAGTTAGAATTTCCTCTGGAAAGGCATAGAATACAATTGGTCCAATTTTACGATGGAAATAGCTAATGGCGACTGATGCTTGCATAATAATGGCTCATATCTTTATTTTTTTTCCTATATAATTCTAATTTCGAGACCGCTTAAATAAATATTCCCTAGAATATTGTAATAGTAATGGATAAAATAAAAGCCATAAAATATAATGAAAAAAAAAATAGTACTTTTCTTCTTTTGAGATTAATTTGAAGATATTTTATCGATCACGTTTACCTTCAATAAATTCTTTAACCCATTGTTTAGCAATGACGTCAGATGGTGGTTGAATATGTGGATGTTTGAATGAAAAGGAGCTTATTGATTCGAGACGACCAGAAATTTTTCGATCGAGAGCTAGCTTCATGACTCGAATAATATCACAAACAACACCCGCACTGTTTGGTGAATCTTCAACACGAAGTTTCATATCAGCAATTAAGGGAAGGCCGCCAAATGTTTCTCCTTCAATTCGTATGTAGCATATTTTTTTATCCCGTAAAAAGGGGACATAGTCAGATGGCCCAATTCTACAATCAATGTCATAAGGGAGAACACTTGTTACTGCACTGGTTTTAGATTTACGCTTTGTTGTTAGACGACTTTCCATTTTCATATTTTCAAAGTCAGTATTTCCCCCAATATTTAGCTGATAAGTATTTTTTACAATTACTCCCCTATCTAAAAACAATTTTGTTAATACTCGATGAGAGATCGTAGCACCGACTTGACTTTTAATATCATCTCCCGCACAAGGTAGTCCTGCTTTTTCAAATTCAGCTACCCAATCTTTATCTCCTTCAACATGCTCACTTACAATAAATTCAGGAATTGCATTTATAAAACCACATCCAGCATCTAAAGCTGCTTGAGCATAAGCACGGGAAGCGTGGTACGATCCAACAGGAAGAAAATTAACCAAAATATCTGCTTTTACATCTCTCAACACTTGAGCAACATTACAAGGTTGAATCTTATTTGGATCATAGCGATAAAAACTTTCAACCATATGAGAAGCGCATCCGTCTAATATTGGTCCAGGTTGGACAATAACCCCTAATTTAGGCATTTCTTCATGGGGAACAATCGGTTGGACAACATTTGGTGGTTCATATATTGCATCAGCAACATCTTTACCAATTTTTAATGAATTAATTTCAAATGCGGCAACAATTTTAATATCTCGATAAAGATAACCACCAATGCTTGGATTCATCAATCCTTTTATATATGAATCCGCAGGACTGATGTTCTTATAGTATTCAGTCCCCATAACTAAGGCTGCTGCACAATTCCCTAATCCTGCAATAGCAACGCGAATTTCTCTCTTTTCAGAAGTTTGAGGAGGAGCTATGCTATCACCAATAGTCATTTCTGATTGCTCTGCAACTTTTTCTATTATATTTTTCTCATCCATCTCAATTCGACCTATTTTTTCTATAAATAAGCGTTACGAGATTATTTCAGATATGATAAAAAAAGATTTATTTTTTGATGATCCCATAATAGGATCAGAATAGGTAATTTCATTATTCATAATAAACATTTTACATTAAAGGTGAGTCAATTTTGTCTTCATCAATTATGGTTCGATTAAAACTCTATATTCCCCTTAGAAAATATAAATTATGGGAAGAAATATTAAAGGATAGCAAAATTAATTCATCATTCTTCACAAATTTTAGTCAGTGGGTAAGAGAAGCCCTTAAAAACCTTCCTGCTCCTGGTGAAACTCCCTTGTATCCAAAAGAAAAATCTAATGAAATTGAACAAATTTCTAAAGAAATATCAGCCTCCGAGCGATCTACACAATCTGAACAAACCAAACGACTAAATTTAAAAAAAAACATAGAAAAGGTAATTTGGATAGATAAATCAATAAAAAATTCGTTGATAGAAAAAAAAGGACATCTTTCACTTAATAGTTATGTTATTTTAATATTAGATATGCATGTATTTGGAAAATCTTCGTATCAATCTTTGATTTATCAGATTTTTCAGTTACAAGATCGTGTTAATTTCCTTGAAAAGAAACTTCAAAAAATCATGGAAAATATCTCTTTTATTAAAATCTAAGGAAATGAATATTAATTCGATTAATAAAAAAAGTAATAACGTCAAAATGACGTCAAGATAAAAAGGCTCAGCGTGGGGCGACAATGTCATTGCGTTCGCTCATTTGTCATAGGATCATCATTGCCTGAAAAAATTATAAATTAAAAATAATGAAAATTAAATTAATTGAATAGTTCACTTAATTACAAATTACTATATCCTTAAAAACATTCTTTAATACATTTTAAAAAATCATGCCCTCTAGAGGTTAATTTAAAGAGATCTTCTCCTTCTTGTTTTAATAATTTTAAATTAAGAAGCACAGGCATCCTTCCAGCAATGCATGCATGAGGAACTCCAGAAAGCATTTGAATTGAATTTTTATTTTCTGCTCCTCTAGCGACAGCCAAGAGCATTTGAACACCAAATTCACCCAAAATATATTTATAACTTCGTAATTCTTCAATATCATAGTGTGTATCAAATGAAGTTCCATCAGAATAGTCAGCAGGATGCATAATATTAAACCAAAATTTGAATCGTTCTAATGATATTTATGTATGATAAAAAAAAAATTTAACCATTCTATGAATGATCTTGAAAACGTATAAATTCTCCACTGCATCGCAAAGTTGTTCGACTTAAATTAATGAGATCAATTATATCTTTAAATTTATCCCATTTCTCTTGTTCTTCTGAGCCTTCCACATAATATTCAACTGAGTAATGCGAATTATGCTTACTTAATCCCGTCGTATGAATTACATTATAGGAACTGATTTGCTGAGAATGTACTTGATAATCAAGAAGACCATCTTCTTGAAACTCTAGATAAATTTTATAAACTGCAGAAAAATTACCAGGATAACAAGTAATACGCGAAAGACGGGGATAAATGGCATAAACGCAAAGAATTGAGGAGAATTCATCATATAAACGGGGTAATTCAGATGATCGTAATAAACTATAATATTCAGAAATTGAAATTAAAAAACCATTTGTGATTGGAGTATTAGGTGAATTAGTGGGGTATCGATCCCGTTTCATATTAATCATATCGATTCTTAGTTATATTTTTCTTAGCATTTTGTGATCAAGTGACAAAATGATGAAAACTCTACATATCAATTATTTATCACGCGGGGGTGGAATACTTTTAAATATTTCGCGCCAAATTTTCAATGTTTTCTTAATTGTTCCTGAAGTTTTACGAGAATGAAATATAACAGGGATTCGGTTAATTTTTGAAATAAATGCCATACTTGCGATAAGTTCCCATTTTGATACATTATCACAGCGAATAATTCCAATACGATGCTCAGGATCCCATCTTATCATCCAAAGCCCTGCTTTAAATGTCCCTTTCTGTCCGTATAAATTTTGAACTTGATTCCACAATTCACGAATAATTTGATCGGGAGAAATATGAACTTTTTCAAATTCAGATGGACTAAGTATTTCAAATAAAACGTATCTTTGTCTTATGTATTTCATTTAGTTTTCTCCAGAATGATTCATTTTTTATTTATAATTTCCACTCCTGGTTGAATAAATACATGTTGATCTCTTTTTACAAATATCAATGCTAAAGCTTCAATATTCTCCCTTAGTATCGATTTTACATGTTTTTCTGGTAAATCCAATAATGAGATGAGAATTGCCCCGATTTCTCGAGGACCTCTTAAGAATTCAACTTGCTTTTTAGAAGGATGTTGTCCTGTTCCAATAATATATTTATAGGAAAAAGGTTTTGCTTGCTTAAATAACTTATATAAATTACGCAAAATTCGCGTACGTTTGCTCCCGTAACTGGTGATAAGTTCGTTATAATGAATATCCAAATATATTCCATTTTGTTTTAATAATGATAAAATTCCTTTCGATAGATCCTTTAAATAAAGAAGAGAGGGCAGAGTAATCATATCAACTCTTCCGTCACGAGCTGCGACTTCAAGTATTTCTTTACTATTCGACTGAACGCCAATTACACATCGTCTTGAAACCCACTGATTCAATTCCTGTTTTAATGCTTGAGTATTAGGTGGTTCTAAAGTAATCCGAGGAAATAATACTATTGGTGAATCATCTTTTTTGTAGACATTAAGACTTGATACTTCAATGGGAAATGATATTTCAGGGAGTTTTTTTGGAAAAAATTCAGAATTAATAAATTCTTTATATTGTTTTGAGTCAGAAACATTCACAAAAGCTCCTTGATAACCACAATGATATAGAAATTGTAAGTTTTTTCGAAATTCCGAGACATCAGGGTTCCATGGGATAAAACTATTTAGAAACATAGTTGCACATCATTTTTTTTTTACACATCAAGAATTATTCCATTTTCTCGTAAATATGTTTTAATATATTGGGAATTAATAGGAACTTTTGGATTTTTATTATAAAAAAATATAATGATCTGAAATACATCAGAATGATTTACTAAAGAAAATTGACCCATAATCGCTTGTTGTTTATCAAATCGTAAAAATAACTTAAATTTTGGATCCAAACGCCGATCTACTTCATAATTCAACTGGTGTTTGCTCTGATCTGTCATTTTTTCTTTTAGAAAGAATAGAAATTGTTTTATTAATTTTTGAGTTGAAAATTGAATAACTAAAGGAGATATTTTTTGTCCGTGAGTCCCTTGACAGTGATCTATCTCAATATTAGTTTGAATATCTGTTTTTTCAAAGTTATCTTGAAATATAGACATAATTTTCTCTAAAGATTCAGTAGCATGGATGAAAGTTTTTATTTCTATCAATCGGATTTTGAAATTGGGTTGATTTTGAGATTTTTTATTATCTAATGATTCCGTCATTTAAAGAATTACCCACCTATGATAGATTAACCTTATTTTGTCAATTTATATCGTGGAAAGAAGAAAAAAGAAAAATAAAAGAAACAAGGGAATAAAAGAGATAAGAAATTAGTGTAGATTCCGATTTGCTCTAAGAGATGGTCGGATTTTTTCTGTTCCTTTCCCTTTACGATGTAATCCTCGGGATTTCTTTCCTGCTGAAGTTAAACCTCGATAAACACGAGAATGATTGTTAGATTGACCAATCCAATTAATTTTAGGATCATTTTTAATTACTGGATGATTAGGATCAACCAAAATGACTTCAAAGAAGTGGCTTCTTCCATCAGATCCAATTTTATAGGAGTTTAGAACTTCTAAGTTTGTAAATTTTTTTGCAGTTCTCTCTTCTGCTATCCATTTTAAGGATTTTTTAGGTGTAATTCGACGAACTCCTAAATTCGCGGGTTTACGACCCATTTTTGGCCGAATTTTGTGTAAGGTCCCACGACGCACTTTGGTGACAGCTACCACATAACCTTGTTTGGCACGATATCCCAATGAGCGAGCACGAGCAACATTAGTTGGATGTTCTAAGCGTATAGTAGTGGGCCCTCGTCGAAGTTTTATCATTCGTTTCCAATATTCGGATTGATAAGATTCTTCATGTTGTTTAAAAGTTTGTGAAACATAACTATATCCGGATTTGACCATAATACATTTCGACTCGAACTTGCTAATATGTGGTAAAAATCGACAAATATTAATAATTTTACGATTCTTGTGTGAACTTCAATTAGTCGAAAAATTTAATAGGATTCGTTTTTCACTCAAAATGAAAAGCTAGAATCAAAAAAGTGCCACTCTTCTTCTTTTATAAATCAGGAACGTTCTTTGATAATTTTACAGGTTTTGTCGTATCTGGTGCTTTTCCATCACCAATTGCTTGATAAATTGCTGTTCTGCGCGCCAGTTCAGAAAAGACTTGATAAACATTCATCGCATTTTCATAAAGAGCAATTGTTTCATATACAATAGGGTTCCACATATGTAAAGGATGAGAAGGGGGATAAAATAGATTTTCTTGAATTAATATTTCTTCCACTTCTTTTTTCTTCATTGTATTATGTAAATCTTGTTTATTGACCATTACAAGAAGGGGTATTTCAGAGATCAATTTTCCATTAGCTACGTTTTTTAACTCCTTCAAAGCATCAATGTTATCATTTAATCGGTTTCGTTGTGCATCAAAAATTAATATTACTCCGTCTGTTCCAGTAAAGATTTTTTTTCGTAATGGACTGAATCGTGCTTGTCCTGCAGTTGTATAGACATGGTAAAAAATCTGGTTTTCTTTTTTTGATTGAAAGATTCCTCTATCAAAATAAAGTGTTGATCCACTGGCCATCGCTATTTTTGTTAAAGTACCTGTTGGTTCAACCATATCATTATATTTCTCTTTACATAATTTATAAAGGCTATCGACAGCTGTAGTTTTACCACTTCCCGCGCAACCCCAATAAAGTAATTTGACAAAAACTTCCCCGCTTTTATTTAGCCGAACCATTTATATTAAACCCCAGTGAAAGAAATCTAAGTTTTTGCAAAGATAAGAATAATTAACTAATAATTAACGATCTTTAAAGATTTATCTCTCATTCTTATAATTAGTTAAACTTAATAATCATATTTTTTTTTAACCTATAAACTTTTTAGATCAATAAAAAATATCGAAGGAAAATTAATGAATCTAAATCAAGAAAAAAAAGGGTTCTGTATTCAATGTGGAGTAAAAATTCAATGGAATCCAAATAATCCCTATTGCGCTATTTGTGGTACCGCATGTAATGCTTGTAATCGATTTTCTGGAACTGATAATATTGCTATGTACTGTCATATGTGCGGTGAACCTGTATATGTTGAAGAGAAGAATCCCATTTGTGACGAATGTAAAAAAAAATTAACCAATTAATCTTTTTCCATTCATATAAGTTACTAAAACATCAGGAATTTTGATCGTACCATCTTCTTGTTGATAATTCTCTAAAATGCAACAAATTGTTCGTTCAGTGGCAATAGCTGTGCTATTCAAAGTATGGAGCGATCTATAACTCTCTTTATCCCCTAATACTCCACATCGAATATTTAGTTTACGCGCTTGAAAATCTGTACAATTTGAGCAACTTACTAATTCTCGAAATGCTTGACTGGCAGGAAAATATGCTTCTAGATCATACTTTTTCGCAGCATTATCATTTAATTCTCCACTTGCAATATTCACAATTCGATAAGGAATCTTCAATTTTTGATATATTTCTTCCGCGTTTGCAATCAGTTCATCTAGTAAGTTCTTGGATTCTTCAGGCTTAGAATAAATAAACTGTTCTATCTTTTCAAACTGGTGCACCCGGAATATTCCTAAAGTATCCTTTCCATGTGATCCTGCTTCTCGGCGGAAGCAAGTTGATATCCCACAATACTTTAGAGGTAAGCTACGTTCATCTAAAACTTCTCCACGATGTAATGCAGCAAGAGTCTGCTCACTTGTAGCAATTAAATATAGATCTTCACCATCAATCTTATATAATTGTTCATCAAAATCATGCAATTCAGCAGCTTCAGCCATAATCTCACGTTTCATCATGAAAGGAGTCCAAAATGGAGTATAACCCTTTTCAATTAAAATATCAAGCGCAAATCTAAGTAGCGCAAGATTTAATAAAACTAAATCACCTTTTAAGTAATATGAGCGTGAACCAGATACGATTGAAGCTTTTTCTAATTCAACACCGTCAATTTTATTAACCAATTCTACATGATTCAATGGAACAAAAGGAAATTTTGGAATGTCACCAAATCTACGTATAATTTCGTCTCCTTCTTCATTCTCCGCTATTGGAACATCATCCATTAAAATATTTCCTACTTTATATCGATATAAATCCCTTTGTTCTTGATATTCATTAACTAACGGTTCAAGCTTTGATATTTCATTTTTTATTTCAGACGATCGCTCTTTTAATTCCTGTAATTTCTCCGGGTTTGTTTTACTCACAACTTTAAATGATTTTGATATCTTATTACGTTCAGCGCGTAGTTCTTGTAATTTTTGCAATACATCGCGCCATTTGTTATCATATTCAATTACTTTTTCAACATTTTCAATTGATCGAAAACGTTTTTTTTCCGATTCGCGAATTATATCGGGGTTTTCTCTAAAAAGTTTAATATCCAGCATTCTATTTTATTCAACTCAAATTATGTAATTTTCGGAATCTTTTCAATTTTTTTTATCTTTTGAATCGAACCTATTTTAAAATTTCAGCGAGCACAAGACGATCGCTTAATACCTTGATAATTCTCACATTTTGAAAGCTGCCTATATATTTTGATCCATTAATAACTGAAACTTTTGGGCCCCCTTCTAAAATCCATCCCATAGCATCAGATGGATATTGTTGGTTAATTTCGGTGAGATAAACTCTAAATTCTTCCCCAATTATTTGTAATTTCTTAGATTTATTAAAATTGATTACCAATCGCTTAATTTGCCTATATATACTTTGAATTTCTTTAGTTGGGGGTGAAATTTTCTTTGAAATCTTCCAAAATGGAGATCCAGGCAATTCTTGATATTTATATAATGTTATTTTATCTATATTCAGAATCATGAAATCCTTAATTAAACTTAAGGTTTCTCTTGCAAATTCTGGAGTATCACCAGGAAGGGAGTGAATAAAATATACATGCACCCGAATGCCTTTTGCTAAGGCTTGTTTAACAGCGCTAACTATTTTTTTGGGGTCACTTGGTCTTCCAAGAAGATCAGCAAAATTACTGGAACCAGTTTCACAACCAATGGAAAATATTGGAGATGGTATTTTACTTAAAATACTTAAAGCGCGTTCGGTACAAAGACTGGCTTTTACATTTTCATAAAAGATTTGAACTTCATGGTTCTTAATTTTTGGATTTTCTAATAAACCATTAATCAAAGTTTCCAAAGCACGGTAATTTGGTTCAGGATGGTTCGGATTGATAAGGGGCTCTTCAACTATACGATCTCTATAAAAATCTAAAATATCTGGTCCTCCAAGAACAATTCGTTTTGCTCCTATCTTGATTAAGTAATTTACTTCTTCTATAATTTTTTTAATATTGCGGGATACAACCCATCCAAATTGATTTATGGTGGAGCAGAACCCACATCCAGGAGGAATTCCCGCTGGACAATTTAATAATGTTGAGAAGGAAGAACCTCGACAGATTTGGCAACTTGAATCTTTACATTGATTTCCATTAAACAACTTTAAAGATGTCCGACGAAAATTTGAACATCCTCGCAAGCATTCAATATAAATTCGTGAAAATGCATAATCTGGATAATTAATAATTTTTTCAGGAAATCCTGTTCCATTCTTAAACCACTGCAAAATTTCTTTTCCAATTTCTTTAGATTTCATTGAATTTAAAATTATTTGTTGATTTTTTGGATTAAAATAGGTGATTCCAGGAATTTCAGTCAGTAAATCAATTTTCCAGGATTTTTTAATTGATGTCGCATTTTGATTATTCTGTTGTGTGTTTATAAGCGATTTTGTTAGGTTTTCTATATTCTGTGAAAAGATTGAATGGAGCGCTAATTCTGCCTGCCCAATTATCGCAAAATCTACTGATATTTGCCTTAGTATATGTTCATCACATGTTATGGGTCCACCTAAAAAGGAAAGTCTGTATTCAGATTGGGGATGTACTTTTTTCCATTTTGTTAGTAGTTTTTTTACAACTGGAATATCCATTGTCATAGCTGAAAAACCAATAATTGGATATTTCTCTAAATCGTGAGAATTTTCTTGAAAAATATAATCACTTCTGATAAGATTGCATTGTACCATCTCATTGCTGATCATTTCAATAAATCCAGAGACATATCTCGGACCTGACCCAATAAAGTCTCGCGTAAATTCTCGTTTACCTCTCCCAGCAGTTAAGCAATCAATAATTAAAACTCGGATCCCCATAGATATACATAATAAAATACGAACGTATAAAGAATTTTTTTTAAAGAGATAGATATTCTTATTTAGGAGGAGAATTTAATGGCAACAAATATTTCAATTGAAACTGATATTATAATTACTTTTTTTGCGTTAATATATGTTGCAATAACCATTTTAATCCCAAAAATGCTTAAAGAAAGAAATATCATCTCAAAATACACAGCAAGAAAGTTAATTCATAGTTTCTCAGGATTAGCTATTTTTATAGCTCCTTATTTAAAATATCCGATTATTGCAGCCTTTATCGCACTTTTGATGACATTTTTGACTAGAGAAAGTAAAGAAAAAAGCAAAAACAAGCCACTTCGAGAACTTTTTGAGGCTATAAGTGAAGCAGAAGAGTTGAATATAGGTTATCTTCAAGGACCCTTTGCTTATTGTTTATCAATTACAATATTAATGTTTATTTTTACATTATTTCCATCCAAGTATTACTTTCCAATCGCTTCTATCTTAATAATGATGTTTGCGGACACTTCTGCATCCTTTTTTGGTAAAAAATATGGAAAACATCATATCAATATTCCATGGGTTGGAAATAAGAGAACTTTAGAAGGAAGTTTAGCATTTTTCTTAGTAGCTTTAGGTTTTTCGTTTTTTTCCTTTTTCTTTTTTGGTCAATGGTTTCTTGGAAATTCAGATTTATTACACCTTGACGAAATTGTGATATATAGTATATCATTAAGTATTATATCTACCTTATTAGAACTAATTAGCCCCTCAAAATTTGATGATTTAATCATTCCCCTTGGTTCAACTCTTCTTATTAGCTTTTTCTCTGTTTTACTCGAATTTTGGTAAGTTATATGAATATACTTGTGTATTTTTGTATTATTTCGATTTGTTTTAATAAATTTTTTATTTTTCAATGACTTAGACTTCCTTAATAACTTAGTTTAGTATATAGAAAATCAGTAATTATCATAAATAATCATTTTGAGATGATATGAATGAGTAGTGAAGCAGATTCAGCACCAAGAAAACAAAAATTTGTATTTAACTGCACCAGATGTGGAACTTGCTGTGCAAAAAGAGGCCCAATTCCTTTAGTTATGAGTGATTTAATAATGTGGGCTAAAAATAACGTTGTTGCAAATATGATGCCCTATTTAAAATTCCTTAAAACTCCACAAGGAACAGTAGACTTAGTTTTAGCCCGTAAAGATCAAGATCCATACGCTTTTCTACAGCAAGACAAAAAAGATAAAAAAAAGAAAAAAGAAGAAGATCTTTCTTGTCCATTATTTAATAAGGAAAAGAAAGAATGTTTAATTTATTCAAACCGCCCATTAAGTTGTAGAACCTATCCATTAGAATATGATGGAAGCAAATTTATGGTTGTTAATGCTGATGAATGTCCTGGAATTGGAAATGGAGAAATGACTAAAGAAGCAAAGTTGGAAATGCGAGACTTGGCAAAAAGAATGAATAAAGAATTGACAGAAATGAGAATAGCAATGCCAATTTTATCACAAGCATTTCAACCATTCATTTTGCAAGAATTGATGGAAGCTCAGCAAAAATTTATGGAAGAATTAGAAAAAATGCCACCAGAAGAACGGGAACGAATTGAAAAAGAAATGATGAAGCAGCAAATGAAAAAATAATATCTTATTTTATCTGTTTCTTATGAATCAAGCAATTATCTATCATTCAATAATAATTTTTTATTAATTTTTTGTAAAGTTTATCACTTACTTTTTTATTATTTTCCATGCTGCTTTTCTTAACCGATTCATCACTGCTAATCCTGAATACTGCTCTGAAATTCCCTCAACAATAATATACTTAACCTTTTTTGAATCTAACATTCGTAAAGCCCAAAAAATTTTATGAGCTACATTAGCATAAATTTCTTTTTGAATTACAATGGTTTTTAATGTTTTTTTGGTCAAATCAATTAAATTATCTCCCAACTTTTCTAAATATAGAGCTTCAAGAACTATTTCGGGATTTGTATGAATATAGCCAATTTCATTCATATTTTGAGTAAAAGAATTTAGTATTTCAAAGATAATTGATTGCATATTTTGTTGATTTTGTTCAATTAGAATTACACGGGCAGTAGGTGAATAATGTCTGTATTTTAAACCTGGAGTACTTGGATGTTTTTCTAAGTCCTTATTTTTATAATGCTTATCATATATTTTCAAATCAAGAATAAATTTTCGCAATTCTTCATAATCTAGTCCACCTGGTCGAAGGATTAGTGGAGGAATACTATTTACATTAATTACTGTGGATTCTACTCCAACTTGACATTGACCTCCATCGATAATCAAAGGAATTTTTCCATCAAAATCATCTTTAACGTGAGAAGGTGAAGTAGGACTTGGTTTACCTGAAATATTTGCGCTAGGAGCTGCCAAAGGAAGACCAGATAAATGAATTAAACGTTGAGCAATCAGATTTGATGGCATCCGAATAGCTACTGTTGGAAGTCCTGCAGTAACGCAATCAGGAATTTTGGAATTTTTTTGAAAAAGAATTGTTAATGGCCCTGGCCAAAATTCTTCACATAAAGACCTAACGTTCTTTGGAACTTCCAAAACGATTGATTCCAACATTTCCATTGAATCTATATGAACAATAAGGGGATTATCTAAAGGACGACCTTTAGCTCTAAAAATTTTTTTTATAGCTTTTTCTGAAAAGGCAGATGCCCCTAATCCATAAACAGTTTCTGTGGGAAATGCTACAATTCCTTCATTCTGAAGTATTATCACTGCTTCACGTAAATCTTGATTATTTATATTTTCAGGATCAATTTTAATAACTTTTGTGATGAATGAAGGATTGCACATTATCAAATTCCATAGGTATTAATGAAAAAAAACTTTTCACTCTTTTCTTAATACCCAAATTAGAAAAATTATTCAGAAGTCAATGGAGCGAACATTTTAATATTTAATATTGTAGAAAGCATCCAGATTACATAAAATATAAGAAAACTGATGAATAACCTAGCAATAAATGCTGATGTTTTCAATTCTGAATTAATTTTTTGAAAAAATGTCCAGAAAAAGCTAAAAACTCCTAAAAATACCAATCCCCAAAGTAAAAGTATAATATAGTAGTCAATATTTTGAATAAAATCAAGTAGGAATTGCGAGAATTTTCTAAAAATAACATCTAGTATTGTTATAAAATAAATTGAATGTCTTAACATCGCTATTATATTTAAAAAAAATTAATAAAGTGCGAAAGAACTTATCAACACTAGTGTTGCTAATTAGCAACTAAAATTAACTATATTTCAGCTAAAAGTTGATCAAGTTTTTGGCTATCTCTTGCTCGTAACTGTTCAACTTTTGAATAAATTTTATCAATTGCTTCAATATCTTCGACTGATCTAACTCTTTGCCACACATCCATAATTTTATTAAGTTCAGGATAATTGGGTAAATAATTATCAATATAAACAATTTTTTCCTGAATACTTTTTTCAAGTTTATCGGCTGCCCGTTTTCTTACACTGATTATTTTATCCCATTTACCATCATCATGTAATTCCTTTTCGTGTTTTTCTAAATACTCATCAACCATTTTCTCAATTAATACAGATTTGCGATTTGATCTTACTTTATCAGGTGAATCATCAGCCAAAATGTCTAGAATCTCTGCATATTTAGTAGTTAATGTAATCCAAATCTTCTGAGTATCTTTTTCCATTTGTGAAGATTGGGATTTGGATTTTTGTGCAGAAGGCATTTTTATTCATGTCCTGTAAGATCTTAAAATATTAATCCGATAATAATCGAATTAAACCATGTCAATCCGATAATAACCGACATATTTATATATGCAAAACACCTATATAAATATAATGATTGAGTTGCTTATTAGTAGCTAATTGTTGCTAATAAGATACATCTCAAAAATATCGATGTTTTTATACATATCTTTGAGATAAAACTCATGAATGACAATAATTAAAAAGAGTGTGTTGATGATGGTAGATTTATCAAAATTTGAAGATGGAATGATTTTTAGTCCATTACAAAAAGAATTAATTGAAGTTTTGGAAAAAAATGGTCCAATGACTAGAGCCGAACTAGTAAAACGAGTAAGATCTCCCAGAACAACTATATACGATAATTTGATGCGATTAAATAACTATAATTTAATCAAGAAATTTTCCCGCCCTACAAATTCTCGTGGAAGACCTTTGGTTTTTTTTAAATTAACAGAAGAATAATTCGCTTTTTTTTATCTTTATTTCCCTTTAAAAAATATTATGTGAATCAGACAGAGATGTGATCAATGGGCTACATGGACTCTTTTCCTGAAAAATTCGATTATAAAAAAGAAATCGACAAATGTCAAAGAATATTAAAAAAATCTCCTATTAATTCCAGCAGCATATACTTAAAGCAGGATCCATATGCCCGTATGGAAAACTACAATAATTTAAGACAAACCTATATAAAAAAAATAATGCAAAGAGAAATCATATTTTCAATTAAAAAATCATATAAATCATAACTAAACTCTAAAAGATATAATTAGCAATTTACTTTTTCTGAAATTACATTTGGAAGGGTTTAATTTCCAGTGGAATATAGAATTCTTATATTTTATTTGACATATTATGCGTAGATAATTAATAATATTTAAAAATAATGAAGTAAATTATTAATGGGGCTTTAATTTTATTATTTTATATTTATTATAATAAAAATATTTTATATTATACAATTTCCAATGGAAATACAACACTCTTTCTCTTTGTTTGAAATTGATTTTAATTAATAATAATTTTTAATCAAAATAGCAACAATAAACTATGAATATGATTAATAATATTAGATAAAGCAAAAAATTAACAACTAAAATGAATGAATTTTTAGTTTAGGATGATTGTATAAAATTTAGAGCTTTTTCTGTCAAAAAATAATTTTTTCTAGATTTTGAGATTGAACACTGAGAGATAGAATTAAATGGGCAACCTTTACAACCATTTTGACAGATATTCCTGGTATTAGAGTTTTCCATTGGATCCTTTTTATCTATTTTTTCTTTAATAAAACCTTGAATAAAAAGAAAATCAATCAATTTTTGAGTATTTTCAAACTTTATTTTTAATTCATGTTGCAAGATTTCAGGTGATAAAATACCATATTTTTGAATAATTTTGAGAGCAGCAGTTTGATATTCCTTCTTGAAAAATTGAGTCATTTTTAAAATATCCTTTTTTAGAATGATCAAAATTAAAAAATAGAGCAATTAAAATTTCAAATACTTTTTTATTTCTGAGAATTTTTCAATATCTTTTTGCATATGCATTTTCTTAGCTGAATTGATTCTTTTATTCAAGAGTTTATTAAGTTCAATTTCAATTTTTTTTTGAGATTCTTGGTCTTGATTTTGTATACTTGATAAGGATTCTTGTAATTCTCTAATCTTCAAAAAATCTTTTTCTCGCTCCGCTATATAGCGTTTCTTATTAGTTTTTTTCAATAATATAGTAGCTTCTGAAAAATTTTCCCGTTTTTTCATTTTTTTTGATATGTTTATAAGTTGAGATGATTTTTTCTGAATGATTTTTAAATAATCAATTGCTTTTTCAAATTTTTTATCATCGATTAATCCATTAACTTTTTCCTGTAATTGAATAACATTTTTCCTTAATTTTGCATAATTTGTCGATTTATATTCCAGAAGTTCTTCAACTTCCATAAGATCTTGTAACTTACTTTTTTCCATCTTGTATACTAAATAATATCGATAAACTAATAATGAAAGTGCAAACATAGAAATTAAATTAAAAATAAAGAGAGAAACACTTTCATATAAAATTCGCCAAGTTGAAATAAAAAGAATAGAAACAGCAATATCGATTAAAATAAAAAATCCAAATTGTTTAAAGCTGGGAAGTATACTTTTTACCTTTTTGTCAAATAAAATCATTATTTCTTTAGGAAAAAGAAGAATTAATCCCACAGAAAAAAGAATTCCAATTTGATAGATGATTAATGTTGAAACAAGAAAAATTTCATTTGCAATATGAATTATAAGCGAATTTACTAAAAAAAGTATTAAAGTTATTGAAGGAACACTTATCAAAATTTTAAATTGTCGATTATAATCAGGATCATCATAGATTTTTTCTTTTTTCTTTTTTATCAAATCAATTAAAGATATTATTATAGCGTAAACTAAAAGAAAAATAAAATTAAAACCCCAAAAAATTGCGATTAGATTTTCAATATTTTTTTTTTTCATTCTAACCCACTTGATAAATAAATAAAAGAATAAACACTAATTAAAATCACCCAAAGAAATAAAGCAAGAACTTATAAGTACTTGAAATATCAAACATTATTATATACAAGAAATAGCCAGATGGATTTTTTACTATGAGTTTAACTACTTCAGATGAAATTCAAAAACAACTTACTGTAGTCTTTGGATATAAGGGTTATCATCAAATCGAAATAGGAGAAATTCGAGGCATAGGTAAATTATCAAAGCATCATTCTCAACACTTAATAAAAGAGATTTTAGAATATTTAAGTGGATTTTCAGGAATGTTAAGGGATTTTGCAGGATGTGAATTGTATTCATTAGAATTTGAATTAATTTCTCCCCAAAAACATTTTGAAACAAGAATAATGCCAAAATCAATGCTTTTTATACCTGGAATATATAAGGATTCCGTTTCATTTTTATTACTTTTAGCTCCACAGTTAGCTTTGATGGATGATAAAAAGCCAAAAGAAAGTATTAATCATATTAATGAATTATTATATGAAATTGAAGGAGCTATAGATATCCCAGAATTAAATAAAGAACAACGTGCTCTTATTTTACAAAAATTTGCAACTAGGTTTACTTCCAAACTCCAAGCTGAGGTAATTGAAACAAAATGGAACCGTAAAATGGTTGGATTACGTGAAGAAGATAGAAATATATCATATATAAATATGAATTTAGAATATTTTAAAAATTGGAAAGATAGAATTATAGAAATTCGTAATCCAAGATTTGGCTATCCACGTCTTCGATTAAGTGAAGATGAAAGATTTGAATTTTCCAAATATGAAATTCATCCAAGTATTGCTTATATAATCGCTCAACATTCATTTAAACTTGGTGCAAATCTACTAAAAATTGCAAATACAGGGACAACTGATGATACACAAAAGCAAATTATTACATTGATACTTAACATTTTCTTAGAAAAAAGCGAAATTAAAGGAAAATCATTAGATTTTGATCAATTTATTAAATATTGGAGTATGTATTTAGAAGAAATTGAGCACTGGAAATTAATTTTCAAAGAAAATTATCAAAAGTATATTAATAAACGAGCTTTTAAATCTTTAGATGAGATTAAAGAAGATTACAATCATAAACTGCGATCTTTTAATGATTTATCTAGTGTTGATCTTTTCCAAAATATAATGGGAAAAATACTTATTCATCACTTGAAAAACTTTAGATACTCATCCATTTCTTACGATAGAATTCGACCAATGGATTTACAAGCACCTTTTCTATACATAGAAGAAAGTTTAAATCAAACACTAAAGAAAATCAAGAAAACTTATCGTCAGTACATTCAAATCTTTTATTTTGATGAGATGAATAATAAATTAATGGAATTACTTGAAGAAAATCTTCATTCAATCAAAAAAAAATCAACAATTCATTTAGGTAAGAAGATTTTAACTAATTTCAAAAAGTATCTTGAAACTCAACTTCAATTAAAAAATAGTCAAATTTCTGCTCGAAGTCAAGTCCATTTATTAATAGAGTTTAAAAAGATTGTTAAAGACATGCTTGAACCTTTCATTAAAATTAGTAGTATCAATATAGTTGATCTTCTTGAATTCTGCAAAAAGCAATTTGAATCCAATGAAAATTTCCAAACATATATTACAAAATTAAAATTATTTCCAAAAGAAATTGAATTTTTATGGGGTTTCATACTTCGTAATTCAACATTACAACAGTTTTTGAAAAAGTTTCCTTTAGACTTAGAATTTACGCCAAAATCGTTTGGAGATGAGTTAATAAAATATCTTTTGGAAAATCGCATGATAATTTTGAATCTTCAATGGCGTGAAGTGTTTTTTACATATATACGAGACTTTATTCAAAAGTATGAAGAAAATTATCAAATTGATAAACAATACGATGTAATTTGGCCTAAAAGCAAAATATTATTGCTTTTTATGGATTATGTTAGTAATAGAGTTAAGAAAGATACAAGTATTGATGGATTTATCGAACCTATGAAAAATTATCTCGATAAAATTGCAATGTCAAATATTCAGCTTAAAGATTTAGTGGAAATTTATTACACTTATATAGAGGGTTTAGAAATTATTAATGAATTCCCCGATTTTCTTCGTCAAATTGTGTATATATCATTAGAATCCTTTCAAAGGTTCCCTAATTCATATTTAGCAAAAAAATTAATTGGTCCAGTACGTTCAAATGAAGAAATGCTTTCAACTGTAATTCAAGACATGCGTGAAAGTTTTAAAATTGAAAAATCTTTTTATGGATTTGTAGTAGAAGAAGAGATGAAATATTTCAGTTCGATTTTACCTTTTCCAAAACTATTGATTCTTAAATCTGCTGAACCATTATCACCATCCAAAATTAAAATTGATCATATTTTAGAATTTCAAAATCTAAAAGATAAATTTGTGAAGGTATCTATCTCAACTAATTTTGATAAAATTGCTCCATTTCTTAGAGGTGAGAATCATGCCTGAACGCTCTGTAATTATTAAACCATCGACTGCAGAAGAAAGCACTCAAAAATATTTTCAAACAATTCAACTAATTTTGACTAGGTTTAAGAGATCTTCAAATCGAGAAGAAATCTATAAGTTAACAACAAAAGAAAATACTCTTTCAAATTTGCTAATTGGTGCTTGTGCAATCCAATGCTATCATTATCTTGGAATAAGAACACAACCAAAAGAAAGCATGATTTCTCGAGAATTAAATGAAAATCTTCAAGAAATTCAAGAAAAAAAGGATCTTTTTGATGAAATTACACTTCTTTTTAATGATATGTTAACAAAAGAATTAGATATATTACTTAGTTTTAGCAATTTTGAACTTCAAATAATAGAAAACTTACTCGAACAAGCTGGAATGCAAAATTTTCTATTAGAATCACCTAGTCGTGAACAAATTAGAGATTTTCTGTACGAAACATTTCAGATTTATCCAGATATTATATGGCTAGATATTATTGGTAAGAATATTGGATATTTATCCTCAATTAAAGACTCTATTTCTCAAGCAGGAACAAAAATTAGGGCAATTTCTATTGATCTGGAACAAGAGCTGGTTAGTGATGGAGGAAATGAGAAGAATATTGAGTTATCCACTATTCAAATTCTATTGAATCGATTAAAGGAGAATTTTAAATTTAAATCTTTAAAAGAAATTCATATTAATCCAGAAATTCTTGAAAGCTTAACAGATTCAATTTTACAATTTCAAAGTGCAAATGTTCCTAGAAATCGGAAAGCGTTAACACAATACCTTATTGGTATTAAATTTAGAATTGCTTTTTTTGAAAAATTGAAAACAGCTAATAATCAAAAAGTTAATTTCGAAAAACTAGAGCAAACTCTGAAAGAATGGATAATTCAGCAAATAAAAGAAAAAGCAGTAAATGATATTGAAAATTTTAAATTCTTTCTCCAAAAAATCTTAGAATTTAACTCTAGTCAAGTAAAATCATTCTTTAAACGATATGGATTTGAAGATCTTCAGTTATTTAGTGAAATTCAATCTATTGATTCTAAGAAATTCTTACACGATATTATGTTAAACCAATTAACAAAAGAAGATTTTATTCAATTTAATTTCTATCTTTCTGAGTTAGAGAAAGTTCAGCGCTATATCGATGAAATATATACAAAAAATCAGCTAAAGGGATCGAAGTCAATTACTGAAATATTGAAAAATAATGATGAATTTGAAATTGAAATATTACATCAAGCATGTGATCTTGCAAAGGTGGATTATACTCAATTAAAATCTATATTTTTGAAAAAACTAATAATATCTTCATCTATTCAACCCAAATATCCATTGAGTGGCGAGATTGAAAATTATATTTTTGTTTTTGATATAGATCATATTAATAAAATGATTGCAGAGGAGATTTTTTTTAATCTTTTTTCGGATATTTGCGTCCAAATAGCAAGAATTTATGAAAGCTATGTAAAAGTCAAAAAAGATAAAAGTGTTATACTACTCGGGTTGAAAAGAATCTTTGATTCATCAGAAGAAGAAAACTGGGTTAGGATTAAAATTGAAGAATTAATAATTCATAGACTTATCAAACGTCAACAAGAATTAGCATTTATTTTCGATATAGAAAATGATAGTTTTTTGATTAATGCTTTTATTTATGCCCGTTTATTCGATTGCAACATCCAAAATGCAATCAAAGTCTTTACTGATGAACCTGCATTATTTTTTTCTGATATAGGAAAAATAAAACTTAAAAAAGAAAATTTTTCTCCACGGTCTTATGTCATTGCTTATGAAATTTTGGAGAGATTCAAAACTTCCAGAATAGCTATTCGAAAAGAACGGCTCGAAATTAAAAAAGTCGAAAAAGAGAAAGAACAAGCAAAACGAAAAAAGATAAGTGAAGAACAACAACTCAGTACATTTAATTGGATTGAGAAAAAAATTACCAGTGCTCTGATTTCAGTTAGTGCAATCACAGTGAATCCAACTTCTATTTATTGGACTGAAAAAGATGACCGCTTGGCTTTAGAAAGCTTGTTAATTCATGCAAAATTAAGTCATCGAAGAATTTGTATAATTTGCGGAAAGGATACCACTACAAATTCTTGCGAACAACATCCTGATAGCAGTGAAAAGGCTACTCCTCTAGATTTAACAAGTCAATACTATTATTTTGCATTATCGCGAATCCAAGAATTATGGTCTAAAACAAAAATACCGACTTTTGAAGAAATTCACTCTGAAGTTAAAGAAATAATGGAAGAAGAAACAATAACCCGGTTAAATCACCCAATGACTCGAGATTTATCCACCCAAATTCTAGACGGTGAATTAAGAAATGTATGTCTCAGAATAGTAAAAAAGATTGGAAAACAATTGGATAAGGCAATATATAAAAAATTCAAGGCAAATTTAAGAAAAAATAGGGGTTAGTTCCTTTTTTCCAACAATGAGAGATTTCCTTAAACAAAAGAAAAAGTAAACTTTTCTAAATTTTTTGTTCAAGAAAATTTTTATTAAACGTTCCCTTGCAAAACTCGATAAGAATGGCTGATTCAAAAAAAAATATGTATATGTTTAAGGGGATAATTGCTGGATTGCTCCTAATAATCGCTCCTATTATTGGAGTTTTCCTTAGAATTCAAGGTTCTAATGGTTATGTGATTGGCACTGTTGTTACAGTTATTAATCTTGTAGTCATTTTAGGAATTGGATATTTTCTAAAAAATGACTTTATACAAAAAGAAGAAGAAAATCAAGAAGAGATTGTACTTGGTAAAAAGAAAGGTAAGAAAAAAGGTAATAAAGAAGAAACTAAAGCTTAATCTTGGCTTAATTATTAATATTTTTCCTAATTTCTTTGTACTACAGATTAATAATATCAATATACGATTATATAATTAATATAAACTTGATAAAAAATCACTCAATTCTTTTTTATTAAATCTTATAGAACGATTTTACAATTTTTCTCCATTTTAAAGAAGGGTTTCCGTATTGTTCCAACATTGGATTAATGTCTTCAATTAAAATTTGTGGTGAATATAACCATGCTTCATCTTTATTAAATGATAAACATAATACTTTTGATAATTCCAAATTCTTTTGCAATATTAGAGCATAAACTGCCACTTGAGGAAGCGATCGTAGAAAATATCCTTCTGGTTTGTAATCTGCTACTATAAAACACTGTGTTGAAGAATCCCAGAGTAAAAGATCGATATGTCCTGTTAAAGAATAGGTAAAATCGCATGAAAATGATTCATTCTCATTATTTTTAACAAGGAATTGTTCTAATGAAGATTTTTTTCGAGTCCAAACAGGAACTTCAATTGAAAGGGCACCATCATGCTGAAGAAGTATTGAAGAAAGAACTTCATCATGCGATGGTTTATAATCTCTATACCCTTGTTCCCAGTAAGATGCAAAAGTATTCTCAGTGATTTCCAATATTGAATTTAAAAATGCAGAATTTTCTTTAGGGTATTCATTTAAACTTTGATCATTACTTTCTCTAATTATTGGAAAAATCCTATTATCTTCTATTAATTGCTGTGATATTTTTCTTTGAGCCCCTCGCTGTAAATTTTTCACTCGAAATTTAGAACATCGCAAAATAAAGGGATTATTGAAAAGATCAATAGGTACAATACCTTGTGTGATAATATTAAAGTAATTTGTAATTTTTATACCAATATCTGGAGGCATTTGCTCTAAAACAAATTGCTTTTTTGCCCATTTAAATATATATTCCATTCCATTATGAATAAAACGTTTTTGCTTGAAATCTTGAATATCTTTTTTTGTAAGTTTTCTATTTACCACTTTTTTCATCCGAAATCTAATTTTTTTACAACGAATAAACAAGATCCCGCCATTCCAATTGGGGATCACCATAACTTTTAATATATTCAATAACAACCGTTCGAATTATTTCAGGATTGTAGATCCATGCTTTCTCTCTACTAAACGAAACACATTTTACTTTTGGATAATTCAGTATCTGTTTCATAATCAAACCATAAATCGCCACTTGTGGAAGAGATCTCAAGAATTTCTCTTCGGGCTTATAATCCGCTACGATAAGAGACTGATCTTTTTCATCAAATAACAATAAGTCAATATGACCTGTAAATTCTTCAGAAGCTATACAATTATAGGGAGATGGACGGATCCTATGACTTGTAATGCTGTCAAAAGTAGAAGTCCACACTGGAACTTCTGAAGCTAAGGCTTGTTGATGTAACTCCATAATTTTTTGTAAAATAGGTTCGTGACCAGGATTCTTGTCATGCAATTGGCAATTGATTTCATACCAAATCTTGGCCATTTTTGGTAAAACTTCAATACCCTCTGCTTTAGATGCACGAACATCATTTATTTTAATTAAACTTACATGTTTTTGACTTACTAAAGCCAAACTGATTTTTTTCTGGGCATCTTTAACTAAATTTCTTATTCGAAATGATGAGCAACGAAGCCCATATCGATTATTAAAAAGATTATTAGGAAATTCAGATGATTGAGTAAATCGTATATATTGAAGTAATTTACGACCAAAATTGTGATAAATGACTGGATGGTGGAATCGGGGTTCCGCCCATGACAGTTTATATTCTAATCCTTGGTGATAAAAAAAAGCATTTTGTACATTAATCAACTCAGTTCAAGTAATAAAGGAACATGGTTTTTAAAAAATCATCTCGTTAAAGGGTTAATGGCAAAGTTAAATCTTCAAATAATTAAGTTATTTTTTAAAAAAAGTGGAATGTAATAGAATAAAAATTGTGGTATTTAATAAGATAGAGAAAAAAAGGCAGAATAAAAAGAATTATTCTGCAGCGCTAATATCGGCGGCAGTGACGCGCTTGCGTTTATCTGCTTTAACCAATTTAATAGCAGCTTTGGTTTTATTTTGAGCGGCTTTGGTTAAAACATCAATTAACAATTCTAGTGCATCTTCCGCAACTAAAGATGCGCCTTCATCTTTCATTAAACGTCGAATAGGTGCCTTCGCGATATAAGAAGCGCGACTAGCGGGTTTCTTTTTCTTTGGAGCTGGTTTCTTTGATTTTTTCTTAGCCATAATAATCACGTCAAAAACTCTATATCCTCCGCGGATATATTGTAATAATAACGTTATCCTTATTTAAATGTTTTGGATAAATCCTACAATTTGGGTCATCTCTTCTGCCGAATTCATGCTATCATAAATTTTTTTCCCACAAAAAATAAATGAAGGGTATCAAGAAAAAAATCTTTGCTCTCCTCTCTTCAAATATTTTTCAGTTAAATAAAGATAGTTAAAATTCGATACTGGATTTTTTCCCACAATTTTAGCAAAGATATTTTGTCGGGATCACATTTTCATCTTGGATTTTCTCTATTTTGAAGAATAGATAAAAACTTTGGAATATTTTATTAGAATATTTCTAATAATCTTCTTATTAAATTGCTTTTAGTGAGAAAAATCAATGAAAAAATTTTGATAAAAAAGTATAAATGAAAAAAAAGCAGTATAATTGGGTATAAATCTTGGTAAAGATCAATGAAAAATTATAAGAATTTATTTTCATCAATGGGTGGAAAATCCTCCATGGCTTTTTGAATATCCTTATCAGGGTATTCATAATCTATCATTTTACCTTCATGATATATTTGATATGCATGTGTATCAAAATATCCATGCCCAGAGAAATTAAATAATATCGTACATTTTTGATGATTTTCTTGAGCTTCAAGGGCTCTATCAATTACTGCTGCAATTACATGATTAGTCTCCACTGCAGGTAATATTCCCTCCGTTTTTGCCATTAAAATACCCGCTTCTATGGTTTTAGTCTGATGTACCATCACAGATTTCATAAAACTATGATTTTTTAACATAGAAACCAAAGGTGCGGCTCCATGGTAACGAAGACCACCTGCATGAACCGTTGGTGGAATGAAATTAGCTCCTAGAGAGTACATTTTAATAATAGGTGCCATTTTTGCCGAATCTCCATAATCCCAAGTATACTTTCCTTTTGTTAATGATGGGCAAGCACAAGGTTCTACTCCAATAAATTCAAGTTCATCTCGTTCACCTGTGAGCTTTTCTTTAAAGAATGGAAAGCTTAATCCAGCAAAATTACTTCCCCCTCCAATCGATCCCATGATTACAGATGGTTGCTCCCCAATCTTTTCCATTTGCAGCTGAGCTTCCAAACCAATTACTGTTTGATGCAGTAACACGAAATCTAAAACCGATCCTAAGGAATACTTATAACCAGGATTTGTCATTGCCATTTCAACTGCTTCTGCAATTGCAATTCCAAGACTACCAGGATGCTTAGGATTTTTTTGATAGAATTTTTGACCTGTTTTTGTAATGTCTGATGGCGAAGGATGTAATTCTGCACCAAAATTCTGCATCATTACTCGTCGCCCTGGTTTATCATTATACGAAGCTCGAACTTGAAACACTTTTGTTTCTAATCCCATCATTGAATTTGCCATTGATAATGCTGATCCCCATTGACCTGCTCCAGTTTCGGTAGTAAAACCTTTTATTCCTTCTTGTTTCCCATAATATGACTGCGCTATTGCAGTATTCGTTTTATGAGATCCTGTAGGGCTTACAAATTCACATTTAAAGAAAATTTTGATGCGATCACTATCTACCCCAATTGCCTTTTCTAATTGAAAAGCTCTTTGAAGGGGTGTAGGTCGATTACAAAGTGCATATAATTCCCGAATTTTTTGAGGAATTAGAACAAATTCTTCTTGTGATCCTGCTTGTTTTACACATTCTATCGGAAACAATTGACTTAACATTTCGAATGTTGCAGGTGTATTGTCAGCTAATACTGCTGGATAGGGTTTCTCAGGAAGATATGGTACAATATTAAACCATGCTTTAGGAATTTGGTTATTGTCGAGTAAAACTCGATTACTTAGTTCAGAAACAGATTCCAAAGTAATTGGTTGTTCTAAACTTTGTTTTTGCTCAGCTTTTTTAAATAACATTATTTCTTTCACCTTTTTAATATATTTTTTTTTTCAAGATTTTTTCTCTTCAAGATATTTTCTTTTTGAGATTCTTTCTCTATTAAGATATTTATGGTTTGTTTCATCAAGTAAATCGAATAATTTTCCAAATTCGGCAATTGTGCACTCATAGCGCATCCAAATAAAACTTAAGATAAATTATTAAGCAAAAGCATCTAAGCTGAGTCACCAAGTCACCTTTTGTCCATTAATGGAATCAACTATATCCTGCCTTCATAACTATTTTGCAGGAGTATTTTCCGATTTCAAATTAAATAAATAGAAAATCTTAATGGATTCTGAAAATTTATAAGTTAATTCAGACAAAACCAGGCGCTCTAAGATAGCTTCTACTTTAAATTTTAATCCTAAGCTCTCTTAGAGCGAATGCCAAGCCATGAATTTGCACCATAGAAAGAACAATGAACTTTTGGATTTGTACACTAATCGCTGGTATTCTCTCATAGTTCTCATCTATAGCAAATTTACTTGATAGGATATTTATGGATTATTTCATTTTTAAGGTTTTGGTGAAATTATGATTGAGAGTATGGAATGTAAAAAAAATGAAGAAAAAGAAAAATCATTCATTTACATTTAAAGACAAAAACCATAAAAAAAAGCAAAAAAGAAATAACATCCTCAATTCTATTTGCTTGAATTATTCAATTTTTAAATCTTCATTCATAATTTGATAACCAGAAGCCCGAACAATGGCAGATTTTAGGAATTGATACCCAATATTGACAGTAGATCCATCCCCGCCAATATGTATTACATATGGAACTTCTTTTTCAATTCCTTTATTATACATAATTCGGTAGGCAGTTGAAATTGCATCTGCGACTGTAGCTCCTGATTCGAAAAGTTGATGTATCCATGAAACATTCCAGCTGGTTACATCATCTTTACTGGTTGAAACTTCCACGCAGCAAGTGTTATTTACATAGATTATATTCTCTTTTGCAATCATATATGCTGCTGAAGTTAATTGATTCAACATAAACCCTGCTCCACAACCACCACACAATCCGTGTCCTGGATTAATATGCTTTTGAGGTGGAATTTTGGAGTGGATTATTGAATAACGAATTTTTCTATCATCCGTTCCAAATTGACGGAGTAAATTATTTAAATTCGCATTACGGGCTTTGATTTGTCCGAATAATTCGTCAATGTTCTTCTCTAAAAATTCAGGTTTTAATAAATGGCGGAATTTTCCTTGAGATTTCAGCAACTCCAATAATTTTTCATCATCAGTTCCAATAAAATCTTCTTCATTTTCAGGTTTTGCCATTCCAGGTACAGTTGTATAGTAATATGTTGGTTGTCCATTCTTAACTTTAACAGTTATTAGTGGCCAATATCCAGATTCAACCGCGATTTTAGCAATACGATTCGTGTCGCCACCATCATGACGCCAACCTCGAGGACACGGCGCGTATACTTGAATAAACCCACCTCCTGGAGTTTTCATAGCATCCATTACTTTTCCTATAAAATCTAATGGATAAGCAACACTTGCTGTAGCAAAGTATGCACTTTTATGACCTAATAAGGTAAATCCCGGAAGATAATCTTCTTTAATTCCAATTTTTCCTTTAATTTTTTCTCCACCAGGTCCTGTTGTAGTTGATGCACCAAAAGGTGTAGTTCCACTTTCTTGAATACCTGTATTCATGAATGCTTCGTTATCGTACCCGATGTATAATACTGTATTTCGCTCCTTCCGAGCTAATAATTCATCCATTTTTATTATCAAAGTCATAATAATCACCTCGAATTAAAACTTCGCCTCCCATAATTTCCCTTTAGATTCTCGAACTCCGAGATAATCATATAGCCGACCTTGATTATCTTTCACATCTTTCATCTTCTTTGCTGCAAATTCAATCTCATCTTTGGTCACATCTCGTCCACCTAATCCAACAATAAAAGAGCGAAGAATTACAGGTAAACCCATCAAAGAAGAACTTATTGAAGAAGCTACTGGTGGTAATTGTCCAGAAAGATCATCATCTTTTTCTAAGACGAAAATTTTCTCAATGTTATGTTCTTCTATAATTTTGCGTAGTTGTTCTGCTGGGAAAGGACGCCAAGCTCGAAGTTTTATTAACCCGATGTCTTTATTGTTTTGCATCCAAGTAAGAATGTTTCCTGCCATTGAACCCATGGTTATACAAACAGTCTTAGATGGATTATCAAGATTGTATGTTTCTATTAAATGATAAGCACGACCAGTTATTTTTTCAAACTCACGAAAAGCAGCTTCCATTTTATCCAATACAGTGCGTTTTTCTAATTCTAAAGCAAGTCGTGCTTCCATGAAATAATCTGGTGTAATAATACTTCCCCATGTACCAGGTCGTTTAGTATTAACATGATGCCTTGGTTTTTTCGGTGTGTACTTTAATACATCTTCATCTGGGATTGCGAAGAATTTTTGCGCGCTATGGGAAATGATAAATCCATCATGTACAAATTGGGTCGGAAAGAGAGTATCTTCAGCAATTCGACTGGCAATAATAGATGCATCATATGTTTCTTGTACATTTTCCGATACAATGCAATTCCATCCAAAACTTGATAAGAGTGTAAATTCCCACGAATTCCAAATTGATAAGTTTGGAGAATTAAATGCACGAGCTGAAATCAACATTGTTAGTGGTACTCGCCAACCGGGTGCCATAGGAAGTGCTTCAGTCATAAGCAATAAACCTTGAGACGCTGTGGCGGTAAAGGTTCGAGCTCCTGCGGCGCAAGCGGCAGTACTATATGCACATGCAGCTAATTCTGATTCTACATTTACAAATGCAGCTTTTAATCTACCATGATTAACCACATCAGATAATCCTTCAACTGATTGAGTCTGTGGTGTGATAGGAAAAGCACAAATTACATCTGGATCGGTTTGTGTAACGCCCCCAGCAACAGCATAATTCCCAGTCATGGTTAATTCGACTGGTTCTTTTATTTCCCTAAAGAAAGGATTCATTGGTTGTACTGACATTTTTTTTCACTCCTTAACATTTCATCACCATGGTTAAAGCCTTATGCTTTTCACCAGTTTCCTTATCCTTTTTACCAGGACAGACAGCAACGCAATTACCACAGCCTTTACAGTGGAATTCATCAACACCTACAACTTGCCATTTTCCGTCAACTTCTTCCCGAAGGATGCAGAAATCTGGACAAACAAATACACAATTTCCACATTGAATGCAGTATTCAGGATGATACTGAGCAACAGAAACACCCCATGCCCCAGTGTTTACCCGTTTAGATCCTCCATCCACTTTATCTACATACCATACTCCTGCAAGATCCCATTCTTTTACTCCGATTAAATCTGGTTTAACATGACTCCATTGTTTCTTATAGTCAGTTTCATATGAGATTTTAACATCTCCATCTGCTGGGTAAACAGTTGTTGCATCAGGAACAACTTTTATTGCATCCATATTCTTTTGAGCAATTTTAGGATTAAATTGATCTGCAATTGCATCAGAGAGCTGTTCGATAGTAAATAATTCGGGAGCAACTTTCAATAAAGCACCTAAAATTAATGTGTTGGTTATATTTCGGCCTAAGTATTCCAGAGCAATATTGGTTGCATCAATTAATGCAATGTTAATTGCTGGTGGATTATTTTTTGAGATAATTTCCCTTACTTCTTCGATTGGGCGGCAGGTATTAATTACTAGATAGCCTCCAGGAACCATTCCTGCCGTGCAATCTACGTCAGATAGCAGTGTGTCATCTAAAACTGCAACATATTGTGGCGAATACACTTGCTCGTTAGTTCTGACCTTTTCAAAGTCTTTTGAGAGTTTTACAAACGATGCAACTGGCGAACCCATGCGTTCTGCGCCGAACGTAGGCATACACGTTGCAGGTCCATTGAATGCCATGGCACACAATTGTGCTGCCGTTACTGCCCCTTGTCCTCCACGTCCATGAAAACGGATTAAATAACGGGGCGCTTTTTTAATATCATCAGACATAGCAAATCACTTACAAAATGCAAGTTTTGGTAGGAAATAATTGCGAAAAAATGATCGCAATATTGTGTAACGATAATGAAGAAATGAAGAAAAAGGATCTGTTAATGTGTTTTAGGCAAATTCGGGGAAAATTTGGAAAATTAATTAAAAATTTCATATAATCCCTATTTCTCTGAAAAGCGCAACTAAATTTTTCTCAACTGTCAAGAAAATTAAAATCTATGGTGAAATATTCAAATCTAATAATTTAATTAAATTTTCGTTCTGAAATGAAGTGGAGATTTCACCATCACAGCGACTATATAGCGATGGATGCTTTACCCATTCTCCGAATTCATCTTTATGTTGGGGTTAATTGCAATTAGTGCATAAAACAATTGCAAAAAAATAAACAATTGTAAAATGATTTAGAAAATCATTTGCGAGATATTAATAGTAAAACTCCTGGAATTCGAACAAAAACACCTTATTATTAACCACTTCTTCTTTTTGTTTCTGCTTTTTTTTTTCTGAATCTAAAATTCAAATATTTTTCCGAATTTCATTTCTGCATAATCCAAGAAATAATGAGGATTAAGTGGTTCTCCTGAGAGTTTTTCGATAAACGGTAAGGGATCATACATATTTCCCACTTGGTGCACATTTTTTATTAACCACTGCTTGATGGCTCCAAATTTTCCTTGACTTAACTGTTCTTCCCAATCTGGAATTTGATGTTCCATAATATGTAGCATTTGACTGTTATACAAGTTACCTAATGCATAATCAGGAAAATAACCGAATAACCCAGCGTACCAATGTGTATCTTGCAGAACCCCTTCAGCATCAGATTGTATCTCTTGTTGCAAGTATTTTTCCATTTTTTCATTCCATACTTGAGGAAGTTCATCAACTGTAATTTTACCAGAAAACAAATCGCGCTCCATTTCAAATCGTAGAATAATATGCAAACTGTAGGTTACCTCATCTGCATAAATTCGTATTTTTGTGGGTTGAATTGAATTTAAAGCACGAATAAATTCCGTTGTGTTAAAAGCAGCAAATGGAGGGATAATTTTTTGAAGTTTGGGGAAAATATATTTCAAGAACACAGGGTTTTTTCCTATGATATTTTCCACAAATCTGCTTTGAGATTCATGAATACCCATTGACATATGCTGCCCTCGCAGAGTAAATTTTGCATCACGTGGGAGATTCATATCGTACATTCCATGACCTGCTTCATGCATAAGCGATGTAAAAGAAGCCATGGGCTGTCCAGTCAGATAATGAGTTGTAATCCGCACGTCATCAAGCATTCCAGAAGTAAAAGGATGTTCAGTTTCATCTACACGTATTCGATTCCGATCCAATTGTAAGAAATCAAGAATTAAATCGTTAACCTGCATTAATTGAGCCTTAGTAGCAGGAGCATCCAAAAGAGAAGGATTTGGAACATCATGACAATCTTCAATGGCTACACGATATTTTTTAATTAATTTAATGGTTCCATCACGAACAGGGTTAAAAAACGCAGTAATTTGATCAGCAGATACATTTGGTTCATATTCATCTGCAAGCACATCCCAAGCAGCACGGGAAGGATCAATAAATTCCGCTCTTTTCTTTAATAAATTAACCATTTCTTGCAAGTCCTTCTTTATCATTGAAAAATCGCTTTTTTGTTTAGCGGTAACCCATATACGTTCCATTGTGCTAGATTTTTTGGATATTTCTCCAACTAAATCAGTGGGTACTTTTGTTTCGCGAAGATAATCGCGTTCAAATAATTCTAATTCACGAATTTGAGCTGGTGTCAAATTTGGAATGGATTTACTTGCTTTTAGCAATTCTCCCATTTTAGGATTTGTGAATTTGTCATGAATTAATTTTTGTAAAATAGATAGTGCTGTTCCACGTTGCATAATCCCTTGCTTAGGCATATAGGTACGCATATCCCATGCAAGAATTGAAGTGGCATATCCAAGATGCAAAATATCTGAAATGCGCGCTTCTAATTCTTTAAAACTACTTAAATCAGTCATATAAGATAGTTGGTATGGATCGCTAAATAAATTTTTACTATTCTTTTTTACAATTAAACCTTACAATTACTGATGCCCAATAATTATTAATAATCAGATGGGTACTCATCAAATGATAATAATTATGGAATAATTTGTTTGAATATTTAATTTGAATAAAAAATATTCCTATATTCAACAACGTAGTGTAAAAAATGGAAAATTCAGAACAATCTCTTCCTTATCAACAATCGAAAATGAACCTACAAAATGCCCCTATTCAATTAGATCCCCATTATTCATTAACTACAGCGGTATCTGATTTAAAGCGAGGAATTGCATATTATAAGAGTAAGAAATGGAAGCTCGCACTTAACCCTATTCAACATGCCCTATCAAAATTCCAATCTGAAAATCAAGCCAAATTAGTTTTAGAATGTGAATATTTACTTGGAAATATTTACATGCAGATGAACCGCTACAGTGAAGCATTCCTTCATTTTCAAACAGTTGAATTTATGGCTAGTAAGTTAAATAGCCCCCAATATTGGCAGCAAGCGATCTTTAATATGGGATTTCTCCAGTATAAACTTGAACACTATTCAGATGCTGTAGAATTTTTTAAAAAGTTAACCCCTGAAAATTCTCAATATATTAACTCGATCCATTTGATTATTTTTACAGGTCGTTCATTAATTCACCTAAAGAATTATGAAGATGGAATAATTTTATTAATTCAAGCTACTAAGGCAATTCTTCATTCAAATCAGAGCATGGGGCAAAATAATGTGAATAGTCAGAAAAAACGAAGTGATTTTGCCCAATTAGCCCAGATTTATGCAGAAATTGGGAATGGATTTTTTTCGTTTAATCTCCAAGAAATTAAACAGCAAGGATTTGAGATTTTTCACAGAGATCAATTTAATCATAGAATTAATCAATCAATAGAATATTATCTTAAGTCTATCGAAATATGGGAAAGATTGGAAGAAAAAGCCAATCAAGTTGAGATATTCCGGATAATTGCCAATATTTATGGATTTCTCCGAGATTCAACTTTACAAATACATTATTTGCAAAAAGCAATAGAAATAACTGAAGAATTACATGATTTTCCAAAAATGATATCTCTTATTCGCAATTTGGTGCATTACTATGAATCCTTAAATCGTTATCAAGAAATTATCTCCCTTCTTTTCCATACGCTTGAATTATTCAGCCAGTACGTATATATAGATCAAGATGTGATTGCAGAATTTCAATATTCGCTTGGAAATGCCCTATTTCATTTGGAAGAATATGATTCAGCATTAAAACAGTTATTTACTGCGCTAAATACATACCAAAAAAAAGAAATTACTATTCAAGAAGAATTAAATACTCTTTCACTTATCGTACAAATATATGCTCAAATTCAAGATAAGGATAACCAAGAATATTATCAGAAAAAATTTGAAGAAGCTAAAATAAATATTCAATCGCCTAATCTTATATCGACTAAGTCAACAGGGCCCTTAAAAGATTTGTGGATTTTTACGCAAACAGGGATTGAACTCTTTTCCTTCCATCCCGATATGGATATAAATCCTTCACTGTTTGGAGGATTTGTGAGTGCTCTCCAGTCAATTTCACAAGAAATTGCAGAAGATTCATTAAATTCATTTGTAATTGGTAATAACCGTTATACTATATATGTAGAACCTCGGGAAAATCTTTACATTTTAGGACGTTCATTATATTCAACTCCTGAAAAGCAAATTCAGCAAATTTTGAAAATCATAAATCAAAAATTTTATGAAACATATGAGGTATATATTGAGAATTTTAGCGGAAATGTATCAATATTTTCAAATTTCTCCCAGATTCTTGCAAATCTCGATTTTAGTTCCGTTGACGTAAATCTTCAATAATATTAACAGGAATGAATCAAATGTCAGAACAACCTAGAATTTCTCTTAATAATAAATCAAAAATTTCAAAGATGTTTAAGGATGATTCAAATTCTGGGAATTCTCTCATAAATAAACCATTTTTTGACAGATTGAGCAAGCTTGAAAAAGAATTTTATCGTTTAAATCAAGAACAACTTATTACTGAACTTGATCATTTACTCCACGATTGTATTAACAATGAAGAATATCTCGCCGCTTTGATGAATTGTAAAGCTTTAATTTCACTGCAATCACAATTCAAGAATTCCAAAGTAGATAATAAATATTCTATTTTATTACAACAACTTCAAAAGACCCAACAACGAATAAATAAACAAAAATGGGCCGAAATCAAAAAAGTAAATCAGATTATTTTAGAATTAGAAAAAAAAATCAATATTGATGAAGATATTGCGCCATACATGACTACAATTCCCTTGGAAGAACTAGAGATAGATGGTTTACAACTAGAAAATATAATCATTGATTCAGATAAACTCTTTGAAACTCATCGAGTTATGCAAAGTAGAGAAATTTCGCGTTCAGGGGTTATTCAACTTCAATCAGGTAAAACTTTTCCGTTACACAATCAATCAAATATTATTCTGAATAAAATTACTGAGAAAGATTCTTATAATTCAATGAAAGCAGAGTATACAGCAGAATTTTCACTCAATTTTAAGGCAACAGATGATGATCCAATTGAAAATGCCTTTATTCAAGACATCATTCCATATAATTTTGAAGTTTTAGAGGTGGAAATTAATGGAGAATCGAAAAAATCTTCTCCCAATCGTTTTTCCAAAGTATTTTTAAAAATAGTATCCAACATTGCTCCAAAAATAGTTTCAAAAATAAAAGCTAAAATATCTTATAAAAAAGTACTACGTCAACAAGGGCTTGAATTTACGTTTCATCTAAAAGATATTCCTCCAAATACACCAATAAATTTTAAATATTTTCTTCGTCCTCGAATTTCTAGAACCATTTTAGTCCCAACAAACTCTGATTTGAAAGTTATCCATACTCATTCTAATTTACAAGAAGAAAACCCAATTCAAGGTACATATCGCACCTTTCTTGAATTTAAAAATGAATTTGCTCAAGAATTAGATAATGTTCTTATGGAAGATATCATCCCTGAATTTTATTCCTACGAAGTTCAAGAAAAAAAAAAAGGAAATTTCTTATCCAAAAAGGAGCTCTCTCCATTTTTAGTTAAATGGCGGTTATATGATATGGGTTTGAAATATGTTAGCGAAGATGAGTATAAATTGACAGAATATGAAACAATAGAACGACAAAGACGAGAAGCAGAGAAAATTTTGGCCATTTCTCCTGATAAAGTTCCAAGAAAAGAGCGAGAGGAATTACTTTACCTTCAGCAAGCTGCAAAACGATTTTTAAGTCAAACTAATATCGCTAGAAAATCAAATTTTATTTAAATATAGTGAATTAAGGAAAAATATAGGAGGATTAAAATTAACGGATTTTGGTTTTCCAATATTCAGGATCGAATCCATTAGAGATAAAATCTTGGTTCTGAGTACGGAATATTACAAATGGAGATCCCATACGGGTTCTGAGCTTATAGTGATCTTGAATCCAATTTTTTATTTTCTTTTTTTCTTCCGGATCGAGTTTATCTAAATATAACCATTTAAATTTTACACCATGATTACGAAGCCAGTTTAAACCCTTTCTACAATGAGCACAAGTAGTTAAACTAAAATAGAATATTTCAGTCTTATGGTTAATATTTTTTGTTGATTGCTCTAAAGTCCATGGTAATCCAGGTATAATATCATTAGTAATTTTATATTCCATGCTAGATGTAATAATTATAGAATCAAAAAAAGAATTTATCCTTTTATTTCATAAATCGGAGTTTTAAACAAATCCCATAAAGCACGCTGTTCGTAATTGACTTTTTTGATCGCTTGTTTAATATTTGGATATTTTTTCATAATTGTATTTAGTTCATTTACAACACTTCGACCTTCAGAAAGTAGGTGAATCAAGCCAGTACATAAATCTTCTGGAACATCAAAGTACATTGCTTCATTTAAAATCAGTTTTTGATAAAGTTCAAAGGTTTGTTTTCGGAATTTAATGAAAATACGATCCACCGCTTTAGAAAAGGCTGAAAACTTATTGGGATTGGAAACACCATTATTGAATGTTGCTGCAATTTCATCATCAAACTCTTTTTCAAAAGAAACGGATAATTCTACGGCTAAGTCTTCTAATATTGGTTCAATTAAGTAATTTATTTTCATATTTGTGTTTGAAAGCAAAGCGATAATAATTTTTTTACCTTTGTGAAAACGGACTTCAATATTTTCTGCTCGGATAAGATTCAATCCTTTTTTCCATCCCATTTTTTCAACAAATAAATTTATTGCGCTGAACAACCCAGATACTAAGTTTTGATTAATTATTTCTTGATCAGGTTTTCCATAGAATTCAAAATGATATAAGCACAATCCTGAAGGAGAAAAAATATAGATCTCGGGAATTTCAATTGAATCAGGAAGAATTAGAGGAAGAGTTTCTTCGATTGATGGTTTAGAAGGAGTTTTAGATTTTAGATTGGGAAGCTGGGGTGAGATTTGAGTATCTAATGGTTCGTTGAGATTATTTACTGGAAATAGAGAGCGAATATATGAAAGATATTTTAAATAATCTTGAAAGTCAGCAAAATTAAGACAAACATCTGCTTGTTTTAGTTGGAATTTTGGTTCTTCTCCTTCCTTTTCAATGGTAATTATTTCTATTGGAGATAATTTTTCATTCCTAATTTTCCAATGCGTTATTTTTTTCTTCTCTAATTCCAAAATAATCCCTCAACTTTTAGTGTTGTGTTTATTATAACTAAATTTAGTAAGATTTCTTAGTTGAAATTTTGCTAATAATATTATCAATATAATTTCTTGTTAATTTTTTTTTGGGGAATATCTAAGTCTTCTTTTAAATTATTTAATAAATATTGAATCAACCATTGAATCAAATTCTTTTGCGTTAATTAATTGAGATGTCATTTGAAAATCATTTTCTAAGTAATTCATTAATTTTTCATCTTGTTTAAGTGCATCAACAAATGTGTTGATCTTTTTAACTGCAAAATATGATTCTCCACGAAATACATAACAAATAAGGAATTGTTTTAGTTGATGAATAATTATCGTATATTCTTGATGCCTAATGCGTTCAATAGAGCCTTGAATTTTGAAAACTTCTTTCATGAATGAGTTGATCGCAGTAATGAAACCACTAATTAATTGCTCATTTGAAGGATCATTTTGATTAACAAAACTCTTGGAATAAATGTTTAATCCCCCTTTATCAATAAGCATCAAAAGAACTGGGGTTTCTTCATTAGGTTTAGGTAGTTCTTTTTTCTGTATTACAAAACTTAAAAGTTGGTCTATTTGTGAAAAGTTTATTCTGTCTTTAAAAGAAATTTCGCCTCGCATTAAATTACTTAAATCTTTTAAAAACTTTAACATTGAATCATATTCTTGAGAAACTTTAATATTTAAAAGATTCAGCCCTCGTTCTTCTGCCAAATTTTGCGCTTGGTTTAACAAATCGCGCGCTTTTTTGTGATTTAATTCTAATAAGGATATTTTTGCTTCAAGAAGATATATTTCTCCCAATAAAACATAAGAATTTTGACTTTTTGCGATATTATAAAGTTTTCCAATAATTTTTTTAATTTCTTTTAATATTTCCTCCTTTCCTGTTGATTTTAACTCAAGAATTAGTAATTCACATAAATTTAACATAGCACAGACTGTTAATTCATGTTCAACTATTTCTTCTTCAGTTATTTGTTGAAGAATTTCTTGAGCTTTTGCCTTATTTATTAATCTTTCGCTCTTTTTTAAAATAAATGCCTCTGATAATCTATATTGCTGATTAATAATTTTATTTTTCTTTTTTTGATCTAATTTTTTTAGTTTTAGTAGGTATTTTTGGATCTCTTCATCTGATTTTTTACCCGCTTCCAAATATAATTTTATCAAATTAAAGATGGTCTCTGCAATCAATGGGTAAAAATCGATCTCTTCACCTAAAACAAGGCTATCGAAAAAGAATTTTTCTGCATCATCATATTGGCCTTTAGCTTGATGAATTAAAGCGATGTTATGCAATGTTACCGCCATACCAATTTTATCTTCATATTTTTGAGTGAGATAAAAACTTTTTTGATAATATTCTAAAGCAAGTGTCAAATCTCCTTTTGTTCGGTAACATTCTCCAATATTATTAAAGGATGATGAAATTTTTGATTCTAATCCCTTTTCAATACATAATTCTACATTTTTTTTATAATAATCTAATGCTTTATCTAATTCTCCAGAATAACCCCAAGTGACTCCAATGTTATTTAAATTTAAGGAAACTAAAGGATAATCTTTAAATTCTTCGCTTATTTTAAGGCTTTTTAAAAAACATTTGCGCGCTTTTTCTAATTCACCTTGCTTTAAAAGAAAATCTCCTTTTAGATTTGCAATCTTACCTTTCAATTGTGCAATACTTGTTTGTTCATTGTCTTTAATTGAATCAAGAATTGTTTCTGCATTTTCTATGATGTTAAGTCCTTGAGTGTTTTTCCTCAACTTATTCAATATTGTTGCTTTTAAGATCAAAGCTTGAACATGAAGAAAAGAAGAATTTGAAATTTTTTCATTTTTGAGTTGATTTTCAACAATTACTAAAGCTTCAGAATAATTCCCTATTTGTTCATAAATTCTCGCATTTAATAATTTTATTTGTATATCTACTATTGGATTTTTAAATTCTTTATGATAATTCTCTTCAATGATCTTTAAATTAACTTTAGCATCATCTATCTTTTCCTGTTGGATTAATTTTTCAATATTTCTTAGTTGACTTTCTAATTCCGAACTAATTTCTTTAGAACCAATTCTAATCATTTTCATTAAGAAAGAAAAGATATTTTTAGGCATTAGTCTCACTTCATTAATGGTTAAAGTTTTTACATAAATAATTCGTTATCGCAATTGAATAATTAATAAAATTATTCTTTAAGAATTTAAGTGAGTTGCTATTTCGGTTTTTTTATAGATATAATTAATTTAATGATATGGATAAAAAAGCGATTAAGAAGATCATTCTTGCAGGGGATGGAGGTGTCGGAAAATCAAGCTTTTTAGCGACTAAAACAAAAGGGAAATTTAGTTATAGTTCGAAAATTACCATTGGTATTGATTTTTCGTGTGTATTAGTTGAAAATGCTCGTCACCCCATTTCGTTTTTGGTTTATGACTTAGGAGGCCAACAGCGATTTCATTTCTTACATGATGCCTATTTAAAAGGAACCAAAGGTGGAATTATTTTGTACGATATTACTCGTCCAAAGACTTTTGAAAATATATCACATTGGGTAGAGCTTTTAATGAGTGAAAATGAAGAAATCCCTATTATTCTAGCTGGATCAAAAATAGATCTTGCACAACCTGAAGATCTTATATATTATCAAAAGCTATGGAAAAAAATGGAATATTCATTCCCACATTATTCCAATATAGTGGCTCATTTGTTTATTTCATCAAAACAGAATATTGGAATTGATGAAGTTTTTTCAACTCTAAAAAAGTATTATCCTTCTACCCGAAATTGTGTTATAAATTGATATTTTATCTTGAAATCACAAGTTATAATCATAGATTATTAAGTACATATTGAAAAAGAGAAGACAAAATAAAAAAAAAGATAGATTTGAAAAGAATTGAGAAAAATTGAAAGAAATCTTTAATTACAAAGATTTTTCTATAATTTCTTCAATCAATTTATCGCTTGCTAAAAATGGCATTGTGATATGCCCTTTTCTTTTATTACGTTCATTCCATTCCTTTGCTGTTTCTATTGCATGTGGATTACGAGCCCATGCGCGACGCGCTATTCCTGAATGAACATCCCAATCTAAAGCCATCTCAATAATTGTATCGACACGTGAACTCCCATCTAGCACTAAACCGAATCCTCCATTTATTACTTTTCCAGTACCCACTCCTCCTCCGTTAGATAAAACACACATGGTCATTCCTCGCGCAACGTTTCCTGCCCAAGAATGATGTGCCATTTCTGACATAATATTACTCCCATCCTTAATATTGGATGTTTCACGGAATGGGCTATCGGTTCCAGAGACATCATGGTGATCACGACCTAGCATGACAGGACCGATTTTACCTTCCCGAACTAATTGATTAAATGCTTTCGCTATTTTTACTCTGCCTGGGCCGTCAGCATATAATATTCTGGCTTGAGTTCCAACAACTAATTTGTTTTTCTCTGCATCGCGAATCCAGACATAATTATCTCGATCTTGAGCCCGGCGGTTAGGATTAATGCATTTCATGGCAGTCTGATCTGTTAAAATTAAATCGCTGTGTTTTCCGCTAAGACAAACCCAGCGAAATGGGCCATATCCATAATCAAAACAGATAGGACCCATTATATCTTCTACATAGGATGGAAATATAAAACCATTTCGAGCATCTTCATTTTTGGCAATATTTTTTGCACCAGCATCAAAAACAGCTTTTAAAAATGAATTACCATAATCCCAAAATTTAGTTCCCCGATTACTCATAATTTGAATTAATTCAAACTGTTTCTTTAAAGATTCATCCACTAATTGCTTAAATTTAGCACGATTTGATTTAAGTAATTCTCTACCTTCTTCAAAAGTGATTCCTACTGGAGTGTATCCACCTTCATATACTGCATGACAGCTGGTCTGATCTGAAGCCAATTCAACCTTAATATCATGATCTACTACATATTGCCATAAATCTACGATATTGCCGTGATATGCAATTGATAAGTGTTCCTTTTTAGTTCGATATTCTTCAACCCATTGGAATATTTCCTCTAAATTGCTTGAGACTCGCGAAACCCATCCCTGCTCATATCGGGTATCAATACGAGATTTATCAACTTCAGCAACAATGCTGATCGCTCCTGAAATATCAGCGGCTTTTGGTTGTGCTCCACTCATTCCCCCTAATCCTGAGCTAATGTATAACACACCTGTCAGATCTTCATCAGCCTTTTTACCAAGATACAATCTTCCTGCATTTAACAAGGTGATATAGGTTCCATGTACAATTCCTTGAGGTCCAATATACATCCAACCACCTGCAGTCATTTGTCCATAATTTGCTATGCCTAATGCTTGAGCACGATGAAAATCCTCTGGGTTGTCATACATTCCAATCATTAATCCATTTGAGAAAATTACTCTAGGTGCATCTCTTTTAGTTGGAAATAAACCAAGAGGATGGCCAGACATAACCACAAGTGTTTGATCTTCCTTCATGATTTCCAAGTATTTCTTGATTAGTCTATATTGCATCCAATTTTGACAGACTTGACCGGATTCTCCATATGTAACTAATTCATAAGGATAAAGTGCAATATCAAAATCCAAATTGTTATCAATCATAACTTGAATTGCTCTTGCTTCTAAAATTCCTTTATATTCATCGATAGGTTTACCTTTTATCGATCCTTGTGGGCGATATCTGTATCCATAAATTCTTCCCCGTGTTTTTAATTCTTCTAAAAACTCTGGTGCCAATTTTTCGTGTAAATTCTCTGGAATGTAACGAAGTGCATTTTTTAAAGCAATTTTCGTTTCTTCTTTATTTAAATTATACCCTCGATTAGGAGCTCTTCGATATTGAGGATCAAATTCAGGATCTGGTGGTAATTCTGATGATAATTGAACATTAATAATCTCGTTTGACATGATTCTCGTTTAGAAAAGAAGGTATATCTCCATAAAAAGTTTGGGCTCGATGAAATAAATCTTCCCCATTTGAACCCATTTAAATAAATTTTAATTTTGAGGAAAGTACAAAATAAACGGGGTTGGTAAAACTGCAAATTTTTCAATATGGAATAGATCAAATGGATATCACAAAAGCTTTGAAAATTTGTTCAGGTGAAATAAAAGGAGTTTTGAGTGATGAAGCAAAACTTAAAATAACTCGATGTTATGATGCTGTTCAAAAATTGGCACAGGGAAATAAACCTATTTATTCTATAAATACAGGTTTCGGTTCATTATGTACAACAAAAATTTCAAAAGAAGATGCAGGAACATTACAAGAAAACTTACTAAAGTCTCATAGTGTAGGAGTAGGGAAACCAATCGATACTGATATTGCCAAATTAATGATGATTCTAAAGGTTCATGCCTTGTCTCAAGGATATAGTGGAGTGTCCCTCGATTTAATTGAGCGAATCATGTGGCATATTGATATGGATTATATTTCAAAGGTCCCTGAACAAGGATCTGTGGGAGCATCGGGAGATTTATGTCCATTGGCTCATTTATTCCTTCCTTTAATTGGATTGGGGGAAATCACAAAAGATGGTGGTAAGACATACATCCCTGCGGGGAATGTACTTCAAGAGCATGGGATGAAACCAATATCACTAGGTGCAAAAGAAGGATTGGGTTTAATAAATGGTACTCAATTTATTGCTGCACATGCTATAAAAGTCGTTGAGCGGTTGGAAAATTGTGTCAATCATGCAGATCTTATAGGAGCATTAAGTTTAGAAGGATATCTTGGCTCTATTGCACCATTCGATCCACGATTACACGAAGTTAGACCTCATCCAGGGGCTCAGATAGTAGCACGACACCTTCGTGAATTACTTACAGGTTCTGGATTTGTAGAGTCTCACAAAGAATGTACTCGAGTGCAGGATCCCTATTCCTTTAGATGTATGCCGCAAATTCATGGTGCTTGCCATGATGCATTACAACACCTTAAAAAAATTGTAATTCGAGAAATTAATTCCGTAACAGATAATCCAAATGTATTTACGGATGGAGATGAGCCAATTGCTATTTCTGGCGGTGGATTTCATGGAGAACCTTTAGCTCTACCCTTAGATTATGCAGGGTTAGCTGCATCAGAATTAGGCAATATCTCAGATCGGCGTGTTTATCTTCTTTTAGGAGAAACTGGAGAATATGGACTCCCTCTTTATTTAATAAAAGGATCTGGCTTGAATTCAGGTTTCATGATTGCACAGTATTGTACAGCAGCTCTTGCAAGTGAGAATAAAACAATGTGTTTTCCAGCTAGTGCTGATTCAATTCCTACCAGTAATGGAGTGGAAGATTTAGTTTCGATGGGATCAATTGCCGCTCGTAAAACTTTGCGCATTATTAACAATTTAGAACAAATTCTTGGAATTGAATTAGTGAGCGCCTGCCAAGCTATTGATTTACGTCGCCCATTAAAAAGTACTGAAAAAGTAGAAAAATGTTATGCATATGTTCGAAATTTTATTCCATTTATTGAGAATGATGAAATTCTTTCTTATCATTTACAGAAAGGTGCAGAAATCGTTCGCTCGAAAAAACTTTTGGAAATTGCTCAATTTGATTAATTTTAATCCCCTTTTTTTATTTAGAGATATATCTGAATTTAAAATTTCATCACTAAATTAAAGGTGAAAATTTTGCCTAAAAGTCTCCATTAATGTGGGCGGATCATTTTAATTTCATCTCAAATTCATAATGATACCAATCACTTTATGCTTATTGTGTGATCTATTATGCCATTAGTTGAATTAGTACCTAATTTTAGTGAAGGGCGAAATCAAGAAGTTATTGATAAAATTTTAAATGCCTTAAAATCTGCAGGTTCGGCTAAAGTACTCGACGCTCGTGCAGATCCTGACCATAATCGCCTGGTTGTTACCATGGTGGGTGAACCGGATGCTTGTTTTAATGCAGCATTTGCAGGAATAAAGATCGCTGCTGAATTAATTAATATGGATAAGCATTCTGGAGAACATCCACGAATTGGTGCCACTGATGTTGTGCCTTTTGTACCTGTTTCTGGCATAACTTTAGAAGAATGTGCGGAATTAGCCCGAAAATTAGCTGAAAAAGTCTCATCTGAACTGGGGATTCCAACTTATCTTTATGAAGCTGCAGCTACTCGACCTGATAGGGTGAATTTAGCTAATATTCGAAAAGGTCAATATGAAGGCCTGAAGGAAGAAATTAAAACAAATCCTGATCGTAAACCCGATTTTGGCCCTTCAGAATTACCCAAGGCTGGTGCTACCGTAATCGGTGCCCGAGAATTTTTAATTGCTTATAATATCTATTTGAATACAGACAATGTTGAAATTGCAAAAAGGATCGGAGTTAATATTCGCCACAAAAATGGTGGATTTCGATATGTAAAATCAATGGGCTTTGAAACCAAACCGTATGTTCAAGTTTCCATGAATTTAACCAATTATAAAGAAACGCCAATGCACATGGTTGTTGAAACTGTCCGGAGAGAAGCTGCACGTTATGGTGTAATGATTACTGAGACAGAAGTTTATGGTATGATTCCAGTTGATGCTCTTTTAGATGCTTCTGAATTTTATCTTCAACTAAATGATAAGTGGGAGCGAAATCAAGTTATCGAGAAAAAATTAGAAGAAGTATCTCGAAATGAAAAAGCAGAATTGAAAAACTTGTCTGTTCAAGGATTTATCAAAGAACTTGCATCAGATTCACCCGCACCAGGTGGAGGTTCAGTTGCTTGTGTTGCAGGTTCGATGGGAGCGGCTCTTGGAGCAATGGTCTCTCGCTTAACCATTGGAAAGAAAGGATATGAAGATGTTTCTGATTATTTCTCAGAAAAAGTAAAAGAATTAGATCAATTACATCATCAACTGACTTTGCTTATTGATAAAGATGCTAATGCTTTTAATGGTGTAATGAAAGCCTTTAAATTACCAAAGGAAACTGAAGAAGAAAAATCACTCCGTTCTGCAAAAATCCAAGAAGAATATAAGAATGCTGCTTTGGTCCCATTAGAGACTGTGAAAACATGTAAATCCGTTTTAAATATCCTTTTAGACATTGGATTAAAAGGAAATAAAAATGCACTTTCAGATATAGCTGTTGGTGCTATGAATGCTTTAACCGGTTTAAAATCAGCAGCTTTGAACGTGGAAATTAATTTACCTGCAATTAAAGATGAAAAATTTAAGAATGAAGTTAAAGCTGAATTATCTTCAATTCTTTCTGGTTTAGATGAAAAAGTGACTAATTTAGTAGAAGAAGCAAGAAACAATTTTTAAATATTATAAGAACTGTCAAATAGAATTGTGTTTTATTTTATTTTTTCTAAATTTTTCATCATTCTTCAATTTTAAAAGATATTTAACGCTAATTTCAAAATTTAGAAGAATTATCTTTACTTTTTTAGAAATTTGGTGAAGTACTTCTTAAATATTATAATGATAAAATTAAATAGGTTCTAAAAATGTACTATTTTATTCATAAATAATACGTGATTTCATGAGCCCAGATTATAATCAAGATTTAAAATCGTTTTCAGAAATTCAACTTCCTCAAAGCTATCATAATATGCCTCGATGTGAATGGTGTAATAAACCTTTACCTAAGAGGTATATAAGCCATATAAATTTACAACAAGATCCTCCAGAACATAAGTTTTGCAGTCGTTCATGTAAAGAAAAATGGTGTGCAAATGCAGGAAAAACAAAAGCAAAACCAAAAAGTAAAAAAAAGAAATAAATTCAAAATCCTTTTAGAATAATCCTTTTTTCTCAATCTTCTCATATTTCGTTATTATTTTTCAATATACGACGAATTTCGCGGATTTTCTCATCCATTTGAGACCAATCCTTTTCTGTTTTTGGATTTTTTAATTGAATCGCTTGAGCACGGTTCTTTCCAATGCCATCAATTGCTTCTAATTCTTTTCTACTTAAATTAGTAAGATCTACAGGTAATACTAAGCAAATTAGTGAGCGAGAACCATGATTTACCACCACTAAATCATAGAATCGATATAAATGTATTTTTTTTGGAATAAAACATCTAATTGGATAAGTTCCAACTTGCCGTGCTAAAGTTCCATTTCCATCGTGCTTTTCGGCATAAACTTGCTTTAAAATGCGTCCAAAGGGATATAATCCTTTTAATAATGGGAGATCAATATTAATTCGAATATCTGCTTTCCAATGGAAATATTTGCTTTGAAATTTTTTTATATGCTTAAGAACCCACTTTTGAGTAGAAGGATTCATAGTGGAGGGAACCAGGAATTTTCTTAAATTTATCCGTCGAACCAAATAACCTTTTTTTAAAATTTTTTGCAAGAATTCATAATTTTGCTGCAAACTTTCGATCGATTCTCCAGGAAGACCCATAATGAAGTTTAATCCAGGAAGAAATAATGCATTTCCATTCTTTCCTACTTTAGAACCAAATTGATTAATTACAGCAATTGCATTTTCAATTTCATCCGCAGTTGCTTTTAGATTATTGGCGCGAATAACTGTGGGATCTACTGATTCAACTCCAATTGCTGCAATATTACCTTCAGTACAGAACTCAACAATTAATTTAGTAATTTCAACTGCTTCATTAGGATATAATGAGAAATTTAATGCATTTACATTATCGATATGCAGTGTCTTAAGATCTGGGCATTTTTCCCAAATTTGACTCAGTAATTTCCGAATAGCTGCTGGATTGGGTTTAGGATATTTAGGATGAAGATACTTTCCATGATGAAATGCATAAAAATCTGTTTGGGCGCCAAGGCGAAAATGCCTAACACCTGTTTTATATAATTCATATATTTCTTCCACAACATCATCAATTTTTCGGTGTTGTGTCTGACCTTTTAAGGGTTCAATGCAAAATCTACATCCTCCGGTTCGATAGCGTGGACAACCTTGAAATGTTTCGATCTCACAAATAAGATTTCCTTTCGGTTCCTGTTTGAAATTTGGATGTTGATGAATTAACTGTGATGGAGCTCTTATTGCAAAAGATTGAATTGAATGAATAGAAGGACGCCTTAGTTTTTCAAGTGTTTGAAGTGGTTGAAGTATCTGAGAAGTTCTAAAGGTTTGATCGCCTTGAAATCGCACTAAAGACTGCTCGTTTTGTTTTCTTTGATTGTCTCTATTATTTTGATTATTTCTTATTTCTTGAATTATCTTAGTTAGGGTTTCTAAATATTGTGAAAACAATTTGAATACTGCCCATTCTGCATCATTATAGAGAATTAAATTGAAATTTAACCGTAAATTCTCCGTTTGCCGACTAGCTCGCCCACCACCTTCACCAATCCCATATTTGGCGGCAGGACCACACAATATAGAAAATGAATTCTGAAATAATTTTGAAAAATCTCGTAATTCTCGAAAACTGATTGGCGTTCCTCCTAAATATTTTCCAGGAACGGTTACTCCGGATAAAAATATTACAATATCTATCTGAGATTGTAGTAATTCAATTTTCTGACTGCGAAATTGATCAATTGTTCGATATAAGAATTCAGATTGAATATTTCCCATTTCTTCAGCTGTATGGATCGCTCCTGCAATATATCTAGGTAGAGGTGCTAAAAACGGAGGAACACCTAAACATCCGGGTTCATCGATATATCCATCTATTAGTAAAATGCGAAAGAACGGCGCTGAAGAAATATTCTTCCCCATAGGTGCTTAAATATTTGCTTCTTTTTGGAAATTCCGATTTTAAGAAAAAAGCCAGAGAAGACAACATTTTTTTATGTTCACTGTTTTTTTCGTATATAGAATATGAATCTGAATCATTCTGCAAAATCCAGAAAAAAACGTGCGTTAATTGTTGGAATTGGCGGACATGCCCATGTTTGGCGAAAAGCAATAGAAACCCATCCACGGTGGGAAATCGGGGCCGTTGTTGATACAAATACCGATAAATTGGAGCATGCTCCGAAAATATGGGGGATTCCAAAAGGTGAATGTTTTACTTCCATGGAAGAAGCAATCCAATTCGGCAAAGGGCCTTATGATCTCGCAATTTTAGTTACTCCTACTTATACTCATCATGTATTATCCATGGAAGCTCTGGATCTCGGCTTAAATGTGTTAAGCGAAAAAAATATGGCAAGTACAATTTCTCAAGCGCGTGAAATGGTAAAAACTGCAGCAAAATATCCAGAATTATGCACTGCTGTCGGAACTCAAACTCGTTTCTTTCCCCATAATTGGTCTGTAAAGAAAACTTACCTTGAACGCAAAGATTCGCTAAAATCTATCACATCATTGAATCTTACTTATCTGTACAATTGGGGAAAAACACGTCAAGGGTGGCGCCGATGGCTACGCGATCTATTTTTAGAAGATATGGCACCCCACCATTTAGACTTAATTAGATATCTTACAGAGATGGATGTGGTACAAGTTCAAGGTGGAGTGAACTTTAAACCAAGCTTTTCGTACTTTAAAGGATCTTCAACCACGTTTGCGATTCTTGCCTTAGCGCGCCCAGAAGATTATTATAATCCTGATAACTGGATTTACGCAACATATAGAGGCGATTGGCAAAAGAAAGGAGAATTATATCATCGTTTAGATCTTAATTGTGAGGAGGGCGAAATCAATTTATTTGAGAAAAACAAAGAAAAACAGCTCTCGTTAACTGAATTTGAGGATCCTGAAGGATTTAAATATCACACGACTGAGATTCCCATTACTTCAGATGTGGAATACAATGCACAAAATTATTCCTCAGAACTATTCCTTTTAGAAGAATTTTATCAAGGAATTGAATCTTGTGGGAAATTACAACCTCAAACCAATTTTAAAGATGCAATTAAATCATTCGCTATTACACGTGGTATTGTGGATAGTTTTGAGCAAAATCGTGCAATTTTCATACCTGATTACTGGAAAAATCTAAATCTCGATGAAGGGAGATAGAAAAAGCTAAATAGAAAAAACTAAATAGAAAAAACGAAAGAAAGAAGATAGAGATTTAGCCGTAAAATGATTTATTTCCCATCTTGGACACCTAATTGTGCAATTAATTGCTTTTTTTGAGTTTCAATATCTCTTGACAAACCAAATGTATCTGCAAATTGATCTGTTGTACATAATTCAGATGAACGTCCCTTTTTTCTTGCTTCAATATATCCTCTATCAATTAAAAACTTCACATGTTCATAAGCAGTAGAACCGCGAAGTTTTACCAAAGTAGATTTCATTAAAGGTTGCTTTAGCGCTATGATGGTCAAAGTCTTCAGTATTGCATCTGGAATTAAACCACCGCTGGCAAATTTTTTCACTCGCGGAGTATATTCAGGTTTAATTTGCAGACTGTATTTATCTTGAATTCGAATTATTTCCAAAGCAGTTGAACGCATTAAATAATCCATAGCTAACTCATCCAACAATGCTTCTAAATCCCGCTTTTTAATATCCGTTTTCACATTTAACTCTTCTAACGAGACTGGGCGCCCCGCAACAAATAATGCACCTTCGACTACATTTTTTAAATGGATATGTGCTTCTTCTTCGTCACTCATTGGGGCAATTTTTGATTCATCTAGAAAAGCATCATCTTCTCCTTCTATTTTTTCTCCTATTCTTTCTTCAGTATCTATTTTTTCTCCTATTCTTTCTTCAGTATCTATTTCTTCTCCTATTTTTTCTTCAGTATCTATTTCTTCTCCCACTTTTTCATCTTTTTCTAATTGAACATTTTCATCAATCGTGTCTAATTTCTCTTCTTCTTCAACAATCTCTTCATTATCCTCTTTCTCTGTGGGTAAATCTAAACTTTCATCTAGTTCTTCTAAGTCTGAGAGTATTTCATCATCGAATTCGTTGTCATTATCCAAAGATACTTCTAAGTTATTATTACTTTCTGGCTTCTGATTATCATTTAAACTCGCATTTTGATTTGTGTTTTGGATTTCACTTGATTTTTCTTCTGATTTTTCAGATATTTCTTTATCTTCATTCTTATTCTCTTCTTTTTCTGACATCTTGATTACCTCTTAAGTCTCATATTTTAGAATTCAATACTGGTTTGATCAACTAATTTGATATATAATGGTGATTCAGTGTCATCTTGATGAAGAACCACTTTCCCCAGTGATGCTAAAAATAGCATTTCCTCAAATGTTTGAATATATTTAACTTTCTTTTCCAATAACTTCTTTTCTGGATCACTATATATCATTTTTTTAAAATAATTCATTGAAATTGTGCGATCAGGCGGATTTTCCATACGTACAATTTCGACTAATTGACGATGCCGTTTCTTAAGTCGTTCTTCAATAGTTTCTTCACTTCCTGTTATATGTTTGAGAATTTCCGCAGGAAGCCTTCCTTTACCTCTTTTTTTTACTTCCTTCTCTCTTTTTGCTTTTTGCTGCTCTCGGCGAATTCTTAGCTTTTCTCGTTTTTGCATGGTTTCTATAATAGCTCTACGCATAGCACCAAAAAGTTCTTCAGAAGTTGCAATTTTACGTGCTTCTCTTAGTGGCTGTGCAATTGCTTTCGGAATTTGACGACGAATTCGTTCACGCATTTCTGCTTTTTGAATTTCCTCTTCTTGCTTTATCACTCCTGTAATCTTCGTATGATATAATTGAGCAGAAGAATATATTGCTAATCCAGAGATACGAAAATCTATTAATTCTTCAGCCACCATCTTCGCTGTAAAATCTTCAATTAGCGAAGATAAATCAAATTTGGTAAAATCTACCGTTTTTGCTAAATCGGGATCTAACAGACTGCGATAAGGTTCCTCCAACCACCATTTCTTTATCTGGGGTTCATCTTCTAGTATTTCTCCCTTATTCACCTCTTGTTCTTCTATATCATCACCAATCGAAATAACTTCTTTTATCACAGGTTCTTTTGGAATAGATGAAGATTTTTTCTTTTTCGTTGTGCTATTTTTTACCTTCTTTGATGTTTTTTTCCTTGGCTTTTTTGTTGAAGTTTTCTTTGAAGTCGATTTTGGTGCTTTTGGAGTTGATAAAGTTGCTTGTTTTTTTTTTTTTTTTGAATTAGTTGTCTTCTTTGATTTTTTTTTTGTTGAACCTTTCCTTTTTGTAGTCTTCTTTCTAGAAGATTTTTTCGCTGCAGTTTTTTTTTCTGGCATTTTTCTCCCCTTTTAAATTGATCTTATTTATATCGTTCTTTATTTCGATTCTTATTGTGATTCTGAAACATCTTTAACAACTTCAACTTCTGTCTCAAAATCGTCTCGCTTCTTTTCATCCTCCAAATTTACGGTAAAGATATCGGTAATTCCATCATTCATGGCGACACCATAAATTCTATCAGCGTTTGTAATATTTTCTTCACGATGACTAATTACTAAGAATTGCGATGTTCTAGCATATTCTTTGATAACCATTGAAGTGCGATAAACATTTGGACCATCAAGAGCAGCATCTATCTCGTCCATAATATAAAATGGGGCAGGATAGAAGTTTTGGATAGCAAAGATGAAAGAAAGTGCAACTAATGTTTTTTCTCCCCCTGAAAGAATATCCAGTGAAGAAATCTTCTTACCACGCGGACGAGCTTCAATGCTAATCCCTCCTTCAAATGGATGTGCAGGATTTTCGAGAATCATCTTTGCTGAGCCACCTGGAGAGAGTTTTTGAAAGATAGAGCTAAATACTCGATTAATTTCATGATACGCTTTCATAAAATTGCGAGTTTTTTCTAATTCAATACGATCGATTGAATCTAATATTGCTTTTCTTTCGCGTTGCAATGTTTGCCTGCGCATATCGATTTCGTCCCATCGTTCCTTAACTTGGTCGTATTCTTCAATTGATTTAAGATTTACTGGTTCTAATGCTTTTTTCTCTGTTGTGGCTTTACCAATTTTTTGATTTAAGGATTCTTCAGAAAGATCATCAGTAACTGGTGGAAGTGTTCCGTAATCCTTTGATTTTTCAAATAATTCATCAATTTTCTCTTCAACTACAATTTTCCGGGTTTCTAATCCATTAAATTTAGCAGTATTTCGGGAGAAGTCTGCATTTAAATCGCCCAACTCGTCTCGAAGTGCTTTTTGTTTTTCCCAAGATTCATTTTTTTGCGATTGTAATTCGTTTAATGATTCAATTTGTTTTGAACGAGTCTCTTCCAAAGAAATCAAATTTTCGGTAATTTTTTGAATATCTTCTTGATAATCTGCTATTAAATCGCCCAATTCACCTTGTTCATCCTTAAGATTTTCTATCTCTTCTTCCCGTGCTTTCATCTGTTGTTGTTTATCTAGTATTTTTTCAACATTATTCATTTGTGTGGATAATTCTTTAGTTTTAGTGCGAAGTTCTTTTTCTTCAGATTCCAATGATTGTCTGGATGTTTGGTGCTCTTCAATCAATTTATTTTTACTTTCAATATCTTTTTCAAGTTTTGCAATATCTTCTTCCAAGATTTCATTCTGTTTAGTATTCTCTGCAATCTTTTCAGTATTTTCTTCAATTTCTGTTGTTAAGTTTTCGATATCAGTTATTAATTTTTGAACATTTTCTAGATCTTTAATTCTTCCATTAACTTCAGAAAGTCTTTCATTTTCTTCATCGATTTGAGTTTGAATATCATTACGAGTATCTTCAGCTTTTTCTCGTTTAGTTTTAATTTTAGCAATTTCTTCAAGATTTGCATCAATATCCTTTTGGATATTTTTACTTTTTTCAGTAAGATCTTTAATTGTCTGTTTTTTATTTTTGATTTCATCTCGTAATCGGGTTTGATCTTGTTCTGCTGTTTCAATATCATCGAGCAATCGCTTTACATTGCTCAATTTATTTAGATCTTCAGTAATTTGTGAAAGAATTTCTGCTTTTTTATCGATTTCATTTTGTAGGGATTTTGTATGTTTCCAAAAATTTTCAGAAGATTTTTTTATATCTAAAATTGTGGAGGTTATTTTTGCGATTTCTTCTTTTATTTCTTCAGATTTTTTGGTTTTTTCTTCATTTTCTTTTTTACCTATTTTAGATTTCTTCTCTGCTTCATCAATTTTTGTTTGTAACTGTTTTAATTCCGAATTGATTTGTGATAATTCACGTTCTTTTTGTTCCAGTTGAGCTGTGATTCGAGTTAGCTGAACTGATATTTTCGAGAGCTCTTCAGATTGGGAACTAATAGCAGAATTCAGATCCTCTAATGCTCGATAATGTTCTGATGTATCTGCTACTGCGACAGCTTGTAAAGCAACACGAATTGAATCGAATTTATCTGTAAAATCTTGTATAAATCCATCGAAATTACCAGTAGATTCTTTTAATGCTTCATCACTAGCATCTTGAACGACTTCATTAAGTTGAATTAGTGGTTGTTCTGCATTTTCAATTAATAATTTTAAAGTATTTACTGCAAAATTCAGTTGTTCCTGGATTTCTTTTGGATCTTCAGGATTCATTTCTGATATTTCTTCTATAGATCGCAACATATCGGTGACATCGAGCACAAATTCTTTGAAAACTTTTCCTGATTCATCAATTGCAACTTGACTAACATTTTGAATATCAGATTTGATATCACCTGCAGAGCGATCAATATCTTGAATCAAATTCGTTAGATTATCGAGTACTGTGTTTAATTCAAGTTGAGTTTGACCATATTCTTCTTCCTTTTTATCAATTGTTTCTTGAAGTTTAGCGCGCTCTTTTTTCATTTGGTTTATTTTAGCTTGAAAATTTTCAACTTGATTTTGCAATTTCTCTTTTTGTTCTTTTTGGATTGTAATTTCTTTTATTAAATTTTCTTTGATAATATCTTTATGTTGTTTTTCCCGTTGTGAAGTATGAAGTTCTGATTCTGCCGTTTTTAGTTCAACACGTAATCCAGAAAGACGTTTTTCAAGGTCGGTCAATTCTCCTTCTAATGCTCGTCGTTTCAATTCCAAGGTTTCTTGTTTATTTTGACTTCGTTTTTGCTCATCATTTGCGGAAATAAGTTTTTCTTTAAGCTTTTTTAACTGTTGTGAGATTTCTTTTTCTTCGACTTTTAAAGTTTTGATTTGGTCTTCAACTGCTTGGCCTTTTGTTAGTTTTTCATACTCGTTTCTATAATCTTTTTTCTTCTTTTCAAGTTCTTGTATACGGGTTTCAAGCATGTTAATTTCTGCACCTGCAGAAGAGATGGAAGCTTGAATTTCTGCTTGTGATTTCGAAAATTTGTCACGTTTTACTTCTAGCTTTTGGATTTCTCCATCAAGTTGTTTTTGTAGTGATTTTTGCTCAGTAATTTGCTTTTTCAATGTTGAAATTTTTTCTTGAATGGATTTGGCTTCATTTTTTGCTTGTTCCATCGCTTCAGTTACACTTTCTGCGTCTTTCTGTAACTTTTTCAAATCTTTTTCTAGTTGAGCTCTCTTTTTCTCATTCTTTTTAATAGTTTTTTCCAAAAGCTTGATTTCAGTAGTTAAAGCTTTACCATCCTGTTTGATTTTGGAGATTTCTTTATTAATTTGGGCTTTTTCATTATTTATTTGTGCAATTATTTGTTCTTCTTCTTTCTGTTTCGCTTTATTTTCATCAATTAATCCTGAATTTTCATCTAAAGCTTGCTGAAGATTTTCAATTTCTTCTTTTGTTTTGTTAATTAAATCATCATAAGTTTGACCTTCTTCCAGTTTTTGCTGAAGATCTTCTAATTTCTCGATATTTTGCTGAAGCCGTTTTAAATTTTCTTCAGTTGCTTTTAAAGTTGCTTCTTTAGCTGAAAGTTCTGATTTTTGAGAAGTGATTTCTTCATCCATTTTGGATTTTTCTGTCTCTTGTGCAGAAATATCCTCTTCAAGACCTTTTAAGTAGAGTGCTTCTGCCTCAATTTTATCTTTTTGGCGCTGAATTCGATTTTTTAAATCCTCAATCACCAACTGAGTGGATTCCATTTCTGTGGCAATATCGTCTTCTTCTTGGCGCATTTTATGGATCTTTAAGGCAATCAGTTGTGCATTGAAAAGATTTACCTGATTATCAAGTTCTTTCCATCGTAAAGCATCATTTTTTTCCTTTTCCACTTTTTTTAATTGAACTGATACTTCTTTGAAAATTGCTTCAAATTGTCCCAAATCTTTATCTGCTTTTTCTAACTCTTTTAATGTTTTATCTTTCATTTCATCATATTTACTTAGTCCAATTAACATTTCTATGAATTCTCTACGCGCATTTGGGCTCATATGGGTTAGTTCTACAATTTTTCCTTGGAGAACAAATTGATTTGAACCATCTGGATCAATATTAGCTTGAGCCAGAGCATTTAGAATAGCTGTTCGGGTTGAAGCTTTCCCTTGAATTCGGTAGCCACTAGTTCCACTCCGTTTAATCCATCGAGAGACCTTAAATTCATCAGAATCTGAAGGAAAGACTCGATCTTTATTATCAAATACTATTTCAACTTCTGCTCGAGTAGCGGGCTTTACCTTTTTGGAACCCGCAAAGATTAAGTCTGTTAGTTTTGTTGCCCGCATAGTCGATTTTGCCAGACGCCCTAAAGCAAAACAAAGCCCATCTATAACATTGGACTTACCATTTCCATTTGGTCCGACAATACATGTAAAACCTTTGGCAAGATTAACTGATACTGTTCGGTTTCCAAAGGATTTGAAACCCGTCATTACTACTCGTTTAATATAAGTCATTGAAATGTAGAACTCCTATGATGAAGTAAGTGTAATACAAGAATGTGAGATTGATCCTAAAATAATTTAGCGGTTGTAGGCTAAAAATTTATTAGCTGAAATACTAAAAGCGCGTATTACTTAAAATTAGTGACTGCAAATGAATAGTAAATCAAAAAATCTTCTTTTGTATATTCTCAAACCTGATGGACAAATTGAAGAATTGGATTTAGATGATCTCCCATCGAAACTAATTTCTGTTAATGTAATTTATTTATACCATAATGAAAAAAGGCGACTTTATATTTGGATAGGAAAGAATGCAGGACAAAAATTAAAAAATTCAATTCCGATAGCAGAAAAAATAATATTGGAAAAGAACCCAGACATATCGATAATTCGTCATTTTACAGTGGATGAAGGGAATGAATCAAGTGATTTTTGGGCAGATACACTACTTGATCAAGATTTGATTAGAAAAAAACAAAGAAGGTGGGCTGAATTCCGTCTTGAGAAATATGCTTTTCTGAGTGATTTAAAGATTAACATTACATCAGCCAAAAATGTAGGTAATTTCGAAACTGCATTAAATTACATCGAACAACTTATTCAAACTGCCCGCGAAATTTATGATTGGGATATTATTGAAGAATACACTAAATTAAAAGAACAAATTCTTCGTGTAAAAGATTTGAAATCAAGAAAATCTGAGATTAAGGGCCAAATTCCCCATATGATTGCAAAGCTTGACTCTCTAATTAAGGATAAAAAATTTATCGATGCTCATAATACTTCTGAGGTGATTCGCGAATATTATTCCATTCTCTTCAATGAATCAATACCTTCAAAATTCCAACGTTCATTAAATTCTGAAAAAATACTTTATGATAATTACTTACGACAAAAAAAAGATTTTCAAGAACTCTTAGAACAGTTTGAAGCACTTTTTCCTGAAAGAAATCTAAAGGATCTTCATCGAATTGGTCAGAAAATATTACGAATTCATGAAGAAATTCCTGAATTAGAAATTAATTCTTTAATCAAAGAAAAAATTGATAAAATTGAGGATGATTATAAACTATGGGAAAAAGAGGAGCAGAAATTTAATCAAAAATTAAAAATGTTTAAAGAACGCTATGAAGATGCAAAATATAAGCATGAATATGAGCATGCATTTCAAACTCTTAATCAAATAATCGATTTTCTTAATTCATCCAATCATTCTTCTGAATTAATCAGATGGAAACAGGAAAAAGAGACATTACAAGAATTAAAAGATGCATGGACTAAACAGGAAAAAGAGACACAATCAAAAAGAAATAAAAATATAGAATATATACAAAATGCAAAAGAAGAAATAGAACAATTTTTGAGTAATCATCAGTTTCCAGAAACTTTTAGCCATGTGGAAAAACTTTATTTATTTGCGCTACAAACAAAAGACGAAGAATTACAAAAGGATGTATCGGATTATCGAGATCAAATCAATGAAAGAGTAACTAATCTTAAGCTCTTGGAAGATTTGGTTAAAAAGATTAATTCTTGGGAAGAAATCCTTCCTGAACTGGAAAACCAAAAGCAATATAATAAAATTCTTAGTGATCTTGCTATTTTTCTTTCTAACGAAATTCTATCTAATTCTCCTGAAAATAAAGAACATTTAGAGAAAATAAAAAGATCAATAGAGAAAAAAAAGGCAGCTTATGAAGAAAACTTATCTTTATATAATCGGCTTCGCAGTGAAATTAAAGAAAATAAGAATAATCTTCAATGGCAGGCATTGAAACGAAATACGGAGCGTATTATAGAGATTCTTCCTTTAATTGAAAAAGATGGCGAGATATATAAATATAATGATCTCCAAAAACTTGCTTTGACGAAAATAGAGGAGATTTTGAGTCAACATAACAAAGAACAGACAAAATTACTTGAAAAAGCCAAAGAAGTTGAAGAAATAATCAAGGTAGAGAAAAATGTCCTTCCTTTAGTTGAAGATTTATCTTTAGAAGATATTTTACCGAACTTATCAGATGATATAAATGAAGCTTTTGCTCAAATAGGCGCGTTATTAGATGAACAACGTGTAGATGTTAAGAAAGAAATGGAAAGTTCTTTATTACTTACAAGTAAATCAGGTGAAACAATGGAAATTAAATCAAAATCACAAATATCTATGTATTCTCCAGATTTAAATAAAAATTCTGAAGAAACTTCAAAAATTTCTCCATTTAGGGTGAATTCTGGTTTTGAAAATCCATTTAACGATGCTATTGCCGAAGCTATTATTGAAGACATTATTCCTTATAATTTTGAAATTTCAGATATAACAATAGATGGAATCGAAAAGAAAATTCAACCAAGTGAAGAATTACAGAAAGAAGGATTGGTTCTTCATTGGAAATTAAATGATATCCCTGTAAAAAAATCAATTACAATAAATTATGAATTACGGCAACGTGTATCGCGAACTGTTTTAGTTCCATTAAAGAATCAACTAAAGGTTATTAAAACCCATACAAGAATTAAAACCTATTCCCATGAGGGGTTGTTCAAAGCAACAATGTATTTCAAAAATAAATTTCCACAAGCAATTTTAGGTGTAATAATTGAAGATATTATCCCTACTTTTTATCATTATCAAATAAAATTACCAAAAAACATTCTTCCTGAAGCTCAAAATGAACAACAAGTTGGTGCATTGATTAAATGGGCGTTTAAAGAAATCCCGCAAGAAAATGAAATATTACATGAATATCAAATGATTGAAATGACTCAATTCGAAAATTTGAAGATTCTTGTAGATAATCTCTCAAGAGAAGCTCAGAATACCTTGGATCAAGGAGACATCGAAAAAACTGTTGAACTCTATAGCCAAATATTGGAACGGTTAAATAAATTTATCTAATTAAAGATTAAATCTTTTTTAAAAACAAATTATTTTATTAGTCTTTTTTTTCTTAACTAAAAGGAGTTCATTGATTTGACAGAAATCTCACAAAAGGCTCATCTTGGAGTGATTTTTGCTCATTGGGATGAAAATGAAGGTCCTAAAATCGATTTACTAGAACCAAACCCATGGAATTTTGGAAATCCAAATATAATTACTCGCCAAATATTTCTAAATGCAAAATCACTATTATTAGAGAAATTTTGGAGCGATTTCTCTTCTTTTAACATTTCAATTCCCTTTAATTTATATGAAATAAGGGGAAGAGTACTTATTCACACAAAGCAAGAATCATTTTCAATGAATTGGCAGCCATTTTGTATTGCTGTTGTTTTTCCCGATGAATACTCAGAACATCTTCTTCCGGAATATGACGAAATTATAGAGCAATTTGCTTTACAAATCACGCTTAAAGGAATTGATAAATTTCAAGACATCATTTCATCTGATGAGATTATCCCAAAATTCTTAAAAGTTTACCAATCCCTAGAAGAATCACTGGAATCAGAAGTGCAAATTGATTCAAATTATTCTTTTTCTGTCGCTGTCGAGGATTTTAAAAAAGCTCTTGTAGAGTTTCAAAATAGAAATTTCAAATATGCGTACAGATTACTTCAAAAACCTCTTGAAAAGTTTAGCATGGAAAATCATGAAAAGCTTTACATGGAAGCACTTTATCTTAAGGGGACAATGATAATTAAAGAAAAGAAATATAATGCAGCGGTAAACATATTTCAGAAATTGATTCCTATTGCAAAGCAATTAAATCACCAAAAGTATCTCGAAACAAGCCAATTTTTATTGGGCTTTTCTCTATATTCAAGTTTTCAATATTCCAAAGCAATTAAACAACTAAAATCAATTTCACTTAAAAAAGCTAAATATATCTCATTTTATCAATATCATTTCATCCTTGGTAGAAGTTATTCAAAATTGAATCTTTATAGTAAAGCGATAGAGGAATTTATTAAATCAAATCAATTTTTCAACTCTAATCAAATTCAAGATCTTAGTCAAAATATGCTTAAACAAAAAGGGTTAATTAATTATCATTTAGCATTGCAATATTATTACCGCGCAATAGATTCCATTAAAAATGCAGGAATTGAAAAATGGCAGCAAATAAACATTCACGAAAATTCAGAGTTAAAAAATTCTCTTGAATATCTCGCCCAAGCTGCAGAAATCTGGGAAAAACTAAAAGATTATAACCAATTGATCATGATTTATCCACTTATTTCGCAAATCTATAGTTTTGATGATAATTATTCTGAACAAGTGTATTATCTTGAAAAAACCATCGATTCTTGTGAAAATATGAATGATTTTTCTAATAAAATTAGATTTCTACTTCAAATTGTTCAAATTCACGAAAAATTTGGACATTTCGAACAAAATGTTAATTTACTGCAGTTTTTCATGCAAGATACAGCAAATTTTATTTTATTAGATCGCTTATCTATTGCAAAATTCCATCTTATATTAGGAAAAAATCTTCTTCTTTCGGAACAAAAACAAGAAGCTATAATAGAATTAATTACTGCGCTTAATCATTATAAAAAAATAAATAAACCCGTTGTGGAAATGGAAGAAATTTTGGATCTTTTAATTATAATTTATAATGATGATGTAGAAAAAAAAAATTACTATCTTCGGCAAAAAGAAAGGTTAAAGGAACAATTATTGGCGAGAAGGAGTGAACAGACATCAAAATTGGGTATTTTACGTGATTTATGGATATTCAGCAGTAGTGGGATCGAATTATTTACATATGCACCAGAACTTTCTTTTGATTCTATTCTTTTAGGTGGATTTCTTTCAGCTCTTCAAAATTTTAGTAAAGAACTTACTAAAAAAGAGATCCAGAGTATTCAGATGGGAGAAAGCCGATTTGATTTTTATTTGGAACCAGATAAAGAATTTTTCATTTTAGGCCGTTGTTCGATTTATTCAACAGTTGATGAATCAAAAAAAGTATTATCCTTTATTTATCACCGATTTTATGATATTTATAGGCAAGAACTCGCTAATTTCTCTGGGAATGTTGGATGTTTTGATGTATTTTTGCAAGAATTGCTTAAAATGGATCTTGATATGGTGAAAATATCAAAATAGGCGAAAAAATTTACTAAAAGATTTCTTGGTGAACTACATTTTAATTCAAAAAAAAGATTAGAAAATTCTGAATTATGCCTGCAAAATGCTTTAAAATCCCAAAATGAAGAGTATTGTATATCAAGGATTGGGTTATCAGCATTTGAAGATTATTTTGGATTGAACGAATTGCTTGTAAATTTTTTAATCAAAAAAAGAGATCTCTTTGAAAGGGGATTTTGTCTAATTGGATGTTTGATCTCGTTGATTTTTAATTTTTATTTGTCATCTTGGTTGTATATGTCTATGTCTTTTTGGAATATTCAAATTATAAAGAATTGTTATGTCTATTAATAGGTAAAAACACAAAAAATGTGGTTCCGATGCCTAGTTTCGTGCTAAATGCGATTTCTCCATGATGTTTTCTAATTATCTCACAAGATGATACCAATCCAAGACCATTTCCTTCATTTTTTGTTGTTACGTTAATATGGAATATCTTTCCCCTGATTTCAGGAGCAATTCCTGGGCCATCATCTTGAATTGAAAAACAAATACAGGGAAACTCTATTTGAATTTTTTTTGAGTTATTTTTTTGATTATTTCCTTTCCAATTAATTAAATTAATATTTCCATAATGTTTAAAGAATGAATCTTCAGATTCATAGCAAGATAGTTCAATATACAAATTTCCATGATTACTCATTGCCTGTTTTGCATTTAATACTAAATTTTGGATAACTTGACTAATCTGGTCAGGATCGAAATCAATAGGTGGGATATTTCTAGAAATATTAAAGTGATTCGCAACGCTTGAACCTGCTAATATGAATTTAGTTGAATCTTGAATTATCTCTTCTAAAGATGCATTTTTTCGAATAGGTTGGCCTCCTTTTGAGAAGCTTAGTAATTGTCTTGTTAATCCAGTAGCTCTATGAGTAGCTTTTAAAGCAATGTCAAGATTCTCTTGTAAAATTGGAATAAGATCAACCTTAGATTTTTCTTGAATATCTATCAGCGAAATTGAGAGTATTCCTGAAAGAGTTGTAAGAATATTGTTAAAATCATGTGCAATTCCTCTAGTTAATTCGCTAAAATCTTTCTCATCCATTTTTGGAATATTATTTTCAATATTTATTATCAAATTAGTTTTTTCTTTTGATATGATAAAAAGATAGTATATATTATTCGCTAGAAGAAAGATGCACCCAGCAAAAGTAAAAAGAAATTCTCTTTTATTATGGATATCTGTATTAGAAAGTAAAATAAAGAGAAGTAATAGAATTAAACCTAAAATTAAGTTTAAAATAATAGGGATCTTCCATTTATAATCTGCCATTTTGCTTGATTCTTGTAGAGTGTTCACATTATATGAGTTTTGCATCTTTAACATTGCCATTTTATATTATTCCTGGTGTTTTTTAGGATATAACCGAAAATTCTTCTTTAAAAATGTTTAAACAGTAAAAAGATCCATTTTTGTTTCCTTTAAGGAAAATATTTTGGAATAGTAATTTTTTGCATAAAATGATTCGAATTAAGCAAATGTGGTTTTCCTTCTTCTTTTGTTTCCAAACAGTGCTCCTCTTTTAACCCTGCCAGCAAATTCCTTTTCTCCTTTTTCTTGTTCCATAGATCTTTCAAGATAAAAAAACCATTTTTCCGTTTATTGTCGAATATACAATATTAATATTCCTATAAAAAAATTTGGAAATCCAATTTATATAAAAAATATTCCGAATAACCTACCAATTTTCAGTTACTTAAAATCTAAGAAATCAAAGGATAATAATCAAAAGAAAATTATTTTTTAAAAATAAATTAAAAAAAAAAGAAGAAAATATAATATCTAAAAAGAATCATCATAATTTTAAATGCAAATTAGAAAATCATCTAAATTTTCTGAGATCGTCTAAGAAATAAAATGTGAATCTCTTTATAAATAATCGAATTTTTTCGCAAGGTTTATATACTCATTTCTTCTCAAATAAAATGAGGGTGACCCTCATCATGAATGGACAAACAATTAAAAAATGGACGATAATCTTTTTCTCTATTGCTTTAGTCGGTGTATTCGTAGGTTTTGTTATCACCGCAATTGACTACTCTGTTTTCTCCCAAGTCTTCTCAAATCTTGACATAAGTGGGAAAATAGGCGAGATTTGGATGCGAATTCAATCATTCGTTTCTGATTTCTCATTGTTGGAGAAGGAAGCTGGGGGCGGAGGAGGAACTCCTGGATAATTCGAGTTAATTATTCTATTCCACAAATTTCCATAGAGAACCCAGTTATTTTGCATCAATAATTTTTATATTACTCAAAATCCTTTTTTTTTATGAGTCAATTTAGAGGGATCAAAATTACAAAAAATATTTCACTTGACGACATCACGTTCAAAGATATCCAAATTCTTCTTCATATTCATCGTAGACCATTTGCAACATATGAAGAATTGGCAGAACTTACTCAAATACCAAAAACTACAGTATATGATATAGTTCAAAAATTACAACCTGCATTTTGGGTATCTGCAATTCCTAATTTAAGAAATTTAGGATTAACTACTTATGATATTTTTTCAGAAGTTAATTCTCTTCCAAATTTGCACTATTTAGAGAAAATGGGGAGAACTCATCCATATATATACTATTTTGCACGAATTTACGGAAAAATTACTGGCATTTATTTTCAATTTCGTAGTCCTATAGGATCAGGAAATAATCTTGAACTTTTATTTCGTGAATTAAAATTTCAAAATAAAATTGAAAGCTTTTCCTTTTTACACTTTTCTAAACCCTTCAATATTACACCATTTGATTTAAGATATTGGAGTCCTGAAAATTATTCTTGGAATTTCGAATGGAAAAAATGGTTTCAAATTTCAATTACAGAAGATTTTAGTAATATTTCAATTAAAAACCAAAAATTCAATGTTAAATCATGGATTCAAAGAAGGGACATTGCTCTTTTAAATAAACTTGTTGTGAATGCGCGCCGTCCTAATACAAAACTTAAAGAACAGCTTCGTGAACAAAATTATGATATAAATGATTCTACTTTAAGTCGGAGAAGAAAAAAACTCGAAACAGAAGTCATAAGTGGTTATAAAGTTCAGATTGATCCAAAATTATTTGATATTGTTAATACTGTTTTAATCTGGGGATACGGTCCTGAAGAAGAATTAAAGCGAATCCATCACCGAACAATTTTACATCCCGTTCCATTTTATTCTGTTTTTAATTATGAAAAATTTACCCTTTACTGGTACCTTCATCTACCAACTCATCAACTTTCTGATTTACTTCATATTTTACAGGAGAAATTATATGAACTTCATTTTGTTTATGTTGATTATCCAAAAGCAGAAGTTTTTAGCTTTGATCCAGATGGATTTAATGAGGAGGTTCATGAATGGAATCAATCAACGGATTTCATTGTTCATGATGTCTTAAGAAAAATAAATGAAGAAAAATAACTATAGTATACCTTCTTTTGAAAATTAAAAAAGAAAGTCTTCTTGTGTGATTGTAACATTAATATCTTGGTTGATTTCAACAATTATCCCCATAACTTTCACGTTTGTTATTCGAATTGTAGCAACTTTTGAATTCCCCAATAAAATGAGATCAGCTAAGAGTAAATATTGGGAACCACCAATATCATCTAAGAAAGTATTTATTTTCATAGGAGAAGGGGTCTTTGTGGCTGTAAATGAAGATGTCTGACCATCTCCTGAGTATAATCCATCAAGATATATCTCAAATTGGGCATACTCTACTTCAACAGCAATATTAGTTGGATTAGAGATTAAAGCATTAATTTCTAAGCTTACATCCATTGTTGGATTTAGTAGAGTTCCTCCTATACTATAATTCGTAATATAAATATGTTCTACATCCACTTCAATTTGGTTAACTGCTCGATAATACAAGCCGCCAAAGGTTCCAGTTCCTCCAAGAACTGTAATTATTATTCCTATAATAACTAATGTCCTACTTTTTTTTGAAAGCGTCATTCTTTCTTCTTTTTAAAAATATGTTAATTAAATTAATTAAATCTTGTTTTCTAAAGAAATCCTTGTAATTTAAAGGGATAAATGGAAGTTCGGATTTTACTGAATGTAAAAAAGTATCCTTTCATCATCTCAATTTTTGTTGAACTTTCTTTACTTCCTCTTTATTGGTTAGCAATTAAATGGCTGGATCCCTATATGGAAGAAAAGCTTTAAAAAATAATATCGTTGATATTTCTTATCTTGTATTTGCTTTCAACTATTCTTATTTTCAGAAACAACTAACCGAACAAGATGATTCAACTTTTCAAAATCTTCAGAAATGCTATCTTTTTTTGGATTCCAACCTAAGGAATTATAGATTTGGGATTGAATTTGGCGCGCTTTAATTGTCTTTAAAACGGGTACATTATAGAATTCTGTAATTTTCAGTTCTGCTTGATTTTTATTTAAAAAGGATTTAACTGCAGATAAGGCGATTTGTTTAGCTTTTTTCTCCATGATCTGGGCTTGTTTTATAAGATTTTGATGGTTTTGGTCGTCTGGATCAAATTTGGGTAAATAGAATGTAAAGGGAAGCTTGTGAATATCACGCGCAGATTTTTCGATTTGAATAGCTTTAGTTAAATCTGGAGCATTTAAGAAGCCTAATACATAATATGCTTCATCTAAATTTGAGAAAGCAAGAAAATAGTTAGTTGTATCGACAATAACTTTTGGTTCCTTAATAATACAAGCCTTTACATATGATCCACTCCGTTGATAAACAACTTTATACGGACTTCGATGCCTAGGTTGGATTAAATTATTATGATAGTTCATTCTTTCCCATAAAGTCCGAATAGATGCACCTGTTTTGAAATTTTGTTGGAAAATTTGTTCTAAGACTTGATAATAGCGCCAAGCTAATGTTTCTGATTCTGAGATACGAGCATACCCGCCCGTCTTTTTATTTTCCTGGATGGGAATAAAAGCATAATCCCAGTAAAGATATGTAAAGGGGACCAAGTGTTTACTTTTCAAAACAGGAAAAATATAAGAAGAATCCATGAAAATTTTTCCCTTTTTAATTATTTCGGGGAATTCTTCCAATTTTTTTTCAAGATCGAAATCCCAAGTCAATTTAGACTCATTTGTTATAGGTTGAATAAATATCCTACCAGAAGAACTTTGTTTTGGAAAGACAGAAAGTAAAGCACGGGGAAAAATATCTGCTCCACGATAGCATGAATTCTTATATTGATTTATTCCGTGAGGGAGTAGCTCTGTTAATGCCTTTTTTTCTTTTAATCCTATTAATTTAGTAACCAGCAGCTGGTTTTTATGCTTTTCAATTCTGTACGGAACCAAGAAAATACGATTTAATTGTTTAATTCTTAAGCTTTGTCCTATTTTTTCAATTTGAAACTGAATTTCTTCAATTTGTAATTCTTTTAATTCTTCTTCGGTTCTTCTCAAAGGAGGATTATATCTTGCAAATAAGCATATATTTGATATAGGAAATAAATTTTTATCAAAAGTCCAAATTGAAATTTCATCAAAATCCGTAAATTTCCGCGTTAATGCATGATTGCTTCCATTAATAAAAGCCTTACTTACAATAAATCCTATTTTACCTTTAACTACCAAATAATCTCGACATTGGTAAAAGAAAAGTGCACTGATTTCAATATTAGGTATTTGATGAGTAGTTGGTTTTAATTCCAGTATTTTCGCAAGGTTTTTTATTTGCTCCTTATATTCTAAATCCTGCATACTCTTCACTGTGATCCAAGCAGGATTACCAATTATTAAGTCAAACTTCTTTTGTATCATAGATATTGGAAAGAACTTGTTTTTCCAAAACAGTACGCTTTCATTATAAATATGAAGTTCATTAATTGGATATTCTATCCCATGAAAGTGAAGAGTTAGTAGAAAATTCAATTTGGCAAAAAGACATGCAATAGGATTAATATCAAATCCATAGATTTGTTTAAGAGCACTTAATTTATCTTTCTTTGAACGATCTGATTTGTTGATTATTTCTTTTATAATTTCTATTAAAAATACACCAGTTCCACATGCTGGATCCATAATTTTTAGTCCAAACTTATAGCGATTTTTGATCATTTGATTTGCTAGTTCAGGTGGAGTATAGAACTCTCCCAGATTATGGCGAACTTCTGAACTGATTAAATTTTGATAAAAAACATGAAACAAATCAGAAGGAATTGATATTGATGAATTCTTGAGTCGATAAAAACAATCTGCTTGAAAAAGGTTTTGAATTAATGAGTACAACTGATTATCTTGAAAAATCCAAGAGAAAAAATCTAAATCGAATATTTCTGGAAAAAAATCATTTAATTTAGTAATATTTTTCCTGTTCACTTTTTTGTTATCTTTCTTTTCCTCTTTCATTTTCTCTGTTATATCGTTAAAATAATAAGTAGAAAAAAAAATAAATTGCAAACCTTTTACCAGAATTACACAATAAATATGAAGAAAATAGAGATTTCTACTTAAATTAACTTCACTATAGAAAGATCGGAAGAATAATTTCCATTTTTTATATCCAATGTTAAATTTCTCTTGAAAGATAGCATCTTCTTTCTGCTTTAAGTTAATCGAAGATCTAAACCTTTTAAACATGGATGATTTTATCCCGAAAAATTCATCTACTTTTTCTGCAGAAAGCAAAAGAGCCATATTCTATTATTATTTCCAGAAGAAAAAAAAGTGTTGATAATTGAGGATCTTTTATCTATTCTAATTTAAACGCTTTTTTGAATATCATTTATATATATCCGACTTAAATCTGAAATATCGCAATTCTTTTTTTGTCGAACTCGATTTTTTCAAAGAATTTGTTAAAAATTTACCATCCTGCTTATAAATTCTTCAATCTGAAGTCGATTTTATTATAATTCTTGATTTACCTATCTTGAATTTGGCCCCTTGGTTAAATCGACAAAAAATATGGAGGGATATTTTGGATTTGAGTCGGAAGAATCAAGTTGAAGGAATGAAAAACTTCGAATCTTTGAAATTTAAAATACCCTCAATTTTAATATTGTTTTTAAAATGCTTTGTTAGTGATCCGTTGGATAGGGAATTCCCCCTTCCATTTTAAATTTTTGACCACATGCTTCGCAAAAGGCCGCATTTCCTTTTTGTAAGAGAGTTACCATTGAAGGAGGCATTTCGGCTCCACAATTGGAGCAGTGAAATTTTGGTATTTCCTCTTTTTCATCTGATTTTTCAGATGGTTTTTTTTCTTTCGAAGTGCCATCTTGTTCCTTCTTCTCCCTAAGCATTTCTTTTTTATCTTTTTCTGTTATTTTTTTAGCGATTTCTTCTTTTGTCATTATTAGATCCTTTTTTGCTTTAGGATAAAAGAAGTACTTCAATCGTCTTAAGGTAATTTTATATATTTCAATGACTTCAGTAAATTTCTTATAGCGGAAAAATCCGAATGGGCATATAAAAATTAACCAGGCTAAAGAAAAGAGTAAAACCACAATTAAAAACACAATACTCTTTAAAAACCAGAAGATTCCTTTGAATATAACTGCAATTCCATCTAGTATTCTATATAAGAAATAAAGTAATGTTGCTAAAAGAGCAAAGACGACAATTCCAATAATAACTTTCTCAGGAGTGCCCATTTCCAAATAATTCTGCCATAAATCTGCAAACCCTAATAAGGATGATAACGATAACAAGAATCCTTTCATTTTTTTGTTCACCAATTTGATAAATTAAATCACTTGATTATTATTTACTTGATTATAAATTACTTGAACATTGGAAAATGGTTTCTAATTATAAAATATTATACCTTTTATTTCAAATAACTTTAGACCATAACTTAGCATCATTTTTCCTATAACTTAATTTAGATGTTTTTTTATTAATCATTAATGGAAGACTCACCCAAAATCTTGAATTCGTCTTCGAAAATCTCCCGATTTGCGACTTGCACAAAAGATTGTTATGGCGCTTGCGTTTATATGGGAATATGGGATGATAATAAAATCGATCATCCTCTTCTTCAAACAATTCCCTCAAAAAAGCACCCTTTTACTCAAGGTGTTTTCTGTGCGAAGTACACCAATAAAATAGGTTCTCTTTATCATAATTCAAGATTACATGTTCCACTTATACGACAAGCTCCCAAACCCTGCCAAAACTTTAAGGAAATTTCCTTTTCAAATGCTTGGGATCAGTTGTTAATGAAATTAAAAGAAATCTATTATCAACATGGAGCAGATAAGATCCTTGCGGCATTTTATTCTGGAAATACCGGATTACTTTCTCAATTTTCCCCATTACGCTTTTTTAATAAAATAGGTGCCTTAATTACAACAGGAGGGATCTGTAATGAAGGGGGAATTGCCGGATTACGTCAAATGTTTGGAACTTACTCCCTTTCTCACCCACTGCAGATTACAAATCCTGAAACCCGCCTCTTAGTTATCTGGAATTCAGATCTAACCAATAATAATAATCATGCTCATCTTTTGGTAAGAAAAGCACAGAAAAATGGATTGAAAGTTGTTGTAATAGATTCAAGAGAAACCAAAATTGCAAATCAATCTGATTTTTTTTTGAAAATTACTTTAAATACTTCTCATCTGTTAGCCATAGGAATAATTAAACAAATTCTTCAAATAAATGGGGAAAATCATAGGTTTTTATTTGAACATGTGGATAATTGGAATTCTGTAAAGCAAATAATCGAGAAAGTTGATATTATCGAAATATGTAACAAAATCGGGGTATCTTTAGAACAGTTACAATCATTTGCTTCTCTTTTAGTAGAAAATATTTCACATACTTTATTTTTAATTGGATATGGTACCCAAAAAGATAGATATGGTGGATATTTTGTTCAATTTATTGCTTTAATCCAAGTAGTATTAGGAAATATTGGAAAACCAGGAGCGGGAATTATTTATTCACTAAGTGATCACAGAAGAGAAATAAGAGAACGTATTATTGAAGAAATCACATTTAATTATTCACACACTTTGAATCAAAATAATTCGCTTGAAATTATAAAATTAGCTAATATTCTGCAAGATCATGAAATAAAAATGTTATTCATCTATAATTTCAACCCTGCCAGTAGTTTACCGAATCAAAACCTTCTTAGATCTGTTTTAAAGCGCGAAGACTTATTTGTTGTTGTTTTAGATTGTTTTTTGAATGAAACATGCGCTTATGCTGATTTAATTTTTCCAATGAAAATGGCACCAGAAACGAATGATTTGGTAAGTTCTTATTATATGCCCGGTCTTTCGATCATTCAAGCAGGACCATGTCCATATACAAGCTGTCTTTCAAATCATGAGTTTTTTAATCGCCTAGGCCTTGATTTTGGGAATCAAATTGGGTGGTCTTCCTCTATATTGAAACAATTCAAAATATCTTCAGAACAAATGGTTAGAAATTGCATGAAAATTTTAAAACCTCAGCAAAGAAAAGAAATTGAAAAAAACGGATATGTGTTATTTTTTAATCCAGATGAAACTTTCTTTACTGATTTACAATTTCCAACATCCACTGGAAAAATACAATTGCATTCCTTTATGGAATACTTTATTCATCATCATGAATTATTTCTTAAAATCCTGCAGAAAAAACCAGGCGATTTTTATCTTTATACACCGCACCATCCACATTTTATTCATTCACAATTAGGAGAAATAAATTCTCAATTTAATTCTGATTTTTTAAAAGTATTTCTAAATCCTTTAGATATAGTATCTATTGACTCACGAGTGGGTGAAAGAGTTAAAGTTTCAAATCAATTTGGAGAAGGAATATTTATTCTTGAAGTAATGCCTTCATTAGGAAGAGAAATGGCTTTAATATATTCAGGTGGTCCAAATCGAAATCCTTCTTCTTTAAATGCCAATCATTTCACAAATTCAATTCCTGAAATTCTTGGTCATTCGGGCTCTTATTTTTCTGGAACTGTTCATATTAGCGCGGTAAAATCAGAAAAGGAGAGATAGGAGTGTATTCAATTATGAAATTACTTATATAATCAATTATATTTCGAATTAACTTTTCCTAAAGCAGTTTTCCATTCATTAATTTTGCTTGCAATTTCATCAAAAAGAATGCGTTCTTCTTGCGTTAAATTGCGTTCAGATTGACTTCTGCCCGTTTGTACGGCAAGCCGGTTAATTTTTGCTAAACGGACGCGAATTAAATCGTTTACATCACTGAGCAATTGTTTAAACTCTTGTCGTGGAATTTTTCCTTGTTCGTAGAGTTTATTCATGATCTCCAGTTGTTCTCGTGCTTGTGTATAAATAAAGTTTTCAGCGATTTTTCCCAATTCAGGATTTGTAGATTCTTGAAAATTAATTTTCTGAATTCCTTTTCGATTTAAATGCTTAGTATCATCAAATTTAACAATTCCTTCTTCAACTAAAATTCGTGCAATATATTGATCGATTGTCATTGGATGCCCTAATTTAAACGGACCAATGTGCTTTCCCAAAATATGAAAAGAAGGAAATTCCTTGGTTACAATTACATCTACTTTTTGATGTATGTACTTATTTTGATCTCGTTTTAATTTATTTTTTATTGAAAGCGGGCTCATTTCTTCTAATATTGTAATATTTACAGCTAAAAAAAATCACTTATTGTAAGATCAATAAAGCCATTAAGGAAAATCACCAATAATATACTAATGAAATTCAAGGATATCTGGGATATATTTAGTATTCCTACTTCAATAAATTCATGGACAATCGGTTTAATTATATTTCTTATCCTTAGCTTTCTTGCTGGATATTATCTCATGGCATCACAAGTAAAATTGGTAAAAAAGGAATTTTGGAAATGGAATGATACTTTAAAATGCATAATTTTCGCCTTTTTCTTTGGAAATGGCTTAACTATTGTAGCAACAACAATTGTAACCTTTATTCTTGATTTAAATGATTGGGGTTATCAAGATCAAGCAGTATTTCTTCTAATTCCGCTTATTTTCTGTTTAACTTTTATTTCAATTTATCCACTTATTGAATTTCTTTTCATGGCTCATTTTTCTCATGAAATTAGTACCACTCCTTTTCAACAACCTTTTGAAAAATTAATCAAATACTTCTCAAAACCTTGGAGTTATGTTTTAGCTATAATTATCTATGGATTAGCTATTGTTCTTCCCCCTGTATTATTGACTTTAGTGTTCCATGTGAAATTTATTATTGCGTGGCTTAGTTGGCAGTTAATTTATCCAATGGTCATTATTCTTTACTATGCATCAGTAGGCTATATAATCGCCTTTGGTATCTTTACTATCAGTCTTCCCCATTTACCTCGATCTACTTTTCTACATTTTGATCAAAGTAATCGTGCTATAAAGGAATTCTTTAGAGATCCTATGACCTATATTGTTTACGGAACTCTTTTCTATTCTTATATTTATTTTATTTATCGAACAGTTGCAACTATTTCTCGATTTGATATTAACTATGTTCCATATACAGTATCATGGTACAATGTAGATTGGTCTATTCCTATTTCTCTCGCCTTGGCCATTACTGCATACTTTAATCGATATTGGAAACGAAAAGTAAAATCTTCCACACAATCTATACTATTTTCCACTTTCTTAATTGCAGCGATGGGAATTAATATAATGCTTAATTATTTAATTGCTAGACCTTATGTTTTTCAAGAATTATTTATGAAATGGGATATTACTGCAACTTTTTACGATTTACGTGGAATTAATAAATATGGGAATCGCGTTGAACTCTATACTGAGTTGAATTTAATTGGAGTTATTGAAGAATTCATGCTTTTTGTAATAATTTCCTATTTCTTTTTTATTCAAAAAAACCATAAAGCTATTCGAAATGCATTTATAGGAACAGTTACATCGGCAGAAGAGAAGTTTAATCCAATTCCTGGTTTTAATATGATTCGTTATCAACCAGAATCCGAACAAAAATTTGCCTATGAATCACTAGAACGAATGTATTTAAGGATTCCAAATAAACGGGGATTAAGTTTTGATCAAGATCGATTTATAGATCCTCTTTTTGATGCTTTATCTGATAGAACATTTATTTATGGGTATTATTGGAGCCAAAAACTATTCACAAGGTTAATGATTGAATATCCTGAGAAATTTTTCCCCCTTGTTGAAATTGGGCTCAAATCAGAGAATCCTGATATGGTTACTTCAATTTTGGAATGTTTTTCTAATGATACTCTTCAATGTCTTCAAAAAATCAATGAAGATTTGTTTCTTAGTATTCTCTCAAATAGAAATCACTTTCATAAAGAATTATGTCTACAAATATTATTTTTAAAATATACATCAAATGATATGAATCAAAAACTAAGTTCTAAATTGCGGCAAAAATTACTTTCTCTCTTAAATTATCCAGATTATAATGTTCAAGGGAAAGTTCTCCGTATTCTTTCTGCATTTCCAGATCAAGTAGACCATTCAATTTTCATTTCTCGATTAAATGATCCACATCCCCAAATTCAAGAAGCAGTGGCTCGAATTGCGGGTGAAATTGCAACAATTGATATAGAATCATTAAGTATATCGAAATTAATAGAAATGACTTCAAGTGTTAATCCAAAGACTAAAGCAATAATATTGGAGACTCTTGCTAAGATTGGAGATTTCGAAAAAAATCATATTCCCATTGATATTTTCAAAGATCATTTATTTGATCACAATATTTCTATAAGAAATGCTGCCTTTCTGGGACTTAAATCGTATCTTCAAGAAAAACCATTTGGTATTTCTATTGATTATTTGCTAAACGCCGCAAAAGGAAAATCTTTCGAGATTCAGAAACTCTTTATTTCGCTTTTTCCATATATCTGGAAACAGGCACCCTCAAAAGTTCTTTCGGTGTTAAAATTATACATTAAATCCAATGATGGAGATTTTGCAGGAATTGCTCAATCTCAATTAATTGAGATGGCTCAACAAGATCCAAAGTTTATTGTTTCAGAATTAATTAAAGAATCCGACACTGAAAGTATTTTAACACGTGGGAAAATTGTACAGACAGTACTAAACATTACAAAGCAATTTCCAAACCAGATTATTCCCTTACTTATTCAAAACATTTCTTCAAAGAATGATAATTCAAAAATTAATGCTGTACGTGTCTTATCTGATTATTGTAGTATACATTCTATTGATATATCTCCAAAAACTCTATTTAATATTTGGAAAAAGGAATCCTCAGATAAAATTAAAATTGAATTGCTAAATATCATTAAGTCTGTCAATTCCACAAATTTAATTGAATTGAAGCCCTTTCTTAATGATCTTTTAAAGACATTTAAGACATCAAGTAAATCTTTAAGAATCTCCATTGCAAAAATGATTTCAAGTTTAGTAAAACAAGATCCTAATTTAATCTCAATGAAATTTATCAATACTATGATAAACGATGTCGATTCATCTGTAAGAGAGCAAGGTTATACTATATTAGGAATAATTGGAGGTTCTACTCCAAAAAAGGCAATAAGTATCCTAATGAAAGGATTAAAAGAAGATGATTTCAGTGTAAAAAATACTTGTCTTAAAAGTTTAGTCGAAATTTCTCTGAAATCGCATGATACACTAATATTTTCAAATCTTCTAAAATTACTTGAAGATCCAAACAAGTGGACTAGAAAATCTATTTTGAATATTCTGGGATCTTTGGATGAAGACCAAAAAAAAATGGTTAATATAAAATCAGTTCTTGAAAGAATTCATATTTCTACTGAAGATGAAGAAGTTTTACTTGCATTTGTGAAATGGATTGGAACATTAAATCAAGAAAACTTTAATCTTATATTTCCTATATTTGTGAAACTCATGGCAGATCCAAAAGAAACCATCCGGAATGCAGCAATATCTGCCTTAGTTAGATTATCTAGAAAAATCGATTCAGAAATACTTATACCACAATTGCTTTCTCATTTATCAGATGAATCCCCTATTCAGTTGGAAGAATCTGTTGTTCTTGCTTTAAAAAGAATTGTGAAATATGAAAGGAAAGAAATAAAAGATAGAGTTATTGCCATTTTAAGTATTCGAGCTCACCATACTCAAAATAAAATCATGCAAGCGGCACTTTCAGAATTAAAAAAGAAGTAAAAATATAGTTAATGGGGGTAGTGTCCTCTTTTAGAGAGCATTTTTTTCATTAGAGCCATATCCTATCCTTATTGTAATTGTATTATCAAATGCATCAAGTTATTCCATTGAAGTAAGAATTGAAGTATATTTCTGTTTCATTTTTATATTAATCAACCCTTTGTTGAATAGACTTTTTATTCCATTTTGAATGTTTTTCTTAAAATCTTGAGACTTTTCACATGTAAATTCAAAATTACTGCGCAATTTCATATTTTCTTCTAAGATTTCAGAAAGGGATTTTTCAAACTCTGGAATTTTTTCAGAGAAATATTCTCTATGAAGATTCTGACCAAAAATGGAAGGAAATACTATTTCTAACCTTTCTTCAAAATCATTATCTTCAATCAATGCAATTCCAATAGGAATGTAAAATTTACTTGTTGGATTTCGAATTTTTGTTATTTCATCACTAATTTGCCATTCTTTGATTTTTTTCTCGTGGATATTACATTCCGTCATCTTTTGTTCAATTATTTGATAAATCTCTTTTTCTAACTCAATTAAATTATTTAGATTCTTCTGGATTGAGATGATTTTTTCTTCTTTTTCTTTCTTTAGATCCATAATCTTTTGTTCTTGGTTTTTCTTTTGATCTTGCAATTCTTTTTGAAGTAATTTAATTTTTTCTTCTGCAGTTAAATTCGTCTTTTCTACATTTTCTCTAATTGTATTAATTTTCGAGGAAATTTCGTCTAATTCTTCATTTGATTTCTCTAGAGTGTCCCTGAGAAATGCAATATTTTGATAAGCATTTACTACAACATCTCCAATTTTTCTAGTTTTTAAAGTATCTAATTGAAGAAAATCTTTATTCTGTTCAATTGCTTTTTCAAATAAGATATTTATTCCTACGAAAAGTTTACCTATCCGTTCAATTATTGATTTTTGCTCTTGTAAAACCCAACGATCAATATTGTTTTTTGCTTCATCTAGTTTTGATTTAATCATTGAATCATCTAATTGATCAAAATTTCGGATTTTTTTTTTATAAAAACTTTCAATATCTTTAAGTTGGACTTTTAAATCAAGTTTCCACTTTTCAATAGGTTCCTGGATTAATTCTTTTAGTGATTTCCAACGATGTCGGGTTCCTCTAATAAAATTAAGCAAATCTAACCATTCTTGAGCAAAATCAATAGCATCATCAAAAGTATATTGACTTTCTAAAAGGTCGAATTTTGCTAAATTAAGTGGTTGAACGAATAGCATCATCTTTCCAATACATTTTAAAAGGTATGGAGGAAATAACCCTCGGATCTTTCTGAAAATATATTCTTCCTGTGAAATCTCACTTTTCTGACTAGAAAGTTCAATTGATTCTTGAAATTTTATTATTGATTTTACTTTTCTTAATCGTTCTAAATAAAATAAATCTTGATTTCTTAATATATGACCTACTTGGGCAGTCCTAGGTGCGTTTACTATTTTTTCTTCAAAAAATAAAACTCCAACATTATCTAAAACGAGTTTTGCATTTGGTTCAGATTGAATAAACATAACTGGCCATAGTATTTCTGATATTTTAACGATGTGTTCTGTGTCTAAATTCATCCGATTTAAAATTGTGATAAAATTTGCAGCAATACTCTCATCAAAGCTCAATTCCTGTTGGGTTTTTTCCTCTATTGCAAATGGAAATCTATTTACCATATAAAGTCGCTCATTATTAGTAATTGTACTATATATCCTTCCTTAACCAAAAAATATTTATTCCTTCCCAACAACAACAAAAAATAATGCAAGATTCTCAAGAAAGTATCGAAGTATTAGTTGAATGTCCTAACCCAAATTGTAATAAAACAAAGCATATATCTGTTCCAAAATATTTGTTTGGGAATAAAAAAATGGGAACATTAAAGGTACAAGTCCATGCTGGGATATGTTGCGAACATGAGTTTATTGCTTTTGTATCTAATGATGGAAAGATTAGAGGATATGAATCCATAGATATGGCAATTGATCTTTCCAAAATAAAGAAAGCAGCTATAGAAGGAAAAATATTCATTCGAGATTTAATATCCACATATGGTGATTATGCTTTAAGCTCTTGTCTTCATGCAATTTTATGTAATTTTCCTATTATTTTTCTCCGAACTGAGAGTGAAAAAAGTAAGACTGCAATGATTTCTCATCTATTTAATCAGTTCTTACCTGAAATATATAGGAAAAATTTAGTCCAAGTTTCTACAATAAAGGAAGAAGATTATTTAAAAACTCAGATCAGCGAGGCTTTAGTAATAAGTCCTACTGGTGTTTTAGCAAATTCACCCTGGGAGCATATATCTCTTAATATCGAGAAGGATTTAATTAATAATGCTTTATCAATTCTAGATGATTCTTCTCAAGAAATAATAATGCAACAAGAGATAGAAAAAATATTTAAACATGCTGAATTTATTGCAAAAAAAATCGAAAATAAAGATATATATGAAGAAGATCTAATAAAGAAGTTTAAGAAAGAGTTTAAAAAGCCACTACGTGAAGAATATCTAAACATGTTGAAAGATATAGTCAAGTATAGATTTAAGAAAGATGTAAACCGTATAAAAATTCGCAGTTTTGATACTTTGAAAGAAGGATTATGGTGAAATTTAGAGATTTATTAAATTTTAAAATTGTAAATTTTTATTAAAATATTTTTAGAGTTCTTTTTTTTTTATTTTGCATTGAATTCCTTTGTTGACTTATGAGTAAAAAGCAGGATAATTTTGAAGATTTAGATCAATCTATTTTTTTAGGATTACAAGAATTAAAGGAAACTTATAAACACCATGAAACCCCACAAATTCAAGAACAACGGGCATTAATCTTAGCTGATTTAGGGATTTTTTACTGGAAAAAGGAAAAATTAACTGAAGCCCGTAAATATTTCTTATTAGCTTTATCTGAATATGAGAAATTACATGATGAATTCAAAATTGCAAATGTTAAGGGGAGTTTAGGATCATTATTTATTCAAATGGGTGAATTTGGGCTTGCACTTCGATATAATGAAGAAGCGTACGAGTATTGGCAAACACATAATTATTTAAACGAAAGAATTGCAACTTTACAGAATTTAGGAATATGTTATCTGAAAATGAAAGAGGAAGTTAAAGCAACAAATTTTCTTTTGAAAGGTTTGCAAATGGCTATTTATCTAGAAGATGAGTTGCAATTTGCTGCAACTATTCAAATATTACTTGAGCATTATGAAAAACTCGAAAGGTATGACATGCTTTTAGAATTAAAGCGAAAAGCCCTTGATTTTTGGATCCAAATAAAAATACCCGAACGACAATTTAAGACACTGATAGATTTAGGCGTAATTTGTCAGATTCTTGAAGAATATAGTACTGCTGTCAATTATTTTAAGAGAGCTTATAATATTGCTTATAATTTAGGCGATTTAGAGAAAATGTATTTAGCAGAAGGTTTTATTGGTGAATGCTATGTTAAATTAGGAGATATGGAAAAAGCTAAAAATGTGTATCTCCAAACTTTCAAATTGGCTGTATATCTTAATACAATTTCAGATCATAAAGAAGCGGTTGAATCTATGCGTTTGCTTCTACTAACTTTAGGATATAGTCCAAAAGAATTAATGCATGAAGAACGTAAAGCATTACACGAAGCACATAAGGATCAAGCCGAAAAGCTTTAAATGTTATTACCTCCCTTAATTCTAATGAAAAAGTGGTATCGATGAAAAAAATCGCAGAGTTGTGGGAATCTTATGGAAATCCTGCTGATAAGCAAGTGAAATGTAATGTTTGTTCTCATTATTGTATTATTAATCCAAATCGTAGAGGCTTCTGCCGAACACGAATCAATCTAGATGGCAAACTTTATTCTCTTGATTATGGGGCATTAATTTCTCCTGGAACCAATGATCCAGTGGAAAAGAAGCCATTATATCATTTTTTTCCAGGTAGCCAAGCATTTTCGATTGCAACAATAGGATGCAATTTTAGATGTAAACAATGTCAAAATTGGGAAATATCTCAGTCATATCCTTCAGAAGACGGAAAAATTGCATTATTTTCTCAGAAAGATCAACAAGATTTTGGAATTCATTCATTTTTATTAACAGAAAGGACACCAGAACAAGTTATTTCCCAAGTTAAAAGGTCAAAATCAATTTCAATTGCATATACCTATAATGAACCAACAATTTGGTTTGAATTTATTAAAGATACTTCTCTTTTAGCCCATAAAGAAGGAATAAAGAATATTTTAGTTTCTAACGGATATTCTTCCCCAGAGGCTAACTCTGAGCTTATTAACTTTATTGATGCAGCAAATATTGATATCAAATCAATGGAAGATTCTTTTTATAAAAGGATTGTTGGAGTTCACTCTGTTCAACCTGTGTTAGATACATGCAAATTCTTTAAAGAAAATAATGTCCATTTAGAAATCACTAATTTATTAATTCCAGGTGAAAACGATTCTCCTTCTGTAATTCGTGCTTTAATAAAGTGGGTCTTAGAGAATTTGGGTAGCGATACTCCTTTACATTTTTCAGCTTATACTCCACGATATCGGATGAATAATCCATCTACTTCAAAAAATATTCTAAAATTTGCTTGGAAAGAAGCCAAGTCTGCTGGTTTGCATTACGTTTATATGGGAAATGTATATACTACTAAGGGAAATAATACATATTGTTCTAAATGCGGTGAATTGATTATTTCACGACAAGGATACAATGTTACTGCACCAGGATTATCTTCCGAGAATACTTGCTTAAAATGTGGTGAAAAAATTCCAATTGTTGGTAATTACACAAAATCTTCAAGATTTTCCTTTTTCTGAGTGTAATCGACAAATTCCTTTATTCAACAATACGTTCTATAATCTTTTTATTTTTTTATTGCTTGAACTTTTTGATATAGATTCGAAAACATTATAGGTAGAATTTAGGAATGACACCACAGACGTTGCGGAAAAACGTAAAAATAGGTTTTTTGGGGATTGTAATGGTGCTTCTTCTCCTTCCCATGCTAATTCAAGGAGGATCTCCCAATATCCCAATAGATAACAATTTAAATCCTGATTCACACTTTGAATCAACAACTCTCTCTGACCAAAGCAGTTCAGATTATACTACATTACCATATTTACGCAATTCAACTCCCTATCTTAATTGGGTAGAATTGTTGATAAATAATGCCACACTCCCAAAATCCCCTAGTGATCAATATTTGCCTCTATACTATTCTCAAACAGATCGATCGGGAGAAAATATTACAGATAATCATCATTATTTTGAAGATACTGTTATATTTTTAGATGGATTAGCAAGTTTAGTTGGTTACTCTAACAACCAAATTCTTGCTTATTTTCAGAATTTAAAAGATTATCCATTTTGGGATGAATCCACTAATGATCCCGGCTTTTATTCTTATATTACTGCAGATACGCAATCAAATTCATCAGTGAAAGAATTAAAAGGAAATGCTCAATATATCTTATCACTAAATAAGTTGTTAGAAGATACTTCCACAAAATCACAAGCATCTGGTCTAATTCATGCTCAATGGGAAGTGTTAGCTGATTCATTCTTAGATTCTGATAATTTATTGTATAATCATACTAATTCTGACGGACAGAAATATATAGAAGATCAATTTTTAGTTGCATTATCTGGATTTTTGATTAATAAATATAGCTTAGCTGATGCCGCTACTGCAAAAGCTGAAGCAAATAAAATTATGGAGATATTAATCGATGAATATGCATCTGCAAACTATTTAATTTATAGTGAAAATGCTTTTGATTATAAAAGAGATATTGATCTTAGCACTACTCTTTCTTCATCTATTCGAGACTTGAAAACAAATGCTTATGGTATCTTAGCTCTCCTTGAATGGTTCCTTTCTGATGAATTAGTTGAAAACGCAAATTATCAGCGAGTAGAAAAAGCTGAAGCAATTTTCAATAATTTTTATAATCATCTTTGGAATGATAACTATTCATTGTTTATGAATGCCATGTCTAAAGCAGGTGCTGTTGTCATTGATCAAACCATTGATGTTGAAGCTAATGCAATAATGATGATAGCTATTGAAAAATTATTCCAGATTACGGGTAATTTTACTTATTACCAAATTTGTATGGAAATGTATCAAGGAATACAGAAAAATCTTAGAGATCCTGTTTATGGAAATTATTATACTTCACTAAATAGTACTTCATCCCAATTTGATACAACGAAAAGCTTGAAGGTTCATAGTTATTTATTAAAAACTTATATAGAGTTTAATGAATTTGCTCAACAATCTTCAGTTTCATTAAATCTAAATCAAACAGAGTTCATTAAGGGAGAAGAAAGTCCATTAAACGTTTCTGCAGAATATGTTTTTGATTTTTCATTAACTGCTGGTGCTTTTACACAACAAAAATCATATGAAATCATAAATGCTTCATTCTTTTATGTATTTCGATCACCAAATGGAAGTATTTTAGAAAGTTATTCCATTTTTGGAAATAATTCTGGGAAAAGTTCATTACTCTTCAATTTTAGTGAAGATATGGATTTTGGTGAATATTTTGTCGATTTACGGGTAAATTATACCGGAATCTCCACTAAATTCGCATCAGCAACCTTTAATTTACAACCTGGAATTGATATTATTGATCTTGATCTTCAAAATAAGAAAATAAGATGTGGAGCAGAATTAAATGTATCATTTTCAATTAATTCAGAAAAATTGAACAATTTCACTGTTGATATTGATATTGAAGGTGATTTCATAACCAATGAAACTTTTGAAAATCAGTTAGTATTCGCTGAAACACTAAATAATTTCAGTTTTATTGTAGACGTAAATCAAAAAGCAGATTTTGGCGAATCAGAAATTCTCATTAAAGTTTTAAATAATTCATTAGTTTATGATGAAGCAAGTATCTCATTTTCAATTATTAGTTCCATAGAGATAATTTCTGTTCAACAAGATGCTACTGTATTTCGAGCTCGTAATTTTTCTACTATAGTAACAGTAGAAAATACAAAAAACTTTGCAGAATCAATAATTCTAGAATTTTCGGGTGAATTTATTAGTACTGTGAATCAAACCATTGATTTAAATGCATATCAATCGATAACTCTTGATTTAATCTCATTTATTAACCAAGAGGCACCCTTAGGAGATTTAAATTATGAATTACAGATTAAACGTGAATCAGATAGTTCCTTAATCGAATCTTATTCATTATCTTCGACTATAAAAAATCCAATTGAAATTCTATATTTAACTCCACCAGAAAGTGCTTATCAATGGCGAGAAAATAACCTTATATGTGCTGTTCAAAATAATATGGAATCTATTCAAGAAATTAAAGTCTATCTTAATGGTAATCTTATTTCTTCCCTAACTAAAGTTGCTCCAGGAGAAAATATCTTAAGTATACCAATTGGTGAAACTCTCCGTAATCCTTATGAATTGGGAATGAAATCTTATACTATCGAGATTTATGACATTAATGGTATGATGTTATACCAAGACACTATTTCTACAAATGTGGAACCTTCATTGGGAAGTATTTTACTTGGATATGTTCTTCCTTTAGCAATACCAATTATTGGAATTGTAGTTGTGAAGCATATGGCTCTTGAAAACAAAAAACGATTAATGTAATGAAAAAGTAAATGAAGTGAAGAAAATGAACAAAAATCAGAAAATAATAACTATTCTTGTTTCTATTGCAATTTTTGGAATTATTTTTCCAACATTGACCGGATATTCTGGACATTCTTATAATCAAGCGTCAACTCAACCAGTATCTGCAGCAGATCAAATCACATCAGATGACGTCACTATTGATCGTAGCACTATAAAACGCGTTTTGCAATCGGTGAATATTACTTTCAATAATTCTCATTTATTAAGTTCTCCGGGATTTAACGCAAATATTACTTTTGCAGATGATTCTAGTCTTTTATTACCAATGGCTAACACAACAAGTAATCCTCAAGTTTGGTCTGTGCTATTTACTCCAGATGCTTATAATATTACAGGACAAGCTAATGTTTATATTCAAGGAACTTCTGGTGGAATAGAAAACAATGATCCAGATGCTTCATTTATTATTGAGAATAATAAGCCATCTGTTTCTGTTCAACTAGATAAAGAAGAATATTATCGAGAAGAAACAATTAACATGGAATTTTTCCCATCAGATGTTGAACAAGCTGTTGGAGATTTAACTTGGATGATTAGCTTATATAGATCTGGTTCAGCAACACCTATCGAGATTTTTGTAAACAACGAGTCAGTATTTGAGTATTCTTATGATATTGCGAATGATACTGCACTAGGAAATTATTACATCAATGCAACTTGTTGGGATGCTGATGAACGAAATGTTGATTTATATTATTTTGAGATCTTGAATAACGATCCTATTATTGATGCAATACAATTAGAAATCGGCGAAAGTATATATAATCAAGTCAATTCCACAAGTATTCCTGTATATCGAGGAGAAAACTTTAAACTTCGACTTAATGCTTCAGATATTGATGGTCATTTTGAAAATTTTCGAATCACAATCACTGCTAAAGATCCAATTAGTGGAACTGCTATTTTCTTCAGTGATTACAATGATATTTTACCAAATTTAACTGAAACTTCATGGTTATTTGAAAAAGAAGTTCTCTTTCCTACAACAATCAATATCGGAGTAATTACAATGAATGTTGAATTAAGAGAATATGCAACTGATAATGAAACGTTAATTGGTAAATCAAGTGAAACCATAGAAATTCAACTCAAGAATAATGCTCCTGAAGTAAATAAATTTTACATTAATGGTTTTTATGGAGAACCTCTAAGCTTTACTCAAAATGAAGTTTTAAATTTCACGTTTGATGTAATTGATGATGAGGATGCGAGTATTATCGCTTTGAATCATGAAAATAATAAAGAAGTATATGCATATATTACTATTATTTTAACCCATGATGCAACAGGAACTCAAAAACAATATACTATTCCTTACCAATACTCTGAAACCGAGAAATTCCAATTAAATACCGCAGAATTAGCCGCTGGGACATGGACAGTTCAAATTCTCATACAAGATACTGATGGATTAACTTCTGAATTATCCGATCCAGTTAAATTTGAAATTGAAACAACTAAAACATTTAATTCCATGATTTGGCTTATGTTTGTTATTGGAATAATTATTGGTGGAGTTTTAGTTTTTGCAACTTCTTATACAGGATTGAAGATACGTTTAATGCAAAAATCCCAAATTTCTGAGGTAGAAAGTGATACAGAAAGTTCAGATAATATTGAGGTTGATAAAACACCATCTAAAGTAGAAAAACCAGAATCGAAGCCTAAATCGAAAAAAAATAAAAAATTAGTCAGAAAATTATAATAATTCTTTTTTACTACTTTTTTTTTTTGATTTCAATCAGATTTAGATTAAATTAGATTAAATTAAGTGTCGGAAAAAATAATCAATCGTTTTTTGAGCGTTTTGGAAAAAGTCATCCGTTTTTTCCTTAACTATCTTAGGAATTAGTTGTTCCCAAGTTAAATCCAATAAATCTGAAGGAGTTTGAATTTGTCTAGCTATTTTTTTTATATCACTAATTACTTTATCTACATCAATTAAAGATTTGATTGAAGATGATTTTTCATTTAACTTATTTTTCTGCGAAATAGAAAAGTTATTGTTATCCATGATTAAAAACCCTTAATTTAAAGTGATTAGTAAACAGCCCATTTACCGCAACGATCTCCCCAGCGGGCAACTAATTCTTTCTTCTCTTCTCCAGTTTCTTCGTCTTTTTTATGCATATATACAGAAACCACTTCACAACGATTTGGGCAACCTTGACATTGAAATGCTTTTGTTTCAAAATCAAAATGCAAAAGATCGAATCCTCTGAATTTAGTTTCCCAAGTTCCAATCATTTTCTGAGTTCGTTCTGCTTCTTCTTTAACCAATAACGCTGCACCGTAAGCGCCCATCATTATATTCAAGCCATTTTCGGGAACAATTACTTTTTTATGTAATTCTTCTTGAAATGCTTTAATCAAGCCTTTATTAAATGCAACTCCCCCTTGAAATAGAATTGGTTCTTCTATTTCTTTACCTTTTCCAACATTGTTTAAATAATTACGAACTAATGCATCGCACAATCCACGGATGATGCTTTCTTTTGAATATCCCATTTGAGCTTTATGAATCATATCACTTTCTGCAAAAACTCCACAACGGCCTGCAATTGTAACATTCTCACTCGCTCGAAGTGCATATTCTCCAAATTTTTCAATTGGAATACCTAATCGACTGGCTTGATGATCGAGAAAGCTGCCTGTTCCGGCTGCACACACAGAATTCATTGCAAAATCTGAAACAATACCATTTCTGAGTATTATAATTTTCGAATCTTGTCCACCAATTTCTAAAATTGTTCGAACCTCTGGATTATAATGAATAGCCGCCACGGCGTGTGCAATAATTTCAGTTTTTGCTATATCTCCACCAATAACACTTTTGATAAGATATCGTGCAGAACCTGTAGTTCCTACACCAATAATTCGAATCTTGTTTAAAATCCCATGATCTTCCAATTGTCTCTTTAATTGAGCCAATCCCTTTTTTGAAGATTCAATTGGACTACCTTGATTTCGCAACCACAACCGTTCAATAATGTTTTCTTGTTCATCTAGTAGTAGAATTTTAATGGAAACAGATCCGATATCAATACCCATAAATACATTACGAATTTCTTTAAATTTCGATTCTTGATTTATTTGGGTTTTCATTGATTGTGTTTCAAGGCTTACTGAAGTGATATGCTTGGTTTCTTCCAATTCTTGTTTTTCCATTAAGTATTTCTATCTCCCTTTGTATTTTGTTTTGTAGCTTTCATATTAAAAAGCTCCGATATTAAAATATTCAAGTTATTAGTAAATGGGGTGAGAACCTCAGAAAATAATGGTGAATGATTTGTTAAAGGGACTTTTTTATCATAAATTGCTTTGATTTCTGATGGTTCTCTATATTTATTTTGGAATTTTGGATTTCCTTGCCGATTTGAGTTCATTAAATCAATAAAGCTTTCCAGACGGGTTCGCATACCTTCATAACCTGTATGTTCATCAATACTATAAAATTGAATAGGTAGATAAAAAGGATCAGGACTTTGTCCTTCCAGTATTCCTCGGGCAGTGTTTTCAGGCATACAAGTAAATGGATATAAGTGAATAAATCCGTCAAATCCCTGGTTTTGACCTTCAATGTAATGTCCAACTACCCATATTGCTTCACCACCGATATCCAGTGGAATGTATGGTTTGGATAGTTTCTCCAATTTTTTGCGTTCTGCATTTATGTGAAGTTTATGTAAAATCCAACCATATAAACTATTTGCCAAATGAACTTCTACACCTTCTTCACCAAATTTTCGGACAATATCCATATTGATAAAAGGTTCCATAACGATATGATTTTCTCCTGTAACTATCACCCGTAAAGGTTCGATGTCGTGCTTTATTCTAATTTTTGCAAAAGCTGTTTGAATTACCTTATCAAAATGATGAAGAACTTGAAGATCCCATTCATTATCAAGTTGATCCATTAGATTTTTTACTACACGAGTTGTATCTCCCTTGTGAATTTCTCGACATCGGATTAAACCTTCTAATCGGGTAATATCTGCAATATAGCTCATTTTTACTAAAGCAAGACGAGTACAACGGATAACGTCGTAGTATTTCATAATTGGGTTTGTCACATTTGATAATTGAAGTAAAGTTTTTGTCCACTTGAAATTTAGTAAATCATCTTGTTGAATTGGAATGATTTCCACATCATAACCCAAATCCTTTAAGATTTTCTCTTGGATAGGTGCATAAAAACCCAAACGGCAAGGCCCGCAATCTATTGACATTACAAATGTATGAATATCATGATTTTCGATCATATTAACAAATTCGCCAAGGGTAACTTTAAAGGGAAAACATACGAATTCAGGAGAGATTTTGGCTCCCATTTTGACAATATCACGGGTAACTGGAGGAGGAGGAAATACTGTGACGCCAGGTAATTTTTCAAATAACGCGCGAAAAGCAATTCTACTCCATCCCATAGAAGGAAAACTAATAATTTTTGTCATTATCTGAGAATCTCCCATAATTTTTAAGATGATGATATAGAATCATATTTTTTCCGGCGAATCATATCAACCAATGATTCTATTCTGGTAACCATCCCTGATTCCCCAGAATGCTCATCAAGTATCAATGTTAAAAATGGAATTTTACGTGTTTTCATATCCCGCATAACCAATTCTTCGATTAAACTATCTGGTCCACAAGCAAATGAAATAAGAAAAATAACTCCATCTATTTCTTTCTTTCCCTCATTCAAATAATATCGGGCAGTTTTCAAAATTTCATCTTCACTCTGCCAGTATTGCTCATATATTTTATTAATTTTCACCGGTTTTTTGAATTGATCTGAGTGAGTATCTTCAATAGTAAGAATATGGCAATCTAATGTCTTCAATCGCTCGATTAGATGCATATTTATATATGATTCGTACACGTTGTAAGGATGTCCCAAAATGAGGATGGATAACGGAAATTTTCCTCGAATTTTTTTTGGAATAACTTCGCGAAATTTTCTTTTCTTTATTACATGATTCGGATTTTTGTCAAGACTTGCTAAAATATCAATGTAGTTTGAAGAATTCATTTTGGATTTCAGCTGATTATACTTTTTCAAAGCAACCATCCAAGCTTTTCCAGAATCTTCAAGAGAAAATCCAAGAGTTTTACCCATTTCGATTGCTCCTTCGATCCCATAATGTTTTTTTGCATTAACTTCTAAGGTCAAGATTGGAACCGATAATTTCATACCGTATTTAATGGTTTCGGGTAAAGTAAGGAATTTTGGACAGTAATACTGGTTTTTATGGATAGAAACATATCGAGGAATAAAAACATAGTCTAAATCCGGATATTCATCTAAAAGGGCTTGAACATGTCCGAAGTAAAGTTTCATAGGAACACATAATTCTGAAATAGCTTGTTTTGCCCCATCTTCTACAATTTTTGCCGAAGTTGGTGCAGAAATGACTACATCACATTGAAATTGACGTAATAGATATACCCACAGTGGGCCATATCGATAAAAATAAAGTGCCCGAGGGATTCCTACTTTTATTTTTCGGGGGGGAATATTCGATTCGTTCATTTTTCTTCTTTTAAGCTCTTGTTCTGATTAGTATTATTAAGAATTATCTTTCTTCTTTTTATCTTCTTCTTCCGCCCAAATATCTGACCAAAGATTTTTCACTTTTCGTTGAATCTTTTTGTTAACTTTTTCCAATATGCGAAAATCTAAGGAGATCACATCTTTAAATAAGTTTTCATAAAATAATGGCTTACCAAACCGAATTTTAATGTTTCCCTTCATGGCTGGAATTTTCATTTTTGGCCCGAATACTCGATCTGTTCCAAAAATGGCCACTGGAATTATTGGACGTTTACTTTCAAATGCAACTTGAATATATCCTGGATTAAATGGTAAAAAAGCACCATTTCCTAAATTTGGCTGCATTTCAGGATAGAAAAAAATTATTTTCCTTTGTTCTAATGCTGCAAGACATTCTTCTATTGTTTCCTCTTCTAAACCAGTTGTGCGTGAAAATATAGTTTGGTTCATTCTAACTAAATTCATTATTGGAGAATCTACTCCCAATTTCAATGGTAACACATGATTGGGAATTTTTTTTGTAATATGCATTACAGATACTCCAGAAATAAGTGGATCTATTGCCGATTGAAAATTTGAAATCAATAAGCAACCATTTTCCATGTGTTGTTTTAGATTTTCAGTTCCTGAGATTTCAAACTGATAATTGCTGGTGAGGAGCTTCAACATTAGTGGTTCTTCTATCACTCGAAGAAATAGGCCATCAATTGCTTCTAAATAGCCTATTTTTTTAGTAACTTGGCGCAATCCATAAATACTGTTATTAATCGGCTCAATTATGAATTTTGAAATAAAATTTTTTTCAGAATTTTCAGTAATCGTCAATCTCCTCCAGATGAAACTAAAACAATTTTTCTATTATTTTCATGCTAATTTTCTAAGATTAACTGTGATCCAGATGAAAGTTTACATTTTCTTTGAATATTACAATTATCACAATTCTTGAATTAAATTAAATAAAATAGAAAACAACAAAAAACTTTTGATTATAAAGCGCAACCCAATTATTTTTTAGGAAATGCTTAAATTGTCTGAATTTGCTTCTAATTGCATCCGTTCTTTTTCAGAAATCGAGTTACCTATTCGATCCATTTGTATTTCTTCACGAACTAATGAATTAAGATCTGGAATCTGTTCAACTGGTGCAATATCTTTTCTTGTTCTCAATACTCTGGATTTATTCATCAATCCTGCTTTTAATAAGATAATATCATGGCGCATTGCATCTTTCACCATTTCAGCATTTTCAAAATTCGATTCTAAAGAGGGGTCAATATAAACTGGGTTTCCAATTACAACTGATATCTTATAACCCTTATTCCAGCGTATACCGGTTACATTCACATGCTTTGGAAAAACTCGATATGCTCCGAAAATTGCACAAGGAACATAAGGTACACCTGTTTCTAAACATAATCGTGCTGCACCCTTATGAAAAGGCCCTAATTTTCCATCAGGAGAACGGGTTCCTTCTGGAAACATACCCACACATCCTCCTCCTTCTAATACAGAGCGAACTTTTGCTAAAGCTTTTTCATCACTTTGTCCTCTTCTTAAGGGAATAGTACCAAATGGTTTGATAATTGAACGAAAAATAGGGATTTCAAAATTTTCTGCTTTTGATAACCACTGAACTTTACGATGCACTGCAGATCCTACTAAAAATGGATCAAATTCTGATTGGTGATTGGCTATAACCAAAGCGCCCCCATGTTCTGGAAAATTCTCTTTACCTCGAATATCATAACCCCAAAATGTTCGGAAAAATTGAATAAAATTAGCTCTTCCAACATTCCAGTAAATAAATTCGTCGTAAATATCCAATATTCCTAAATCTTGCATTACTTTCCGAGACCAATCGCAAATTGGATCAAAAGGGTTGTATTTTAGAAGCATTTTTAATATTTTCGAACTAACAGATGATAATGAGGTGGAAGAAGAAGGAGAAATCAAAGATGATGATTTTAAGGGTGAAGAACTTTGAGAAATCGCAGAATTGGATGTTTTTAGTATTTTAATTTCAGAATTTTGTAAAGAATTTTCTTTTTTTTCAGTCATATATTCAATCACTTAGTAAATTCATGTAAAATTTTTCTCACAACTTAACGTTGGGTTTGCTTAGATAATTATTTGATCAAGTGCGAGTTAAAATTTAAAATTCAAGGTAATTTATAAATTTCGCTTAAGGGTGTTAAAACTTCCAAAACTTCTTGAAATTGAAAATCAAAAAAAAATAACATTTTAATTATGGTGATATCGACTACATTGCAAGGATGAATGTGATAGAAGTATTAGATTTGGATGAATTCACTTTTTGTTAGAATTTCTACCTTTCCATTCACGATTGCCACATCGTTCTCCAAGCGTTGTCCTCCGAATCCCTCCTTATAAATTCCAGGTTCGATAGTAAATACCATTCCTTCTTCCAACTTCACCTCTTTCCAATACTTCAATGCATATTCACTGCTTGGTTTTCGACTTATAAAAGGTGAATCATGGACTGTTAATCCCAAACCGTGACCTAATGAGTGAGGCATATCAAACCCACCTGCTTTAATTACATCAATGGCAGCTTGATTTACTTTCCATAAGGGAACTCCTATTTCTAACATGTCAATGGCAGCTTGATAGGCTTTAAATGTTAATTCGTGCATTTTTTGCTGAGTTTCGTTTAGTTCTCCAAAGCTAAATGGAACTGTAATATCAGAGTGATAACCCTTATATTTTGCTCCAAAATCAATTAAACCTAAACCTGGAACAGCTAATTTTTGACTTGATGCCCAAGGGTGGCAGTGTATCATATGTGCTCGATTTGCATTCCCAACTAATGTAGGAAAAGCTAAATCTTCTGCTCCTTTATCTGCCATTTTTTTATGAACATAAAAAGCTAGATCATTTTCTGATTCATCCACGGCATTTTTCAAGAAATGTTTGATATCTTGGATTGTTTCCGTTCCAATTTGGGCTGCTTTACGTAAAATCTCAATTTCTTTATGTGATTTTGTTGAACGTAAATCACTGATAAATTGGGAAATTTTGGGAATTTCTCGGTAAAATGATATATTTGGAATGCTTTCTTCATATCTTATTACACCTGAATAAGGAAAATTATCAGTAACAGCCATCACAACTTTTGATTTATTAAGATGCTTCTCTAAATATTCCTTTACTGCTTGAATATAATTATATTTGTAATTAATCGGATCGATAATTTCATCAACTTGTGCTTCTTTTTGAGCTAAAGGAACATCCCAAGGAATCAAAGCGTTTTCACCTGAGCTAGTTACAATAAATAATGCATCCATAGGATGACCACTGAGATATTGTAAGTTAACATTTTTTGAGCTTTCATTATCTGCAATCATTAAAACATCTATTTTCTCATCTTGCATGAATTTCAATAATTTTTCGAATTTTTCATTAGTAATCGAGCGCATGGTATTTCACTTATCTTCGAAAATCAACATTATTTAAAAAGCCTTCTTTAACAACTTTGAAATTATTCAGAATTCTTCGCTCTTAAGTGTTCTAATATAGTTGGTTAATACTATTAGTGATGAATTTGCCTCAAATCGAAAATTTTTTTTTAAATGTCGGATTTTTCTCCTTATTACGATTAAATTAAGTTGAGTACTATGGTTAAACATAATGGATACAGAGCCAAAACAAGACGGATTTTTCGAAAAAATATCCGAAAACGCGGATTACCCGGATTATCCCGTTTTATGATTGATTATTATCCAGGTATGAAGGTTGATATCTTAGGAGATCCTTCATTTCAAAAACGAGGTTTACCTCACCGAAGATTTGTTGGAAAAACAGGTGTTATTATCGGTCAGCGAGGTCGATGTTTTGAAGTTAAAGTTAAGGACCAAAATAAACTAAAGACTTTGTTTATTGGTCGCGAACACATTCGAATTAATAAAGATTGGGAATTGAAAAATCAAGCCGCAGAAGTATAATTTGAACATTTTCAACGATTTCAACGATCAAAATCCTTGTCCTACCTTCGTGAAAATTAAAAAATAAACACACGCATTGTTATGCGATATTCCTTTTTTTTTAAAGCACTAATATTATATTAATTAATCATCATTTTCAATGTTCTTAAACTGCATACAACTATCAAATTTAAATAACAAAATTTTCCCTAAATCAAGAAAAATTTGCAAAAATTCAATTCTTATATACTCTTCTTTACTCAACAAAGGTGTAAAAAACATTGGTTAAAAAAATACTAGAAGAAAAAAAAATATCCATTCCTGAAGTGAAAGAAATTCTTGACAAAGTATATGCCCGAATGGAAAAACTCGAAACACCAGTCGATCCTTTCACTGAAGCAACTTATGAATACTGTCATAATTTCAGCAAAATGCCTGCAGACGTGGCACGAAATGTTATCAACATGCTAAAAGATGAGTATGATATGGATGATTCACATGCAATTCAAATAGTTAATATTGATCCTAATTATCCTCAAGAAGTACGCGTGATATTGGAGAAAGATCCAGTTCTTCGAGATTTATCTGATGAAGATATTGTTATCATGATTCAGAAAATTCGAGAATTGCAAGCCTGATCAAAAAGAAATTTAATGATTTTTACGATAATGGAATTATATTAGTAAAAATCGATAAAAAATTTTCTAATCACTGATCAGCTTATTCATATTCTTCCATGGAGAGTGATCAGTGTTGATAAGTTTTTCATTAATTTTATTAATTCGTTTTGAACTATATTAGGTATAACTAAATTTCTTCGAGTGAATGCATAATGAACCTCAGTTTCAGTTCCAGTCCTCCCATTCGAATTGATTCAACATTATTCATGGGATAAATCAAATACCATAAATCTTGTAGATTGGTTACTTTTTTTTTAACTGAGGTATTTTTCTACCACTAATATACCCTAAATCTCATAATAATAGATATATATAAAAAAAACAAATGTGAATGCAAAAATGAGCGGTCCAGAGCGAAGATATCCAAAACAGTCAAGGGATTCTTATTCAAGAAATTCACCTCGAAAACCAGGTTTTCGGGGCCCTCGTCGAATCAGTCGTCGATCTCATCCCCGTCCGAATGTATATATCAAAAAGGGGACACAATTATATCTTCTTGATATTTTACAACACGGTGGGGTGGATAAAGCAGGTCACTCTTGGCATCCCATTTGTCAAGTGATTGAAATACCTACTTTTCGTCTCTTAGAAGTTAATTTGAATAAAAAGTTAATTCCTAATCTCGAAGTTCAGCAAAAGATAATTTATGAGGGGAGTGAAGAAAGCCCTCTGGGACGAGTTAACAAGGTTTTACATTATGATGATCTTACACCTACATCGATAAACACTTTATCTTCTGTTTTAGAATCATATGTGAAGGAAAATGAGGCAAAGTTTCTTCATTTCATAAATAATGCTGGTCCTATTACTCTGAAACGACACTCATTAGAAGTTCTTCCAGGAGTTGGAAAAAAACTAATGTGGGAGATTATTAAATATCGCGAAAAGCATCCATTTCAAAGCTTTAAAGAAATTCATGAAAATATTCCTGGTTTCAAACCAGTAGATGTATTTGCGAAAAGAATCATTGAAGAAATCAGTGATCCTGATCAAAAGCATTATTTGTTTGCGAAAAGACAAAAGAAGCAATCTGGATATAGGCGCCAAGAAGATCATAGGCGTTATCGCCCTGATGATCCACGTCGTCGGCGATAATTTTACAATACTCTCTTATTTATCTTTTTTTTATTAATAAATATTTAGGTGTTTCTCTTGCCATATTTTACTCCCCAAGATTTGAAAGCGATGCAACAAGAATTGGGAATAAAGTTGGACAAAAATCGCGGACAGTGCTATTTGATTGATAAAAATATTATACATCTTATTCTTCAATATGCTAAATTAAATCCCAACAGAGATTATGTAATTGAAATAGGGGCAGGTCTTGGAATTCTCTCTGATTTTTTAATTCAAAATAGTAAAAAAGTATTCTTAATTGAAAACGATCGAAAAATCGCTAAATTTTTATATTCCGCTTATAGAAACGATTATTCTTGTGATTATTACGATGTAGATCAATTAAATTGCAAAATTGAGACATTTAGATCACAAATTTCTACATCTGAAGCGAAAGTAATCATTATTTTTGGAGATGTTCTTAAAATTCCCCTTCCAAATGCAAATCGGGTGGTTGCTAATATTCCATATCAGATTTCAGCTCCACTTATATTTAAATTAATTGAAGAGTGGCAGTTTGATCAAGTAAATCTAATGGTACAAACTGAATTTGCAGATAGATTGACTGCATCAGTAAATAGCTCGAATTACTCCCGTCTTGCAGCCAGCGTTGGTTTATTCTTAGATGTTCATATTAATCATCATGTAAATCCTAATTCTTTTTATCCACCACCCAGAGTATCTTCAAAACTTATTACTTTGAAGAGGAAATCGCCAATTTATGTTGGAGATTTTCAAAGTTGGGATAATAAAGAGTTGTATTTGACTTTTTTAAGGGGTGTTTTTCCTCATAAGAATAAATCCATAAGAAATGCTCTAAAGCTCTGGTTAAAGCATTCTGATGAAATTTGTAAAACAAAATATCAATATTTTAATAAATTTATTGAAAATCCTTCTCACTTTGTTTTTTCCAATGAAAAAGTGAGAAATTTGACCCCAAAAACTCTTTTTAAACTATGTATTTTTGGAATCACTGGAGAATTTGCTGATGGAGAAATTTAAACCTGTTATTCTTGATGAAAATGATGCATTTGATTATTTTAATTTACAATTAGTTGTTCCGAACCAAGTCTATACTCCTTCTGATGATACAGATTTATCTATTGTATTTTTAAAGAAATGGATTCAAAATATTGATCAATCTCCTTATTCTCTCGAAAAATCTCAAAATATTAGGATTTTTGAAATGGGAGTTGGGAGCGGGGTTCTTTCACTGTATCTTGCATCACGTTTACTTCAAAAAGGATATTTACCTGAAATAATTGGAGTAGATATTAATCCAATTGCAGTTCAAACGGCTCAATTTAATGCAGAGCTTAATGGATTAGAAAAATATATTACATTTTATCAAGGTGAGTTTTTTTCCCCATTAATTAACCATCATAATTATGCACCCTTTGATTTTATTCTATCAAATCCACCATATTTAGCAAGTGAACCTCAAATAATTGATCAGAAAAACCGCCAATTAATTGATTTTGCATGGGAGGGTGGAATTAATGGATATGAAGTTACTTTAGCATTTTTAGAGGAAGTCTCACCTTTTCTAAAATGTCCAGGGGATTTCATGTTAATTTCTTCAAGCAATATTGATCAGACTCCAATAAAATCCCATTTAAAGAAATTAAATATTGAAATATTGGAAGTATTAAGCACACATAAGTTTTTTGAAGATATCTTGTTATATCATGGGAGAAGAATCAGAAAAATAGGATAAAAAATTAGAAAAGAAAAAGATAATATTTGATTTTTATCCCATCTCAGCTTCAGAAACAAGTTCAATTATTTTCTGTGTTTCTTTAGCAAGTTTTTCTGGAAGTGGGCTTGTGTCTACATCGAGAAATCCACTTACAATTAGATTAATGCTCTCACTTTCAGATAAGCCGCGACTCATTAAATATTCTATATGTTCATCTGCGATTTTTCCCACCGAAGCTTCATGAGTGAGTGTAACTTCAGGGTTTTTTGCTTGAATTTCAGGAATTGAGTCAACACGAGATCGATCAGATAGAATTAGAGCAGAACAATCAATATGGCCGGTAACATCTCTTCCTTCTCCTATAATCGTTCCTCTGGCTTTCACATGAGCACCATCTACTGCTAATACTCGTGAAATAATTTCTGCTTTGGAGCCCTCCCCGATTAAATGTGCGGTTGCACCGGTATCAAAATAACTTTCCCCTTTTCCATAAATTAAAGTTTGGCCATAATAAGATGCGTTTTTTCCAACCAATTTTATAACAGGATTGGTTTGGAGATTCTTTACCGCTGACATAACGATATAAAAATTGGAAAATTGTGCATCATCTTCCAAAATTATACCCGTTCGTGGTCGAACATTGGTATCATCTGCCCAATTATGAACCATGGTAAAAGAAACTCTTGCATTTTTCTTTACGTAAAATTCAGAGACTCCCAAATGTAAAGCTTTTCTGGCAGTTTTATGTGTTGAACAACCTGTAATAATATCTAATTCAGAACCTTCTTCAGCAATAATAATATTATGAACAACTTGTTTCATGCCAGGCAAATTTACAAACAAACATGATTGCAAAGGAAAGACTGTTTTTTGACCTTTTCGAGCATAGATAAAGTATCCTTGGGTAATTTCTTGAATGGCGGCTTCAGCTGTATATTGATCTTTGTCATATGGTACTGCTTTCCATAAATATTCTTGTAAATTGAACTTTCCATCTGTTCCATCATATTTTTTAAGTGCTTCTTTAATTGGGAGTAATTCTACACCCGGTGTATTACTAACGCAGAGATCGTGTTTATTTCCAGTTTGCAGATAGATTCCACTTTTATTTTCTTTGATATCAATTCCCACTTTATCCATAGATTCTTTTAATTCATCAGGGATGTCCGCTTCTGAATGCATAGTTGCTTCTGGTTCATTAATGTCACCTAAAGTGTATGCGTCTAAATCAATTCCGTCTTCGTTATTCTGTCTTGCAGCTTCAATAATTTCTTTTGCGCGCTTTTTGATTTCCTCAGATGAAATTTGACGTTCATTATCACTTTTGGTCATATTTTGCTTTGTATTCATAGGGTAAAATCAACCTCCTTTAATATACTTGAACTTTCAACGCAGCTAATGCACTCACGACATGCTTCAAAACCATTTTTCATAATTGAATGAATAATTAACGCAGGGTCGCCTGAACAAGTAATTGTTCCATCCATCATTATATGTGCTCGGGTAATATGTCCAAGAAATTTTAGAATATAACCTAAATGAGTAATTATCAATCCGGATTTTGTTTGTTTTGATGGAACTTTATCTCGATCGAGCAATTCTCGCATGATCTTGGCGATTAATTCAACATTTTCGACATCGACCCCCGAATCAGGCTCATCAAAAAGTAATAATTCTGGTTGCAACACCATCATCTGAAGAATTTCCGATCGCTTCACTTCCCCACCGCTAAATCCCATGTTTACATCTCGATTCAAATAATCAGGAGGAAATTTTAAGCGGTCAGCTAAACTTTGAATATATGGAGGAAATTCATCACTGCAATTACTCGATTCTATTTGTTGATAATTATTTCCTTGTATTTCTCCATTATGATTTCCTCGTTTTTCGCCACAAACTGTTAATAATTTGGAAAGTTTTAAACCATTTATCGCAGGTGGGTGTTGAAACAGAACGCCAATTCCCATTTGGATTCGCTCATTAATCGGGAAATGTGTGATTTCTTGATCTTTAAAGTAAATATGTCCATTTACTACGTGATAATTCTTAAAACCCAATATTGATTTGATAAGTGTTGTCTTTCCGGCTCCATTTGGACCTAGTAAAACATGCACCTCACCTTGATCAATATTCAAATCGAAATCATTTAAAATTCTCTTTCCCTCTACTTCAACAGTGAGCTTTTCAATTCGCAACCATGACATTGATTTTCAATTTAAATAAGTTTGCGTTGGGTATAAAAATTATGAAAGCAAAGATTAAGCAAATTCGGAATTATATTTTTAAAAGAACAGAAATACTCGTATTGAGCCTATATATTGAAATAATTATCATTTTAACATCATATTTTCTGCAAAATGAGTGATACAAATATTTCTTTAGAATTTTTTAATCAAAATAACGATGAATCTAAAAAATATTGTCGGTTGTTAATGTTAAATAGACGTATGTTCCTTTCTTAATAATGAACTTCAAATAACAATTTGTGTTACTAATTTATATTGGAAAAAAAAACCCAAGTAATAGATTGTGCCGAATCAAATCGGAACAAATCGAAGAGGGGAGATTTTATGGTTCAATCAATTCCACCTGAAAAAAATAATATAAATTTCTCATTAGAACGTATTTTCCCCCGACATGTAAAAAATGCTCGGGGTACATTCAAACCTTTTAATCCAGATAAGATGGTAAAAAGTCTTAATAAAGAAACTGGGCTTGATTGGAATGAATGTATTGAAGTAGTGAAAGATTCATTAAAACGAATAACAATTTTAGGATTAGATACGATTCAAACATCCATGGTACGAGAAATAATGTGTTTGGATCTTTTAGCTCGAGGTCACGAACGGGAACGAAATATCTACGCCAAATTGATTAACAGCAGTGTAATTAAATTTAAGTTAGACCCAAAATTCATGGCTCAATATGCTGGAAAACAACCTCAATGGGGTCCTTTAGGATATATTACTTATAAACGCACCTATGCTCGATATTTGGAATCAGAAAATCGCACTGAAGAATTTTATGAAACTGTACAGCGAGTAGTGGAAGGGGTTTACAGTATTCAGAAGGAACACTGTTATAATCTTGGCTTACCATGGGATCCTGAGAAAGCTCAAAAATCTGCTCAAAGAATGTTCGAAAAAATTTGGACATTTAGATTTTTACCCCCTGGTCGGGGTTTATGGATGATGGGTACAGAATTTATTGATAAACATGGTTCAATGGCGCTGAACAACTGTGGTTTTGTCTCTACTGAAGATATTCAGATTAAAAAGACAAAAGCTTTTGAATGGTTAATGGACGCATTGATGTTGGGAGTTGGTGTTGGTTTTGACACGAAAGGAGCGGGTAAATTAATTATCCAAAAACCAAAAGACGAAACTTTTGTGTTTGAGGTGCCTGACAGCCGAGAAGGCTGGGTGCAAGCACTCCGTCATTTGCTAAATGCTTACTTTGAAGGAGATGCGATGCCGATTTACGATTTTTCAAAAATTAGACCCGCAGGTTCGCTTATTCGAGGATTTGGTGGTGTAGCATCAGGTCCTGAACCTTTAAAAGAAATGTTAAACAGTCAAAAAGAGATTCTCGATCAACGTATCGGTCAAACTCTCTCTTCTGTTGATATCGTCGATATGATGAATTTAATTGGTAAATGCGTGGTTGCAGGAAATGTTCGGCGCTCTGCTGAAATTGCATTAGGTGATTTGGATGATGAAGCTTATGTAAACTGCAAACAAGATCAAAAGGCACTTTATCATCATCGATGGGCTTCAAACAACAGCATCATTGGGCATAAAGGAATGGATTACAGTAAAATTATTGATTCTATTGCAAGAAATGGAGAACCCGGAATTATATGGCTGGAAAATTCGCGAGCATACAGTCGTATGGGACATCCACCTGATTATAAAGATAAAAAAGCCGTTGGGGTTAATCCTTGTGGAGAACAGACTTTAGAATCCTTTGAATTATGCTGTCTTGTTGAAACATTTCCTTCTTTGCATGAGTCTTATGAGGAATTTGAAGAGACTCTTAAGTATGCTTATCTATATGCTAAATCTGTTACTTTAGTTAATGTTCATTGGAATGAAACAAATGCTGTTATGGGAAAGAATAGGCGTATTGGAACAAGCCAAACTGGAATTATTGATGCATTTGCACGACATGGGCGACATGCCATATTGGAATGGTCAGATAGAGGGTATAGGTATTTACGTGAATTAGACGAAAAATATTCTGATTTTTTCTGTGTTCCTCAATCTATCAAAATAACAACAGTAAAACCAAGTGGAACAGTAAGTCTATTACCTGGTGTCGCTCCTGGCATTCATTATCCTCATTCAGAGTATTACATTCGCCGTATCCGAATTTCCAAAGAATCAACACTCCTTGATATTCTCAAAGAAGCAAATTATCATATTGAACCTGATGCTTATTCAGATAATAGTATGGTTGTGGAATTCCCTATTCACGAAAAGAATTTCTTGCGAGCGAAAAAGGACGTTTCGATCTGGGAACAATTGGCTAATGCAATTGATTACCAACATTACTGGAGTGATAATCAAGTATCTATTACAGTTACATTCAAGAAAGAAGAAATCAAAGATCTAAAATATGCGTTGCAATTCGTTGAAGATAAATTGAAAGGATTGAGCTTATTACCACTCACAGATTCAGGATATAAGCAGATGCCATATGAAGAAATCACCAAAGAAGAATACGAACGACGAATTCAAGGATTAAAACCAATTAAGACTTGGATTACTCACGAAAAATCTGCTGGAACGGTCTACTGTGATGGTGATAGTTGTCATCAAGTTGAAGAAGCTAGTGTATTGCGCGACATGGAAAGCATTTTGCATGAAAGAATTCCTTCGATACAAAACATAACTTCTGATTCTTTTGGGTTTCATGTGAAAAATGGCACCATCATTGAAGTGGGACTTTATAACAAAAAAATTTCAGAGCTTCCGTCAAATTTCTCGCATTTGGTGAATTTACAAAGGCTCAGTTTGAAGAATTGTGGGTTATCAAGTTTACCTGACGGAATTATACATTTAAAGAAAATTAAATTTCTTGATTTATCCGGAAATTCGCTAAAAAGTATGATTGAAGAACAGAGGAAATGGTTGAATGAACTAAAAGAATCTGGATGCATGATTCTTCTTTGAAATCTGATATTTTGTTTTTGTTTTCCATTCCATATTTTTTTTATTTTTTTCCAGTATCATGTCTTTTTTTTAATTTTGTAAATCATTATATATAAATGACATAAGGATGGACGATGTATTTTTTGTAATTTTTCGTTTTGAGTTCTCCTTGCTTTTTTATAGCTTTTCTCATTGTTATTATTTAGAATCCCGTAGTGTGATTCACTATGTGCCATGGAATCAACACTGATATCTGTCTGATATTAATTGATTCGTCGACACTCATGAGTTTAGTCACACTAATTGGGAAAATTTCATAACAATCATATACTTATCTCACAATAAAATCATTTTCCTTTCATTCATACATCACAACTCACAAAAAACAACAAAAGTATAGTAAAATCCCCAAAATTTTAACCCCAAACCTAAAAAAAAACCCCACAATGCGTGAAAACGCGCCCCCCTCTACAAAGAGGGGGGTTATCTATTCTTCTTTTAAATCTGATTCTTAACTTCATAGTGATTCTTTTTCGAAATTTTCTAAATTTAAATTATTAAAATGTTCCAAGGAAAGAAAAATGCAACTAGTAGTATAAAAAGTATTTTAAAGAAAAAAAGAAAATAATTAGCAGTATTATTTATGTTAACTTTAAGTTGACAAAAATTTAAATAGATAGAAAACCTTATAAATAGTAAGAATCGAATTATTAAAAATCACATACAATCCAAACAAAAAAAGGTGAATAATACATGGAACTTAATCGATTTACAGTAAAATTACAAGAAGCTATTATGCGGGCAAAAAATATTGCCGAAAATCATCATAATCAGCAAATAGAAATAGAACATATATTCAAATCCCTTTTATCAGATCCAACAGAAATTGGAACACTTATTCTGCAAAAATTAGGTGTTAATCCAAAACAGATCACTAGTGCAATAGATAAAGAAATTAAACGTATTCCACAAGTTACAGGAAATACGGGAGATATTTATTTATCAAGAGACCTTAGCAGATTAATCAATGAAGCTATGGCCGAAATGGATTCACTTAATGATCAATACCTAAGTGGTGAACATCTTTTCTTGGCGTTGGCTAAGGGAAATGATTATTCGTTGTCAAATTTATTCAAAAAGAATGGTTTAACTTATGAGCGCATTTTACGAGCACTTTCTGAAATTCGAGGGAATACTACGATAGATACACAAAATCCTGAAGGAACATACAATGTCTTAGCAAAATATACTAAAAATCTGAACGATCTTGCACGGCAAGGTAAATTAGATCCAGTAATAGGTCGAGATGAAGAAATTCGTAGAGTTATTACCATCCTCTCACGACGTACTAAAAATAATCCTGTTTTAATTGGAGATGCAGGGACTGGAAAAACTGCTATTGTTGAAGGTATTGCCCAACGAATCCACAATGGAGATGTTCCATCTTCTTTGAAAGATAAGATTGTAATATCTCTCGATCTTGGCCAACTTGTCGCTGGAGCCAAATATCGTGGTGAATTTGAAGAACGATTAAAATCAGTGTTAAAAGAGATTACAAAGAGTAATGGAAAATATATTCTCTTCATTGATGAATTACACACTTTGGTTGGAGCAGGTGCAGCTGAAGGGGCTATGGATGCATCTAACATGTTAAAACCTGCTCTTGCTCGGGGAGAACTAAGATGTATTGGCGCAACAACTGTCAAAGAATATCGTAAATATATTGAAAAAGATACAGCCCTTACGCGCCGATTTCAACCTGTATTTGTGAATGAACCCAGCGTAGAGCAGGCGATTACAATCTTACGCGGTTTGAAAGAAAAATATGAAGTTCATCATGGAATTCATATTAAAGATGAAGCGCTAATTGCAGCCGCAACATTGTCTCACCGTTATATTACTGATCGGTTTTTGCCAGATAAAGCCATCGACTTAATTGATGAAGCCGCTTCTCGGCTAAGAATTGAATTGGATTCAATGCCGCTAGAAATGGATAACATTCATCGACAAATCATTCAACTACAAATTGAAAAAGAAGCTCTTAAAAAAGAAACTGATGAAGCTGGGAAGAAACAACGACAAGCTTGCGATGATCGGATTCATGAATTGCAACAACAATATGAAGACTTGAAAAAACAGTGGGAAGAAGAAAAGAAGATTATCAATGCTATTTCAACGATCAATAAACGAATTGAAGAATCTAAACTTGAAGAAGAACGCGCCACTCGCGAAGGTGACTTGGAAAAGGCGGCAAAAATGCGTTATGGTGTCAGATTGGATTTGCAAAAGGAGAAAGAACGCTTAACCCAAAAATTAAAAGAAGTATCAAAGGAGAAACGCATGCTCCGCCAAGAAGTTACTGCAGAAGATATTGCACAAATTATTTCACAATGGACGAACATTCCAGTTTCGCGTCTTTTAGAAGGAGAACGTACTAAACTACTAGAAATGGAAGATCGACTTAGAAAGAGGGTTGTAGGACAAGATGCGGCTCTTTCAACATTAGCAAATGCAATTCGTAGAGCACGTTCAGGGATCCAAGATCCAAACCGTCCCATTGGCTCTTTCATTTTTCTAGGGCCAACCGGTGTAGGAAAAACAGAGACTGCTAAAGCTTTAGCTGAGTTCCTTTTCGATAGTGAAGAAGCCTTAATTCGAATTGATATGTCAGAATATATGGAGAAACACAGTGTCGCCAGGTTGATTGGAGCACCTCCAGGTTATGTGGGATATGACGAAGGAGGGCAGTTAACTGAAGCAGTTCGTAGACGTCCCTATTCTGTTATTCTTTTTGATGAGATTGAAAAAGCTCATTTAGAAGTTTTTAATGTGCTTCTTCAAGTTTTAGACGATGGTCGTCTTACTGATGGAAAGGGAAGAACCGTTGATTTCAAAAATACAGTATTAATTATGACAAGCAATATCGGAAGTGCATTGATTGCTGAGAAAAATAAGAGCGGATCACCTATTACTCAAGAAGAAATTCATAGTTTACTTAAACAATACTTCCGACCAGAATTTTTGAATCGAGTAGATGATATAATCACTTTCAATTTCCTCAAAGTCGATCAGATAAAAGCAATTGTAGATATTCAAATTAATGACTTAAACCGAATACTCAAAAGCCGACATATTAAGGTGCGATTGAGCGAAAAAGCTAGAGAGAGTTTAGCTGAAATCGGATTTGATCCAGAATATGGTGCCCGTCCTCTGAAACGAGCAATTCAACGATATATACAAGATCCATTAGCGGTGGCAATTCTTGAAGGTCGTATTCAAGAAGAGCAGGAAATCACAGTGGATGTTGATAAAAACGGAGAATTTACCTTTTCAGCTTAAAATCATAACACTGTTCTTTATTTTTTTTTGTTTTTTGTTTTTTACTTCTATTTTATGAAACGTATCAACACTAATTATTTAGAATCAGAACTAAGCTTTCATTTTTTGATTTGATTAAAAATCCAAAAATTTAAGGAAAAAAGAAAAAATTACTTATTTATTTCTAAATATCAAATAGTAAATTGGACTAGTCTGGACCTTGCGAAAGGATTTCACGTGCAAGCTCAATATACTCCTTTTTCCTTTCATTGTGATCTTGAATATGATCTAAAATGATTTGAACTGCTTCTTTTTTGCATTTTCCACATAACATTCCACTTCTGCAACGTTGATATCGATCTTGGAGTTTTGAATCATCCTTTTGAAAATGAATTTCAAGTAATTTATAAACCATACAATTCTCTGGAATTCCACCAAGTTTTTCTTGCTCTTCTTTGTTCTTTCGACCACCAGTGTAAGCACCCATAATTTTCTTTTTAATTGACTTAGGTTCATCTCCTAAGTTAAAATAACTGTTGGGACGGGATTTACTCATTTTTTTGTGAATATCGTCTAATCCAGGTAGCAATTTATGATACGTCGCACTAGGTTTAAAGAAGGGGACTTCTTCTTCTTGACCCGTTTTTGGGTTTATTTCTGAACGTTTAAAGTGTTTTGTCAAGTCTCGGACTAATCTTAAATGAGGATCCTGGTCAATACCTACCGGAACAACTGTTGGCATGACTGTATCGCGCAATTGAGGCATGAAAATATCTCCTACTTGAACCAATGCTGCAAGATATAGGGCAAAATCGCGTTCTCCATAGATTGCACGCATCATATTGCTGGTTACATATCGCCCTGCTCGAAATGGCATTTCTTTAACTCGTGGTTCCCTTGATTGAAGCCAAATATATGCCTTTTTAGGATCCAATCCAAGTGTTAATACATCTGCTAAATTATCAACAGCATATTCAAAACTTTGTTTGTAAGGCATTCCATTATCCACAAAAGATTCGATATCAGCAATTGAATAATAAACAAAACCCCCCATCTTTTGGAATTCTACGATTTCTGATGCCGTTGTTAAAGTACCTAAGTGAAAATGCCCGCTTGGTTTGATTCCACTCATTACTGCCCAAGGTTTTTGATGTTGAATCGCATTAACAATTTGGTTAAAATCCCGATGTCCATAAATCACTTTTCGCCTCAAGAAACGATTTTTTTCAAACATCGAATAAGAAATCTCCAAATCTTGAATTAACTCAATTCCAAATTCACGAGTGAGCCTTTCATAATCTTCCTCTGAGAATAAACCCTGACCCCATGGATCAAGTTGAAGATTTTCATTTTCGTTAGGTTGGGGATTTTCCTTTTCATCGATCGGTTCTTTATTCATTATTAAATGCAAAATTCCAATCAATTTGAGTTTTTTGGACAAATTAATTTTTAAATAGAGAGAACGAAAAAATATAGTAAAAAATTAAAAAATGCAGAAAAATTTGAAATTTTAATCCTTAACAACTGCTATTACCTGAGCTGAATTCATAGAATATTTTTTTTTTGCAAGATCAAATTCGAGAGTGATCAAGATTGTGATTGGTGATTTTATTACATTTATGCCCATTCATCAATTGCTGTATAACAAAAATTTTATAATATTGTAAATTTTGCTTCGTAATTCATTAAAAAATGTCTAATCTACTCGGACTCACATTATAAGGTTTATAAACAATGGCAGGTCGCTTCTTAAAATTATTCTCACCGTTTGTACGTATAACTCCAGAAATTAAACAGCCAGATAGGGAAATCTCTTTTAAAGATAAACTCATATATACCTTTATCGTCTTATTGCTCTATACAATTATGTCTAATGTTCCTTTATATGGGATATTACAAAGTGCAAGTGCTGATTACTATTATTGGTTACGGGTAATTCTTGCAAGTAATAAAGGCACTTTGACGGAACTCGGAATTGGTCCAATTGTAACTGCGGGTTTAATTCTTCAATTATTGCAAGGTAGTAAACTCATAGAAGTTGATATGTCCTCACCAGAAGATCGAGCCCTTTTCACTGGTGCTCAGAAAGTAATCACAGTATTCTTAACGATTCTTCAAATTATTGCATATATTTTTGGAGATGCTTTTGGTGACTCTGCCGAACTCGGTGCTACTAATATGATCTTGATCTTTCTCCAACTGATATTTGCTGGAATTTTAATTATGATGATGGATGAAGTTCTTCAAAAAGGATATGGTTTAGGATCTGGTGTTTCATTATTTATTGCCAGTGGTGTAGCAGGTCAAATTTTCTGGAATTCATTTAGTTTCTTTAGCGATCGTTCAGGAGATGGATTACCAACTGGAATTATTATTGCCTTCTTCTCTGTTTTGTTTAAACCAGGACAATTGGATGCAAATGGAGATGTTATTCGCTTACGAGATTTATGGATTAGGGATGCTGGAGATCCCGGATTACTTGGGTTGACTACTACTTTAATTATCTTCTTTGTGGTAATTTATGTTGAAACCATGCGTGTTGAAATTCCACTAACTTATGCTGGGTATAAAGGATATAGGGGCAAATATCCAATGAAGCTCCTTTATGTATCCAATATTCCTGTCATTCTTGCTCAAGCTCTATATGCCAACTTACTCTTTTTCGGACAACTTCTTTGGAAATGGTCAGAAAAGACAGGAAAACTTAAATGGTGGGTAAATTGGTTTGGTGTATTCGAACAATCCGACAATGCTCAGTATTATAAACCTATAAAGGGTTTATTGAAATATATCACTGCTCCGCAAGGTTTGGGGTCAATTATAACTGCATTTAAAGAAGGAGAAGGTGCAAGTGTTATATTTCAGTCGCTTGTTTACATGGTAATTTTCATTACAATCTGTATTGTTTTTGGGCAAATATGGGTAGAAGTTTCTGGATTAGCTCCTCGCGATATTGCGGGACAAATCTTAGGCTCAAAAATGCAAGTTCCCGGTTTTAGACGGAGTGAAAAGATTATTGAAAAGATTCTCAAACGTTATATTGGGCCATTAACCATTTTATGTGGTTTTATTGTTGGCATGCTTAGTTTCTTAGCCGATTTCATGGGTGCATTAAGCTCTGGAACAGGGCTCCTTCTTACTGTAGGTATTATTCAAAACTATGCTGAAACAATTTCACAAGAAGCAGCAAAGGAACAGTTCCCTGGAATGAGTGCTCTTTTAGGTTAGAATTTGAATTTTTTATTTCTTACTTTTCGTTTTTTACTTTATTTTTATTGCTTTTTAATTTGTTGATCTTAGAAATATGATGTTATCGCAGCAATTGCTATATCAGTCTTTAATCAAATCCTGAAATCCATTAAAAACTACGATCTTAAGTTAAATTGGAGTAGAAATATTTTTAAAAAATCTTTACAGAAAAGTTTTTTCGATTATTTTCCAAATCAGCAAAGATTTTGTATCTATCGAAATAATACTTAATCTTGAATGAAAATTTGATAAAAAGAATTGAATAACAATATATTAAAATTATATGTACACAATGATCAAATTTTTAAGCACTTTTTTTAAAATATCTATCATGATTTTTGAAATTCCCTTTCATAGCCGAATTCACCCGGTAATTGTTGCAGTAAAGCTTTTTGTTCTTGTTTTCTATCTTTTCTCGGCTTATAAAGTATATAAAAAACAAAACTCTACATTGAACAAATGTTTTGCAACCTCATTTGTTGCTTGGGCTGGATTTAATTTTTTTGATATAATTGTTTTGTACATTGCCCCACTAAGTTATACTGCTTTTATAATTGCTCAAGTATTTTGGCGAATACAATTACTTATGCTTTTTATTCTTACGTATTTTACATACAACACTGCATGCATTGTTCAATCAAGTTTATATATAATGAAAGAAAAGAAACAACTATTGCTTCAAATTTCGATTCTTGCAATAAGCTATATTATTTTGGCAATTTTTTCTAATATTTCGATTCAATATGCCAGTGGTGCTCCATTAAATCCTGTGACAGATTTACCTCCTAATGATGATTTTGTGGTAAAGGATGTTTTTGGGGTTTTTGCAGTTATTTTTGTTGTTCCTTTAAGTTTTTATCTTATAGCTTCATTTAGGTTGGGAACTATTGCAAAATCGTTAAAAAATAAAGAGCTAAAGCGAAAAGTTATATATACCATCATTGGAAATTTGTTAATTCCAATAGGACTAATTTATTTCTTAATTAGGGATTTAATTTGGGAAGCAACCATCCTAAATACAGCAATAGGGCAGGTAGTTTTTGTATTCTCGCCAATATTTATATTTCTTTCTCAACGTTCAAAATCCACTTAAATTATCCTTTTGGTATCTATTTAGACTTTTATTTTTTTTATAATTTCTATTATTCTTACTTCGTAAATTTTTTTACATTCGTTAAATTTAAGTGATTAATGTTGGCCATGATTTTAGCATGGAGTGATTTTATCACTCTTGTTTCCCGACCTCCAAATTCACTTTGGTTCATTTTTTTCATCTGTTTACTCGTTTCATTAGTTTCTACATTTTTAAATAAAAAATTGGTTGATCACAATAAAGCTCGTCGTATCCAAGAAGTTGTGGCAGAACATAATGCAAAAAAGAAAGCTCTTCTAGAATTATCTAAAACAAATCCAAAGCGCTATGCAAAAGAATATGGAAAATGGCAAAGACGAGATGCAAGCGTTCAAAAAATGCAGCAATCTATACAAATGGAGAAATTGAAACCAACATGCATTACGATAATTCCATTTATGGCATTTTTCTTTGTCATCAGAAGTATCTATACACCATCATGGTCATCAATTCAATTACCTGTAGCTAGACCTCCAATTAATCCCATGGATGATTTCCCCGCATTTATCGTTGCCATGATGCGTTCGCAATTATTTTCTGCAGTTGGGAATCTTCCCGTAGAAGCAGGATTTTTGGGGTATACAGGATGGTATATGCTTTGTTCTTTTGCATTAGGAACTGTTCTTCAGAAACTCCTCGGAGTATCCCAATCAACACAAGGTCAAGCATCCTCATTATTCGATAGTTCTTCAACAATTGAATTACCAAAACCCAGTGATCTCTTGTAATATAGCAAAGAGTGCAAATTTTGTGCTTTTTTATCTTATTTTTATTCGAGTTCTATTTCATTAATTGAATCTGATTAAATTCACCAAAAAGGTATAAAGGGGAGCATTCTTTCTTTAAGAGCATTGGAACTCGAATAAATATCATAAAATGAAAATGGTAATGAAAAAGTGAATAAAGATAAGAAAGAAAATGGGCAATCTAATAAAAAGAAAAATAATTATAATTATAAAGATAGGAATCGCAAAGAAAATGAAGATAAAGAAGAAAATAAGGATAGAATAGAAAATAAAGATAGAAAAGAAAATGATAATCCTGAAGTCAATGATGATAAAGATAATAATGAAGAAGATGAAAATGTTCAAATAATCGATGTAAGCAATTTCTTTAACTACCAAAAAGCATTGAATTCATTAATGGATTACCTAAATGTGGCAATTGATGAAACAATTTCTGGGTTTACACGTTCAGATCAACTGCTCTTCTCCCATGCAAATAAAAAATTAATATTAAATGCTATTTTAGAGTCCGGATTTTACGATTTTTGCAAAATGAGGTTAGCAGAAGTGGCAGAAAGCAATGCAATAGAAGATCAAGATAGTTTTATGGCAATGATGACGCAGGTCCAAGGTGAAATCGATTTATTGGCTTATCTTTTAGTAAATACGCGATTAGCTCATCGAACTTTGAATTTTGACCTTTTCTTAAGTTTATTAAAAGGTGGATTATTTGTTGATATTTTGGAAACTCACGATAAAATTGTTAAGGATATGCGAAATCGAGCACAAATTTTGAATTCCCAAAATATAAGGGAAAATGTAAAAGTTAGCGATAATTCATTTTATATCTAATCTAATCAATCCAATCCAATTTCTTTCATATTTTCATTTTTTCGATATTTTTCTCATTTTTACGAGGATCTTTCATCTTTTTTAATTTAAACGCTTTTTTGAATATCATTCATATATTTCCGACTTAAATCTAAAATATCACAATTCTTTTTTTGTCGAACTCGATTTTTTCAAAGAATTTGTTAAAAATATACCATCATATTTATAAATTCTTCAATCTGAAGTCGATTTTATTATAATTTTTGATTTGCATATCTTGAATTTAGCCCTTGGTAAAATCGACAAAAAATAAGGAAGGATATTTTGGATTTGAGTCGGGAGAATTAAGATGATGAAATGAAAAACTTCGAATCTTTGAAATTTAAAATACCCTCTTACAATATTTTTCGTTTTAAAAATATATTATTCATTTAATTTTTTTGCCATTCCATAAGCTTTTTTGGAGACTACTAAATACAAGTCTCGAAAAACTTGATAAAATTGATCCGGTTTTTCTAAATTTGGAGCCAAGTTTAGCGTATCTAATGTTTTTATATCAGTTCCTGGTTTTAAAAATCGAAAACCAATATTATAGGGAGTTGTTGGTTTTAAGAATGAATTTACGTTTAATTCTTGAACTGGAAGAATTGGCACTTCAAAACTTTTATCTGCAATATTAACCATTTCTCGAATCTTTTTTACAGAAATTGTAATTGGTTCATTTGCGCAACTTCGTGCATTTTTAATCGTTTGTAATAATTCATCACGAGCTTTTCCCCGTAATTTTAGTAAGAGGAATGGATCATAATCAAATACACGAGCAACATATAAAATTGTCGCAGCTATGTGTTTACAAGGAATTTCTTTATCAGGACAAGAACATGATGCATTTAAACTTGTTGTTGGATCTGGAAACAATTCATATCCCACTTCTTCAAAAATTGATTCAAAATCCTCCGGAATGGTATTTTCTAATAATTTTATCGTGTAATAGGCTTTTTCTGCAATTTTCATGGCAATTTGATACCAAACATCTTCAGGTATTGTTTCAAATCGGACTTTTACTAAATAGGGGGTTGGAGCAGTTCCTTGAACTGTTGCAAAGATCATTCCTGGAGAAATTGTGATATTAGATACTCTTTCTTCTTGTGCATAGCGAATACCTCTTTGCATTCGAAACGGACGACCATACTCTAACATATGATCCACCCAAATTTGTCCCCATTTAGTTTTTGCAAATCCGTGCAATTCTCTCTTGATTTCTTGCACTTCTTTCCGTACGTTTCGATTATTTCCTAAATAACGACCTTTTCTTGTTTTATGTCCATTTCTTGAATTATGGCCATTTTGTGTTTTTTTTGGCTTTCTAGATTCTTTGGTTCGACGTTGCATCAATATCCCTCCTCAATCTGCGAAAGACTAAACAATTCTTTCAATTCGTCATTAGAAAGAGCGGTGATCCAAGTTTCATCCTTTGCAGCAAGAATCCGATCGGCAAGATCCCGTTTTTCTTCCAACATTTGATCAATCTATAGGAAATATTATTATTCGCAATTAAGTAGACTTCTATTTTATTTAATTTTATGTTAATTTTTTTAAAAGTCAACAGCTTGTCTTTGAATGATTTATAGTTAAATTTTTCAGATTTTTTACTTCCTTAATTGATTTTGATCATTATAAAATATAATATTATTCAATCAAAAAGATTGATGAATTCCTTAAATTCTTTTAAGTGCTCAGTATTATTAATCATAGGATTTAAGACCTCTTTTAGGGAATATTGTAGAGTGGTTGGCGATAATCTATAATCTTAAATCCCTTTTGTACTTTTTGATTCGGTTCTTAGCATTTTTCTTGATAAATTACCACGTCGGATTCGCTTAATTCTAGAAATCTTTCCTTCAGTTCAGTTACTCAAGTTACAAAAATAATTCCCTTCAAAAGCCGAAGGCAGAACAAATTCTCAGAGATCAGAATGGAAAAAGTGGTTTTTTGTTGTCCATTTCAAGTGCTTAAATGGAAATTAATTTCTGTTAAATAGAAACCGACTATTTTTAAGAATGAAGGATCAATTAAGAAAAGCCTTATTTTTTAAATTATTTCAAAATTTTAATTCAAAAAAAATTTATTGGCAATTATTCTGAAATTTTTAAGCAAAGCGTGTACCATTTTAAAGATTTTGACAATGAAAAGCAGGGATATGCAAAAATAGTCTTTTTTATAAAAATCTCAAACTAGCAAAAAATGTGCTTTCCGCAGTTACAGTTGCTATAAAGGAAATACAAGACTATTTGTGGCAAAAGTTATATCAAATAATCTGGCGGAGAATATTAATAGTAGGATTAAGACTCGCGTGCATTAAACTGGTCCTAAAACACCTGAGGGTTTAGAACAGCGACTTCAGGCATAAATTACAATCACAAATTAACACGAAATCTTAGGAAATACCATTGTTCCACACCGATTTAGCCCAAAAATTCTCTTTAATGAGTGGAATAATTCAGAAATTAAACGATTATTTCAATCAAACGAAAAATGGGGGAAAAAAATTCAAACCGAGGTGTTAGTGAATTGATCCTTCGTAATTAAAAATAGCCCGATATTTAATAATTGGATTTACGAGTTAACTTTTTTTAAACCAAATTTTTATATTTGAATTTCTTAAATATATCTACAATAAGCAAAAGGTAATCAATGGTAATGTATACATGAAAAAACATAAAATATCGGCGTGGGATCGAGCAACTAAGGGACAAATCTGGATTGAAGCCCCAAAACTTAAACTTTTCAATCCAAAAAAAAACAATCCGCATATGCAGTGTATCTACAGTAATCGTCGACTATGTTTCCGCCCATCTCATTACTGTGCAAATATACATCCTCCATTTGATGAACTTGACCGCCAAACTGCATCCTATTTGCAAGAATTACGTGTAATTTGGGAAGATGAAACCAATGCCTTTGATTGTAAGGATTTACCATTTATTACAGTTAGTGCTACTTTTCTAACAGATTATGATAAATTCAATCCTACGAATCGAAAAGTTGAGTATATTCATTCGATTTATTTGATTGGCTTACATAAAGAGCCGTCGGATGAATTAAATGAAATGTTGGAACAATTACCTGACTTCTTACCCAATCTTAAATATATTTATTTTGAAGATCAATTCATTAAGGAAATGCCCTCTTGGCTCAACCGTCTTTCAAAATTAACTGCTTCGACCTTAATTCTTTATCGACTCCAAAACTTTCCACAGCAATTCTTTAAAGATCATCATTATCTTAAAGGTCTTTATCTATTAACCCCCAAAATCACTCAATTACCAAATCTTTTTAATTTAATGCCTGAATTCTCTGAACTCACTCTTTACAATTCTAAAAATATACACTCTTTACCTTCCTCTCTTATAAATGCCCCACATCTCGAAAAACTCAAAATATATTCCCCCTCTGCTATCGAGTTGACCGCCTCACAATATAACATTCTAAAATCAAAGAAAATATGGTTGTATTATAACGAAAAGGCAATTATTTTTGATTTAAATTATCCTAACTTACCCTTTCCAGAATATTCTCCAAGATCTATAAGAATACCTATTGGAAAAATCTTCGATGATTATTTTGATCATTTTTCTCGCACTTATTATGAGTTGGCATTTGAATACTTGCTCGATCCCTTTAAAAAGGTTCCCGAAGAGAACATGCTACGGATGATGGCAGAAAAAATTGATTTGAGTAAATAAAAATCGCTTTTTAAAAAAAATTATTTTTAATTCACATAAAAAGCATTTATTTTAATATTCAATTTATACAAATTATGAAATAAAGGTTTCATTTAGAGCATTGTATTCTTATAATTACATATAATTATAGTAATTAAAGCCTAATCATGCATGAATGCACAATTTGTAAATTTTTATAGAATTATATTAAATAGAACACTCTTTAACATAAAATAAATTGTGGATATCAAAATAGAAAAGACATTAAAATTGATGATTTTAAAATTTAGAAAGAATCTCGATTTCTAAAAAAAATTAGCTATAAGAAAGACTAAACAATTCTTTCAATTCGTCATTAGAAAGAGCGGTGATCCAAGTTTCATCTTTTGCAGCAAGAATCCGATCGGCAAGATCCCGCTTTTCTTCCAACATTTGATCAATCTTTTCTTCTATTGTTCCGGTAGTGATAAATTTATACACATTAACAGTCTTTTTTTGACCTATCCTATAAGCTCGATCGGTGGCTTGATCTTCAACAGCAGGGTTCCACCATCTATCATAGTGAAATACAGTAGATGCTTGCGTAAGGTTCAAACCCGTTCCTCCTGCTCTAAGAGACAAGATTAGAATTGGAATGGAGTCTAATGCTGTAGATTGGAAATTATCTACTAATTGTTGGCGCTGCCGCTCCGGAACACCCCCATGAAACCATCCGACTGGAAGGTGATATTTTAGTTCTAAAAATTCTTTTAATAAATCGCCCATTTGTTTGAATTGAGTGAAAATTAATAGTTTTTCGCCGTCTTCCAAGACTTCTTCCACCATTTCCGACAATCTTTCCAATTTCTGAGATGCATGTAAAAATTCTGAATAAGAAATTTCAATATCATCAGATTGTTTTTCCGATAGATTATTAGATGGGTTTTCGGATTGATTGATGGGTGCTGATTTTGGTAAAATTTTCACTTTATGTTTCGTTTTATAAAGATATTGGACAGGATGATTACATATTTGTTTAGTTGCCGTTAATAGCTTCAGAATTAGACCTTTTCTTTGAATATTAGATTTTTCAAGATTTTCGATTTCCTGCAAGGTTTCACGAACAACTTTTGCATATAATTGTGCTTGTTTAGGACTTAATTCCAAATAGATTTTTATTTCGTTCTTTTCTGGTAAATCTTGAATAATGTTAGTATCAGTTTTGAGTCGTCGTAGAATAAAAGGTGAAATAAAGCGCTTCAATTTTGCTGAAATTTGTTCATCATGATATCGTTCAATTGGAAGGATGAATTTCTGTTGAAAAATGCGTCTTTTACCTAATAATCCTGGATTTAGGAAACTAAAAAGTGTCCATAATTCTAGTAACCGATTTTCAATTGGTGTTCCACTTAACGCAATTTTAAATTGGGATTTTAACCGTAGAATTGCTTTTGTTTTTTGTGCTTGGTAATTTTTGATATTCTGAGATTCATCTAAAATAATTCCTGCAAAATGGATTGTTTCTAAAAATTCGCTATCATTTCTGACAGTTCCATAGGTTGTTAAAATCAATAAATGGTTTTGAGAAAATTTCTGAAGGGCTTGTAAATTTTTTACTCGATTCGGGCCATGGTGGGTATAAATCTCAAGATCAGGTGCAAACCGATTTATTTCCCTTCTCCAGTTAAACAAAACTGATGTAGGGCAAATAATTAATATTGAACCAGGTGCATTAGGAAAATCTTCTTTACGTCTTTGCAAAAAGGAAATTATTTCAACTGTTTTTCCTAAACCCATATCATCTGCTAAACACACACCAAAATTTAGCGAAGTCATATGTGTCAACCACGTAAGTGCTGATTGCTGATACGGTCTTAGAGTTCCTTGGAAATTTGATGGAATTGGAATAGGCGAAAACTCTTGAATATTCTCAAGTGTATCGATGATATTTCGAAATTCACCTTCAACTACTACTTCATAATGATTGGATGTTTCACTTAGTTGAATATCTCCAACCATTCCCAGCTTTAATGCTTCACTATATGATATTTCTCCTTTTATTTTCGATTGTGTTTCAAATATTGGTCTTAGATTTTCCATATCTTCTGGATCAACTAAGATCCAACGATCTCGCCAAAAAATCAGAGGTTCTCGATTATTCGCAAGTTCTAGAAATTCTTTTTCAGTTAATCGATTTCCTTCAATCATACCTTCCCAATGGAATTCTAACATCGAATCCATGTCAAATAATGCTGTTTGTGCATTTGTAGAGGCAAAATGAGTTCTTTTTTGTGATGATTGCGATTTAGGCTTAATGACTAAACGCGCACTTAACCTCTGTTGACCTTTTTCAGTAAATTCCTCAGGTAATACAACATTGAAACCTGCTTGAATTAAAAGATACATGGAATATCTCATGAAATCCATTACTTCTGCTGCTTTAAGTTTCACTTGTGATGGACCTTTTCCAAATAATGCTCTTTTAATTGGTGGAAAAAGTTTTGATGCTGTTCCCAGTGCTCGCAAAGTTTCTTCTTGTAATCCATTCTCATCATCACAAACATTGGCAAATTCTGCATTATGAGTTAATATTCCTCCCCATAATTCTTGTAGAGGAATAAAATAATCTGGATCATGAAGAGGTTGCAGATAAAAACCAAGAGTCCAATCTGATTTTTCTGTTTTAGGGTATTCCAAGCGAAATGTGAATGCTAATCCGTGAGAAAATGAAAATCCTTGAATATTTTGGACCCAATTACGAAGGATTCCTGGAATAGGAGTATCACAAAATCGAGTGATTTTGAAATTTCGATGTTTACTAATGCAAGAATGTAGAAATCTTAGATCCCATGGTGTATCAGGATCTTCTAAGCATGTATTTTCCATTTCAAGCGGAGAATAATTATATATTGCAGAAAATTGAGCAAAGAATTTATCTGTTAATGATTCTCGAATTAAATAATCTCCAACTGTGTCCATATATTCAATAAACAAATATGATGGGTGCCATAAACCAGATGTTTGGAATTCTTTGATTTTTCCATGTGGGGGAATAATATCAATAGGAAGATTAAACGCGCTCCATGCGCTATTTCTTAATATCAAATGAAAACGTTGATAATCCATTTGACTTTTAAGAATTGTCTTCCACTGTCCAATAAATGTATTAGAATCTATTTCATGAAGTGTTGGAACAAAATTTCCCCTAGAGAGCAATTCTACCGTTAATTTTGTTAGATATGCCCATGTTTTAATTGATTCTGAATACTGTGGAATGCGTTTTGTTCGATCGTTAGTTTCAATAATTTGAAGAAAAAAAAGTAATTTAATTGCTGGAGGTATTGGAATGATTTTCCCAAAAATAGGGCGAAGTTGGAAAACTTTTTGGAATTCTCCGGATTTTAACTTATTATCATATGGAATACTAAGAAATATTTCGCATTCCAATAACTTAGCGGTAGGAATCTTTGGAAAATACCATTTTATCTCTTTCTCTAAATTATTTCGCAATACTGAATAATCATTTTCAAGTTTTGAAGATTTAGAAAGTTCATTCGTGCTCCACATAATAAAAAAGCTAGAATCTTGAGGGGGTTTCTTTGTTTTAGAAATCAATCGAAAATGAGATGATGGATCGTTCCAATATTTTGCGGGAAGATAAGTTAATTGTAGATTCATGTAATGAAGACCCCCAGTGAAAAAGAATAGGGAGGATAATAATTGAATTCGTATTCATTTTCCTCAATCATGCTTTCTCCTTAAAAATTGTGATTATAGTATTTTTTTAAATGCAATTTTGATGTGAGATAAATAATTGTACCACGATTTTTGATTGAATATTTACTATTTAAAAATAATAGAATAATTACAAAGGATTGGGAAGGATTTCCCTAAAAATATTAAAAAGATTCTCAAAACGTAAAATAAAAAGACTTTATTTTTATCTTACTTTTAGCACTCGGAAAGAACATCAAACATAAATTGCAAGAAAATTCTTTACCGAGTTTGATTAAAACAAACAAATTATCTTCTTTCATTCTATTTTAGGGAGGAAAAATTAAATATGAGAAAAATAACGCATCGACTTATTCCTATTGCATTGGGATTTCTTCTTCTCATTGTCAGTCTCCATGTAAACACAATCACTACTGTTCAAGCTGCAGAACCTGAAGATATTTATGAAGAAAATGACACATTTTACACAGCATATAATATTTCTTGGGGACAATATGATCTATCTTTATATGATGAAGATTATTTCCGAGTTAATGCAACAGCAGGATTTATTTTACATATCCAAATTCAAACAAATGCAACCAATGAAACTATTAATATTGAGCTTTATAATTCATCGTATACATTTGTAAAAGGAAATTATGATTGGGAACCAATTAAAGACTTGTATTTCACAGTTCCAAATTTAGACTATTATGTAATTCGACTTTATAGTAATGGAGGTCTTTATAATTCGACATACTCATTAATTGTGGATGAATTTGCACCAGGTAGTATTGATGACAAATTTGATGATTTTGGAGGAAACGACGATTTCATTTCAGCATCAATAATTTGGCCAAATTTTTATGCCGATTTATTCATGAATGACAGTGACTATTATCGCATTTTTGTTATGGCTGATGAAGATTTAGAAGTCAAGATAAACTTCGATGAAGCTTATTCTTGGATTGATTTTGATATTCTCAATGAGACTGGAAGTATTATTGCTTCTGGAATTCATACTAGTTTTGGTCAAGTCGAAGTTTACTTGAATGCAACTGGTCTTGATCAGAATTTGACTATTTATGTATGGGAAGTTCCTTATTCTGGTTATATGTATGACATGGATATTTGGACATATCCTGGAATGGGTGCAACTGATGATCCATATGAAGAAAACGACAATATCAATGAATCATACTATATTGGATATGGTTATTATACTTATTTATCACTTGCAGATGAAGATTGGTTCACATTCGATGGCTATAATGGAACTTTAATAGAAATTGAAGCGTTTTTCAATCATACTGAAAATGATCTTGATTTTACGATTTATGATAGTTATAACAATTCAATTGGAGGATCATATGGAGTATCAAATTATGAAAATTTCAGTTTCTATTGTTACGGTGGATATCAGCAATATAAATTGCAGATTTATAGTGCGAGTGGATATATGAGTCCAATACCAGGATTCTACAATCTTTCTATAAAAATTGTTGAAGATAGTTGGGAAGAAAACGACTACTTAGGCGAAGCTCCAGAACTAGTTCCAAATTATTATGATCATCTGGTTTTGAACGACAATGCTGACTGGTACGCCATTTGGTTGAATGATTATGATAACATTTCAGTTTATTTATATTATGATTCATGGGTAGAAGTCAATCTTGAATTATATGATCAATATAGTAATCTATTACTAAATGCATCGAAAATGTGGGATGGTGCAAAATGGCTAAACTTTGTGAACGGAAATTCATCAGAATATTACTATATCAAAATTAGTGGTGATTATTCAGTATATAATTTAGATTATATCATTGAATCATATGGCGATGATTGGGCTGAACCTAACGACTATATAACTAATGCATATCCTCTTGGATGGAATTATTATTTCGGTCTTTTTCAATGGAATGATGATTGGTATCAAACTCCTGGAGTTGGTACAGATCAAAGAGTGCATGTGCGTTTAAATTATGATAGAAACTTTACTGAATTATATTTAGCTTTGTATAATGAAACGGGTTATCTACTTACTGTCGATTACTATTCTGATGAGTATTCAAAGGAAATTGCTTTTACTCCTGATCAATATCATTCATATCTCTACATTCTGATTTACGGACCAAACTTGGGAGATTGGTATGATTTAGACATTTGGTGGGAAAATGTTTCCGTTTCTGATGATTGGGCAGAAGAGAATGATTATATGGCTAATGCATATCCTCTTGGATGGAGTTATTATTCCAGTTTTCTTCAATGGGATGATGATTGGTATCAAACTCCAGGAGTAGGTACAGATCAAAGACTGCATGTGCGATTAGAATATGATAGAAACTTTACTGAATTATATATTGCCTTATATAATGAAACGGGTTATCTACTTACTGTCGATTACTATTCTGATGAGTATTCAAAGGAAATTGCTTTTACTCCTGGGCAATATCATTCATATCTCTACATTCTGGTTTACGGACCAAACTTGGGAGATTGGTATAATTTAGATATTTGGTGGGAAAATGTTTCCGTTTCTGATGATTGGGCAGAAGAGAATGACTATATGGCTAATGCATATCCTCTTGGATGGAGTTATTATTCCAGTCTTCTTCAATGGGATGATGATTGGTATCAAACTCCAGGAGTAGGTACAGATCAAAGACTGCATGTGCGATTAGAATATGATAGAAACTTTACTGAATTATATATTGCCTTATATAATGAAACGGGTTATCTACTTACTGTCGATTACTATTCTAATGAGTATTCAAAGGAAATTGCGTTTACTCCTGATCAATATCATTCATATCTCTACATTCTGGTTTACGGACCAAACTTGGGAGATTGGTATAATTTAGATATTTGGTGGGAAAATGTTTCCGTTTCTGATGATTGGGCAGAAGAAAACGACGATATGTGGTCAGCAAGATGGCTTGATATTAATACTTATTATCCCGATTTTTATCAATGGGATGAAGATTGGTATAATGTTTGGTTAGAACCTGATGATTTCTTTACAATTTCGATGTTTTTTGATAATTACAGTTGGACTCCTTATCTTTCACTATGGGATTCTGATGGATATTGGTTAGCAGATGGAATTTATGCTGGAGATTGTGTTTATTCAGAATATCAAAATTCAGAAATAGGACGATATATTTATATCAGAATTACAGGACCAAATTTAGGAGATTGGTATGATTTAGAAACGAAAATCAATTTTGGTGGAGATGACTGGGCTGAACCAAATGATTTTATGTCATCTGCCTATGAACTTGACTGGGGATATTACTCGAATTTGTACCAATTTGATGATGATTGGTTCCAGATCCCTACAGTTAAGGATGGTGACATTATTCATATATATTCAACATTTGATCGAGACAATGACAGTCTTAATATGGAATTAGTAGATATAAACGGAAATCCAGTTGGTTATTCAGTCGAAGATCGATTTGATGGTAAAGAATTAATTTGGAATGTTTACGGTGACTACGGTGACTATGACAGTATATATCTTCATATATGGGGAGGAAACTGGGGAAACCTCTATAACTTGAATTTATGGGTTGAACGAAATGATGACGATTGGGCTGAAGAAAATGATTTTCAATCTGAAGCTAGATGGCTTGATTGGGGATATTATTCATCATTTTATCAATTCGATCAAGATTGGTTCCAGATTCCAGGAATCACATCAGGAAAAACTGTTCATGTTTATATAGTTTTTGATCGATATAGTACTGATTTGAGCATTGAACTTATAGATCAATATGGAGATGTACATGTATACGCTGTTACTGATTATAGTGACGGAAAAGAGTTGGTCTGGACAGCATCTGGAGATTATCCCACCGAATATATCCGAGTTTCAGGTCCTGATAATGGTGATATGTATGATTTAAATATCTGGTGGCAAGATGAAAATCCACAAGACGATTATATGGAAGAAAATGATGAACCTCAAAATGCTGCTTGGATAGATGCTCCAGGACAATGGAATGATTTGATTCAAGGAGATCAAGACTACTATCGATTCCATGTTCCAGTTGGGAGCATTTCTATTCGGATAAAATGCGATTCGATGGGATCTTTCTTTGCAGAACTGATGAATTCTGATGGAAGTTCGACTTTAGTAAGCGATTATTCATCTAGTGACGGAGAATTGTATTTATGGTTCTCTAATAATGTTGAACAAGATTTAATCCTTTTAGTAGGTGGAGATGATGGATTTCGATGGTATAATTTGGAAATTCACATAGACTCACAATCAAGTTCTTCAGACGATACAACTACTTCGGGAGATGATGATACTGGAACTTCTCCTACAGGAAATAATACAAATTCTTTCTCGAATTTAGATTTTAGTAGCATTCCTGGATATACAACGCCGCTGTTAGGTGGAATAAGTTTCGTTGCGATCGTAGCGATTGTTATCCCTGTATATCGTAAACGAAGATAAAGATGAAAGATTTTTTATTTTGTTTTCTTACTTTTTTCAAATATTTCTTTTATTTATTAATTATTAGCTTTTTTTAATTCTTCTTGCTTATCTGGATCGTTCTTAATTTGATCTTCACTATTTTCTGATTTCTTGGCATTTAATATTTCTCTACTTTTTTGTTTCATATTCTTCTCTTCTAATTTCTCTTGTTTAAGAATATGCTGATAAATCCTTCGATTTTCCCTTTGATTCTGCAGTTGATCGCGCTTAATTTGGTATTCTGTTAAGTGAGATTTGAGAATTTTTGGATTAACATGTGGTTCTATTTTTGAATTACCTTGATCTTCACCATATTTACGATTAACACGTTCTAACCATTCTTCAAGTGCACGGTAGTGTTTTCTAATTATATTTTTGAGTTGGAGCTTTTCTTCAAAGTTTAAAGTAAAACTATTTGAACTATCAAAATTATTGACCATTTCTTCATATTTGGCAAAAATAAGAGGTGCAAATGAACGAATATGCGCAATAAATCCTTGTGATTCAAAGTCTTTCATTTTATTTTCTAAATCTTTAATAAAAGTATGTAATATTGCTTTTTCAAGCTGAAAAGGAAGTGGTTGTTTGAAAGAATCTAAGATATCTGAAGGTGAGGATTTTTTAAAATCTTGAATTAATCTGCGATTCTCTGGTTTTTGTTCAGGATGAACTAAATAATAAGCACTTGAGATGGTACGAGAAATATGGGATGATGAATCATCCATTTGTTCTACTACATCAGGTGTAAGATGGGTGATCAAACGGGTTTTTTGTTTGATTGCTTGAATCTTTTTTTGAAAGAAGGATAAATAATCTTTTTTCTCTGCATTATATGATGAAGAATCATTATCTACAAAAGATTGTTTGAGTTCTTCTTTCTGGGATTGAAAATCATCATAAATGGAAATCAAAGATTGAATATATAAAAGAATATCTTGAGTATTTACTGATACTTCTACCCGAAACTTAGATGGATTTGAGAAATCATATTTTCGCTTAAAAGCTTCAATTAACTCTTCCATCTGTCGATCTTGTGAACGAACTTCTTCTAAAAACCGAAAAAATTTGCTAAAATGATCTTTATCTTCACCTATTTTATCACACAATTCTCTAAATGCTGACCCGATACGAATAATATTTAGCAGTTGGGGGGAATCATCAATTGCATTAATATCTTCTTTCACTTGTTCGGAGAAAGAACGAAAAGAACGAATTAATTCATGCTCTAATTTTTGATCAAGCTTAGTTAATTTTAACTTGAGCATGCGTTCCTTTATCTTTTGGTTAATCAATATTTTTCCATCTCCCATCTTTACTTGGTACGAAGTTGAATTCTTCCTTCTATTTATTTTTCATTATAAATATGCGCTTTATATTAAAAGTTCGCTATTATTCCAAACAAATTTAAGGAATTTTTTCTAAGTGTGTATATGAGTGTGGTGGGAAGGAAAAAATATTTTGGAATATTTATGAGTTTTATTTTTTTCTCAAGCTTAATTTGCTTTAATATTATTGAAATTAAGAGTAATTCATCCCATACTCTTGTTGATCTTGCCAATCTTAATCGCATTAATAATTCTTCTTCATATTCAAAAAATCTCAATATTAACTCAGATCTTTCTACTTTGAATAATACACACTTGAATGAAAATAGTTCTAAAACTTCAGAAATATCAAATGATCTAAATATTGCGATAAATAAAAATAATAATCAAAATGAAGGTTTATATCTGTTAAATTCTTCATTTTCTGGAGAAGGTTCACCTATAAATTATACGACATCCATTAACGGAAAAGGAAACTACTCCAATTTTGTTTCACTTTCTGAAATTTTAAATAATCAAACAGAAGTTCATTTTTCTCTGCCTGCTGATAATAAAGTGACTTCATTAAATATAACTATTGATGACTTATGGCAGAGTACAACCCATACTCTGCCTATAAATGAATCTATTATCGGAGATCCTACATATACAATAGTCTATACCAACAATTCTGTAAATACATCACTTCCCAGTGAAAACAGATATTTGAACTGGATTAATTTCACCATTACATCTTTTGAAAATGCACCTATAAGCCAGGCACAAATTTATATTGATAATTTACTGGTTCACACTTTTTCAAGTCTTGCAAATTACCAAAATTATTCATATGCACATAATTTTTCCAATTCCGAGTCGGGCCAACATTTAGTCAATTTAACCCTAATTTATTCAAATTTAACCATTTATCAAAATCTTAATTTTTCCATTTTTCATACAAATAATTCATATTCCACAGCACTTTTGGAACAGATCGGCACAATTGATAATCCAAAAATTACTCTCCATAAATCTTCTGTGTATTCTTATGCAAGCGCGAATTTTACAATTCAATCAGATATTTATCTTCAAAAATTACGTCTATTTTGTGCTTTTTCAAGTCTATTAGGAAATTTTGAGATATCTATTTTTCCAAGTAATGGAACAGGACCGAATTTAACTATCCCATTAGCAGTAAAAAGTTTCCCTAATGAAGTTCAACTTATTCGTTCATGGCATACTTTCGATTTTAGTGAATTCTCCCTATTTCTCAGTCCTGGTGAATATTATTTTGTGATTAACGCTTCAATGTTGCAATTGGGTCCACCAACTAACTATTTTGATTTGTATACAACAATTTCCAATGTTGATGGAAGTCAAAATCCACTTGTTAGCGAGAATGGAACGCAATGGCAACCATACAATAAAAATTTTCTTTATAATATTGAGTACCTTGAATATTCTTCTTTGAATATCTCAGATATTTATGTTAAAGCAAGCCTTTTTGATCAAGATGGATTCCAATCAATCAGGAATTTTTCAGGAAATCCGCTTCAAGTCCAATTTAATTCTGAATCTGATGGTGAGGGGCCTTGGCCCGTGTTATTTGGGCAGTTTAGTATCCTTTTCCAAGCAAATTTATCTTGTTTCTTTAATTTTTCCCTAAGTATAATAATTCACGAAGAAAAATTCAGTAATTTGACTCAATTTATAATCCCTTCTCTAAGTAGTGAAGTTCAATGGTTTTCATCTTTAGATCCTGCTATTCCGATAATTAATTCAACTGTACTTGTATTTGATAATTCTTCTTTTAGATACAAGATCTATTTTCCTCAGAATTGGCGAAATATTACAATTACTTCTGAAAATAATTCATCATTTTCATGCACTGGGACTTATATTTGGATTAATTCGACCCTCTCTTCTGAATTCATAAATATTGTTGCACTATCTGATAATGAACCCATACTTTTCAATATCTCGCCCAGTCGACAATTTTACAGTGCAATGGATGAAATATATCCATACTGTAACACTTTAGGAAATGAAATGACTGTGTCGCTTTCATGGTGGCAGACAAATGGCTCCTTTTTTGAAAGTAATTCTTCATATATTCTTACCGCTGCTGATTTTCTTGACTATAATCATTCAACTACATCTGCTTTAGCAAACGAGACAACACATCTACTTTCTTTCCCTTCATACGTTATTTCTGATCGAGTAAATAGTAACTTTTTAACTGCACGAATATGGTGGAATAATGGTTCTTCTGCAGGTTCTTTTCTGGTCCATTATTTCCTTAAAGAATCAGCTACCTTGAAACTTTCACAGAAAAGTGTTGATGTGAAGATTAATTCTTTCAATGAAGATGATTCATTATGGGTACTTTATAATTCTGCTGAAAATACATCTATTTCAAATGCAAATATTACCCTTTCTTGGTTGGCGGGAAATTATTCCATTCGATATGATACAGACAGATATTTCTTTGATCTTTTTGCTAACCCTGATTACTATCATGCTGGAACTAACGTTAATCTAACAATCACCTTTTCTCATTATAAATTTCGTACTGTAACTTGCACTGTACAAGTTTTTATTCTTATTAATACTACATTTTTTTATACAATAAGCGATTCTCAAATATATTTCAATCAAAGTCTAACTATAGATGGAAAATGGTATACTTCTTCTGGTGAATCTTTAGGAAAGTCATTCTCACCTTCATCATTTAATATTTCTGTTTATGTTGATCAGATTTTAATCGATTCTTCTTGGTGGTTGTTTGAATTTGAGCAAGAAAACAATAGTTATGATAACTTTTTCTTGCGTTTCTACACCGATCCTTTCAGTTATATGGATTTTTTGGGAGAACATTCATTGTTTTTGATTCTTAAGTGTCAAAATGCTACTTCTAAATGTGAATCTCAATATCGGGAAATATCAATAGAAATCATCGCACCTCCAACTTATCTTGAGTTTATTGAATCAAATGCCTATTCTTCCAAAGTATCAGATTCAGATCATGTTATTTTGCAAGAATTTGAGCAATTTAGTTCGCTTTTTACAATAAAAATCAAATATCAATACCAAGCAACCTATTTGGATGACCCCAATAGTATTTTACCATTTAATTTCGGTTCAATTTGGGGATATATTTATGATACAACTAATAATTTGGCTGTTACAAATTTTACTCATTTCACTCTCACTTCTTCGCTATTTGGTTATTATCAGGCAAATTTCCTAATTAGCAATTTAATTTCTTTGAATTTATATCAAATTAGAATTTTTGCAAACACAACTAACTTGGCTCCCCAACAATTTAGCCAAATAGAATTAAAGATTATGCCAAAATGGGCTGTATTGTTTGATTACAACGACCTTATTAATGTAGTTGAACAAGAAACTTTTGAATTCTCCGGTTCCATTCGATTCAATAACGGTACTCATGAATGGCAGGCAGTAAATCAAGAAATATTTGCAAGAATTGTTTTTGTCGGTAAAAATATTAATAATACTATTGAGAAATCGCTCTATACAGATGAAAATGCCGTTTTCACACTTTCAGGTTTCGATGTTCCTAAAAAGGATCAGTTTGATTATGTAATAATTAGTATTAGCTTTCCTGAATCCAGAACGAATTTACCTAATTCATTCACAATTCAAATAGAAATCACCCGCAATATTTTTCAACAGATTTTTATACCCCTTATAATTATTGCAGGGATTGTTCTTATTGGAATACCTATTGTTATTCTATTTGGTAGGAAATTTGCTAATAAATATCTAAAACATACTGCTGTGTACGATTCAATGAAAAGTATTCCTCTATTAAAATCAACGTTTAAATTAGAAGATTATGAAAAAGTAGAATCTTCTCAAAATTCCTTAGAAAATATTACCACTCTACGCATTCCTAAACCCGATACTCCTCCAAATTATCCTGAATTAAATAATTTACAAAAAAATGATATAGATAAATCAGATCTTAAATATTGGGAAGAAATATCAATTCCCAACGAAGAAAACCTTGATAGTCTTGAAACTTTACCAATATTACATTATATCAACCGAACATTAAAAGATTTTCAAGAAGTATTTCTGCGTGGGCGTAAATCTTTGAATGAATCCGAATTCTTTGCCAGAAAAGATGAAATTTTTCGAAAAGGTATTCTATTTGAAAAAAATAAAGATTATTATTCTGCACTTATTTTATACTCGATTGTATATCAGATGGGTGTGAAGTTTCATGATCCTGAAGAACATGAACTTCTTCAACAAGCGATGAGTCGGGTAAAATCACAGTTAACCTCCAAAGAAATCGAACATTTTCAGCGAAGATATAGATGGATAAGAACTTTTTTTCAAAGACGTCCGCTTTTTCAAAAATAATTATAACTCATAACTGAAAAACTTTTAATCAAAACACGAATTACTTAAATCTAATATCAAGGGAATTATCCGCTCACATACTTTCGTAAGCGTTCATTTTTATTGCTCCCTTTTAGTAAAAGATGTAATTCTTAAACACTAGATAAACTAGGTAATTGTTATGGTTGAAATTCTCAGAAAGACCACATCTGTTTGCCCAGAATGTATGGAACCCATTCCCGCCGAAATTTTTGTGGATCCAGAAACTAACTGGGTATTAATGAGAAAAAAATGTCCAAAACACGGAGAATTTATGGACAAAATTTCTAATAATCCTGAATATTATAAATGGAAAAATCATGAGGCGGTGAAACTAGATTCTAATTTTTCTACTACACCTGAAAATATCATTAAAATTCCAACACAAAAAGGATGTCCGTATGATTGTGGATTATGTGATAAACATCAATCTGCTGCAAATTTGATGATTATTGATATAACAAATCGTTGTAATTTAAATTGTCCTATATGTTTCGCTAATTCAAATGCTGCTGGACGAATTGTTGAATACTCATTTAATGAAATCGTAAAAATAATGGAATATTTTATTAAACAACGACCTTATCATGCTGCTATTGCTCAATTTTCAGGTGGAGAACCTACACTTCATCCTAAAATTCTTGATATAATTAAAAAAGCAAATGATTTGGGTTTTCCCCATACAATGTTGAATACTAACGGAATTCGAATGGCAAGAAGCAAAGAATTTTGCCGACAACTAAAGGAAGTGGGATTAGGTGCAGTATATCTTTCATGGGATGCATCAAGCGAGCAATCTCATCAAATATATGAAAAAATCCGGGGAAAGGACTTAACTGATATCAAACAGCAAGTAATAGACAATTGCCGAGAAGTAGGTCTTGATGGGATATTTTTAGTATCCACAATCGCCAAAGGAGTAAATGATCATGAAATTGGGCCTATTTTGGAATATGCCAAACAAAATAATGATATTATAGGCGGTGTTGTCTTTCAACCTGTGTCATTATGTGGAAGAATTACTTTAGAAGATTTAATGAATATGCGCTATACTGCCAGCGATTTAATTGATGAAATTATAAAAGTTACTGATAATAAGATTACAAAGTTTTATCCTCTAGCTACTTCAAGTAAATTGACTCAATTGTTAGTATGGTTTTCCGATTTACCTAGATGGTCCATTTCTGCTCATGATGATTGCGGATGGGCAACTTTTATGCCGATTCAAGATGGCGAATGGGTTGCCATGGAAGACCTAATTGATGTTGAAGGTTTTATTTCTTGGTCAAATCAATGCTGGGATATGGTTCTTAAAAGAGAAATTCCAAAACCTTCAAAGTGGTTACTCGGTCTTAAAACATTTGCCTATACACTCGGGATTGAGCGAGCATTTGATGTGCTTACTGATTTTTCTGACAAAATGACTGATATTGCATACAGAAATTTTATGAAATTGTATTGGGGTATTGGTGCGTTAAAATACGTGAAGAATTTCAATTTTTCTAAAATTATGAATGATCCAATGTATCGTTATATTTTGAATTTCTTAAATGATGTTCGGATTGAAAAATCTAAACAAATGTTGCAACATGGGATGTTATTCGTTGGATGTATGCATTTTCAAGACGCTTATGACTTGGATGTAGCACGGGTTCAAAAATGCGTGGTTCATTATGGGGTTTTAGATCCAGATGATCCTGAAGGAAAAAGAGTTCTAGAAATTCCTTTTTGCACCTATAATACCATCCATCGGGAACGTATAGAAGAAAAACTTGCCAAAACACATTCAAAACCTTTAGAATAATCTAACTGCAATCTAGTACTATTTAGTATTTTTTAGAATTTTCCTTTCTATCTTTTCAGCAATCAACATTTAATTGCTTTAATGATTGCTGGATAAAATTACGAAATGGTGCCAATATATGGGAGAATGGTAGGTCTTCGAATAGATCTATGCATTGTCGTAAATCAGATTCTACAATTTTAACCGTATACTTGAAAAAATCAAGTTTTTGAATAATTTCCTGAATTTTTAATGGAACATCTCTAAGAATTAGATCTCTTGGGTCTTCGATTTGATAATCTGCGAATTCTTGAAAAACTTGTAATAGAAAAACAATAAAAGTTAGGTGTTGCAAATCTGCAGAAGTATAATGGGATTTTTTGATTTCATCTTTGAAAATTTTAATTGATCTCTTTAAATCATCGATAGATTTCTTAGCTTGATCTTTTACTTGTTCGATCAATCCTAAATGTCGATAGCACATCATCTTCAAGAGATTAAATTCTGAAATCATATGGATTAGTCGAGTTAACACATTATTCTTTAGATACTCGAATGTTTGGCTAAATTCTTCAACGATCTTCAAACCTTGGCAAAGATCTCTGAAGAATTTAGCAATTTCTCTAAGTTCATTAACTGCCTGTTCATATTTCTTAGTTTGAATCAGTTTAATTAATTTTTGAAAATGGGTAGGATAATCGAAAATACTGGTATTATTCATTTGTATTGCTTTAAACACTAATCTTTTTGCTCGTTCCATCCGATTAATCTTTTCAAAACATTCTGCAGCTCGAAGTAAAAACATTGTACTTGCTTGCCGATATTCTTCTGGATCAATCGAAAAAAAAAGATCAGCTGTTTCTTGGTAAAGATTGGCTGCAGTGTGATAGTTTTCCTGTTTATATGCCAATACAGATAAAACTAGTTTCAATTTTGCGATTTCTTCTTGAAGATCTAAGTATTCAAGTTCAACAATAATATTTTGAACTTTTTCCATGATTAATAGGATTTCAGTTTCTTTTTGAACAAAAGTAGCTAACTGATTAAACGCAGGAGAAATTTGAAGATAAACACCTATATTCAAGTAAATCTCAATAGCACGCATAGTAAGGTAGATGGCTGCCTTAATGTTTCCTTTTTGACAAAGTTCGAGTGCATCTTGAATAATCTCGTTTGCACGTTCAATTTCTATCTCTTTCTCAAAAGATTCATTGTCCCAATCCATAGCCATCAATTTCCTATTGAATTTTTAATATGACGTTTCAGTGTTTCAATAAAACTTAAGTAATACAATTAATCACAATATAAAACTTAGAGGAATTAAAGGGCTTATTGGCTGAGTAAATGGTTATATAGAGAATAAGTTATCAAGTTATCAAGAAGTTCTTTTCTATAATAGCCCAAAATTTTTTACACTTATATTCATTATTCTCTATAGTAAGTAATGAAATATACTCTAGAGGCTTAAGAAACTATGATGAGAAAGGGCGATGATGCAGGATACGATAGATCGATCACCATGTTTTCACCCGAAGGACGATTATATCAAGTAGAATATGCATTAGAAGCAGTGCGCCGAGGAACGCTTTGTATTGGAATTAAATCAAAATCGGGCGCAGCTATTATCACGCGGAAAAAATTTAGTAAATTAATGGATCCATCAACTATTCAAAAAATTTTCAAGATTGACCAACATATTGGATGTAGTATTTCTGGTCTTCATGCAGATTCTCGGATTCTTGTAGATTATGCACGAGTACAATGTCAAATCCATCGATTAACTTATAATGAACCAGTTCGTATTCAAACTATTACTCGAAAATTAGCTGATATTAAACAGCAATATTCTCAACATGGGGGAGTTAGACCCTTTGGTTCAGCTTTATTAATTATTGGAGTAGATCCTGATGGAATGCCTCGAGTTATGACGACGTCACCAAGTGGAACATACTGGGCATGGAAAGGAACTGCCATGGGAAGAAATGCTGAGGATGCTCGTGAAAAGCTAAATAAATTGCTTAAAGATGACATGTCTTTAGATGAGTTAATTAAAATGGGGATTCAAGTCTTAAAAGAATCCACTGAAGAAGAAATAGAAGATGAAACCATTCAAATCGGATGCATCGATACTGAATCTAAGCAATTTCGAATGCTCTCGATGGATGAAAAAATGAAGTATATGAATATTAAACCAGCTGAATAAACTGCAAAAAATACTCACACTATTCACAGTGTTAACGTATAAATAATTAGATTTGATTAATTAACTAAAATTACAAAATAATAATTTGTTTTTTTTTGATTTAAACTCTATAATTTTAATTATTTACCAATGATATTTTTATTCTTCAAATTTTGATAATATTTTTCTGTATAATTGGTATTTTTTAATTATTTTAGGAAAATTCAAAATTTCATCAGAAGCAATAAAACCTACTCTTTGTAGAAATTCCTTTGGAAATTCTTCAATTTTCAATTTTAATTCACGAAATGTTTTAAATATATCAATTCCAACAGATTCTGGAGAAAATTGAATCTTGTTAGGATATCTACACGGTTCATCTGGACAAGTGCATTTATATCCTTTTTTTTTACAAATTCTGCATTCTGAGCAAAAATAAATTGTTTCCATCGCATGAGAATCACGAAATTTTTCAAGAAAATCATTCAAAATGTCTGTAATTAATTCAAATTGCTTTGAATTTTTGATCTTTGACCATATTTTTATTGGATGAGAATAAACAGGGATTTTAATGCGAATAAGCCAAAAGTACTGGTAAGTAGAAAGTGTTGCTCGAGTCTCTTCAATTGTTGAACTATATGGTGGACAGCTCCAATTATATCCAAAATTTGGACATCCATCTTTATGACCCTTGTAGGGTTGTTGGCAGTTTTGCTTTACTTTTTCATTACTTTCAATAAATTGAATTTGATCGAATTGTACTCGATATGCATCAATTTTAAAATTCATAATCAATATCCCCGTTCCAAATTAATTTGATTAATAAAATCTTTTTTTCCTGATGCAACTTTTATTATATTTTCAATAATATCGTCCCAGCGACGTAAATCATCAAAAGGTGAATCTGCTCTATGTGGGGATAACAATACATTTTTCAAAGTATTAAAGGGATAAGAATAAGGCCACAATCGATTAAATTTATCTGGTTTTGGATTATAGATATACCATACATCTAAAGCTGCTCGTGATATAATACGATCTTTTAACGCATGAAATAAATCTCGTTCATTGATGATTTTAGCGCGCCCAACATTCACAATTATTCCTTCCTTTCCCAATAAACGTAAATGCTTCATTTTGATCAAATTCTTCGTTTGAGGTGTTAATGGTGCAGCAATTATTAATGTATCAATTGATTTCATAAATAAATCAAGTTGTTTTGGGATATAGGAGTGAATTGGAGTAGGAAATGAATCATTTTGGTCAAAATTCCAATTTCTCTTCATAATATGGAATTCAACAGGCAATCCTTGGAGTAATTTGTGCACTTTTTGATTGATTTGGCCGTAACCAAACAAACCAATTTTCCTTCCAATAATTGGAATTGATGGAAATTGCTCTTCTACACCTTCTCCGCCTGGAATCCATTTTCCTTCCAACATTTTATTATGATGAATAACTAGGTGATTCAGAATTCCAAATAATAATGCTACTGCGTGTTGTGCTATTAATATTGCCGCTCCGTGAGCGTTAACAATTGGAAAGGATGGAGGGGGTGAAAGCTTTTTGAAAGTTTCAACTAGGTAGCTAACTCCTGTGTACGGAGTGATATATAATTTTAATCTTTTTGCTCTTTTTAATAATTCTAACGGACATTTCCACCCAATTAATACATCTGCAGTTTCTACTAATGGAATCATATCTTCTAAAGATAAGGATTTAGGAACAATTAATTCTATATTTGGAAAGGCGTGAAACTTTTTTTTCAAGTAATGCAAAACCAAAGGTGAAATTGTGTTGTATAAGAATACAATCTTTAAAGAAGGCAGCAGAGAAGAATTTTTGTCCATTTTCAATGCACATATTGGTAGGTGAAATCGATATTCAGAACATTTTCACCATTTTTGAGCCGCAAACTTTACATTGGTGATCTTTCAACTTATCATAGCACTTAACATGATAAATTGCATTACACGTTCTATTACCACATTTGATTACTTTTTCATCTTCTTCAAAAATCCCTGAACATACAGGACAAGCAGAATATAGTGCTTCATCTCCTAATTCTCTCGCATAATAAACGGATGCTTGAACTGTTTGAGTTTTAGTTTGCATTCCTTCGCTTCTCATTTCTTGTTTTAGATTTTGGTGCATCTGTACTGCAGTTTTAATTGAAGCAGGTATTTTTAATAAATAAAGGCAATGAACACAACGAAATATTGTACCATCCCCTTCTTTATTCTGATTTTTAGCCCACAAACTTGCACATGAATAATGCATAGGAGTACCACAGTTTGGGCAATAAGCACCGCTAATACTGAAATCTGTTTTTGAAATTGGATCGTTAGTTTGAAAGCAAATCGAGCATTTTTCGTATGATTTGGTTCCTCGAAGTCGGGCAATTAAATCTTGCTGATCTTTGGAACCTTTGGTCATTTGGGTTTCGGTCAATAAGGGTGATGCAATCTTTTTAAGAATTGGTTGTGGAATTCTAGATTTTGATGCATCTGCTGAACTTCCTGGTGGGAGAAAATTACTTTGTGCAATATTTTGAACAAAACGAATGATATTTTCTGTATTTTTTGCATGTAAAAATTGTCCATTTGCTTTTTCAGTTATTTGCTTTAAGATGCTGTATGCTTGCACTTCCCCAAGTTGTACTGCATTTATTTTCATCCCTAATTGATTTGCAAGAGATGCCATTTTCAAAGGATCAATTTTTGAAGGGGTATATGCTCCATCGGAAAAAATGAAAATACGTGGAACTCGTGCTCCATTCGTTCGGATGTCCTCAATTAAAATCTTAATTGCCATTCCCAAACCTTCACCTAAAGCACTTTTTCCACCGCAAACTAAATCGGGTAAATAATTAGAAAACTCATCTAATTTAGCAAGATCTGTAAAATCAAAAATTTTTTTTGCTTGGGATTTTACAACTACCAATCCGAAAGCTGATGCACCTGAGTTTTCACTATCATTTAGTAGACGAGCCTGAATAAATTCGATGATTCCTAATTTACATGCATCAAGGCGATTGGGACTATAATCTGAGCGAAACATCGATCGTGACGCATCTAATACAAATACAATAGCTTCGGAGATCGTTTCAGGCATATAAATCAAGTTAGTGAATTTTGATATATTATTATTATCTCTCAATTCTTAAAGAACTTAGTGTAGAATAGACTTCCAATGAAAATTTTTACCTCACCTAAAAGTCACTTCTCCTATTTTTCTTATTTCTTATTCTTTAAAAGAGAAGATTTTTCAAAGATCACTCATTGACAAAAGTGACTACGAAATGGATCAACAACCGAGTTTCTTTACAAAAATCCAGTCGTTTTTCAAAGATGGGGTTGATTTTACTTCGATTAAAAAACCAACTGATGTTTTAGATCTTCCCTTCAGTACTCTAAATGCATGGAATCCTCAATGGGAGCCCTTCTTTGAAGAGTTAGATCTGGTCTCTATAAAAGATTTAGCACAATATCGCGAACCTCTTGTATTGGAGGGATTAAATCCAGATGATACCAATAAACTAGCCATGATTTGTGAACTGATCTTTTGGTATATGACCCAAATCGCCGAACATGGTGAAGGGAAAAAGAAAATTATCTTTCTTGGATTAGGAAATGCAGGAAAAACTTCTGCACTTACCGCATTATCTGAAAAATATTCCGCTATAAAAGAATTACTCCCTACGAGGGGTTTACAGCGCCAAAATACTAATATTCTTGGCTATGAGTTGGTTGCATTCGACTTTGGAGGACAAAGTCAATATCAAGACCAGTATTTTGAAAAGGCAGATATGTATTTTACCGGTGCGGATATGATGATTTACATCATTGATATACAAGATCCGGATAGGTATGAAGAGTCCTTGAATTATTACAAGAAAATTTTAACAACTTTTGAAAAGTATAATTTAATTATTCCTGTTTTAGTTGTATTTTCAAAATTGGATCCTGATATTGCAAATGATGAAAAGTTAAATGAGCAACGGCTTGAATTAATCGATAAGATTGAGAAAATTTCATCAAATTTCGATGTTGGATTTGCAGTAAGTTCAATATACGAACGAAATTCCATTGAAAATCTCTTTTCTTTAGCGCTAAAGAAAATTTCTACTTCAGGAGGAATAATCCAAGAGCTTTTGAAAGCATATACAAAGGATATTAAAGCTCGAGCTTGTGTGTTAATATCTTCTACTGGATTGGTTTTTGGTTCCTATGGAGAAACTCATCAAGAAGAAGAAATGTTAAAGAATTCTGCAGCATATTTACAAAATCTTTATCTTTTCCATCTTACCACTGGAATACAGCGCGAAGATTTTTATGAATTAAATTATAAAAGAAATAATTTGCATTTTATTTCTGAATATATTACCTCATCAGATAGCGGTATGGTCTATTTATGGGTTTTAACCACTGATTTAAGAGAAGAAGTATTAGGAATTAGAAAATTCAGAGATGATCTTATTCCATTGATTGATCTCTTTTTGTAATTTAACTAGTTATCCCATATAGTATTTCTACTTTTTTTTCGATTTTCTTTTCTTTTTCATCAATTAATTGATAATTTTCATTATAGTTTTCATATAATTTTACAAGAATTTTAGACAAACGCGCAATCTCTTGTGCAATTTTGAAATTATTTTTGTTTAAAATGATTATAGGAATTCTTGATAGATCATTAATATAAAATTGAAGATAATTACCCCGAACATGAGTATGTTTGAATATTAAACGATAATAATCTGAAATTAAATTTGAATTTAATATTCCAAGCAAAAAGTAAAATTCTTGTTCAATGTTTTGAAATACAGTATTTAATAGAAAATGCTTTTTCTGTTTTTTAGGGAAAGTAGAGTTTTGGTCTTTTCTAAGAAGAATAATTATAGAATTGTTTGCATAATATCGGGAGAAATCTATCGCAGCTTGAAGGCGAATTCCAAATAATTTAATAAATATTTTTGGACATGCTTCAAAAATCCATTTATCTCGTAATGATCCATAATCTCCCTTAGTTTTATCAAATACATTATTATCATAATTTATCCATAATCCTTGCCATGATATCTTATATCTCTCAATTTTCTGGCGACTGGTAATTAAAGGCTTGAAATTTGGATTCATATCATATTTATCTCGAGTATTTGAATAAATTAATTTTTGTCGGCAATTTCCGGTATGAATTCCCTTTCGTAAGGTATAAGGACTTAAAGAGTCGCCTAAAAAGAAATAAGAATTTTGAGGTAGATTCCAAAAATGGGAAAGAAATTTTCCTTCCTTCTCAGAAATATTTGTGATAAACGCATATTGAGGTGTTGAATAGAAATATTTCTGTTGAATTCGAAAACCCTTAATTTTTCCTGAAAGCACTTCTGATAAATCACTTAGTTTTTTTAAATGAAATAAATTGATCCAAAAGCTCCCAGTTGGTGATTTCTTATTTTTTATCGAATGATTTTCTGGATGTTTTTTAAAAAAGAATAAAATTGGGTATGTTGAAACTTGAGAAAATACCGATAATTGAGAGAGATCGATAATTGCAAGGATTTGCACTTGAGTTAATAACATTTCTCTTATTTTTAAGCCATATTTGGATATTAACCATTTATTTGATATGATTAATCCGCAAATACCTCCTGGTTTAATTAAATTCAAGCATTTCTCTAAAAAAACAACTGAAAGATCAAATTTTTGATAAGTACTTTTATAATGAACTTTTAATTTCTGCCAATAATTATCATCTATTGCGCTGGATTTAATATAAGGAGGATTTCCTACAATAATATCAAACTGATTTGGTGTTTCTAAATTACTATCGAATAGAGAATCTGCTTCAAGAAATTTTAGATTTTGTTGTCTACATAATTGGGCAATTTGAATTGCAATAGTGTCTTTATCGTATCCATACAAAAATATATCAATATTCCTTTTTAGAATGTTCTCTTCATTATACCATTCGAATAAAAATTGACCAGGACCGCATGCAATATCTGCGATTTTTAATCTTTTAATAGACAATGCAGGATCTTCAATTATTCTTTTTATAATCCATTTTATAATGAATTTAATTATTTCTTTTGGAGTATAAACCACACCTAAATTTTCATTCTTCTTTTTTGCTTTATTAATTGTAATTTCCCAATGATTATTTTTAAAACATAATGTATTTATGAGATAAAATTGATAAATTTGACCCAAATGTTCAATTAATGCAATTTTTTCTTGAGGGTTTGAAGATAACTCAATTTTTTTTTCATATTTTTTAAAAATCGAATTAAAAATCTTTTTCCAATACTCTTTCCCTAATCTGTCGGGTTCTTTTTCCAACAAATCTGCGTTCTTTTGGATTATTTCAAGATTTTTTAAGAATTCATGAGCAAGATTGTTGTTGGAAATTTGATTTTTACTCAAACTTATCATTTAATAGTATTAAAGTAATTTAATATTCTTATCGAATTTTTACTGATGTGAAAATTTATCCGTTTTTGTCGGATATGTTTAAGTAGATGGAGTTTATAATTCTTTTAGTAATAAGAGGGGGATATTTAGACGATTAGTCAGACTTATATAAGAGGGACTCAAATTGTTTTAAATGGGAAAATTTTTCATCATATTGGAAAAAAGTTCCCTATTAAGGTACTAAGCACTGTAATGGGGGAGTGTTTAAAACCATTTCATATTTATCTTAATAATTTATCTAAAAATGGAACTTTTCGGATAATTTTTGAAAATTGTCAATTTTTTAATTTTTTCTGCTCTCATTATTGGCCGGATTCGAAAATCTTCACAGAATCTGAAGAAAACCCAATTCAAGTGAATTTTTCCATTGATGCACTACCTGATGAATTAGAAGAAAAATATATTATCGATATTATTAAGCAAAAATTGGAGGATATTGGAATTTCAATTGAAATAGATCTTCAAACTGGAATTATTATGGTTGTTTTCCCAAATTCAGAGTTTGTGTTTATTTTACTCGTTGCAATTTTACAAAGTTTAAATTCTAGTTAATTTTTTTAAAAGAAATACTTTTTTTGATATCAAAAAAAAAAAATATTATGAAAAAATTATATTTTGCTGGACCCCATGGTTTTTCTGAAATAGGAATTACTGGAACTCAACAAATTAAAGATCTGTTAAGTAAATATTTTGATGTCATTGATCCGTTCATTTACCCTAAAAACATTGAATTGGGTAAACAAATTAATTCAATTCAGAAAAATCTGCATGTCATGGATAGCACTGGGTCTATTCTCAATTTTCATAAATCAATTGATGAATTATCTAAAATTAATATTCAAATTGCAAAAAATAATAAGGAATTGCTTCAATCGAGTGATTTCCTTTTTGCAATTTTGGATGGTCCAGATGTAGATTCAGGAACTGCTACTGAAATTGGAATGGCGTATATACTTGGAAAAAAAATTTACGGATTTCGGAGTGATTTTCGGCTTTCAGGTGATAATTATGGGTGTACAGTCAACTTACAAGTAGAATATTGTATTAAAGATAGTGGTGGACGTCTATTTCACAGTTTAGCAGATCTTGAATCTTATCTTAATAATAATTAAGTGATCAAGTTTTAGTTGAAATCGAATAAATAATTGGGCTTGAAAAGTAATATATAATCAAAATCATTCAATTAAAGTGATGGAATTGCAAGAACTTCTCCTCAAACAGAAAAGATATTTAAAATTTCCCGATGATTTGAATAAAATTTCTAATTACAATCCAGATATTGAAAAATTATCACTTCATAATTGCTCAAATTGTAATCTTTTATTAGATGGTGATCACTGGCCAAATTTGAGGTATATTGAAATGATAGGTTGCAAATACTTCTCTTTTTCCCTATATTTTCCTTCTTCAGCGGAAATTGAACAAATTTTTATTTCTAATTCAGAATATTTTGATATTCTTGATATAATTGGAGAATTTCCTTCATGGCGTCGATGGTTATTTAAGAATTCTAAATACATTAAGTTTAAAGGTGATTTATTAGGAAACATTCAATTAGAATTGCTGGAGTTCCATAAATGTCTTCAATCAACCCTCTTTTCAGGAAAAACTGTTCTTCCAAATTTAGTTTCAATTCAATTTCTTGATCATTCTCATTTTTGTTCAATCGATTTTAGATCATTAAAAGCAGAACGGCTGCAACAGCTTTGGTTTGCAGATTCAAATTACTTGAATATAATATCATTAGGCGATATCGCTAAAAATCTAAGATCGTTCAAATTTGAGAATTGTTCGTATCCAAAATTAAATGTCGATTTTTCAAAGTTGAATCAAGCAGCTGAATTAAAAGAAAGGAAAGACATCGATTCATATATTCAAGATATAAAAAGAAACCTTCCATTTCCTTTTCGAAAAGTATCAAAACCTCTAAATAATAAAGAAATAGATCAAAATCACCTTAAAATGCAAACCCAAAAGGAATTACAAGAAGAATTAGAGGAAATCTCGCTAAATAGAGACTTAAATACCAAATATTGTCCAGAATGTGGAACAAAAAATCTATTATCTGCTCAATTTTGTCGTGGATGTGGTAATCCATTTCCATTTTAATATTTCTTATTATTAATAATTTATATAATCAACTGAAACGTCTCACACTAATAAGATTACTTACTCTTTATGATTAGATATTTAATTTGAAATCCTATTACCAATTTTAGAAGCTAACCAAATACCTGGTTGTATACTAAGAATTGGAGATAAGATATATGGGATTGCAATAAAAAATTGTATAAATGGAATAATTTGGAGTAAAGCCCATAATCCAGAAAAAATAGTGATAATGGAAAAAATTGATGTAGTTAGACCAACTATACGAGATTTCCAAGCAAATTGCGAATAATCTACGTTAATGGTTTCTTCTGTTAGATAAAAATTAAAAGAGCTGCCAATTATCAATCCTGCAGTTACAGAAAGATCATAAATAATTTGAACTTGATTTTCTGGATAAATTCTCATAAAAATAGCAACTAAAATGCCCCAATAAAATAATCCACTTAAAATTCCAAGCATTCCGCATATTTTATATTTTAAGTGAAAAGTAATAAATTTTGCATCAATTATTAAGAAAATACTGAGAAATGCAAAGCTGATTAGGTATCCACCAAGAATATCCTCTAGATCGTTAGTTCCAATTACAATTCGACTTAAAGGTATAATACCCATTAAAGTACTTCCGATCCAATATAAGATCTTTTTAGTTTTTCTATTTTGCAAATCTTTTGCCCGGAATAGTATGTATCCCCAAAAACATATTGTTCCTGCCGTAATACTTGATGGAAAACCCCAACCTTGTGCAATTGGGCTGCCAAAAAAAATGTTTTGTGGTGGTCGTAAATCATGTATGAGAATTTTCAAGAAAGTAGTAATTATCAAGACACAACTATAGGAATATAGAGCGCTTCTTGCGATTTTTTTATCTACAAGGAAAAAAAGCAAAGAAAAAGAAAGTATAATTACAATAGTGGAACCTAAATATGAGATTACTCTAAAAAACCAAAATAAAATTTGATTATTGGCATAAAAATACTTATCTAAATCCCAATCGTTAAAGAAAATTCCAATGAAGAAAAAGATTAATGAAATAATTAGAATTATCATAAGAAAATGGATGAATTTCTTACGATCTAAACGAGATCCCCAATTTTTCCACTCAGTATTATCCAAAGGCAAGAAAATCATGTTACAATTAGATTTTTCGCTTATTAATATATTTATACGCCAATTTTCGTTTATTTTTCCCAGCGATTATATGCAAATTTCGTAATGAATGCAGGCTATTTGGATTGAAACGGTTCAATGGGATAAAAATTATATTAAGATTTAGTTTAGCTGCAAATGTATAGAAAATTTGTCGAGGTTTGGATGCAGAGACATAAGTTATAAATTTTTTTTGCGCAAAAATAAGTGCGCTTGTTAAAAGAGTCTCTGCTTTTGATTGAATAAATGGATATTCTTTTTGAAATCTTGTAGACCAAATATTTGGTACATTTCTTGGGGGATAAAAAGAAGTAACTCCTCCTAATTCTATTCGTGAAATACCCGGTCCAACAAGATTTACTCCTGGAAATGTGCTATAAAATGCTAAATCACTCTCTTTTGAATGTTCTGCATACCACATCATTTTATACGGGTATTTTTCTGTATTTGAATTTGATTTTGGATCATTATCAGGATCAAAAATAATCACAACACTATCTACTGAACCATGAATTGAAATCTCTTCTTTCACATAAATCGTCTGATTAATAGGCCAATTCCTGATAGTTTCGCGAAAATCTACTCCGTCCATCAATGTGGATGAAAATTTATGGGTCTTTTTATATGTATCACGAAGAATTTCAAAAGAACGATCTCGAATATGATGAAAATATTGCTCTTCAAAAATATCCTCCGGTATATGTGAAACAAGCTGAAATCGTCCCTTATTCCATTCATCCTTCCATTCTCCCTTATAACGTTCTTTTGGTTTTGGTTTTAAAGGAAGCTTTACTGCCTTTAATTTAATTGGTATACTTCTACGAAGTGTAAAATGTTTTCCATTTAAGAATAAACCTTTATTTGAAAGTTCTAAAGTTGGAATTTCTGCAGGATCTTCAGAGAATGGATAATTTACACTTTCTTCATAAACAATCCAAGCAAAATCATCGTTGATAATACTTTTTGCAGCTAGAACTAGATTAAAAAGATTTGGAACAAGTTGATTCTCAATTAAAGCAAGATTTCTAGCATATTTTATTAAAGATTGCATTTTAAAAATTGAAATTCTTTCTTGATATTCAATTTTATATCGTTCGATTGATTTACTTAAAATTTCCCGAATACCTTCTAACACATCGAAATTTTGAAATAGTTCTGGTGGTGGTTGCTTATTTTCCAAATCATCCCATTTCATTTTTTGTTGATGTCTAAAAATCTCAAATTGAAAAATAATATTCGGAATCCCTTGGAATAATTGAGGCATATCCTTATTTCGAATATTAAGTAAAGTTGTTTTGACTTCTGGTTGAAATGCTGTAAGATCTAAATCAATTTTTTTGTGATCTAATAATATCTTAATTTGTTCCCAATGATTTAATCCAATTACCACTAGAATTGTTGCATTTGAATTCTCCACCATAATTTGGTGCAATCGAGAAGCCATATATAAATTACGCATTTCATCCAATTCTTGAGATGATTGCATCCATTGTTCTGCTTCTTTTCCTGTTTTCAATGTATCTTGAAGTGAGTCATCTGAATTTAGAATTTTTGTTTGATAATAATGTTTTGCTCTTTTTTTCAATCCTAATGTGTTGTTAAGAATAGAATAAAACTTTTTAAGAGAAATATAGTGTAGTGCATAAGAATCTGGAAGCGGAATTACAGGAGGATTGTAATTTTTAATAAAAATATCAATAAATTCAACAGGAATTCCATATTCATCTCCTAGTCGAATTGCTTCCACCAACGAATCAACTGGAGTGATTGGAATATATAATTGTGTTTTTAAAAATTCATCATAGTAAAGAACAACTGAAATTTTAGGTAAACGCGCTACTCCAGTTAAGATGTCTTGTTTTAAATTCTCCGGAAATTCAACTGCAATTAAATCAGGGGGATTACGATAGAATTCATTTCGGATTTCTGTAGTAAACTCTAAGGAATCATGATAGGTTGGTAGGATCAAGAGATTTTTATACCGGATCATTTGAATCTTTCCCCTGAGTTCCATGATTAAGTTTTTTATTTTTAGAATCTTCAGAAGGTTCTTTTTTTAATCTTTTCTTTTTTTCCTGATATTTGCGTTCTAAAAATTCTCTGATTATTTCATTAGGATCTCTATCAAGGGGTTCTTTTTTAAGTCTTTCATCAAGATCATCATCCAATATTGGTTCAAGAAAATCTTTTCTCTCTTTTTCTGAATTCCATTTCACATCACTTTTTTCCAATAAATCAAGAAAATCTTCGTCTTCTTCATCGAATGCGTCAAGTTCATCAAAAAATGGCTCTTCATTTCTAAAATTGTGATATTTCTCTGTTTTTTCTTGATTATTTTCAAATTCTTCATTAAAATTCTCTTCATCAGGAGAAAGATCATCATGATACTCTGGATTATCAATATTCTCATCATAAAATATTGCATTTAATTGATCAAAGATATCTTGAAATTGAAGAAAATGGTCAGATTTAGTTGGTTTTTTCCCTAAATAAAAATTATAACCTTCTTCACCTAAAATATAGAAAATTGCCTGTTGAAATAATTTTTTATTTATCCCATTCTTTTGATTTTGCTTATCTTGAGACTTTTCATGGAACGAATCCATTTGAACTTCATTTGATAATTTATTTGGAGATTTAGTTCTAATTGTTGATGTTTTTTCCAGATCTTGATCATTTTTCGAATTATTGCTAGACTTATCACGTATAAAGTTATTTCTTTCTTCATTAGGTGTTAAATATGAAAATGATTTTTGAGACTGATACTTATTAAAGAAAAATTGTTCGATTTTTAAATAATAACGACAAATATTGATTCCATCTCTAATTGTGTAATCTTTATTTGCTTTATGGGCTCTTTGTAAAAAATTTACAGTATAGTCTATTATCTGTCTAGGAGAATAAGGAATATTAAATTTCAATATCTGATATTCTTCTTCTGAATCTGGAAATTCAATGAAAATTTGAGGTTGTAAACGAGAGTGAATATATTCTGGGATTTCAAATGTGCTTGAATCTTCATTCATTGTAACACATATTCGAAAATTTGGATGGGCAGAGAGTTTAATTCCAGCAATAACCGATTCTACATATCTTCTACGATCTAATAAAGGTGCTAAAGATGCCCATGATTTCTCTGCCATTCGATTTGCCTCATCTAAGATACAAATTCCTCCCTCAATCATGGCAGTGACAAGTGGACTCGCGTGATATTCGATTGTATTATTCCCTCCAATTACAGGTGTTATTAAAAGATCTTCAGGACGAGTATCAACTGTGCATTGAAATATATATACAGGAAGATTTAGTGATTTTGCAGCACTATAGGCTAAAGTTGTTTTTCCTACTCCTGGTTTTCCCAAAATTTGCGGACTCATAGGAATATCATGTTCTTTGTCTACTATAGTCCATGCTGCCAAAAGTTGGGATAAATATAACTCACCACCGATCCATTGAATACGAGGTATTTCGTCGGGGGTACTTAATATGAGTGAAATTCCAGCAATTTGAACAGTTTTTCGCATCGGTGTTGCCTATTTACGATTTAAATAATATCTCTATAATTACTTCTTTTCTTATAAAAACGGTTATCTTTTATTCCAGAATGGTATTAAGATCCGTTTTTTGCTCGCAATGAATACAATGAAATCTATACCTAAATTCCTTCTGACATTATTCAAAGCTATAATACTTAGAATTTATTGTCAGAATTTATATTCAGAACTTATGAGCTTTTATCAACATTTGATAGATTAAAAAAAAAAAATAAAAATCCTGCATAATTTACGCATTTACTAATATTCCATCCAAATTTGAAATTTGTCGATCAGAAATTTAGAACTTTTTTTATCAAATTCAACTATAATATGATTAAAAATAGTCAAAAATCGACTTATAATTGAGGGTATTTTAAATTTTAAAGATTCGAAGTTTTTCATTTCATCATCTTAATTCTCCCGACTTAAATCTAAAATATCCTTCCTTATTTTTTGTCGATTTTACCAAGGTGCTAAATTCAAGATATGCAAATCAAAAATTATAATAAATCGACATCAGATTGAAGAATTTATAAACAGGATGGTAATTTTTAATAAATTCTTTGAAAAAATCGAGTTCGACAAAAAAAGAATTGCGATATTTCAGATATAAGTCGGAAATATATGAATGATATTTAAAAAAGCGTTTAAATTAAAAAAGATAAAACATCCTCAATTATATTTTCTAAAGTTTTTTTTGCCGACTGAAATAATTCTTGATACATTTGATTATTATCGGAAAATGAAAGATTAAAATGGTAATTCAGTCAAAAATAAAGAAGTTGCTAGAACCTCTTATATTTGGAATAATATTTAGAATTTTTATTAAACTTGAAAAAGAATAGAAAAAATATTTCTCAAGGTAGCCTCTTGCATGGCGTTGGTGAAAGACCTTGATCAAAGCAATTTGATCATTTTTAGTTTATTCTTTCACTTCATTCAAATCTTGAGATTTAATGTTTTGATGATATTGCTTATAGTAGAATTGATATATTTCTGAATTTTCACCGCACTGGGATTTTAATCCATTTAGAAATCTTCCTGGTTTCAACCTCTCTTCTACTGCATTTCATCAACATTGTGCATCTGGCATCAAAACTATCCAAGCATTGTTAGGTACAGGTGTTTTCCATTCTGTTTCGACAGGAACTGTACGGGATTCAGGAGGTGGAGTTCTACATTCAACTCCAACATCATCATAAAACATTCCTGTTTCCGGATTCCACAACATTTGCAAGCTGCTTTTTATTTTTGGAGCCATAAAATCTAAGCGATGGCTGCGTTTTGAATTTTTTCGATTCTCAAAATATTGCTTATCGATTTGATAAATTACATCGACAATATTCATATCCGAAGGCCCGCGCAAGATCTGTGGTATTTTTACATAACGCTTCAGTGGATGCCAGCTGATTGAAATGTGCATTTCTTTTTCTTTCATGTATTTATAATCGCCTCCTATTGCACGTAGTTAATTGAATTTTGAATTCTTAAAAAAGATTGATCTTTCTCAAAATAAGAATCAAATAGTTGATAAGTTTTGTCTCTTTTCAATAATGTTAATGGAATATTTCTCAAAGGAATTATTACTTAATCATTTTCATATGGTTCTGTATGGATTGTACAGTCCTTCAACTGAGGATAATGAGTAAAAAGTACCTGCTCAATTTGCTCGTTAAGAGCATGTGCCCGCATAATTGAAATTTTTCCATCGATGTGTATCATAAATGAAAGGAACCACCCTTCTGGTTCTGTTAATATTCGGATATCGTGAATCTCCTTAACATCGGGAAATTTTTTCACAAGTTGCTCTATTTCAACTTTAAGATTTTCAGGAGCTTGTTCTAAAACAGGATGAGAATGTACTCTCTCATATTCATGTGTTGGCTCTAAATGAGTAATTATTTCAATATTTGTGCTTTGTTTTAGAGTTTGATTTATGATATTCCTTAAATCTTTTTCATATTGCGTGATAATCTCATGACCTTCCGTTAACGAGATTGAACCTGGAAGATCTATTTGTAATTGAATTAAAAAATCATCTTGAAATTGATCTATAGCAATATTGTGAACATTGGTTATGAATGAATTGTTTTCAGCCAATTTCCGTATTATATTAGAAATCCATTGAATGTCGGTCAAATGAGGGTGTCTTTTGGGTGATTGAGTACAGAAGTATGTATTACAGTTGTATTCTGGGAATTCTTTTTCAATTATCTTGCGCATCCGTTCATTAATCAAATCTATCTGAAATGCTCTTTGTTTTCCCTTAATTTTAATACATAGTGATAAATCTAGTTTGTTTCCTGTAGTTCTGATTTTAAGATCTTGGATTTCTCGAATTCCTGGAAGACTTTCTAGTTTTTTTTGCAATTTTTCGACCTGTTCTTTCGAAATTGGGTTAGTATCGATTAATTCTTTATAACTTTGGGATAATATTTGGAATCCTTCATAAATTGCTTTAAGCGAAAACAAAATCGCCACAATTGCATCGATATATTTGATCCCAAAATATGAAACAGTTAAACTGAAAATTACAGTAATATTACGATAAAAATCGCCGCGAAAATTGGTTCCTTGTGCCAGAATTAATTGGTTTTTACTCTTCTTTCCAATCTGAATTATTTGATGAGAAACAATAAACACTAAAGTAATTATAAGAACCAATGCCCCTACTCCCCATAAAGTGTTGGATGTTTCAATTAAAGTACCGTTTATCCAATTTTTTATGGTGCTGAACAGTAATCCCCCATATAATCCTAAAATTAGTAAACTCTGTAAAAATGCAGCAAATGAATTAATCTTTTCATGACCAAACATATGCTCAAAATCAGGTTCTTTTTGACTTTCTTTCAGTGCGATAAACGTAATCGAAACTGCTACCAAATCTATTATAGAATCAGAAAGTTCAACTATAAAAGATAAACTTCTGGTAATAAAAGAAACACTTACCTTAATTATGAAAACAATAATAACCAATATAATAGATAATCGAGTAACTGTACTCTCATCGGAAAATTTTTTATTATTTTTAGTGTTTTTCTCTGTTTTAGTACCTTTTTCTTTCTCAGTATTATTTTCTTTTTCTTTCTTCGTTTTATTGCCTTTTTTATGATAAAGACGATTAAAACCATTATTCTTAATATTCTCTGAAGATGATTGCGTAGAAAAATCCGGTTTATGGGTTGAATTACTCATGTTCACATAATCCTTTTTTTATTAATTTACATTTGAATATTTGGTTAAAAATTGCTAATATTAATTAATTTGAAATGGAAATTTGTGTGTTTGGTGATTTTATGGGCATTTACGGGTTTTTAAGTGGTGTTATAGGTGACTTTGATGATTTTATGGGGAATTCGGGTGATTTAATAGTCTTTAGATAATTTACAGGAAATTTGAGAGTCTTATTGTAATTTTATAAAAATACTAGGATTTAATTGGGATTTGGTGAGTTTTTGGGATTTGGTTTAGTCGGATCATATTTTCTGATGATTTCAAACCGGAAAATCTCCTCATCTGGATTTTCTCGGGGAACCTTTTTGATTTCCTTTATGCGAATTCGATCCCACATTTTTCCTGTGAAATACTGTGGTAAGGTCATTTCAAAATACGGATCCAAACCTAAATTCTCCACATGTTCCCAAGTCTGTTGATCAATTATTAAATTTAAAGTCAACCAACAGCCCTTATTATTCTTAACCACTTTATCTAAAGTTACATCAAAGCGATCTGCCCACTGCTTCCATTCCGGATTTTGACCAAAAAAGCTCATCGTCAAAAATCCAATGTTTTCCCACTAATAAAATCTTTTAGAAATTTGTAAATTTAAGAGGAATTATGGCACAAGTTGGAATTTGGATCGTGTGGGCTCTCTCACTTTTACTTTCTACTGTGTTTATGTCGATTTATATTCGAAAAGTTCATAAATCAGAGGGAATTATCGCCGTATATGTCATTTATTTAGCATTAAGTCAAATTTTAGCCTTAAAAATCGTGAAAATTGGTATTTGGGAACCTCCTGCAGGTGTTCTTACTTTTCCATTTTTATTTCAACTAACAGACACCATGAATGAACATTTCGGGCAAAAAGAAACTCATAAAATGGTTTTTATTGCTTTTATTACTCAAATATTAATGGTTATGTTTATCTATTTTGCAAACGAACTTCCTGCGGGTGATTCTTGGTGGATTTCTCCTGATGCATGGTTGGCAATTTTCCAGCAACAAACCGCGATTGTTGCAGCCTCGTGGATCACCTTTTTACTTACAAATAATTTAGATGCTGTAATTTTCACGTGGGTGAAGAAGCTTACCAAAGGTAAATATCTCTGGGTGCGTAGTATTTTTTCTGATGTTCCCATGTTGATGCTAGATTCTGCAATTTTCATCACTTTAGGCTTTGGACTCTTTCAAGGTCTTTGGTTTTTAGTTTGGGAATTGATCGTAGCACAAACTATTACAAAATGGATTTTTGGAGTAATGGATACGCCTTTTATCTATCTTGATCGTTGGATTGTTAATTCTTCAAAATTATCAAGATTTTTCGGTGAACATTCATCTGTCAATTAATTATTTGTAAAGTTTTATAGAATAAAAGCACTCAATGATGATTATTTAATCAAGGTAAAAAAGATCATTATATAGAATCAAATCAGAGTGAAATGCTTGCCTTTTTTTAAATTTATTTTTCCCATTTTCAACCTAAGTTAAGCAAATTATGGATTTGCTTGAATGTATAAATTATTCACTGCAATTGTTCACGTGAGCAAGAATTTTAATTATTTTGTAATATAATGTTGGTATACAAAATTAAAGAAAACTAAATCGTTATACCTAAAGAAATCGTAAAAAATAATATCTAAACGAAAAATAACTGTTCATTCTTCGAAAAAGAGAACTTCAACTTGAGAGATACTAAGAATAATTTTTTCGAAAATAGTTCTTTTAATTTAAACAAAGTGAAAAAAATATAAAAATAATCTCTTTAAAATTTTAAAGCAATTCTAAAGCCAACTTAATATCATCGGCGATTAGTTTCTTACGCCCACTGTGTCTTGTCATTTCAAGTGCTTTATTCGTAATTTTTTTCGCTTCAACTTCTAAAAACTCGATCATACGATCGACAGCATCTTTTGATACCATCTCGGCGCCGCTTTCTTTCATGAGTTCACGAATTGGGCTCCATGCAAATACTTTGGTCATTTTTCATTCACTCCTTATTTGGATTTTTAGTCCATTAATTCCAAAGCCATCTCCATGTCAGACTTTGTAAGTTTTTTCCTTTGAGAATGTCTTGTCATTTCAAGAGCACGTGTTGTTAGTGCTTTGGCGTATTTTTCCAAATAGCTGATAAGTTCATCAACAGCATCTTTGGAAACCATTTCTGCGCCCGCTTCTTTCATAAGTTCACGAATTGGGCTCCATGCAAATACTTTCATATCGATTAATCCTCCGTGTGAAGTATTGTGATGAGGAAGTATTGTTCCTGCAGTTAACTGCAAGTTCTATATGACCTTCCCGCAATACTTACTAATGTATTAATGGATGGATGGATATATAAATGTTTGTCATTTCGGGAAAATTTTGTAGCGATGGGATTGATCTGGGGGAAAGATTGGTCGACAAAAAGGATTCGGTCAATGTTCTATCTTAGTATGTTTTTACGTGCTAAAGAAAAAATGGGGATTTTTTGAGAGATCTCAGATCAATATATGGATTTTTTTTCAAATATGTGGTAATTATCGATGGAAACTAAAATATAGAAGGAAAAGATATAATATTTTGGGTGAATCTGCTAATAATTCAGCACAATCAAATAATATTCTTTTTTTTCTGATAATTTTTTGTAATAAAAAAAGTTTTATAATAATTTAATTAGTATCTAATTTCTCTCCTCAAAATCATCAAAAAAGCATAGAATTAAAGCTAAAGATGATATTACTCTTATTCATGGAGAAGCATTATCTAAGTCTTACCATTTTTTCATCTGGTAAGCATTCTTTATTCTAAAGATGGTTTTATACAATAAAAAAGGAATTTTGTTGTAATAATTTTTATTCAAATTTCCTAATTCCACTATGTCCAGTTGCCATGATCTGAATTGGGTGCTCTGCTAGAAGAGATTTTATACGTGCAATTGATTCTCGTTGTTGGGCATTGTTCATATTTACAAACAAAATGAATGGAATAATTTTTCCTGATGGAAGCAGGCGAAGAGTATCACCTGTAAAGAGAACACAATCATTAAGCAAAAAACATGTGTGACCGATAGTATGACCTGGAGTAAAAACTGGTTTAATAGTAATATCTTCAATTTGAATTGGGTTTTCATTTTCAATGCCAATAAAATCAGAGCGAGTTATTGAGTTAAATCTCTTTTTTCCAAATCTTGGAGTTTTTCCTGTAATAAGGGGGATTTCTTTTTTGTTTAAATAAATTTTTGCATTCGGAAGAGATTGAACACTTCCTACATGATCATAATCAGAATGGGTTAAAAAGACCTTTTGAATTGAAGCGGGTGAGATTCCTAACGATTTTATCGCTTCAATAGTAGTATTGCTTATACCAGCATCGATTAAAATAGTCGCTTTAGTGGATTGTATCAAATAACTATTAACCATTCGGTCTTTTAAAGCATAAACTACCAAATTTTTGCCATTAGAAAAGATTTCTCGGGTAGGGATTGGACGAAACGTGATAAAAACCCAAATAATAAGGGTTGCAAGTAAACATAGAAGGAAAAATAGAAAAATAATGAGAATTGGATGCATGTTACTGTTAATTATGGTGGCAACTATTTAATTACCTCGATATTGTGATTAAGTAACATTTCAATCAAATTCACCAATCATTAAAATGATTTCATGAGTTAATTACCTTAAGTATAATGTGTGCTTCTTCATCAACAAATCTTCTAAAGTTGGCTGGACAGACAGTATATTTTCAATCAGCAGAAAAAATGAGTATGATCCCTGATAATTCTGTAACATTAGTAATCACTTCTCCTCCATATTGGAATGTACGGGATTATGGAGGGGAGCAAATAGGTTTTGGTCAAAGTTATCAAGATTATATCGCATCTTTAAATCGAGTATGGAGTGAGTGTTTAAGAATATTACAACCAAATGGAAAGATTTGTATAAATGTTCAACCATTACCTATATCTTCTTCACTTTCTGGATTTAATTTTAGAATTATAAAGAATATTATGCATGATATTGAAGCATTTTTTCGATCTCACAACTGTTTTTTAAGCGGGATGCATTATTGGGATAAATCTGCATATATTAACACTGTATCTTGGGGTTCTTATCCCCGTCCAACCAATATTGCTTCAAATACATCATTTGAGCAGATTTTTACCTTTGTAACAGCAGGAAAAACGCGCAATGTGTCAAAGGAACTAATGGATCAAAGTTTATTAACAAAAGAAGAATGGCGACATTGGGCTGTTAGGTGTATTTGGGATGATATTTCTCCCGTGATTAAAATTAATCCAAAAGGTGAAAATCTTTTTGGACATAGTGCCCCTTTTCCTGAAGATATTCCATATCGCTTAATAAAAATGCACACTATTGTGGGTGAAACAGTTGTAGATCCATTTTTAGGGTCAGGCACTACATTAAAAATGACCCGCTTATTGAATCGGCATGGAATTGGCTTTGAGCTTAATGAGCAATACCGTAATCTAATTAAAGAAAGAATAATGGAATCTTGGACACCTCCATCGATTGAATCTGGATATAAAACGTTGGGTTTTGATTCTCTCATAACAATTCTCTATGATACAATCCAAATAGCTAAGAATTCTCAAAAAGATAAAACAGAAAAGCAACTTTTAGAAGAATCTATAAAAAAAATGTATGAAAAAAGGATTTTAACTTCTCATCAAAGAAAAAAAATACTAAAATTAATCCAAAATTCGAAATTCGATACTTAGGGATGCTAATTGATCATTGATAAGCACAGGGAGGATAAAAGTATCCCCGTCATGGAGATCTAATCCTTCTGAAGTTAGAAATTGATTATTCATGTATGTTTTTTGAAGATTAGCTTGATCTTTGATACGAAAAACTCCCCTTTTAGATTGTTCAATCACACAATGCTCTGAAGGTTTTTCAGATTCATTTGAAAGTGGAATTATAGGTTCAAAGAAATTATCAGGTAATTCAATAGGAATTTCTATAGTTGTAAATAGGTTTCTACCAATTCGATATGTTGCCTGATCAAAATTTAATTGAATTTCTAAACCTAATTGAGAAATTATCAATTTTGCAGATTTATAAGGAGATTCTGATGGCATTTTTTGTTTTTCTTTCGATTCGCTAATATCTTTTTCATTTAATGAATCAGGAAATGGTTCAGAGACAATTTCAGACAAAGAAGATTGGAGTTTTTTAATTTGTTCTTCAGTTTGTTCAAAAATGTCTTCAGTAGATTGAGTTTTAGTTTGACTTTTAGTTTGATTGATTGATTGATTTGAAGTTAGATCATCTGTTTGCTCAATGTCTTGTACAATTTTTTCAGATATTGTCTGAATTTCTTCTTCATAATCATTATTCTTTTGTTTTATTACCGATTGATTTGAAAATTTGTCTGTTGATTGTTCAACTTTCTTGTAAGTTTTATTTTTTAGAGATTTAGAAGCAAAAACAGATTTTTGTGATAGTTTTCGTAAAATCGGGGAACTACTTGGATCGAATCCCCCTACTTGAATTGAAGTAAGTGCCTCCTTTGGGGGTCGTTTTGGTATGAATATATTATCAAATGACGTTGAAGATCTCCCAGGGATGCTTGATTTTAAATCATGACTGATTCCCTTGATTTTTGTCATATCTCTCTCAATGCGTTTTAATTCTTGGGATATAAATTCTTTAAGGCTTTGATCATTTGTCTCTTCTAGTGTGGATTGACAAAGATCTTTTAGCGTCAACAACAGTGTTTTATTTTTTTGGGCAGTTCCATTATCAAAATCAAGCCTATCGCGTAATTCTTGAATTTTTTGCTTAAATTCTTTCACTGAACTCACTCTGGGTACCATTAGGAAAACCGATTTAAAATAATTTATGGTGTTCATTTCTTAACCAGAAGTGTATTTTGTTCGTTTAAAAATTCTTTAAAAGATTAAATGATAGAAGATAGATAAATAAAGGTAATAAAAAATATAGTTTAATCTTTCTTTCATTATAAATAATTATTTTAATATGTGAGCTTTATCAACATTTGATAGATTGATAAAAAATTAAAAATTCTGCTTAGTTTACGTTTTTACCAATATTCCACCCAATTTGAAATCTGTCGACTAAAAATTTAGAAACATTGTTATCAAATTCAATAATATTTCAATTAAAAATCATCAAAAATCGAATCGTAATTATATTTTCTAAGTCTTATTTTTACCGACTGAAATAATTGAAAGAAAAATTTGATTAATGTCGAAGAATGAAATATAGAAATTCTAATTCAGTCAAAAATAAAGAAGTTGTTAGAACCTCATATAAATTGAAATTGTATGATACTTTTTTTTGACTATGAAAAGAAGTTTTAATTGCCTTATTGATTGGGGAAAAACCCTCATAGATAGGAAGAAATTAATATAATTGTAGACATCTATGATCTCACTCATTTTTCTCTTCATATTTATGAAAAATCATCATATTTCAACCAGAATGCAATACACTTAAATACATTATGCTCTAAAGTATTATTAGGACTTTAAATAGTATTAAATTTGGTGAGAGTATGTACAATTATGTACCAAATAAAGAATTTTCAGATGTTTATCAGATTAACAAGTTAAATTGGTTAATTTCTGAAGAAAGAACGATAGAAAATAAAGAACTTGAAGATATAATTAAGTTTGGAATAGAATACATTGATCAGATTTTAGAGGGTGCTGAAATAATTAAAAAAACTACTGATAATGATTTTGAATCATATAATTTACTTTCAAACAATTCTCTTCAATCACTAGACAGGGCAATTATTATGTTAAATTTGATCTCAGATCCGAAAAAAAATTGTAATGATATCAAAGAAAAAATTGAATCTCAAGTTCTTAAATTAAAATCTTGTCTTGTGAATGCAAAAAAAAAAAAAAAAATCAAACCATGTGAATTGAAAGAAGTTAAAAAATTTTTTAATGAGTTGTTAGCATTTCAAATAAAGCAAATTAATAAAAATAACAAGTTTTTGAAGGAATTATGATTATGAAAATTTCTCTTTTTTTTATAGAGCTTTTAGAAAAATCGCTAGAAAATATTGTAAATAACCTTTCAAACCGTATTAATTTCTTAAGAAATAATCATTATTTGCCCAATTCATCCAGTTCTCTTTTAATAGAGATAGAAGAAAAACTAACACAATATAATAAAGAATTTCATGAAATACAAAAAACTCATATTAAAAATAAAAATATTTCAGATAGACATCAAAATCTATTAATTTATATAAAGATTGTAAATAATCTTTCAACTATTTTAAATTTCATAGAAAACTCTGCTACAACTGATTTTAATCCATCAGTTTTCTATTTAATTGAAGATACTATTAATAAATTAGCTGATAACATCGGAATTATAATTAATTCTTGTGAAGATCTCAATTATTATGAAGTAAATCTTAGAAACCTACTTAAAAATGTGGGTATTTCAAATAATTACTTCTTAGTAATCCTTCCTAAGTATTTTAAGGATGATATTTTTCATTTAACATTATTATTTCATGAAATTGGTCATTTTATGGACTCTTATTATCGATATTCAGAAAATATTGAGAAAATAGATGAAATTAAAACAAAAATGATTGAAAAAATAAGAAAGAAAATCAGAGGAAAATCAAATTTAATAGAATTTGCTAGATTTATTGAAAAATATAGTCAAATTTTCAAAAAATGGCTCAGAGAATTTATCGCGGATTATATAGCCATAAAGATCGTTGGATTTCCTTATTTTTTGTCTTTTTGTTTTGTAATGGCTGAAGTAAAGGGAAACGATGATTCAAGTGAGAGTCATCCTCCAAATTGGTTAAGAATGCGAATATTGAGAAAAAATTGGATAGAAGATTTCATGAATTCCGTCAACAATTCCAATCTTAACTCACTAATAAATCAAGCAATAAAAAATACAGATTTCATATTTAAAAAACCTAAACTTTTTTCAAATGAAAGAGAGTATTTTGAATATTGGGATCTTTTTGAAGAAATAAGTCCAATAATTAAGGATAAAATTGACTTTGAATTTCCTAACAAAATATCTTTTCAATTCGAAGAAGAAACTATTAATGAATTGAAAGATACTCTCAAGAGAAATGTTCCTCCTAGTGAAATATTCCGATCTGGAGAAATTTTACCTATTCCTGTCAATTTTGCCTCAATTATAAATGCTGCATGGTTTTTTCTAATAGAAAATAATGGAAATTATAACCAAACAACAATTGACTTATTACTCAAGTCAATTGAAAATTCATTCATTAAAAGTTTATTTTTAAGAAATCGATAGAGGAGATAAATGATGATATTGAATAAAGAGGAAATAATTAATCTCCTTAGAGAAAAAAGACTTACAATTACACCACTAATTTTTGAAAAACAAATTCAAGATTCTTCTGTAGATTTAAGATTAGGAACTGAGTTTTATTTTTATACTCAGCATCAAATTTCTAATTTTGACCCAATTGGGAAAATACATCATGAAATGCCTGCAGTGAATGTAAAGAAAAAGATTGGAGAATCTATAACTCTTCATCCTAATCAATTCATTCTTGGTACAACCCTTGAATTTATTAAATTACCAAGTAATATCATGGCTTACATCATTGGACGATCATCATGGGGTAGATTAGGTTTAATAATTGCCACTGCCACTATAATTAATCCTGAATTTTCAGGTGTAATTACACTAGAACTCAAAAATGTCGGAAACATTCCAATAAAGATATATCCTGGATTAAGAATTGCACAAATTGTGATGCATAAAATAACAAATTTAGATAGAAATATAGCGCAAAAGAGTATTTTTCATAAATATCGACATTCAATAGGCCCTGGTTTAAGTAAATTAAAAGAAGATTCAGAAATTCAATTAATAAAAAAAATAAAAAAGGAGCTTAATTTTTAGAATTTTCATTTTAATAAAATTTGTTATAAGAGGTTCTAGCAACTTCTTTATTTTTGACTGAATTGCCATTTTAATCTTTCATTTTCCGACAATAATCAATTCTATCCAAGAATTATTTCAGTCGGCAAAAATGAACTTTAAAAAATATAATTATGGGTCGATTTTTGACTATTTTTAATCATATTATAGTTGAATTTGATAAAAAAAGTTCTAAATTTCTAATCGACAAATTTCAAATTTGGATGGAATGTTGGTAAATGCGTAAATTATGCATGATTTTTATTTTTTTATCAATCTATCAAATGTTGATAAAAGCTCATAAATAATCAATTTAAATCCTTTTTAAGTGCTATGTATTTTTCAATTGAAAATTTCAAGATTAAGAATGAAGAGAACTATGAATTTAAATAGAGTTGGAAATATATCGTGAATATGGAGTGGAATACAGAACTTTTTCTCCTTTTAATGGGATTTATTATCATTTTAGTCATTTTAATTGTTATTATTGCGAATTTGTGGCAGAAAAATCGCACTGTTCAAGCCTATCAAGCAAAATATCCTTCCCGATATGTATGTTTGGATGGAGATGTGGTACGTTCTATTTCTGAGTGTTTAGTAGATAATTTTCTTTACAGAAATGGAATTGCACATAAATATGAAGATGTGATTGTAAAATCAGCAGCTCATCAATACAAATATGATTGGTATTTGCCTGATCTAGATCTTTATTTGGAATTCTTTGGATTTTCAGGAAAAAAATATAAAGAAACTATGGAAAAAAAGCGTAAATTTTATCGAACTAACCATCTCTCAATGATGGAAATTATTCCAAGTGATTTATCCGATTTAAATACAAAGTTAAAGGAAAAATTTGGAAAACAATGGGAAAAAATTGCACACGGCCGTCATTGTCCTCATTGTGGTGGAATTTTGGATGATCGCGTTTAATTTACTAGGGAAATCTTTATCCAATAATCTGACCTAACAATTTTTTCCTTCATTTTTCATATGTACTAAAATTTTTTTAGCTTAATCATTAAATGTATTACAACAAAGATAAATAAATTAGGCGGAAGAAATTTGAGTAAATGATTATATTCTTCTATTATTTGGTTATCAACTTTTCATTTTTAGATTGATATAGAAAATATAAAAAAATGGCAATAAAATCGCTATTATGGAACTTTTTACTGCGATTCAACAAAGTAAAAAGTCTACTAATCATTCTAATCTCGATTTATTGAGTTACTTCTTTCATGTACAGCATTATATCTGTGCAATTTTCCCGAATAGGAAGTAATTTTTTCTAATTTTTCTAGGCACCCAATTGCAGTTCCTACAATCGAGATCCATAAAATAATTCTAAAAATTCCTGATGGATCGAAGCTCCACTGAGAAAACATGCGAAGAACCTCAGGAATCTCTACAGCACATAAAAATCGTTGAATATAGAAGATCTCTACTACAATCATTCCCAATATTAGCATTTGTTGAGTACGAATTCGTTGAATTCCCGCAAATACCTGAAAGATTTTGATGATTGCTTCAATCATACCCAACATTCCACACAATCGGACGAATTCTAAGAATTCAGGTGTAAATTGATTATTTATTGCTTCGATCGGTTGAATGATCATCATTATTGTCCAGAATGCACCCCAAATACCTTCACCTAATAGAGATTTTGTGTTTATTGGTGCTTTAACTTTTTTTAATGATTTTTTTGTTTCAAATTCAATATGAATCTCTTTACTTATAGATTGTTTTATTTTTGATGTTTCTTGACTTAAATCTTCGGGAAAGTAGCCTTGTATACTTAGTGCAACAAAGATAACTGTAATAATTACAAGAGTAGGTAGAATAGAATTCCATAATCCACTGAAAATACTTGTGAAATTATCCCAAAAAGGTACACTGAGTATTTGAGCAAAGAATACGATTAAATTTATCGCTATTAATGAAACTACAGCAATGGTAAGCACTTTTTTGTAAATCTCCCACCATTCTTTAGTGATGTAAATATATGGGGTTCCTCGCTTTTTGTATTCACGAGTAATACTTTCAGGTGTTCCCATCAAGTTAATTGCTTTTTGCACATGAACTAAGGTGATTTCACCTCCCATTGCTAATTCTTCTGCTTTATCCCAGATGTGTTCTTCTAGTTCATTTAGCACTTCTCGTTTTTCAAATTTATCATCTTTCAGCCATCCGGGAAGTTTTTCTTCTACATCTTTTAAAAATGCTTTAATTTCTATTTCCATATTATATTTATTCATTCTGATTTTCCTCCATTGTTTTATTATTTGCGATGTAACCTTCTAAATTAAGACCACATACTTCGCAAAATCTAACATCTGGTTGTGAAATATCGATAATATTTGCACAATTCGGGCAAAAAAAGTTTGTATCATGTAATTCCACCTTCATTTCGAATAAGGTTGACATTGATTCAATGAGTTTATTGAAAAAACCTGTGAGGTGATTTTGAATGCGTCGACCTTTTGGAGTAATATAATAATATTTTCGTGGTCGATTATTGACAATTTTTCTTTCTGCTTGAATTAAAGCGTCTTTTTCTAATTTTTTTAAAAGTGGATATAATGTCCCTTCTTCAATAATTAACATCTTCTTAGTGGTAACTTCAAGTTCCTGTAAAATTCGATAACCATAAATTCCCTCAATCGAGTGATTGTCGATTATTTTTAATACAGAAATGGTTGAAATGCCTCGTAGTATTTCAGATTCGGCTTTTTCGACAAAATTGCGAAAATCTGAATCGCTCATAAGGCTGTCGGATTGAAAAGACTTAATTCTTTTAATCATATTATTCACCATATACTATGCCACTCAAGGTATAATACTATATTATTCAAGGTATGCTACATATATAAATCTTCCAATGGTCTAATTTTTGTCACTTCCATTCTTTCGTTTCTTCTGATTTATGAAAATAAAAATAATTGATTACACAATTAATGACACAGTTTTTCTCAATATTTACTAACTTTGAAAATCACCGAGATATTGGCTAATTCTTTTATAGAGGGTGTTTCTTATAATCAATGAACAATGATTTTTTCCAATTCTGAATTTGAGCCAATTGAAAAGGAAATTCCTGTTGTAATTGTTCTATATATTATTATTATTATACAAGTGCTCATTCTTGTTTTTATCTTATATTATCGTTGGCGTACTCGAAAAGTTATTGCAGTACGCCACCTAGTCTGGTCATTTTCTTCATATTTATTGGCATTTATTTGTTTTTTGATATCAGTATTGGAAGGATTCTTTACAGGATACAAGATGGAAATTTATAGATATGGAATGGGTATAGCTTATTTCTTTTTTATTATTGGACACGTGCTTTTTATTTTTTTTATAAAGGATATTTTCGGTATTAATTGGAAATTTTTATGGAAATATATTATAATTGGAATTTTTATTGCGATATTAGTGATTCTACCTCAGAATTATTATGGAGTTCCTACAGGATCGGAAGGATCTGATAATATTCGATTTTATTCTTCTTGTGCGATGCTAGCTTATTCAATATTACTATTTGGACGAGCAGTAATTCTAACTTCTCAAGTATACCGAAGAATTTCTGTCAAATATGCACGTTATGGATTTATAGGTTTTCTAATTGCTGAATATGCAATGATTTTAGTATTTCTTTTTATTCTCGCTGATTTTCTATATTGGGAGTTTAATCTTTATTCTGGTTATACAGTATTTTATTATCTTGCTGTAATTTCTGGAATGACAAGTATTGCAGGTTTCTATTTAGGTATCGTAATTCCTTCAAAATTACAATCAAATAAGTTCCAAAAAATTACTGAAGAAACGTTAAAAAAAAATCAAAGAGAAGAAAATAATATTGAAGATAAAGAAATTAACGAAATAATGAGTAAAAAATCAGCAGTTCTTAATTCTCGTTCAATTGGTTGGGTGCCTTTGCCTAAATCGACAGGAGAACATCCTGCAATTCAAATCCAATGTCCTACATGTTATAAATTCCTTTATTATGAAATTCCAGATTCTCTAATAGAAAAAAGAACGCAAAACCCAAAGAATCTAGTATCAATTAAAGTTCCCAGTGGATTAATATGTGAGCATTCTTTCTTGATTTATATTGATAAACAATTTGCTATTCGTTCTTACTCTCCAATTGATCTTGAGCATAGGTGTAAATAAAGGTAAATTAGTACAGAGAGTCGTAATAATCCATTTTTTTCTATAGTTTTATTAGAATGCTAATTATAACATTGATTTATTAATAATTCATTTTAGGATTGTTTTAATTTTCTTATATAAAATTCATCTGAGGTGTAAAATGTGGAATTACGTAAAACCATTACATTCTTTTATGGAGGATATGGCTTGCTTTTCTTATTTGCCATAATATATCGTTTGTTTCTTCCAGTTGTAACCATACCGTTTGTTATATCGGAACTTAATAAACAAGTCTCCTTTTCTATGGATTTGGCTGAATTGATGGATATATTATTGCTGGGTATTGTCTTTTCAGTAAATACATTACATGTTTTTGAGATTCTAGAAGATCAAATTCCTACAAAACGTTATTGGCGAAATTGGTATAAAACGCTTTTTATTACTTTTTTGATTATCTATAATTTTGGAATAATTTCTCATATGGTTGCCAATCAACTTAATGAATTTATGCATTCAATGATAGATGAAGGAACAATTATCCCTCCTAATTCCACATTAGAACAATTAGAATTAGGATTATATTTTTGGGATGAAATTGCTTCTCATTTCTTTACCGGATTGGGATATTTTATGATGATCTTCCTTTTTTTAAAGATGGAACGAAAAATAGACACAAAAGATGAGTATAACAGCAAAAAAGATAAGCTTCTTCGATTAATGAGCTTTTTTATTGGTATTGGAAATGCTTTTGGATTTATAGAAGGTCAATGGGGACTAGTATTTAGCGGATTATTAATTCTCATTTTAATCCTTATACTAATTCAATTGATCAAATCAAAGAAGCATACAAAACCGTTTAATGTATGCTCTCTCTCTATGATTTTTGGGTATTTAGCATTTCTTATTATATATACAATCATAACCGGAATTAAGCCAACTTATCCATATATATATCAAATTTCAGAAGTTATACATTTTCCCTTTTAGATAATTGCTTTGATCTTATATCAATTCTTTTTTTTTTCTTGTTCAATTTGTTTTTTTCTTTGGTTTTGGTTTCTTCTTTATATTTCTCATCTAATTTCTCTAAATAATCATGAATTGCCACACTTTGAGACTTTGATTGAATTTTTTGAAGATTTTTCATTATAGAAATTGTCAATTCAGGAGTTGTTTCTATAATTGAATTAAAGCTGGAAAAAGTCCTAAGTAAAACTGAAGAATTGGAAATTCTGCAAAAATTATATAAAATTCCCAATACAGTGTATATTTTTGCAGGGAAAGAATTGATTATCTTGGGTATATATTGAATTGCACCCAATGCAAAATTCTCATTTTTGTATCGGCTGAATCGATATGTTAACTTGATTACTTGAAGCTTTTTCTCTGTTGTTTTTAATTGATCGAAATGGCTGAAAAATATATTTATATATTCAAAGAAAATATCGAATGAATTATTTCTGTATTGATATTCTATTATTTTAATTAAAATCTCTGAAAATTTAGGTAACATATCAGGATAGTCAAAGAAAATGGAATGAATTAAATTCATTATTTGTGAATCTATTTCCTTTTCCTCAATATATGAAAAATTATAGACTATAAAAAGTATTTGTCCTACTATCTTTTCCTTTGATTCTAAATTAGGGATTTTAATTATTTGTTCTTTATATATTTTCGAAATTTGATGGAGAATAAGCTTTTTTGTTGAAATTTCTGGTACCCAAAGTGATTTTTGGTAAAATTTTATTCCAATAAATAGCTCATGAGGATGAATTGATATTATTTTCATTGCTATTTTTAATGCTTTCTCAGTTAAATTAACTGATTTTTCTTTGAGAATTTGCGCCAAAGATGCAAAAATATAACTGAATTCGATGGAAAAAGGAATAAATTGCTCTAATACTTTAAGGTATTCTTGTTTTAGTGCGATTGAAGATAATTGTTTCGGTTTAATTTTAAAGAAATTATCCATTTGATTCTCAATTAAACGTTGAAGTGATTTATCTATACGCGAATAATCACTATGGCTCGATCTAATATTTTCTAAAATTTCCAATCCACTAACCAGCATATTTGATAATAATTTTAAAGCAGCAAGACCTATTTTTTCATCATTTGATTTTATTAATTTAAGTAAAATAGAATAAAGTCTTTTATCTTTGTAAATACCTGGTAATTTTTGAAAAACATTCAATATTGCAACCTTCACATCTGAATTGGTTGATTTCTGCAGAGAATTTTTCAGAAACTTTATAAAAATCATTATATCAGAAGTGTTTTCTAAGATGAAATCAATTAAATCCCAGATGAATTCAATATCGGTTGATTTTTTCTGTGAAAGAACATTTACGATTAATGGAAATATTTGATATGACCAAAATTGAGGATCAATTTGATCTTTTACTCGCTTTTTATTATATCTCCTTTGAATATGTTTAGGGATGTATAAATCAGGTTGGATATGCGCACATTTCCCTAAAATTTTCACTATTGATATATATACATTTACATCCTTAATTGAAATCAATTTTATAATTTTTGGATAAAAAAGTTTATGTTCTTGAGGTATATAATCGAGTATTTTGGACATAAAATCTAAACTTGTTTGAATTAGGTGGATCGAGTTAGTACTCAAGAAATCATTGATTTCTTCTTTCAGTACATCATAATTACATTCTTTTTCAATGATCGATGCAACATCTTTTATTTTTTCCTTTCTTAGATCTCCAAATATTGGTAAATCTATTAGTGAACTTTCAATTGAGAAGGGAGATTTGATTTTTTCATCAAGTGAAGCAATTACATAATGGCTTTTAATAGAAAATATTAATCTTTTTCGGATATCTTCTTGTAGTAAAGATGTTGTTTGAAAATAACTCAAATAACGACAGAAAAATCCAAAGTTTGCAAATGCACCAATTTTGAATAAATCTGTAATATAATTTTGAAGTTTCAATTCTTTCCATGGGATGGATAAAAGATTTATATAAATCTGTGAAGAAATGAATAGCTCTCCATTATTAGGAACAACTGCTGCAAAATAATCTTCTAACGCAATTAACAGCTCTCTTTCCTTATTATCCAATCTTTTTTGACCTTTCATGAGTGGGACACAAATATCTTCAATAATTTGCTCAATATTAGGTAAAATAATTGATATTTGGATATTTGAAAGACTATTCAAAACTCTTTTCTTAAGATCTCTTTCACTATTCTTCAAAATGTTAAATAAACCCTTAATATACAAATTGCTCTTTATTATTTCAGGATTAATTTTCATCATAAAATCAAACGAGGAGAATAAATTCTCTAAAATTGTCTGATTTTCCACTTGTGATAAGCGTAAGGCAAATGGATGAAAATGGACCAAGTAATGCTGTAAACTTGTCGAAGTAAATAATGACCCAAAAGAAATTGCAATTTGTTCTTGAAGAAATTCTGATTCAGTTGTCATTAAAGGTTTAATTTTTTCCAAAATATATTCGAATTGGTTCTTTTTTTCTCCCATAATTCGAATTGCTGCTCCTAAAAAGATCAATTTCTCTTCATCTTTGGAGAGTTTTTCCAAATTAAAAGTATTGAAAAACCTTTCCATTAATCTTGAATTCTTAATAACAATCTGAGAATTAACAGTCAAAATTGATTTTTTCAAAGCAAAATCTGCCTGGGAGTACAATTTTATTCCAATCTCAAATATTTCTTCTAGTTGGTTAGATAAGATCTTCAAATTTGAACCCACAATATCAAACACACCTTTTTGCAAGAAAGGATTTTCAGAATTAAGTAGATGCATAAGAATTTTTTGAAGAGAAGAAGGATGTATATGACTGATGTTTTTGACAAATGAAAGAATTAATTGCTCTCCAGATGTAGTTATTTTAGTGCGATATAACTCTTTGATTATTCGTTCTAAGTCAGAAGAATGCTTGGTGGTAAATTTATTCAAAATTGACTCGTAATCTGCCAGAAAATCATTATTTATTTCCTTGTTTGAAGTTATAGTGGAAATTAAGGGAAGTATTTCATCAATAGTGCAATTATCAACAATTTTTTCGAATAAATGAGTAATTATTTGATGAATTCGTATATCTTTGTCAATTAAGAGATTTTGTATAATTTTTATAAGAGTTGGATCCAAGATCTTTTCCTTTTCTTTACTTTCGGCTTTTTGAATCAAAATTAATTCATCGATTTGTTCCAATATGCTGTTTACAACCATAAACCTTAAATTTGGATTGGAATTGCGACTTAAAAATTCTATAGTTGGATATTCGCGATTTTTTATTGCCTCATTTAAAACATTGAAATCAATTTGATAACGCATCTGCTTATTGCCAAAAATATTATATACTAAAAACAAAACCGTTAAAATATTTTGTACAACAAGCAAAGGACCAAAGAAGAATAAAACAATTTTCTGAAATTCAGGATCTGAAAATTCAAGAGTAAGGAAATGGAAATTTTCAGGAAGTACCCATGGCCAAGTTGTGAGAATATTGAGAAATATGTTAAATGCAATACCTATTAAAATATATGTAGCAAATTTAACTAATAATGGGCGATTAAGAGGTTCTTTTTTAAGAAACTCGGATGAGAAACCTAATAATCCAAATCCTACTGAAGTAATGATAAATAGTATAAAATCTAGGGGCACTATTGATGTAAAATATTTAAAATCATCTAATCCACTTTGATCAACATGTAATACCTCGCGCATAATATTCATAATAAGATTTTCTAAAAATCCTCCTTGTAAATCCTTATAACTTGTAGTAATATCTGAGTACTGGCCCCAAAGAATAGGAAAGTCAGAAATCAAACTATAAATTGAAGATACAAGTGATAATAAGCCTAATATCAATACAAATATCATTCCCCAGTGTTTAACCTTTCTTAGATATTTTGGTGTCCTTAAAACTCGAAAACTATGAAATAATATTTGGGAATTTCCTAAAGTACTGTAATAAATTAAATAAATCATCGGTCCAAGCATTAAATAAGGTATAAACACAAAGACTCGCTGCCATAATTGGGGATTTTCTGGGAAGAAATAGTTAAAATCAAAATCATAGCTTAGAAATTGAGTTAGCAAGGATTCTGGATGGTTAATAATAAATATTGAGAATTCACTGAGCAAATATGGAATTAAAACAATTATTATTAGTAAAAATCCTAATGCTGAAAAAATCGTAAAGGGAAAAGGAACGCGTTTAATTATCTTTTGTTCAAAATATTGTTGAATTTCCATTGGGCCTTCAAGAGAACGCTTTGAAAATGCAAAGTACTCAATAATCACATAGATGATTGATAAGACAAGGAGTACTATTAAAGCAAATGGAATCAATTGAGAAAATTGCCATGGTCGCGCCATTGCATCAATATATACTAATTTCCTTTCTTGAATGGCAAAAATTGTGTTGATTGCCAAAGAAGAAATAACTAATGCTGAGATAAAGGTGATTACAAGCGTTCCTGTGGCAATAAAAAAGATTCCTGAAAAAATATAATTCAATTTTCCAAAAAAGCTTTCATGAATTGCAGTTTTATATTCTTTTGCAATAAATTGCCATAATGAAATGGCTGAAAAGAAGGCAATCATAAACACTAACATTACAGGAATATCAGAAAAGGTGATTTCAAATGTCAAATTTATCTACGCCTCCTTTGAGTAAATATTCCAGATACCAAAGCAACAAAAGAAGCTAATGAGATTCCGGCTACAGTATTTAGGTTAAATTCTGGTAGATCAAGAACTTCTAAAATAGGATAATCTTTTGTTAGTTCATCTGGTTTTCGAATATTCCAGAAGATTATCTTACGTTGATACCTATTGGTAATTTCTAATGTATTAATATCTTGAAAATGTTCAGCAATAGTGAAATTTATGTTATAAGAAAGTAGAATATTTGATTTTTGGCCGTATACCAAATATAATTTTAGATCTAATGATATATTATACCATGCTAAATGATTTGGGTATGTACTCCCGTTTAATAAGATATTTGCATCACCGTCTAAAGTAGCAAGCAATGTCCTCTCTCTTTGATTCTGAATGATACCCTCGAGATTATAATATTTAACCTCGTTGTTTTGGGAGTATTCATTTACTTTTGTATCGAAATATCCCAATTCATTTAAATAAAATATCCTATACTGCCCATTTATCAGTATATCGGAAGTAACATCCTGCATGGATGCATTTTTTTCATTAAAAAGAACTTGATACTTGCTTAAAGGTTGGCTCTGATTGATAACACCTAAAGTAAACCCACCAAAGGGTAAAGGAGTTTGAAATCCAAACTGGAGGACATCTGGATTTTGCTCAATTTCCTCTAAACTCACATTATTTGCATCATATTTCGAAAATATTACAGTTGTGGTTCCTAAACTCGTATTTGATATAATATCATCAATTTTGATTTCACTCCACTTAGTTATATTATGAAATCGATTACCATGGCTATCTAAATCATAATGTTCATTTTTATAGAGAAAAACATTCCCTGGTTTAAATTCTGTTTCAATAGATTGCTGTGATTGTTGAGCTCGAATAAGCGAAAAATTGGAAAATAACACACTCATTCCTAAAATTAATGAAATAATTAAGCAAAATTGTTTCTTTTTTCTCACCATTATGTCCTCTGTTTTGAATTGAAATTCTACTAATAATTTTTCATTATTCATAGCAATAAATATTAGCTTTGCGCGCTCTAGTAAAATATGGCATCATCCTTAGTTGAACTTGAATATGATGAAAGTGGACAAATTGCAACCATTTGGCTTAACAGACCTCTGAAAAAGAACGCTTTAAATTGGGAAATGTTCACCCTACTAAGCGATTACTTGGATTTACTAAGCAAAAAGTCAGAAGTCCGAATAATATATATTAAAAGCCGAGTTAAAGATGTATTTTCTGCTGGAATTGATGTGAAATTATTGGCTGGGCTTGATCCTAACGCCCCAAAACTCAATTTGAAAGGTGCACCGTTTCGTTATATGATGCGTACCCAATTACAAGGAATTTTTTCAAAATTGGTAGCAATTGAAAAACCAACAATCGCAGTTATTGATGGAATATGTTATGGATCAGGTTTTGAATTGATTTTAGCTTGCGACTTTCGCTACGCTACTTCTAATTCCGTTTTTCAAATGAAAGAGGCTCAGCTTGGAATAATACCTGATCTTGGTGGAACCACAAGAATTACAAGATTAGTAAATCCTTCATTTGCGAAAGAAATATGCATCGCAGCGCGCTCAATTACAGCATCCGAAGCTTATCGAATGGGTTTTGTCAATGATATTGCACCAAGTATGGATGAACTTCTAGAAAAAGTGAATACACTACATGAAGCCATCCTTCAAGCTGCACCTCTGGCAGTAGGAATGGGAAAACATCTAATTGATAATCTTTATGGAGAATCTGAAGAAAAAGGATTAGATAGAGAAGCTATGACCAATTCTTTCTTGTTTACAACAAAGGATCATCAACGAGCAGTACAAGCTTTTCTGAGCAAAACTAAACCTCAATGGAAATTGGAACGAGATCTATGAAAACTCTTACAATTATCATTTTATATGGAAGTACATGGCTTTTTCTTATCATTTTTTATGCAACAATAATTTTTCAACAGCGATATATGTTAAGATGGTATGTTCTGAAAAAATTACGAATTAAAGTTTCTTTCTTTTTTTTACTCCTTTTTTCATATTCAGGGGTAGAAATTTCGTTTTTTTTCTTGTTTGAAGAATTCTTTTTATCGCAATGCTTCTGTACTTTGATACTCTCATTTTTATTTATATTTCCAATATATCTGGGGTTTAAACTGAAACGCTTTTACTTTGATAAAAATGCGTATATACCCAAATCTATTAAAAATTGGAGTAATTTCGGGCCATATCTTATCCCTCATTCGATAAATCATGAGATTATCTCTATATTCTGGGGAGTAAGATTACCTAACAAAAGAAAATCAAAAAGTCGCAACGAGAGTGAAACTCCAGAATGCAACATAATTGAATCAAATCGGGTTATTCACCTTGGCGGATCCTTAGATTCGTTAAAAAAAGAAAAAGGGCAGATTATTGCAAAGAAAAAGGTACAGTATCTTTTAAGGTATGATATAAATCTTGATCAATATCCAACAGGTTTCTTTTATCGACTGAATTCTATCTGCCAAAAAAATGAACATTTCCATATATCTAAGAAAACCATTCGATATTTGCTTGAATCGAAACATATTTCCTGTTTTCAAAAGGATAAGATTGAGATTGTGGCTATTAGTGATTTACATTCAGATATAAATTCTATACAATTAGAAGCTGATACTATAAAAAAGATATGTCCTAATGCCGATTTAGTTATCAGTAGCGGAGATAATATATCGAATGCTTATCTTTGGACCAATTGGGGCCGGTTTTTTGCTCCCTTTAGAGATTATTTAGCTACACGTCCTTTTTTAACATGTTCGGGAAATCATGATGCAGATATGAGAGTTAAAATTCGTAACTGGCAACGTCTGTTTCCCTATACTGAACCTTCAATACTGCCTCCAGATTTTTATCGTAAAGATGATTTGTATTATTCTTTAGACTTTGGGTCTGTAATTCTTTTTTTCATTGATTTGTATAATGGCGGTAGAAAGCCGCGTATCCCCAATTCTAATCAAATGGAGCGATTTGTAAATGATTTAAAGAGATCTCAGGTGGATAAGATAAAGATCTTAATTATGCATAATTCAATTTTCTGCACAGGTGAATTTGGTTGTGATAATGAATTAGCTGATATTTTTCTACCTATTATTGATGCATATAATATTCCTTTGGTGATATCTGGCCATGCGCATATTTTTGAAGCATTTCATCGAGTGAATCCTAAAACAAAATTAGAGACTCTTTTTATTGTCAATGGTGGCGGTGGAGGAAAGCTTGATGATATAATTTTACAACCAAAATCATTTGTTACTGTACCTTATCGTTGGGAATCCACCATACATCGTGCTCAAATCAAACCCTATCTTGGAGGTCGGTCTTCTAGTGCATTTCGTAATGATGAAGCAGTTGAAAAGTATCAACAATTTGGCATTATTGCGCATTCTTGGGTTCGTATTCAAATTAAAGAAGCAAAAATTAAAGTTACTACCTTTGATTGGAATGGAAAACCGTTGTATGAAAAATCAATATCCGCTCTTTGTTTATGATATATTCCATTAAGAGGACTCCTTAATTATTCTTTTTTCCGTGTAAAATAAGTGGCTATTACATCAATAGTTCCACCAAATACTAGTCCTGCAAAGAAAAATGGTAAATCAATAAATTGCTGAAAAAATCCATATCCAACTGATGTGATCAACCCAAAAATCGCACCTCGAATAAAAGAATTGAGAAGATTTCTTTTTGATTTGATAATCACTAAATCACCAACAAAACCAATTAAAAGGCCCATAACAACGCGCTCATACCAAGCACCCCAAAGGTATACAGAAATACTGGGATAAACACCAGAGGCTGGAATCCTTTGAGAAAGACCGATTATACAGATAATTCCCATAATCATTCCTAAAGGAATACTGAGAAGAATACGTTTCCAGTTCATAATCCCTTTATAGACTTGGATATAATAAAGGATTTGCTTATAATTATGAAAGATTTGAATGATTATGAATATAAATGAAAAGATTAACGATATTTTCCTTTTCTTTTCATCGCTTGAACTGCTCGTTCAGCTAACTGCACTGCATCATCTGCTCGTTTTTGCTCTGCTTTTACTTTGTCTTTTAGGTTTTGATTTTCTACTTTAATTCCAGACATTTCTAATTCAAATGTTTGAACTTTTTCTATCATTTGATCTAATTTGCTTTTCATTGATTCCAAAATTTTGTTCTTTTCCTCGAGTTCTGCTTTTAAATCATCTCGTTCCCCCATTAATTCAAGCATTTTCTCATCATACATTTCTTCTGGCTTGGGAAGATTTATTGAAGTAGATTGATTCGTGTTTTTTTCCAAATCTGTAAGAACTTTGTCTATTTCATGAGCTAATTCACTTGCTTCTGGGATATTATCATCAGATTTAGATTGTTTCATTGAATACTTTGATTGTTCTAAAAATTCTGCTTGCTTTTCTTTTAATTTTTTGATTTCTGTCTGTAATTCGTAATTTTTTTGGCGTAAATTGTCTATTTGATTAAATAATTCAGTTGTAGATAACTGAACACCTTGATAAATTTCTTTTGATGCATCTTCCACAATTTCTTCTGTATATTTCTCGCGAAATTTATTGATTAAATCAGAACGGATAATTTCTTTTTCCTTTCCTAAAATTTCCAATATGCTTGTTCCTGTTCCACCATGAATTGTATAACGTTTTCGTATTTTTACTTGAATTGGGCAAAATGGGGTGATATCACCTGTGATAATTGCTTCTCCCGGCATTAAGTTTTGAATTTCCTCCTCATCATGCGTATCTAAGCCTTCAGCTGAACTTGTAGTGATGCGAATATCGTTAATATCTGTAAGCTTATGGATAATCCAAGTTCCTGCTTGAGCTCGAATTGTAGTATCCAAAGCTTGAGGTTTTTGAGTTATTACCACCAAATTGCAACCAAATTTTCTACCTTCTTGGGCAATTCTTTTTACGGTTTCAAGAGGACTACTGGATTTTTTTCCAGCAAATAGGTGTGCTTCATCTAAAAAGATGAAGAGTGGTGGAATCTCTCTCAATGTACTGGCTTTATAAATTTTGGCCAGAAAATGTTGGATAATATTTTCTTGAATAGGAATATCTACTCCTCGTAAATTAACCGTAATGCATTGACCTGGTAGTATTAATTCCTTCATTTGTATAACTGAAAGATACTTTAAATCTAAATCTGCTTGAGGATTGTATGTCAATTCAGCAAATTCTAAAATATGCTTCCTAAAAGTATAGTTAGGATCATTTTTTTTGAAAAAGGTTTCTGAATCAGGAATATTTGTTTCATCTAAAATCTTTAATGATGAATACTCACCATGTCTATCAATGATAATTATTGGAACATGCTTTTTCATTAATTCTTCAATAAGTACGCCAACAGTGTAAGATTTTCCAGAGCCAGATTTTCCTGTAATAAAAACTCGACCTAGTTTTTCAACATTTGGTGTTGCTAATAATCCTGGAATTCCAAATATTTCTCCTAAATACAACGCTTTTTCTTTAGGTGTATCCATTCCTATGGCTGTTTTAATCTCTTCAGGAAGAGCCCTTCTTATTTTTGAATCTAATGGAAATGGTGTTAATGGAGGATTTCCAATAATCTGGCATTCTCCATATTTACCCTTTTCATTATTCCAAACATTAGTTACTGTTAAGATATACGTTTTTTCTCCATGAGTTGCAGCTAGAAATGCTTTGCGTGGAATCTGGGATTCAAAACGAATTTTAAATCCAAATGGAGTCGTTTTTCCCTCAATTTTAGCGATAATCTGGGAAGAAGTGTTATTCATGGATATTTTTCACTTGTATTACTATTTAATTTCTATTGTTTATAATATTCTGGGAGCCCAAAAAAATCCAATGGTGTTTAAATAAAGAAATTATTCTTTTCACACAACTCAAGACTATAGAGAAATATGCGATAAGATAAAGAAAAGAAAAGAAAAGAGAAAGAGATAAAAAATATTATTTTTTTATTAATCGGTAGGTTTTGTATTCAGTAACTCCATTAATTGAATTTTCATTAACGGGAACTTGAACAAACATATTTTCATCGAGTGGTTTATGAGTGATCTTATTTGGTACTTGGGTTTGTTGATACTTTTGAAACGATTTTGCAGTTTCAAGTTCTCTAATTAAAAAATCTCTTACTGCTACACGAATTAACTCTGAACGTGAAGGATACAATCCTTCTTGGCCAGTGAGTGAATCTATAGCCTTAAGATATGATACAGGTAAATTAACGGTAATAATGCGAATTAGTTATTCCTCCTATTATGTTGAAATACCATTACTTCAATCTACAGAATTGTGTGTTAAAATGCAAGACCCACGTTTTAAGTTAAGGTAATATATTGATGATTTCACTTATTTGATGTATCCTACTCTCCCCTAGTATGATAAACACACTATCCTGTAAAAGGGTGATTGTTATCTTTCCGAGATTATCGAATTAATAACTATAGTTAATTATGTTGCACTTCTATATAATCCTTTTGTTTTAATAGAAAATTATCTAGTATTAAGTAGATAATAAATGTCAGAAGAAAGAATAATTTATCAATTTTGGAAAAAGCGTCAACTATTTAAAGCTATCTAGCTTTAAAAGTAAATATTTAAATCGTTTCAGCAAAGACTGGCTATTGTATTAAATATTATGGTGTTTTTATTTTTTTTAATATAGCTGGTTGGTTAATCTCTTTTGATTCAGTTATTATCTCATCTTTATTTCTTGATTGAAATTTTAACTTTTCAAACTCCTTAGCTGCTTCTAATTCCTTTAACAAGAACTCTCGCACAGCTATTCTTATCAATTCAGAACGAGAAGGATATAGTCCTTGATGATTGCCGGAGGTGATCAATTTATCAATTGCGGTTAAATACGTTATTGGAACATTACAAGTGACAATCCTAATTTTTTTATCCTCCTGTATTTCTTTCAAAAAAGATTATAGATTTGCTCTTCTTCTCTAAAATGAATTGACATTCAGAAAAGCATCCTAAAACGAAGTTATACCACGATTTAACTGACTACTCATGGAAAGAGTATATATAATCCCCCAAATTTTGATTGTTATCTGTATTTCTCCTAGAATATAGTCATACTTCGATTTCCTTCGCAAATATATACAATCATAATTATGTCGAATTCATATAAAAAGATTTTCGCTTTTTAAAGATGTTCTTCTCGAAATATTTTTCTAATTTATAATTCAATTGTAAAATTCCTCGATATATGATAATTTATGTAAAAAGGTATGATTAATATGGCTGTAAATCCGAAAATTCAATGGAATTTGAATAAATTTCTATTTGCAAGAATATTATTATAAAATTTTATAAAAAAAATCTTTATTCGCCTATGAAATCAAAAAATAATTAAATTTCAAAATGTAATATTCCGTACTAACTAAATTAGAGAAACATCGAGAAAAAAAAAGGGGAGACCACTTATAGATGGCTTATGATTGGTTTGCAATTATTGTTACATTTGTTATATTTGTCTTAATAATGATTATTTTTAGCAAAGAGAATGCAGACTATGTAGCCTTTGCTCTATTAGGTGCCGCCATTTCAAGTTTGATTACTTTCTTTAGATTTGAGGATGTTAATATAATCGATTCTATTGAGTGGAGTCCGCTGATTTTTATACTTTCTATGCAAGTAATCGTTTTAATTGCAGAACGACATAAAATATTTCAATGGATCGCTGTAAAAACTCTACATTTGACAAAAGGGAATCACAGACTTTTCTTCTACCTTATTTGTATTATTGGAACTTTTACTGCTTCAATTATTGCAGATGTAACTGTTTCGATTATCTTTATCCCCCTGACTATTAGAGCCTGTCGAATTTTAAAAATAAATCCCTCTCCATACCTTTACGGGATTACAATAACAATAAATATTGGCTCTATTTTTACTCCTTTCTCTTCATCGGAAAATATTCTGATTAGTTCCAGTTTTGGATTAGGAGTTCAATGGTTTTTTGTTAATACTGGAATCTTCGTAATTACTGCATTAATTGGAACATTAATATTATTAGATTTTTTACTTTTAAAAAAAATCGCACCTCCAGCTGAAAAACAAAAACGCATTCTTTTAGAAATTATGAACCCAGAATTGGTAATAATTAACCGAAAGCAATTTATACTGAATTCAATTTATTTCTCTACTGTAATTATAGGATTTGTTATTCTTTCCGATTATGCCTATTTAGTCGCATTGTTCGGAGCAATCATAATGTCTTTATTAAACCGCGATCAATTCACTGATAATGTGACAAAGATAGATTGGAAGGTCATTTTCTTTTTTATTTCGTTATTTTTGATTATTGGAAACATGATTGATAATGGAACTTTTACATTAATTTTAGACAGTTTAAGATCTGTTGCAGGTGGGAATTTATGGCTACTTTCGATTGGTGTATTAATTGTGACTAGTGTATTATCTGGATTTTTAGCAAATTCTCCCACAGCAATTATTGGAATTACTCTTCTAAATGAAATGTTCGCATTCAATCCACCTGCGATTGTAATTATTGCATTTATCTTGGGTATCAATTTGGGGGGAAATTTATTACCACAAGGGGCTGCTTGTGATGTTATGACATTGAATATTGCACTTAAGCATAAAGTCGAAGGATTTACGTATAAGAACTTGCTACGAACAGGTGGAAAATTTGCCTTAATCCACATTTTGATGTGCATTCTCTATATAAGTGCATATTATTTTGTTGTGTATTAAAATCAATATTATCTGAGTCAGAATTAGCTGTATTGTTTTATTTTTATTGAAACAGCCAATATAGTGAAAGATAAAACGATCCCATAATAATATGCAGCACGGTAATCATTGAACCTCGATAAAGAAGATTTTTGTAATTAAATTCTCGGACATCATTTTTCTCTGCAAGATTCAGTGCCATTAAATCACAAGCTGCACCTTGAGGAAGAAAATTTGAGCCCAAATTAATTCCAAATAAAAATGCCATCATGATTAAATTCGGAACATCACCAGAATTTGTTCCATAAATATTCTGCAATAGAGTAATAAAAACCAGAGCAGTAGGAACTTGCGCTAAAAATCCGGATAATACTGCAATCATAATCAAGATCGTAAACGCTGCAAATAATTCATTATTAGGTATAAATAATTTTGCCCAATTACCAATAATTTCAAATAAACCTGCCATTTTCATACAACCTATGAGTAAAAAAAGGGCAATAAAGAAAAATATGATTTTCCAATCAATTTGTTTTGCATTCTCTGTAAATTGGAGCCTATTTAATAAGCTCATAGCAAGAGCACCGATAACAGCCACAACCCAAGGATTTGGGTAGAATAAGAATCCTAATAGTATTGCTATAAAATAAATGCTATTTAAAATAAAATGCTTTCGATCTACTACAACTAAGCTGGGATCCATGATTTCTAAGAGTATTTTCTTTCGTTCTTCTGCTGGAGGTGCGATTTTTCGAAGTAAAAACCAATCCAAAATTGCCAGTGTAAAAAGAAGCATTGGGAATACATAAAGGGAAAATGATTTTAAAAACCAAAGAAAATCAAGACCAAATGCTGCTGAAATTAAGATATTTTCAGAGGAAGAGAAGGGTGTATAAAGACTACCAATATTAATAGTAAAACTTATCGCAAATAGATAAGGTGCTGCATTGATTCGTAAAATTCGACATGCTCGAACAACTAATGGAATGAAAATTATCGCTACTGTAATATCGTCGATTAGCGATGCAGTTAATGCACTGATTGCGCTAATTAGATAAAAAAATTTTCGATGATTTCCTTTTGTGGCGCGTAAAACACGTAAAGCGATCCATTCGAAAATCTTCTGCTTTTCAACCATTAAAACGATTATCTGCATAGAAATTAAAAAAATAATTGGCTCAAATTCAATTGTATGAACAAATCTCCAAAAAATTATTTCTTGTGACGATTTTTCTCGACCAAATTCACCCAAAATATTAGTACCAAGATCAGTGATTGTAATAATTGTAGTAAAGACTGCTATTGTTGCAAAAAGTAAAGAAATTGCAACATAATCCCAATTTTCTTTGCTGAAAACAATTATTATTCCAATAAAAAGCGCTAATAACAGAATGATGAGCCCAATATACTCCATTTTTACTTAATCATCTAAATTAATTTGTCTAAATTCTTATAAATTTCTTATTAAATTCTAATTAAATTTCACAATTTTACTCTTATATTCCATTTTCGTCTTTAAGCGAGATGAAGATTATTGATCAATCTTGTAATATTTTATAATTAAATTGCCCAAAAATCTTTCAAATCAGTAAGAACAATTTTAAGTGGAATCAATACTTCATTTATCTGAATAGATATTCATTGAAAATTCCATTGTGGTTCCAAATTTTGATAATTCAATTTCAAACAACTTATCAATGGAAAATTCAATAAAAGGAAGCAGAGAAAAATATGAGTAATGAAAATAAAAAAGTTGATGTCGAAATAGAAGTCACAGATGAAGATTTAAAGAAATTACATGAAAATGCCCCTAAAAAAGACTCGCAAGCATCACAAATGGATGAAATTAATCAAATCATGCAAAAGATTAAGCATAAAATCATTGTTTGTTCTGGAAAAGGCGGAGTTGGAAAAAGTACAGTTGCCACAAATCTTGCTGTAGCCCTTGCCTCCCAAGGATTAAGTGTTGGTGTTTTGGATGTAGACATTACAGGGCCTAATATCCCTAAGATGTTAAACCTTGAAGGAAGACGTCCAGAAATTGTTCCCGGAACTAAGAAGTTTAAACCAGTAAATGGGCCTCTAAATATTCAAGTAATGAGCATGGCCTTTTTGTTGGAGACTCCAGATACTCCTGTAATTTGGAGAGGTCCATTAAAAATGGGTGCCATTCGTCAGTTTATTGCTGATGGGGCTTGGGAGCCGATGGATTATTTGGTTATCGATTTACCACCAGGCACTTCTGATGAAACTTTGGATATAATGCAGTTAACCAAAGGATCTGTGGTTATAGTGACCACTCCTCAAGAGGTCGCTATGATGGATTCCAGGAAAACAGTTCAAATGAGCAAGACTTTACAATTAGACGTAGTTGGAATCGTGGAAAATATGTCTGGATTGGTGGTAAAATGTCCACATTGTAACGAAACTATCGAGGTGGATGTATTTGGCTTCGGAGGTGGCGAAAAAGCTGCGCGCGAGTTAGATGTTCCATTTCTGGGAAAAATTCCGCTTGAGCCAATCGTAAGAGAGCAAGGAGATTTAGGTCTTCCTGTGGTATTAAAGGATCCTGAGAGTGAATCGGCTAAGGCATTTGAAAGAGTTATTAAAAAGATTAGAGAAAGTGTGGAATAATAACTAAAAGTGCTTTTATCAATTTAGATTAAGTTAAGTTTTCTTTTTTATCGTTTTTTATCAAGATGTATACTAAATGTCGACAATTAATTCTATATGTAGATTAAAAAAAAAGTCTTGATTTTATTATTTACCATAGAGTTAGATTTTTGGTCTATTAAGGAAAATTTAATTTTTTCAAGGTAAATCTTCAATTTATATCGATAATTACTTAACCAAATATCAGAATCTTTAAGTAAATCTATATTGGGATGTATTTTTACATAAATTTATATATTTGAAACTGATTTATTTTATTTGAAGTCTACATAAAAATATGTAGAATTTATATGTTCAATATAACAAAACTTAATTTTTCATTCCCTTACTGTATTTGCTCGAGTTAAGTTGTATAATATTGAATCATAACATATCTCTAAAAATTGGTGAAAATTATGCCCCGATCAACTGGAAATCTTGTAAATAATCGCTTTATGCATTTATCTCCTACTCAAGCTAAAATTGCTCACTCTGTAATACAAATTAAGGATGAGGATGTGAAAAGTTGTTTACAATATACAGATGATTTAATAAAGAGAGTTGGTCCTCGGTTGGCTGGAACTCATCAAGATCATGAAGCAGCTCAGCTTTTATTTGAAGAAATGAAAAAATTCGGTGATCACACACATATCGAGCAGTTTAGTGTTCATCCCGAATCATTTCTAAGTATTCTGCCTGTTTTAGCCACTTCTTATCTAATCTCTTCAATATTCCTCTTCTTTGGATCATTTTGGCTTTATCTTGGCGTTTTTGGGTACCTTTTTGGTGCCTTTTATGCAATTCTGCAATTTGTATTCTATGAAAAAACATTTGATCCTCTATATCGGAAAATGAAGGGTTACAATGTAAGCACAGTTATTGAACCGGCTGGTGAAGTCAAGCAGCAAATTATACTCTCAGGTCATCATGATTCTGCCTTTATCTTTAATTATATTCAGCATCATCCACGATTTTATACTATTCGCGTTCTATCTGGATTTCTGATTTTCACAATTACTCTCTTTTTTGCTCTCTATTGGGCTATTTTTAAATTATTCTCTGGAATTAATCCTCCCATTGTAAATATTATTCGGTTTGGCGTTATCATTGGTTCTGTTATTGTTCTGCAGTATTATTTCTTTAAAAATCGAAAGGGAAGTCCTGGTGCTGGAGATAATCTAATTTCATCAGTAATGGCGATGAAAATCGGTCAAAAATTTTCAATTGCAAAAAATATGGGATGCTATCCATTATATCACACACGTCTTATTATTTTAAGTACCGATGGTGAAGAATGTGGTTTAAGAGGTGCTTCTGCTTACGTTCGGCAACATTTTCAAGAGTTAAGAGCGATTCCTACTTTCAATATCAACATGGATAGTATATATAATTTGAAAGATCTTCAGATAATGATAACTGATATTAATGGAACTGTAAAACTTTCTCATTCTTTGGCTGAAGAGATAAAATCGCTTTTTGAAACCCTCGGATATTCAGCTTCGTTATATCCCATTCTCTTTGGTGCAGGAGGAACAGATGCAGCTGAATTCTCAAAAATTGGAGTGGATGCAGTAACTATTTTAGCAGTACCTACAGAATTCAATGATGATAATGTTGTTTATCATACATCGAATGATACAGTGGAGCATATCGAATATCAAGCTGTTATGGCAATTCTCTCATTACTAAAAGAGTATATTCTTTCCAAAGATTTTGAAATATCGTAAAGAAATTATTTTTTCGGTCTCAAATTGAATAATGTTTACTGTAATCTTTCCAGTAATATTATCCACATTGTTTCTCAATTAAAATACGTTATTTTTTTTCATCATTTTCCTTATTTATTTTAACATTTTCCTTATTTTTTTCTAATAACCATTCTAGTAGATCTTTTATACAAATTTGAATATCTTTCTCAAACAAATTATTTGGTTCGTTATTGCTAATTTCATGGGTAATAATCATCCCAGAATGGAGCGAAAATTCACACAGCTGATTAATATTTCTTATTCCCATTATTAGGGATGAAATTTCTCTTTTTTTTGTTTTAAGATCTAAAAAACTCGCTGAAACTTGAATTGCTTCAATTACTTCATCTCTGTCTCTAATAATAAAATCTATTTCTCTATTTTGAGGAGTTCTCCAAAATCCAATAGATCGGAACGGATAATATATGATTTTTCTCTTTAATTCCATAAAAACAAGATTTTCATATCTTGCTGAAATATTTTTTCTAGAAAATAAAGAAATAAGTCCTAAATCATGAAGATATATTTTAGGTATTGAGTGTATTTCTCGTCTTAATGAAGGATCATATCTGTATACTAAATAAAATATTCCTATTTCTTGCAATATATCCAAATATTTATAAAGCGTGTCAGTTGTTGTGTTTATTTTCCTAGACTTGAAATCTTTATAGATTTTATTTATACTAAGTGGATTTGCTATGTTTTTTATTAGAGTTTTTAAGAATTCCTTTATAAGAAAGCCATTTTTTATATTATATCTTTCAATCAAATCTCGATAGATAATTGTATCATAATAATTTCTCAATATTTGCTGTTTTCTATAAATTTCTGGTTCTAAAACTACTTCAGGATAACCTCCGTATTCAAGATATTCTTGGAATAAAGCTTCAAGAAGTGCATGATTTTTAGAACTTAATGATTTTTGATAATTAAAATTGCGAAATCTCAAAAATTCATCAAAAGAAAGGCTATAAAAGAAAATAGGTGTACTTCTTCCCCGAAACGCTGAAGCAATTTCAGAACTTAAAAGTTTTGATGAAGAACCAGTAATATAAATGGGGAAATTATGTTTCATTAATGTTAAGATTGCTAAATCCCAATTTTTTATACATTGGGGTTCATCAATAAATAAATATAGAGTCTTATCTATTTCATGAGGAAATAATGCCCAGTAAATCTCTAAAATATCAGGAATTTCATTTGCTTCAAGATCTGAAAATGCAATATCTTCGAAATTTAGATAAAGAATTTGTGATTTACGAACACCTTCAGCAATCAATTCATGAATTCGTTGGAAAAGAAGATAAGTTTTTCCGATTCGTCGGGCTCCTATAATTATTTGAGGGCGATTCTCTTTACTAAATCGATAATTTCGGGGAATTACGTTAGGAAGAGGTGTTTCATAAAAATCTAAAAAATACTTCTTAATTGCTGAAGAATCCATATTATTATAATAGATTTTTTTTTAAATAAATTTACCCCATTAAGAATGTAAATAAATACTTAAAATTACATTACTAAAAAGGTAATTATCTATAAAAAATACTTTTTAAAAAATGTATTTTTGATCAAATCAAAATTAAGTTAATAATTCACTTATTGACACTGTAATTCTTCTATTTACACTTCTTTCTCTTTCTTCCATGAGAATACTCACAAGAAGTAATAATAAATAAAAAAAGTAATACTTTCATCTTTTGAACTTATCAACACTATCTTGTTGTATTAGCTTACCATTTGGCTCCGCAATTCATCAGCCAAATTCATCTTTCTAATCCGCTTGGTTAAGCGTAATGTAGCCATCCATATTGATATGAAACTCAAAAGTAAAGCGAGAGGCCACGTATACCACGGAATTGAAAGAGGCATATAATACCTGTTTCCCAATAAATAGTCCATTGATCGCCAATATACATAGTATCCAACAGGTACCGTAATTATAAGACTAAATACGCTTAATATGGCATTTTCCCAGAATATCATCTTGGTAAAATATCGGGGATTCGTTCCCATGGCTTTAAATGCCAAAAAATCATTTTCTCGGCTGATAAAACCCATGTACATGGTATTAAAACTAAAGAAAATCCCAATGAACATTCCTATCAATATGAATAGGAAAAGAAGGCTCATCATAGATTGCATTAGAGTTAGAATTGATTGCTGGGATTGTTTTGCATTAACCCATTGGGCAACTGAAAAATTATTCTCAATTTGTGCCCGTAATGATGTGATGTCCACTCCTGCATGGGGATTGAAAATGAATCCATTTACATAATTTGGTAACAGACCAAATTTGGTACTTATATTATTTGATTGAAAGGCTTCAATACTCCAAAATGCAGAATAATCAATTAATTCTCCAACTAATCCCACTACTTTTACTGAAATATTCTCAAATAACCCAATTTGAATTGTATCTCCTAAAGTAATTCCGAATTTATCTGCAATCCCACTACCCATTATTATTTCATTGGGAGTTGTATCTTTTATCGAGTTTATAGAGCCTTGAATAATATGTACATTACGTAAAGTAGAATTTTCTTGGTAACATTCAATTATTAGAGCGCCTTTGCTATCATTTTCAAAATATAATGGTGAATACAAGGTAATTTTTGCTTCGTAATGATCAATCGTATTAGATGGTAATGAATTCATAAAATCTGTAATTTCTGATACAGGAATGGGTGTTTCCAATATAACTTGATAATCTGCTGTATTATATTCTGTAAAATTCCTATTTATTCCCGTAAACATATTTGAAACCATAGCAAGTGAGTTAATCATCATTATCATGGATGTAGAAATTGCTAAGATTGTAATTATTGATTTGCGCTTTCGCAAAAATATTTCACGAATGGGAATGCGCATATGAAGGGGATGAAAAATTGGAATCCAACTGAAAAATTTCTCTGAGACTGTGGATTTTATTGATTTAATTCGATTAAATACAGCGGACATGGCTTCACGAGGTGTGATCTTTGTGATCGGAAAAGCACTAATACCAGAAAAGATTACACAGACAGCAAATGTAATCAAAGATCCAAAAAGATATTCTTGCCAAACGATAGGAAATACAAATGTTTGAAATGGAAAAAATCTCGCTATGAGCTTCGTCATTCCAGTAGCAAAAAAATGTCCCAAAGGAACACCAATTATTACTCCTATCAAGGAAAGAATCATGGTTATTTTCATATAATGCAAGATTATTACAGAAGGTTCAGCACCCATACTCATATAAAGACCTATATTTTTCCGCTGTGCTTGAACTAAACGAGAGATGGTATTAAATATTGCAACACAGCACATTACCAATCCAATTGCGCCAAAAATTGTACCCATTTTATCAATGGAACCAGCATCAGCGTCAAAAAAGGTACGGTCATCCGTTTCATCATAAATTGTAAATTTAGTAGTGCTTATATCAATATTTTGGCTAATAAATCGTTGTGTTAAAGCCTCTGCTGCGTGATTTATCATTGATTTATCTAAACGAGAATCAACTGTAAACAGTATTTGATTGACCAATGGCAAGCCACCGAATAAATCTTGTTGCAATCCGGATAGATTTACCCATATAATTGCCATTTGACCCATTAAAGTCATTTGACTAACAGGATCCACTACATAAACTTGATCAGTATCTTGACCGATAGCTTGCACAGTAAAGTTATTGTGAACAACTCCCAATAGAACAGAAACATTTTCTCCCAATTGCACATCTTGTCCCAACATTATCCCAGCAAAGCGTGATTCAATAATACAATTTGTAGTTTCATTTAACACACTTGCTGAATCAGTAATATTTTCTCCTATTGATTCTAAATATACTTTATTTATTATATTAGGAAAATCGACTCCAATAACTAAACAAGGGAATATTTCATCGTTATAAGTCATCTCAGTATAAATAATCAATCTCCCTTCGATATCTGCAATATTATTTTTCGTTAGAAAAACAGAATCATTTTGAATTTGTGTAATATTTGTATCCAGTACAGGAGCAGTAAAAGTAAATCTGCCATCAGCTACGTTGTTTTGGCGTAAATTTTCTTCATATGATGCCAGAACCATTGTACCACCCGAATGCATTCCCAAAATCAGCGCTATTGTCACTGTTATAATAGTTATAATCAAAAATGATCTGAATTTTTGTATTTTTATTTCGCGAAGTACCTTAATATCCATTAAGTTCATGGTTCTTACTCCTGGATTTTTTTTGTATATTGAAGATCAGATATGGAATTTTGCACTTTATCAATTTTACCCATTCTCAGATGATAAATGCACTCAGCAAATTTAGTAATACTAATATCATGACTAACCACAATAAAAGTGATACCCTCTTGGCGATTGAGCTTTTGCATCAATTCAGCAATTGTTTGACCCGTAATGTAATCTAAATTTCCTGTTGGCTCGTCTGCTACAATCAATTTTGGCTTTTTTACTAAAGCACGGGCAATTGCAACTCTTTGTTGTTCTCCCCCAGATAATTGGCTGGGAAATCGCATTTCTTTCCCTTTTAATCCAACTTTTTCTAAAATATCAAAGGATTTTGCTTTGATTTCTTTATGATCCTTTAATCCTTTAAATTCTAAGGCAAGTCCGACATTTTCCCAAGCACGTAGGCTATCAACTATATTGAAAAATTGGAAAACCCAACCTACTTTCTCCTTTCGATAATCATTTAACTGTTTATTAGAAAATTCGTGTATCGGTTCACCATCTACTTCAATAGAGCCTGAAGTGGGATGATCAATGCCTCCAATCATATTTAAAAGGGTTGTTTTTCCTGCTCCAGAAGGACCTAAAATTACAATAAACTCTCCTTCTTTAACTTCTAAGTCAACCCCATCTAGAGCATGGATTTTTGTGTTTCCAAATTCAAATTCTCGGCGCAAATCTTTTGTTTTCACTAACAATTTTTTATCCATATTACTCGCCATTATTCTGTGTAAAATGAAAAGTATCATGTTATTTAAATGAAAAGTTGATTCTTGATCATTTTTTTTAAGAGTTTATAAGGATATTTTATCTTTTTTAATTTAAACGTTTTTTTGAATATCAATTATATATATCCGACTTAATTCTGAAATATCGCAATTCTTTTTTTTGTCGAACTCGATTGTTTCAGCGATATTGATAAGAAAAATGAACAAAAGAATATGTATCGACCAATTATTAGGGAATTATTGACTCTATTAAGTGTTTATTATAATATAAAAGAAGATAGGAAAATAAGTCTTGAAGATTTAGTTGAAATGATAAAAGAAGTCCTAATTGAACAAATTACATTAGAAAATGCAGATGATTCTAAAGAAAAATTAGAAAAAATTAAAGATTTTGATACTTTTTTACTTAATCTATATAAATCTAATGATAATATCAAATTGTATGAAAAAGCAAGAAATTTGGAGCGAGAGCGAGAAAATTTGCTGATGAAATCAAGAATAATGACTGATATTCGTCCTATTTTTGATGATGGTGAAATTGGTGCTTTCAATAGAACAATTATTATGCATACATTGAAGTTAGAATTGTTAAATAAAAATAGAAGAATCGAAAAGTTACTTATTGGATTAGATCATCAAGATTTAATTGCGTTGAAAGAAAACATTGAAAGAGCTATCGAAAAAGAAGTAAAAATTAGAGAAAAATGTAATAATTCAGATATTTCAATAATTGGTGAATAAAATGGTTGAAAAATATCACATTTATTGAAAAATTACAAAACTTCAAGAAAAGTGATATAATTGAGTTTACTTCTATATTTAGGATGTATCAATCAATAGGATTAATCAAACCTGCATTACAAACTATAAATTTGATTTTTACAAAAATTGAGGAAGGTTTATTACCTAAATCATGGATTGATATTGAATTACTTAAATCTTTTGGAGTTTATAGTAGGTATCTTAAACTAATTTCAAAATACATCCTTTCTGAAGATCCTTTTTCAAAATTCGATGAAGAAGATGCAAAAATTATACAAAAGAAATTGAATGAAAAAGGAGCTCCAATAAAAGAAGAATTGAAGTTGAATAAAGTTAAAAATGAAAATAGAGTTATTTTTGATTTTCAAGTATCAAAAAAGAAGTAAATTGAGGAGTATTAGTGGTTTCAATTATCTTTTATGAAGATCTTAATCCTAAACTAAAGGATTCTATCTCATTTTTTGATCTCTATTATTCAAAACCATTTTGGAAGAATTGTGCAGAATATCAGAATGAAAATATGATTCACAGCCTATATTGCATTGTTTCTGATGATAATAGCGAGATTTATTCCTTTTTTTCATTACGGGTAAATAATTATAAAGTGCCTTTTGATGGTGAAAAGAATTTTCATTTACCTATTATTGATCTTTCATTTCTTGGTTTTAACAAAGATTTAGAATTTGAGAGTATTAAGAATTTATTACTTGCGATTTTAGATTATATTGAAGAATTGGCACTTGAATTTTCGAATAAAGTAGGAATTAGATTTATTAGATGTTATATTCTGTATAATGTAAACCATTTTGATAATAAATCGTTAGGAACTCCGATAATTAATGGATTGAAAGAAGTTTTCGAAGAAGCAGGATATGAAGATTGGAAAGATTTAAAAATAAATAAAAGAACTCGTCCAATTATAGAAAAAGCAACTAATTCAAAAAAACTCGTCTTATTATATATGATGAAAAATCTCAAATTCATATAATCCAATATTGGAATAACTCATTTTTCTTCCTTTTGTTCCATACCCTTTACTATTACAAGATAAAATATAAAATAACAAAAAGTAGGAAAAAAGTGATAACTGAAATTATTTCATTATGTTGGCTAATTTCGCATAAATTTTGCGTTCATGGAGTGATTGATAGATTTCTTGATTGATTTTAAACAATTCTTCATATTTAGCCGCATTATCAAGATTTGGGGTCCAAACATGATTGATATTTGCCATATCATCAGCTGCTTTGGCTAAATCTGAATATTCTCCTGCTCCAAAAGCAGCTAAAATTGATGCTCCCACAGCAGTTGATTCTTCTAAATCACCTCGTCCGCATTGTATTCCCAGTACATCTGCCATAATTTGATTCCAGAGATCTGATCGAGATCCACCGCCGGTAATTCTCAAATCTTGTGGTTTCAATCCGAGTTCTGAGAAAACTTTAATGTTCTTTTTAACTTCAAATGCAACACCTTCTAATACAGCGCGGTATAAGTCTCTGGTTTTATGTCCTAAGGCCAAACCAAACATAATTCCACGTGCATTCGGATTCCAATAAGGTGCTCCTGCCCCTGCCAGATGAGGAAGGAATAGTAATCCATTTGCTCCAACTGGGGATTTAGCTGCTTCATCTGTAATTAAGTCATAAGGATCAACTGTATTTCCACGACTTGTTTCTAAATAGGCTTGAATAGATTCAGCGGCTCCTACATTATCTCGACACCAGCGTAATGCTGCACCAGACGTAAATATGCTTGCTTCTTGTACCCATTTTCCAGGTACGGCTGCACAACTACAAAGTACTCGCTTTTGAGGATCAAAAGAAGGTTTATCCAAATATCCTAAAATAAATGAACCTGTTCCAGTGGTACATTTCATTCGACCTGGTTTTACCACTCCCACTCCCAAAGCTGCACATTGTTGATCTCCTGCTCCAGCTATTATCTTTGTAGATGTACTAAAGCCTGTATCTGATGATTGTATTGTACCAACCTCAGTACCAGGGGCGACTGCTTCTGGCATTTTATCTAAATCTATCTCCATTTTTACAGCAAAATCATCAGACCATTTTAATTGATTTATATCAAATAGCATAGTTCGGCTCGCATTTGAAAAATCGGTTATAAATTTCCCTGTTAATTTATATAGAATAAAATCATGTACAAGTAAAAATTTATGTGTCTTAGAATACATATCTGGGTGATGGTTTTTGAACCATAGAATTTTCGAGCCACTAAAATATGGATCAATGGTTAAGCCAGTTGTACGATATACTTCGTCTTCTCCGATATTGTTTTTTATCCAATCACACTCTGCTGTCGTTCTTCTATCTTGCCAAACAATTGCATTATGTAATGGATTCCCGTTTAAATCCACTGGAACAATCGTTTCCCGCTGATTTGTTATTGCTACGCTAATTATATCTTCGCTGTTTATTTTCGAGCGACGAATGGCATTAAAGATTGTTTTTCTTACTGCATCCCACCATGCATTTGCATCTTGTTCTACCATAGCGGGAGAAGGATAGAAACTTTGCCACTCTTTATAATCTCTGCCTATTTCTTTTCCAGATAAATCAAAAATGATACATCTGGTTCCAGTTGTGCCTACATCTAAAGCTGCAACATATTTACTCATATTTTTTCATTCCTCTGAATTGATCAATTCGTCACTTCGTATTATTTAATATTTAATTTGACCTTTCTTCTTCTTAAAACCTCAGCTTTTTATATTTAAAAAATAAACAACATTTATGTTAGAAAAAATTCAAAAGTTTATGAAAAATTTGCATAAATTTGATCATCCTATAGAAATCTATGATCTCATAGAAAAATTTGACGATCTTCATACAAGATTAAAAAAATCTTTAGAACAAGAAGCAAAACTTGAAATTGAAAAAATTTTGAGCGATTACACCATGGAGTTTGTTGAAATTGCAAATCGTTATGAGATTAATTTGACTGCTCTTCTTCAACAGCGCTATAATTTAAATTGAGGCACAAATTAACCAAACTTGATCAACAGTTCATGAAAAACCATTTTTCTAATTCTTTTTGCAATCCAATTATTTTTGCTCATCGAGGTGCTTCAGGCTATGCTCACGAGAATTCATTTGAAGCTTTTGATAAAGCAGTGGAATTAGGTGCTCATGGAGTTGAATTTGATTGTTGGTTAACTAAAGATGAGCATGTTATTATTCATCATGATCGTTTTTTTTTTAATCAAACCACAAATCGTCATATTAACTTAAATAGGCTATCTATTTCTGAAATAAAGAAACTTATCCTTCCAAATGGCCAACATATTCCAACTTTAGAAGAATTCTGTCAACGTTATCAAGATGTAAAGATACATGAACCAATAAATGGTTATTCAAAACTTTTATTTAGCATTGATTTACAAGATAATCGAGTAGGCTTTTACATTATTCCAATATTAGCCCATTATAATCTTTTGGATAGAACTTTTTTATGCAGCAATACTTTATGGAAAATTAGGAATTTGAAATTGCAATTTCCCACATACTCATTACATTTTATTGCCTCAAATTTAGAATATCACATCCGTCATCATCATCTTGAACCTAATGGAAAAATTCACAAATTAAAGATTGAAGGATTTAATATTCAAGCTCCTCGTTTTAAAGAAGAATATAAAATACTTTTAAAGAGCGCTGGATTAAAGATATTTCTATGGGATATGCACACAAAAACAATACTTAAAAAATTCTTAAAATTTAATCCTGATGCAATATATACAAATTTCCCAGATAAAGCTTTCCAAATTAGAGATAAATATAATTGCAAAGTAAAATAATAATATTAATTATCAAAGCGATTAAATTCCTCTATTTTACATAGTGGTGGTCAAAACTAAATTGAAAAAAATTGAAATGTTGAAAAGAAAAAAGGAAATAAAATGAATTACATACAATTACATACCAATTCTACGACGTTCACTATGACCGCATTCTGGGCATATCAAATATCCAAACCCAATTCGATAATTGTCTGAAATTCCAACTAATGGATTACCACAAACAGGACATTTTGGAGCTGAACTTGGAAACCATTGCCCCTCTTTATTAGGTGTGGCTTTTAATTGGGCTATCCATTTTTGGAATCTAGCAAACGCTTGAAACTCTTGGCGCTCTTTTTGTTTATCTCTATAAGATTTTGGACGAGATACAATAACACCTACTGATTTCATTTTTTCTGGTGTATTAATTAAAGTAAGTAAAGGAAGGATAGCATTTTGCTTCATTCGTGCAAAAAATTCACCTAAATCTTGAGGACCTACTGCTGCTATTGCACCTCTTCCTTTATGCTTCACATTTCGATCAATCAGAATTTGATAGACTCGATCTTTAAAATCCAAAGCCCAAATTAAAATCCATGTATCTGGATTTAATTGCTGTTTTTTATTATTGAAAACACTGATTAATCCCATTTCAACATAGTAAGTGGCTTGGGAGCGGCATAATTTCATGAGATCATCAAAAAATTTCCTTTCAATTAAGGGATATGGATATAAAAATTCCTTCATATCAGTTAAATCAAGGCGTGTTTGTTCCTTTTGCCAACTCGTACGAGTGGATAGTGTAAACATTCTAATTTACTATATATTCCGTTCAAAAAAAATAGTGGTTTTTTAGCACAAGAAACAAAAAATTTGAAAAGGGTGAGTTCTAAAGATTAAATCACCTAATTACTACTAGTTGAGCTAATTCGCATTATGAAATCATTTACTGAAGAAATTCAAGAAATATTATCTCCTCATGAAGGAGTAAGTTTTATCAAAGATAATCGGATTTATCAAATGTGTCCTTTGATGTACTTATCTGATTTCATTGAAATTGGAAAGAAAATTCCATTTAGTCATCAATCTAAATTACTTTCAGTTATTCAAACAAAAGAAATAGTGATTTTCAATGGTATTATTTATAGTACAATTCGTGGTCTCAATTTAAAGGGGAGACTGAAAGAAATTCTTACAATCTATCACCAGCATATGAGAAGAATTATAGGAGAAAAGAAATCTCTCATTGATCTATATGAGAAGATACCTCCCCAAGATATTGCTAATTTAACTGAAAGTCATATAATATTTGTAATGAAACCTTTATTTCGAAATCCTCAAGAAAAAGCTTTAGCTGCGATTCGATATCTTCCTCCTTATCAAATTCATTTTGAAAATCTCGTTTATCAGATGCCTGCTTGCACTATTGCAATTCGAATTGATGAAAATTTACATCCAGAAAACCCAGAAGTTATTGCAGAATCCCCAAATTCATTTTATGAGCATCCTTTTGTTTATCGGGATTTTCACTTTTTTGGTCAAAAAATTTGTATGGGTTCTTTTTATAATTCTGATGATGAAAAAGAATTCAACCGATTAAGATTTGCTAATTCAATTAATAGTTTGATACGCCAAGCAGTTCAGATTTTAATCACAGGTTATAATCGGCGCGTATCACCAGCAAATGGGCATTTAGGTACACCTCAATACTCAAAATACTTAGCAACAATAACTTCAACTAAAAAGAAGAAAAAAAAGTAAAAAAGGGAAAAACATGTCAAAAAAGAAGATTTTGGTTGGAAATTCTATTGAAGAGATATTAAATAAAACAATTATAACTGAGATCCCCAATAGACAAAATAATATTAAGAAAAAAGAGATAATAAGAGAAAAAGAATTTCAAAATATCCAAAATCCTTCTGAAACATCTTTTTCTGTTGATTCTTTCGAGGTTTTAAACGGTTTTCATCCAATTACTGAAATTTTAATAACTGAATATGCTTTAGAAAAAATGTTTATTATGGCTGAAGAAGTGACAAAAATTACGACTAAAGAAGTTGAGGTCTATGCATTATGCACAGGAAAAAACCATATAATTGAAGATATTCTTATTCCTAATCAACAAGTTCATTTTGCATCTGTTAACGTAGAAGGTCGCGATCTTTTAGATTTAAGTTCTTACATACACAAAAAAAATCTAACAATTCTAGGTTGGACTCACAGTCATGCAAATCTTAATGTGTTTTTTTCAGGTACTGATTATTTCAATCAAGATACTCTCTTGGCAGAGACATCGAATTATAGAAAATGGAATGGAATTCAAGTTAAATATGTTTATGGAATAACTGTCAATTTAAACCATAAGTATTTTGGTTTGGTAAGCACTCAAGTTTTTACTGGGAAAATATTTCATGAATCTGCTTCGTTTAAAATAATTAAAGCGTTACCCAATGATTTGGATTTAATTGGAATTAGAAAAGAAATTCAAATGGAATTAAAAAATAAAATTCATTTTGAAAATAAAAAAAATAATAGGGTTAAATTATGAATTCTTTAAAATATGATCGACAATCTAGAATTCCAGGTTGGAATCAAGAAAAATTATCTAATGCAAGTGTTGCTGTTATTGGTGCAGGAGCTCTTGGAAATCATGTATGTCTTGGTCTTATCGGCTTAGGAATTGGAACAATTAAAATTTTTGATTTTGATACAATTTCTACCCATAATTTAAATCGGCAATCACTTTTCTGTGAAAAAGATATAGGTAAAAATAAAGCAGAAGTACTTGCTGAACGACTAATTGAAAGAAACTCCTCCTTAATTATTGTGGGTATAGATGAAAGGATTGAAGAGACAACTATTGATTCAGTAATTCGAAAAGTAGATTTAGTTATTGATTGTGTTGATCGAATTAGAGTGAGAAAAATATTGAATTATTATTGTATTCGTAAAAATATTCCTATGATTCATGGAGGATTATCTTGGTTTGGGGGTCAAATTGGAATTTTAACCAGAAAAACACCCTGTATAAATTGTATTTTTCCTAAATCAGTACAAGATCAAGAGACTCAGCAAGAAACATCATGCATTCAAAAACCTGAACCCAGTGTTGTTTATACTAGTCAAATTGTAGCTGGTTTTATGGTAAATTGTGTTCGCCAAGTACTTTTACCACTTCCATCAGATCCCCCTTTAATTCCAGGATTATTTAAATTTGATCTTCGATTTGAAAAATCTTTTTATTTTGAGCGTATAGTTCGCCAAAAACAATGTGAATGTCGCAAAATCTTAAAAGAAGTTGATCCTGATATATTAAAACAAGAATCAAAACTTGAACGAAAACAAAAGAAAGCAGAAATTGAGGAGATTGCTGCTTTTCTTGCTGAAACTCCTTAGGTATTATTATAGATCATTGTTAACAGTTAAAGTAAAGGTGATAATTATAAGCGACGAATTAAAAAAAGCATTAGAAAAAGGAGAAATCCTAACTGTGGGAAAGATTGTTAAATCTCCACTAGATAATAATAAACTTGACTCTCTCCTCTCTACAAATGTCGAATTATTGACAAAACATTATAATGATCCAATTGGAGTTGATTTTCAGAAAATTTTTCCTCCACAAATCTATTTAATGGTAAGATCTATTTTTTTCGATCTATTACAATGGAAAAATATCAAAAAAGAATTTCGATATGCTGTTGATGATATATTTATAAAATTTCAGCAAGGGGATTGGAATAGTTTCTTTTATCTTATTAAAACTTTTCTTAGCAAGCAAGATCCTAAAGAAGAATATAAGATATCTCTTAATTATTCTTTACTATTCATCCTTAAATTTCAAGTATTAGAGTTTCAAGCTGAATTTGGTGAAAATCTTATCGATTCTTTATTTATATACAAAGAAAACTTAGAAATTAAGAAAATATCAGAAAACGAAGCAGATAGAATTATTGAAGAATTAAGAATTAGTTTTCAGCAAAAAACCCGTGAAACAATAGATAAAAATTCACAAAAAAAGAGAATTATCCAATTTAATGAATATTTATTTCGAATACGAACGACATTATGGTTATTCACGAAAATTTATTTAACCACAGAACAACAAACTAAAATTTCTTTGAAACAATTAAAACTAACAAAATCTTTTCAGTATTTTATCGAGAATGGGAAATTTGAACAAGCTTTAGATGAGATTGATCAAATATTTTCATTAATTCATAATGATTTAAAATCACAAATTGCTGAAGAAAATTTCATAGTAAAAAGATCAAAAAGCATTGATAGTAATAAAATTCTTATTGTCTTATGGGCATTGTATGAGATATTATCCAAATTTGATCCATTAAATCGTTCAAATGTAGATTGATTGATAAAGTGAATGATTCTTTTTTATCAAATCAATAAATATTCAATTTTTCTCTTCATTTTTCCTTTTAGGAAAAGTAGAACTCTCTTGTAATTGCTTTTTTATTTTTTGATTCCGAATCCAGTAAGTATGAATTGGATTTTCTTCTTCATTTTCCCCATTTTTTATAAAAGGGTTTTCTGGAGTTCTTAAAACTTGCTGTTCTGAAAAATTTTGAGGTTTAAATAAAGTTTCAAACTCCTGATTTGAGGTTAATTTCATTGTTTTTTCGCTTTGAGAAGATTGTAGAGGTTTTATAGTCGCATTTTGTTTTCTTCCATTTGGAAATATTGTAGGCATTTGAGTATTTGACAGTGATGCAAGATGATCCATATTTACTGAATTAGAAAGGATTGTTTGTTTACCATCTTGAGCTAAATCAATTTTTCGGCCAAGTGGATTCATGATTGTGTCTGAATTTACACCTTGCTTTTGTGAGATTTGAGAAGTGATTTGAGCAGATTGGTGTTTTTTATTAGATGTAGCAATATCTGCGATTTTTTCTAAAGTACTTTGAATTTTTTCTCTAACCCAACCATGTAAATATTCACGATCGGGATGATTATTCATAGATCCCACCCCTTTAAGAATTAAGTTATATGCATCTTCAATTTTACCTTGAGAGAAAAGGTCCCAAACATCTTCATTTAAATTCAAAAATTGAAGATTTAGATTACAGGTTTTAAACAAGGTTATACGAAAAGGTTCCAAATTATGGAGAGCTGGATTATTTTTAGACGCTTCAAACAATTTTAGTAGTGCGAGTTTAAGTGTTTCAATTTCTTTCTTATTCTTTACATTAGAAAGTAACTTCTTTATTTTAATGAGCTTGTTGCGGTATTCTTGCTGAGATAAGCCTTTTTTCTTTTTTTTATTTTCTTTTCCCATTATAAATTCAGCTCATGCTGATAATGGAAATTTATCCTTTTAAGCATTTTTAACTTGGCTAATGCAAATAAATTAAGGTGTTGATTTTTGTTAATTATTTGACAATCAATGCAATCTCGTTCGATAATTAAGCGATCTCGGATTCCAAAATTAATTGAATTATGGATTTTCAATAATTCAGGATTGCTTTTGCTTAATACACGAAATTTACACTATTCAAATACAAATAAAGTTGACCCTCTATTATTTTCAGGAATGTTAGCTGCAATGGAATTCATTTCTGAAAAAAAATTAAGCCATATTGCTATGAACGATTTGCAACTAGTGTTACTCCCAATTTTAGATCCTATTCCGCTCTTTTTAGTAGCACTTACTTATAAATATGTAAAATCTCGCAGAGTACGAGCCGTTTTACAAGAGATTTATGAGGAATTTATAAAAGAATTTAATGAAATAATTCCACATTGGAACGGCAATCTCTCAATGTTTGATTATTTTCAAAAAAGATTAACAGATAGATATTTTTCATAATATCCGCAATTTTTCAAAATTCTATTTCTATTTCAATTTCAAAAATTTTCATATTTATTCTTTCACTCGCTTAATAAATTCGACCGATAATTGGATTATTGCCTCAACATCATAAAGATTAACTACTTCAGAATAACTGTGCATATATCGATTTGGAATTCCAATCAAACCAATTGCTACTCCTTTTTTTGTTAATTGAATCACATTTGCATCAGTTCCAGTTCCTCTTGGTTCTGCGATTAATTGAATGGGAATATCCAAATCATTCGCAGTTTCCTTTAATAATTGAATAACTTTTGAATTCATATTTGGACCAATAGAAATAATTGGACCGCCCCCTAATTTAGCTCGACCTTGATATTTTTCTTGAGAATGCGGAGTATCCATGGAAAAATCAACGTCATATACTAAAGCGATATCTGGTTCAACTTGAAATGAAGCGGTGGTCGCACCACGCAATCCTACCTCTTCTTGTGTAGTTGATACACCGATTACTTGAGCTGAAATTTGATCGTGCTGAATCTCTGATAATCGCTTCATGATTTCAGCAACAATACATACACCTATTTTATCATCAAAGCAGCGACTAACGACATCTCCGGAAGAACCTAAGCGAGCATAATAGTAATCAAATATTGCTGAATCTCCTATTCTGATCCCAAGACTTTCTACTTCTTTTCTTGAACGAGCCCCTATATCGATGAATAAATCTGAAATTTGAACAACTTTTTTTCGTTCATTGGGTTCTTGAAGGTGAATTGCTTTTTTTCCAATCACTCCTAAAATTTCCGCTTGATTTGTAATGATTTTCACAAATGTTCCAGGTAATAAATGAGGATCCAAGCCGTTTGCATAGAAATAGAGGAATCCATCCTTAGAAATATATTTAATTAGTAAACCCACTTCATCACAATGTGCCGCCAACATAATTTTGGGGCTTCCTGAGGAATTGAGGGTTGCAAATACATTTCCCATTACATCTGTATTTATTCTTTCAACATATGATGCAAGATAATCCTTAAATATATGCTGAGCAGAGGTCTCATATCCAGAAACACTAGGAGTATTCACCAATAATTGCAGAAATTTTTCATCTACTTTGATATCGGAAGGCAATGTGGGAAGTGTCATATTTTATATTTCCTGACTTGTTAATTATTCTGGAATGAAAGAAGTGTCTTTGGTGATTTTCTTAATAACTGCGACGGTTAGTTTCACAATCTGTTCCACATCTTTCAAATTTACAATTTCAGTCATGCTGTGCATGTATCTATTAGGAATTCCAATTAAACCTGTCGCAACTCCTGCTCGGGTCATTTGAATTGAACGAGCATCAGTTCCTGTCGGTCTAGAAGCAGCACTTATCTGGAGAGGTATTTCTAGTTCTTCAGCAGTTTTAACGAATAATTCATAGAGTTTTGGATTAATATTAGGACCTCGTACAATCACAGGACCGCCGCCGAGTTTTTTTATTCCTAAATCTGCTTCTTTTATTCCAGGAGTATCACTGGTGTGTGTTACATCGAAAGCAATTCCAACATCAGGATCAACACTAAACGCTGAAACTACTGCTCCACGAGTGCCAATTTCCTCTTGAACACTTGAAACAGCATGAATGGATGCTTCAATATTTTCTTGTTTTAAATAACGTAACACCTCAGCAATTATAAAAGCACCAATTTTATCATCAAAACATCGACTAACAACATCTCCATTATTACCTAAGTAGGCAAATGAATCATTGAAAATAATAGGATCACCTATTTGGATACCCATTTTTTCCACTTCTTCTCTTGATCTTGCTCCTACATCAATGTATTGGTCTTGAATTTTTATTACTTTTTTACGTTCGTCTGGTTCTTGAAGATGAATTGCTTTTTTTCCAATTACTCCAAAAATATTGCCAGATTTTGCTAGAATTGTTATACGTTTGCTGGGTAAGAGATGTGCATCCAATCCACCTAATGGATTAAAGTAAATGAATCCTTTATCAGATATATAACGCACTTGCAAACCTACTTCATCGACATGTCCCATTAAAACAATACGAGGTTTTCCATTAGGATTCAAAACAGCATCTACATTGCCTAATACGTCCGTTTTGATTTCATCAGCAATATCTTTTAAATAGTCTTGATATAATTTTTGTGCAGGTTCTTCAGAGCCTGTTGGAGAAGGTGCATTTACAAATTTTTTAAGAAATTCTAAATTTATCGTTTCATCAAAGCTCATAATGTGATAAATTAAGAGAAAAGCCTTTAAGAATTGTTCTCTTTCTCATATCAAGTATTTCTAAAATGGCTGAACATACATGAAAGATTTGTTTATAATTATTTTTTGATTGAAGAACAGGTTTTTTTGAATTAATTTAAAAATATATACCTAATTTTTTAAGTAAAAAATTCTCTTTTATATTGATCTAAAATGTATAAAGATACATTTAATAAACCATTAAAGAGAGAATTAAATGCGCCACTTCGTGAAAAATTTATAGAACTTGGGAAAAGCTTTAAAACACTAAATACAACCCGCTGGATATTTATTATTTTTACAATTCTCTTTGCCTTTAAATCGTATTTTCAAAAAATATTCATGGGGCCCATTTTAATTTGGTCGAGTAACATAAATTCTGGTGATGGAAGTAGTTATTCAAGTATCCCTTTAAGCTTGTTTATATTTGGATTTATATTCCTATCTATACCTCGATTAATTGGTAATATTAATTTTATAATACAATTGAATCAAACTTCAAAGCAAGTTAATGATCGGCAATTTAGTGAAGCATTCAGGTATCAGAAAATTCGATTACTACTTTATGCTTTTCTAGTTTTTATATTTTTTCTGATTGCTAAACGTGTGCTCACACAATTAGATGCTTATTACCGTATGATTAATGTTTTCGCTAATATAAATAGAGTATTTTATGATATTTCTCATTATCCAGAAATCTTTGGAATTGATCCTATAATTATTATATTGGGGATTATGCTTGTAATTTCTTCGCTTGCAGAAAAGAGAGTTAATTATCTTAGCTGGAATGCATTTAAAAAATGGATCCTATTACAAATGGAACAAGTTGAAAATGGATATTCTTCTATAATTCTACGACAAATGGAATTAGGATGTAATTTAATGAAATTAGGTATTGCTGTAATGCTTGTAGAGAATACAGTTGGAAATATCATTTTCAATATAGGATTAAAGAAATTATCTGATGGTTTTAATCTATATTCATTTAAAGAAATTTACATCATTCCTAAATACCAAATGAAAAAGAATATAAAAATTGGTTATCAACCTACGCAATTTTTATATCAATCCATTCCGTCTCATTCAAGTCCTGGTCCAACAATGGTGCAATATCCACAAATAGGAGTAGTTACAATTCCTAAAACTAACGTAAGCGAAACAAATAATCCTGTTTACTGTACATATTGTGGAAGCAAATTGATATTTTCAAATGCTAAATTCTGCACAAATTGCGGAAATCAAGTTCAGTAATTTCAAGAAAAATTGATGATAATAAATAAATAAAAGAAAAAATTTTTTTTTAAAATTGAGGGTATTTTAAATTTCAAAGAATCGAAGTTTTTCATTCCTTCATCTTAATTCTCCCGGCTCAAATCTAAAATATCCTTCCTTATTTTTTGTCGATTTTACCAAGGTGCCAAATTTAAGATATGTAATTCAAAAATTATAATAAAATCGACTTTAGATTGAAGAATTTATAAACAGGATGGTAAATATTTAACAAATTCTTTGAAAAAATCGAGTTCGACAAAAAAAGAATTGCGATATTTCAGATTTAAGTTGGATATATATAAATGATATTCAAAAAAGCGTTTAAATTAAAAAAGATAAAATATCCTCAATTAAAAAACCCATTTTCTCATTACACGCCCCAAATAAAGGTGGGTATTGTAATGTATTTGTATTTTTCCTTCTTTTTGATATTTTTCAAATAATTGCGAAAGTGCATCAATAAATGGTGAATATTCGGTGGAATCAGGTGATGGTGTATATGATGAAGATAATACTCTGCCGATGAACCCTTTCTCATCAAATTCTTGCGCATTAGAGTAATGGAATTCTTGCAATGATATCTCTTCAATTAAATTAAAGATCTGCTCCTTATCTATGTAGAGATGAGGTGAATTTTTATATTCTGGGCATAGATCGATTAAAACTTGATCGTATTCCTGCATAAAGGATGTGGCTGTTAAATCTCGTTCGTTCCATATAAATGCAATTATTCCTTCAGGCTGCAAAATCCTTTGAAATTCTGTCAATGTTGATTCAAGATCAAACCAATGAAGAGCTTGGGCGGCTGTTATTAAATCAATGGATTCATCAGGAAGAGTTGTACTTTCTGCAGTTCCTTTAATACTATGAAAATTTGGATTGTCACTTAACGATTTTTCTGCAATAGTACGCATTTCATCATTAGGTTCAACTGCATACACTTCAAAATTAGCATCAATCAAACGCTTGGTAAAAATTCCCGTTCCTGAGCCAATATCTGCTGCAATTATTCTTGATTTTTCTGGAAAGAATGATTTAATTTCTTGAATTACCTCAATAGGATAGTTTGGACGATATTTCTGATAGTTTTCTGCTCTTGAAGAAAATCTTTTTGTCGAGTTGTTTTCATTCATTTAGTGATCATAATTTTAAAAATCATCACCTTTTAAAAATAGCTGTTTCACGGGAACTCAATGGGTCAAACTTAATGCTAAACAACCCGAATATATTTAAGAATTCGCAGTAATTATTATTCAATGCAATAATTATTCAACATGATAATTATTCAGCATGATAATTATTCAATACAATAATTATTAAAAAAAATTAGTTGATAATTGTATGGTTGTGAATCCTAAACCTCGTGAACTTCCTTCAAAGATTGCACTCTTTGGGCTCGGCAATGCTGGAAAAACATCTATTGTAAAAACCCTATTAAGTGAATTTAATGCATTTTCATCGTTGTTACCTACTACTGGAGTAGATAGAACAAGTATTGATTTTTTTGGAAGAGAATTACTGATCTGGGATTTTGGTGGACAAATAACCTACCGCCATTCTTACCTACAGAATCCCATGATGTATTTTCAAGGCATACAATATCTGTATTATGTAATTGATACGCAAGATGTAGAAAGAATTGATGAGAGTATTGATTATTTTATCCAAATATTCGAAAATTGCTTAGAATTTAGCGAAGATTTTCAAGTATTTCTCTTTTTCCATAAAGTGGATCCAGATTATGAAGGGCCTGTGATTTTTCCAGAGATTGAAGATCGATTTCTTTCAGATATTCTTCGAAAAATTCAAGACTCAAAAATCACACCTACAGTATTTCATACCTCTATTTACAAACCTATGTCGGTAATTTCTGCCTTTTCACAGCCATTATTAGGAAATAAAACGATTTATGAAACATTATGTGATGCTATCGAATCATTTTGCTGGGAATATGAATTTTCTTTTGGTATGCTATTTGTTGAAAATTATGAAATTGGAAGTTATTTTGAATCAAAGCGTTTAAATGAATATATTGATAAACACATTACCAATTATCTCGATTCTTTAGACGAAGTTGAAGATGTTCCTCCTTATCACATAGGACGATATGAGATTCATACTGAACAGTTTAGTATTTTAGTTGGAACTGAAAAATTTGTTTTTAATTTTGCAATTGGGTATGATCCAATTGAATTTGAAGGTGATATGACTGAAATTTGTGAATCTATTACTGAATTTACTGAAGCATTAGAAAAAATCCTACAAAATGCTGAAATTATTCGAACAGGACAGCTTCGAATTGATGAGATATATGATAAAGAAAAAATTGAAGAAATTCGCCGCCGACAAGAAGAATTAGAGGAATTACGTCTACTAGATGAAGAAGATCGCCAGAAATATCTTCAGAAAGAGCGCGAACTGGAAATAATTGAAGATCAACGAGTAAATTTTGAATTAAGCAATTTAGATTGGACAGGTTCTATAACTCCAGAGGAAGAAATTGAGAAAGAAAATGATGGGAAAACAGATCCTAGCGAAAATAATGACAAGGAAATTTTTGAAGAAAAAAATTTTGAAGAAGAAGATTTCACTGATGAAGAAAATGAAGAATAAAAAGAGATTAAGATTCTCCTGATGAATAATGACTCATATTTTTTATGCTGATCGGAAATTTGAGCGGGAAATAAAAAGAAAAAATGTTAATGAAAAAGAAAATCTTCCTCCCGTGCATGCTGGAACTAGTTGGATTGATTCGCTTGGATATGTTTTTTGGTTTTTGAAACAGTGGATGAGATTACGATTATATCTTCTTTTTAATCTTTTTCCTCTCCCACTAAGAGAAGGAATTGCTGGTGCATTAGGGCAGCTTTTTCTTTATTTTTCAAAAACTAATCGTAATAAGGTGTTATCTGCTTTTCATGTTTTATATCCTAAGGTAAAATCACGATCAATACTTCATCGACTATATTTTGCACACTGCGCTTATATGGGGAAATTATTTTTTGATTTTATGAATGGATTGCCGAAAAATATCGACTTGTCTTTGAAAAACTTCATTTCATTTAAAAATCTTAATTTACTATTCCGTGAGTTGGAAAAAGGAAAAGGAGTGATAATTCCCACGACTCACCTTGGACAACTGGTTCATTCTGTCTATGCAATTATGAAATTACCTCAAAAAATTCCTGTTGCCACCGTTATTTATACACCCCATTTGATTACATATCAATATACAAACCGAATTGGCTATGATCATGTTTACCTTTATGCCAGTACTTCATTTGTAAAAATATCACATCATCTAGAACGTCACCTACGAAAAAATCATATTGTTGTTTTATATTTTGATTTCGGAACGAAAAAACAACTACGAGTACCATTTTATTTTGGCAAATACCCTTATCTTTTACATACACCCCAAAGTTGCGTGAGCTTATATTTAAAAACGGGTGCATCGATTTTACCTTGTATAAATCAACCAGATCATTATATTCATTATTCTCGATTAATTTTCTGTGAAAATCAGAACTTAATGAAAATAGCTGCAGAACTACAAGATAAGCCCAAAAAAATCATTCACGGGAAACTATCAATGGAAATCAATCGAATTCTTTATCCCACAATTATTAAATACGCTCATGCATGGGAAGAAATTACAGATCTTGCAACTGCTCGTTTAGCTGATGAATTAATACTACCTCAACATCTTAATGGTTATCAAAATTCTGAACTTATTTTGGAAAAAATGAAATCAATTATTAAAAATAGTTATGAACCAAATCGAAATGATGAACTTATCTTTGAAAAATTAGATATACTTCAAAATACAATAAAAAAATATAGAAAGAATTTAGAGAATTTGGATTCTTACCCAAAAACAATTAATCTTTCTTGGATGAACTCTTTTGACGAATTCCGAATTCTTATGCAAGAGCTAATTTCAATTACTAAAAATTGCGGAGAAACCGATTTAAAATCACAAATTGATGATCAATGGCAAGATCTAATATTAGAATTTTATTCTTCTAATATATGAAATTGTTTCATCTGTTCTTTTAATCTATTTGTTGTAGTACAAAATGAACACATATCTAAATATGTCGTCATCCCACATTGGCTGCATTTCTTGACGATTTGATGATCCTCTGTTATGGTTTCTGCTAAAATTGGTTTAAGATTTTTCTGAAAATCCCTGACCATATTCATCATAGAACCTCTACGAAAACTTTCAATTTTTTCGAGAGATTTCTTAACGCTGATGACAGGAGAATCGGTAGCATATTCACATTCTGTAGGAAGATGCTCCACCTTGGCGAAATAAGCATACATAATTAGTTCTGTCTCATAAATATAATACAATGGCTTAATTCGGGGAATAAGACCTTCAACATCCCGTAAAGTAATGGGACCTGCTCGGCTCATTAATTCTATATCAATACTAAAAAAATTGGATAATAATTGTGAAGCTTCATCCGTCAAATTATGTCCTGTGGCAACTTTTGTAAAATTATGCTTTACAGCGAAATAATTAATATAATATCGCTTTAACAAACCGCAGTATGAACATTCTCCTCTATAATTATTCCTTTTACGATTACGCTTTCCTTTTTTTATATAAGTTCCTAATTGGTGAATGTCATCAATGGTAAATCCCAAATGTTCTTTCACGTTAAGAATGTGAAAAGGAACACCTAATTTCTCACATAAGCTACGTGCAATAATGGCAGAATCGTATGAATAATTTCGTGGGGTGATTCCGACTTCAATATAAAGTGCTTCAAGAGCAACCCTACCTTGTAAAGCTTTGTGTAAAATTGTTAAAAGAGTTTGCGAATCTTTTCCACCACTAATAGCAACTAATACTTTTTCTTTTGGGTTTTGAAAATCAATTAAATGGTTGTCTTCAATATTTTTTTTAACTCGATTTTCGATATAACGAAGAAAATGATCTTTACAGAGAGCCATTTTAGTATGAGGAATCTGAATCACTGCATTTGATCTGCACTCGCGAAAGAATTTACATTGCGGCATATATGCGATAATAAATCTTCCAGATTCCTTAAAAATTCTGATTTTAAAATTAAATTTTTAAAAAGTAACGAAAAAAAAGTTATGATTCTTTTTTTGTTTAAATATTCTATTTTCCGGTGAAAGCTGGCTTTCGTTTTTCTAGAAAAGCTTGTATTCCTTCTTTTGCATCATCAGTACCGAAGCAATATGCAAAAAGTTCATTTTCAAGGGCCAAACCGGCTTCAATTCCACTTTCAATACCTGTATTAATTGCATTCTTTGCACATCGAATTGAAATTGGGGAAAGAGCGGCAATCTTTTTTGCAAGTTCTTTTGCTTTCTCAAGTAACTTTTCTGGAGCAACGACTTCATCCACCAAACCATATCGCTCTGCCGTTTTTGCATCAATCATATCTCCTGTAAAAGTTAATAGTTTCGATCTTCCTCTTCCGATTAACCGCGTTAATCTTTGAGTGCCTCCATATCCAGGAATTATTCCCAATTTTATTTCTGGTTGACCAAATTTTGCCTTTTCGCTTGCTATTCGTATATCACAAGCCATTGCAAGTTCACAACCTCCACCAAGAGCAAATCCATTCACGGCAGCAATAACTACCTTATTGAGAAGTTCTATTTTTCGATAAACTTCAATTCCATATTTTGAAAGTTCTCTTGCTTTTTCTGGACCAAATTTCTGAAGTTCAGAAATATCTGCACCAGCGGCAAAAGCCTTTCCTTCCCCTGTGATAATAATCACTCGGATTTCTGGATTTGCTGCACATGCCTCTATTACTTCTCCCAATTCATGCATAGTTTGAATATTAATTGCGTTTAACACATTTGGGCGATTAAATTTAATGACTGCAATGTAATTTTCATAAGTAAAAAGAATATTTTTTAACTCCATGATAGAATTCTTGGTTAACACGATTTTTAAATGTTGTATTGCAGAAATTCAGAAAAATATTTAAAATTGAAATACTTTTTTTAATCCCTTAGTACATTTCTTTGAAGGAATGATTACTTAACATTTCGAATCACTTAAATTTTTTGAAAAAAATGGGTAACTAAAAATTGGATCACAGCAAAGGAATTTGAAAAAATTGAACGATATAGAAAAAAAAAATAAGGAACGGATAATAGGTGTGCGGTTCGATTCAGAAACCATCAACCAAATTGAAGAATTCAGTCAAAAATATAATATTTCAAAATCCCAATTAACACGTAACGCAATTCATAATTATTTAAACTTATTTGAAGAACAATCATCTGTGCGGAATCCTAAGATGATTATAAGCCAAAATATTTTTAAACTTGCCATTGAGAACTTAAACGAGACTGAATTAGATGAATTAGCTGAATTATCCTATCGAAATGCGTTAATTTTTGGAGAATTTTGGAAAGATAAGTTCAAATTAGATCCTGAGCAAGAAAACCAAATAAATTTTAAAAAAGATTGGCTATCTTTTCTTTTAAACCATTTAAGTTCACAAGTTTTTTCCGCTCACGGTATGAATTGGTTTACTGAGATACATTTTGAGTGGAAGGAATTAACATGCTATTTTTCTGGAACTCATAATTTAGGACGCAATTTTTCTATTTTTATTAAATTTCTTTTGAAAAAATATATTGATCCTAGAAGCTATAAGATGAAGAACATTGAAGTTACAAATAATTCAATCGATTTACAAATAGATCCAATTGTGTAGTGAAGGTGAATATTTTTTTTTACCTTTATTTCCCATGAAAGTATTAATAAAAAAAATATTCACTTTAAAATACTATTTTATTCTATTACAATAGCTTATGCTCGATATAATTAAATACAAGCACAAAAAGAGCAAAAATAACAAATCCTGCCAAAAACAATAGTGGTTTTCCCTTTTCTTTTTCTGGTAATTCCTTGCGGATAATTCTATATAAAATAAAGCCACTTACAAACGAATAAATTAGAAAAATTGTTTCTAAATTGATCATTAAGAATAAATTTAGCAAAATTGAGCAAAGTATTCCAATAAGTGTCGCACTTGAGAGGAAAAAGCGCCATTTTTTGGAGATCTCATGCCATTCTATTTCAATATCCAAATCTGAAAAAACTTGCATCTTTTCAACTAAAATTTCTTTAATAAGTGCATTTTCTTGCTTTTTCAATCCTAATGCTGTTAATGCTAATTCTTTAATATAATCTTCATCGTGATGTTTATTAATCGCTTCATTTGATATTGTTATTTCGATATTATTGGAAACTATCTCAAAATTCTCCTCCATTTTTAGAAGATTTCTCATTTTATCTTGAGATTTCTTCTCAACGGTTTGTAAAATGTATTTTTCAGAAAGATGTTCAGTAATAAAACCAACTAATATCAAAAGAAATTCAAAATTTTTTAAATGAAGTGGATATTCGGGAATTCCATTAGATATTTCAGGAAGAACTACTAAAAAAAAGTAAGATATAGAAATACCTGCCAGAAATGAATCATGAAGTCGAAAATAATGATGATGATGTTCAATTAATATGAAGAATATTCCTCCAAGAATTGAAATGAAAATGATAAGGAAAGAAAGGGAATTCATAAATATTTTCAACTTTTTTGAAAACTCGGATTTGGAATTTCCATTTTTTTATCGAATAGATTCATCATTTTTGGTATCAACATTTACAATATCAAGTTCTACACAAGTCATGGGGATCTTAAACACTTGAGCAATTGAAGGTACCGTTCTACCATTATCACTTGAGATTAATTCTTTTATATATGTTCCCCCTTGTGCTCGAATTTTTAGAAAAATATGGCGGGAATCAATCCATTTTCCAGAAATTTCAAATATTTTTTTGGTTCGAGTTTTATCTGCTCTTCGATGAACAACTCGAAGGGGAGTTCGTTGATGAATGGGTTCATTTAGGATAATTTCTTGAATTTCATTCATTTTTTCATCAAATAATTTCTTATCGATGGGTTGTTCCAAGAAAATCAATGCGTGATAAGCCTTTTGAGAAAATTCTGAATCAGATTTGTATTCAATAATTTGTTTTTTCGATGAGATTGTAAAAGGTTCCACATAAATCTGAGAAGAGAATTGATTATTAATTTTTTTTTGAATTTCATCCAAAGGAAGAATTCTTTTTTGAGGTTTTTTTATTTCCATGATAAAAGGACGTCCTTTGCCTAAACAGCGAGCATCTATATCTTCTCTACCTGCGCCATGTAATAATGCTTTTTCACCTCGTACATAAGGAAGAATTACGCTAGCAATTAAATCTTCAATTGATGATGCATACATATCTCCTGAACCGTGACATGTTGGGCATATTTCTTTTGTTTTACGGTCAATTCCTCTTCCTCGACAATCAGGGCAGTGCCAATGTGTTTGTGGAAGATTTCTAACAAATTTCTTATACTTACTTTCTAAATACAGAGGTTTTGGCTGTAATTCATATGTTGGATCTAAGGATTCTCTCAGATCAATCATAATTTGAAGATCAGGACGATTATATTGTGTTGGTTTATGAAAAATCTCCTGCATTTTTTTTCCAACTAGCCGATTAAGATTAGCTTTAAAGGATTCACCGCTAATAAAATGAAATCGAGCCCGTATATCTTCTTCCTTATTGGTTATTAGAGGATTTAGATATGTGCCAATTAGAAAATTATCAAAATCATAATCAAACACTTCTTGTTCGATTTCTTTACAGATTTTTTCAATTTTTTCTTGTGTTAATAAATTCTGGCAAAAATCACATACATGATTACTCCATTTTTCTTTTAATATTTTCAATTTCTCTTGATCATTATATTTGGAAAAGTAATCCGCTAAAACTTTGTAAGCTGGGAAAAAATGACTTTGGACAGCAATTAATTCAAGTAGTTCAATTGGTCTTTTCCCAAATAATAATGTTTGATGTTCTATTGATTCTGATTTTAGTGCTGCATGTGCTTCCATGGTCAATGTTAAGAGAATTGCTTGTGCTCTAGTGTTATTATCCGTTGCTGTAGCGAGATAAGAAAATTGGCGCCCTAAACATTCGTGACATAGTTTAAAAGATTGTAAAACCTCAAAAGTTTTCTTTAATAGTTTGGGTGAATATTGAGTTGTAATTATTTCTATTTCTTCTGAAATATCTTCAACATCTTCACTTTCGTTTTCTTGAAATTTATGCAATTCCTTGGGATTCTCAGCCATTATTTTAAATAATATGGATTCGGGAAAAAATTTTGTGTTTTTCAATTAATTCCAAGAATTTATATATTGCTTCAAAAATATAGAAATATTATGATATCTTCTGAACTACTTGAGCGATACCAACGCCAAATTTTGGTAATTGGAAAGGAAAAACAAGAATTACTCGCGTCTAAAACCGTTGTACAAGTTGGGCTTGGTGGCTTAGGTTCACCGCTTGCTTTATATTTAACTGCTTCAGGTATTGGAAAGTTAATAATTTTCGAGAAAGATGAACTTTCTTTATCAAATTTAGGAAGGCAAATATTATATCGCACAGAAGAAGTAAATCAATCAAAAGGGGAAATTGGAAAAAAACATTTAGAATCTTTGAATCCTTTTGTATCAATACAAATAATTGAAAAATGGTTTGATGAAGAATCTGCAATCGCAATTTTTGAGAAAGAACATGTAGATTATATCGTTGATGCTTCTGATAATTTTCAAACAAAATTCTTAGTAAACGATTTGGGGATTAGATTTAATATTCCATTCACCATTGCTGGCATTCAAGGATTTGAAGGTCAACTTCTTTCAGTTATTCCTAAGAAAACTGCTTGCTATCGATGCTTGTTCGGTCACCCTCCTGAGAAAATAGAATCTAAACCTATTCCTGTAATGGCCCCTACTTGTGGAGTTGTTGGGTCTTTAGAAGCAAGTGAAGTTATAAAAAGTTTACTAAATATAGGAGATCGAATAACTGATCGTTTAATGATGATTAGTTTAGATGCAGGAGAATTTAGTTCTATTCCGTTTAGAAAAAATCCTGATTGTTTTTGTCAGAAAGAAGAATAATTTAATCTTTTTTAATTTGTTCAGACTTTAAATTTTGATTTTCATCTTTTTTCTTTTGAGGTAATTCAACTTCAATATAAAAAGATCCTTGATAATTGCAATTACTACAAGTAAAGTAATCAACATTTGTGAATTGCCCAACTGCAGTCCTTGTAAGAGTCGGCTGCTCGCAATTTGGGCAAAGTCTTATAGTAGGAGTTTTTGATTTTCTTTTAATATCCTTAAAAATACCCATAATTGCATTAATCTTACATTTTACTTAATTTTTTCATTTTTTTATGTTTTTCATAAAAATGTTATTTTTGCATGGCATAGAAGAAATCTTTAAACCAAATATTAGCTAATAAAGTGACATAATCGAATGATATGTGAATTTTGAAGGGATGAATAACAAGAACAATGAGCCAACAGGTATCTTCTTTATTACAACAGCTTAAAAGCGAGGATAATGAAGTAAAACTGCTTGCAATTAAACGGTTGGGCATGATATACGATGATGAATCTATAATTGACCCTCTTCTAAGACTTTTGCTAGATGGGAATCCAAAAGTTCGAGAAGCTGCTATTTTATCGTTGAGTGTTCAACCTGCTGCAGATAAAATAGTAAACCCCATAATTAATGCAATAAATGATGAAGATCTTAATGTTCAACTTGCTGCAATCAAGACTCTTTCAGAATTTCGAGCAGCATCGGCAGTTAAGCCATTAATAAAAATTCTTTCTGATCCTCATGAAGAAATTCGAGCCGCTGCAGTATTAGCTTTAGGATTAATTGAAGATAAAAATAGTTTATTTCCGTTAATTGAATGTCTTGAAGATGAAAATTCACAAGTAAGAGTTAATGCCCTTGTTGCATTATCAAATTTAGGAGATCCACGATCGGTTGAGCCAATTATTGAATTAATTGATACAGAGACTGATGATGCAGTCAAACAGATGGCTATTCTTACTTTAGGACCATTAGGTCAAAAAGATAAGCGAATTATTCCTCCATTAGTTAAACTGCTTCAATCTGATAATCCACGCTTTCGACAATATGCAGTTCTCTCTTTAGGACAAACCAAAAGTCCAGAAATAATAGAACCACTTTTAAATGTTTTGAATGACGAAGATAGTTATGTTCGTCGTGCTTGTGCATCTGCATTAAGTGATATTAAAGATCCAGCGACAGTTCGACAATTTATTGATCGACTTCATGATCCAAGTCCTGAAATTAGAGAAACTGCTGCAAATGCTTTAGGAAAATTGGGTGATCCAACCGCAGTTGAGCCCTTGATTGAATTGCTAAATGATGAGAGTTATCAAGTTAGAGAAGAAGCTTGTAATGCTTTAGGGGTTTTACAAGATAAAGTAGCTTCAAAACCGATTATATCACTTATTAAAAAGGAAAAGAATCCCGAGATTTTAATTGCAGCCACTCGAGCTCTTGGAAAAATTGAAGGCAATAATGAATCTGCAGTTCCATTTCATTTTCTTAATCCTGCTAATCGACCACTCACTAAGCTTTTAAATCATAGAGAATTGAGTGTACGAGCTGCTGCTGCTGAAAGTTTAGCAAAAATTGCCCTAAGTGAACAAAGGTACTCCAAAGCCAGTCAGTATTTCATGAAAGCCAGCCAAGAATCCCTCACTTGGGAATTTAGGCAACCATTTTACATTGCATCAAGCAAAGGTTGTATTATTCTTGAGCGAATCTCGAAAAAGAATTATTCGACTTCAAAATTGGAATTTGATGAGATTTATGAGCATCTAGATAACGCAGCAAGAATGCTTGGAAATCAAAGTTTTATTTCAAAAGGTTATTGGCAGGTTCTAGAAGTTTATAACCAAGTCTTTAAAAGTAAAAACAAGGGGCAATTCATTCAACATTTTCAAGATTTAGGATTAAAGATTCTTCTTCTTGAGAAAAAACTTCCAGAAGATCTCCGTCCTTTATTAACTGAGCCTCAAAACCGCTTAAATGAAAAATTCATACAGATTAATAAACGAGGTTTGACTCTGGATGCTGCTTTACATGAAATTGAATTATTGAAGGATGAAATTCAATCTATTGGTAATATTATTTTACAAATTGAACCATTAGAATTACGAATGGATGAAGATCAAGAATTCACGTTACATTCAATTGAAGATTTAATTGTTACTCCCACAACAACAGATATAGAACCAAAGTTTCGTGAAGAAGATGATGAAATAATACAACGTCGTTTGAAAATGACTCAAGAAAGTAAACGCAATTTCATTTTAGAAGAAGTAACACTGGACACAGATTTAACCATGTTTGCTGGAAAGACCGTGAATATTGCTTTAATCCAATATTTGAAAGGATCTCCTCGGCAAAGTATGATCGAAGATAATCGAACTATTTGGGAACGACATATTAAACGATATTATAATTATGAACTATTTCGCCGTAACCGAATTTTGCAGTTTACTAAAGAATCTATACAAATGCGTTCAAAACCAAAGGTGATTGGTTATTTAGATGATGCAATTTATGAGGGAAATCACCTAATAATTTTTCCAGAAACTTCAATGCCTGAAAGTTATTTAACTAAATTACAGCAATTTGCTGATAGATTCAATATCTTTATTATTACTGGTTCTGAAACAATCGCTTCAAAAAGTGAGGGTAAGTTTCTTAATCGAGCTTTTGTAATCTCGCCATTAGCGGATGATATGGTTTATCAAGAAAAAAATATTCCGACAATTTTACCACCTACTGAACGACATCTCGATGAATGGCGTGAGAATATTAATACAACAAGCCCTCCCGTCTTAAGAATAATCAATTCTCCGTTTGGACGATTTTTAATCTTAATTGGGCAAGATATTAAAGAGCATTCTCAATTTTTACCCTTTATTGCTGAACAAAAACATCTCAATTTTGTTGTGTTTCTGAATAATGGGTACTGGAATAATGTTGAAAATGAATTTTTGAATTCATTGGCTGAAGAAATCAAGATTCCAATACTTTATGTTAATTCAGGACAATTTGGAGGGACTGGGGTCTATCTTCCAGGAAAGAAGGAAGAAAATCCTCTTCAAAAAGAATTTACGGAAGGAATGTTAAAATGGGAATATAAAGTTCCCGAAACTCCTTTTGGAAAAAATAATAAATAAGAACCAGAAAAATCAATATGAAAAATGAAATTTCCTTTTTTTTTTTAGTAAATATATCTCTTTTTATATCTTTCATTTATGAAATATTGAATTGAGGAAAAAAAATTATGGATGCACCCGCTTCTTCTTCTTTAAATACACTCTCTCCCTTAGAATTTAAACGTAAGAATCTTCCAGATAAAGCGGGATGTTATTTATTCAAAGATCTTCAAGGACACATTTTATATATCGGAAAGGCTAAGTCATTAAAGAAACGAGTCAATTCATATTGGAAACCCCGAAATCCCTCTGAAGATCGATTTTATGCACAAAAGATTCATAGACTGGTAAGTAAAATCACAGATATCGATGTTTTTGTTGTAGAAAACGAAATGGAAGCGATTTTACTTGAAAACGAATTAATTAAAAAACATCAACCTGAATTTAATGTTAGCTTAAAGGATGATAAATCATTTCCTTGGGTCCAAATTACAAATGAACCCTTTCCACGTATTAAAATAATAAGAAATCCTGTTCGATATGGGTTGAACCATAAATATGTTGGACCTTTTGTTGATAGTGGGGACTTAAAGCGCTTTTTACGGTATATTAGGAAAATTTTTCCATATTGCACATGCAAACGCAGCATTAAACCAGGCACCAAATCTCGCCCGTGTGTAAATTATCAATTAAAATTGTGTCCTGCACCATGTGTGGGAAATATTTCAGAAGAATCATATGCAGAGAATATTAGTAATGTAGAAAAACTGCTGAATGGTGATGTTGATTTTGTGGCAAATATTCTTCAAGACCGAATGAAAGCCGCTTCTCAAGATCTTCGATATGAAGAAGCAGCAGTACTTAGAGATCAACTTCAAGCTTTAGAAATGTTTACTGTAAATCAATCTATATTCACATATAATTTAAATAAAGATGGTTCATTTTCTGGTAAAAATGATTCAAGAAAAAATTCAATAAATGAAATAGCATCTACTCCAAGTACTCATGATTTATCTAATTCTCCCATTCAATTGAAAGACTTAGATATCGTTGCAGGTAATATCTCCAAAAACCGAGCAGGAATGATTATAATTCATGTTCGCCAAGGAAAATTGCTAAGTAAAACACCATATATTGTAAGTATTGAAAATAAATTAACTTCTAAAGAAAGATATTTGACTGAATTTATCCAACAACATTATTTACGAAACGACATTCCCTTTCCAGATGAAATAATTCTTAAGGATTCTATTCCATCTGTTATTATTTCAAGTATTCAACAGCACGCTAAAAAGCAGAATAAATCAGTTCTATTTCGACAACCACTAGAAGAAGATAAAACTGCTGGTCTTTTTCGAATAGCATCAAAAAATATTGAATTATTAATACGTCAAAAAGATGATTATGATGAATATTTAGCATCTCAACAACAAAAACAAGAAGATCAAAAAAGAATTCAGCAAGGATTAATTGAGTTACAAAAATTACTCAATCTTGAAGATCCCCCAATGATTATTGAAGGTTTCGACATGGCTCATATCCAGGGTACCGATTATACAGGTTCTATGGTTTGTTTTATTGAAGGAAAACCTAGTAAATCTCATTATCGGCATTATCGGGTTAGATCTGTTAAAAAACCTGATGATATTGCCGCAATGCGAGAAGTAATGGGAAGAAGATATAGAAGAGCACTAAAAGAAGATGATTTTCCTGATTTAGTTGTTGTTGATGGTGGAAAAGGTCAATTAAATATGGCTCATCAATTGTTTGAGAACCTTCAAATCGAACATATTCCTCATATTGGTTTAGTTAAACCTGAAGGCCGAAGTGAGAAGTTTAATCCACCAAAAATCATTCTTCCAGAATCAAACCGCATTATTACCCTTCCAAAAGAATCACCTGCACTTCATATTATTCAGCATTTACGTGATGAGTCTCATCGATTTGCGAATAAATACCATCAAAAATTGAGACAAAAGCGACAATCAAAATCAGAATTGGATAATATTCCAGGCATAGGTCCCGCTCGTAAGAGAAAACTTCTTACTTTTTTTGGAAGTGTTCGAGAAATTCGAAAAGCTTCTCTTGAAGAATTATCATCAGTGGTTGGTAAAAAAATTGGATTGGAAATATCAAATTACTTTAAAGATCTTGATACTGAAAAGAAAAATAAGAAGAGTAGGGAAAATGAAAAATCAAAGAAAATTAATGAAGAAATAACACTAGAAAAAAAGAAATTATCAAAAAAGAAAGTTACAAAAAAGAAAATCCTTCTACACAAGCGAAAATCCATTATAAATTAATTTTCTTATTTTCTGCTCTCACTCTTTCAATTAAAAAGCGTAGCATTGAATACTAACCAACTCTTAATTAATTACCATGAATGCTAAGAATCGTATCTATTTTGATTATAATGCAACTACTCCTGTTCATCCAGAAGTAGTAAAAATAATGGATGAATTTTATCTTCAAAAATTTGGAAATGCTGGTTCTGCTCATACTTTTGGGCTTAAAGCGTTTGAAGGAGTGCATTGGGCTCGAAAAACTTGTGCTGAATTCTTAAGAGGTAAACCCGAAAACATTATTTTTACTAGTGGAGGATCTGAAGCGGATAATTTAGCACTTCAAGGTCGACTTTATAAATATAAGGAAGAACATCCGAATTCAATCCCTCATTTAATAATTACATCAATAGAACATCCTGCAGTTTTTGAAACAGCAAAATTCTTAGAAAATCAAGGATTTAAGGTAACATATTTATCTGTGAACAAAGAAGGAGCTGTTTCGGCTAAACAAGTTCAAGAAGCCATTCGTGAAGATACAGCTTTAATATCAATCATGTATGCTAATAACGAAATTGGAACAATTAATCCAATTAAAGAAATTGGTCAAGTTGCCAAAAAGGCTGGGATTATGCTTCATACTGATGCAGTTCAAGCATTTGCAAAGGTAAAAATTGATGTACAACGTGAAAATATTGATTTACTTTCTGTAAGTGCTCATAAATTTTATGGTCCGAAAGGAATTGGATTTCTGTATGTAAAGAACGATGATGATATGGAAAAAAATGCTTCTTCTGCTGCTAAATATCTCCGGCCATTAATGTATGGGGGATCTCAAGAATTTAATATGCGTCCAGCCACAGAAAACGTTCCTGGATTGGTTGGAATGGCTAAGGCTGTTGAATTAGCAGAAAAAGATTTTGATCTCGAATATTCTCGCTTGGTTAAATTAAGAGACTATTTAATTGACCACATATTGCAAGAAATACCTGAAACTAAGTTAAATGGTTCAAGAACAAATAGGTTACCCCATAATGTGAATATTTGCTTTCAAAATATTTATGCTTATGATTTAATGATTAAATTGGATGCAGCAGGAATTGCTTGTTCTGTTGGGGCAGCATGTCATGCTGGAGAAACTAAACCTTCTCGGGTGTTATTGGGTATTGGATTAAATTCAGATGAAGCTGCTGCCTCATTGCGTTTCAGTCTTGGCAGATGGACAACCCAAGAGCATATTGATGAACTCTTGCGATTATTAGAAAAATATGTTACCGAAATGCGAAAGAAAGCTTAAATTCAGAAAAATAAGCAAATAAAAAAAATTATCCTCTTTAGAATGATTTTAGCACTTTATCCAATGGAATGATGGTGTAGAGAAGAATAACGCGAACCCCTTCTTGATACACCCCTGGATCCACCACCAAATGAACCAGGTCGGCGGCCTCCTCTTGTTCCACCATACAACCGATGTGAATAAGGACTTCGACTAATAGAAGTGCGGTGAGTTGGTTGTGTATGGATGTTTGGATATTGTCGATGATATCTTCGATAATAATGATGGCGTCGTCTATAAAAACTTGAATAGAACCAAAATCGACGGGGATAGTAGCCGTAATAATAGTAATATGGTCGTGGATTAGTAATATACGATAATGGTCTTCTGCGTACATAATCAGATATTTCTTCACTTAAAGAGAAAACATCAATAGTAGCAATAATGGGAATTATAACACATTTCCAGTATTCATCTTCATTTTCTTTTAACCCTTCAAGTGATAATAACAGATCAGGATTAAAATTTAGAATGATACTATATTCCAAGAGTTCTGGTATAAACTGTATGCTTTGTGCCATTAAAATATGTGTTTCTGCTCTTTTTAGAAGTAACCAAGTTTCTTCTTCAGACCATGGTAATAGTGTTAGTGCTGCTGCAAAAAACTTTGCTCCTTGAACTCCATGATTAACTCGAGGAAGAAAATAATTAAACTTTAATGGATTTTTAGCTAAAGCAAGTAAAATAAAAGCCATTCTTTTGTAGGGTGATGAATATTTTCCAAAATTAAGTTCATAATAAGGAGAATTTATATCATCATCATATTTAATCCGATTAACTGCTTTTTTAATTAATCTCAAATTATCAAGGAACTTAACTATAAATGGATGATCGGATATTTGTGATATTTGAATACTTCCATCTTTTGAATTAAAATATGCCCATCTAATTAAAATTGAAGAAATTAGATTTACTGCTTTATCTAATTCTTTTGGTGGCTTTTTTGATCCAAAAATTATTTTCTTTATTGAATAAGATAGTTTTTTTGAAAATATATTAGGATTAAAAGAAAATGATTCAGTATAACTTTCTTGAACCATTGCTTCAATCATTTTTTCTTCAGGTAATATTTTATCGATATATGGATTGTAATTGATTGAATATCTATCAAATTTATGAATTAAGTGTAATTGATGCAGATTCGCAAGATGTGGGAGAAAAACTGGTGTGAATTTCCGATTTGCGATATGTTTTTGAACTTCACTGATTTGATTTTGAAAATTTGTATCAATTTTCTCTAAATATTCTTTAAATTGATGAAAACTATAATTTTTTAGTCGAGGTCTCTGCTTAATTTCTCGGATTAGTATAATACCTTTGGGAGTAATATGATATCCATTATTTTGATAAATTAAGGAGGAATTATATCCATCGCGTTCAGAAATTAAGTTTAACAAATGTTCCTTTATTTTGACTAGTTGTTCTTCCTTAATTTCAATTTGTTGTTTGATAAAGAATAATTCACGTAATAATTCTGATTTTTTACCTAATCTGAAATAAGATAAAAATTCTTGAATATAGGTTACATTATCAATCCTACTAGCTATTCGAATGAAATCATGCTTTAATTCTGTATGTGATTGAATTATTTCGGAATACTGCCTTTTTACTAATTCTATATTTGCTTCAATGACGCTAGCAGAATCTACAAATGATTTAGAATGAATCATTCCCATTTCTTGTAGGCTTGACAACTCATCTTGGTTTATTTCTATTAATTCATGCGACTTCAAAGCTTCGAGGATTTCAAGTCCTCGCTGAGATGAAAGATATTCTATCATTTTTTTCATTCTCCTGTTATTTTCTCTTTCGTTTTTATTTTTGTTATAAATAAATATTTTCCAAAAAAGGTATTTCTATTGATGGAAATAATTCCCGGTTAATTTTTATGTAAAGTGTATTATTATAAATTGAAGTAGAGGCTATTTGATCTGATTCCAATGCTTCTTGAATCAGTATTGCCAACTCTTGCCTTTGTAGTGAGAAATCTAAGCTTAATTTTTCAAAACCTCTGCGCGCTCTATCTAAATTATTTAAACCATAAAGAAATTCAAACGCTAATTTTTGCCACTCTTTTCGTTGTAATTGAGGATAATTATCACGAGACACAGATTGGAAAATTAATCCTTCTAAATCAGCAAAATGAATAACTCCATCCAAACCTAAAATTGCATCTTTATCCAACCATACATCTTGATACACTAAGCCTCGAATCTTGGATGATTCATTTTCGATGATTGCTGAACGTGTGAATAAAGAAAGAAGGGATATTCCGCTCCGAATAAAGTTCAATTCAAAATCTCTTATGTCTTCACTTGAATTTAACCCAAGTAATGTAAAGATATCATCTGGATGCTTAAGTACTTCTGTTGATTCGAAATATAAGCGAATACGTGAAGGAACTAATCTGATTGATTGATAAAATGGTTTTGAATATGTGCGATACCAGAAAAATTTTCGCGCAATAACTTCAATTTCTTTAGGTATCCGGATAAGTCCAATCAATGGGCAAATATAAGCACCAAGAATACTTACAGGTTTTGCTAATTTAGAGATCTCAAGTTCATCAAACCCGTTTTGTTCTCCCTGTGCACCATAAGGACTTTCTCCCATCCAATTCTCAGACATAATTATTCCTTGATAGTTTGTTAACTTTGACAAATAAGGTACTAAATTTGGATCACGACAAGCGGCTTGTAAACTACCTAAATTTAAAGATCCCCCAAAGAACATGTCTTCATAGGCACCACATCCTTTGATCGATAAAAAATACCTTCGGCCTTCAATATCAACGGAATGAGTTGGTATTATTGCATTTCGATTTTCATCCTTTATTACTGTATAAGTAATTTGTGATTGATTTTGTAATTGGATTTGCGATTGGAGATGTTTTTCTTTTTGTGTTAATGATACTAGTTGATTCATGCTTTCACTAATGTAGCATTGTATCCAATGATTAAGATTTTTAAAATTGGGATTGATAAACCGATTTTCCTTTGATACTTTGTATGTATTCAGTTGAAAATCCGTTACAGAAATCAAATAATCTTGATATTGATTAAATCGTGTTTGTATTGGAGATTTTTTTGGTATTTTCATGGATTTTAATCGAATTTTATGCATTTTTTACAATTCTTCCTTGATTTTTTTAGTTTCTTCGATAAGGTAATTTTTATTTGAAACAATATGTTCAATGCCTTCTAATTCGGACATTTGTGCTAGTTTTTCCATAAAGGTATATTTTACCAATTGCTTGTGCATTAAATTTCTCATAAATCTTTTTCGCTGGACCATTCCATTGTGCAATTTCTGTTATTGCATCTTGAATTCCAATTTCTTTCATTGTGGATAATCGAGCTAAAGCTAGAGTTCTTCCAATACCATGATTCCGAAAAGCAGGATGAACATATAATCCATATAACCACCCTGTTTTTGTACCATGTGCCGCAAAACCCACTCCCATGATGACATCTTCTCCTACAGCTTCAGGAGGAGGGAAATTTTTTTCTTCTAGTGAATTTAATATATCTTTAATCCACTTTTCTGATTTTTTTCCAATAGCAACATAAGCAATTTCATTATACATTGCATAATGTACCCAATTCAGAAGATTTGGATTAAATTTTCCAAAATCTTCATTAGTAATTAAATCTACTACAGCTGGAAAATAGATTTCAGAAAGAGGTTTAACAAGGAAAGCATCATAATCAAATGATTTCGATTGAAGATCTTGAATTTTTAAAATATTATATTTCTCAATTCTAAAATACCGCCTTATTCTTGAATTTCCTGAAAAAAAGTATTTGATATCTGCATTTTGTATCATATATTTTTGACCTTTTCCAAAAAGAGTCGCAATTTTATCTTTTGTATCAATTAATGCCATTCCAAGAATTTCATCATTTTCAGAAAAAGAAAGAACTTTTCCATTTTGTGCAAATGTTCGCCAAATAAATGTTTGAAGTAAATCGTCATATAATGTCATAAAATTAATCTTTTCTAATCCAAAATCGATACCATATTGAAGAATGTATTTTTTCCTATGTATCATTATATTTTTTGGTCGAAATTCGATATAATTCTTCCACACAATAAAATAACCAAATATAAGTAACAAAGGCATCCAATAGGCTAAAAGAAAACTGAACCAATTTAAGCTGCGTTGATAATTACTTGAAATTACGAATACCTTTGAGGTTATTTCAAATGTACTCTCCCATCCATTACTAATTCCAGAGTCTGTTTCTTTGTAAATTTCTCCAAGAAGATAACCATCTTTCGTAAAGTAATAGTCACTAGTAAATTTTGCATCCATATTGCCATAAACATCATTTCTGTGAAAAGTTCCTGTATGTGAATATTTTATTCCTTTCTGAGGGCTTAAGGACTGTATCCAAATTGTGTTTGAAACTCTCGAATTTGATTTTTCATAAGAATTATAAAGTATTTTATGCGTATCTTGATTTGAAATATCAGGAATAAAAAACCACACGTTCATATTTGGATGAAATTCGTCTTGATCTGTTTTAAATCCAATATAGGAACCATTATTTAAGTAAAATTGGAAGTTGTAGATTGTATGTCCTTCATCTTCTCTATCGATATAACCTTGATAAATTGATTTCCATATCCATTGAACTTCTCCCTTTACTATTCCAATATTACCTTCAAAATCAACAATATAATGCCCTTTAACATCCATTTCTTCCTTATAATCATAATAATCTCCTGTTTTTCCATTTAATCTCCATTTATAAATATAATCGAATTCTAAATCATGAGAACTAGATCGAGGGATTACTAGGTTAACTGCGATAATTTGAAGGATAATTGAAGTAAAAACTAAAATTCCAAAGAAAATTTTCCTTTTTTTTCCCATACTTTTGTATTTTCATTTTTTTTATTAAAAGATTATGTTCTCTTTAAATACTAAAATAATTCTTTAAGAACGTATAACCCACCCAATTCTTTAAAAAAAAAGTGAACTTAGTAGAAATATGAATTTATTTGACCGAGCTCAGCAATTATTGGAGAAATTTGAAATTGATGGATGGTTAATTCCATGTCAGGAAGGTTCCGATATTCATTCAGAGTTCATGCTTGATCTTGAAGTGCACATTCGTCATTATATATTTGTAAGTAAAGATGGAAATCACCGAATTCTCACTTGCACTATGGAAAAAGCAATGGTTGAGAAGCAGCTTAATAACATGGGTGTTGATGCACAAGTTGAAGCATATACGAGCTTTGATGATATTAAAACGAAATTAAAACCAATATTGTCTAGATCGAAAATTGCATTAGATTTTGGTGAAAATGTTTTATCTCGAGAAGGTACATCATTTGCGGAATATATACCATTAGGAGAATATCGGGCTCTTAAAGAAATATCACCTAAAACAAATTTTGTCTCTGCTGCGCCAATTATTTTTGATTTACGCACTATAAAAACTTATGAAGATATCCAAGATTTAAGGGAAACTGCGAAAATAAACTTGGAAATCTTAGAAGATTTACCCAATTGGATAAAAATTGGAATGACTGAAAATGAAATTAAACGTAAATTAGAAGTGAAATACCTCGAATATGGAGGAATTGCTTTCCCTGCAATTGTTGCTAATAATGCAAATGCAGCTGATCCACATCATAATGGTTCAGATAAAAAAATTGAGAAAGGTGTGCTTCTAATCGATTCAGGAATGAAACCGCATCGAATGTGCTCAGATATCACGTGGACATATTGGGTGGGAGGAGAACCAAGTGAAGATTTTGTTCAAGCATATCAGGCATTACTGTATTCGAAAGAAAAATCTTATGAAGTTATACGTGCAGGTCTTCCAATGAATTTACCCGCAATTAAATGTCGAGAAGCTTTAACCGAGAAAGGTTATGATCACGAGAAATTATATTACCACAGCTTAGGCCATTCTCTTGGATTCCAAGTTCATGATGTTGGAGGTGGAATGCGTGCTAAAATGCCTGAATCTTATTTACAACAAGAGAATATGGTTATCACTAATGAACCTGGTTTGTATTGGGAAGGTAAGTGGGGTGTTCGCTTAGAAGATGATTTGGTGATAAAGAAAGATGGAATGGAGAAATTAACATATATTCCGAAAGATCCATTAACAATATAGGAAAATAGGTAAAAATTTATAGGGAAACTTTTTTTTTCATAAATTTCAATCTATATTATGGTTTCAGAACTTTTTACATTCCAAATCAGCACCACACCAAATCAGATTATCAATATCACTGATAATATTAAGAAGTTAGTTAACAAATGTTCTATTCGTACTGGAATTTTAACAGTGTTTATGCCTGGTTCTACTGGTGGTATTTCATTTTTGGAATATGAACCTGGCTTAGTTAAATCAGATGTTCCCGAATTGCTGCAAAGACTACTTCCAGAAGGTCCCGATTATAAACATCACCAAACTTGGGGAGATCATAATGGACACAGCCATTTAAGAAGTTTTTTAATTCCTCCCAGCCAAACAATTCCATTAGTAGATGGAAAATTAGTATTAGGAACTTGGCAGCAGATTGTATTTTGTGAATTTGACGAAAAACCTAGAAATCGGAAAATTTATTGTCAATTCACAGGTTAAATTTACAACTTTTTTAAAGTTTTAATTTTCTCTAATTCTCCTTCTAAAATTTCTTTAACAGAATCCAGTTTTGAGACAGATATCTTAATTTCTTCTTCAATATTATTTAATCCATTTTTATCTTGTTTGGCAATTAATTCTGCTACATTTTGACAAAAATCCCTGAGAAGTGGACTTAGATATTTTTCTGCAAAATTATTTGATGGAAACCCATTTTTAATTAATTTAATTGCAGAAGATCGATCTGATATTTCTCCTGGTGTTAAAGCAGCTTCGAGAGCTTCATCATTCAAAGATCGAATTTCATTTACTAATTTTTCTCCTTTACGAGTAATTGAATAGAAAATAGTTTGGCGTTTGCTTTCACTATCTGGTCCTACTCCTTTTTTTATAAAGAGATCTTGGTGTAATTTCTTTAAAATGGGATAAACCGTTCCAGATTTAACGTTCCAATTATAATTATCTCGTAAATGAGACATAATTTGATATCCATAAACCACTTTATCATTACTATGCGATTCTTGCAAAATTTCATCTATTGCCATAAGAACTAGTGCTGTCGCTACTGAAATTGTTTTATTCCGCTTTGGTAGACGGATTTTTTTTGAAAACATTTTATTAATTTACCTATATTTACCTATTAATTATATCGATCATTTGTTGTCCTTTAATGTTTCTTTTTGTTTATTTATGATCGATTCATTTATCTGAGATTCAACTGAAACGTTTTTTTGTTCTTGTCTTTCAATTAAAAATTCCAATTCTCTTTCGACTCGAGAATTGAATTTTCCCTTATTTTCAGAATAGAATACTATCCATGCATATGCTGCTATAAATAGTAAAATTGCGATATCTGGCCAATACCACCAAATTTTATCGTCATTATTCGCAACTCTCAGATAATAATTTAGATATATTAAAAAAAGACCAATATATATACTAATCACAGATGTTATGATAAATATCCTATATTCTAAATTTGGGATATTATAAGTGGCTAAAATCATTGCATGAGCCAATAAAAGTAATCCCCATCCTAATACGCTCCATAAACTCCACAGATCGAGAAAACTCTCTATAGGAGGGATATTTCCTAAAATATTTAAAATAACTACAAAAAGATTTACAATCAAATAAACAAAGAAATGGGTTTTTAAGGAAGATTTTAAGAGAACTCGAGTTTTTGCTAATTCTCGTAATTCATAATATTCAATAGGGAAATTTTCATCTTCATTGGTTTGTTCTGCGCCGATTTCACGAACCAATCGTTTCACAATATGTGGAGTTTTCATACAAATTTCAAATGTAGAGAGTGAACTTAAAAATATAACTTTTTGCAGTTAAATGAAAAAAAAAATTTGCATTTTTGATTTTTTCAATATTATTTTATGGAAAATGTAGGACACCACAAATAGGACAAATCTTTTGGGGTCCTAAGAAACGAGTTGAATCATACGAGAATGCATCAGATAAGCTTGCGTTCTGCATACTTGAAGCGACTTTTAAATATGCTAATGGTTGAATAATTCCTAATAATGGTAGAATTTGAATAATCTGAGCCCAGAAAAGGAAATTTAAGCTATTTCGTATTTCATTTGCTGTATAGTCTCGAAAATGTAACGAAAGTTGTTCTCCCCAATTTTTCAATGCATTAAATGCTAATAAACGCGACACAAAACTTACCAAAAAAATATTTGCATTTAATGAAGTTACTGATACGATGTGATAAGCAATATATCTCCTAATTAATTGATGCTTGCTCTGTTTGTATATCTCTTGAAATAGGGTTATTAATTTACACTGTTCATATGTATATATTGCAAAAGCCAAAACAAAACCAAGTAAACTAAAAATTCCCAAAATTATTAAAGTAATAAAAATTCCATATTCCCACCAATCATATAACGCTATAAATGCTAATCCTCCAAAAAGATATAGAAAGAAACGCATCACCAGCATAATTAAATTCCAGATTCCAATTCTTTTCATTGCATCTCCTATATTTCTTAAAAATGTTGTTGGCGGAATCAAAGCTAATGGAATTTGTTTTGATTTATTATCAATTGGTGCATATTGGCTGGAACTTGTTAATGTTTTTGGTAAATTGTTTGAATCAGAGTTTATTGTGGTATTATTTGAAAGAGAATTTGGAATAGTATTAGTATTTGGTTGTTGATATGGTTGATAAGTTTGATTTGGATAAGATTGTGATTGATATTGTAATTGAGTTTGTATTTGATATTGCGTTTCATTTCTTTGTACAGGTGGTGTTTCTAAATAAGACGATAATGATAAAATGGTATTCCCTAATAAAATCATTCCGATATAGTAAACAGGCATTCCTAAATATATTATAGAGCCGATCTGCCCTATTATTGCTATGTTCACTTTTTTGGAAAAATTTAATATTTCATGTTCTGGAATCTGTTCAGAATCTGTTAGGATTCCCCTTTTAAATTTATTCCAACCAAGAATATTAAAAATAAAGCTAAAGATCCATAACAAAAAGATTTGAAAAATGAAGCTGATAATAAAGAGTGAGAATGCTTGGTTAAGATTAGTATTCTGTTGTCTCTTTGCTTCTTGGTAAAGTGCAGCTAACCACATTACGTGAAATATCAAAACAGGAATACCAAGGAGTAGTTCAAATCCAATAATAATAAAAAGAAATATTATAAGACCCTCTGATCCATAATCCATTCCAAATAAACCTATGAAAAACAAAATGAGTGCGATAAAAAAGAAAAAACTTTGAATAAGTGCAAAAATCCCTGCAAATTTCAAATTTTTTCCCATCTTTGTAAAATTTGTTGAAATTGTTTGCATTACATTCCCTCCTGTGAATATTTTCCTGAATTATTTGCTAAACTTGAATTCAAATTAAGAATATCTTGACAGCGTGCACATATTAAACTACTATCTAGCATTGGGTTCTTTTTCCAATTAAAAAAGTCATTTGTGCAAACTTCCAATATTGTTTGCCCTGTTTTGTATAAGACTATGGGAATTATAATTCCTAGACCGAATAACTGTCCGATGTGGGCATAGTAGAGGAGCTTTAGTTTACTTTCTAATATAAGTCGATTTTCTGAATTTAAAGTTGGTCTTGCTAGATTGCTGAACCACTGCTGAAAATAGTAATATCCTATTATATCACACAGAATTCCTATTATACTTGCAGGTGTTTGGATTAATATCAAGCCAATGATTTGGTAATTAATTGCTTTTTTTAATTGCGAATCAGGTAAAGAATGTTGGAGATCAACTAACGTCTCAAAATATTGTACATATAAAATTATAAAGCCAATTATTATTCCAATGTAGATTATTCCTAAAAAACCTGCAATTCCCCATAGGAAATAAGCAATAATTTCATCTTCATCATAACTAACCATTATCCCTGCATAAATTAGTAAAACAATAGAAAATTGGAGAAAAATCTTTATAAAAATAATAGGAACAAGCTTTTTCATGGAAGTTCCCAAACGAAAAAATACCGCTGGAATTTGATTTAATGATCCTTGAGTAGCATTACCACTACTACTATATGATAAGATTGCTGATTTTTCACTCATAATTAATCATCTATATGTAATGTAAGTTTCATCATAATTAATCACATTTATGATTTTTATATTTAAAAATGTTTAATATCAATAAATAGAGAAAAAAGTATTCGATAAAAAAATCATTGTTTATATGAGGGTATTTTAAATTTCAAAGATTCGAATTTTTTCATTTCATCATCTTAATTCTTCCGACTCAAATCTAAAATATCCTTCCTTATTTTTTGTCGATTTAACCAAGGTGCCAAATTCAAGATATGAAAATCAATAATTTTAATAGAATCGACTTCAAATTGAAGAATTTATAAACAGGATGGTAAATATTTAACAAATTCTTTGAAAAAATCGAGTTCAACAAAAAAAGAATTGCGATATTTCAGATATAAGTCGGAAATATATGAATGATATTCAAAAAAGCGTTTAAATTAAAAAAGATAAAATATCCTCATATTAGAAAAATTGGCTATTTTTAATTACGAAGGATCAATTCACTAACACCTCGGTTTAAATTTTTTCCCCCATTTTTCGTTTAATTGAAATAATCGTTTAATTTCTGAATTATTCCACTCATTAAAGAGCATTTTTGGGCTAAATCGGTGTGGAACAATGGTATTTCCTAAGATTTCGTGTTAATTTGTGATTGTAATTTATGCCTGAAGTCGCTGTTATAAACCCTCAGGTGTTTTAAGACCAGTTTAATGCACACGAGTCTTAATCCTACTATTAATATTCTCCGCCAGATTATTTAATAAAACTTTTGTCACAAATAGTCTTGTATTTCCTTTATAGCAACTGTATCTGCGGAAAACATATTTTTGCCAGTTTGAGAGTTTTATAAAAAATATCAATTTATGCATATCCCTGCTTTTCTTTGTCATAAGCTTTAAATAGTGTATGTTATGCTCTAAAACTTCAATGAAATTGTCAATAAGATTTTTTTGAACGATAATTTTGAAATAATTTAAAAAATAAGGCTTCTCTTAATTGATCCTTTATTCTTAAAAATAGTCGAAAAATTATTTAAAAATAAAAAAAGAATTAAGCAATTTTTGCTTTCCAGCCTTCACACGGTTCAATTTTGTATATGGCTCCATCCCATAACGAGCAATAGCCCAGTACATCTGGATCTGCTTCACAATATCCACGTGGATCCTTTTCAATTTGACAACACAAGAAGTTTGCGCAATTTTCACATGTTCGTTCCATTTTGACCATCCTTTTTTGTAATTAAATCTTTTACTTGATCATTTGATCATTATATTATTATTATTTAGGCTATTATTTTTCAATAAATTCCCTATATTTATTTTTTATTGTTTTAGTATTAAAAAGAATAGTGAAATAAAGTTATAGTATTAAGTAAATCTATTGATTTTGAATTAATTGCTAATCTAATAGAATTTTTGTGTGAAATAGTTATTCAATGAATAAAGCGATAAATAAATCGAATATATAAAATTTTTGTACCCAAAGAAGAAAATAACCATAAAATTATTAATTTTCTCTCGTCAATGAATTATAGTGATGAATTATGGCTAGACAGATCGGATGGATTGGTTTAGGAGCTACAGGAAAGACTCTAGCTTCCCATCTCATTAAAGCGGGACATGAAGTTGCTATATTTAATCGTACTATAGAAAAATGTAATGATCTCGTTGATATTGGGGGAAAAGTTTGTTTAAGTCCCCAAGAAGTTGCAGAAAAAAGTACAATTATATTCACAATGTTAGGATTTCCAGATGATGTCAGACAAGTATATTTTGGAAAAAATGGGCAAGGTGGTTTATTAAATGGAGTACGAGAAGGAACGATTTTAATTGATATGACGACTTCTGAGCCAGCTCTCGCACGAGAAATTTACACAGCTGCCCAGAAAAAAGGAGCACATGCATTAGATGCACCAATTTCAGGTCCTGATTTGGCTGCTCGAAATAAACAATTAGCTATTATGGTAGGGGGCGATGAAGAAATATTTGATGAGATCTATCCATTATTCAAAACTTTTGCAGAAGATATCACATATATGGGCGAAACAGGCTCAGGACAATCTGCGAAAATTAGCAATCAAATATTAATCGCCAATACAATGATTGGAGTGGTTGAAGCTTTGCAATTTGCATATAAACAAGGATTAGATTTGAAAAAGACCATAGAAATAATGGGAAAAGGTACCGGTGCATCATGGTCTGTTCGTAATTTAGGAAAACGCATGGTGGATGGTCGTTTTGATTCTGGCTTTTTTATTAAGCATTTTGTGAAAGATATGGCAATCGCTCTCAAGGAAGCAGAAAGAATGCATTTAGCTCTTCCAGGACTCTCTCTTGCTCATCAATTTTATTTAGTTGCAATGAATTTAGGGCTTGAAAATAAGGGAACTCAAGCAATTTATCAAGTTTTTGAGACATTAAACAATATTCCTTTGAAATAAAGTAATAAAAGCAAAGAAAAATAATTTATTCACTACACAGAGATTTTATTCTTCATCAAATGGATAGTCTTTTTTTTCTTTTAATTTTGCTAATTCTTCATCTTCCAGTTCTTTAAATGCCACTTTTCCCACTAATGTTAAAGGAAGTTCTGTTCGGAATTCAATTTCTCTGGGAGTTTCCCATTTCAGTAGCTCTTTTCTGCATGTTTCAAGAATCAAATTCTTTATTTCGTCTGAAGGTTGAATGTTTGGTTTTAAAACAACAAATGCTTTTACACGAGAAATTTGCTTTTTATCTGGAACTCCAATTACACATACTTGTGCTACTTTGGGATTCTTTCGAATAACTTCTTCAACGTTTTTAGGATAAACATTTACTCCACTTACTTTCAACATACGTTTCTGCCGTAATTTGAAGTAGAAAAATCCATCTTCATCTTGATACCCAATATCACCTGTATGTAGCCAAATTTTGCCATCAGCATGTTTCTTTAATACTTTTGCAGTTTCTTCAGGGCGGTTCATATAACCTAACATAACTGCAGGACCAGACACCACAATTTCACCCTCTTTTCCAATTTCTTGTTCTTCAATAGAATCTAATTTGCATATTTTAGCATCCATATTTGGAAATGGAATTCCTATACTGTTTTCCCTATATTCTTCGATAGGGGACGCCATTATAGCTGTTACTGCTTCTGTGAGACCATATCCTTCGAGTAATACCACATTTCCGCCTGCTCTTTTAACAACTCCTTCAAAATTTTCTTTAACTTTTCGAGGTAATGTATCTGCACCTGAAAAGCAAACTTTTAAGCAAGATAGGTTTGTTTGCTGAAATTGAGGATTGTTAGCTAATGCTTCGAAAAGTGTGGGAACTCCAATTAAATATTGAGGGCGTTTTTGCTTAACTAATTTTGCTACAGTTTCAGGTGTAAAAGTTGGAACTAAAATACTGGCACCTCCAGTCATAAATGCTGCATTTACGCATACTCCTAATCCAAAACCATGAAAAATCGGAAGAATTGCTAAAATGCGATCTCCTGGAGAAAGATTCCCCCAATATGCTGCCATCATTCCTTCTGCAATCATATTTTTATTAGAAAGCATAATTCCTTTAGGAATTCCAGTTGTTCCTCCCGAATATAGAATTATTGCGGGATCATCTGCCTTCATATCAGATTTAATTGTTTGACGAGAAGGATTTTTCATGATCTGCTTGTACCAGAGAACACGATGATCTGGAGGAATTTTCTTAATTTTGCGGCCTTTTGTTAACCAGAATCCGAATCGCATAATTGGGCTTAAATAATCTCCAATTTTGGCAAGAATTAGCTTTTCTACAAATGTTTCATCTAGAATTTCATTAAATGATGAATAAAATGCATCTAATGTTAAAGCAAAACGGCTTTTTGACATATTAAGAAACATTTTAATTTTTGAAGGCGGGTTTAATGGATGAATCATTGAACAGATTCCACCGAGTTTATTAACAGCATAAATCGGTATTATTCCATTAGGTGCTGTAGGCATACTTATAGTAATTGTATCACCTTTTGTAAAACCAATTGCAACTAATCCTTTTGCAAATTGATCTATTTCGTTTAGGAATTTTTGGTAGGTATATTTTGTTCCCATAAAGTCCCAAGCAATTTCATTTGGGTATTTTTTAGCTGTCTCTACTAATTTTTCATATAAGGTTATTTCGGGAATCTCAATTGTATGAGGTACTTTTCCGTAATATTTTAACCAAGGTCTAAGTTTTGTGCTCGACATACTTTAATTATCATGTGAGTGGAAATTTTAAAAGTTTTCAATTCTTGGCATTTAAGCTTTAGTGTAATAAAAAAACACCTTAAAAAAAGCACCTTAGAAAAAAAGATTTTTCACAATTAAAGTGATTTAAAACACCAATCTGCTTCGTGACAGAAAAACATAATCATCTGTCGTAGATCATGGAAAAACCGCGCTGCAGGAGCGCCATCTATAATTGCATGATCCATGGCAAGGGTCAAACCGATTTGATCTCGCAAGATAATTTTACCTTCATAATTTGTTGGGAGACTTTCCATACCTCCTACTCCCAAACTAAGGGTATGTGGAGTAAGGTGTATCATCTTTCCCATGCCGGAACCGAACATTCCTACTGCTGTAACTCCTACAGTTCCCATAGCTTTCTTTTTAAAGATAGGATCGCTGAACATTTTATTTAATATAATACGACGGATAAATTTTGGAAATTTATGAACATTTTTCGCCAATTTTTTCAAAATAGGGTTTTTTTGTCCAGTTGCTGCTTGAACATGTTTTACCTGTTGAGCTTCACGTAATTCCTGGCTGATTTCTTTCAATGTTTTTGTCTGTGCCTTTCGAATGGTGTAAGAGACTGGCTTTTTCGTTCCATCGGGTAACTTTCGTTCAATATTCGTCATTACATCTACATCATCAAAAATATACAATTTCTTTTTTCCTTTCCGCATAGCATTCATTGGATTTTTGTGATTTGCAACTGTTCTCGCAAAGACCGTAATAATAAAAGCAGTAAAACTGATTTTTTCTCCTGTTTGTTCATAATGTTTCCTTATTTTACGACGCGCTTCAGTTACATCACATTGAGTAAAACTCCAAATGATATTCTTTCGTTTTGCCAAAGTGGTAAATTCATCAATTAACCGAGCCATTTTCGATATTTTTTGGACCTTATAGCCTCTGGGATCGTCAATTTTTACCTCAGTAGAGATATTAAGTTCCTTCATATATTTTTTCTTTCTTACTAGACTCTCAATTTGTTGCTGCATCACTTTTGCAAGAGTTCCATTATTTAATATTTTTGATATTTTTTTTTCATTATAAGAGGATGTTTCATCTTTTTTAATTTAAACGCTTTTTTGAATATCATTCATATATATCCGACTTATATCTGAAATATAGCAATTCTTTTTTTGTCGAACTCGATTTTTTCAAAGAAATTGTTAAAAATATACCATCTTGTTTATAAATTCTTCAATCTGAAGTTGATTTTATTATAATTTTTGATTTACATATCTTGAATTTGGCACCTTGGTAAAATCGACAAAAAATAAAGAAGGATATTTTGGATTTGAGTCGGAAGAATTCAGATGATGAAATGAAAAACTTCGAATCTTTGAAATTTAAAATACCCTCATAAGAAATTTTATGAATTAAGAAAAGTTGTTGTTAGTGAGAAAAAAATGGTCGACAAATCACAATCATCCGAAGAATCTCACAAAACTCTTGAAATCATTGACTACAAGCAGTTTGAAGCAGTAGATCTGCGTGTAGGTAAAATACTAAGTGCTGAGAAGGTTCTAAAATCGCGAAATCTATTAAAACTTCAAGTAGATGTGGGGGAACCTAACCCGCGGCAAATTCTTTCTGGAATTGCAGCATGGTATCAACCTGAAGATCTAATTAATAAATTGATTATTGTTTGTATAAATTTAAAACCACGAAAGATGATGGGTTTAGAAAGCAATGGTATGTTGCTTGCAGCAGATGTAAATGGTACTGCCGTTCTATTAAAACCAGATTCAAAATTGTATGACAAGATAAAACCTGGTGCTTTTATTCAATAACATATAAAATATAGTCTTTCTAAAAAAAATTCAATAATTATAAAAGCCGACACAAAATAATAAAGTTTGAATGAGAAGATCTAACTAATAAGGAGAAAAAAAAATGAAATTTATTTATAAGAAATCCATTGAAAAAAAAAAGGATTTACCCTTTGATGTGATAATAAAAGAGTATTGGCTTTTAATTAAAGATGGGAAAATCCAAGGTAAAGGATTAGAACCAATTGGTGCTTCTTTTCGCAGTTCTGCTCCTATTATAGAATTAAAATTTACAGAAATCTCTTCTCATCCTATAGTATGGAATATTACACATGCTTCAAAAAGCGAAATTGTTGATTATCTGTTGTCTTATTATTTAGAACTTACTAAAACAGAAAAAATATATCCTGGACGATATGGAGATTACATAAAATGCACTGAATTTCAAATTAGTGGAGAAAAATTCATTTATCTTAATTTTATTGGTCATTTAGCATGGAATAAACCTACTTTGGCTGCTGATTTGGGTATTTTCATCAAAGCAAGAGCTCAACATTATTTTGTCGGCATTGTACGAAAAAATCCACCAGGTAAAGATTCTCCAGCAATAATAGGAGGTATTAGAAACACTTCTTCAGTTCTTGATTCAGGAATATATACTATGTTAAAAGAAGTTCAAGAAGAAAGCCATCTAAAGATAGAATATGAAGGAAATCTTGAAGAACTTCGAGAAAACTATTCTGTTGATCAAATACCGGTTATAGTAAATGGGTTTGAAAATATTTCTCCTGATTTACGCTCTATTTCTGCAAAAATCTATTATATTACAACCATCCCAACAACAGAACAAGAAAGAAACCCTGATGGGACTAAAAGAGTATATATGACTGATGCTTACGCTCTTTATCTGAATTTAGGAGATCATAAAGTTGAAGAAAAGGATTTAAAGAAAATCTTTCGCCCAGGGGATGACGCTCAAGAAATCTCAATATTCAATGTTACCAAAGCAATTATTGGAGGAATTATCCAAGATGATCTTATTCCTCCATTTGGTCTAAGCCATCATTGTGAATTATTCAAGAATATGGTTGAATTTTATCGAAAGCAAATCTTGAATTAAAATGATAAAAAAGTAGAGTCAAAGGTGCTATTTATACGAAATTCTTGATCGAATTTTTTAATTTGAGTAAAGTTTCATTAATGTGCTTTAAATTCGTTTCAACAAATGATTGACGGTGCTTTATCTCTGTACGAATCTTAATAACATCTGCTTTTTTTGATTCAATTTTTTTTTCAACCTTATTTAACTTCCCACCTGATGCCATTTGTGAACCTCGTAGTTTTGCTAGTTCTGCTGCAGCATCGCGCCAAGAAGATTGCTTTTTATTTAATTTTTCAATTATCTTTTCTAATTCTTTAAGACTTTTTGAGTATTCTTTATAGTTATTTGCTAAATCTAAAAGAGCATTATTGATATTTTGTTGAATGCTCAAACGAAGTTCGATTTGCTTGTTTTCTTGCTTAATTTGAGCAAGATCGTTTTTGGAAATCAGATCACTATGGCGATTTACAAGTTGTATGTAATTTCTTTCACTTTCTTGCTGGATCTGCAGAAGATTTTCCAATTCTTCTGAAGATTTTTTAAGTGAACTTGCCAAATCTTTTATTGAGCGACGCACCCCATCTTCTAAGTATTGTAATTTAGAAAGAGAATCTTCTGTCTTCTTATCGTAGTGCATTTGCTCAATTTCGGGATCCATGGGAAGAAAATCTTTAATATTCATAAAAATTGATTGCATTTGGTAGCATTTAAATTTTTATGGTTCCTTGTGCATGATGGAAGTAATTTTTCGCTTTATTCTTTTAATTACTTTTTGTTTATTCTTTATCCATTCTGGTGTCCAAACATGTATAATCTCCCATCCTAACCCAGTAAGAACATTATAGCGAATTCTATCCCGATCACGAGCATTAACTGCTTCAGCATAAGAACCTCCATCACATTCAATACCTAAGATAAAACGATTTGGATCATTTGGATGAACAATAGCTAAATCGATTCGAATATTGGAAATTCCTACCTTTGGCACCACTTGAAATCCCTCATTTTTTAAAGATTCCAAAATATCTCCTTCTAATGAATCATCATCAATTAGGTCTCGAATATTCTGATTTTTTGTTGTTATCATTTTAGGAAGTGTTTGATTTCGAGCATAATGCATGTAGGCAATTAATTCTCGTAACCCTCTTGCCTTTACTCGCTCAATTGGAATTTCTGAAGGAAGAAAAGATGCAAAAAGCTTGATATGATAACGCGCCCGGGTTATTGCAACATTTAACCGACGATATCCTCCTGTTCGATTTAATGGACCAAAATTTAAACTAAATGATCCATTTGCATCCCGTGTATAACCAATACTGAAGAATATGAAATCACGTTCATCTCCTTGAACATTTTCCAGATTTTTAATAAATAGTGATTCAATTTGAGATGTATTCATATATTCTTCAACATCTGGATGATTCTTCAATATTTTTTGCAGTGCAGATTGAATTTCTGCTTGTTGAACTATGGAAAAAGCCACAACACCTAATGAATATTGTGTTTGCGAGATTTGATTATTAATATAATGTTGAATGATTGCTTTAGCAACGGCTTTTGCTTCAATTGGGTTTTTACCCTTATCTTTCACGCCTTTGGGAATATGACAAAATTCAATTGCTGGGAGATTATGAATTTCTGTATAATTCTCGGTTCTTGAAGTTAAATTTGTGGAAGCGGGTAATTTATTTTTAATTTGTGTTCTTTTTGATGATCGTTTTCTATAATTGCTAATATCAGGAAAGCTGTACAATTTTCCATTATAAAAATTAAAATTACTGAATGCAATTAATCCTTCCTTCTTGGAACGATAGTGAAACCGCAGCATTTTTTCCCGAAATCCAATTCCTGTACATTCATCCAAAAGACTTTCCATTGTTTGAATCTCACTATCAAGAGAATCATCCAGATCATCATCACTTTTTTTACTAGTAAAGAATTGTGTAGGCGGTAGTTGTTCAGAATCACCCACAACCACTAAACTTTTACCTCTAGCTATAGCACCTATTGCATCTTCTGGTGTTACTTGAGAAGCTTCATCAAAAATTACCACATCAAAAAAACGATAATATTTTTCTAAGTCTAAATAGTTGGCAATTGATAGTGGGCTCATTAAGAAACATGGTGTAATTTTCGTTATAAGCTCTTGAGCATCACCAAATATGTGCCGTAAAGGTTTAATATTACGCTTCTTCTTTGCTTCTCTCCGAATATAACCAATTTGAGTCAAAATTTCAGGAGAAAGATCAAATTCAGATTGTGGACGAGCATCAGCGAGTAATTTTTCCAGACGCTTTTGATTTAATTGCAGTACTTCGACATCTCTCTCACGAAACTTCTTTAAATGTTTTTCATGAAAATTTCGTTCAAAATTTGCAATAGGCGGCAAGCTATCAGTCAAAATTTCAAGCCATTTAGCATAAAATGAGTGAAGAAATATTAGTTCATAACTAATAGGTGTATGATCACCTGGAATGTAAAACTGTTCATCTAATAAAGCTTCAAATAAACTTGAAAATCCGAGATCAGCAATCTGAATTGCTCGTACTTGAACTTCAAACCAATCATTCAGATAGGGAAGATTATCCAACCATTGTTGAGCAAATATATGATTTTTCTCCCATAAAGATTGCTCATAAGTTGATGGCAAATAGGAAACTCGGAAAAATGGTAATAATTCTTGTTCTAATTCATAAAGTGCCTCCCATTCAGAATATAGTACATGAAATTCAGTGATCATATCAGAAATTTCCGAAAGACTATGATCGTACGGTTTTCCAAATTTATCTTGGAATACTTTTATCTGATTAAGATAACCCATCGGATTTGCATGTTTGCGCCCTTTTCTTCGACATAATAATATTTTCTTTCGATCTCCCCGGTAAACGGCAGATAAGTGCTTTCTCCAAGATAAATAATCTGTTGTAAAGCGTGTTATCAATATATCAACTGGAAGCAATAATGCACGCGGTAAAAATCGATCGAAAAAAGTTTTAACTTCGTTCAATTCCTCAAGTGTTTGAATAGGTGCGATACATGATTTTAAATTGAATACTGCTAAAACATCTTGAAATTTTTGTAGAGAATCGGCATATAATCTTAGTTTTTTTTCAATTTTGGAAATAAATTTACGAGAATCTTCTTTATCTGAACGGTATACATTATAAATTTGACGAAATGAATCAAAATTCATTTTTTGATAATCAATTAAACTATCGATATCAAAATACTGTCGAAGATCTTGATATCCTTCTTCCATTTCGAGCCAAAATGGGAATAACAGATGCATTACTTCAATCCAATATCTAATTTGCACCTGCTTGTGCTGCCATTCAGTAATCAGATCAGGATTTTGATCAAATTTTGGTGGAAATTTCAAAATGAAACGTCTGATATTCTCTTGTAGTGTTAAATTTGAGTCTCGGAATGAAGTAAGACTTTTCTTTAAAACAACCTTCAATTCACCTGATAATATCAATGGGTGTGTTATTCTGGCTGAATACCATGGATTTTTAGAATAGTTTTCCATAGTTGTTCGGAATTGATCCAATTCTCCAAATGTATTTTTCAAAAAAGTATAATCTTCTAAATTCACATGATTTGGATCACGAAAAGGAGCTACTATTTTTGGGATATTCTTGAATTTAAGCATTTTCCCGACAATTTGATATAAAGATTTCTGCATTTTTCCAAAAGGTTGATTAATTAATTCCACATATTCATTTAATCGTTGGCGAGATTGGATTAAATCATGGAATTTGTTTTCAGAAAGAGATCTCTTGGGAAAATTCTTATCTAGTGTATTTTGTATCGATTGAAGAAGTTCTTTTTTATTCGTATTTTGCGAATGCACTTGCAGACAGAAATCACCAATTCCACAAGAATCAAGCCGTTTTTTAACTACATCAAGAGCTGCTTTTTTTTGAGCGACAAAAAGAACCTTTTTTCCTTCAGCTAAACATTCTCCAATAATATTTGTAATACATTGCGATTTTCCAGTGCCGGGTGGGCCTTGAATTACCAATGAGCAACCTGATTTTGCATAAAGTATTGCTTCCATTTGACTGGAGTCGCAATCTAATAAGGTAAATTGGTGCTTAGGATCCGAGTTGTCGTCTAATAAGGATAAATCGGGTAAGTTTTCTGAAGATTCTTTATATCCCTTTTCTTCGGCAATAGCTTTAATAATTGGATGAGAAAGCAGCAAATCTGCATGATCATCGATATCTTCGAATAAATTAACTTTTGTAAACGCAAATATTGAAATAAAATTTCGGTGTTCAATCTTCCAATCCTTCATATCTTGGATTAATTGCTCAATTTCTTCAAAGTAATTGATAAATGTTCGTGTATTGAATTCTTCTGGGAAATTCGGGATTTTAATTCGATAATCGCGTAATTTTTCTTTGAGAGCGGGATTAATTATAACTTCATCATCCAAAATATTCAATTCAGGTGGATTTACTGATAGGCTAACTGGGATAAACATTATAGGTGACATATAATTTTTCTTATCTTGCGAATTTTGCCAATGTAACAGTCCCAAAGTTAAAAATAATGTGTTTATTCCCCTTTCTTCTAGCATCTCTTCTGTTTTATTTCGGAGTTTTTGAATTTTCTTTATCAAATTCGGATCTGTTTCATAAGTAAGCAATTCCGTTAGTCGTAAATCTTTACTTTTTTTATTTAATGCTCGGATATGTTTTGCATTTAATTTTCCTTGAATTTGTTTCGGTATAATCGTAATCTCAAGATCAGGGGATGGAGGTGTATCTGAAGAAACTTTTGCTTTAGTTTTTCTTTTAGGAGGTCTGTATACTGATGGAAATGAAAATGTCTGTTGCATGATTAATAAAATTTTAAAAAGCGCAGAACTATCTTGATGAATTACTTCAATTACATCTTTAGCATATGGGTTAAAATTTAGCTGATCGTTGCGAAATGACAAATCTAAAAAGCTGGATTTCCAAAACTGCATTTTTACCCGTGCACGGTTAAAAGGTTCGTTCTCCATCATTCTCCATCTAAAAGATGAAGTAAGCATTCTTAAAATTTACGCTAAAATAGAAAAATAGGTATATCAAAATATATCTTTTAAATTAGAATATATTTCTATAGCATTGAAGTAAAAATTAATAAATATGGATTTTAACACGATTTTTACATAGCTTTCATTTTTACTTTGAAAGGGTCTTTCTTCTTTTTAAATCGCTCTGTGCGCCAGAATAATTTTCCCATTCCATCAGGGATTACTCCACCAAAATCCTTCTCAAAGCGATCTAACAATTGTTTAGTAGGTTTATGAACAACAAAATTAGGATTTGACAAAATATCTTGTATCTGTTTACGGTTTTTAATATCACTATAATTCAAACGCAGATTTTTTACATCAATAAAATAACCATATGTATACCATTTAGGATATTTTTCATTAGTGGAATGAACGCGTACTTTAAAGATTCCCTCGGCTTCTTCTTTGATCTGCAAGTCAACAATGTCAACTGCATCCCTAATTTTTACCACAATACAAATTTGGTCTGATTTTTTATTGGTTTTTGCCTTAATTAATTTCTTTAATTCCTTTTCCGCGTCATTAGCCATATATAAATCAAGAAGATAAATTTCTAAAAGATTTCCCTTTTTGTTGATCAAAATTGTTAAAAATTCAACAAGAAAAAATCACAAAAGCTTTTTCACTTTGATTTAATATAAAATGAAAAGAATAACAATAAAAAGATTTAATGATGCTAGAATAAAATAAATTGCAAAATTACCCGCCATGTTGCCCTTTGAAAAGAGAAATTCGATCTTCAGGGTGAATGTGCATTGTATCCCACTCATTTTCAGAAACTAATTCTCCATTGATAACAATAGTGGTAAATTCCGCCAGATGACCGTCTTCAAAAATATAATCTTTCAATTTTGGAAAGATTTCAACCACTTTTTGTAACATTTCCTTTACGGTGGGTAAACCATGGTCAGATGTAAAAGAAACGGATTTTTTACGCGTCATGGAATAAAAAGGACCGTATAGCTTGACTGTAAATTCTAGTGTGGTTTGATCTGACATTGAGTACAATATATTTAACATCCAAAAAAAATTTTGTATTATAGAAAAAAAGGGGGATAAATATATCAATATTAGTTGTTTGGCTGCTGAATCTTTGGGAGTGCGAAGTATGGCTTGCATGGTGGAAACCAAATCTCAAAAAATTTTAATTGATCCAGGATTGGCACTAGACCAAGGTCGAAAAAAATTGCTTCCCCATCCTTTTCAAATTGAAATATCTTATATTTTGCGTTCAAGAATCATCAACGAAATGCAAAATGCTAGTGATATAATAATCACGCATTTCCACGGGGATCATCATCCTATGGTCGAAGCAGATTTAGTTCAATTATCCGCTTCTACTGTGATTGAACCTTTAAAATCTGCTAAATTATGGGTAAAAAGTCCTGAAAATACTTCCAAAACAAGCCGTTATAGAAGAAAAAAACTACAAAATATGTTAGGATGCGATTTTATAAACCCCGAAGGGAAATCTTTCAATAATTTGCAGTTTTCAGAATCTGTTCCCCATGGATATGCTCAAAAATCGTCATCTTTTCTCAATTCAGTAATGATGGTTCGAATTGTCGATGATAATGATGTGTTTGTATTCGGATCTGACATTCAATTATTGGATTCACACACAATTGACATTATTCTTGACTGGAAGCCGACAATTCTCTATGTGGCTGGTCCGCCATTGTATTTATATCAAGTAAAAAAAAGTAGGCAAAAATTAGAAGAGATTGCTTGGAAAAACGCGCTTAAATTGGCAGATTTCATTCCAGAAATTATTATTGATCACCATGTTATTCGTTCACAATATGGAATTGATTTTGTTGATCGTTTGAATAAAGTGAGTGAAATGTCTAAATCTCACATTATGACTGCAGCTGATTATATGGGATATCAACGTGCCCCATTGGAAGCACTTCGAAATGAATTATATCGTGATCTTCCTGTTCCTCAAAAATGGCATGATGATTTTCTCAAACATGGAAGATTACCTATACATTTCAAAAAATGGCGTTGTTTTTCCCTGGAACATTATCCACTTAGTTATCAACTTAGCAGTGAATAGTTGAAATGCACATTAATTGGAATAAAAAAAAAAGGTTATAGCAAATTTAAAATATACTTTTAAAAGTAAATAATACATGATAATTGTGAGAAAGTATGACAGTTGCTCTTGATTGGGAAAATGCTGATATCTTTGGGCGAAATAAAAATGTAGGCCATAGTTTTATCGTTCCTGTCAGAAATCGTGATGAGGGTCTCGTTCAATCAATCAATAAATCTCCATATTATTATTCATTAAATGGAATTTGGAAATTTAACTGGGTTAAATGCCCATCTGAACGTCCTGTTGATTTTTACCTTCTTGATTTTAATTGTGAAGATTGGGATGAAATTGAAGTTCCATCAAATTGGCAAATGAAAGGATATGGAATTCCAATATATACCAATTATCATTACCCTTATTCCGTTAAACGACATAATATCCCAAATATTGATGCAAAATATAATCCTGTCGGATCATATCGGCGATTTTTTGATTTGCCATCTGAATGGGATAGTGATGAACATCGTCAAGTTTTTCTGCATTTTGATGGAGTAAAATCAGCTTTTTACGTTTGGGTGAATGGTGAAAAGGTAGGATACAGTCAAGGGAGTATGACACCTGCAGAATTTAATATTACCCCGTTCGTTCACTCTGGATCGAATTTAATCGCTGTTGAAGTTTACCGTTGGTCAGATGGAAGTTATCTTGAAGATCAAGATATGTGGCGCATGTCTGGAATATTTCGAGAAGTTTATTTATTCAGCACTCCAGCAACTTTTATTGAAGATTATTATCTTTTTGCTGAGTTTGATGAAAATTATCACGATGTAACTTTTTTTTCTCATATCAAGGTAAAAAACAGTAATCTGAAATTTGAACTGAACAATGATTCAAATAATGAACTGAACCACGATCTAAGTAATAAACTCAATAATCGAATTAACTATAAACAAAAAAATAAAAAAAATTCTGAAAATCTAAATATAACCAATATTTCAGAAGTTTATTCCGTTGAAATTACCCTTTTGGATGAAAAATTGAATCCAATTCATTCTGATCCTCTTGTAAAAGGATATATTGATATAAAAAAAGGAGAAATTGGACAATGCAATCTTAAAATCCCTGTAATGAACCCAAAAAAATGGTCTGCAGAACAACCTTACTTATATACTGTAGTTATTGTTCTAAAAGATGCATCCAATAAGATATCTGAGATTATAATCACCAAATTTGGGTTTCGAAAGATTGAAATTAAAAATCGCCAACTTCTTCTCAATGGTAAACCAATTTTACTTAAAGGGGTGAATCGGCATGAACATGATCCAGACAGAGGAAGAGCGATAACCCGTGAACAGATAAGACAAGATGTACTTCTTATGAAACAATTTAACATCAACGCCGTCCGAACATCGCATTATCCTAATCATCCTTATTTCTATGAACTCTGCGATCGCTACGGAATTTACGTAATGGATGAAGCAAATGTGGAGAGCCATGGATTGAGATCAAAATTACCTGACAGTGATCCCCAATGGTGCGGTGCTTGTATTGATCGAGTTCAAAGAATGGTTCTGCGAGATAGAAATCATGCTTGTGTGATCTTTTGGTCATTGGGCAATGAAGCAGGATTTGGTTCTGTTTTTCACGATATGAAAAATAAAGCACTTCAACTTGATAAAACTCGACCCTTTCATTATGAAGGTGATTATTTTTTACAAGGCGTTTCAGATGTTTTCAGTACAATGTATACTCCTATCAATCAATTTCGCGCTGTTGCTGAAGGAAAATCCATAAAAACAGGGGATTTGAAACTAAAAACCATAAAACCAGAAAGATTTCAAAGATATCCTATTTTGTTATGTGAATACGCTCATGCAATGGGGAACAGTGTAGGAAATTTATCGGATTATTGGGATGTTATTCGTGCCTACCCAGCGTGTATTGGTGGTTTTATTTGGGATATGATCGATCAAGGTTTACGAAAGCGCACATCAAGTGGAAAAGAATTTTGGGCTTATGGTGGTGATTTTGGTGATAAACCTAACTCCTCAAATTTCTGCATTAATGGAATATTTGCTCCAGATCGATATCCTAATCCTAGTGCCTGGGAAGTTAAAAAAGTCTATGCTAGTATTCACGCTACTCCCATAGATCTTCTTAATGGAAAGTTAAAAATTTCGAACGAATACTCATTTATTTCCTTAAATCATTTTTCTTTGCACTGGGCAATTTTAGAAGATGGAATTGAGTTAGATTCTGGAAAAATTGAGAATTTAGCTGTCCCTCCTCTTGCTTCTTGTGAAATTACTATTCCTTATATGAAAAAATTGCAAGATATTTCAAAATTTCCTAAAAGTGGATCACAATCATATCGACGACATGAATATCATCTAAATTGCTCCTTTAGATTAGTTCAAGATACCCCTTGGGCTGAAAAAGGATTTGAAATTGCCTGGGATCAATTTGAAATTCCATTTTTTAATATAAACCCAAACCTAGATCTAAATTCGGAGTTAAAATCAGAGCTAAACGAAAATTTAAACATAGATCCAAATTCAAAACTATTCACAATAGACAAAGAGTTAAACGCAGAAATAAATTCGGATATATCCGCCCTTGTTCCTTTGCAAATTGAAGATAATCCTTCTAAGATTCGGATTTTTCAACCTGATTTTGAAATTACTATAAATCGCAAATCAGGCGCTATTTCAAGTTGGATTTTCCATGGAAAGCAGATTTTACTTGAACCTCTTCGATTTAGTTTCTGGCGCGTTCCAACTGATAATGATCGAGGACTTTCGAACGTAATGTCATGGTATCCCTTGTCTCAAACTTGGAAACGGGCAAGCCAGCATTACCGATTACTTTCGTTGAATATCCAGCAAAAAAATCCTCATTTAGTTGAGATCCATGCTGAATTTCATGTTCTTCACGGAAAATTCCCATTAAAGCAAACACTAAAGATTTTCTCTTCTGGAAAAATATATATAGAGAATTCATTCACTCCTAAAAAAGATATGATTAAATTTGGAATGACTATGGGAATCCCTATTGAATTTGCTAATATTCGATGGTTTGGAAGAGGACCGCATGAAAATTATGGAGATCGCAAAACAGGTGCTGCCGTTGGAATATATAATTTAACAATTCACAATTACACATATCCATACATTCGACCACAAGAGAATTCAAATCGCTGTGATGTTCGTTGGATGCTTCTCTCTAATAGAAAAATAAATGAGAATCAAAGTAAAAACCATAAAAATCAAGATGGAGTTAATGATAAAGTTAATGATAAGATTAAAGCTCAAACAGATGCTAAAACTAATACAATTGTTTATACTAAAGCGAACAGTAATGTTAATGTAGAAAAGGTTCAAGGGATTTTAATTCAAGGCTTACCATTTGTCAGTGTTTCAGCTTGGCCATATACTCTGCATGATCTTGAAACCGCTAAGCATACCACTGATCTCCCCACTAGACATTTAATTACACTAAATATTGATTATAATAAACAAGCAGTAGGAGGAGATAATTCATGGGGTGCGAAACCAATGAAAAAATACCGATTAATAAAAAACATTACATATAAATATCAATTTACCCTTCATGCATTTTAAAATTTGGATGAATTTTGATTTCTCTTGACTAAATTTTTGCTCCATATTAGAATTTGTTCGTTCTTTTAACAGAAAATCATAAAATTTTGTTAATTCAGATTTATGTGATTGATATTATAGATACTACTGCTATCAAATTCTTTAATACATGTATATTTACATATATCAATTAAATTTAGTTAATTTTCGACAATTTTAAATCACTTGATAGTTTTGTTTTATTTTGATAAGTCGTCCGAGAAAGCCCAAAACCAAGTTATTATAAATACAACATTGTGTGGAATCGCATCTGTGCATGTATTAAGATGCAAACTAAAAAAAAAGTAGTTATTGAACGGATTTGGGAATGGACGGTGATATTTCGAACCTTTTTCCTAAAACTGCAATCAATACGGCAAAAAAGCACATAAAGATGAAGATCGGATACCCTGAAATTTGGTTTGTTCCCGGTTCTTTTTCCGTAAAACCGCCATCGGTAATATTCCATCCGAAAGTACCAACAATATACTGTCGAGCCTCGACTGCGGATTTGCTGTACTGCGAATTTCCCGCATCAAATGAAACGTTACTCTGTAGAGGCAATTTCGACCAATGCTGTAAAATGCTGTCATAATTTGCCGTTGACAATTTTATACCACGAAACATCCCTTTCATATCGGTCACCGATGATACATTCCAGCTACCGAGGTTTTGATCGAAAGCTGAAGCTCCATCGAACATGTGGCTCATATCTGTAACGGCCGAAACATCCCAACTGCTGATATCTTGGTTGAATGAGCTGGCATTACGGAACATGTAACTCATATCGATCACGGAAGAAACATCCCAACCGCTGATATCTTGATTGAATGAAGATGCGCCATCAAACATACATTTCATCCTTTTTACAGAACCGGTATTCCAGGTGCTTAAATCTTGATTGAATGAACTGGCATTGGCGAACATATAATTCATATTTCCCGCTATATGAACGTTCCAACCGCTAATATCCTGATTAAATGAAGTAGCATTGGCGAACATACACCACATATTTTCCACCAAAGTTGTATGCCATGCACTGATATTCTGGTTGAAAGATGCCGCATTTTTGAACATTTCGGGCATATAAAGAACATTACGCAAATTCCATTTACCAATATCTTGATTGAATGAAGAAGCTCCAGAGAACATGGCACCCATGGATATCACATTTGATACATCCCAATTTCCGATATCTTGATTGAATGCAAAAGCATTTCCAAACATCCAATCCATACTGGTCACGCTTGATACATCCCAACTGCCTATATCTTGATTGAATGAAGAAGCACCATCAAACATCCAATACATATCAGTTACACTGGATACATCCCAATTACCTATATCCTGATTAAATGCCGAAGCCCCTTCGAACATACCGCCCATATTCCAAACAGCCGATACATTCCATCTTCCAATATCTTGATTAAAAGAAGTTGCTTCACTGAACATACGATACATATCAGTCACTTTGGAAACGTTCCATCCTCCAATATCTTGGTCAAACGAAAAAGCCCTCCAAAACATTGCACTCATATCCGTTACTCTTGAAACATTCCAACCGCCGATGTCTTGATTGAACGAATGAGCATCCCAAAACATTCCAAACATATTAGTTACAAAAGACACATCCCAATTTCCGATATCTTGATTGAACGAATATGCATGCAGAAACATACGTTCCATATCGGTCACACTTGATACATCCCAATTTCCAATATTTTGGTTGAACGAGAAGGTCCCCCAAAACATACAGTACATTTTTGTTACAGACGAAACATTCCAAAAGTTCATATTTCCACTACTGCCTAATTTCTTACAACCCCAAAAAGTTCCGCTTAAATCAGTTGTTCCGCTTAAATTGGGAGAATCGGTGGCTGTTAAATTCAAATTTTCGCATCCAGCAAAATACCAGCCCGAATTTCCCAATTCTAAAGATCTCCACTGCAAAATTTCCGTTATTTTCAGTCTATCTCCCTCAAAATCAAAGCACCATCCGACAACGGTTCCGTTAATGGTTAGGGTATAGTTACCAACCGCAGAATAGGTGTGCGTGACTTCTGCCTGATTCCAAACGGTGATTGTATCACTTGTTCCATCGCCCCAGTTCACCGTGAAGTTGTACGTACCCGAAGATTCCAAAGGTAATCTTATCTGATTGTCATTGCTTGATCCTCCGCTGTGTAAAGCAGTGTTCCACACGGAAATAAAACTTTCGGGGTTCGCATCGGCGGGAATACAGTCTCCCTTTTTCGGTTCTGACTGCAATGTCAAATTTGAATCGTGCATTTGGAAAGAAAAGAAGAAAGAAAAAAGAGGGGTCATACTTCCTATTCCTAATATGCATAAAATAATGAAGATTTGCCATTTATTTTTCATGATATATTTCATCCTATAAGATAATGTTTTTTTACATTTTATCAATTTTGTGGATACTTTAAATCCCATGCAGCCGTAAAAAGATCCACCGCATTTAAAAGCATGGTTTCACTAAAATAGTCCGAATCCGAAGACATTTGATTACCCTAAATATTGATTATATTAAACAAGCAGTAGGAGGAGATAATTCATGGGGTGCGAAACCAATGAAAAAATATTGAATAATAAAAAACACTACATATAAATATCAATTTACCCTTCATGCATTCCAAAATTTAGATGACTTTTACGAATTTTTCCATTAAAAACCTATTTAATTTTTAGAATTATTTTTTTCTATTAGATATTAATAAATAAAGAATAAACTTAATGGTTTTTTTAATTATCTTATCTTGTTTTTTCAATTCAAATGATTCTATTAAGATTTACTTTATTATTGCGTTTTAGACTTTGAATATTCCTTTATCTTTTATTTGATTTTATTCTTCATGATTTACCGCTTTAAGATGAGATTCACCCTTTTCCTTCAAACTAGATATTTATGGGCATTCCAAATATTAGTCTGGTATCTTTCTTTTTTCTCCCCTCCTCACCCGCTATACCACTCTTATCAATTTACGAGTAAAAGTTTTTAAGTTCGAAGGGAAGATAATAACTAAGAAACTCAGTTTTTACGCAATTAAAAAACGATATTTCGAACCCAAAATTTTTGTGATCATTATGAGCAACGAAAGCGATTGGTTGGCCGCAAAACCCCTTGTGGTCGATAATGGTACCGGGATCTCCAAAAATGGATTTGCAGGAGAAGATCAACCAAGATCTGTGTTCCCCACTTTGATTGGATATCCTAAGTATACTTCCATTATGACTGATGTCGAACACTACACCCGGGAATATTATATCGGTGAAGAAGCATTACAATTGAAAGGTGTCTTAAAACTCATGTTCCCAGTGGAACATGGTGTTATAGAAGATTGGATCGCCATGGAGAAAATCTGGCACTATACCTTTTATACAGATTTGCGGGTTGATCCTTCAGAACATCCTGTGTTGTTGACTGAAGCGCCGTTAAACCCGCGACCAAATCGGGAGAAAATGGCTGAAATTATGTTTGAAACCTTTAATGTCCCTGCACTCTATGTGTCTATGCAAGCAGTATTATCATTGTATGCTTCTGGGCGAACCACTGGATGTGTTATTGATATTGGTGATGGTGTCTCTCACGTTGTGCCAATTTATGAAGGTTTTGCGCTCTCTCATGCCATTTCACGTTTAGATTTAGCCGGACGGGATATTACTAACTATTTACAACGATTATTGCGACAAAAAGGATTTTCCTTTACAACTTCAGCTGAAAAAGAAATTGTACGGGATATCAAAGAAAAACTCTGCTATGTGGCTTTAGATCCAGAAAAAGAAATTATGTTATCAAAGAAAGTTGCTGGAATGGAAAAAGTTTACATGTTACCAGATGGTGAGACCATTACCGTATCTGTTGAGCGCTTCTTAGCTCCAGAGTGTTTCTTCAACCCAGGAGTTATTGGAAAAGAATTAGAACCTTTAGATGATGTTATTTGTAACGCCATCAAACAATGTGATGTTGATTTACGCCGTGATCTTTATGGAAACATCGTTCTTTCTGGTGGTTCAACTATGTATCCAGGATTGAAAGAACGACTTACAAAAGAAATCAAGGAACAAATCCCAGAAAGCGTTGATGTAAAGATTATTGCTCCTCCAGAGCGTATGTATTCCGTTTGGATTGGTGGGTCTATTTTAGCAAGCTTAAAGACTTTCCAACGAATGTGGGTAACTCGACGCGAGTATAAAGAATTAGGACCTCAAGTTATTCATAGATGTTTCTAAGGGTTTTGTGTCTTTTTTCATTATTTTTTCACTTTTTCTAAATTTGGGCAAAATCTAGCGTATATATAATGTAATTTGGAAGAAATTTGTGATGAGGGTATAGATTCTTTTATTACAAGTTAGCTTTTGATTATTTTCTCGATCAGTTAAAGGATATATACTGAAGGAGGAGACTTAGAAGTAGATGGTTGCAGGTCTTGAGTTTGCGAGAAAAATGTGCAATTATTTACCAAAAAAATCGGTAACCATTAATTTGTATATGTAGCGAAAAGGAGTAAAATTAAGAATACTAAAAATATGCAAAAAATTAATCTGAAACATTTTTAATAAATCATTTTCTCAAAAAATAACTCATCTTTTAGCCAGATTTAGTGAAATAAAGAATATAATGATGATAAACCAAGGAAAAAAGTGATAATTGTAATAATAATTGATGCAAAAAGAGAATATCGCAGATCTGATTCTTTCACTTTTCTAGTATCTGCAAAACAAAATCGTCTGTTCCAAATTTCTTCATTATCTAATAGTTTCTGTTTGAAGAAAAAATATTCAATCCAACATAAAATGCTCATTATCAGAAAAATAATGAAGTAAATGTAAACTGATTTCATGATAAATCAATATTGAATAGCAATGTTAATGTATTAAACATCAAATCTCCTTAAAAATGCTTTTAGTCCTTTAAATACATGAAAATCCTTTCATTAAAAATAATATGGTAGTTATAATTTCTGAATTATTAATTATAAATTATTACTGTTTTTCAAATATTGAACTTAAAATAAACGAAATAATAAAGAGAATTAGATAAAAAAGAATTCTAAGCCATTTTAAGAATTTATGTTTTCAATTTTCGGCGTTGAGCGAAAAATATTAGTTGTCCTGCTATAAATCCGACAGAAATCAGTCCTACAAAATAAACCGGATAGGAATAAATTCCTAATTTACTCAGATCATTGATTACTTCAATAGTATCGGATAGTTCTCCTTCCCCAGCTTCATTTTGGGCCGATACTGCATAATATAGAACCTCACTGTTGTTATTTTTTGCAGTTTCATCTACGAAAAATTCGACATCTGTTGTGATTCCAATCTTTTCTAAAGAATCTGGTGAAATTCCACGATAAATATTATAAGAAATATTAATTCCCCCTCCCAAATCGGTAGGAATTGCCCAAGTTAGACGAATAGCGGATTTACTTTTTGAAACATTCAAGTTTGTTGGTTCATTTGGAAGTTCTGGGCTAAATGGAACTGCGGGAAGGGATAAAATACTTTCACCGTATTCATTTACAGCGGTTAAAAGAATTGATTGAACTTCAAAATTAATAGATGTGTCAATTATTGTATACTTTGGTTTAAATGGTTCAACAGGAGATATTTCCTTTAGAAAATGAACAATTTCAGCTGATGTGTTCAATTCAAACGGATTAATTTCATTTGCTGGGAGATCGACTTGATATAATCGATATTCTGAAATATTGCCGTAACCTGTTGATAAAGGAAAGTTCCATGAGATTAGAAGATCACTAGTAGAACTAGGACTAATCAAACTTTTCGCACTAGAAGATATTGTTTGAGAATAATTACTGTACATAACATAGGAAGGAGGTGATGGTTTTCCTGGAAGAAAGGTTTGAGCGTATGATTTAGTTCTATTGTCAATCTTTAAAGGAACATCCAAACACTGAGGGCTTATTTTAGTGGGAGATCCTGGTGAATAATCGTTATCATAGTATTCAATGAAAAATGAAGATAGAATGGAATTATTTACTAACGGTCGATTTAGTTCTATAAAGAAATCAGCTGATTTTGTTTGATAGTATTCCATTAATTCTGATACATCGAGTGCCATAAATTTTGGAAGAGGAGTTGATTCGTAAACGTAGTGCTCAAAGCTTTTTTTTAGGAATACATTATCGAATGTTCCAATTCCTATTTTAATGCTTGTAAACATTGTTGGTGCAACTGAAAATTTCCAAGTTGCAACTAAATTTGGCTTATAATTAGGGATATCTTCAATCCAATCAATTTCATAGAGCATGTTAATTATTGCATCATAAGTAATCCAGTAAAAGCCATTTTTTCCAAAGTCTGTTCCCCATGAATTAACCACTTTGAATGCACCGAGTTCTCCATCTTTTTCAATGGAATCATCATATCCTACAAATGCTTGGCAATGACCTCCTTCACCAGAAGCTATATCTGCAGTTGAAACAATGAAATCATTTCCCCAGCAGTATTCTGGGTAAATTGCAACATCTATGTAGAAAACAGGCAAAATACTCTTATTTAAAAGTGCTTTAATTGTTAATATTTTCTCTTCCGAATTAAAAAAAAAGGCTTTGTATGATTCTTTGGCTCTATGGAGTGGAGCTTCCCGAAATGCAGATTCAGACCCCCAGCTTACATCGTCTTCTGCGACATATGGCATAGTTGACATGGTTGGACATCCTAACGTTGTTAAAATTCTAAAATTTCCTGCATAATTGGATCCTCCCTCTGAACCAAGTTTTATTTTGTTATATATCCAAGCTGGGCTTAATAAGAAGCGCGGATCTCCTGATTTTGCATTCCATTTGTTATCTTTGGCTTCTTGAAATCCATAAGCATAATATCCTGCAGCCCAAGAACAACATGAAGGTTGCATACCTTGATTACCTACTGCAGGGAAATATGGTGATGTGGAATGATCAATAGAATCAGGAAGATTTTCTTCAATCTCTCGTTCGTTGGAAATTCCTTTAACTACATGAGTTCCAACTAAACTTTCCCACTCTTGTTCATCTCGTGGAAGTGCTCCGGTTCCATAGCCTTGAAATCGTAATGAATAATTCTTGTTTGGGTCATATACTCCGCATTCTTTCTTCAATTGGGAAACATCTGAATCTGAAAGAGTTTTCCACTGAAATGCGGGATTTAACGAAGATATTATATTTTGATGGCTTTCATTTGAGAAAGTTGACAATGCCTTCGGATTATGCTCTTTTTGAGAACAAGAGTCGAGTATTATTGTATTTTGTTCAAAAATATTGATGAATAGCGTAAATAGAATCAATATCAAAAGTGTTTTTTTAATAGAACGTGTCATTTTTTATTTTTTCCTTACTTTTTTTGTAAATAAGAGTTATTCAATATTTTGAGTATTTTGGGAAGCTTATTAAAAATTTTTCATAATTCAAAATGAAGTCTATTCAACTTTTTGTTATCTAGCAGTAAAAAGTTTTGAATTTTTTTTCTTAAATTCTAAAATATTATGAAAAAAATAAAATTCTTTATGGAATTTCATGAAATCAATCTGAATCAGCATCTCTTTTCATAGAACTTAATAATCGAATTGATTATCCTTTTTTTCATTTGATTCCATTTGAATCTGTTATATTCGCTATCTACGTTATCATACATTATAAATTTTCATTGGTTTCAGAATAATAGCTAGAAATTTGTGGTTCATATTCAGGAGATTTACTTTGAATCCACTGGAAAATGCTCTTTTGAATTATGAAAATACCCAGAACTCCAATAAATGGTATAATTAACTTTAATATGAAGAATCCATAAACAAGAATATCACTCGAAATCAATAAATTCGTGAACACAGCCAATATAAAAATCAAAATTGTGATTGCGATTTGAATTAAAGGATATATAATAATCATAACAATTACTCCAAGAGAGAAACTCTGGGAAAATTCTTGGTGATTTCTAAATGGAGTGGATGATCTAACAAAACCAATAATTATAAACCCTAATATCAAATTTAAAAGACTATTTGATAATACTATTAAGCTAAGGAAGTTGGAAAGCAGTAGATAATCACTTGAATATTGAGAAGTGATATATTGGATCAGGAAAAAATTAACAAAATTCGTTCCAATTTTTAGAACAAATGAAAAGACTCCAATAATTATTCCCTTTTTATTTTCATGAAACATATAGGATAAAAATCCCCAAAAAAGGATAGAAAATATTGTCATTTCTAAAAATTCTAGAATAGAATAAGGAGTTTTGAAAGTACCAGTTGGATTTATATCTAAATAAGCATATTTTATTGCTGATAAAATGTTTTCAAGCATTGTAATGGTTAACCAAATTATATAGAATATCCGAATTTGCGATATTTCTACATCTTTGAATTCTCTTTTCTTTATTAAGAACCAAATCAGTAAACCACCATAAGATAATCCAAGTAACGCAAATTGAATTATGTACAGTAAATTTGAAGTATCCATGAGTATTTCCTCTTGATACCTTAAAATTGAAATCATATAAAAACCTTTTATACCCTTTATAAGGAAAGCAAGAACACTAATAATTGAAATCATTAATAATAAAAATAATAATAACTGAAAAAGCGGTATTATCAGTAGAAAAAAACCTTTCTTATTATTCCTTTCAAAGAAAGATATTCAAAACAGCAAAAGTACTAAATTTTATTTTCTTAGTATAAAGATTGTCTATAGGGAGGTAAAAATTTTTATTTTAGTTTTAGAATTACCCCTTTATAACCATAAAATATTAATTATTTTAACATAAACTAAAAAAATGATTAAAATGCTGATGGAAATAAATATGACAACTGTTACTCTTGTTATTGTTTTATTTATTGGTTCGATTATATCTTGGATTACATATATTGATTTTAAGAAACATTATAATAATCATGAAGAAATTTGGAATGGTCGATTTTGTTTTGCTGATACTCGTGAAGTAAAAGAGACAGATGTTTTTTACGCTTTTGTGGTTGCTGCTTTGATTTCAATTGTCTTTATTGTTCTAGGTGCTTCACTTATCGGACAAAAAGCATAATCTTCATCTTTTTTTCCTAATCTTGATGAGAGATGGATGAACAGTTGATGAGAGACGGATGAACAGTTGATAAGAGATGGTTGAGAGATAGATGAGAATAATTCACTATTTAAAATGGTATTTTCTTACTTGCAAATCATTACCAATAATAGTAAAGCCGAAGGATTCGTATGTTTTTGCATCAGGAAAGGCAATTTTTAGTGCTTGTTTCTGATTCAAGTTTTTTCCTGCTTTTATTATCTTAGTAAATTTAGAAATCGATTCAATTTGGTATGAAACTGAATTTGGCAGCTTGTTCATTGTATAATATTAATTCTCAACATATATTTTAACAATTTATGTTAGAGGCTTAACATCAGCTTTATTCTTCCCAAATAAAGAACCAAGAGATTTAAATAACTTTAGGCATAAAATTCTAACCAATATGAGCGTACTTTTAGACATAATATTAATTCTTGTTCCTTTTATTTTGGCCGTGTTTTTTCTTATCTATTTTAAATTGAAAGCGCATGTTGTCGGAATTATACTGTTTATTATGTTATTTGTGCTTTCTTTAACTGTTTTTAAAACGGATTGGCGGATTAGTCTAATTGTTTCCCTTGCAGGCATCGTAAAATCATTTCCAATCTCATTAATGGTACTTACATCTATTTTAATGATGACTTTGATGGAAAAAACAGGCGCACTACAAAAACTGGTGGTAAATTTTAAAAAATTAGGGGGAGGAAACCAAGCTTTTCAAATAATGTTTATTAATCTTGCATTAGGAACATTCTTAGTATCTATTGGAGCAACTCCTGTAACTATGTTACCTCCTGTTCTCGCTGCTATGGGATATTCTGCATTTGCAGCCGTTGCTCTTCCTTCTATCGGCTACGATCCTTTGTGCACATTTGCTCTTTTGGCTGTTCCTGCGGTATTCTTTGCTGAGTTTATGGGAATTCCATTACAAGAAGCTGGATTTGTTTTTTCTGTGTTTATGCCGTTAGTAACGCTTGGAATTGCATTTGGAATGCTGTGGTTGGCTGGAGGGAAAAAGTTATTATTCAGTAAAGATGGCATTATTTTTTCCTTAGTTGGAAGCTTGACAGCAGGTGGAACCACAATAATTACAAATTATTTTGGTATTGTAACTTTAACTGGAGTTATTGCAGGACTTACTACTGCAGGAATGCTTGTTTTAGTCGCAAAAATCAGGAATATCAAAGTAATTGATAGTTCTGTATTAACTGAAGAAGAAAAAAAGATTGATGCTTCCATGTCTTTGATTAAAGCTCTCTCTCCATGGATTTTGCTAATTCTTTTTGCAATTATAACCAATTTAATCACTCCTATTTTTGAATTTCTTCATATTACTTTAGCACTTCCAATTAAATTTCAAAATATTACTGTGAATACTTCAGTATTTGCCCATGCTTATTTTTGGGTGTTAATTTCTACATTATTATCCATGATTTTCTTACATCCTACACGAGATCAACTAAAAACTTCAGTTAAAATTTGGATTAAACGAAGTTTAAAACCAGTATTTGCCGCATGTATTTTCTTTGCTGTTGCCTTTATTTTCATTTATTCAGGCAATACATATAATGGAGAAGATTGGATAAAGGATCCTGCTGAAAATATGGTTTCAGTACTTGCTACTGCTAGTGCACAAACCTTTGGAACTTTTTATCCTTTAGTTGTGCCTTTTATTGGTTTGTTTGGAGGCTTTTTAAGTGGTTCTGAGACATCTGCAATCGCTATGTTTACTTCATATCATGCCGAAACTGCGATTTCGTTAGGAATTAATGGAAAAGTATTAGGAGCTGCAAATGGAATTGGAGGAGGGTTGGCTTCGGTAATATCTCCAGCAAAGATACAAAATGCAGCAGCTACAATTGATGAAATGGGTATTGAAGGTGAGGTTGTCAAAAAAACGGCTCCAATCGCCTTGTTAATGACTCTTTCTGTTGCTTTACTTGCTTGGTGTTGGGCTAATTCTTTTAATCTCTGGGCTTGGTTCGTTATATTCGGAATCTTTTCTATTGGAATTGGTTTGTTATTTTGGCGTTTATTAAAGAAATAGAAATGCATAAAATTGGTCAATTTTTTTTTTGTTCAATTTTTTTTTATTTTTGTGCTTTTTGATTGAATTTTACTAATATGTTAATTTTTATATTTATATTTATATAAATAAAATATGGCATCAAAATTGATTGCGATAAAAGAAGAACTCTATGAAAAACTTTCCAAATTAAAAAAAGGAAGTGAAAGTTTTTCCGATGTTATCGAAAATCTTCTAAAAAGCGTTGAAAAAAACCCTCTTGCTCATTTTGGAATTGCTCAAGATCTAGATGACAGAGATCTTGATGATTTTGAATCTTACTTGCTTGACAATCGGAAAAAATCACGAACAAATCAAAAAATAATCGAAATATAGGAAAGAATGATGATAATAATAGATACAAATGTGATTATTGATATAGAACGAGGAAGAAAATCACTGAAGGCTCTTTTCAGACAATTTGCTTCTGAGAGATTTTGTCTTTCTGCTATTTCGGCTATGGAATTATATACTGGATTGGGTTACTCTCAAAAAAGGAAAGGAATGGCTTTTTACCAAAAGCAGAAATCACTAATTGATCTTATATTAAATGATTTTGAAATTATACCCCTTGATCTTCAAATACTTAAACAATCAGGAATAAAACGTGGGATCCTTTTAAGTCAAGGTAATATCATAGATAACGAAGATATTATTATTGGAATTACTGCTGAAATGTTGGAAATTCCGAGTATAATCACACGCAATCGCTCTCATTTTGAACATTTTAACTTGAAAATTTTATCGTATCTTTGAGGGGGGGAATGCAGGAAGTATTCTCAATTTTTCAGAATTATACGAAATGGTTATAGAAAAAGCGAATGTGATTGATTTCTGTATTGAAGTTAGACCTGTTGAAATGGCGGTTCAATCTTTAAAATATTTACAGAAAAATATATTCCTTAACATTAAATTATATATAACATCAATCAAATATGAAATAACCATTCATTTGGTGAATCTTTGGGAATTGATTACTGGAAATCCATTTACAAAACTAATTGGTTCTGGGTGATTTTAACCTTTATTAGCAAAATCTGTTATTATTTTCTTTCTCTTTTTTGAATTCTTTTTTCTTTTGTTTTTCGCTTTCTTTCTTTATCATAATATCATTTTGTCGAATGGATAAAATGTAAATGATTAAGTTGTTTCACTTAAAATTGGCCTAATAGCCGTTGATTTGAGATTTCTTCTACATTTCTAATTAATTTTACTAAAAGAGGGTCTGTTTTTATTCCAATTTCCATTTCTTTTATAATTTTTATTGCATTTTCAATATCATTTATACTTAAATATGATACTATCAAATTATGATATAAACGAGCAAAATTTGATAAATTAGATTCAAATCTTAATGCTTCCCGGAATGCTTCTATTGCTTCTTGATGTCTTTCTTGAAGAGCAAATGTATTTGCATAAATAAACCAAGGAGTGAAAAGAAACTCATATTTTCCTCTGATTTTTTTTAAGCGTTTTCTTACTAAATCTATTTTTTGATCATCATGTTGGGAAATAGTGTAATATAAACTTTCAATTTCAGATAATTCTTGGATAAAGTGAAATCTATTCCTTAAATCTTTATGTAAGTCTGGAAAATCTGATTTTTTAGTGATTTCCAACATCATTTTAAAGAATTTCTTTTTATTATCAATCAACATTTTTTGATTAGAAAAGATCTCCTTAATTAAATCTTCTAAATCTTGAATGATCTGCGATTGATCATATTTAAATTGCTCCAAAACATTTTGAAATATTATTTTAATCGGTTCAAATTTATCAATACTTTGAATATATTCTGTACTACAAATTTCAATTAACCACATATGCATACGATGAAAAATATCCAACGAACCTGATTTGAGTTTTTTTAAAAATTTTTTAATATACTCTTTAGGTAGAATTTGAGGAACATATTGAATGCATACATGTTTTTTAGAAAGAATTGAATCATACCGAGATAAAAACTTTTCCAAAGTGATGGATATTGTTTGTATCATTTCAATACGAGATTTAAACCTTTTTCCTTCTTTGATATTCATTTCATAAACAATCGTAAAACTTGGATATAATTTTTCAAAGAATGATGTAGGAAAATAAATTAAATTTTCTAAAACATCTACTAAAATTTCTCTAAAAGAAGCAGAATATCCATTTGTAATTGTGTAATGTAATAATGATTTCAATGTAGAGATATATTTTTTTAAAATAATATTAAATTTTTGACCTGAAAGCTGCAATTTAACAAAATTTCGCTGAATAAGGTTAAATACATAATTATATATATGAAAATCATTAAAATCTCTACAAGTTTTGTCGAGGAATTTTGAAAGTTCAAAAAAGAAGATTTCATGACTATTTAAATATATTTTTGGAGGTAAAGAATAATATCTTTTCTGAACTGCTTTTATATTACCTTCTTCACAAACCCATATAAATGCTTTAATGTATAATAAATTCATGAAATCTTCTAAATTATTCTCCATTTGAACAAAAGAAATCCAAGTTTTAATTAATTTACGATGAAAAGATAGTGGAATTTTTGGTAGTTTTTGGTTTTGATACCATTCATTAAAAAGATTGGTTAAGTATTTTTGAAGAGGTTTAATTGAAATAGAATGAATTGTATCAAATTTTTTCCATGATTTTATCTGAATTATAATATTTATCATTTCTTTCGAAAAAGACTCATTTTCATTTAATTTTGAAGTGCTTTGAATTAAAAATTTTACAAAATTAGTAAGGAAATCGAGAACTAATCCTGTATCTATATTAAGATCTGTTAAATATTTGAAGAAGTTAGTTGCAAGAGCGGCTTTTTCTTTATGAAAACAGATTAGTGGTATATTTTGACATAATTGTTGCGTGATTTGATAATAATTTAGTTGGGAAATGTATTTTTTGTTAAGTGATCTGATAAGGTGAAGAAATTGGCTTATTTTATCATTTATGAAACCAATTAAATCCAAGTTATTAGATAAATTAATAACATTAGATTTAACTAACTTAATTGTATCTTGGTTAGGTTCTTGAGTTTGTATAATATAATCGTTTAAAACTTGAATTACTTTTTCGAAAAACTTTAAGTAGATTGTATTTGAAACAGTTTGAATTTCTGAGACATGTCGTGGATTGAATAAATCTTGAAGAATTTGTAACAAGAGAAAAATTAAGTTTTGTGATCGAAATTGTGGATGTGTTTCTAAATATGTTGAAAGATATGTTAAAACTTCAGAAAACTTGTCCTTCTTTAAATATTCGGCAACAATATTAGTTATTGCAATTATTTGCGGTTTTTCTAAAAGTTTCAAATGTTTTTCTGATAGCTTCCAGTTTTGAAGGAGATATTCAACTGTATTTAAAATAATATGACTTGGTGCAGAATACATATCAAATAAATAGACTATTGTATGGATAAATAAATCAATATTTTTATCAAAAAGTTCCAATCTACGTATTTCTTTTAATGTGTTAGACAAATTAAATAATGTATTCGAAATGAATAATTCTTTTATAAATGCTAGATAGTTTTTTTCTAATTCAAGAGTGATTATTGGAGTATTATCAGGATTTTTGTTAATAGATGCAAGATCTCTTAGAATATTAATACGTTGATTTATAGATTTTATTGAAACAAGTTTTTCTAATGATATCTTAATAAAAATATCTAAATCGCGAGAATTTTTTAAGTTTTGTCGTGTTTTTTGATTTAATAATAAAATTCCGGATTCTATTCTTCCTAATACTTGATTAACGAAAATTTGACAATCTTCTTGTTGAGATAAATCCAATTTGTTTAGTTGTTGTGGCTGTTTTGATATATCAAATAATGATGTTTGAAGTGAAAGTAAAGGTTCCAATTTTTCGCTGTTTTCTTGATCATCATCTGAATTCTTAAAGATAACAACATCTCCCAGTTCTAAATTCTCCTTCAGTTCAACACCTATTTTTACTCCTAAATCTTCCAAAATTTGGACTTTTGTTTCTTTTTTCTTTTTAGAACTACCCAAAATTTGGTTTTTATCAATAAATTGAACCCATTTAATTAAGTAAATTCTTTTATCATAAATAATCACACCTATTTGATGAAAAGAAAATAAGGATTGTAAAGGATATTCTAAATTCTCAATAAATCTTGCAATTTTCTCGTATTTTTGATATTTATCCATTTGCTCTTGAATTTGGGATTCTTTTAAAACACCTGATATATTATCAATAGATGATAAGGCGATAGCTTGATAAATATTCCCATCATGCAACAAAAGTTCTGGATTTCTTTGTATTGTTTCTAATTTTTCCCAAATTTTATTCTTTTGATCTTGAGATTCTAAACTTTTTTTTTTTTGACCTATTTTTTCATTATTTTCAAAATTACTCTTTTTTTGAAAAGCAATAATATCATGATCTAGAAGGATATTTACATATTCTTTTGAATGATTCAAATTTTCTGCTAAGATCCACTGTCGGGCAATATTTTCTCTCTCTTTTTCAATTATTTTTAGTATTGCTGCAAAATCGCTATTCTCTAAATTTGTATAATACAATTTCTTAATTTCTTCATAAGTCTGAGTAATATCACCTTTTTTTATAGCTTGAAGAAAATCTTTAATTTGTAATATAGATTCAGCATTAATATTTGCAAAAATACTCTCAATCCACGCTCTTAATTCAACATATCTGTGCGATTCTAAATCTTCTCTTATTTTAGTCAAAATCAACTGTTTTCAAATCTCTCCTTTATCAATTAAGTGATTAAGATCTCATTTTTAAGCTTATATTAAATTACTCTTTTCTATATTTATTGTTCAAAATTATAAATTTTGATTAGTATATTTACTAATATTTTCCTTTACTTTTGTGAATACTGCAGAAACTGGTTCAACAATAACCTTTGTAGTTCCAATAATATCGATAAAGCCCAACTCTTCTTTGTATCTTGGAACAATATGCACATGAATATGTTTAATGCTTGCACCTGCATAGTTTCCTTGATTATATCCAACATTGAACCCAGATGGATTAAATATATCTTGAAGCATTTTCTGCATCTGTATCACCATCCAAAACAAATAATCCCTTTCCTTTTTTGAAAGATTCTCGAACTTTTCAACATGACGGGTAGGAATAACCATTAAATGGCCGGGATTATATGGATATAAATTTAAGCATATCATTAGAACTTCATCTTGATATACTTTTAAACTGGTTACTGCTGGATGATTATCCCGGACTCCACAAAAAATACAATTTATGTTAGGACGATCCCCTTTTGCATAGTCTAATTTTCCCACCGCAAGCAGATTATGGGAGAAAAGACTTTTTTCATTCTCAAATAAAGGGCTTTCTTTTCTACTAAATTCCATTTTCTCCCCCATTAATATTTACGTAAACATTGTTCCAGCACTGAAATCTAGGTCTGAATCTGACCGTAGATTTTTTCCTGCGCCGTGTTTTCCTGAAATAAAATCAATCAACTGCATGTTTATATACACATTTGCATTAAATACTTTTCGAATTGATTGATAAAATTGATTTTCTGTCAAACCATCAGGATAGATGTTATCCAAAATAATGTAGCGGGCGTTATTGGCATCCACATTATATAGCAGATTTTGCATCAGCATGTACCGTTTGAAGATGAAAAAGAATTTTAAAAGACCTTGTGGGTCAGATTTTTGAATTTCTTCTACGTGTGGTTTAGCAATTTGAGTGGCGATTTGAATGGAAATGGCTTTGGTCGCTTTTGGTTGAATTACCATCAACCGCATTGGTTTTGGGGAATTGGGTGGGAAGGTCAATTCATAACCGAAATTCACCTTTGGATTTGGTGGAAGGGGTTTCCCCAAAATGCCTTCATCAATTGCCCAATCACGGATTTTTTCTTCTAATTCGGATCTTGGCATACATTATTTAATTTGAAGAAGCATTAGAATTTTTCATAATTTTCTTTTTCCTATTCTCTTTTTTTCTAAACAGCGGAATAAAAATTTTTAAAAGTGGGTAAGTCAAAATATGTGTGATTTAGCGTGTGTATTTATAGTGATCAAATCAAGGTGAAAAATATATGACAGAAAATAATCCATCTCAAACGAATTCTCAACCAGAAAAGAAATCTTCTGATGAATCCATCGAAAAATCGAATGAACCCATAATTTATGAAGAAAAACAAAAAATTGCTTATATTTCGATTAATACAAAAATGAATGCAGTGAGTATTGAAACTGCAAAATTACTTATCAAATATATTAAAAATGCAGATAAAAATCCAAAAATTCACGTCATTGTTATAAAATCTGAGGGAAATAGGGTATTCTCAGCAGGTTTTGACCTAAATATGTTTCGAAATGGAGTAACCTTAGAAATTTTAAGTGATTTACTTACATTTGGTGGAGCTGTATCCAAAGCCATCTTTTTCAGTAAAAAGCCGGTAATTGCTCAGATTCAAGCATCAGCTATCGGACTTGGGGCGATAATTGCACTTTCTTGTGATTTCCGATTTGCTGCTAATCGAGATGATCTTTTCTTTCAACTTCCAGAAATAGATATCAATATGTTTCCTGCTACAGGTCCTACTGTGATGGCAATTAAAACGCTGGGTATTGTTCATGCACAAGAAATGCTTCTAACTGGTCGAAAGATCCCTTTAGCTGAATTTGATAAATGGGGTGCGGTTACAAAAATTGTAGAACCGGAGTTATTGGAGAAAACTGTGAAAAAATTCGCTCGTGGATTGGCTAAAAAACCATCCAATTTGCTCTTTTCAATAAAATCTGCCATCAACATGATTGGTTATGACCAAGCCAGAAAATGGTTTGAATTAGAAGATGAATTTGCTAATTTTAACGTACGGGTCTTAGGTAATCTGGATCATCCTCCTCTTGATGATTTTCTTGAATCTCAATGGAAAAAATACACCAAAGGTAAACCGATTTTTTAGAATCTATTATTATTGTTATTATTATTATTTTATCTTTTTTATCTGTAGAGTTTTTTAAAATAGGTTTCTTTATTTTTTCTTAAAGTAAAATTTTTTATGAAGTATTTTTTATTGCTAAATTTTTTTATGATAACTTATACTAGAAACATTTTTTCAGTGTGTTGCGTTATTTTATTCCATGGTTCAATTGGTTCTTGCCTCTGCTTCGAAAGATCGCAAGCTTTGCTTTGAACGCGCCCATATTCCAGTTAAAATAATCCCGAGTGATTTTGATGAAACATCTGTTCCCCGTCAAGATCCTCCTGTTTATGTTCAAACCCTCGCATTTCATAAAGCAAATACAGTCCTCCAAATCTGGAATGAAAAATATAGAAATAATCATGTGCAGAATCATAATTATGATGAAGCAATTATTATTGGTGCTGATACAATGGTTGTTCTCGGAGATCAATTAATCGGAAAAGCTCATTCACTTGAAGAAGCTCATTCTATTCTTTCAAAACTGGTGGGAAATACCCATTTACTTATTACAGGTGTTTGCATTTTATCCACAATTCAAGAAAAACGGCTTTTGTTTGTTGAACAGGCAAAAGTTCATATGCATTTTTTATCATCTGAAGAAATATGGGCTTATTTAAAAGGGACATCCGAGTATCAAGGCAGAGCGGGAGCATACTCTCTATTTGAACGCGCCAGTCTTTTTATTGACCACATCGAGGGAAGTCCTACCAACGTCATTGGTCTTCCAATGACAAAATTAAGAGAAAATCTTTTAGAATTTGGATTTGATTTATTTTCATTTTGATCCTTTGAGGTGATAGAGTGATAGAATTTATTATCTTTCCGCTCAATATCATTTTAAGTGATAAAAATCATGAATAGAAAATCTAGAAGATATTCATCGACTTCAAGATGGGGTTTAGCCCGTGCTTTAGCAGCACTTGGAGGTTTGATTGCTTTAGTTGGATTTACAATTGGTATTGTGAATTCAATGAGTAATACAATAAACATCACAGCGATGCTTTACAGTTTGGCTGGAATCATTGTTTCAATCTTTGTTCTGCTACAAGTTCAACTTGTTAAAAACCAAAAGCTCGCCATTCCATTTAATTGGTGGTTACTTCTAATATTGATCATTTTACAAGCAATAATTGCTAGAATGATAGGACCCTTTATCAGTATTGCAGGTTTAGGTCTTCTTTTAGAAGTTATTGCGGTTATAATTTTAATAATTGAACAACTTTGAGTGTATTTTATGATATAAAGCATAAGAATGAAAAAGTAAAGAAAAAAAAGGATATGATTGTTTAAATCTGTTGAAATCTATTGAAATCTAACAAAATTTATCAAAATCTATCATCTTTTTTTTTTTAAGTAAATCGATTATGACCCATTGAATATCGATGCTGATCGAAGTGCTTTTCACGAGCTCGTTCCTGCATTTTCATTTTCTCTGCTGTTCTTATTGCATCTTTCTTTTCTTTTTTTGATTGAATGAAATCTTTAAAAATCTTTTCAAAACGTTCATTGAAATCTGTAAATTTCTCTAAATTTTTATTTTCAATGTCTATTCGGGAATATCGATTAACAAATTGAAATAAAGCATCATCTAATGTACTAGAAAGCATTTTTATATTCGTATCTTTGGTAACAATCCCATAAATACGAATCACACAATCCTTCTCTGGGTTTTTAATAGAAGGAAAAGTGGTATTTTGAAATATAATTACAAAATTGTTTAAAGCAAAATTTTGAATTTCATCGTCAAATGCATTCTTACCTAAACCAACTACTGCCGATAACATTTTATCCCGAATATTTTCATCCAAAACGACTGCTTTTTCATATTCATAAAACTTTTTTTCAGATAAAATTGATTCCTCGAACATTATTGCTACTTCTAATAAACCCATTTTGCTCACCAATTGATTTTTTCATCTTTACAGTCTATTATATATTTTAAATAAAGTGAATTTTGCATTTCTAACCTTTTCTTTAAGTTTATTTCTGATATATTGATATATTTTGATTTTATTTTTTGTGATGATTAGGTTTTTTCGATTCTGTCGGCTTTTTTAAATATCTTTTTTTACTGTATTTTACTGTCCTTTTTGAAAAAAGACCAATTATACACGAAAAAGAATCTATTTCGAAAAGATTGAATCTTATTTTGCGTAATTGTCGCTTCTGTAGAATCTTGTATTGTTTATATCAGTTGGGTGGATGTAATTTGTATATAAAGGAAGAAAGATCTTCCTTCAACGACAAAATCCTTACCAAGTCGCCGAAATTCTCAATTCCTTTTAAAATTATGGAATAAAAATTCACTAAATTATACATTTTTGAATTTTCGACTATTTTTAAGAATGAAGGATCAATTAAGAAAAGCCTTATTTTTTAAATTATTTCAAAATTTTAATTCAAAAAAAATTTATTGGCAATTATTCTGAAATTTTTAAGCAAAGCGTGTACCATTTTAAAGCTTTTGAAAATGAAAAGCAGGGATATGCAAAAATAGTCTTTTTTATAAAAATCTCAAACTGGCAAAAAATGTGCTTTCATCAGTTACAGTTATTATTAAGGAAATACAAGACTATTTGTGGCAAAAGTTATATCAAATAATCTGGCGGAGAATATTTATAGTAGGATTAAGACTCGCGTGCATTAAACTGGTCCTAAAACACCTGAGGGTTTAGAACAGCGACTTCAGGCATAAATTACAATCACAAATTAACACGAAATCTTAGGAAATACCATTGTTCCACACCGATTTAGCCCAAAAATTCTCTTTAATGAGTGGAATAATTCAGAAATTAAACGATTATTTCAATCAAACGAAAAATGGGGGAAAAAAATTCAAACCGAGGTATTAGTGAATTGATCCTTCGTAATTAAAAATAGCCGAATTTTCTTTTAATAAATTAATATGAATTATTTGTTGATAATTATTAAAAAAATACGACTGATCAACACCTAACTAACTGAAATTAACTACTTGAAAAAAAAGAATGGATGTATTAACCCAACCATTAATTAGCTTTTATTAAAGACTCAGTAATTTTTCTTGCTTGTTCACTCAGAGAATAAAACTTCTGTCGCCCTTGCTTTTCTGATTCTATAATTCCCTCTTTCTGCAACTTTTGTGTGTGAAATGTAATTGCTTGGGGTGATACATTAGCGATATTTGAAAGTATCTGATGGCTTGCTGTATTCTCTTTTGCTAAATACGAAATCAAGAGCTGTGGTGTTCGTCGTCGCAAAGAAGTAATAATTGACTCACGTAAGGCTAACATTTCATCTGAAGGACGTTCATCAGGCGATAAAGTATCGTTCGATTCTTCTGCAAAAAAGCATTTATAACGACCATCGCGAATGCTCCGAATCAATCCGTTCTTTTCAAGCACTGAAACGTGATATTGAACTACGCCCATTTTTTTTTCTAATGCTCTACAAATTCTACGAAAATGTAGCCCTGGATTCTTAAGTATTGTTTCATAAATTGCTGATCTAGTTCCTTGGTCAAGAATATCTTCTTTTTTAAAGTCTCTTCCGTATCGACGTCGAGTACCGCCATAAGCGGCGAGTCCTGCCAAACAAAAGCATAGAACTGCTGTGCTGGCTTTATTTTTGGTTGGAAATTTCATTATATTATTCCTCTATATTCATTTCATATTCAAATCTGGTGAAAGATGGATTATTTCCATCAAAGGTGTTTTTCACGCTGGTAAATGGTGAAAATCACGCAATCATCAACAGCTGATTGTATTATACGATCAGTTGGGTTAAAAGAAAGAAATGTGGATTCCTATTAAAATCTTATTAAAATTCTAATGATTTTTTAATATCTTCCATTTTAAACTTTATTAATTATGGAAAAAAAATGAGTGAATATTTCATTTCTTTATATAATTATAAGAAAAAGAACCATTTTTTATCTGTTGAAATGGTGTATGAAGGAATTTCAATTCGCTCAGTGAAAATCCATATGTAGAATACATAGTTGTGGTGGCTTTGTTTCGAGAAAGAAGAGAAGCTTTTTAACTTTTTAGAGTGAACTTTAATTATATCCTATTTGATCCAAATCCAATTTGTAATATGAAAAATTGCTTTACTGGAATCAAAATAGGATTATCCATGCTTAGGGGTTGTAGCGTGGGATCGTAAAGTGATGGGTATGAAATATTCAAAAATTTTAAAGATTGGCTTTGGGATTCTATTAATAACAATGTTTATTAATCCCGCAGCAAGTGTGGAGCGGAATCCAATCGATCAATCTGTAATGGGGCAAACATCAAGTACTGAAGTTGTTAAGTCTGCCTTTGCCGGAGATGGGGTAAATTCTTTATCCTACGTCGGTTTAGTTCCTGGAGATATTATTCTTTTAGGAACAGATGATACTATATTTGATTACTTAATTCCGGGAGAATTCTCTCATACAGAAATCTTCTGCGGTTTTGTTCAATCTGGCGAATGGATATGGGATCGAGATAATCATGAGTGGATGGCACCGGGAACACCTTATGTAATTCATTCTACAAAAAGTGACAATGCTGGAAACGGTCTTGGATACTCAACATGGGCTAAGGGGGTAAATGATCACGCAGAAAATGCAGTGGCAGTCCGTGTTGCAGGATTAACAGATGCACAAAGACAACAAGCTGTGAATTGGATGAAATCTAAATTGGATGGAGGTGTAGATGGCTATCCAATTGGACCTGCTTATGATTGGGGTTGGACTAGTAAGCAAATTGATGGAACAAATGGACTTTCTGGTGTTGATGGATATTACTGTTCAGAACTAGCGTGGGCAGCCTATAAGGATTTATTTGGTATTGATTTAGACCCTGATGGTGATTCTTGGGATTGGACCACTGCGTATGGAGTTTCTCCGAGCGATTTGTACCATGATTCCGATACTTATGAAGTTGAAACTGCAGATTGGGATCCTGCTGATTGTTATTATGTTAAAATTAACATTGTAGGAATCTACTACGAAAATGATTATGATCCTTGGCCAAAGGGTAGCGGTGAAGAGTACTTGAAGTGGTTCGTTGGCGATGGCTGGGGAGGTTCAGGATATATCACAAACAACTTCTATGGAACAGTTTCTAGAAATGGTGCAGGATATATTTACTGGATGAAAAATATGGCTTATGTATTAATCCCAAAAACTCATCCATTAAAAATCCGTGTAGAAGCTTGGGAAGACGATTCATGGCCAGATTCTGATGACCAATATCCTGTATTTAACTGGTGGGAAAGCAATATGCTAAACTATGTTGATCAAGGTTGGTTCTATTGGAATTATTGGGATGCCGGAGACTGTCGCTACAATATAGAGTTCTGCGTGTCTTCTTCACCGATTGGAACTTCACCTAGTGGAATCTAATCATTTTAATCATTCTTTATTAGATGGAAGAACAAAAATGATTAAGTAATTAATAGTGATCAAGATTTACGCAAAAGGGGGTTAGTCCCTATTTTTTTTCTTTTTCTGTAATAAATTCTCTTACTTTCTATCCTTAATTATATAGTATGAATAAAGTGATTACTTTCTTTATCATTTCCAAAACTTATCAACACATTTCAATCCGTGAGTAATTGATATCAATAAAAAGCAAACGTGAAGAATAATATATAATCGGATAAATAAATGTAAGTAAAATCAAGAAAAAGATGTGAAAAAAAAGGATTTTTCAAAATTTGATAGTGGAAATCAAACTTTAAATAAATTTTTTATGTTCCTTCTTCATATCCTGTGCAGTATTTGTACTGCTCTTCCGTCCATGAATCAATTGTTATCCCCATCGATGCGAGTTTAGCATAAGCGACTTTTTCATTAATTTCTTCAGGAACTTTAAACAATCCAACTCGATTTTTTAGTGTATCACGATTTTTAGCAATATACTCTGCCATCATAGCTTGTAATCCAAAACTCATATCCATTACTTCACTTGGATGACCTTCTGCAAGAGCCAAGTTTGCCAATCGTCCCGCGGCAAGTAGATATGCACGCTTTCCTGATGGAAAAACAAGTTCTTCCACATTTGGGCGGATTGTTTTAATATGCCCTTCAGCAGCTTCGTACAGATCTTTAGCGACAATTTCAACATCAAAATGTCCAAGATTTGCCAATATCACTCCATCTTTTAATTTTGGGATATGTTCTTTTGCTACAACGTTCTTACATCCCGTAGCGGTAAAAATCATATCCGCTTTATGAATTACATCATGCATTTTACCGACTTCATATCCTGAAAATGCTGCTTTTAATGCTTGGATGGGATCAACTTCAGTAACAATGACGCGCGCTCCTAATCCACGCGCTCGAAGTGCCATTCCCGAGGAACAATGACCATATCCAGCAACAACAACTGTCTTTCCAGCAAATAATACATGCATGCCTATAATAGCTGCAACAATACCTTGACCAGTGCCTAATTCATTATCAAACTGGTTTTTACATGAGGCATCATTAACTGGGTAGAGTGCACACTTCAATGCACCAGCTTTATCCATCGCTTCAAATCGATGAACACCAGTAGTAGTTTCTTCTTGGCATGCTATTATGCAACCATTTTCATCAAAATATTCCGGATAATTCTTATGAGCTGTAACAATTAAATCTGCTCCATCATCTATAATAATATTTGGTTGGGGCTTAAGACAAGCATCAATACATTCATAAAATTCTTCGTCGGTATTTCCAGTCCATGCAAAAACATGAACTCCTTCTTCAGCTAAAGCTGTTGCTACAAAATCTTGAGTAGAAAGAGGGTTTGAGCCGCATAAATAGATTTCAGCTCCACCTGCTTGAAGTACTCTGCATAAATTAGCCGTTTCTTTAGTTACATGTAAGCAAGCGGCTATTTTAATGCCTTGTAGTGGTTTTTCTTTTCCAAATTGATCAATTAACTGCCTGACAACAGGCATTTTTTTAAGTGCTAGATCGATTTCTTCTTTTCCTTTTTGTAATGTAGCGTCTGATTCATCAGCGATAAGATATGAATCATTACCCCATTTTTTTGAACAAATTGCCATATGTTAACACCCTTTTGATTTGATCTTCAATAATTCTTATGAATTCTTCTAATAGACTTCCGATTGAATAGAATATAACAGACTTTCATCTTAAAAAATGAAGATGCAAATCTTGATCTCTTGATCAGAGTTACATAAAAAAAGGATTTCAACAATTAAAAAGTTAACACAAATGCTTGTTTTTCAAAATATCCGTATTGTATGGCAAATATTTTTAAATTAATTTTTCCATTAAATACTCATCAGTGATATCTTTATGGTTACCTTAGATCAAAAAATTCAATTTTTAGAAGCATTATTTTTAAATTCTCGAGTTCATACAAATGAACTAGCGCAACGCATAGGGTTGTCGAGGCAAACGGTTTCCAAATTTCTGAAATTTCTTTGGAATTCGGGTGTGATTCATTCTCCTGCAATTTTGATAAATCCGCATGTATTAAATCTTCAGTATTCATTTATGGAAATTAAAACAAATCCATCTGAGCAGGATTTGTTGGATAATATTTCGCATTTCAAGGAAATTGTTAACTTAGATGGAATATTAGGTGATTATTCCTTAATTTTAAAGGTTGAAGTGCAAACAAAAAGACAGTTCGCAGATCTTTTAAATCAAATCGATCAAAAAATAGCAAAAACCTTCTCATCTTCTTATCGAATTATTGAGTGCATTGATGTTTATAAAATTGGAGGATTCATTCTCAGCAAGCAGTATCCTTCAAAACCTTTTGATGAAAATGATAAAAAGTGGGAGATTCTGCAGTTATTAAAAAAGAATTATAACATTCATCGGTGGGCTGAACGACCTGAATTTCCGTTATTAACTGATAAAGAAGTGGAATTCTTATCAAAAATTAATTTATCAAGAGAATTTACTAGATTTACAGAAGATCATATCATATCTAAATTTACACTTACTTATAATCCTCGAAAAATGGTTCAGTTCTTGATGAAATCCGATAGATGTTTATACGAACATGATTTTTCTACAAAATTTTATCTTCAAATCAAACCTCAACGTATTGCAGATTATGTCACTTTAGCTAGAAATTTGGTTCATCATCCAAATATCATTGATTTATATCGAACTGGAAGTGAAGCCGGATTACTGGCAATTGTACGAACGCAGAATTTAACAGAATACAATGAATTCATTAAAAGTTTATATCATAAATTTCCAATCAGGGACACTCACACTACTGTTGTGGTTGATGAATTGTTACCTTCCATATTTCCTCCTACAAAACGAATTGCTGAAAGTTTATCGCAAGAAAATAAGATTTAACTCGTTTGTAATGATACCGAATAATTGTTATATGTGAAGTTATGGAAAAGGATATGATGCTCGATGGAATATAGAAATGATTGAAGCTATGAAAAGTGATAATGATAGTTTTTTATACGGGAATGAACAGAATTGCATATATGTATGATTTTTTCTTGACAGAAGAAGATCGCGCTTTAAAACTTCAAGCACGAGAATTTGCACGAAGAATACCAAGAGAACTACTAATTCAGATGGATAATGATGATATTCAATATCCTAAGCAATTTGTAAAGGATTTGGCTCAAGAAAAATTATTAGGTCTCAGGTTTGATAAGGAGTGTGGTGGCCAAGAGCGTTCTTGGGTCGCTGAAATGGCTGTATTGGAAGAGATTGGAATTCTTTCTATGGCATTAAGTTGTTTGTACAGTTTACCTAGTATATGTGGCGAAGCTCTCAACACTTTTGGAACAGCAGAGCAAAAGCGTAAATTTTTAAAACCTATTATATCTGGAGAAAAATTTTGTGCGGAAGCATTGACTGAACCCCGAGGGGGTAGCGATTTTTTTGGTGCTACAACCACTGCGGTAAAAGATGGTGATGAGTATATTCTCAACGGCCAAAAACGATTCGTGGTTGGTGCCGAAGGTGCTGATATTTTTTTAGTATATGCTAAAACTGATCCTGATGCCCCAAGGCATAAATCAATCTCTCTATTTATTGTGGAAAGAGACTCGGGAGTGGAAGCTAAGTATATTTATGGTTTAATGGGAACACGAGGTGGAGGTGCAGGTCGGTTATATTTTCGCGATGTGCGGGTTCCTGCGAGTAATATTATCTTAGGAGAAGGTGAAGGAGGACGGATTTTTAATCAAATGATGTATCCTGAACGGATGACCTCTGCTGCAGGTGTAATCGGAATGGCTCAAGGTTGTATTGATGTTGCTACCAGATATGCACGAAAACGGAAAGCATTCGGAAAACCAATACGAGCATTTGAAGGAGTGAATTTTAAATTAGCAGATGCCCTTTGTCAAGTGGATGCTGCCCGCGGACTTGTTTATACAGCAGCTCGGGCACTTGATACAAATCAAAATCCTTCAATTTGTCGCCGCTTGGTTTCTGAAGCCAAACGGGTATCTACAGAATTATGTTATAAAGCAATTGATAATTGTTTACAAATCTTAGGGGGAATTGGTTATACCAACGTCTTTCCAATTGAAAGATACTTCCGAGATGCGCGATTGGCTCAAATATGGACGGGAACTTCTGAAATCATGAATTTGATTATCCAACATGAACATTTTGCTCAATATGACAAAAATCCAGCGGATTGTCGCGATATTGAAGTCGATGCGGCTGAAGCAGATGCTCTTGAAGAAAAAATTTACGAATAGATGAGCTTTTTTAAAATCATATCTTTGCTTTTTTTTTACCATTCATTTCTTAACTTTTTTGCTTAAAAGGGAAATATGATCAAGTGATTAAGTTTTTGGCCCCCCGAAAATATAAAGAACTTAAAAACCAGTAAGTACATAGGAAAAAAAAACTTTAAGATCTAAACTGATATTCTAACGGCTGGAGGGATCTATAATAACCACATGTAAATATTGTAATAGTACTGATATTCACTATACTTGCCCTAATTGTGGGGAAGGATTCTGCTTTAATCATACTGGGTCGACTGATGTTTATTATTGTAAAAAGCATTCTTTGTTGGAGTTAAACCGAGTACAAGCAGGTGATCGAAAAAACCGTTGCCAAATTTTGGAAAAAAGTAAATGTCCACAATGTGGTTCCTTTTTAGAATTTAAAACCCTTCCCAGCGGTCAAATGTATTTGCAATGCACGAAATGTTCATGGAATTCACGCACTAATTCACCTATTATTTTAGGAACTTCAGAACGTTATATTGAAAGAGAAGCTGAAAAGTATGGGCTCTCCACTCGCGCAGATAAATGCAATGAACGGCTTCGCCATCGCACTGGATTTGAATTTTGTTTGAATTGTTTTGAACAAGATTTACAAAATAGTACTGAAACTCCCTTTCACCTGCTTCAAATGCGATACGGGCTTAATCATCAAGAAATTGAACGTATTATCACCGAACGTTTATCTTCTGGGAATGTTCGTGGCTTATTGGACAAAAAAAAGAAAGTTTTCATCAATCTTTCAGATCAAATGGAAGCTCAATTAGTAATGCAATTACAATCTCAAGGATTTTTAGATCTTCAGCAGATTCAAACTGATCTTTCCTGTTCTCGAGATACAGTTATAAAAATCATAATAGAAATGATCAGGAAGCACAAATTACGGGGAACATTCACACACACTAAAAACCGTTATTACATAGAACAAGGATTAATTGAGCTAATATTGCAAGAATTAAACAATCAAGGAAAAATAGTACACTACGAATTTGCGCGCCGCGTTGAAATTCCTGAAGGAAATGTTAAAAATTATATTATGAACATGATGAGGAATAAGATAATTACTGCATTTTTTGCTGATGGTGGAAAAGAAACTATTTCAGAAACCGAGTTAGAGAACGAAATTGAAAACTATTGCATTAAGAATGGATTATTTCTGATTACTTCATTAGCAGGACACCTCAAAATCGCTCCTGAACTTGCTCGAAAATCACTTTTCAAATTAATTCAAAAAGGAGTTGTAAGAGGTATTTTCACTCAAAACCATGAGTTTCTTACTGAAGAAAAATTAAGTGAAAAGATTAAAGCAATTGCTCGGGCATATCGGAAAATATCAATTAGAGATCTTGCATTAAAACTAGCCATTACCGAACAGAGAGTCGAAGAGGGTTTAGCAACTTTAATTTCAAAAGGATCCATTAATGGATATATCGATATGACTCAACGTTTATTTGTTGCTGATGGAAAACAACCAGTTACCGCGTTTAGTTCGCATGTTTCTGATAACAAGAGCCAAGGCGTTTCAAGTCCTGGTGCTGCTCAACCAATTGGAGAAGTTGAAGTAGTTCGACAATATGATTTTGTTGGAGGACAACTGCATTTTAAAGTAGTAGTTCGTAATAAAACCAATATGGCGATTCATGATATAAAAGTAATATTGGATGTTCCCAGTTCTTATCGACGAGCACAAGAATTAATTACAATCAATGTTATTGATCCGGGAAATACTCACGGAGTTGATTTCTACCTCGAACCCGCTGAATGTGGTATTTCTACAATTGGAGGAACTGTAATCTATAAAGATGCTATGGGTAAATTTCACACAATATTCATCAAACCAAAAGATGTTCAGATTAAATGTCCTCTCCTTATTCGCAGTTTAGATACAATTGAAGACTGTCAAAAAGCAATTCAATCTCTTCCCAGCGATGCGCGAGCCTTTTTAATTGCAGATTTACCTGCAGCTATGGCTTACAGTGCAGCTCATCGAGCAGTGGCTCAATTTGATGTTACAAACGTTGCTTCTTATGAAAATGACGAAGGGGGCGTTTTTGAAGCTGAAGCTTGGTTTAGTAGTGAAGCGAAGGTAACAGGAGGAAGAGTAATTATCCGAGTATATATGAACGGAAAAACTAACACTCTTGAGCTTCGTGTGTGGTGTAATGAAGCAGGACAATTAACAGGCTTATTAGCAAAAATGATTGAATTATTATTTGTTGAAGTTAACTTGATGCGAAAAATAAAGAGTGAAGAACGCTCAAAGACATTAGATGTCATGGCAATTACACGAAATCTTATGGAAGTTTCTAATATTTGTCTGCTTCGCTATAAAGCATCTAGTGCGCGCTTAAAATTGGAAGATACTTATTCTCGCTTGACTCGGATTTCTGATGAATATAGCAACAACTGCCAGAAAATATATGATTGGATAAAACGTCTTGAAGAAGATCCATATAATGATGAAGAAGCAATGCTAACTGATGAAGATGCTGATGCTTTGGATGCTGATATTCAAATTATTCATAATCAATTGGAAGCAAGTTTGAATATTTAGTGAGAAAGCATCCAGTTGACAAGTCTTTGAAGAAAAATCTTGTTGGCCCCAATACCGAATCCATCTTCAATATTTTTGCTCAAAAATGATGAGCTGGCTGAAGTAACTACAAAGCCATTATAGTATTTACGATATACAAGCAAAGGTTGTGATCCAACAATGTATTTTTTTTTTGTTTGATAATCATGAACCCAAGTCGAAGATGGCGATTTGAGAAGTACAATTGGTTTATATTCTGAGTGAAGAGATAAATAAGTTGATCTACCAAAACCAAGAAAATTTTTATTATCTATTTTGAATGGAAGTGAAGAAGATGAAAATGGGATCCGCAAAACACTCTTTTTAAAGAAATGATCTTCTTGATTAACAGCGAAAGCTAATGAATAATTGAATTTTTCAACACCTGTGAGTTTGTAAAGGACCCGTAAAGATCCCATTGTTCTAGGTAAGTTAAAATCTCCCCGATTACTTGAAGTAAGGAGTATTTTTCCTCCATTTTTTACATATTTTTTTAATGTTCGAAGTTCATCAGGAATAAAAAGTAATTCTTCTTGATATTTAGGTTTAGGATCTCCTAGTAAAAGTAAATCGTGTTTTTGAAGTCTTTCTAAATCAGTAATTCGTTCGCCAGTATTGATAAAGGAGAAAAGATAATCTTCAGGATTGAAAAGAGAATCAGGAAGAGATCGAATTCGTTCATAATGTGATAAGTCAATTATTATTCGAAATACCATTAGGAAATCACTATCTATGCAAATAAAACAAAAAATCTAAGAGATAAGTCTAATAGTTATTTAGTTAAAATTAAAAAAAACAATTTGCAATTATATATGGTATTATATGGTATTCCTTAATAAAAAGGATAATACTTTACAATTATTATGGTTTGAATTTATTTGATATTAAGGTTTTATCGTTGATTTCATAACGTTTTTCAATAACAGGCTTGTCCTTTGATATCACAACAACATCTATTCCATTTCCAGATGCAATATCTCGAATTATTGCGCTTCTTACAGCTTTTACAGCTAAATGAATACCTTGGTTAACAGTTAAATTTTCCTTCCATTCAGTTTCTAACACACCCAATGCAAAGACACTACCTGAACCAACAGAAGTGTATTTTTCTTCCAATTTTGAGCCGTATCCTTCGACATTAAATAGTTTAGGACCTTCTCCTGGAGTTATTCCTCCGATAATATGTCCTACTTGATAAAAACCCTTTTTATTGTATAAAATATTTTGTAGCAGTTTAGCTGCTGCGAGTACGGAAATATCTTTCTTATTTCTTAATCGATAAATTTCTGTTTCTGCTTTTAGAAGATCAATTAAGTAGATTGCATCAGCGACACCGCCTGCTATGGTCATATAAATGTGTGGTTGAATTTGATGAAGTTTTTTGGCTCTTTTACTGGCAACAAAAATTCCCATGGTGGCACGATTATCAGTGGCAAGAATAACCCCATCTTTAATAATCAAACCTACTGTAGTTGTGCCCGTTTTCAATTTAGTTTCGATATTTTTCTCGTTTATTTGAAAATCATAATCAGAATTTGGTGTTATCTCCAGAATCTGCTGCTTAATATTCAAGTTTGCGGGTAATGGGCTCATTTTTGAACTTTCCATATTTAATTCTATATTAATTCTCTATGATTGAATAAGAAATGAAGCTATAAAATTTTCTCCCTTTGAGCTAAAGGCAAAATTTGAAGAACTACAAATTTTTATTCTATTGTAGAGACTATATGACCGTTATGACGTTTGTAGGAAAATCATTTGCAAAAAAAGGTTTTATTTTTTTCTTTGAAGGAGTACATGCAAGTTGTCCAAAAAATTGTGTATATTATTCCACTTGTCAAGCAAATTTAAAGCCTCACACGTTGTATGAAATTGTAGATGTAAAAAAAAAGCAATTTACTTGTCCTCAGAATTTGCATACTGAAGAAATGGTTTTAGTTCAACTTGAAGAGCCAAAATTAAAGATAACCATGTATAATAAAGATATTTATGAAGGTTCCATTACATCATTTACTCCAATAGGGTGTGATAATGAAGATTGTGCCTATATTAATTATTGTGCTCCACAAAGTATAGTTATTAAATCTGGTGAGAAAATTAAAATTTTGAAGATTGTTAAAAAAATTAAGGAATGTCCTCGAAATTTAACACTATCTTTATGTGAAATTGAAAAAAGGGTACAAAATTGATATTTTTTATACGTAAAAAACAAAAATTATTTGAAAATTAAAAAAATATGTGATTTTAATGGATATTGAAGAATCAGTAAAAAGTAAAAAATTATCTCCAAAACAATATGAATTATTGGAACAATGCAAAAAATATTACAACCTCGATGAAAATGAGCAGATATTAGAGGTATTGCAGCGAAATACTGCCTCTTATTATATTCCCCGCTTTATTAGGGGTCTTCTATTTATTTTAATCTTCTTAATTCTTCGTTATTTAATTTTATATGACTGGATAGAAAAATCCTCGATAATCATTGGTATTGCCAATTGGTTGTTGCTTATCTGGAGTATTTATTATATTATTTCTCTTTCTGTTGGAGTTCCATTTATTCATGGTCACATTTACATCATAACAACCAAGCGAATCATTCTAATCCGCAAATTTCTCGGAATTTTATATCGAGAAATTGAATATAAAAGAATAACTGATTTGGTGTTACATCAATCCTTTTTTGGGCGATATTTTAATTTCGGGAATCTTATGCCAGTAACCGCCGGAATTGAAATGGGAACAATGAGAATGGGGATGTATTCCATTGAAGGTATTCAAGATGTATTCAGGATTCGAGTAGTTGTCATTTCTCAGATTCAACGAATTCAAGAATTTCTTCTTGAAAAATTTCATCCTAACAAAAATAGTAAAAAACCTGATGAAAATTCTTCATTAATATATGATTCAACTAATGATTCAACTAATAATGATTCAACCAATGATCTAATAAGTGAAACAAGTGATTCAAAAAAAGATTCAATTCAATAGGTGATGTTCTAATTAATGAGCCCACAACCTTTGGATAATGCGGAAAAAAATAAGTTATTCGATAATATTATGCGTGAAAATAGCGATCTGCGAAATCCTTCAGCAGAAAAGAGTTTTTTTTCTAATGAAACATTTCGAAATGAAATAAAATTTGAACCTGGAGAGAAATTATTTTATTTGAATTATCAAAATTTACTTATTGTTATATCTATTTCAGTTCTTCCTTTAATTCTTATTATTGTGTTATTTTTATTCGGTTATTTTAAATTGAAAAACAATCTTTTCGAATCTAATTCGACTGGATTGATTGTACTTTTAATTACTGCTTTTATTATTTTAATTGCTTATGGAATTCCAATAATATTTCGAACTATTCAATCAAAATCATATAGATATATTATCACAGATAGAAGAATAATCATAGGTTATACTTTTCTTCAGCGTTGGACAAGAATCGTAGAATATTCTAATATTGTGGATGTTGTTGTGCATCAACCTTTTTTCCTGCGACTTTTTCGATCTGGGAATGTACTTCTCATTACTGCTTCTAATGAAGGGCCATATATTAGAGGAAGTGCTGCAGGTACAAAAGGAATGATGAATAACCAAGGTTTTATGAAAATCAAATATCCCTTTAGAATTAAAAGAATGATTCGACAAATAATGCATGTATATACTGAGAAACATGCATCTCCTCCTCCATTATTGACTTCACCCTTGCAAAATCCTGTAATTAAACATCCCGACGAATTAAGGATAATGAAGAATGAACATTTATTCAAAATATATGAAAAAAAACGTTCAAGTTCTTTGATCAAAGGTATTTTTGCCTGGTTGACAATTCCTCTTTATGTAATATTAAACATTAAGGATTTAGGAATAATACTGAAAATAGGATCTACTTTTTTTCAATGGATAGGTATTATCCTTCTTTCTGGAATAATTTTAATAATCATTTTTAGTAAATATCATGCAAAAGGCTTTGAATTCGCAGTTACTGATCGAAGGATTATTATGATGAAGAAATTCCTTGATATAAGTATTAGAGATGTTATAATGGGAAAAATTACTGATGTTTCTATTTTTCAAATGGCAGCAGGAAGGGTTGCCAATTTTGGCTTAGTATTTATTGGAACTAAAGGATTTGAACGAATGGTTAGATTTAGAGATCTCTATCATATTCAAGGTGTCGCTGATGTAGTCAAAGAAAAAGAAGATATTCGGAATATGGTACTACATTTTCAACGTGGCCAATTATATTCACCAGAACTGGAACTTTATGATCCTGAATTCTTAAATTTATAAATCAATTTTTTCTAATTTTTGACAGATTTCATCTAACAAGAAATCAGCCATCCCTAAATTAACTCTATTATCAAAAAGTAGAACAATATACACTTGTCTTGAAAGTGCAGGAATGAAAATAGTTTTCGAAAAAATAGCATTATTTTCATTTTGTCGTATAAATTTCTCACCATGAATAATATCTTGTGAACCAACCATTGTTCTAATTTCTATTTCTCGTAATGCAATATGAAGTTCTTCTAAAGGTAATGATGAATAGAATATCTCACCTTTTAGTGATAATAATGCACCCGCTTCCACATCTCCTGATGCAATTTCACTTTCAACTAGATTTTTTATAACTTCTGTCTTTAAATCGGAATAATCATCTTGCAGGTGCATTATTTTATAAAATTTCTCCGATATTTCTGGATTTTCAAGCATTTGCTTTGATTCTATTACTTTTTCAACATTGATATAATTATAAAGTGTTAATACAATTCGATCTAACCGTTCATTTATCAATAAAATAGAAGATGTATTTTCTGTGATAATAATAAAAATTAAATCTTGTTGATATCGGAAAAAAATACGATATTTGCCAATTTCAATAATATTTAATTGTTCTTTAATCACCTGCTGCGAAAATTGCATTATTGCTCCAAAAAAAGATGTAACTAGAGGATATTCTGAGTTTTGAAATTCCTCAGAAAAATTCTGATAATAAATAGGTACTCCTGAAGTTTGGACAATATATAAACAATAGTTTTTCATCAAAAACCCTCTCGCTCTAATCGTAATTTGAATAATTCAATACGAATCTTTATAAGATCCTTTAGAATCTTCGAAGGATTCGATGTTTGAGCCGTTATAATAAATTTATCATTACCTTCGATTAAAAAAATACAAATCTGATCATTTTTATTAAAATAATAAATTATTGTTTGTAATGGAGATGAATCCTCATTGCGGCTAAAAGCTAAACTTTGGTATCTTAAATATAATTCTACTAGTCTGCCATTTATCTTCTGCATCTCTTTTTTATCAAAGTCAATTTTTGATTCATTTACATATATTATGTCTAATCCTTTAATCTTACCTTTAATTCCCACTAAACAAATAAATTTTGACTTAGATTTATTTAATGTATCTTCAAATTGTTGTTCCAAGCGCTTTAACGCTTCTTGTTCTTGTTTTGGAAATAGTCTTGAAAGAATTCCCATGAAAATTGCCTCACTATAATAAAAAAAGAATTGTATTTCAATTTTAAATAAATTCTGCTTCAAAGATGCAGTGTTTGCATCCTTTTGCTATAAGTTCTTTGGCTTCCATATCAAAATTTTTATCTGGAAAAGCCAGCTTAAATGCCTGATCAAAAAGACCCTCTGTATAATGGCAGAAAAAGTCCATATCTTGAATTGGAAAATGCCCTGCTCTTTTGTAAGGGCATGCATTCAGCTGGATATCAATTTTATTCTCATTAATTTGAATTTTTCCTTGATTTGGTCCTAAAATAGGCTCAACAATATAAGTTATTAATAAATTTGCGAATTCATCCATTGTTGAATATTTTCCTTCCAATTTTGGAACCATTAAATCTGCAGCTGCTTCTCCAACACGACGGAAAATCATTGTTAAAGTCTCAAATCCTAATGTGTCTTTTATTTCTTTCAAACTCATTTGAAATATATTGCTGATGAACTTTAATTGATTTAATCGATTATTTTTTCTACTCAATTTAAATCACCTATCTCATGAAAATATCTTATTTAATTTCTTAGCGGCATCTTCTAATTCTAAGCTAATTAATCCTAAATTTGGTTCTGGTTTTGTGAGCGTTATTAAAATAACTTTTCCTGTAAAGATAAGAAAGATATTGCCTTTATCGATTTCAACATTAATCGATTGGAAATTTCCTTTTAATAATTCTCCAGCTGCACGTTTTGATATACTAAATAATGCAGATGCCATTGCACCGAGTAACCGTTCTGATTTTTTATCTTGATTTATAGATTTTCGCAAAGAAACAATGATCAATCCATTTGTTCGTGCTAAAGCCAATTCTTCAAGATCAGGGGCTCGATCATGCAGTTCTTCTAAAATTTTTTTAGCTTCTTCTAAGCGGCTCAAAATTCTTCCTTCTTTATATTATTCAATAAAGTTTTAACAATCATGAAACTTGTGTAAGGTATGATTGGGAAGCAAAATCACCTTGAAAATTTTGAAAAATATTATTTAGTTTTCCAAAATAATTCTTTATTTTCATATTTTGTTTCCTAAATCAATCTGATTGCTGAAATTGATTATGTAAGAAATCTATTCTTTATTATACTTAAAAATGTTATGGAGGCTTTTTATTCTAAATCCAATTACAATTAGATGTGGTATTTTTCGCTAGATCGAGGTAAAATTCATATTTTTAGATGTATTTTCTAAAATTTAAATAATATTTTAAAAGTATAACAAAAAAAGACCATCCCATTACATTTTTATTCTTTTTGTTTACAATATAATAAATCACAAAATAGAAATATCTTTTTAATTTTCTTAAAGATTCCAAAAATCTTCTGAAGTAATTTTCTCTGGAGTTTTTGAAAATGCTTCAAACCCGAGTTCATGTTAATTAGCCTTTGAATTTTACTAGGTCGCCCTACACCAATCGAGGGTTAAAGGTTTCGGTACATTCCTACGGATGCTTTCGAGTCCCAATCTTTGGGATTGGAGTCGCCATCATTCCCACGCGTTCTCCAAAGTCATGAGTATAACTTTTATCCGTAAAAGTGCTGTATTTGTCATTAGTGTACGTTGTGGTAAAAATATCTTTGCCGTAATTTGATGCATGATAGTCGTTGGAATACAATTGTTTATGGTTGTAATCTACAGCCCCGAAAGAAAGAACTCCATCAAGATGTGACGGATAATAATTTCCGCAATCATCGAGACGGTCAATAATGCTTACACATATGGAAAATATTTATCATGATCAACGCAAGTTTGTATAGATCCAATTCCAGCAACATTCTCTATTTTAACAATTTTTTGAGAATATATCACTTGAGCAGAACAGGATTTTTGGCATAATCCACAAGTTTCGCAATAATTCTCAATCCAATTTTGCTCTTCATCATCAGTATAATCAAAAATCAGTATTATCAAAAATCTTATCTTGGATAAAAATAGGTTCCAATCTTTGTCTAGCGCCAAAATGTGGTGTAATTAGATTTCCATATCTTCCTTGTTAACTAAGATCTGCTTTTTTTTTACTTGTGAAAGTGATGAAAGTTTCTCAAGCAAGGCATTATAAATCTGTAATTTTTTTGATCGTGAAAGAGAAAAGAGCTTCCGCCGTACCATAATAGTAGAAATAGTAAAAATATAGTTTAATTTAATAACGCTTGGTTTAATTGCACCCTCTTCAATACTCAAGGGAATCCCCTCCATATTTGTATTACTTGTTATTCCAGCGATAACTAAATTATCAAATTCTCCAAAAAGAACAACTGCAGGTCGAATTTTTATTTCAGCGGTATCTGTAAATTGGATTGTTGCTAAAATGACATCCCCAGAGCAAAATGAATCGTTATCACTTCTTTTTTTTTTAGTAGTTTTCCCACGCGGCATCCTCATCATTATCCCAAAGTTCTTTCATTTTCATCTGCTGGATTTTATGCAGAAATTCATCATATTGGTTATTTTTTTTTGAATTTGTATAAAATGCAATTAAATGGCGAATTACTTCATCATAAGTTTCCCGAGGATGAGATTTTTGTTGCTTAAGCAATTCCAAAGATGTTTTTTTAATTTGTATCGTGGTTTTATCAGACATTATATACTCACTATAGTTATTATATAAATTCATTCAAATTAAGTTATTCTAAAAGCAATTACCTATCAAATAGGGGTCATTTTTAAGATATCACTATTTTTCTATTAGGACATGCATAAAATCATGAAGATTAGTTATTATTTGATATAAATTACTACGACTATATTAATATTGGACAAGGTGTCGCCGTTTTTACTGTCGTAATTCAAGCAAAATTCAAGGTGTAACGTTGAATATTGCGGTAGTTTATGAAATAATAAGCATGAGGTTAATAAAGATAAAAATCTATACAAATCAAATGATATGTAATAATATATGATCAAAAAAAATTTTTGCTACGGATACGTTTATTAAAGATTCCAAAAATCTTCTGAACTAATTTTTTCTGGGGTTTTTGAAAAGGGGCATACCTGAATACAGTTACCGCAATCGGTGGAATGTTTTACCCAAATTCCATAACAAGCATTAGTATTTACATACCATTTTTTTACACCAGGATTGTTAGAAGAGCATTTTGGTTGAGTTGATGGCTCATCATCAAATGAAATTGCTTCAGCTTCACATGCTTCGGCACATCGTCGACATCTTTTGCAGTATGCGTTAATTTTTTTTAGAAACGCAACATCTGGAGAATCATAAATTAGCGGCATATTCGTAAAGACTTTACACAAGCGAACTCGCGGTCCCCATTTCTTAGTTATTAGTAACCCATTTCTTCCTTGAGCTCCTAAACCTGCATCAATTGCTAGAGGAATGGATAATCCTGTATCATTAGTAGAAGGAATTGCAAAATAACCAAGATTTCGGATGAACTGTGCGATAGTCACACTGATCGCAGTCATTTGCGAATAACCCCACCCGACTGAAGCCGTTTCTAAAAATTTAGGCGCACATTGAATTCCTGAAGGATCCATCTCAATTGCAATTATTATTGCATTTGTAACATCAGATGGTAATTCAATTGGTGACTTTTTTATCTTTGCAATTTGCTTCCCATCGATATTGCTAGTTCCTGCAACTTTGGCTGTATTTTTCAATATCCAATTATAATCTATCTTTGTAATTCCCACATCGCACGCTCCGAAAAATTTTGCAGCTCTTTTAACATATTTTGTAAGTTCATTGGGTGGGATTGGATCTGGTGGGCGAAGAACCACTTCTTTTGGAATATAATCATTATCTGATGGTTTTGGATTCCATTTAGATGCAAAAGGCATATGTTGATCAATTGTCCAACTGGCTGCATAAAGTGCAAGATCTAATCGTGAATAACCAGGTTCTCCTGAATCAACTAATTTTGTCATATTTGAAACCAAATCTAATCCAAATGAAGGAAATTTCAAATCATATAATGCTCGCATAAAGCAATTATTTTCTTCAGGAAATCTTTGATATTTTGCTGGGTTTAATTTATATAGTTCTGCGCAACTTTGAGCCATATTTGGGGGATATTCAAACATAATAAAAAAAATCTTCGATAGATATATCAGTTAATCCTTATTTTTTCTGAATAAGTTAATATCCGCACGATTAGAAGAGAATCGAATGAAAAAGAATTGAAAAAAGGTAGATAAAGAAAATGGTGCTTTTTAAAATAGAATTGGCACAATTTTTACTATTTTTTATTCAGTTGGTTCCTTTTCTTCTTGTTTTTCTTTATTATTTTCATTTTCATGAGTATGTTCATGTTCATGAGTATGTTCGTGTTCATGGGAATGTGTGTGTTCTTCAGATGTTGGAGTAGGTGCTGGAGTCCGTGGAAAAACATCACTGAATTTTACTGTATCAATATTTTTAAAGTATTCATGAATATCCATCGCAACACCCATCTTGAAATAAATTCCACCTTGTTGTTGAGCTAATTGAAACATGAGCATTTGAGGGATTTCGATCTCTAATGTTTTTGTATCTTCATCAAGATTGAGTTTAAACTCATCTTTAAGTGATTCCATACCGCCTAATCGACGTACTAAAAGAGCTTTTATTTTATTCTCAAATCCTTCAACTTTTTCAGTCACTTTTATGCGATATTCAATCTTTTTTCCCGCTAAAGGATGATTAAAATCGACAATTAGTCTACCTTGATTTGCTCGAAGAACTGTTCCAGTACGTCCCTTTTTGTCATGGTAAGTTGCACCTGGGTAAGGTTTTTCCCCGTTCATATCTTTAATGAATTGCTTTTGATTGACTTTTTCTATCTTCTTTCCTTCTCTCACACCAAATGCTTCTTCAGGCTCAAGTTGAATCACTTTTTCTTCAAAGAATTTTATTCCTTCTACAATTGCTTCATCGATTTTATCTAATAGAAATCCCTTTTCGCCAATTATTGCCAATTCATTAGTATATTGCTCTGCTTTTTGAGGATCGTAATTTGGTAATAATTTTGCATCTTCTGGATTGCTTGCTTGAAAAACCATATTTCGTTTTTCATCTTCTTCAATGGTTTTTCCTAATATATCAACGTATACCATATCTCCCTTTTGAACTGTTTGGTTCGCTAACTCTTTTTTACGGGCTTCCAAAGCTGCTTTTTTCTCTTTTTCTTCATCAGTTTCGGTATCCACATCAATTACCTTAATTTCTTCATCTGCCATATGCTTTACACCAAATGAGTTCTACTTGTATTAGTAGAACTTTACTCTAGTATGAGCTTAAATTTATTAGTGAAACATTGAATTTTTATTTTTTTATTAAAATGTGTTTCATTGCCTCTATTTTTTGATTTAAAACTTATCAACAGCAAAAAAGTTTTTGATCAAACTTGATCATTGATCGCCTAATTTATATATATCTTCCCCAAATTTAATTCTATGCTGACCATCTCCGAAACTACACGCCTTCTTGGAGTTACTCCCGCAACTCTGCGCAGATGGGATAAAAAAGGACACCTCGTTCCTAAAAGGACATTTGGAAATCACCGCCGATACTCATGGGAACAGTTGGCGGATTTTCTGCCCGAATCGGTTAATCTACCATGCCAACAAGCGGAGGAAACGGTAAAATCGACCTATATTTATGCCAGAGTCTCATCCGCCAAACAGAAAAAGGATGGAAATCTTGACAGACAGGTCGAACGATTGAAAAAATATCACAAAGAGCATTTTGCTGATGAATCACCTGCCAAAGTAATTAAAGAATACGGTTCAGGCCTGAATCCGATGCGCAGAGGGTTGTGGCGGCTGCTGAAGCAAATTGAGCAGAGGAAGGTGGCACGGGTGCTGATTGCTTACAAGGATCGGCTCACAAGATTCGGATTTCCGTTTCTGGAATATGTTTGCGGGATTTGCGATGTGCCGATTATCGAGGTGGAGCGTGGATTGAACACTTCTTTGGAGGAGCTGCTTGTGACGGATTTGATGGCGCTGATTGCATCGTTTTCGGGCAAATTGTATCAGTTGCGGGCGCTTCAGGCGAAAGGTTATGATAGAGAGGAGAAAGAGCGGGAGAGAATTGATTCCATTATCGAGAGGTATGTTAGGAGGGATTCGGAAAGGGTATTGAGCAAGTTGACAAGGAATTTAGCCGCTTCTTGCTGTTAGGTGAATTTTCAATTTTTTTTTTTTGCTATTCTATGCTGTAAGGTGAGTGGAGATTAATAATCTATCAAATCAAAATCGTGCAATTCTTAAATTGACAACAGCTTATCAAATATTTGATTATCATGGCAGATGCACAACCCAAAAAAGAAGAAGCATTTAATCCTTTCGAATATTTTTCCCGACCTGATGTAAAAAAAAGATATAATGAATACCTGAAAAATTTGAAAAATTTGAAAAAAGAAAAATTGTCTAAACAAGAGCTGAAAATCACATTCGATTATTACTGCTCTTACAATCGCTTTAATTGGTTGGTTGAAAGAATGCAAAGTATCGGCGGTTATGAAGAATTGAGTATGAAGCTCACTGATGAAGAATGGGTCGAATATATGGAAGAGCATCAAGATGAGTTGATTAAATCGGTAAAATCCTGGTGTTAGTTAATAAAAAATTTTTTTCTCGGTTTTTATCTTCTTTTTTTTGGCTTAATTTATCTTTCATTTTCGATTGTTCTTATTCTATAGTATAGCATGTAAAAAAAGGATTGAAAAATATATTATTAAAGATTGGCAGTAGGAAAATCGAGTATAAAGCAAAAAACGATTAGAGAAAGATGAATAAGATGGTTAATAAAGAAATTGATCCTCATATAAGTGATACTTGTCGCTCTTATCGGCTGGAATAAAATCAATGATCTGCATATCTTCAATATCAACAAGAGGATAAACATCTATCATCTCTGTAAAGTTGATGCTGCCCACATTCATTCCAATCAACAGTGCATCAACAGAACCAACGGATTGTTCATAAGCTTGCATCGGAATATGAGTGCCATTGGTGTTCTTATCTAAGATATCTTGTAAATCTTCGAAACATTTAATCCAATCTTTCTGACTGTGGTTATTTTTTATTGCATGAATTAAAATATTATGCCTGCAATATGCGTTCGATTCAGTATCCTTGATGCCCTTGAATGCCATTCGATATAAAAATTTGAATAACAAGGGGCTAATATCGTAAAAATTCTTGGTCCAATTATAAATATCTATTCTTCATTCTTATAACTATTCTTCATTCTTATAACATGATGATTCCAGGATTATATGAGCGATTTATGCAATTTGTTACATTATGCAGAATAGTATTTGGAGCATTTACAAGCATAATAGTGATGATTGTTTTTTCTTTAGCTGTACTGCGAATTTTTTTCAAGAATAAACGAAAACCCTATAAAATATAGTATTGCATTTTTTCCTTTTTCTATTTTTTTTAATTTTTGGATTTAAATACATCAATCATTCACAATTATATGCCTGCAAAAAATCCTCAAATAATCCCATTCTCGCCTAGAGTATTCACGGATATTAACCGCCCCCAACTGCGAACCCATACCATTACCGCATTAATTGGATTTGTTATCTTTATTGTAATGGGCGTAATCTCCGCCACAATCAATCAAGATTCAAGCATGTTGATATCTTGGCTGTGTGCTGAAATCATGTGGCTTCTGCTTTGGTTTTATGATAATTCCCGACATGTTCGTACCACCCTCTATAACGGCTCTCGAAAGTTGATGCACCCCGATCACCTGCTTATCGGAACAATACCACCTGTAGAATTCGATGAATACAACTTTATTCACTCTTTTCTCATTATGCAGAATTTGAGAACGGGGATCTGCTTTATTCATGCAGGATTTCGATTATCGGCCACAAGTGTTCATATTCGACCGAATTTTGCTGATTTGATGCGCAGATTATATCAAATGTGGCACAATATACCACTAACCATACGGATTTCACTGGATGGAAGCAAGATACCCCGGGAATTTTCTTATCATTTGGTTGTGACTAAAAGGTTAAATGCACCCAATCGGGGGAAAATGCTGAAACTTTTGCGAAAGACCGATGAAGCTTTAACAATACTGCAGTCGGTAATCGAAGCTGAATTTCCCCACTACCGATTTGAAGCACTTACATTCGAAGGATTGATGAATGTTATTCAAGGTAATGCAGGTCAGCAATCAATTTGTGAGATTAGGAATAGCCGATTTTTATGGATTGGGATTTTTCGTTCACTTTCTTCGCTTTTCTTTATTATTGGATTAGGGATAGGGTTAACTTTTTATTCTTTTCAAGCATCGCTTCTGAGAAATTGGTTTTTAGGAATATTTTTTGGATTTTTCTGCATGATTTTAGTAATAGATTTTCTTAGAAGATCGTTTCTAATCCGCCACCATCATAAACCATTTGAACTATTTACTCTTTTTTCACCACAATCCGTTTTAAATGATTCCAACCTGCAGACAAGTATTATTCAAAATGTGGATTCAGAACAGATTTCCATTCCCTATACTTTCACACTGCAAACCTTTCATCGTGCTTTTCGCTTTCAATCTATAAAGTTTTACCGCAATCTCATCTATCAACTCACGCATCTCAGCCAAGCGCGTTCACATCGAATATCAACTTCAATTGAATTTTAAATCAGGCTTACAAAGAATTAGAACATCATTAAAAAATATTTATAAGAATGTTCCCGATATTGCAGAGCAGCTTAAAGACTTATTTTTTGATTTTAACGCTTTGGATAAAGACCTTCCCGGCGCCGGCACAGAATTAAAAGAGCACTTTTTCGATGAATCCTTAGATGGATTGAAATATATCAGCGAAATAAAGGAATTGTTTGAAGCAGATGAGGCAAGTAAATACTGGCGGATTGTCCATAATATAAAAACATTTCTCGATTTGAAAACATTAGTATGGAATTATTGGGGAATTAAGCGAATTGAAAATATTTTAAGTAGAATCAGCAAAATTTCCCAAGATGCAGGTGGTTATACTGATCATAAAATTGCAGTTAATCTTGGAGGTGCTGCTGATTATTTGACCCAATTTTTGCAGAAAAGATTAGGATACAGCGAATATTTACAATATATAAAAAAAAAAGATTAAACAGGGTCAACAATTTAAATTCTGCCACTCAAATTCACGAATGGGTGCTGATGCACGCAGCATGGATTTCTTTGGCATCCCTTTTTACCAATATCGAGGCACTCCGTTCCACAATTGACTATCTGATTAAAAACAAATTAGAATATCTAAATCAAGATAGAGTTAAAAACTATCTCAGCGAAAAAGTAATCGATGATCATCACTACTATATGCCCCCCAGCGCTCTTCCCGACCCAATTATCATTATAGGTGCCAAAAAAATCGCCTTTATTGCTAATTTCATACAATTCGGAATGATTAAAAGCGAAGTAATCGATTCGGGAAGAGAAGTGTTGGTTTTCGAAAGTATGGCTGGTCAAATTCAAAATGATAAGGATCATACAATCAAATTCTTCCAGCTCGGCACCCCCATTTCAGATGCCGTTAAAGACATTGTCCCTACCACGCCTTCGCCCTATTCCATGATAATTCCGCAGTTTTCCATGGATTTGTGGGACCCTGTTAAAAGAGAATATTATAAAACAAACGAACCCGATATAAATAATGGAATTGAGCGCTTCGTTATGGATTTTCTGGTATTTGAGAATATGCTGAATTTATTTGGAGCGGACGGCAGTGCGGTTAATTGGCGGTATCCCGGTATTTACGGCGTGGGAATGCATGGAGCGGATGCAGAGGATATCGAATATTATACAAAGAAGACCCGTAAAATTTGGACTGCCTTCCAGAATGGCTTATCAATGATTAATATTCTGGGGACCTATGAAGCTATCAAAACATTTAGTGATATAATGAGAGATGAAATTCATGGGCATCCTGAAAAAATGGTGCTGATTGAACTTGAAGATGCCCGTGCCTTTTTCAACCTCCGCAATCTCGCCGAATTTCAAGGGTCCAGCATCCGAGACTCAGTATCCGTGCTGGCAAAGTGGGTTTATGAGCAGTATACGCTGCATTCATCCGAGCAGGATTTGAAAGATTCATATTTAAAAAAGAAAAGGTTTTACAACGATATTAAGTTGATGATGAAATCAAAAGGTGGTAATAGAAATGCATACATTGCCACATGGAACCGACTCGAGGGTATCATCAAGGCATTCGGCGTTAAAGGTGAAATTAAAACCTACAAAACAAATGATGGTAAATTAATCGAATACTTCGTTCCCACTTTAGATGAGAACGGCAACATTCAATTTGACTCCCGACTCGACCGGTGGTATGCCCAGATAGAAAATCCCGTGAGCATCTTCAATTCAAATTCGCAGTTAATGATGCTGAAGCAGTGTTTCGCATACTATCTGAAATACAAGAACGAAATGCGCTTATACTACGAAGAATATGCCGATGAAAGTGCCATGAACAATTTTGATGCATATTTGGATGCGATTGAGGGATTTGTCGGATAGAAGGTTGGTCTGCCCGAGAGTAGGTTAATTTTTTAATATCGTTTTTTTTTAATATACATTGGATAAGAAAATAAAGTAAATGGAAAAAAAAAGTGGATGAGATGTAATGTAGCATAAAAAACCTAAATATGTTGAATATATTCAAGTTTATAACGATAAATTAGAATTAATATTGGTAAGGCAAGATTTTAATGTTAAAAAATGGAAAGATATAGATAAAGTGTATAAGCTTCATGTTGGTTATTGTAATTTTCCCAATAATGAAGCAGATTTTTCAGCCTTCATCAACTGCAAAGAAATTGTAATAACTGGAAAAGATCAGCTGCGGGTGGTTAAATGGCCGCCAAAAATAAAAAATATACGTATTTCTTTTTTTAATAATATAAAAATTCCGCTTAAATGCGACCAATACCAATATTTGCAAAAATTTGAAACTATTGCTGCCGTTTTAGACGACTACAACATAGATTTCGCCCACTGCTATCGCCTGCGGGAAATTTCAATCGGTGAAGACTTTCTTTGCGAGTGGCATGAAAAAATGTTCGATGGTGAAAAAATAACGCTGCCGCCCAAAAACGATGGAAAGCACCGCATGAAGCAGGTTCCCATAAATTGGGCATTCTGTATTTCATTAGAAAAATTGAAATTTAGGAGTTTGCGGGAATTAAAAGAGATTCCGATTGAATTTACCCATAATCCTGAACTATGGATTAATATTTCAAATCTTCCTCATATACCTCACATTTCATTTCTGCCGATTGAGTTCTGGGACTGCACCCAGTTTGAAAACAGCGAAAATTTTATGCTGATTTTTGATTCGTTCATCCATCCCCGAAAGCAGGAGAATATCGAGCGTTATAAGGAGTGGGAGAAGCTATTTTTTGAAGAATACGGGTTTGAAACTACATGGACTGCTGAGCGGATTAAATTTATGGATTATGCTTTAATTGCTGCCGAACAGATTCCAGAAAAAGAACTGCGAAAGGAATATATAAGGTGGGCAAAAAACTTTCGGCCTAAGTTTAAATTGAAAAGCGGTTATGAATTGATAATGTAAGATAGTTATATTTCAAAAGTATTATAAAAATATTACAAAAGTGTTTAAAACATTTTGATTATGAAGAATCTGAAGAATCTGAAGTATGAGAATTGTGAAAAGAGTTTGAGAAATTTGAAGAATTGGAAAAGGAAGAAGGACGCTTAGCCAAACAAAATTTCACAGGACATTTTTCTGGATTCCACTTGTCGGGACAGGTATCACAAATATTGCGCATACTGAAGTAATGCTTTAAAAAAACTGGTGCCATTATGATATTAAAAGCGAAAAATGTATTTAAAAACTTGAAAAAAGGAGAAACTGGAAGAATTTTATAAATAGAAAACAGTAAAATGCCTCCAGATATGCCTATAATAAATTTTTGCAGCATTTTTAGCGGTTTTCTATGAATCCAATGAAAAAAGCTTGGAATATATCCTAAAACAAAGCCTATTAATCCAAAAATTAATAAAACTATATTTAACAGCCAATTTTGCAGAAGAATAATATTGCCTAATAAAATCCCAAGAAATCCTGCAGGATATCCTATATAACAACCAATACAAAAATGATATTTGCCTATTCTGAATGTATGATCTTGAAAATGAGAACATGGAGGATGATGTGAGAAAAGTGAAATCCAATTTTTTTGTAAATATGCTTTTATTCTTAGATTTTTGGAATGCTTTATGTTATTTTTATTCTTTGATTGTTTATTGATATTAAATTGTTCATTAATATTTAACTGTTCGATAATATCTGATTGTTTTATAATATTTGATTGATTGATATTAATTGTTTTTTCTATAATGTTTGATTGATTATTCAATCTGGTAGAATTTAATTGAGAATAATTTATTGGAATATTTTCTAAGACTTTCATTTTTGATGGATTCTCATCTTTACCCATTCTATATAAGGTAAATTCTTCTCACTTTTAAATTACATTATAAATTTATAAATATATAACCAATAATACTATTATGCTCTTTCAATATGATTATGATTTTTCAATAAGTACTTCAGGATTAATTTTCAGTACAATAATAACAATTATTGTTGCATATATAATTGCAAAGGATGCAAGAACTAGAGGAATAGAACCAACTGGTTATGTAATCCTAACTTGTTGCTGTGGGTGGTGTATTGGAGGGGTGGTATACTTAATAGTTCGCTCAAGTCATCCCCCATTGGCTCCAATTGGAGGTGAACCTGGGTTTTCATCATCTTCCTATTCAGGATATGGACAACCAGATTCAACCAATTTATATGGTCAACCTGATGGTTCTTCGAGTAGTTCTACAAGGGAATCTTCACAATCAACTTATCGTCCAACTTCTGGTGTTCCAAAACAGAAGACTTGCAGTATGTGCGGGGCTTTAAACCCAATTGATGCCCGATTTTGTTCTAATTGCGGATCTAACATGTTCGATCCATAAAAATCTTCGAATTTTTTTCACTTCTTTTTCATATTTGGAATTAAATATTATGACAAAAAAAAATCAAAAAAGTAAATGTCATATGAATGTTTTTGCATTGCAAAATAAATAAAGCTTATAATAATCGAAAAGAATAATGTATTGAGCGCAATGAAATCACATTCGGACGGTGTTAAAAGTCAAGCTAATAGTGCATATGATCCAAATCATCCGCACTTACGTGCCAATTATGACCCAGATACTAACCGTTATGCAAACTACCGAACATCCAAAGGATTTCCTTTAGGTGGAATTGGAACAGGGGGATTTCGGATATTTACCGATGGTGGATTTGGAAATTGGCAAACAAATCATAATTGGTTTCAACCAGTAAAAGAGACTAAAGGTACATTTTTCGCACTTTGGATGAAGCAAGATGAAACTATGGCGACACGGATTTTAAGGCGATCTTATGAAAATTCTTTAGTAAATTCCGAGTATAAAAACATAGATCCAATCGAAAATGTTCTTTTTGAAGGAAAATTTCCCCGTTTTCAGATTTTATATGGTGATTCTAACATTCCTTTAAAAATTGAATTGAATGGATTTACACCTTTCATACCTCATAATCCTAAGGATTCCTCCTTACCCGTATCTGTATTTCGGTTTAAAATATCAAATCCTACATATAATCCAATTTTTACTTCCATACTTTTTAGTTTTCAAAACATTTTAGGAATTGGAGGGAGCGGAGGATCAAAATATCTTGTTCCATTTGATGGTCCTGTAAAATATAATAAATCTAATGATAATTTCATTCAAAATTTAGAACAAGATTTTGGTTCAGGCTTAATGTATGGAACTAAATTAAATCCCTCAAAAATTGATCCAATGCGCCGTGTGGTAGGGAGTTATTACGTATTCTGTCATACACCAGATATTCGAACTCAATCTCGGTTATATATTACCAAGTGTCTACAATGGGATGAATCTGCTGAGCGTGCTTCAATTTTGGAGCAGTTTTCTGTAGATGGAACAATAGATGAGCAGACAGATTCGACTGGTAAAAGTGGAGCTTTTGCTGTCAAATTCATGGTTGAACCTGAATCAAATATTTTGGTTGATTTTTATGTCGTTTGGTGGATGCCGGAGCATGTCATTGAAAAAAAGCAACGAATCCGAAAATTAATTAACCAACATTGGGGTATTGATTATGGACATTATTATTTAAATCATTTTCAAACTGTTGATCAATTATCAAAATATATTGTAAATAACCACGATATGCTCTATACTGAATCTTTATCACTCGAATATATTTTAACCGATTCTAATTTACCTGTTTGGTTGCAAAATTATTTACTTAATTCTATGGATGCTATAATAACTAATTCAGTATTCACGAAAGAAGGTAAATTTTACACAATTGAGGGTGTGCCTTGGGATTGGCCATTTGGTGGTTTGACAGGAACCAACGATCAACGTTTATCCAGTCATATATTTCTTTCTATATTTTTTCCATCCTTGAATGAATCTGAAGTCCTTACATTTTTAGAATTAACTGAAAATGGGAAAGTTCCTCATGGAAATGGTAATTGTGATATTGCTTTGGGTACGGCTGAAGTTCCTTATGGTCGTCCCATAAAAATAATTAATAAGGGCAAGAGGGAATGGGTGGATTTAACAATGAGTCAAATTTTACAAATGGGGCGTTGGATTTTAAATGAAGGTAAAACTGATTATCTGAAAAAATATTGGAAGCGTTTTTTAACCATGTGGAAATATCTTCAGCGCGTTTCAATTGATAATATTCCAGAAGGAATTACTACCTATGATGTGATGGAATTTGGTCGTGGATTCATTTACAGTGCAATATTATATCTTAGTACTCTACAAATGCTTCATCAACTTGCTTTAAAAATGCAGAAATTTGACACAGAGAACTTAATTCACCATCAAGAAACTGCAAAAGATATATACAATCTATACTCAAAAGTTTTGACAAAAATTGAGTATGATTTATGGAATGAAAAAGGATATTTTCGAACTTCATTTGATAAAGATACTATTTTTACCGGTGCTTTGGCAGGCGATTGGTTTTCCCGCTATTCTGGATTAAAACCTGTACTTGAATTTGAAAAAAGTCTGAAAATGAGTCAATTGCAAACTCAGACTTTAGTAGATTCTCATAAGTTTAGTTACTTTAAAAAACAAGCAACAATGCCACTTCCCTATTTAGAAGCCAATATTAAAGGAATTGAGCAAGTTTACGGTCATCTTCAAGGTGAGAAATATATGGGTAATTATGTATGGCAGTCCATTTCATATCAAGCCTTTGAAGCCATATATCTGGGACGGGTTGAAGCAGGATTGCAGATAATTAAAATGATTTTTGATAAAGGTTTTTATGAAGGATTTCCATGGGATACGAATTTGTTTGGGAGGAGTGGATATACATATATGACTCGTCCTGTTATTTGGGGTGTTTTACATGCTTTGTCGGGAATGTTTTATGATGGAATTGATGAAAAGCTTATTTTATCACCCAAAGTATATGCAGAGGAAGATACTCTCCGAATTCCTGTGTTTTTCTCTCAAGTGTATTTCATGCTTGATTATAATAAACTGTCTCATGAAGCCAAAATCACAGTTATTTGGACTAATATTCCCGATCGAGTAATTCGTACAATTGTTTATCGAGATGTGAAAGGTAAGGATACGAGTCTACCATTGTTGAACCCATTGGCTTTAAAAGAAGGTGAATCTTGGGTTGGATTGCTTCCTGATTAATACATACAACTATAAAAGTGATCAATTTTGTAATTATTAATTATTTTTTATTCAATTTCTATTGATTTCAATAAGATATTTTCCAATTTATCCACTAATTCTTCTTTTATTTGCAATCCATGAAGTTTTTTTCTTGAGTAATTTCTTTATGCCATTATTTTGCGAGCTTTGTATATTTTAAATTTTAAAAAGTTTAACTTTATTATACAGATTATTCCCTTCCCTTTTCTTAATCTTTATTGCACAAATGAACTACAATATTTTTTATTGAGTTTACCTTTTTCTCCCTAGTTTATCGTGACATTATTACACCTTTCTACATTGTTACAAGGTTTTTAATATGGCTAATAAAGTAAAAACATGGTTCACTGATATTGGGGATCGCATTAAAACATCGGTTAAAATCGATAAAGATGCCCCTTTCTTTTATATCTCATTGTTGATCATTTTTATCTTGGCCGTCATTGTCCGATTATCACCTGTTGTGCAAGGAACGTTTCTAATTAAAGCGTTCGATCCGTGGTATCAATATGATTCTACAAAGAAGTTAATAGATATGGGATTTTTTAATTGGTTCCATTTTCATGATTATAAGTTTTGGTATCCAGAGGGTGTCGACAGGTTCAATCTGCGTCCAGGATTGTTAGTCACAAACGCATTGATCTACAAATTATTGATCGCAATAGGCTTTAACGTCACCGTATTCCAAGTTGTATATTATTTTCCAGCGGTGATGGGTGGATTAACAGTTGTTGTAATGTATTATTTGGGGAAGGAAGTGTTGGATCGTCGAGCGGGGTTGTTTGCAGCGTTCTTTTTAGCATTTTCTCCAGGACATATGCAACGGACAGTGGCTGGATTTTATGATAACGAAACAATTGGAGTATTCGCAATTTTGCTCGAATTCCTATTCTTCATTCGAGCAACAAAATACGGCAAACTTTCAGATGGATTATTTGCAGGATTAAGTTTAGGTTATTTGGCACTAAGTTGGGGGGGTCTATCTTATGGCTTTTTACTCCTTCCTTTAATCGTAGGAGTATTAATCTTAACAGATAAATATGATAGCAGAGTTTTTATGGCATATACGACCACAGTGGGTGTTGGATTCCTGTTATCTTCGCTCGATCGTCATTTTAGCTGGAATAAAACATTTCAAGAAACTGAATATGTCGTTTCGTTGCTATTCTTAGTGTTTTTGATCGCTTATCATTATCTTTATGCATTGAAAGGTACCGAACGCTATAGACAAATCCTTACGGCGATAAAATGGTCAATGATTCCGATTTCTGCAGCTGTGGTAATTATCCTATGGATTGATCCAAGTTGGTTACCATTTAATCTTGGTGCAAGATTGCAATCAATTATAAATCCAAGTATTCGGGAAGAAATTCATTTAGTTGCTTCAGTTGGAGAACATTCTCCAAGTCCTTGGAGTGTTTATTACTTTAACGCTTTGATTCCTGTTTTACTGGTAATTCCTGGGATTTTCTTTGCACTACGTCGCGCAAATATCGAAGATATTTTGATGGTTATTTTTGTTATAACTTTATTCTATTTTACAGGAAGTATGGTTCGTATTATATTGTTATTTGCCCCTGCAATGGCTTTGATTGGAGGTTATGCTCTATCTACCATCTTGAAATTCTTTGGAACTTTGATGAAAGATCAACCTACAATCACAAGAAGACGCAAACGTCAATTAAAGCGTACCTTAGCTAAATCTGAAGGAATTGTTGTCTATTTCATGATAGGGATTTTATTGTTTGTTCAAGCCAATCATGCCATTGATATGTCTGCTGATCAATTAGGTTATTCTGAATTGGTGGCTGCAGGAGCTTTCCATGATTGGGAAGAAACATTTACTTGGATGAAATATAATTTGGATAGTAGTACCGTTGTGGTCTCTTGGTGGGATTACGGTTATTGGATTACTACTATAGGAAATGTAACTACAGTAAATGATAACGGAACATGGAATCAAACGAGAATTGGGCTCACAGGCATGGCATTTATGCAGACGAATGAGCAATTCAGCGCTGAAGTATTTAGAGCTTTACATGCCGATTATGTTTTAGTTTATTTCGGTCATTTATTGAATGGATTAGGTGGTGATGAAGGTAAATGGCCTTGGATGCTGCGTATCTGCAATGATAACACCAAATTCTATGAAGGTATGTCAAATATTCCAAAAGATAATTGGTATGGTGGAGATGATTCCGTAGATACAGTGTTTAATGAAGATTATTATGTAAACGGCAGTTCAGGGAAGTATTACGCAAGTTGGTTTAATACCACTCTTGTAAAGTTGATGTTTGCTGATGAAATTACTTCATCTGCTCAGTTATCTGATAATTCACCATATACTGCTCAATATTTAGTTTCAGCTTTAGAAGGATCCGATTCACAACCTGGACGAACTGATAGTTATGGAAATCCATGGACCAATTATGATACTGTTAATGGAAATTATCAACTACAGTATTTCACTCCAGCCTATTATTCTATTAATCGATTGGTAAAAGTATTCAAGGTTGATTACGATGCTTTGGATTCTGCTTTTCAAATTAAAGATACATACATCGATACTAATGGGTTAGGGTATGCAATTATTGAAAATACTGGAACAACTTCATTAGATCTTCAACAATTAGTAGTAAGTGATAATGTGAACAATTATCCTGTCAATTTTACAGTTGAAGATGGTGATGAAGAATTTGCACCTGGTGATACTCGTTATGTATGGTTTGATTCTACTGAAATTGATCGGGAACAATTTGGATTAAATGATGGATATCATATTGAAGCTGAAATGAAGGTTGCTGAAAGCACATCTACATATTCATTTTCAAATAATAGTGTTTCCACTACAGTTGTTTCGCCCATGTCTGGCGAAATCTCTATTGATAAAGGTCAATCATACTTTGAATATATAGGAAGTGACTATTCGGCTCATCTTACTTTACAAAATACTGGTGAACTTCCATTGAAAGTAAATGAAATTCACATTGCAGGTGAAGTATATAATCAAACTCAAATTGAATCAATTCTTGGTCGAAAATTGCTGGTGGTACCAAATTCGACTGAAGAAATAGAGTTGGCTGGATTAACTTTACCCATTGCTACCGATTTCAGTCAAGACGCTTCAGTGTCTATTTATACTATTCGAGGGCCTTCTGTACAAACTGTCATTTCACAATCAATTACAGGATATTCAATCGGGTTTAATCCTTCAATTTTAGCTGATTTACCTGAAACCGCTTATCGATTTGATCAAAGTACTTATCAACCAATTTCGTCTTCTCTTTCAAAGAATGTTTACGTTAATTATAACAATAATTCCTATCTTTTAGATAACGGTACACTCTATTTAGAGATTTCAAATACAGGGGATGAAATGTTCTCTTTACAAAATATCATCACACCTGATGATACTATTAGCATTTATGACATTCAAAATGCTCAAGGTGAATATGTGAATCCACTTGAAGGAGATAATTATCAACTGCTATTTGTAAATCCGGGAGAAACAAGAAAAATTAGAGCTGAAGTTTCAAATGTTGAATTAAATGAACCGAAATTAATCGCAATTACTGCTACAGTGGATGGACAAAGAGTTACTCGCAATAGTGCTCTATTTGTTCCTCGTAGTGTCACTCCTAAGGTAGCAATTATTAATTCAACTGATGCACAAACCTTTGCGTTTACTAATGAAACTGTCCGATTAACCTTAAAGAACATTGGATTTGATCCAATTACACTTGATCAAGTTGTGATTAATGGAACAGAGACTATTGAATTAAATGAAACAATGGTACGTGAAGGAAGTTTATCTTTATTACCTGACGATATTGCAGTAATTGAATTCCCAATTTCAACATTTGCAGTTAATTTAACTAATACTCTTTCCGTTCAAGTAAATATTGATGAAGATGTAAACGGATTTAGCGTATCAACAATTGATTCAATACTACCAACATTAGAACCCGTTTTTGCAATAGTTCCACCTGGTCAAATCTATCCTCACCAAATTGATGAAACTTATGCATCTGTAGGTGATGATTTGATTCATTTGGTTATTCAAGTTGAAAACGAGCAAGTTGTTAATATTGATAGTATTATGTTCTCTTTAAGTGGAGATTCAAACGATTATCAATATTTGAATTTAACTGCTGTGGGTGGAATTGATTTACGTGATGAAGATAATAATCCATTAACTGGTTTGACTTTAACTGGTGGTGCTGCAGATGATACAACGATTCAATTATTCTATTTAAATATTGATCCTAGTGTATATAGCATCACTTTGACCCAAAACGAGCCAATTTATTTGATAATTCGCACTATTGCAGGTTATGAAGCTACAATTACGTTAACGATCTCTGCGTAAACTTTTTTTTTCTCACTTTTATTTATTTTATTGTTTTAAAGATTTCTCGCATTTTATACATATCGACATTAAATATAGAAATAATTTGGCTCATATATGTTAAAGCAAGAAAAATAAAGAATGAAAAAAGAAGACACAGATCTATACTCTAATAATTAATAGTCTTCATCCATTTTTTTAAAAAAGGCTTTTGGGTGCAGACATGAAGGACAAATTTCTGGGGGCTCTTCACCATAATGCCAATACCCACATTCAAGACAGAGCCACCAAACTTTTCCATCTTTCTTGAACATACTTGCTTTCTCTATCTGTTCAAGTAGTTTACGATATCTTTGTTCATGATGTTCTTCAGCTTTTGCTATTGCTCGAATTTGTATTGCCAATTCAGAAAATCCTTCTTCTTCAGCAATTTTAGCAATTTCTGGATATAACTCGGAATGTTCGTGATGTTCTCCATTAATTGCTGCTCGAAGATTTTCCTTCAGCGAACCTCTAACAACAGGTACTGCTACATTGTTTAATTCAAGCATTTCTTCTTTTATATTCAATTTTTGAAACACTTTATGAATCATTCGGTAAAAATTCTTACCATGAGTTTTCTCATGATCGGCTGTTTCAAGAAAGATACTTCCAATTTGTTCATAACCTTCTTTTTTTGCAATTTTTGCATATTCTGTATAGCGCATTCGTGCTTGACTTTCGCCTACATAGGCTTGTGCTAGAGCTTCAACTAATCGATTCATATTATTTCACCATTTAGTATCATGTTCAATTAAGTTAAAAATATTAGGTTATGAAGAATTGTGACGATTTATTCAAAGATTTGATATTAAAAATATCTTTCATTCTATACAGTTGCATCTCCAAAAGTTCGAACATGTTGCCCAGCTAATTCTTGCTCGATCATTTCTTCCATGATTCTCTCACCATTGTCAATAATAATGCTGTAAAATTCATCACCTGAGCCAATTTTTGCATTAATCAATGCCAACTGTGCATTTAGTGAAGCTTTCCAAACTAAATCCAGACCTTTATAAATTAAATTAGGTGACCACATTGGTCTCATGCTTGCCCACCAAAGCCAACAAGAATGCAAAGATTGATCGAAAAAATAGCGCGCTGTTTTATAATAATGCATAAAATTTTTTTGTGTTTGATAATTGGGCATGTGATAGTCAAGCAATGCCATAAGTTGATAAAGTGCTTTGAGTAATCTATACTGATATTTATGAACTGAATTAAGCGGATGTGCCCAAAGTGGATAAGGAACATTTGAAGCAAGATCAGCAAGTTCTGTACTCCAAGAAGATGCCCGAATTGCCTTGGGTGTTTGTTGTCGTTGAGGAAATATCTTACAGAGATCAGAGACAAAAACTACTTCGATTTCGTCTCTATCTTCAATTAATGAAAATACTTTGCCTAAAAAGCTTGTTTCATAATACTTATGATGATGACCAAAGGTTTCAGCATCTTGAGCTGTAATGATATAATAATTGTGTTCTTTGTGATCAGGAAATATAGTTAAGAGATGTTTAATGAAACCGTTTGCATCGATGCTTTTAAATGAAATCATGTTGGATATCAAAGTATCTCTAAAAAATGTGCAAATTTTTGTTGTATTTGCTCCATCTTGAGAGAATGTTTGAGTTTGAATATAATCTTGAGGCCATTGGCCTGTATGGGCGATTCCATCCATTATTATCCAATTAAAACCCAATTCGGACACTATTTGGATAACTTTTGTTGAAATCGCCATTTCTGGTGGGAAAAATCCTTTTGGGTGCCAATTTCCATCAAAACTTGCTTCAATTGTCTGAGAATTCAAGGAAATTTGGCGCTTTATTTCTTGTTCAGGGATAAGTGGTAAAATCGGGTGATATTTCGCCGAACCTACCAGATCTACGCGGTTCATTTGCATTAAATGCGATAATCTTTCCCGTACATTTTTTAAATCTAAACCATTTAGTAAATCGACCAAACATCCTTGGATATTTACCGTTATTTTGGCATTATCATGTCGTTCTAACATGCTCAGTAGTGGATCATAGCATTCATTATATATCTGCTTTAAAATTTCTACATCTTGCCACGGTGGTTGATATGCATGAAGAAAAGGCGCCCAATAAATTGTCATAATAATCACTTTGATAACAAGTTTAACTTATTATTATTGAATAATCAAAATAGAATAAATGCACTATTGAACAAGAGTGCGGCTATTGTATTAAATCTAAGATTGCCTAAGAATTCTTTCTTCTTTTCCCAAGTTTCAACCGCATCAATCCCTTTTAAACCCATTTATCTAAAATTAGTCGAAAAGCTTTTAGAAGCTCAAAGCCAAATGAAGAATAGAGAGTGATTAAGATTAATGGAAATTGATTTGGATAACATCCCGCTTGATCAGCTCGATCTTACATTAGTATTTTGGGACGAGATATTAGAGTCAGGATCTTCCGTAGAAGAAGAAGTCCGGATGCAATTATGGAGTTTTCTTTATAATTCAGTTTTAGATGGACTCGAGATTGATCCTTCAGATGAAGATGATACTAAATTACAAGCACAGATCGATGAATATCTGAAAAGTGAAAAAATGAAAGAATGGATTTCCCAGCAAGCTGAAGAAATTCACAAATTCTTGAATAAATAAATGGATTTTACTTTATTTTGGAATATTTTATTTTATTCTATTTTAATTTACATAAATGTTGAAAATCTCTCTTCACATCTGAGTTCTTTTTATATTTCTTCATATTTTTTTATCTGGGCTTTTCGTCGGGCAACCATTTCTTGTTTAAATGCATTTAATTCCTTGCTTTGCTCCTTCTTCAACGCGCGAATTGCTTGCTTTAATTCGGCTTTACTTAAATCACCATCTTTCATGAATTCGCTGAATTGTTGTTTAAATAAGATAAAGTCTTGATGCATTTCTGTTTTTGCCTTTTCTTCTGCTGCTTCTTCATGAGCTAATTCTCGTTTTAAAGCTCTAATCTCCTTTTTATGCTCTTGTTTTAATGCTTTAATCGCTTCTCGGAATTCTTTTTTATTTAAATCTCCATCTTTCATAAATTCTCGGAATCTTTTTTCAAAAAGATGTAAATCTTGCTTTAATTCCTTTCGTTTTTCTTTTACAGGATTTTGTCGTGCACCAAATCCAAAGAGAATTAATGGCAATATTAAAGTTGCTCGTCTTTTTGCCCTCTTTCTTAACAACTCTTGTTCTTCAGGTGTCAACCCTAACTCTTTAGCCACTTGAATACGACGAACTTCTAGTACTGCGAGAATTGCTCCAATATACATAAGACCAACATAACTGAAAAGACCTTGTAAACCTTTAATGGGAAATATTGAAGCAAGAATATCAAAGATGACACCTGCAATTAATGGACTGGCAATTGCTGCAGTATGAACAAAAAGGTAGTAATATCCTGTATAAGTGGCAATTTTATCTTCAGATGCCATGTCCCAAACCACTACGAGGAGATTAATGGAAATAACAGTTAAAGAAAAACCAAGGACCAATACCCACAGAAGTATTATAAAAAATCGTAATTCAATCTGGAATTGATTCAGCTGAAAAACATTTGCAACAACATCAGGAGAAACTAATGCAAAATATGCCATCGGAATAACTGTTACTCCAAATAAGATTAATCCAAGTAAAGATGCATCGCGTGCTCCCATCTTTTTCCCCAACAATCCTGCAGGTACTGCAGATAGAACTCCAAATAAGCCCAACGTTCCTAAAACATAATTTGCATGTGTTTCACTAAATCCAAGAATTGAAACTGTAAAAGTGCTAAGAAATGATTCAGCTACTTGATATCCGCATTGATTTAGAAAAACTGCAATTAAAGCAAGTATTAATGCTTTATTTTTTTCATGACGTAGATTATAGAGAATTCTAGACCATCCTTCTGCTGTTTCTTTTGAAACAACATATTTATTTGGATCCTCGTGCACTGAAAGTATCAAAATCAGCAAGCATACTAACATAATTGCCCCAATTACCCAAAATGCTAAGGGATGATGAATTTGATATAAATATGCTGAAAGGAAAAGTCCTAAAATACTCGCAAATCCTCCTACCACTGAAAGAACACCGGATCCTTCTGATCTATAAGAGGAAGGAAGAAAATCAGGAATGAGTGCTAACATAGGTGATTTATAGAAAGCCATCGATATATTAAAGAAAGTAATTGCAATCAGTAACCAAATCAACGTTTCTTCAAATGTGCCAATTAATCCGAGAAAAAAGGCTGAGAGTGGAATTCCAATAATGATAAAGGGCATTCGGCGACCTAAATGTTTTACCCAAATTCTATCTGAGAGTGAACCTACTGCAGGTTGTATGAATAATGCAATTATGTTATCTAAAACCATGACAATCCCGACAATAGTGTTGATTAAACCAGAATTTGGAAAATGCGCTAAAAAATTTCGCCGAACAAAAAGTGGAACATAGATTACGTAAGCACTTAAAGCAATATTCGAGCTGAACATGCCAAAACTCATTAACATAGTTCGTAGGTACGGAAAGCGATCCTTTCCCATATTATTAATTCAATTAGAACATGCTATTAACTTGTCGTAAAAAAAGAAACTTTGTGTTGAATTTTTTTTTTTAACAATCATAGTACAAAAAGAAGAGGAAATTCTATTGATAAAAAACCCGACTTATTTATATATAATATATTTGTATATTCTCCTTTGAAGTAATTTATCAATTTAATCCATATCTTTATTAATATTTAAAAGAAAGTAAGGTATTATGACAGCAATCATCACATATTTTTTTGAATTTTTAACTACAATTAGTGCTTTATTATCAAGCTTTTTTCTTTTAAAAAAAGGTTTTGCCACAAGCGAATCAAAATCAAGTCGTTTTTTGGGTTTTTCTTCACTCTTTTTAGGAATATATGCTCTTTCAACTATAATTTATTCTTTTGCGAATTCTGAGTTAGCAATTATTGTGTTACTAAAATTAGGAATGATAATGATTTGCTTTTCATTATTGTTTTTATTCTATACGATGAAAATATTAATTAATTCAAGTTTTTGGTTAAGTACGAATCGTTCTTTAAAGTACATCATGCTAGGGATTACCAGTGCAATCTCTCTTCTTTTAGGAATTTCTAATTATATTCAAGTAACTGATATCCACAACGCAGAAACTCATTTTGAACCCATTCCCTTTTATATATTTGCGAGTTTTATCGGTTTAATTCTAATCTATTCCATTTTCACAACGTATTATCTTGGTGTAAAGAAAACCAAAGGAGTAGATAGAAAAAAAATGATTTTTTTCTTTATTGGATTGATTTGTATGATTCTCGGATTGATCATGGATGCAATCGGGAATTTTGTCGAAAATGAAACACTTTTTGATTCATTGTTGTTTGGCTTCTTATCTGTTGGAAATTTGTGTATTGTATTTTGTGTTCTTTATAGAAATCGAAAAGAGAATTGAAGGATAGATATTTTTCCTTTAATATTTACTTACTTTTTCATTACTACATTTATTTTTATTTTTTTCCCCTCATTATCTTCATCATTTATAAAACGATATAATATATTCAAATTTAAGGTAATCTTGTGCTAAAATATCCGAAAATACAAAGAGAAAGTAAAAATAATTAAGAAGATTAACAAATTTTATAATTTGGAGTATTCTAGATTAATTTGACAGAATTTAATAAGAAAAATTATTAGATTCGTTTGAAGATCATTAAAATATTCTTTTTTTTTTAATTTTGATCATAAATATGATCATTATATACAAAATAATGATCAAGTTTATGGTCACATATTTAAGTAATAATTTTATTTTATTTTTTAGTTATAATTTATTTAAAAATTAATAATTAATGAAGTGATAAATCTGGATCAATTATCTCAAGCTATAAGATCTTGGAATCCTTGGTGGGCAAACGATTGGATATTAGGATCGAAAATAAAAAGGGAGATTTTTGACCAAATTCAAGATTACTTTCAAATCACTCATATAAAAGATATAATTGGAATTAGAAGATCTGGAAAAACGACTTTGATGTATCAAATTATTCATTATTTAATCTCAACAGGTATATCACCACAATCAATTCTATTTATCAATTTTGATGATATAAGTATTAATACATCGGATTTTGTTGATATTCTAAATACAATTTTTCAGCTAAGTCCTGATGTTCAATATCTCTTTTTAGATGAAGTGCAAGAAAAATCAAATTGGGAACGTTGGGTTCGAAAAATTTATGATCAGAAGTTAGTGAAACAGATTTATGTGTCTGGTTCCAGTGCTTCATTGCTTTCTGAAGATATTGGAAGAGTTTTAAGTGGGAGACATATCACATTTCAATTAAAACCCTTCAATTTTTATGAGTATCTCCACTCTCAAAATTGGAAAAATTTCAATTTGAATTATCTACTAAATAATCAATCCAAATTAAATCATTATTTTTTCAAATTCATGAAAAATGGAGGTTTTCCAGAAATAATTGATAAAAAAGAATATATGCAGCAACAAATAAATTCTGGTTTAGTTAATGACATTATTTCCCGTGATATATCTTCTCGTTTTAGAGTTGATATGAATAAAATAAAAATGCTAACTAAATACTTAATGACAAATTTCACAAGAGAATTTTCGTATAGGAAAATATCAAATGATTTGGGAATTCATATTTCTACATTAGAAAAATATATTGGATATTTAGAACAATCCTTTCTTATTTCAAGGTTAGATTTATTTTCTTATAAAATGCGTACTCAATTTAGAAGAAATAAAAAAATTTATGTAATTGATAATGGTTTAAGAAATTCAATGTCATTTAAGACAACAGCTGATTTTGGAAAGATGGCAGAAAATATTGTTTATAATCAATTATCTACCTTTAACAGGGATATTTTTTATTGGAAAGATAAAAATCATGAAGTTGACTTTTTAATATCAAAAGGATCCGATATTAAGGAATTAATTCAAGTATCATGGGATATTTCAAATCCAAAGACAAAAAAAAGAGAAATTCAAGGGATAATTGCTGTTGCGAAAATTTTCAATAAAAAAGAAGGAACAATTTTAACAAAAGATGCTATCAGCCAGGAAACTGTTGAAAACATAAAAATAAATATCCAACCTTTACCGATTTGGTTATTAAGAAATAATCATTGAATTCAATATTTTTTGGTGTTTTTCATGTCTTTTTTCTAATTTTTATCTATACCAAAATAAGGTGATAGATTTATTATCTTTTGGTGTGAATTAGAATTATGCAAAAGCAAAATGAATTGGGTGAAAATGTCCATTTAAATAGACCTCGAGTCAAAATCTACATTGATGAGCCTAATTTTTATCACGGTTTGAAAAGTATGGGTAAAAAATTTAGAGAATTTCAGTTTGATTTTGCAAAAATGGGGAGAAAGATAACTACAAAGAATCGACAACTTATAGGAATTAATTACTATTCAACACCCTTTAAGCAACAAAGAAATGCTACTATTTATCAAGAACAACAAAAATTCTTTGCTCGCTTAAAAAAAGAAAAAATAAATGTAATTCTTTGCAAAACTAAATATCGAATTGAAAATTCAAACGCTGTCATTCAGAGATCAAAGGGCACAATAAAAGGTGATGATATTTCAATTGCAGTAGATATGTTAAGTGATGCTTATGAAGATGTTTATGATGTGGGGATTTTGGTTAGTAGTGATGGTGATTTTATTCCACTTGTTAAGCGATTAATTTCACTTGGAAAGATAGTTGAATTATTATATTTTGAAAAACTTAAATCATGGGATCTTGTTGTTATCTGTAATTCTTATCGTGAAGTTTCAAAATCGCTCTTGCGGAAGTGTTTTATTCCTAAAAATTAATTGTTGAATTCAAATTGATATAAAATTGAATCATAATGCTCTGTAATTGTTTTTGTGAAAGAAGAAATAAAAAAAGAATAAGATCAGCTGGCAGATGTCTGCCTTAAAGGCGAGCTGTTCACCTGAATTTATGATTCATTCACCGTTGCCATTAAGCAAAGGTGTTTAAAATCCAGATCAGCTGGTAAATTTCTTTACCTCATAGTGAGCTGTTCACTACTAGATATTCTTATTAAGTTATTTAAAATTATTTCTTTCTTTTCAAAACTTATTTCTTTCTTTTGAGAAATTTTTAATTCGAAGATAAAAAAACTTTTGCTTCATATATACATACCTTACTTACACACTTAAAACATCAACTAACCTTTCAATCTATGATTTTCATTAAGAAACGGAAGAAAAAAGAATTGGATTACACATCGTTTATATATATTTGCACACTTTTTCTATTCAAATAATAGTGATTAATTATGATAAATTATGATAAAATCTCTAAGAAATCATTTCATGGATATATATGGATTTGGATTTCCCAAATAATTTCATTGATCGGCTCAAACATTGTATCATTTGCTGTTATATGGTATTTAACACTTCAAACAGAGTCTTCGTTCATTCTCTCCCTTGCTTCTATTGCTTCGATAGTTCCAATGATTATAGTTGGACCATTTGCAGGAGTGATTTCTGATCGTGTTAATAAAAATATAGTGCTGATTCTCGCAGATTTTATTCAGGCTTTGGGAACATTTGTTCTCATCATCTTGTTTTATTTAAATCTTGCCCAATTGTGGCACATAATCGCTCTATTAGCTGTCCGTGGAACATGTCAAGGATTTCAATTTCCTGTTGCTGTCTCAATTACATCCTTAATGGTTCCAAAAGAAAAAATTAAATCTATGAATTCATTGAATCAAATTTTTACATCTTTGATGAATATCGCAAGTCCTGCCATCGGAGCTGTCGCGATTGCAAGTTTTTCTATTGAACAAATTTCTTGGAATATCATAATGGAGGTGCTTCTGAATATAGTTGGGTGGAAATATTATTTCAAGCGGGATTAATCCTTGGATCTATTCTATTAATGGCATCGAAACGGCAAGGCTCAATGAAGTCGGTGATTATTTCAGGAATGATGCTTTCTGTGGTGCTTCTAGGATTGTCTCTTGTTCCTCGCGGGTGGTTTTGGTTGTTCTTTATTATCTGTTTTTTGATGGGTATTAATCTAGCATATATCGATACTCAACTAATATCTGTTCTCCAAACAACTATTCCAAAAGATTTGCAGGGAAGAGTATTCGCCACTATGTTCACCCTCATTAAAGCTATGAATCCAGTTGGTTTAATAATTTTGGGAATGATTGGTGAAATGGTTCCTGTAATATGGCTTTTCTTGATATCTCCCTCGATTTCGTTAGTTGTATATTTTTTACTAATTAAATTTACCAAAATGATGCATTATGATGAGAATACTGGAAATGAGGAATTGAATACTAATGAGATTGATTTAATGGATGATACAGAATTTAGAATCAGCAATATTCCAAAAGAAGAACTAAAAACTTTAGTAGAATAAAATGTTTTAACAGAATTTTTTTTCTCCCTTTTCCTAATTTAAATTGCTTTTTTCATTTTATTCCATTTAGTTAAATTTTGTTCATTTTTACTCAATTTTATTCGATATTTTCATATTTTTAAGATATAGTAATGTATATAAATGATAATATCAAGAATAATAGTAATTATAATCACATATTTACCAAATTTGACGAATCGTGACAAAAAATGAAAGTTTGCAAATATCTCATTAAAATTATGGTTTTTGTTATAATTCCACTATTCTTATTCCAAAATTTTCTATTTCTTTATGTCTCTCCAATCAAGCAAGATGAAAATTACTACATAAAATATTCAGATGTTTCATTTAATTTGGATATTGAGGAAGAACAACAGTATCATTTTGATGATTTAAGCCACAATTTAGAACTTTCTTTCTCTTTTCCTTCACTCGAGGAGAAAGGAGTGATTTCTATTGAATTAAAAATTCAAACAACTATATCAAGTAATAACAACAGCAATTTTGAGATAAAAAAAGAATACTATTTTGATCCAAACACAGCTGAGATATATAACTTACAAGATTATTCGTATATTGGAAAGCTGCCGATTTTTTTAAGGGACGAATTTGATGGGAACCAAAAAGAAATAATAATTGATCGATTCAATAATAATACAACTGTAGGATATCCTTTTTCGCTGAATGCAGATGATGATGAAATAAACACGCCTCTTGGCAAAGTTCCTGCTAATTCGATTTTAGTAGATAACGAAACATACACAGTTTATCATTATAGCAAGTTAAATAATGTTCTTGTTAACTGGTGTTCGTTCAATGAAGAAGATCTATTTTTCTTATATCTTCTTAATGCTTCTGAATTTCATGGTTATTTGCAGATAGTTGATTCAAATATTGATATTGGTGCCATTAATAGAATTCAATTTAGTTCCATTATTTTGATTGTTTTTGGAATTATTATGATATTCAGCATAACTTTCTTTATAATAAAGAAGAATCTTGATAAAACTAAAAAGAAACACGAAATTTGATAATCATTTTTTTGTTTGTATTCTTTGTATTCTTTCAAAGTTATGCATCATTGTGCAAAAAAAAAGCACTTCAACTTCATAATTTGATTATTTGTGGGTATATGCACCCATTTTTTTGATTTTCCACATTTTCGGTTGAAAAATTTAAATGTCAACCGTTTTTGATTTCTCTATAGTGATATACTATGGGTTGGAAAATTCTTTCAAAAAAATTTTTAAATAATGAGCAATCTGTGTTTGAAATGGTCGTTGAGGCTCCCGATATGGCAAAAAAGGCCCACGGGGGGAATTTTGTAATACTACGGCTAACAGAACAAGGTGAACGCTTTCCATTAACTGTTGCTGATTATGATGTTGAAAAAGGCACAATCACCATTGTAGTAATGAAGATAGGAAAAAGTACTACTGAATTATCATTAATGGAACCTGGGGAAGAAATTCTTGATTTCGTTGGTCCATTGGGCAAGTCAGCGCATATTGAAAAATATGAGCATCCAGTTGTCCTAGTTGGTGGTGGTGTTGGTATTGCCCCTATTTTTCCGCAAGCAAAAGAACTAAAAGCGATAGGAAACCATGTAATTGTTATTTTAGGTGCCAGAACAAAAGATCTGCTTTTCTGGGAAGATAAATTCCGTCAAATTGTTGATGAAGTGATTGTTACCACAGATGACGGATCTTACGGAAAAAAGGGTTTTGTTACAGATCGATTAAAAGAACTAATGGAAAATAAACCACTTTCGCATGTAATTGCCATAGGTCCAATTATTATGATGAAATTTGTAGCTAAACTGACTAATGGTCAAGGAGATCTGCCAAAAATACCAACTACTGTTTCACTTAATCCTATAATGGTAGATGGAACAGGTATGTGTGGAGGGTGCCGATTTTTAACATTGGATGGACAAGCCAAATTTGCCTGTGTGGATGGTCCTGATGTTGATGGTCATAATGTCAATTTTGACAATCTTATTGCCCGTAACAGTCGATTTCAACGTGAGGAGCATGAACGTTTAGAAAAATTCGAGCATGAATGTAAATTATTGGCAATGGCTGATAAAGCTGAGGGAGAATGTAAAGAATAAGGAAGGATATTTTTAAATTATAACATAATTAAATGAACAAAGGAAATACTAATAGAAAGAATGGAGGAAAATCAATGAGAAAATATCAGATTATAAAAACACGTACCCCAATGCCGCAGCAAGATCCTCATGAGAGAGCGCATAATTTTAGCGAAGTTGCTTTGGGATATACAGAAGAAATGGCCATTAAAGAAGCTAATCGTTGCATTCAATGTAAAACCCGACCATGTGTGAAAGGTTGTCCTGTTGAAGTTCCCATACCTGAATTCATTGCAAAAGTAGCTGCTCATGATTTCGAAGGTGCAATTGATAAAATAAAAGAAAAAAATGTCCTTCCCGCAATTTGTGGGCGCGTTTGTCCTCAAGAAACTCAATGTGAAGCAAAGTGTACTCTCGGAAAAATAACTGGATCAAGACCAGTAGCAATTGGAAGATTAGAGAGATTTGTTGCAGATTGGGAACAACGAGTAAAAGACATTGGAGAGTTTGATGAAGGTACATGTGTTGATTTAAGTGGAAAAACTAAAGTTGCAGTAATTGGTGCAGGGCCTGCTGGACTCACTTGTGCCGGCGAATTGGCAAAATTAGATTATGATGTTACTATTTTTGAAGCTTTTCATAAAACAGGTGGAGTTTTAGTATACGGAATTCCCGAATTTCGACTACCAAAAAAAATTGTACAAAAAGAAATCGACAATCTGCGTGAATGTGGAGTAAAAATAAAGTTAGATGCAGTTGTGGGAAAACTTTATACATTAGAGGATTTGGAGGAACAAGGATATAAAGCATTCTTTATTGGAGTTGGAGCCGGATTACCTATCTTTTTAAATATCCCAGGTATTGAGCTTAATGGTGTATTATCTGCGAATGAATATCTCACCCGCGTGAATCTAATGAAAGCGTATGATCCTTCATATGATACTATGGTGGATTCTGGTAAAGTAATTGCTGTTCTCGGTGGTGGAAATGTTGCCATGGATTCTGCGCGCACTGCTTTACGACTTGGTGCCGAGAAGGTAATTGTTGTATATCGTCGAAGCGAAAAAGAAATTCCTGCACGGCGCGAAGAATACGAACATGCTGTTGAAGAAGGTATTGAATTTCACTTTTTACGCAATCCTACCAAGATTATTGGAGATGAAAAGGGTTTCGTAAAGGAAATGGAAGTTATCAAGATGGAATTGGGTGAACCTGATGCTTCTGGCAGGCGCAGACCTATTCCTATTCCAGGAAGTGAATATACCATATCGGTGGATCTTGTTATTATGGCAATCGGAACCCGTGCTAATCCATTACTTACACAAAATATCCCTAACCTTAAATTAAATAAATGGGGATATATTGAAGTGAATAAACACATGCAATCTTCTATTCCAAATGTTTTTGCGGGTGGTGATATTGTAACTGGAAGTGCTACAGTAATTTCCGCTATGGGAGCAGGAAAAGAAGCTGCTAAGGGGATCCATAAATTTTTACAAGGTAAATTGGATGATTCTTAAAAATTTCGATCTTTTTAATTTCTTTTTTATAAATAATTATATATCATACTTTCTTTTGATTATTTATTTATTATAATTATTCCAATACTATTTTGCGTTTTTTTTTGTGTTCTTTTTAATAGCAACTACTTATTTACTAGGTTGATCTAATTGATCACGATCAAAATGTCTGAATTGCTACAGAAAAAAGATGAAGAAAAAGAAGATCTTGATTTATATTCAAATGGAAAGCTTGTTCGTCATATTAAAAAGAAGATCTTAATTCTTGGTGAAGGTGGTGTTGGTAAAACTACACTACTTTATCGATATATAAATAATATTTTTATAGATTCAACGAAAATGACTATTGGTAGTGATTTTTTTATTAAGAAGATCAGAACTGTTGATGAAGAATACGAAAATCGCTTAACCATGCTTCTATGGGATTTTGCTGGTCAAGATCGTTTCCGATTTATTGTGAAAGAATATACTAAAGGTGCTGAAGGTGTTATTCTTGTATTTGATTTGGTAAGATTAAATTCATTACAAAGATTACACAATTGGATTGAGATTTTAAAGGAAGGTGGTATTTGGGGGAACCCAGATGTAAAATTCTTTTTGGTTGGAACAAAAAGTGACTTAATTGGAAATGGATATTCTAAAATTCCTGATAGTTTTATAGAAGATTTTCGAGAAGAATTTAGTATTTCTAAATATTTCGAAACTAGTGCTAAAAATGGAGTTGGAATCGAAAATCTTTTTGAAGAAGTCGCTCAAACTATGATTGGGAAAGAAAACGAGAAATAAAATTCCTTCTTACATCTTTTTTTTTGGATCATCTATTTTTTCTTTGTTCCTTTTTTAGATCATTTTATTTTTTTTGCTTCATTATAGATCATTACGATGGAAAAACATGAGTTAGATAACCCCGCTGCATGTCTTCGGGATGAATTTACAGATTCTGAACTTGGGGTTTCACTTCGGGTTTGTTATAATTGTAGCACTTGTTCTACTAGTTGCCCAGTAGCTCTTGAAACAGGTGGAAAATTTAACCCCCGTAGCATTATTCAACTTGCTAATTGTGGATTTGAAGAAAGATTAATTGAAGATCTATCGCCTAATACTTGGGAATGTAGTATGTGTGAAGTCTGTCAAGAAGTATGTCCACAACATGTAAATTTACATGAGATTTTTATCAGTGTAAAAAATGCAGCAGCAGATTTTGGAAATATTCCTGAGTCCTATACTAGTGAAACAAATCAAGTTTATCTTCATGGCAAAGCTGTTCCTTTACAACCAGTTATTGCTAAACGTCGGGCACAATTGGGATTACCGCCTTCACCTGAAGTATCTATAAGTGAAATCCAACATCTAATGGATCTTACTCCTGTAAAACTTATTTTAGAACATGCAAATACGAAATCTGATCTTTCGGAGGGTTCTTCATAATGGAATCAGAATCAAACAAATCTACTGAACAAACAACTCAATCCCTTCAATTTGATATATTTGTGGGTTGTACAATTCAAAATCGGATTCCTTTTATTGAAAAAAGTGCTCGATTTGTATTTGAAAAATTAGGAATTAAATTATATGACAATAATGAATTTGGATGCTGTCCTGATCCCGTAGGTGTTCAAAGTACCAATCATGAAACATGGTTAACTTTGGGGGCACGAAATTTATCTTTAGCTGAACAAGATAATCGACCAATTGTTAGTTTCTGTAATGGTTGTTCTGAGACATTAAAGGCAGTTCGACATGAATTACTTGAAAATCCTGAAGAAAAAAGTATCATTCAATCACGGTTAAAGGAAATAGGTCGAGAATTTAATGGAACGAGTGAAGTCAATCATTTTATTGAAGTTTTATATGAACAAGTTGGAATTGATCCTATAAAAGAGTTAGTTGTAAAACCTCTAACAGGAATAAAAATTGCTGTTCATCCAGGATGTCATTATTCCAGACCACATGAACTTGTAAATACTGATGATGGATTGGAACCAATTTATCCTAAAAAGATCTTAGAAGCATTAGGCGCTACTGTATTAGAATATCAAGAAGAATTGATGTGCTGTGGTTCTGCTGTAGCTCGTGTAAATGAAGATGCAGCTAACGGTATGTTGAAGCGTAAATATTCAAGTATTCAAGAAGCAGGAGCAGATATTATTGCAGTTATTTGTCCTTCTTGTTTTCAACAATTAGAAGTTGGACAACGTGCAATGAAAAAAGCTTACAAAATGGATGTAAAAATTCCTGTTCTATATGTAACTGAATTAATGGCTTTAGCCTTTGGAGCCTCTATTTCTGAGATTGGGTTGAAATTCCATCAAGTTAAACCAATAAAGACTTTGAAAGCTTTTGGTTTTGAATAATTTTAGATATTGATTTTTTTTCATTTTTATTTTTTGAAACTTATCAACTTTTGTAGTTGGACGATTTAGAAGTAAAAAATATCGCAGTATATTTGATAAGCTTAATTCAAATTGAATTTAAGTAAAATAATTTGTTATTTTTTGTTTTTTGCTTCATTTTTTTGTAAATACTTCAACTTTTAATGAATACATTAAAAAATTTTCAAGGTAGTTAAGTATAAATAATTGTAAATATGCAAAGAATATAGTGAGATTTGATGCAAGATAATATATCAAAAGAAGTAAAATTTATCAGCACACGACATGCTTCAAATGAAAAGAAAGAATCTAAAACCTCTGTTCCTAGATTAGGGAGACGAGAAAGTGAACCCCATTCAGAAAATATTTCTTATATTCATGATATTTTAAAAACTAATTTTCCTGAGCATCGTGTAATGTGGGATCTTCATCATTATTTCTACTATAATGGAGAACCTATAAATATTCAATTTGATATATCATTTTTTCTAAATTTAAAAATTGATAATCAATTATCATCGTATCATGCTGAAAAGTATAACAATAAAGTTCCTGACATTGTTATTAATGTTTTATCAAAAAGCACTTGGAGAAAAGATTTACTTGAAAATGCAGTTATTTGTGAAAATCTTGGAATAAAATATTATATTGTGTTTTTTGCATATGAAGTTTCACCTCAATTCTATCCACCTCCATTCTTAAGAGTTTATCATTTAAATAATAGTGGAAAATACGAATCTTCTGATATAACTGAAATAATGTATGATAAAGGAGCATTAATTAATTCTAAAGCAAAGTATCATCTGGAAAATGATCTACCTTTTGATGTTGCACTTGAAAGAATTCAAGAAAAATATGATAAAGATAAAGATATTTTTAAAATTATATTTTTAAAACCGAATTCGACCCAAAAATACTTAATGGAAAAAGAAATAGAGAAGGAAAGAGCAGACAAAGAGAAAGAAAGGGCAGATAAAGAGAAGGAAAGAGCAGACAAAGAGAAGGAAAGAGCAGACAAAGAGAAGGAAAGAGCGGAATATGCAGAGAAATTGGTTAAGGAATTAAAAGAAAAATTGTTACAAGAGAAAAGATAGAAAAAATAAAAAATTAAAATGCTCTCAAAAAAGAGCATCATTACACCATCAACTACTTCTTTTTTCTTTCTTTATAATTATTTTTGTTGCAACAAATAAGAATGAAATCAAACAAAAATTGGTAGATAATATTAATCCTAAAGAATAGCCAGGAATATTAATATTTTCATAATAATTAGTCGCTTCAGGAAAATCATCAGCACCTATATTATTCCATAATCTATTATCACATCTTTCATCCATGCCAGAATTATAGGGTTCTCGATTATTATTTAGATTGTTATCATGAATTCTTGAATGTTGCACTTTGGGATTTTCGTCATAATTCCATGCATTGTCGATATATATTCCATAATTGGCATTCTGTGTAATTGTATTATTGTATATTAATGTGTGTTCACCAGATGCAAGCCATATTCCATTTCCATACCAAACTTCTATTGCATTTTCTGTATTTGTAATTGAATTATCATAAATTATATTTCCATTGCTGCCATCTCCGTCAAAATTGTCTGTTATGATTATTCCGTTATATTGACATGAATTAATATTATTGGCTGAGATTGTGCCATTATTTGAATTGTAGATTTTAATTCCATTATCACAATTACTAATTGTGTTGTTGGTAATTAAGACAAAATCACAGTTTGAAATTGAGATTCCTGCAGTGTCTGTATTACTTTCTTCAAGATTGCAAATTTCACAATTACGGATAATAAACCAATAATCAGAATAAGTAATATCTATTCCAGATTGATCTCCTTTAACTGATTCCCTATTTCCATCAATTATCAAATTTTCAATAATATAAGGATCTTGCTCATTTCCTGAACCTTTGAGAATACCTATCTGTTTATAATTGTTTACTTGATCTATATTATGTATTTCAATATTTGAACTATAAATCATGCCATTCTTTAGGTTATCAATTGTCAGAATTCCAATCAATAATGATGGGTAAGTAGTTATATCATATTGGGAAATTGAACCTGCAAGATAAATAGTTCCTGAATCAAAATGCAACCACTCCCAAGTTTGAGAATATCCTGGTAAATTCTCAAGAGTAAGCGATATAATCTTAGTTCCAGAGGTATGATACATTTCAATAATTGCATTTGCATTATTGCTAAAATAATCTCCTTGATATCCATAGAATAATATATATTCCTCTGAATCATCTTGAATTATTGTTGATTTACACACTTCATTGCTATCTAGATTAATCTGCAGAACGATACCATTTAAAAATTTGTCAAGTTCTATTACTCCTGAATTCCCAAAATCTTGAATTCCTATAAATACTAATTGCTCATCAGATGATTCACCAATAACTGTAAAAAGTGAAAATTGTGAATATGAATACTCAGGAAAATTGTAATAATAATTATTGAATTTATTGACTCGATATAATATAATTGCTACTATATCGCTGGAATGTATTGAAGATATCGCAAGACAAATATCTCCATTATTAAAGAGTGAAATTCCGTTAAGAAAATATTCATAAGTATCATTAGGATTCTTTTCGATTTGTGATAAAAAGGAATTTCCTTGAACAAAACTGAAACCTAATCCATAATTTGCCGATGAATCCCATATACTATAGACAATAAAAGGACAGCCATAATTATCTATTGTTCCAAGCCTGAAGTCAATAAGATTGTATGATTTTGATGGATCCTTTAAAGTAGCATTATTTAAAAGTGAAAGTGTTGATGAATATTTAAGAATGCTCAATTCATTTTGATTTGATAATGAGTTATCATATTTTAAAGCAAGATACAAATTGTTATCAGAATCAAGTATTGAACCTATTAACTCTAAATCTCCATGAATTGAAACATTAGTCCATGATTCTCCAAAAATACCTTTTGATAAAACAATTCCTGCATCTGCTTTGGTGTGATTTTCTGCAACTAGAAGAATTTCATCTGTATTGATTATACTAATGTAATTGAGGCTTCCCAATTCAATATCAGAGAGAACATTATTTGAAAAATGAGGAAACGTTTTTTGGTTTTCAATAACTCCAGAATTTAAATTGATTTCGAATAAATTTAAAGATTCTATGGAATTTTCGATACTCTTAATTAATATTAAAAGATTCCCATTTGGAAGAGAAATCATTTGTTTACACCAACAATTATCACCAAGGGAAATTTGGTTTTCATAGTTTTTTTGCAAATTTTCCAATTCAATACTGAAATAACAAACTTTGTTGATTGAATTTTCTTTAGTATTTTCGATTACAAAAATATTCGTTTCAGAATTTTCTGGATATAATTTTGTATCTATAATATATTCATCTGTTGGAGTAATGAATTGATTTTCCATCTCATTCGGATATTTAACAATAAAAAAATTCGGATTTACGTCACCTCTGTTACCAAGAATTATAAAATCTCCATTTTTTGTAGTAATCGGGATTGATTTTATAATATCATCAGAACCATAATTAAATGAAGAGATTTCGGTACCAGATGATTTATGTGGTATATTTTCATCAAAGGTTTTTGTTGATTCAATTTTTGAATCGCTATAATTATAAATCAATTTTGCTTCAGTTTTTGAATCATAAAAAATATGATTTCGATTAGATATTATGAAAACTCCGGGAACAAGAAGTATTAGTAGAACTGAACCGATAATAATCCAGTTTTTCGACTTTTTTTTTTTACTTAGCATGTAATTCATCTTTATTTATAAATCCTATTTATTTCTAAAAATGAAATCTTTATAACTTTTTTGAATACACCAGTACTCATTAGAGTGGATTTCATATTCAATTAAATATAATTCTTAAAAAGTGGAAAAATGGATAATTTTTTTAATGATTGGCTTTATTCTCCAACGTTGATAAGCTGTTGATAGGTTTGTTCTAATTAGAAAATATATCCACATTGAGTACAAACAGTCTTCTTGGCATAGACTACTTGAGGTACATATGAAATTATTGTTGATTTATCTTCAATTACTTTTAATTTTGTACTTCCACAATGAGGACATTTACGTCGTCCTATATGCTTAACATGAACAATTTCAACTGGTGGTTCTTCAATATGTCGTATTGGCTTTTTCTTTCTTCTAGAAGGTTTTTTAACAGGTGGTTGTTTAATTTTGCCTATTGTTGGTGCTTTAATTTTTGCAGATGGAGTTGCTTTAGTTGCTCTAACTTCAATTTCACTTGGTTGTTTGGATTCTAATTGGATTCTTAGTGATTCATTTTCACTAAGAAGTAATTCACGATTTTGGGCTAATGATTCAAGTTTTGATTTCATTTCTTGATAGTTTTTCTGCAAAAGATCGTAATCTCTTTTCGGAATTGAATTTTTTTGAATTCGTGCGAGTTCTTTTTCTAGTTTCTTTGATTTATCTTCTAAAGATCGAAGTGATTTTAACGACTTTCGTGCTTTCAATTGATATTCTTGCATTTTGGCATTTGATATTCGCAATTTTCTAATTAAATCATGAACTTGTGGATCTGCATTTTTTCCTGCGGCTGTTCCTTCTGTTTCTGAAGGTTTCAAATTTGTTTCTGATTGAATTAATTCAAGTTCTTCTTGGTGGGTGTTTCTTAATTGCAAAATCTCTTTTTCAAATTGTTCTTCTGCTAATTTTTTACTTTCTTCAATTTCATTTATTTTTATTTGAGCAATTTGCAATTGTTCTTTCATGGATTGCTCCATTATTTCAAAATTCTGCCGTTCTTGTTTCCATTCAAGTTCTTTTCGCTCTAATTCTGTTTGAATAGATAAAACTTGGTTTTGTAGATCAGCAATTTCTTCATTTGATTTAGTATTCTCTAATTGTGACTGCAAAACTTGAATTTTTTGATCTCTTTCTTTTAAATCTGTCTCCAATCGCTTTTGAATTCTTAATAACTCATCGATTTTTTGTTCTAGGGCTACTTGATTTTCAGATTCAGATACTTGAGTATTTAATTTACTAATTTGACTTTCTAGAGTTGCTATTTGTTGTTTCTGTTGTTCTATTTCAGCAACTTGAGACTTAATTTTATTTATCGCTTCATCTAATTTTTGTTTGAATTCAATTATTAGTCGGTCTTTTTTCGTTGCTTTTGTTTGTAGTGCTGCTAATTTTGTTTGATATTCTTGAATTTCCTTTTCTAATTCCTGAATCATTTCCGTCTGGGTTTGAAGTTGATTTTGTATAGTATTATCGAGTGAAACCTTACTTTGTTGTAATATATCTATTTGACGAGTCAAATCTAGCTTGATCTCAGTTAGTGTTTGGATTCTATTTTGAGCGGTGCTGATTTCATTTTCTAATTCACTCATCTTGCTTCGCAAATCGCTTAAATCCTTTGCTCGAACCTTTACTAATTTATCCCCCTTTCCTCTTTTTAAATTCTCATCGACTTCAGTCCAAAAATTGGCCATATGGTTTCACCCAAAAAAATATTTAGTATGTAATTTTCGCTTTCTATCTATTTAAAATTCTTCTTGCGATGATAATCAAATCTTGATAAGTTTTTTTTGGATCTTCCATTATCTTTCATAATGACTCAAAAAAGTTTAGAATCAAATTCAGATTCTGTTGAATTGAATTCACTCATTAATATTAAATTTCGATTTTTTTCTACTATCCGCAATATTGTTGGAACTTCCGAGATAGAACTTTCTTTAGAAAGTGGAATAAGATTAAAAATTGCCTTACAAAAACTTCAAGAAACCTATTTTTTACCAAAAAAGACCCATATTTTAAATGAGGCAGGAAATCAATTGGAAGTTGGGATAATATGTTTGATTGATGATGTTGATATAAATTTAGCAGGTGGATTAAACAAAAAAATTAACCAACCATGTAGTATAACGCTAATTTCATCTCTCCATGGCGGATAAAAAAGATTTAATATTCTTTAAATTTCTATATTTGATTTTATGAGGATCTTTTATCTATTCTAATTTAAACGCTTTTTTGAATATCATTTATATATATCCGACTTAAATCTGAAATATCGCAATTCTTTTTTTGTCGAACTCGATTTTTTCAAAGAATTTGTTAAAAATTTACCATCCTGCTTATAAATTCTTCAATCTGAAGTCGATTTTATTATAATTCTTGATTTACCTATCTTGAATTTGGCCCCTTGGTTAAATCGACAAAAAATATGGAGGGATATTTTGGATTTGAGTCGGAAGAATCAAGTTGAAGGAATGAAAAACTTCGAATCTTTGAAATTTAAAATACCCTCTTATAATAACATTTGAATTTCTTTTATTTATTAGTTATTTTTATTAATTGAATACTTTTCTAATGCTAAAAATTGAAGATTTTGAATTGTTTTGAATGATTTTAACTTTTGCATCAAAGCGTTAATACGTGTAAGTTTACCCTTAACTGCTATTAAAATCATGCATTTTTCACGACTGGCATGAATATGAGTCGTTGAAATGATTTCTTCTAAAAACTTATGTTGTAGATCGTTAATTTGGATGAATTCTAATTGATCTACAGGAAAATAATATTGTTCTCCTGAAATTTCTCCTTTTTGTTGTATAGAATGGGAAAGAGGTTCAAGAATATGATTATGATCATTGATGTGCTTGTGATCATGAATATGGTTATGTTCGATTCTTGAATCCTTCTCAGAAGCTTTCAGTGAATTCATGTTTATATTACTTTGAGGCTTAACAGACGATTTAGGCGAGATTGAATGAACATGTGCTTTTTCAATATATGCAATAGTTCCTAGCACCTCAATATCTTCAGCTTTGCTAATTTGTTCCACATTTGCATTAATTAGCAAACGCATTCCACGACGAATCGCATCTGATCTGCTTAAATGAATTTTTGTTCGCAACATTTCAAATTCTTCATTAAGATCGCTTGGAACTGATACTGAAAATCGCACGTAATCTTTCTTTTTTTCTCCCATGAATACTCTATCTTAATACAAAAAGGCTCCCCTTAAAAATCTCCTTCTTTCAATATATTGAAATAAGGATTTAAATAAAGCAAATTAAAATTAAGGAAAAAATGATTTAGACGATTTTTTTGTTTCTTAGAATTTAACCAAAGTATTTCCGCCAACCAATACAAATATTCCTTGCACAATGCAGTAAGCGGCTAGAATTAATGCTACTGGAGGCCAAGATAGAAGTTTGGCAATTGCTTCAATTCCATCTACCCATACCTTCAAAAGTGCTCCAACAATACTTGTTATTGCCACAAAAACAATAACCAATATCCATTTTAAGGTAGAATCAGAGACAAATCCAGATGGAATTACCATTGCGAGTAATAAAGCTACAGCTGCTCCAGCAATAAGACCAACAATTGTTGCAATTGGTACATCTTGTAGTGGTTTAATAAACATCGCAAGACCCATTACAAGTAAACTAATACTAGTAAGTAAGTCATAATGATTTCCGATATTATCACGGTAAGCATAGGAAGGAGGAATGTCTAAGGAAATGGTTATAACTGCAGTAATTACGTTAATTAATCCTAATATAATGCCTAAAAAGATCAAGAATTTCAGAAAGCGGGATACTGAATCCATTTCCCAATCTTCTTTCTTTCGTCGGATCCAACCTCGGCGCATACCTTCATAAAAGAACCAAACAAGTGCCATAAGGCCGCAGAAGATTAACATCCAAGCCCCTGAATCACCAAAGACTTTAACCCAGAGATCAAGGATTCCATCAGCAATTTGAAATATTTGAAGTAGTGTCATAATGAATCACAATTCTTAAACAGTTACTAATTATAATATCGCACATGAACCTTATTAAAGTAAGGGAGCCCGATCCTTATAATTTATTTTTAGAGCCCGAAAATCACCGCGCTGATAACGCCAACCACAATACCTACACCCCATGGGATAACGATGGATTCAATTAACGTTTCTCGAATTAATTCCTTGATATCTGTTAAAGCGATTGAATCTTGATATAAAGCTAAATCAGAAAAGATAGTTGAGATTATGAGAATATGAAGAATGTAGAAACCCCAGATCATCCAGCGTGGTACTTGCCAAACATTAATCATAAGTACTGTTAGTCCACAAACTAAGCCCCATCCTGCAAGATCTCCTAAAAAGAAAATCTTTGAAATAAATATATCATCTAGATTGGCGAAAATAAAGGCAATTAAATGTGCTACATGTGCAGCAGCCCAGAATGTAAAAAGAAGGCGAATTAAATCAGCATCGGTAAAGATCACTTTTATTTTTCTCCTATTTTTTTATCTTACTTATTTCTTATACTTTAATAATTATAATATGAGCGAATGGAACAATGCGTTTCTTAGATATTTATTCAATATGGTGAGCATTAAAGCTTTTGCTATGCTTTTAAATACTGAAGAATGTTATTTTAAAAACTGTTTTTTGACTATTTCCCAACCTAACAGCGACATTCCATGTAAAAAAACGCCTTGTTCAATTAATTTTTCAATTTGAACTGGTGTTTTTTCCTCGAATATAAGAAATTCCCCTGGATCTAAATGTTGATTTCCAGAGTGAACGACTTCGGCATAAAATACATGCGCCCATCCCGCACACATTGCAAATGGATGAACTTTTGCCAGCTTTATTAGTGATTTTACCCTAAATCCTGTTTCTTCTTCTACCTCACGACGAGCAGCTTCTTCAGGTGTTTCACCTTTACTTGTTTCAATAATACCGGATGGAGGTTCCCAAGAAAAACATTTCCAAGGATAACGATACTGATATACCATCAAAAATGTATTGTTTGGAGTATGACAAAATACATTTACGAAATTCCGATTTTCAATAACAATATAATGCCCCAATTCCCCGTCAGGTCTTTCAACTTCATCATTTCTTAACCCAATGTATTGGTTCCGGAATATCACTTTTTCTTGGCGTTGTTTCCATAAAAGTTTGGAATTATCCATAGTATGATTAAGAGAAGCCATATTTTTTAAATTATTCCCAAATAATCTTTCAAATATTTATTTTTGGCAATTTAGTTGAAATTTATGAGCAAAGCGTACACTATCTTAAGCATCTATTTCAAGTCAGTTCGTAATCTGATATTTTGAAAATGTTTAAATCACATTGATCATGTGTTATCCTATGTTAGGACGCCCTAAAAAAGAATATCTTCCACTATTCGAGCCATTGTACATCAATATCGAAGATGGAATGGAGTAATTACTGGAAATAATACCTGTTTTGTGCCCAGAATGTCCTTGACTACATCTATAGATATAAAAGAAATGATCGCTCAAATGTCCAATATGTTAGTGAAATTAAACAACAATTTTGAACAATTAATCATGAAAGGTGATATATCTGTAAATCGTAAACAATTACCTTCTTCTACTCTTAGTACAACAGTTGGTACTTTAAGATCTACTCCACATTTTAGACTACCTCCAAGAATTGCTCCTAAACCAATAAATGTTCAATCATCAAAGAGGGCAATATTGGATGAATTGAATGCATTATTTGAACTTCGACGGATTTCTGCAGAGAATTAACGTTGATAAAGTGAAATTTGTTCACTTATAATATATTTTTTTTCATGAAATAAAGCTATATGAATACCTTGTGATGTAAATAAAAAAATAACATGAATTAAAAGGAAGGATAGAAATATGGCGAAAAATTCATCTTCAATGTTTGGAACGGTGATTATTAGTGTATTTCTAACATTGATAATTATTGGAGCGGGAGGGTATTTTGGATTACCCCTACTTTATCCTAATTTAACTGCAGATCTAAATCAATATGAAACATCCGATGAAGGAATTATTCTTCAACGTATTAATGTTGAATCAAAAACGTATGCATATATTTTTGATTATGATACGGGAGATTATCAAACAATCCCAGAAATGAATGTCAATATCTCCATTAGTACTAATTCAAAAATTTCAGCTACATTTTCAGCAATCGCTTTTTTAACTCTTGGAACTGGTTTCCAAAATCATACTATTTTTTCCTTTAGAATTTCTGTTGTAGGAATAAAGGAACGCACCGGAACTGTAAGGTATTTTGAACAAGATGCACTTTCAGCTTATCGACAAATAAGCCAATTTATATATCTTAATCTAATAACCGAAAGTCTATCAGCTGGAACTTATCAAATTATTGTAGAATGGCGCTCTGATTGGGATCCTTCTGGCACGAATTCTCTCAGCTTAGGGCACTCCTCTACGTTTAATCATTCTCGTTCACTTGTTGTAGAAGAATTTAAATAGAACTATCTTTATCTTAATTTTTTCTTGAATTTATCATTTCCAAATTTTTTATCTTTTCTTCACCTTATCATTACTTTTTTTGTGATGTTTCACTAATTATGAAATAAAAGTAGAAAAAAAGAAAAAAAAAACGAACGGAGAATATTCGGTTGAAGGATTTATTGGGGAAGAGAGATAAGGCTATGATATGACAAGTATTAATAAAAATGACGAAGTGCTTGGATTTTTTGTCTTAAATTACGAATATTTACTTTGGTACCAATTTGAAATGTAATCATTAAATTCATCGCTTCATGATATAAGTCTCTAGATAATAACAAGTCTTCCATTTTTTCGCAGTATTTTGCCATGCGAATATATGAATTGACTAAATCACGTGGTTTATTAAATTCACGCACGCATTCAACATAAGCTTTGAATGCATTTAATCCCTGCTTGTAGTAATCGGTACTCTTTTCATAAAATTGAAGTTGTTGCTGTAATGTGATTAATCGATTAAGTCGAGCCAGAGTCCGCACTTGTGAAGTTGACATCTCTGATTATAATTTATCCAATTTCCCTTTTGTATAGTGATATGATGTGGATATTTTCGAATATTCCAATAAGAAAATTTTACAGGCAATTTAATAAAAGTTAATAAAAAGAAAAGAAAAAAGGAAGAAAAAGAAGAAAAAAGGAACAACTTTATTAGAAGCATTTATTCTATTATTTTATTGAGGAATCCAAACTGTAAAACCGCTGGGAGGTGCCAAACACAATCAAAACCTGCATCTGCAATTTCTTGCGCTTTTGCGGCAATTTCATCATACCACACTCCTCCTGCAGGCACATCCCAATAAAACCCTTGTAAAAGAGCACTAGATCCGATTGTTCGTAATGCTGCGGTTTCTGGGCTACCTAAGGTTTCCTGTGGAAGAGTAATTATGACTGTAGAAGTTTCATAAGTAAAACTGTAAATATAGGCGCCTCCTGAAAATACAATACTAAGGATGACACCCCAGACAAATATTCACGCCGATTCATACAACAACCCTTAAGATCATTTTCAAGATCAATAAATGTTCTAATATTAATTTATTCTGCGCAGATTTAAATGTGATGCTTTTATGATTAGTATTAGGTTCATGCGACAAAATATTTAATCAAATATCATTATAAGCGTTAAACGATTGAAGTTTGGTATCTGGGTTGTTTTCTCTTAATAGTATTAAAATTCTATCCATTTATCTTTCAATTTTCAGCAAAATTGCAAAATATATATTCATTTTTTCATCTATCTCAGAATTCTAATGGGTATATTGACCCATCTCCGATATATATGATGTATGTTTATTTTGATATCGTTTAACATTAAATTACTTTTATATTTCAGTCGTTATTCAAGAAAAATGTTAAATATTTGAATATTGAAGATAAAATTAATAGTAGGCCGAATATATTGTTGAAAGAAAAAGTTTTTATAAATTTTCGCCAGCAATCATCTTAAAAGCGCGTATTTTCATAATCTAATTCAAATTGCTTGTTTAACAAATATGTAAAACAATTTCCTTATTTTGAAATGATTCAGATTGTGATGGTGATAATTTTCAAGAGATTTATATATTAACCAAATCATGGATTGTAGTTGGGGTATCTCTCTCTGATCGCATGAATTTTCAATATTTGTTTCAATAGAAAAATGCTCTTATCTGAACCAAGGTTTTTAAATTTTTTTTATCTCTTTTATTCAATTATATATTCAGGTTAATTTTTAATACAATTAAGAAGAAAGCTATATTGGAAATAGGGAACATGAAAAGAATAAAATCAATTAAATTAATTATTCAAAACAAGAAAAAGTCCCTCCTGCCGGAGTCGAGCCGGCGACATCCCGGTAAATGCAAGACTGACTCAGAATCATCGAAAATTCTCTTTTCTGAGCGATTTCTATCTACAGCCGAGCGCTCTACCAACTGAGCTAAGGAGGGATTGCTATCTTAGTGATAAAGATAGAGAAAAAATATAAATTTTGTGGATCTTCTAATTTTATATTTCCTGGCACTATTTGATTAAATTTTGAATGTATTAGCCGAAATAAAAAAAATCATTTAGATATTAAACCGAATGGCAGTAATAAAACCATTGAAGTTCGGCTGCAAGCGGATCTGAGTATTTTTTGAATTCTTCTGGTTCAGGTAGCGATTTTATTTGGTCGTGTGCAAATTTCAGATAAGAAGTATATTCTTTTTCTATATCAATTTTTTCTGCTTTAAAACAGTCGCGTTGGGATAGTTCAAGAATATTTCGAATAGTTGGGCGAAATGTGAGATCTTTATCCTCAAAATCACGATAGAACCAATCACCAGTTTTCAAATCTATTTGATAAAGTGGAAGGAACTTTGGTCCATGGGTTGCAACAAATTCAATTGCATCCAAAATAAACTGAAACTCTGCTTCTGAAAATGAATAGTGAAAATTGATTCGTGTCCATCCTGGTTTTATTGAAAATAGTCCATTTTGAACAAGTGTTCTAAATTTTTCAGATGTTTTATGATCAATATTCAACAGTCGATGGCCGTATACTCCTGCACAACTACAACCTGCTCGAGATTGAATCCCAAACAAATCATTGAGTAACTTAGTGCTGAATTTGGGATGTAAATATCCGTCCTTATAACGAATGACAAAGGAAATTATAGGAATGCGCTTGTTTGGATCTTGATTGCCTAAAATCTCTACATTTGGAATTTTCGCCAAACGTTGCATTCCGCGGTGGCAGAAATCTTTTTCTTTTTCTTCTAAAACAGCCATGCCGATGTGATCCTTCAAGTCAATTGCTAAAGCGGCGCGAATTGTCTGAATAATTCCTGGGGTTCCTGCTTTTTCGCGTGTTTCAATGTCTTTAGTGTAATCTACTGCAAATGGGCTTACATAATCAACAGTTCCACCCGCTGCGAAGGTTGGAGGTAGTGATGTGTTGTAAAGTTTTTCATTAAAAACCAGAATTCCAGTAGCACCAGGGCCGCCTAAGAATTTGTGTGGTGAAATAAAGATCGCATCAAAATAACATTCATCATCTTTATGCATATCAATTTTTACATAGGGGGCGCTAGCTGCAAAATCAAAGCACGCAATCGCATCATACTTATGTAAAATTCGTGCAATGTCATAAACAGGGCTTATAATTCCAGTGACATTGGATGCAGCTGAGAATGAGCCGATTTTTAATCGATCTTTATAGCGAGAATCAGATAATTTTGTTTCAAGGTCTTCTAAATCGATTGTTCCTTCATTAGTTAAATTAACTTCAACAACATCAGCAAAAGATTCGCGCCACATAATTTCATTTGAATGGTGTTCGTAAGAGCTAATAAATACGACTGGTTTATGAGCTTCAACGAATTGTGAAATTTCAGAATACGTCGAGCGGATTTTGGGATGTTCTTTAAAGTATTTTTCAAGCAATGATTGGTACAATGCTTTAGTAGCAGGGGCAATGCGAACACCTATTATTTCTTGAAATTTTGAGATTGCGCCGGTGCTGCCAGTTCCATGAGCAATAATGCAGTATCCATGTTCAGCATTAAATGCTTTTTTTATAATATGTTCTGAATTGTGAAGGAGACCCGTCATTGTACGACCTGTGGCATCATCTTCGGTGTGAGTATTAGCATAAGAGCGCTGTACGTGAATAAGGAATTTTTCAATAAAGTTTAACGCACGACCTGAAGCAGTAAAATCAGCATAAGTAAGTAGTCGGGTACCAAATGGTGTTTTAAATTTATAATCTCGACCTATAATTTGATTTCGAATAAAATCAAGCGTTATTTCATCTTTAGGGGTCATATTCATGCAATCCAATAAGAATGTAATGATGTTCTCAATAATTAAAATTAACAAATTTAAAGAACATTAAATTATGTGGAATTAGAATGCCTTCTATAAATTATTTGCTTTCTGTTGAGAGGGTGGGGAAAAAATGGGAATAAATCAATATTGAAGTATTGAAATCTTGTGATAATTTTAATGGATGGATCGATTTGTAAATTGGGAGTAAGAAGAGTAAAGCAAATTAAATTTGAGAATTTTCATCCATAAAAAAAATAGTTTTGGATTTTTTGAATAACTCTTTTAAATAACACCATATGATTTAAAAGGTTAGAGTCAATATGAATTCTAACTCATGAAGAGATATACTATTAAAAATCATAGGAATTCAAGAAGATTAATACCATATCTTTTTGGATTTTTACTTATAAGTTCAATAATAGGATCCTTTCTATTTATTGATTTAATTCCGAAATCAAGCACAAAATTGAATAGAACAAACAATTATTCACAAGATAGACTCTTGTATATATCAAAACCTGATCTTTCATCAGAGTTATTGTATGGAGTGGACTATTTGATTATTGTTCCTGATGATAATGTGGATGCAGTGCAGGAATTGGCTAATTGGAAAAGTCAGAAAGGTGTTTCAGCTGTGATAATACCAATTGGATTTATCAATACTAACTATGATGGTATAGATTTAGCTGCAAAAATCAAATCATGTATTACTGATTACTATGAAAATTATAATACAACATGGGTGCTTTTAGCTGGTGATGAAGATGATGTTCCAACACGTGAAGCATATGCACCTGAAGATTATTCTGGTGATGGTGATTATGTGAGTTGTGATTCATATTATACAGATCTGGATAATGATTGGGATTCAAACAATAATCAGATTTGGGGAGAATTGGATGACGGTTTCGATTACCACCCCGAAGTTTATGTAGGAAGATTATCAGTGAATTCCTTTAATGAACTTAAATTTTTAGCCGATCGAGTTGTACAATATGAAAGTGCACCTCCTGATGGTGATTGGTTTGGGAGTGCTTTAATGGCTGGTGCTCAGTTGTTTTTCGATGAAGATTGGGATAATGACAGTCAACCTGATTATTTAGGTGGTGATTATAATCGATTTACCCATTTTATCGATAAAACGATTTTAAATGAAAGTATAACTAATTGGTCGACATATTTTATGGGAGAAACTCAAGGGCTTGTTCCCACGAAATATTCGGTTAATGAAAGCATTTCTGAAGATAGTTTGGTTGCACAACTTAATCATGGGTATAGCATTGGGGCAATTGCTGGTCATGGAAATCCATATTCTATGTATCGAACCATATTTTCAAAAGATTACGATGGTGATGGCTTATTCGATAGAAATGGCACTGGATATTATGCCCCTGCAATAGATGAGACTCTTTCAATACCTTTGATAACAGTTTATGATGATTTAGCACCAAACACAAACGTCCTCGGTTTTTACTATTTAGGTGGTTGCAGTGTAGGTACTTTTAATGCTCCAACAGATTGCTTAACTGAAACATTTTTAAAAACAATTGCTATTGGTGCAATTGGAGGTAGTCAGGTTGTTTGGGGTGAAGATGAGTGGTATGAGCGTGAGTATGGAGGTTGGTATTCGGACGGGTTGACCTACCGCTTTTTCGAACAGCTTATGATTTCTCAACAACCGGGGGCTGCTTTAGCGTTGGCAAAAGAAGATTACGTTTTAGATAGAGCCAATCCACTTTATTATAATGCCGATCGTCCATATTTTCCAGATTGGGAAAATAAAACCTTAAAGCAAATGAATTTAATGGGCGATCCAGAAGTTCGTCTGTGGTTTCAACGCCCTCAGATTATAAATGTAACCAAAAATAGCACTCAAGAATACACTGATTTGAAAATTTCCAATATTGAAGGTTTACCATTAGCGAACGCAACAATTACAATCACCAGAGAAGAAAGTGTTCTCTTTAAGGGCTTATCTTCTGCTGAAGGTATAATTCAAATACCATATAATTCATCAGAATTAAGCACTTTAAATTTAACCGTCTATGATCCTGGTTATTTACCTTATCAAATATTAAATGTGGGCGACTCAGATGAGCCCCAAACTGATGATACTTCAACTGATGATACTTCAACCGATGATACTTCAACTGATGATACTTCAACTGATGATACTTCAACCGATGATGATGATAATAATGGATTGAAAGTTCCTGGATTTTCTACCCCAATAATTATGGGTGTATTAGTAGTTTCGCTAACTGGGTTATACTATCGAAGAAAATCATGATTACATGTTATAGCAGAAAATGTGCCTTGTAATAATATTTAAACCTTAAATCATAACCCAAATTATCATTTTTTCTTAAAATTTTTTCATCAGATTTTTTCTTGGTTCTCATTTTATTTAATGCTTAGAGAGACAAGATAAGGATACAAAAATAATATAAAAACAGTATAAAATGCTTGGAATTTGAAGAGATATTGATATATTTATATAAGGAATAGAGATGTTAAGATGAAATATATGTAACAGAAAGCAATAGATATCAAAAATTATTAAAATTAGAAAAAAGAAAAGAAAAATTAATTAAGTGAATATCCTCGAGGAGATGTGCGGGAATACTTGATGACATTTTCATTTTTTAACTTATCAAAGATTTGAGTAGTACTCATGTCTGTAATAGATGCAACATGCTTTTCAATTGCTTCTAATAAGTCGGATTTTTTTGTGAACAATGGTGTATCTTTGAAAATCTTAGAGATTGCATCTTGAACTTTAGGATCAAGAGATTTCGAAGGGTTCTTAGTAAATGTATTTTTCTCTTCAGATTTTTCAGTTTGTTTCTTAGTTGGTTCTTTAGCTGGTTTTTCAACAGGTTTTTCAATTGGTTTTTCAACTGGTTTAACTGAAGGTTTTACTGTGGATTTTACAGCTGGTTTTTTAGTAGACGTGGACCTGGATTTTGGTTTAACTGTAGATTTAGATGTTGCTGTAGATTTGACTTTAATGCTAGTTTTTGGTTTAACTGTGGTCTTAATTTCAACAGTTTTTGGCTTTTTGATTTGTACTTTTCGTTTTTTAGGTATACGTGATTTTATTTTAGGTGGCTGGGGTTTAGGACCAGTATATTGGGCAGGAATTCCGAGGGATTTTAAATAGGTAATACGTTCATTATCCATTCCTTTCCGTCGTTTGTCAATTGATAATTTGTGCTTCCGTACTTGATCTAATGTCAATCCCGCCGCACGAATTTCCTTCAAGCTGAATTTTTGAGGGACTTGAGTCTTCATATTTAAACCAAATTTTCTTTCTATTTAAAATCTCTATAAATTTTATTTTACAATTATGGGAAATCAAAGGGAAGAATCATTATTGGAGCATTTCATTTAAATCATCTAAATTGATTATTTAATCATTGTTCTTACTAAATTTTTATTTGGAGAAAACTTTCTAAGATTAGCGATGGAAATTCAAGCAGAATGTATGTCCTGTTTTCTCTCCCAAGTTCTTAAAAGTATACGGTTATTGCGACCAAATATGGAAAATGAAGAGATTGTGGAAGTTCAAAAAAAAGTTATGCGAAAAATTATCCATGAAAACCATACAAAACTTCCCTATTATGGAAAAATTGTTTATCAAACGATCGCTGAAGAAATTAAAGATCCAGATCCTTATCGAACGATAAAACAGCGCGATAATAATCTCGTCCAAACCTTAATTCCCCAAATAAAACAAGTTTTGAAATCATCTTCTGATCCTCTATTTACCGCTGTTAAATTAATGATAATCGGCAATACCATAGATTTTGGGGCACCTCACAGCTTTAATATAGAAGAAGATTTAAATAAAATTGAAGATGCTACATTGAATGCTAAAACTATGGAGCATTTTCGTCAGAAATTAATACAAAGTAGAGTATTATTTATCATCGGTGACAATTGCGGTGAAGCCGTATTCGATAAGATCTTTATAGAATTCATACAAAAACACTACCCAAGCATACAAATAATTTATGGTGTGCGCGGTGGACCAGCAATTAATGATATTACTCGTATTGAAGCGGATGAAATTGGGTTATCAGAAATCTGTAAAGTTGTCGAAGGATCTTTATCTCCAGGAGTAATATTTGAAGAAGTATCTTCTGAATTTATCAATGTATTTCAGAACGCAGATCTTATTATTTCGAAAGGACAGGGAAATTTCGAGTCTTTAGAAGGTATTTCTAAATCCTTAAATTTAAAACCAAAAGGTTCAATATTCTATTTGTTAAAGGCGAAATGCTCAGTTGTTGCTGGTATTTTTAACGCTCCGATTGGAACTTTAATTTTTGAGAAGGAAAAATAGTAATATAAAAAGAACTGATAAAAAGGGGTACATTTTTGATTTAAGAGATCTCAAAAAGAAACGTCTATCATGAGAAGTAAAAAGAAGAATGAATGCCTTTGGTTGTAATTATTACACAAATTTTTTGTAAATTTAGAACATCGTAAAAAATAAAAAGGAGTTATTAAAAGTATTTATTAACTAATTTTTATATCATTTAAATGTAAGTTAAAAATAGAGTTGATAGTATAAGAGGCCACATCATGTCAATCTTGGAAGAAGTTAAAAATGCAAGAAAAAAAGAAAAAGAAAGATTAAATAAACTGGGCATTGTAGGTAGACTTATCCAAGAATCGCGCGAAGAAATAGACTTTGATGATTCATTGATTTGTGATACACTAGGTCTTCATTCTTCTATGAAGAAAATTTTAGATTACAAAGATTTGTCGGATTTAGAATAAATCTTTTTTAATATCCTTGTTTAATAAATTATTTGATCAATTTGTCAATTAATTTAAACTTCATTTCAGACAAAAACACTAAAGATTCAATCGAACGGGACATTAAATTATATCAAATTATTAGAAAATTATATATTGATGTATCTACTGCTTATTCTAAAGAAATTCTTCCTATTTTGAAGCATATTAATGCTGGTTTTGATGATTTATTAATGGGAATTGAAAAAGAAAAAACCACTCTAATTCAAGATAGCAGAAAACATTTTAAAAGAGCAGGGCTCGAGTCTCTTGAACTGATGCTTATCGAAGATCGAAATAAAATTCAAAAAGTAGAGAATTTTCTTAAGAAAATGATAATTCAAGATCCGATAGTATTAGATTTCATTAGACAATCTGAAGAAATAAGAAGGAAGTTGCATGGAGAAATCAGTCATATTAGAGAAATAAAATCAGATATGACTACCAATAATTCCATATACGAAATAAAATATGACGAATTTTTAGTTTTGATTAAAAAAGTTCAAAAGTATCATAAAGATCATGATGTTTTTTTAGAAAAATATGCTTCAAATATTGAAATCGCAACTTTAAAGTTTTCTGATATGCAAGAAAAACATTTGAACGAGATTAGAAAAGAACAAGAAAAACATAGAAATGAGATTAAACTGCTAAACGAAGAGAGAAAAAGTATTAATAAAAGAAGTTTTTGTGGGATTTTAGTTGCAATTTTCTTTGATATTATAGTATCATGTGCAACAGATTTGATACCCTTCTTTATTAAACTTATTATTGTTCCTGCGATTTTAGTAAGTGTTTTGATTTATTCTCAAAAAGAAAATATCTCTAAATTACGAAGAATAAAATGTGAATACTGTGGAAGAAAAATCTTTCAAAAATCAGACTTTTGTCCTTTTTGTGGTAAAGAAAGAAAAATAACTTGAAAAAAAGAAGACATTGAAGAAAAAAGGTTATTTATGAACCACGATTCCTTCCCAAGGTGTGAGAGTTATTTCATCTTTTTTTATCGGTACTGTTAATACAGTTGTCGAAGATAAAATTTTAGGTGTGTGGATTGGGCTGGAAAAAGTAACTTCTTTTTTCGAAAAATTAAGAAATACATATATTTTCTGCTCTTTTCCATTTACAATTGTTGAACGCTTATATCCTAATACATTCTTCGGTAAAATTCCTGGTGCAAAAATGTTCATAGTACCTATTGCCAACGCAGGATATTTTTTACGTAATTCCAACAAGCGGTGATAACAATGCCAAATAGAATCCGGATCGCGCTTCGTTTCTTCTACATTTATCTTTTTATATTCAAGATCAACTGGTAGCCATGGAGTAATTGTAGGGTTTTTAATATTATTAATAAAACCAGCATTTAAAGATGAAGACCATTGCATCGGAGTTCGACAACCATCGCGATTGATGGCACCTCCAGTTAATTTTTGTAGTAACGCAATCATCCACTTTGGGTATTTAAGAAATTTTGAAACTAAACCGTCTTGTGCCTTTTCAAATGGAATATCTACTTGACGCATCCCGATTTCTTCTCCATAATAAATGTACGGGATTCCCCTGACCGTTAACTGAAACATTGCATTTAATTTTGCTTTTCGGACGTCATTTTTTAAGATTGTAATTCGGCGAGTTCTGTCGTGATTTGAAAAAACCCATGTCGGCATATATGGATCGGGAAACCACCGTTCACTTTCTTGAAGTAATCGTAAAAATCCTTCATAACTAAATGGTGTTTCGAATGTTTTAAATTGAAAGACTGAGTGGATGCCTGGTGCTTCGGGAGTACCACAAAAAGCCCGAATTGATTGATATGAACCAAATACTTCTCCTACCATAAAACGGGTAGGGGTATATTCATCAGTCAACTCACGCAAACGTTTGGTAAATGCAATCGTATCGGGATGATTAATGGTCATTTCTGAAGATCTGAAAAGCATTCCTTGATCTGAATCTGAAGGTAAAAGTTTGAATTTAAAAGGATTATCACGAAAATCTGCGTCTTCAAAAAGAGAACCCAATATATCCAATCGAAAACCATCTACACCCTTATCCAACCAAAATCGCATAATCTCTAACATTTCTTCTTGTACGGCAGGGTTTCTGAAATTCAAATCTGGTTGAAAGGGTAAAAAGGCTGCCCAATACCATTGATCAGTAGAAGGATCATAATGCCATCCAGATCCTCCAGTTTGCGATAACCAATTATTGGGTGGTGCTTTTCCATTCGGTTTTTTACCATCGCGCCAAATATACCAGTCTCTTTTGGGATTCTCTCGATTTTTTCGTGATTCAACAAACCATGGATGTTCATCGCTAGTATGATTTAAAATCATATCCATTACGATTTTCATATCCCGGTTATGAATTTCCTCAATTAATTTTTCAGCATCATGCAAAGTTCCGTATTCGGGGGCAACATTTCGGTAATCTCGAATATCATAACCAAAATCACGCTGTGGAGAATCATAAAATGGTGAAAACCAAATTGTCTCAAAACCACTTTCTTTAATATAATCCAATTTTGAAATAATTCCAGGAAGATCTCCTATACCATCACCATTACCATCATAGAATGAGCGTGGATAAATCTGATATACCGTAGTTTTCTTCCACCATGGAATTGAATAAATATTTACAGCCATTATTTTTTCACTACTCCTATAATTCTTAATCTGTTATTGAAATATTAAAAATACCATCCATACAATAAAGCCACCAGCTAAACTATTAACTAAATTATCATTAAGATAGATGCAAAACAAATCGGTGAAAACAAACACAGTGATTGTTCCAATTAAAATTAATAACAATCCAAAAAGTGGGATATTTGCAGGAAGAAAAAATAAAATTCCAGTCGTGCCAAGAATCGTACTTAAAATTCCTGCAATCAGCCCTTCCCACGTTTTTTTTGGAAATTTTCCCAGTCTTTGAAGTGCATGTCTGCCGAAATTTTTTCCAACAAGCGCCGCCAATGCATCTGAAATACAAGAAATCCAAACTGCAATTAAAAGAACTTGAATAGGAATGGATGGATGAATCCACACCATATTTGCTAATAAAATTGGCGTCGCTCCATTTATTGTAAATTTTTCACGCTTCAAATCTAAAGAAGTGCCGAACCATTTCCAAGCCCATTTTGGAAGAACCCGCCATTCTTCAATCCTTGTGATATCTCCAATCATCATTATCATCCAAAATAAAGCACTAATTAAGAAATAGAAATAATTGCGAAATTCCCATGAAGTTAATCCTTGTAGGAGTTGATACGGATAGATCTTCTCAGAAATTAAATAAATAAGGAGTACCCCCAAGAATTGTAATATATGAAGGCCTTTACGACTAAGATCGCGCATTAAAACGGCTTTACTGGAAAGGTTTTGCGTTTTTTCCATCATTTCTGATAAAAAATTCTCGTATGAATATTCTACGCGGTATTGGGAATTCTTTTTCTTTTTTATAATATTTGGAAGTACATTTCCACCGAATAATATTAAAAATTCAAGAGAAAGAAGTAGAAAGAGGATGGAGGAAAGAAATTCTGCCGTTTTATCTGTAGGATTTGTAAAAAGATTAAATCCTTGAAATCCGTGATAAAAAAATAAAATTACGGCTGTAAGTTCAGAAATCCTAAAATTTCGCTTGTTTGGATCATTCCATCGATGAAATATATGTAGTGCTAAAGCAATTCCAAAAGTAAAGATATAACAAGATATTCCCAGTAGCCAAAAATTCATTTATTCAATAGCAATGGACCATCGTTGAAAAAATTTAACATCCTTAATTCACATTACATGGAAAAAATTCTGAATCAAAGTAGAAATCATAATTAAAACGAAAAATAAAAAATGAGTTAGAAATATTCATGAGATTTTTCGCATTTATATATGTAATTTATAATCTTTTCACATATTTACTCGTTATTCTTGAGTTCTTCCTCTTTCTTTATAATAAATTGCCAAGCTATGTTCATCGCGGCTTGAATTGCTTGCGGCTCAATTTTATCAACTGTATCTTCAGGGGTATGATAGACTGATGCACGATTTGAATTTCCCCACGGCATTCCCATAAGATTCGTTGCTTTTACTCCAATTCTTGCCATTTCTCCAGCATCGGTTCCACCAGTTAAAAATTCAATAGGTTTTGATGCACATGGATATCCAAGTGCATGTGTGATTTCAATACATTCATTTACCATGTCTTGAGAGAGATTGACTGTTCCATTAACATCAGATGTCATGAAGAAAAAATCTTCTAAATAATATGGACAATCAATATTGAAGTTGTAGGTAGGGATGGAATTTAATTCTTTTTTATGCTTTTTTGCATATGCTCTTGAACCTCGTAACCCAGCTTCTTCTGCATCCCAGCTGCAAATTAAAATTCGAGTGTGATTTAATGCCGATTCAGAAGAATTTTCCTTTGATTTTTTTAATTGAGCCACTTTCTTTCCAATTTCATTAGCAATAGCAACAGAAATCATATTATCTCCTGCTCCAGGAGTGCCCTTTTTTCCCCTAAAAAACCACATTTGGATAACTAAAAGAAGAGAAATTCCAGCAAAAATTTTAATACCCAAAACCCACGTTGGATTCTTATTTGTGGTTAATTGTATAATCCACCATATCCATGATAGTGTCCATAGTAACGCAACTGAACCCAATCCTCCATACAATCGAACTGGATATAATTTGGGTTGATGTACAAAAAAGTTGAACACAAAAGCGCTATCATGATGGCCAGAAATAAGAATTTGCTGCTTTACTTCTCCAACTGGTTCAATTTTTCCAACAACATTGATTCCGAATTTTCTTCGCCAGAATGGGTCGATGAATTCTTTGTAGAGAAAGAATTCCATTACCATCGCCACAATTCCTATTGTAATCAATAGACCTGAAATAAGGGGAATGGAAAACCATACTGAAATTGTGGCAAATAAGTATAAAGCGGTGATTAATTTAATCCAACCGAGAAATGCTTTAGGGTGAACTGGAAAAGTTTCTTCTTCTACAGTATCGCAGTATTGCCGAAATTCATTTGCAATAAGTTTGGCTGCTTTATGAGTGCTATCGTCTCCTGTAATTCTCGCACCTGTTTCATTAATAATTTTTGTAGTAAAGTCGATCGCTTGTTGTACTTCTTTTTCTACGAATGTGTATGAATTGAGTGAGTTGTTTTTTCCCATAATCTTATTTCATTTTTAAAAATTTAAAATCACTTTACAAAATTGGGCCAATAAATAAATTTAAAGAGAGTTGTCTCAAAAAATTTAATTTGCATTGCACAATGTGAATGCAAAAAAAAAACAAATTTAAAGATGTAATACCTTATTTTAAGAAACAAATATTGTGGAGAGAAATTCCATAATGAAAGTTAAGATTCACATTAAATTTTAGCATTTATCTTTCTAAAGTTTTAATTTAATACGAAAGTGAAATTAACTTATAAATCGGGTGATATAATTTTGGAAAAGAACAAAATTCGCAAGGTTATTAGTTTTACTGTCATTGTTATGATATTCTTAGTGAGTTCTTCAAGTTTTTATTATAGGCCTCACACTAATTTTAGTAATAATGTTGATGATGGTAAAAATTTTGATAATTCATTCCGTCCGGATGAAATATCAAAAATTGATGATAAGTTATATGATGAAAATTCAAATCTTCTTCATTCTCCTGTTTCTGCAGCAGGAGCAATTGATTGGTGGGATGAAAACTTCGATTTTCGCAAGTTGATAACAATAACTGAGCCTAATGTGAAAAATAGAGAGTATGAGCCTGTTACGTTATATTTTTCATTTGATAATGGAACTGCATATAAAAATAGCACTCGTATCGTTTATTATGATGGCTCTTCACAAACAGAAATACCATCACAAACATGGAATATGACTTACTGGCAAGATGGTGGGAGTCCAGGAGATTTTCTGAAAAGTTGTTCGGTTACATTTTCTGTTACCATTGCAAAAAACAGTACGAATAATTATTACTTATATTATTCTTCTTCTGCAATGGCGACAAATTATGATCAATATTATATTGACACAGGAATGTCGACAAGTTATAATCCCAGCACAGAACGGGCTGTAGTTGACACAGATTCTCTATATGTTGAATTCGGAACAGGCTCTGCATTTGATACTTTTCAATTTGAGAATACAGATCCGATTAACTACCATACTGACACTTCCATGAGTCCTTTATCAGACATTGTTTCTGGTGGATCTTCAGATACATATTCTCCTGATGCCTATGGGTTTATTCGGGATTGGTTATTAGTTGGATCGTTCGATACATCACCGTATACTAGTTGGAGTAATACACCAACTGTATATCATCCTACATACGGTACGGGAATCTACAATATGATTGATCCTACTCAATTATATGTCGAAGGAAGTTATGCTACTGCACCTCCAGAGGGTGAAGCATGCTCCAGAGGACTTGATGAAACAAAACAATGGTTTGCCCATCATGATGCTGATGATTATATTAATCTCCAAGATGCTGATATTTTTGGAACACAAGATGATGAAGTCGCTTATGGTATGATTTATGTTTACTTTCCACAAGATGTTAGTCCTGGATATGCATTAATTGGTAGTGATGATGGTGTTCGCTTGTATATGGATGGAACAAGAGTACATGAAAATCATGTATTACGAGCTCCAAGAGTGGATCAAGATTCAGTTAATTTAGGAACAATTGCTGCAGGTTGGCATTCGTTTATTATTATGGTTGAAGAACGTGGAGGAGGTTGGGGATTTAGACTTCGTTTTTCAAGTAATAGTTCTGCTTATGAAGAAATTCCAAATTTGGTTATTTCACATATTCCAAAAATAAATATTGAAAGTATTTCACTAGTAGAAGAAGGACCAATATTTTCCACTTTTGATTTAACATGGGAAGATTCAGCAACAATGAAAACATGGGATACTATTACTTTTTACCGTGATTTTCCTATGGTTAAATACTATCGGACTTTTTGGTGGAAAGATAATATTAATGAAACAACTGGGAATGAATGGACGATCTTTAACACTAACTACCCAAGTTCATCAACTACTGGTGTAGATGTTTATATTGAAGATAGTTCTTCATCTCCTCGGGCTTTAAGTTCTGATGACTTTATTGCAGAAAATTATGTTATTACTTACGATAACACTGGTAATAACGAAAAAGTGGCATGTGGAGTCTTCGTAACAGATTTGGTTAAAGGAAATCCAATTATGGAATTTTCATCTGCAAATATGACTGCCTTTTATACTTCAGATCAACCAAATATTGTATGTGGTTATCAAACTGATCTGAATAATCATGGACCTCGAAATGGTGATTATCCCACACAATCTAATTATAATGTTTCAGTTGAGTTTTGGGAAATGGCGAAAAAATATCTACCAATTACTTTACCTACTATAAATGAAGAAATTGATGCATATTATCAATCTTTAGAAAATCCTTTACAGTCATCCATTGATAATGAAGAAAAACTATTTTTCAATTTAGGTTTTGAATTAACCGATCGAGATGATTTACCCGCAAGAAATGTGAATATAACACTTTATAATACTACCGAAAATTGGAGTGGTTATTATACCAGTATTACAGGACCTAATACATTTGAACCAATCTCGCAAAAATCTGATGAATCGGGAAAAACAACGTTTTATAATTTAAAACAGATGAATCTTACATGTAAAATTTCATATCAAGCTTATAATAAACCAGAGATAGAATTACGATGGGTAAATATAACCTTAGATACAACACAAACAGTTCAAGTATCAAAACTCAATCTTACTCAAATAGTTTTAAATCTGCAAAATTATGACAATCCAGCAGAAGTGATTAGTGGTGCGAATGTATCATTGTATTGGAATAATACTGATCCAAACATGAATTCTTATGGAGGATATATCGGATCTGAAATTTCAGATGATAGTGGTCAAGTTACCTTTTATTATCTTAATAGTACCGAAGCGACAGGAAATTATACTATCAAAGTCTATTCCTACGGAGATTATCGTTTGTTAAATTATAGTGTTGTTGATGTTGGAACATATCATTTCCAAAATCGGGTTAATTTTACTGTAAGTCAATATACAACTCACACAATATCTGTTCAAATGGAGAATTTTGAGTCAAGATTATCTTGGACAACGAATAATCCCACAAATCCCTATTCTAATCTTGTAAACAGCCATTATTGGAATCAAAACTTAACAATAATTGCGAATTATACCTACGGAACAACTAGCGGAGGGTATTTTGGAATTTCTGAAGCAGTGGTAAACTATGAGATTGTTGATGATAGTTTAGGATTGGTTATACATTCAGGAACAATGAATTCAAACGGCACTGCAGGTTATTATGAGTTAACGTTTAATTCAAGTGATGGAAACTTTAATTTAGATACAAACCGTCGATATGTTTTATATATTTATGCTTCAAAAGCAGGTTTTGAACCATTAACTGAATATGTCTCAATAGAAGTACAAGAGATTACAACTGAATTGGTTATTTCTTACGATAATTACGCGCCATATTGGTTTGAAAACTTCACTGCTTTAGTATATTATAATGATACTCTGAACAATCGTCCTGTAGAAAATGCAAATATTTCCTTTACTAATTCTGAACTTAATGGAACATTTGTTGAGTTGGGAAATGGGTGGTATAGATATGAATTTAATTCCACTCAATTTTCAGGAACTGGGGCAAAATCAATAACAATTAATGCTCAGAAAAATCATTATGAATCGAAATCTCAAACAGACGAGATAACAATTAAGATTATTCCAACAACACTGGTTTCTCTTCATGCCTCGGATACTATTTCTGCTTATTGGGAGGACAATATTACTATATTGGTAAATTTCACTGATACATATTATCAAAAACAAATCTTAACTGGTGATCTCTCTTTTAGTGTAGTGGGAATTCCTTCTTTAACTGGGTCACTTATTCATCAAGGAAATGGAATTTATTCTTGTGAATTAAATACAACGCAGTTCATTGAGGCAGGTATTCATTACATTTCGATAACTGCTGTAAAAGAGTACTATGAAACATCTCAAATTCAAATTACTTTAAATCTTTCAAAGGTTCCTACCAATTTGACAACGGAGACTCAATATATAAGTGTTTATTGGGAAGAAAACTTCACTTTATCTGTTTCTTATTTTGATACTTATAGAGATCTGCCTATTAATTCAAACTCAGAGGTAACTTCATATTTGGTTGGAAGTACTCTTTTTGATAATGATTTAGTCAATGTGGGTAATGGACAATATAATTTGACATATAATACAACTAGTTTTGACCAAGCAGGAAATTATTCCTTTATTATTTCTGCCCAACGAAATCAATATGAGTCAAAATCAATAATTATTTATGTTCAAATTAAAATAATTCCTACTGAAATCTATTCTAATCATGTTGATGACCATATTCAAGTATACTGGAGTGAAAATATTTATCTTTCCATAAATTTGAATGATACATACCGTAACCAACCAATACCTGATGCTTCAGTTATTGTGGATACAATTCGGAATACTTCAATGGATTTATCCATGAATTATGTAGGTGGATTTACCTATAATTTAACCATAAACAGTTCAAGTTTAGGTGATGCAGATAGTTACATCTTTCACATTGTCGCAGCAAAGAATCAATATGAAACATCTGAAATATATATATACGTAGATGTTCTACTGATTCCTGTTAGTTTTAGTACTCAGACATCACAGTATAATCTGAACCTAAATGAAGAATTTACAATTTCAGTTTTGGCTGATGATACTCGCACCATATTTGGTGGACCAATTCCAGATGGGACAGTAAGTTACATTGCTACCGGTCCTGATAGTTTCTTAGATACTGGCTTTATCACATCAGAAAATAATGGTTCTTATAGTGAGACTTTTAATACAACTTCATATTTTAATAGGACTACTGGTGGAACCTATACTTATACATTAACATTTACTAAAAACCAGTATGAAACACAAACTCTCACAATAATTATTAATGTTGCAATTATACCTACCACTTTGACTACTCCAAATACAACAATCACTCTGTTCTGGGAAGAAAGCTTTACAATTGCAGTTACTTATCTAGATGCACGAGACAGTTCCCCATTAGCTGATGCAACAATTTCTTATATAATCACAGGACCTGCTTCATATACAGGTTCAGGTGCATTAACATATATTGGAAGTGGAGAGTTCTCAAAAGATTTTATCAGTGATATCGATTTTAACAGAACTGGAACATATACATTTACGATAACTGCTGAATTGTCTGAACATCAAACCCAAAGTCTTAGTATTACAGTAAATATTGAAACAGTTTTAACAAATTTAACTGTCTCTACTGAAACTATCAATGTTTACTGGAGAGAAGAATTTACACTTTCAGTTTATTTCGAAGATATTCGTGATCTTCTAAATTCTGTACCTATCACAACCGGTGCAACTGTTTCGTACACTGTTACAGGACCTGTTGGTTATTCTGGTTCAGGATCATTAATTCATTATGCATCTAGCCCTGGAACCTATCGTGATACTCTGAATTCTACTGATTTTGGTTTCAATGGAACTTATACTTTTGTGATTACCGCGATGAAGAACCAGTATGAAACACAATCGGTAACCATCACAGTTTATATCAACATTATCCCAACAAAATTAACTGCAGAAGACTTGTCAATTTCGGTGAATTGGGGTGAATCTTTTGAACTTTCAGTATATTATGAAGATCTATATAAATTAATTGCAATTAATGATGGAACTGTAGGTTATTCTGCTTCCGGACCGAATGAATTTGCAGACTCTGGACTTTTATCATCTTTAGGGACAGGTTGGTATTACATCTCATTTGATGCAATTGAAGGTGGACAATTTGTTGCAGGGACTTATACCTATTTGATTACTGCTCAAAAAAGTCAGTATTTGACTCAAAGCCTTTCAATCACCGTGAATATTGCAGTAATTAATACAACATTGACAACTGCAAGTGATACAATTGCTGCTGCATGGAACGATAATTTCACAATAAGCATTGTCTATTTTGATGAAGATAACTCTCAGAATATCACTGATGGTTCTGTCACATATACAGTTATTGGTCATCCAGAATATAATGGGACCATTGCTTATTCTTTCATCTTTAATGCTTATGTGATCGAATTTAATACCACATATTTCGGAACTAATGGAACATATTCATTTACAATCACAGCATCGAAAAATCAGTATGAAACACAGCAGCTGGTAATTAATGTTGATATCGGGATTCGACCTGTTAATTTCACCACGAATGCCTCAAAAGTATACATTTACTGGGAAATGAATTGTACATTATCTGTAAGCTATTTTGATATTTATGATTCATTAAATCCAGTTCCTATTTCAACTGGAACAGTAAGTTATGTTGTAAGTGGAACGGGAGATTACAGCGATTCTGGAGTATTTGTATATTCTGGAAGCAATGGTAGATATGAATTATTCTTAAGTTCTTTTGATTTTGGTCAAGCAGGAAGTTATACTTTTGAAATTACTGCATCCAAACCTCAATATGCCACACGAACATTGGTAATTACGGTTGCAATAATGACCATTCCAACTGAATTATCTTCTACTTATGAAAATGATTCAATCACTCTCTATTGGGGCGAATCAGAGAATTTAACTGTATCATTCGATAACATAGTCAATACAAGCGCACCAATAGGAATTGGAGATGCCACTGTCTCCTACTATGCTGCTTCGTTAGGAATATCAAATGGATATCTTATTTCACAAAATGATGGAACTTATACTTTTGATTTGCAATCAATTGATTTCGGTCAAGCTGGAACATATACATTCAGAATAACTGCAACTAAGAATCAATATGAAACACAGCAATTAGTATTGACAATTCATATTTTAGTTATTCCAACCAGCTTTACTACAAGTCAAACAAATTACACTGTGACTTGGCGTGATCAATTCACCATTACCGTTCAATTCACAGATTTATATCGAAGTACTGGAATAACAGACGGAACAGTTTCATTCTACGTTGGTCAGCAAGCAGGATTGACTGGAATTCTTTCTCATGAATCTGGAGGTACATATTCAATAACATTAAATTCTACCGATTTTGCAGGTGTTGGAAGTTATACTCTATATGTTACTGCTGAAAAGTACCAATATTCAACCCAAATAATAACATTCTATTTGGTAATTGATCCAATTCAAACACGAATTAACAACACCATTTTCTTGCGAAATGATATCAGTATTAATGTTAGTACCACTCATTATTTCTATATTACATACGGTGAAATTGATGGAACGGCTATAACCGGTGCAAATATAGCCTATTTTGAATGGGAAGATTCTTCTGGAACGCATTCAAGATTATTAACCGATATGAAAAATGGATACTACCGTATGGATTTTGATACAATCAGTAAACCAGTTGGAACCTATCTCATTGCTGTGTATCTCGGAAAGAATAATTTTGTAACTCGATCTGCTACAATAACCTTAATTATCAAGGAACGACCCGTTGTGGTCGCGTTAGGTGAGCAAATTGCTTCTAAAGTTGCAGAAACTCCTGAAGGAAATATGATTGTTATCGAATTTAATTTGACAGACCCAGTTGATAATGCACCTTTAACAGGTGCGACGGTAACAATGCATTATCGAGGAAATGATATTCCAATTCCAGAAACTGACACACCCGGATTATACCGATATGTTATTGATACAAATTCTGAAGAATATAATGCATTAGTAGCCGCTATAACTGATACAGCAACCATTACTGTTGAAAAAACAAATTATACTATTGCTCCATTTGATATCACGATTTCAGTTACTCCTCCTGAATTTACTGTTGGCGGAGTCGGAGTACCTAAGATTTTTGTTTACATTGGTGGTAGTGTGGCTTTAATTGCCATTGCAATTGCTGGAACCACTAAATATATTCAATATGCTCGAATTCCATTGATTATCAAGCAGATTGACAGGACAAAGAAATTAATTTCAGGAAACAAAGTCATTTCTGATGACAATATTACCAAAACCTATGAAGAAGAGATATCAGATCGCTTTAAGGATTATTGGGAGTTATTGGACTTAGATATTGCTTCAATTTTAGGGGTTGGAAAATCAACAACACCTGAACCTATGGAAGAATTAGGTTCATCAACAGAAGGAGGTCTCTAAAATGCCTACTGGAATGGTCATAATGCATTGGGATGAGCGAATAGGTGTGGAAATTCTCGGAGCTTATCCAAAGGAAACACAAATTCAAGAAAAAACGTTAATGCAGTTGTATTCTCAACATGAGTTTACCGGAGAAGCAGGTCTTGTTTCAATTACAGCAGGTGCTATTAATTTAGCATCCTATTATACTGGACCTGATTCTGCAGTTTATATAATCTTGCTTCTAACCGCTGAAGAAGATGGTGATGTATATGAAGAAATATTGGCTGAAACTTCGCGCCAGATAATACCAAATCTCGATTCAGGAAATCTTGATGCACTTCTACCTCCTCTTTTTCAACGACTTTCTGTTTATCCTACACTTACTGATGAACAGAGAATGTGTATGGATTACAACAGTGAAGTTAAACGGTTGATAATTCAACGCCTTCGGGATGAAGCTGCCGTAAGTAAATCTGAAATTGCAATTTGGCTAAAAGATCAATATCGTGAAGGATTTGTTGATGTTGAAAATATTTTAACCGGAATGGTAAAAAGTGGTTTGGTTAAAATAGCTTCCGTAAAGGGTTTATCTTCTGATATGGTTTTTCTGGCTCAAGGATTGATGATTTTACGAATTCCTCCTAAAGAATTAATCAAAGATCCTGTGGATCGTCATCTTCCAGAATCATTAAAGAATGATTATCTTAAAGAGGTTCGGAGCTTTTTTGAAGCGTACAAGCCAAATGATAAAGATAATCTTAAAATTATCGATGAAATCATGCTGGATCCTCAGTGTTATGAAGTTTTGAAACTGTTGAGAGAAGCAATGGTAACTCGAAATGATCTTGAAAAGCTTCGGAAGAAAGGAGTTGAAGATTTAGATCTTGTGCTTCGGAAATTCTGGGAGAATAAAATGATTGCAGTATTTCAAGATGATAAGGGAAATGAATATTATAGTTTGATCAGCGATTTTTTCATTCAAAAATACTTTCCCTTGCATCTTTTGGATACAATTCGTAAACAATACCGTACAAAAGCTCAAAATGCGAATGTATTGATAAAAGCATTAGATTTGATGAAAGAAGAATTTTATTTGATGCAAAAAGCCAAAGTTATCGAGAAAAAATCCAAAAGTGCAGCTGAAGCTGTTTAATTTATATTTATTTTTTTCTTTTTATTATAGTGACATCTTTTCCCAATTTTACTAAAAATATAGCTGAGCTAATTAAAAAATCATTTTAAGTTCTTCTATCATATGTTCTTGTTGATTAAAGAAGTAATCGATTAATGAAGTTAAATTATTAAATTTATCTACCTTTCCATCAAAATTTGCAATATCTTCAGGAGAATATTGAGTTTTAAAGATTTTTGCGATTTTTTCCAATATTTTCTGCATTGTTTTCCGTTTTTTAGTTTTAGTTGATCTTCCTATTAATATAACATGATATTCTGGAATCTTATAACTTGAAAGGAAATTATTACCCATTGTAATATCATCAATTGAATTATTTGCACATTCTTGTCCGAATTGATTGATTGCAGTAAAAAAAGAGCCAAACAGTGCAGGATTCATGTTTTTTTCTATTGCATAATTATATAAACACACTCCTGATTCATGTAATATCCATATTTCATCTAATTCATCCATTTTTTTTCACCTTTTTATTGAAATAAATTATACTTTATTCACTAAAAATTCATTTTAGCTATTTATTTTTCACTTGATGGAATAATTCTTAGATATTCTCCAAAGAATTGAGGGTATTTTAAATTTCAAAGATTCGAATTTTTTCATTTCATCATCTTAATTCTCCCGACTCAAATCTAAAATATCCTTCCTTATTTTTTGTCGATTTTATCAACGTACCAAATTCAAGGTATGAAAATCAATAATTTTAATAGAATCGACTTCAAATTGAAGAATTTATAAACAGGATGATAAATATTTAACAAATTCTTTGAAAAAATCGAGTTCGACAAAAAAAGAATTGCGATATTTCAGATTTAAGTCGGAAATATATAAATGATATTCAAAAAAGCGTTTAAATTAAAAAAAATAAAATTACTAAGAAGATTTAATATGATTGGAACATGAGTTTGAATCATATTATGCTAACTATATCCGGAATAAATTCAAGTAAATGCATCCAATGTCAAAAATGTATATTAGAATGTCCTTCTCACCTTTTTACCATTTCTGGAGATGAAAGTTATAAAGAAAAACAATTTATTATATTCTCAGATCAGTATTCTTTATGTATTAAATGCGGTCATTGTTTAGCAATTTGTCCTGTAGATGCAATTAAATATGAATCTACATCTGAATTAACTGATTTTCCCCCAAATTGGAAAAATACTAAGCCTGATTATGATTCTATCCACACCTTTTTAAGAAGTAAACGTTCAATACGACATTTTACCTCTGAACCTCTTACTATGGATGAAATTAGTGCTGTGTTGGATTCTATGCGCTATTCACCAAGTGCCAGTAATGCTCGCAGCTGGAAATTTATGGTCCTTACTGATCCTCAATTAATTAAAGAGTTATCTACAAAAGTTGTAAAATCCATCAAGTTTACACAAAAAATATTAAAAAATTGGATTGTGAGAAAGTTATTTTTATTTGGAAATACTCGTAAAATGGTTAACGAACCGGGATTCTTTGTTTCAATCAATCGAGTTTTGGAAGATGCGAAAAATGGTAAAGATCCCATATTTTTCGATGCACCATGTGTCATTATCATTTATTCTCCTAAATATGGTAATTTAGCTGGTTGTGATAGTGGAATTATTACCACATATGGTATGTTGGCTGCTGAAGCGCTTGGAATTGCTTCATGTTGGATTGGAATTGCACAAGAAGTTATGATGCGTTTACCCTCAATTAGAAAACTTATTGGAATCCCTCGGGGATATTTACCTTGGAGTTGTTTTGTTCTTGGAAAACCTCTTCATCAATTTAAAAAACTTCCACCACGAGATCCCTTGTCAGTGCAATGGCGGGTAAAAGAGAATGAGTAAAAATAAAAATAGTAAACTGAAAATATTGGTAACTGGTGCAAACGGTTTTATTGGCAGTAATATGTGCAAATACTTACTTGATAAAAATGTTATTCCTTATGCGATGATTCGTCGCTCAAGTGATTTGAGTGTATTGCAAGAATTAATACCAAATTGGAAGAAAATGCATTTTGTTTATGCTGATCTTCGCAATTACGACTCTTTGGTACCAATTATTAAGGATATGGATATCATTTATCATATTGCTGGTGTTATCAAAGGAAATTCTCCCTGGGAATTTGAGGAAGGTAATTTTATCGGTACTCAAAATTTAATTCGCGCATGTAAAAATCATTGTTCTCATCTAAAACGAATTGTTGTTGTCTCTTCCATGGTTGCTGGTGGTCCTGGTACTCCTAATAATCCTCAACAAGAAGATTCCAACAGATTTCCGCTAAAAGGTGATTGGTATGGAATCTCTAAATACAAAACCGAGAAGATATGTAAGCAATCTTGGAAATTGCTTCCAATTGTAATTATTCGCCCCCCTACCGTGATAGGTCCAGGAGATAAAATCTCACTTGATCTTTTTCAAGTGGCAAAAATGGGTTTGAAAGTTTTCGTATTTGGAAAACCTCGTTTTTTCAGCATCGTACATGTTGAAGATTTAATACATGGTATTGAATTATGTGGATATAATCCAGATGCGGTTGGCCAAATCTTTCTTTTTGGATGTGACCAAAATCTTCCCTATCGTGACATTCATGAGGTTATCGCTTCTAAAGTTTTTAAAAGACCTTATGGATCTTTAATTCCAATTTCGATACCTTTTCCGATTTTCTATTTTATAGGGATTTTACTGGAATCTATTGGTCGTCTATTTAATAAACCATCGTTCATAAATCGTTCAAAAGTAATTCAAGCAGCCGCTCCAGGACAGACTATGTCAAATCAGAAAGCAAAAAGGATTTTGGGATGGAAACCGAATAATTCGATAAGTTCCGCCATTTACCAATCAGGAATTTGGTACAAAGAACATGGTTGGTTATAAGGGTAATAGGATCTATTTAAAAAAAAAATTAACTGCATAATCCTACCATGAAATTAAAAATATCTTGCTGTAACATGTTAACATATTCTTTCCGTTGACTTTCTATATCTTGAAACTCTAAAAATTGAGAGAAATTTTCTTCGATCCTTTTTTTAAGTAATTTTATTTTATTTAGAGCAATTAAAACTGATCCTTGATAAATAAATATTCCAATCGAATTTAATTTGCTTAGGTGAAAGAAAAGAATCTTGACATCTTCATATCGATTCATAGAAATGCCTTTGGTGGCGAAATCTTGCAATAAAGACATTAAATTGATTTGAAAAACACTAAAAAAGAGAGATTCTTCTTTCCATTTTGATTGAAACGGTGTGTTTAGTAAAATACGACCATGTTTATTGATAATTAGAAAGCATTCAGGAATTATTTTATCACTACTTTTTGTCAAAGTTGAAGTCAATGAAGATTTTTTGATTTTTATTTCTTCATCTCTTTTATCTTTATCTACTTTTTTATTTATTTTTTTATTAATTTCCTTATTTTTGCTTGTTTCTGGAGAAAAGATTTCTCTGATTTGGTTTTTTAAGGCATTTATATAAGACTTTTTTATCGATTTTGATAAATTCGTTTTACCAACAAACGGAGTTGATTCCCAAAAATCAGATTTTTCTAAGAAAAGATCTAATTCGTGTAGTATTTTTACTTCTAAACGATGTAATCCATGATTTTGGGCAATTCGTAATGCTTTTTGTAATAGAATGTGAGAATTCTCAATATTACCTTGCAGGAACATCACTTTTGCTTTAATTAACAGAGAATCCCCTACCATCGAATAAGAATGATTTTGACGTGCAAATTGAATCATTTTTTGTAGAATCTCATTTAAAGGTTTGAGTAATTCAAAAGAATAATTCTTTTCCATCTTTAATACGTATAATTCTGTGAGATTAACCCAAGCCATTGCTGTTATATCGAAATACCGCACTTCATCATGAATAATTTGATTAAAATAGAATTCTGCTTTTTTAATACTCTCAAACGTATTTAAGAATTTAAAATAAAGACCTTTTCCCAACCACAAGCGTTGTTCTATAACTTTATTTGGATCTTTACTATGGATCTGAATTATTCTGGTTAAACATTGAAATGCAGCAACTTTATTATTCATTTCCAAATGCACAGCAATTAATGGTATGCAAACTTCAGTAATTTCGAAAAATTGTTGTGTCTCTTCTAATAAAGCCAAACAATTCGATAAATTATCTAGTGCTTCCTCATAATCGCGCTTATGCCAATAAACTTCACCTATGTTTTGCAAAGCAACCCTTATTCCATCTCGATAATTATCTTGAATATCAATACTTAATGATTTTTGCATATACTGTAAACTTTCATCTAATTCTCCCATCTGAATTAATATTGCCCCAATATTATGTCCTGTTTTCGAAATTCCCCTCATATTTTTAATTTTTTCGTATTCATTTAAAGCGTCCTTTAGGTATTTCAATGCTTTGGGTAGTTCTCCAATTGCATTGTAAATTACGCCAACATTATTCAATGCATTTGCTAAATCTAAATGGGTTCCATATTTTTTCCTTAGTTCTAAATTAAATTTAAAAAAGAAGAGTGCATTTTCTAATTCTCCTTGATGCCATTCATACCCCCCTCGAAGTAGAACTAAATCTGCCATTTTTTGCTCCAATTCTTCATTAGATAAAGATTTGTCATGGTAAAGTAGTTCTTCTGCTTGTTGAATGGTTTTAATAACAAGATTTAAATCACTTTTTGAAAAATAAATTTTAGTCAATTCTGTTAGAACTTCTACCTTTAGAATAGAAGAGAGTCGAATTGGTTCTGATTTCAGCAATGAGTCCGCATGTTTGATGCCTTCTTCAAATTTTTCAAGTTTTTCCATAAAGCGCAATTGAAAGATCCCTATTTTCAGTTTTGTCTTCTCTGAAACAAATGGATTATCCTTCATTTCATGGCATCGAGCTAACCCTTCTTTAAATAAACTTTTCTTAAAAAAATCTTCCAATTCTTGTTCTTCTGGTGATTTGTTTTGTTTTTTCGTTATTGACATTCTTTTCCACTATTCCCTCTTGTTTAACGCAGCTCTTCAGTATTGAATTTATTTATACTGAATTTGTTTGTTTTATATGCAATTATTTTGGAGAAAGATTATTTCTCGCAGTTCTTTTTCATGGTTTTGGCATTATATCATAATTTTTTTAATTTAATATATGTTGGTTTTAAAATAATAATACAACATGCTTTAAAAAAGAATGATAAGAAATTAATTAATTAATAAATATATCTTATAATAAAATGTTTTGTGCATTTAAAAATAAGACATATTTTCTACTATAAAGAATAATATCAATCCACCTATAAAAATGGTTTGTTTTCGACATTTTCGTTTCGGGTGAACCTACTTTTTTCCACATTTCATTTTCCTTAAAATTATCAAACAACAAATTCATTATTACAGCTTTTAATGGTAAATTCAGTAGTAGATTGAAGAACAATTATTATGGAAATAAGCAAATAAGTATTGAAAAAGGAAACTAAGTAACCTTTTAACATTTATTCTTTAATATTGATATAATTTATTTTTTTAGAAAGTGTAAAAAATATGGTAAAAAAAGGAAAAAATATAATAATTGTTGCTATATTTATTGCGTTAATTGGTGGAGGATTCGCAGGTTGGTATTATTATTGGCCTAAACTTGTAGAAACTGAAGAAAAATTCAAGTTCGTTCCATTTCAATTTAATGAAGTAAGTTATCATGCTGATACTCCTGGACTGGAGTGGATTGAACTTTATTACTTTGGCAATACTACATTATCGATAGAAGGATGGAAAATTGAATCTACTAATGGTGAAATCATTGAATTACCTGCTTTAAACATCCAAGAATTTGATTACATCGCACTTCATATAGGATCCTCAGATAAGTGGCCATCTGAAGTTAATCGTGAAAAACACTCAATTGATGTGTTTCTGAATTATTCTTCAGAGTTTTTGGACAATACTGAAGGTGGAATCATTCTTCGAGATAATGAAGGCAAAATAATCGATACATTAGCATGGGGCACTTCAATAACTGCTAATTTTCCCTTTTGGAGCTTAGTAAATAGTTCGTTGGTTGCATTAGATAATGAGAGTTTAAGTATTTGGGGTTATAATGACAATACATCTGCAAATTGGTTTTCTAGCATTCCTACACCCGCTTTACCAAATGTATTCTTGATTCCAGTTCCAAATACGAACCAAACTGTAAGCGCCCAAAATGGTCGAATTAATTATATCCCCAATGAAGGGACATATTACATAGGAAAAACCCCTAAAAAGGATGGACATCCGACTGTAAAGGAAGCTAAGAAGAAAATAACAGAATATGCGACATATTCCATCGATCTTTATCATAAATTAGGTTATGGATACCCTGAGACAGGGGGTGATGGTTATGTTAATATTACCTTTGCTAACGGTACGAGTGATGAAAGTTCAGGATCTTGCGACCCAGAAACAGGAGATATCAAAATAGATATCGGAAAAAAGAAATCAGACGTCTCACTTAAATATACCGTAGAGCATGAAATGTTTCATACTTTACAAATTAAGCATGCTGGCGGAAATGGCACGGCACATGAAACAGAAGAACCCGAATGGTGGTTTGACGAAGGAATGGCTGTTTGGTTTGGGATTTTATCTACTATGAAAAATTTCAAAAAATCTATGGTTGAAGTAATGAAAGAATTTGAAAGAGTAAATGACCACAATTGGTATGATCATGCAAAATATCTTAGTGATTCTCCTTTTGGAGAGTGGGAAGGGGGATATGATGAATATATTGCTTCTTTCTTTCTAATTAAATTCATTAAGGAAAAATACGGAGAAGACAAATTAAAGCAAATACATGAAGCCATTGAGCAGTATAAGAATGGTACCCAAAAGGTTAGTGCAAAAAAGGCAATTGAAAAAGTATTAGGAAAACCATTTGAAGAAATTTTGAATGAAATGAATGTATGGCGGGTAACAGAAGCCCCAACAGCAAATGGCGCTCCTCAAGTTACTCCTGATGAAATATTAATTCATAATGATACTCATAGTGTTTCAGATTCTGCATTTGCAGGTCCTACTGAAGCTTTATTGGAAGAAATCGATTGTTCAAAGGCAACCGGTAGATTTAATTTAACTGTGAAAGCAGATGGGAAGATGTATATAACAGTGATTCTCCATAAAAAAGACGGTACGAAAGAAAAAATAAGCTTCATCCTCACACCACCGGATAATAATGAAAGCTCTATAGTAATTGATAGTTCAGAAGTAACAAAAGTGCAGGTAATTAAATTTAATCCAAATTTGGAAAATAGTACACTTGTAGAATTGGATACTATGTTTCTTCTCCCACTGCAGAACGTAACATTTACTGAAGTTAATTTCATAGATTTCGATGTTATGAATAAGTATGTGGAAATTTATAACGCAGAAGATGTACCAGTTTCAACAAATGGCTGGCTTTTACATTTAGCTTTTGGATCAGGTGAGATTATTCCATTACCAAACATTACAATTGATCCCTATCAATATTTATGTATCTTTTTACAAGAAATACCAAGTAATTTAGGAATAGAATTATGTAATACATCTCTCTCAAAATATATTTTCTTGCATGCAGCTGTAGATTTAGATGAAACATTTGGTGGAATAGAATTACTTGATAATGAAAGTCAAATTCTTGATTCAGTATTATGGATGCAAGATTCTGACCCACAAATTATTGAGGACTTTGGATGGGATCCAGAGTTTCCTGCTCCCTATTGTACAGATCCTCATAATACAATAAGTCGCTTTGGGGAAGACAAAGATAGTGGAGAGAATTGGTTTGAAACTCAACCTACACCAGGACTTCCTAATGTTAATGATCAAGCAGAAGCTAATACTTTTCTTCAGTTTACAGGGGAGACATTAACTGAATCAATTTTACTTAATGAATTTGAAAACTATGTTTGGAAGATCGAAATAAGCAATCATACTCAAATAGATTTGAATGTTGAAGTTAATCAAACCATTTTCTTAACGTTAATTTACCATTACCAATCAAGCGAAAACAAATCCTATATGATGCGTTCTGATTTACCTGGATTACCACAGCCGATTGCCATAAATGGCGAAGAAATAAATTCAATAAGTATTCTGATAAATTCGATTTTCAACGAAGGTTTTGCGAATGTTTCACTATTTGTGGAACCCATCCCATTGGAATTCCTTGAAGCCCCATTAGGATCGGTTTATAATCCCTTACCAGTAAGTGAAGGAGAGACTTTACAATGGTTTTTGCCTACTTATGCTGATTCTTATTTCGGAGGATATGATCAAGCAATATGGCTGAATTTAACATCTGTAGTATGGGGAAATACATATATTTTGAATTTAATTCAGAATGCTTTTAACTGGCAATTTTTCCACACTCAGCTTAATGCAAGTGTTTGGCTGATAGAAAATGGAACTAATTTTATAGATTTAAATGAGTATTCTGATGGAAGCTTTAGTGTGCATTTTGATCCACAAGGTCCTGAAGATTATTATCTGATTAAAATTCAATCTTTAGGATCCTCTGGGTACTTGGAATTTAATTATCAGCTAATTTCCTAAATCGAGAAAAATCTATGTCTTCTTTATCTTTTTTCCTTAATTTCTTTATTATCTTGATGTTAATTTGAATATTCTTATGAAGAAAATCAATAGATAATCTAATGGATCATTGGATTAATGCAAGTTTTGGTGTAAAATTCCATTTTTCAACATATATACTCTAATTATTCTGAGTTGAGTTGAAAAGATCGCAGAATTATATTGAGATCATCGCTTTTCATCTATGTCTTACTCTTAAATCTCTGCATTAAGCCTTTATTTTTTTTGCCACCATCGAGGAAATCACTAGATCTCGATTTGCTCAGATCTTTATTTTTGTCGTAATACCAATCGATCCATCAAATTTGGATGCAAATTTTACCCCAAACAGTTAAATCATCACAAACCTTTATATACATACTTTACCATATATTATTTAGATTGTGATCGTCAATCCGTTAACACCTCAAAAAAAAGGTGTAATCGGCTAAAACGTAGCCACAATCACTCTGAAAATTGCGGAGAATGATTATTATGGCGAAAAAACGTAGAATTTTTGCGTGGAGTCCATTACGGGCTCTTATGAAATCGGCCGGTGCTGAAATCGTATCCCGGGAAGCTGTTGAATCTTTACTCTTCTATTTAGAAGATCGAGCGAAAAAATTAACCGAAATGTCCTTAAAATTTGCCAAACACGCTAAACGAAAGAAAGTTACCAAAGAAGATATGGGCTTGGCAATCGAATATTATCACTAATTCGTATTTTAAGATAAATCAAATTTTTTTTTAAATTAAATTGGAGTGAAGATAATGGCAAAAAAAAGACGTCTATTTGCCTGGTCGCCTCTTAGGGCTTTAATGGCGGATGCGGGTGCTGAAATTGTCAGCAGAGATGCGGTCGAGGTATTATTGGATTATTTAGAGAAACGTGCAAAAGCACTGACTGAGTCAGCCATAGTTTTTGCAAAACATTCGAAGCGGAAAAAGGTTTCAGCTTCTGATATGGAATTGGCAATTGAAAATTACTAATTGTAGTATTAGTTATTTATTAGGAAAGTAGCCCCACTTTAAAAGTTGGGCGTGAATTTTTTTTCTTTCTTTTGGGATCTCGGTGTATATTGCTGTATAGGTGGAAAACAAAAAAATCTTAATTTTAATCAAGAATTAAAGAATTGAATGCATAGTTTTTTTATTTCAAATGTGAGATGATTTTAAAATACTGTGTTAAGGCAAAAATTTAAAATTGCTTAATTTGCCTATTAATATTGTAAGTAATCAAGAATTTGATTCAACAATTATTTTGAAGAGAGTAACATGCCGTCCTTTAAGGATTTTAAAAGTTTAGATATTCGATTAGGAAAAGTAGTGCAGTGTAAATCAATTTCCGATTCAGATTCACTTTTAGAGTTAAAAGTGGATATTGGGGAAAAAGATAATCGAACAATTGTTACTGCAATTAAAGAATGGTATTCTGCTGAAGATCTTTTAGGCGAATACGTTTTAGTAGCTTTAAATTTGCAATTAGGCAATCTAAAATCAGAAGGTTTTCTTTTAGCCATCGATGCAGATAATTCAGCGGTATTATTAAAACCCGATGAAAGATATCGTGAAAAAATTAAACCTGGAATGAGATTAGCATAAGAATGTATAATCTATGATTTGATCAAAAATTAAAATTGTATAATATTAAGTGGATTTCGAATATATCTATTATTAATTACAATTACATTTCGATTTCAAATCAATCATTACATTTCAGAATAATATTCGTTTAAGATGCGTTCTATTTCAGTGACGGGGTGATCTTTGAATTTTTCTTGCATTAAATCCAAAATGCGCGTTTTATTGCGCGGGATCCATTCTAAAACTTCCCCCTCATAATCATAAATATTTTTTCTGTAATAAGAAATGACTTGTTTCCGAAAAATGGCATTATCATCAGACATTTTTGTTAATGCTCCTAATTTATTATAGAGTATTATTTTATACTTTTTTATTTATGAAATATTATTTTAAAGATTGTTATTTACATCCTTATTATTTTTATGGGAATTCATGTAAAAAAAAATATTCATATTTTGGTATAAAATTTAATAATAAATAGTTAGTTAGTGTTAAAAATAATAATGTTCACTATTTTTTTAAAATTTTAATTGAAAAATGAGTAAAAAAAAAGGAAATATAACTATCTGACTGCGTTTCCACATGTACCGCAAAATTTAGCATCTTCTGAAGGTAATGGTGCCCCACAGAATGGACAAAGATTGCTTCCTAAAGGTTTTGTTCTAGGGGGTGATCTGGTGTATGTCTGTCCTGCATTAGGCATAGATGTTGTTCCGAAAGTGGGTGTGGATGGTGTTGTATAGGATGTAAAGCTTGGTCCTGAACCAATCGCAATATCTTGTGCAGCAAAAGTATTTGCAATAGCATTACCAGCTTTTGTATATCCAATTAAAAGAACAATAGTAGAAAATGAACTCAAAAATGGAATTATTGCAATAATGACACCCCACTTGATTAAATTAGTACCTTCCTTTATCGCTGTCATAGAAACAGGAGATTGTAGTTGCAATTCTTCAGCCCATTCATCAAGTCTTAGAACACTCAGTATTCTAAAAATAAAGATAACAATCGCAAACACCACTAATAATAGAATTAGTATAATTATTCCAATCATAAACCCATACATTGTTTGAATCATATCAGGTTCTGTTACATAGATGGGTTGAATCATAAGTGATATATTTGTGGTTAATGGAAAGAATGCAGTAAATAACGCTATAATTGCAACAACTGGAAAAATTATACTAAGGATTAGAACTCTAATTTCATATTTATAATGACCAAGTAATTTTGGATTTTGGGATGCATTACAAGCTTCTTTTAATCTCATTAAATATTGAATATAACGAACAAATACTAAAATTGCAACTCCCAGCATGAGTAATGAACTACCAATCATGATAATTGAGAAAAGAATATATGAATTAACCATTCCATAATACCCATTTGGCAATATGTCAAAAAAATCTGAATTTAAACTTACAACGGCAAATATATTAATAAATACAACATAAAGCAAACCTGCACCAAGAGATATCCATTGAGCAATAGCATAATTTTTCATCGCTTTTCCAAATCTGTAATAAGCATTTGAAGGTGTACCAGGTGTTGATGTTGAAAATGATATTTTTTTTTCGCCTCCTATCAAACAGTAATTTCAATAATTTCAAAAAAAGAGATCTTTATGTTTATTTTAAGTATTTGATATAATAACGCATGTATTTTTAATTGTTTTGTGGGATTTTTAAGGATTAAAAAAAAGAGAATAAATTATATTTCTTTCAATTAAATTAAAGTGGTTGCCGAATTATTTGAATTACTTTATTTTAGAGCATACCGTGGTTGGGAATTCCCTCAAATAATGCAACTGGCATAATCTCTATCTTGTATAATTTTTTAACCGCTTGAAAAGATAGAGTTGTTTTTAATAATATTATGAATTGGAAATTTTTGCAATTTTGGCTTTTTAGTTCTATATATTTGGAGAGAGCAGAAAAAAAATATTTGATAAATGAAATTCCTAAAAAAATTTATACGTCTGTCCAAGGATCTCGAGTATTTTATCAGAAAAAATTTTACAACAATCGAAAAGTTGATATACTTGATAATTCTGTAAAAATTCATGATTTCTATGGTAAAAATATGAATTTTATGGAATTTTCAATTTATTTTTACAAATGGTAAATTAAAATATATAACCGAGTAATATTTTTAGCGATAATATGTGTTGTTGGACCAAATTCATATTAATCAAATATTTGATTTCTACCGATTATTTTGATATATAAATTAATAATTCTATTTATTTCAAGAAATATTCAAATTATTACGATAATTAAATTATAAATCCAAAAATATCATAGAATAAAATGAAATATCATGAAAATTCGAAAAAAATTTTTTTTTTTTCCTTAAAGATCACTTTCAAATATTAAAAGATACTTAGGTGAAAATAGTGGGGTATGAGCGGTTCACTAGCTTGGCTGACTGTTTTGTATGGGGTTATTAATTCTATTGCTATTCATTTATCCAAAGCAATGCAAGATCATGGAATTCGATTATTTAAAAAAAATCGAGATCGTGTTATAGAAAGAGGTTATACCTATAGTTTTGCTCATGATATGCGGGGATTATTTAGTAAAAAGTCACATATTTATATGTGGATTTATTTGATTGGGGTTATTTTAAACCAAACACCTATTATTTGGGGTACCATTGCAACAAGATATGGTCGTGCGCCTTACTTTACTAGTGTATTTCCTTTAGGAATGCTCGTATTATTTATTTATTCGAAAAAAGTAATGCATGATCATATTCCTAAGCTGCAGCTTTATGGAATAACTGCTATTCTTGCTGGAACGGTTCTAATCGGATTAGAGAATATATTAAAACCTTATCGTAGCAATGAATTGAACTATAATGCTGCTTGGATTGTTATTTGCATATTTTTCTTTTTTGCATTGGTTGGGATCTTCATTTCAACTAAAATTGGAACACCTGCATTAATTGGTATCGTTTTTGGTGCAATTGGTGGTGTAATGGGTTCTTTAGATCCTATATTGAAGGATATAAGTCAAGAATATGGAGTATCTCAAATATCTCAAGTCTCTTCTTTCTTTCCAATAACAACGATGGGTTGGATTATCTTTCTTATTTCTTTACTTATGGGCTCATTTTCCTTTTTTATTACTCAATGGGCTTATTCTCTTGACGCAAAGGCTCCTTTAATGATAAGCTTTTACAATACATTTTATCTTTCATTCCCTGTTCTTTTATACTTAATAATTGATTCAACATATCATATGACAATTTTATCCTTGTTTGGTTTGTTCCTAAATATCATTGGAGTTGTTATAATTAGTCGTCATGTAGTGGCAGTTCATCGAGAGCGGCAAGTTCATCTGATAAGAATTCCAGTTGAGATTCCAAACATTGAATAGAGAAAAAGAATAAAAAAATGGAGAATATCCATTTTTTTTATTAAATCAAATGAATATTAACTAAATGGATGAAATGTCTTTATTTTGTACTCAAGGATGCTGTCAGAATCATAATTGATGTTAATTTCTGTTGCTCTTGATTCTAATCTTTTACTTATTTTTTAAAATGAAAAATTCTCCAAAATCTGAATGAAGCGCCCAATTCATTTCATCCATGCTGGATTTATCATATTTATCAAATTCTGCAAAAGTTATGGTAAATAATGGAAATTTATGAACATCCATTTCTCGACATTCAAGTACATGAGATAATTTACTGCAAAATGCCTGGTAATCAACATATTCAATATGCTCTAAAGGAAGATCCCGAGGGAGTGTTCCTACAATCATTGCATAAATCTTTCCATCTTTTCCATTCAATAAATGTTTCCAATCAGGTTTTTGTTGCTTAAAAAATAATTCATAATTATTACTTCCATAAGCATAATATGCTAAATCAGTTACACAAAGACCTGCAAATCTCATTGGATTTGCTTCAATGATACCAATATCACCTTGACTATTTATTCGAACTTCAATATGTAATGGAAATAATTTTATTTGGGTACGTTTTCCGATTTCTTGAAGAATTGAACTTAAAGAATCATGTGTGGATTCAATTATCTCTTTAGAAGTAATATATAAACGATCGCTAGTATCTTTCGGGTTGGCAAATATATGCTTCATAATATTCAAAATTACAGGTTGAGAATGCTGATCAAAATACACATCTACAGCAAATTCGTCACCTTCTATTACATCTTCAATAATAAACTCCGCAGCATTAACTACTGTAGAGGGAAAAACACCTTCGAGATTTTTCATTTCTGATATAATTGCAGAAACTGTCGAATTCCATTCGTCTGCAGAATTTATGCGATACACAGCCACACTGAAAAAACCGATATTTGGTTTGATAATTACTGGAAAAGAAAGAGAAGAAATATCAAAATTTAATAATTCTGAATATGCAACTTTAGTAAAATGAAAATTTGGGAATTGAGCTTGCATGATTGAACGGAATAAAAATTTATCCTTGAACAATTTGATTTGCCTAGAAAGGTTGCTATGATGAAGATTTGAAGCACTGCCGAGATTCTTAATAATCCAATCTAGTGCATTTTCGGAAGAACTATATAAAGGAATATTTGCTTTGTTTTTATACTCGGTAATAAATTTTTCAGGAGGAAAATAATTCAATTCAGGAGATAGATTCATATTTTGTACGGCATTATTGTAAAGTACTGGAATTTGCATTCTTTTTAACGTATCTTGTAGAAAACCGGATACATAAGGTTCTTCTAAAATAATCATAAAAAGTCACATTTTACTAACGGGGGAAAGAATTTCAAGATTGTGGCTTTTTTTAATAGAAATTTGCTCTTGTAATCCTCTTTTATATTTGGAGTAAATTATATTGAGTTTAAAAATAATTAAGGTGGACAGATAGCTGATGTAATTGATCACAAAGGAGCTTATACTTTCAAAAGATGAACATTTATAAATTTCAAAGAGAAAGATGAAATAATTCATCGTATTTTAGAATTTAGTGAAAAACGAAGAACAAGGGTTATTCTTCTTTGGATTAATGGATCATTTCGTTTCAAAATTTATACAGAAAAATCCATATAATAAAACTAAATTCAAAAATCGATGTATTGCACTAAAATCAACTAAATATGGTTGGGTGTAAATAAGATGACATTAAAATATGAAGTTAGTGAAGATCGGCCCTTTTATGGTAAGTTTTGGCCGAAAGGTGTGCCCCATCAATTGGATTATGATTATTCTCTTACTTTGGGCCGGATGCTTGATGAGACGGCGGCTAAATATCCCAATGATCCAGCAATTTGGTTTTTAGATTCGTGGGTCAGTTATGCAGAATTGAAAGATATGGTTGATCGATTTGCGACCTATTTAAATTCAATTGGTATAAAGAAGGGAGACGTAGTAGCTATCCATTTACCGAATTGTATTCAATATGTGGTTGCTTTTTATGGGGCAGCTAAAATTGGAGCCGTACCAACTGGGATTAATCCAACATATCAATCGTTGGAAATATTACATCAGTTTAAAATCTGTGGACCGAAGGTTTTAGTGGCGTTAGATGCACTCTACTTCCACTATATCACTAAAATAGAGGATCAATATTCCTTTGAAAAGATAATCATCACAAATTTAGTAGACCAAGCAACTGGTCTATCTGGATTTAAAAAATTCTTAGGAAAACTGCTTAAAAAAATACCATCTGCAAAAATTGAGCGCGAAAATGCAGTAATGTTTATAGATGTTTTGAAAACATCTCCAAATGTTCCTAAAGTAGAGATAGATCCAGAAAAGGATAGTGCCACATTGATTATGACAGGGGGAACTACTGGAGTTCCTAAAGCAGCTGATCTCTCTCATCAAAATGTAGTTGCTAATGCAATCCAATGTTTAGAGATTTTGGTCAATCAAAAACCAGAAGGTAGTACATTACCTCGATTAGGGCATAAAACTGGAATGGTTGGTGTTCTTCCACTTTATCACAGTTTTGCTATGACTACTGTAATGAATACAGCTATTGCATGCGGTGCATGGATGATGCTTTTTCCAAAACCCCCACCAACAGAAGATTTGATTAAAACAATTACCACACTTCCAGACTATAATGGATTTATTTATTGTGCGGCTGAAATTCTCTTCCAACGCATTGCCCAACTTCCCCAAGAAGTACTTGATAAATATCCATTATCTGGTAAATTACGATTATGTATTAGTGGAGCAGGACCTCTACATGAATATGTTCGTAAACCATTTGAAGAAAAAACAGGTGCAAAGATTACTGAAGGATATGGCTTATCAGAAGCAAGTCCTGTAGTATCATGTAATAATTTCTATGGAATTCGTGAACCAGGTTATATTGGAGTACCTGCACCAGGGACTGATTGGATGATTTTTGATGCTGAAGATTTCTCTAAAGGACCAATCGATAAAGTCGGTGAAGAAGGTACTGGCGAAATTTGTTGCTGCGGTCCCCAAGTTATGAAAGGATATTGGCGGAATCCTGAACAAACTGCTACCCATATTCGAGAATGGGGTGGACGAAAGTGGTTATTGACTGGTGACATTGGTTTTATGGATGAACATGGACGTATTGCCATTCGTGATCGAAAGAAACAGTTAATTAAAATGGCTGGACATTCAGTATTTCCAAAAGAAGTAGAATCTTTAATAGGAGAGCATCCTAAAGTTTTAGAAGTGGCTGTTGCAGGATTACCCGATGAAAAGACTGGTGAAGCTGTAAAAGCTTGGGTTGCACTTAAACCAGAAGCACGGGGTACAATTACAGCAGATGAAATTCGAGAATGGGCACTGCAGAACATAACGCATTGGAAAGCTCCTAAATATGTGGAAATTATTGATGAAATTCCAAAAAGCAATGTTGGAAAAATCATGCGCCGAACACTTCAAGAAGCAGATCCTTTGTTCAAAAAGGCTCAAGAATAACATTTCTCCACTATTATTCTATTAATTTGTATTTTTTCCTTTTTTATGTATTTTACTGCTTGTTTTAATGGTCTAGAAAGAAATAGTAAGTTTCTCGAACAAAATTATTCTTTTTATGCACTTGTCTAATAGCTTTGCTAAAATGGATTATTAAAGAAAATGTAGTACATTTATGTTGTATATATTAGAAAGAAACTTATCAGCACTAAAAGATTTGTGAAAAAGATCCAAAAAAATCAAATTGAAATTAGAAAGCGAAATAATCAAATAATTTTCTCCCTTTTCTTCCTATATGCACCGAATATTTGATTATCGATCTGATACTGTTACAAAACCTTCGCCTGCAATGTGGGAAGCAGTAAAAAAATTAACCAACGCAGATTTAGGCGATGATGTTGAACTTGAAGATCCTACCATCAATAGGTTAGAATCTAAATGTGCTAAGTTGGTTGGAAAAGAAGCCGCTCTTTTTGTTACATCTGGCACTCAAGGCAATCTAGTATCAATCCTCACTCAAACTCATCCTGGCGAAGAAATTTTAATTGAAGAGAATGCGCACATCTATAAATGGGAAGTTGGAGGTGCAGCTCGTATCGGTGGATTAGTTATGCGGACTTTTCCTTCAGACAAAGGGATATTTGGTCCAAAAAATCTGCAATCTCTTATTCATTATGCAGATGATGTGCATGAAGTTCCAACATCTATGATTTGTTTGGAAAATACTCATAATTACCATGGCGGAGTGGTTCTTCCTGTTGAATTATTTGAAAAAACTCGAAAGTTTGCAGATAAGAATAAATTAAAAGTTCATCTTGATGGTGCTCGTATTTTTAATGCTTCTGTATCATCTGGAATTCCAGTTTCTGAATATACCAAATATGTTGATTCTGTACAATTTTGCCTTTCAAAGGGACTGGCATGTCCTGTCGGATCGATTATTGCGGGTTCTCAAGAATTTATTAATAAAGCTCGTAAGGTGAGAAAAATGTTGGGTGGAGGCTGGCGTCAGGCTGGAATATTGGCTGCGATGGGATTAGTTGCTACTGAAGAAAAATGGATAAATCGACTGCAAGAAGATCATCAAAATGCTCAATTGTTGGCTAATGGATTAAAAGAAATATCACCCAACCTTAACATAAATACACCTCAGACAAATATTGTTATGTTTCCTGTTCCTACAAACATCAATCCTGTTAAATTATCTCAAGATTTGAAAAAAAACGGTATATTGCAACATGATATAGGACAACGACTGCGTTTTGTTACTCATTATGGCTTAAGTGCCGAAGATATTAAGGAGAGTATTCCTATTATTCAAAAAGTTATTACAGAAGCAATTAAAAAAGATTAATTTTTCAAGATATTTTCCTTATTTTTTCTCATTCTTCTTTTTTTGTAGCGATACGCGCCGATATTTGTCTGTATAAGGATGTTTTCTCTGTTCTTCATCTTTGTAGATTTTTTCTCTTTTGTTTTTAAAGTAAACTAAATTCTCAAATAATCGAATCCAGCGGTTTTGTTCATATTTTGTATAGGAAATAAAGATTAGTCCGACAATGGCTCCAACACCAGTATACAGGCGATAATTAGGAAATACAAAGAAGGAAACTGAACATAAAACTGCCCAAAGAACCGCTAGAATTGTGAAAATGCGGTATTTCTTCATACGTTTCTTATGAAATTCCTGCATTTCTTCAATTGAAACATTCTGCAATTTATCACCAAGCTCTCGTTCTGAAAAAGAACCTATTTTTGACATATTTCTTAACCAAGAAAAATAATATTCCTTCTTCTATAAATTCGGTGATAACTATGAAAAAAAGAAAAAGAAAAAAAATTACTCGAATACCAACAAATTAGGCATTTTTTCGGCGTGTAATCAAAAATGCAGCCACACCTACTAATGAGACACTTCCTACAACCAATATTACTGCCCAAAATCCTGGATTTTCAGAAACGATGAAAATCGAGAAGGTTGGATCATGAATTATCTGATCACCAGATGAAGAAAATGCATCATAAGAAACTGCATAAAGTAACAGTGAGAAATCAAAATTGACCGTAGAATTGATTCTGGCGGTAGAATTATCTTCTTGTGTATATGTTTCACTGTTTTTCCCTTCCCATTCTGCATATACTGTAGGAATTGTTGTTGTCTTAGCAGGGTGTGTTGTTGTCACATCATCAGGGGTTGTTTTTTCATAGTCTGGACCTGCAATGTCAATTTCTGCTAAAGGAAGATTTCCTTCTGCATTTCCAACTTTAACTTTTGAAGTTTCGCGGTTATAATTGCTTTCATTCAAAAGAGCTTGGGCTGGTTGCTCGGCTCCTTCAGTAATTTGCCGATTTTCAATCCAAAGTTTGAAATGGAAAATGGTACTTAAAAAGACTGTAGCTAATTGATAACTGTGATCTTTTAAAGTAGGAGTAAAAGGTTTTCCATCAGTATCTCGTTTCCAAAGACCAAAGGATTGAAGTAATTTGACTTTTGCTGATCCCATTGTTACTTCACCTTTAGCATTAACATATTCAAATCCTGAGGTATCAACTTTTTCTCTTTTAGTAGGTTTGAATTCAAATCCTAATTTTAGAAAATCCATATTTTCTATTGGAGCGACGGTAGAATTTACTTGATCATCTTGCATACCTAAAGGTAAAACTCGAAAATCTAAATCATCAATGGTAATTCCCCAATTGACAGAACCTTCATCAGTATTAAACTGCGGTTCATCAAATTTCCAATCCGCTGCATTTTTAAATAAAAGATAATACTCAATTTCTGTATCAGAAACACGTTCAACCATATCACCTTCATATTCGGTAACATTCTCCCAAATCACATCAGGTACTCCATTGTTTGCTTTTTGCTGATCTTCTGCAGAATAAATCGGTGAATTGAATTTCTGATCATCAAATAAGTAATAATTTTGGAAATGATGGGTGAAAATATAGAATTCTAATTTTAATTCTTGAAAGATTTCGGTGGCTGTTTTTTCATGGAAATACTGGCGACCTTCTTCTCCTGCAATTGCGCCTAATATCGCTTCAGCGTCAATTGAAACTTGGAATTCCTTTAACCAAAGTTCAATTAAATCAAATGAAAATTGTGTATATTCTCTATCTGCATTTGTTTCATTATAACCTTCACTGAGCAAATACAACATATAATCATCTTGGTATAAATTTGCAATATGATTATATTGACTATGCCAATCAGGATATGCATCATTTAATGTTCGATTATTTGTTTGTGCTCCATTTTCAGTTACATACCATGTTCCTTCCACAGTTCCATTGAAACTTGAATAATAATTAGTAAATCCGATAATATTTAAGATAATTACTTCATCACCAGTAATAATATCGTTAATATGAATCAAGAAATATGTGATTGCTTCAACCATAGCTGAAATTGCTTGAGCTTGGGCTTGTTCATCATTAATTTCTCCTGAGTCCATTTTACTTTCAATTTCCATGAATGTTTTAACAGTATTGATAACATTATCTAAAGCTTTAATGAAACTCCCATCATCATCCCAAATTATAAATGTAAGGGAAGCACCTTCAGTTGTATTATATGTTAAAGTTCCATTTCGTTTTAAGACAAAATATGGAGATTCATCTTGATCATCAGGATTTGTAGCATTCTCAAGATTATATATTCCCCACGGATAGTATACTGATTCATCATTTTCTCCATAATCAATAGTGGTGCTACTTTTATCTGTGATAATAGATGCATTTAACACATACATTCCTTTTACATCTGATTCTGTACTAGACATATTCTCAAAATTTGAGAACATCAGCTGAAAAACTTCTGCAAACATTTCTCCTGATGCACCAAATTCTCTAAAAGTCGAAAACATATCCCCCAAGATAAAAGCTAGTTCTTCTCCTTCTTGAGGTGTATCAATTTGATCTCCATAATTCGGATCACCAGTAGCACGAGTATAATCTGTTATTGGGACCGAAAACATAGATATCATAAAGATACAAACAATTGTGATTGATTTTACTGTACTCATAATATCACCATTTTCTTTTACTTGTAGAATAATAAATAAAAAAATTCAATGGTAAGATATTCATGGAAAATTACTTATAAAAGCATATGGTTAGAGTAGACCAGAAACTTTCAATTTAAAGCTCCTTTTACGCAAATCATTTCAGATGTAATTTAAAATCAATAAAAAGAAAAGTTCTTCAAACACAAATCATGAAGATCAAAAGTTATTTAAGAATGCTCTTCCTACTTGAATTTAAAATATTTCAATGTTATTTGAAAAAGATATTTAAGTCTTTTAACATATTTTTAATATATTTTTAATGAGAGGAAATGAGATGGCAACAAAAAAATTACGTTTCAATTGTTATTATTGTAAAAAGACGATTACTCTCGATCTTGATGATGCATTTCAAGAAAAATTTCGCAAAAATGCAGATTATTGGCCTTATCCTTTAATTATTCCTCATGAAGAACATTTTGCGATTGTGTTTCTTGATGAAGATTTTGTTGAAAGGGGAGTAAATGTAACACGGATGATATTTGAGTAAATTGAATAAAAAATTAGTTGAAAAAAATCTTAATTATTTAAAATTTTAAGAATTTCTTGAATACGCGCTTGTGCGGTATTTTTATCAGTATCAAGTTTTTTTATCTGCTTTTCATATCTTTTATCTGTAAGTGTTCCTTCATCGTGCTTTTTTTCAACAAATTCTCTTAGATTTTTGATACTATTTAGTTTATTTTCTAGCGTTTCTAGTTCTTTTTTCAAATCTTCTTTACTCTTTTTCTGAGTTGGTTGCTTTTTTATAGAAGAACGAGTTTGTTTCACTTCCATTTTTGTAGATGGAGATGTTGATTTAGGTGGTTCTTGTTGATTTGCAGTTTCTGGCTTAGGTTCTCTTTCAATTGTTCCATTTGCAATTTTAAACTCGTTTTGGATATCTGTTAAAATATCTTTTGGTGAATTTTCAATTTTTGGAGCTGTTGCTTTGGGTGTAGAATAATCTGTGCTTGTTACTGAAGATTGATTCTCAATTTTAAAGGATTCTTGCTTTAAACTATCTGTTTGTTGTTGTTTAAACGCGATAATATCTTTTTCAGATGCTAAAACTGCTTTCATCAGAAGTGCTAAATTTGTTTCAAATTGGTTTAAATCATTTAGAATTCTTTGTTTAAAATTAAAAAACTCTTTTAATGTTGATTCAAAAGCATTAATTAAATCTTCATTTGCTAGTATTTTAACTGTAGATTCATATTTTTTTGGAATAATACCAGGAGATGTGGTTAAATTTGGTTGATATTGGATAGATGATGATTGTCCAGAAATTGTATTTGCTGAAATCTCCGAGTTTACATTGTTTGAGCCATATTCTGGATATTCTGGGATGCTTGGGGCAATCCCTGCTTTTATTTTTTCTCTATGTGTGGTTTTTAACCAAGAAAATATATTTAATGCTAGTTGTTGATGATCATCTTGATTAATTCCCCCAGATATTTTATCTCTAAACATTTCATATGAACCTACAGCAACAACTCGACCTTCTCCATCTTCACATGCAAGTAATAAAGGACTTTCAAATGGATCTGCTTTAGGTCCTGAAGAGATTACTGGTGTTACATTCATTCCTGTCGCTGAAAGGCTACATCCTGCGCGAAAAACGATTCGATGGAGATTTTCATTAATCGGATGGGGAATTGTAAATTCTTCAATAAATGGGAGGTTTTCAACACCAAGATTGTGATATTTGTCTAAAACTTGATTATTTTCAAAAATCATTCCAAATTGTTCAGATAATTCTGATAAATTTGTTCTTCGCCCCTTGTCACCACCTGCGTGACTTAATAAAAGTAAACCACCACCATCTTGAGAAACCCATGTTTTTATCGCTTGAATTTCACTTTTTGCAAATTTATTATTATCTGGGCAAGGAATAACTAAAATATCAATAGATGCTAAATTATTGCGGGATAATGGGAATTCTGCGAATTTAATAGGATTATAATTATTTTCTTGTAAAACTTGAGCTAATTTTTTGTAATTACTATCAATTTTTCCTCGACATTTAATTGTATAAAAACCAACAGTAAAGGTTGCGCTAGACATGATTATTTATTATTTACCTTAAAAATAAATAAAATTTTGCAGAAATAAAAAAAAGAAAATCTTGATCTGTTTCAATAATCTGTTTTGATCGATTACAATTCGAGCAAAAAGCTGTTATCTCCTAATGTTATCTTATTTTTAATTACAGAATCTATTTTAACCTGATCACCGATGATAGAGTTATCAGTGATAATTTTTTTAAGATAACAGTTATCGCCAATTACTACATTTTTCAAATTACAATCTTCAATTATACAATTTTTCCCAATACTCACATAAGGTCCAATAACTGAACGGATTATTACAGTTTCTTTTCCAATTGCACATGGATTTTTAATAATTGAATTTTCTATTTTAGAAATTTCACCTTCAACTCGGGCTTGATGTGCTTCTAAAAGAATTCTGTTTCCATTCAATAATGCTTCTGGTCGACCAAAATCAAGAATGCCACCAGGAAATGGTGCACTTAATAATCGAAAACCTTCATCTACTAATTGCTGTAATGCAGGAGTAAATTGAAATTCTCTTCGCTTCTTTATACCTTGTTTGATCTCAAATTCATGTTGTTCGTATTGTTCTTCTAAGATCGCATAAAGTCGCTTAATAGTTTTAGCTTTAAATGCATATACTCCTGAAATAGCTTGGGTAGAATTCGTCTGTTTCGGTTTTTCTACCATTTTAATAATGAAATTATTTTCATCTGTCTCTAGAATTCCGTAAAATTGAGTTTTTTCTGGAGGAACAATCATTGAGCCGATTACGCCATCATTTTCAGGTTGACTTAAAGCCTCAACAATAAATTGATAATCTCGTACTGGAATCATATCACTAAGAAATATCAATGTATCATCAAGATTTCTACCAGAAGCAACTACATCATCAGTAGTTTCAAACCACTCTTTGGTAAGTAAAATGGCGTGGCCTAATCCTGAAAAATATGGTATATCTGCCTGATAACCTACTGGAATTTGTTCAATGTAATCAATTGCGAATTTTTCTGAATAAGTTTTATTCATGTATTCCATGATTTGTTGGCTTTTATATCCTGTAATCATACATAAAGGAGTTTTTTTTGGTAGATTTGCGCCAATTTTTGTTAAAATGTGATCCACTCCTCGGGATCCTGCAATGGTGACAAATCCTTTAGGTTTACTGAATGTAAATGGGCGTAATCGTTGACCTACACCAGCAATTGGAAGTATAAGTTTCATAATATTGTGTACTTTCTTTAAAGCAAATTATTAAAATTTGATCTCTTTTACTTTTTTTTTTGCATTGAGTAATTTCCATTTAGAGAAGATTTCTTATAGAGAAGACGCTAATTAAAAAATATGGTAGATATTCATCTAGGAAAAAAAACACTTCGGCTTCGTTTTATTGATATTTTTACCCTAATAATGTTGGTGATTATTTACACTTTAGTTGCTGTTGTTCGGGAAGGAACTCCCTTGTATTCTGCAATTGAAAATATATCTATATGGTTTCGGGAATTTGGGACTAATTCTACTCAATATCTTCTAATTGCCTTTTTAATTTCTATTATTGGAAATAGTTCAGTAATGATAATTATTCCTTATGTTTTAGTTATTTATACTTTAGCAGTTGAAAATCCAACTGAATGGGTTTGGATTGGACTTTTAAGTGGTCTTGGGGCTGCTTTAGGTGAATTTATCAGTTATTATATTGGAAGATTGATAGGATCTGCAAAAAAGGTCAGAGAATCTGAAGTTGGTGAAAAATTTCACCGCATGCGTGAACAATTTGAACGCAATCCTAAAGTTGTGCCTCTTATTGTATTTTTATTTGCCGCCAGTCCATTACCTGACGATATGATTTTAGTTCCAATGGGTTTGATGAAATACCCGTACTATAAAACCTTTCTTCCTTGTGTTATTGGAAAAACTATTTTAACTGGAATTACATGCTTTTTAGGATTTGTAGTTGGAAGCATCGATCCAAATTTCTTTGAAGATGTGGTTGATTATTATTGGTGGGGGTCAATTGTCTACTTGTTCAAACCTTCACCAACAGTTAATCCTCAATCTGATCTCATCAGTTTCAGTTCTGTTTTTATTTTCATCTGGATTTTCTTGAGTATTAATTTTGATAAAATGATGAAACGTGGAAGTAAAGAACGGAAAGAATTTGAGAAGATGTTAATTAAAGGGGGCATTTTTACGTTTGATGAATTCATAGATAAATTCCATATTCTTAATCATGAAAAATTCAAGGAGTTTATGGATGAATTGGTTGAAAAATTAGATCCTTTGACTCAAAAGGATCATAAATACAAGATTGAACCGGTTATTTCAAAGAAAGAAGCATATAAATTAAGTTTTGAATTTGTGGAGTACTTTTTTTCAACTGAAGGTTTGAAATAATTTGAAATAAGTCCGTGTATTTTAGATTAAAGATGAATGGTTTAAAGTATTTTTTTAAATTATTTTATATTATATCTATCTGCTATGAAATCTTATCTCTCAGATGAAATTGAAGATTTTTTTTCTTCTCAAAAAAAAAATCTTATGTTTTTTATCATTATTGGTTTTATTGTGGGATTATTATTCATTTTAGTGTCTCAAATCCCCATATTCACCCAAAATTTTTATCAACTTACATTTCCACAAAAAAAATGGTGGTATGAACTTAATTTTACAATTTTGGATATTTTTCAATATATTTTCGGTATTTGCTTGTATATCTATGCTAATTTAAGAATTATTAGAATTTCTGTGCAAAATAGGACTATTATTGATAAAAATACTCAATCACCTCATAGACTACTCACTGAAAAGTATTATGGAAAGGTTAGGCATCCTATGTATGGAATGTTCATGATTAATGGATTATTCTTCGGAAGCATTGTAGGATCATTCCTTTTTCTTACTATCGGATTAATTTTAATTGTAATTCAATCATTTAATGGAATTATTGAGGAAGAGACCAAATTAATTCCAAAATTCGAAGAAAAATATATTTCCTATAAGAAAAACGTTCCAGCTCGATATTTCTCTGAAATTGAAAAACGAATTTTAATGATTTTCTTCTGGATTTCACTATTCGATATTATTTTTTAATTTGTACTTTTCTTCTTTTCTTTTCCAAAAATTATTTCAGTCGGCAGAAATGAACTTTAAGAGATTTTATCAACATTTGATAGATTAAAAAAAAAAAGAAATCCTGCATAATTTACGCATTTACTAATATTCCATCCAAATTTGAAATTTGTCGATCAAAAATTTAGAACTTTTTTTATCAAATCCTACTAAAATTTGATTAAAAACAGTCAAAAATCAACCCATAATTATATTTTCTAAAGTTTATCTTTGCCGACTGAAATAATTCTTGGATAAGTTTGATTATTGTCGGAAAATGAAAGATTAAAATGGAAATTCTGTCAAAAATAAAGAAGTTGCTAGAACCTCTTAAAAGATAGAATTTTTAAAAAAAAAGAATGGAAAATTTTTTGTTAATCAATGCTTTGAGTCTATCGGTGTGAAAAAATGAATTATTCGCCAAGCTAAGTAACATATAATTCCCAACGGGATCAATAAATAGGGTGTTAGCTTAACCCACAGCACCGCACTCAGCCAAATAAGAGAAAATACTAAACCCACTTTAAGAAATCCCATAAAGTAGTTAAGTACTGCCTTCAATCCTTCTGGTTCAATTTTTTCAAGGTTAGGTCTCTTCATCAAAACGAGCGTAAAAAATACTACCAGCAAATAAACTATTACAAAATTATAAACTATCGAAAAATAAATACCAGCCAATATATTTAAAATCAACACAATTTGACCAATTTGATGGATTTTTCTGGCATTTAATGCATTACTTTCAGGATCTTGTCCTTTTTCATATTCCAAAATAACTTCTTTACTTTTTTCTTCTAGAACTGATGCCATATTTTTTACCTTATTTTATCTTACATTCTAAAAACTATTTCTCAAAAATGAGAATATTTTAATTATAAATCTTGGAGGATAAATTAATTTTTCTATAGGTACATATGGGATAATATGGAACCATTTTTTTTGTAGAACTACCTTTTAGTATAAAATTGATCTACTTTCTTGCCCACTTCTTCAAAGTGAAGACTCTTTTTTAAATTGTATGAAGGTTTATTATTTTCATGCACCTCGCACCGCAGTTCCTTCACATTTCTCTGTTTAAAATAATCCCAAGCCGCCATCCCCAGAAATCGCGCTATTCCCCTTCGTTGGAATGTTTATGATAAACGGATTATTATTCGGGAGCATTACAGGATCTTTAATTTTTCTCTGTATTGGGATAATTTTAGTTATAATTCAATCTATTAATGGAGTTGTTGAAGAAGAAAAAATGTTAATTCCAAAATTCGAAGAAAAATATATTTTATATAAGAAAAACGTTCCAGGCTCTAGCAATTTTTTTTATCTTAATCAAATTCTATCTTTTGGATCAATATTTTCGACAATATTCCCATGCATCCAATTACTATTTGAGTCGGCATTTTTAAAACATTAAATGCATTCAAGAATTTCACATTTCCATCATTTTTCTTTGAATTATTAACTTAATTATATATATTTTTCTTAAACGATTTTTCGACAAATTTAAAATTGGGATAGATTTGGAGTTTATGGATAAATGATGCAAGATTTCCGAATTTTCTTCAATTTTTCGAATTCTGTATAACCTCATAAAGATTAAGGAAAAAAATAAAAGACATTGGATCTTAATCAATAAAAAATCTTTCTTTTTTTAATCTTTTATCAAAAATTTGATATTTTTACATGGATTTCATTGCACTAATTCAAAGATTCTACAAATATCATCAATTTATTGGCTCAAATTTAATTTAGAATTTGGAATTTAAGAAGGAAACGATCGCCAAACTAATTACTGAAATCACGAAATCATTCCACATAATCGATCTATAGAATTTATATATTTAGTTTTGATTCCGACTCTAATTATAGGAGATCTATCCTGATTTGAACCTGTATAAGGTGGAGAAAGATTATGGTGCAATCTTAATATTTCAAATACAGCCTTAGAGTATTTAGTATCTTTCATTTTTCGATATTTCTTAAAAAAAAGTCGATATCTACCGAAAATTGATTCAATTGTGTTGGTATTAGCTCGATTGGGTAGAATTATGCTTTGAATCTTCTCAACTTTATCGTTAAATACCTTTTTCTTATTTGAAATAATTTTTGCTAGTTTTTTAGCAATTGGATATGGTGAATCAGAGTAAATTTTCAGTAAACGACGCTCTTTTTTCTCAAATTCATCCCATTTGCTGTCTAACAAATCTTTAAATTCCTTTACAAGTCGTCCACTTTGAAGAGCAATGATTTTAGATTTAATATATTGCATATTTTGCACGCTGTGCTTTTAATTTTTTTGTTATGCTGTATTTTTTAATTCCGTGTTTCAAATAGAATTGATCTCGCTCAGATTCAGCCGCATTCATGGAAATTATTGCAGCACTGACGGTCTTTTGGTTACTTTTTAGGTGTTTTTCTGCATTTTTTAAATTTTCTCGTATTTTCTTCAGCTTTTTATATTTCCGACGCGCTTTCCGATTGTAGACTTCTTGTTCTTTTTTTACTTCCCGATACGTATGCACGTGGCAAATTATATGAGTAATATCTGGATACGTCGAATTTAACACAGGATTATAGGTGTGCAGCCCGTCAGTCACCCATGCAACCAGAGAAGTTAAGTTATTTGAAAATTGGCTAAAAAATTTTTGAAAAGATTCCGTATTTTTAGAATTTAACTGAGTTAGAGAAACTAAATAGTTGGAATTTTTATCAGCAATTCCTACATACATACCATTGCGACCCAGGTAGATTTCATCGGCTTCAGCTACTTTAATTTTAGGCAGAACTTTGTTATCGTAAAATCGATTGATAATTTTAGCTTTTGCACCTAAATCACATAAAATATTTCTAATACTTCTAATAGAGCTGTTGTAATTATGACATACTCGTAAATGATCCTGGATTTCGTTTAACGATAAACCTTTAATTTTCAAATCAAGAATAAAACGCTGATAAAAATTCGATTTCTTTTTATTTTGGCGTTTATTTTTATGTATTGGGGACAAACTTCATGGTTCACCTTTAGGGTGGTTATTTGGTTTGGCGATTAAATAATTGTCCCCCTCCTTTGTAAATGTTTTGAAAATAAAATTCCAAAATTTACCCAAGATTCCATTTCGGATTCAAATTTTTAACATAACTCATCTTTTGATTACTTTAAGTACCATCCAAAATTGTGATTGAACTTCGTAGAGATTTTTCCCTTTCAGTTAATTTCTCCATTTGGATTGCTTGGGAAATCTATCTTTTAATATCTATTTCATCGAGGAAGAATAATTTTCGTCGGAAAAACGAAATAAAAAAATTGTTTGGATTAGATCCAAGACATTGGTGTTTTGTTTTTATTTTTGATTTTTTCGTAAAAATGATTTCATAATTTCAACAAAAATTAAAAATAGAAAAGATGCTCCTATTGAAATAATCCAATCCATAGTGCTTAAAGGTACTATATTTAGATAAGCACGTGCAACAGGATTCTGGGTTAAAAAGATTAGAATAGCAACAGAAAACCAAAGTAAAATGCTCATAACCATGTTAAATTGATTTTTAATTAAACTCCGTTTATTTGAACGACATTCTAACGCTACCCAAATTTCACAAATGAATAGTGTAACAAAACACATGGATTGTGCTTTAAATACACGAAAGAGTTCATCATTTATTCCAGGTTCAAATATTATCCTATCACCTTTGTATGTATATCCAGTAATAACTTCGTTTGTAATTGGATTTGTAAATACAACATCTGTTAAATTTTCTGGATTTAATGATATTACACCTTTATAAACAGCATGCCAAATTCCGATAAGAAGTAAAGCAATAAATATAATTTGAACAAACATTATAAACTTATAGGAACGTGTGATAAGGGGATCTCCTACCTTTTTTGGTGGTTCTTTCATTAAATCTAAAGAATATTTATCAAAAATTAATCCAATTGGAGGGAAAAAGTGTATAGATGCGTATAAGATTAATAATTGGAATGAATTAAGAAATTCCCCACCAAATAATAAGGAAACTGTGGTTAAAACAGATAATTCCATCAAATCGATTATTAACAGAAATACAATTGTTGATCTAATATTGTTAAATAAACCTCGACCGTGATAAAGTGCAGTTTCAATTGTCTTAAATGAATCATCTGTTAGGATTAAATCAGCAGCATTTTTTGCTACATCAGTTCCCTTTAATCCCATGGCGATTCCAACATCTGCGTTTTCAAGAGCTAATGCATCATTTACACCATCACCTGTCATTGCAACAATTTGATTTTTTGATTGAAGCGATTTCACAATTATTTCTTTATCCTCAGGTGCTACTCTTGAAAATACTGTAGTTTTTAGGATATCATTAGCATCCATATTTCTAATCTCATGACCACTAGCGATTAAATCACCATCATGGTAAATATTAGTCTTCTTTGCGATAGCTAATGCAGTCATTGGATGATCTCCAGTAATCATTGCAACCTTTATTCCGGCTTCTTGACAAATTTTTACTGCCTCTGGAACACCTTCACGGGGTGGATCTAAAATACCAACAAATCCAAGAAATATTAAATCTTTTTCAATTAATTCTGGTTTTATTTCTTTATAATTTGTTATATCATGTAATGTCGAATAGGCAAAACCAAGAGTTCGTAGTCCACTTTTAGCGAAATTTTGGGTCCATTTAAGTATTTCTTGTCTTTTTTCTCCAGTTAAAGGTTGAATTTCTCCATTAACAATAGTATAAGAACTTAAAGTAAGTAATACTTCAACAGCTCCTTTGGTTATTGCTTGAACTTGATCTTCTTGTTTAATTATCTTGGTCATACGTTTTCTTTCTGAACTAAAACTAATTTCTCGGAGCATTTCATGATTTGATCTTTCTACTTCTGGTTTTATCCCTGCTTTTTCTGCTAAAATTAATAAGGCACCTTCTGTAGGCATACCAAGAACTTTTAATTGAGTTGTTTTTCCTTTCTTGAGTTTAATTGTTTCTTCTTGAAATTGAGCGTTGTTATTAACCGCTCCAATACTGATTAATTTCCATAGATATAACTCTTGCATAATATCTATAGGTTTCTTGTCTAAGGTGATTTTTCCTTCTGCTTTATACCCAATCCCATCAACATGATAGATTTTTCCATCATGATAAATCTGTTGAACAGTCATTTCATTTTTTGTTAAAGTTCCAGTTTTATCAGTACAGATGTAGGTTAATCTCCCCATAGTTTCTACAGAATTTAGGTTTCTAACGATTGCTTGTTTTCGAGCTAATTGAATAACCCCAGTTAATAAAATTAATGTCGTAATAATTGGAAAATTGAGAGGAATCGCAGCAACTGCTAAATAAATAAGCCAACTTAACTCAGAAATCAAATCTGTTATTCCGTGTTGCAAATATTGAACTAAAAATAGAAGAACTACAATTCCTAAAACAAGCAGTCCTAAACCTGTTGCCAATTTATTCATTTGGTGCTGTAATGGGATATCTCGTTTCTCTTTTTGAACAATACCTTTCGATATTTTTCCAATTTCAGTATGTATCCCAGTAGCAGTTATTACTGCTCTCGCATTTCCAGAAGCAACAAATGTCGAATTGAATACCATGTTTACTTGTTCTTGAAGTGATAAATCTCGTTTCTCCAACCTTTCTACAATTTTATTTACTGGATTTATTTCTCCTGTTAAAATTGATTCATTTACAGAAAAATCATTCACTTCAATTAATCTACCGTCAGCTGAAATGAAATCTCCTTGAGAAAGAATCATTATGTCTCCAGGAACTATTCGATCGGTAGATATTTCTATGATATGTCCGTCTCTTAATACTTTAGCTTTGAATGCAGTTAATTTTTCTAAAGCATCTAACGTCTTTTCAGCTTTATATTGCTGTCGCATTCCGATAATTAAATTAAGAAGTAAAATAAATATAATAACCACGGGTCCAAATAGTGATCCTTCATTATACTTGTAATAGAAGAAAATTTGAACCAGTGCGGCAATAAACAGAATCAACATCATCAAATTTACAACGGGTTTTACATATTTCTGATAAAAACTTTTTTTCCGTTTGGGTATTTTATTCGATCCCGCTTTCTTTAATCGTAAATTTGCTGTTTCTGTTGATAGTCCCTCCGATGAGCTATGAAAGCGTTTAAATATACCTTCAACTGTCTGCATATGGGCGGGAGTATCAGTATCATCGTTCAAATAGTATGCGATTGCCACGTTTCTCCTCCAGCATTCATTGTAATAATATCTGTAGCTGATCCTTATAAGAATTTTGTTCGATTTTGTGAGTTCTGATTTGATAATGATTAATCTTATTAACTTAAAAAAAATTTTTGATCAACTTTGATCAGTATAGAATTGTTAATTATTTCATCTTTGCGCCAAAATCATTCTTATAATTTAGCCAAATTTTTAGTTTAACACACATTATTTTTTATGACCTTTATGATTCTCATCGATTTTAATTCTTTAAATTGGATAAATGTAATTAGTCTCTTAGGCGGAATTATACTATGGGTTATATATTCTCAAATCCGAATTTACTTAACTTCAAAGCAAAATAAAATAGTTGCTCTCTCTTTAATGGGATTATCATTAATATTTTTAATTCTTTCATTAGTAAAACGTGAATGGAGAAACTTATTAGTTCCTTTTTTTATTCTTCTCTTTTTAGCATTCTTGGTATATCGGAAAAATTTACAAGAAGGTTTATTAAAAGGAAAACCTGCTACAATTGATTACAAGAAAGAAGAAGAAAAAAAGCAAGATTTACAAGGGCGCTATTTAAATGATATATCTTATGGAAAAATGTATTTCAAAGAAAAGAAATTCGATAAAGCAAGAGATTTCTTCATCCACTCATTAAAATTAAAAGAAGATGCCACAGAACCATGGTTCTTTATTGGTTTGATAAATATTGAATTAGGCCGTTATGAACCTGCAATTTTGAGTTTTAAAAAAGTATTAGATATTTCACCATCTCATGAAGAAGCAAAAACAAAACTAGAAGAAGCCAAACGGTTATTTAATGAATCCAAATCGAAAAAAAAACCGAAAAAGAAATCCAAAAAATGATTCCAATACATAATTCAGTAAAAGATTCTAAAAATATTCATTTAAGGATTCAATAAAGAATAAATGATTGATTAAAAAAAAGTAGAATAAAAAAAGTAGAAGAATAAAGAAAAAAGGAAATCATTGGGTAGATTTCTTAATATCGTTTAATTTAAGTATTCCCAACTGTAATCCATACCCTTGTCATCGACTTTTATTCCATTTTTTACTAATAGATCGCGCAATTTATCTGCAATATCATATTTTTTTTCCTTTTTCATTGTTTTACGTAATTGCAGAATACTCTCGACTAATTCATCCATTTTATCTTTCCATTCTGAAGATTCGGGGCCGTATTGATCTTCAACCACTATAAATTGAAAAACTTGGTCGATGTCATTTAGAAATCGGATTAAATCTTCTTGAACACTCGCACTTAATACTTTTCCTGCGTTTATTATCTTTCTTTGGAAGAAGTTCATCATGGAAAAGAAAAATCCCATAGCCTTTGCTGTGTTAAAATCATAATCCATAGCATCCAAGAAATTATCCTCAAATTTTTTTAACTCCTCTTGTTGAAGGACTAATTCTGGATCATCTCCAGGAAGATCTTTTATATTTGGATAAGATTTCAATTGCTGATAGAATTTTTGGATCTTCTCCAAATTTTTCTTTGCTTCTTCCAACTTATCCATGCTGAAATCCATAGGTCGTTTATAGTAAGATGTGGCAAAATAATAACGGATTAAAGTTCCGGGGAATTTTTCAAGCATCTCCATTAATGGAATAAAATTCCCCAATGATTTTGACATCTTTTCGTTATTAATGTTTAAAAAGCCGTTATGCATCCAATAATTAACGAATTTCTGGTTGTTTGCACATTCTGATTGGGCAATCTCATTTTGGTGATGAGGGCGCTTAAGATCTTTACCTCCGCCATGAATATCAATAGTTGAGCCTAAATATTTCTGAGCCATTACTGAACATTCAAGGTGCCATCCTGGTCGACCTTTACCCCATGGAGAATCCCATGATGGTTCTCCTGGTTTTTCCTTTTTCCAAAGTACAAAATCTTCAATATTTCGCTTTTGTTCGGCAAATTCTGATTGTGTAAATTCAGATTCATCCCCTTCCGCTTCTTTTTTTCGAAACAGCGATTTATATCCTTCCATTTTTGATGTGTCAAAATAAACACTGCCTTCAGAAACGTATGTATATCCTTTTTCTTCTAAAGTTTGGATCATTTTTATCATGTCAGGAATTTCTTGTGTGGCACGGGGTCGAACTGTAGGTGTCTTTATTCTAAGTGCTTTTTGCATGCGTTCATATTCTTGAATGTATTTTTCAGCAATTTCATAAATAGTTGTTCCAGCTTCGTTTGCTCGTTGAATCATTTTATCGTCCACATCTGTATAATTCATCACATACTTCACTTCATAACCATGGAATTCCAAATATCGACGAATTATATCAAATGCTACAGCAGACCTAGCATGCCCAATATGGGGAGAATCGTAAGCTGTAATCCCGCAAACATACATAGTGACGAAACCGTTGCGAATTGTGTGAAATTCCCGAAAATCATTCATGAGATCGTCATAGATGGTTATCATTAGGTGGACTAGTACGATATCTTAATTGAAGTTTACGCTCTGCGAAGATTCGTGTTGATAAGTTTATTATCAAGCATCAAATTCATAAAATTTTAAATCCACGCCACTTTGTATCAGTATGAGTTTCAAACTTTTTTCATTACAAGCCAGGTTAGCCAAGTAGTTAAGGCGGGGGACTGCAGGATACGTGTATGTATTGCGGATATCCTCTTTACATGAGTGCAAATCTCATACCTGGCTCCAAATTATTTTATTTTACTAGTCTTTAACTCTTTTATTATTAAAAAAATATATTATATAAAGTTATATCAACTTCTTTATTTCTGACTGAATTACAATTTCTATCTTTCTTTTTCCTACAATAATCAAATCTATCCAAGAATTATTATCAATTGGCAAAAAAAAATATAATTATGGTTCGATTTTTGATCATTTTTAGTTAAAAAATTGTTGAATTTGATAATAAGAGGTCTAAATTTCTGATCTACATGTTTCAAATTTGGATAGAATAATAGTAAATGTGTAATCTATGCATGATTTCCAATTTTCTATCACTCTATTAAATGTTAATAAAGTTTTATATATTAATACATTTAAAAAATTATAATGCAAAACTTTTTTCTTCCTACACTTTATATATTTTATTAAGGATAATGATTATGAGCAATGAATCAAATCGTGTTTATCAAAAATCAATTTTGCATGAAGTTATTTTTGAAGCTCGTTATCCTTTGATATTGAATATAAATAATAAAATTGCACAATTTCAGGAAAGAATCCAAGATCAATATCCATATGCTCATAAAGAATTCATTTCACAAATCCTTCTATTTCAAGGAAAAAGTGATTCTGACGGTTTTGAAACTAATCCTCTTGAATCTGAAATAATTTGGCGGTTTTCAAATGATGATGAAGATGAAGTAAGTATTTTTTCAAATAAAATCACTTTAAAAATATCCAATTACCATTCATGGAAAAATCATCAAAACAGAATTGGATTTAAATCAAAAATAATCAGATTAATAGATAATTTTAAGAAAATATGGCGAATTCCTCGATTTGAGAGAATTGGGTTGAGATATATAAATAAAAAGGAATTTATTGATAATATTAGCAGTTCATCTTTTGAAAGGTTTTTTATTCCAATTTTTAACATAAAAAAATATCCCATCGAAGAATTAGTCGAAAATCGAATTCGAATACGAAAAAAATGTACAGATAATACAATTTTAACAATTCAATATGCATTTCAATATAGCAGACCTGATAAACAGCAATTTGATTTATTTTTCCTTGATTTTGACTCATTTGTGATAAAAATCCAACCAAATTTATTTGAAAAAATGCTTGAAATATTACATGCAAATATAATTAATGAATTTGAATCACTTATAACTAATAATTTACGTGTTGAGATGAAATATGATGCTTGATCTTAAAAAAAATGTTTATCTAAGAAAGAATCAAGATAATTTTATTTCCTATAAAAAGATAAATTGGTTTGATATGCAATATAATGATTCTAGTCCTGATTATTATTTTGATCCTTATACTTATTATCTATTTTTTCCCTCTTGGGAGCAGTCAAATGATATTTCTGATTCTCAAGAAAATATTAATTACTATAATCATCGTCTTATTGAAATTTATCGACATATTTCGAATAATATTGAAAATCTCAGACAACTAAAAAAAAATTGGGATGAACAAGGCGCACCAGCATTTGAATCAGAAATTCTCATGTTATCAGAAAAGATTATCAATAATGTTTATAATGGAATAATTAAGAAAAATTTAATGCCTTTATTAAGTTTTCTTCCAATTCCTTCACTTCTTCCTATTTCAGATGGCACAATTGACATTACTTGGCGAAATTCTAGCATATTTTTGGTAATTCATGTATCATCATCTGACCCTATTATTGCCGTAGGAAAAAGCCCTTTTCTTAAAAGCATTTTAAAAATTGAATCTGAAAGTGCTATTGAAAGTTCAATTATTAATTGGATCTTTAAAGTTTTTGACAATTCTAATTAAATTTTTGGGGATTTACTGATGAATAATTGTGAAGAATGGGAAATTGAGATAATTCCAGATGATGATTTTATTTTTCGAAGAATCCACAAGAATTTTGTTATAAATGATTCAGAATTCCCCAATATGCAAAAAGTACCTCAAAATGTTTTCAATGAACCTCAAAAATCTTGGAAAGAAGAATATCTTGCAAAATGGGATGGTGTTTCTGTAGATTGGGATCGTTATTCAACAGCTGAAGAAACCCTTAAACGTGGTAAAAAAGAATCAACAAATTACGGTGTTATTCAGAGCGAGGTTTTTCAGGTTCGTTCTGTTCAACCTTTAGATGTTATTCATCAACCCATAAAAAATCATGAAAAATTAAAAGATAACCGTGCTCATTCTCTTATCACAGGGTTTACTCTTGCGAATAAAGTTGAAATTCGGATGACTTTGGCTGAAAAATTTACTTGGTCTATCCAAGGATGGCTTTAAAATTCAGTTTTGAAATGTATATGCATGAATTCATTCTATTGGTTTGAATCCATAACTGTATATTGTATTTCCTTCATTATCATGCAATGCTGTGGCTAGAATTTCAATGTCTAAATTTTTTTCTTGAGATTTATCTTTATTAAAAAGATTTGAGAATATTTTATTATAATATTCTCTCGTAGAAATTCGCACAATTGCTCCACAATCACAAAGTCTGGTAGAATGGAAATGAACACTATCTAGATCTTCAGGAAAGAACCAAATTTCTTCATTACAATAGGGACATGGAATAGGAATGTCTCCTGTGTGACCAAATTTTCTAGTTATATTATCTGGTATTGTATATTCAATGGGAGATGAAAGTTTTAGCGGCTTTTTTTGTTCTTCTATTTCTTTTTGAGATACTTGGGTTGATTTCGCCTTCTTTTTGTTAATTTCTTGCGAAGTGGGCAGAGGTGATGGCTGATAAGAATCAACTGATACTGATCTTGAAGAAGAAAAGGCTAAAAGATCTCGATATTGTGAATTAGATCTATCATCTTGGTTATTTGATTGAGCAGTTGTTTGAGCACTTAATAGATGATTTTCTGATAATTGAGGAGAAAATTGGGAACTGTGATTAGTTTTTTTTATTTTCTTTTTCTTTCTTTCTCTTTTCTTATTTCGCTTCTTTGGTTTGCTTTTTTGTTCAATTTCTATATTTGAATTCTTAGTAATGGTGATAGTTGGATTTTCATTATTTACCACTGTGATAAAACGGGGTTGAAATTGCTCTTTAATTTTGGCCCTCAATTCTCTTTTTCGTCTTTTATTGAATCTGGCTAATCCTTTTGGCTTCAAAACTATAGATGCTTTTCGATTTTCCTTAGGGTTTTTTAGATCAAATATTTTTTTAGTGGTTTTGTTAAAAAAATCCCCCAATTCCATCTGCATAAACACAATTTTTTGATCTTTTACTCCGATATACAATTTTTTTGCCTCGAATAAAATTTGGAAATTGGGAATCTATCCAATTTCGTTTTAAATTTGAAAAAACTTTCGGAAATGTTCAATTAGCTGATTGGTGGAACTATCATGCGATGGTGGGTCTGTTGAGGTTAATTCTGGTAAAATTTGTTTGGCTAAAACTTTTCCTAACTGAACACCCCATTGATCGAACGAAAAGATGTTCCAAATCACTCCTTGTACGAAAATTTTATGTTCATACATCGCAATCAGCTGTCCTAAAACGTATGGGGTTAGTTTTGGCGCCAAAATAGATGTTGTTGGGCGGTTTCCTTTAAAAGATTTATGTGGAATTAAATCTTGAGGAATTCCTTCTTTGGTCAATTCTTCTGCAGTCTTGCCGAATGCTAAGGCTTCAGGTTGGGCAAAGAAGTTTGCCATCAATTTTATGTGATGATCACCTATTGGGTTGTGGGAATTTGCAAATCCAATAAAATCACAAGGGATTAATTTGGTCCCTTGATGAATCAACTGATAAAATGCATGTTGTCCATTGGTACCTGGTTCTCCCCAAATTATCGGCCCAGTTTGGTAATTTATATAATTGCCTTCTCTGTCCACCGATTTTCCATTTGATTCCATATCTCCTTGCTGGAAATAGCGAGGGAAATCTTCCAAATATTGGGAATAAGGTAAAATTGCATGCGTTTCTGCATGAAAAAAGTTATTATACCAAATACCCAAAAGGGCTAATATTACAGGAATATTGCGATCAAATGATGTTGTGCGAAAGTGTTGATCCATTGCATGAAAACCTTCTAACAATTTGTGATGATTCTCAGGTCCAATGGCAATCATAATGGAAAGACCGATAGCAGATGTCAACGAATAGCGACCACCGACCCAATCCCAAAATTCGAACATATTCTCGGGATTAATACCAAATTCTGAAACACCTGATAAATTTGTAGAAATTGCCACAAAATGTTTGGCTACTGCTTCATTATTATTGAAATAATTTACAATCCAGTCTTTTGCTGTATTTGCATTTGTCATTGTTTCTTGAGTTGTGAAAGATTTTGAGGCAATGATGAATAATGTTTCTTCTGGATTTAAGTTGCGTAGTGTTTCGGAAATGTGGGTTCCATCTACATTAGAAACGAAATAAAATTGAAGAGAACGCTGATGATATGGTGTTAACGCTTTAGTTACCATCTTTGGACCAAGATCTGAGCCTCCTATACCGATATTTACTATATTGCGTATTGATTTTCCAGAAAAACCTTTCCATTCACCAGAACGAATTTGTGTCGCAAAGTGTTTCATCTGATTCAAAACTCGTTTAACTTCAGGCATCACATCCTTGCCATCAACAAAAATTGGGTTTCCTGCCAAATTTCGGAGAGCAACATGCAACACTGCACGATTTTCTGTGCAATTTATTTTTTCTCCTGTAAACATTTTTTCGATTTCTTGTTTTAAATTACATCGATCTGCTAATTTCAAGAGTAATTTAATTGTTTCTTCTGTAATACGATGTTTGGAAAAATCTACCAATAAGTCTCCTGCACGAATGGAAAATTTTTGAGCTCGTTTTGAATCTTGGGCGAATAAATAACGTAAATGTAAATCTTTGATTTGTTCATAATGTTTTTGCAAATCCTGCCATTCTGGTAAATTTGTTAAATTTAATGATTTAAGTGATTTCATAAACACACCTTTTGCATTCTTTTTCTCTATATTCTCTATTCTAACTTCTGTATATAATAGATACCGGATGACCCATAAAAATTCTCTGTAAAGCACTTTTATTTATCTCATAATAATGAATAATAAAGAGATTCACCACAAAAAGGACAAAATTTTGGTGATTCATCTGGATTTTCCGAATATATATAATTGCTTATTTGGGTTCCACAATGTGGGCAAAAATTAGGAAAAGATTGCAATTGTTGTGCAGAAGATATGTGTAAAGCATTTTGATTTGTATCAATTAATTGAGATGAATATTGTCGTTCCAGAACGGAATAAAACATTGTGTTCTTGTGCTCTTTGCTTAGTTCTGAATAATACACCAGAATAATCATAAAGGATAAAACAGCAATATATACTAGAAAAACGACATTAAATTCTGAGTGAGAGTTCCAGAAATTAGGAAAAAAGATATTCATCATAATCCAAAATATTATGGTTACAACTAGTGAAACTATTAAAAATTCCTTTTTTTGGTTCTTCTTTTGAAATCCTCTTTTAAAAGCATGAAAGAAATCATTATTTTCAAGTTGTTTCTGAGGGGGCTTATCTCGTTTGTAAGGTCGCTGAAGGTTGAATTGAAATGCCATTTGTCTCATTATTTTCTGTTTTTTATACTTTCATTAATTTCATTGTGATAATTTAATAATTTAAAATTTTGCCATAAATTGAAATTTATATATACAATTTGTTCATAAGAAAATGTAATCTTCTTTTACCGTAATTTATCATTGATGTTCTTTCGTGCTTCAACCCCCATTCTAAATAAGGGATGCAAGTGCGGTAGTAAAGGAAATTACAGCGTTTTTCTAAATAAGGATCATATTTAACGCTACTGCTTCCCCTCCTGATAATTTCTTGAAAGCTTTTTCCTTCTCTATAAAAAAGTAGATCTACAGCAAGATCTCCAACTGCGCATTCTTCAAAATCTATAATCCCCGATATATGTGCGAAATCTTGCGAAATAAGAATATTACTGGAGTCGAAATCGTTATGAGTTATTGTCGGATGAAATTTAAAATACTCGGTGTGATTCAAGAAATCTTCAAAGAGATGCGATAACCATGATTTTTCTTCATTTAATAGAATAGGATATATCTTTTCTCGTATGTATTCATATTTTTTTTCCCAAAAATGGAAATATCTATATTGTGAAAAAGATAAATGTTGCGGAAAGTTTGATTGAAAAACGCGATAAAATTCAGGGGAATGGAAAAAATCTAAGAATTGACGGATTTCAAGAGCAACATTCTGCATCTGATAATCAGAAAGGTTGAAAAATACTTGGTTGAGAGAGATTCCTGGAATTTTTGGATATAGCATATAAGGGATTGGAAGTTCAAGAAGAGGTAAAAATTCATCTATTGAGATATCTGGTGGATTATTTTCTTCATAATTCTCAATTTGATAAATATCTCTCATTAAATTATCTTTATACATTTCCTTTGTAAATAAATTTGTCAATAATTTTTATTTTCAAAAGATATTTTATTTTAATTATTAGTAAATAGTAAATCTTTAAGAAATTTTATTTAGTTCAATCAATTCTTTTTTTTATGGAACCAAATGTGAGTAATTCAAATGTATCTTCAAAAATTTCTTCTCAAAAGATAAATAAAGATGAAAGATCAACAGTTAAAGAGGGAAAAAAGAAAAAATTAAGGGGATTTCCCTCAATCATCTGGAATCAAGTCAAAATACTTAATAATTCAGAAAAATTTAAGCAAGAATTTGGAAATCAGCAATTAAATGTATTGTTAATTGCTGTTGATGATAGACGCTCTGCAATAGTTCGAATAAAAAATGGGGAAATATTTGTAGAACAGGTGAAAAATAAACCAGAGGAACTTAAACCCATAAAAAGAAAAATAAAAGCGCGTATCACCACAGATATAACCACCTTCTTAAAACTTTCTGTAGGAAAAGTCAACCCTGTCAAAGCATTATTGCATGGTAAATTAAAAATAAGACGTCCGCTTAAGGTAATAAAATTTACCAAAATCTTTAAGATAATATATTATGAAAATAAGAAAAATTCAAAGAATAAGGAAAAAAAATAAAGTATTTATGTTTTGTAAAAAAATTGCTTTTTTTTCTCATTTTTCGTGCTTTAACTTCATGAGAACAGCTTGGGCGGCAGTAATCAAAGGATAAGTTGTTGGTGCCGATGTGACTAATGGATGTGTTCCAAATTGAAGGGTAAACAATTCAGTAACTGTCATTTTCTGTTGAATTGCTACTGCAATCGCATTAATCATTTCTGCTACTGATTTTCCACCCGAAATTATCTGTCCTCCAAGTAAATTACCGCATGTTTTTGCAAAGATCAACTTAACTGTAATTTTTGAGGTATCGGCAAATTTCCCAGGATGCCGATTAGGTGAAGTCGTTGTTGCTGTAATTACTTCAAAACCAGATTTTCTCGCAATATTTTCTGTGAGACCGGCTGTAGCTAATGTAAGACCTTGAAGATTGGTCGAGAAAACACCTATTGTGCCTTTGTTTTCACGAACAACTTGCAATCCAAAAAGATTTGCGCCTGCTATCCGTGCTTCTGCACAAGCAGTTGATGCCAACATTACATATGTGGGTCTTCTGGTGAAAAAATCGATTTTTGAAGCGCAATCTCCTACGGCTAAGATGTCATCATCAGAAGTTCGTAAATATTCATCAACCCAGATTCCTTTTCCCTCTAGTTTCAAGCCAAGCTTTGATGCTAAATCTGTATTCGGTACTGCTCCAATTGCAACTAATACCATGTCTGCATTAATTTTTTCGCCAGATTCTAATTGGACATAATCATCATCAATTGCGATTACTTTCTTTCCAGTTAATAATTTTACTCCAGCTTCAGTAAATTTCTCAGCAACTTGATTACTAAATTCCATATCAAATGAATTGCCGAGAACATGATCAAGCATTTCAACAATAGTGATATCTTTATTTAGTCGAAGGAATTCATCTGCAAATTCCATTCCAATAAATCCTGCTCCGATTATTACAATTTTATTTGCCGTTTCGCTGGCTTTATAGACTTCTTTCAAATATTCATTATCTTTAGAAACAATGAATACATGAGGTTTGTCATATCCTGGAATAAAAGTCGGAATGATTGGTTTTGAACCAGTTGCAAGAACCAACTTATCGTATTTAATCTTTTCACCCGATTTCAATTCAATTACTTTTTCATTTCGATCACCGTTTATGGCTTCATCGATGATCAACTCAATATTATTGGCATGATAGCCTTTATCTGGCATTAAATTGTTGTCAATCCCTTGAAGCTGTCCAAAACTGTATGGAATTGCACAAGGAATGGGAACTGTGGGAAAATTTCGAACAGTTGTTATTTTCTTATCTGGATGCATTTGAGCTGCAACCACTGAAGTGATCACAGCCGCAGGACCACCGCCTACTACAAGAACATCTGTTTCTTTCATTTTTTTCACCTTAGCCTTGAAAATTTACAGCTTATGAATAATTATTAAAAAAAATTTCAAATGAATAAATGCAAAATGATAATTAAATATTTGTAATGCGTCGTGAGATCGCAAAAAAAGAGCACAGAATGACGGAAAAATGTCATATAATGAATAATAACTTACACATAAATATCTCATCTTCAAATAATTGTAATTAATGTGAATATAATAATAAAAATGCAAAATTATTAGAAAAAGATAAATTATTGAAAAAATAAAAAAGAAAAAAATTCCCTTTCTGGAAATTTATCGCCGTTTTCTCAAAGTAAGTGCCACAACACCGATTAATGAGAAAATTAGAACTGCACTAGTTGTGTATCCTGGAATGTTTTCGAATGGATTTGTTGGAGCGGTATCATCAGTTGCTGTGTCATCTGTTGCTGTATCGTCAGTTGCTGTGTCATCTGTGGTTGTATCATCTGTGGTTGTATCATCCGTTGTTGTATTAACAGGAGGATTATAAGCTGATGATGGAACATAATTTGGTGGAATATCGTCCATGAAGAATTCTCCCACTTCATATCCACTTGGGGCTTCTACAAGAACATTTCGTTCCCAACGAATCCATGTATCAGTGGAAGTATCATATTCACCCGAAAACAGATCTTGCATTATTCCCTTGCTATTAACTGCCAATCGAAATTCATGTTTAATTGTTCCATTCATGGCGCTAATAGTAAAGGATCTTCCATTTGTAGTTATATCCGCGGTAGTAATGTGCATTTTTGGAGCGAATGCATAATTTAAGAGTTCTACAATATCACTGACTAATGGAGCAAAATCTGTTATACTCATATCGAAGATTTGAGATTCTATCCATGTCCATATATCATTTTTACGAATAGAACCTAAATACCAGTAATTTCCTATAATTTCCTCTTCTGAAGTGTTTAAGTGCCATTCATGAGGATGGAAGTCTGTATCATTAGGGCCTTTCCAGAATTGAGCGCCCAAGAAGACAACGTAATTATCACATGTAGAAACAACATTTCCAATAATTACTTTTTCAAAACTTTTATCTGCTGGGTCGCTTCCTGGATCATCAGAACCCCATTCTCCTGCAGGTCGTGATTCACTACGTTCCCAAATCAATGAGTCTAGAGAATTTAACGCAGTTATTGAAGCAATATCTGTTTCATATTCACATCCTTTTGAACCATTTACCATGAAGGCTACGAATCTTTCTTCTTTATCTCGACCACCGTTAATAGTTTCTCCTCCATTTACAAATGACCAATCTTCATGTTCATGTTGGCGTTGATTTAGATATGTAGTCATTCCATAATCATTTACATCCAAAGTAATATCTTGTTGCCAATCTCTATGGGCGTAAACTGTTCCGCCATCTTGAGGCCAACTGTCATCAAATCTTCCATCAAAGCGGAATCTAATTGTACTAGTCTGGAATTTATATGCAATGGGCGAACCTGGACCATTTGGCATGGAATTAAACAAGTTGAGCATGGCTGTTTCTTGAGTAGTCCAATCAGCAACCATAGGTAGTAATACTGGTGGGCCTTCTAAATCACCTAAACCACCCATTGTAATAAAGGATACAGGATCATTTGTGTCGTAAACTAATAACGGTGCGAAATTTTCAACGTGTTTTTCAGGATCAATCGATCCATCATTATGAATGATCTGTACCTCCATGCTTCCAACAACACCCATAGTAGTGAGGTTTAATGCAAAGATATGCGTTACTGTAAATGTGGCCATCAATACACTTTCATCATAATAGTGATAATCATTATCTGAACCCCATTCGTCATATCGCTCTTCACTCTGCACAACATATGTCCACCAATCACCTTCAGAAACTCCTAAAGTTGGATCTGATTCTTTTATTACTCCAGGAACAGAACAATCAATAGTCATGATCATATCTTGGTATTTACGTTCTGGATCATCGTCAGATTCAATATATGTAGTATAGAACTGAACTGTTCCTATACCGGGTAGTTTTTGAGCAAAGAAATATAACTTATCTGTTGTTCCATCAATTATTCCAACAAATTTAACCCAATCTGTATCAGAATCTATTGAATATGTAGAGAAGTTAAATTCACCATTTTGTATGAAATTAAGATCAAACCAATCTAGAAAATCAGTTGTAGTAAAATCAATGTCTTTGTGGAACCAAGCTTCTCCTAATTGTATGTTTGGATTATCTACAGGTACACGTGATACAACACGCATTGGTTGGATTCCTATGCAATCTTCTGGTAACATAGTAGGGAATTTATATTCACTTTGATCGATAATAAGCACATCTTCTTGCGTGTAAGGATTAGTAAACACAAATTCTACATATTCATGAATATAAAAACCACCATCATTATGATCGTCTTCAGAACCTTCATCTGGCCAATAATCTGGACCCCAGTCTCCATTTATACTAATTCCAAATTCATACTTATCGCCCCAGAATCCATCTGAGCCATTAATTTTAATATAATACATTCCGTCATAAGTAGCAGTCCAACTAAGACTTTCCCATCCGGGATCTTGTTCTCCAATTGTCTGTTCTATTACAGCTCCATTTAATGAATCAATAGTATATAGGACTACATCTGCACTTGGTTCATAATTAACATAGACTTGAATTGTATCACCATTATTGGCATAAAATTGATAATAATCGTCATTTTCATATGTATTTAATTCATGCCATGTCCCTGGTCCCGCACCAAATTCTGCATTTAAATCTGTTGCGTCTTCAAAGTAATCATTTGGTTCTAACCAATCGGGATAATATCCCCATTTATCATCATCTTCACCACTTGATCCACCTCTTGAGACAGGTGAAAATCGATCAATCCAATCACCTGGAACAACACCAAAACTATCTGGAATTTCAAAATTATAGTTTAAAAGATCAAATCCTGCTAGTTCGAGGATAAATGTATGGTTTCCTTGTGTTTCTTCATAGTAAGTCATTAATCCTGTTGTTTTATTTACATAGACTAATACTGAAAATATTTCATCGCCATCATCTGGATAAACTTCAAAATAGACCGTATTCCATTCACTTCCAGCATCTGAATATTCAGAGTATATCAAGGATGCATTAAAGGAATCCATTATCAATTGATCTAAGTTTTCACTAGCATTTGCTGCTTGCATATCAGTAATATTGTTAGGAAACACGATTGAATGATTAAAGACTTCATGAGTAAAATCATCTTCTAGCCAGCGGGCTGAATCATTTCCCATTTCATCATTCACATAGTCCCAATTCCATTCTACAGATGACTCTGTTTTATTTACAAAATAAAAATCATAATAGATTTTATTTTCGCTGGCATTAATTTCTCTAACCTCAACTCTGACTATACCATTATCAGAGTCATGATCATATTGTTCCTCATTAGGATCACTATATTCATTCATAAAGTGATAATAAATGACATCTCCTTCTACTACACCAATGTTTGAAATACTAGAACTACTCGCTGGAGAAGAATCAGTTGTTGAATTAACCATACCATTACCCAGCGGAATTGGTGTTCCGATGAAGAACATCGAAAAGGAAAGAACAAATCCTAATAGAAGAGATAAATTTCTTCGCTTCATTTTTTCAACTCCATAACCCAAAAAAGGTCAAGAAGACTATCAAAGATTCTAACCTATAAATGCTTGTTTGGCCCAAAAGTGAATCTTTAGTAATAATAATTGAAAATATAAAATAGTTTCTATTCTTTAGAAGAATGGTGGAAATTTCGGATATCTTGACTATCAATGAAAAAAGATACAAAATTTCTTAGGTTTTTAATAGAAAGTAAAATTTATAGATAGTAAATAGATATTGTATAATTATTCAAAAAACCTCTTGCATCAATTTATCATCAATTAAAGCTTTCCAATATCTCCTCAATAATGAAATTAACCCTCAAATTTGATTTAATTTTTAAAATTATTGAATCATTTATTTCTACATTAGATTTTTGAGCAGAAAACTGTAATTCGGCTTTTTTTTGTGGATTTATTAATTTTTTATTTTCCCTCAATAGAAAAGATGGTGATTCCCAAGATTTTTGTGAAATAAATCTATGAAATGAAAAATTCCATGGATCATGTTCATATTCCTCCATTATTCTTTGAATAAATCCAAAAGAAAAGCCTATTAAAGGATAGAAAACTGGGATCTTCAAATTTTCTTTTCTGAATATTCTTGATTCAAAAGAATTCGGCACTATTATTCCCTTAAAATGAAGCTTACGGTTTCCCATATGGATAAAGGCGCGTTCTATACTTAGAATGCACAATTTTTCCAAAACTTTCAGCCACACTTCGTTTCTTGATTGAGCAAAGTCATTACTGATATTATTTAATTCATTTTGAGATATTTTTATCCAAGGTAAAGGATCAGCATAATATTTCGCAATTTCAGTTAATAAATTTCTTTCATTTTTTAAATCTTTTTTTTTACTTTTATTATCAGAGTAATTATCTGTCTGAATGATTGAAATTGGAATAACAATTGAACCCCTTCTTACCATTAACATACCTGCGAGAAATTCATCCGGAGAATTCGTCCATGGTAAAAGAAATACTTTTTTTGATTCAATGGGAAATCCTGCAAAATGCGTTGGATATTCAAGGTGATACAGATATGTACCTTTTTTCCTAAATTCTACTCTTAAGGTAATATCTGGGGAACTTTCTGTAAAATTGATAGGTAGTTTGGCATTTTGACAATTAATATCAATAATCTGTTTCAATTCAGTTGAAAATGAGTTGTATTCGTTGATAAGATTTTTATTTCCTTTAAGTACTAAAGTAACACTCGAAAAGGGATGAATTTGATATAATAATGAAAGATAATCTACACATTTTTGCGAAAGTATCTCCAATTTTCGAGGTGAAGTGATAGCTGGAGCAAATACTTGAATTCCAATAATATATTTAAATATTAATAATGCTTTAATAATCTCTTGAGAAGGAAAAAAACATAAAATTCTACCGGGTAAACTAATTATTGATTGTAATGTAAGATGTTCTCTTTTACATATCTTTTTAATTGAATCCATCAATATATTGAGCAGTTGGGTTTGATATGTTGAAGATTTCAAGCCTAATTCATTATATTTGCATACTATTACTCGATACTTCATTAAATTAATTGTTTTTTCACAACTGTCCCGCAATTAACCCAACACCTATTTATTTTCATTAAATCCTTTCAAAGAAATGATTAATAAAAAGAATATAGTATGGAAAGTTCAAAAAGTTATTATTATAGAAAAAAAAGCATAAAAAATTGTAATTCTCTTTATTTAAGATTCTATAACTATAGAGCCAATCCAGACATGAACGTTAGAAAAATGAACCCTGCAATAAAAATTATAATACCTAAGATAGATAATCCGATCGCCCATTTATTATACTTATTTTTACCTTCTACGGCAATAGATTCAATCGCAATATCTAAGGCAAAAATACTCCCAATCAAAAGAAAAGGGCTGAGAAGCGAAATTTGAAATGCTAATTTCGAATCCTTCAAATTTTTATGATCAACTTTTTCTGGTGGGATAATGTTTATAAAATTTGCATCGTATAAAGTTCCTTGTATGTTGATTCTATCAGTTTTCCACCATGGTGTTTTACTGACTTTCTTTTGATTTTTTGAGTTAATTTCTCCATCAGTTTCTAAAGAAGCTTTGATAATTTTTGTTTTTTCTTTTTTAGGTAATATTAATTTTGCAATTACTGAAATCATCCATTCCATACCACCAATATAATTTACTTTTTCCCATAACCACATTACTACAGCCCAAGTTAGAAAAACACCAACCATTAAAATCAAACTTAAGTTTCCATTAACTCTAGAATGTAATGCATCAATTCCAGTTATTTTAGTGAGTATATATCGTGGGATAAAATCAATAAATTGAAAATTATATACAGAAAATGCAATTAAGCCAAATCTACGGAAATATGTTGTTTTCTTTGCAAAAGGAACTGCTTTCCCTCGAAATTCTATCATCCGGAGAATTATCAACGTGCTAAAAACTTGACTTCCGGTCAAAGTTAAAAACCACCAAAACCATGAATCTAACCCTGGGATATTCCATGTATTGCCGAGAAAATTACCTATTCCTTGTTGTCCCATAGCTATTGCATAACCTGTGCCTCCAAGTCCAATTAAGACTGCCGATCCACTTATTATCATACCATAATATAACATTTTCACCGAAGGATGTTCTTCTGTTAACAATAGCCCAATAATACTACCAATAAAAGAAACTGATAAAAATGGAAAAATTGGTTCTGGATGACCCGCCAATGGTAATAAGAAGAATAATTTAATATATTCTCCTAACGTACTCTGTCCAATTACAGGATATTGGACTATATATGGTCGTCCATCTGGTTGCGCAAATGGATATCCCGGAATGACTTGAGCAGCGAAATCCCATACTAAAGGAGTAACTACAATGATTATAATTGATAAAATACCGTAAATAATCATATTACGCTTAATCTTCTTATAACCTCCATTTATCGAAAGTAAACCTTGAACGATTCCATTAATTATAACACACCATGCAACTGTATGAATGGTTTCCATATGAAACGCTCTATGAAGATGATCAACCAAAGGTTCTGTCCCCCAAGGTAATTCTCCTAACCAAGCATGATAACCAATTATGGATTCAGTTAAAAATGCAAAAATTAAAAGAATAAAACCACCAATTACTTGTTTGAGCACCAGTTCACTTACTGTTTTACCCCGAGCTAGTTGCTTCTGCATAGAGATCATATTTCCAATGGACGAAATAAGTAAAAAAAATCCACACCATCCGCCTAAATATAATGCAAAAACTAAAATTACAATGACTATTACGCGCGCTTGCGCCATTTGAGCTGGATCATCGACCCATGATCTATCATAGACCCTCATTAATAGATGAAGTAGAAGCATCATCCAAATGGCGATACCGCGTAAGAAATCAATTGTTGCAAATCGATTGGAGCGTTTCACTTCCATTTATTTCACCTGTGAATTCATGTTATATACTAGTAAAATGTTAATTATCTGACTAATTATATCAAATAATTTTTTATTCTAATCAAATATTGTTTATTTTTCTAAATAAAAATTCATGTTTTAATTCCAAATATGCTTAAGATTAGCGAAAAATGTCAAAACCTTCGCGATTTGTTATTTTTAATTTTCGATTCAAACCATAAATCAAAAAATGATGGGATGGGAGTACATTCTCCAAGATTTGGCGCTCTTGAAAACTACCTTCATGTAAAATCCTTTCCATTTCCTTTTCAGATAAATCTTTTCCCTGACAAATTTGACTAGCCAATAATAAAGTGGAATCTTCATAATATCTGTATAAATTATCTAATTTTTCACTAAGATCTGGGTTGTTTTCTTCTTCAATAACTCCACCTTGAATAATTTGATCAATTTCCATAATTATATCCATACTATATTTCGTGAATTCAAATTTATCCAGAAATGGAATAATAATACGGCATACTTCTAGTAAACGTTCACGAGGAATTCCATGAAGAGAATATCGATAGTTTTTCATTAATTCATCTAACTTGAAGCGCAAATCCCGAGTTCGGTAGAGAATAAACATTCCAATTGACATCATGATCATTCCAATACTAAATGTGATTGAAATTATAATACTTCCAATTAGAGAAGGAGAATAAGTAAAAGATCTTCGAAGAAGTAATAATCCATGGTAATTATTCGCTACTATAATATAATCTGGTAATATTAAAACAGATAAGACATGATCTTTTGTTTTAAAAACTTTTATGGAATGGATATCATTAATCATTGTTATATTCACGAATTCTACATTCCCTGTCTCATATCCAATGTAAGCTGATCCTTTTTCAACTGAAATACAAGAAACATATCCATATCCTGGATCGTAATAATTCAGATATACAGGATTTATAGGGTGATTTACATCAATGATAATTATTCCTGAAAACGTACCATAAGCAAAAATATAATTATTCACTAGTAGCAGATTAGTAACTCCTTTTTTACAATTATTATCAGTATAAACCGCAACTTGAGAAATGTTATTAATACTTTTTATCTCAAATATTTTTATGCCTAAATCCCCAGCTGCAGCAAAAAGATAGTTTTTTTCAATCTCTAAATCAAAAATTGCACCTATTGTGCTAATATTGCGCCATAATTGAGGTGATTCAGGAATTGATATGTTATAAATAAAAATTCCATCATAACCTGTAGAAAAAAAAGCCCATGATTGAAAAAAGACAATATCTATTATTTTATCTGCTGGAATCGTAATTGTTTGCTTGAGAATTGGGTGAGATATATTTGAAATATCAATAATTTCTAAAGTATTATAAGAATTTTGAGCAAAAATATAATTATCATATTGAAAAAGCTGAGTATAAAAACCTAAATTTGTAAAATTACTTATTTCTTTTAATGAAGTTTCATCAGAAAAATTGGCAATTTTAATTCCTTTATTTCCTTCTGAATAAACTATTAAAGAATTTGATAAAAAAATATCATTTACTTGACCAAATCCTAAATAAATTGAATTATAATGTTGAAAATTAAAAGGGAAATCTTCATCAAATGATATAAGATCGATACTCATTTCTTTTGGATTGTAAAAAATTAACAAATTTTCAAAGAATTGAATACTATTTTTTTCAATTGGAATATGAGCATAGAATCTAAAGAATGATTTCTCTTTTTCGTTCAGTAAATCTGTAATGTTTGCACTCCAAATTCCACCATCAGATTGATTAACAAAGAAAATTTTGTTAGAAGTCGCCTGAATCTGCGAGAAAATGGATAAATCATCAGAATTAGATATATTAAAGATTAATTGAGAATTTATAGGATCTTTCAAATTGTATATCAGAAAATCCGTATCTACACAAAGACAAAGTAAATTCTCTTTTGGTAGTCCAACTAGTTCTTTGAAATTTGAAAAGGTTCCATTGATTTCACTTAGTTTTTGAACAGAATCAAAAGAACTAATATTAAATATTGAAATCCCTGCTTCTTCTTGTAATCCAATTAATAAATTATTCAAAATCACTATTTCATCAAATTTTTCGCTAGTTTTTAAGAAATTATGTTCAGTTATAGATGAAAAATCCGAAAAATCTATTATTACTATTGTTCCTTTGTCAGTTAAAGCAATTCCATTTTCACCTGAAATATAAATACGATCAAACGACGTAAATAATGGAGAATAAGTAGTAATATATTCAGGATTTTTTGGATTTGATGCATTTAAAATAACTATCTGATTTAAATCATTAATTAAATATAGATATGTATCATTAACCGCTAAGAAATTAAAACCACGATCATATGAAAAATGAGATATTTTTTTTGGTTGATCATAACTTGAAATATTTAATATCTCTAATCCCATTGATCCTTCTACAACAAAAAGCATATCACCGTCTTTTTTCATAGAATAAATTGTAGGATCATCTATATATTGAGCAGATGAATCGATTTGATCTTCCAACCGGAGATATCCTTCACGAAAAATTGTTAAAGCTCCAACGGTACTTATCAGAAAAAGAATGCCAATTCCAATTAAATATTTAGCAAAAGAGAATTTCATGAGTTCTGCTCAACTTAAAGAAAGTACTCATATAAATAATAATTTTTGCAATATTTGCAATATTTCAACTTATTCCATAAGAAAGAGGAATTTTTTTAAATTTTGTAAGGTTAGTTTCCTTATCTTTAACGGAAAGCTCAGTAATCATGGCTCCACAGAAACGTAAAAAAATGTCTCTTGAAGAAGCACGGGCGCTTTTTAATGATTCTCCTAAAAATCCTAATAAAAAAAAGGGAAAAAGAAATTTTCATGAATCAAGTAAACGCCGTTCTAAATCCCATCATTCTGTCAATGTTGCTCAGATAGATAAGAAAATTGCAATATTAGAACGTCGAGTGATGGAAGGCTCTTTAAGTACTGAAGAAGAACAAAAAATATTACATGAAATCGAACAGTTGGAAAAGCAAAAGTCGCATTAATAAAAAAGATATAATTAATCATTCTTATTATTCATTCTACTATTTTTATTAATTTGACATTTTTCTCCAATGATTTTCAATGAATTCTTGAAATCCAATATTCTATTGACATTTTTCTTCCTTTTTTAGTTGAAAACAGCTTTACAAAACCTGAAATTATCACTAAAAAGAATAATAAAGGAATTCCAATCCATGTAGCAGGAAATTTAGTTTGAAACCACGGCATAAATAGAAAAATATAATGCCAAAAATAAATTGAAAGGCTGTATCTTCCATAATTTCGCCATAAATGCCAAATTGAGATTTTCCTTTTTCTTTTTGATGTATTCATCCGTTTAAAATTAAGAAAATCAATTTGACTTAATAATGATGTTGTGAAGAGAATCTCGAATCCAATACTGTATAGCTGCCACTGCCATGTATTAGCAATTAAGAATAATGGCAATCCTTTCCATTCTATCGCAGGATGAAGATTAATTTGATCAAGTAAGTGCCAACCATAATCATTTGGAACAGTTTGAAGACCAAATAATATCCCAAAACTGAACAATATCACACCAATTCCATAACTGCATGAAAAATACAACTTCCGCTTGTAAGGTTGATTCTCGGCAGTTATATGAAAAGAGGTTATTTTCTGATAAGTGTAAATAAATTCACCAAAAATTGTGCCAACGATAAAATAGGGAAAGAAAGTTATTATTCCATTAGAATATAGAGGGTTATAAAAAATTAAATATATTAGTTGTCGAATGGAAAGATTTTCTGCTGATATAGGAGAGACTAAATCAGGTGGATTCATGTTAGGTGCGATCCAACGAATTAGAAACGAACCACTGAAAATCAATGCTACAGCAAATGCTCCACGTATGTATTTTGACCAACGCATTATTAGCTCTCCTAATAACCGACTAACCGAAATTGTTTGAAGGATGTTCCAATACCAAATGTATTCAAACCAGAGTGAATCTTTACGAAAAAAAGCTGCAAAAATATTAAATATAACACTTAATCCAAGCAAGATAATGGTATGCTTCAATGGTCGGGTTCTATTTTTCGTATTTTGATGTTTTTCTTTTTGATTTATCTTCCAAAAATTTTGATTTCTTTTCCATGCATACCCAAATGCCATACCTGCCACATAAGTAAACCCGTTTGTTCCCTGGACATTTACCACTAAAAAAAATAATGCCACTGCCCATCGATCACTGGGAATTAACCAGTAATTACCTACATGGGCAATAATCATTAGCATAATTGAAAATCCGCGCAAGATATCTATAGTATTAATTCGGTTCTCTTTACCATTTTCCTTTCTATCTTTATTAAATTCAGTGATATAATTTCCATCTTTAATAAATTCACTCCTATCTTTACTTCTTTTTTTATGATTTTTTGATATTGTTGGCTTTTTCAACTTTTTAAGCATCACTTTTTTCTTAAATTCTTTTAACAAAATTCTTTTATAACATTCAGCTTCCTTAATTCTATTATAAAAAATAGGAGTTTGATCTGTAAAAAATTATCATTATCATTGAATGGTTGAATTGCCAGGTTAATTTTGCTCTCTTTATCATTAAGTAGTCAAATCGTTGTAAAGAAGTTTTCACAGGAGAGGATATAGAACTAATTGAATAAATGCGCTCATCTATTGAAAATGAATTAAAAGAGAATTCAAAATATAAATTCTTTAAAAATTTTGGAACATCTGAAAAAATTAAAGTCTTATCATTAGAGTATAGACAAGTTATTTTTTATTAAATAATCATCTAGATAAATAAAAAACCTTCTTATACATTGCAAAAAGACCCTTATTTTTTATTCGTTTTTAACTCTCACCTAAAAATTTTTCGCTTGATAAAATATGGTAAAGGTAATTATTTTAATAGTTCAAAGATTTAGTAAGTAGTATTACTATTTGATATTAAGTAATCTAAACGAATCAACATCTGAGTGTCAAATTTTGGCATGATGAGAAGGTGTTTAAAATTAGAGAAGAAGTCGATTATTCAGAAGCCGTTGAAGCCTTCAAAAATGATGATACAATCAAACTGGAACCTTGGGGTATGAGTTACGACCATCTACGGTTAACAATCAAAGGATTACCAAATACTCCTTATGAAGGTGGAAGTTTTATGTTTGAAATTAAGATGGGTGATAACTATCCATTTGAACCTTGCTACGTTTATTGCCACACATTGATTTGGCATCCGAACATTGATAGTTCTATCCCACCAGGTAAAATCAACATTTGTCTTGATTTAATCAATCCAGAACTTGTCGGAAAGGTTGATGTTAAATCTGGAGCTAGTGGCTGGACCCCATCGAAGACTCTGACAAATGTAATAGAAGCGCTGAAAGGGCAGATTCATTGTGAACCTCCTTTCTTTAATCCTGCTGATCCATTAAATTTTGAAGCAGGTGACCAAGCATTGCATAATTATTCGAAATTTGAGAGCAAGGCTAAAGAATGGACTAAGAAGTATGCTATGAATTAATCCATTTTTTTTTGATATTTTATCTACATCTCTTTTCTTTTACTTTATTGCTTTAATTTTAGCATAAGTTCGACGAGTTTTGTCATAATTTCGCTTGCTTTTCCTTGAAGAAAGACATCTGTAATTAGATTTGTATAATTAGAAGGATTAATGTTAATCTCTATTATTTTTGCCCCATTTTTTTTAGCTAAAAATGGAATTTGGCTTGCAGGCATTATTTCTCCAGTTGTGCCAATAATTAGAAGAATATCCGCTTGTTCCGCTACTCGTAATGATTCTTTTAAAGCAACTGGAGGGATTCCTTCACCGAAAAAAACGAAATCAGGTTTCAATATGGAGTTACAGGATGGACAGATTGGCGGTTTGTCGTATAACAATTCTTGATTCCATTCTTTATGAAAGTGACATGTTTGGCATGTAAAACTAGTTAAGGTTCCATGAAATTCCCAAACATTTTTGCTACCTGCTTTTTGATGAAGATTATCTATATTTTGTGTGATTATGTCTTTAATAATTCCCATTTCTTGCATTTTTGCTAAATTATAATGAGCTTGATTTGGTTCTGCTTTTCCCCAGTGATCATAAAATATTTTTTTTATAACTGGCCATACATTTTCAGGTTCTCTAAAATACCTATTGATATCCAGAATGGATGGATCAAATTTACTCCAGATTCCTGTTGGTCCTCTGAACGGTGGGATTCCACTTTCAACTGAAATGCCTGCTCCGGTAAAAGCAGAAGCCTCAGATGCGTTAAGTAACCATCTTGCAGCTTTGGTTAAAAGAGTGTTGTGACAATTTTTTATTTTTTCTGAAGTTTCTCTCTTTGAATTTTCATTTGGATTTTCTGTGAGCATGAATATTTTCCTTCAATAATTTAGAATTACTTCACTAAATTTAAAGAATATTTTTAAGAAAAAAAAGCACAAAAGGCATCCTTTCAAATTAGCGAAAATATTTTAATCTTTGATCTAATAATTTTTTAAGTATGCGCATAATTCCCCCAAAAGATATTTTCACCCGTAAAGGTTGGTTTTCGATAATTTCATGTTTTCTAGCTGCAACTATTCTTTGGGGAAGTCATTTTATTTTTGAATTTATGGCAGTTATTAACAGTGAACTTCCCCTTTGGAGCGTTGCAATATCCTATTTGGGGTGTATTATTGGTGGAGTATTTGCACTGACAATTTTTCAAAAAATACCACATTATTTGATGTTTTTTATTTCAATTGCACTGTTTGGAATTTTTCAGATAACCCTTCAAATTGCTCTTCAATTGACCAATAGTTCTTGGCTGATTTTAATATGTTTAGGCGGAATAGGTTTAACTGGAAGCAGTTTTTTCGGAGTTATGTTCACTCAATTGTCTCCTGCTTTTCCTGATCCAAAATATAATGGGCGTGTAAATGGATTGGGATATATGGCAATGAATTTTATTATTTTAGTCTTTGGAATAGTAATTTTTTTGAAATCACCAATCATACTTATCATTTTACTTGTTTTGAACATTATAGGAATAATTACCATGGGTTTAAGCAGCCGTGGACATAATGAATTTCCTAAACAACAACCATTTAAAACAAAATTATTTTCAGTTCAACCTCAATCTGGGAGTAAACTTTTAATGGCGTTCTTTTGGGGTTTCTTTTTAACCAATCCGTTTTATGCCGCAATAAATTTAATTATCCATGGAGGCTTTGAGTGGAGTTTACCTCAATTTTATTTGATTTTCTTTTTTGTAATTGCAATCGGATCAATTTTAAATGGAATTTTACTTGATGTTTGGGGGCGAAAGAAGGTAATGCTATTTGGAATTGGCGTTCTTTCCTTTGCCTTTTTTGCCTTAATAATTTCAATTAGAGACTCAATATTAGGAATAATTTTTCCCATGATTTTAGGTGTTGGAACAACGTTCTTTTTAACCAGCAATTCTTTAATCTTTTTAGAATTTACTGACAAGCGCTATATTCGAGCTTATATGATGGTATATTACATTTTTTCGGCGATAGGAATGTTAGGTGGTATTCTATTGGGTTTTGTATTAGAATCTCTATATTTATCAGACCCGATTTATTTAACAGTCGTGTTACTCTTTCTTTTTTTACTGGCTACAATAACTACCAGCCAAATTGAGGAGACATTGCCAAAAAAGGAAGAATTAGAATGGAAGGATGCAATTCAGCGTATTTCTATATTATATAAATCTGGGATTCCAATATATTCCCAAAATATACGCCAAATTCCTAATTCAAGTACGAAAGACCAAGAACATGAAAATTCAATCTCTGAAACAAAGGAAGAACTTCTCAGTGGGACTTTAGTGACTGTTTCTTCTATTTTAGATGAAATTGTAAATTCCCGAAAGTCTTTAAAAGTTATTAAACGTGAAGAAATGAGCATTTTAATTGAAGAATATCAAAACGTGTTAATGGTAGTGTTTACACAGCTTGAATTGTCTAAAATTCGTCAAAAGATGCAAGAATTTCTAAAAGAATTCGGTGATTTTTTTGAAGAAGCATTGCATCAGGAGATAACTGATCAAACTGTGTTTTATCCTACGAAAAAGCTTGTTCAGAAGCATTTCTTTTATTATTGGTAAAGAAAATTCTTATTATAGATTTTATTAAAATTTTGCAAATGTAAATGAAGTTAAATTATAGACTATATATTATATGGGTTCTTACTTTTATCTTTAATGATAATTAAGAATTAACAAAATTCATCAATGTGTTTTATTTTAAATATATCTTAGATAAAGGATTTTAAATGAAGACATTTTCTGATATTTCTTCTGCGAAAATGTATTAGATCCCGTAATAAATAAAAGCCATCTCAGTGTATTAAGTAATGAGATGGATTCTGATGAAAAAACTCCTTCCGAATCTTTAAGAAAAGAAGAAGAAGGGGCAACTGATCAAGATTCTTCTCCAGAATCTGAAAAGATTATTGGAGAAAAACAATCTAAGGGAAATCATTCTGAAAAAGGGAAATCTAAGGAATTCATTGATGAAGAGAAACCCATCGATTTACTTTCGGGATTTATTGGAAAACCATTAATTGTCCATACTAAATGGAAGGATGTTAAGTTCTCTTTTCCAGCACCTAAAATACGATTTGGTAAGGGAATTTCTAAAGAGGTACCTCAAGCTATTTTTGAATTGCTTGATCCAATGTTACCATATATTAAAAAAGCAGAAATTTCTCAACCAAAGACCATGATTGTTGTTGGAAATTCATCTGTAAAGGAAAATGGAGCCCTTGATCAGATAATTGATTCATGTAAAAATAATGCAATTGAAACTTTTGTTTATAGTATTGGAAAGGGTGAACCAACAGTTGATATGGTTAATAAAGGAGTAAAATTAGCATTAGAAAACAAGCCCCACTACATTGTTGGATTAGGTGGAGGATCAGTTTTGGATGTAGCCAAAGCAATTGCAGGTATTGCAACAAATGGAGGTTTAGTTGAGGATTATCATGATGGAAAACCCTTTGAAGTTCCTGGACTTCCTTTTATTGCAATTCCCACAACAGCAGGAACCGGTTCTGAGATAACAAATAATTCTGTCTTAATTGATCCTTTACGTGGGTTTAAGCGTAGTATTAGAGGGAATCAAATTGTTTCAAAATATATCCTGCTTGATCCTGAATTAACCTTATCATGTCCTCCAGAAGTGTCAGCTGCAAGTGGAGCTGATGCTTTAGTGCAAGCAATTGAAGCTTATGTTTCTAAGAGAAGCCATCCAATTGCCGACATTTATGCCATGCAAGCAATTATGCTCATCGCACCGAATTTACGCAGAGTAGTGGAAAATGGGCAAGATTATGCGGCGCGTGCTGAAATGATGTTGGGCTCATTTTTTGCAGGTGTGGCATTTTCTAATGTTGGATTGGGCTTAGTTCATGGATTAGCCCACCCAATTGGTTATAAATATCAAATTTCTCATGGAAAGATATGTGCAGCATTGCTACCTTACGTGATTGAATACAATGCAGAAAAGAACCCAATAAAATATGTTAAAATTGCACAAGTGATAAATCAATTGGATCTATTTACAAAATATGAAGCCAGTTGCAGTGATTTTGAAAATGCGCGCCGATTGGCAGGAATGATCAAAGAACTTTTTGCACAAGTTCAGATCCCAATTAGACTACGTGATTTAGGAATTTTGAAGGACGATTTTAATTGGATTGTGGAGAATACCAAAGGTGGTTCGGTAAATTCGAATCCAAGAAAACCTACTGCAGAAGAAATTGGTCATTTATTAGAAAATGCGTGGTAATCATATATACATGAATTTAAGTAATGATTTTATTTTTTTTATAATAACTCAAATATAATAAGTATGAAAAGCAATAAAACAAAAGAAAATAATCGAAATAGGAGGAAAATGAATGCAAATTGTTCATGAACAAGAACAGCTGAATAAAGGTGGGGTACGCTACATGATTCGTGGTCCCACAATTGATTGGGGAACGATTACTTTAAATCCTGGAGAAACAAAAAGTGCTCATTATCATGAAAAATTGGCTGAAACCTTTTATACAATCGAGGGAACCATCACATTTGTATTGAAGGATGAAGAAATCGACATCCCCAAAGGAACTGCGATTCGTCTGAATCCAAATGAACCACATGGATTAAAGAATAAAACCAATCAAGTTGCTAAATTGATATTTATTAAAGAGCAGTATATTCCTGATGATAAAAAGGAATGGAATCAATCATCATAATCTTGATTAAATACTCTTTGAAAAAACAGATCATTAATAAAATGTTTGAAATATTTCTCGATCTTTTTATTTTGATAAAAATGATATTGATAGGGAAGAATCGGGCAAATTTAGTAAGAGTGAACCACTTCTGAGATTTTTCCCCTGACAATTTTATAATTCTTCAGAGTATCAAAAGCACTTTCGATTTTTTTTATGATTTCTTCCCGTTCTTTCTTAGATTTTAGTTCAATTACACATTGATGCAGAACATTTAAATGCGGATTGTTATCATCAGGATGGCCTAAAAACTGTAAAATAATTTGATGAGTGTCGCTTTCAGGCATTGACATTGAATGATTCGGCTCTAAATATTGAACAAATACTTCAGTCGAGATATTACGGGGTAATTTATTTAAAAATTGTTCCAATACATCATATTGAAAAATTATCATGGAAAATGATCATTTCCTTCTATTTTCTTCTATGATGCTAGTACGATTTTTCAAAATAAAAATACTCCTTTTGCAAAAAAGAAGCGAAGCTAATAAGAAATAGCGTAATTAGATATGGGTGAAAATTAGATGGTACTAAAGATGGAATAAATGTTGAAATAATAACAGAAATAAAGAATGAATAGAAGTAGAAAAAAAATAGAAATAAAGATTATATTAGAAAAAAATTTGTGAATGATCTTGAATTGAATGTTGATGCTAATTTTATGTTTATTGATTCTTCTTGTAGATTATTAAACCAGTTACAATAAATACTGCACTAATTACTCCAAAAATAATAATTACTAAAGGAAAGTGAGGAATATTAGTAATTATTAAATTTTCATCAATTAATGAAGAAGCCGTAAGATTTTGGAGGTGTTGTCCTGAATTATCGAGTATTTCTATAGTATAATCTCCAATTGGAACCCCATAAATAACAATTCTACCTTCATTGTCAGAAGTTTTAACAGGATAAGGAAGACTGTCATATAGACTAATTTTTGATCCAAATGGTTGACTAGCAAAATAAATATCCACTTTTATGCCAGCAACAGGTGTCTTTGTATTATCTGTTATAATTAAATTTAGATTCCTCGTTGCACGATATTTTACTGTGATAATATCCACTTCACCTTTGAACAAAGCATATGGTGTTAAATATGATTCTCCTGAAATTAGCATTGAAATTCCATCAACATACTCCAAAGTTTGATTTCCAGAAATGATTGTTCCAGAAGGTTGTCCTTCAGAGCGATTCATATCTATTATTACTACTTCACGATTAAGAGCACTTTCTATTCGATCGTTTCGATCTTCATTTAAATCATCAAAATAGATACTTGTATCATTTATTCCAAACATAGCTACCATTAAATCTGCAGGGCCTTCAGAAACAGTCAATTTATAATCTCGTTCTCGGTTACGAGTACCATCCACTAACCGATCTTCGCACCAGAATTGTTCTCCATCGATACTTTCCAAAATTTCAACAGTAAAATTAGCTTTAAATTCTGTACTTAGTGTTTCTCGTTGATCTAGAAATGTCCAAATATTCAGTTTTATGCTATTATTCTCTAAAGTATAAGGTAATTCATCAATAACTTGATTGGAATAACTTTTTAATTCAGCAGCAAAAATATCATCAGGATCTGGAAGTGTTATTAAGAATTTGGCGGTAACATTAAATAACCAACCTTCTCTTCCAAAAGTAACATTATATACATAAGGCATTGTAACATTGTTCTTTATTCCAGTGATATATTGGAAAGGATTTTGGTATTCACTTGATTCTTCATTTTCATCCGGTAAAATTGGTTGATTAATTACTTTCCAATTTGATATTGGAATTTCAACTGTATATTGATATTTAATTAAAAATTCAGCTGAGGAATAGGCATTAAATAAAGTGGTAAAATTATAATAAAACCAGTTGTAGTAAATACCATCTAAGAATTGCTCTTCAACGCTGTAGTTTGTCGAATCTAATTTAGTTCCGTTCAAATACATGGCGAAAAATGTAGCAGGTTGCACGTAAGGTGCAAATCCGACAACAAAAGATGTAGTATTTTCTGTATATGTCCATTTTACTGTTTCATTTAATAGTATTTCCACAGAACTATTTCTACTATCTGTATTTCCAGAAGCATGAACTGCGCTTGCAACTCGAGTAGTTGAATCGAATTTAGGATTTACAGTTTCAACGTCATGATCATAGTGAATATTTTGTATATCCTCCCTGAAAAATGCAGTTGGTCGAAGTTCCTCACGTACGGAAAAACCATATATCTCAATTTGACCTAAATCGTTCATTTGGTCTTCTTTTAATTCAACAGGTTGAATTGGGTGCGAAGAATTTGATTCATTATAATAAGATGCATTGAATGGATCCCCTGCCATCATTACTGAGGCTGTGGGGTTTGTCTGTGAGTGCAGATCAAGTATTAATGCTTGGGTGATTAAGGAAAATGCAAACAGTAAAGAAACTGAAAGAGAAAAGAGTGATTTGGTATATTTCTTCATAACTCATCATTGATTGATTTTATCGCAATTCATTTTATGCAATTGTACTCAAAAATTTTAACTTTAAAAAAAATAATATGGTTCATATATTAAATAGGTAAAGCATTGATGAATCTTAATTACTCTTGTTAATTTTATAAAAAGAAGAAAAAATTTAACTTCAGCTTGATCACAATGAATAAATCAAACTTTGACACCAATCTTGAAACTATTGCATTAGAATTCTTAGAAAATATTGAAAAATATGATAAAATTCACCTCCTCTATCATTCTGATGCAGATGGAATATGTTCTGGATTAATAATTGAGAAACTTTTATCAAAATTGCGCAAACCATTCAAATCAACATGCATTAATTTAACTCATCCATGGGAGATTTATCTTTCTCAAATTAACCTTATATCTGATGAAAAAACTGCTGTCATTTTCTCAGATCTCTGTCCTTCTGGAGAATTACTTTATCAGTATGCCATTAAATTTCAAAAAGCTGATTTTTACATTTTAGATCATCACAGATTTGCATGGCCTCAAAAAATAACACCTCCAAAGAATGTCTATAATGCAAATCCTACACTTTTTGGTCTTCATGGTCTTAAAGAAATTGTTGGTTCTGCATTGAATTATCTGTTTTCCGTTGCTGTGGATGAATCAATGTCAAAATACGCTTGGATTGCCACTATTGGTATTGCAGGTGATACTTTGGCACATATTGACGATTATCAATCTTATAATCGAATTGTTATTGAAAGAGCTTTAGATTTAGAACAAGTCCAGATTAAAAAAGGAATTTGTCTTTATGGAGGGCAGCATCTTCGTTTAGATAGTGCAATGGCTTTTTCAATCTTTCCATATTTGCCTGCAGTGGAAGGATCTCGAAAAAAAGCCAAGCAGATATTACAGAATCTTTCTATTGATCCAAGTAAAAAGGTAGAAGATTGTTCTGAGCAAGATGTTGAAATTTTAGCTGGCAATTTTTCGGATATTAAGATAATTGGCGATTTTTTAATATATCCAACCAAGAAAGGGATATTACATCACTCATTTGAACATGCACAACTTCTATCTATTTTAGGTCATGAGCATCCAGAAAGTGCGCGCTTAATGGTTGGAAAACCTCAAATAACTCAAGGTGCCAAGCAAGAATATAATAATTATATTGGATCTCTGGTTCATAATTTAACAGCATTTGTTCAAATTCCGAAAATTATTACAAATTACGCAATTTTTGTTGATCTGACTAATCAAGTACCAATCAATCAATGGAGTGATACAGGCAGTTTTGCTTCTGTAAATCATATCTATGACAGTTCCAAAATGCTTTTTATTGGTGGTTTGACTGATACAGGAGAATACAAACTTTCAGTTCGGTGCACTCCTGAATTCATGAAGCAACACGATAATAAGGGTGCAGTCCATGTGATTCGAAAAATCACTCAAAAATTAGGAGGAAATGGTGGTGGACATGGGTTAGCTGGTGGAATGCGCTTGCCGTCTACTTTATTTGAGAAGCTCCATGATGAAATTGACAAAATAATTATCAATCTTTCTAATTTATAACAAAAATCTTTTTTTTATCTTATTTATAATTAAATAACACTAATTATCTTAGATTTTTTGCTGAAAATAACTCTAAGAATTTATTTTAAGATATTTTTTTAAGTTATTATGAAATATCATTCAATGAATTAGGACGAAAATACTATGATCTTCACAGTTGAAGGAATGAAGTATTATTTATTTATTATAGAGCAATATGGTGATGAATAACTAAATTATAAAAAGAACATACCAAGATTTTTGTGATATCAGCAAGAATGACAATAAGAGTAATAAAAACATTTTTTAAAAAATAACAAATAGATATTCAGAATAAATAGCAGCGATGAAGATGATATTTCGAGATCGGGATTATTTTCAAGATGTTCATGGGGATCTTTATCAAGTTCTTGGTTCAATTCATCTGTCAGATCGTGTTTTTGCTCTTGAGAAATATCATCGTCTGGAAAAATCAGAGTTTTTAACTAATCCATCAAAAAAAAATGAAGGATTATCAGAATTTGATTTAATAAAAATCCAACAGAATGTTTCTATTCCAATTAATCCACTTGAAGAAGTATCACCTCACAAATTTCGTATCTGGATTCAAAAGGATACTGGAGATCAATTTTATCGTATACTTCCAAATTATTCATCCATTTCTGCAAAAAATAATATTGCTGAAAATAGATATGCTTCATTTTCAACCATATTTCAAAGAAATATGATTATGGTTCCTAAAAAGGATATTACTATACATTGGATTCCAAATCAACGTTTACATGAATTGACAGATTGGTTTGAAGGAAGATTATCGGAACAATTAGAAAAATTACGAACATTCGATTCTTTAGAACGGGAATGTATTGAAGTATCAATCTGTATCAGCGATATTTTTAATATTTCGCTTTCTAATATAGGGGTGACAGGTTCTCTATTATGGAAAGGACATCATTCTGAATCAGATATAGATTTGATGATTTATGGTCATGAAAATAGTCGAAAGATCCTCGATTTTTCATATCAAGAATATTCTTCTTTAGATGGAAATGATCAAAATGCTCAAAAAATTGAACATTCATATCTTAGAAGATATAATAAAATGGAAATCCTTCCAATCGCGCAAAAATTAAGTTTGAAATCTGGACTCTCCATGGAAGAATGCTTTGAACAAATATTATATAAACCATATCTATTTTTTTATCGAGATAGAAAAATTTCAATTACATTTGCTCCCAGCCTTCAGAATCTGCCAAAATGTCCTTTATTTCTTCCTTCTTCGCACTTTAAATCACTTGGAATGTGTAGAATTCAGCTTAAGGTTGAATCAGATGAATGGGGTTTTGATTATCCCGGTCTTTTTTCTGTAGAAGTTAAGAAAGTACTTCACACTTCCCCAAATCTAGAAAAAATTGCAAAACAAGTAAAACGTTTAATGGTTTATGAGCATGAATTTATAGGATTTTACCGAGTAGGCGATATTATAGAAGTTAAGGGAATTCTTCAAAAAGCAAGTAAAGTTCCTGATTATACTAATTCTTGGGATATTATTGATACTTATCAGATATTAGTAGGAGCTTCTGAATCATTCGGAAATGAATACATAAGAAAAATTAAAATTCAAAAAGATTAATTATTTGCTGATTTAGTATTGATTGTTTTCAAAGTTGGCTGGGAATAGCATAAGAATCGTTAAGGATGGCTAAATTAATGAAGAAAAAAAAACTAAATAATAATAATAAAAAAATCACTACAGATGCAAAGAACATTGAGAAATATTATGAATTTATTAAATTTCATTCCAATAATGAATCTAAATCTGCTTCAAACCATGTTATTCTTGAAGTTCATGTAAAACCCAACGCACGTCAAGATCAAATTATTCTTTCAAATTCAGAACTACAAATTACAGTAAAAACACCTCCATTAAAAGGAAAAGCAAATAAGGCAGTAATAGATATACTTTCAAAATCGTTCAATATTCCAAAAAGAAATATTATTCTTAGACATGGACAATCATCTACTACTAAAATTTTTGAATTTGATAATATTTCAACAAAAGACTTTATTACGCGTTGTTCTATGCTAGAAAGCGTTTCTAAATAATAAGAAAAAAGAGTTGAACAAATCTACACTCAACATTTTTACAAATTTATTCTTTTTTGTTCGCTAAAAACAAAATTAATTATTTCTCAAATCTATATATGGATTTTTTATCAATAATTAGAAAAAAATTGCAGATTAAATGAATTAAGTTGATAATATAATTTGATTTTCGTTCTTCTTAATTATCTTCATCGATAACCTCATAATGACGGCAGACACGACATTGGAGAATTTGAACTGGGCGGTTGTGGGCTATTCGGCGCCTAAGCACCATTTTCGAACCACACTTTGGGCATATGTCTGATAATGTAGTTGTTTTCATTTCAATCGTCAATTAGACACCTCTTTACGTGCGTTGTATCGGACGTTCAAGAGTTTTTTCTGTTGGCGCGGGTGTTTCAGTTTGTTGAACTTCTTAACACTAACATAGTAGAATCGCCCTTATTTAAAATTATTTTTTGGGAAGATTCTAAATCCGCGTGTCATCTAGATGTTATAAAAGATTAAAAAAATTATAAAATAATTGAGGGTATTTTAAATTTCAAAGATTCGAAGTTTTTCATTCCTTCATCCTAATTCTCCCGGCTCAAATCTTAAATATTCTTCCTTATTTTTTGTCGATTTTACCAAGGTGATAAATTCAAGATATGTAATTCAAAAATTATAATAAAATCGACATCAGATTGAAGAATTTATAAACATGATGGTAAATTTTTAGCAAATTCTTTGAAAAAATCGAGTTCGACAAAAAAAGAATTGCTATATTTCAGAATTAAGTCGGATATATATAATTGATATTCAAAAAAACGTTTAAATTAAAAAAGATAAAATATCCTTAATTTTAATTCTTTTTTCATCAGATCAAAAATAGAAAATTGGTCAAATTACTCTATTGTGAAATATTGTTTGTCTATTATTAAAGAGGGAAAAAAATTTGAAGATTCATCCTAATTGATAAACATATTGATATTTTTATTTGATCACTATGCTACCTAATCATCTAAATCAGGATGACCGATAAAAATAAGCATAAATGCACTGAAGAAAATCACAGCTGAAAGAATTGTTAATGCCAACTTTACCCAACCTAAACTGGGATCAAGGTCTTGTTTACCAAAGATGAACCATGCAACCCAGAATACTGCGTTTAGTATTATACCTAATGGATTTTCGGTCAATTTTCCTTCACGGTTACGACCTACCTTTAAATTAATAAAAAATGTTAAAATCCAGAAAACCATACCTGCATAGTAAAGGAAATTCACAAATTCTACTTGTTGCGACTCTAAAAAGAAGAGAAATCCGGTTATTACTAATTCTATAAAGAAAATATCGATATTTGAGCGTTCATAGCGTTTTCCTTCAACTTCAGCTACACCGCGACGGTATATATTTATGAAATTGCCGATAGGTATGGCAGCTCCGAAAGCTTTAACTAACCAAAAGAGTGGGTTGACTACTACATTCCAAAAAGCTTTGGCATATGAAATTGAAAGCGTGATTAAATCAGGAACTACAAAAATTGAAACAAATATAATAGGTATTCCTGCTAAAATAGATACAGTTTTCACGAATTTTTTTGTTTTTTCATCCAGATCTTCCCAACTGGTTTTTGAAGTGAGCATCTTGAATACCATGGAAGAAAAAGAAAGAATTCCAATTATTGGAGTAAAAATAGGTATTAAAAATGCAAATAGAAGCACTAAGGCGTTAATTCCATAGAAAATAATATAATGCATAGAAATGGAAGATGATGTACCCTCCATAATTTCTAATGATCGAGCAATTCGATCTCCTAAGAGGAAGTTAAAGTACAGCCAAGCGACACAGTAGAAGATTGGCGCTGCAATATTCACCATAATATCAATGGTTCGGCTGTTATACCCCCAATCAGATGGGAGCCATTCTAATGGGAAATCAAATGTGAGGAATGTAATTAAAATATAAATTGGCACCGCTATTCCGAAAATTAACACAATAAGACGACTGATTTTCATGCTTATTTAAGGATAGATACTTGAACAATATAAATATTCTAGGTACCGTAATTAAGCACAAAACACTGGAAAAATTTATAAAATCATCCTCGTATATTCTATATATAGAATAATATATCTCAATATATTGTCAACTCTGTTGATTAAAATGATTTTAAACATTACTCTTGATCCTACTGTATTAGAATTGCTAAGAACCCCAATTTCTTGGTTAGTGTATGAAATATTTGCTTTCATCTTAATTATAACTGTTATTTACGATATTATTAAAAGATATGATGGGAACACAAGATTCATTCGATTAATGGAGATTTGTGGATTTGTTTTATATGCTGTGATTTTTGAAAATCTCGGAGTTGCGAGCACTACATACAATTATTCATCACATAGATTGATGATGGTTGGAGTTGTTCCTCTTTCAATTCCACTATTTGAAGCTGCGATTTTCTATTGTTCGGCTTTATTTGCTGAATCTCTGCGATTTAAAAAATGGATTCGTCCATTTATTATCAGTTTCTTTGGAATGCTGCAAGATTTTACCTTAGATCCGGTAGCTGTCTCCGATACATATGTTTTCGATAATTCACTTCAAGGTAGATGGATTTGGGATCCATCCATACATTATCAAAATATGTTTTACGGCATTCCTTATTTCAATTTTGCAGGATGGTTCGTTTTAATGTTTTACTATGCTGTCTTGATTCAAATTGGAAGAAGATACTACGAGAAAAAAGGAGAAAAAATCTCAGTCGGTTTACTTTACATATTTTTTGCAGTTATTTTAAGTGATCTTTTATTGGTATCTCCTTTGAGCTTATTTCTATTATATGCTTATCCATTCTCAACTGTATTTGGGAATAGAACGGCCGAGATTATCATGCTATCAATAATTGCAACGAGTGTGATAAGTATTGTAATATATCAAATAACCTTGCAGAAAAGAGAAAAAACACTTGAATTTAGAAAATATTGTATAATATGGATTGTAGTTGGAGTAATGCATCTACTCGATTTGGTAATTGCTGTTATTCAAGGATTTTGGTCTATTTTAGTCCCAGTTTTCATCTTTGGTGGGATACACATTCTTTATTTGACATATTATTTCAATTTAGGTCACACGCAAACCTGAGAGAAATTAGTTAATTTTTGAGAGTATTCCTTTCCATCTTTCAATTTGCTTTTTTGCGTAACTCCTTCTTTTTTCCCAAAAACGAAGACATTGATAACCAATTTTCTTTGAAACCATCCCCATTTTTGTTTGTTGAATAAGAAATAATGGTATCAGCAAACAATCAATCTTAAGTGCTTGAGATTCTAAAAATAATTCTCCATCATCGGATAAGATAACTGCTTTTTCATGCTGAGCAACTAATAATAAACTTTGATCTGCTTTATCTAAATCTGATAAAAATGAATATTTACGGGTAAAAATTTTCCATTCATTTTCAGTAATTGTTATTTTAACTGCGGCTTTTACATCAATAAATGAATCTAATTGATAATTATAAATTTCCTTTAAAATCTCCTTTGTAATACCCCATCGGTACTGATAGATTATTTTTCGAAAATCAATCATCCTATTAGTTTCTTGATAAAGAAATCTAATATGATTCCAAAAGCATGTATCTGTTAAAAACACCAGAATTCTACCTGTTTTTTTTTAAAAAAGATGTAGAATCTAAATTTAGTGCCAGTTCTAAACCTCGATTCCATGCTTCTTCAGGAATTACTTCTTCAATATTTCTTTTTGTCCATTCGTTTAAAAATTCATGATATGTTAAACCAGATAGCTGGAAAGCTTTTTTTCTACTTAATTTTCCTTCTGCTACTAAATTAAGGAGTATATTTACTTTATCCGCTAAAATTTCTTTCATTAATACAGATCTCACCAATTCCGCTACTGATATTCCCTTATTTTTTGCGATTAAGCTGATAATTGCTCGATCTTCTTTATTTATTCTTATATTTAGCTGGGACATTGATGAACTCCTAATATAGTAAAGAACTTTAACAATAAAAAAAATAGCTATAAGTGATATACATCAAATAATTATATCCTAATACTAATTCTATCTTTGGTGAAAATATCCAACAATTCGCAATCTATTCTGAAAAGGTCCAAATTCTGCTACAATTCCACGCAAACCCTGTTTATCATGAACAAGCGGCTTATCTAATTTTAAATGCAATTTACCTGCCTTTCCTGGTGCTATATTATCTCCACCTAATAATTTTATAGGAGATATGGCTAAATCCACTATTAAATGATAGTTACGGGTATCCTCAGGAGTTACACACCCACTTGGATGCTGTGGTTTGAAGAAGGGTGAAACATGCAGTGTTCCTTCTACTTCATCTGTTTTTTCCATTGAATTTAAAGAGCAAAAGACAGTATTGCGATCTAAAACAGGAGCTTTTATTCCTTTAAGCGCTAATCCTACTCTATCCCCAATATATGCCACCTTGAAATCTCGATCGAATTTTTGAATGGAACGGAGAATGACTTTATTTTGAACAGGCGCTAAATCATACATCTCACCAGCTCGAACAATGCCTTGTTTTACCAAACCCAAAACTACTGTTCCAACTCCCTTAACTGGAAAAACATGGTCAATTAAAACTTTTACAGATTCAGGTGTCGAATCATCTGAGAATTTAGATTTTCGGGCGTCTGCAATTTCTTGTCCCATTTCCATTAATATTTCTTTCAATTGTTGGTAATCTGATCGTTGTTCCAAAGAAATAATCTTCATTCCTTTCAAATGTGTTTGTTCGGTGAATTTACTCAGCTGTTTATGAATATTTTCCTTCTGCCATTCATTCTTCTTGGTAATTCCCCCAATAATTGCAATAGGCTTTGTGTTATAATATTGAACAAATAAATCCATAACTACCATGATTTCTCCAATTTCTGGTGTAATTCCTGTTTCACAATCAACACACATAACATGGATATCCGTCTCAGCACAATTCTGGATCAGGCTTTTAAGCTTATCTGGATATCCGATTGGAGCCACCGCAGTAAATACACAATGTAAACTTGTATCCAATCGATTATAAAATTGTAAATCTGATTTCTGCCCGGGACTGCCAAGTGATTCTCCTACTAATTTGGTAATTTGGTGATTAGAACCTAGTAAACCTACAGTAATGGATAATTCTGATGTTTCTGCTGTTTCTGACATAGATATTTCAGTGTTAATAGTTTCAGATATTTATTGAATTTTATCATAGTGAATAATTAAGGATAAGCAAATGGATAAATAAAAAATATAGTTAAGATAACTTCAATTACTTAATGAAATAATCGATAAAAAGAGCTTTTTTTCAAAAGATTTCATTTATTCTATATTTAATTAGAAAAAAGAAGAAAGTTCTTGAATGATGCTATAAAATAAGATATATTTTCAATTAAATAGGAAATTAATTGAATATGATTAAAATTTTCCATGGAAACTTGAAATATCAAACCAAAAATCAATAAATTTCCCATTTCTTAATTTTACAGTCAAAACATCATATGATTTTCCATATTCACGAACTAATTTTTGTTTAATAAAAGTATAAGCGCCGTGATTATTCTTAATCCATGCATATTCTTTAGCTATTCCCTCAAATGAATTTTTAGCATAAATTTTGACAGCTGTATCTTTAGATTCGCCTTGTTTTTTCTTTTTACTAAAAAGTCCCATTATTCTTATACTCTCCTATCTTTAATTCAGCTTATATTTGCTGCTTTTTTATCTGAAACCATTGGAAATATTGATCAATTTAATGAATTTTTTAATACTGCTTTAAATTTACATAGCCAAAAAAAGATATCTATTAATATTAGATATGGATTTATCCTGATTCATTTATATTTAACTAAAAGAATGTTTGAAAAGGCTAAGGATCTTCTCAATGTTGCTCTCGACTTTATTAAAACTGGTGGTGAAATTACAAATGCATTGGGATTAAAAGGAAAATATCTATTTTATTATAGTAAATATTATCTCTTGAATGGAAATCTTATAAAAGCAAAAAAAATGATTAGGCAAGCATATAATACGTCGTTTTTAGTATATGATACCTACAATTTAGCTCAAATACTCTTGTTGGAATCTGAAATCTTGCAAAATCTTAAGGGAAATTTTCAAGAATATTTACGAATAAAGCAAAAAGCTTTAAGATTTGCTTCTGAATCAGGTTCAAAGTATTTAGAAGGAGATATACTATATCAAATATCTAAAATTTATTACGAAAATAAGGAATTGGAATCTGCAAAAAAAAATATAAATGAAGCAATAAAAAAAATTTCTCAGACAGAATATAATTCACTGCTTGAAAAATATAACAAATTTGCTCAGAAGATTGATTATGATCAAAATTTTAAAAATTAGATATGCTAAATCAGAATTACAAATGAAATAAAACCAAATAAGGTAAATAGAGAACAAAAAAAGTAAACTTATCAACACTTACAAGCCAAGAGTAATGGAGAGAATTTGATTTGGTAATAATTTCTATTTTTACTTTTTTCTTTTAAACAATTTATTCCAAAATTGATGAAAAAAGCCTGTTCCTTCATCATTTTTCAAACTAGTGGATTTCAAACTTGTAATATATTGTGAAACTTGTTCTTGAAGTTGCTTTTCAAATGTACGAAAAAGATCTGTATTTCCGTCCCATTCTCGGAGAACTTTGGGAGGGAATTCTGCGATAAAAGCATCTAATGCCATTTCTGCTTCTGCTTGAATATTACTTTTTTGAATTTGTTCGTCCATTAGAGAATAAATCATAAGCTCTACATCTTCATATTTCTTCATGAAAACGTATAGATCGATATTATCTGTCTTAAAATAAAGTTCATGGGTTTTTGCGATAAGATTAGTGCAATATGATTGAATTGCAGATATGAAAGGAATCATGATATTTTCATTCAATTCAGAATCAAGTTTTAAAGTTACCAAAGGGATTCATGAGCAATTACTTATGATCACCGCGCGTATTCCCATTTCTAAAGATATATTGCTTTGAGATGGATCAACTGAAGTAAGTTCCATTTGTTAAGTTCAAGAGAAAGCAATGGTATTTATTTTTATGCAAACTTGGAAAAATGATAACAGTTGGACTCTAAAATTTTTTTAGTCGATATGCAAATTAAAATACATAACTAATAAAAATTTTGAATGTAATAGTCGAATAAAAATAAAATCAGCGAGGTATCAAAAAAAGAATGCAATTTTGTCCTAACTGCGGAGCAAAAGTTGATGAAATCACAAAATTTTGTCCTTATTGTGGAACTAAGTTAAATTTTTCACAAAGTACAAGTACAGCATCAAGTTCATCAGCGTCATCGATGAGTGGAAATTCATCAGAATTTCAAGGAACTTACCAACAACCAATTTCTAATAACGTTCCTCCAGCCACTGCCTCTTTAGGCGTAGAAAAGAAAGATCGCATTGTAGCTGCATTACTTGCTATCTTTTTAGGAGCGTTTGGTATTCATAAATTCTATTTAGGAAATATCACCATGGGTATTATATATTTATGTCTATCGTGGACAGGTATAACTGGAATTATTGGATTTATAGAGGGGATTATCTATTTGACAAAAACTGACGAAGAATTCTACCGAGATCACGTATTACCGATAGAACAAAGAGCATAGAATTTAGCACCATATCTTTTTTTTTAATTTTTTCAAAAAATACAAGTTTTATTCAATATCATGTTCATACTTTCTGATTTTTTGCGATAATAAATATTGAAGTTCTTTCAATTCTGCGATAGTGTGAAGTATTTTTTCTTTCTTTGTATCGAGAAAATCAGAAGTAATTTGAAATGCCTGGTTTTGCAATGTCTTATTTGAATTTTCTTCTATATGTGAAATTTTTCCATCTTTTATGTATAATACACGATGGGCAATTTGAATAAAATCACTATCATGTGTAACAACAATTATGCAAGTGTTCGGGAATTCATCGAGTAAAGATAAAAGTAAATTAAACACATCCTTTTTCGAGTCGGAATCTAATTCACCTGTGGGCTCATCACACAGTAAAATGTCAGGTTGATTTGCAACTGCAGCAATAATACTAATTCTTTGCTGCTCCCCTCCGCTTAATTCCTCTGGGTAATGCTTTGCCCGATCTAGTAATTGGAATTTGATAAGTAATCTCTTAATTCGGCTAATTTGTTTAGATGTAAGGGTGTCAGCTATTTCCAAGCCTAAATATATATTCTCTAACGCAGTGAGATGTGGTAATAAATTGTTGGATTGAAAAACATAGCCTAAGTGATGGCTACGATAATGATTCAATTCTGCTGAAGACATACTTTGAAGTATGCGATCCTTATAAACTACAATTCCTGAAGTTAGATGCGTTATTCCAGCAAGTGCATTTAATAATGTGGTTTTTCCACAACCTGATGGACCCATAATCACTGAAATTTGTCCAGTATAAAAATCACAATTTATTCCTCGTAAAGCTACCGTCTCAATTTCATTTCGCTTGTAAACTTTAATTCCATCACATATTTGGATAATTGGTTGATTATTTGATGTTTCAGAATATGTTGTCATTTTTTTTATTTTCCTTGTTTAATTCTTAAGAAGTCTTTCTGATTTGGCATCTATTTGCTTAATTTTAAGATAAAAAAGTAATAAATAGCACAGAGATATAATAATGAGAAAGGTGATATCAATTAAAATTGTCTGTGAATTAATATATAATCTTCGTTGAAGTTGTCCTGGATCTGAAAAAAGAAAATTTATCATATTAATCATTAATTGGGATGAAATCAAAGCAATTAAAGACAAAATACAAGCAATCGTAGTAAAAAGCATCCATTGGATTTGTTCGATAAAGAAAATACGTTTTTTCGAAAGCCCTTTAATTCGGAGTAAATTCCATTGGTATTCATTATCTTGAATTTTAACAAGATTCACAATCAAGATCCCGAAAAAAACTAAGCCCATAAAATAAAAACTCTCAATCTCTAAAAGATTAAAAATCATCAAATCAAAATCATATACTTGAATCTCATTTTGGAATATTTCAGAAAAGGGAAAATGCTGATATATGAGTGAATTAAGAAGAGTAGATGAAATCGAATTAGGAGCGGGAGAATTTGATTGAAGTATTAAATAAAATGAACTAATTTCACAAATATCCAAAAATACTGAATTTTCCCCCATTAAAATAGTGTAACAAAGAGGTGGATTACTTTTTGCTCCAAAAAGAAAAGGAAAACGAGAATAACTGCCGATAATCTCACATTCTACACTTAAATTCTTAGAATTTGAAATATAGGATATATTAAGTGTTTGACCAATCGAGTATAATTTTGTCCATGAATCAGGAATTAAGATCGTCGTATTATTTTGAGCTAATTTGGTCAATACAGATTCAGTGCTTTGAGGAGTAAACCAATCGTGAGGAAAATCGATCATTTTAAGGTAATGCTCAGCTGAAATAAACTGGATTGAAAGCGATTTACGATGAGTATAATTATAAAAATAGAAATCATTAGATGGAAATTGCCAGGCAAATTCCGAAAAATCCAGTTGTTCTTGCTGTTGTGCAATTTTTGAAAGAAATTGGTTGTTTAGATCTGAGAATGATATTGGTTGTTGCAAAATGATATTAGATGCTAATCCACTGCCGTTATCCAAGATATTCATTTGATTTTGATAATCTAACTCACTCATTTGAAGTGATTGAGAAAACAACGTAAAACCAAGTGATAAACTCAATAATAATAATGTATCAATCGTTTTCTGATTTTTACGTTGAAATTGCTTAATTGCAAAATGAAGAAGAAAATTCTTATTTTTTATTTTAACTCGCGAAAGAGATTCACGTGTTGCTATTTGAAATCCTTTTATTATAAGAATAATACTTGAATAAAGAAGTAATATGGGAGCAATCGGACTAAAAATTAAGGAAATATAGTTGAAAATTGAAACAAATGTAGTAAATGAAAAGGAATGAAATGTATGTGCAAAATAATTTAAAATAATTTCAAAGAATGGAATAAGTCCCAGAATAAATAAAAATACGGGAGAGATGCGTTCACGATTTGCTTTTGTTTCTTGTGTAAATTCATATTTATGTAATAATTCATCGAGAGATTTTGATTTAAAATCTTTTTGAGCATAAAGTTTGCCGATGATATACAATATTATACCAATAAAAATTGAAAAAAATAACTGGGAATGAAATTTTGTAGAAATTGACAAAAAATAAAAAGTTTTCCTGAAAAAAACAGTATTAACTGTTTGAAATACTAAGTTCCCAATTCCTAATCCAAGTAATCCTCCACTTGCTCCTAGAATCCCAATTTCTATTAATTTTATCAAATTTTCATTTAGATAAGAAATCCCCTTTACTTTTAAAAACGCTAAATCTGATTTATCTTTCGTATTAAGATAGTTAAACACGATTTTAATCAGTTTCATAGAAATAGCAAAAATTGGAAGCGAAAATATTGCGTATAATATTTGATATTTTGAAAGATCAGCATATAATGAATCAATTTCATCAAATAAGCAAAAATCTATCATAAAATCCGATTGATGATAGACTGAATAAATTATATCACGATTTGCTGAGCGAACTTCCTGTGAAAATAATAGAGAATCGGAACGTGAAAGATGAATATTATCAAAAAATTTGATATGGCGGGAATTTTGAGAGAGATTGCAAATATTTGATGAGAACCAATTAATCGATGTAATTATTGTAAATATAGGATTAATAAAGTTATGAGAATATTGGATTCCAATTAGATCTTTGAATTTATTAATATCTCGCAATTCAAAAATACCTCCAATTGTGAAATTGCAAAATGAGATTGGTTGTTGTAAGGAATTCAATTCTGATTGTGAATCATAAAAACCTTCTGTTAAATTTAAGGCATCACCTATGGTTAAATTAAATAAATTTGCAAAATTAGCGCTAATCCAAACTCTAGGATTTGTTTTAATAGAGTCGGAGTAATTTTTAATGAAATTTGTTGAAAATATAGAACTGAAAAAATCATCATCTAAATAATGGATGAAAAACTGATCAAATCCGCAAATATAAAGCGGGGCTTGCGAATAGTTTATTGAAGAAAATTGTTCTTCTGATGCATTTAAAAGCCAATCATCTGCTTGGTAATACAAATTTTGATAATATAAGGAAAAATCATCTAGTTTTTGAAGTTGATAGTGAATTTCTTCTCTGTCTGGGCTTATAAATCTTTCAAAATTATCCGATTGAATACGAATATCTACCAAAGAATCTTGAAATTCTGTTTGAAGAACTGAACGGCTATAACTATTCATTATCAAAACTAAAGCCGACGAATATCCCACTATAATTCCGATCGTGAAAATTACAATAATATTGCGGGATTTTTGACGAAAGATATTTCGTAATGCATATTTAATTATAAGAAATCACCTCATGGTTTTAAAATGCTTGCAGATAATCTACTTGGAGAGTAAAATCATCTAAAAAGTTTTTTTTAAAGAGTGTTATTCCTGTAATATTATCTGTATTTGAAAAATCTCCATTTTTAACCATTAGAGTGTTGGAACCTTCAGAAAGTTTTATTGGAATACTTAAGTTTTTGCAATTTTGATAGTTAACCATGAGAAAAACATCTTTTGAATTTGAATGAAGAATATAATAAACTATTTCAATTCTTGTGTATGTTTGAATACTATCAAAATTTATTGATATTTTCAAAACTTGGTAAAAGCCATTCCACTTACTTGCAAATGAAGCATAAATGTTGTCCGTTTCATTCAGATAGCCTAAATCTGCACCAAGACTATCATAATAATCTTTTCCATCTTGTAAAGATAGATCTTTATTTAAAGCATCATTCTGCATTAAAATAATAACAACAATGATAGAGCTGCTCAGTATTATGCTGATAAGAATATATGCAACGTATTTTCGTTTCATCTTTTTATCACTTAGATTAGAAAAAAAAAGGATAATAAAAAAAAGGTATCATTATTTAAAATCAATATAATCAATACCAAATGAAAAATCGTCTAACCATTTTTTCTTTTCGAAACCGATCCAGTAACAAGTTTTATTTGAATCCAATGAAATTGTATGATATCCATCGCTATTTAGGTGAATTTCAGATCTATCTGTAGAATCATAGTCAGTCCCGTACACAATGATAACCCAATAATCTTCATTCGATGCATGTGCCACGTTATTCAATATATTCACAGAATTATATTTATCAGGATTTTGCAATTTAAAATAAACATGTATTCTTGCATACCATACGCCTTCAGAATCAAAACTATAGCAAATTCCATCATTCTCCCGAGTATCTACGTAAGATCCTCCCGAATAAGAACCATAATCTAGTTTTCGAGTGCTTGATATATATTGATCTGCTACTCCATAAGCTAAAAAGTTTAGGGTTAATAAACCAATAAATGATACAAGTAATATCTTTTTTGATTTCATATAATCACCACATTTGTGAGCATAAATTCCACAAATGTGGTTTCCACAATTAATTGAATAAAAAAAAGATGTGGTTCAATTAATTAAAATCCAATTCTTTTTTTAAGTTCTTTTAATTTGATCTATTCATGTTCAGCAAATATCTATAAAGAGTTTAATACTACAGGAAATGAAGGATGGTTTTACTTCTCGTTTATTTGGGATAATAGTTCTGATTTCATTTATGATTTTTTTGTTGAAAGAAAACAAATACATACACCAATTTCAAGTGAGGATTTTCAAATCGATTTTCGTTCAGGTGAAAGTACTCAATTTACAATTGATGATGTAATTCACATTGAATGGGACTCACAAGTGGTTTCTGGTGCTCATTGGATAGAAGCTTATCTTCAAACCGAGAATATCACATCAATTGATGAAATAAAACCATCATTTCATAAGGATGAACCAATCAATAATAGCACTGTGGTATTGGATGGATCTGACGCAGAATTAACATATTATTTCCGAGTTGTTTTTGAAAACGATATGGAATTTTTTACTCTACTCAATTAGAATACCAGTTAATGAAAGCGGCTCGATTACTGAAAGTTTCTTTGACATATTTTATAGTGCAGAAAATGATCCTATTTTATCAGGATATCCAGTTATAATTTCATGGGATAATGATCAATTTTCTAATCACTTGAATATCTCTTATTATTACTATTTTTGGATGTATTAGATATAAAAATTTCTTTGGAATACTTATTTTGAGATAAAACATGCTTTTTTTTGAATATTTAATGATTTTATGATTTCTTTGATTTAAATAATATGAATTTAGTTTGAAAAAATGTAAAGGACGAAGTTTTTATAGTTTAATATTGACTTAAGTAGATAATTAAATTGAATCTTAAATGGAAAGGCAAAAATTTAATATCTCAATATTCTTAATTCCTTTGACTTCGAGACGGTTATCATTAAAGCAACTTTCGAAGTTAGGTGAGAAAAACAAGTTGTAATAATAATTACGAAAATTATCCTCAAAGATGAATAATCTTTGATAAATCACTTATGAGGCAAGCGTCCAGAGTGATCAAGATTTGGAGGAAGATTATATGAAAATGAATTACTTTATTTTACGTAAAGTGGTGGATAACCGCCCAATCGTTGAACAATTTGATGTTACCTTGGACGATTTGCGCGATGGCATGCATCCTGACAGTGTGAAGGAAAAATGTATGTGCTGCTTTTTAGATATTAATTTTGAAGATGAAATTCGTAACATTGAAGATGTAAAAGAAAATGCGGAATTATTAGATTTAACCGTACTGCTTGATATTTCTTTGGATACTTTAGAAGAAATTATTGAAGATAGTCGCCCGCGCTTAGATGATTATGTATCTTACATGTTAATTTTATTTAAAAATGCAGTAATTCATCCATCTGAGCGTGAAGAAAAAAGAGAAAATCAGATCGGATTAATTATATATGAAAATGTTGCAATTTCGATCCATTTAGATGAAGTAATTAATACATCGCGCCTTTTTCGCTATTTTCGGAAAAATCCTATGAAACTCATAAAAGGCCAAATTACATATTTAGTTTCGCGCTATATGGACTTGTTGATTGATCAAACCATTGATGTGGTCGATGATTGGCGAAAATTTACGGAAGAAATCGAAAAAAAAATACTTACACATGATATTTCAAATGAAGATAAATTACTGGAGCGTTTGGTAGGAATAAGGCAATCCATTTTCGACACCATGAAAATCTTGCAAGCGGATAGAGAAGTGTTGGTCTCTATGAATGATAGATCCATGATGCATTTCAATCAAACCTATATCCCGCTCGAATTAGATGATCATATTCGGCATGAAATTGATGAGTTGGATGTTTTACGCCAGATTATATCGGACTTGATGAATTTATATTTCAATGCAGAATCCAGCAAACTTAATTCCGTTTTGGCGCGTTTTACTTTCGCTACATCACTTTTACTTATTGCAGAGGTAATTACTGGGATTTTTGGAATGAATAATCAAGGATTTCCAAAGATACCATTTTGGGCTGCGTGTGGAATTATTGCAATCAGTATGGGCGTATTATGGATATTCTTTAAAGTTAAAAAACTGATTTAGTGCAATCAATCAGTGGAAAATTCCAAAAATTCATTAATTTCATAATATCTATCTTCATACAAATATTTGTAATCATCCGACATTCGTTTAATATTAAAATGGTAAAACAATTCCAGATTGTTCAATCCTTTTAATTTTTCAAATATTATTCCATATCCCCTTCTCACTTCATCAAGAAAATTATAATAGTTAAATATTTTCTAACATTAAATCAAAGACAACTGTTTCAAGTATTTATTCGATTAAAATATACTCTCGAATTTTAATATTGATACTATTGTATATTCTATGTATTTTTATTATTGAATTAAAAGATTTTACATAGATTCAGAAATAATTAAAAAAATATTTTAGATTCAAAGATATAATATATCAAATATATTACAACACCTCTTTGTATTATTGTTCACACAGCTATAGAGTTATACCATGGACATTATATGTGTGATAAGAGTGAATAGTCATAAGTGTGGTAAACATTTTTTTGAGATTATGCTCCATAAAGCACAAATTTAAATGAACATCTTGCATATTGTTAGCTAGAATTATGTCGAATGAACATTTTTTCTGTCCAAGATGTGGTTCGATACTAATTGATTTCCCTAATAAACCCGAAATTTGTCCCCGTTGTGGGGGAGTTGAAATAATTGATATCGGCAAAGAAGGTGATTATCAATTAAAACATCTTAGAAAAGAGTATCACGCACCTTTTCGATCTGACGTATATTTTAAATATTTTTAATCGAATTATGGGTTATTGCGAATTATCTCGATTGCTTTTGATTGAAATTTTAATTCAGATTTCTAAATCAAAGTTTCTATACGAAATCAGAGTCAAAACTTTCATGGGTTTATAGTTATCATTTTTAGAAAGTTTATCCTTATCACTTTCTTAATCATTTCTTTCTATTTGTAATTAATGCGCTAAATCCATGTCATCAAGTATTTATTTCCTGATAAAATGTTCCCGATCTATATTTCTTGCAATTTAATTCTTTGTCTATTTGTCTTTATCTATATTTTCCTTAATTGACAAGCTATTTTCTTTGCGCAAATTAAACGAATGGTTATGGTTGTGCAATTTTCTTCCTTAAACAGTTCTCAATGAAATAATATTTTTTACATTTTCTTTCCTTCCTTTTTTGTTTCAGTCGAAATTTGAAGATTTAGAGGTTAATTGTCTGAGAAATTTCATCTACAAGCCAATCTCGAAACTCTTGAAAGGTCAAACGTCTCTCTGGGCGAATTTGATCTCGTTCGAATTGCCACATATTAAACAGCAGATATTTCCCCATTTCAGCAAAGAGTCGAGTTGCATCGTTGTTTGACCGCCAAATTCCTTTATGCACCTCCACATCGCGAAAAGCGGTTTCGATCTGCCATCTCATTTTGTAATAACGCTTGATCAAATACACGAACGATTTCGAGCGATATTGTGGCGCAATAGTGGTAATTAAACCATAAATTTGCTCGGATGCCTCTGCTAAACTTAGACATCCTTGTCGATAAGCGGTTTTTATTTCACCTAAAGATTGATTACCTCTTGGATATAAATGTACCCAATTGCGCATCAATTTCTTATTTCGATTATTAGTTGATTTAGGTCTTATGAAATATGTCTGAATTCGGCCCTTTTCACCTTTTAAATACTGTTCTTTGGCCAGTTTCAGCTGTTTATAATTTTTAGCAGGAGTGACAACAGAAACATCACGATCTTTAAATATCTCAAAATATCGTGTCGATAATATTCACGATCTATGACACAAATCTTTATTTTTAGACCTAAATATTGGAGCCAATCCACAATTTTTAGCATAAAAAGGATTTTCGACTCTCGATTGGCAACATGATGGCAACCAATAAATAATGAAGTAGAATTTTCATGAATGAGCGCACCATGATAATGACGAATTCGTCTGATACCTTTAACCATCCGACTTTTTTTGATCAGCGCATCCCTCCGTTTTCCTCAATATTCTAAGTATGTAAGGTCAAATTCTAAAACATAACCAGTTCAATCAGGATTTTTTAAAAATACACGCTGAATCATTTTTTCAAACACAATTCGATAGATTTCCTCGATTTTTTCAGATGATTGGGTACGTAACCAATCATTAATTGTTGTTTGGTGCGGAAAAGCGCGTGATTTTCGTCTATCATGAAATATTTTTGGTTGAAAGTTCAAAAATTTAGATGCCCACCGTTCCAATTTTTCGGAGGCATGATGAATTGAGACACCACGAATCCAACAATAGCAGAGAACCGTCAAAATTTCATCTAAACTCCATTTGCGCCCAATACGTTGATTTGAAAGGTTCAAAGTATGTCGAATCGATTTCGCAAGATTTTTGAAGAACGAAATCTTATTAAAATATGGATAACGTGTACCGAATCGTGAAATTCGATGCACGGCTTGAGTTTTTATGCTCATACAATAACTCAAGTATCCATTTAATTTATTCTCGTTGATGCAAACACTAGATAATCATGCTATTTCAATTATTTATTTTTGTCGAATCGTTGAGAACTGTTAAATTTAAATATTTTAGAATGTTGAAGTACATGATACTATGCAAATAAATCAATCTCTATTGAAAATAAGCCAAGATAATTTAAATGTGGATAAAACTAATCAAAATATTCAAAAATTGGAATTTCTCCAACTGGAAATAAGGTAAAATCATCCAATATTTCAAATAATACTAAGATTATGAAATCATCTAATTTAAATAATAAAATGCTTAAAACAGATTTACAACAAAAGAAATACGAAAAAGCGGGGTTATCATCATTGGATTCTACTAAGTTTGGTGTAAGGGCTGTAGTTATCAGCAATAAATCTGGATTACCTTTTATCACGCTAAAACTTGATGAGAGTGTGAATGAAAATATTATGGTCCCATTTCTCTCGGCTATTCACACATTCTGCGAAAATCTCGTTTCAGTATCTCAAGAATTAACATTCCACACAGCAGATTTCGATATATATGTGTTTGTTAAGAGTTATTCAAATATGGAACTGATGATTTTTGCATTAATGGATCAAGAGATGAAAAAAATCAATCTACGTGATGAAGCCGAGAGTGCCCTCGATGTCTTTGTTCGCAATTACCCTGTTGATATGCTACAAGATTGGGATGGAAATTTAGAATATTTTAAAGCATTTGAAGAAAAATTACAGACACAAGTGACAGAATATTTGCAACGAACTCAGTTTGGAAAGTTGACAGGGATGAGAGATCGATTAAAATTGTTGTGGTCACGCCTTTTTCAATAATTAAGGTACTGGGATTTACAATTGAAGGATAAACAATAGCATTTTGATTATGTTGATTGACCCATTCAAAAAACAAATCGGGAACTTGATAATCTGTTTCTTTAAAAACACTATCCCACAGCTTTGCTAAATTTGGAAAGAAATATTCGGGAAGGGGTAAGCGCATCATGGTCTTTTTTCCACGAATACTGAAAGCTGTGGGTGTTAGAAATTTAATTTTCAAGGATTTCGGTCTATTTTCAGTTTTTGTTAAATCGATGAGGCTTTTCTGTTTAATTTCAACTTGAGCAATTACTGCCTTTTGCATTGCATATTGAATGGTTGTATCTCGCTGTTGCAGCAGAAAATTCAGAAGTACTTGAGAAATTGAATCGTTTAATGAAGATATTGTATATAATTTTGCATGCAAAATAATATGATCTTATTGGCTTAATATGCAGGATAAAAGATATAGAGTACGATTAGAAAATTAACTATTCTTGCAAAAGCCATTTCCAAACAGGGATTATGTGAATCAAGCCTGCTGGAGTGTCTAATTCTTCTTCCTGTTCATATGTTAGAATTAAGCCTGAATCCAAGTTAAAATGCTTCATTATCTTTAAAAGTCCTTCTATTTCTCTCTTCTTATTGTGTTCGTCTAAAAAGTAAGAAACTTGAATCGCTTTTCTAACTTTCACTTCATTCCGAATCACAAAATCGCATTCTGACCCATTATCATAATAAAAAATCTTAGAAATGGGATATTTTCTTCGCAAAGAGAGAAATACAAGATTTTCTAATGCCCAACCGAGATCTCTGGATAATTTTACAGAGATATATTCAACTATACCTAAATCTATCGCATAATATTTTTGACCAGAAACAATTTGTTTTTTGACACTATAATCTAATTTTGGAATTAAAAATCCTAAATATGTTAGCTGCAAGTAATCTAAGTAATTTTTTACTGTGTTAGGACTTCTGATATTTACTAACTTGCAAAGACGAGAATAGTTTGTTTTTTGTCCAATGTTAGAGAAGAGATATTTCACAATTTCTCTGAGTTCCCGAACATGTTGAATTTTATATCGTACAGTAATATCCTTAATAAGAATATCTTCATATAACCGCTGTAATATTTCATAATCATTTATTTTTAGAAATTCAGGCATTCCTCCTTTATGCAAGTAATTATCAAATAATTTTATGATCTTTCCTCTTCCTTTTGTTGTATATAGTAAAGAATTATTAATTTCTACATCTTTTAATTTGAGATATTCACGAAAAGAAAAAGGAAATAGTTCAATATCTAAATGACGCCCAGTTAATTTTGTAGAAATCTCGCTACTGAGAAGGGTGGCATTTGATCCTGTTAAATAGATTTTATTTTCCAAATCATGTAATCGTCGAATAAACCGTTCAAATTTCGGCACATTTTGTATTTCATCAAAAAAAAAAACTTGATGATCTCCAAATTGTTCCAACAATACTTCATAAATTAAATCAAAATCTTCTGATGTACAACCAACTAATCGTTCATCATCAAAATTTAGATAGTAAAAATTCTCATCATGATAATAAAAATGCATGATTTGTCGTAAAAAAGTTGATTTCCCACACCTTCGGAGTCCTGTTATAATAATAACATGTGTCGCCTTTTTTTTTTCTGCAATTATTGACAATTTTTCTCGAGGAATTCCAACCGGTTTTTTGATAATCATTTCATATTGTTCTTCTACTATCTTTCGAAGATTTTCTTTTGAAATATTCATTGAATATATTAAATTATTAATAAATAAAAAATGTTGCATTTTAATTGAGACTTTTTTATGATTTCTCGCATTTCAATTGAGACTTTTATAAGAATTTTTGCATCCAAATTTATACTTTACTAGTAAAATCCGCATTTAAATTGAGATTTTAATTATATAAAAGAAGCTATTACTACAATTTGAAAGCTAAAATTTAGTCAAAAAAAGGTAGAAAAAGTATTAAAGATTCTATACAAATAAAATGCATTGCTAATTACTCTTTTGACTTCATTGCCTAAGGATTCAACTAGAACTAAAACTATTAATTACTTTGAATTGTCCGAATCCCGCAGTTCGGCCGTTTCCAGTATTCATATCTTCTCCAAATCGTGTCAAAATATCCAGCCAAATGCTTAATGGATTATTTGAATCATCATTAATGTAATTTATCCAACCGGAAGCACCGGTGAATTTTATGTCCTTACCCATGTCCCAAGCATGAGTTTTTAATTGGAATGAAGAGATTGAAATATGTTGATTGACCCATTCAAAAAACAAATCGGGAACTTGATAATCTGTTTCTTTAAAAACACTATCCCACAGCTTTGCTAAATTTGGAAAGAAATATTCGGGAAGGGGTAAGCGCATCATGGTCTTTTTTCCACGAATACTGAAAGCAGTAGGTGTTAGAAATTTAATTTTCAATGATTTCGGTCTATTTTCAGTTTTTGTTAAATCGATGAGGCTTTTCTGTTTAATTTCAACTTGAGCAATTACTGCCTTTTGCATTGCATATTGAATGGTTGTATCTCGCTGCTGCAGCAGAAAATTCAGAAGGGCTTGAGAAATTGAATCGTTTAATGAAGAAATTGTATATGTAATTTTATTAACATTGGAGCGACGTGAATGAGATCGATTTCTGCGATAGTTACGTGAAGAATTTGCGGAATGATTTAGGTTTGAATCAGACGAATAGTGAAGTTCTTGCTGAAGGGCATATTCTAGCATAAAAAGATTTGAATCTTTGGGCTGCTTTTTGTGGAGATCATCACCAACAGTAGAATTAAAGGCTTTAAGCCAATTCATGAAAATACCTCGGAAAATATAAGCAAATGGTTGAAGAAAGTAGGGACCGGTGGATTCATGAGGGTAAAGGGTAAAGATAAACTGTGTGAGCATCGCCATTTGGTTCTCATTTATACTAAGAATAGTCAATTCAAAAAGGTTTGTGTCAATCAATTTGTAAATTATCTGAACAAAATCTTTTTCTACAGAATTTACTTGAATCTTTTTAATCATGAGATAAAGATTCTTTACTAATTGTTTTGATATTTAGTAATAAATGAATAAGATGATAAGAATAATAAAAAAGGAGTTGAAACAAATATGAAAATAACTTAAATCTAATCAGTTTTACTTTTTTCTTAAGACAACTCCAAACTCTGTCATCTCTTTTTGTAATTGCCTGTTTTTAATTTCTTTTTCTAATTTTTCATTAATTTCAATCATTCGTTTTAGCAAATTGTGTGTTTTTCTTATTGCTTTATATATTTGAAATTTTCTGATTTATCCTTATGAATTTCTCTTTTCATTATATATTCATTTCTATATCGTCCACGGATAGCCTTGTTGAAACTGAAAAATATCTTTGAAGATTTGTAAATAATCGAAAAATAATATTGCCGCAAGAATCCTTTCCTAAATTGACATATATCTTTGAACGTGAGACTTGAAGATAGAATTTTCCTCCAGTATGAAGATCAATACAACAAAAAGTATAAAAATCGTTATCTTTATACACATATAAAATCCATTAATCTTGAATTCTTTTGTTTGATTGATTGCTTGAATAAAATTCTTCGGATTAATTTCTTTATCGAGTTCTATTGTAAATAGATCTCCTTTCATTAAATCCCAGTCAATTCTTTTTTCTTCAATTTCATCCATAGATTTATTATATTGTTGCTTTATATCATGTAAGAATTTCAAATGTTGGTGTAAATCTTTGCCTCTATGGATTGTAAAAGAGCCATCATAATATAGATCTTCTTTAATAAGAATATTATCGGTATCTTTGTCATTAAATACAAAGTTAAGTGATTTGTAATTAATCGGACATTTAATTTCTCTAAATTTATCTAAAAAGTAATTTATCGATTCAGAACGCTTTGGCCATATTTGTAATGTAAAGGCAATATCATCAAATTCTTCAATTCCATTAATAAACACAGGATTATTTTTATTCAAAGTGAATTTTTGTTCAAAATTAAGCGTTAATCCTAAAGAATCAGCAGAATAATTCTTTTTATGGGTTTCCATGGTTTTTTGTGATAAATAGATTTTATCCTGTAAATATGTATTTGTAGTTAAATTTTTTACAATATTTTCAATCTTTTTTTGATTTTCTATATTATGAATAACCCAAAATCTTTCATTTTGATTATTCAAATAAAAATAAAAATCATTTTCATTATTTTTTATTCTCAAATTATGAAAAAATGATTCTTTTGAAGGAATCCGTTTAATTTCTGGATGTTTCTTTAGAAATTCTTCAAGTGATTGGTTTGATTCAATAATACTCGCTTTTATTGAATTTTTATTGCCGATTTCTTCTCTAATTTCGTTTTTAAGTACGCTATTAAAATATTCTACCCAATCACTTTCATATTCAAATACAAACTGCTCAGACATGAAATTCCCTTTAATATTTTTAAAGTTTTTATGAGCCTTTATCAACATTTGATAGATTAATAAAAAAATAAAAATCCTGCATAATCTACGCATTTACCAACATTCCATCCAAATTTGAAATTTGTCGATCAGAAATTTAGAACTTTTTTTATCAAATTCAACTATAATATGATTAAAAATAGTCAAAAATCGACCCGTAATTATATTTTTTAAAGTTCATTTTTGCCGACTGAAATAATTCTTGGATAGAATTGATTATTGTCGGAAAATGAAAGATTAAAATGGAAATTCTGTCAAAAATAAAGAAGTTGCTAGAACCTCTTATATCAATACAAAAATAATTCAAAAGTTTAAAAAGATTTTTACAATACTGATTTACAAAAATATTTGAGTAAAAGGATTGTTTTATAATAAAAAAAGCAAGATTTGTATTTTTTTTCATTTAATACTTTTCATTACAGCTGAAAATACTTGAAACTAAAAAATTTCTTTCCACTATCAAAAATATAGTGTTTTAGTGCTCAATATTCCCTTAAAGAATTGAAAAAAAAAACATATATCTATTTTAAATACCTAAAGAAAAATTCCATAATATTTTCTCTTTCATCTCTATGATAAAAAGAATTTCGTTCTTTAGGATATCTCTTCGTTAATTTGATCCACAATTTAATGGTTTCATCATCTGGTCGCGCTTTTGATGCTTTTTTCAAAAATGATTGAATTGAAATTCTTTTTTATTAATAAAAAGCTTTCTATTTTGCTCCCTTTTTTTAACGCTATCTATATTTAGTCAAAACTCTGAAAACACTCAAATTCTTCTAAAGAAATTTCAATACAAAATCTTCTGCTGTAATAATTGGAAAATATGGCCTCTTTATCAATTTAATATCATTAGAAATCAGGTAATCTGCATTATAAAGCTTCGCTGTAGCAAGAATAATCGCATCAGGTAATTTGATCTGATATAGCGCCCGTAATTCGGCAGCTTCTTGAGCAATACTCAATGATATTGGAATTAACTCATATAGCATCTTTGCCTTTGACAGGAATAAATTTAATTCACTCATTTCTCCAATTTGATAATATCCTACCAACAATTCTGAAATTACAATTACTGAAACCAGCCCTTTATGTTGGTTAGTTTCAATTGCATCAATAATTTTTTCGCATTCTGTATGGTTAGACTCTTGGTTGTGAATTGATATAAAGACATTCGAATCGATACATATTTTCAATTCCATTCATCTCGCAAATTTTTAATCAATCTTGGTGCAAACGGTTTTCCGCGTTTCAATATTTCAACCATTCTAGGTAATGAATCACTTTTATCTTTCTCGATATAAATACGGTTTCCAACTTGATAAAAATGAAGCACATCCCCTGCTTTAATATTTAATTTTTCTCGGATTTGGCGAGGAATTACAATCTGCCCTTTTTTACTAATTTTGCTTGTTAACATTTTTCTAAATAAATTATATATTTTTTGAATATAATGGTTTACTATTTGTTTTACTTTTTATTTTACTTTCTAAACTAATTAATTAAAAATATCATAATTTAATCGTTGATAGTATACCACATTGTATATCATGCTCTCGTAAATATTTCAAGGGTAAATTTGACAAATTATTGATTATCCAAACTTTGTTAATTTCATTTTGTTTTAAGCATTCAGTCATTTCTATTATATTTCCATGATCTGAAATTTCAAAATATTCATCAGCTGGATGTTTCTCTCGATAATTTAATTGGCTGCACCATCCGGAAATTTCTGCTATTTTTGACTTGTATTTTACCAGAAAATTTTTGAATGCATTTGAATATCTTTGGCGTGGTAATTCTAACATTATAAAATGCCTGTTATCCTTTTTTTTCCCTTGATTTGCTATCGTTTTTGTTATTAAGATCTCCTTATTTTTCAGCGTTTGAAATAAATTATCCGAAAGAATAACCTGTTGTAGATTGAAAAAAGAACTTGGCATGATCAATAGTGGGATGTAGTGATTATTTTTTACTGCTTTCTGATTACTTTCTATCGAATTCTCAGTTTGCGTTAATGACTGAGTTTGAGTAATTAATTCTTGTTGTGTCTGTTTAATATTTTGAGTATTGTCAGTGTTTTTACAATTTTCATTACAATTTTCATGAATATATTCCCACAAAATTTGTAGTAAGAATTGGGGTTTACCAAGTTCTCTACAAAAAAAAACAATATTCCCCAAATTATCCTTTTTAAAAACTGAATTTATCCAAGTTTTTAGATGTTGCACTTCCGAATCAAAAAGATTGAATATTTGATGCGGATCTCCATACAATGCATCAATTATTATATTCGCTGCTCTAATTGGTGGCGGAATAAGACAATGACCTCGAAAATATGGAATAAATTCTCCCATATATAGAACATCACAAATGGTTTGAAATCTATTAGATTTTGTGTGATTCTTTAATATTTCTTGAAAAATTGCTTCTTTTCTACAAATACATAAACCCGCTGAACCGATTACATGACCTGAAGGAATTAACCAAATTACATAGTTTTGAATGATGATAGGATAGAAATAATTCTCATTTTCAAGCCAATTTTCTATATCTTCAAAAATAAAAAGCCATCTTCTATTACCATTAGGATATTTGAACAAAATTTGAGTTATATCACTTGTATCTGTTATATCATCTGCACTGTTATCTATTTTTTCTTTAGAAATATCATCATAACCATCAGAGTAAGATTGAATTTGAATGTATTCTTTCATTTTTTCTTTAAAAAATTTTGAATATTCCTGTCTAAGCTTGCGAAAATAATCAAATAACTGCTTTTTTTCAAACTCTGTCCAATTTATGATAGAAAATATATTATTTTTGTTCAGGGATTTTCTGACGTTTTTATCTTGTTTGTTGATTTTCTTATTTCCTTTGCTTTCTCTCTTACTTGATTTGTTCTCTTTCTTATCTGTTTTGCTATTCATCTCCCTTGATTTCAATTCTTTATCATCAATAATATCCAATTCATTTTTATACCAATCTATAAATGATATTAATTTACAACTAAATCGATTCTCTAATATTTTCAAATTTTGTCTGGTTGTTAATATAGGAAGCGGAAAGAAACGAATTTTCTCGATATCATTTGTAATCGGATTGAAAATTAGTGTTTCAGGTAAATTAGTTGACAATGGTGAATGGTCTGCATGGCCGTGGGAGATAAAATCAATTCCAAATTTTTCAGGAGTAAATGTTTGTTGCAATCGAGATTTTAATTCATCCCATGTTTGTGTAGTATTTTCATGAGTTTTTATGAATGTGCGTTCTTTTTGAATCATTTGATTCGCTTGATTATTATCATTCGCTTGAATATTATGATTTTCTTGATTATTTTGATTCTCTCTATTTTTAAAAATCTCAATATTCATCTTTTCTGTAATATTTTTTACTTGTTTTGATAAAGCTGATTTCTTTTGGTTTTTATTTTTTAAATTTTCATCGAAATTAGAAAATATGCTGAATTTGTCAATTGGGTAGAACTTCTGCCATTGTACTTGAAAATCATGAATATATGATTTAATTAAGTCTTGAGTCTGCAATTTTCCATGTATCATCATTGGATTTAATGGATTATAGTCTTCGATTGATGCTGCATTATATATTTTTATTGTCCAATCTATGCGAATTCCAAAGCTTTTATTAGTATTACCAAAAATAATTATCTTTTTTTTATGAGCTCCTATAAAAATTGCATTATTTTCAGAAGTTTTCCAGTTTTCGCCATTATTAATTTGATGCTTTTCCTTTTTATTAAATCTAATTTGCGCTTCAATCATATTCATAATTTTTCGCTTCTTTTTTGTTAAAATCATTAGTAATTTCATTTATATTTAAACCAAATAGGTTTTATTATATCCAATTTTGTTACTGGCCTTCATTTTTCCTGTTTAGTTGCTTTTTTTATTATTTCTGTTCTATTGTTATTTATTGTTATTTTTTTTCATTGCTACAGTTTCTTCATTGATTTTTATTCACAAATTTCTTTTAAATTAGTGGTTCCTATTATCTTCTCCATTATTCTCTCCCCTTTTTGCTTCTTCTTCTTCTTATTTCTCTTCTGTTCCTGCTTGTGTGCTCAAAAATATAATTCATCTGCGCTATTCTCCATTCTATTTCATAATTGTGTTGCTTTTTCTCAAATTTTCATACCGACCTGCAAATTGTCCAATATTCGCATACTTTACACCGATTTTTTATTTTTGTTGGCCTTGGTAAAATTTCTGATGATATTTCTCTGTGCATATCAGCAACGGTTTTCAATACTGTCTCTTTCATATCGATACTGATTTCCTGCCATAATGATAAAGAGTGGGTGTGATTTAGCTCATTACTTACATATATTATTTTTGCTCGAGAAATAAATGTCTTAAAATGTTCTTCCAATAGCAAACTTTGCACTGTCAATTGGATAAGATGATGTTCAATGATTTTATCCCTGGATATCGGAAAATTTGAAGTTGTTTTGATTTCAACAGGATATAACTCATCTGTATTTGGATTCTTCTCTACAACATCAAGATAAGCAAGTAAATGAAGTGTGGGCGATTCAAAATAGAGATTAAAATAGTATTGAGGTGGTATACTATTAAATTTATGTTTATCATTAATTAGGAGCCATTTCTGTAACTTTCTTCGTTTTCGTACAATGTCTTGATGAAATTTGGTTCCACGACGCATTGAAGCTGTTGAATTTGGTTTTATTTTCCGAACATGCCTGAGAAATGGTATCCGAGGACAGTAAATATACTGTCGAAGTTCTTCTGCTGAAAAAAGCCAATTATCTGAGCTGGAATTTTCTGATCCATACCAATTTTCCATATAAACATCCATTTTTTTCACTTTATTGGTTTTATTTTTATTTTGCTCAATTTAGTGCACATTTTCCTTAACTTTCTTCTTTTTGTGTTTTTCTTAAATTTCTTCTTTTTGTGTTTTTTCCTTCCTTAACTTTGTTTCTTTTAATTTTATTTTTTATCTCCCTTAAGTTAATTTCAATTTTCTCAAATGTTTTTCACATTAAACAAGAAGTACATCAATATCAACAAATCCATGATATTTCGGCTTTTGTCCGCTCTTTTTTTCTAACAAAGATATATTTTTCATGATATCTTTTAGTGTTACAAATGTTTCACTCAAATCTTTCGGATTTTCCCCATTTACATCTCCTATATTATCTATTTCATCATCATTCTTGTCCATTTGCACATATTTTTCAGATTCAGACAAAACTTTCTCAATAAAATCTTTCTCAATTATGGGAAATGATTCCGATTCATCAACTAATTCATTTCCTTCTCCAGTTTGCAACCATTTCATTAATTCTTTCGTCATAAAAAACGGAACTGATTCTTTCTGCTGCAAATCATCTCCTAAACTAAGGATCCTTCCTAAATCTGACTCTTCTAAAAAGCTTTCCCTTTTGTTTTCACTAATACTATTCTGCTCTATATCGTTTTCCTTTTCTTTTTCTATTTTGGTGCCTGATATGTCTTTTAATTGTTGTGTATGTTGTGTATGTTGTGTTTGTTGTGTTTGTTGTGTATCTGCTGGTTCTGATAAATCTCTTGAATCTTCCTTTTTATCTTGTCTTAACTTCTCTTTTTGTTTTTCTAATAACATTTCTTTTGAAATTTCAGGTTTATGTGTTTGTTCATAATCAAACTGACTTTCAGAAAAAATACAAAATTTAATTGCATCTTGAAGGCTCTCTCTCAAAAAAGTACTAAGCGCATTGTTTAGAATATCGTTGTTGATATTATCTCTCTTTTCTTCCTTTATTCCTCCTTCAATTGAGTCTGTGTCATCAAATCTTTCGCTTCCTTTCTCATGTATATTTTCTCTTTCTTTTTCTATATTCTGTATTTTCTCTCTTTCCTTTCCTGTTTTATGTATTTTCTCTCTTTCCTTTCCTGTTTTATGAATTTCTTCTTTTTCTTTTTTTATTTCATGAATTTTTCCATTTATTTTTTCTATCTCTCGTAACTTTTCTATATCAGTTGATTTCTTTAAATTATCGCCTTGTTTTAATTCATTCTCATCTATCATTGAAGGCTCTAAAAATTCTGACTGAAACTGCTTCCAAACTTTATCATCTGATAAATCGAATAATTCTAAAACGTTTTTTTCTATTCCATTATCCAATTTCCCTCTTTTCTTTTCCTTCATTAATGGCTCGGGTTTGGCTGTTACTTTTGCTATTTTGCTCTGTTCTTTCGTTAATCCTTCAATTATTGCTTTTTCTGTTTCATTTATCGCTTTTTCTGTTCCATTTATTGTCGTTTCTCTGATTTCTACTTTTTTATCTGATTTTTGATTAATTGCACTTTCTTGATTGACAACGCTTTCTTGATTGACTATATTTTCTTGATTTTCTGAACTCTCTTTCTTTTTCGATTTTTTCTTTTTCGATTTCTTCTTTTTCTGTGAATCTTTAGATTTCTCTATCCATCCAACATCAATGTGCGAAAGTGTTGTCAGTTTTATATTCTCGCTTAACTTTTTTGCTTGCAAAGTTCGAATTTGAGAATTATTCGCTATCACATACGACTTCTCTAAACATTGATCACAAACGGCAAAAAACCTTATATCTGCAGGTGAATTATCAATTAACTCTTCACATTCAAACATTAAATCCTGTAAAGCGGCTTTCTCTAAACTCCCCCAAAAAACAGATAATTGAATGCGAAAAAGTCCGTAATCCATGCATTTCTCCCCCAATTTTGTTCGCAATCGAGTATTCTCCACGGGAATATCAAAAGTAACTAAGTAATTCATATTTTAAGCACTTCGATTAGGTTCTCTTTTTATCCTTCTTCTCTTTTTTTCCTTTTTTGCTTTTTAACCTTCTTCTCTTTTTTTCCTTCTTTGCTTTTTGACTTTCTTCTCTTTTTTGGAAAATTCAACGCACTTTTACCATTTCATTAAAAATGGCTTATACGATTTTACTTTACCCAAAAAATAACGAACCATCATTCGCGCTTGGTTTAACATCAAATTTTGATAAGTTATGAATGTACCCTTTATATATTCGCCCTGTTTCCGAACTAAATAATAAAACTCACGAAGAAAGATCTCCATTCCAGATTTCGTAAAACGCATTCCAAATTCATCGCCTTCATCTGTAAAGTGCTTCTTCTGCAATATCCGCTTCCGAAATAATCTTAAAATCAAGCGATCTACTATTGGTTGCCGAAATTCTTCCATTAAATCAAATACTAAGGAAGGGCGCCCGGATCTATCTGAATGCATAAAACCTGCAAAAGGCTCCAATCCTGCTACAACAATTGCAACCATTATCTCATTTGCAAGTAGATGATTGCCGAAACTTATTGAAGCATTTATTGGATCTGTAGGAGGTCGACGAACCCGCTTGCTGAATTCCAAATTTGTTGGAAATACTTCTTTCAATAATCCAAAATAGATCCGAGATGCACTACCTTCATAACCCATCAATTTCGCCCGCAAACCATTTGGATTCGGTTTAGATTTCTTTATTTTCTCGGTTTTTTTTATTTCTTTTGGTTGTTTGAATTGTGGGAAAAATTTCTCATTGCTTTTTAATTCCGCTAAATTTTTTTCGCTTATTTTGTCATCTTCTTTCTTCTTTTTATTAATTGTTGGATATTCTATTTTCTTTTCATTTTTTTCTTCATTTTTTTCTTCATTTTCTTCTTCATATTCTTTCTTTTTATCGTTTTCATTATTATTCGTTTTATCTTTTTCTCTACTGTCAATAAATTCCATCTTCTTTTCGCTTTCAATTTCTTCTTTTTTCATTTCTTCTCTATTGCCAATATTTTCTATCTTTTCTTCGCTTTCAATCTCTCCTTCTTTCTTTTCTTCGTTTTTGTCTATATTTTCTGTCTTTATATTATTCTTTCTCTCATTTTCCCTTTTCTTCTCATTATTTGTGCCTTTAGTGTTTTTTTGTGGTTTAATCTTTTGATTTTTCTCTAAATGCCAATTTTTTATTTCTTTTTCAATTTTTTTCACTTCTTTCCTTAGTAATTCCATTCGAGCCGCTTTATTCTGAAATTCTTTTGCCTTTTGAACATCATTCCTTTTTATATTTCGTGCAAGATATTTTATCATACGAATCTTATTTGTTATCGCCCCCAGTATTATAGCAGTCATCAAAAGCATCCCTTTTCCATTTGAATACGAATCAAATTGCGCTTTTCGGGTAATTACGAAGCCATGATGTGCATATGGAAGCGTTGCCATTACTGGATGACCTTTCCGCATATAAAATACAGGAATGCCGTAATTGGCACAAGCAATGTTAACATCATAACTAATGTAGCATTTCGTTAAACAAACTATTGACTCAATTAAACGGAATGCAACTTTAAACTCCCCGTCGCTGCGAATAATCTTCAGTTGCTCACTGGTTTTCCCTAAGCGCGTTCCTGGTTCTTGGACAACTATTATCAATTTTATTTCATATCCGTTTTTTCTGTTTCTTTATTTCAATTACTATAAAATTTACCATTCTCGGTTATTTATAAAATACGGTTAATATATTTGCTTTTTTTGGTTTGTTGCTTTGAATTTTTATTGATTTCTTTTTTTTGGCTTGTTCTTAATGGTTCTATTTTGCTTTTTTTCTGTTTTGTTCTTGGTGGTTCTATTTTGTAAATTTCACAGATTTCACTAATAAGATTTAATCTAAACCACATCCAACCAAATCTTATGCCCGATTAGATCATTCAAGTTTAGCCATCGTAATGGGCTATTTTTTTCGTTTTTTAAGAAAAAATCCTTTTTATTGATGCTTTTTCTGTTTTCTAAATTTACATTATCAATGATGTTTTTTCTTTCCATCTCATCGACTGTATTAGTCCTAAATCTCACCAAAAGTCGAGATCCAGCATAATTTTCAACATAAAATTCCAGATTAATCATATCATGACTATAAAAACCAAAAAATCCAACAGAAAAGGAGTTTTGCATATCTTCTCTATCTTGTATCTTTTCAGGATATTGTGTTTCTTCAGCATATTGTGTTTCTTCAGGATATTGTGTTTCTTCAGGATATTGTGTTTCTTCAGGATATTGTGTTTCTTCAGCATATTGTATTTCTTCAGGATATTGTGTTTCTTCAGCATATTGTGTTTCTTCAGCATATTGTGTTTCTTCAGGATATTGTGTTTCTTCAGGATATTGTGTTTCTTCAGCATATTGTATTTCTTCAGGATATTGTGTTTCTTCAGCATATTGTGTTTCTTCAGCATTTTCACATCTCCTGTTTTTTAAAGTAAAATCATCAGATAATATTTCAGAAAATTGCTCTGCTCTGTAATCTCGACTTGAAAAGGCACTCCATTTTTTATGAACAATATTCTCATATAGATGAATCCTTTCTGGAGAAAAAATATCAATATTTCCTAAAAATTGACGATTCTCCACTTTTTCGCTCGAAATCTCATATATCGATATGTTCCAATTTGTATTTGGATGAGATACATGCAAAATCACCTTTGACTGATAATTTTGGGAATTATATGAATCATGCTTACTTTTATTAATCTGAATCTCTTTTTGCTTCTTCATCTGATTCTTTTTTTGTTTATGCATGTGCTTCTCTTTTTGATTTTCCAAAGTTTTTTCACATTCTTTTTGTTCTTCCAAATTTTTCGAAGTTATATCTTCTTTTCTTATTTGAATGCTTTTGCTGTTTGCAGTGTTTTTGTTGTTTGCAGTGTTTTTGCTGTTTATAGTGTTTTTGTTGTTTGCAGTGTTTTTGCTGTTTATAGTGTTTTTGTTGTTTGCAGTGTTTTTGCTGTTTATAGTGTTTTTGTTGTTTGCAGTGTTTTTGCTGTTTATAGTGTTTGTGGTGTTTGTGATATTAGTGCTGTCTTTTGTGTCAATCAAAATTTCTTCTAAAATATCTTTAAAAATTGCAGAATTCTCATTTATTCGTTCAAACAACCATGAATGAATATATTTCTCAAATTTGCTTATTATCTTGTAATCTTTTTGCCTTATCTCATTATCTTCAAATTTATTAATATATTGGGGCGCAACAATGTCGGATTTTTCCTTATCTGATCCATTATATTCGCTGGAAAATATTGAATCATTTAAGTCATTCCAATCATCCCAATCATTCCAATCATTCCAATCTTTAATGCTGTTGTCAATATCTCGTAAAATTCCATTATATAATGCATCAAAGTTTATCATTTCCTCAGGTTCACAATAAAGTAAATAACGCCCCCCAATTTTCAATCCTTCCCATAAACATTCATCCCAACTCCCAATGATTATTTTTGGTGTCTTATTATGAGGGAAAAACCAAAAAAGCCCTCTATTGAGCCCCTCGCTTTTTTCACTTTCATTTTTATTTTTTATTTTTTCTCCATGCTTTATTCTTTCTTCTCTATCTTTATTTATTTCTCTTCCACGCTTTTTACTTTCTTCTTCTTTATTTCTTTTTTCTCTATGTTTTATTCTTTCTTCTCTATCTTTATTTATTTCTTTTCCACGCTTTTTACTTTCTTCTTCTTTATTTCTTTTTTCTCTATGTTTTATTCTTTCTTCTCTATCTTTATTTATTTCTTTTCCACGCTTTTTACTTTCTTCTTTGTTTTTTCTTTTTTTATCTCGATTAATCGAAAAAAAATCCTTAATAATTAAAATATCTTCAGAATCTAATAATATTCCAAGCCCTTTATCTTCATAACACTTCTCTATATACTCACAACTCCAACAACGCCGACATCCCTCGCATAAATGACACCTAAAAGGATAAAGGAAACAAGAATAATTATAACGATGCTCAAAATAATGAAAAAGTGCTGATTTATTTAGTGTCGAACAATTATCACATAAATGCTCCGATGCTCTATATTGCTGTTGTATTTCGTGATTTAGTAAATTTATCCGGTATAATTGACCCGCATCTTGTGTAAAGTTATCTCTAAAACTTATATGCTTTCTTGGGATTTTGGATTCTTTTGCGATTTTAGATTCTCTCGTGTTTACAGATTCTTTTGCGATTTTAGATTCTCTCGTGTTTGCAGATTCTTTTGCGATTTTAGATTCTCTCGTGTTTACAGATTCTTTTGTGATTTTGGATTCTTCTTTTTCTTTCTTATTTCTTGAAATTAACCTGATACAATCTAAACAATACTTTTCACGAGATACCCGCAAAATTACATAATCTACCAATGGAATCCATGTTATTTCACCATTAAATCCTTGAACTACTAAATGTGGAACAAAAATCCCACCAAAAAAAATCTTATATTCTACCGCTATGATTATACCATAGTAATTATCCCATAAATTATCAATATGCCCCTCATCGCTGCAAACAGCATCAATATTAGAATCAAACTGCTTATCAGACAAAATGCTGAATGATCCATCTATAGATTTTTTAAACTGTTCATTAAAAGTTTCATTCGTAGGATTGACAGGTATTTCCTTTGATTGATTTTTTGAATATGTTTCCCAACCGTTTTTGTAAGCAACACCAGATGCTGAAAGAATCTTGAATAATTGTTTAAAATCCATTATTTTTGCGCCAAAACTATGTAATCTTTTTCACATTACTCAAAAAAAATATGCCCCAAAAAAATATCACAATTACACCCTTCACTTTTTAGTGTATTACAATAACGCTACTAAATGTAATCATGCAATTGTCTAACTATAGACTATGAATTAACACAATTAAAACGGTTCATATTATTGTATTTCACTATTTTTCTGCCATTCCAAACTTTACTTTTGAATTTCTCCTTTATTTTTGCTTGTCAGGTTTGGTCAGGTTTAATCTCGCTTGTTCCTGTCCTATGTCTATCTCTTGAAATTGATTTTATTTTGCATAAAATTTTCGACCGATTTCTTCTAAACTTATCAATATTTATCGTAAACCCAAAATAAAAACATTACCCTTGTTCTGTGTCAACTACGCTTTACTCTACAGGAGATATTATTGGTTGACACTATGATTGCTTTTGCACTTAAAAAATTTCTTATTCATATTTCATTTTCCGTGCATCAAAATTTTTAATGTTGGAATTTGTATTAGAATTTTTCCAATATTTACTCAGTTAATCATAAACATACAATAATTTTATTCAAACTGCGTTATCAATGATTATTTCTGAAAATCTTAAGATCAAGCAACATCTACTGGCGGATTCACACTTTTTCCTGTTTTCCAAGGAATTCGATTTCCGTTCATTTTTAAAAGCACATGGGTGAAATAAGGTTGAACGAAATTCATTTTATTTAAATTCAAACATAAATCTCATGCCACCTCCATGAATTTTCATAAATAATAAGTAATTGAAGAATTCTCGGTGAATTTGGTGCATATTTAATTGGAGTAATTTCCAATGCATAAATTTTTAAGGAAATTCAATATTAATTAGTGTAGGTGTTTTTGTTCTTAGTGCCTGATTTTGAAGTATAGGGCATTTTAGAAGCACCTGCAAGCTTGAAACTATCAAAGAGATAATTGAAATCATGTATGGGATCTGCTAAAATGCTGACCTGGTATCAGACCTGCAAGCTTGAAACTATCAAAGAGATAATTGAAATAAAATAACCAATTTCGGGGATATTTTAGATACATTTCTTCCTGCAAGCTTGAAACTATCAAAGAGATAATTGAAATATCTTTCTGCCCACTCACCTTTGAGCATAAAATCTATGCCTGCAAGCTTGAAACTATCAAAGAGATAATTGAAATACTGCATCTTGAATCATGTCCGCAATTGTGGGAATTTTCCTGCAAGCTTGAAACTATCAAAGAGATAATTGAAATACATATACAAAAAACATTAGAATTATTACAATTTTACACCTGCAAGCTTGAAACTATCAAAGAGATAATTGAAATATATCGTGCCAAGATCCATCATAATATTGAAATTTTCCCCTGCAAGCTTGAAACTATCAAAGAGATAATTGAAATAAGTAATGCTCGATATAACCTTCTTTAACAAGATCATCCCTGCAAGCTTGAAACTATCAAAGAGATAATTGAAATTGATAACTTCCCAGTTCGTGGTAACTCCAACATCCTTTCCTGCAAGCTTGAAACTATCAAAGAGATAATTGAAATTGATAATCAAATTCCTCTGAGATCACCTCTAATACTTCACCTGCAAGCTTGAAACTATCAAAGAGATAATTGAAATTTGAAGGTTCTCATCAAATATAAACGCCCGTTCAAATCACCTGCAAGCTTGAAACTATCAAAGAGATAATTGAAATTTCCATCCGGTATTTTTTCGGGTGGTTTAGGATTAAATCCTGCAAGCTTGAAACTATCAAAGAGATAATTGAAATCACTTTCATCAGGAAGTGTTTTTAACACTTCTAAATTACCTGCAAGCTTGAAACTATCAAAGAGATAATTGAAATTAATTGAGGCTTATAATCCTTCCCCTGATACAAATACCCTGCAAGCTTGAAACTATCAAAGAGATAATTGAAATCCAATCGCGAGTATATTACACTGGTTTAGCATCCTTCCTGCAAGCTTGAAACTATCAAAGAGATAATTGAAATATCCTCTCAAGAATTTTATCCAATTCTGAGTTCATGTCCCTGCAAGCTTGAAACTATCAAAGAGATAATTGAAATTTCCACTTAGATCTAAATCGTTAGCATTAGTATCATTACCTGCAAGCTTGAAACTATCAAAGAGATAATTGAAATGCAATATGAGAATCAATCTCCGCATGTGAATTTACACCCCTGCAAGCTTGAAACTATCAAAGAGATAATTGAAATGCTCAGCCCTTTTATAATCTGTGCATAAATACGTTTCCAACCTGCAAGCTTGAAACTATCAAAGAGATAATTGAAATAAGAGAGTGTTTAAGAACGCTCTCTTTAAAATGGTGGGACCTGCAAGCTTGAAACTATCAAAGAGATAATTGAAATTTCATCATCCAAATCCACACCAGCACATCCATACCACCCTGCAAGCTTGAAACTATCAAAGAGATAATTGAAATACGACCGTTATTAGTTGACATAGTGATTATATAATATTACCTGCAAGCTTGAAACTATCAAAGAGATAATTGAAATTATACAGTTCCCTGAGAATACCTCTGTCAATATCGGACCTGCAAGCTTGAAACTATCAAAGAGATAATTGAAATGCCGGGAGTGATAAAAAACAGGAGTGAAAAAAAAGTGACCTGCAAGCTTGAAACTATCAAAGAGATAATTGAAATTTTGTATTTGAGATTACATATAAGGAAATTAATTATCTCCTGCAAGCTTGAAACTATCAAAGAGATAATTGAAATAAATCCCAGGATAGATATCCAAATCTATCCTTTCCTTCCTGCAAGCTTGAAACTATCAAAGAGATAATTGAAATTATTTTTTTTCACTCCGGTTCAGTTATCTGAACACTAACCTGCAAGCTTGAAACTATCAAAGAGATAATTGAAATTACAAATATGCAGAAGCGCTTGAGAGAGTATTATCTCTCCCTGCAAGCTTGAAACTATCAAAGAGATAATTGAAATATTTACATTAATTAATTCTACTAATCGATATCTTTCTACCTGCAAGCTTGAAACTATCAAAGAGATAATTGAAATAATATCCAGATTATCCAAAGATCTTGCATTATCTTGCCCTGCAAGCTTGAAACTATCAAAGAGATAATTGAAATGAAAAGAAGCGTTTAATATCATTTCGATAGCATTTATACCTGCAAGCTTGAAACTATCAAAGAGATAATTGAAATCATATCTGTGCAATCAAAAGTGAATTTGCATTTATACCCCTGCAAGCTTGAAACTATCAAAGAGATAATTGAAATTCAATCTCTACGCTCCACATATCTGTGCAATCAAAAGCCTGCAAGCTTGAAACTATCAAAGAGATAATTGAAATTTCTTTAAGAAGAAGGCTCTATTCAAGCCAAAAATTTCCTGCAAGCTTGAAACTATCAAAGAGATAATTGAAATCCAATAACAGACATGATTCATTCAAATACCCGCTTGAGCCTGCAAGCTTGAAACTATCAAAGAGATAATTGAAATCACCTGGTGATTCAATCATGATTTTCTCATATTTTCTGCCTGCAAGCTTGAAACTATCAAAGAGATAATTGAAATCTCAACTTGCAGAATTTAGAAGAGAAATTGATTTGTTACCTGCAAGCTTGAAACTATCAAAGAGATAATTGAAATTCCGCGTCCGAAAGTTTTAAATATTCTTCCTGCCCGTCCTGCAAGCTTGAAACTATCAAAGAGATAATTGAAATTAGAACAATCTGGTTGCTATGCTGCCTCTTACAAGGGCCCTGCAAGCTTGAAACTATCAAAGAGATAATTGAAATTTCTCCTCTTGGATCTCGTTTAAAATATCATGGAAGTTACCTGCAAGCTTGAAACTATCAAAGAGATAATTGAAATTATTTCGATCTAACTCGGACCCCCTCCAAACCCCAATGCCTGCAAGCTTGAAACTATCAAAGAGATAATTGAAATATATTTCTTCAAAGATGAGACTCTTTGAAGAAGGAGCCCCTGCAAGCTTGAAACTATCAAAGAGATAATTGAAATTAAAATTCGGTGGATTCATCTCTACACCCCCGCCCCGCCTGCAAGCTTGAAACTATCAAAGAGATAATTGAAATGCAATTTCTATGAGCAGAAATATATTAGCAAGATTAAAACCTGCAAGCTTGAAACTATCAAAGAGATAATTGAAATTGCCCAAATTTCCAATACCATTCTATTATTCCATTGCTCCTGCAAGCTTGAAACTATCAAAGAGATAATTGAAATTAGTTCTTCACTTTTTATTGAAACCATAATACCCTTTGACCTGCAAGCTTGAAACTATCAAAGAGATAATTGAAATAAATATCCACTTGTCATCTCCAGCTGGTGCTTGGAGCCTGCAAGCTTGAAACTATCAAAGAGATAATTGAAATTATACTACGATATTGGTTGTACAAACCAATGTCGTTCAACCTGCAAGCTTGAAACTATCAAAGAGATAATTGAAATACATAGTGTTTTCCTTTCACTTTTTTCTTGGGAAAAAGCCTGCAAGCTTGAAACTATCAAAGAGATAATTGAAATAATTATTTGTATTATACCGAAGTGGTATCTATTGGCAGCCTGCAAGCTTGAAACTATCAAAGAGATAATTGAAATATCAAATAATCTTTCGGCGTATATGTTATTTCGATTGTCCTGCAAGCTTGAAACTATCAAAGAGATAATTGAAATTAAATTTTGTTATTACAACTAATACACTATAAAAAAACCTGCAAGCTTGAAACTATCAAAGAGATAATTGAAATGTTAATCCGCTTTTTTCAATTCTGAGCAAGAATTTCATCCTGCAAGCTTGAAACTATCAAAGAGATAATTGAAATTGCTTTTATGTGGTTCATTATTTGGGATAGCATGGATTCCTGCAAGCTTGAAACTATCAAAGAGATAATTGAAATGGAATATAATCTTAAAGAAATACATACAATCGCCGTTACCTGCAAGCTTGAAACTATCAAAGAGATAATTGAAATATCAGCAAATACAACTGTCACAGGGCATACAGAACAACCCTGCAAGCTTGAAACTATCAAAGAGATAATTGAAATAAAAACAAAAAAAATAGATGAAAATATCGAAAAATCTCCTGCAAGCTTGAAACTATCAAAGAGATAATTGAAATTTTGAAGGAACTTCTGTCTCAAACGACCAGATGAAAGCCCTGCAAGCTTGAAACTATCAAAGAGATAATTGAAATCCTTCAAAGTTTGATTATGGCACTTGGGCAGAATAAACCTGCAAGCTTGAAACTATCAAAGAGATAATTGAAATAAGAACAAGCGTTCTTGTTCTTTTTCTTCCCACTCTCCTGCAAGCTTGAAACTATCAAAGAGATAATTGAAATTCGATTAAAATGTTTACCGAGATCCAAAAAGATTTGAACCTGCAAGCTTGAAACTATCAAAGAGATAATTGAAATATCTTTATCGACATTTGCCAACAGTGGATTGATATGTTCCTGCAAGCTTGAAACTATCAAAGAGATAATTGAAATTCATTTTTAAGGCGTCGAATAGATTATCCACAGAGAAACCTGCAAGCTTGAAACTATCAAAGAGATAATTGAAATAGCAAGTCCTTCTTTTCTCTGTTGTCTATATTGTGCCACCCTGCAAGCTTGAAACTATCAAAGAGATAATTGAAATATGTCTGTTAAATATTGTTGTTGATGATAAACAGGATCCCTGCAAGCTTGAAACTATCAAAGAGATAATTGAAATACAATTACAGTGTTGACTACAAGATCCGCAAATACCTACCTGCAAGCTTGAAACTATCAAAGAGATAATTGAAATCTGTATCTTTATTTGGTGCTCTCAGTCGTCTTACCGGCCCTGCAAGCTTGAAACTATCAAAGAGATAATTGAAATAACAAATGCAGTTTTCGGTATGAGGATTACCGCTTTAGCCTGCAAGCTTGAAACTATCAAAGAGATAATTGAAATTGTTTATTCCTCCTTTTCCACCCGTTTTAAAAATATTACCTGCAAGCTTGAAACTATCAAAGAGATAATTGAAATATTAATCCGGAAGGTCTTTCCCGTTCATCAACTATTATCCTGCAAGCTTGAAACTATCAAAGAGATAATTGAAATGTAAAACCATGCTCCTTCATAATCTTAATCAGTTCTTCCTGCAAGCTTGAAACTATCAAAGAGATAATTGAAATTCAATATTATTTTCATCATACTCACGTATAATTTTAACCCTGCAAGCTTGAAACTATCAAAGAGATAATTGAAATCTCGATTGATATTTTGCATATCTCTTTCATCCCCACGGCCTGCAAGCTTGAAACTATCAAAGAGATAATTGAAATTCAAATTGTTTTATTTTCTTGAGCCTTTGCTCGTGAATCCTGCAAGCTTGAAACTATCAAAGAGATAATTGAAATTTACGTAAGGATATAACGAATTTATATCAAGATAATAGCCTGCAAGCTTGAAACTATCAAAGAGATAATTGAAATGCAAAAGTTATTTCTGAAATATGAGTTACTGCATCATACCTGCAAGCTTGAAACTATCAAAGAGATAATTGAAATTATAATTTAGTGAGATGGTTAGAATGGATAAAGAAAAAACCTGCAAGCTTGAAACTATCAAAGAGATAATTGAAATCTGATTTTTTCATATTGCTTTTCTTCTTCTGCATTCAAACCTGCAAGCTTGAAACTATCAAAGAGATAATTGAAATCCAATATTGTCTCTTTGGACGGTAATGCTTCCTTAATTCCTGCAAGCTTGAAACTATCAAAGAGATAATTGAAATACATGTAGAATTCACATTTTTGAAAAGTTGTAATTATTCCTGCAAGCTTGAAACTATCAAAGAGATAATTGAAATATTAATCTTCCAGAAGATAAAGAAAAAAGAGATCTTTTCCTGCAAGCTTGAAACTATCAAAGAGATAATTGAAATTTACAGATAAGACTTTACATTATATTTTAAAATATATAACCTGCAAGCTTGAAACTATCAAAGAGATAATTGAAATTGAGCCTACTCTTAGAAATTTTATGATAGGGGTAATGGCCTGCAAGCTTGAAACTATCAAAGAGATAATTGAAATTGAAGATTTTGGGGAATGCAACCAAACTGAAGTAGGAACCTGCAAGCTTGAAACTATCAAAGAGATAATTGAAATTATTCTCTCGAACTGTGTCAAGATTATCCATATGTAGGACCTGCAAGCTTGAAACTATCAAAGAGATAATTGAAATTTTAATGATAAAACATGGGAAGAAATGATTAAAATACCCTGCAAGCTTGAAACTATCAAAGAGATAATTGAAATCTGAGACATGAGCATAAAATTTCATTCCAAATCTCACTCCTGCAAGCTTGAAACTATCAAAGAGATAATTGAAATGAATTCGAATGTGTTGAATGTCTTTGTCCCAAAGAAATTCCTGCAAGCTTGAAACTATCAAAGAGATAATTGAAATAGGAGATTTGGGCTGGACGGTTATACTCATTCACACTCACCTGCAAGCTTGAAACTATCAAAGAGATAATTGAAATGAAACTTTTTACCCTCTTCTGGAATTGAATTGTCTGCTCCTGCAAGCTTGAAACTATCAAAGAGATAATTGAAATTCCTGTAATCCAAGTCAAGAAAAAATCACGAAAAAAAACCTGCAAGCTTGAAACTATCAAAGAGATAATTGAAATTTCCGGTATAGTAAAACCCTTCAGCAGCAAAACTTCAAACCTGCAAGCTTGAAACTATCAAAGAGATAATTGAAATACTCATTTATAAAAGAAGATCGAATGGGTAAATGCACCCCTGCAAGCTTGAAACTATCAAAGAGATAATTGAAATTATAGACTCCCAGCAAACATGAGAGTATTAACTCTCACTCCTGCAAGCTTGAAACTATCAAAGAGATAATTGAAATTTAATTGATGTTAATTCATACATTTCTTTAAATAATTTCCTGCAAGCTTGAAACTATCAAAGAGATAATTGAAATAACCGGATGGAGCAGTATTGCCTTAATACTGCATCCTTCCTGCAAGCTTGAAACTATCAAAGAGATAATTGAAATTCTTTTGTCTCTACTCACCACCCAAACTAATAAATTCCCTGCAAGCTTGAAACTATCAAAGAGATAATTGAAATCTCCATGTGGATATAAAGGATCTTCTTTCGTTGAACCTCCTGCAAGCTTGAAACTATCAAAGAGATAATTGAAATTTATGCAGATCTCGGAGATCCCACGAAATCCGCTTGGCCTGCAAGCTTGAAACTATCAAAGAGATAATTGAAATTGAAATTGAAAGATTGATTAAAATATTTGATTAAAGAACCTGCAAGCTTGAAACTATCAAAGAGATAATTGAAATATTTTGTGCAGTATAGATTTCAGCACCCATATCAAAGGCCTGCAAGCTTGAAACTATCAAAGAGATAATTGAAATCATAATTGTGCATAGACATCCTGTCTAACAGAAATTTTCCTGCAAGCTTGAAACTATCAAAGAGATAATTGAAATTTGAATTTTCTTCCGGCGCTTTTTTCCTGGTTATACAGCCTGCAAGCTTGAAACTATCAAAGAGATAATTGAAATTTTACCCTCTTCTCATCAAAAATGCTGCTCTTTTCCGTCCTGCAAGCTTGAAACTATCAAAGAGATAATTGAAATGTCTTGAATCTCCCATGAGATTTTGAAGGAAATTCTTCCCTGCAAGCTTGAAACTATCAAAGAGATAATTGAAATAAAAATTGCACGATATCTTTGAACTCTTCTTTCAGTTCACCTGCAAGCTTGAAACTATCAAAGAGATAATTGAAATAAATCAATATAAATAGTACCCATATTACAATTATAATTACCTGCAAGCTTGAAACTATCAAAGAGATAATTGAAATAGTTGGAAGATTCAGAAGCATCAGCTTGAATGTTGTTAGCCTGCAAGCTTGAAACTATCAAAGAGATAATTGAAATTCGTAATGCCATTCTTTTGGCTTGACTTTAGCATTAATCCTGCAAGCTTGAAACTATCAAAGAGATAATTGAAATTCAAATTGCTTTATTTTCTGAACGCGTTTCTCATGAACCCTGCAAGCTTGAAACTATCAAAGAGATAATTGAAATTTAAAATCGCTTTTATTACCCGTATAAGGAACAACCACCCTGCAAGCTTGAAACTATCAAAGAGATAATTGAAATGCGGTCCAAAACCAATCTTGATGCATTCCGTAAAATGCCCTGCAAGCTTGAAACTATCAAAGAGATAATTGAAATTCCTTTGATAACTTCATAATATATAATAAAATGTTTGGCCTGCAAGCTTGAAACTATCAAAGAGATAATTGAAATCTCAGCAGATGCAATATATGAGTTATTACGTGAAAAAGCCTGCAAGCTTGAAACTATCAAAGAGATAATTGAAATAGCCCACGCATCATTCTTAACTACTGCTGCAATAAAACCTGCAAGCTTGAAACTATCAAAGAGATAATTGAAATGCATTGGCTTAAGTCTTTCCAATTCATCCAACTGTAGATCCTGCAAGCTTGAAACTATCAAAGAGATAATTGAAATCAATTTCTCTCAGTTTCTCTGTTGTAGTGGCTATCCCACCTGCAAGCTTGAAACTATCAAAGAGATAATTGAAATAAATCGACGGATTTACTCAATTCAATTGTTTGACTTGAACCTGCAAGCTTGAAACTATCAAAGAGATAATTGAAATTGAATTCGAGTTTAGAAGAGATTTTGTTAAATCAAGAGACCTGCAAGCTTGAAACTATCAAAGAGATAATTGAAATATTTTCTTTGAAAATCTTGCTCTAATTGCTTTATTTCTCCTGCAAGCTTGAAACTATCAAAGAGATAATTGAAATAACTCTGAAGAGGTCAGAGAGGCATTCTCAATTTCTCTCCTGCAAGCTTGAAACTATCAAAGAGATAATTGAAATTAGTTTGGATTAAGATCTCCATTTTTTTTGAATAATTTCCTGCAAGCTTGAAACTATCAAAGAGATAATTGAAATCGCCAGTCTCCTCATCAGTTTTAATGGGAATCTTAACCCTGCAAGCTTGAAACTATCAAAGAGATAATTGAAATTGCTAAAATCAGTTTAAGTTGCTCAAAAAACATAATTGCCTGCAAGCTTGAAACTATCAAAGAGATAATTGAAATGGTAATCACCGATCCTGAAGATGAGGAATATTCATCCCTGCAAGCTTGAAACTATCAAAGAGATAATTGAAATTGTAGAACATCTTAAGATATATAATTTCAAATCATATTCCTGCAAGCTTGAAACTATCAAAGAGATAATTGAAATATCTCAGAAAGAATTTCTGCTTCTGCCTCAAATACGTGGCCTGCAAGCTTGAAACTATCAAAGAGATAATTGAAATGTTAAAAGCTGAGGTGAGAGAAATTTATGTCAAGAACGCCTGCAAGCTTGAAACTATCAAAGAGATAATTGAAATGTGAACATACAGCCCACCAGCATTGAGAAGGGAGCTCCCTGCAAGCTTGAAACTATCAAAGAGATAATTGAAATTCTATTGTCTTCCACCCAAAGTTATTATAGAAGGTAACCCTGCAAGCTTGAAACTATCAAAGAGATAATTGAAATTCTTTTTTTTCGCTTGAGTTTATGAAATGATCATTATCCCTGCAAGCTTGAAACTATCAAAGAGATAATTGAAATCTCAACTCAGATTTGAGAGATTGAATAGCTTTTGGCAACCTGCAAGCTTGAAACTATCAAAGAGATAATTGAAATTTTATTGTTTTTATACACCTTCAATACCTTCATTGCACCTGCAAGCTTGAAACTATCAAAGAGATAATTGAAATTCACCCCCGAAGGGTGGGAAGAATAATCTTTTTTTTTCCTGCAAGCTTGAAACTATCAAAGAGATAATTGAAATGCTTTTTCAACTGACATCTTTTCATTGTTCTTTCCACCTGCAAGCTTGAAACTATCAAAGAGATAATTGAAATTAATCTTGCAAAGAAATATAATAATCTTTGCTCGATTCTCCTGCAAGCTTGAAACTATCAAAGAGATAATTGAAATGTGTAAAAGCGCATTCTTGTTATCCATTGATTTGATCCCTGCAAGCTTGAAACTATCAAAGAGATAATTGAAATTTAAGAAAAGATACTATCGATTTAAACGGACAAGATATCCCTGCAAGCTTGAAACTATCAAAGAGATAATTGAAATTTTAAGCAATTTCTAATGATTTTTGCCGCATCTTTGGGCCTGCAAGCTTGAAACTATCAAAGAGATAATTGAAATCTGCAGTTTCCACGCTTCACAAGTGCTAATCCCACGAGCCTGCAAGCTTGAAACTATCAAAGAGATAATTGAAATCAGTATAATTGAGATCGAATAACAAAATCGGGTTGACCCCTGCAAGCTTGAAACTATCAAAGAGATAATTGAAATTCATTGTTGAAGCAACTTTCCCAGTTGGCACAAGCCATGTCCTGCAAGCTTGAAACTATCAAAGAGATAATTGAAATTCAAGCACTTCACTGTAGATCTGATGATACAACCGATCCCTGCAAGCTTGAAACTATCAAAGAGATAATTGAAATAACCTACAGTCAGATTAGGGAAAAAGCCCTTCAGTTTCCTGCAAGCTTGAAACTATCAAAGAGATAATTGAAATCAGTATAATTGAGATCGAATAACAAAATCGGGTTGACCCCTGCAAGCTTGAAACTATCAAAGAGATAATTGAAATGAAGATTTACTCGCATGGTATAATTATTTTGAGGATAACCTGCAAGCTTGAAACTATCAAAGAGATAATTGAAATCCATCTTCAGCAAATTGAGCATGATAATCACATGCTCCCCCTGCAAGCTTGAAACTATCAAAGAGATAATTGAAATTTCTCTTCAATTAATCGAAGATCGATCAGATGATTGAGCCTGCAAGCTTGAAACTATCAAAGAGATAATTGAAATAAAAAGAATTTGGGATTTAGAACTTTTGTAGTATAATCCTGCAAGCTTGAAACTATCAAAGAGATAATTGAAATGCGTGGATAGTGCCAGGTCCCATCTGAGCATAAATGCTCCTGCAAGCTTGAAACTATCAAAGAGATAATTGAAATAAAGCAGTACCCCCCCCCTAAAATAAATTTTTTTTTTCCTGCAAGCTTGAAACTATCAAAGAGATAATTGAAATATTTAATGGTTACTGATTTGTCGTTTAAAAAGGTGTCTACCTGCAAGCTTGAAACTATCAAAGAGTTAATTGAAATTTAGCAAAATTAACCACATATTTATTTTTTGAAATAGATAAATGAAAATTGAAAAAATCTAAATTATTTTACAAATGCGTCTGAAATCACAAACTCTGCACTTATTCAGATTTTTGATTGGAGCGGGAATATCTTCCGAAATTATACTTTTATGCATCTTATTCACCGTTTTCAGAACAACCTTCTTCATGTCAATTGTGATTTCCTGCCAAAAAGATTTTACTTTTTCATTAGATATATAGATTAATTTTGCTTTGGAGATAAAAGTGTTAAAATGTTCTTCTAAAAGGAGTGAATGTACAGTGAGTTGAATTAAATGACCTTTTACTAAAAATATATTATTTTTAGGGAGTTCTGACACAGTTTTTAATTCGACTGGATATATTTCATTTGAATCTTTTTCCTTTTCAACCAAGTCTAAGTAGGCAAGCAGGTGCAATGATGGAGATTCTAAATAAAGATTGAAGTAATACATGTTTTTTTCTTGGTTTTTTTCATTAATTTTAAGCCATTTTTCAAGTTTTTTGCGTTTATGAACAATTTTTTCATGAAATACTTTACCTCTACGCATTATTGCTGTTTGATTTGTTTTTAATTTACGGACAATTCTATAAAATGGAATTCTGGGGCAGTAAAAATATTGTCGTAATTCATCTGCTGAGAAAAACCATTCCCCATTTTTCTTTTTGTTTAATGGCTCTAATGGGAACCAATCATCCATTATTTTTGACATTTTCATTATCATTTGAGAGAGCTAAAATATTTGAAAGCTGAGATGAAAAAAAGGTCAATAAAATGGGACCTAAATGTTAATGAACAAAATAAAAAATATCTCAGATCCTTAATATTTTAAGATCTTTGTGAAATTTGCTTTTCATTTGAAAATAATTTCGATACTTCTGTAATTCCTATAATTGCATTTCCATATTGTGAAGGTTTTTGTAAAGGGATTTGAAATGCCGCAATATCAAGCAAGTAATCTAAAAGTTGTGGAAAACCGTTAAAAATATTTAATGGAAGTTCCAAATTAAATTTCCAATATGAAAAATTGGGATAAATTGTTAATGATTTTTTAAAAAACTGAGATTGTTTTAAATTTGTTGAAACTGCTGAAATTTGTAAATTTTTTCGATTTATTGGATTTGTTTGGTTTGTTAGATTTGTTGGATTTGTTTGATTTGTTGGATTTGTTTGATTTGTTAGATTTGTTGGATTTGTTTGGTTTATCTGACTTGCTTGGTCTGTTGAATTTCCTGAATTTATTGAAATTTGTGAATTGATCAAATCATACGCTGTGTGATTTGTTTCTTTTACTACTTGTTCCCACCATTTTTCAAAAATTATAAAAATTTTAAGAGAATTGGCAGTATCAAAATTACGTAGATTTAAATCATTATTACTTTTATTTTGAAATTCATTAAAGTATTCTGGAAATAGGCGATTAAAATTATCTACAGAATTATGTAATAAGGTAATTATGAAATTTTTTAATGCCAGAAAACGCTTTTTTAGATTTTCTCTGTTGATATTTCCATTTGATTCATCTAAACCAATAAAAAAAGCAGATAATTCTTTCGAGATTGAGCCGAAAAATGGTGTTTTGCAATAGATTGTTATTTTCTTTTGACAATCTTTTATTTTAATTTGAGTTTGAGCCTTTGTTTCTGTTGAATTAGCTGATTCTTTTGAGTTTTTCGACTTATTTAGTTCTTTTGAGTTTTTCGACTTATTTAATTCTTTTAATTTTTTTATGTCTCTTTTATTCCAATCAGATGAATTATTAATTGAATTTTTATTGTTTTTATATTTAATAGCGAGATCTGATTTCAAATTTGAAATAAAAGCGATTTTCTCTTTGAATTTGTAATAATCCGCCCTATTTTTTCTAAATGACGTATATTTTTCTCGGAATTGAATTTTTATTAATTTTAATGGAAATGTTTGAGAAAAAAGTGTTTCATAAAATAGAACTAAATCAGGATCAGGTTCATTCCACCAAATTAATGAGAATGAAAAATTAGTGTTTTGATTGCAGTATGTTGTTTTGATATCTGATAAAGACATAGGTTTTGTTAAAAATAAGATAAATTGGTGCTTTTTTGGGATTTTTCTAGTTTCTATAAAGATGTTATAGTTTTGGAAAAAAAAGCTTTGAAAAGAATCTGATACTGCTGTTTTTTGAGAATTTAGCGTATTTTTCTCATTTTTTGATAAGTAACAATCATAAGAATAAAAGAGGGTTTGAATTTTCATCGATATAAGATAATATATTATGCGTAATCTTTAAAATAATGGATTGGAATGCGGAATTTATCCATTAACTCATCAATGTTTCCATAATTTTTTTTGAAATCTCTTCTTCAAATTGAATATCACGCTCTCTGTTTGGTTTGAAAGAAATAATGTGATAGTATCGTTATTTTCTGCAATTAAATCATCAATTATTGATAAATTCCTTTTTTTTTCATCATCATTAAAAGAGATCAAATTTATCTCCTTCTCTTATGCCTTTTTGATTCATAGAATAGACTTAATGCCAAATTTGAGATTAAAGATTGAAGAAATAATTTTTGATGCTCAAAATCAATATTAGAACTATCATTTTGACTCATATTTGTTTCTTTTTCGATTTTTTCAGATTTTTCTTCACTATAGCAAAAATCTTCTAAAACATTTATGAAGTATTCGATAAAATTATCTATATCATCATCCATATTTGCTTTAATCTTAAACACACTGATTTTTTGGTTGTTACTTAATGTTTCATCAATAAATTTGCCACATTCATTCAATAATTCTTCGATATTTGATGTTTTAATAATTATCAAAAATCTTCCAAGATCTTTTAAGACATTTGATATTTGAGAAAGAATTGTCGGATATTGGGTTTTAATATGATGATATATTTTGTCATGAAACAAAAACATTCTAGATTTTGCTTGAATTGATAATTGAGTCATTTCTTAACCACCTTTGATTATAATTATTACCATTTTAACTACTTTAATTATTATGATTAAATTTTACATTAATTTCTATAATTTTTAGTAATTTCTATCTCCATGACCTGGATATGGAAATCCATTTTTAGTAAATGTTTTTTTAAGAATATCCCAGCGAATTAATTTCTCAGTTTTACTTTTTCCAATTAATGGATCTTTGTAAATTTCAGGAATTTTCACTGTGTGCTTTTTTAATTTTTCGAATGGTGTCTTTTTCTGAAAGATAATTAATTTTGAAATTTGGCAGTGACCTAAACCGATATTTTTACCATGTCCTAAAATTAATGTTGCATCTTTATACATATATGCGAATGATAAAGTTAATTGTCTAATTTCATTAATATTGCTGTTTGTTACCGTAATTTCACCTTGGAATTCCGCTCCGGGGTTTACAACCCAAATTGCATCCCTTCTTTTGGATATTTGTGAAAGTTCTTCTAATTTAATATATTTATAAAGTTTTTTAGTCCCTGCAATATACTTATTCTTTGAAGGACCCATTAATCTTGGAATCTGTAGTACTTTTTCAGTAAAATCTCCCATTAAATAGGCATCAGAAAATGATACCCTTCCCATAATTTTATTAACGCCAAATAGATCACAAGCGGAGCATATATTTATAGAATCGCCTTTACAGGCGGGCGGTTTATCCATGGATTTATTATTTGTGATAAAACAACAACCGGGAACTAATATTTCAAAATTAGAGCGGGTATATCCTTTTAATGTTGATCCTGGAATAAACGGCTTTCTATCTGGAGTTCTCATAAAATCCAGTGCACTTTCTTGATTAGGGTTATCGGAATCTATAGGGTATTTAACTAATCCACTTCCAACATGTAGGGCTGAATCATGTGAAACTTTAAATTGATATTTGATTTTCCATATATTTTTTATAGTTGATCTAACTGTCATTTGCTTTTTTTTAACCTGTTCCAAATTGGGAATAGTTAAATACATGTAATAGTCATTTTCATCAACAATTGCAACTTTATTTGAGTTTTGTGCCATACATATCACTTTTTTTTTAATTCACTAAACAGATATGATATTAAGAATATTATAGTAGACTTCAGGTAATTCGGGTAAATTAATTCCCATTTTAGTTTTATTATTTTCATCAGACTCCTTTTCTGATCTCAGCCATGGTTCAATCTTTAAATTGTATATATCTTTTTGTGATTCTGTTGAATATATGAAAATATTTTTTTGATAATTATTATTGTATGTTTTTTCTTTTTTGTTCTCTTCAATTGAACTAATGGGAATATAGTCTGCATGAATAAAATCATTGTTTTTTATATCTTTTAAGACTGAACTTTCGAGAATTTGCGTTATTATTCTTTTGGTAGCGAAAATATTTACATCTAATTTAGTTTCTTTATTAATTATCGATATTGAAATGTAACGATGAATTATATTGAATTTATAAGAATTAAGTAAATCTTTATTTTTTATATCTGAAAGCGAGTCTATCTGCTTGTAATCGATAAAATGGTATTTTTGGGCTAAAATACGATACTTATTTTCTTCGATTTCATTAATATCATGATTATTTTTTTGAATATTGTTGCTGTTAAAATCAATTATTTCTTGAATTTTGGAAAATAATTTACTAATATATGTATCTATTTCCGAATCTATTGAAATATAAAGCAGGGTTCGAATGAGTTTAGTGTTTTTTTCCATTTTTTTTTGTCCTCATCACTTTTTTCTAATTTTTTTGATCTTTTTTTTTCATTCATTTTTCATGGATCTAATTTTTACAATATCTGCCTTTATTTCGTTTATATTCCCACCTAATTTTAGTTTTCACCTTTCTTAATAATTTCAAGACAAGATTCCATTATCATCGACGCTTCTTTTTCTTTAAATTGATAATTATCCATCAACAAAGATTTTTTCGTTTTTAAACTGTTTGTATTAAAATTTTCATCTTTAAATTCTATTGTTTTTATACCATCTGAAATTATTATCTTTCCATCAGTTGAATTGAAGATCCATTGGTTTGGAAGTGTATCAATAATTAGTTCTTTGATGGAGAACTTAATTTTTCCATATCCTCTCGTTTTGTTAAATCCAATACTAATATTTTGATCATTTGCCATCATTATAATTGCATAAAGTTGCCCCAAATGGTATAAACGGAGATTTCTGATATTAATACTTCCAGCAAGTTTTGCACCTTTTGATAAGCACTCAATAAAGAATAATGCACCTTTTTGAACGCCTTGAGTTTGGCGATCAATCGCAATTTGAGAGCGTGTTTCAAATGAAATTGTTTCGTTATCAGTTGGATAAACATCATTAAACAGAAAACTACTTGCAAATTGCTGCGTTCCAAAGCTGTGTTCAATAATATCTTCTTTAAAATATTCATTTAGACGTTCTAAATTTCCCTTAAAGAAACCCTTCATGGTGGATCCAGGTATAAAAATACTTCCTGAAGAATCTCGTACAAATCTCATATCTTTGCTTGATGGAAGTAAATCATTATCGCCGCTTTTAATTAATAGCGGTGATTGTGTTTCGATTTCGAAAGTTATTTTGGCAAAACTATCGTATTTTGAAAATTTTGATGAGTTTGAAAATTTATATGTTATTTTAATGCATCTCCTTTATGTTTCTTATTTATTCTAATTGTTTTTTTTGGAATTTAATTATATTTTAAGACCATGATAAAAATTGATCTATGATCAATGGTTTCTTCTCTTCTAAATTACCTAAAATTAGGTCTTGAAGGCTATAATAATGGATTTCATTTATTTTAAAGGAACATAAGCCGTATCCTCTGGATTTCATTCCTCCTACATGCATTTCTCTATTTTCAATTTGATGGAGAAGTATTTTAAATAGTAGATCAATTCGATTTTTAATCTGTTCATTTATATCTCGAACTTCAAAGATTATTTTTCCTTTAAATTCTATATCTTTCGGAACAGATTCTACATAAAATAGCGCGCCTTTAACTGTTGTATCCGTCCCTCTGTCAATTCGGATATGTGTGTTATGTTCTAATTCGATATCCTCTTTTTCTTCATCTAAAAGTAAATCAGTAAAAATTAAAGGTGAACCGTATCCTTTTGCTCCAAAAAGTAGGCATAAATCGCAAATTTCATCTTCTTTTAGTGTTGTTAATTGTGTACAGTCACAAACTTCCTCTGATTTATTTGGATTGTTGTGAGTTAAATTAAATTTAACTCCAGAAAATGCTGGATGATTCTGTGTTAACTGCTTAAATCCTTCTGTCATTCGATCAAAGAATGTTCGGAAAAGACCTTTTATTGAACTACCGGGAATATAGGGAATTTCATTTGAATCCTTTAGAACAGGGCGATCGGACTCGGATATTCTAATGTTCTGTTGAGTTCCTCCGATGGCTAAAGGTTCTAAAGTTTTGATGGAATAATCGATAATATATTTTCCTAAAATTTCTCCTGTCATTTTTCACCCTCAAATTATTTATATTGCTTCTATCTTTTCGTGTGCGTTCTTCCGAAAAGTTCCGCCCATAACTATGCTGATAAGCAATTCCTTATATATTTCCATCTTTTCTTTAATTGATCTGCATCCAATCTTTGAAATTAATTCTTTAGCAGTATTAAGAAAGTCGTTTGTAAATTTAGAATAAACCCGATCATCTTTACGTGTTGCTTGATATTTTGCAAAAAGAATGAACTGATTTGGAGAAACTGCTGATGATGTACTGAAATTTAATAAATTTCTTAAATTTGATGAAGAAACTCCATTTCGTTCGCTAAATTCGTATTTATTTACGAGTTCAATTGCTTTTTTCGCAATGAGTTCTCGTAATTCTTCCTTTGTTATAGACTTTTTTGTGTCTGTCATTTTTTTCACCACATAAAGCATTGTTTTGTTTCTTTTTATTTCTTTACGCAAAAAAAAAATAATTTTAGTTATTAACTTAGTTTTATATTCTTGTGCAACTCCTATAACTTAATTTTCTGATTATGATAAAAAATATTTGGGAAAAAGCGGATTTCACTTAAGCCCTTCGCAGAATTTGTTCCAAATCCAAATATTTCAATATTACTTAAAAAGTTGAAAAATTCTTCTTTAGTTTTTCCCTCTAAAATTTTATTATTTTGAATATATCCTGTAGAACCACGTGGTAAAATTCCAAAATGTGTTGATTTTCCTGAAACGAAATCTTTTAGGGATAAAATTTCATAACTACCTTTGATAAAATTTATTTCTTTACAATTGAATTTAGTTGCTAAATAGTTTGAGATATTTTTCATGGCAGTTATTGAAGTATTGCTATAAATCAAGAATGGAATTATCATTTTTGGATTAAGGTTATACTTTTCTTGATATTCTATTAAATCATTATGATTCTTTTGATATTTTTTGTATAATTCTTCTTTTACTTTATCTATGGTTCTCTCATTTACATCATGTGAAATAATCCTCAATTTTCCGAAATTTACAGATTTTTTTGCTCCAATATTGCAAGATTCAATATATTCCTTTAATTTTGAAAGAGAAATTATGTTATCATTAAAAATGATTTTCCCTGCGAAATATTGATTGGGTTGTATCGTTTCTTGATAGAATAAATATCCCTTTGTGTCTTTTCCTATTGATTCCCTCAGAATTGAATATGTCCTTTCATTTATTCCTATTCCAATTTTTTCTTCTGTTTGAAATTCAACTTTTTCAATTTTATTTTCCTTTAAATTCATTTGTAATAAGGAAGTTCCCTTTTTCATAGAACTATTGCAATGATAATATGGACATTTTAGCGAACTAAAGGCAAAATACTTATATTCTTCAGTATTTTGTTCTTGAATAATTCTATTTTTAATTATTATATGTAATAAGCCATCAGATATGTGGTTGCCATTCACCCGACATCGAAAAATTGAATCTAAAGGTGGATAAGGAGAAATTGAATTTTGATGGTTATTTTTATTAATGTTAACAGGTAAAAAGTCTGAAACCTTTAAACTGATTGTATTCATATCAGATGAAAGATTTTGAATCCAATTTCGATATTGTCCTTCTGAATTTTGACGAATTTCTTCATTATTCTTGTTATTATCGTTAAGTATTTCCAGCCAACCATCTTTATATATTTTTGATAAAAGCTCCGTATTATTCCGTTCATAATGATCCAATAAAATCTGATTAACAATAGCACCATATAAGGTGGAACCTGGAATAAAATTTAGCGTTTTTACAATGTTTAATTGCTTTTTTCCCGTTTTAATTATTATTGGTGTTTTATTTTGTAATATTAGGTTTATTTCTTTAATTGTCATTATTTTTCCTCTTTATTGGATTGTTGTTATTACATAGGATTTTATTTATTATGGTGTTAGTTTTTAAGTTTCATTTTGAATTAGTTGTTTTAAAGTGGATTGTGCTATTTTCACAAATTTTTTTCCTTCAATCTCAACTTTTGAAATTAATCCCGCGCCTTGTGATATTAAGCCGCCAAATGAGCTATACTGTAATGCATTTAATGTTGCTAATAATAAAGCTTTTTCCTCTGAAGTTAGAAAGATACCTTCAATTTTAAATGAAAATCCTTTAACTTCAGCAAGTTCCATATTGAAAAGTGCATTTTGTTCAGTTGAAAGAAGTTCTCTGTTGATTCGAATTCCTTGTTTTACAAATATTTTAGGTTGGCTGATAAAATTTGAATCTAATATTCTGATTTTACCTGGAATATTTGGTGCTCCGAATAGTTGGACAAAAGGATGGTTCTTTACATCATCCATGGGGGACATGTGATGTGCTTTTTTACTAAAAATATCCCAAATTTCTTTATCAGTTTTATTCTTAAAAAGATTTAAAGATATGTGAAAAGCGGTTTTACGTAACACCCCTTTAATTACATTTTCCGGAATTTTTGGGATTCGTTTATTGTTTTTTATATCTGTTAATATCGGCATATCAATTACTTCACTTTCATGTCCGCTTGCACCAATATGGAAAGAATGATGAAATAACAGATTAACAGTGACTTTAGATTTCATTAATAAGCCTCCTTTTTATCGACGATATTTGAATACTGTACCAAGTCGAAAAATGGGATATAGAATAATTTTGAAGATTTGGTTTGACTTGTGGGAAGGATAAGTCTTGGAATTAATTTTAGGATTTCCGCATGTTTTTTGTCCTTTTCATCTACTCTTCCTGCCCAGTAATAAAAATCCAACTTATTTTCATTTGGTGTTTTTTCGAGAATATTTCGAATTTTCATTTTTAAGGAATTATAGCTGATTTCTTTCTTATTTTTTCCCGTATGTCCACCAAAAAATAGTGCCTTCAATTTATATATATCATTGAAAAATTTATTAAATTCAATTTCAGTCATTGGAAATTGTGTTAAAATATATTTATATGAATTTTCTTCTTCATAATTCAAGATTTCTTTTTGAAAATATTTTTCTAAGAAGCTTTTTGAAAGATCATGAGTTGAAGAGTAAAATGATGATATACTGCTCCATGAACCCATAATTCTTATAAGATGATCTGAATCCTTGAAAATATCTTCGTGCTGCTTCTTATTGTCGAATAATTCATCAGTAAACACTTTTTGAAGTAATTTCATTATTTTTGATTTAATATATTGCTTAGATTTTTGTTCAAGAGTATCTGCTAAAGAAAATAAACGGGTTAGAGGTGCCTTTGAATTTCCAAAAACTAATCCGCCAGAATAACCCATTGGAAAAGTACTTCCATTAAATTCTACAATTTCATCAGTAGTTAATGCAATTAATTTACATCGCTCTTTCCAATCTAATCCCATTTCTTCAAAATTGTTTATTCTTTCTTTGAATATTTTTAATTTATTTTGGTTTAGATAGAATAATCTTGGATTTCCAAATATTATTTTTAATCTTTCAAAAAAATCTTTAATAAAATTAAATGCCAAATTTCCACGCAGGATTAAAGTGATATCATCTCCACCAATAATGATTGGTTCAAAAGGAATGAAATAGATGATTTTTTCTTTATCAGACTTGATTTCCTCTAAGTTCTTTTTATTATTCTTTTCATTTATTAAAGTAATAATGTCTTTTTCAACGATATTAATTATTATTTCTTTAATATTTTTATAGACTTTTTGATCTAGCATTTGAGAAAAAGTACGATATGCTGCCCATGAACTCAAATTAGATTTTGCAACACCGACATTATTACCATCAAGCTTTATCATTGCAATTAGTTGTCTACCTTTGTTTTCTTTAGATTGGTGCTCTAAAACAATATCATCTATGGATTTAGGGAGATCGATTTTAAGGTTGGGATATTTTAATTTAAAATTTGCTTTCAATTGGTTTAAAATTTCCATTTTTAAACGGAATAAATTTGAATAATCAAAATATCTTGTCGTATTAGTTGAAATTCGTTTCTTTACTTCTTCATCCTTAATGTATGCTAATTTACATTGTTGGCAAATGTACATGGGGTTATTTTCATCATCATTATCAGTGGAATTTATAATTGAAGCAATTTCTTCTCCACAAACTTGACATAGAAGTAAATTAGAATTAAATTGTTCAAAAATTTGGGCTGAAAGTGAATTTTTGAGTAATTCTGCCTGTTTTTGATTATCAGAAATATCATTGACAGAATGATTCATTATTTTCGAAAACTCTTGTAAATGGGGCGTATTAAAAAATAATGAAATAAGTTCACCAAAACCTTTTTTTCGAATAAAATTTGAAAAGAAATAAAACTTTTTGGCAGCAATCGTCATTTTATCAAATAGATGGGGATTGATATTGAAATATGATAGAATTGCATTTCTATGCTCTTCTGAATTAGTATTATCTGGTGTTAATTGTATCTCATTCCATATTTTGTTAAAATCATATCCCATTTGTTCGGAACCAAAAAATATTTCTGAAAGAGAAAAAGGTGTGTGCAAAGGATGAAAATCAAGTCTTTTTAGAATTTCATCTGAATCAAGATTAGAATCGAGACCTTTTAATTCATTGGAGATTCTTTTAATAATTGCCTTCTTTATAAATTTGTATTGTTGAAATGTACATATTCCTAAAAAGCTTCCACCTTTTTCATTTACTATTGCCTCTCTTCCATTGATTTTTGAGAACTCTTCCTTTATTAGTTTATTAATCCATATAATTAATTCGCTTGAACCCCTTATTTGTTTGAGTTCAGGAGAGCGAAAAATGAACTTCTGAATGCTACGAAATTCAACAAAAAAGAAAAACAATGCATGATCATTATCAAATTGAATTCTTTTTTCAATTGGAAGATCAAAAAGTTTATTTATTTTAGCACTCAAATTTCGTAATTCTTTATTTAAATAACTCTCTTTAACCTGCGAATCATTAGTAATAAAAAATGGAAATTCTATTCCGTACTGCCATTGAATCTTTAAATTTATGAGTTTCTCAACATCATGCTCTTCTATTCCTTTGATAAAATCTTCTTTTCCTTTATCGGTAAAAACACTATGAATAAGAGGATCACTTTTTAAAATATTGTAGAATATCTCAAGATCAAATAATGAACTTCTATCTGCAGTCCCTATTTTATCAGAAAGTTGAAGAATTTCACCAAACAATCCGATATTTGGATTTTTTGTATGATGTTGCTTTATTGCAGACACGATTATTTCTGTAATCTCTTTTTGAATTCCGATATTAGTTAATAGTTTTTCTACTCTTTCAGCTCCAATTTCTGCATGCTTATTTAGTTTAGGTTTTTGAATATCGTGCAGTAATCCTGCTAGTCGTCCATATAACAAAATATCAAGTGGTTTAATTTGATTTTTTGAGGCATTCTCTAGAAATATTTTTGGAGAAGATGGAAATAAAGCATCTAATAATTTTTCATAGAATGGGGATTTTTGAATTAAATCCTGATAATCTTCGTAGTTCTTTGTATTTATATTGTTATCAATATTCGATTTTTGATTTAATTTGTCGAAGCAGAGTGAAAGTAGTAACTGCATTAATGCAGCCGTAAATATGGAATGATCTGCAATTGAGTTAAAATTATTAGGGAATCTTGTATCACTTGGAACTTCAATGAAGGGATTTTTCTTTAGATTAATAATATTTGTGTTGTTTGTATAACAATCTAAAATTAATTCTTCTAATTTTTGAAGTTTATTTAATGTACTTTTATTCTTATATTTCGAATTTATTATTTCCTGAATGCGATTAAAAACATATTGATTATTTTTGATTATTTCATCCGCAGTTCCACAAGATTGTTTAGAAAAATTTATTGGATTAAATCTTATTATCTGTGACGCCACAATTTTCCCTCATGTTCATCTGTCTTAGATATTAGTTATCAAATTAGTGAATAATTATTAGTGCTTTTTCTTTATTAATGTAATGTTCCAGAAAAAATGAATATATAATTTTCATTTTAAGGTAAAAAAAAATTATTAATTCGTTAAAAATTACATGATTTGCATTACAATTTCTATCTTCGTTGTTCCACAATTATTAAATCCATTCAATTTGATTTGAATCAATAAAAATTACTTTATTTGATAGGAAATTCTAAATTTAGATTGTATATCAGCAAATGTATATTAGCAAATGTATATTGCATGCAAGATTTTCAATTCGATGTTAATTTTATAAATGTTGCTAAGTGTTCCCAAAATAAAAACTATATTAAAATCTCAATTCTTTTGATTCAAATAAAAATTTTTAAGAATCATCTAAATATAAAATGAAATTCACGCTGATTTTAAAATTAAGCAAGAAAATAAAAGTTATTTGAAATCTTTCTTATAAAAAAGATCGATTTTAATTAATTTTTAATTGAATTTTGAGACCATTGAATTTAAATATACAACACAACAAAAATTAAGTAAGATAATATCAATATTTTAAAAATTGGTTTTTCAAAATAAATTCATCAAACAAGATAAAAAGGAAGGAATATGTCGACTACTCGTAAAATAACACATTTATGTGGCTTTTTTGCTGTTAAAGTTGATTCAGGTTTCATTAATGGTGGCGATCCCCAAAAAGAATCAAAATCTGATATCAGCATGCCAAAATTTTTAATGTATAATGGAAATGAAACTCCATATATCTCTGCTCAGTCCTGGCGGCATTATTGGCGAAAGATTTTTAATCAAATTTATCGTAAAGAGCTAAATTATAATCCTAAATTACAAAAGCTTGAGAATTTAAATTTTTTTAAGGCAGAACATGATTTATTTGGATATTTTGAAGGTTTTGATCAGTCTGTATCTAGTGATGCTATGGGTAATGTTAATGTAAGTCAGGTAAGATTATCTCCTGTCGCAATCACTCAACTTCATCCAATATCCATTATTTCTCAGCAGAAAAAGACTCATGGTTATTTTAATAAGGATGATGCATTTGTTCATCTTGAAGGAGACAGCACTCCACTTCCATACAATTCGAAGTTTTATAATGCAGTAATGGTCTCTGTTTTTAATTTTAATATAGAGAAGTTTGGTTTTTATCGAAATATTTTAGACAGACAAGAATTATATGAAAAAACTAGTTCAAAAGCTATTAAAGATGGTATTATTAAAGAAATTGAAAAAGATAATTTTGAATTAACAGACAATAAAATAGTTAAAAAATTGAGAATTAAATCTTTGATCAAAAGTCTTTTATTTTTTGGAGGTGGCGCTAAACTTAGCCAATATTTATGTGATTTGACACCTAAAATAATAATTGTCGGGTGTATGAATGGAGGAAATCCGATTTTTGGTGATGTATTAGAAGAGACTCCTTTAGGAACCCAAATAAATATTGAAAAACTTAAGATGAAAATAAAATCAGTTAATAAAATTCTTAAAGCACCTCTTTTCATAGGTGTAAGAAATGGATTTTTGATCAATTATCAAAAGCTATATGAGATGTCTTTAGAAGATGAGTGGAAAAACCAGATTATTTTATCTTCTCCTGGGCAGCTAATTTCATTTTTGGAGGAAGTGAATGTAATATGAATGAAGAGAAAGTCGATTTATTGGCTATGACAGGAAATTTTCTTGTAGATGCCGCCTTACTAACTGTACGTGTGCTTGCTTCAAAGCCCTTGGATGATGACTTCTTATTTGAAGACTTCAAGTCATTTTTAATAACCGAATCTAGTTCAAGTTATGGAATTTCATGGCTTACTTCAAACTTAAGGAGATTTAAAAGTTATACCATGTTTTTTGGAACAAATTGCCCTTTGATGCACGTTTCTTTTAAACCTAATAATGAGAAGATCTATAAAGCCTATTTAGAAATGTTGTTGAGTGAGTGTGAAAGATTAAATAAATCTATTCTAGATAAAAATTCTGAATTTAAGTGTGAAATTTGTGGGATATCCCATAATTTTGATTTTAATGTAAAATATGCTGAAGTAATTAAAGAGAATAATCCAAAATATAATCCTAAAGATAAATCAAAATTTTATTCTGCAGGGAGGGATTTCTTTCCCTTAGTTGGTTCAATGGGTTCAGAAGCACAAGGTTTTTCAAACATGAGTCGTCCTGTTAATATTTGTCCTAGATGCCTTTTATTGGTTCAGTATTTGCCATTATCTTCATTTCTCGTAGAAGGGAAATTAGGATTCATTCAAGCATCGGATTTGTCTGTTCAGTATGAATTAACGAAAATAAGTGTTCAAAGTATTTTGGATAAAATCCAATCATCAGGTGCGAATGCCCAAATTCCCAATTTAGGCCAGAAGGAGAAAAATAAATCTATAATTGTTATCAGAAAAATGTTTGAGTATTTTCGTAATTTAATTGTTAAGATTCCTCAACAAGAAAGATATTCTAAATTATCAAAAATTACCGATTTTTCTTGTACTTTATGGAAATTATCTAATTCCGGTCAAGGCGCATATTTAGAAAGTGAATTATGGCCAAATGAAGTGATTAAATTTCTTTTTCTATGCAATGTTCTTGGAATTGAAGAAGAATTAATTCAAGTACTTGAAAATGAGCATAAAATGATAAAATATCCCCCAAAACAATTTATCAACTGCTTGAGGAATAAGAAAACATATTATTTTGAAAATTTAATTACAAAGAAATTTATTCCAAGTGAAAATCTTCTATTTCTATATGAATACTATATTTTAGGAAAATCACAATTGGATATGAAACTATATTGTCAGTTATCAGAACAAATATTACTTCTAGAACCTGATAAGGAAAAAAGATTAAGGGTATTGGATAGATTCCCAGATAAATTCAATATTTTAAGTAAAGCAATTAAAAACGAGATTGAATCAAATAGTTTTAATTGGGAAATGATTCTCTATCTCTTGTTTTCTTCTCAATCAGGATTAATTAAAAAAGAATCGATACCACGGATAAAAAGATACTTAAAATTAGGAATTATTTCTGAAAAAATAGATGATTTTTTTGAAATTATTGTTGATTGTGGAGAAAAGATCAAAACAATAACCGTTGTTCAATTATTTACACAATTTAGTAACAAAATACATAATTTCATCGCGTTTTCAATTGTGTTTTATTTATATTTTGAACAGAAATGGAGCAATAAAAAGAAATTTAGAAGCTTTATTGATCGAAGATTGCCTAATATGAATAGGAATGAATTTTTCCAGTACTATTCACGCCTAATATTAAAAGGAAATTCTGCCTTTTCCTATGAATTTTACAAGATATTAGAACAATTTTTTGGAAGTTTTTCAGAATTCAAATATTACCTTCAAATTATGTTTTTAGCATATAATGTATTAGGAATTCCGGAAGAGATTCGAAAAATAAAGTTGATTGGAAATGATCCAATCGAAGAAGCAGTTTTTATTAACAAAGAAGCATCTGAAATAATAACAAAATATTTAGATTTTCGTCATTCTATTCAGAAAAAATCATTAGATTATTTAAGACGGGGCTTTGTCGATCCTTTACTTCGGGATCGGATTTCTCCAACCGTATTTCAAAGTTTTATTTACGATAATATTGAAACCGGTGAACTAAATATAGATCCTGAGATTGTGTTTAAAATATTGATCAATCCAGAGTCAGGGGAAGAAGATTATAGTTATTTCCATAATTTGCTTAAAGTTGAAACAGCTCAATGGTTTTTGAGCAAGATAAAAGATAAAAATAACGATGAAGAAGAAACCATTGAAAATTAATTTGGTTAAAAAAAATTATTCTAACCTTATCTTTTTTTACAAACAAAAACGGTGATTATATGTCTGAAAAGTCTAAAAAACAAATGATTGGAAAAATTAGTTATGTTTCAGGAACCTTTTTGGTTCAAGCTGATGCCGCATTTTTGAATGGAGCTCAAGGATCTCCAGGTGAAGATCAAAATGTGGTAAGACCTAAATTTATGTGGAAAAACGGAAATCGTGTTCCATATGTTTCTTCACAAGCATGGAAACATTGGTTGCGCGATACATTAATCCGCGAAACAGGATGGCCTGCAAGCAAATTGCGAGCAGTAGGGTGGAATGATAAAGGAAATACTTCAAAGATTGCAGGAATGCTTGATCCTTTAACATATCCTGAAGATGATTTATTTGGTTATATGTTTGCACATAGTTCAAAAAGTGAACTTCCAAAAGATGCAACTGAAGAGCAAAAGAAAATAGTTGAATCACTCCCAAAAGAACAATTAGTTCGAGCCGCTCCTTTTATGGCATCGTTGTTAAGTGCAATTCAAATGAAAGGGACATTGACAAATGATGAGGCATTTGTTCATTTGGAAGGTGAAGATTCTCCTTTGCCATATACTACTCAATTCTATAATGCTGATTTAAGCGCAATTTTTGGCATAAATGTTTCTCGTTTGGGTGTTTTCGATAATTATCGAAATCATGAATTAAATTCTGCTTTAATCGATAATGCGTTAAAGAGCAATATTTTAGAAATAGTGGAGCCAAAAACACCGAAGAAAAATAACGCAATATTTAAGCGGACAAAGATTGAGGAATATAGGAAAAAAATAATTGTTGGAGTTTTGGATTCTTTATCCAAATTACAGGGTGGTGCGAAATTGGCTCAATTTGGAACTGATGTTGCACCAAAAGCAATGGTCTTTGCTGGATTAACAATAAATGCTCCAATATTGAATAATTTATTCACACCTGGGAAAGAAAAACCGAGATTAAATATAGATCTTCTTAAAGAACTTATTTCTGACTATAAAGAGAAAATTGAAACTCCAATTTATATCGGAATTCGGAAAGATTATCTTGAAAATGATGAAGAAGTTCGAAAATTAAAAGAACATGATGATATTTCGATTATTGTAGATTCACCTCTTGGAATTGTCTCTAAATTCAGTGATTTGTTATGAAACTCTTGCATGTTGAAATAAAGGCTCTTACAGCATCATTTAGATTACCTTTTGCACTTTCAGGTAGTCAAGTAACAGTTCAAGTCCCAATGTATCCTACGATTTTAGGGTTAATTTCATGCTGTGCTGGAAGACCCATTTCATCACAAGAGACAGATATCGGTTTTATCTTTACCCACCAAGGGACTGGATTAGATTTAGAACGATTTATAAGATGGTCGATGAATAAGAATAAACCAAAATTGAATACAAAAGGTGCAGGAATACGAAAAAGAGAATATTTAATCAATCCGCATTTGGATTTATTTTTATCCAATTTATCATTCAAGAAATATTTCGAATCTCCTGTTGGAATCCCTGTCCTTGGTAGAAGTCAAGATGTTGCATGGATAGAGAAAGTTTCTGTGGTGGATGTTCAAGCAGTAAAAGAGGGAAATATACAAGGTAGCCTAATACCCATGAGTTTATTTGGAAAACGAACACCTATTGGTTTTATATTGAGACTTCCAGAAGAAATTAAATACGATCAGCAAAAAAGGTTAAGGGAAATATCATCATCAAATGTTTTTGTGGTTATTCCTTCTGAAAGGAATCATTTAACTCACATTGAGTTAGATTCGGGATTGTTTTCAATCAAGAATGAAAAATCTCATATGATAAGCGATGAAAAAACCAAGGAAAAAGTCGAAAATTCTCAAGATTTAGAACAAAATTTACCATTAAAAACATTTTATTTGCATCATTTTAACTGATTTTTTTTCAATTTTGTCATTTTTATTCGTTACAATTCTAATTGTTTGTTTTAATTATTCTATAAAAATTTAATTTGAGATATAGGAATGTTGGTGAAATTTATTGAAAGTTGATGAACTTTTAGCAAAATCAATTAAAATATCAAAAAAAGAAGACGGTTCAGAAGAAATACAAATAACAACTTTACATGAACATACAGCTGCAGTTATGGAAACAGTTCAAGATATTTTTAATGGTCTACCTCAATCACTAAAGGAGAGACATCTGGATATGAAATATGCTCTCATAGTTGCTGCACTTTTTCATGATCTTGGAAAAGCACATCTTGAATTTCAAAAACTTCTTCAAAGTGAGCAAAATAGATGGAATCAGACGAGACATGAAATAATTTCAGTAATAATTTTTGAAAATTTCATTATTAATAATTATAACAAAATAAATGCAAGTTCAGACTCTAAGATTGGAAGAATTATATACAATTATATTATTGAAATTTGGTTAGGTATACTACTTCATCATAAAGGAATTATTCCTTCAGATAAGGATTTACAATCAAGGAAATTCCATAAATGGGAATTATTAAACAAAGTATTTGGTGAATCTCTAAAACCTATGAGCTATATTAAATTAATTAAACCATTAGAGAAAAATCTTAATAAATTCAAGAGTCTATTTAATGAAATTTGGAGATCTTTTATTGAAGTTCTAAAAAATGATGGAAAAATTTCCGATATAAGTGATAATTTTGAATTTTGTCCATTAATTCCTCCAAAAAATTTTTCAAATTTAAAATTTAAAAAAATAATGATTGCAAAAATATTCAATAATTCTGAAGAGATTGAATCTGATAATAACCAAACTGAATTGGTTAAAAAAGTTGACCAAATAAATATATTGAGAGATGGATTAAAAGAAAATTTTCAACACAAGATTTTCTCCATTAAACAACGAATAAATGCAAGTATTTTTCTCGGAATATTAAAATCAGCGGACCATATGGCAAGTGCAGGTTATAAGACGCGGCCTATTCTTGTTTTTAAGGAATTTCAACATAAAAATAAATTGTATCCTTTTCAAGAACGTTTAAGTAAGATTACATCAAATTGTATACTACGAGCACCAACTGGTTCAGGCAAAACTGCAGCTTCTATCGCTTGGTGCCAAACAAATCAAGTTAAAAATGGAAGACTTTTCTATATTCTTCCCTTTCAGTCAAGCATCAATGCCATGTTTCAAACCTTGCTTGATTTCTTCTCTAATGGTAATAAAATAAGCAATATTAATTATTCAAAAAAGGAACTAAGCGATTTAGATTATACTGAAATCTCTGTTGGATTGTGTCACTCGAGTAATTTAGAATTTCTCGCTTCTCTATTTGAAAATGGTACTGAAGATCATAATTCTTCTTCGACAGATCCATCTATTTTACGGGATTTAACCAGAGAGATCTTCTATCCTATAAAAGTTACTACTCCTCATCAACTCTTACGCTTAATGTTACTGGGGAGAGGTTGGGAGCAGCAACTTCCTGAAGTAATTCAATCTGTTGTTGTCTTTGATGAAATTCATGCTTATAATCCTCATCTTTTTGGATTAATATGTGGACTTATTCGTATGCTCAGGAAATTTGGGGCAAAAATACTAATAATGACAGCAACAATGCCATCATTTATGGAAAAAATCTTGAAACAAGAATTATCTGCTCCTATTAATGATCAATTTTCTGTGCAATTTCTCATTGAAACAAATAACAATGAGCAGCAATGTCCAACAATTGAATTAGATCCAAAAAATGAAATCGATAAAAAAATATTAAATAAATTGAGACATAAAATTTCGGTGAATGAATCTGATATATTAAGTTTTGTTGAACATCAAGATAATATAAGAAAAATAGTTGATAATTACAATCAAGGTTATTCCCAACTTTTTATTGTGAACACAATAGGAACTGCTCAAAGACTTTATTCATTATTGAAAGATGTTATCGCCAATTCGATTGAAAAAGAAGATGAGTTACCTTCAATATTGTTATTTCACTCAAGATTTACAAGAGAAGATCGATATTCCCGTATTCAATCAATAACCGACCCTAACACAAAACCTCTAATTCTTGTTGCAACTCAAGTAGTTGAAGTAAGTCTTGATATTGATTATAAATTTGGATATATTGAAAATGCACCTTTGGATTCTTTAGTGCAAAGATTTGGACGAATTAATCGAAAAGGAAAGAACTCCATTTCTACAGATTCTGATAATAATATTATTGTGTTTTCAAAGACATTAAATGATTCCCGTATTTACAAAAAAGAAAAAATAGAAGCAACAAGGAAGGAATTAAAGAAAATTGAAAATCAACCTTTAACAGAAATGCATTTGAAAGCAGCTCTTGATAACGTTTACCCTTCGTTTACAGCAGAAGACGAACAAGAATTTAAACGCGGCCTTAATCATCCAATGATTAGTAAATTTAATCAAAGATTTGAAGTAGGTCGAATTCAAGATTGGATTTATGATGCTGTAGAAAACATTGAAACACATCTTGAAGTTGTTCCTCAAGAAAAATGGCAGGAGTTTTGGTTCCATATGACTCATGGTAGATATATAAAAGCACAATCTTTACGAATTCCAATCAATCGCAAATACAATAATAATGCTCTAAAGAAAAAAACCGTAAATCATAAGGATTTTTACAAAATTGAGCATGAAGATTATAAATATAGTAGTGAATATGGACTTGTTAACATAAAGCGTTTCAATATTTAAGTTCAACATTTAAAAATAGATATTTTTTATTGTTTTAATTCATTTTCAAGTTATTATTTATGAATTCTTTTTTTGAATAAAAAAATCGAGAAAGTATCGCGTTATTTGCTGTCATATTATTTTTTGAACAAAAAGATTCATTCTTTTTGACCAATCTATAAATATATTGATCGATTCATCACTAATTGGATTTTTCAAGAGAATCGTCTTAATAAAATTGCATTCTTCACCTTTATAGTATTTATCTATTGCAATGATAATTAAATCTTTGATACATTGAAATAATTTTTCAGAATCTTGGAGAGAAGGAGTTTTCAATTTATGAACGATATCATTTCTTAATTTTACTGCTGATCTCAGCGGTCCTAAATATTCTTTTCCAATTTCTGGAAAATAACATGATATTACACACATTTTATCGCTTAACCCAAGATTTTTTCCTTTGAACTCAAAATCTTTAAATATTTGTCGGCATTTTGAAAGAATTTTTTCCTTATTGTTGTAGACTTGAATTTGTTCTCCAAAAAGTGAATTTCCAATTTGAGTGGGTTTTAGTTGGGTAAAATCAGGTTCTCTTGAGGAAAAACCAATATCTTTTGCAATTTTTTCTCCCAGTTTTTCAAGAGCCATGTAAGCAGTTATTATAGATTCAATAATGTTCGCTTTTTGAAATAACCTTTGAGCTCGACCAAAAATATCAACAACCTGCAGTAATTCTTCACTTTTTTGTTTCTCTAAAAATTTTTCCCAATTATTCAAGATTGGGATAAAATCCTTTATCTTTGTTATATCTATATTACTCGTTAACGTAGAAACTTGATGAAATTGTTCAGATGCTTGTTTATAATCATAACTGTCCCATTTGGATAAACCATCAACAGTTTTAAGAATTATTTGATGGATTGGGTTATATTTTTCGCAATAATTTTTTAAGAGTGAAAATGCGGATGCAAAATGTTTTGTTTTTATGAGTTCAATTGAAGTATTGAAAACACCTTCAGGAAACGTCTCAACTAATTTTGGTTGATATACAAAATATTCAGTACCTGCTACAGGGCGCCTTATCTGATCGTCATATTGGTTGTTACTTACATAGATAAGATTTAGGTTAAAATTCTGAGCTAAAATTCCCCCAATAAAAGGCATTATTTTTGTTCCTCCTGTAGGATCAATTGCTATTTGGTTAATATTAAATCCTCTTTCTATTAAAAGAAATAAGGCTTGATGGTATGTATCATAAAGTGATATTGGAGAATCCTTTTTAGAGATCATCTTTTTGATTTTACTAATCGGAAAATTTGATAAATCCATTATTTGATCAATAACTTTTTCTGACTCTTTTGTATGAATTAAAACAGCATAATCTGGTTTCAAGACACTTAAAGTTGCTGCGATAGGTTCGGGGGAAAAACCAACCGAGATAATAATTGCCCTTGATCTCGCTAAAATATCTCCTGATAACTTTTTTTTCAAACTTTCTTTTGTTAAAGGCCATAAATTTTCAGATTCATATTTCATTTTTTTTTCTTTATTTGGATTTGTTTTAAGAAAATCTCTATAATTTTCCCATATTTCTTCTGAATTACTCATTTTTTTCACATCTTTAATCTTAATTGTAAATATAATTTTTGATTATCCTATTTACTGAACAATATTTCATTTATAATTTTTTAATATAAAAATTTAGTTGAGTTATATGAACTCAACCAAAAAGTGTAAAAAAATGTAAGAAATTAAAAAAAAAACAGATGATATGGATGTCTGTATTCAAAGAATAAAAGAAAAATCCTGATAAATAAATATCAGATAATAAGAAGATGAAAATTCTTAAGTCTTCAATCAACTATTTCTATTTGTTAATTGTTATACTGATTTTAATTTTCCAGAAAAATAAAATATCAAGAGGATAAAAAAGTGCTCGATGAAATAAAAGATGAAACTGTTGAAGTTGAGTTTAAAGGAATAGTTTTTAAAATAAAAATGTCCGATTATGGCGCCTATAAACCTAAAGGATATTCTGAAATAGAAGAATTGCTTGAAAAATACCAAATTATGCCATACAGAAGAGCTCAAGAAGCACTAATTGAGTTTTTATTGCTTTGTCCACATTCGCTTTTAATTCAAATTAAAGAAATCAGCCAAGATCCAGATAATAACATGCTAATTCTTCGAGTTGAAGGCAATTCAATATTATTAAAGGAAAAAACCACCTTAGCAAGCTTGAAATCGGGATGGTACTATTATATTACAGGAGTAAACTACATCAACATCAAATCCAAAAAATTAACTCATTTAAAAGAAAAAATCAGTCAAAATAAAAATAGAAAAATACAACCTTTGATAAAAAACGGCAGTAATCTTGATATAACACCAGATGATATTCAAATTCAATTATTGGTTGATTGTTCTTGGATGCATGCATTTGAATTACAAGTTAAAGAAAAAAGAATTTTGATGGATTGCGGTTTTACATTTAATCCCAACCATCTTTTTGATAAAAATACTGAAGTTGATTCAAGCAAAGTGAGCAACACAATTAGCACCAATAATAACCAAATTAATGAAGTAGAAAATAAACTTAACAAGCTAAAAAATTATCTCCTTCTAAATCCTCCTAATTGGTTAATTATTTCACATGTTCATAAGGATCACACCGCAGGATTAGTTTGGATGCTTAAAGAGAAGAAAGTCTATGAAAAAATCGAATACATCTTCTGTACAAAATATTCCGCTTTAACTATATTAAACGCAATTCTTCACGAGAAATCTCTTAAAGATAAATTCATTAAGAAAATTTATCCTGTTTCATTCAGAGATTCTATAAACATTTCAAATAATGTTAAAGTCCAATTTTTTAGCGCAGGGCATATGGTTGGGGCGATTTCTACTTTATTTAGCATCCAACTTTCAAAAAATTTCGTTAAGACTCACAAAGAATTTCGAAAACGTTCGCATTGGAGATTTTTATACACCTCTGATTTTTGCCTTGATGTAATCCCTCCAATTGAAAGTTTCAGTGAGACTTTGAGAAAATTTCCCAAAGTTATTGATTTTGCAATATTAGATGGTGCTCGCGAACAGAGAAAAATTCATTCTTTAGAAGATCAACTGGAAAATCTTTATCAAGAATCGGTAAAAACATGGCAGCAAGGTGGAACCGTTATAATTTCTACAGATGAACATACATATTCGCCAATTATCTTTATGAAATTCTATCAAAAAAACAGAAATACAAAATTCCCTGTTCCAATTTATATCGATCCTGATATTTTGGACTGTTTTAGTCAATTAAGCCTTTGTTATGATGATTTAGACAATACTACAAAAAGCCAAATCATAAATAAGCGTAATCCATTTCAATCCTGGCAAATTCAACCTCTGAATAATATCAGAACGTCTTATGAAGCTTTATCACAACCATCTTTAATCATTACCTATCCAAATGAAATTTCAAAAAAACCTTTATCGGATATATTTCCATTATTGGCTATGGATCCAAAAAATCTTATGGTTTTTGCATTATATCTTAATAAAAATGATGAAATAACGTGGAATTTTGTTAAAAATGATCCTACTACAATTGAGCATTATACGAACTTAAACGGTATATTAAATAAAAGAATTCCTTTACAATTCAATCCAAAATGCAGAATTTTTAACCAGATTGATGCCTACAGGAAATATACCTTTCAAAATCATGCAAATGATGAACAATTTAAAATCTTGAGAAAAAAAATAACAATATTGCGGGAATATCTTTTTCATAAAGGAGAAATCAAAGTGTTAAAATTATTATACCCTTAGTTAAAAATATCAAGAACGGGAAAGATTGAACCGAAATATCTGACTTCCAATTTTTTTAAAAATCGAAAAGAAGAATTCAAGGTCGTTTTTCTTGTTACAGGGTTCTATACGATTTATATGATTTTTCTATATGATTTTAGTCAAAGTGTTGTAGATTCTTAATAATTTTACCAATATGAGTCTAAATGATAAATCTATTATTTAATCTCTCTTTTCGGCTTGAATTTAGTTCGATTTTCTCTTTTAACAATTCATTGCAACTGCTTTACCTTACATCTCTAATTAGTCGCTATAATTCATGACTTTACGCAATGTTCTTATTTTCACTACTTTATAGTTCATGTAAACGTAGTCAAAACTATCTTCATAATTTCATGACTTTACGTAATGTTCTTATTTTCACTACGCTTTATATTTGATTAAATTTTCAAAAATCCATCTAAATTCTTATTTCAAGACTAAATCTCCTTATCCATCCAGGAATTATTCTATTTAAATATGAGATCTGAATCAGAATTTACAATTATACATTTCATAAGAAAAGAGACACAACTTTTGATGTAATTGTCCAACTGCAAACTGGAATCAAGATTTACAGTCATATATTTCATAATAAACCCCTGTAAATTGTTGATTTTTGTTTAAGGATTAATTATAAAAAAAATATATTTTTCCTTTATAAACTTTTATTTGGTCATTTTCTTTTCCGTTCATATGAATTTTTGACATTGGAATTTGTATTAGAATTATTCTAATGGTTTTGCAATTTTTGACATATTCTTAATATTTCTGCCAAAATAATCTGTTCGGATAGAACATTGGTGAGTTAAGATTTTTACTCAATTTTGATGCCTTAAAAATTATTTACTTTCTTCTGCTTGAAGATCAATTTTCGTTCATCTTTAAAAAGCTATATATGAAATTATGATGAACGAATTTTGATTTATTTAAATTCATTTTAAGATTTGGTAAAAACAGGGTTGAATAGGCTAAAATGTATAAATTTTTTTATTTTGAGGTGATATTGCAGATTAACCGCATGATTTTAGGCTGGATGAATAAATTTATAAATGTTTTCGATATTAATTATTGTAGGTGTTTGCAAATGAACTTCTATATTTTAAGTTCTATGCGTTTTTAGGAACACCTGCATGCTTGAAACTATCAAAGAGATAATTGAAATATCGCAACTTTATAATCCATATCTCCAGTATCTGTATCCCTGCATGCTTGAAACTATCAAAGAGATAATTGAAATTTTTGAAGGAGTGATCAACTATATTGAAGACTATTTGCCCTGCATGCTTGAAACTATCAAAGAGATAATTGAAATGTTAGCACAACAAATAATCCCATTTTATTCGTTATGTACCTGCATGCTTGAAACTATCAAAGAGATAATTGAAATTTTTCAACCTTGGACTTTTAAGATTTGTAATATATTCTCCTGCATGCTTGAAACTATCAAAGAGATAATTGAAATACGTTCGGGTTGGCTGCATAATTACCATCCGAATCGGCCCTGCATGCTTGAAACTATCAAAGAGATAATTGAAATGTAATCTCCCGCTAAGCCTTATCTCTAAATTAAACTTCACCTGCATGCTTGAAACTATCAAAGAGATAATTGAAATATTCATAAACGGAGCACTACTGCATGGGATAAAACAACCCTGCATGCTTGAAACTATCAAAGAGATAATTGAAATTTAGCCAGCCCAAACTCTTCCTCTTGAGCCTTCAAATACCTGCATGCTTGAAACTATCAAAGAGATAATTGAAATTCATCACCTGTAGCAATTTCCGCTACTGAAGGAAAACCTGCATGCTTGAAACTATCAAAGAGATAATTGAAATGTAAAATCACACAAGCCAAGCTGATCAAGATTCTTATCCTGCATGCTTGAAACTATCAAAGAGATAATTGAAATAATACTTCTTGTTTATGAACATGTTCGGCTTTTAATACCTGCATGCTTGAAACTATCAAAGAGATAATTGAAATCACGTGGATATCTACCTCACCGAAGATCCGGTTGGGCTCCTGCATGCTTGAAACTATCAAAGAGATAATTGAAATGATGATTGGGTTGTTTACATCCGGGTGGGGGCCGAGAGCCTGCATGCTTGAAACTATCAAAGAGATAATTGAAATTTCAGTAGTAAGGTCTGTTATTGCTGTATTTGCCATCACCTGCATGCTTGAAACTATCAAAGAGATAATTGAAATTTTCCGGCGATTATTTGTGGGAAACTACATTACTGTCACCTGCATGCTTGAAACTATCAAAGAGATAATTGAAATTAATCTTCGGACCAGGCGTCCATCAGATCATCCCAGTCCCTGCATGCTTGAAACTATCAAAGAGATAATTGAAATTGATAAAATCATTATACGTTAGTTTTATGAAATCATCATCCTGCATGCTTGAAACTATCAAAGAGATAATTGAAATTATTATGAAGAGAAAAAAGAGTGCACACACCTTCCTGACCTGCATGCTTGAAACTATCAAAGAGATAATTGAAATTTTCCTCCACTTTATCGGTGAACACGAGATCGTAAATCCTGCATGCTTGAAACTATCAAAGAGATAATTGAAATTATTCTTAAACGCCTCATCTTGTTCGAGTGGGCATTTCCCTGCATGCTTGAAACTATCAAAGAGATAATTGAAATATTGAATTCAAGCTTGAGTTAATAAAGCTGAAAGAATTCCTGCATGCTTGAAACTATCAAAGAGATAATTGAAATTATTCTTAAACGCCTCATCTTGTTCGAGTGGGCATTTCCTGCATGCTTGAAACTATCAAAGAGATAATTGAAATTTGAGATGGAACATCTATGTTCCGACCATACATATCATCCTGCATGCTTGAAACTATCAAAGAGATAATTGAAATAACAAAACAGAATTTCTACAAAAAATATCTTCTAAAACCCTGCATGCTTGAAACTATCAAAGAGATAATTGAAATCAAAGCGCTTCTGGATGAATACATTCGTGGAACTTATCCTGCATGCTTGAAACTATCAAAGAGATAATTGAAATTCTATCTGGTCATAAGAAACATGAAAATGAAATTTTGCCTGCATGCTTGAAACTATCAAAGAGATAATTGAAATTATTCTTAAACGCCTCATCTTGTTCGAGTGGGCATTTCCTGCATGCTTGAAACTATCAAAGAGATAATTGAAATTTGAGATGGAACATCTATGTTCCGACCATACATATCATCCTGCATGCTTGAAACTATCAAAGAGATAATTGAAATAACAAAACAGAATTTCTACAAAAAATATCTTCTAAAACCCTGCATGCTTGAAACTATCAAAGAGATAATTGAAATCAAAGCGCTTCTGGATGAATACATTCGTGGAACTTATCCTGCATGCTTGAAACTATCAAAGAGATAATTGAAATTCTATCTGGTCATAAGAAACATGAAAATGAAATTTTGCCTGCATGCTTGAAACTATCAAAGAGATAATTGAAATTAATCCTGCTGCTTGTATCCATCAATTTTTTCATTCTTCCCTGCATGCTTGAAACTATCAAAGAGATAATTGAAATATTCTATACCGTCAAGTTTCATCTCCCCATCTTTTCCACCTGCATGCTTGAAACTATCAAAGAGATAATTGAAATTCAATTGTTCGATTTCTTCCTTATAGGATGCATCTACACCTGCATGCTTGAAACTATCAAAGAGATAATTGAAATATAACTTACTAACTTCTACAATTTATACTGTGCAAAGCCTGCATGCTTGAAACTATCAAAGAGATAATTGAAATTCTTTCATTCATTTCACCTTTTTAAGTTAAAAAAATTACCTGCATGCTTGAAACTATCAAAGAGATAATTGAAATAGTTTAACAAGATCTTCTTTCTCATTTACAACCGGTGCCCTGCATGCTTGAAACTATCAAAGAGATAATTGAAATTTCAACGGCGGATGCCACGTGGCATCGGTGGCAATAATCCTGCATGCTTGAAACTATCAAAGAGATAATTGAAATGTTAGCACAACAAATAATCCCATTTTATTCGTTGTAAACCTGCATGCTTGAAACTATCAAAGAGATAATTGAAATTCTATTTGATTTAGTTCATTATATGTAAGTTCGTCTTGCCTGCATGCTTGAAACTATCAAAGAGATAATTGAAATTCAAAATAATCGAGGTGAAATTAATTGGCTAAAAAATCCCTGCATGCTTGAAACTATCAAAGAGATAATTGAAATTTCGCCAATCTTGATGCATATCTCCAAAAGACATATCTCCCTGCATGCTTGAAACTATCAAAGAGATAATTGAAATACTTTCGAGTGTTAACATGGATTAACAACAATAACAACCTGCATGCTTGAAACTATCAAAGAGATAATTGAAATTCGCGCTGGAATTTGACACGCTGGTCAAAGACATGGAGCCTGCATGCTTGAAACTATCAAAGAGATAATTGAAATTGGTAGTGGTTGCTATCACGCTTAAATTCAAAGAACGCCTGCATGCTTGAAACTATCAAAGAGATAATTGAAATGATAAAAAAATTTTAAAGGAAAAAAATTTTTATTGTGCCTGCATGCTTGAAACTATCAAAGAGATAATTGAAATATCCAATATTGATAACCAGAATGGGTTGTTCTTGTATGCCTGCATGCTTGAAACTATCAAAGAGATAATTGAAATTCGCTTTCTGAAGAGGAACAACAACAGTATGAAAAATTCCTGCATGCTTGAAACTATCAAAGAGATAATTGAAATCTAATTCTTCAATAAGGAATTCACGGACGGCAACCCGAACCTGCATGCTTGAAACTATCAAAGAGATAATTGAAATTCATGTGAACGGCGCAAGTGGAAGTTGGCTTGGTTATACCTGCATGCTTGAAACTATCAAAGAGATAATTGAAATTGCATTCATTTTTCCGAATTTTTGAATAACATCTTCAACCTGCATGCTTGAAACTATCAAAGAGATAATTGAAATTCGATTGCTGGACAATGTATCAATGTTTTTAAACAGCCTGCATGCTTGAAACTATCAAAGAGATAATTGAAATGACCTATAATTAATCAAGTATTAAAACTTGAAAAAGAAACGAATATAAATTAATAGTACTTATAGTAATGGCTATATTTTTTCCATAAAACCATAGCCAACAGCAGTTTTTGCTCCAATACCATATTCTGTCAAGGTTTTTATCAAAAAATCATTTGTTATATTTAATAAGGTTGTTCCATTATATTGATTATTGTTAATTAATGTATTATCTTTTTTTTTTATTCCTATTATAAATTTAAATTTAGTTTTTGATATTGTAAGAAAATTAATTGGAATTGGATTATAATAATCCGCTGGTGGATTTTTTGAAGGATCAGAATAATATGGTTGATAATGAGGGGTCATTACATCTAATTCAAATTTAACATCTTCTATTGGGAAAGCATCAAAAAAAATAATTTTTCCTCTTCTATTCTCTTTATACACGCTTTTTTTTGGACAGCCAAAAATATCACAAAATATAGAATCTTTTAATAATGCATTTTCTTCTTTTCCATTATAATTCTCATTTATAATAAAAGATCGAGTTACTCCTTTTATTGCACTTCCAGAGATATAAGGTATTCCATAAATATGATGCAAAGTCATTGAAGTTTCATATATGGATTCATTCCCTAAACCGATAACCAATCGCCATTTTGGTTTTAAAATTAGTGTGTTAAATTCAATATTTAAATCTTTAATAAAATTAAAAGTTCTTTTATAATATTGTTTATATTCATCTTGCTTTCGAAAACTTATATTTTTTTTTCCCTTTTGAAAAGAGATTTTGATTTTATTTTGCTCTATTTTAATATTAGGATTTTTATTCCACTTAAGATTGAAGTTTTCTATTTCAAAATTTGTGATAATATTTTGTGTATCTTTAGGTAAACTTAAGATTTTTCTAGTTTTTTGTTTATTCATTTTTTTCTCCTTCAATTAAACCTTCTGCGAAACGTTTCAACCAATTTAAAAATAAGAGAACTTCAATGGTAATGGTTCGATATAATGGTGAATTTAAGTTTAATGTAATTTCCAATAAATCACTGCTATTTTCTTTAAAATCTTCTAACAATTTTTTCTCATCTAGTTTTAACCATTCATTTATTTGATCATAAATAATTTTGTAAGCATAACCTGATTTGGTTTTATCGTTACTACTTTTTGATTTAATGAAAGCGAGTGTGGCTCCAATTCCATTTGTTTTAATTAACATTGGAATCTTTTTTACGTATTGTTTATATTCATTTTTTTTATCAATTTTACTCCCTTTCTTAGCGCATTTATAGGCAAAATTTGCTCTTCCTTGTTCAATATTAACAAAGAAATTATTTTTTTCCATAGTTTCACATCCATTTTGTTATTCTTACTATTCCTTTACCAGTGGTTGCATTTCCGCCTATCTGAATTACTTTAGGAATATTATCATTAAAATAATTCATTACATTTTCCTCTTCTTTTGCCATTTCTTTTTGATCTTTACCCTTTTTTATACTGAAAGATCCTTTATTTTTATTAAAAATAGGTGTTGCTAACGAAAGGGAATAAAGGATTGACTCAGTTGGCAAATATTCTTCCGTAAATAATGCTCCTGAGTTAACTGTTCCTGTTTCATTATTAATTTTTGTTCTAGTTATTATTTCTGTTGAAAGGGTAACAAAATCTCGAAAATCATCATCTGGAAGCACGACTATATCTTTTTCTAATTTGTCACGCAAATAATTATATTCATTTTCATTTGGAATTACATGTTTTGAAATCCATTTAGCCATTTTTGAACAAGCTTCATTTTTTCTTATCGTAAAGGTATATTCTTCAAGAACTATTTTTTCATCTTTAATAATTAATTGATTTTCTTGGGAAACAGAATTTTCTGGTGGAATTTCTGGAAAATCATTTATTTTTGCTAGTTTTAAATCAAGTACAAATCTTTCTAATACTTTAGGACAGGTAATCCAAGCAAATATTTTTTTCATGGATTTTACAGGAAATAACAATAAACGAGCATCAGTAAACCCCAAAGCACCTGCATGTGCATTTCCTTCTTCTGGGCCAAAAATAAGAGAGATATCAGAATTATTTAAATTTAATTCTTCAAAAGCCTTCCTAATACTTCCTTTAAGCCCTGAGCTTTCAATTTTTGGAAATCCAGTATGTCTTTCCCTTTGTATTGGCAAATCAATAATGCCAAGTTCTGTTCCACTACCAGCATGAAGCGGAGTTTCTACAAGCATAAAGAATGGTCTTGCTATTTTATACATTTTTTCACCTTTTTTTCATTAATAATATTTATTCTTAAAAAATGATTTTTTTTATATTGTTATAATATTGTTATCATTTATATTCCAAATAGTATTAGTAGAATAATTCTTCGGAATTTCTAACCAAAACCATTGTATCGATACGTTTTTTTTATCTTTTGTAACATTTTTTGATAATTTTCCTATTTGATTTATTACACTTTTATGAATCTTTTTATAATGATATAAGTAAATCTCAAAATTCAATTTTTTACCCCTTTTATTATTATCAATTATTTGTTTAAATGCTCCTTCTTTAAATCTGTATTCTATAGATTCTTTTCCCTTTTTCTTTTCCCAAATGGGAACATTTCCACCTGGTTTTACTTCTATGATTCTAATTGTTTTTTCGTTTTTAATATATAAATCTATTTCAAAAGTGTTATTATTAAATTCGATTCTTTTGCTATGTTCCACATTTGAACTTTTACCTACCTTATTGACAAAATACTTATATAACTTTAACTCAATAAGATTTCCAATTATTTTATTTTTATAATATTTCCCACTGTTATTCATTTCATCATATTTCTCTTTTAACAAAAGTCCTAAAGGTGTTAATTTAATGAAATTGCCAAATTCTTCTATTAATTTATACTTTTTTAATTCATTAAATGTTTCAAGATTGAACTCCTTTGCAAAATCTTCCTTTTTTACATCTTTATTTTTTAAAAATAAGAATTCTATATAATTTTCTTCTATAATAGAGAAATCATAATCAATTGGTGCTTGAGGTATTTCTATAAGAATATCTGATTTCTCAAAAATATAATAACTTGGAATTTGATAAATTTGACTCATGAGTGATAAATAAGGTATTAATGATTTATAACCGCCTGTAATGTTAAATATTACTTCTTCCATATATCTATTCGTTGAGGATTTAAGTATTTTACTTAATCTTTTAATAAAATTATTTAATCCTTTTTTCTCAAATTCTTCTGCATCAAATACTTGTAAGCCATTTATAATATCGTGATCGGTTTCAAAATTAACATTAATTTTTTTTTTCATGAAATAATCCAATAATATTTCTCCTGCTAAAACAGAAAGAATGGTATCAGTAGCAATTAAGTGAACAATAATATTGTTTCCATTATATTTCTCTTTTAATTTTAAAACACTTTTAATCTCAGCAGAAGCATCATCATTAGTCTTTTTACATATTGATTTTTTGATAGATTCAATATCTTGCTTGTAGTTTTCCCATTCCCTATATCTCTTTTTTTCTATATCCTTTATTTTATCATTAAGATCACTACTTTTTTTTTGATAATTTGTAAAAATTGATGTTCCAATAGGAGTAATGATTCTATATTTTGGCATCTTTATCTCATCTTTTAAATTTTTCCAAAGAATACAATTCCAAATCCTTGCTCAGGATAAATATCAGAAATTGATTTATTATTTAATTGTTTGAAAGCATCATTAATAGAAATTTCATCATTTAATATCTCAAAATAATAAATACTTCCTGAAGGAACTGCTCTTAGCATAGGTTTTGGTTTTTTTTTTTTAATATCAAATCCTCCAATTTCAATAGGATTCCCTATTGCTGCTGTTAGTAATTTTAATTTTAACCCACAATAATTTCCGATTAAACTATTGGCATCAATCCATGATGGAAGCCAACCTTTTTCAAAAATTGCAGGAGTTAAGAAGTAAAGTTTAAATCTTTTTTCACTTTGATTATTAAAATTAAGTGAAAATTCCATGTTAATCCCATCATTAATTAAATATTTACATGGTTTTGCTTCACCTCCTAATTTTATTAGCCCATTTTTTGGTAAATTAAGATTTACAAAATCAACAACTATTTTTACTGAAATTCCATTTTTACTAGAAAATCTCAACATGTTTGCTCTGTAAAGATATTGGTTTTTTGATGTTCCGGTTTTTTTATCGATAAAAATACCAATTTTTGGTTCAGAAATGATATAATCATTAATATTTTTATATGAAAAGCTATTTACTTTATGAGATAAATATTTTTTAAACATGGAAATTCTAATTAATCCATTTGGTTCATTTTCTACTTGATTCTCTTTTTTTGGCTCTAAAATAAATTCTAAAGGGCAACTACTTAAGAAATTGTCATTTTTAGTTAAAGAAAGAGTAAAGGCTTGATTATGAGATTCTTCCTTAACATCTTCCTTTAATTTTACACAGTCTAATGGTAAAGGAAGATATATATCATTACCAATTTCAAAATAAATACCATTAATTGTTAAATCTCTTGTGGGATCATCATTTTTATTGGCTTTTTCTAGTTCATGAATGTTTTCAGCAAAATAAACTGTTCTTAATGCACCATAGATTATTGATGGAGAAATAAGAAATTGTGAATTTGCCCAAGTATCTTCTCCCATTATAAATGGTTTTCCATCTCGAAAAAAGAGTGTATCCAAAGGTTCTATGATTATTCTCACTTTTGATCACCGCTCTTAATAAAATATAGGATATTTAAAGCCGAAATAAAATTTTGTATTGTACTCTTTGAATATAGAACCATTAAATGATTTGTCAATGTATTTATTTCCTTTTTCTTTCTTTGTAAAAAATCTTCTTTTGTCTCATTTTGATTCTTTTTTATTAAGCATGATTGTTTGATTAGTCTTTTTAATTCTGTTCTAAAAATGGATATTTCTCTATATGTTTTTTCTTGATTAAACAATTTTTTGAATTCAAAATTAATATTTTTTATAAATGCTGGCGAAAAATTACCATTTTCTAAAGTTTTAATAAGGTACTCAATAATTTTAATTGAATTTTGAAATGTATCATTGGTAACTTCATAATTCCAATGGAATTTCGCACTACAAATATCACCTGAATGTTTAAGTACAGTAATTGCAAAAGCATCTTTTTGGTTATCAATTGATTTCGCTTCTTTTTCCATTATTCTGGTCCATTTCAATACTTCTGAAAGAGGTGCTTTATAGTGAGCAATAACAATACCACAGGATGCAGTGGACTTTATATCAATTTCATTTAATTCAAAACCAAGTTTTTCAAATTCTGGAAATTTAAACCTTAAATTTTTAATTACAGCAAATAAATAATTCAAATTGAGAAATGCAAGAATGTCATCACCACCAGCATATACTAGCTTTCCTTCTCCATTTTGCTCAATTATTTTTTTAGAATTATTTGCAAAAGAATTCAATTTTTCGGTTATTTTGGATTGAAAATCTTTAAGTTCTTCCTTTTTTTTGAGATATTTTCCTGATAACCATTTTCCCATATAATCTCCATCAAACATTATCAAAGCATAATATTTTGGTGGCTTTCCTATTTCATTACCATCAATTTTTATTTTATAGAATTCTTCCAATTGTCTTTTAGCATCAAGAATAAGTTGTTCTTTTTTGGAAATATTTTCAGAAATCGAAAGTTTATCTATTATGAGATTTTCTTCAAAATAAAATTGCATATTAAAATTTTTAAATTGATTCTCGAATTTGCTTTTTTTATCATCTGGGATTTTTTTAAGCCAAGTGATTATTGCAATTTTTGCAGTAGATGGAAATTCATTTTGTGTGAAAAATCTTTTTGTAAAGCAAATTCCACAAAGACCTTCACCGTCTTGGATTTTTGAATTATTTTCGATAAACATTATTTCATTAGATCTAACATATAATTTATTTAATAAACCATCTTTTCTTTTTACAAATATATTATTTGTTTTTTCATCATTTGTTTTTTTATAAAAAAGAACATTTCTTTTACCACATAATGAACACTTTCTTCCGAGTTCTTTCAGTTGTTCAAAAGCTCTGATATTTTTGATGGAACCGAGTTTAGACTCGAGATTTTTATATATCTCATAATAGTTATTCTCATCAAATTGAATAACAATCCAATAAATCTGGAGGTGTGTATTTATCTGATTTAAAAAAATACGTTGAAAATTGGGAGTAACATTAATATTTGACTTTTTTAAAACACTTAGTGCAATTTCCTCAAATTTTTTTTTGGTAAATTCTGTTAATTTTTCTCCTATTTTTTTAACATCATAATCTTTTATTATTGCGACAAATCGGTTGGGTTTATGCGAAGAATTTTCATTTGGAAAAATTAATTTCAAATTTGTACTAGATATAATTTTTTTTAGTTCATGTATTGCAAAATCAATAAGTTCTGATAGTAATAAGCTTCCTGCATATAGATCTTGAGTTTTTCGTGCTTGGGCAATAAAAGATTGAACTGGGCTAATAGTAAATAAGAATAAATGTTCCATTATAATGTAATCTCCTCTTTGTCTTTTAATTCTTTAAAGAAATCATCAATAACAGTGCTATTTGGCTGTGCCCACTTTTTACCTTTTTTATCAGTAATTTGAAAGTTATTTGGAAGAAAATCACCATTTAGCCAAGTAATTATTGGAAAATAGTTATTTTCATTCGTTTTTATGACCTTAAATATTAAAGGTGAAGCTCTTCTGTTCTTGAACTTTCTTGGCTTGTTGTTATTTTTTATAGCCGCACCCATTATTATTTTATTGTTTTTATTGTGATGAACTATTGGAAATCCAAAGTTAGGACCTAATTCTATTTTTTTTTTTATTTTTTGTCTAAAATCATAATAAAAATTCCCTATTTTTTTTAATGCTTCTTTCCAATTATTTTCAGGATCGAAAATATATATTTTTGCGCCACTTAATGTAGAGTATGTATTATTTTTTATTATTGAAATCTTCGGTTTTAATTCATTTTCGATAAATGTTTTTAAATCTTCTTTGGAATTGACATTAATTAAGTTTATTAGATTATATTCTAGGTTTTCATTAGTTATAATTTTTTTTATCCTAAATGAACCTGCACCTCTTCTACTTCTCTTTCCAATAGCACCAAAAAATGATAAAAATAAGAGAGACCAAGATGCTTCTTTTAAGGCATTACTATAATTTGAAGATAAAACAATTTTAAATGATGTCCCTGGTTTAATATAAGGATAATCTGAAATTCTATGTACAGAATAAAGTAAATATGAAAGTCCTTTATATTCTTCCTTTGGTTGTTTATTTTCTTTGTTTTTAGCTAAAATCTTTGTATCAAATGGAATTTCATCCCAAAGAGTATTACCATGCATAATTTTTGAATGTTCTACTCGTAAAATAAATTTAGATTTTCCGATTTTTTCACTACTTGCTCCAAAAATTTTAGATTCTTCTTCATTGAGTTTATTATTATTCTCTTTACTATTTATCGCTCTCCACCAGAATCGCATTGCTCCTTTAAAAGACGGTGCTCTTAATTCAACATTTTTTTCTTTATTTGCACCCATAAGAAACATTGGAGTTACAACTTCACATTCAAATATACTTTTTTTCATTTATTTTCCTCTTTATTTTCTAACTTAATGCAATTATCTTAAAAAAGTTTTGATCATTTTTGATGGATATATTTTTTCTTGATTCCATGGATAATTTTAGATATGCTATCAACTTTTTAGATTATTGCCTAATTTAAATTTTCAGCTTTGTATTTTTAATAGCTTTTTATACAATAGTTTTTTATCACTTGATTTAACATATATATCGAAAATCGCAGATTCTACATTTTCTTAGATTTTTGATTACTGGGGGTAAATCCTCGGAAATTATGCTCTTATGCATTTAATCAACCGTCTTCAAGACCACTTTTTTCATATCAATGGAAATTTCCTGCCAATATGTTTTAAACTGCTTGTTGGCGATGTATATTAGTTTGCCTTTATGAATAAATGTGTTGAAATGCTCTTCCAAAAGGAGAGCTTGGATTGGTAGTTGGATATGGTGTTCTCTGACTAATATATTTCCATTTTATGGAAATTATGACACTATTTTCAATTTAACGGGATATATCTCATCGATTTTTTTTGTTTTTCAACCAAATCAAGATAGGCGATTAGGTGTAGGGATAGCGATTCTAGATAAAGATTGAAGTAATATTTGCTGTAGTTTTATAAATTTTGGGCGTATTGTTAGATTTATTTATTTTGTCGCTGCAAGCTTAAGACTATTAAAGAGATAATTGAAATATATTGTAAAATTAATCGATATCACGGAAGGAATTATTCCTGCAAGCTTAAAACTATCAAAGAGATAATTGAAATTTTAAATTTTTAGCATTTACAGAAATAAAATATAAATGCCTGCAAGCTTAAAACTATCAAAGAGATAATTGAAATGGTCTAACTCTCTTAAATTCAATTTGAACATTAGGAAATTCCTGCAAGCTTAAGACTATTAAAGAGATAATTGAAATTATTTATACTGAGCAAATGCGATAGATCCTGTGTTTGACCTGCAAGCTTAAAATTATCAAAGAGATAATCGAAATATATAATATTCACCAAAGAGAATTTTCTTGCATTTTGATCTGTAAGCTTAAAACTATCAAAGAGATAATTGAAATAGGATTTTTTGAACCTTGTTTCTTGTGGTTCGCCCACACCTACAAGCTTGAAACTATCAAGGAGATACTCCACTCTAAAAAGATGAAGATTATTTAGATGACGAATTTAATATAATCATATGGCAAAAGTCTTCTTAACATTTTTAGGAACAAATAACTATCTTCCCGCAAACTATTCTATCGGCACTGTAACCGCAAATAATATACGATATGTTCAAATTGCTACTATAAAATATCTTTGTTCAGAGAAATCTTTTTCTTCAAAGGATAGGCTGGTATTCTTTTTGACGGAAGAAGCAAAAAAGAAAAATTGGGAAGATAATGGTCACAGAGATAAGAACGGGCATGCAATAATCTCAAAAGGATTGAAATCTTGTCTCCAAGAAGCAGAACTTCCAATTTCGGTTAAAAATATTAAAACGGTTAGAATTCCTATCGGAAAATCGGAAGATGAACTGTATGATATTTTTAATAAAATTTTAGATGAAATTCACACAAACGATGAAATCTTTTTTGATATTACTCATGCTTTTCGATCGCTCCCCCTTATAACGATCATTTTTCTGGTTTATGCATATAATGTTAAGTCCATCTCACTTGGGGGTCTCTATTATGGAGCTTTTGATACCTTAGGACCAATATCTGAGGTGAAGAAGAAAGATGTTAAAGATAGAAATGTTCCGATATTTGATATGACTCCGTTTTACGATTTATTGGACTGGTCAATTGCGATTAATAATTTCAGCCGATTTGGTAGAGCCGAGAAACTCGAGGTGCTGAACAGGAGAGAAATTGCTCGACGTATAATAAAAGCAGATAAGTTAGAAAAATCTAATCTCGGCAATATAAATTCATTAATCGCAAGAATCAAAAGTTTTCTGTTAAATATTCGGACATGTAGGGGTCTTTCAATTTGTGGTTTCAATCCTAATGGAATCTTGGAAGAATTAAACAATTTTCAAACATTTTTAATAGAGCCTATGAAACCTTTGATGAAATTGTTTCAAGAGAATTTCTCACCCTTTTTATGGGCGACCTATTTTCCTTCAATAAAAAAAGCAAATAATGATGGAATTCAATCAAATATAAAACCAGATTTAAAAATTAGCACAATTTCAAATAAACAATTACTGCTTAATCAATTGGGTGTGCTTCAATGGTGTGTAGAACATGATTTAATTCAACAAGCAGTAACTTTTATGCGAGAATTCGTACTAAATTATCTCTTAAAATCGCTGGAATTATCGATCGATCTCTTTTTGCAAGAAAATAAGAATAATGATGAATCAAAGTCAAATTCCATTAAAAAGGGGGAATCTGGAATAAACCTTTACTTAAAAATTCAAGAAATGAAAGAATACTTCGCTAAAAAAAACAAATATGAATTACAAGAAAATATCTCAAGATTAATTACAAACCTTTATAATCCCCAAAAAAGATCTCTGAATCTTCAAGAACGATCTCTGAATCCCCAAATATTCGAAAATAATCAATTTAATGATGAATCATTTCCGATAGAAATTAAGGCTTGTTTCAATCTCTTTTCAGTCAATATCTATCAAATATTATATGATTTACGAGACCTTAGAAACGACTTGAATCATGCAGGATTTCGAAATCAACCCCGTAAAGCAAAAGCAATTCAGAAACAGGTAAAAATAAATATTGATAAATGGAAACAATACTTAATTCATCAAAAGTTTGAATACTATAAAATCCTTTTTTCGCCTGATTTATTCCTTCATAAAGAAGAAGAAAAAAGATCGAAACAGATCGCTTTACTTTTTTCCCATCATCTTTTGGAGCATCAAAAAGTAGAATTATTTAAAGATTTTGGAATAGAAAAATTCATAATTCCCCCCTCCATAATAAAATCTAAATGGAGTTCTATCCCTCCAGATCTTGTCAGTATTACAGATTATCTAGCAGAAATTAAGAAATGGTTAAAAGATACACTTAATCGTGGTGATTTTGTTTTAATTCAAGGAGATTTTGGAGCAACGATACATATGGTAAATTATTGTAAAAGATGTGATTTCATCTCCATCTATGCTACAACTGAGAGAAAAAAGACTAAAACCATTAAAGATGATGGAAGTATTCATATGACTCAAGAATTTAGGCACGTCCGTTTTAGGAAATATGAATTGGATTAAATAAATATTAGCAAACTAAGAAAATACGATTATATTGAAATGGCTTCGAAAACATTTAATCTTTAAAGAACAAAACTTACATCCCTTTTTCGGACTTTTCACTGAATTTGAAGACATATAGAAAAAGCAATTGATGGAGCACGAAAATCAAATGAACTTGAATCGCAGGAAAATTATACGCTACGATTTTAAAAGGACAACCTATGAACCTATGGGATGGAGTGATATATTTTTTACAGCAGCGGTGCAATTGAATGGTATTTTAATCATTACAAGTAATTCAGACCACTTTCAGCAGATCTGTGTTTTGAAGGTTTTAAATTTGATTAATTATCAAATCTTTATCTTTATTTTTATCTTTATCAAGACTCTCAATTGATAAGAGATTTGTGTTCTTAAACAAATCCTATTTTTACTTTCACTTAAAATAAATGTAAATTTTCAAAGAATTCTGCTTCATCGTATGGAACTGGTTGATTTAATTTCAATTTAATTGCACCTTCATGAGGACGTCGAATCGTGCGGTAAAAATGGTGGATCAGCCATATCTCGTCGCATTCATATGAGATATCTACGTTAATCGCTTCTACTTCCTTAGCAAAATCCATAAAGTCTTTTTTGGGCGGAATTGTGACATAACCGATGTAACAATGAACGATATCATGATCTTTAGTATCATATTTCCTGGGAGATAAGTTGAAATAAGGGCGTATTCTTGAATTAATCTCTTTAATTAACTGTTCTCTTGAAGAAATTCCTGAATTATCCTGTTCGACTTTTCCCATCAGCACAAATCCTATTCCATCATGTGCTTGCTTTAATGTTGTAAACCGTATTCTAAAGGGCGTTATTTTTGGGATAATACTTAAGAAAGCATTGTAGAAATTACTGAATGAAATTTGATTTTCCTTTATTAGAATATCTGCCTTAATATAGGCGTTTTCAGGACGACTTCGTGTTAAAGTATAATGGGTCGTGTGTAATTGTTCTCTTTGATAGAATCGGATAAAAGAATTATTATATAAATTTTCTAGGGCAATTCGGTTGTCGTAGCAATTTAATATGGTTTCTTGCAGCTTTTGAATCTTATCTTGAATATCATGGGGTAAAAAAGAAACACAAGTTAATCCCCATCGTTTTTGCTCATTCTTCATGATCTTTTCAAATGCATCTTCTGGATAGTTTTGAACCATCTAAAAACCCCCAGATCTCTGTAAATAGAGGATTAATTGGTATAATGCTGTGAGCACCATCAAAAACATGCCCGCAAATGTTAATATTTGAGAAGAAGATCTTTTAGATTTATAGTTTTCATTGATGGTTTTTTGAAAATCACGAAAGAAATTAACCGATGATTCAAACTGGACCAGAAATTCAGTCACTCCTTTGTTAATTCGGCGATACAAGTTATAAAAGACAATACCCAACCAAAATATTAAAATTGCGGTTAACTGGATAAAAAGTTGGGGTATCCATTCCTGTTCTTTAAAGCTGTAAATAAATGCGGCTCCCGCACCGGTTGCAAATAAGGAAAAGATAGATCATTGAGTTTTCCCGATGCTGCGCTTATATTCAATGGCTTTTAAGTAGACGTTTATTTGATCAGTCAAAGAAGGAGTGTTTTTTTCGGACATTTTGTTTTGATTTGCCGATTTTAAAAATTAAAATTCATTGGTAATGTATTAGAAAATCCTTTAGAATGGAGTGCAGCGTAAAAAACGGCCATAATCTTGAGATATCACCCGATGATGTGAGACATTTCAAAAGAATTCCCCGAAATCGAGGTATTGAAGTAAAAATAATTAATTGGTTTTTGCATTCTTTATAATTTTTTCAAGATCCTTTACGAAATCTTCAGGGGTTTTAACCTCAACCTTGTTCAACCAATTAAAATGTGATGTATTGTATGTGATAAGGTTCCGATTTGCTTTTTCGCTTTGCAACCCAATCAGATAGTCTCGAAAATGGTGTTTGAATGACAAATTCTGCTTGTTGTTAAAGATCCGGGTGATAATTTCATCGACATTTGCGATCTTCCAGTCCATAAATACCGCATCAAACTTTTTCATTTCTTTTTTAAAAATTTCCCAAGAAAATCCTTTAATTTTATAAAAATATGCAACTTCCACCTGCACAATTATGGGAAGACCGATATTCAATCGATCTTTGTGGAAAATTAAATAATCAATAAACTGCCGATTTCGGAAAACATTGGAATCGAGAGCTATAATATTCTGCTTTTTCATTCTATACCCAGCCCTGTATTCCAATTTGAGGTTATAATGTCATCGATGGTTTCTGGACCACTGTATAAAATTTCTTGAATTTTTTTATGGTTGCTATCAATTTCACAGACTTTCTGACTAATTATATCTAATGTATTTTTAATAGGATCATTAGAACTATTTAGGGCTGCTTTATTCGAAGATTCTTTGATTTGTGTGATGATATTTTGTTCTAATAAGGATAACGCCTTTTCAATTACCTCATTTTGGGTGAGGTCTAAGAAAAGAGCAATTTTTTTCAATTTTTTTCGTAACGCTTTATCAATTGCCACCGTAGTTTTTGAAGACATATATTATTATAGAATATATAAAAATATAAATATATTATTTCTACAATATAAGGAAAGCGATCAATTCATGTAGGTGGTGCTCTCTACCAGAAAAAGGTTTCTACGTGATATTAGCATTCCGATACGTAGAGTATAATTTGGCTTGGAATTTGTATTAGAATTTTTCTAAAGGTTTTGTAATTTTTGCCATAAACCTAAAATTTCTGCCACAATGAATTGTTGGGACGATATTTTTATGGATTATGTTATTCTTTTGATTTTGCTGTCTTAACTACCATTTGCTCTCTTCTGCTTGAATATCAAATTTCGTTCATCTTTAAAAAGCTATATATCAAATTGCATATCGAATGGTAGAAGTAGAACTGATTCCCTGCAAGCTTGAAACTATCAAAGAGATAATTGAAATATAAATGGCCAATCTTAGTTATGTATAACTATAGATTGCCTGCAAGCTTGAAATTATCAAAGAGATAATTGAAAAACTTGGTATAATTTATTGCATACATTAATTAGCTCTTGAATATCTCCCATTCTAAAAATCTTAAGTGTCCTTCTCGCTAAATATTTCTACAAAAATTCTGTTTTCCTTTTTTTTCTATATTTCTCTTTGAATCTAATCCTTATTTTTCAATAGAACCTTTTGCAAGAATCGCTTCATTTAAATACATTTGTTTATTAGATGCGTTAAATTCATGTTTAATTTGTCCTTTAAGGTATTTTGTATCAAAAATCGTCCAATGAACAGGAATAAATGTAATTTCTTTATCTTCAATTTTTTTTTTCTCAATTTGAAAACTTAAAATAAGGTGTCTAGCATCATGAATTACTTTAAATCCATCTTTTTCTGTGGATGGGGATAAATAGAACGACCTTTGGGTAGTCTGGTAATTTTTAATATTGTAGGATTTTATTTCAAGATATGTAGGTCTTTTATATTTATCTAAAATAAAAATATCTGGATATCCACCCGCTTTATGAGTACCTCTCTTTGTTTTTGGCCTTGAAGCGTGTAAACCTACTTTATTTAAAGAATTCAAAACATATTCTTCAATATAATTTCCAACTTCATTCGTTCTTTTTACTTTAATTCCTTGGCTATATGCATTATTTAATGCATCTTGCGCCCCTTCTATTAATAAGTCTAGAAGTTCTCTATCTTTAGAATTATTCATGTCGAATAAAATAACATCATGACCAGAAAATCCTTTTATGACTAAATTAAATGGTACATTCTTAATAGGTTTCATCATTTCTGTTAGTAAATCTTCTAATTCTTTGATATATTTGTCTTTTTCGTCCATATTATTAACAAACTCCATAGATTCATTTTTGGAATATAACTATACGATTAGAATTTGTGCCTTTTTTATTATTTTTTATTCCCCAAATATTTGACGTTTTCGTGAAATTTTGGGAATTAATTAAGATACCTATACAATTAAACCCTACTTTTAAACCAATTGGGAGGATATATTCATCCAAATTTATTTTTCCGTTTCTTATTTCACCAACTTCAAATGCTACAAAACCATCTACTTTGGTTATGCGATATAATTCTTTGAAAACATTTGTCATTATTCTTGTCCATTCATTTATATTATTTTCTATAGTTATTTTTTTTGAAATTTCATTAACATCTAAAGAGTTAAACCAACATCTTAACCAATTATCATCTGAATATTGAACTACATTTAAGAAAGGAGGAGAAGTAACTGTTAATTGAACAAAATTATCTGGAATATTTTTCGTTTTCTGTGCATCTAAAGTTAAAAATATCGCTTTGTTTGCAGCTGATTTCAAATTATTCCTTTCTTGTTTTGAGAGATTCCTGAGTAATGATTTTGATTTCTTTATAATTCTAGGTTTTATTTCCTTATATTCTGGTGTTTGATTCCTTTTTTTATTTATTATTAATTGTCTTTCAGGTAAAACTGCTTGATTAGGAGGTAAAGTATATACAGAAAAAAATCCTTTAGAATGACCAGTTAACCTATTTGTGGCTACCATTCTTATCCATTCATCTATAAAGTCTTCTTCACCATTTAGTTTTTTTTCATTCAAATATTTTTTTAATGAAACAATTTCTGATTCAGTTTTTGGATGATAAAACATTGAAATATCAATTTCTGCTTTTAGATTATAATCCATCTTAATTGAATCAAGTCTTTTCTCAATTTCATCATGAGTTGGTATATTTAGACGTGGTTTTGATAAAATTTTACTTAAGGGATTAATATCATTTAAAATTATATTTCTCCCCATCAAAGCGGCCTCAATACCTGTTGTTCCTCTTCCGGCGAATGGATCATATACATAATCTCCTTTTTTTGTCATAATTTCAATAAAAAATCTTGGTAATTGAGCTTTATAACAAGCTCGATATGAAATTTCATGTAAGGATGAACTTTGTCTTTGTTTCGAAGTCCAAAATTCATTAATAAATTTCATGAAATACATGCCTTGATATTCAAATTTTTCAATAATGGTTTCCCCTTTTTCTTTGATATAAATATCTAAACCTGTCTTTTTCCCCTTTTTTTTAGAATCTCCATTATTGAATTTATTTAGTTTAAAGTTTTCAAGATAATTTATAATATTAACTTTATCTGATATCACCATATTTTAATCATCTAGTTAATTTCATAACCTAATTAATCTATTACAATTAATCACTTAATAATTAGGAGTCTTCAATAATTTTTTATATAATTTTTTTTCATCATAACTTTTTGTTGTTAGTTTTAAGAAGCAATTTTTTTCAATTCTAAGAAAAGAGCAATTTTTTTCAATTTTTTTCGTAACGCTTTATCAATTGCCACCGTAGTTTTTGAAGACATATATTATTATAGAATATATAAAAATATAAATATATTATTTCTATAATATAAAGAAGGTAAATAAATCATATGATATAATCTCCCAAGGCGCTGGTAAGATACTCTATTAGAAGTTGTGCGGCGTTTTGAGCTGTGAACACCAAATTGGCGTAATACCAGGTGAATTTTTCCAAAAGATACAAGGTGAGATATGTATTGGTTAAATGAAAACCAAGTTTGAATTAGCAACATAAATTAAGAAGTTGAAAAATTCCAAATTTGAATTGAATTGAATTGAATTGAACTTAATTGAACTTAACTGAACTGAACTTAACTGAACTGAACTAAACTTAACTGAACTGATATGCTTCATGGCTTTTTTTTTATGAGTTGCAGCAATTTTCTCGGCCAATCAGTTCCAATCAAATTCTTTTTCAAGAAATTTCTCCGTTTTGATAATCTACTTCGTTATTAAATATTTTTTTCTCATTTCATTAAATTCATTTTATTCGATAATTTATTTGTTTTTTTCAAATGCCTCGCTCAATTCATACCCGAGTTTCCAAAAAGGCTCAAAATACATATCAATTGCCATTGCAAATTTCAGGGCTTCTTGTGCTTCGTAAAATTGCTTCATATTAATCAAAGACATGATTAGTAAGCGCCAAGCGTGTAAATTAAATAGATCTTCTCTAATGGCTTGAGTAGATGAATCAATTAAGTTTGTAAAAAATCTTTTATTGGCTTTTTTGAGAAATTTATGGCTTTTAGGATTCATATTGTTTTTATAAAGTTTTTCCATTTCAGGAGTCATTTTATCAAATATAAATAGACCAGAATCCAATTGAGACCGCAGTTTTTTAAGAGAATTTAATGCAAAATCTGAAAATAATAATCCATCTTCTTTTACTTGAAATAGATTTTTAGCAAATTTTGTTTTGATAGGAGTTTGAATAAGGTGAGAGAATAAAAAATCTTTAGAAATTTCATTATTTCTCAATTTCGAAAGGAATTCAAAATCATTTAGAATGAAACTTTTAATTATTCGATTGGTTATTTTTTGAAATGTCGGATCTTCTTCATTTATCATATATGATTTAAATTTCTGCTCTAAATCAGGATAAGGTGTTTTTTCACCACGTAACATGGTATTTCTTAAACTGGTCATTAGGTCATAAACCCGCCAAAAAAACAACGATTTCAACATTTCATTACCATAAGCAAAAAAAATCATGATATTATAGTAATTCTCAATCCCATATCGAGATTTGATGAGATTATTTATTAAAACTATAGCGTCGTCCAATTTAATTTTATCTCCTTAGATATTTTAATTAAATAATTTGTTTTTTACATATATAATTTATTTCATTAACACAAAATGATCATGCAACAATTGAGCATTTCACGAGTCTAAAAAATATATTAGAAAAGGATTCCTTTCCAATTCAATCTAAAGCGTATTATCTTTAACCGATTTGCTACTTATAAGAAATGTATTACCCAAAATCATGCAAATAAGGAACAATTTAGGATCTTAAGAAAAAAACTGCAAATTTATGAGAATATCTTTTTCATAAAGGAGAAATCAAAGTGCTAATATTATTATATTATACTCGTAATGAATAATATCAGGAATAGTAAAGATTGAATCAAGATATTCTACTTTTTAGTTTTTACAGGTGAAATTTCCTTACCTATTCAAGTATTATTATCAAAATAATAATTGATAAATCTATTATGTTTGAATTATTTTAATTATCTTTTTTTTATGCACAATTTTTTGATTTCTATAAGAGCCTTTATCAACATTTGATAGATTAATAAAAAAATAAAAATCATGCATAATCTACGCATTTACCAACATTCCATCCAAATTTGAAATTTGTCGATCAAAAATTTAGAACTTTTTTTATCATTTCTACTAAAATTTGATTAAAAATAGTCAAAAACCTACCCATAATTATATTTTCTAAAGTTCATCTTTGCCGACTGAAATAATTCTTGGATAAGTTTGATTATTGTCGGAAAATGAATGATTAAAATGGGAATTCTGTCAAAAATATAGAAGTTGCTAGAACCTCATAAGTATTAAGTGTTCAAATGGCTAAATATTCCAATTTTATTTCTGAATTATATTCTTGGTTGGGTTTTATTTAACCAAGCATAAAAATAGGGATGTTTTTGCAGCAATATCGCATCTCCTCTTCCATACCGCTCAAACCGGCTTTTGAAGGTTTGGATTCCTGCATTCGATATATCATTATTTCCGTAATAATGCTGAATGAATACATTTTCAAAACCAATTAACGAGTGCCCGGAATGTATAAGGTTTAAACAAAAATCTATATCTTCTCCTGCAGCAATTTTAAAATTTTCATCAAACGAGATATTATTGCGGAAAATCACTTGATTAATTAACACAACACTTGTTGTGCCGTATAAAAGTAAACTAGTGAGGAGTTCATTATCTGATTTATGATTTGCCAGAATTCGACCGTTTAAAATGCCATTGATATCGTAGTAATAATCCAATATCGAATTGTTTTGTGAGATGATTTTAGGAAACACGATGCTATATGAGGTGTTTAAATAAGCCGATAGAAGGTTATGAAGCGAGTTTTTTGTTAAAAGTATATCGGCATCGAGGAGCAGAACATCAGAAAAATTACCTTGATTACACAATTTAAGACCGTGATTCCGAATAGTAGCGGGACCGACTTTTGTGCGATAATATAATAGAGAGAATTTTTCTTGATTTTTTATCCAATTTTCGAATTTTTCAGGAAGAATTCTGCCATCAACGATGCAATAAACTTGATTAATGAGAGAGTTTTCATATAAAACGGATAACGATTGTTGTAAAATGGTTAAATATTCGGTGGTATTGTTTCCAATCGGAATGATCACCGCAATAGATGCACCTTTATTATTCGAAAGTGCGTTGCGTAACTGGGGAAGAGGTTTATCCTGTAATTTTGGAGGAAAACTCCCGTATTGCTCAATAAATCCTTTCCAAAAAGAAACACATTCAATAATTTTTAAATTTGTTAGTCCAGAAAATAATTGAGAATTTTTTAAGATTTTTGGATTTAAATATGCAATTTTAAAGGATCTTTGAGAGTTTTTTCGTAGAATACGCTTGTATTTACGGGTCCAAAATTTTACGGTAAAAAACAGCTGTTGGAAGAGGGTTTTTCTGTATTTGAGCCAAAACTGAACATATTCTGGAGCATACAATTTCAGGACTTGTAAAATTTTTCTTTGCATCATATAATAAAGAATTATATTTTCTAAATTTACTAAATTAATACTTTTGAGCCATTTTACAAGATTTTGCGATTTTATTGAGCGTATGGTAGAAAAATGCATTCTAGTTGTGGAAGTCATTCTTTTAAAAATCACCTTTTGGAAACAAATAAGCACAATCTTTACAATATGCGGTGGTTTTGTGATTTAGTAAAAAATCTTGACGTTTGGTTGATTTTATCACATCTTCAATTCTTTCAGTGTTTATATCACCTAATATATAAGGGTGAAACATATTACATGGATAGATTTTACCATCATATCCCAACATTATTTCTGAATAAGCGTTTGGACAAAAGTTTAAGCTCCCGCAGCTTATTGTCGTCGCAATTTCCATTGGAAGTTTATATCCTAATATTTGATCAGGTATTAATATTCGATCAGATGGGAAACTAAGTCGAATTTTCAGCAAATCGGCTAAGATTTCATTCCAATTTGAATTCAATATATCACGAAACCTTTCTCGGGCGTTGCTATTTAAAAGATGAACGTTGTTTATAATTAGTCCCAATCCGTGTTCTTTTGCCACCCTTCCAATATCAAGTAGTTCATTCCAATTTGTTTCTTGAAGAGTAAACACAATAAAACCGATTTTCACCAATTTTAAGCGTCTTTTAAGTAATTCATAAGATGCTTTTTTACGAATTTTCTCAAATTGGCTTTTCTGATTTGAATCCATGGAGATAAACAGAAGTACATTTCTTTTTAAAAGCTCCTTCATAATCTTTTCATCCAAGAACATAAGGTTTGTAAACATGGTTAACTGAACATTTGGATAAAGATTTCGAATAAATTTAAGTAAAGATATGAATTCGGGGTGAATTGTACTCTCTCCTCTTCCGTTAAGACGTATTTCCTGCAAATTTGATCTTATATAGGGGTCCAACAAGATTTTTTCTACAATTGATAAATTCATAAACCAATCTTCTCGAATCGGATTTCCTCCAAAACCGCACATTGAACAATTTAAATTGCAATTGCGGCTTAATTCCAGAATCAGACGTTTTATTTTGAATGGATTTTGATTATTTAGTAATTTACTGTTCAAAACCTTCCCTCTGCTTTTTATTTTTCCCTTGCTAATCGGGACCAAAGGTAATGATCCCAGCATGTTTGATGAAACTCTGATTGACATAGAAAATTCTGCATTTTTTCATAGATCTGGCTAAAATCTTCTGCTTGAATATTTCCGAACGTTAAGCCCCGTCTATAGGATTCTGTTAAACAAGGATAAACATTCCCATCAAATTCGATTATCACATGTTTTTTACCTGCGGTACAGTTTTTAAGTCGAGATTGTGAATTCAAGATATATTCAGAAATATAATCTCGAAGAACTTGATTTGCCCAATTCAATTTATTTGTTCTTTCTAGTTGGTCTAATTGCTCAATAATTTTTTCAAAATCTGATTTAGAAAATTCATTATATTTTCGGGGAGAATCTGTAAGAATATAGGGTTCAACAATTGCCATTGATACTTTATATCCGAGATTATCAAAATATTCAACATGATTCAAGATATTTGAAAAATTTTCGCGCGAAATCACTGAATGGATATGGATCTCGCGATTTCCCCGATGTTCATATCGGTAAGCAATTTTTTGAATTTTTTTCAAGTTTCTAAGGACTTTTTGAGGGTTTTGATTCTTAAAATTGGGTTTTACCAAATTATCTATTGAAGCAGTGAAAGTTGCTCTTTTGGTGTTTGAACAAAATAAATTTTCAACCATATTTTCATTAAATTGTAAAATATTAGATATAATCATGATTTCTTCTACTTTTTCGGCAGTTGGATCTCGAAATGGAGTAAAAAGTTCTTGATAATCATGTCGTAAAGTGGGTTCTCCGCCTAAAAAAGCAAAATGAGTAAACTCTAGGTTAATAGCTTCATAAATCGTTTTTTTGATTACATTTACTGAAAGCATATCTTTACTAGTGGGTTTGTCATGTTTTACATTGCAATAGCGACAATGATTATTGCACCGCTGTGTAATTTTGAAATCAAGCCATTTCATAGTCAATTTTTCACCGTTTGGAAAATAAAACAATTCTCAAAGATTCGACAAAAAATAAAAATATTTTATTTCTTTTACAATCTATTATTTACATCAGCGAGAATAAAAGAAAAGGGTACTTGAGTATCTATGTGCACAAAACTACTCAATCTGTAAATCAAATTCTCCAATTCTGTTCACATTATTCAATTTTCAATAAGATTTCGTTCTTCAAAAAACTTGTGAAATGGGAACGAAAAGCGATCGACCTTCCAGTGAGTAGACAAGCGTACAAATGGGAATTAGTTGATTTTTTGACAATTTTATGCTACATTTGGATTCAGGGATTCTCTGTTCAACATGCAAGTGAAAAATCAAACCGCTGGGAGCAGAAATATTTAAAATATTATAATAAAAAAACTCAAGAGAAAATTCAAAAACAAAAAAGAGTTTTAAAATAAAAGAGGAAAAATTAGGAAAATTTCCGTTTTGTTCGAGTATTCAATAGAAATTCAATTTTAATTAAAATTTTCTTCCAAAATTCCCATTAATAGAATATGTTGAAAATATAAATATGGGTTTTTCAATGATATAAATGATACTGAAAAAACTACTACGTTTTTGAACAAATTTAGAGTTATAAATGTCATGTAAGAAAATAGGAGTTAATTTATGAAGTTCCAAAGTATGTAATAATTAGAGTAATTTGCGATTCAGAGACATGCTTTTTAATTGTTATTTGATTAGATAACAATTTTATCCGGCAAATTTACATATTGGTAAGATTTTAATCTCGATGGCCTTGGTTCTGGAATATAATATCCATATTTCTTTGAGTATCCTGGTTGTTTATCATCGGGAGAAAATTTGAAATAATCGTGGATATTGTATTTATTTCGGAATTTTTCAATTTCTTCTGTTAATGATTCATATTGAAAAAATGTTTCTGGACGATAAGCGTGCACTTTTTCTAAAATATCTATTTTTTGAGATTTAGTTAACGGTATTCGCATCAGAAAATAATCGAGAATAAGCAAATATTCATCCCTTCTGTGTTTAGGATGGCACTTAAGAAGAAGATCTAAAATGTCTGGGAATTGATAGAGGTGCCAGTGATTGCAGTATTTACCAAGATTATAGGTTGGATAGATATCAAAAGAATTCGACGCAATTACCTGCCAGATTTTGGAGATTGTTTCTTCCTGCATTGCAGCATTTTGTATCTTAAAAGCATATTGAAGGTTTATTCTGTAAAATGGAATGCAATATGGATATGCTTGGATAATTTTTCGACTCCAATGTTGATATAATTCGAAATCCTTATTCACTAAAGCGAGCATAGCAATAATCCAAGCAGGATATTGAGTATTAAATCCAGAATGATACCTACTAAAATTATCTACAGTCTGGAGTAGTTTTTGAATTTGAATGTGTTGTGGTTCTGAAACATTTGTTTCAAAGGTAAAAATCTGGTTAAATGGAACATCAATAAAAATAGTATGTAATAAATAGATTGATTGATATAGAAATAGAATGAATTTTCTTAACTTTAAATTTTCATCTAATAACTGGTTCATTCTCTTCAAATCTTGTTCATTCTTCTTCATATCTTCTGCTTGCATCGAATTATTACAAAAAAATTTAACAAATCCTAGTTTTTCAGAAAAGTTAGAATCTCTGAGGACTTTCATTATTGAATTTAGGGAGATGCTTACATTTTCGATCAACATTAATTGTAGTACTTTTGCCATCGATGAATGGGGAATCATGAAATACGGAGGAAATTCTATAAGAGTTTCACCATATGAAATACAATGAAATGAGGAATTATATTGGAAAAGGAGGGTTTCAGGAAAAAGAGCTCGGTTTTCAAATGAAAAACACAATCCTAGTAAATCAGCAACTAAAGCTGATCTTTTTTCATTTTGAAAATAATAATAGATCCCTAGTAGGTTGAAAAACCACTTAAAATTGAAAGACATATTGGTTCCAGAGGTAGATTTGAGTTTTTCTAAGTACTGACAGAAAAAATCAAATGCTTGAATGAAAAGATTGGCTCTTTTTTGATCAACAGTATTTTTTCCTTTTAATGGAACGATCGCAAAATGAATTATTCCTGTTAACAACATCATTTTCCTTCGAATAGGTATCTCTTTCTCATTTGACATGAAAAATTTTTTCATCAAATTCTTAAGAAGTTTAAAATCATCAAGATTATCAGATAAGTATAGTGCTTCAAAGGAGAGTAAAAGAAGTGTTGTATTTTTTGTATTATTGATTTCATTTCTAAATCCCTCAATTCCAAATGCTGTTCCACGAAGAAGTAAAAAGAGTTTTATAAGGTATGTTTCATCGTTATTGCCAGATCTAATTTGGCCTTTATGACATGAAAGCAAGAATTGTCTGTAATCAGATTGATTGTTCCTTTTTAAGGAATTGGGTGATATGGGGTGAATTATTTGAATTTTTTCCAATAATTTTTCAAAAATACGGATACTCTGCATGATAAGATGTCTTAATGAAGTTCCTTCAAATAAGCTAAGTTTTTCCTGCTTCTGCGCAACCATTTTGACCTTTTGGAAGAAAACATTCCATTGTAGCAGAAGTTCGTCTTCATCTGCATTATTTTGGTTTAAAGGGTTCTTTTCTCGATTAGGCTCTAATAATCTGATTTTTGTTTTCAAATAAAGATAAAACAGCACCTTTTTTGCATTTTTTAACCTAAAATCAATACGACCGCTTAGTTTATTTTTAAAGATCTCTTTTATTTCTTCTTTTGAATTAAGATTTAACAGACTTTTAAAAATTTCTTTTTCCATATCATTTTTTGCTGAATGTAAACAATTCATGCACTTTTTGACTGAAGTTGCATTATGAATGATTCGAGAAATTGCTTGATCAATGAAATTTATATAAAAATGAGGGTTTGGTTCACGAAAAATGATTTTTTTTATATTTGAAGATAAAATTTCAAGATTAACAAATATCCAATCTCGATATAAAGGAATTTCGTTATAAAGAATAAATTGAAACTTTTGAAATAGTTTTTCTTTTAAGAAAATGAAAAATGGGAAAGGAGAATATGATGCAATTCGCTCTATCTGGTTATTAAAATATTCTGCGTTATTTTGAGCCTTTAAACTTTTTAACATCCATTTCTGCAGTTCTATTAAGGATATATCTTCAAATAAATTTAGTGAAATTGGATCTTCCACAAGAATAAGAGATCGAAGTATCGAAGTTACTAAATTTTCTAAACTTTTATCAAAATACGCATAATTTTCTCCCTTAGTTAATAAGTAAAATTTATTGACAGAAAGATTAGTAGTTGTAAGTCTATTACAATGACTAAAAAAAATATATAATAATTTTTGTTTTGACATTATTTCTTCAAAAAAAAAAATTTTTTCTTTCGGAATATTCTTTAAAAAGGATAATTCTTGTTCTTCTTTCTCATATTCTGAAATATTTATATGTTTTTCATGCATAAAAAGAATGAACAATAGAAATTGAAGGAAATCTAAAAGATTCTGCTTTTTAATTGTATTAAAAATATGTGTATATCTCAGAATTATCGATTTCAATATTGAACCAGTGTGAGGATTGCGTAATTCTGATAAATAATTTCGATAAATTGGATTTTGAAGAAAATCATTAAGTAAAAAGAGTTGATTTAGTAAAGTTTCATTAGAGGGAAAAAGACTTTCTGATTCAATAAGAAAATTCGAGTTATTACATTTTAAATGATAAGTAGGGTGAGCTTGGGTTCCTATTTGTTCAATTCTATCTTCATTGATCAATATATCTCTATATTTTCTTAGTGTATTTCGACTGAATCCAATTAATGTAGATCGTACATCTTGCTCAATATCTGCAAGTTTTTTATCTCCTTGTTTTAATGAGCTGATTATTGCTGATTTATATAGTTCTGAAGTTGAATTTTCCCTTTTTTTATTCATTTGCGATACCGTTTTTCGAAATTATTAGAAAAATATGATTTAATTTATAAATAAAAAATGGATCATATTTGATCTGGATAATTATCAATTATATTTGAATGAATAAAAATCATTAGTATAATTGTAGTTGAACAACTACAGGTGTTAAAACATGAGTAAAAAATCATCTACTTCCAATCGATCGAATGCGAATCGATCAAATGTATATAACCCAAACAATTCTGCCTATCGAGCGGCTGGAAATAATCATTCCAACCAATTGAACCCCAATAATTTCCGATATCAAGGAAAGAGAAAATAATCAAGTTTTATCTGAAATTGTCTCACTCTACAATTTCTCATAAAATGCTTTCTTATCTTTCTCTTTTCTATTTTTTTTCCTTTTGGAAAAAATAATGGGAATTTATTGTCTATCGGAATAATTCAACCATCATACCACATATTTACTCACAAAGAAAGAATTAAATATGTCTAAAGAAAAAGATTTATCTGAAATTGAATAAATTTTTTCAAAAAAACGAACCAAAAAATTGACAGGAAAATAATAATAAAAAAGTGAAAAAATTCTGAAATTAAAAAGACAAAGAATGTGAAAAAAATGAGTAAACCAGGTAATTCTTCTTATTCGCTGCCTAAATTGTTAATCATTCATCACGGATTTCCCCCTGAGTACGAAGCAGGTTCTGAAGTTTACACTTATAATCTCGCTAAATCTTTAAGAAAATACTATAATACACGGATTTTCTATCGTGTTAGTCAAAAAATTCCAGATCATATAAAATCTCAAGAAATTGAAGGAATTATTCATTACATAGTGCAAGAACCAGACGAATTGGATTTTATCCATTTGCATGAACAACCATTAATCGATAAACTCTTTCAAAAGGTCATGCAGGAATTTAAGCCGCAATATGTCTATTTTGGACACTTAAATCATCTTTCGTTAAACTTAGTTTCCATTACTAAATCTTTTGGAGCCAAAATAGTGTTTACTCTTCATGATTATTGGCTTCTCTGTCCGAGAGGACAATTTTTAGGGAGAGATCTAAAAATCTGTGAGCCCACAGATATCAAACGGTGCATTCGTTGTATACAGCAGAAATATACTATTGGGAATAATCTTCGTGATGAATCGAATTGTGAAACTTTATTGGAGAATAGGAAAGCAAAAATAAGACAAATATTCTCATTGGTTGATATGTTCATTGCTCCTTCTAAATTCCTCCGCAATCGATTCATCAAAGAAGGGCTTGATCCAAGAAAATGCACTTATCGTGATTATGGTTTTAATTTAGAATATTTTGGAAAATATTCTCGTGTACCAAGTCTAATTCGGAAAGAAAAACATGAAATTGTTTTTGGGTATTGCGGGACTGCTATTCCATCTAAAGGATTGGATGTGTTATTAGATGCATTCGAAATTTTACAAAAAATGCTTTTCCAAAAACATCAATTAATCAATGGGCAATCTTCTAGCACCAATGTGAAAGTAAGTTTACGGATTAATGCTTCCCCACATTATAAATTCAAGAAATTATACCAAACTTTGAAAGCTAAAGCGTCATGTAATTCTAGTATTCAGTTCATAGGAAAGTATCCAAACAATCAAGTGGCTCAGATTTTTGAAGAGTTTGATGTTTTGGTTGTACCTTCGATTTGGTATGAAAATTCTCCTTTAGTAATTCACGAAGCCTTTCAAGCAGAAATTCCTGTGATTACTTCAAATAAGGGAGGGATGGCAGAACTAATAAAAGATCAAGTAAATGGTCTTCTTTTTTCTCAAGGAGATGCTGTTGATCTTGCAGAAAAGATGTATTATCTTGTTCAAAATCCCTATTTATTAGATAAATTTGGAAAAAATCATCCAAAAGTTCACTCTATTGAATCAGATGGCACCTTTATTCACCAACTATATTTAAATATAGAAAAAAGACTTCAAAACACTTTATCTACACCATTGCAAGGGATTGGTCCATGGAGAATTACATTTGATACAAACCCAGACGAATGCAATCTTTCTTGTATTATGTGTGAAGGATTCAGTAAATTAAATCCTAATAGCCATCGTGTAAAAGCACAGAAATATAAACCTCGGAGAATGCCATTCGAGATAATTGAACAAGTCGTATGGAATGCTTGGCCATTTGGATTAAAAGAAATAATTCCTTCAACTATGGGAGAACCTTTATTATATTCTGATTTTGAACGAATAATTTCATTATGTAGAGAAACTGGGATTGCATTAAATTTAACAACTAACGGAACATTTCCAAGGAAATCAGCATCAGAATGGGCAAAGTTGATTATTCCTGTTGCTTCTGATGTGAAAATTTCATGGAATAGTTTAATCCCTAAAATCCAAGAAGAAATAATGGTTGGTTCTCCATTCCAAAAAAGAATGGATGATTTACATACATTTGTAAGGGAAAGAAATCATATTTTTCATAAAACAGGACATTATTGTCGAATAACACTTCAAATGACCTTTATGGAAAAGAATTATCATGAGCTGCCGCAAATGATTAAATTTGCCAACAAATTAGGAATTGACAGAATTAAAGGTCATCATCTTTGGGTGCTCTATCCTGAAATGGAGCAACAATCTCTGTTGAGAAATTCTAACAGCAAAAAACGTTGGAATGAAATTGTGAAAGAATCATATCACCTATTAGATTCTCTCACAAAAAGAGAATCAAATCCATATTTAGTTGATGGACCTGCTAAACCAAATCAAATTATATTAGATAACATACTATTTTTTGATAATTCAGAGAAAACAAGCATTTCTTCAGATTGGGAATGTCCTTTTTTGGGATTTGAGGCGTGGATTGCATGGGATGGGAAATTTGATGTATGTTGCGCTCCTGATGATCTACGAAAGACGTTAGGTTCGTGGGGGAGCGTGGGTAATAACGATTTTATGAATCTTTGGTTGGATGATTCTTTGAAAAAATTACAGCTTAATTATAAAAGTCATTCTGTTTGTCAATCGTGTTTATTACGAAGACCACCACAAAATAAAATAACAGCGCAATTGAGAAGTTCTAAAAAAGAAAGAATAATGGAAGCGAATAAATATGAAGTCTAATCTTCTTAAAAGTAAACAGCTGAAAAATAATGATTATCAATCTTTTACGATTGCCCCAACAATGACTCACCATTTAAAATCTGACGGAACTCCAGCATACTCTGCTAGATTTCAAAATGTACTAAGTTTTCATCCACCTGGTGTAGCTGCGGTTGTTGATAATACAGGTGCTTTTCATATTACAAGTACTGGTGAAGAATTATATCCACATCGCTTCGATCGGTCATTTGGATATTATTATGATTATGCTGCTGTTGTGAAGAATAGGAATTGGTTTCATATCGATCTTCAAGGTGATCGGGTATATCTGGACAATTATCGATGGGTTGGCAACTTTCAAGAGAAATTTTGTGCTGTGAGAGATATGAATAATCGATTTTTTCATATCGATCTTGAAGGAAAAAAAATCTATACAACAACTTTTGTATATGTGGGTGATTTTAAATATGGGATAGCAGTGGCTCGATTAGACAATGGGTTTGCAATTCATATCAACCAGGAAGGTATTCCCTTATATACGTCAAAATATTATGATCTCGATAATTTTCATAAGGGATTTGCACGGGCTCGAGATAAACGGGGTTGGTGTCATATTGATATGAAAGGAGAACCGATATATTCAGAGCGATATCAACTTGTGGAACCCTTTTACAATGGTTATGCTCGCGTTGTCAAATTTGAGGGTACATCAGGTATAATTGATGAATCGGGAAATTGGGTAAATACTATATTTAATGCCGAAACTGACCCTGATCATAACCACCAGAAATTACAGACATTATTTACATCTTATTGGAAACAGCAAACCGTAGTAGCTGCGGTAAAATTGGGTATTTTTGAATATTTATCGAATGGTCCAAAAAAACTAGATCAAATCTCTGAAACATGTCATATTGAAGTAAATTACTGCGAAAAGATCCTTCACGCTCTGTATGTTATGAAGCTGCTTCAGAAATCTAAAGAATATTATACACTAACTAAAAAAGGTGAATTGCTTACAAAAGATCATCCCAATTCTTTATATGCTTCTTGTTTAGTTTTCGGTGAAGAACATTATCATGCTTGGAATTATTTGGCGCCATTTTTACAGAAACATTACGTAAACTCAAAGAAATTTTACGAGAAAAATAAGAATTCCAATAAGCAATGTAGATCAGCATTCGAATTATATTACAATGAAGAATTTTTTAAATGGATCAATAATCGTCCTGAAAAAGCAATGCTTTATCATTCTGCAATGGCTCACTATGCTGAGAGGGATTACGCGCGTATAGTTGAAGAATTTCCTTTTTCCATTTTTGATAAATCTGATTGGACAAATCAATCTCTTAATAACAAAACAAGAGAAATTCATCAAGAACATCCAATAATCTTGGATATTGGGGGTGGAAAAGGTGTACTTCTAAAAAAATTGCTTTTTAAATATCCAAATACACGAGGAATTTTAATCGATTTAAAAGAAGCGGTAAATTCTGCTAAAAGTTATCTAACTCAATTACTTCAACAAAATAGAGTTGAATTAATTGTTGGTGATTTTTTTAATAATTTAAAAGAAATTTTGAAATATTCGTCCATTTTGAAAGAGAACCCGCAAAGACTTGTGGATTCCATCTTTTTAAGTCGTGTACTTCATGATTGGGATGATCAAAGAGTAATTAAACTTCTTAGCAATTGTCATACTATTTTGAAAGAAGATGGAAAAATCTATATTATTGAGTTAGTTCCCCCCGAAAATCCCCAATTTGATATAGGAGTATTTCTTACGTTAAATTTAATTGCAATCACAGGAGGAAAAGAGCGAACTATTAAAGATTACGAATTTATTTTCAATAAGTGCGGTTTTAGCCTTGAATCATCTGAGAGATTAGGATTAATGACTGTTTTAGCTGCTCGACGGTCTTAATTATTTTAACAATCTCATTTCTCTTAACTCTTTGATTCTATTGACTAAAACATGAAAAGATGCAAAATTTTTTGATTGATAAAAAGAAAAAAAGCAAGGAGAACTCGTCATAAAATGGATGAAATGAAACATCAGATAAGGATAAAAAATAATTTCAAAATTTTTCTTATTGGTAATATTGGTGCAGGAAAATCTTTAATTGCAAAGTGGATTTCACAATTTTCTCGCTATCCGATTTATTCTATTGACACTATTCGGATAGCAGTTGCTGATGGAACAGTAGCAGGAGAATATGATGCATATTCACAATTTCTCAGATATATTCAGAATGATGGACATTGCGTCTTAGAATTTAGCGGGGTAGGAATCCATAAACATGCAGTCCGATATGCACTTAAATTTTCTAAAAACCCCTATGTGATTATCTATATTACTTCTCCTCCTGAGCAGTGTCTGAAAAAAATTCATAACACTTCACATTTTGATAAAATTCCATATCCCTTTTCTATCCCTGTTGAAAAACTGATTATTCGTAATGACTACGAGCTTAAACAAGATAAAATAGATCAATTTTGGATGATTGATTCTATTCCTCACTTGATTTTAAATTTTGATAATTCAAGGATACTTACTCCTGATGAGCTCTTATCTAATCTTAAAAACCGTTTTTTTGAAGAAATATGGAAAGAAATCATACAGTTTGAACATAAGTTAATAAAAAACTATTCTACTTGAAAAATTATTAATAAAATTCGAGAAAATAATTATGTCGTATATTATTAAGGATACAATTTCAAAAATTCAGAAATATTTTCAATTACAAGAATATGTTCGTGAAATGGCTGTATTGGGATCTGCGGCTCGTGATGAATTAGATCTTTATTCAGATATTGATCTATACTTATTTGGAAATGGCTCTTCATTATGGTTTGAATTTTCAAAAAATCCTGTAAATAACTTTGAAGAGATCTTTGGTCCCCTTTCATTTGTTAATTATCTTCCTTATGAAACTGGAACCCATAATCTTAAAGAATCATTATGGATTTTGTATCTTCCAATCAACTTTACTAAAGTAGAACTTCATTTGATTAATTCTATTGATAAGATAAATTTGAATGATCAATTCTCCCTATTTTTTCTAGAAACTCGGATAAAAGATCCAAAAAATGTAGTATGCTTGGATAAAGATGGTAAGTTATTACCATATTTAAAAAAACATCTTGCAGCTGAACCACCTTTTGACCGTAAAGCCAAGTTCGACCTCGAAGCGCGCAAATTTCTAAACTATTACGAAAGTTTTTTTCCGTTCTTTAATCGAGGCGATCTTTATCGAGCCTATCTACAACATAATCTCTGTTTTTATAAAATTGCCACGTTGTTTTATTTAGATTCTGGTGGGAAAACACATTTATATGCAATGAGAAATTTAACCAACAAAGTATTAGTTCATAGCCCTAAAGAGCAGGAATACGTTCGAGTGTTACAACAAGTAAGCAGTACTATCGATCCTTTGGAAATGCGTGAAAAAATTGGTTATATGTTCTGCGCTTTTCTTAATTTACTAAAAAATACTTCTATACCTACTTCCTTAAATCTAAAATCTATTAAAGAGTTCCAAGAACAAATTAAAGCAAAATATCCTCCATTTTATAAGTTCCGGGACTTTGGTAGGGAAAGCTTACAGGAACCAAAAATTAAATGTGAAAAACTATTTCGTAGCAGTACTTTAACCAAGTATAAACCGTTAGAAGTAATAAAGTTCCTCAAAGAACATAATATTCAAATGATTATCGATTTGCGAAATGACCAAGAAATTTTAAACAGTCCTTATGATAAAATTATTATTGCAAATGAGCAATATCCAATTGAATATCATCATATACCAATTATGCTTCAAAACAACTACATAACCAGTGTTCGACAAAATACTGAACAATTGATTAAAGTGTTACGCCTAATCCAAACATCAGGGGATAAAGGTATTTTGCTTCATTGTGTAGCAGGAACGGATAGAACCGGCTTAATAATTTGCATAATTTATCTTCTTTTAGGTGTTCCTGAGGAAAAAATAATTGAAGATTTTCACCTCAGTGTAACCGGGTTAAATTTTGACAATGTTGAACAATTTTTACAGAGTCTGCGTCAGGAAGGTGGAATTCATAAAATTCTAAGAGATGCTAATTATCACACAGATGAAATTTATAAATTAGTCCATGTCCTTACTGCTAATAATTCTTAATGATTTTTTTGCATAATATTTTGTAATTCACACTATAAAATATCTGTCAAAATAAGTAGATATTTAAAAAATATTAAGGTAAATGGCGAAAAAGAGAGTAAGTGCTAAATTAATTCAACTAAATAGTCTTTTACACCATCTAAAAAACCATCATTCGTTTAGTAGAACTCAATATTTTTCTTCAATTGATAATTCTCATAGAAGTCTATTAAATAGAAAGCAGTTAGAATTCTATTTATTCCTAATAATCAATAGTAACGTATGCATTCGTGGGAAGATCCATATATTCGGAACTTTTTCACTCGAAAAATCATGGAGTGGGCATCTTTAAATCTCCGTCAATTTTCCTGGAGAAGCGATCGAAATTCATATCGTGTTTTTATAGCAGAATTTCTTTTACAGCGAACAAAATCTTCCCAAGTCGCTGCTGTTTATCCCAAATTTATTTCAAAATTTCCAACGGAAGATGCATTTAAGTCTGCGACATCTGAAGATTTCGAATTACTCTTAAAAAATCTTGGCTTAATAAAACGGATTGATTATCTACTTGAAATTCAAAAAAAAATGAAGGCTTCTAAATTTTCTTTTGAGACAATTAAACCAATGGAAATTTTGGGTTGGCCTGGTGTTGGTAACTATACTCTCTCTGCATTTCGTTGTTTTGCCAGAGGTGAAAGGATTTCTTTGGTCGATGTAAATGTTATTCGAGTTATTTCCCGCTTTTTTCATTTTGTTTCTTCAAAGGAACGCCCGCGTAATGATCCTCTTTTCTGGAAATTTGCTGATGAATTACTTCCAGATGATAATTGGGATATCTATAATTATGCTTTAATCGATTTTGGCTCAATGGTCTGTGTTCAGAAAAATCCAAAATGTTTTTCTTGCATATTAAAGGATGAATGCAGTGAATATAAGGAAGAATGTTCAAGTAATAAGGTTAGGAAATAAAGGTCAAAGATGGTTAGTACCAATGTTTTTTAATTTCTTTTGCAAAAAATTCCGACACTAGGGGCGGCACGGCATTGGCTACATGCTGTTCCTGCACACTTTTCGGACCGAGAAAAACGAAATGATCCGGAAAGGATTGAATCCGGGCAGCCTCACGAACGGTAAGAAGTCGATTTTCTGAAGGATGAATAATCATATTCTTCCGAAAATTTGTAATCGTAATTGAAGGTTGGTTCCATTGTAAACGACGGTAAATTGAACTGTGGCAGTTATCCACATTACGATAATTATGCAGCATATGTCGAATACTGCGCCAATTTCCACCAGGTTTAATTTGAGTAAACCGTTCAATAACATAGGGTTGATTACGTGTAGCTGTGTTATTCGATACGTGAGTTTGGATATTATATTTTCTCATCATTTTCTGATAATTGGAAAGTTCGGAGTAATTTTGTATTTGATAAGGAAGAATATCCGTTTTATTTCCATTTTGAACTTTAGGAAGATCAGAAATTGCTTTCTTTAAGGTAATTTTTCTATCTCCTTTGGGTAAGACTATTTTTTCCAAATCTCGTCCTTCAGATTTTAATGATCCAAGCAGTAAATACCTGTTTCGTATCTGCGGAATACCGAAATGCAGACAGTTAATTTCAAATTCTCGAAATTCGTAACCTAAATTTTTAATCTCTTCTAAAAATTTTTTTAAATATATTTGATTGCTGCCTAATTTAATTCCAGCAACATTTTCCATGAGGAAAAAGGTGGGTTTTAAATTTTTCAGATTCGACTTAAAACTATGGATTAAATTTCTTTTTTCTATTTTTGAATTTTCCCCATGGCGGTTTGCAAATGAAAATCCTTGACATGGAGGTCCTCCGATTAGGAGATCAATTGATTTAACAGGAATTTTTTGCTGATTAGCTAGACTTAAAATTGATTTTTTAGTTAAATCTTCACATATAGTCTCATATTTTGTATGAAAGTGTCTGGAATAGGTTTTAAGTGCATGAGGGTCAAAATCAACTGCTGTGAGAATATTATAACCTTGTGAGTGGAATCCATATGAAAGACCTCCTACTCCAGAAAAAATATCAATAATTCGAATATCGTCCATTGCTGAATTAGGTACTAAAACATTTGAAATTGATTCCTTTTCAGAAGAATCCTCAAAGATTTCGATAGATGTCATGTTAAACTTCTTTCTGATGAGCTTTTGTATTATAGAAAAAAACCTTATTTCTGATAAATTAAATGATATTTTTAATATTATTCAGATTCTGTCATTCTTTTTCTGAGATCCAAGAAAAATTGAATAAGACGATCATTTGCATTTTCACTTTTAATGGATAAAGGCACACCTTCTATTCCCATCCCTTCATGACTGACTAACAGCCAATTACCTTTTCCATAACGGAATGTTTCATTTAATTCTTCATCAGAAAAAGAAAAAGCTTCTTTAATACGATCTCTGTCCGATTTTCTCGGAAGTTTACTGACAAAATAGGTATGAAGCTGTCCTAGTATTGTAGTATCAAGATAGGTCACCCGTTGAGTTGCCAATCCGATTCCCAATCCAAATTTACGACCTCGTCTTGCATACTGCTCGATCATCTGTTTAGACAGTGAGATACTTTCATCTTTTCCCTCAGACTGGGGTATAAATGTATCCGCTTCATCGAATATAAGTGAAGTAATAGGGCTGATTTTTCCTTCTTCTTTTCGGTGATCGTAGATTTTTGATCCGATTTCGTTTAGAAACTCCCTTAGTTGTGAATCGCGATTGGCGCTGAAGATATAAAGAGAAGATTTTGATTCATCATCCGTATCTTTAATGATTTGTTCCATGCTAATTACAAAATCCCCATAATTTGAATAATTGATGATTGAATCCTTTTTAATATAAGAAATTAGTAATTCTCTGTACTGAATCCAGCTATTTTTTTCAAAATCTTTCGCTAAATGAAATGTATTCGCTTTTTTAGTTTTCTTATCTTCAGATATTAATCCACCTTCAATTGTAGACTGCTTAGCTGAATGGGCTTGGTTGGCTTCTTTTTGTTTTTTCTTTGATGTTGAGTGAGTTTTTGAGTAAAATGGAGGATTTTCTAAAATTGGAATTATTTTTTTCCGAATTTCTTCAGTTATGCTGGCATTCATGTCGATTCCTTGATTTTTTAATAATTTTTTTAGATCAGAAAATAAGAGATATTTCTTTTGTATTTTAGTCGGAACTGATTCTAGTTTCTTTTCAAACCATTTATCAACAGTTTCCACTGTGCCAATGACTTTAACTTTTCTGTTTAGATACATTGCTTTAATTAATTTTTTAATTTCATCTGCGTATTGATCGTTTATTTTAATATCGCGAGGTAACACCATTTGATGATAAATTTGATTGCAGATACTGTCAGACCAATCAAGAGTTGTGAAATAATCTCGTTCATCTCGGCTTAAATCTTTATGATCAATATATACATAATAGCAGTTAAGATTTTTATTAAAGAACAGATCTAAAAGAAGACCGAGATATTCATCCATAAGATCAAAAAATAAAATTTTATGAATATGTTCCTTTTTCTCAAAAATTTTTGAGATAAATGTACTGAGTAAATTGCTTTTTCCAACTCCTGTAAATCCAAAAATTCCGAAATGAGTTTTTAATGCTTTTTCGATATCTATTAGAACTTGGACTTCTTCATTTTCTTTCATTGTTCCTATAGATACAATTTCAGGGGCATCTAAAGTGAAATTTCTATTAATTATTTTTTGTACTGCATCCTTACTAAGTATTTTTGCTTCTTCTCCATAGATTGCTATATTACTTTCAAGGATCACTTCAAAATCTTTAATTGATTGGAGTTTATCATGATATATAAATTCATAATTAGTTGAAACCGCTGTAACTACAATTTTTGAAAGATCTTCATCTGATTGGGAAATTTGGTCGGTAAATGAATCTCGAATGCTGCGCGCAGCTTCTTCAGAAAATGCCGGATATCCTTTATGAAGATTTTCCAACATTGCATAATGTGTGGGCATTTTTTTAATGATTTTAAGAATGCTGTAATGAATTTGGTCCGGTTTATTCCCTAAAGTGAAATTTTTAATCGCTAGAAATGAACCTACATTAATTTGATTGTAGAGTTCTTGGCAGTAATCAAACCAAACTTCATAAATTATTGTACCATCCGGTAAATCTTGGATTTGCATCAAACGCCCATAAGCATTATTTGCCAATTTTTCAAATGGATTAAACATTGTTATCTTCCTCCGCCTTCTTGGCGTAATTTGCGTAAAGTTTTAGTTAATGGGTTTTGTTTTAAAAGATACTGTGATGAACGAATAATGGGTAATATTTTTTGACCTAATGTTTTAGCTCCCCAATCTGCTTTATGTAAAGGATCTGGGTATCCAATAACTTCAGGAAAAAGATTTTTTGTCAAAATATTAAGAAGAAACATTATAATTTCTTGAACAGGATTACTTTTGGTATTGTTTTCAAAAAAAACAACTTCCATTCCGCTGGGTGAACCTAATGAGACTAAATTTAACTGCTTGTCGTATTTTGGAAGCAGTAACCGATCGATAAATATTACATGTCCTGCAATAGGTATCAATTTGGATCTGTTAAGATAAAACTGTGCAAGAGAGCGTAGAAAAATTTTTTCAGGGTAGTAGATATTGTGATTTTCTCCGGATCCATGGATGATGGGAGCTTTTGCTAATAAATGATTGTATGAATTGCGAAGGGTAATTATTGCTGAATCCATTTCCAAAGTGGACCAAGGGCTGTTAATTTTTGGATTGCAGTATGCAATGCCTTCAAGTAATAAACGATCCGTCCAAGGAAGCTTGTCTAAACTATTATTGAATTTATATTTTTCAAAGTCGTTCCCAAAACCGTAATCTCGAAAGACATCAAAATAGTTTTTACTGAAATATGCAGTGCTGGAATCTTTGGCAATTCCAATTAAAAAGATTGAATGCTCCCAACACGCTTCAATTAATTTTCGATAGGCAACAGCAATGAAGAAACGAATATCATCCGGTGTAAACCAGTGTTTTTGCAGCTTTCCGTCTTCGATTGTGGTGTAAACCATTCCTGAATTCACTTCCGATTCCTTTTCTTCAAACAAAGACCTACAGACTGATTCAAAAAGGTGAGACGTGCGTTGCCAAGAATTGTAGTATTTTGGATTAATTTTGATTTGATTCTGGGTATTATCAATAATAATAAGCGGATCTTTTGGAATTATATTAACATATTTTGTGATTCTGTTTTTAATTTGTCTTATTCTTTGTGTTTCATCTAAATTATCCCAATTTGGTATTTTTCTCAATAATTCTTTAAATGATATTGATCCTTTCGGTGAAATCGTTAAGATTCTCATAAGATAATGCCCTAAATTAAAATTTTTTGGAGGTGGAATGTCTAAATCATTATTATATGGGTGGGAATAGGCAATATTTACATCGTTTTCATTTATTGTAACTCCAAATAGATCATGGTTGAGAAATTTTATTATGTTCTTACCGGATTTTCGTCCTATTCCTTGAGCATTAAATGAGGAACTGATTGATTGATCAAGTAGTATAATATTAGGTCGCAGGTCGGTTTTTATTAAAGAATAAGCCAGGTATAATTCGGCCAGTTTCATTAAATCCAAATGAATATTAATAAAATCTATTTTATGGTTGTCGCTTACCCCCATTTCATCTTCAGATAAGAAATTTGAGAGATCTGCGTAAGGAACGGGTAAGTAGGAAACAACACTTTTATCTTCCTTCATGCTCCACTTCTCATATTTTACAGAGTATTTGTCTACATTTAGATCAATATTCCCTCGGACAGCATAGGCACAAGAAAAGAAAACAAGGTACGGATCTAGTTTTTCTTTAAAACAGGTTCCGTCAATGGCTACAAACTTAATTTTTTCCGCAATCTTTCTGAGATTATCAACAATTCTTTGATATTTTGGAGAATTTGAATCGTTAATGTTACTGAAATCGTATATTTTGTCTTTTAGAAATTCATTATAAAACTGCAATGCATTATCCATTCGTAAATTATATTCATCTTCATATAATTTTTTCGCATGTTCTAAAGAAGTTTTATATCCCGAAAGAATTTTTGAAATTTTACTGGGCATTGCAGAAACCTTTTGATTTTCGAATAGTACTTTGAACAAAGGTCTATTTAATAATTTTCTTTCATTGAACTTTAAGATTTCAAGAAAAAGGACTTCTAATTCTATAATATCTTTAGTTATCTCAATATTAGGGTAATTTAGGTTCTAAATTATCTTTTTTTTTGAAAAATTAATCATTTAGGGAATTATTTTTAATATATATGAAACAGTATTCTGCAACTTCAGATATATCATTATATTGAAAAATATTTACCTCTTGTTGGTCCATAAGGTCTGATTAAATGGAATCTATTATTAAACTGGGAGGTTTAATTTTGAAATTATTATAATCTGAAGCAAGAGATGTATTTGAGAAATTTCGTTTGATTAAAAAATCTCTTATTTTTTCTAATTCCGGGAGGTTTTCTTCAGTATGATATGAACCTAAATTAAAATAGAGATAAGCGATTAATATTTGGATTGAAAATTGAAAGAATTATTTAGACTTTATATGAAAATCTTTTCTATTTTTTAAAATCAAGATAATTACTATGAATAAGTCATCATTTTTAATCCAATAAACTAAAAAAACAAATGATCTTGGAAATTTATATGAAATTGTATTAAACTGCCAATCTCATAGAATTATAAGGAAGAAAGGAATAGGAATAAATATATGCTTGATCGTAAACTATATCGAATTATTCTTGATGCTTTAAATAAAGAACATTTTTATAAATATCCTGTAAAATTTTCAAATCGAATTATTGTTCAAAAAACATTGTACCTTCTTACACATGGGAGAACAAACCCAAAGCTTTCATTGGCCTATAAGTGGAATTTTTATTTGCGTGGACCTTATAGTTCAGAAATCGCTCATATGTTATATTACATGAATGATTTTTCAATAGTATTAGAAGAAGGTGAATCTCAAGATATATTGGATGAAGAAGAAATTAACGTTATTAAGCATTTTAAAGAATTTAAAGAGAAAATTGATGTTCTAAATAATGGCATTCTTCCAGAGGAATTATTTGAAATGTTGGCTACAATTGTATATATCTCTGAGCAAGTTGATTACGATAGATCAAAGATCGAGCAAAAATTTAATGAATTTAAGCCAGAATTGAAAAGTAAAATTAATGATGAGGAATTTAAAATAATTCTAAATAATCTTTCTGAGTTTGGATATATTTAGTAATCTTATATTGTATATATTGATAAAATTGAGTAAATTTCAATTATTCCCATTTTCTTACATATAAGTTAATAACAATTCAAAAAATTGATGCAAACAATCAATCATTAAAATGAGAACATTAACCGGGTTACATGCTGAGAAATATATATTGGATCCAATTCATAAAGAAATTCCATTAACGCAATTAGAGCTTGATGTTATTTCAACACCTATATTTCAAAGATTACGAAATATTACACAATTAGGATTAACATCCTTAGTCTATCCTGGTGCGACTCATAATAGATTTCAACATTGTCTTGGAACTTTGCATGTTATGGACAAGCTTCTATATTCGCTTGAAATAAAAGAAGAATTTGAATTGCCGAATAATAAATATGAAAAAATCATTCAATTCATGCGACTTGCAGCACTTCTTCATGATTGTGGACATTTACCCTTTTCACATACATTTGAAAATTTATATGATAATTTTACTCATGAAGATATTGGAAAATACATTATAGAGAAAAGTTCGATTGGAGAAATTTTAAAGCAAAATGATTTTAATCCTCAAGATATTGGCTTGTATATAACCGGCCAAGCTCCAATTAAAGATGAAGAATTTAAAAATTTAACTTATTTATTACCACTTTTGCATTCTGAAGCAGATGCTGATCGAATGGATTATCTTTTAAGAGATGCATATTTTACAGGCGTTCCTTATGGAAAAATCGATATTAATAGGATATGCAAATTTGTCAAATTACATAAAAATAAAATCTGTTTTTCTGAAAAAGCTCAAGATGCTCTTGAGGATTTCCTATATTCGAGGTATCAGATGTATAAAATTGTCTATATTCATAAAACCTCAGTATGTTATAATTTGATTCTTCATAAGATATATGAAGATTATTTTTCAAAAGCAGATCTTAGTCTTCCAAACTCTTTTAAACTTCCTTCAAAGAATGATTTTGAAAAAAATAATAAAGATTGGTTTGAAACAGATTTCTATAATTTGACAGAAGCTTCATTTTTTAAAACTATCCAGATTCTTTTACGCCATGCTGATAAAAATCTTAATAATTCAGAAAAAGACGATTTAAGAAATTTATACAATACCATAAAAAATCGAATTCCGATTAAAAATTGTTATATCTATGATCCTGTTACTCGTATTGAGAATAATATTGGAGTAAAGAGAGTAAGGGGTGAAAAGGATAAAAAGGGTGAAATATGTGAAAAAGAAAATCAACTTTTTGAAAATTTAAGTAAAACGAATGGTATCACAAATCATTGGTCATTTTTAAGACATGATCCTGGAAAACCAATAAGAATTACCCCTCCAATAAACCAGTCTATCGAAGATGATCAAGATTTACAATCAATTTGGATATTAAATGAAAAAAGCGTTAAAAAATCGATAGAATTACTTCAAAAAAAGAATAATTCATTTATTCAACACTTAGCTACACATCATCGAATTCTTATTGCTTATTATCATGACGAAAAAAATGCTCAAGAGGAAATTCAAAAGCAAGCAAAAAAAATGTTTCAAAATTGAAATGGGAAAAATTAAAGAAGAATTGTTTACAACATTTTTCAACAGAAATTAGTGTTAATTACATTTTTTTTATTAATTTCAAACTTCGATCTATTTTGTAATTCATGTGATTATTATTTTTTGTTTACTAAGCAAGCTTTTTTCTCAGAATAAAAAAACTGGTGCCTAAGAGCCCGCATATTCCAATTGTCGCATAAATAATGTACATAGATTGATTTCTAAGTGATGACGTGTCATTATCATCTGAAAATGAAGTAAAGTATTGATCACAATTTTGTTTAAATGTGGTTTTTATTTCAAGTTTATATTGATTAAAATCGACTCCTATTATAGATGTACTAAAATCTGGAAGCTGATTGTCAAAAATTTGCAATATCCACTCTATACTAAGATTCACTAAAGGAGAAGTCAGATGAAATAAAATATTACCAATGAAATCAAGTTGATAGATGCGATAACTGCTATCATAAGAAGTGGAATTATATAGCGTAAAATTATCCCATTGAATGAGCTTTTCTCCAGAAAAAGTCAGTGTTCGCTGATATTTAGCTGTGGAATTGATAATAAATTCATCTCCAGGCTCAAAGTGAAAAAAACCACTAATGTCATACTGAATCGTGCCCAATAATTGGAGCGTTGAACTATTTGATAAAGTAAAATTGGTTTTGCAGTAAAATGGATATGCAAATGAATAATTTTGGGAAATATCTGCAGCGATTATATTATTAGTTGAGTTTAAACTTAAATCCGATTTAAAAAGGTGATTTTGTTGCATGATTGTTAAAGGGATTAGCAATATCAAACCTAAAGCTACAATTTTCCCATATTTTTGTTTTTTCGAATCGTTTTTCAATGTTACTATTCTCCTGATGATAATAATTCTAATTCTTCAATTAGTGATTTCAATTTACTTACAGTTTTTTGAATTTTCTGATTAAAAGGTTTTTTATATTTTGTAATTTCGAATGGATATTTTGAGTTCTCATGGATAGAAGCTGAAATTATATTAGAAGAGATACATTTTCCATTTTCTAAAAGAAAAAGGCGATCAGCAATCTTCATTAGTGCCGGATCATGAGAAACAATAATAATCATTGAATCTTTGATGTTTTTTTTGAAATCTTTAATCATTTCCATAAAATTATCACGAGAATTAGCATCTAAATTTCCTGTTGGTTCATCAGCAAGAATAATTTGTGAGCCTTTTTCTATAGCCAGAAGAAAAGCAATTTTTTGAATTTGTCCAGCACTAAATTCATTAGGATAATAAGTTTCTCTGTCTTTTAAGTCAATTTTTTCCATAATTTTTGAAAAATAGTCTTTTTCCTTTTTTTTTTTTACTAAATCAAAAGCTAATTGGAAATTTTCTTTTATAGTCAAGAAATCAAATAAATTTGAATAATCTGCTTTTATAGTTCCATATCGGCTAGTAGTATATGAGTAAAAGTATTCATCTCCGGGTTCTATAAATAAAAGAGAATTTATTTTTAGATAATATTCTGCCATAACTATAGATGGTTTAAACGGATTTGGATTTTTCTCATAATACGTTATTATAACACCAACATCGTAATCATAAAGATTAGGTGGAGTAGAGCCTCCACCACCACCATCATCAATAATAGCCAAAACTGGTGTAAAGAAAGACATTAAAAACACTATACTAAATAAAATAGCACTCTTTTTATTTTTCATTTTAAACACTTAATTGTTTTTTTATCCTTATGGATGAATTATAGTTTTTTATTACCAAATTTAAACATTATTGTCTTGTTGAATTATTAATTTTATTATATGAGGTCTGTTTACTGTTCTTATTTCGCAGTCAAAAAAAGCTTCTATCATAGAGATTAAATGGTACTTGAAACGGACAAACTTTTTTTTGCAGAACGTAAAAGATGTAAAATTGCTATGGAAATACACCCAAAAATTACTTGGATCGAATAGAACGGAATCAAGATTATTTCAGTGGGCTCATAAAACACTGTCGGAAACCTATTGCAGAATGAAAAGATTATGTGCTAAAAATGAAATTTTACGAGGCTCATATAAAAAAGAAAAGAAAAATAATCCTGAAGTTGAAAAAGATGCAGTTTCTCAAGTTATTAAGACATACGGCAGATTATACAATCTTCGTCACACATTAATCACTAATTTTTATCTCCAGGAAAAAAATATTTAGATCAAATCGATGCCGTACTATATTGGGAAGTGCAAAATTTTAAAGGATTTTATAATAACCTATTTTTTACGCAAGATCTTTCGCATTGGGACAAATAGGTGGTCATTTTGGAAATAATAGGAATTTTACGAAATATTCCATGTTTGCATAATATGTTCATAAATGAATGTTTACGCATTCATTCAGGAATTGAGCATCATTCTCAATTTTGGCGAATTTTATCAAATCTTAACCCAACAGCATATTTTCCCATTTAAACTCTCTCAATTTTGTACCTATTATGCAAGGTTTCTGTGATTTTTATCATAACACACTCTTAGATGTTTTCAAAGAATATTTCTTTTCATTTGTAGAGCCGCTACTCAATCGGAGAATGATTGTCTTCCGAATTCTTATTTGGGGTTGATATTCTGTTTATTCCAATCCATCTGATTATAAATCTTCAAAATCACAGTATAATTCTTATAAGGACGCAGGGTTAGGTCGATATAATAATAAATTTTTGGGTTTAGGTTATATGGTATCAACTCTTTATGCATATTGTGGTATTATTATTGCTCCTGTATTCTATTTACAATTTTCTGCAAATTTTTATGATAAAAAAATTTTTATGAAACTATGAAATATTTTTTTAAATGGGCAAAGCAACCATAAAACTAGTTTTAGACGATGGAGGTGCTTATTCATTAAAGAACTTGCAGTTATTAGATCAACATGGAGCAGTTGGGATGATTAGAGCTACTAAAAATATTAAAAAGCACAATTTAGTAAAATTAAGTAGTAGTATATTAATTAATCGTGATTTTATTTCTTCTTCAAGGTCTAATGATGAATTACATGAACTTTATGGACTAAGAACATGCAACGAACGGCAATTCTCCCATAATACTCTGTTTTATAATGCCAGTCGGGTAAATATCCGTAGAATTGCTGAGGTCGCTAAGCATCGTTATATGATTCTTTGTTTAGATTTGCTAAAAACAATTGCGTGCCATAAATTAGATCGTAAGGATTTATTTCAACATTCCACAGCATTTTCTCAAATACGAAGCGGATATAAAGCACAGATGCTCCGAATGACATTATATTTACAAGGATATAAACTGTTAGTACATGAAACGACCCAAAACATTCGACAAAAATAGAAACGAGATAGACACAAACAAAGGGGCAAAAGATAAGCAGAAAATATCAAAAAATCTTAAAAATGATATTTGCCTAAAACCTCTTAAAAAGTGAAAGAAATGTAGCTAATGGGGGTAGTGCCTCCTTTTCGAAAGCAATTAAATTTTTTTTCATTAGAGCCATATCATACAGTAATAATATCATAAAGTTGATTAAGAATGGGTTCCTTTGCACCATTTCGAGAAAAGTATGTCTTTAACCCCGCTTATTTTTCTTGTAGATAAAAATTATTTGAATTTTGCTCATTTAAGCGAAGGAAAGAAAATTAGCATCTCAAAACTAATAATAATAGACCAGGAAAAAAAAAAATAATACAAAAAAATAAAAGAGAATTGGTTCGATTCTATTACATCCGATTGATAGGATCTTTCCAGAATTGTCCAGATTATCAAATAAAAAATATCGAATAGAAAATGATAGTAAATCATACAACACGATTTATCAGAAGTATTATATTAGTATATTATAATAATCATTTTGATAATCATTTTGATATTATTTTTGTTCAATAGATGTGGATTTCATGGATGATATTAGATTTAAAAGATATTTCGATAAAATTGCCTATATTCAAGATAAACTTCAGTATTTTATCCCAAATGCTTCAAATGATCTGGAAAAGAATGGTATACTTTATTGTGTTCAGACTTCAATTGAAGCTAGTATCGACACTATTGCCATGATTATTAAGGATTTGGGATACGACGTAAAATCGGATAAAGAAAACATTCGTTTTTTAGTCGAAAAAGACATTATCAATCCAGAATTAGGTATTTTTTTTGAAAAGGCAAATGGATTGAGAAATCTTCTTGTTCATAGGTATAATGGGATTGAAGAAGCCCGAATCTTTCAGGAAATTGAAATAATTAAAAAATACTTGTTAGTATGGATAGATAAATTGGAGTATCTTATTAATGAAATCAGAAATAATCAGTCAGATTCGAAATGATTTAAAAGATCTATCAAATTTTGATATGGTTCTTTTCGGTTCTCAGGTAGAAGGCGGCAATCGGCCGAATTCTGATTATGATATCGCAATATTGATCTATTCCGAAAATGAACAAGAAACTAGTCCAATCTTTCAAAAATTTCTTCCTTACAATTTTAAGCCTTATGAAATCCATATTTTTGAAACTTTACCCATCCAAATTCAAATAAGTGTGATAAAGAATTACAAGGTGGTATTTGGGGACCCTTTAGAAATTTCCGAATATTTTTACGGTTTCCGCAAGCGCTGGGATGATTGTAAGCATCGGATTTTTGAAAATATGTTTCAGTCTTCCAAAGAAAGGGAAATACTCCGTCGAAGATCGAAACCAATTTTGGAAAAAATTAAAAAATAATTGAAAAAAAAAGCAAGTCAAGATGAATTATAAAATTCAAGGTTCAATTTGGATACTCCTTTTTTTTATTCTATCTTTTTAATTTTCATCTAATTTTTGTATTTGAAGAATGTCATCTGTTAAAGCGAAGAAAAAGTTGTCACTTTAGATAAGAATCTTCTTTTGGATATTTTCCACAAAGTTTATGTCGTATATACAATTCGAATTTATATGGTAGATAATATAATTTTTTCGCATGTTCTAAAGAAGTTTTATATCCTGAAAGAATTTTTGAAATTTTACTTGGCATTGCCTGAACCTTTTGATTTTCGAATAGTACTTTGAACAAAGGTCTATTTAATAATTTTCTTTCAATGAAGTTTAAGATTTCAAGAAAAAGGGCTTCTAATTCTATAATATCTTTAGTTATCTCAATATTAGAGAAATTTAGGTTCTATTGAATAAAAAGAACAAATAACCGAAAAAAGAGAAACTCTTGAAGAATGTAAAAATAAAAAAGGTGAAAAAGGTAAAAAAGGTCAATGAACACGAAATAATCATTTTATTCCAATTAATTCTCATTTTTATGTTCTCACGCCTCATCTTCGCTTTTTGTGGGCGAATGTGAGCGTCATTATCGAAACTGCGAGTAGTCCCGTTAATATTGTCATCGAATATCCTGGGATACTTTCCCAATCGTCAAATGGGTTTTCATCAAGGGGCTGCTCAGTATCGGCAGGTTCATTATCGGAAGTGTGTTTCAGCGTTATCTTTCCATCTAAATAGGCTTCTGTTTCTAATATCCCATCTGATGCGACAATTTTCAAATAATATACACCTTCTTCATAATCATTGGTGTTAATTTCATAGACTTCCCGATTGAGCCCAGAGACTACCAAAATCCAATCCTGATTATTTAGACTGAGATAGATAGAATAAATTAACGGATCATTGTCAGCATCATTTCCATCCCAAGAAATAGTAATCACTCCTTGTAGTATTTCGCCTCCTGTAGGATAGATTAATTCAAGAGTTGGGGCATCATTAATGTTTAAATTCCACTCGTATCGGGCGTAGCTCCAGCTATTGTGTTCATTTAATGCCCAAATTTCTAACACATGCGGACCTTCAATCAATGGAATCGGTTGTAATTCCGTTGTGATGTTGCCGAAATCCCAGCAATAATGAGTGGCTTGCGGAGGTTCGGAAAAAGAAACATGAATTTCTTGAGTCTCCGAAATGATTGTATTATTCATTGGGTAATCGACTATAATGCTGATCAGCGGATTGGCTACTATCACATTTAAGGTGCCAAGAAGGGAATTACCAAAATTATCACTAATTAACACTGAAAGAGTATGTTCTCCATCCAAGAGTGGGGTGATCGGCCATTGATTCGGTTCGAAGGTATTGGAAAGTTCTGCCGAATTATTATCCCACCAATACAGGTAATCTCCCGTATGTCCCCGAATGTCCATAATGATGGGAACTCCACTTTCCAAAATACTTCCATTACTTACATCTAAAAAGATCAAAGTGAGAGGATCATCGGTGACAAAGGTAAATTCACGAATAGTCCAATGGGGAACAAAATCGGCCGCCCAAACTGTAAGCGTATGATTACCATCTCCAACTGGGATCATGGGAGTCGTGGTGAAATTTGCGCCGTTATCCCATGCAAATTCTAATATGGAAAGAGGTTCTGAAATATTGAATTCCACGACGGTTCCACTGAGATAACTTTCATTTTCCACGAGGGTCAATAATTCTATAACCGGGGGAAAATCATCCACCGTAAATGTATAGGTCGTAACATGTTCAATGTTTGTATCAGAAATTGTACGGATTGTCAATTCATGTATTCCTTGCGTTGCAGGTATGGGTGGTAAAGTAATATTTTCTGGACCTCCATCCCAAGCATAATATACTTCCTTTGGTGGTTTGCTAAAAGTCACTTCAATCAGCGTATCACTTGTGATGAAATCGTTATTTTCAAGCCCGCCTCCTAAATAGGCATAAATAACACTATCATCGACTTCAAAGGCAAATGTAGTGGCATTGTGATTCCCGACAGCATCCCATACATTAACCCGTAAAAAGTGCCATCCATCTCCAACAGGGATCGCTTGCAAGATTGTCGTATTTGGTGCCCCGTCCCATGAATAGAAAACAATTTGGGGTGGTTCAGAAAATTTTATCGATGGGATAATCCCACTCGCCGTTCTTGAATTATTATGAAGAATGTTTTCTCCAGTTAGGGTAATTGAAATCGGAGTGTTATCGAATGAAATGAAATATAAATTTTCATTGGGATTATCGTGAATATCGATTACCTGTACTGCTAATAAGTATTCACCATCAGCAAAATCATATGTGTGCAAAGTATAATCAAATTCAATGGTTCCGTTGAGCCAATAGTATTGTGCAGAGATATTTTCTTCATAAAGGAGTGTGCTATTTAGATAGAGACGTACATTTTTTATTCCCCGATTATCCCAAGTGGAAACATGAATAAGTACATCATGATGATAAGTGTTGCCTTCTTGCACTCCAGTCGAAATAATTGTAGCGTATTCGTTGTCTTCGGGGATATCCATGGCATTAAGCGGATCAGATCCAAAATGGATTTCTTCACCATCACCGTAACCATCGCCATCGGAATCGGGGTTATTGGGATCGGTGAGATACACTTGTGTTTCGGTTGAATCACTCAAACCATCTTGATCTAAATCATCTCCAACAATCATCGACGTTTTATCCAAAAAGATCTGTCCAAAAATGACGTTTTGATCACAGATACGAGAATTGTTTGTGGCGTTAAGGATATGGATCTCTAAAAACATTACAGAAATTATGGAATTACTGACACGTAGTGTTTCAATTTCATTGATTGTATCCGAAGATCCCGTTGAATCTTTTGTTAAGGTGGCATTTATGTTGGTTAATGAAATATTAGGGCTAAAAACAGAGTAAGAATCCCTAAAACATTGAATTCCCGCTTCAATATTGGAATCTGATACATTTAAAACCACATTGTTTTTCACTCGAAATTCATTGATTACTGATAAATTGTTCGCATTGAGTGAAAGCCAACCTTCTTCATATTCGTAGCGGTTTCCTTCCAGTTCAAGGCGTTGAACTGATGTGTTCCAGAAATTGAATGTTGAAGCACTGTATCCTCTTACCACATAACTTGAAATCTCCGAATTGACAAAATTACCCGTAGATTGTTCATAAAAATACAGAATATCACTAAGTTCTGTATTAGCCGCGGTTAACCAACTATAATCATAAAAGTTGGTATATGCATTCCAAATTGCATTAGATATTTGTAAGCGAGCAAAATCGTTAAAAGTCGCTTTAAAATATTCAGAATTCTTTGTGTTTGTGTAGATGAGAGTACTATTTTCGCTTCCAATAATTTTTTCATAGATACACGTGATGTTATCGAGGGTTGCAGTCGCATTGTTGGAAAGTATTAGCCGATTGGCGCTTCCTCCATCATGCATGAGCAGGGTCGCATTCCCTGATACTTCGATATCGCCAGAAACAATTACGTTGTGTAGGGTAACATTCACATTATCGCATAAATATATATTATTATATGTTTCTTCAGAGAGTGTAAGTAATTTTTCTTCCAGAATGAAATAATTTCCATTATAAACCCCCGTCACGCCTTGTTCGAAAGTATTCGTTCCATCGAGATCATAATATGTTCCAAAAGAAGACATTAGATAGGAGATCTGAGAGTGATCGGTACCATATAATTTAGATACATCCAAAAACATCACAATAATTGTGGAATTACTGACATGTAGTGTTTCAATTTCATTGATTGTATCCGAAGATTCCGTTGAATCTTTTGTTAAGGTGGCATTTATGTTGGTTAATGAAATATTAGGGCTAAAAACAGAGTAAGAATCCCTAAAACATTGAATTCCCGCTTCAATATTGGAATCTGATACATTTAAAACCACATTGTTTTTCACTCGAAATTCATTGATTACTGATAAATTGTTGGCATTGAGTGAAAGCCAACCTTCTTCATATTCGTAGCGGTTTCCTTCCAGTTCAAGGCGTTGAACTGATGTGTTCCAGAAATTTAATGTTGCAGCTCTGTATACGCATACCTGATAACCTGAAATCTTCGAATTGACAAAATTACCCGTAGATTGTTCATAAAAATACAGAATATCACTAAGTTCTGTATTAGCCGCGGTTAACCAACTATAATCATAAAAGTTGGTATATGCATTCCAAATTGCATTAGATATTTGTAAGCGAGCAAAATCGTTAAAAGTCGCTTTAAAATATTCAGAATTCTTTGTGTTTGTGTAGATGAGAGTACTATTTTCGCTTCCAATAATTTTTTCATAGATACACGTGATGTTATCGAGGGTTGCAGTCGCATTGTTGGAAAGTATTAGCCGATTGGCGCTTCCTCCATCATGCATGAGCAGGGTCGCATTCCCTGATACTTCGATATCACCAGAAACAATTACGTTGTGCAGGGTAACATTCACATTATCGCATAAATATATATTATTATATGCTTCTTCAGAGAGTGTAAGTAATTCTTCTTCCAGAATGAAATAATTTCCATTATAAATTCCCGTCACGCCTTGTTCGAAAGTATTCGTTCCATCGAGATCATAATATGTTCCAAAAGAAGACATTAGATAGGAGATCTGAGAGTGATCGGTACCATATAATTTAGATACATCCAAAAACATCACAATAATTGTGGAATTACTGACATATAGTGTTTCAATTTCATTGAAAGTATCCGAAGATCCCATTGAATCTTTTGTTAAGGTGGCATTTATGTTGGATAATGAAACATTAGGGCTAAAAACAGAGTAAGAATCCCTAAAACATTGAATTCCCGCTTCAATATTAGAATCCGATACATTTAAAACTACATTGTTTCTCACTCGAAATTCATTGATTACTGATAAATTGTTCGCATTGAGTGAAAGCCAACCTTCTTCATATTCGTAGCGGTTTCCTTCCAGTTCAAGGCGTTGAACTGATGTGTTCCAGAAATTGAATGTTGAAGCACTGTATCCTCTTACCACATAACTTGAAATCTCCGAATTGACAAAATTACCCGTAGATTGTTCATAAAAATACAGATTATCACTAAGTTCTGTATTAGCCGCGGTTAACCAACTATAATCATAAAAGTTGGTATATGCATTCCAAATTGCATTGGATATTTGTATGCGAGCAAAATCGTTAAAAGCTGCTTCAAAATATTCAGAATTCTTTGTGTTTGTGTAGATGAGAGTACTATTTTCGCTTCCAATAATTTTTTCATAGATACACGTGATGTTATCGAGGGTTGCAGTCGCATTGTTGGAAAGTATTAGCCGATTGGCGCTTCCTCCATCATGCATGAGCAGGGTCGCATTCCCTGATACTTCAATATCGCCTGTCACAATGACATTCGTAAGAGTGACCTGAGCAGAATCAAAAATGTAAATATTCATATAGGTTTGGTCTGTTATATCCACGATTTCATCATTCTGGATGAATAAATTTTCTCCAGTATCTTGATCTTTAATGCTAAAAATTTGACTATCTTTTTTTAATCCATTATCAATAAAGGTTTCTAATCTTTCTTGAGTGCTGTTAGATTGGATGATAATTGGTAGTGTTAAAAATAGCCCAACTATGCATAATAATCCAAAATAAGAGATTCTCTTTGATTTTGTCATCTTATATCCCTTTTTGTTTATTGTAAAAAAAAAGCTAATTCTCTTTATATTGTAAAAAATAGTATTCAGAAAGTATTAAGCCTATTTAGTTATTAAATATGAAAAATTAATTAAAAAGTTCTACTATTTTTAATGATAAAGGATCAATTAAGAGAATCCCTACTTTTTAAATTATTCCTAAATTATCTTTCAAAGAATTATTTTTGGCAATCTCTTTGAAATTTAGGAGCAAAACGTAGACCTTCTTAAGCATCTATTTCAAGTCAAGTTGTAAACCGATATTTTAGAAATGTATAAATCGTGTCGATCATGTGTTATCCTATGATAGGACACCCTAAAAAGGAATACTCTCCATTATTCGAGCCATTATACATTAATTTTGAAGATGGAAGGGAAGAAATTCTATAAATAATACCTGTTTTGTGCCCAGAATGCCGCTCTGCTGTCGTCTGAGTATATGGCACTCATAAACGGAAAGGGAGGAGGGTTCAATATTATCAGTGTAAAAAACCTGCATGCTTATTCAATAAAACGCACAATACTGCCCGACAATTTGCCTTGACTACATCTGGAGGTGTCAGAGAAGTGCTTGACAGCATGCTAGGCGAGATGATAAAAGAATACTTTTACTTAGTGAATGAAGATGATTTGAGTTTGCCAATACCAAAAAGGTGGGACAGACCAAAAGGTGTGAAGAACGGGCGAGGAAAACAAAGAAAAAACCAGAAAGCAAAAATAATGCGGGGAGGGAAAGGACTCTTTACAGTTTTTGACAGATGAAAACGGGGATATGCGAAAATTGGTCCTTCTCGTAAAATTCTAAGATTGGCGAAAGGTGTGCTTCCTGCAGTTGCAGCTGCTATTAGGGAAACACAAGACTTATTTTGGAAAAAGTCTCAATTGGATAATCTCGCGGAGAATATAAATAGTGTGATTGAAACTCGCGTACAATTGACGGGCACTGAAACACTTGAGGGTTTAGAACAGCGACTTCGGGAATTTATTATTACCAAAAATAACCCAGAAATCTTAGAAATTACATTTGTTTCGTATAAATTTAGTCCAAAAATTCTCTTTAGTGAATGGAATAATTCAAGAATTAAAAAATTATTTCAATTAAACGAAAATTTTGGGAAAAAGATTCAAACCAAGGTGTCAGTGAATTGATCTTTCGTTAATAAAAATATCTCTTTTTTTAAGAAAAAATGAAATAATCGTAGATATTATATTTATTTCTGAAATTTTCAATTTCTACAATGAATTTTAAAAAGGAAATAAAAAAGAGAGCGAAAATTTTATTCGTAAAATTGTTTTTGGCACTGAGGGCAATTCCAAAAGGGGATTCCATCAGCATCTCTACGGAAATTTAACGGGACTTTGCAATTTGGACAAGAAATTCCATTAGTAACTTTAAAACCCAAACTCATACCATGAATTTTTGCACCAGGAGAAAAACCAGTTAATGCACCCAAGGCAATTCTGGCGGCTTTTCCTGCATAATGTTTAGCATTATGAAGTTCAACAAAAGCACCAACTTTATGAACACCAATTTTCTGATGTTTTCGCTTTTTTGTTGGAACGTTGTAGATTCCCCACCATACATATCCTGGATCGATCTTTTCTGGCTTTGTATATACACATTCCTTTACATTGTTTGTATCTATACCCATATAAACTTTTGAACCCACTGAATTAGTCCCATTATTTCTCAGCATTATTTGGATACGTGGGGCTTCTCCAGGTGGTAAATGTCTTAATGATAGAATCTATATTGTAAAAAAAATAACAAATATTTTCTGCGAAAGACCTTTTTATATTTTTTCAATCACATTAAAAGCTAGAGAAAAGTTATTTATATTTCAATTTACATTTTAATTTTTGTCAAATGAGATTTGGTCTTTATAATAATTCAGATATTTCTGCTAAAAAGTCAAAAGCATTAGAAAGACTAAAGAAAGATAATTGTGAATGATAGTATTACAAAAAAATAAATAGATTTTTATTCGATTTTTAAGAAGTTACAAGAAACTTGAAAATGTCGTAAGGATTATAAGGAAATAGATAAATAAGCAAATTAAGAAGCAAATTAAAATTAATTATTCTTTACAGGATTAAATAGAAGTGCTATAAGAGTACTATAAGATATTTTTTACTGGTATATCGATTGGAAAGAAATCTTCAAATATTTAAAATAAATTCCTTCTACTATTATTTTAATGGAAAAAAAAAATAAATCAAAACTAGTAATTTGTACTTTAGCTACACCAGAATACAATTATTTTCTTAATAATCATCTAAATTCTTTATTTAAAGAATTTTCTCTTAATGACCCGATATTTTTTATTTATAGTGGAGGGCCTTTGCCGTTAGTTTTATCTCAAGTAAATAGACCCAATTTCCATTTATTTCATTTTCAGAGAAAACTTGGTTGTGGAGAAGCGAGAGAATTTTTACGTTTGAAAATATCTGATTATGGGTTAAGTTGGATATTATTTACGGATTGTGATATAATAATCAAATCAAATTTTAAAAGAAAACTGATTTCTAAAATAGAAATACTTGAAAAACAGAGTATTCGTGCTGCAGGATTGGATTTTTTACCGATTCATGAATCTAAATGGGGAACATTTGAATTTATGCTTGACAAAAATATTTATTATGCAAAGTTAAAATATCGATCTATTTATCCTTGGTATGCTTCTTTTTTTAAAGATAAAATTCGACACTCAACAATGAAAAATGATATAAACCAACTAAATATTCTTCAAGGTTTTGCAATGTTGCTAAAATCTGATTTGTTAGAGAAAATTAATGGATTTAATAAATTTCTTCAAACAGGTGAAGATAGGGACATTGCAGCTCGAATTTTAGAATCTGGGGAAAAAATTGCTTTTCTTCCAGAACCTATTATTTATCATCTTTATAATTTTAATTTATATCGAATAATTAAACGAAAATGCTGGCATGGGAAGTATTTTCCACATTATACAAGATCACATCTTGATATTTATCCGAAAGTTTTCTTTACGATCATAAAAATGCTTCTCTTCTCAATTGTGCCTCCTAAACCGTGGAATTCACTTTCAGGAAGAATATATTATATAATTCAAGCATTTTCATTTGGTATATGTGCTCTATTCTTTATAATTAAAAGTTGGATTTATAACAATGAACAAGATCTAAAGGTTGATTAAGATGTGAAAAGTTTTTAACGAGAGAATTTTCTTGGATTTACTCTAAATAAAATGTAATTGTCAAATAAATAGTCAGATTAAGGTAATAAACAAAAGAACCTTTTAGAATGATACATTTACCCGTCTATTTATTTTTGTTAGTGTTTTTTTTTAATTGATATTTCAGTTAATTGTCATTTCATCATTAAATTCATTTATTTAATATTTAGGAAAAAAAGCTTTTTAATTATAAATCAAATTTTTAATAAGGAGATCAATGAAAAAAAATAATTCTATTCAATGTCCGCAATGTCATTCTGTAAACATTCATTTTTTTAAAAGAAAATCCACTTATATTTGCTTGGATTGTGAAAATGAATGGCAATCTCAACCAGAAATGAGCCTTAATAAAGAAAAGGAGCATCCTATCTTTAAAATCTTTCTTAGTTATGGTCGAGATGAATATAGTGATGATGCAAGAATAATTAAAGAAGATCTAGAACGAAGAGGTCACAAAGTATGGTTTGATGATGAACAATTACGGATTGGAAAAGATTGGGAGATATATATTGAAAATGGTTTGAAAGAATGCGATAAAGTTGTTTTATTAATGACGCCACATTCAATGCGTCGACCTTCAATTGAAAACCCAAATTCAACTTATGGATATTGCTTAAATGAAATTGCAAAAGCTTTAGAAAAAAATAAAATAATCATTCCTATTTTACTAGTAACCCTTGTTGATGGACCTCCAACATCTATTTGTCGTATTCAATATTTAGATTTACGAGATAGTGTACCTATTGCTGAATTTAAATACAAGTATAAGGAAAGATTTAAAAGATTAATTCAAGCAATAGAAGAAGATAAATTAGATTTTGAAGGAGGTCAAATGCGATTAAAAAAATTACTTAAACCATTAGCATTTGAATCTGAAATTTCTCAACATATTTCTAAATTCACAGGAAGAAAATGGTTATTGGAAATTTTCGAAAAATGGCAAAAAAATGTTAATACTTCTCAAATATTATGGATAAAAGGAGGGCCCGGCTTAGGAAAATCTGCATTCTCTTCTTATCTATGTCATTACAATCCAAATATATATGCATACCACATTTGTATAAGAAATCATGAGGACAAGAGTGATGCACGGCGTGCAATTCTATCAATAGCTTATCAATTATCTCAACATATTCCTACTTATTATGAAGCTTTACAAGAAATCAACTTAGAAGAATCCTGTTTAAGTAATCCAAAAACGTTATTTGATAACATCTTAATTCGTCCACTTAATATTATAACTACTCCTATTCCAGATGAGCCTAAAATTGTTATAATTGATGGTTTAGATGAGGCAAAAAAAGGGAATAAGAATGAAATTGCAGATATAATTGCATTTGAATGGAAAAAACTGCCAAAATGGATAAAACTTATGGTTACAAGCCGTCCTGAGAAGGATTTAATCTTAAAATTGAAAAAAATCAAACCTCAGATTATTGATTTAAATGATTATAAAAATACTCTTCATAATATTAACGATTTAGAGCAGTATATAATAGAAAACATGGCTGAACAAGGAATTAAACCAAATGAAAATGTAATAAAAGAAGTAATTTCAAAAAGTGAAGGTATGTTTTTATATATAAAAATTTTAATGGATAATCTTCAAAAAGAAGGATTTGATATTCAACAATTAGAATCTGTTCCCTTTGGTTTGGATACAATATATTATAAATATTTCGAGGAACGATTTCCAGATTTAATGATCTACGATAAATTGCAGCGTCCTTTTCTAGAATTAATTTATGCTGCAAAATCAACGATCTCTTCTTATCTAATTGACAAAATCTTGAAATGGAAAACAAAAGAAAAAATGGATACAATAATCTCTTTAAACTCTTTTATTAAAGAAAGAAATGGGTATTTTTTTCCCTTTCACAGTACTCTTGGAGAATTTCTAACAGATTCAGAAATTGCATTAGAATATTATATTGATACAAACCATGGTCATAAAGTATTTGCAAATTATTTATGGAATATTTTTATTCAAACACCCTCAGATGAATATGAAGGATTATCTGATTATCTGATATTGTACTTGCCTCAACATCTTATCAATTCAGGTGAATTAGAGTCTTTTAGTAAATTGCTAAAACTACTAAAAAATGAAAAATTTTTAGCAGAAAAATATAAGAGAGGGTATATTTATAATGTTGTCGATGATTTTGAACAGATTTTTGCTGTTGAATCAAATATTCCTATGCGAATTCAATCTAGTTTAGAGAACTATCTTTTAAGTATTCCTCAACGGCTTCAAAATTCAGATTCAGATTCAAAATTGCTAATTCATCCAAATTATATCGGAATATTGTTTATTGAACTAATACATTTTTTTAAAGTAAGAAATATGCCTGAATTATCTGCGAAATTCTTTAATCCTGCATTAACAATTTTCAAAACAACAAAAAATAGATATAGATTAGCTAAAACTTACTTGAAATATGGAATTTTAAAGAAATCACAAGATGATCTTGAAGGTGCTGGAGAGGAATATCTTAAGGGAATAGAAATTTTGGAAGAAAAATCAAAAGGAACAGATAGTCCTGTAGATCTTTCTAAACATAAACCGTTACTTATTGAATTGCATATCAATTATGTCATGACGTTTATTTTACAATGTAAATTTAAAAAAGCAGAAGAAATATTAAAAAGAACTAATGAACTCGCTCAAGAAATTAGTGAAATAAATAACATCCATTCATATATTGAGAATAGTTATGGATGGATTGATTTTCATAGAGGAGACTATGTTAGTGGATTAAAACATTTTCTATCTGCTTTAGATATTTCAGAAAAAATTGGTAATGTCTATTGGAATATGGTTATGAATTACAATATTGGTGAAACTTATATTTTCCTTCGTGATTATGATAATGCAAAGATATTCCTTGAAAAAGCAAAAATAATTGCTGATAAACTTAAAGATCCTCAGAAGATTTCTTGGATATTGTTTGATGAAGCCTTAATTGAATCAGTGAAGATTAATTCTTCTGAAACCAAAGATTTTACAAATCTCATTTTAAAAAATATTGAAAAACTAGAGCAAGTAGAAAAAGTTAATCCCACAATTAAGGAGACCCGTTATTTTATTCGACCACTTTTACTTAAAGCAAAGCTTTTTGCGTTATTAAAACAATTTTCAGAATCAGATTCTTTAATAACAAAAGCCTTGCAACTAATAAAGAAGGTTAATTATCCTATTTTGGAGTTAAAAGTGTCAGAATTAAGAGCGATTATTGGTCTTATTGAAAAAAATATGAATATTATTGGGGATAATATTAAGAATTTTCAGAATTCTGTTAAAGTCTTAAATGTTTCAAATAGAATGAAAGATATTGAAGAAATTGAAAGTCTTTATCATTCTAATAATTACAATCAAATTGAGATACAAAAAATACTCCTTAATTATATAACTTAAAGAGTAAATTAGTTTTTTTTTTTAGTAATTCTTATCTTCACTCTTATTCGAAAATTCTTCTATAAGAATTGGATATTCTTCTATTGAAAATTCTGCTATTAATTTTGTTGGATCGACAAATTTTCCATCAAAAATATAGAAAATATCTTCTGTAATAATATTTCCAGTAAAAGCTACAAATTTATAATGTCTATTAGGTATTTCAGGGCGAATATTTTCAGGGGTTGGCGGAACAACATCGCAACAAACACCATCGATAAGATGTAAAGAGTGTAAACCAAAGATAGATGAATAATGTGGTAAAAGATATCCCTTATTTTGCATTTTCTTTATTAGATATTGTCGAGCTTTACTGTACTGGTTTGTTATAATAAATTGTTTAATGGGCATCTCTTTTAAGATTTCGATAATTCCCTGAAATCTTAAGAAAAAATTATATTTCTTCTGATAATAATCCATTATTAAAATTTGAATATCTAAATCTGTAATGAGAATACCTGATGTTTTCTTGTCATCATCTAGTGCATTTTCTAAAAATGTTTTTCTAAAAAAAACTGGTTCTAATTTTTGAATTTCTTTGACAGCTTTTATTCTGATATCAATTGCTACCTGTTGTTTCAAAGTAATTGGTTTGAACATATTATTATCAAAAGATGAAGATATTCAAAAAGTTTCGTTTTATCATGTGTTAATATAGTAAATCCTTCTTCAATCATCTTGCCTCTTAAATACCATGGGATTTCCGAGAAAAATTAAATATCACAATTACTTCTGTAAATATCTACCAGAGTGCAAATTTCCTATTAACAAATCAACTAAATTTAGCAACTTCCTTATTTTTGACTGAATTACCATTTTCATCATTCATTTTCAGATATTAATCAAATCTATTCAAAATTTATATCAACCGGCTTAGGGAATTGCGTATTTATAGGAATGAAGAAGCTGAAATTTTCGGTATTTTGATAAAAAAAAGTCTTTAACTCTTTCTTTATGGAAAACAGCGAATCTCGGTGATATAACTTGTTCTTTATTTATTTCTTTTTACTTTGATTTATATGCAATCTATGATTTATAATAAGAAATCCCTTTAAATTACTCGCGATGATTTTTAGATGAATTGGCTCTATTTTACACCACTAGTATTTTTATTAATTGCTTTTGTATTTTCGATGTTGGGAATGGGTGGTTCGCAAATCTATATTCCTATTCTTTTTTGGTTTGGTTTGGATTTTAAATCAGAAGCAATTCCATTAGGAATGTTGTTGAATTTAGTAAATAGTACATCGGCAGCAGTAACTTATGCTCGGAAAAAAATGATCGATTGGAAAGTGGCTCTGCCTTTCGGGGTAATGATGGTTATCTTTGCACCTATAGGCGCCTTATTAAATGTAAAATTACCTGAAAAACTACTAATTTTATTATTTGCCATATTTACTATAATTGCTGCAATACTAATGTTGAGCGGCTGGAAACCAAAGAGTGGAGATTACAACACTAAACAAAAAATCCTTTTAGGTATTGTTGGAGGCTTCTTTTTAGGTCTTTTTGCAGGATTATTGGGTCGTGGTGGAGGGAGTTTTGTAGTTCCTTTGCTGTATATGGCTGGATTGGCTCCAAAAATTGCAGCGGCTACTTCTGCATTTGTTGTTTCATGTTCAGGATTATCCAGTTTTATATCTCATGTTTTTATTGCGGCTAAACCCGACTGGCTCTTATGGATTTTATGCAGTTTAGGTGTATTGATTGGAAGTCAATTGGGATCCAGAGTAATGGCAGTTAAATTAAATTCTAGAAAAATTAAGCCTGTATTCGGAGGTGTGCTACTTTTAGTTTCGGCTATTTTAATTTTCCAAACATTTATATAAGCAGTTCAGAGGAATATATCAAAAATTGTATTTACTATAGATGCTATCGTTAACGATAAAGTTCGAAATGCGAATTTTATTCATATTTTTCAACGAAACCTGGAATATTGAATAATCAAAATGAATTATCCCACAAGATGGCAAATTTTCTCTAAAAAATTCTCATTTAATCGCTTTTCAAGGGGGATTTTAAATCATACAGAAATTTTAAGTTTTTACTTGAATTATTTCGGCTTTTCCATATGTAAATTGAATGGTCAGGCCTTTATCTATGTCTTTTCTAAAGAGTGATTAGGGCACTTTTCATTAATTTCAATGCCTTTTTACTGTATCTTTTTTCAATTAATTAAATATTATTTTAATTTCATTTTTAACAGTCAATCAATCATGAAAAATTTTTAATAATAACATAGCACAAAGAATCGGTAAAAGAAAAAGAATAACAGCAATGATCGATGGAAAAAACACCCAAAACCAGCTGTATTCAATTATTTTTACTAATCTTAGCACCAAAAGTATTACTGTTAATACAAGGAAAAAAAGAATTAGAAGAATATATGAGTTAACCTTCTTCTCTTTATTACTTTTCTCGATCTTATTCATTCAAAATTACTCCTTTGTGAAATTTAGAATCTAAGGCAATTTTTTTCAGTTCTTATTTGTGTTTTTTATAAATTTATTCCCGCTGAAGATTGAAAGAATAAAATGATTACGAATAACTATTTTGTATTATCAAAAAAAACTTCTTTTAACAATTTGAATCGTATCTTCACGGTATGTTATGATATGGCATGATATTAATCCAATTTCTTCAGAGCAAATTATATAATCATGAAAGGGGTTTATATTTTTTTTTATTGAGGGTATTTTAAATTTCAAAGATTCGAAGTTTTTCATTCCTTCAACTTGATTCTTCCGACTCAAATCCAAAATATCCCTCCATATTTTTTGTCGATTTAACCAAGGGGCCAAATTCAAGATAGGTAAATCAAGAATTATAATAAAATCGACTTCAGATTGAAGAATTTATAAGCAGGATGGTAAATTTTTAACAAATTCTTTGAAAAAATCGAGTTCGACAAAAAAAGAATTGCGATATTTCAGATTTAAGTCGGATATATATAAATGATATTCAAAAAAGCGTTTAAATTAGAATAGATAAAAGATCCTCAATTTTTTCATTTTGTTTTTTGGTAATTATTTTGCTCAGAATTCAAAGACAAAGTCGAATAAATTTATTAGGGGAACGGCCATTATAATAATATGGATTCCCCTTTCTTTAATAGGAAATATGAAATAGAAAAAGGAAAAAATCTTCTAACAAATGATAAATTCGATTTAATCATAATATATGGCAGGAGAAGAATTGGTAAAACTCGCTATGTTAAAGAACTTTGCAAGAATTTTAAATTTATATACAGTATGGGTGTAAACTCTTCATTTACTGCAAATTTAAAAATGTTTCAGAATAATTGTGCAAAAGTAGTTCCTATAATCGCAGATTTAAAAGAAGATTATAAACTAATATTAAAAGCATTAAAGGGGGCAGTAGATGTTCTTATATTAGATGAATTTCCTTATATGATAAAGAAGGATGACTTATTAAGTTCTCTTCTTCAATATTTTATTGATCATGAATACAAACAGACAAAAATGAATATAATTCTTTTAGGTTCTTCAATTTCAATGATGAAGAACTTAATGGGTCAAGTGAGTCCATTATTTGGTAGAAAAACAGCAACAATCAAACTAGAACCAATGAAATTTTGGGAACTTCAATACTTCTACCCTGATTGTTCATTTAGTGAATTACTTGAAATTTATAGTATAACAGATGGTATTCCACGATATTTAGAATCTGTTGAAAGCCCCTTCTGGAAATGGTTAGATAATGAATTATATTATCAATATTTATTGGGTGATGAAATAAATGTTATTTTAAGCATGGAGTTTAGAGAACCCGCAAAATATTTTGATATATTAGATGCAATTGCTGTTGGAAAATCAACATATAGTGAAATTGCTAATTTTATTCAAATGAAAGTTTCTGATCTATCAGGATATATGAGAAAACTATTATATGCGGATTTAGTTTATCAAGAATATCCTATTAATGATGTTGTTAGATCTTCAAGAACCACCCATCGTGCAGTTCTAAAAAATGGTAGGTATTATTTGAAAGATAATTTCATGATTTTTTGGTTCCGATTTATTTATGCTCATTATAATGAATTTTGTAACAAAACCCTATCAATAGAAGTTATTAAGCAGAGTTATAATCAATATTTAGGTTTTATCTTTGAGAAAGCAATTCGACAAATAGTGATTGAATTATTTAAGTCGTATCATGTAGGGAGATGGTGGGGAAAAATAAATGGAGTAGAAAGAGAGATTGATATCTTAGCATTTAATGAAGATGATGATGCAATAATTGGTGAGTGTAAGTGGAGTGAAAATATTAATCCAAAATCAATCATGAAATCGTTAATCGAGGTAGAACCTCACATTAAATATCAAAAAAAGATAATTAATAAAAAGTATTCATATTTCATTTTTGCTAAGTCATTTACAAGAAAAATAACCAAATTCACTAATCTAAAAAAGGAAATTAGAAAAGTAAGATGTTATGACATCAAAGATTTAAATGAAATATTAAAAAAAATGTTGAAATAGAATATCATATTTCTAATTTTTTTGTTTTTTTGACTTAAAATTGAGTATTCTACGTGAAAATCTATTATTATTTTATTCAAAAAAAGAAGGCAATGAATATTGATTTATAGATTTCTGATTTTTTAGCTCAACAATTTTTTTGAAATAAGAACTGGACAGTTAAGGATACCTTCTATTCTAACACGAGCACTTGGGATAGAACGAAATCCAAATTGTGTTCGTACGACATTATTGACCAAATGATTGAGTTCTTCTCTATTCGAGCGGATACTCTTTCCTTTTTTTAGGCTTGGATGTTGAGCCAGAATAGAGCGACAGGCAAAGATATATTCTTGCTGGTTTATCAATGTATGAATTGCTGCCTTTAATTTCTGGTGTGAGTCTTTCTTAACCAGTTCTTGCAAAAAATTTAGGTTTGGCCGATATTGGGATTGTGCTTTAAATTGATAATGAAATTTTCTCACAGCTTCACGAATTTCTCTAAGATTTGGAAATATTTTTAAGTATTTTCGCAACTCTTTTCTATCGAATTTATTCATATTATTGGGATTCTTTAAAATAACATATTTGGCTTTTGTAAATTCTTTTTTTTGATCTTCAAATGTGATTCTGTCTTCTCGAATCATTCGTCTCCATCCTTGACACAATTTTTTCCAGAATTTTTGATAATTTTTAGCGGTTAAACCGCAACGAGGTAATGAGTTTTCAAATGATTCGATCCAAGTTTTGGTTCTTGACCATTTTAGTATATTTTTATCTGATTTCAATTTATTCCATTCAAATAAAAATGCACTACAGGTCTGATTGTTTCCCATTTGAAAAATCTTTTTATATACATCCCAAGCACATATATGAATGGGCAATTTAGGGTGATAAATAGGAAGTATATCTGTTTTTTCGGCTTCAATACTATTCTTTCTGATTTTACGAAATTCATGAATTGGAGTATTAAAAATCTTCTTTTGAAGCTGTATTAATTCTTTTAATAATCCACGATTTAATAATTGTGAGGTATGAAAGTAATCATGACCAATTTGTGCTTCTGGAAATACAGATTTAACACCGGCAATCAATGTGTCTGCAAAATCAATAATTACAAAATAAGGAAGAAAAGGAAGAGTAGGTTTTAATTTTTGGAGGAATGAAGTGACTTCTTTTTCATTTTCTCCATTTGCTAATAAGCAACCAAGCGCCCGTCCTGTAGATGGGTCAGATGCAATAAGAACTGCTTGTTCTCGTCCCCTCGCAGATCGTTTTTTTTTGCTTTCACTGCCTTAAATGTACCGTCCACCCCTAAAACTCCTGAATATTTAGAAGGATCTATTTTATTTTCAAATTCAAGCGGTATATTTTCCCGATGACCTGCATCATTAACCCATGAAAGAACATTTGCTAAGGAAACATTAACATGATGTAATTCATGCAAATCATTGGTCACTCGGCGTGCTGAATCCCCTTTCTTAAGAATTCGAGTTGTTGTATAATTGATGACACTGGGCATATAAGTTGAACGATAAGGAATCGTGTCATTTTTGATGGTAAATGTAGTCCTACAATCTTTACATAGCCATATGACCGATTCATAACGAACTCGTCTAATTACACTCGGATCTTCCAAATCCTGTAATTCAGGAATATAATAACTTTTGCGGATAAAATTAGAGCCACTACATTTGGGGCAATGTTTGGGGGGCAATCCGCATCGGAGATTTCTCTGATTTCTGTTCGTACATTCGATTTTTGCGGTTTGTCCATATATAATCTTAGAAAGTGCATAAATTTAAGTCTATTGAAAAATAGTGAATCTTCTATTCGTCACCTCAAGAACGCTTAAAGAATTAAATCTTTGATGGGAGAAATAGGTTAATATTGAAGGAAATCATAAGATAAAAAGGGGGAAACCATAGAATTATGTCGAAGCTCAAATTTTATAAAGAAAATGATCTATAATATTTTGATCATTGCCAATAAAATACAAGAGAAATAATAATGAACGAAAGAATAATTGAATAAGAGAAGATGGCATAAAAATAAAGAACCGCAGCGAATGGATGATAAAATATTTTAACAATATCTATAATGATGATAATTATACAAATGAATATGATGACGATGATTTCGAGCGGTTTCCACTCGCTCCGGAGGATGAATATCCTTTCGGGTTTCAATACGGGCTTCCACTTCCGATTAATATTCCAACTGATGACTTCGGCGTTTCCCTTCATCCGTATTGGCGTTTTTACCACTATGAGTGCCTACTCGACCCGAAATCGCTTTCTCCCTGCTTTATTCCTTCAAGGATCTATTTTCCATTTCCCGAACCTATTCCTTACGAAACTAAATATCATTTTAAGGTCATGCACTATTTCTGGGTGATGGGAGTCAATCTACGGCAGTATCCGTGCAATTACAGTTTTAGTAAGTTTGTCATGCCGTTTCCTTCTTCCGAAATCGTGCCGCGAGCCCGAGATGGCTTACCCGAATCAAATTTCTGGTTGGCATGGTATTTCGTACGGCAAGTTCGTCCCAATTTTCCGATTCCGGCTTATGATAAAAACGGCTATCCGGTTTTTGAAGATTGTTTTTATGAAATAAATCATCCTTATCCAGAGGAGCGAAGGGCAATACTTGACTTTTACTATAAAAAGGTGGATTTTAAATCACAATCTAGCAAAATAAATTTTATTTTAAATTATATTAGATACTCAGATATGGATATTAAAACGTATACCTATTCTGAAATAGTCGGTAAATTTCCCAAGCTCGAGATTCCGTTCAATCCGCCCACCATTCCTGATATGGCATTTGCATACATCAAAATCAACGGCTCAAAAAAAAGTGTTTCTCTCGATCCTAATTCCTTCCCTCATGGATTTACGGCTCGACATCGGAAACTTCTGCTGATGTTGGCTACACCTTCAATTCTTGCGCTTCTACAGGAAAATCTGCCTTCCAGCGATCCTTTGATTCAAGATATTTTGCAGAAATTCAAGAAAAAGCTGCCCAATTCTCCCTATTCGATTATATGAGTTTTTCTGCCCGACGGGGCTGAAGTTCACTTTTACGGCCAGATCCGCTGGATCCTGATTCGACGGTGTATTTTTTTTCTTTTATTTTGATCATTCAATTGAAGTTAATTTCGTGAGAAAACCGAATGGCACCAGAACCCTTAAAAATTCATCAACGTCATATGCTAAAATCTAAAGATATAAAAAAATTTGGGCAAAATTTGCAGAACAATTGAGTCTTTCCCAAGAAGAACTTAAACAAATTGTTTCCACCAAAGATTGGGTGGAATGGATGAAATTGGACGGAAACCAAGAAATTTACGCCATTAATGGAGTCCTAACTTTTTGGGTTAAAGAGGGAAAATCTATCCCATTACTAAGTTATTTAATGAATCATAAGTTGCCTTATCCTCGGGTAAAAGTCGATTTGGGGGCGGTGAAGTTTATGTCTAAGGGAGCAGATGTAATGAGACCCGGGGTCACCGAGATTGATAAGGGAATATTACCAGGAGATGTAGTATTGGTTGAAGATCCTTCTCACGGGCGCATTTTGTCCGTGGGAGAAGTTTTATATTCCAGTGAGGATATGGATTCAATGGAAAAGGGAAAAATAATCAAATGTATTCATTCCTTAACCGATCCAATATGGGCGTTTTCAAAATCCTTCAAATAATAGTGAGAATGCTTCTCAATTGGGTAAAAATTCTTTCATCGCCTTGAAAATTATCATATAACCAATCAAATTAAAATGAATTTAGAACGCTATCCCTCAAAGATTCTAAAATTTCATTAGAAGAACGATATGGGTTATCATTTTGGTATGAATCGAAAGTTGTGGTTCTCCCTTGCACTGGGAAAATTGGTGTTCATTCGATAATTTTACTAAGGCTGAATTACAACAAAATCTCCCAAATCAACTACAGTTTCCATCTTTTTTCTTCTAATCTATATCCTATTTGATTTATAAAATTGAATCAATGACTGATTTTACATATTTTTTTCGGATTTCAGCATCTTGGATAGAAAAACCGAAGATTTTTTCAGAATTTTTAATAAAAAGCATAGGGAAAAATAGATCTGCATTAATTCGGGTAGTTTTTAATTGGATTATTTCATCATCTTCAATTCCTGTAATTTTTTTAATAATTGAATTCAGATATTGATTATTCTCTTTAATAAATAATTCAATGTCCTCATCAAATTGTTCAGTTAAAATTAATTTGTTGCTTAAAATTAAAACTATTCCTGGATTTTTTATTAATTCTTCAATTAATGTACAAGCCCATTCAAATAGCTGTTCTTGTGGTGATGATTGAGGATTTGCCAAAATACTCTGAAAATCTAAAAGTCTTCGAATGAATTTTTTTTCAATTTCTTGAATTAATTTCCTTTTGGTTCCAAAATAATAATTTACAGAAGCAATATTAACATCTGCATCCAATACGACTTCACGTATAGTAAAATTCATGTTTCCTCTTTCAGTTATGATTTTGAGGGCAGCGTTTATAATTTTATCTTTCTTTGAAAGTTTTTCCTTCAATACTTAATCAACTCTAGTATATTAATAATAAATATTTGTTTTTGCATTTATTTAAAAACGATTTTTCTTATTAAATAAAGTCAAACAATAGTTTTAAATGATTGTTTTAATTAATTGTTTATAATACTAAAGGTGTATTAAATGTTAAATCCAAAGTATTTTATTAATAGTTTGGGATTAAATTTAGCAGCTAGTTATGTGTTAAAAAATCCCAAGAAAAGACTTCCTAAGCTAGTTAAGGGAGTTGAAAGATTTGCTTCGAATTCCATTCAAAAAGGATATTTACAAGCATTTTATGATGAGAAAAATCCGATGTATCAATTTCTTGTAAATTTAATGGAAAATACAAATTCAAAAACAGTAAAAAGTTTTGTGAGGAATTTTGGCGTAAATACGGCAATGGTTGGTGTAAAAAAGAGTCAAAAATTAATGAGAAAGCACCATTGTAATATTCCAATTGCTGTTCTTATGGATCCGACATCTTCATGTAATTTAAAGTGTAAAGGATGTTGGGCTGCTGAATATAAGAAAACAGATAATCTTAGTTTTGATTTAATGGACAGAATTATCAAAGAAGGAAAAGATTTAGGAATTTATTGGTATTTGTATTCCGGTGGAGAACCAACAATCAGAAGAAATGATTTACTTAAATTAGCAAAGAAACATCAAGATTGCTTCTTTTTGGCATTTACAAATGCAACTTTAGTTGATGACGAGTTTGCTAAGGCTTTAGCTGAAGTAGGAAATTTTACTCTAGCTATTAGTGTAGAAGGTTTTGAAGAAGAAACAGATTTTCGTCGAGGAAAGGGAACCTATCAGAAAATAATGAATGCTATGAGACTTCTTAAAAAACACGGAGTGATGTTTGGTATTTCCTCATGTTACCATAGTAAAAATACAAAAGTTATTGGATCTGAGGAATATATTGATTATATGATTAAAATGGGTGCAAGTTACGCTTGGCTATTTACTTATATCCCATTAGGAAAAGATGCTGAGATGGATTTGTTATGTAGTCCAGAACAAAGAAAATTTATGTTTGATCAAGTTCGGAAGTTTCGAGAAACTAAACCAATTTTAATGATTGATTTTTGGAATGATGGAGATTATTCAAGAGGTTGTATTGCAGGAGGAAGAAGCTATCTACATATAAATGCACATGGAGATGTGGAACCTTGTGCTTTTATCCATTATTCAAATGTGAACATCAAAGATGTAAGTTTATTAGAATCTCTAAAATCTCCACTATTTAAGCAATATAATCAAAATCAGCCATTTAATAAAAATTATCTGCGGCCATGTCCCTTGCTTGATAACCCCGACAAATTAAAAGAGATGGTGCATACATCAAATGCAAAATCCACTCAAATGCTTGATAAAGAATCAGTGGATGATCTAACAGATAAATGTCAACAAATTTCAAAAGATTGGGCACCGGTAGCTGAAAAAATTCGTCGTGAATCGGATAAACTCTCGGTTCATGTGAATAAAAAACCACCTCGATTTTGGGACGAAAATTGGGATGGAACAGAAGAATTGATTGAAGAATCCTAAAAAAACTAAAAATAGGAGAATTTTTTTTTATAATCTAAAAGAAAATGGAGGACATTTCAATGTTTGATAAATTAGAAATAGCTAAAAAAAAAGCTCGTGAATTAGGAGAAAAAACAATGGAAGTAACCAAAAAAAAAGCCCATGAACTGGGAGAGAAAGCAAAAGAAACTGCTGAAGCGTCAAAACCTAATCTTGAAGTAGCTAAAGAAAAAGCTCGTGAATTAGGAGAAAAAACAATGGAAGTAACCAAAAAAAAAGCCCGTGAGCTGGGAGAGAAAGCAAAAGAAACTGCTGAAGCATCAAAACCTAAACTTGAAATAGCTAAAGAAAAAGCTCGTGAATTAGGAGAAAAAACAATGGAAGTAACGAAAAAAAAAGCCCGTGAGCTGGGAGAGAAAGCAAAAGAAACTGCTGAAGCATCAAAACCTAAACTTGAAATAGCTAAAGAAAAAGCTCGTGAATTAGGAGAAAAAACAATGGAAGTAACGAAAAAAAAAGCCCGTGAGCTGGGAGAGAAAGCAAAAGAAACTGCTGAAGCATCAAAACCTAAACTTGAAATAGCTAAAGAAAAAGTTAAGGAAATTGCCGAAAATGAAGTCACAAAAATTGTATTAAACCAAGCAAAAGACATCGCTATTGAAGAAGCAAAGAAAATAGTGATAAAAAAAGCTAAGGAAAAGCTGCAGGACTTGGGAAAAAATACAAAACATACAACAAACTAATAGATAACTGGCTTTATTCTCTTTTTTTAAATTCCAGTGAGGATATGAATTCAATGGAAAAGGGAAAAATAATCAATTATATTCATTCCTTGACCGATCCAATATGGGCATTTTCTAAAACTTTCAAATAATCATAAAGAGCAATTAAAAAAGAGGAGAAATGCTCAAATTTCGAGTTTCATGCCCTTCTCCTGCGAAAAACTTTGATCCTTAGAAAATTTACAGTGATCAGAGAAATTAAATAGATCATCAGCACCAGCATAAACATCATTGCCCAGATCATATCAAGCATAGCAAACACCAAAAACATGGAAAATATAGTTACTAACGAACCAAAAATGATCCAAGCGGCTATATTACGTTTTTTTTGTATTTCAGGCGTTTTTTCTGAAGGGGCAAAAAAGTTTTCCCAAGAAATATGACCGCTGGCATAAAACCCCTTCAAAGTGCGGGTTTTTCCAATTTTCTATGGATGTTGATCAATAAATCCTTCTCCCGGACGATAATCTCGTTCACTAAACTGCATGAGATTTGGTGTTTCCTTTAATTTACCCTTTTTATAGTTAACTAAAACAACAATAACAATAGTTAAGGCAAGAAACACCATTATAACTGCCAAAAATACGAATATGGCAATTTCAGGTTTATTGTTAAGCATGTATAAGTATGGTGAATTGGAATCTCCTTTATTTCGCGCAAATTGTTTAACTCTAGTTTTTTTAAAGAAAGGCATTATGAAAATAGAATTTGATTGGCCTACCGCAGAAAATCTTGACAATAAATATATTTTTAGATTTCAAGCCGACTCCGAAATCGAAATTATCTTTATACTGGAGAAAATGAAAATTTTGGAAAGGATATACGGAAAAGTTGATCCTTCGCTATATGAAACCTTTTTGACATATCTTAAAGATCCTATTCAGATAAGAAGAATAATGAGTAAAAAGGATTATAAAAGCGCAGGCTATACGGATACGATATTCATATTAAATAAGTTTTTTGCATTTGTAACCGAAACATTAGACGCAGGTGAATATATAATTCATATAGATAAAAAAACTGATACTATAATTAAAATCCCTTACGGAAAGAATAAAGATGACCATGCAAATTTCATCCTAAACACACTGCACCTACCTATTATTTATTCTGCCGACCGACAATATATAAAATGGTATCAAGAAAATGCCGAAATCATTGGTAAATATACCCCGCTGCTTGAACGGAACGATTATTTAAATTTATTGTTGGGTATAGTTTATTTAAATGTTCCTGAAATTCGAGCTGCAATTGAGTAGCAGTTTCCAAGGATTTTCGATCATTTTAATAACGACCCCCTTCGGATTATGCTGTTTCTGCTGCATGAATCTGCAAATACAGAGATAAAAATACCTGTATTTTCATGGCAGTATGAGAAAGTGCTCGATTTTGAGCAGGATTTTTATATTTTATGCGATGTCGATCTACGGCAGTATCCGTGCGATTACAGTTTTGAATGGTATATCATGCCGTTTCCTTCTTCCGAAATAGTGCCCCGAGCCCGAGACGGCTTACCCAAGTCAAATTTCTGGTTGGCATGGTATTTCGTACGGCAAGTTCGTCCCAATTTTACGATTCCGGCTTATGATAAAAACGGCTATCCTGTTTTTGAAGATTGTTTTTATGAAATAAATCATCCTCATCCAGAGGAGCGAAAGGCAATACTTGACCTTTTTTATTAAAAGGTGGATTTTGATTCTCAATCACGCAAAATAGATTTTATTTTAAGTTATATTAAAATGCCAAATAAGGATATTAAAACATATACCTATTCCGAAATAGTCGGCAAATTTCCTAAACTCGAGATTCCGTTCAATCCGCCCACCATTCCCGATATGGCGTTTGTATACATCAAAATCCACAGCTCAAAAAAAGCGGTCTCCCTGGATCCCTATTCATTCCCTCACGGATTTACGGCTCGACATCGGAAACTACTGCTGATGCTGGCTTCACCTTCAATTTTGACGCTTCTCCAGGAGAATTTACCTTCCAGCGATCCTTTGATTCAAGATATTTTGCAGAAATTCAAGAAAAAGCTGCCTAATTCTCCCTATTCGATTATATAAGTGACAATTCTTTAATACTATGATTTTACAAAATTTCGCTATTTCTTATGAGGGTATTTTAAATTTCAAAGATTCGAAGTTTTTCATTTCATCATCTTAATTCTTCAGACTCAAATCCAAAATAGTCTTCTTTATTTTTTGTCGATTTTACCAAGGTGCCAAATTCAAGATATGTAAATCAAAAATTATAATAAAATCGACTTCAGATTGAAGAATTTATAAACAAGACGGTATATTTTTAACAAATTCTTTGAAAAAAACGAGTTCGACAAAAGAAGATTGCGATATTTCAGATATAAGTCGGAGATATATGAATGTTATTCAAAAAAGCGTTTAAATTAAAAAAGATAAAACATCCTCGTAAATAACTATAAAAAATGATAAAAAATAAATGGATATTTCTTTCGAGAGAGGTATCAAGTCCTGCCATAACCACAGCTGAAACAAAGGCCCAAATAATCGCAAATCTTGCGAGTGCAATTCCTCGCTTATATTTGGTTTTAAATATATTATAAGACAGATAATCTGGAGAAAGTAAATCAAGTGTGACTTTAGCATCATACATTGCTTTAAAATTGCTAATCACAACAATTATTTGAATTATCAGTGTTAAAACGACAAAGCACCAAGAATATTTGCCCACGATAAAAAGGCTTGACAATATAAAAAAATTAATTAATGGAAATACTGCTCAATTATAGAGTGCACTTCGGTTTTCTTTCATGTAAGGGGGACAACTTAAATAATTTTTACGCAAAGTTGAATAAAATTAGTTTCTTAGTTAGAATCTACTTAATTAAAAAAAATTCATAAGAACATAGCAACTTCACGAAAGTCTGGAAGATTTCTCTTATCAATGATTAAAAAAATGATGCTAAAACATGAAGGTGATTTTAAGGAAACAGATCACTCTGCTAATATTAAGATCTATTTTAAAAAATCTAAAATCATTTTGGAATTAAAAAATCATGGAATTACGAATAAGGTCTATCTTTCAGATGTTTTTTCATTTTGAAATTCTTTGCCATTTTTTTCCAACCCAAATTACCTATAGAAGTATACATTTTTTTTGGCATTAAAGGTAAGGATACTGCCCTCAAGATATTTTCAGGAATTTCCTCTCCTTTATTTATATATTCTGCAGCAATTTTCAATGATTGAGTTAGTTTTTTTACAGGTGCTCCTAAATGGTTAATATTTCGGCCACTAATAAAACCCCCCATACCAATTGCTAATCCTCCTAACCATTTCCATTGAATCCGAGATGAAAACTGTTTACAAATGGAGAGAGCAATATGATTATGTTCACTTTCAGGAAATCCACAGTTTAATATAGAAACAAATTTTGATTTATAACTATTATCCTGAGTAGAAATTATTTCTCGATGTTCTTGGTATTTTTCCATAAATCTAATGACTACAGCTGGAAGACAGTCAACGTAAAGGGGACTGGAAAGAATGACTAAATCTGCATGATCCAATTTTGAAAAAAGAGCTTCCATTTGATCTGTTTTATCAATTGAAGTATAAAGGAATTTTATCTCAATTTCAAACCCATAATCATGAAGAGAATTCGTCAGAAATGAACCTAGAGACATTGAAGCACTCTTTGCTTTTTTCGGGCTTCCTATAAGTAAAACTGCATTTCGGTTGATTTTGTGGTTTGAATTGTGAATAACATGATTGTCTGAATTGTTTTGTGAATTTATTTTGCTGAAACCTCTTGATTATTTAATTCCATGATTAAATATAGACTTTTGTCTAATTTATTCATGAATTCATTTTTATCTGTTCCCATTTCATAAATATGAGCTTGGGTAATTGGAGAGTAAAAATTAATTGAATTTCGTTTGAGTAATTTTGAAAAAATCTGTTGTTCAACAAGATCATTACCCGACATCTGTGGATTAGTTGTTTGTTTTTGATATCCAATTCCCAAGAGTGAAGGATATTTATTATAGCGCTTTTTGTGATGAACTTCACCTTTTATTTTTGTAAAGAATGGAGATATCAAGCAAATTTGTCGATCTAATGCTCTTTTTAGCAGAGAAGAATATCCACCAAACGTAATAGGTGTAAAATATATTAAAAGATCGCTTTGGATTATTTTTTTAGCGATTTCTTCTGAATCATCTTTAATTATACATTTACCTGGAGTTTTAACCCAACAATAGAAACATCCGTTACAATAAGCGATTTTTTTATCCTTTAAATGGATTATTTGAAGATCTATGGGCAATGAATTCAGATATTCAACTAGAAAATCGAAAAATTTCTGTTGTGAGTGTTCTTTCAAAGTGCTCCCATTCAAAAGAAGAACTTTCATAGTTTGAATTATGTTAATGTAAATAAAAAAGGTACTGAAACCAATTACTAGCAAATAGAAAAAATAAGGCGAAAAATAAGGAAAAAGTGTTGGAATATTGCCAATAATATGGTAAATTACGACATTGGAATATATTCTAAAAAGATTTGATCGCAAAGACGTTCTGCTGCATTGATTTCGGCAGTTTTTTTATTCGTTCCTTCTCCTATTGCCGTTCTCACCCATTTTTGCGGTCCAGTAAATAATACTGCAGAAACCTTGACCCTAAATAGAGGATTGTGGTCCGGTCCTGACTGTTCAATTAAAGTGTATTTTGGAATTTCTAATCCTTGTTTCTGACATAATTCTTGTAACATAGATTTTGCGTTTTTCGGAGTTAATCCCAAAGATTTATAGAAAATTTGATTTTGAGCTTTATTTTCTACCTCTTCAGGGGATAACGGTGGTTCTGGTATTTTCTTAGGTATCTTTCCCATTTTTGCTTGAATTATTTTCCAAACTGATACACATTTTGGATATCCAAATTTTAAAAAAATGGCTCCAAAAAACGCTTCAAGAAAATTTGCCTTATCTTTAATTGATGGAGTATAATTTACTGCAGTTCGAATAAAACTCTTAATCTTCAATCTATCGAATATTTGAGCCAAATATTCGTTATTTACTATTTGTTTTCGATGTTCTGTCAACAATCCCTCTTTTTCTCTGCTTGCTTTTATAAGTTCTTCAGCAGTGACTAAATCGAGAACTGCATCTCCTAGAAATTCCAGACGTTCATAATCTTCAGCGTTTGGGTCCAATCCTTTATGGGATGGATGGGTAAATGCAGTAATAATTATTGTAAGATCAATATCACTTAATTTGAATGATTTCAACCATGAAACTAATTTCTTTCTGAATTGTGGTGAGATAATTTCATTCATCTTTCTCTTTACTCTTTTCTTAAAATAATACTTATTTTTTATCTGTGAATAGATCAAATGAATAATTCAATTTATGAAGAATATTGATTAAACTTTCCATTTCTTCATGAGTGAGAACATCTAAAATCTCTTTTATTTCTTTTTCTTGAAACTCCATCCCCTTATCATAAATTAATTTTCCTTTTTTTGTAAGTTCTATCTCTACTACACGTCTATCTGAAGATTTATTTGCTCTTTGAACAAATCCTCTTTTAATCAATGTACTTACGCTTCCTGTTGCCGTACCTGGGCTGAGGTGGAAGAATTCAGCATATTCTTTCATCTTGCATTTGCCATGCTTTCCAATAAAGATGATTGCATTGTATGTTTTACCAAAAGGATCTTTATGAAAAAGCAAGCCTTGTTTATTAATAAATTTGAGAAGTCTAGGACGATTTTTCGATAATAACTCCCGTATATTTTGCATAAAAGTGATAAAAGATGCAACTACTTCATCATGTTTAGAATCTTTTAATTTCATTAAGTTACAAAGGATAATTATATATTTAACTTTTCGAATAGTTAGAAATTCAAATATTTCGGATTTCGAAATATTTTTTAATATTCACTCTAATATTTTTTTAATAATTCTTTCTCTATAGAAATAGATAATTTCTAAGATTATAAAGAGAAGCGATAATCATCATTAAGTAAAGATAGAAAAATATGTGGATAGAATATGTCAAACAAGCAAAATGAACCAATTATTAAAATTTCTCAATTAAGTAAAATTTACCAACTTGGTGAGTTTCAAGTTAAAGCACTAGATAAAGTTTCATTTGAAATTCCTCCTGAGCAAGTAGTTTTTGTTATGGGTCCATCCGGTTCTGGAAAAACAACTCTTTTAAACTTGATTGGGGGAATCGATTCTGCTACTAATGGCTCAATAATCGTATGTGGGGAAGAAATTTCACAGTTTTCATCTGCAAAATTGACAAAATATCGCAAAAAACGTCTATCTTTTGTATTCCAATTTTATTCGTTAATACCTACACTTACAGCGCGAGAAAATGTGGAATTAACTATGGAATTAATGAAAAAATATTCAATAAATGGTGGAAAAAAGCATATTCATGAAGAAGCGGAACAATATTTAGAAATGGTCGAATTAAAAGATAGAATTCATAATTTTCCATCACAACTTTCAGGAGGAGAAAGACAGAGAGTCGCTATTGCTCGTGCCCTTGCAAAAAATCCTGATATTCTTCTAGTTGATGAACCAACAGGTCAACTTGATCAGAAAACTGGAGAAAAAATAGTAGCACTAATTCAAAGAATTGCAAAAGAACGAAAAATTACTGTTATTTTAGTAACTCATGATCCAACAATGGTTAAATATGCTGATCGAATAATTGAATTGCGTTCTGGTGCGATTGTTTCAGATTCTATAAACTATGAAAAAATCGAGGCGATAAATTAATGCAAAAAATCTATAAAGCAGTATTTCGTGATTTATACTTTAACTTTTCTCGCTCATTTATCACATATATTTCTCTCTTAATTGTTATTGCTTTTCCAATTGCTCTTTTATCCACTGCACCTTCAATGGAATATTCAATTAATAGAAATAATAAAGAATATAAATTAGCACAACTAGACATCCGATTTACGGGCACAACCCCGTCAACTATAGATTTGATTAATAAGACAATCGAGGATACATTAAGTAAATACCCCGATGTTATTGCTTCACGCCTGATATCAAAAACTAAGTTATTTCATGAAGAAGAATGGTATCAATTAAATGTTGTTGGAATTAATCCTGAAGAAGAATTAAAATTGAATAAAATTAAAATGCAAGAAGGAAGATGGAATATTTCAAGAAATGAAGCAATAATCATCAAATCTTTTGCAGAACATCTAAATGTAACAATTGGTGATTCTCTATTTTTATTTGATCATGGAGAACTTAAGAATTATTCTGTCGAAGGGATTGTTGAAGCAATAGATGGATTAAGCTATGATCTTTCTCAAGAAGGGCTTGTTTATATTGAGGAAGCTGATTTTCGTACACTTTTTGATCTTCCTGCTCCTCTAATAAATGATATTCTTATCTTTTTTTCAACTAATATTCGCAACGATGAAATTCTTTCATGTTCAGAAGCATTACGGGATGAATTTGTAATACACAATATTCCATACACTGTACAATGGCATACTTTAGAAAATGGATTGAATGCTGCTTTGTCTGATACTCTTAATCTTACTTCTAAATATCTAAATATCGCTGTTGTACAAATTATTATTATTATAGGATTGGTAATCTATATTATTACTAAACGTTATGCTGTAGAACAAAGAAAACAAACCGGAATGCTCTATTCATTTGGTTTTTCTTCTCAGCAGATTATGAAAGCTTTTCTTCTCCGTACTCTTGTTCTTTTATTTATTGCAATTGTATCAGGTATTGTTCTTTCTTGGTTTCTATTAAATTACCTCTCAAGTTTTCTTGGTTCTCAATGGGGGTTTATAGTTGTTTATCCTTCATTTTCAAATCTTGCAATTATTGAAGTCCTTGCTTTGGCTTGTACTATTTCTTTATTCTTTACTTATTTAGCTGCAAAAGAAAATGTTTCGCTTACTCCCTATGAAGCTATTAGGGGTAAAAAGAAAGAGTTTGAGATGAAACCTCGAAAATTTCTTGATCATTTTATTCAAAAATTACCCCTTCAAGGAAAATTAGCAATACGAAATATTTCACGAAATCGTTTACGAAGTATTTTTACAGCTCTAGCTTTTTGTTTTTCAGTAATATTGTCTTTCTCATTAATGGCTGTACAAACTAATCTTAATCAAACCCAAGATGAATATTTTCAACATATTCAGTGGGATATTAAAGGTGTGTTTACTAATTATGATTTTAATGAGACAATTTTTGATAATCTTAGTAAGTATGAAGGAATAGAAGAAGCTGAACCTATATTAGAGACATATATTCAACCTTATGAACATTATAATAAGCTTGCTATGGTAGTTGGAATTGTTGCAGACTCAGAATTGATGTGGATTGATCTACAAGAAGGATCTACATTTTCTTCTTCTAATTCATCAGAATGCATAATGTCTCAATATTTAGCAGAACATTTAGGTTATTCTGTTGGAGATAAATTTAGTTTTGTTTTTCAATTTAAGCAAATTAATTTTACTGTTGTAGGTTTAGCCCGAGATATGGCAACTCCCTTATCCATTTATATTCAATTACCTTATCTCGAAGAAGTACTCGGATTTATGCCAATTAATGGAATGGTCGCCTTAACTGAAGAAGGGCAAGAGAAAGATGTACTAAGTTATTTAAACATGCAAGATTCGATTTCACTTGCAGTCCAATCTTCCACACTTGAGAAACGGATGAATGTCATTATCTCTACCCAAACTTTGGTAGTGGAGGTTATGGCTATCTTAGGATTTAATATTTCCTTTCTTTCAATCTTTTCTACAGCTACTATTATTATTCTAGAGCGGGAACGGGAATATTCTTTACAAAGAATATTTGGATTCTCAAAATTTCAAGTTATTATTCAAATAATAATTGAATTGGGTTTATTGGCCTTGATATCGCTTGTTTTTGGATATATCGGAGGAAATATTTTTGAAATTTATCTTCTAAATCTTTTATCTTCCATATTCTTTAAAATCGATGCATACTTCAAAATTGCTAATTATTTGATTTTACTCGGGTTTACCTTTTTAACCGTTTGGATTTCGATCACTCCTCAGTTAAGTTTTCTACAGCAAAAATCTTTGGCTAGAGGAATTATGGAAAATTAGGAAGATAAGAAAATTGAAAAGTAAAAGAAAGAAATTCTATGAGAAAAAAGTTGAGTTAAGGATTTACTTTTCATAAAATTCTACCTAAGAAACCAATTTTATACGAGTTTGCGTTAAGATTATTTAAGTTGTCCCCCTTACATGAAAGAAACCTGAAGTGCTCTTTATAATTGAGCAGTATTTCTATTAATTAATTTTTTTTTATAGTTATTTATATAATATACAAAACAGTAAGAAACATATTTATTTGTCAAAATCAATATGGTTTTGTGCTCTAATTTTCATAGATGAAATTGGTTATATTTCATTGTCATTGGACAATCTGACATTTCTTCCGTGAAAATCAAAAAAGAGCATCTTAAGAGGCTCTAGCAATTTTTTTTATCTTAATCAAATTCTATCTTTTGGGCCAATATTTTCGACAATACTCCCGTGCATCCAATTACTATTTGAGTCGGCATTTTTAAACCCTTAAATGCGGTCAAAAATTTCACATTTCCATCATTTTTCTTTGAATTATTGACTTAATTATATATATTTTTCTTAAACGATGTTTCGACAAATTTAAAAATGGGATAGATTTGGGTTTTGTGAATAATCGATGCAATATTTTCGGATTTCCTTCTATTTTTTGAAATCTACAATAACCTATTAACAAATGGGGTGGAAAAGAAAAATGCACAAACATAAAAAAATCAAAGAATTTTTAAGTATTTTTTTGATTTTAACAGTATTTACCTTATCAATGAGAGTTAACTCCTATTTTTCTACAAAAACATCGTATTATAAATCATATAATCCGAAAACACAAAGTATTATTCCAGGAACATATTTGAATTATGGTGTGGGGAGTTTAATTTTTGATTTGGATCCTCATCAAGCATGGGATTCAGCTTCAATTAGGATAATCGATCAGGTTTGTGAAGGATTGTTCGCTTATAATTTATCTGATCCAGAACTGTCTATAATTCCAGTTCTTGCGGAAAATATGGGGTCTTGGAGTCCAGATGGAAAAACATTTACAGTACCATTAAAACAAGGAGTTACATTTCATGATGGCTCTGCTTTTACCGCTGATGATGTAAAGTGGTCTTTTGATCGCTTAAATAACTTAATTAATGCACAATATGTGCAAATAAGCAGTTTATATGAACCTTTAGCTGAGGAATATCCTGAGACTCCTCTTTTAATAAACGAAACAATTGTTGATAATCAATACCAGGTAACATTCAAATTGAATTATCCATTTATGTCGTTTATTCCACTTTTGTGTTTTTCCGGCTCATATATCTTGCCAAGTGATGCTGGTTATCCATATAATGACTTATTAAATACGACCACAGATATCCTTATCGGAACAGGACCTTATCAATACATTCAAAACAATTTACTTGATGGATTTGAGATTAAATATGGTACAGATCCTCTTGTGATCGATACAGATGGTGATGGTTATGGTGATGGAGTTGAAATTCTTTCAGGGTCAAATCCCTTAGATGCTAATGATTATCCAGGATCTCAAAATGGAGATGATACAACAACTGATGATACTGCAACTGATGATACTGCAACTGATGATACTGCAACTGATGATACTGCAACTGATGATACTGCAACAGATGATACTGCTACTGACGATACTCAATCTTCTCCTTTTGACAATATTCCTGGTTATTCTCAAGGAATTTTGATTGGAATTTCGTTTATTGCGATAATGATAATATATATAAAAAAACGGCGATAATATAAGACAAATTTATTTTTTATTTTCTTTTTTTGACAATTTCTCATTTCCCATGACCAACAAAAATCCCGGGGTTATCTTGGGTGAAAATGATACTTTTTTATTGTTTTGACTCTTACCTTAACTAAATATGTCCCAAGCTTGTAAGATTGCCACTTTACAACCTGATATGTGGCAAATACCAATAACCATCACTCTTGGTTTAAACGAAATTATGGATTATATCGAAATATGTTGTCCTAATCAAAAAGAAAAAGGAAAGAAACAGGATTTGAGGTATAACGGTCATGATACGAGTGTTAAAGGGGCTCCTCAACAAATCCTGTGTACTACATGTGGGAAATCTTTCTATCCTCATACGAGTAAGTTTTTCAAAAACCTAAAACGCGAAATACGGTCAACAATTTCCCAACCCTTAAAAAGAGGTCGCTAAAACATCAAAGCATTATCAAGAAGGCTGAAATTGAACAAATCAACACTTTCACGGCTATTACTACAAATCATAACAATGGTTTCAAAATCGACAAAACGCAAGAAAACCTTCAAAAATATAAGACGTAGGAGCAACAGCTTATTTATAGATGAAACATTTCTTAATATTGGGAAGAAAACGTGGTATTTGATAGTTGTTGTTAGTGGAAATAACAAAATTATGGCGGTAGAGCTCGTTAAAAAACGAACCAAAGAAAAAATCCTTGAAATAGTAAAGGACTGTGCAGATCGTCTTCTTTATCCACTTGAACTACTCGTATCGGATGGATTTCTTGCTTATGTGGGGGTTGCAAGAGAATTGAAACAGAATCTTACCCATATCAGACACATTCATAAACCTCCATACGGGAGAATTACCGTTGAAATCTATTCCTATGATCAGTTTCATGTAACTAAAACTACCTTTCAAACTACTAATGAAATTACAGCAATCGGAGGTTGGTTTATAGGTCAGGTGAAAACAAGTAAAGAAAGTTTAGGAAAGAAAAAACGTGGTAGAAAGAAAGGAAGTAAAAACCGTCCAAAGCACGTTATCGAAGCAGAAAAGAAAAAGAAACTCGAAAATCGGAAACCTCGAGGAAGACCTTCCGGAAAAACAAATAAAAAGGAGTGGGACGTTCATGTTTTCAACCATGATAAAAAGAGAGGTCGGATTAAAGCTCTCGGTGGAAGTTCATATGTGGTGGCCGCCGCAATGAACACAATCCTCAAGCAATTTCACAATATGTACATAACCTCCAACCTCGTTGAAAAAGAGTTTAGTGCTCTTAAAAAATTTATTGATTTTCGCGGAAGAAGATCCATCGAAATGTGGCAAGATCTTTTACTTTCATATTTCATTATTCGAGATGAACCAAAAATCTTAGATAAAATACTCAAAAGGGTGAATATTTCATATCAAATCGTTGTAAAGTCTCTTTCTGCTATAACATCGTGTCAAGTGAGTGCAATGCAGTAAAAATCAAAGACAAAAAAGTGATTCATGGGAACTGAGAAATTCTCAAAACTTCTTATAATAATTATAAAAATTTAAAAAGAGTTTATGGAAATAAATTTGATTTTCAAACCGCATTGGAAAATCCAATTAACAGAAAAAATGTATTACAAATTCAAACCGATTATTATCATCTATTTGCAATAATCAGGTTATTTATGTTTAATCTCCTTTCTTCTTCAGCAGGAATTGCAAGTACAGATATTCGACCTGATTTTAATAAAATTTCTCAACTTGCAGCGGGAGATTTTAATATCATTAAAGGTACAAATGTAAGGGATATGTGTAGTTTTTTCATTCAATATTTCAAATTGAAAGAAAGATTAGAACAAGCCGGAATATCTGATAATGATGGAAAAGTAGCGTCTAGAAAAGGTAGACCATCGTTTAGAAATTTGGTAAAAAAGATGTTTTTTGCTGAAAAAAAAGAAGATGAAAGAAGTATTCATCAAAAATTTGCCCAAAACTGGGCGAATTTATACATGGCAGTGAGTGATCTTGGTAAAGACCTTGGAAATTTTGATTATTCATCACCATTAAATTTTCGACCTCTTTCACCAAATGATGAAAATAAATGGATTTGGCTTTTTGTCAACAAATTGTATCAAATAAAATCCGGAAATGACGGAAATTTGTTGGACCCCGATAAAACATATATAATTTCGCCAAATGATGTTAAAAAGGTAAAGCCGGTTATTTTTACGATAGATCAAATGATAGAAATGGATGGTCTTCTATTTATGATCTTTGATGCATTAGAATTTTTAAATATCAAATCATCTAAATCTTTCTTCACAAAGAAATCCAAATTAATTTCCAAAATTAAATACGGATCTTTAAAACCATGGTCTTTTTCATCCGCTTTAGCTGCATTGGATGCTGTGAATGAAAAGTTTTTGCGCTCATCTTGGAGGAAATTCGCCGTAAATTATGATGAACAAGAAATAAAATTACCTTTTTCAGGCGCATTCGCTCCATGCTTGGTAAGAATTAAAACGGAACTGGATCTTACTCCGAGAACATTTTTAAACAAAGGCATAATTAAAATAGAATTAGATTGGCCTACCGCAGAAAATCTTGACAATAAATATATTTTTAGATTTCAAGCCGACTCCGAAATCGAAATTATCTTTATACTGGAGAAAATGAAAATTTTGGAAAGGATATACGGAAAAGATGATCCTTCGCTATATGAAACCTTTTTGACATATCTTAAAGATCCTATTCAGATATCAAAAATAATGAGTAAAAAGGAATATAAAGGTGCAGGCTATACGGATACAATATTCATATTAAATAAGTTTTTTGCGTTTATAACCGAAACATTAGACGCAGGTGAATATATAAGTCATTTAGATAAAAAAACTAATACTATAATTGAAATCCCTTACGGAAAGAACAAAGATGACCATACAGAATTCATCCGAAACAGACTGCATATGCCTATTATTCATTCTGTCGACCGAAAATATATTAAATGGTATCAAAAAAATGCCAAAATCATTGGTAAATATACCCCGCTGCTTGAGCGGAACGATTTTCTAAATTTGCTGTCAGGTATGGTTTATCTAAATGTTCCCGAAATTCGAGCTGCAATTGAGCAGCAGTTTCCAGGGATTTTCGATCATTTTAATAACGAACCCCTTCGGATTATGCTGTTTCTGCAGCATGAATCTGCAAATACGAAGATTAAGGTACCCGTATTTTCATGGCAGTATGAGAAGGTGCTCGATTTTGAGCAGGATTTTTTTATTTTGTGCGGTTTTACCAACGCTGAGACCGCTGCTGGAATATGTGAATCGTTTGGTGTAAGTTTCGATTCTACCACCTTTAAACAAGATATATTTGATATAAATTTTGTATCATGGTGGGAAGATTATGATAATTTAATCAAACTGCTGAAAGGAGAAAAAATAAAAGCCGAAATAAAAGATTACGAGCATGTATTCCGCCTTTTTAATTTGGGGATGTAAACCATGAGGTCAAATCAAATGAGCAATAACAAGTTTGCGCTGCATTTTTTTATACTTTTATTTCATATCATGTTTTTTTTATATTTTGATATGTTTTTTCATAAAATTTTTTAGAGGTTAAGTTTAAAAAAGAAAATTTGAAATAAATTACAAGAGAAATAATAATGAACGAAAGAATAATTGAATAAAAGAAGATGGCATAAAAATGAAGAACCGCAGCGAATGGATGATAAAATATTTTAACAATATTTACAACGATGATAATTATACAGATGAATATGATATCGATGATTACGAGCGGTTTCCAACCGATCCCAAAAAAGAATATCCACATGGATTTAGGTTCGGGCTTCCACTTCCGATCAATATTCCAACTGATGACTTCGGCGTCCCCCTTCATCCGTATTGGCGTTTTTACCACTATGAGCGCCTACTCGACCCGAAATCGCTTTCTCCCTGCTTTATACGTTCAAGGATCTATTTTCCATTTCCCGAACCTATTCCTCAGAAATCTAGATATTTTTTTAGGGTCATGCACTATTTCTGGGTGATGGGAATCGATCTACGGCAGTATCCGTGCGATTACAGTTTTGAATGGTATATCATGCCGTTTCCTTCTTCCGAAATCGTGCCGCGAGCCCGAGATGGCTTACCTGAGTCAAATTTCTGGTTGGCATGGTATTTCGTACGGCAAGTCCGTCCCAATTTTCCGATTCCGGCTTATGATAAAAACGGCTATCCAGTTTTTGAAAACGGCTTTGATGCAATAAATGATAATTATCCAGAGGAGCGAAAGGCAATACTTGACTTTTATTATAAAAAGGTGGAATTTGATTCTCAATCTTCAGAAATAGATTTTATTTTAAATTATATTAGAAGACCAGATATGGATGTTAAAACGTATACCTATTCCGAAATAGTCGGTAAATTTCCCAAGCTCGAGATTCCGTTCAATCCGCCCACCATTCCCGATATGGCATTTGCATACATCAAAATCAACGGCTCAAAAAAAAGTGTTTCTCTTGATCCTAATTCATTCCCTCATGGATTTACGGCTCGACATCGGAAACTACTGCTGATGTTGGCTACACCTTCAATTCTTGCGCTTCTACAGGAAAATCTGCCTTCCAGCGATCCTTTGATTCAAGATATTTTGCAGAAATTCAAGAAAAAGCTGCCCAATTCTCCCTATTCGATTATATGAGTTTTTCTGCCCGACGGGGCTGAAGTTCACTTTTACGGCCAGATCCGCTGGATCCTGATTCGACGGTGTATTTTTTCTTTTATTTTGATCATTCAATTGAAGTTAATTTCGTGAGAAAATCGAATGGCACCCGAACCTTTAAAAATTCATCAACGTCATATGCTAAAATCTAAAGATATAAAAAAATTTGGGCAAAATTTGCAAGAACAATAAATTCTTCGAGATCAGAATGAAAAAAAGTGTTTTTTTTTATCGTCCTTTTCAAGTGTTTAAATGGAAGTCAATTTTAAGTCAAAAAAACAAAAAAATTAGAAATATTTCGATATTGCATTAATTTTAGGGTTGATAAGTTTCTTGTTAATAATCACTATTATTCCTATTATCGAAATAGTTGCAAATATCCCAAATAGTCTAATTGAGTATCCTGGAATATATATCTTAGATAGATCAAAACCTTCAAGAGGATCAAGATTTTCAGAATTCGATGAAGTTGGATGGATTTCTACATGAATCGATTCACAATTGGAAATATAAGATTCTCCACTACCATTTATTGCTGTAATTACATAGAAATATGTACCGTTCATAATTATATTATCTGTATAAAATGATGAACCTGTAATAGCAATTGGAGTCAGATTTGATATATCGGATATAAATTGGGTAGAGCGATATATCTGATAACTTTTTGCGTCTGTTACTTTATTCCAAGTTAAGGTAATTATTCCATCTATACTTGCATCAGGGATAATTTTTTGAAGAACAGGGGAACTTGGTGCAGGTAAAACTAGTGGAAATCTATCATATTCATTTACTGATCCTTCAATTGCATATGGAGTATCCCAAATTATCCCATTATTTGAAGCATTAGGATATTGATAGTAATAATTTCCCCAATAATTTCCATGAGTACCATTATCCCATTGATTAATTGAAGTAGATGAAGAATAGACATTATTATCAAAGTTTCTTATAAAATAATTCTTCCAAATAATATTCCCGCTTGCTTTATCTATATATACACCGTACCTATTTTCTTCAATAAAATTTCCAAAAATCATATTAGCACTAGTTTTAATAAGATTCAAACCATAAATATGAGAACTAATTGTATTATTTTCAATTATATTTGAATTTGAATCATCAACTAAAATTCCATTATGATTGTTATTCTTAATGATATTATTAATTATTGAATTTGTATCACTTGATGATTCTAAGTATATTCCTTCCCAAATATTGGATAAAACAATATTATCTTTTATTGTATTGTTTAAACTTGCTGTTTTCAAAGAAATTCCTCTTTCGCACTCGTTTATTGTGTTATTTACAATGCAATTATCGCTGGAATTAGTTAAATAAATCCCTCTACCTCCATTATCGGCAATTTTATTATTAATAATTGTATTTTTATTGCTTTGTAAATCAAAATAAATTCCTTCCCAAATATTGGATGAAGCAATATTATCCTTTATTGTATTGTTTAAACTCGATGTACTCAAAGAAATTCCTCTTATGCACCCATTGATTGTGCTACTTGCGATAAGATTGCTGCTCGAATTAAGTAGAAATATTCCATTTCCTCCATTATCTGTAATAATATTATTGTCAAGTGCGTTTTTATCGCTTTGTATATCCAAAAAAATGCCTTCCCATATATTGGAAGTTAAAACATTCTTTATGAGAGAATTATTAATACATAAATCTCTCAAATATATTCCTCTTTCGCATTTATTTACTGAGTTATTTGAAATAATATTATTACTACAGTTATTCTCTAATTTAATTCCTGAAATCAAATTATCAAAAATTCGATTATTTGAAATATTATTCAAATTACTTGATGATTCAATATGAATTCCATCCCATGTATTATTTGATACTGTATTCTCAAAATATGTATTATTGATACAAGAAGAGTAAACATAAATTCCATTATGTTTATTATCATTTAGAATATTATATGAAAAGTAATTTGAATTGCTAGATTCTATCAAAGAAATTCCATCAAAACCATTTTTTCTGCTTAAGTTATCAATGATAACGTTTAAGCACGAATCATGAAGGAAAATTCCATAATGGCCGTTAGATTCTACCGTGTTATTTCCTATGTGGTTTAAATTGCTTGATTGTAATTCTATTCCTTCATACGAATTAAAATTGGCTGTGTTATTAATGATTGTGTTATTCGTTGATATCCATAAATAAATTCCAATTTGATTGTGAAGTAATATATTATTCATGATTGTAATATGTGAACAATTTTCAAGCTTAATTCCGATATGATAATTGTCCATTCCATTTTCAATTAAACAATTACGAATAATTACATGTAGATTAACATTCTGGATTAGAATTCCATCGGATTCGTAAGCATTTACACTAAAATTTTCAATAATATATGGGTTATCAAAACTACCATCACCTATTGTACAAAACGAAGCTAAATCTTCATTTCCATTAATTAATATAGGTGAATCTTCTAACAAATTTGATGAAAATAGATTTCTCCCAAAATTAACCTCGAAATTTTTAGAATTAAATGTCAAATCATTTGTTCTGATTACTTCAGCATTTAAACTGAAAATAAGTCCTAAAATCACTAATAATGAAAAATAATTTTTGCGTTTCATATTTCGTTCATTTGTTGTTATTTTTCTTATTATAAAATGAATAATTTTTCTTAAGAAGATTTCGAATTGAGGATTAAAATATGATTATTTACCTTTTTAACATTGATGTTAAGTTAATATATTTTTATATTTTTAAATGACAATTAAATTTTTAAAAGAATATTATCCTTTAAGATCATATTCTCAAAAATATGTCTTAATTATGACATTTTTCTTATTAAAAAAAAAATGTTGTACATTTGAAGCATTCTTTTTGAGGAATTCAATAAAAATAGAATTTCTTTATTATGAAAAAATTGAAATTTTTAAAAGAATCACAAAATGATGATCTAAAATGAAAATTAAAAAAAAGAATATTAATTTACTGTTGGGGGCATTTTTATTGATTGTTTCGTTAATATTTGGGATTTCTCAAAGTAGTGTTGTTGCCTTTCAAATGATGCCTAATAACGTTATTCAATCTTCAGGAATTGCTTATGGGAAGACATTAAATTATGGGGTTTCTTATTTGGCTTATGATTTAGACCCCCAGACAGCATGGGATTTTAATTCTCAATTAATTATTAGACAAGTATCTGAGTGTCTTTTTCAAGAAGATTTAAATGATCCTGAATTAAAACTGAAACCATGTCTTGCTACTGAAATGGGAACTTGGAATTCAAACGGAACAGAATATACCGTGAATTTAAAAGAGGGTGTTACATTTCATGATGGTAGCCTTTTGAATGCAAACGATGTTGTTTGGACATTTAATCGATTGAATAGTTTAATTGAATTAGGAGTGAGTCAGTTAATCGATTTATATCAACCACTTGGTCCTCTTTATCCCCAAAGTCCATTTGTTATAAATCATACAGAAATTATTTCGGAATACACGGTAAGATTTGTTTTGAATTATCCTTATACAGCATTTCCTGCATTATTGAGTTTCACAGGCTCTTCAATTCTTCCAAGTGATGCTGGAATTCCATATGATTCACTTTTAAATCCAAATACTGATATCCTAATTGGAACTGGACCATATCAATATATCGAAAAAAGTGAAAATACAATCACTTTAGAAGCATATGATTCTTACCATGGAGGATGGATTAATAATTCTCCAGAGTTTGTTAACTTCATTGAATATTATGACTCCACTGTTAAAATGGATGCACTTATAAATGGGGAAATACAATTAATTGATTCTTTTGATTCTAGCTACATCGACCAATTTCAAACAAACCCAAACATTACTCTTTCTGAACCGTTTCTGTCTTCAATAATATATTACATTGGAATGAATAATGAAAAAGTTAACATAACAATGCGACAATCAATTAGTTTTGCAATGAATTATGAAGAAATATTAAATATATTAAATGATTATCCATGGAGTGTAGAACAACAAAATTCTCCAGTTCCTGAAGGAATTCTATTTCATACATCTGAATTTGATGCGCCAAATTATAATGTAACTCATGCTCGAAAAATTTTATATGATGCAGGAATCGTTCCAGTAAACACTAGCTTAACAAATGATACTTGGTGGATAAATAAAGCAAATTCCTCTCCAATTGCTGTGTATAATTATACTTGGAATGAAGGAAACTTAGTTCGTGAAGATTTGGGATATTTGATTAAATCCAATTTAGAAAAAATCGGAATTAAAGTTATTTTAAACAATGTAACTTGGGGGGAATTTCTTCAAGATTTATTTTTCGTTAAAGATAATATAGATCTTTTCATGTTAGGTTGGATGAATGATTTTAATGATCCATCTAATTTTATTGATCCCCTCTTTGCAAGTTATTCCACATCGAATATGTTTCAAGTGAATGATCCATATTTATCCCAATTAATTGATGATGGTCATCGTGAAACTGATGAATTGGCTCGACGAGATATTTATTACGAAATACAACGTTACATTGTAGAAGATTTAATGCCTTTAATAGTAATTGGTCAACCGTATTATCAATTAGCATATTCGAATGAAATATTGAGCATTCCGCTGAATTCGATGAAAATTATTCGGATTTATGAAATCAAAACTACCTATATTCTAGATTCAGATTTTGATGGAATTAGTGATAATGATGAGATCCTAATATATCACACAGATCCAACTAATCCCGATAGTGATTTTGATGGGATTAATGATGGTGATGAAGTTTTTGTATATATGACAGATCCTGCTAATGAAGATAGTGATTTTGATAATTTAAATGATGGGTTAGAAGTAAATTACTATAATTCAGATCCACTTTCTGTTGATACAGATAATGATAATTTACTCGATGGATTTGAGGTAAGTTATGGAACAAATCTCTTAGAGGCTGATACTGATAACGATGGGTATGGAGATGGAATTGAGGTTCTTTCTGGATCAAATCCATTAGATCCAAGTGATTATCCTGGTTCACAAAATGAAAATAATACTACCACAGATGATACTGCTACAGATGACACATCATCTGATGATACAGCTACTGATGATGATACACAACCTCTTCCTTTTGATAATATTCCGGGTTATTCATTAGGAGTTTTTATAGGAATATCTTTAATTTCATTGGCACTGATTACTTTAAAAAAAAAGAATTAATTGATTAAATTCTTTCCATTCATTTAATGTCATAGAAATTGAATGTATTGGAATTTTTTCCCTTTTTTCCTATTCTCTTAATAATTTGAAAAATAAAATAATATTTATCAAGTGAGGGTATTTTAAATTTCAAAGATTCGAAGTTTTTCATTTCATCATCTGAATTCTTCCGACTCAAATCCAAAATATCCTTCTATATTTTTTGTCGATTTTACCAAGGTGCCAAATTCAAGATATGTAAATCAAAAATTATAATAAAATCGACTTCAGATTGAAGAATTTATAAACAAGATGGTATATTTTTAACAATTTCTTTGAAAAAATCGAGTTCGACAAAAAAAGAATTGCTATATTTCAGATATAAGTCGGATATATATGAATGATATTCAAAAAAGCGTTTAAATTAAAAAAGATGAAACATCCTCAAGTGCAAATTTTCTTATTTATGATTATTTCTAACTAAAATCCAAGAGTGAAATTCACTGGCGATTTTGAGTGCATTATCAATTTCACCTTCGAAAAATGGACCTTCGGATGTATTTACTCTCGCAGTTATCCATTGAGGATATGTTTGTAAAATTGCTGGTGATCTACTCATTTTTTTCCAAAAACGTTTAGCATATCCTTGAACTTTTTCTGTTGCTAAAGCGTGAGTGAGAAATATTAACCCTGTTGAAATTGTTTTATTTGATATTTGAAGTAAATTTGATAAATTTTTTAACCATTTTTTGGAAGCCGGTGCACCTCGAAACATGCGAACGGCACCTCCTAAAATTAATGAATCTGGAAGATTTTGTGCAATAATTTCTGGAGAAATCTCGTTGATATGTCCAATTTTGATTTCAGTATTTGATGGAAAAGTGTTACCTAATTCTTCGGCTAGTTTTTTGCCATTTCCATATTTTGAATCATGTAATATCCAAATTTTCATAAGATACACCTATTTTGAAATAAATAAAGATAAATAAATAATCTCATGGATGCCATTTACTATCAGTTTTTGTTAAAATACTAATATAACAGGTGGTCACAAAAGCGTAAAATCATAAAATATGAATAATTCCATTTTTTGAGAGTGATTAAGATTCAATGAGTCCACAACACCATCGACGAGAAAAAGAGTTTAAAGATATTTTATCAAAATCTTCATCAGAATCAAAGAGAAGGGTAAAAAGGGCAATTAACCTTCTTGAATATGGGGATTACTATCGAGGAACTGTGAAAATTATTCGAAAAGTCAAACCTGGACCTATCATTTTAACAATTTTCGATGGAACTGGAACTATAGAAGCTGTTGCCCATACACGTATTTTTCAGCAAAATTCAAGTGAGAGTGAAAAATTAAACGAAATTTCTGAAAAAGGTTCTAAAATTTATTCATTTGGAAATTTACAAATTAAAGATAGTCGATCAAAATCCAAATCGTCATCTAATTCTTCGTCCACTAAAGATGAAATTCAATCAAATTTGAATTCTAATATAAATTCTAAAGAAGATAATAGCCGCCCGTTATCTGAAGATGAAGTGTTAGAAGATTCAATTGTCAAAATTTTTGGAAAAGCTACATTCCATAGAGATCAATTAGAGATAGAAATTAAATCAATTCGTTCTTCAAATATGGATTTTGAAGGATTACTTCAAGAAAGAAGTCGACCCCACCGAACTACCTTTAGTATTGATTCAAAACGATATGAAAGTATGAAAGAGCGTTTTATATCGATCGCGCAGCGAATCCGCCGCGCTATTATGGATCAACAACCAATTTTAATCCGTCATCACAATGATGCTGATGGAATATGTGCTGGTTTGGCTGTGGAACAAGCCATTCTTCATGAAATGGAGCGAAATAATATTGATCCTAAAAATAAACTTTACCGAAGCCCTAGTGTTTCTCCCTTTTACGATCAAATTGATTTATTTCGAGATATAAGTAAATTTAATCGTTACACCAATCATTTTGGAGATAAATCTCCTTTAATTCTTCTTTTAGACACAGGATCAACCCCTGAAAACTTATTTGCTCTTCAAGTTCTCCAAAGCTTCAACTATGAATGTATAGTTGTTGATCATCATAATCCCGGGGAATTAGCGGATGGAAAAAGTGTGATCTGTGATTATCTTCAATTTCATCTTAATCCCTATCTTTTTGGTTGGGATTCTCAAACAAGCGGTGGAATGTTAGGATACGAATTAGCTCGGTTTATTGATGAAGATCTCGATGCTCCTTTATATCCTGCTGTAGCAGGAGTGGGTGATCGATGTGAAGGGGAAGAAATTGATAAGTGCATTAAGAAATCTGAAAAAACTCGAGAAGAACTTTTAGATATGGCTAAAGTTATTGATTATTTAGCCTTTCACTTCAGATTTGAAGATGGAGAAGGTGTCTATGAACAAGTTTTTACTAACGAGAAAATGGTGCAGTTAGTGGCTCATGAAGTAGATCGATATTTTGATGAAGCATTGAACCGAATTTTGCCTCACATTCAAATTAGTGATTTTACTGCTGTAAAGGTTGTAACTTTAAATTTAGAACAATTTACTCAAAGAGGAAAATATCCACCACCAGGAAAAACTCTTGGATTAATTCATGATCATATCGCGGCTCAAACTTACTCCAAAGCGGTTTTTTCCATGGGTTATTTCAGTGATGGGATTATTATTAGGGCAACTGAAGCACTCCTTCCAGTACCTGAATTGCTGCTCTATCTACAAAAACAATTTCCCCTCGCGGCTATAGAAGGAGGTGGCCATGAACAAGCAGGGTCTATTAAATTTCTAGAGTTGTATGGACATAAAATCCTAAATGCAGTAAAGGTGAAATTAGAAAAATTGAATTTAGATGTAGATTGATTTGAATCTTTAATTATTACAAGTATAAAAAGTAGATAAGATGCTTAATTATAACTTTTAAGAAAATTCTTATATAATTCTTCTATTATAACTGCATTCTTTTTTGTATTACTTTTTCGTTTTGTGTATAGAATCATATTAAAATTGTTATGATTTTACGGTAAATATAAATAATAAAAATTATCATAATAATATGGATGAGCAGTAATGAATCGGTATGAACTCCTTCAAAAGTTAGAAAAAACAAAAAAAAATGTATTTACTCCGAGAGAACTCTCTCATCTTGCTGGAATTAATCTTCGATCAGCCTATATTCTTATTAATCGGATGAAACAAAAACAGCAAATCTATTCTGTATATAAAGGTAAATTTGCCTTAATAGACGATCCACTACTTATAGCCACACAACTTTACCAACCTTCATACTTTTCACTTACAACTGCATTGTTCCTTCATAATAGGTTCGATCAAATGATTAACGATTATTATGTCATTACTTCTAAAAAAATTCATAGTCCGAGTCGAATTTTAAATCAGTATAATGTCTATTTTTTAAAAATTAAACCCACTCTTATATTTGGATATCGCAAAATCGTCTATCGCAATTCTTTTTATTTAGTTGCAGATCTTGAAAAAGCAGTGTTGGACGCATTGTATTTACCTAGTTATATCCATATTAACGATTTACTTTCTGCTCTTCGTGAGGGATTCAATTTGGCATTGATTGAAAAATATGCAATTCAGATGAAATCTGAAGCTGTAATCAGTCGTTTGGGTGTATTATTGGATTTTCTTGGAATCCCAACATCGTTAAAACGAAAATCAACTACAGTTTATAAATTAGTACCTGATAATAATTATAAGGGAGTTTTCAATTATAAATGGAGAATATATGTAAATGAAGAACTTGGGGTTGATAATCAATGATATTGCGTGAAGAATTAGAAAAAATTGCTCGGACGAATAAAAAGAGTTTATATCACCTTGAAAAATCTTATCTTCAGACGATTGTCTTACAAGCGATTTATTCAAAAACTGAAATCATTTTCAAAGGAGGAACTGCTTTAATGATGTTTGCCCATCTTCCCCGGTTTTCAGAAGATCTCGATTTTACTTCATTGAAGGCTGAAACCACTCCAATTAGCAAACTTTCAAAAATAATTCAAAATGAATTAGCAAATTATGGGATTTTTTCAAATATTGATAATATAAAAGAAACAGATATTAGCAGTTCTTTTCGGATCGGAGCAAAGGGTCCATTATATGAGAGTGAAAAAAGTACAAGTTATCTAAAAATTGAAATAAGTTTTCGAGAAAAAGTAATACTTTCAGCAAAAAAGGAATATTTTCAACCCATTTTTCCAGATATACTCCCTTTTTTTATATCTTTTATGGATTTACAAGAAATTTTGGCAGAAAAAATCCGTGCAGTTATGAGTAGAACACGTGCTCGAGATATTTTCGACCTCTGGTTTTTACTGATAAAGGGAGTTAAATTCAATTTGAAATTAGTTCAATCAAAATTAAATTATTATAATATTCAATGGGATCTAAATAAATTTCTTGAATGTTTGAATTTTTCTCAAAAGAAATGGAAACGAATTATTCAGCCAATAGTATGGCAAAAGATACCCCCATTTAACCAAATATCTAATCAAATATCTGAAATCATAAAAAATCACCTATAAATTTTATCTCTACTTAATTTTTTTTGTTAAAGTAAAAAAAAATCTATTTTCGAGTCTTTCTGTAAAATATTATGATTGCAGCTGGAATCAAAGCAAAAAGACTGACTAAACCTCCATATATAAAAATTTCAGGAGTAGGAATATATCCACCTTCTTGAGTTAAACTTGGAATTCCATAATGATGAATAACCAAATTTCCAATAATCGGACCAAAAATCATAGGGATCGCTACGAAAGCCACCATTCGAATACCTTGGAATTTTCCTCGATCATCAGGTGGATATAAATCTTGAATCCAAGACTCCAACACGATGCTGTTAATCATTTGAAGAGATAGAACCACTGAATAAAGTAAGATGATAGGAATTATCTCTTTGATCAATGCAAATAATAGCGATAATATTCCATTACCAAGAATTGTAAATAAGAGTACTAAATGTCGTTGCATCCTGTGACTGATTAATCCATATAGTACAGAAACGATTGCAGCAATGAGAATAACCACACCACCCACAATTGATACATCGCCCTTAGAAAATTCCAGATAATTTTCTAAATACACAAAAAGATATGGTGCTGAGACCTGACCCCCAATATTGATTAAAGCCATAGTGGAGAGGAGGACATAAAGTAAAGGGTGGCTTTTTATCGTGTCTGGTTTAAAAGCGTATGTAATATCTTCCCAAAATGATTTTTTAACTTTTTGCTGAGTTGTCAACTCTGGTGTTTCAGAAATCATTACATTATTTGGATAATTTTGTGGTGGTTCTTTGACTAAAATACCTGCAATAAAACCTGCAATAGAGACAAATCCCCCTAAAAAATAAAAGAAAATAAAATATCCATATGTGTCAATGATGAATCCTGAAGCACCAATAGCAATTAAATTAGCGATTAAAGTAGTCATCATCAGAATTCCCTGCACTCTACCTCGATTGGTATGATCGGTGATATCTGTAATCCATGCATTAAAGCAAGCATCATTAGCAGTAGAACCAAAAAAAGTCATAACTGCATCCATGAAAACAACCATAAAAACTGCCACACTCAACCGTTGAATTAATTCTACCATTGGAAAAAGAGCTGTAATGATTCCCCATAAAACATATCCAAACAAAATGTAGGGTTTTCTCTTCCCCATTTTCGATCTGGTTCGATCGCTCAGTGCTCCGATTAAAATGGTGGTAACAGTAGCTGTTATGGCACTAACCGCTACCATCCATGCAACAGGGGTGGGGTCTTCGGTGATTTCATCATAAACGAAAACATTAAACCATGAATTTTCTACTGCCCAAGCAATTTGCCCTGCAACACCGAGTAAGGCAATAACTAGCCATGTTTGCATTCGAATAGGAGTAACTCCTATGGGTTTAGTTAAACTCTTAGTTGATAACGAGTTGTTTGATTCTCTTTCTTTCATTAAAATGATCTCTGTTAAAGTATTATAAAAAAGGATGCTAAATAATCACAATTCTGTATCTGATTAGGATTTTAATGGAAAATTGAGAAATCGCTTTAAAGAAGTATTTTTTTATCAATGTGAATATATCCCTCATTAAAAATAATCTCGATAACACTTCCAACAAATTTTCTCTGAACGAACATACAAATGAACTTTAAGTAAAAAAAAAATAAAAAAAAGTTCCTATCAAACTTCAAATTCTATTTATGCAAACCACACATAATCAGAATAATCCGAAATTAACGGATATTGCATATATGTATCGCTGGTTGCTCCATCAAAAACAACTTGTCGAGCGTAGTAAAATGATTCAACAGCGTTATAACCATCAGCCACATGATTGAAGAATGCATTTGAGAATATACCTTCATTTGGTAAAGTTCCAACAGCATAGGCGTTGTGTGTTTGGTCGGAGGTGGACATTGCTAAATATGGTGCAGCTTGAAAATCTTCAGGAAAACCACCAGAATGACATGATTCAATAAGAAACGCCTTGCGTACTGTATCAATTCCATCCATTAATGTTCGAAATTGACTTGAATACACAATACTACTACTAGGTGCAAAAGCAGTATAAGAATCTGTACCATCATTGTTTCCATGACCAAATAGATAGAAAAATACAGTATCTTCACTACCAACGTAGTTATCTACAGTGGCAAAATCAGCTGCGAAATCACTTGTATCTTCAAAATTGAAAATTATGCTGTATCCTTCATTTTGTAGAACACCCCAATATTCATCAATGATCCATTGTGCACCAGCATCACTAGCCCAGAAGAAAACTGCAATTTTTTCAGGATCCGGATTTGGCTGTAGAGGTTCTTCAACAGTTACAGTCAATTGATAATCTCCAGTTCCAGAATATGATCTGACCATTATGTACCATGTTCCTGCTTCAGGATTATTAAAAGTAACATCTTCTCCTCCACTCGTATAACCACGCCAATCATAGGTTGTTGTCGTTGGTTCTGCTCCCAATCTTCCATAAACATCAAAATCTGCACTTCCACATGTTAAAACAGTGCGCATGGAGGTGGCTCCTTCATTTACAATAATATACCACATTTCTGTATCATATTGAGCAGCTAAATTTCCAGTTACAGTTTGTCCACTTGTAAGTTGATTGTTTGTGCCTCCCGAGTTATCGACATTTATTGTAATTGAATCTGTTCCAACATTCCCCGCAGCATCATATGCTTCAACATAAATTATATGAGATCCATCTGAAATTGCTGTAGTATCAAGAGACCAAGAATAGGGACTGGTAGAATCTTGAACCCACGTTCCTGAATCAACTTTGCATTGAACATAGTCTACACCAACATTATCTGAAGCAGTAGCTGTAATAGAAATTGATCCACTAACAGTTGCTCCATTAACTGGATCAGTAATTGAGACTGAAGGAGCAATCGTATCCCCTCCGCTACTTCCTGAATAATAGGTAACTGTGGCTGTGTAACTAGTACTAGATGCATACCATGTATACATACGAACAGCAATATAGTAAGTTCCTGCAGTTTGTATATTATAGGAACATGTTTCAGGATTGCTGGTTGTATAACCACGCGCTAAGTAATTGGTATAATCAGCAGTTTCACAGATGTAACAATCGATGTCATAGCTATTTCCCCATGAAACAGATAATTCCATTAAGCCTGGTTCGACATTTGCAATCTCAAAATAATCAACTTCATATCGCGCCACGCTTCCAGTAAATGTATCTGTATTCTGGGTTGCTAAGCTAAATGCTCTTGATGCATTAGTTTTGGTTGCAGATACTGATCGAATTGTGATTGTTGAAATCACCGAAACCAAAATTAAAGTTGATATCACAAGAGCAAGTCGTATTTTTTTTCCTTTCATATTAATCACATCAAAGAATTCTTCCCTTTTCCATCAAAAACTACGTTATTTGATTTCAATGAATAGAGAATCCCCCCAATTATGTCGAGAATTTTTATCAGATGTTTACAAATTGCAAAGTTTCTTTTATGTCGATTTTTTGCATGTATTTCCTAATCTGATCAATTCTCGATATAATTGTGTTTGGTAGTTTATCCAAGTTATATATAAATATTGTGGATATTCTACCATTAATATTCTCTTTTTTTTATTTACCTTTTCTAATTTACACCAAATTAGATATAGAGGTTAAAACTAAATATAACTTTTACTACAAAATCGTATTTTTTGAAAAATAGAATTAGAAATTGTTTAAAATAGATAGATGTTAATATATATTATCTTATATGGGCTATCAAACTTCAAGCTAATCAAGTGTCACATAAATAGCAGAAACATTCTTGTAAATCCATTTAATTACTATATATAATTTATTACAAACTTATGATTGAAAGAATTGCTTATAAAATAAAATTAAATTCCAATAAATGAAAATCTACTGCCTATATTTGGATAAAAATTTTAATGGAGTGAAGAAATCTGGATTTCAACTTAATACTTAATTGGATTGGAACATTTTTTATTGGATTAATTGTAGTTATTTTGATTGTTAAAGGCGTTAAATATCAATATTATGTCTCTTATCTATTCATTTCAATAACATCTTCATTTTTCGGTATAACTTTTGAAAACGTAATGTATCATTTTGAAAATGCTGGTAATTACAAGATGATGAACTTGATGTTTGCGATTCATATCACTTTGTTTTGTTTCTATCTATTCTTCATGTTTATGTTTTTAGACTCTCTTGTTAGAGTTAGACCTAAGATTATTAGTTTGGTCATTGTTTCAAGTTTGGTTGCAATTATGTTTATTGGAGTATGGATTCATTTTTTCTATGAAAATGATGTTTCATATGCAGATGGAACTATAATTATTACAGCTTCTCGTTTGGCCTATGATTTTCTCGGTTTTTATGTATTTGGGATTCAAGGTGTCTTTATTTACTGGCAAATCTATGAAAAAACTAAAGAATCATTAGCTTTTGTTTTTATGAGTACTCAATTTTTCATGATGATTGGTTTTTTACCTCGGATATATCGAGAAATTTGGAATATGATATTCTTTCTTCCAGAAAAAAACATTTCACATTTAAAGTTAACAGGTTTGTCTCCAATTTTATTCGCTTGTAATTTACTCGCACTTGTATCAATTATAACATTTCTAATTCTCTATATTATTAATATTAAATATATTATCCGTCTTCCGCATGATATTTATTTCCTGGGAATATATACACTTTCTGGTTTAAAAATATATAAAGCAAGCTTTAAAACTTCAAAAAAAAAAAAAATACAAGATAGTATCCTTAGTGGAATATTTTCGGCTTTTCATTCTATTTTTAAATCACTTTTTCAATCAGAACACCCAATTAAGATGATTCACAGTGATGATTTTTCACTTCTTTTCTTTACAGATAATTCGATTATGGTTGTTGTTGCAACTGAACAGCCTACTTTTATTTTAGCTCGTGCAATGAAACAATTTCTAATTCAGTTTAATCAACAGTTTCCAAATATATATAAAGATAATTTCCTTAATTTAGAAGGAATTGAAAATACTCATCAACTTTTGAAATTACGATTTCCCTTTCTTAAAATTGTGCTAGATTGATTAGTTAATATAAATCACGCTTGTGAAAAGTTAAATAGGTGGGCACAGAAATTTTTAGGATTTCAACCTCGTGAATATCATGATGGTCGTAAATCCTGTGCTTTTCCACACCAAACTACGATATACGATTGGTTACGGACACAGACGCTTTTCAATGTAGAAGATATCTATCGAATTATATTTGAAAAAATGATTCGATTGGTTTTTCTTAAAAATCGGAAAACCCATCCTGTCATGTTAGAATTTGACCTTATTTATCTCGGTTATTGAGGAAAACGTAGAGATTTAAAGATAAAAGGTAGTAGAATGGTAAAAGGAACCAGAAGGATCCGTCATTATCATGGAGCGATGATTCATGGACTGCATAAATCTCTTTTTGTAGAATGTCATCATGTGGCAAGAGGAGAATCAAAAATTCCATATATGCTTGATATTACTGATTGGTTAATAAATTTGGGACTAGAAATCAAAGTTTGTGTGATTGATCGTGAATATTACCGTCAGAATATTTTAAAATCATTCAAAGATCGGGGAATTCCTGTAATAACACCTGCAAAAAACTACAAACAACTTAAAAAAGCAAAAAAAGAGTATATTTTAGGAAATAAAGAGAGAATTCAAGCCTTCACAATAGGAACTAAGAATAAAACGAACCAAAAGCGAAAATTTACACGTTGCTGGGTTCATTTATTTCCTCGAGGAAAACAGAATTTAAATGATTTGAAATACGCCTATCGACAAGGACAATTAAGTTTAAATGAAACATGTGAACAATTATATGGCTTAATTACGACTATTGCACCACAATATCGCTCAAAGTCTTTCGTGTACCTAATCAAGCGATATTACAAAATGAGATGGCAAATTGAGACAGCGTTTCGTGATGTAAACATTCACAAAGGACTTTGGCGGTCAAATAGAGATGGAACTCGACTCTTTGGTGAAATGGGCAAATATTTATTGTTCAATTATTGGCAGATTGAAAGAGATCAAATCTTCTCTAATCACCAAATGACGTTCCAAGAATATCGCGATTGGCTTATGGATGAATTTTCTTAGACTATTAAATTGTAACGTGCTTAAAATATACCAAAACCAGATGGTAGATGAGGAAAATGTAAAAAAAGTTATTTCATTGGGAACTCAGAAAAAAAAGAACGAAAAAAAATTATCAAAAAAAAGAGATAAAATCAAAAAAAATGGGGTGCGTCGAATTTTTAAAAAATAATCGTGAATATATTTGTGAATTCTCTGAAATTTGCTTATTTTTTGGTGTTTTGTCCTTTTTTGCTCAAATTTTAGATTTTAGTAATTACTAATTGTTTTTAACCTTTAAATTCCAAGATATCTCCAATATAATATATTGTATCTTCAAGATTTAGCATGATCTTCCTATTAGATGCTAAATAAATCCCATGATTAATACCTTTTAAAATATTATTTAAATACGCTAAAAATAAATCAACAATTTCATGCAAACGTAGAGTATCACCTATACGGTAGGCAGAATTCATTATATTTATCATACCAGGAATAAAATCACGGTTTAAAATCAGTGACTCAACAGCATCATTAGCAGTTTCAAATGGTTGGGGAATATCGCAAAGTTCAAATATTAATTTAGCAATAAATAGAGACGATTTTAATCCACGTATTATATAATTAACTTTACTTAAACTTGATTTTTGTTGAAATGAATGCAATTCATAAAGAACTCGAAAATTCACATCATCGTATGTATTAAGATAATTTGTTTTGTATGTGGGTTCCCACACAACTGTTTGGAAGTATTTTAACATTCGTTCATAATATTCGGCAAATAGAATACCGTAAAGGGATTTATCTGCCTTTCTAATAAAAGATGGAAATGAATTTAATTGATAATGATGTTCTTTCAAGTATAAAAAGAAATTTCTTAGAATTAATACTTTTATTTTAAGTCGATCAACAGAATAAAAGAGAGGGATTCTAGATTCTGTATAAGCATTGACATTTCCATAACGTAGTTCATTTTTCTTATTTGGACCTAATTCTGATGCTACAGGAATTATTCTTTTGAGTACTATAAAAAATCGCTCTAATATCTTTTGAAAAAGGTGATTTTCACCTAATTCTAGTTCTTTCATTACTATATTTGCATCCAAAGAGCGAATCGGTAGTTTTAACAAGAATTCATAATTACGAACCGCTAAAATTCCTGATATCATAAGTTCTGCTTCAAGAATTGGCCTAAATGGAATGTATACCTTATTAAGATCATTTATATATGTATTTTGCGGTATTATTGTGGGATATGTTCCCAAACCTTTCACACCCAAACGATTACTCATTGACATTTAAAAATACTTCCATTATGTTGGTAAAAACCATGTGTTATTGGTAAATGGTATTTTATTGCCATGCAATATTGCTATTCAATAAAAGCTTTTGGGAATTAATCTTAATAAAAATATGTATTTCTTTGTAATCATTTAATAAAGTTGGCCTAAGAAAGATTTAAGGTTGAATATGTGCTATTATTTGAAATTGGGATTTTATTTGGAAAATTATTTCCCTTTTTAACTCAAATATATCGAAGAATTCATAATTCGTTCATTTCCTCGAAAGAAATAAACATTGATTTTTTATGATTTAGAAAATGTTTTATTCTTAAAGAAAGAATAAGAGTAACATAATTTTTTATTTACAAAATGGTGGTTAATTGTGGAAATAATATTAACTAGTTGGGTGCTCGGAATTAGTTCGCTAATTCTTTTGGCTTTGGGATATACTTACTCTATTCTTTTTTGGATTAAATATATTTATGTAAAGAAAATGTTAGTCCCGATGGTAGCAATAGTCGCTTTTTGTTCAGGTTCCTTTTATTTAGGACCATCTGTAAGTTTTATTTCGTTGCTAATCACAGGTCAGAACATTTCTGGATACTTATATTATATTCTATCTTATGTTTGGATGCCTATAGGAACGATCGGAATCGTACAAATGGCACTAAATGTATTTTATCCTAAATATCAAAAAATTGCCTTCATATTTTATGGGATTATTGCGGTTATTTATTGGATTTTCATGTTTGGATTTGGTGATGCTCAATTTCAAGAAGAACAACTTTCTCAAACAGGCGAACTTTTAGATATAAGTCATACTGGAGTTTCATTAATTGTCACTGCAATATCATTAATCAGTGTTCTTACTATTGATAGTGCAGGATTCTTTCTTCTTGCTAGAAAGTTAAAAAAGAACAACATGCCAAAAAAAGGGGTTCGTAAAACGTTTATGATAGGTTTAGGATGGCTCCTTTTTGTGGTTTCAGGAGTAATGGATGCAATGGTGCCTCCAAATACCGTTGGGATTATTGTATTTGTGCGCGGCTTGATGATTGTGGCATTTAACTTCATAAATCTTGGATTCTGGTCAAAACCTGTGCGATTGGAATCAAAATCTTGATTCTCCAAAATTTCAATGCTCTAAAAAAATTTTTTAAATTATTTTTAATCTTAATCTTCTAATTGAGGGTATTTTAAATTTTAAAGATTCGAAGTTTTTCATTTCATCATCTTAATTCTCCCGATTCAAATCTAAAATATCCTTCCTTATTTTTTGTCGATTTTACCAAGGTGCTAAATTCAAGATATGCAAATCAAAAATTATAATAAATCGACATCAGATTGAAGAATTTATAAACAGGATGGTAATTTTTAATAAATTCTTTGAAAAAATCGAGTTCGACAAAAAAAGATTTGCGACATTTCAGATTTAAGTCGGATAGATATAAATGATATTCAAAAAAGCGTATAAATTAAAAAAGATAAAACATCCTCAATTAATCATTAATTTCCATAATTCTTAGATTTTTTAGAATAGCGTGAATGAATAATTTCTGCAACTTTATAACTGGTCGCAATTGCAACACCTAGTCCTGTTCCATCTCTCACCTCGTCTTCTTCGCTTAGATCAGTTGAGAAAATATAATTTGCAGCTCCAACAACGAAAATATTCGATTCTTTTTCTGTTGAAGCTATCTCATAATTAGAATTAATCGAATCAGGGAAATCTAATCCTAATTGATGAAATTTATTTCCTAATTCATATGGCTCTGTGAAAATTCCTTGAGTAAAAAGAGAACCAACTGCGATTACAATATATGTTGCTTTCATTTTTTCAATGTTTCCCTTATTATCTTGAAAAGAACATATCCAATCTGTTCCATCCCTTATAAAATCCACTAAAGTGAAAGGTTTATTTATAGGGACGGAAAAAACTTGAAGCTTGCGATGAAATTGGCGAATGAAACGTTCGGCCATTATAGAAGGGCTTAATGAAACCATTTCATAACATTCAACACCTAAATGTGAACTTAGATGTGTAAAGATTGTAGGTGAATTTTCAATTCCTAAAATGGGGGGAAAAAGGAATAAGGAAATATTTTTCCATGAAAATTCTGGATACTTTGAAGTAAATGTTGACTTAATTAGTGATGCTAGAGGTGACATATGGATGGCTTTACTATCAAAAAATGAAGCAATAGTCTTTGCAGATAAGGTTCCACTATCTGTATTTACAGGAATATCTGCATTCATTTGTTTAAATAATTTTTGTAGCGAAATTGAAAGGACCAGGAATGTTCCTGGAAATTTTTCCTCCAATCCTTTAGCGACTAAATGCATTGGAGAATGAGAAAATTCTATGAATTCAACTAAAACACAGAGAGATTGATCATTTAATGAATTAAATTCTCTAAAAATTGTATTCCAAACTCCAGTTGTAAGTTTTGTATTTCCTAGCGAGGTAAGTACATGACCATTACAAATTTCATTTGAATTATTATTAAAAGAAGCAAAAGATGCAAATGATGAAAATTTTTCATAAAATTCATCTAAACTTGCTTGCAAATTATCCATACTAAGGTGGGCATATGGATGGGCAGGAATTGAGACTTGAAATTTTGCTAATTCTAATAAAAGATTATCCCCCGGATAATTCAAAACATCAACTGTTCCTAGCCATAAATTAGATGCTCCATATCCTGCATCATAAATGACAGATGAGATTCCCCGCTGGGCTAAAAGTCTAGCTGTATTCATTCCTGCGAATCCCCCTCCGATAATAATAACATCAATTGATTTTTCAAAAGATTTATCTAATGATTTTTTATTATTCGCAAGTTCATTTTTAGATTCTTCTTTATTCATAATAAATTGCCTCCAAGGATATACATATATTTTGCGAGCTTAATCTGTCGTTTTTGTAATTGATCTACAAGATCTTCGGTTTTCCAACGCTCTTCTAATGCTTCTTTGAGTTCTTCCATAATTTGTATATGTGTTTTATTTGACCATTGCAATTCCATATCTGCCACTTTGAATAGACAGAATTGACCTTGACAGACACCCATCCCTTGTCTTGTACGTCTCCTATAATCGTCAATTTTTTGCACAAATAAATGCTCTCGAACCCATTTTAATTCGTTTTCAGTAACTTTTTCACATTCACAAATGATGCGATTTTTATTTCTTTCATTTATTTCTATATTTGGGTCAATTTTAGCAGAATCAAGACATGTGATACATAAGTTTCCCATTTCTTCTACAAAAGATCCCCATTTAAAACTCATATCAGTAGCACGCTGTTCATTAATGTTAAACATTTCTTGTATTTCTTCTTTAGTATAAGCTAAATCTGCTCCAGGTAATGGAGTTGTGTCTGTGGAACATTTTTCAATGATCCCAAGTTGATGACAAACATAATCTGATACTTTTTCTGCCAATAATCTATAAATGGTTAATTTACCCCCAAATACAGTAACAAATCCAGAAAAACCCTCATCTGAATAATCAACTATTTTAAATTGTCGGGATGAATTATGTAGAGATGAGTCATGTATTGAATTTTTTCCTTGATGTGAGTTTTCTGTGAATAAATTTGATTTTATTAGTGGCCTAGCACCCGTATAATATCTAATTAACCTTGCTGATTTCAATATTGGGAGTAATTCTTCGCCTAAATGTTCTAATTCGTCTATTTCTTCGTATGTTGTTTTTAATCGATCTAATTCTCGTTCATTTACAGGAATTGCATTTGTGCCTAAAATAACTGATTGATGGCTTGGAACAATAATATCTCCATTACCTGGTTTTCGTAATCGATTAATTACACTAGAAACTAAGCGTTTTTTATAAACAAGCAGAGTTCCTTTAGTTGGGACTATTTGGAGGGTGTTTTTAAGTTTTAAATCGGATTCTAATAGAGCAGACCAAGGGCCTGTTGCATTAATTATGATTTTACCATAGATATTCATGAATTCATCTGAAATTGTATCATGAATTCTAACACCTACGATTTCCTTTTCTGTTAAGATTAAATGTTCTACTGAGGTATAGGTCTTAATTATCGCTCCGTGTTGCTTGGCGTCTAATGCATTATAATAAGTAAGTAAAAAAGGATCAATATATGCATCATTAACTCGAAAAACTCTCTTAACTTGTGGGTTACAATTTGGTTCAAGATGAAGAAATTCTTCTGGTTTAATCTCCTCAATTTTAATTTCTGCTGTTGTACAATATTCAATAAATTGTTCTCCATAATTTGCTTCTTCATCGGTTAAAGCAATATAGTAACCCCCACAAGAATCAATGATATGGGTTGCAATTTTACGTAAAATTTCATTCTCCTTTGCACATTCCTTAGCTGTTTGTGGATCAGTGGATACATACCGCGCTCCAGAATGCAATAATCCATGACATCTACCAGTAGTACCTTCTGCCAAATCTTTTTTCTCAAAGAGAATGACTTTTAACCCGCGTAAGGCAAGATCACGAGCGATTCCAGCTCCACAAATGCCTCCTCCTATAATAATTGCATCAAAATCTTGTGTTAATTCCATATCATTCACATATAACTAAATCGTTTTACCTTATATTTGTTTCATTCATTTTGATTTTAATAATCAGAGATTTTATCTAAAAGATAATTTTTAATAGTGAATAATCAAAATTTAATTACGTATAATGGAAAAATTGCAAAAACCTTATATTGAAGTTGAAATACTTAGCTGCGATGATCCTAAAAAGAAAATTCTAGATTTATTGGAAGAGAGAGCAATTAAAAATCATCATGTTAAAACAACATGGAAAGGAACTGATGATAATCCAATTTTACGAGTCGATTACGAATCATATGAGCAATTCCGAGCAGGCTATAATAGAGATCGATCAGTATATGAAAATTTTATTAAATTTATTAATTTACAAGAAATTTCTTTTGATAAAATTGCAGAACGAAGTACGAAACATGATGATCAATCAATCTATTTAATGATGAAGTACAGAACTAATTATAAAGAACCAATAAGGAATAATTATAGTTTTACTTTTAAGATTATTGAATTGATTGGACTTGGAGCTTCTTATGAAGAAGTTCAAGATGGTTTCATTCTTTTTTATCAGACAAAAAAAGATTTTAAAGTAGGATTAATGGATTTACTTAAAATAAATGAAGTAAGATCATATCTAAAATCAATAGATTTTTTGATTCCTTCAATCGAGCAATTTTTAGATAAAATTCAAGATAAATCTTTTAAATTTCCTTAATCGCTGAATTAATATATGATTGAAATACAAATTCAATAAGAATTGCTTTTGGATGAATTTTAAATCCATTTGAATAAATTTTATCAAAATCTGAATCTTTCTTTTTTATCGAGCTGAATAATTCGGTAGATATTATTTCAATATAGTTCTGATTCATTTCCTTTTGATTTCGTTCTTCAATGGGAGATATTTGCTTCATTTCAAGTGTGGAAAGATTCTGCCACACTATCAAAATATTCTGAGAAGATTTTGAATCCATTTTGCAGTTATCTTTTTGTTTTAAGATTTTTGTTGCTTCTATAATAATATATTCTTGATCTTGTATATTATTTATTGTTATTTTTGATGAGGTTACTCCCAAAAATGAATTCAATGATTGAATTAAATCGACTTCTTTTACTGTAAAAATCCCATCTTTTAAAGAATAAATCCAATATCCAAAGGGGGATGTTATTTTTAGCGGTTTCAATCGAAGATTCCATTTATTTGATTCCCACATAAGTAAGTATTGAAAATGTTTTGTATCAAAAGGATCTTCCAAATAAGGTGGAAAGTTGTGTAAAATACTTGATGAGAAAGGAGGTGGATCTAAATTCAACCAAATATCCATGATCTGCTCTAATTCACCATATTGAATAATTCCTTGATATCCATTAGCCGGATCATTCTCAACTGGATATCCATTCTTCCATTTTGGCGAATACATTAATTTTTTTAAACGGGGAAGTAGAACAGTATTAAAAAGCTCATTCTTCTCAATAAGATAAAATTGTCGATTTCCCCCATCTAATTGGTTCAATTCTATTACAGATTGACCTGTGGTTCCGGAACCGGCAAAAAAATCCAATATCATTCCTGATTTTGATGTGAAGGTTACTGCTTGGATTAAAAATTTAATCAATTTGGTTGGTTTAGAATAATCGAATGGAGAAATACCGAAAAGGTTTTTTAACTCCATATTTGCATCTGTATTCGTTGGAAGGTCGTTAATTTTCTTTGATAATAATGTGGTGGGTGCTTTAATGATGGGCGAATCATATTTGCGGGCTATTGTGGGGCGTAAACTAACAATTGATTTAATATGGATTATACCTCCTTTTTGAAGTTCAGTATTTATTCTTTCTTGTTTCCATTTAAATCTCCCCTCTAATTGAAGATCATGGTCTGGTTTTCCATTTATAACTGAAATTGGGCCATTTAACAAGGAAATCTGCAATTTTCCCTTTCCATAGATTTTTGATTGCAGTTTTCCGCTCCATCCATTGGCAATAATCACGCTTTTATGTGGAAAGATTCTTCGAGTAACTTTATTTCCGATATTGATAAGTTCGGTTAATTTATCGGGATTTCCCAAACTCCCCATCAAAGAAATTGGTGTTGAAACCTTTTTTGCTCCAACAATATATTCTGTAACTGTAATCAGCTGTTTTGAAAGATAAGAAGGTTGAGTTTTCTTATGCCAAATGATATTATCTAACGTATAAGGAAAAATTCGCTGAATGATTAATGAAAAAGGAATTAACTCATTATCATCAATACTGGAAAAGAAAACACCATTTTTATCTAAGAGATCATAACTTAATTCCAATCTATTCTTTATAAATGTCATCCACTGTGCACGTGTGAATCTATCTTGGTAAATCATATCTTGATTTCCAGTATTATAAGGCGGATCAATATAAATTACGCTAAATCCTGATCTTGAATTTAAAGAGTGGTTTGCCCTATCCCAATTTTTTAGCCACTTCAAAGCCTGCCAATTCTCACTTTTTATACAATATCCCACAATATACTTGTTAAGCGTTAACATTTTTTTTATTATCTGAATTCGCTCTTCTTTTCGTATAATTCCAGTATCTATAATAAAATTGCGGATTGGGGCGGATTTCTTTTCTAATAATGATAATGAGATTTTTTCTCTTTTCTTCAAAATATCAGTGGATGGATAATTTAGTGGATGGGAATGTTGAATATAATCTAAATACAAACGTTTTTGGCTTGACGAAGTCAATTCACCAAAAATATCGACTTTGGGCTCATTTATTATCCAATTGGTGCTCAAAACAAATTTAGGTTTAATAAAAACTTGCAGCTTAACGCATTCTATCTGCCAAATCGAATCAATAACTAATTTTGTGATTTTTTGAAATAATTCCAACTGTTCATTAAAAAGCATCAATGAATCTTCTAATATGGTGCAATTTTCTAAGGTGTTCTGTTTTTGAATGGAATTTTGCTTATTGAACCAACTCAATTTGAGATTTTCGCTGAACTGGAATAATTGTGACGTTAAGTATTCTTTAATGTAAGGATATAATTCTATAAATGATTCCTTTTTGCTTGTATAGAAAGTAAACTGTTCTTGTATCCTTTTTAAAAAATCATCTTTATTTTGGATTACTTCATGCCATTCATCAAAATATCGATTGAAATTATGCATCAGCCCCTGTAGAAAATCCTTTTGAATCTGCTTTTGCGGTTTATATCGGTATTGCTTACGCTCTGAATCTGTCAATCTTCTAAATTCAAACCAAAATGTTATCTGCTTATTTACTTTTGAAAATGTCATAAAATTCGGATTTGATGGCTTAACTGGAACAAAATACTTCTTAGGATTGTGTTTTCCAGCCTCTTTCGGTTCATTTAAAGTCAAACAAAAATTACATGTGAGTGATCTAAATTTAAACTGCCATATTTTATGAAAATTACTCGTTTGATGAATTAAGACGTCGGAATTATGCCATGAATACTTGATATGGGAAACTCGTGCGTTTATGTTGCGAACATTGATATACCTTGTATCCCATATTTTATCTCTGAAATCAGAATTAAAATGTAGCTTATGATTCGAATAATTCTGATCAATAAAATTTCTTAACCAAATTTTAATCCCCGTGCATTTTTCATCCGTTTTCAATTTTTTCGAGTCATTTTTTAATTTTTCAGGATTTGTCTCCAATTTTTCTGAGTTAATTTTTGAATTCTCTAATATGTTTCTAACATTATTATCTAGTTCTTTTTTAATTTGTGCACCAATTCGCTCTTCAAGAATTACATTACTTAAATGATTTTTTTCGAGATGCCAACTAATCCATTTCTGAATGATTTCATTTATTGCTTGAATTTCTAATTGATGCATAATAACACCATATGTACACTCACATTCACACTCGCATTAAAGCTTTTTCTTTCCTATTTCTTTATTTCTTTTCAGCAGATTTATTTTTTTATAATGGAATGCTATTCAATTTATGAGAGTTGCTATTCTCTCTGATCTCCATTATCCTGCATTTCTAACGAAACAAATTAGTTTTGATACTAAGCATGGATATTCTTCCACTTTTTATCATAATCTTCAACTTTCCTTCCAAAATTTTGATCCTGCAACTCTCGATGGAGTAATTATTAATGGAGATTTTGCTTGGGATTTAACAACTCTTGTTTCAATGCCAATCAAAACTGATCGATGGGATCTCATTAATGCGCCTTTATATTATCTCATAACTGTTCGACAATGGCTCCATCCGGCAATTCCATTAATATTTATAAAAGGTAATCATGATTCATGGCTGAATTCATATATTTACGAGAAGGAAAACGATCTTTGGTTGGATTGGGGATTATATTCTCGTTTTTTAATGGAACATTATAAATTTTCACAGGATATTATGCAAGAAATCATGAAAATGGCTTTGAATACATTTAATTTGCCTTCTTCTATGCGGAATCGCATTAAAGTGGCTTCAAATTGTCATATTCTTCAGAATTCAGGAATTTGGATTAAGAAAACATTGCTCTACGGGCTTTCAGATAAAATGTTTAACAATATTTCACAAAATTATAATAGTGTTTTGGAATCTTTGTTATCTCTTTTATCTTCAACTCTTCCACCAAAAAGTCGAACACCAATATTTCTCTTTTCGCATTTTTCCCCAAATTTCATTTTCTCAATAATTAATGTCATTAAAAAACAATATTATCCAAATCTTCATTTCTTTTGGGGACATCGACATAACTTGGTATTAGATTCTTTAAAAGAAGTTATCTCGCATGATTTTCTTCATTCAACGCTTCCTGAACATAATAATTTCCAATTCTTATTCTTTGAGAATTAACGCTATTCTTTAAAATGAAAAGAAAATGTAAAGAAAAAGAACAAGAAGAAGAAAAAAATGTCTTTTTTATAATTTTCCCACTAAATATAGAAGAAATGAAGAAAAAATATAAGAAATTAAATGTAATTTTTCATATCTTCTAGAAAATCTTTCAATTTCTTTTTTGCAGCAGGTGTCTCCATATTTACATTAGGTGGACAAATTAGTAGAAGAATATAATATTGATTAAAAATATGAACCTTTACAAACCCTGTGGCAGTATCTATTCTCAATTCTCGTAAATTCGTTAATTTATAATCTGAAAGTACTTTTTCAATTGTAATAATTATCCGATTTGTCGTTCCAACTAAGGTTGCATCATCAAGCAAAGTCTTCGATGCACAAATTGGTAAGCCTGTTCGTTTCTCAATGATCAAAACTGTATATAAGCCTAATTCTTCCTTTAATTGATTTGAGATTTGGTCAAGTTTAGATGATTTCGGCATAAGATTTTCTACAATTTGGGTCCAAGCCCTGTAAAGACTCGAATCGAAAATTGAGGTTGGAAAAAAGGTGATATTATTGACCATTTTACCATCTTTTGGATTAGTTCTGAAATATTTAACTAATGAATTGAATTTTTCTGATATTTTTTGAAATCTATCCATTTTATGGATGAAACAGAAAACATTTTGATGTTTTTTAACTCGATGTGGAGTTTTTGTGCCAAATTTATTGATTTTTTCTATAGCTTTATGCAAATTCAATCTTGCTTGTTCATAATATTCCACATTAAATGCATCAACTATGAATAAAAGAATGGTACCATTTTTAAAAAAATCATCATTAGGAAATTCAGCACCACTCTCCCAAATCTTTAGTTTTTGACCTCGATTCTGTTTGGAAAGAAATGAATAATCTAAATTATGTTTTTCAATACGACGGGTTGGAATAGTTGTTTGAATTTCATTAGCTAATTTACCTTCAAAAATAATTTGATAAATAGATGATTTACCAGAACCGCCGGTTAATAGGATTTTTACATCTTCTCTTTGCGTTTTTAAAGCTTGATATCCTTGTGTGAAAGCTTTTTGTTTTTGTAAATGTTGGTTTTGGATCTCACGTTGTTCTTGAAGAAGTTCCATATATTGAGCTTCCAATTCTTGCAAAATTCGTTCTAATCTATTTTTTGGAACAAAAATTTGGTTCTCTTCTAAGATTTCGGGCAAATCTATCTCAATCTCAGAAAAATCCATAATGTGTGCACGATATTCAATAACATTCTGCTTCTTTATGAGGAATTCAATCAGTTCATCTTTCAGCATTAGTTCAACTTCAAAAAAAGATCCCGGTATTTTCATTTTAACTGTTATTTACTTTGTAATCTTATCCTATTAATGTTATTTTAATATTTATTTTACAAAGATAAAAAAAAGAAAAGATTTCTATGAATTCTTAAAAACATAGATATTATATGCTTTGCTTTCAAATGACGTCAAACTATATACAATAATTTAAATAACCGAGAAAAAAACAATGATTTAGTGATATATTAAAAAATAAATAATTATATTTTTTTTCAGAAGGGGATAAGATGATAAAATTAAAACTTATTGTAGCTGGGGCAAAAGATGTAGGAAAAACATCTTTGATTCGCCGGTATATTCATGGGACGTTCCAATCTGAAACAATTTCAACGATTGGTGTTGATTTTATGATTAAACGCCTAGAGCTTGATGAAAAATCTATTCAATTAAGTATTTGGGATTTTGGAGGTGAACAAAAATTCCGTTCTTTATTTCCTGGTTATATAAGTGGCTCGAGCGGTGCTTTAATTCTTTTTGATATATCTAATCAGGAATCATTTTTCGATCTTAATAATTGGATGGAATTAATCAATAATTCATCTGGAAAAATGATTAAACTTTTAGTAATTTCAAAAATCGATCTCAAAGATTCTGCATCAATATCTGATAAAGACATTGAACAATTTGTACATCTGAACGAAATTGATGGTGTTCTAAGATGTTCAGCGAAAACGGGAGAGAATGTTGATCAAGTTTTCGAAACAATCACAAGAATGATTGTAAATAATACACTGGATGAATGTCCTCATTGTCATGAAATTATCGCCAAGGATCTCCATTTTTGTACTTATTGCGGTAAAGAAATTAATTAATTATTTTTTTAATTATCACTTTACCCTTTTATCCTAAGTAAAAAGCGGAGAAGAAAAAAGGAAGCTGGTGCTTCACCTTTTTCTCATAATGTAAATATGTTTTATTTTGTTGTATGTTACATATTTGATTCGATTTGGTATATTCTGAATATTTAGACTGCGATTGAAATTACATGCTCTCGACTGATATAGGTGCTTATGTTGCAAAGTAATTCTTTAACATATTGTTTTGTTGTTCGCTTTTCCTGCTCAATTAAACTAAAAATCTTTGAAGATGATATTCGTACTGTTGGCAAATTCATGTGGTGAGATCGAAATAATTTATTCAATCCGCAAGATTGCAGGATATATACCAATGTATACGTGTGAAAATCTTGAATTTCGTTTGCATACTCAAGTGATTGGATTCGATTCAAGATATCGCGGTAGATTTCCTTCTTTACAATAGGATAGTAGGTTTTCATTCCGAATTTTGCAGGATGAATTTCTCGTTCTATTATACCTTGATTTACCATTCGTTCAATCAGTCGATCTTGTAAATTACGGATATTCGAATGAATTTCAGAAACCCAGAAATCGATTGACTTAGCAGAGTCTGATCGTTGAATATTGGCTAAGATTTCATTCAGAAGATGGTCTCCTGTAGATTTTGTCGAGAGTAAAATAATCTTTCCATTTCTGCAAAAAATCCTTCTTAATAATGCTAAATCCATAATTAATGCTCCAGCAATTCCTGCTTTCACATTTTTCCAGGCGTTGAAAAAAATCTCGCTCCCATTTTCGGGCGATATACTCATTAATATAAGTTCTTCTGCAACCAACATATTTTTTTACACTTCCTTGATCTGAAATGTTTGCTTTAAAATTCCATTTTTCATGAAATTAATTCAATAAACATTCCTGACCAGTAAGAGAACAAAGGCTCTATTCCTTTGATTAAAACTTTCCCAGCGAATATTAAGCGGGTAAATGGGGCCATATGAGATTCTCAAGTACATATGGTTCATAATGTTTTTTCACCTTTGTTCCCTAATTTGAGAAAACGGGCGAGAACTTGAAGAATTTTTTACCATTGTTCTTTACGGTAGAAAATGGGGCCATATGGAATTCTAAAACCCATATGAACCATTATGTACAAGTAGTTCAATGATATAAAAATGAAAGTCTTTATTGAATAAGAACATAAATTATACTTAAGATCAAGAATATTTACATTTTTGAAGGTTTGGGTATGAATATTATTCGATTAAAAGATGATATTTGGGTGTATAGTTTCGATAGTGATGAAAGCGCAGATCTAACAACACTAGGGGATGGAATAAGAAATTCAGCAAATTTTGATGCTAATATTATGGCCATCATTGATAATGACAATGCTTTATTGATTGATTCTTCTATCCAAAAATATGCTTATCAAGTAAAAAATGATTTGAAAGAAAAAGGAATAACAGTTAAATCAATTATTTTCTCACATTTTCATACTGATCATATTGAAGGACGAGTTATTTTTCAAGATGCTCATTTTTACGGATATGAAAAATATGAAGACAATTTTAAAAGAAGTAGAAGTTCTGAAAATACAGAAAATTTTGTTAGATTTACATTATTAAAAAATGGTGATAAAATTAAATTTGGCCATCATCATATAAAAGTCTTTAATTTACCTGGTCATACTGCCGAATCTTTAATTACAATAATTGATCGACAATTCCTTCATATAGGTGATCTATTAATCATGAATAATGCTGGAAAGTATTATCTCCCTTTGGTTGGTATTGAACAAGATTCTTTAGAAAACTATATCGAATCATTAAAAAAATTGCAAGAATATTCATTTTCAACAGTTATTTTAGGACATGGACCTGTCTTGATGGGAAAGAATCAAATAAATGAAAGTATTGAGCGTAATTTGTATTATTTAACAAAATTGAAGGAAATTGGTGCAAATGCTGAAATATCCAATTGTGTAAAAGGAAACTTGGATGAATATATACATGTAAACGAATATCATCAGCAAAATTTGAATAATATAACAAAACATTATAATTGAGATTATTCTTGAAATAAACCGATATTTTAATTCTTTTTATGTCTTATTTATAATACTTGAGTTTGTCATTAATACTTAAATTTGTTTCTTTTCTTCTTTATGCGGTATTTTGTCCTCAACTTCCTACAAATACATGCTGATATAACCAATTTGCCATTTTGCAGTCTTGACACTGAAGATGGATCTTCTCCAGCCATTCCGCAAATTCTCTTTGTAAATAATGACGAAAAGCCATTCGTAGTTGCCCTATCGTTCGTAAATCTAAACCATAATGAGAAAACGCACCGCGATGCCGAGCCCACATCAAAAAGATATAGCACAGAAATGACAGACCAATAAAGCAGTATTGTCCGCTCAGATTTTGCCATATGCATCCATGAAGGCCTAAATTTTGGCTCATATCTCGGTAACCGGTCTCAATTGTCCACCGAAGGCTGTATAAAGAGAGTGCTCGTTCTACGGACATCTCTAGATTATTGGTAATAAACACCCGAAAAGCGTAACCACGAGAATCTACAGTTTCTTCGACATTTTGAAAGAGATCAGGCGATCGTACTGTATCTGACAAGATTTTAACGAAAATTACTTGATGGTTTCCGATTTTGGGAAAAAAGATGTTCCGACTCGCTGTTAAATAATATTTCTTCGACCCTATTTTTGAATTTCGAATGCATGTTTGTTGAAATTCTCTGTCAGGAATCCCTTCAAATATTTCAGTCAAGCTTTGGCGTTTGTGGCCCAATGTCCCTTTCCAATTGCGTTTTGGGCGAGAAATATATGTTTTTTTATAATTTTGGAGCAATCGACAATTTTCTTTTGTCATAAAATAGGAATCCATAAGGACATATTTGGGCGAATTGGCCATTTTACAAATTTTTTCAAGTTCCTCTTGGGCAATGTCATTTTTTTTGTGATAACTTTCTATTTCACCCCATTTTTCTAGCTCGCGCTCACGCCGATAAAACTGGAACGAGACAGGATACTCAATCCCCCGTCGAAAATAATGAGTTGAGATGATCGAATGCGCCAAAATTTTCCCATTTGAAGAAGAAGAGTGGAAATAATCCACCCCTTCCATCTTTGGGCTCGTGTGGGGAATTAAGTGTTCATCGATGCTCAACACTCCATCCACTTTCATTGGAATATCAGACCCATTTTGGAGTGATTTGATTATATTGGAGAAAAGAAAGGGCATTTGAGCAGCTAAGTGATGAATCTGGCGATAAAACGTTTTCAAACTTTCGCCAACCACAAGTTCCTGATGGATCTTGCGAGCTGAAGGCTTTTCTTGACCCAAAATACCTGTAATTAGACGTTCTATCAAGTAATTCATATTAGGACTTTGATGGACGGTATTTTGGAGTATATTCTTTAGAAATTGGTGTGGTAAGTCGTAGAAGCCCAAGGTTTTCATGCTTATTTAAACAAAGAGTTCCTTAGATTTAAAGGTTACTTTTTTAAGCAAGCAATTTTTGTCGTGATAAAACGATGCAAAAAATCAAATATGAAGAAATTTATTTTATTTTGACAAACTCAAGTTATAATAATATGATATCTCAATGGATTGTGAAATCCCAACGAATTATTTTTGGGAGTAAACCATTTAATATCTTGAGCAAAGATTATTATAATCCCACAAGGGATCAGAATTTTACCGCATTTGTTATCGATGCACCAAGATGGGCTAATGTTGTCGGTTTAACGGAAAATAACGAAATATTATTGATTAGGCAATATAGATTTGGCACAGATCATGTTGAATTAGAAATACCCGGCGGAGTATTAGAACCCGATGAAGAACCTTTAATTGGAATTCAGCGAGAACTTGAAGAAGAGACAGGTTTTGTATCAGATGATTGGAAATTGATAGGCCGAGTTGATGCCAATCCTGCCATTCAAAATAATATATGTTATACATTTTTAGCGAAAAATATTCGTCCTTTTGGGCAGATTAATTTCGATCCTACAGAAGAAATTGAATATGAGCTAGTTTCCATCCAAAAAGTACGAGAGTTGATTGGAGAAGGCAAAATAACAAATACATTTATTATTGCTGCTTTTTACTGGTTTGAACGAGAATTAAATCAGATTGAAAGGAATAATAATTGATTATGATTATTTCAGTTGCTAACATCGATAAAGAATAATGAAATAAAGTCAGAAATATGGTCTGTGCGAATAAGAATTGTTGTGAGATAATGCTACTGAATATAACTGTATAATTTGTATAAATGATTGGTGAATGATAAATGAAAAATATTGAATTACCATCCATGCTCAGAATTCGACAAAGTTTTGATCAACCATCAATATCTAAAGATTTAATTCCCAATGTAATTCATAACGAATTTCAAAAGTTGAACTTAGCAAATCGAGTCAAACAGGGAGAATCTGTTGCGATTACTGCAGGAAGTCGGGGAATCTGCCATATTTCCTTAATATTAAAATGCATTGTTCATGAATTTAAGCAACTTGGGGCTGAACCATTCATCTTTCCTGCTATGGGTAGTCATGGTGGAGGTACCCGCGAAGGACAGCTTCAGATTTTGACAAACTATGGAATTACAGAAGAAATCACAGGTTGTCCAATTAAGGGAACTATGGATGTTGATCTAATTGATTATACCTCGCTGGGAACTCCAGTTTATCTCGATCATTATGCAGCACAAGCGGATCATATTTTTGTTGTTAATCGAATCAAACCTCACACAAAATTTACCGCCACAGTTGAAAGTGGTTTGATGAAAATGTGTTTAATTGGAATGGGAAAACGAGAAGGTGCTCGGATTTATCATCGTGCAGCCGAACATTTTTCATGGGATGATATTGCCTTCGCTGTATATGATGTTTTATTGAATAAGGTTCCAGTTTTAGGGGGATTGGCTATTTTACAGAATGCATACGAAGAGATAGGGCTTTTAAAGTGTTTGATACCTGAGCAAATTCCAAAGCAAGAGCCGGAGTTACTTAAGTTAGCATATCAATGGATGGCACGAATTCCATTTCCAGAGATTGATTTGCTGGTCGTGGATGAAATGGGGAAAGAATTTAGTGGGACTGGTATGGATACCAATATTACGGGGCGGAAAGAAGGATCAACCATGAAAGTTCATCGTTTATATATTCGTGATTTGACAGAATCTACGCATGGTAATGCTCAAGGAATTGGTCTTGCTGATTTTACTTCTCAAAAACTTCTAAAAAAAATCGATTTTAAATCTACATATCTTAATTCTCAAACAGCTTACCGCACAGACACATGTAAAGTTCCAATGGCTTTGAATAATGATTTTGAAGTTCTTAAGATTGCAACCCAAATGTCGGGACGTAATGATGATATTTCTCAATTTCGATTAGTTTGGATTAAAAATACTCTTGAATTGGAAGAATTTCTTGTTTCAGAAGATTATCGCTCACAAATCGAACAGAATTCGCATTTGGACATTATCGAAGAGGGTTTACATATAGTTTTTGATTCTGAAGGAACAATGCAGATAAAAAAATAATCAAATAGATTTAATTATGAATATTTTTTTAAAAATCCTCGTTAATTCGTGCTGATTGCTCTTGAAGGATTAGATTGTGGATTTTTTGAGCCATTTCCCCACTATGTGTGGCTGCATTACTATCCATCATGACAAATACTGCATTCTTAAGTAATTGAGCAATTTTCAAAGCATCGGATGCTTTATGCATTTTATCATTTCCTTCTCCTATTACATGCACAGTTTGGGTAATTTGTGGATATATTGAGTCAAATTGCTCAAATGCTATTGCCTTTCCGACTTTCTTCCACTTCTTTGAATCTGCTTCATTAATTATTCTAATATATTTTTGTGCTTGATCTTTATCGGCAGTTTGAAAGTATTTTACCCAAAATCGCAAAATTGGGCGGAAAAAACGAAAGAGCCAATGTGGTGAAATAGGAATGAGAAAACGGGCATACCAAGGTAGTGGAAAATGCAGTTGAGGACCAATAAAAATTGTTAATTTTGGTGAAAAACGGTTGTTCATTAAACCATATGCGATAGTATTTGCACCGATGCAAGAACCAACCAAAATTAATTGGTTGGAAGGAATTTTTAGAAATTTTATTGTTTCTTCAATGTCTTGTGCCAATCTGTCCATATTCGAATGTATATGCTTTCCCAGAATGCTTGAATCTTTTTCTCGAGATTCGAAATAGACGATATTAAATAAATTAACTGCTTCCATTAAGAAAGAATCCCAAGATGGAACAATTGTTCCCCAGCCTGGAATGAGCATAAGAGTATAATGAGGTATGGTAGCAGATTGTTGAGAGTTATCTGAAAGATCTTTCAATTTTGTGGTAAGAACTTGAATTTGAGTTCCATCGCTCATTGGAATATATTGGGCATTACAAATATGCTCAAATTTCGATTTAACAACGAGAGAAGATCGCATTGAGAATCATTAAAGTAAAGGGAAGATTTAAAAAAAAGATATGGAAAAATTGATAGATTGTTAAATTAAGATTTGTAAATTATATAGCTGTAAAGGTTGATCAATCAATTAAAGATGATGAATATATACTCCGATTAAATGGGCTTGAGTTAAAAATAATTCATACTCCAGGACACACACCAGGTTCTATCAGTGTGATTTATCTTCATCCTAAATTTGGAACGATTTTATTCGGACAAGATATTCACGGACCCTTCATGGAAGAGTTTAATTCAAATGTCGAAGATTGGCGAAAATCAATGAAATATCTGCTTTCATTTGAGCCCGATATACTTTGTGAAGGACATTATGGTATAATTAAAGGAAAAAGCTCGGTTCGAAAATTTATTGAATCTCACTTGCGACAGCATTAAACTTTAATGGCTGGGTTCATCAACACCACTAATATATCAGCAGAATTCAACGAAAAAATATCAGAAGATCAGAAAAATAAAAAAAATAAGATGTGGATTGAGTGAAGGAAGGTTTTCTAATTCTTAACCACTTTCTTTTTGATATCAGTAAGCTCTTGTGCTTCTCTAAAAGCGTCGTCGTAAACCTTTATTTTAAACTTATTGTGAAGTGGTGATAGTTTAGCACCAAGAGCAACCATTTTATAATATCCTCGAGCCAAACCTTTCACGCCTGTAACCATATTGGTAGCAACGTCTAATTCACTAAGTGTATTATCACAGAATCCACCAAATAATCCGTCAATAAAAGCATATATGTATTCCATAGCGAACATTCCTATAACAAATAAAATTATAGCATTAATAATGTTGTATTCTCCACCAAACATTACATCAATTACCAAAAAGATCACACCTCTAAGAATGAGATAATTTACAGCCGCAGAAAGCAGAGGAGCAATATATGCCTGCCAAACATTCCAATCCCATTTATGGATTTTAGTTCGAATCAAAATTAACACTAAAACGTTTTTAATGGAAAGTGAGATAATGTATGCGATGATTACTGCTTCCATAACATGCATTTCTGCCAAAAGGACGAAAGTAAGAATTCCCCGGATAAATTGCTCGACTATCCATGCAATTCCTGCATAAATTGGTTTATTCGCCGCGGCAAATTCGTAATCTGCCTGCCAAGATGTAGGTCCAAGTGCTTGAAATAGCATTAAAAGAGGAATTAATGATGCAGCCCGAGCCCAATTAGGTCCACTTGCACCTAATATAAAAGGTCCTCCAATGGCTAAGAATGTTGATACAAGATAAAATGTCCACAAACTTCCCCATTTGGTTCCTGAAAAAGATGTATAATTGTGAAGATTTGTCTTTTTATATTCATAAGCTTCTGTTAAACCTCCTAACATTGAAGTCATTAATAAAGATATCGCTTGAGGTATGGTTGAAACAGTATATGCTAATTCAAAATAGCCTTGTTCAGCGCTACTGTTGGGTAAATAAATAGCTACTAGAAAAACCTGTAAAAGCCAACCTAATGGTACCCACATTTGGCCTAGTACCATTTTTCCTCCGAATTTAAATGTCTCTACAAATTCAGATTTGGTGAAATCTGCTGTAAAGATAGGAAGTAGTGGTAATTTTAAACTTTTATACATTTTCAAGGTAATTCCGAATAATACCCAATCACCCAGCAGTTGTCCAACCAGCATACCGATTCCTGCGCCAAATGCAGGACCATACATAATATTATTCGCAAAAATGGCCTTGAAAATGGGAACAGTCGCGATTTGAAGTGCCAGTCGCAGAACGAATACTTGGAGGGCAAATGAAATCATGCTGAAATCAGTTCGCTGATATGCCTGGAAGAAATACTGAAATACCAAAAATATTCCAGGGAATTGAATTAGAGAATGCACAACAAACATCCAAGATAGATAGGAAAAGTTTGTGTGTGGGAATATAAATGAGCCTATAAAAGCTACGAAAAATACTTGTGCTACGCCCGAAAGAATCTCCCACCAAATAAAGAGTTGCACGTAGTGATATGCCTTTTCTGGTCTTTCTATTCTGTGTTGGGCAAAAAACTTTGTTATTGCGAAGTTAAAACCCATATCAAAAACCAGCCATATTGCTTCAAAGAAATGGAGCGTGTAGGAATACCATCCACTCGATTGAGGATATGGATTTAAGTACACAGGCATAACGAAAGAAGTTACAATCAACTGTGGAATTAATAGTAAAATCATTACAAAGAAGAGTTTGAAGAACCCGGCAATTTGTCGATGCATTCCTACAACTTCCCACTTATCACTTTTATCTACAAAAATTTCATCTGCGGGAATTTCTTCTTTCTCTTTCTTGTCAACTATAATTTCATCACTGATGAATATTTCCCGATGCTCCTTTTTATTTTTTCTAACATAATAATATGCCACGGTGGAACCTACACCTATTAGCAACACTACAATTCCTAAAATAAGTCTGGCTTGGAAGTGTGGTACAGGACTGCCTAACCAATCTCCATAAAGTGGAATATTGGGATAACTTACTGTACTTTGGGCTGTTGAATACATAAGATAATTAAAATATAACCAGACCATAAAATGTTGATTGGAATCTGTATCATCGAATTCGTTTTGGAACCATCCCGTAAACACATACACATTCAAATGATTGTTACTTCCCAAAGATCTTCCCGCAATTAGTGGGTAGTTCGTTTTAGTAAAATTTGCATCCGTCCATTGCATTCTTACGATAGTTTTAATTTCTGGGGTTAGATTTGTCATGAGCGTAAAATAGAAGGTTTCCGGAGCGGTATTCCATACAACTGACGAGATAAAGGGAAGTGTGCTATTTTTAAATTCATCTGAGACTAATGAAAGGCCTTTTTTGTCATTTAATTCATCAGGTTCATTAATATATCCTGAGTTATTTGAAAACGAATTCGATGTAGATATTCCCAAATCCACCAAAAGAGATGAATCTGCAGTTAGTTGAGGCCCCATAATCACCATTATTCCGTGATCTGTTTGCGATCCCCATGAAACTAATGTGGAACGGGCACTCGCAGATATTAATACATCATTTATTACCACCACGTCGTATTCATCTAAGTTTGAAAGATCAACATTCGATGGATTTTGAACAGTAACATGCATATTATCTGAATCAAGCATTAAAGCTTTAGCAACATGTTCATTTTCTTCTCCCAGGTAGAGCACCTCTGTAGGATTCGAGGTTTGAGCTGCTGTAAATGGAATAAAGAGATTAATTCCCACCAAGCCGAGAAATAATATAAAAATTAAGAGGGAAACGGAGATGGAAGTTTTTTTCATTAAATTCATGCTTTTCACCAGAAAATTAACATAATCTTAAAAAAAAATTTGAAATCTCAACTTTTAAAAAATAAATGTTTAATTTCGATAGTTGTATTTTCATTGGTCAAGAAAGTATAAATAATTAAATAATAATTTTTACGAATATGATAACTTTCATCCTATAATTTATTTTTATATAAACAAATACAAAGAATTTTAGGAAGCAGTTATAACAATTATTAGTCGTATAGAAAAAAAGTTTGGATATGATAGAATTATGGATCGTTTAAAATCAGCAGCGTTGAAAATTACTTCTTTAGAAATTCAAGGTGCAACCAATATTGCCATCTATGCAGTTAAGGAATTCATTGCATTTGCTCAACGACATAAAGATGAATCAAACGAATCTCTTTGGAAAGATCTTTTAACAGCAGAACAAGTTTTTGCGAGATCTCGTAGCACAGAACCCGCGATGCGAAATGGTCTTTTATTCATTTTAGGCAAAATAAAGCATGATCATCAACAGGGTATTGAAGTTAATCTCGCAAAAATGGTTGAAATATATGGAAATGAATATATCAGCATTTTAAAAGCATCTAAAAGTCAAATTGCTAAATATGGTGCGAGATTAATCCCTAAAAATTCTTCAGAACCATTTGTTGTTCAAACTCATTGTCATAGTAGTATTGTAGAAGCAATTCTTGTGGAAGCAAAGAAGCAAGGACGGCAGTTTAAGGTGATTTCCACCGAAACTCGCCCATTTTATCAAGGAAGAATTACAGCAAAAAAGCTGATCGACCATGGAATTGAAGTTATTCAAGTTGTTGACAGTGCAATGCGTTGGGCTGCTCGAAATTTAGGGACAGATTTAATAATAATTGGAGCTGATGCAGTTACCAGTGAAGGAACTGTTTTAAATAAAATTGGCTCTCGTTTATTAGCATTAGTTGCCCATGAAGAACATATTCCCTTATATGTTGCGACTCCTCTATTGAAATATAATCCTGGGACTGCGTTTGGTAATTTTGAGAAAATTGAAATGAGAGATACGGTTGAAATTTACAAAGATTGGGATGAAAAGCCGGAGCAATTAAAAATCTTAAATCCTGCTTTTGAAACAGTCAACCGTCTTTATATTTCAGGAGTTATTACTGAAGCGGGAATTTTTCCTAGTGGACAAGTTCATTCAAATTTTCAACAAGTATATCCTTTTTTGCAGAATGCTTATCAATCTATTGAACACGAAGAATTAGAATTTAATATTTAATTCTTTCTTTCTAAAATAGGAAATATCAAGTTAAATGAAAGTTGTAAAGGATTAAATATACTAAATAAAAATGAATCGAGAATAAAAAAAAGGAGAATGTGAAATGTTAGAAGTAAAAAATTGGGAGTTTTTTCCAGAAAGAATTACTCTCCCCATTATTGATTGTAACCGTTATGAATATTACGGTTTTAAAGTGCCAGATCCTGCACTTATTGACGAACAAATGCGTAAACGATTAGGACCATATTTACTCGATCCTGAAACGTCTTTTGACTTTAACTACTATCGGCAAAATTACATTATAATGTATCTTTCGATAAGCCCAAAATTACGAGAAGGTTGGACACTTCGTTATGGACTTTATCGAGCAGCGTTGGAAATTGCTGCAGAAGAATCTACTGGAACATGGGATCCTGATTTGAAAACTCTTCTTCCAGAGGAGATGGACGAAAATTCTAAACGTAATATGAAAAAATTAGAAGCAAAAATTATTGGATTAAACTTTTTTTCTGGTATGGCTGCAATTGCATTACCTGTTGAAGGTTTTGAGCCGGGTAATATTCCACAATTATTAAGCGTAATTATGGGAAATTATACCGGAATGACAAGTGCAGCATGGGGTGTGCGTTTAGAAGATGTGGATTTTCCAGATAAATATGCTAATAGTTTTATTGGTCCAACTTTAGGAAATGTTGGAATTAAAGAAATATTAGGAAATTACATGACAGTAGGCACAATTGTCAAACCAAAGACAGGACTAAGTGAAGAAGATTGGGCAAAAGCTGCACGCCGTTCATTTGAAGGGGGATTGGATGTTGTTAAAGATGATGAGAATCTTACCTCTCAAGACTATTGTACCTTTGAAAAACGCGCCCAGTTAGTATTGAATGAATGTCATCGAATTACTAATCTAACAGGTCGGAATCTTATCTACGTTGCGAATATAACTCATGGAGATATGGACGAAATGATTAAGCGGGGAGAATTAATTCGATCTCTTGGTGGAAACTGTCTTATGATTGATATTCTTGCCACTGGGATGGTTGGAGTTCAAACCATTCGAAAAAAGTTTCCACATATGATTCTTCATGGACATCGAGCAGGTCATGGAGCACAAACAATTTTTCCTGAGATTATTGTTGACGGTCAACCTATGGATTTACGCCATGGAGTTTCAATGAAAGTATGGACTTTGATTGCAAGATTAGGTGGGATTGATCAATTTCACATTGGCGCACCATTGGGAAAAATGGAAGCATCATCACATACTGTTTTAGAAAATATGGAAGCTTGTGTTCGACCTTTGGGTAAAATTAAAACTATGCGGCCTATTTGTTCTGGAGGTCTAAAAGCGACTGTTTTATGGGATGTTGCCCGTGTAATGAATCCTAACAGTGATGTGCCTAATCAAGATATTATTTGTCAAGCCGGAGGAGGAACTCATTCTCATCCTTTAGGAACATTTGGAGGCGCTAAATCTATGGTTCAAGCTCGTGATGCAATTTTAAAAGGTAAATCCATTTTTGAAACAATTTCTTCTCATTTTGAATCTTTATTGGCATTTCGAAGATGGGATCGTGCCAAATATACCGAATGGATAAAAACTTTGACAGAAGAAAGTAAGATTGTTGTTGAACCTGATATGCGTGTATATATGAAAAATGGTGAATATTCTGAACCTGAACCTCCACATTTAAGCATAAAGGATGCTATTGAGAAGTTCCATGCACTTGCTGCTGATATTCGCAAATGGAATCCCGAACTTGCAGAAAAAATTATGGATAATTAAATCTTTGGCTATTTTTAATTACGAAGGATCAATTCACTAACACCTCGGTTTGAATTTTTTTCCCCCATTTTTCGTTTAATTGAAATAATTGTTTAATTTCTGAATTATTCCACTCATTAGAGAGAATTTTTGGGCTAAATCGGTGCAGAACAATGGTAATTCCTAAGATTTCGGGTTCATTTATGACTGTAATATATCCCTGAAATCGCTGTTCTAAACCCTCAGGTGTTTTAGGAACAGTTAAATGCACACGAGTCTTAATCCTACTATTAATATTCTCCGCCAGATTATTTGATATAACTTTTGCCATAAATAGTCTTGTATTTCCTTTATAGCAACTGTAACTGCGGAAAGCATATTTTTGCCAGTTTGAGAGTTTTATAAAAATATCAATTTATGCATATCCCTGCTTTTCTTTGTCATAAGCTTTAAAATAGTGTATGTTTTGCTCTAAAACTTCAATGAAATTGTCAATGAGATTTTTTTGAACGATAATATTTAAATAATTTAAAAAATAAGGCTTCTCTTAATTGATCCTTCATTCTTAAAAATAGTCAAATCTTTCTTAAATTGATTTTTTTTATTCTTGTATTCCTTTAAATATAAATGGTCCCAAAATCCTTTATTAACTATTAGACTCATTATTAAATTCAGAATATCTACAAATAAAATTTTTGATAAAAATGAGCCATAAAATACCTAAAATATCAAAAATAACTAAATTACCGAAAATTCCTTCAATTTTCTGCCCTACTTGTGGTACTCAGGTTGATTCAGAATTGGTTCAAGATTTGGCAGAAGGAATTACCATTTACTGTCCATCATGTGGTAATAAATTTGAATTTGAACATTATAAACATAGATTTCAAGCTATAAAGCAATCATCATCAAAAAGTATCTCTTCTCCATCAATTGGATATAAAAAGCAAGAATCACATCCAAAAACCATAACGAATTCAACTTTTTCATCATCAAATTATAATTCTTCTAGTTCTCAAAAAACATCCCTTAAAACTACTTCTTCTTATGTTTCACATCCAGTTTCTCCAATTGCACAAAAAGAAGAAAAAAGTTTGAATAATACACAAGAATATCGACAATTTCAAACCATACAAAAACAGATTAGAAAGGATTATAAAAATGCAAAGAGAATAAATAAATCACGATATAAACAACCTAAAAAGCAAACGAAATTCGAATATAAAAAAATTATTCATGATTTAAGAAAAATCTTTAGAAGAGCTCGTGAAGAAAACAAACGGATTTATCAACTTGCTCTTTTGACATTAGTTGGAGGAAATCCAAAGGAAATTGCAAAAATAAAGCGTAATTATCGGCGGTTGAGAAGGAGAAATAGGCGTCAATTCTCTCGTGCTAAATCACAATATACTAAATCTTATAAGCAAATTTTAAAATCAAATAAAAAAATATATCAAACAACCAAAAAAGCGAATCAGCAAAACTACAATCAAATATTAAATATGAATATAAATCAATGGAAAAAGTATTCTCTGACATTAAATAGACAATTTTTGCAATATTGGAAATATGAACCCCAACTTGTTATAAGTAATGAATTTAAAATATTTAATCCTCAGATATTTACTCTTCCAGTTCCTGAAATATTTCAACCTGCTCAATTACGTTCAAATGACTCTGTTTTGCCTATTATTCCCCCTTCTTCTCCTCATTTAAGAACTAAAGTACAATCATTTCAACCCCCTATAACACAAACAAAAAAGAGAACTCATCCCAAAAAGAAGGTTGCTAACTTTGATCCATTAACAGGTAAACCTTTAAAACATGCAAAACGTTTTGATCCTTTTACTGGAAAACCTTTGATTTCTTCAGAACAAACTGCAACATCATCAAGAATAGATGAAGTAAATACAGCTGAAACATTACTTCATCCTTCAAAATCCGTATTGTCTTCTTCTCCAGATTCGGGTAATAATTCTATGCCATCAAAACAATCGAAATCATCTACTTCATCTGAATTATCTGAGTTGTCTGAATTATCTGAGTTGTCTGAGTTATCTGAGTTATCAGAATTATCAGAATTATCAGAGACATCAAAATTATCTGAAACTTTTTCATCATCAAAATCATCTAAACCTTCAAGTTCAACTGAACATCATCCATCAAAAGAAGAAGAGTCTCAGTTTGATTTTAGTCAGATCTATACTGTATTAGAACCTGATATCAGAGAAAGTTTGCTAAATCTTTCTATATCTGAAGAAGAAAGAAATATGATTGCCAAATCGTTTATTTATCTAAATTATTCTCAACAAAAAAAATATCTTGAAGAAATCGCGGCAGTTAATAACCCAAATTCTGAAACTCGAGAAGAATTAAAGGAAATAATTCAAAATTTATCAATTCCTGAAAATCAAAAGTATTTTCTTATCGATCAACTAAAATATCTTAATTTGGAAGAACAAGATAATTTTGTTTCAACACTTGAAGAAACTAAGTTAGTCACTCCATTACAAGAAAGTGATGAAAAATTAGAAAGAGACGAACTTAGACTCGAATCTAAAAGTGACTCGAATAAACAAATGAGAAAAAAATCCACCAATGAACCAGAAAATGAAACTAGCATTAAAGCAGATGATGAAACCAGCAAAAACTTTCAAAAGGAAACTGAAGAATTATCCAATCTTGAGAAATTACAGCAAGAACGAGATCGTCTAATTGCAATAAAGCAAGAAAAAATTAATCAAGCGGAAAAACAGCGCGAAATGCAAGTTCGAATAAAATTGGAAGAAGAACGTTTAGCCAGAGTAAAAGAATTGAAAGAAAAATTAAAACAATCCAAGAAATTAAAGGAAGATTCCGTATCTTCTAAAAAGAAACCCACACAAAGGGAAAAGAAAAAATCAAGCAAAAAGAAGTTGCTTGAAAAATAACTTTTTGTAGAATAAGTATTATAGGAAGATCTTATTTTAACTAATAAATCCGCAAAACTTTTTTTTTTTCCTTCTTTAACACTCTTATTCTCATTTAAAGTGAATTCATATGGCTAGAAAAAAAAAAGTCGAGTTAAATCTTTTTCATCTTGATGTTAGTAAAATTTCTGCGATGAAAGAAAAACACATCGAACAAATTATGCAATACTTGGAAGAAAATGTGCCTGATAGTAAAATTTCGAAAGACGGCAATCTTGTAAAAATTGAAGTTCCAATTTCTATATCAAAAAAGGTTTTAAAACTTCGAATTAAGAAATATATTTATCAAGCTGGGTTAAAAGATGAATTTAAACTTGTAGCTTTACCAAAAGGCGAGACTTCGGGTTTTCAAATTCTCTCTCGAGTTTAATTTTAAGAATAAAAACCCCTTTATCTTTTTTCAAATTTCAAATTTCAGATTTCAGATTTTTAACTAAAAGTAATTTTATAAATTCAAATTTTGATTTTTGTTATAATAAAAATGGATAATGCTGTCCAAAAATGAGATTTCAGCGATTTCTTTCTAACAGACTTTTTATATTATCTCAAAATTTCAATTTTGAGTCCTTTCAATCAGTAATTTTAAGTTGGAAATATGCTAATAAACTCGAATTTTCAACTAATAAGCCCGGAAATATTAGTCCATGGCATTCAACCAATAAGATTACTTTTCAAGATTATGTGAATGTAAATAATGCAATAAATGAATATCTTTTATCCCATATGTCTTCACTCTCATCAATTTATTTAGGAAAATTTATTTGGGAAATTGTTAATGTGATGATGAAGACACCGCCTCATCAAAATCTGTTATTAGGAAATATTTTGCTGATTTCTCCTTTAATTCTTTCTGCTTTTAGACTGAAACATAAAAGTCCAACCAAAACTAAATTTAAATTTAATTGTTTTTGGAATGAAGTAAAAGAAACAATTTTAAAGACCACAGAACAGGATACAATTTTAGTTGCTGATGCTATCAAACGTGCGAGCCCTGGAGGATTAATTAATCCTGGTGGGAATGATGTCCCAGAAAAATTTAATATACTAAACCCTGAATTCCCTAGTTATGTAAACAAAAATAAAATACATTTGATTGATTTATTTCAAAAAAGCATGAATTATGATCTTATAAGTAGAGAATGGGTATTTGGTTATCAAATTTGTCAATTTTGGTTAAAAAATTATTTTTATAGCATTTATAATGATTCTTTAAAAAAAGGAAGGAGCAAAAATGAAATTAATCTTAATACATCCTTTATTATTCAGCAATTATTTATTAAATTCTTAGCTACTTATCCAGATTCTCTTATTTTGAGGAAAAATTCTTTAATTATCGCAAATAATGTCCAAAAAAGAGCTCAAAAAATTATTCACGAAGGAGGTCTTTTATTAGATTCTGGGAAAGTACTATATCAAAATTTTTCTCAATGGTTAAATTCTAGTAATGGAAAATTAAATCCTGGGACCACTGCAGATTTTATTGCAGCACTACTATTTCTTGCTTATTTACTCGATTGGTTTCCTTCTTAAGTCAAGATTTTAACAGCTGATTCATATTTATCTAGTAAACCCTTTATTCGGGAAGGATCAATTTGCAATCTTAGTGAAGCTGATCGTATACTTCTTGTTCCATTCAAAATTTTTGCTAAATCGCTTAATAATTTAAAATCTTCTTTTTCAAATCCTTGTAAGCTTAAAAGAGGGATCAAGTCTTCAGGAATAATCTCAAGTACAGGTTTATATTCTTCTCTTTGAATTATTTGCCTTTGAAGTAGTTCGGATAGATATATATTTAACTTTGTTTTAGTAATATCAAAATTCTTTACCAGATTTGTGTATGAACATCCATCTCCAATATATTTAATTATTTGAATTATTTTATTCGAATTAAATTTATTAACTAGTAGTAAATTTTCTTTACTTCCTTCATCTAAAAAAAGTGGTGCTTTTATTGTTGTTTTAAATCGGTCCCATGGAAAGTATTCCATTCGTAAGACAACAAAATTTGTTTTCCATAAAAAGAAGAAAATTTCTCGCAATGAATCAATTGATATTGAATAAACTTCACTAAATTCAAGAATCGACCATGTTCCATCTAATTTTTCCCAAATTTGATCTAAAAATGAAATATTATAATCTTTTTGGCAAATTTCTTTCAAGTAATTAAATATTTCGGGAGGTTGATTCACATCAAGAATTTGATAATTAAATCGCTTTTCTGGAATCAAAAATGAGGGAAGTAGATATTCAGCTAAATTCCTTGCAATCATTCGTAAAAATCTAAATTTCTTAAGGTTTCTAAAATAATCCTTTCCTTGGTTAATTTCACTATTTTTTTGATCAAAATCGTTCTTTTTTTGAATTTTTCCCTTTATTTCGCTTGTATTTTTTTCTGAAATTGTCTGTTCATCAACCATTTCGACAATATTTGTGTTCATAAAAACTATTTTTTCTTGTTCTAAATCTTCTAACAGTGGATCAATATAAAATTGAATTTTTTTGTCGTGATGGGTGGCAATCAAAATAAGAATAAAATGCTTGCTGGAAAAGAAATGATAAACTAAAGGAAATTTGGTTTTTTCTAATTGAAATTGAATTAGAGAAGCATTTACTAATGTCTCAGTATTTTTTAAATCAATTCCCTCTTCTATAAGAATTTGCATAAAATCTAGTTTAAAATAGGAGTTATCTAATGTCAAATTATCTATTTCTGTTAAAATTTCTCCAGTATCTACCTGAATTAAGAAAATGTGTAAGAATCCATGCATCTCAATCAACTTCAGAAATAATTAAGAAAAAATTATTTTGAATGATTAAAATTTAATATTCATCAAAAAGATGAATTAAAAACCAAATTTTGCCCATTCATCTTCTTCTTCTTCCTCTTCTTCTTCTTTTGATTTTTCAAACATTTCTTTTGAAGTAAATTCTTCTTCTTCTCCTTCTTTATCATTCTCTTCTAACTCTTCTTCACCAGAATCAAACGAGAATATTTCTTCAGGATGTGAAGAAATTGAAGTGTCAGAATCAGCAATTCTTACCTTAGTATCATCTTTTGAAAAACTTGAAGATGGAATTGTTGTGTTGTTTAATTCTTCCATTTCTTTAATATCATATACTTCTTGATGGCGCGCACCTTTTTCAACCAGTTTAAGAAAATCACCATGAATTTTTATGGATATTGCGGAATCAGAATCTAACAATCGCAAAGTTACCTCTTCTTTAGCACCTTCTTTAGGCATTCTTACAACTTCTGCCTTTTGACCAGTGAAAATTCCTGAAATAATTTCAACTGTATCCCCTTCTTCTAAAATTTCGGTAACCTTTCGGGGTGAAATTACGTGAGCAATAGACTCTAAAGAAATTGAACCAACAATTTTACCTTTTACATGTCGTAATCCAGAGATTGCAATCATCACATCTCGTTGATGAACTGCCTCGATAAAAACATACCCTCGTAATTCTTCTGCAATCATCATGCATTTTAAATCAGGAAATGGGTTCAATACACGTAATCGATTAAAAATATTTTGTAAAACCGATTTTTCTTGTCCAATTGTGGTTCGAACTGCAAAAATTGTTGTTTTTGATCCACCATCAGAAATAATACCTGGAGTGTGATATGACATTTTACAAACCTTTCGTTTTTTCTAAACCAATAAACCCTTTTTTCTTTTCCTAAAATCGCGTTTTTTCTATTAATAAACGATTTAGAAAAATTAGTAGGTACATTAAATTTTGGTAACAAATAA